>CAWBKS010000003.1:0-418518 GCA_963789445.1 uncultured Actinomycetes bacterium | reverse complement strand
CGGATACGCGCCGAATCTCCTTCCGGGTGTCGAGGCGATGCTGGCTGACGCCGGTCTAGAGGCTGCGCCCGCTGCGAATACCGCTGTGCTCGTCGGCCAGATGATCTCCCCGGTGTCGTGACCTACGAGCAGGGTGATGGTGTCAAGGTTCGCGACGCTGTGGGGCGAGCTCGCTTGGCAGCTCGGCGGCGCCGAGGGCTTACGCGATCGTCGCCGACGCCGACCGCACCGGTACGAGTCCCGGGCGAGGCGCTGTCGACCTGCTTCGCCGGCTACTCGCCGTGCCTGATCCTGATCGACGAGTGGGTCGCCTACGCCCGCCAGCTCTACGGAATCGACGGCCTGCCCGCCGGGTCGTTCGACGCTCAGTTCACCTTCGCCCAGGCGCTCGCCGAGGCAGCGCGCGCGGTCGAAGGTGCGCTGCTCGTCGTCTCGATCCCGGCCTCGGACATCGAGGTCGGCGGCGAGGGCGGCCAGGCCGCGCTCGAGCGGCTCAAGAACGTCATCGGCCGCATGGAGTCGTCCTGGCGGCCGGCGTCGGCCGAGGAGGGCTTCGAGATCGTTCGCCGCCGGCTCTTCGACGATCTCCCCGCCGACTCTGCGCCCGAGCGCGACGCGGTCGTCAAGGCGTTCGGCGACCTCTACCGCAACCAGAAGGCCGAGTTCCCTTCCGGGTGCGCGGAGGCCGACTACGAGCGCCGGCTCACGGCCGCCTACCCGATCCATCCCGAGCTGTTCGACCGGCTCTACGGCGATGGTCGACGCTCGACAAGTTCCAGCGCACCCGCGGCGTGCTGCGGCTGATGGCGGCGGTGATCCACGAGCTCTGGGAGCGCGAGGACTCCAGCCTGCTGATCATGCCGGCGACGATCCCGATCGACGCACCGCGGTGTCGTCGGAGCTGACGCGCTACCTCGAGGAGGGCTGGACGCCGGTCATCGAGAGCGACGTCGACGGGCCGAACGCGCTTGCCGCTGCGGCTCGACCGCGAGAACCCGAACCTCGGGCGCTACTCGGCCACGCGCCGCGTGGCCCGCACGATCTACCTCGGCTCGGCCCCGACGCAGCAGGCAGCCAACCGGGGGATCGACGACCGCTCGATCAAGCTCGGCTGCGTCCAGCCCGGCGAGTCGCCGGCGACCTTCGGCGACGCGCTGCGGCGGCTGACCGACCAGGCGACCTACCTCTACGTCGACGGCCAGCGGTACTGGTACTCGCTGCAGCCGTCGGTCACGCGGCTGGCCCAGGACCGGGCCGCGTCGCATTCAACGACGACGACGTCGACGAGGAGATCCGCCGGCGGCTGGCCAACGCGACGCGGCGCGGCGACAGCGCGGCGACTTCGCCAACGTCCACCCTGCGCCCCGCGACGCCGGCCGAAGTGCCGGACGAGGCCGAGGTGCGCCTGGTCGTGCTCGGGCCCGAGTACCCGCACTCGGGCAAGACAGCCGACAGCCCGGCGCGCTCGCTGCCCAGACAGTTCCTCGACGAGCGAGCGGCCGGCGCACGCCTGCACCGCAACATGCTGGTGTTCCTCGCGCCCGACAAGGCGCGCCTCGACGAGCTCGCGAAGCGGTCCGCGAGTACCTGGCGTGGAAGTCGATCGAGGCCGAGAAGGAGACGCTGAACCTCGACAACTTCCAGAGCAGGCAGGCCGAGACCAAGCGAGCGCAGTTCGACGAGGTCGTCGATCCAGCGGATCGGTGAGACGTTCGTGTGGGTGCTCGTGCCGTCGCAGACCGCGAACGATCCCGCCGTGGCGTGGGAAGAGACGCGGGTCAGCGGCCCCGACCCCCTGCGGTGCGAGTCGGCAAGAAGCTCACGCAACGAGGAGGCGCTGATCACCGAGTACTCCGGCGCGCGGCTGCGCATGGATCTCGACCGGGTGCCGCTGTGGCGCGGCGACCACGTCGGCCTGAAGCAGCTGTGGAGCGACTACAGCCAGTACCTCTACCTGCCGCGACTGCGCGACTCGGCGGTTCTGCTCGACGCTGTTCGTCGAAGGGTGTCGCACTCCTCGACCTGGGAGCCCGACACGTTCGCCTACGCCAGCGCCTTCGACGAGACCGACGAGCCGCTACGGCGGCCTCGTCGGTGGTCAGCACGCCGCCGTCGTGCTCGACGCCGCCTCCGTTCTCGTGAAGCCCGAATCGCGGCACGACAGCTCGGTCAGGAACGACCTCCGTGCCTGAGGAGGAAGCTACGGGTGAGGACGAACCGAACCGCGCGATGAACAAGAGACGGGCCAGCCCTTCCGAAGAGGTGCTCGTTGGGCGCATCACGCTCGAACCCGTTCGGATGCTCCGGGATCTCGGTCAGATCGCCGAAGAGGTCATCAGCCAGCTCGGCCGAGCCGACGCCGACGTGAAGATCACCGTCGACATCGAGGCGCACGCCGACGGAGGGTTCGACGAGGACGTTAGGCGCGCGGTAACCGAGAACGCTCGGACCCTTCACTTCGAAACGAACGACTTCGAGGAGTGACCGAACAGGCCAGCATCGCCACATGACCGTTCGTCCCGGCGCCGAGGCCCGGGCGTTGTTGGCCAAGGCGCAGACGTCTCGTACGCCTTGCCGGGCGGGTCGACGATGGCCCCATCCAGTTCCAGGACGAGGTGCGGGAACGATTTACAAAGGTCAGAAGACGCTTGTGCAACGGCAATTGAGCACTATCCCGATTGGACGACTTCGTGAGACCACCGAGGGCCGCGTTCGTCTAGAACCAATCGAGCAAGCCGGATACAGAACGGTTGGTCAGCTCATCGGCCCCAATCGGTTCAAGTTGGAAGCAATCCCTGGTGTCGGTCCTCAGACTGGCACAGCGAGTGCTGGCCGCGGCCAACCAGATTGCGATCGCGATCGAGGAAGACATGTCGGTCCGGCTCGATCCTGGAGACCCGAGACAAGGAGCAGACAGAGCTCTTATCTTCGCTTTATTTGCTCGAACAGGCGGATCGATCAAAGTTCGACTTGCAAGATGAGATCTCTCGGTTGCTCAGTTCCTTCGAACCCGCCATAAGCAAGCTGTGCCGGCAACCAATCGGCTGAAACTGTTCTTCTTAGGGAAAGGCGCGTCGTTCCGCCGCGACAACTGCGCTTGAGCAAATCGAACGTTGGACGGCCAGCCAGAGTTTCGGGACTCGTCGCAGAGCTCGAAGCGGCTGACATGCGTCTGGACAACTCCGGCCTTGATGCCGATTCGTTGTGGCGGGACTACTCAAGCCGAGCATCCGACTATTACGCGCGGCTGGTGAGCTCGCCGACCTTTCACTCGATGTCGAAGCCGCTCACGGCTTTCTTCCCGAGGAGATCGCGCGGCAAGTAAACGAACAACAGCTCGATGACACCTTTCTTTCCGTGTCTCTGCGCGGCTATCAGGCCTTTGGCGCTAAGTTCGCCCTCGTACAACGTCAGGCAATCATTGGCGACGAGATGGGGCTCGGTAAGACCATTGAGGCCCTGGCCGCCTTCGCACACCTGCGCTCGATCGGCTCGACGCACTTCGTGACGGTGTGTCCGTTAAGCGTCTTGGTGAACTGGATGAACGAAGTTCGCCGTCGGACCAGCCTCACATGCGTCCGTCTGTACGGCTACGAGCGTGAGGCGAACCTAAGACAATGGTCGAAGCATGGAGGTGTCGCTGTCACTACCTACGAGTTACTCCGCTCGCTCTCACCGCTCGAAGACCTAGATGTCGCGATGCTCGTGGTGGATGAGGCGCACTACGTAAAGAACCCGAGCTCAACGCACGAAGGCCTTGATGCCATGGATTGAGCAGGCCGGCCGCACGCTGTTTCTTACAGGGACACCGCTTGAGAACCGCGTCGAGGAGTTCCGGAATCTCGTGAGCTATCTGCGACCCGATCTGCTGGACTCCGTTAGTGGTGCGAAGGCGATAGCTGGCCCGATTGCGTTCCGGAAAGCCGTGGCGCCGGTATACCTCCGACGGAACCAAACGGACGTGCTCACCGAGTTGCCAGAGCGTCTGGAGATGGAGGACTGGATCGAGCTATCCGGCCCCGATTTCGAAACGTATAAGGACGCCGTTGCGTCCGGCAACTTCATGGCCATGCGTCGTGCTGCGTACATGGCGCCGGAATCGGGAGCGGCAGCGAAACTTACCCGGCTCCGCGACATCGTGGAGGAGTCAGCGGCAAACGATTGGAAGGTCGTGATTTCTCCTGACTTCCTCGACGTTCTGCGCGCTGTAGAGGGTGCCTTGGATAACCGGGTGGTCGTTGGCCAGATAACAGGTCGTGTACCCGCCGACGCGCGTCAGGAGCTAGTGGATCGCTTCACCGATATTGAGGGTCATGCAGTCCTCCTCGGCCAGATCCAAGCTGGTGGAACCGGACTGAATATTCAGGCCGCGTCTGTAGTCGTGCTACCGAGCCCCAGTGGAAGCCAACCATCGAGGAGCAGGCCATCGCGCGATGTCACCGGATGGGGCAGGTACGGCGTGTGCACGTACACAGGTTGCTCGCCAAGGACAGCGTCGATGAGCGGATGCTCGAGATCATCAGCGAGAAGGCGCGCTTGTTCGACGAGTACGTGCGCGTAAGCGAGCTGAAGGATGCAAGCCCGGATGCGGTAGACGTTTCCGAGGTCGACGAGGCGCGTCGCGTCGTCTCCGAGTTAGAGTCGGAGCGGCAGATCATCGCCATGGAACAAAAGAGGCTGGGTCTGGAACCAGCGCCGACCACCATGACTGAAGCCGACATCTTGCCAAACGACTAACCGAGCTCCAGGGCCTCACCCTCGCGGGCCAGTACGACTTTGTCCGGCCAGCGGTCGGTGAACCAACTGAGCGACGCTGTATGGACGGGGAGAATCCGCTCGGCATCCACGGTCGAGATGAACGATTCGAGTGCGGGGCCGTCGGCGTGGCCGGAAGCATGGAACGGACCCTCTTCACCGCCAGGAATTCCTCCAACGATCCGCACGTCGAAGTAGTTGAGCCAGTTCACGAGACGCCGTTGATCGATTTCTTGCTCTTCTGAGTACGCCTCTGAGGACGAATACAGATATGTCCCTCCTGAAGGCTCGATGTCGATGAGCGACGAGATGTCCCAGAACGACAGGCACAAGATGAACCCGCCCTGATCGGCGCGCACATCCTCGGCGTCAACGACTTGTGCTGGATAGCGATCGTAGAGTTCCTTCAACCAGTTCTTCTCTGAGCCCATTGGTTTTCGCAGGATGGCCATGCACTCCTCATCCAGCCGCGGGATCGCCGGATCCGCGAGGTGAAGCGCCTCAAGGAGATATGCGTCCTGAACTGTGACGGCCAGGCGACGCCCTTGCGCTTTGGCGATGTCGTGGAAGGTACGCAGACGTTCGATGTTGCGCGGTCCGAAGTCCGCTATGACGAGGCCATCGCAGTTGGCGACAACGTCATCGGCAGCGTTGTGCACCTCAATTTCAGTTGTAGGTGAATCCTTGCCGACGTGTGTGCCCTCAACGATGAGCAACCCCGGTCGGAGTGCACCAGCCTCCTGCGCAACGTCTCGACCTTGTGTCCCGAATGACCGTGTCGACGGATGTCTCCGCTGTAGATAACCCACCCGAGTGGCGAGTCGATGCCGAAAGCGCCCGAGCCCGGGATGGAGTGGTCTACTCGCCAGAAACGTAGGTCTGGCTGGTTGTTCCAAGACTCGAGCGGGGAGGCGAACATCGCAGTGCGTGTACCGGGCAAATTGCACCAGAACTGGTCCATGCGTTCGAGGTCCGCGTCTTCGCAGACGATATGCGGTCGTTGGAGGCGCGGCGACTTGCAGCTTTGAGCAAGTTCCCATCTACTTCGCGCGGAGCGATGTAGCACGTCTCGTTCTCGGGCCCGATTCCCTTTGTGTCTTCCATCGCCTTACCAGTGGTCGCCGTGACTAGGCCGGTGTAGACGGGGATGTCAGATCGCAGGAACCCGATATTGCCTGTGTGGTCGAGATGGCCATGCGAGACCAAAACACCGTCGAGCCGCTCAATCCGGCGATGGTGAGGATGGTCTCGATAGCGGTCCCACAAATCGGGCTCATGGGCCCACAGGTCGCCTCGGTAGATGCCTTCCAGTGGTGGGAGAAGACCCATGCGTAAGAAGTCACGAAGACCAAGAGAGGATCCGCGAGGCTTGAGGAACTCCTCGTAGAAGTGCCCGGCGAGCTTAAAACGCATACCGAAATCGCAAAACCAGGCGCGGTCCGGCGTCTCGACCAATATGCGGTTGCCGCCGACTTCACCAGCCTCACCGTCGCCTGCTGCGCCGCCGTATACGGTGATAGTGAGTTCACGGCCGGTTGCCCCGGGCATGGCGCTACTCTGCCATGGTCGAGTCGGTCAGAGCTTGGGGTGTCGGCTGAAGTGACATCGCAGGACACCATCGGCCTTGAGTTACGCAACCTAGGCGAGCTCGACTACACCCTCGATCCTGTGGGCACCAGGTTCCTCGTTGACGTAACGCCGGCGGTCCGCCCACCCGAGGGCTAGTCGGCGTTCGCCAGCAACAGGCGGGCCAAGCTTGAACTCCGTGATCCGTGCTGCCCGGCCGTTACCCACGAGTTCCTCGGTCACGAGCACGCGCAGCACGGGGCGGATGATCTCTTCAGACAGATTCTGTGACGCGAGCGCCGGCAGCGGGCTATCGATTTCAGCCATGAAGGAAGTAAGCCCAAGGGGGTCTCCTCGCCGAAAAGGCCCACACGAAGGGCGAGTTCGGTGAGGTCGCCGGGGGAGTAGTGGCTTCCTCCCGTGCTCAAGCTTGTGTCGAAGAGGTCCCGGGTCCCTTCGCCCCGATCTTCGAGTGTGATAGTCACCACCCACTGGTTCGTCGTAACGGTCCTGATCTCGATGCCAACTGACCGCACATGCCGAGATTGGTGCGCGTAGGTGAACTGACCATCGAAGGATCGGTAGCGGTCCTCGAACATCTCGCGCAATGCGGCCAGGACGCCGGTATCGCGGATTCGCGCTGTGACCTTGATCTGTCCAGGTCCCTCGACGATCTCGGTCGCTCGAAAGATGATGCTGCCGAGCTTGCACCACGGCGCGATCTCTTCGGCCGCCATCTGCCGGAGACGCTCAACCAAGCCTTGTTCGAGCTCTTGGGGCCTTGCAAAGGTAGATGTCGTACGGAAGAGCCGAACGTCGCCCAAGAATCCCTCCTGGTAGCCGTCTCGCTCGCCACTCTTCACCCAAACGCTTATGCGAAGACCGCGCTCCTCGGCACGGTTGTACTCGGTGTGGGTTGCCGAGAACCGCGTGGGAAGACGCTTGCCGTAGTGCTCGCCGAGGATGCCAACATAGATGCCAGAGGCGTCTACCTCTCCTGTGTAGGCGTTCTCAGGATCCGCATCTGGCCTCCGAAGTCCTCGAAGAGCACTGGTTTAGCGCCGACCGCCACGATCGCGCGACGAGCAGCGGCGCGCTCTTCAGCGAGACTCATCGTGCTCGAGACGAACACGCGCTGGTTACTGGCCCACGCGCGCACGTCGTCGTCGGTCGGCAATGTCGTGGCGGCTGACCGGTCTATTAGAAGTTGGTTTTCGCTCTTCATCTGACCAACGACAGCGACATTCCGCCGTATGTTGGTCGGAGCCGACGAGGGGAACGTCTTCCATGGATCGAGGCCGACGAAGCAACGACCCGTTCGACACCGACGAACGAGATGAACTTCGAGCCGAACAGCGTCGTGCGCTGCTAGAGATCGACAATGGATTGTGCAGCGTGTTGCCGAAGCCTACGCATTGCCCGCCGAGTTCGAAGGTCGACCCAGTACGGCGTCCCCTGGTCGAACTAGAGGTGCGGCGTCAGGCAGGCCTCCTGTTGGGAAAGACCAAAGAGCTCAGACTGCAGATTCGAGATGGCTTCGTTGCCGAAGAGGCGGTGCGCGTGATCCACGGAGCATCCTTCCCGTCGAGCGTCGCCGAAGTGATCGACGCCTTGCGCATGCTGAAACCTGTCAATGACCTATCGCTCTTAGAGGACTCTCCCGTCAACGATCTCCAGGGTGCCATTGTCTTGCTTTCCATTGCTGACCAGCTGGCGGCTGACTACACCGATCCGCGGCTGATTTCGTCATAGGAACGCGGACCGCGGAAACAAGAAACATGAAGCCAGGCGATCCATTCGACACGAAAGAACGCGACAGGTGGCGAGAGCACCAACGTGGTGACCTGCGCATATTGCCAGACTGGATCATCAAGGAGCTCGCTGCCGATCTACCTGAGCTGGTTCCGGAATCGAAGCTGCTGATCGGCCTATAGTCGAGGATTGGTTGCGGGCAAGAGCGGATGAAGAGCGGACAAAGGTCGAATCTGATCTGGAAGAGGCTGCGCAGGTTGCACCGCTTGTTGCTCTGAGAAACTACGTGCCAGCAAGGCTGTGGTTGCAGACGAAAGGGGAACTGGGGGAACTCATAGAAGGCATCGGCGAACTAAGTCGCGGCAGCCGGTTCGCTGCGGACGCCGAGCGTGTAGCAGAATCCGTCGTTGGGCAGCTCTCGTGCTATGGGCGGAGCAAGTTGCCGACGACGGGTACATCGATCCTCGCCTTACGTCTGACGACGAGCCGGAATCTTAGTCGAATCTCTCGGCCAAGCTTTTCGTCGACCGGCAATCCCCTTCCCGAAAGAGGAGACGGAACCTCGGACGAAAGGAAGGCTGTCCCCTCGTGGTTCACTTCTGAGCCTCAAGCGCCGATCGTGGCTACGATGACCCGGTGTCGTCGGTCGCGCGGAGAATAGAACACATGTTCGTATTCAGACGACTGGACCAGGTGAGGTGGTGTGCTTAGTGCCCCCCAAATCTGCTGTCCGGATTAACGGCGCACTTTAAATGGGCGCTCGAGCAGGGTGGCTATAGCGAGCGGACCTTTGCTGACGCGATGACCACAAGCGCGAACCATGTAACGTCGGAGGACGTTCGCAAGTGGATTGCTGGCTCGGCCCAACCGACTAAGCCCGAGCTGGTCCGAATTGCTACAGTGCTCCGACGGCCGACCGCTCTCTTCTTCGACGCTCGGCTCCGCCGGATGACACTGAGGCAAACCTCCGCGAGGCGCGTGGGGCGTCCGGGCGCTCTCTGCGGCCGGCAGAGCGCGTCGACGTGCGATGGGCCGTCCGTCTTCAGCAAGCCCTCGCAACGACCCTCAGGGAATCAGAGCGCGAGAATACGCTTCCGGAGCTGAAGCGTTTGACTGCGGAGCATGCCGCCGAAAGGGTTCGAGAGACGCTTCAACGGTCGGTAGCGGATCAGTGCGCTTGGAAGGACGCGAGTCAGGCGTTCCATGAGTGGAGACGCGCCATCGAAGCCCTTGGAGTCTTTGTGCTTCAGTTCGAGATGGGCGAAGACGGGATTCGCGGGTTCTCCGTGTGGGATGAGCACGCACCCCGGTCATCGCCGTCAACAACTCAGCCGACTCGACCTATGAGGCTCGTATTTTCTCGCTGTTCCATGAGGTGGCACACCTCGTTCGGCGAGACATTGCCGCGTGTGGGCGCTTCTACCCGACAATGAGTCTGATGAGTATTGGTGCGACCGGTTCGCGTCGGCTGCTCTATTGCCCAAGGCGGACGTTCGGTCGTTTGTCTCAACTCTGAGCGTCAAAGACGAGCTGGCCCTCGTCTCACGCGTTGCAAACCGTTTCAACGTCAGCCTTAGCGCGACTGCCATTCGGCTCAGCGACATCGAGCTTGTCGACCGATCGGTGGTGTCGGCTGTGTTCGCGTTGATCAGTCGCCGTCGGAAGAAGACGGAAGGTGGCGGCGGAGGCTCTTCGCGAGTCGAAAGCCGGCGCCGCGAGCTGGGGCTTCCGCTCCTCCGACTGTTCCTCACTGAGAGGGCACAGGGACGGATGGACGAGCTGAACATCGCAGACTATTTGCATGTCGAGCGCGCTGATGTCGAGGAACTAGCGAGCGTTCTCGAAGAGCCTGTCGCGTAGGACACATGCCGGAACGAGTCGGCGTCTTCGACTCGAGGCGCGGCGATCAATCTGCGCAACGTTTCCGTGTCTAAGATCCGGCAAGTGGTTAACGACCTTGTCGAGATGGCCCGAGACGGCGTCATCGCTTTTCCTGAGCAGGTCTACCGGGAGTGTGCAGTCGACAAGCGAGCAGACATCGCCAGCATGTTTGTCTATGAGGCGTGGCAAGTGATGCATCGCTCGGACGAAATCGATGCGCAGAAATCCTCGCGGAAATTAGGATGACGAGATCGGTTCACTTCTAACACCGGCCACCGCAACTAACCCTCATCACGCCGACGTCTACGTCGTGGCAATGGCGGTCCAGCTCGACCGTGCTGGCTTCGATGTGACTGTCGTCTGCGACGAGAACCCGGATAACGACAAGCCGCACGACGTAACAGTGCCTACCAGGCTGCCAGCGATTCGGCATCCCGTGCGTGACCCTCGCCGCCTTCCTCAGGTCAGAGGGTTTCGATCTAGGGCATGCCGCAGAGCCCATTGCGATTGATTAGGCGGTGTGCTGAGTACCTGACGATCGATGATGTTCGTGACCTTCCCGCGGGGTTAAGAGGAATCTACGTGCTCTACAAGTACCGACCTGAGTCGGTCGTTTCTGACGTGGTGTACGTCGGGATGGCTCGTGGAGGCACCAAGGTGGCATCCGTCGGCGCCTTTCGAGGCATGCTGCCAAGAAGGCTGGCCTTTGGACGCACTGTTCGGTCTACGAAGTGTGGGAGAACATCCGCGATGACGAGGTGGTCGAACTCGAGGGACTGTTCCGTCACATCTATAAGAGCGACGCAGCTGCGAACCAGCTCAACGTCCAACGCGGATTCAAGAAGCTGCGCGAAGTAAGAGTGAAAGACGTCACGAAATGGGCTTGACATCATCCGGCTTGGAAGATCAGGGGAAGCGTGGTTCCCGCTGGCCCTTTACCAAACCGCTGACCCCGGCACGCCCTCGACGCCTTTAGGGTGAAATAGGGATCTTGAGCCATGCCAAGTCAGGTCAGATTGTGGCGCGTTGGTGCGGGCAACGCTCTCTTTGGACGAGTTGCCGCGGGGGCGACTCGATCTTGAATCGCGCCTGGAAGACTGGCTCGTCGTGATATCTCGATCCTGCGCCCAGACCTACTTGTTATTGGTAGACAGGTACAGACCGACTTCGGTGGCTATATCGACCTTCTTTGCCTAGATCCTTCGGGCGACCTTGTTGTTGTTGAACTGAAGCGTGACAAGACCCCACGTGACGTCATCGCGCAACTTCTGGACTACGCATCCTGGGTGCAATCCCTGTCGCACGAAAAAATCGCAAGTCTCGCTGATGCCTACTTGGCCCCGTATGACCAGGATCTGGAGTCGCGTTCGACGACCGCTTTAGCGCAGAACTCCCCGACGTACTTAACGAGAACCACAGCCTGTTGCTCGTGGGGTCAATCCATCGACGCCAGTTCGGAGCGCATCATCGAGTACCTATCCGACTTCCATGGCGTCCGTGTCAATGCTGTGACTTTTGAGTACTTCGGAGATTCGGCCTGGGGGAGTTTGTGGCGCGGACGTTCCTATTGGAGCCCGACATTGTTCAGCAACGATCAACGCAGAAGGGGAGTTCAAAGAGAAGGTCCGTTACATCCCTCGACGAGTTCAAGCAGATTGCAACCGAGAAGGGACTCAATGAGATTTACGACCTGCTGACCGACGGCCTAGGTGAGGTGCTCCATCCGGAGCCCATGAAGAGCTCCATCGCCTTCTACGGAAAGCTCGACGGAAGGAATCGGGTAATCGCTGCCTGCTCCCACCCTGCGCACGCCTGAGAAAGGGCTTGCGTTTCAGGTCTACCTCTGGCGCCTTGGCCAGTTTCTCGATCGCCCAACCGAGGAGATCGAGGCGAAACTTCCGCTAGATCGGCAGCCTTGGAAGTACCATGCTAAATCGAGTGAGGAATGGTCGGGATTCGAGGGGTCGTTCGGGACGTTGACGAGGCGCAACAGTTTGTTGCGCTTGTTCGGAGCAGACGGGGGATCGAGAATTGACCATCACCATCCCGAACGAGGAGGACGCCGAAGCGCTCGGGATCGGTCATTTAACTCACTGATGGCACACGATGAGCCTTATGCACGTATCCGGCGCCCGGCATTCGGGCGTAGTTGGTCGATCCGTTCAGGCTTGCATTGAGTGATTCGAATGATTGCAGTAGACGAAGAGCATGTGAAACGGTTCCGCGCGGCGGCAATCGAGCTCAAGCAGCGTTACGACCTGCCTCAATGGGCGATCGAAACACGGATGCTGAACTCCGCAAATGGCTTGACGGGAACTCAGAGCCGCTTCCATGGGCAGAACTCACGCGGGTTACCCCCGATGAGTGGTTCTTCATCACCACCTTGTACGGGGAGATGACGCTGGATGGTCAGCGCTCGCACATCCGCAATTACTTCCCGTCCCTCTTCGTCGGGGCGGCCAAGCGAGATGTTCGGAATTTTGTGCCTAGCCTTTCGGAAATGACGGGTCTTCGATCTGGCTGGATGAAGACCAGATTGTGCCGCATGGCGGAGATCCTGCGAAAGCTCGGCATGACGATGACCGACTACGCTGACGAGCTCCGAAGGATTGAGGCGACGGCATCGCCAGGCGATCCCATGCCGGCACTAGATCGGATTATTCGGGACCACCGAGCCTCGGGATGGAAAACTCTCAGTGTCTTCGTGCGCGATTGCGCTCGTCCTTGGTAACTCATTCCCGTCGACAGCCGGGTCGAGAAGGAGTTGAAGAAGCGAGAGTTGCCAGCTGATGAGAGGAGACTTGTCGCTCTGGCTTTAGCTTGTGGTCGCAACCCCCGTGTGGTAGCGCGCATGTTCTACAGCGCGGGCGGGACTGAGGCTTGACCTTACGTGTCGGTTCCCGGCCTCCGGACTAACTCCTTCTCCGGGTCCCCTTTGTAGCCGGCCGGATACGTCAATCGCAGCTCCTCGGCCGTCGGCTCGTGCCGAACTTTGCCTCGTCCGGCAACAGGTCGACGATCGCCGACATGATCGCTTTCGTGTCCGTGTCCGGGTCCCCGTAACTCAGCTGCACCGGCGGGCCCGCCTGCACCGTCACCGTCGGACGGTTCAGCGGATTCAGGTTCGGCACCCGGGACGACCGAGGCCACACCTTCTCCGTCCCCCAAAGACCTAGAGGAATCACCGGCGCCTTCGTCATCGCCGCCAACTTCGCCGCGCCCCATCGTCCCTTCAATTCCGGTTCGAAGAACGCCGGCCCCCGCGGGATCGTCCCTTCGGGCATCAGCATGATCACTTCGCCCGCTTCCAGCGCCGCCGCCGCTTCGTGCAGCGGTTCGTCCGATCCCGTCCCGCGTTCGACTCTTATCCCGCCGGCCCAGCGCGCCGCCTTGCCCACCACCGGCACGTCGAACACTTCCTTCTTTCCCAGGAACCGCGCGATCCGTCCCGCTTGCATGATCGCCAGACCGACGACGACTCCGTCGAAGTACGAACGGTGGTTGCCCACGACGATCGCCGGGCCGTCCATCGGGATGTGGTGCAGATCGTGCAGCTCGATCTTCGCGTTGACCATCAGCTCCGGACGCCCGAACGGACGCATCAGCTCCTGCAGCTCCCGTCCCACCAGCGTCAGCACACCCGCCGGCGCGTGCAGCGAACGCGTCGGCCAACCCTTCAGCCACGCCAGCGCCGCCAGACGCGGATCCGGATCGATCACCACCGGACGTCCGACCTCCGCCAGCAGCGCGGCGTCGGCGAACGCTCCGCCGTAGAAGTAGCTGCGCTTGAGTTGCGCACCGTTGTCCTACGCCCACTCGCGCACCGCGTCGACCTTGCCGCGTCCCCAGACGAGGGGGCCGTCCGGCTTGGTGGCGATGACGTCGTCGAAGCCGAGGCGATCGGTTAGTGCTTCTGCGACGGCTTGTGGGACGTGCGTCGTCGCGATGATGCGGCGGTTGGCTTGGCGGTGCTCGTCGATGATCGCCGGCGCGTGCTTGTGCAGCTGGACGTTGTCGGCGGCTTTGCGTCCGGCTTCTTGTTGTCCATTGTTGTCGGTTGCGTTGGCGCCTCTTGTGAACGCTTTCAGGATCGGGCCGCCCAGGGGGCCGAGGACGTCGGCCGCGCGTTGCGTCAGGGAGCTCCCGAGGAGGTCGGCGGGGGACTTGCGGAGGATCCCGTGGTCGAGATCGAAGATCGCTACTGATCTGCTGCGTCGTTGGTTGGTCATTCGTGTTTTGTTCCCCTCCGGCTTGGGAGCCGATGATACGCCCGCGGTGTTTCGTCCTTCTTTCGGGCTTCCCTGTCGGCGGCAGGATGTAACGTTCACGAACGTAGGTTCGCAGTTCCTCCTTCCCCGCGCGTTGCTCGCAGATTGCGGTGCGCGTGAATCGCGAGTGATGTATATCGTAGATGTATATGAGGAGGACTCAGATGTACCTCACGGATGAGCAGCGCAGCCGACTCGCTCACCGAGCCAAAGACGCAGGTGTATCGGAGGCAGAGATCGTCCGCCGGATCCTCGATGAAGCATTGGGTATCGACGATGGCCACGATGAGCTGATGGCTGCGCTGGACGCCGCGTTCGGGATCTGCAAGGACTACCCGGACTGGCCGGAGTGGCTCGCAAGTGTGCGTAGCGGCAAGGGCGCAGATGCTCGTCTCAAGGAGCTCGGGCTTTGATGGTGTTCGACACCACCGTCCTCATCGCTTATCTGCGAGGACGAGCCGAGGCGCTGGAGATCTTGCGTTCGGCCTTGGGCAAAAGCCTCGCGGTTGGAAGCGTCATCTCGCGTGTGGAGATCGAAGGTGGAATGAGGACACACGAACGACCTGATGTTTCGAGGCTCTTTTCCGTTCTACCGCTCGAACCGGTAAGCGACCTGATCGCGAGTCGGGCCGGTGAATTCTTGCGCAAGCACCGTCGCTCCCACTCGGGGATTGAAATCGTCGACTACGTCATTGCCGCGACGGCCGACGTGATGGGAGCCGAGCTGTTGACTCTCAACGTCAAGCACTTCCCGATGTTCCGAGGGCTGAAGCCGGCCTTCTAACGGGCCGAGTTGACTCGTCGTACCTACAGCTCGCCAGCTGCGGTTTAGGACTGGCCGCCGGCCGCGAGCAGCTCGGCGTAACCCTCGCGCAGCGAGCGCATGAGCAGGTCGGGATCGTCTACAGCTGCCGGATCCATCTGCACGCCGATGTTGAGCGTTCCGGCGTACGACAGCATCGTGATGTTCCACGCGGTTCCCGCGACCGGGCCCATCGGGTACATCTTGAGGATCTTCCCGCCCGAGACGTAGACATCGAGCGGTGCACCGCGAACGTTTGATGTGGCGAAGTCGACGGCGCCGGCTTGTTGCTTTGCGATTCCCGTCACGACGGAAGTCGGGAGCAGGTTGGCAAGGCCGGAGATTGCGCCCATCAGATCTGCACCACCGGTTACCTCGCCGCGCCGGGAACCCATCGAGTCGCGGATGGCTGCGAACCGTTCGGCCGGATCCATCTTTCCGCCAGGGATCTTGACCTTTGACGGCGTGAAAGAGTTTCCGCCGGCGGAGCGATCGTCCCTTGTCGAGACGACGAAAGTTGCGTTGTAGGACGGAACGTCGACGCCGACAAAGTCGTGATACCTCACTGCTCCGAGCGCCGCACCGGTGACGAAGAAGTCGTTGAGGGAGCCGCCCAGTTCCTTGGCGGCGGCTTTGGCGCCGTCGAAGTGGATGTCGAGGGTGTCGAAGTAGCGTCCGCGCGAGCGGTTCTTCCAGATTGGAGATCCGGACTCGCCGCCATCGCCACCGCCACCACCGCCGAGCTGTGACTGTGCTGACGTGACTGTTTTTTGCAGATTTTGGACGGCTTCGCTGATGCGGGCCGGGTCTGCAGCGACGAGTGCAGCTTCTCCGAGCGTGCGCTTGGCGATACCGAGGATCCGTTTGGCCGTGTGGGTGCCCGTTCGGAGAAGCGACGGCAGGAACTCGTCGCTCGTTTCTTCCGTCGACTCCTCGAGGTCTTTCGCGATGACTTCCTTCAGGTCGGTCTCGGGGGGCGGGGGAGCGTCGCGTTCGATCTCCATGTAGTTCTCGGCGAGGCGGACGGCGCCTTCTCCGTCCGCAACGGTGTGGTGGAGCTTGGTGAACAGGACGCCGCGTCCTTCGGAAAGTCCGTCGATGACGACGAAGGACCAAAGAGGACGTGTGCGGTCCATCGGTTCCTGAAGGAGCTTCGTGCACAAGTCGTAGAGCTGACGTTCGCTTCCCGGTTCCGGGAGCGAGATGCGGCGCAAGTGGTAGTCGAGGTCGAACTCGGCGTCCGGGATCCAGACGGGAGGGGAAAGTCTTCCGAGGACGGGAGCCACGCGCTCGCGCATGCGAGGCAAGTCGGCGACGGCTTTGGCGACGCGCAGCTTGAGATATTCGAAGTTGAGCGGCTGGTCGAGGATGGCGATCGAGCCGATGTTCGACGAGAGCCGAGGATCGTGCTCGATGTTCCACATCATCGCCTCGGCGTCGGACATCATCCGATCGAAGCGAAGCTCACGCTCAGCCATGGGACCCCCTTCTGGTTTCGAGTCTAGACCCGTGGTGTAAGTGAGGTTTTCCATCGAGTCTTCAATCACTGCTCGAGACCGGAAGCCCAAGTCAGGAGCCGATGTCACTACCTGCCCCTACGATGCGAACGAAGTTCAGTTCGCATCCAGAGAGAGCCCTCTCGAATGGGGCCCGTACACTTGTTTGAAAGGAGGTAAGCATGGCCGGTTTGATTCGTGAATCGACCCGTGAAGAGCTGCTCGATCTAATAGACCAGCGGTCACGCTACCTTCTGGGGATTAGCGGTGAAGACTTCATGAAGCGGTACCGCGAGGGCAAACTCAAGGATGCCCCTGTTGAGGGGCCCATCACAGTTCTCGCGGACCTTGTCACCCACAGTTCGAACTCCGCGTAGAGCGGTCTCGCTCCTCGTAGAAGACCTGCAGCGCGCGATCAGCTGTGTGACGCGATCGGTTCTCATCGCGGACATCGTCAAAGGTCAAGCCAAAACGGATCCCGTTGCTTTTAGCTTTCAATCTAAGTCGGCGAGGGCAAAGGCGCGACGCGGCCTCTGGATCTCCGTCGCAATGACCGTTGAGCCCCGTGAGGATGACGACGCGACTGGAACTTGGCGAACTCACACAACTTGGTACGACTACGCGATCTTTGGAAGCGAAGACGGTTCAGATGAGTGGCTCTCGTATCACTTCCATCCGGAGACGCACCGAGTGCCGCATCTTCACGTCAACGTCGATCCGCAGTGGGGTCGACGCGGTTTTCGAAAACATCATCTGCCTACTGGCCGGGTGGTTCTCGAAGACTTCGTTCAGCTCCTGATCGATGAGTTTGGGGTGAAACCACTGAAGCGGGGATGGCAGAAGGTGCTCCGTGACAATCGAGCGTTTTTCGCCGACCGTAGGACATGGTGAGTTTGCCTGTTAGCTCGCATGCGAGAACCGCTCATAGCGTTCGGCGAGGAAGTCCTTGTTGGGTTGATGCTCGGTTTGCCTCGGAACGATGAGCGGCGCTTCATGGAACCCCTGAAGACCATGAATCAGCATCGGTCCGTCTACTTCGCCCAACACATCGCGCCGAATCTCGATGCGGTAGTCCGGATGGATGCCGACGATGTCGCTGTCGAATGCTGCGTGATGGAGACGGCAGAGCGAAATGCCACTCGAAACGACCGGCTCGGACCGCGGGTCTCGATCAGCAAGGATGTGGGCAGCATCCAGTAGGTCTCGTTGCTTGAGTCGGCAAACGGCGCAGGACTCGCGATATGCGCGGATAACGCGCTGGCGGAATCCTTGTTGGTGCAGTCGCTGGAGGACCTCGCGCGTCGCATACGCGCGACGAGCCGTTGGGTCCTCGACGAATGGTGCTTGGCTTGTGTCCAGTACGAACTCGTCCACAGCAACCGTGAATGTGAGCGACGCGGGATCGTCGCCGACGATGTAGGCGGGAAAGGCCGCCGCATAGTAGCCGGGTGCTACGCCGTGAAGGTAGACGAGAGGAATCTGGTCTCTCATTGCTCGTCGTAGGCCAACGTTCTCGTGATGTTGTGGATCGGTTCCTCTGTAGCGATAGGAGATCCGACCTCCCTCATGCATCACGTCGTCGTAAGGCCGGTCCTTACCTTCGACGATCGGGGATGTGGTGATTGAGAGCGCGACATCGGACATGACCGCTGGTTTGAAAATGCCTTGCGGGCCGACAAGCGGTACGCGCTTTCCGTCGAACTCGAATCCCTGGGCCAGAAGCGCGCGAGGTATTTCGTCGCCGTGAACTTGCCGAAGGTTGTCGAGAAAGCTAAAGGCTGCTGCTCGAATCTGGCCGTCGAGCTGCTCGTCCATGCACCTCGAGTATGAGCGCGTCTTCCGGCTTAGCCCAAAGTGGGCTCAACTAGGATCTTGCAGTGTTCGTCCGGCTGGCCTAGGGCTTCGAAGGCTTCCGGCACCCCATCGATTCCGACTTCGCCCGTGATGAGCGGAACTACGTCGATCTCGCCCGATGAGATCGCCTGCAGGCACTGGTTGAACTCCATCGGGTCGTAACCGAGTGCGAACCGCACTTCCAGCTCCTTCATCACACCGACCAGCGGACGCAGCGAGTCATTTTCCATGCACGCACCGACGACCAACACTCGTCCTTGCGCGGGTGCATCCTTCATCGCTTGCGCCAGCATTCCCGGAACCCCAACCGCCTCGTAGATCACCAGCGGCTTCGCCCCATCGAGCCGGCGCCACGCCTCGATCGCCGGTTCTTGCTTCGGGTCGACCGCTTCGTGGGCTCCCATCTTCTTCGCGAGCTCGCGGCGCTTCGGCGAGAAGTCGGCGGCCACGATCGGCTCGACTCCCATTCGCGACAGGGCGCTGATCACCGCCAACCCAACCGGACCCGCTCCAAGCACGACGGCCGCCTCGCTCTGCTTGATCCCGCTCTTGTTGACCGCATGCAGACCGACGGCCATCGGCTCCGTCAGCGCAGCGTGGCGCGGATCGGTTCCGTCCGGCACCTTCGTCGACACGAACGACGAAAGCAGCATCATCTCCGCGTAGCCGCCGTTCCACTTGTTCGAGTACGCGCCAACGGCATCGATCGTGGACAGGTCGGTCAGGTCGGTGATCATCACCGGCAGCGAAACGACGATGTCACCGGGCTTCACGGCGGCTTGCGTGTCCGGGCCCAACTCCAGCACCTCGGCCGAGAACTCGTGGCCCATCACGATGTCCTTGTCCAGATCGAGCTTCGTCGGTAAACCGAGCTCGTTCTGCAGATCCATCATGTCCTTCGCATACTTCAGAAAATGCAGGTCGCTTCCGCAGATGCCGCAGGCGATCGTACGTACCAGCAGCTGGTTGGTTCCCGGAACCGGGTCCGGAAGGTCGTCCACGACCAGCTTGTCCCCTCGCATGACGGCTGCACGCATCTTTGTCGTTCTCCTTTATGAAGCGATCGCTTGAAGGAATGCTTCGCGGTCCGGACCCATCGGCGGTTCCGGCTCCCGTTCGTCCCGCTCGTTCCAGACCTTCATAACCCGCTGCAGGATGTCACCGTCGGCCAGCAGATCGTTGGGCGTGGTGAGCAAGTTGAAAGATCGCATCCACGCACGAGACACCGTCGCATCCACTCGTACCGCCGGCAGCACGCCCTCGATGATTATCGAGCGCATGTAGTTGTCGAACTCGGACAGCTCCTCGCCGCGCTGGATCTTCATTCCGACCTTGTCCTGCGCGACGGCCGCCACGTACCACGGGACGAGCTGTTCCTGCGTCGCTTCGTCCAGAGCGACGGCCAGCTGCTTCGGGTTGTCGCCGTGCTCGGCCAGCCCGTCGGTCAGCAGGCTGCCGTGCACCAGGCCGAGCGAGCATCCGCGTCCGTAGAGCGGGTTGGTGCACACCGAAGAGTCGCCGATCGCGTGGAGGCCGAGCACTACGGGCTCGGTGTCCTCGACGAACCAGCGCATGCGGTTGATCAGTCCGCCCATGTAGTGAACGGTGCTGATCGGCTCGGAGACTTCGGGTGTCGTCCAGTCGCGGATTGCCGGGATAGCATCGGTGGCTTTCTCGAAGCGGCCCGGCTCCCGGAGGCTCGCCATGTCCGAGTCTTCGGTGCCGTAGGCCAGCGTGACCGAGAACGTGTTGTTGTCGCCGCGGAAGACCGCGAACTTCATGTAGCCGAGCTCGCCGCCGTTGAACGGGAGCGCGTTTGGCGGTGGTGCGTCGTCGCGCAGCCGGTAGAAGCGCGACAGGTAGACGATGCCCGTGCCGCTCTTCTTCTCGCGGACGCCGACGCCGTGATCGCGCAGCATCTCGACCAGCCGGGACGGGCGCCCGGTGGCGTCCACGACGATGTCGGCGTCGATGTCGCCGTGGGAGGTCGACAGCCCTGTAACGCGCGGGACGCCGCCCGAGTCATTCGTCTTCAGGCCTTCGACGGTTACGCCGTCGCGCAGGTCGACCCGTGCGGTGTCGAGCGCGGCCCGCCGCAGAACCCACTCGAAAGTCGTGCGGCGGCACGCGAGCATCACGAGGTCTTCGTCACCCGGGCGCGGTGACGGGATCGTCGAGCTCGTTGCCGCGGAAGTCGCCCCAAGCGACTTCGGTGACGCCGGCTTTGAGCAGTGCTTCGCGCACGTCGGGAAGGCGATCGCGCAGAAGGTTGCGTCCGCGCGCGAGGAAAGCGTGCGAATGGCGAACCTGAGGAGCGCCGCGGCGCTTCCAGTCGAAGGCTTCGTCCGGAGAGTTCGGGAGGGGAGTGGCGTCGCGCTCGAGGAGGACGACCTCGTGCCCGGCGCGCGCGAGCATCAGGGCTGCTCCTAGCCCGGAGACGCCGGCGCCGACGATCGCGACAGTCACGCTGTCACATAGTAGTGACTAGCGGTGCCACTGCGCGGCACCGCTAGCCCGTGCCAGTCGCTCGCGCACGCGCTTGCTCGTGGTAGTCGTGGGGTCGGCGGCCGCGTCTAGGAAAAAGACAAGGGACCGGCTGGAGACCGGTCCCTTGTCTGCATCAGTGAGTGATGCGTGTCTGAGTTCTGTTTTTTCTTTGGCGCTACTCGCCGGGGCCCTCATCGTCGTCGGGGCCGGTCTGTCCGTTCGGTCCCTTCGGTCCGTTCTGGCTGTGGCTGTGCGTCTCGTTCTGACGGTTCTGCGAAGCGATCTCGGCGACGCCCTGGCCGTATTCGCGCCCGGTCAGGTCCGTTGTCTCTTGGAACTGGTGGATTTCGTCCGCGTGGCTCTTGCCGCGCTGTCCGGTCGGACCGGTCGGTCCCGTTGGGCCCGTGACGCCGGTCGGACCGGTCGCGGCCGTCGGGCCGGTGGCTCCGGTGGCTTCGTCGTCCGAGTGAGCCTTTTCATTTGCCTTCGGGAGGTCGAAGCCCGCATGGTCGGCGGCGTTTGAGATCGCGTCCTGAGCCGGTCCGGGCAGCGAGTTGGCTGCGGCGAGGCCGCCGAGGGTGACGACGGCAGCTGCGGCCACGGCGCCGGCCTTGGCCCAGCGCGATGCGAGAGCTTTTCTCATCTTCTTTCTCCTGAGCTCGTCGGTCGAGGTGAGATCGGCGGCCTGCATGATCGCCGCGAGGTGACGCTGTTCTGTGGCTTCGTCCGGCGGCTGGTGGCCTGCGGCCTTCGCCACGCGGACGAGCTCGCTCAATTCTTCGCCGGCCACGTTCTTGCCGGAGAGGAGAGCGTCTATCTCGCGATCGTTGAGGTCTGCCATCTCGTGGGGGTAATCGCCGCCGGGGGCTATCGGGTTACGGGCTGCTTTTGCCGCTTTTGTTTCTGCGGCGCTTCGGAGAGCCGCTGGAGCGTGGCCAGACCCCGCCTCTGGAGCTGTTTCACTGCGCCCTCGGTCTTTCCGACGACCGCGGCGGTCTCGCCTCACTGAGAGCCCGGCCACGATGCGCAGCAGAAGGACGTCCCGCTGGTCGGGGACGAGGACTGCGAATCGTTCGCGGACACGCTGTGTCTCGACGGATTCGATGGCTTCGTCCTCGACGTTGCCGCCCGGTTGGTCGAGGCGCTCGGTGGGGTAGGCATCGACGGGGTGGCGGCTTGTGTGGCGGCGGCCGTCCAAGAGGCGGCGGTGGACGATCACGAAGACCCAGGATCGGAAGTTGTCCTCGTCGCCCTCGAATTCGCGCAGGCTGCGGACGACGGCCACGAATACCTCTTGCGTTAGGTCTTCGGCGTCGGCAGCGCCGTGCATGCGCAGGTAGCCGAGAACGGCCGGCGCGAGGTCGCGATAGAGAGCGGTCCAGGCCCAATCAGCGCCCGTTCGGGCGGCGTCGAGCACGGTTGAGAAGTTCAATCCGATCGGCACGAGATCCTTGTGATAGCGCCTCTACCCACTTGAGTCGGTCTTATCACCTAACGACTGAAGAGCGGAGACGGGTTCCGGGTCGAGGCGGCGGTTGGCTCCGGCGTAGCATCTGGGCGTGGAACGCCGCAGGCTCGGCCGGACGGAGCATCAGTCCTCGGTCGCCGTGCTGGGTGGAGCGTGTTTTGCGCGGGCCACGCCGGAGGAGACGGCAACCGGTTTCGCTGAGGCCTTGCAGCGCGGGGTGAACCATCTGGACATCGCCCCGCGGTACGGGGACGCCGAGGTCCTGGTCGGTCCGTTGATACCGGCCGTTCGCGACCAGATCTTCCTGGCGTGCAAGACCACTCGGCGCAATCCCGAGGGTGTGCGCGCGCAGGCCGAGGAGTCGCTGTCGCGCTTCGGCGCCGACTACTTCGATCTGTACCAGATGCATGCGGTGACGGATCTCGATGTGCTGGAAGAGCGGACTGGTGCCGCGGAAGAGATCTTGAAGATGCGGGACGAAGGAGTGACTCGTTTCGCCGGGATCACCGGACACAACGAGCAGGCGCCTGGGGCTTTTCTCGAGGCTCTGCGCCGGTGGGACCTCGACACCGTGATGTTCCCGGTGAACGCGAGGCAGTGGACCGACCCGGCGTATCGGCGCGATGCCGAGGCGCTGTTGGAGGTCTGCGCTGAGCGGGATCTCGGCGTGATGGCGATCAAGGCGGCGGCGAAGCGTCCGTGGGACGCGGGCGATCGGTTCGCGACGACGTGGTACGAGCCGTGGACGGAGCCCGAAGCGGTCGCGGCGCGGTGTCTCGTTCACGCTTGTCGGTGCCGGGAGTGCACGCGTTCTGCACGCCGGGCGACTCTGAAGTACCTGCGGTTCGCATTGGATGCCGCCGATGGGTTCGACGCCGTTGGACGAAGCCGAGCGCGAGAGCGCGATGGCCTCGTCGGCCGACCTGCCGTCGATCTTCCCGATACCTGTCGGATAATCGTCCGGGATGATCGTCGGACTGATCGTCGTTTTAGCGGCCGGGGTCGTAGCCTTCGTGGCGCTCCAGGACATTTCGTATCTGTACGCTCTGCCGGCCATCGGCATCCTCGTGGCCGTGGCCATCGGCTATCTGATGCGACGCGGTTCCGGACCCGGCCCGCCGTAGGTCAGTTCGAATTTTCCGACCATCAGGTGTTTTGGATGAATCGTCCGAATTGCCTGATGGTTCGGAAAGCGAAGAAGCGAGAAGAAAGTCGACCTTCACGAACGGTCCGGTGCACCGGACAGCTTCAGCGGATGCAGGGGTGTCCGGTCTACCGGACGGACTACGAGGAAAGGAGTTCCCCGCGAGCGCTTACGGGAATGAAAGAAGCGGCCGACGAGCGCTTATGGGCAGCCCAGAAAGTAGCGGCTAGTCCTCGTTGCGGAAGCCGACAAGGTCGCGGCGCGCCGGGTGGCGCAGCTTTGCGATCGCTTTGGCCTCCAGCTGACGGATCCGCTCCCGCGTCAGGTTGAACTCCTTACCAACCTGCTCGAGGGTGCGCTCGCGTCCGTCCAGGATCCCGAACCGAAGCTCGAGGATCCGTCTCTCGCGGGTGCCCAGGGTGCCCAGGATCTCGCGGAGCTCGTCCGAGGACTTGGCGCGAACCGCAGCCTCCAACGGCCCTTCGCAGTTCTCGTCCGCCAGGAGCTCGTGCAGCTCCGAGTCGCCGTCCTCGCCGATCGGTGTCGACAGCGAGACCGTGTCCATGGCCGTCTGGCGGTAAGTGGTCAGCTGCTCGACGTCGATGTCCATGGCCTTGGCCAGCTCTTCGTCGGTGGGGTCGCGTCCGAGGTCGGCGGCCATGTCGGCCTGCGTCCGGCGCAGACGGTTCACGATCTCGGCAACGTGCACCGGCAGCCTGATCGTCCGCGACCGGTCGGCCAATCCGCGCGAGATGCCCTGACGGATCCACCACGTCGCATACGTCGAGAACTTGAAGCCGCGGCGCCAGTCGTATTTCTCGACGGCGCGGAGAAGACCGAGGTTGCCGTCCTGGATCAGGTCCAGCAGGGGAAGCCCGAAACCCTGGTAGCGGCGAGCGATGGAAACGACCAGCCGCAGGTTCGATTCGATGAAAGCCCGCTGCGCCTTCTCGCCGTTCTCAACCGCAGCGCGCAATTTGGAAACCGTCATCGCCGACAGCGAGCCGTTGCCGTTGGCCTTCTCCATGCGCTTGGCCGCCTTGTTGCCGGCCTCGATCGCCTTGGCGAGCTCGACTTCCTGGTCGGCGGCCAGCAGCGGATGCCGCCCTATTTCATGGAGATATACGCGGACTAGATCTTCGCCGGCGTCGACTTCTGCGAGCTTGGCCATCAGTGCCCGCGGGCGTGGTTGAAGAGCAACAAAAGCGGGCTCCTGTCTTTGGAAGGAGCCTCATCTTACGCCGAATGTCCATTTCGTGTCGGAACGCGTACGAATGCATGTCGGTCCGATCTGTGTTACGTGTCGGCCCGGGCTCGGCGTTACGTGTCGGTCCGGGTTCGCCGCGCCGGCTTCGTCCGGCCGTCTTCGAGTTGAAGAGTTCGTGACGCGGCTCGCGTGATCGCGCGGTCGTGCGTTGCGACGATCAACGTCGCTCCGTGCTCTCCGGACAGCCACGCCAGCAGCTCGATGACTTCCTTGCCCGTTTTCGTGTCGAGGTTGCCGGTCGGTTCGTCCGCGAGGATGACGCGAGGCTCGTTGGCTAGTGCCCGCGCGATCGCGACGCGTTGCTGCTCGCCGCCGGACAGCTCGCTCGGCGCGTGTGTTGCGCGTTCGGCTAGTCCCACTTCCTCGAGGCGTGACATCGCGACTTCTCGGCGCTCCACCTTCTTCATCTTGAGTGGAGCAAGTGCGGCTTCCACGTTCTGCTGCGCCGTCAGCGTCGGGATGAGGTTGAACTGCTGGAACACGAAGCCGAACGTCTTCAAGCGAAGGTCGGCCAGATCGCCGTCGTTCATGTCGGCGAGGTCGCGTCCTTCGAAAGCGACGACGCCCGAAGTTGGACGGTCCATCCCGCCGAGCAGCTGCAAGAGTGTCGACTTGCCCGATCCCGACGGGCCCACCAGCGACAGGAACTCGCCTTCTTTTATGGCCATCGAGATCTCGTCCACGGCACGGACTTCGCGCGAGCCTTGCTTGTACGTCCTCGATACCTGTTCTAGTTGGAACATCTAGCCCACATCCCTCATCGCATCGGCCGGGCGCAGGCGCGCGGCGCGCATGCTTCCGATGACTCCGGCCACGACGCCGCCGAGCAGCGCGAGACCGACGGCGAGCAGAACCATCCACACCTTCACCGGCGCGTTGAGCGACACCACTTGCGACGCCGCATTCGCGGCCTGGTTGCCGGCGCCGCCGAGACCGAACACGAACGGTCCGCCCGGCCCCCGCGCGGCTTGGTTCGACTGGCTCTCGGCCTTGAGCTCGGGAGCGAAGGCGCCGATCGCTGCGGCGGCGGCGAAACCGAGTCCGATCCCGACGATGCCGCCGATGATTCCGACCACCGTCGACTCGGCGAGAACCTGACGCACCACGAGCCACGGACGCCAGCCGATCGCCTTCAAAGTTCCCAGCTCTCTAACGCGCTTCGCGACGCCGCCGAGCGTGAGCAGACTCGCGAGCGCGAAGGCGGCGACGAGCGCGACGATCGCAAGGATGAGTCCGAGGCTGTTGGCGAGGTTCGCGGAGTCGACCAGCGAGCCGGACACCTGCTCGGCGAGGTCCTCGGCGTTGGAGACCTGCGAGCCGTCGAGATCCTTCTCGATCTGCGACGAGACGCTGTCGACCTTCGACGCGTCGTCGGCGCGGACGAGCATCACGTTCGATCGGTCCTTGCGGTTGGAGATCTCCTGCAGCTGAGTTAGGTCGGTGTAGACGTCCGAGGTCTGTCCGCCCAGCGGCGGCTTGACGATGCCGACGACCTTGAGGTCCTTGCCGCCGAGCTTGATCGTCTCGCCGACCTTGACGTCGTTCCGCTCGGCGTAGGTCTCGGAAACCATCGCCTCGTCGGCGCCGGTTAGGAATCGTCCGTCGGTTACTTCGTTGGCGGAGATGACGTTGATCTTGGCGTCCGGCTCGATGCCGGTGACGGTGAAGGAGTTGGTCTTGATGTCGGTTTCGGGGTTGTCGACCTGTTCGCGGATGATGCCGGCGGGGGATGGCGATGGTCGCGCCGCCCTTCAGTCGTTCGGGCAGGCAGTCCTCGAAGGGGCCGCGGGCGACTCCGACCTCGCCACCTCCCGGTGGGGGAGCTTGTCGTTGGACGTCGGTCTGAGGCTGATTGGCATCTCCGGAGCCGGCGCGTTCTTCGATGCACTTCTGGAATGCCGCGCGTTCTGCGTCCGTCATCGGTTCCTGCTCGACGGTGTCGCCGCCGGTCTCGACCTCCGCGAAGATCTCGGGGACGGTTCCTTCTTGGTGCGTGACGTTGAGAGTCAGCGCGCGCGCGACTGCTGCGACGTCCGCGTTGTCAGAGACCTTCTGCGCATCGGAGTCCGGGAAGGTCAGTTGGCTCGCGGTGAAGAGGTCGTTCGAAAACTTCTCGCCGGCTTTGCCGAGCTTGGAGAGATCGGTGCCGAGGCCGGCGTTCTCGGCGAAGAGCTCGGCCGCCTGGGCGGGGTCGCGCTGACCGTCCTCAGCAGGTGGCATGTCGGCGGGACGCGTAACGGTGAGGTCGGTGGCGACCCCGGCCAGGGGGCCGAGGACTTCCTTCTGGGCATCGTCGAGTCCGTCCGACAAAGCGGTGACCGCGACGACGAGAGCAACTCCGAGGCCGAGGCCGAGGGCGGTGAGGATCGTCCGGCCCTTTCGGCGCACGAGCTCCTGTCGGAGGTAAGTCAGGAAGAACATGCGAGGAGTTGAGCACACGAAGCTGAGAGCCGACTGAATGCGCGCAGACTCTTACCCTTCTTTAAGGGGCCGTTCAGCTTCCGAAGAGCAACCCGGCGTACCGTTTGTTCATGACCGAAGACGGAAAGCCCCGCGTTCTGGTCGCCGAGGACGATCGCGCCGTGCGCGAGTCGCTCGAGCGGGCTCTGGTTCTCGAGGGCTACGAGGTGCTCACCTCGCCGGACGGGGCCGACGCCATTCAGCGTGTGCTGAACGACGATCCGGACGCCATAGTGCTGGACGTGATGATGCCGCACGTCGACGGTCTCGAGACCTGTAGAAGGCTGCGCGCTGTTGGTAACCGGACTCCCGTCTTGATGTTGACGGCGCGCGAGACGGTGGCCGATCGCGTGGCCGGTTTGGACGCCGGTGCGGACGACTACGTCGTGAAGCCCTTCGCGCTTGAGGAATTGCTCGCGCGGTTGCGCGCGCTGATGCGGCGGACCTCTTTGGGCGACCAGGAGGAGGCGCTTGCGCGTCGGCGATCTGGTTTTGGATCCCGCGACGCGAGAAGTGGTTCGTGCCGGCCGTGCCATCGAGCTCACGAAGACCGAGTTCTCGTTGCTCGAGCTGCTGATGGCCAACGTGGGACGCGTATTGGAACGCGGGGTCATCTACGAGCGCATCTGGGGCTACGACTTCGGTCCCACCTCTAATTCGCTGGAGGTCTACATCGGCTATCTGCGACGGAAGACCGAAGAGGACGGGGAAGCTCGTTTGCTGCATACGGTGCGCGGCGTCGGCTACGTGATCCGGGAGCCGAAGCAGTGACTTCGTTGCTCGAGCGTTTCGGCGCTCTGAAGGACGGCTTCCGTCCGGCGGGGTTCCGCGCTCTGGTCGGCCGCTCTTCGAGCTTGCGCGCGCGCATCGCACTGCTGACGGCCGGCGCGGTTGCGGTTGCAGTGATCGGGGTTGCGGCCACGGCGTGGGTGATGGTGCGCAACGAGCTGCGCAACCAGGTGGACATCCGCCTCGTAGGGCTCGCGCGGCAGATAGCGGCCAATCCGGGAACGTTCGGTGCCCAAGGACCGGGCGGTGGGTTGCTCGGTCGTCCGGACTTCGGTTTCGACAACGCTATTCAGGTCATCGACGGTGAAGGCGATGTGCTGGTACCGGCTACACCGGCGACCGAGTTGCCGGTCTCGGCGCGGGACAAGAACGTCGCCTCCGGAGAAGGGAGTGCGTATCTGCACGACGTGCGCGTGGAGGGTACGCACCTTCGCGTCATCACCGTGCCCGATGGTGCAGGGAGGAGCGCTGCAGCTCGCTCGCGGTATGAGCGAGGTCGACGGAACGTTGCGCAGCTTCGTCCTGATCCTGCTGCTGATGTCGATGGTAGGTGTCGGCCTTGCCGCCGTCGCCGGATTGCTGGTTGCACGTGGCGCGTTGCGCCCCGTGCAACGACTGACCGATGCCGCCGAGCATGTGGCGCGGACGCAAGAGCTCGACGCCGCGATCGAGGTCGATCGCGGCGACGAGCTGGGAAGGCTGGCGACGAGCTTCAACTCGATGCTCCAGGCGCTGGGTGCCTCGCGCGAGCAGCAGCGGCGATTGGTGGCCGATGCGTCGCACGAATTGCGTACTCCGTTGACTTCGCTGCGCACCAACGTCGAGGTGCTCGCGCGAGGCACCGACTTGGCACCCGCCGAGCGGGAAAGTTTGCTCGCCGACCTGACCGGAGAGCTCGAAGAGCTTTCCGCCCTGGTCGCCGAGCTCGTCGAGCTCGCGACCGAGTCGCAGGTGTCGGCCGAGGATCCGCAGGACGTGCGATTGGACGAGATCGCGACGGGAGTCGTAGAGCGCGCGCGAAGAAGGACGGCGCAGACGATCGAGCTGTCGGTGGAGCCGAGTCTGGTGAGTGGACGTCCGACGGGATTGGAGCGTGCGATCCGCAACCTGGTCGACAACGCGTGCAAGTGGAACCCGGTCGGGGAGCCGATCGAAGTCGTTGTGCGCGGAACGCGAGTCGAAGTGCGCGACCGGGGGCCGGGGATCGACGAAGCGGATCGTCCGCATGTGTTCGATCGCTTCTATAGATCGGATGCGGCGCGATCGATGTCCGGATCGGGACTCGGTTTGGCGATCGTGCGGCAGGTCGTCGAGGCGCACGGCGGGACGGTCTTCGCCGAGGAAGCCGAAGGTGGCGGCGCGCTGGTCGGTTTCGAGCTACCCGCGATGATGAGCAGCGAGGAAGCCGCCGGAGCCGAGGACGCAGAAGCACGGACGGCGGGAACGGAGGAATCGGGGATCGGAAGTGTCGCGCCGGATGAAGAACTCGCGCAGGATGAGGGGCCCGAAGAAGTGGCAGCGGGCGAGAAAGATAACGTCGATGCTGCACCGTCACCGTAATCGGACGGTCTTCGTGAATTGGTTCCCGATTACCGTCCGACAACGGTGACGGCACGAATCAATCTTTTGGCTTGGCGCGATCCGCCAATGGCGGCGCGGCGTAATCCGAACGTTCACGAAGAGTTTGCACTCAAGTGAATTCGATGAGCCCACTGCCACCCCTAACCGTGTAGGGTTGTCCTTGTAATAGCTCGTGTTGTACGAGCGTTCGCCAGGTGCGAAGTACGCGCCGGCGGGGCCTCCGGGCCCACAGATCGAGTGGGTCCACCCACCTTCTTCAGAACGGAGTACCGCTTTGTCCCGAAATACCTTTAGTGATCTCGGCGTGCCTGCCGACCTCACGAGCGTCCTAGAACGGCGCGGCTTCAAAAGTCCTTTTCCGATCCAGGCGGCGACCCTGCCCGACGCCCTAGCTGGGCGTGACATTTGTGGGCGGGCGCCGACCGGGTCCGGCAAGACGCTGGCCTTCGGGCTGGCCCTTGCCGTGCGCACCAAGCGCGCACAGAACAAGAGGCCGACAGCTCTCGTGTTGGTTCCAACACGAGAGCTGGCGGCCCAGGTCGAACGCGAGCTGAAACCGCTGGCCGACGCGCGCAAGCTGCGCGTCGCCACGGTTTACGGCGGCGTCGGCTACCAACCGCAGCGCAACGCTCTTCGCCGCGGCGTCGAGATCCTCGTCGCCTGTCCCGGCCGTCTCGAGGACCTACTCGAGCAGCGCGAGCTCGTGCTGTCCGACGTATCGACCGTCGTCGTCGATGAAGCCGACCGCATGGCCGACATGGGATTCCTTCCCGCGGTCAAGCGACTTCTCGACCAGACGAAGAAAGACCGTCAGACGATGCTCTTCTCGGCGACTCTCGGACGGCGACGTCGACGTCCTGGTCAAGCGTTACCAGCGCGATCCCAAGCGTCACCAGGTCGCGACACCCGAAGAGGAGCAGGGCGAGGTCAGCCACATGTTCTGGAAGGCCGAGCGCGACGAGCGCGTGCAGCTGACCGCTCAGCTGATCGGCACCCACCAGTCCGCCATCGTCTTCTGCCGCACGCGTCACGGAGCCGAACGGCTCGCGAAGCAACTCTCGCGATCCGGCATCGAATCCGCCGCGATCCACGGCGCGCGCAGCCAGCCCCAGCGCGACGCGGCGTTGCGCAACTTCTCCAACGGAAAAGTTCGGGCGCTCATCGCAACCGACGTCGCCGCACGCGGCATCCACGTGGACAACGTTTCGGTGATCGTCCACTTCGATCCGCCGACCACGCACAAGGACTACCTGCACCGATCCGGCCGAACCGGCCGTGCCGGCGCCGACGGCAAGGTCGTTTCACTTGTCGGACGAGAGCACGCAGCCGATATCCGAGCTATCCAAAAGGCGATGCGCTTGCCGCTGCGGGTTGAAGTACCCGACCACAGCTCGCTCGGGCCGAAGATCGAGATCGCCAGTCGTCCGGCCATCGAAAATCGTTCCGCCCCAGAGAACAAGACGCGGCACGGCGAAAAGAAGTGGCGCCAGAGTGGTACCGGCAAGCCGAGCGGGCGAGGCGGACGTCCCGGATCCAACGGCGGACGTCCCGGTCAGAGACGGCGCAGGACGCAACAGGATCGCCGTCGGTCTGCCTAGAGGCAAAGAATGCTGCGCAACATCGCGATCATCGCGCACGTCGATCACGGCAAGACCACGCTCGTCGACGGCATGCTCCGTCAGACGGGCACCTTCGCCGCGCACGCCCAGCTCGTCGACCGAGCCATGGACTCCATGGACCTCGAGCGCGAGAAGGGCATCACGATCATGGCGAAGGTCGGCTCGGTAACCTTCGACGGCGTCCGCATCAACATCGTCGACACGCCGGGCCACGCCGACTTCGGCGGCGAGGTCGAGACGGTCGCTGCACATCGTCGACGGCGCGCTGCTGCTCGTCGATGCATCGGAAGGCCCGCTGCCGCAGACGCGGTACGTCCTGCACAAGGCCCTGCATCTCGGCCTGCCGATCGTCGTTTGCCTCAACAAGATCGACCGCAAGGATGCGCGTCCGGACGAGGTGCTCAACGAGGTCTACGAGCTGTTCTTCGACCTCGACGCCGCCGACAAGCAGATCGAGTTTCCCGTCATCTACGCGAACGCGCGCGAAGGCAAGGCCGGGTCTGTCGCCCGACAAGCTCGCCGACGACCTCAAGCCGCTGTTCGACGCGATCCTGGCGACGACACCGCCGCCCAAGGTCGATCCCGATCACCCGTTGCAGATCATCGTGTCCAACCTCGACGCCGACGCCTACGTAGGACGGCTCGCGATCGGACGCGTACGCAACGGCGAGATCCGGGACGGCGCGAACGTCGTCGTGATCGGCGAAGAAGGTCCGCGTCCTCCGACTCGCGTCACGAAGCTGATGACTCCGTCCGGGACTCGGATGGGCTCCCGCAGAGTTTGCCGAGGCCGGCGACATCGTCGCGATCGCCGGGCTCGACGACGTCCTGGTCGGCGAGACGATCGCCGACCCGAACGATCCGCGGCCGCTGCCGATGCTTCGCGTCGACCAGCCGAGCTTGCACATGGAGTTCGGCGTCAACACCTCTCCGCTGGCCGGTCGCGCCGGCAAGTACCTCACCGCTCGGCACATCAAGGCGCGCCTCGAGCGCGAGACGCTCGGCAACGTGTCGATCCGCGTGATCCCCACGGGCACGCCCGACGCCTACGAGGTGCAGGGTCGCGGCGAGCTCCAGCTCGCGATCCTCATCGAGCAGATGCGGCGCGAGGGTTACGAGCTGCAAGTGTCCAAGCCCGAAGTGATCACGCACGAGATCGACGGCAAGCTGCACGAGCCGATCGAGGACGTGACGATCGACGTCCCCGAGGAGTTCATCGGCGTTGTCACCGAGCAGCTCAGTCCTGCGCAAGGGCCGCATGGTCACGCTGACCAACCACCAGACGGGCTGGGTGCGGCTCGAGTTCCGCGTGCCCGCACGCGGCTTGCTCGGCTTCCGTTCGCAGCTGCTCACCGACACCAAGGGCACGGCGATCCTCCACCATGTGTTCGCCGATTACGAGCCGTGGATGGGCGAGATCAAGCACCGGCTCTCCGGTGTGCTCGTCGCCGACCGAACCGGGAACACCACCGGCTTCGCTCTCGACAACCTGCAGGAGCGCGGCGAGCTTTTCGTCGGACCGGGAACCGAGGTCTACGAAGGGATGATCGTCGGCGAGAACGCGCGCTCCGAGGACATCGACGTGAATCCCACCAAAGAGAAGCAGAAGACCAACATCCGGTCCGCGATGGCCGACGAGGCGATCAAGCTCGTCCCGCCTCGCATCCTTTCGCTCGAGCAGGCACTGGAATTTGTCGCGTCCGACGAGCTGGTGGAGCTGACGCCGAGCTCGATCCGTTTGCGCAAGCGATTCCTGAGCGAAGCCGATCGCCGCCGCGAGAACCGCAAGAAGAACCGGGATTGACACCCGACCGCTCGGTCGGCTGAAATTCGACCGAATGGTCGACAGCGCTACGAAGGCCAAGCCGCTCAGCCGCGACGCGATCCTCGACTGCGCAGAAGAGCTCTTCGCATCGCGCGGGTACGCAGCGATCGGCATCGCCGAGGTAGCCGAAGGCGCAGGCTTTTCGAAGTCGTCCCTCTTCCACCACTTCCCGTCCAAAGCACAGCTGTACACCTCGGTGATGGCGCGCATCCTCACGCACCTCGAGGACGCGCTGACGAAGTCGCTAGCCGAAGGTGGTCGACCGACGGAGCGACTCGACCGTTGGATCGACACCCTTATCGATGTCCTGGCCGACAACCCCAACTACCCCGGCTTATTACTGCGTGTGCTCGTCGATGACAGCGAGCTTCCGTCCGGTCTTCCGGACGGGAAGGTGGCCAACGACGCGATCCGCCGGCTCGGAGCGAACGCGATGCGTTTGCTACGCGAAGGTATGGAGGCCGGTGAGTTCCGACGCGCAAGTGCTGCCTACACGCTGCAAGCATTGATCGGTGCAACCGTGCATCCATTGGCGACCGGTCGTTTCGGCGACGAATTGATCGGCAAGCAGATGTTCGACCGCGCCGAGATCGCACGCCGTAAGCGAGAGGTGAAGGCGATGTTCCATCAAGGACTGGTTATCAAGAAGTCGCGCGCAAACAAGGAGGGGAGCCGATGAAGTTCGGGATCTTCTACGAGCACCAGATTCCACGTCCGTGGGACGTCCACAGCGAGTACCGGCTGTTCCACGAGTCGCTCGAGCAGATCGAGCTCGCCGACAAGCTCGGCTACGACTACGCCTGGGAGGTCGAGCACCACTTCCTCGAGGAGTACTCCCACTCTTCGGCCCCCGAGGTCTTCCTCGGCGCGGCGAGCCAGCGCACCAAGAACATCCGGCTCGGACACGGCGTCATCCAGCTCACGACCAACCACCCCGCTCGAGTAGCCGAACGTGTGTCGACGCTCGACCTCCTCAGCAACGGACGCGTGGAGTTCGGCATGGGCGAAGCAGCCACGACCGCCGAGCTGCATCCGTTCGGACAGACGTTTCCGCGACAAGCGCGCCGTTTGGGAAGAAGCAGTTCGGGCGATCATGCCGATGTTCGGAGACGACCCCGTCGAGTTCCACGGCGAGTTCTTCGACCTCCCGATGCGCAACGTGATCCCGAAGCCGTTCCAGAAGCCGCACCCGCCGCTGTGGGTCGCGTGCTCGCAGCGCGACACGATCGAGAAGTGCGGCGAGTGGGGCATGGGCGCGCTCGGCTTCCAATTCGTCAGCGCGGACGAAGCACACGCGTGGGTGACCGCGTACTACAACGCATTCACGAAGCGGCAGCAGAAGCTGGCCGACTACCAGACGAACCCGAACATCGCGGTCGTCTCCGGCTTCATGTGCTGCGACACCGACGAGGAAGCGCACGTGAAGGCCGAGGGCTGGACGTTCTTCGCCTTCGCTCTGCGCTTCTACGCGACGCACAAGCCGGGTGAGGGCGATCAGATCAACCTGTGGGAGGAGTACCAGGCCTTCCGCGCGTCCGATGCCGGGAAGAAGATGCACGCCGGCGGCCTCGTCGGTTCACCCGAGACGATCCGCCAGCGGCTGCGGAAGTTCGAGGAGTCCCACGTAGACCAGGTGATCCTGCTCAATCAAGCCGGCAAGAACACGCACGAGGACATCTGCTCGTCCCTCGAGCTGTTCGCCAAAGAGGTCATGGCCGGAGTTCCACGAGCGGGACGACGAGCACCAGGACGTGGAAAGCAAGGTGCTCGCCGGCGAGATCGAGCTCGAAGAGGTCGACGTCTCACCCGAAGCGCTACCGCGACCGCAGAGGATGCTGCCGGTCGATTCGAACGCCTAGATGTGGTCGGGGGCCCAATCCGGGAAGCCTTCGAACGCAGGGCTGGACGTGATCTGTGTTGGGACACCCGAGCCGTTCGCGTTCATGACCCAGATGTTGAGGTCACCGGCGCGGCTCTTCGTGAAGGCGATCTGTTTGTCGTCCGGCGACCAGCTCGGTGCGAGGTCGCGTCCCGGCGCGGGGGCGACGGGGTGGACGTTCGACCCGTCCGCGTTCATCACGTAGATCTCGAAGCTCGGCCCCCCGCGGTTGCTCGAGAACGCGATCTGACGTCCGTTGTTCGACCACGTCGGGTTTGAGTCTTCCCACGGCCCCTCGTCAGTCAGCTCGTGCTCGCCGGTTCCATCGGCGTTCGCGACCCAGATCGTCGGTGGAACGTCCGGCGCGACGCTGCCGAAGTAGGCGATCTGCTTGCCGCTCGGTGAGACCGACGGCTCGAGACGTCCCTGCAGCGACGCGATTAGCGGGTGCTCGTCGCTGCCGTCGGCGTTCATCACGTAGACGTTCGGGAACCCGTCCCGGAAGCTCGTGAACGCGATCCGCTTCCCGTTCGGGAACCAGTCGGGCCACTGATCGAAGCCGGATTCCGTGAGCTGACGGAGGCCGGTCCCGTCTGCATCCATCACGAAGACGTTGCGGTCGCCGTTCTCGTTGCCAACCTCGAACGCGACCTGTCGGCCGCTTGGCGACCATGATGCGTCAGCGGCACCGATCGGCGCGTGGAGGGTCGACACGTTGCTGCCGTCCGGACGCATCTGGAAGAGCTGCGTCGGTCCGTCCGTACTGACTTCGAAGCCGATCTTCCCTGCGACCGGACTGGCCGCGCGGGCCGGGCCTGCTGCGAACGTCGCACCGAGCACGATACTCGCCAACGCGGCGATCAGTCGTTTCATGCATTGCCTCCCTGTCCCGGCCGCCCGCATCCGTTCCCCCTTGGAGCGTACGCCCTAGTTGTACTTCCTGCAGACGTTGTTGACAGATGAGAGCCCTCTTGCTCGGTTTGGAGGCTTCGTCCTTCGTTCGCGCAGCCGTGCGAAGATTGCCGTCCGATGAGTGAGACGCTGAGCGAAGAGACCGTTACCTTTCCCGGCGCCCGTGCGCCCGACAGGCAGCGCTGGGTCGACGCCGAGGGCATCAAGATCCGCGTGCACGAATGGGGCGACGAAGGTGCACGTCCGCTCATGTGCGTTCACGGCGGTTTCGACTTCGGGCAAACGTTCAGTGCATTCGCGCCGTTGCTCGCCGACGCCGGCTGGCGTGTCGTGGCTTGGGACCATCGCGGCCACGGCGATTCCGAGCACGCCGCGCTCTATTCGTGGGAAGCCGACGTGCGTGACGCCATGGCCGTCCTCGATTCGACGACCCGGGAGCCGGTTCCCGTGATCGCGCACTCCAAGGGCGGCAGCATGTTCCTGACGATCACCGAGATGTTCCCGCATCGCATCTGGCGATTCGTGAACGTCGACGGGATGCCGTCGCCGATGCGCCACCTCGACGTGCAGGGCCACGAACGAACACTGCAGATGGAGCAAGGCATCAAGAACTGGATCGAGCACCGGCGCAAGGTCGCCGACGCGGTCCGCAAGCCGGGCACCCTCGACGAGCTCGCGACGCGACGCGGACGAATGAACCCTCGCCTCTCACATGAATGGCTGCGCTATCTCGTGACCGTCGGCGCGCGCAAGGACGACGACGGCTGGCGTTGGAAGATCGATCCGTCCCTTCGGTTCGGCGGTTTCGGTCCATGGCGGCATACATGGGCGATGGCTGCGCTGCCGGCGATCTCCGTCCCGTTGCTCGGACTTCTCGGACTCATCCCGGAGGACATGGGTTGGGGAACGCAACCAGGCCAGCTCGAGCCCTACCTTCCGTCGAACGCGCAGATGAGTCTACTTCGAGGACTCCGGACACTTCGTGCATATCGAGAAGCCGCGCGAAGTTGCCGACCACGTCCTCGACTTCTTGTCGTGAAGACGCTAGTCCACGGACGCATCCAGCTCGCGCTGCACGAGCTCAAGTCGGACGGCGATGCGCGTCCGCTGCTGCACCTACACGGACTGGGTCTGCAATCGCCTGAGACTCTGCCCGACGACCTTGCAACATGGCCGGGTCCGGTTTACGCACTCGACTTCACCGGACACGGGAAGTCGAGCGTGCCCGGCGGCGGCGGTTACACCGTCAGAGATCCTGATCGGAGACGTCGATGCGGCGATGAACGAGCTCGGCGAGGTCACGCTTATCGGACGCGGGCTCGGTGCTTACGTTGCCTTGATGACCGCGGCGGCCCGGGCCGATGCTGTGCGCGGCGCGATCTTGTGCGACGGTTCGGGCATATCCGGCGGAGGTCCGATGCCGGGGTCGCCTACCGTCGCCCGGGTAGATCCCGAAGACGTGGCACCACCGGATCCGTACGCGCTGGCCGAGCTATCGAAGGACGTCCGTCCTCCGGACTATGCGATCGATTTCGTGAAGATCGCCGTATCCGGTTCGGGGATGTCGAATCCCTTCGCGATATGCGCGAAGGCGCGTCCGGAGTGGCTGAAAGCCGTTGCCGATGAGTTGGGCGTTCAGCAGGTGTCTGTCGAGGACGCGCTTCGCATGTTCGCGCGCTACGTCTAGAAGAGGATTTCGAGCACCGATTGCGCGGTGATCACCGTTCCGATCGCGTAAGGGACCGCCGCGAGGATCGTCAGAGCGATCGCTCTTCGGCGATTTCTTCCCGAACGGAGCTCGCGATGGGCAAGGGGCGGGAGCGCTAGGGCAGCCATTACTGCGAAGGGGATGAGAACGGATCGGCCACCGCCAAGGCCGACGCCGCCGAGGGGCACGATGAAGGCCGGCGCGATTACCACTATGTAGGCGATCGTCGTGAAGAATCCGATGGGTGAACCTGCCGGCGGTGGAAAGTTCGGGAACCGTCGATCGACCCGGTCGTGGAAGTTCGCTACGGCGAGTCCGAACAGCGGGAAGAGCAGGAAGAAGACGAGGACGTTGACCGCAGGCGTTCCGAAGCGTTGGAAGTCGTCGTTGCCGGAGTCGACGATGCTCGTTCCGGCGATCGCGAATAGGGCCAGCCCGAACACGAGACCGCGCCGGCGTCCCAGGCCGGCGAGCCACGGCCGGAGCGACGCGTAGAGCACACCGCCGGCCGCGCCGAAGGCCATAGCGCCGAAGATCACAAGGAAAGCGGTGCCGCCGCCGGTTATGACCCCGCAGTCGTTTCCGTTCTCTGTGACCAGGCGGACACATTCGGGACCGGTCAGCGCACCGGATATGCGCATTGCGACCCGTGCACCGGCGCCGCCGATCAGCCCCGCCGCAATGCCGGACAGCGCACCCACGCCGACGGCACGGGCGAAACGAAGTAGCCTCCAGATCCGTAGCTGGCGCGCGGGTAGGACCGTCTGTGTCCCCGCCCCTGTTAGTTCGCCGATATCCTTCATTCCTCTTCCTTCCGGGCAGCGTTCACCCGGCTCCCTTAACTTGTAGTTGAGAGGCGTTACGACATGGCTACGAACTCTGTTTCGCTACCAAAACCGCGCTGGCGCGGCCGCCTGCATCAGGTCGCGTTCTTCTTCTCCATTCCTCAGGGGATCGTGCTTCTGATCGCGGCGGGGGCCGATTGGGTCTCGCGTCTGGGAGCCGGGGTTTATGCCCTTAGCCTCGCCGGGCTGTATGGAGTGAGCGCTTCGTACCACCGGCTGAAGTGGACACCGAAAGGCTTGAGCCGCATGCGCCGGCTCGATCACTCGATGATCTTCGTCCTCATCGCCGGGACGTACACACCGGTAAGCCTTCTCCTGTTGGACGGTGTATGGGCCACCGTCTTGCTGGTGACGGTATGGGTCGCGGCGATCACCGGGATCGTCATGAAGATCGTCGGACTCGAGCGCACCCGGAAGATCACGGCCGGGATGTACATCGGCATCGGCTGGATCGCCCTCGCAATGGCGCCTCAGATAATTCCGAAGGCAGGCGCCTCGGTTATGGCGCTGATCGCAGCGGGCGGAGTTCTATACACGGTCGGCGCGATCATCTTCGCGCTTCGGCGGCCCAATCCCAGCCCTCTGGTGTTCGGCTACCACGAGATCTGGCACGTGATGGTCGTCGCGGCGAGCTTGTGCCATTACGCGGCGATCATGCTGCTGATAGTCGAGCGCTAAGACTCCGGGCGCTCGGACAACCAGGCGATTACTTCTTCGGCGTTCTTGTTCGGCGGGAAGACGGGATAGAACACTTTCACGATCTCGCCGTTATCGGCGACGAGCGTGATCCTCTTCAGCAGTGTCGTGTCGTCGAACTCGAAGGTCGGCAGGTCGAGTGCACGCGTGAACGCCAGGTCGGAGTCGCTGACAAGTGCGAAGGGCAGATGGTTGTCCGCGACGAAGTCGATCTGCTCGGCCGTCGTTTGCGTCGACAGTCCGATCACTTCTGCGCCGAGATGCTTCAGCTCGGCGTGGTGGTCGCGGAACGCGCACGACTGCGGCGTGCACCCGCGGGCGCCGGGGATGGCGTCCCATTCCGGCGGCGGATCGACGCCGGGACGTCCGGCCTTGGGATACACGTACAAGACGAGCGTTCCCGATATCCCGCTCGGGTCGATTTCGTGGCCCGCGGTCGACGGCAGAGCGATGGACGGTAATTTCGATCCTTCGAGGTGCGCAGCAGCGCCGTCATCGATCGGAACGGGGAGGTCTAGCGGGAGCTCGGTCGGGTCGCGCGGGGTCACGAACCCGGCATCTGGCTCATGAACTGCTGCATGTCGAAGTAGTCGCGCCAGGCGGCGATCTTGCCGTCCTTGACCTCGAACACGCCAGCGACGGGGATCGAGATCGTTCCGCCGTCCATGACGAAGCTGTCCACGCGCTCCGTGAACACGGTGTCGCCGTCCGCCGCGATTCCGAGGATCTTGAACTCGATCGCCTTCGACATCGGGACGAACATCGTCATCACGCCCTTTATCGCTTCGTGTCCGACGGCGGGCTGCAGCGGGATGTTGTGATAGACGGCGTCCTCGGTCATGAAGCCGACGAGCTCGTCCATGTCCTTGCGTTCCCAGGCTTTGCAGAAGTCGCGCACGATCTGCTCACTGGACATCTGAATACCTCGCTTTCACGCCGCGGGATGCGCCCGCGTTCTCGACGGCATGGCGGAGATCACTCAGGAACTCGTCGACGATCCGTTCGTGCGCGGGCGACACCATCATGTGCAGCGCATCGGGTCCGTGCTGACGGTCGAGTCCCCAGCCCTCGGTCGTCCATCAGGTCGCCGACGGCCATGATGTCGATGTTGTCGGACGCCGAGCCGAAGGCCATCACGGAAGCGACGGGCTCGCCGATGATCTTGAGGCCGCATCTCTTCGACGCCGCGACGGATGGCCTGCGCCGTCTCCATCGTCTGCTTCGCCAGCCGGACGTAACCTTCGATGCCGAGGAAGTTCATCACGGCCCACGCCGCGGCGATCGGCGACGCCGGACGCGCGCCGGCCAGCGCGAGCGAGCCGTACATGCCGCCCGGCCAGTCCTCGTAAAGGAAGGCCTGGTACTGAAGGACGTGATTGCCGTCGCGGTGAAGAACGACCGACGCGCCCTTCGTGCAGAACCCGTACTTGTGGACGTCGGCCGACATCGTCGAAACACCCGGCACGCGGAAGTCGAAGGGCGGGACGTCGTAGCCGGCGCGCTCCAGGAACGGAAGCAGGAAGCCGCCGACGCAGGCGTCGGTGTGGAAGGGGATGCCCGCGCTCCGAGGCGAGCGCAGAGAGCGCCGGGATGTCGTCCACGACGCCGTGCGGATAGTTGGGGGCCGAGCCGACGACGAGCGCGGTCTGGTCGTCGATGAGCTCGTCGGCCTTGCGAAGGTCGGCGCGCAGGTCGTCGGCCGAGCGGGATGTGCACCAGCTCGAGATCGAAGTACTTGGCCCCCTTGGCGAAGGCCGGGTGCGCCGAGTAGGGAACGACCAACTTCGGATCGAACCACGCCGCGCTCCGCCCGGGCGCGGTCGCGTGCCACGCGCACGGCCTGCACGATCGACTCGGTTCCCCCGGACGTCATCACGCCCGAGCCTTCCGGCGGCGCGTTGAGCAATCGCGCCGTCATCGCGACGACTTCCTTCTCCATGTCGGCGAGTGACGGGAACCGGAACGGGATTGAGCGCGTTCTCGAACAGATAGAGGTTGTTGGCTTCGTGAAGAACGGCGTCGACGTCCTCGCCGGCCGGATAGATAAGGGACCACGTCTTCCCGCCGCGCCAGTCGGCGTCGGCCGCCTTGCGCTCGCGCATGCGCTCGAACAGCACGTCGCGCAGGTGTTCCGTTCTCCGGAAGCGATACGTCGGGCAGCTGCATGACTTAAGACCCTACCGCTCGGGCGTTACGCAGGATCGGCTGGATCCGGTCCATGAACGTTCGCGTCATCGAACCACTGGCCGACGCGCTTGCCGTATTCCCAGATGACCATCCAGTCCGACAGTGCGTACAGCGCGAGCCGGTCCGATGCGCCCGGACGGAGCGGATGATGCGCCTTGTATGCCGCGACGAAGGCCTCGCGCTGCGCTCGGTTGAACTGCCAGAGCATCCGGACGAGATCCTCCTCGCCGTCGGCCAGGTAGGCCTCGAAGAGATCGAAGACGCCGCACATCTTCATCGTCGTCGTCGAAGTTCATGTTGCCCACGGTGAAGTCGTGATGGACGAGCATCGGCGTGAAGGGTTCGTTCAGCGCGGGCGAGCACGACTCGAGCACGCTCGTCGATGTAGAGCTCGGCCTCCGTCGAAAGGCCGTTCACCGCGCGGCAGGCATTTCGCCAGTGGTCGAGGCGGTGCAACACCCAGTCGCTGAAGTCCTCCATCGCGATGAAGTCGTCGAGCTGCGCGTCGTATGGCCCGAAGAATTCCGACTTGGCTTCGTGCAGCCGCGCGAGTCCTTCGCCGTGAGCGGCCGCGAGTGTCGACCTTGCCGTCGTCGTCGAGTGACTCGAGAAGGGTTGTCCCGCTCGTTCCCTCGAGGCGAGGCATGACGGCGTACGTCCAGCCGAAGAGCTCGGTGTCTTCCGAGATCTCGTATGGCCAGGGGACGGAGAGCGACGACCCCTCGTTGATGAACGCGGCTACACGGTGCTCCTTCGTGAGCTGAACGTGCCCGTGCGGATTGACCACGAAAGACGAACTCTCCTTCTGTGGTCTCGAGAAAGATGTTCTGTCCGAACAGCCCGACGGTGGCCGGCTCGGCTCCCAGGACCGTCCCGAGATCGAATTGGTCGGCCACGGTTTGCAGCTGCTCGGCGTCGATGACGCCGAGGCGTTCGGAATACTTCCGGGGGCCGAGAGAACCCATCATCAGATCCTTTATCGCGCCACGCCCCCATCCTGCCCGTTGGAGAGGTCGCGTGATCAGTCGAGAGCCTTCGCAGCGAAGCGAACGTCGTAGAAGGCTTGGAAGAACAAGAGCCAAGCCAGCAAAGTGAAAGCCTGAGAAGCGTTTCGCTTCGCTATGGGAAGCGTCTGGCGGTAAAGCCACCAACCAACGACGATCACAAACGCCTCGATCGCGAAGTCCGCTGCTGGAATGTTGTACAGACTCAGCCCGGCCTCCGGTCCACCCGGCCACAGCTCGAGGTAGCTCGTCAGGAAGTCGACACCGATGTGTGAAACGACCAAACCCGCGAGCAGGCCAGATCGGCCCACGTCCTTGTGGCGAGCGAAGTCGATGGCGAAAACCACGGCCGCGACACCAGCTGCGACGGGCAGGGTGTGAACCATCGGGTGAACGAGCAGATCCAACGAGAGCGAGGCAACGACGATAACGGCCAAGCTCACGTCGCTCCGGGCTCGTTTTGCCCCGAGAGCAATTCCTACGTGTCCGGCGTACATCTATCGGCGACTTCGCCGCAGCCGGCGATCGGTCAGAAGCACGACGATCACCGGTCCCGCGTACCCGAGATAGAGAAAGATTGCCCGCCCCACGCCTCAAGCTAGCCGGTCGGGCCGGGGTAATGTCGTGTGAGCCGCGGCGGACAAGGGAGCGTTTTGCCGGACTTGGACGAGCTGTTCTCGCGCTTTCAGGTTGTCGAGACCATCCGCATCGACGTACCGCCGCAACGCGTCTGGGATCTCGTCACCGACGTGGATCGCATGGCCGAGTTCAGCCCCGAGTTGGTCAGCGTGGAATGGCTAGGCGGGGCATCGCAGCCGGAGGTCGGTGCACGGTTCGCCGGAAAGAGCCGGTTCGGCGGCTTCGAATGGACACGCAATTGCACGATCGTCGAGGTTCGCGAGCCGTTGCTGCTCACATATGAGGTCTACGACGAGGCAGACGAGTCGGCGCAGAGCATCTGGAGCTTCGAGGTAACAGGCGAAGGCGACGGCACGATCTTGAGGCAGCGGTTCTCGCACGTTCCAACCGGACGGAGCACCGTCCGCCTGATGGCCGAGGCCGATCCCGGCAAGGCCGAGGAGACGGTGGCCGAGCGGGCCGAGATGCTCCAGGAAGCCATGCGGGGCACGCTCGAGGCGATGCGCGACGCACTGACAGAATCATCGAACTAAGGAAGGGAGAAAGCGTGGAGATGGAGTACCGCCGGCTCGGACGGGCCGGCCTAAAGGTGAGCGTCTTTTCCTTCGGATCGTGGGTGACATTCGGCCCCCAGATCGGCAAAGCCGACGAGATCCTGGGAGCCGCATACGAGGCCGGAGTGAACTTCTTCGACAACGCCGAGGCCTATGCGGGCGGGGAGTCCGAGCGGATCATGGGCAAGGCGATCGCGTCGCTGGGCTGGCCGCGGAACACCTACGTGCTGTCGACGAAGATCTACTGGGGCATTCAGGACACCGTGAACATGCGCGGGACGCTCAACCGCAAGTACGTCATGCAAGCCATCGACGGATCACTGGAGCGTTTCGGCCTCGACTTCGTCGACCTGCTCTTCTGTCACCGCGCCGATCCCGAGACACCGATCGAGGAGACGGTGTGGGCGATGTCCGACATCATCTCGTCCGGAAAAGCCCTGTACTGGGGGACCTCCGAATGGACGGCGGACGAGATCCGCGCTGCGTGGGAGATCGCGGAACGCCATCACCTGCACAAGCCGATCATGGAGCAGCCGCAGTACAACCTGTTCGAGCGTCGCAAAGTCGAGCGCGAGTACGCGCGTCTTTACGAGGACATCGGCCTCGGCCTCACGATCTGGTCACCGCTGGCCTCCGGCATGCTGACGGGCAAGTACCTCGACGGGAAGGTGCCGCAGGACAGCCGCGGTGCTCTCCCCGGCTACGAGTGGTTGCGGGATCGCATGACGGACGAAGAAGCCAACTCGCGCGTTCGCAGCTTGAAGGATGTGGCCGACGATCTCGGCTGCTCACTCGCGCAGCTGTCGCTCGCATGGTGTGCGGCGAATCCGAACGTCTCGACCGTGATTCTCGGCGCGAGCAAGGTCTCGCAGCTGCAAGAGAACCTCGGCGCGTTGGACGTACTGCCCAAGATGGATGACCAGGTCTTGGAGCGTATAGACGAAGCGATGGGATTCCAGCGCCGCGACTGATCAGCTCAGCTTTGCGGCAGCAGCAGATGTGACGCCATGCCCAGCGCGACCAGCTGACCGCCGGACCACACGCCGACGCGTACTGCGGCCACACCGTTAGTTGCTCGTTCCAGCTTTCCGGTCCCGATCACGATGGGCGTCGTGACTTGCCCGGCAAAGCGCATGGCAAGGTCCGGGTTCGGGGTGAGGATCTTCTCGGATGCCAGCGCGCCACCGACCGGGGGCCCGACGGCCAGATCCGCTGCGATGCAGGCAGCCTCGGTCGGAGAGTCGTTGCCGTCCCACGGGATGCGACCAGCGGTGGCGATCCCGTGCGCATCGTCCCGTCCGACGATACGCATATCGATCGCGGTGACTATCGGTGCAACGGCCGGCCAGGGTGTTGCTTCTTCGTGTGCTTTCCAATCGCCCGGAGCTGGCCCCGGATCTTCATAGGCGGCCAACGCTTCGGACTCGACCAGGGACACCAGCGCGCGCGTACAAAGCTTGCCGTCGTCGTCGGTTAGGTCGAGCGAGATGTTCGACAGGCTTCGTCCGGAATGGAGCACCGTCGCAGTGACCGTGGCGCCCGGTTCGCGAAGGCCGCGAACGAAGCGGCAGTCGAGCGCGTTCGGCACCCGGCCGGGCGACACCGACCGGGCCGTGTGGACACAGGCTGCGGCGAGGAATCCACCAAATGCGCCGCCGAATGCGCCGTGGAGCTCCCTGCCGATCCGGTAGCGCCACGCGCCTTCACCCGCGGGCTCGGCCTGAAGGAATTCCTCGAACGTCGGCATGGTTTCCTCGCCACGGAGCGTAGCGACCGGATGCCAGCGCTTGCGTGGTGGTAATACTGGAGGCAATCGACGAGGAGGTTGCCATGGCCTTGACCGAGAAGCGGCTGAGAGACGCAACACCCCGACCGGTTCCGGCGCCTCCGACCCGAAACCCGGTAGCCCGGCAGCTTTCACGCCCACTAAGCGTGACCCTGTTGGTTGCTTGGGCGGTTGGGTTCCCGCTTGCGCTCGCTCTCGAGCCGACGCCCGCCAACGCCGGCGTGATCCCGTGGTGGTCGTTCTTCGTCGACATCGGCCTGATGACGGCGATCGCGGCCGCCTTCGTCGGATTGGCCAAGGGCCGGCGCAGCGGTGCCGGGGCGTCCTTCGTAGCCGCGTCGATACTCACCGCAGGTGTTTTCGCGTGCCCGGCCACCGGTCACCACACGATCGGCTTGTGGTGGTTCGGCGAGTTCGCGATCGCCCTCGCATTGGTCGCCCTCAGCTCGCGCGCATATCTGAGGAGCGGAAGCTAGATGTTCCGAACCAAATCGCATATGCCTACGCAGGACGAGGCGCTATCCGGCCGCGACGAGGAGATGCCGGTCCCCGATCGCCACGAGGTGCTCGGCAATCCACTGAAGCCCCCGTTCCCTGACGGACTCGAGCAGGCCGTCTTCGGCCTCGGTTGCTTCTGGGGAGCCGAGCGGAAGTTCTGGGAGACGCCGGGCGTGTACACAACGGCCGTCGGTTATGCCGGCGGGTTCACGCCGAACCCGACATATGAAGAGGTGTGCTCGGGACGCACGGGACACACGGAAGCCGTGCTCGTCGTCTACGACCCCAAGCAGGTGACCTACGACCAGCTTCTGAAGGTGTTCTGGGAAGAGCACGACCCAACCCAGGGGATGCGTCAAGGCAACGACGTCGGAACGCAGTACCGCTCGACGATCTACACGTATTCCGACGACCAGCTAAAGGCGGCCGAGGCATCGAAGGAGATGTACGAGGAGTCGCTGGCCGACGCCGGCTACGGCGAGATCACGACGGAGATCCGTCCGGCCCCCGAGTTCTTCTACGCCGAGCCCTATCACCAGCAGTACCTGTGGAAGAACCCGGGCGGATACTGCGGCATAGGCGGAACAGGCGTGTCCTGTCCCGTAGGTTTGGACGTGGAGAGCGCTTAGAGAGACGGCCTCACGTTCAGCTCGTTGTACATCCCCTTCGCCGCGTGCGGTGGACCGGTTCCCTCCGTGGTCTCCGTCGTCCCATCCGGAACGAAACACGCCAGCAGATAACGTCCCGCCTTCAGATCCCAGACTTCGTTGTCGGTCCGACCCCCTGTCTCCGCGGCCGAGTCGACGAAGGTCACCTTCTGAAAGATCTGCTCGAACGGAAGCTTCAGGAGATCGGCGGCCGAGTCGGAGACGCCGTCATTGATCCGTAATGCGGCAATCTCGTGCACCTGCTTGCCCTCGTTGACGAAGCGAACGGCGAAGCGGCCCTCCCACACCGGGTGAGGAATGTTCTCGAATCGGTACTCGACGGCGGTAATCTCCTTACTTGCGATCCCGCAGTTGTCGATGATCCACCGGTCCACGGTGTCCTCGAGGTTCCTGAAGCTCTCGCGTCGGAAGATCGAGTCGGGGTCCTCGGACTCGAACGCCTGCTTGACGAGAGGAACGAGCTGCCCGAACTTCGACCTGATGCCGTCGGGTGCTTCGCGCAGCGCCTTCTCGTGGAGTGAGTTCGATTTCGCCGGTCCACTCGGGTCCTCGGGATTGCTTGCCACGTCTTCGGCTGCGATGGCGTCGTTGCAGAAGCTCAAGTTTTCGGCCGGAACGCCTCCGAGCGATCCGCCTTCTCTGTCGCACGCCGTCACCAGCAACACGAGCATCGGAGCAAGAAGCAGGAAACCGGCAAATCTCTTTGACTTGTTCATAGGCAGATCCCTCCGACGCCGAGTTTGCCCTCCGGCCGTTTGGCCTGTCTAACTTTGATTTCCCACAGTGGGGTGTCGGAAACAAGTAATTATCCTTCCGGAAGCGTAGGGATCCAGGCGGTCGGGACGGCATGTGAAGCGCCGGCGAGCATCCCCGGTTGTTCACTTTCGGTTTCCCGTCCGGATCGATTGGAGTTAGATAGTCGGATCGGTCGATGGAAAGGGGAACGGTATGCCGCACGACGTCGTTCATTTCGAGATCGGTGGCCCCGATGCCAAGGCACTCAAGGATTTCTATACCAAGCTCTTCGGATGGAAGACGGAAGAGATGCAAGGCGGTCCGCCCTACGTGATGATCCACCGCGCTCCGGGCGGTATCGGAGGCGGCATCGCGCAACCACCGGACGGCAGCACCGTGGTCACCTTCTATGTCTCGTGCACCAACAACATCGCCGACACGCTGGCCAAGGCGGAGTCGATGGGCGCGAGCACGATCCTTCCTGTAAGCGATATCCCCGGTGGCCCGACCATCGCTTTGTTCAACGATCCGGACGGAAACACGATCGGTCTCGTTAATGCGACTGGTGACGAACAGCCCCTGCCGGACGGCAGCGGTCCTCCTGTTCATTGGTTCGAGGTCGGCGGAAAGGATGCCGCCAAGACGCAGAAGTGGTACAGCGATCTCTTTGGCTGGAAAGTGGATGCCGACAACCCGATGAACTACGGCCAGGTTCCGGCTCCCGAGGGCGCGATCGGCGGCGGCCTATACGCCCAGGGTGATCCCACCGTTTGTATCTACGTCGAGGTCCCCGACCTGGAGCCGACGCTCAAGAAGGCCGAAGACCTCGGCGGCAAGACGGTGAACGAGCCGATGGAGGTGCCCGGTGGCCCGACGGTCGCCCATTTCGCAGATCCCGTCGGCAACGTCATCGGTCTCACGCTGAAGGGGAGCAACAACCCGGCTTAGTCGGACTGCAGTGCACGGATCGGCAGTCCGTACAGGAACATGACGATCGTGTTCACCACGATGCTTCCGATCGGACTGAAGAAGGCCACCACGATGGCCACGATGTAGGCGGGCGATCCGGGCCAGTAGGTCCGGCTCACGGCCGCGGCCTTGGCTTCGCACCCGGGTTTGATGAGCCGGTTCTTCCAAGCGGCCACTTGCCACATCGTGTTGTACGCCACGGCCATGATGAAAAACGTTCCGTTGTAGAGAAGAGCTGCCGTCCGCGCGTCCCCGAAGGAGATCTCGCCGTGCAAGTGCTCGCCGAGAACCTTGGTCGGGAACGGGATGAAGGCGACCACGAGTAATAGCGCAAGGTTGGCGATGACAAGTCCATGCGACGCTCGGTCGACAATGGCAAAGATGTTGTGGTGGTTCGCCCACATCACTCCGATCGTCGCGAAGCTGAGCGCGTAGGCGAGATAGCTCGGCCACTGATCGAGGAGCCTTTGAGCAAGTGGGTCGTGGCCCTCGGGTATCCCCACTTCGATGATCAGCAGGGTTATCGCGATCGCGAAAACGCCGTCGCTGAATGCTTCTAGCCGGTTGGTCTCCACTTTCGCCTCCGCCCTTTCTACGCCTGCGCGCTGCTCCGGCGCGGCCCGGCGTGGCGTTGCTAGTTAGCGTAGCGGTCGTAGTACTTCGTTACCGCATCGATCAAGCCGACGACGTATGCGCCGCCCGCACATCCCCGGCACCAGAGCGAGTCACGTATGGCCTCGGCCGTCCGCATAGGTTCTGCTCCGGCTCGAAGCCGCTCCAGGATCGGCTCGTAGCCTCGTCTCGGGAGCCGCAGAGTCTGGATCGACGCCTCGACGCCCTGCTCCCGCGATCGGTAGTTCTTCACGCCGTGCGAGTTGTAGATGGTTGCGCCCGGCATGTCCTTGGTCGTCGCCAGAGGGTTCCACGTCGCCTGCGTCCCCTCGGATGCTTCCCACGCAACGATGGCGATCCTGTTGTTGCGCGATGTCGGCGCGCCCAGGGAGCCGAGAAGTGACCCCGCCCACTCTCCGTAGCTGATCGTCATGCCCTGACCGGCGACGCGGCGCAGTCCGGCCAGCGCGGCCGGGCCGAGCTTGGCCGTCAGCTCCGAAACCAGGCGGAGCGCTTCACCTTTCAGGTGCGCAAGATCTGCAAGCACGGCTTGCTGGCGCGCGAACACATCGGTCAGGGTGTTTTGTCGAGACCGCAGCGTGGCGACCTTGCCGGCTTGCTGCTTCTCCAGGCTCTTCTGTTCGTCTTGGATCTTGCGGAGCTCGGCCTCGGTCTCTCGGGCATCGAGCACCAGTTGTCCGTCACGCTGCGCGGCCCGGCGCGCATAGGCCATGCGGCCGATGAACTCACCGAGGGTCTCAGAGCCGAGGACGACCCCGACCAGATCGAGCGGGCCCCGCATGTACAGACGGCGTACGCGCGACTTGATCTGATCGCGCACCTTCTGAAGTTGAGCTTTGGTTTCGTCCACCTTGGCGTTCGTCGTCTCGAGGTCACCGCGGATGCCGTTGAGGCTGCGCTGCTCCCGTCCGACTTGAAGGGACAGGTTCCGCAGCTGCGACTGAAGGCCGCTGACTTTGGCCTGTTCGTTGGTGATCCGGTCTTCCAGCGACCCGACACGGTCGCGCGCGGCCTGAAGGTCGCCGACGGTTTGCGCGCGCGCGGAAGCCGGGAGGGTCACGCCGGCAACGACCAGCGCGAGCCCTGCGGCGAAAGCTGATACGCGCGTCCTCAAGAGTGCATTCCTGTTCTTTGGGCGGAGGCCCCGCCCACCTAGGATGGACGAACGCGAGCCATCCTGCACCGAAGCGGCGAAAGGCCCGCTTGACCTCGTAAGCTGGCCTTATGGAACCCATCGAGAAGTTCTCCGTCGACGAGCTCGAACATGTCGGACTTCGAGTTCTGGGCGTATGCCCCACGAGGTCCGGGAAGGAGCTTTCAAGACCCTGCGGCGCGAGCGTCCGATCGCCTACTTCGAACTCCAGATGCCGGAGGGCAACACCTCAGGTCTGCCGGAGGACTTCTGGTCGGGCGGCGTCCACCTCCTGTCGAAGTACAAGGACATCGTCGATGCATCGCGCCAGCCCGAGATCTTCTGTTCGGGACGCGGCGCAACGTCGGCCTTCGACATGCCGGCCGAGATGCGCGAGTACTTCGGCTCGATGATCGAGATGGACGATCCCGAAGCACAAGCGCCTGCGCGACATCGTCAACAAGGCGTTCACCGTGCGCCAGGTCCGGCATGATCGAGGAGTACGTCGACCGTGCCGCGCGCGAAGTCATCGACACGATCGGACCGAAGGGCGAAGTCGACTTCGTCACGGAGTGCTCGTCGCGACTGCCGCTGAAGGTGATCTGCGACATGATGGGCGTCCCGGAGTCGCAGTACGACTTCGTCTTCAACTCCTCGAACACGATCCTCGGTCTCGGCGACCCCGAGTACACGCGAGGACATGGACAACCCGATGCCGCAGCTCATGGCGGCAGCGATGGGTCTCACGCAGCTGGCCACGGAGATGGCCGAGGCAAGCGGCGAAGGATCCGACCGACGATCTGATGTCGGCTCTGGTGCACGCCGAAGTCGACGGACAGAAGCTCGGCGCCGCACGAGCTCGGCTCGTTCTTCATCCTGCTGCTCGTCGCCGGCAACGAGACGACGCGTAACGCGATCAGCTGGGGCCTCAAGGCGCTGACCGAGAACCCCGACCAGCGGAAGATCTGGATGGACGACTTCGACGGCGTGCAGCGCCATGCGGTCGAGGAGATCGTCCGGTACGCGTCGCCGGTGATGTTCATGCGCCGCACGGTCACGCAGGACGGCGCCACGCTCTCCGGACACGAGTTCAAAGAAGGCGACAAGCTGCTGATGTACTACATCTCCGGCAACCGCGACGAGGACGTCTTCGACGATCCGTACGCGTTCAACGTGAAGCGGGAGCCGAACAACCACATCGGCTTCGGCGGACCCGGCCCGCACTTCTGTCTCGGCGCGAACCTCGCCCGGCAGGAGATCAAGGTGATGTTCAAGGACCTGTTCCAGTTCCTCCCGGACATCGAGATGTCGGGTGAGCGCGCAGCACCTGTCCTCGAACTTCATCAACGGCATCAAGCACATGCCGGTGAAGTTCTCGCCCCGAAAAGCCGCTTAGCTCAAGCGGGGCTGAACAAGCGTGGGTTGGCCAGGTCGAAGTACTCAAAGTCGCTAACCAGCGCGCGGAATCCTGCAAATACCTCTTGGTGCTCTGGCGGGAGTTCCTTGCTCTCGCCTTCTCGCGCGGCTGCCTCGGACACGAAATACGAGGTGGTGACGAGCCGGCCGTCGTCTGTGTAGGCGTCGGTGAAGCCGAGGAGATCCGGCCGTACTGAGGGTGCGATCTTTGCGAAATCCGCGCCGAATCTCCGAGCAGCCGGGACATCTGACACTTTGCAGGTCGTGACTTGGACGAAACCCGCTTCGTCGGAAGGGGAGAGAAGGGCATCGACGGTGGGGCAGTCGTAGAAGGTGACCTCGCCGTCGTAAAGCGTCGAGGTTTCTTCAAAGAAGGCGGTTTGCTCCGGGCGGTCGCTATTCTGCTGCGCGGCTTCTGCCGATTCGAAGCGCACCACGATGATCGCCGTTCCGTCCTCAGCTACTCCCGCCGTTGAGCCGAGGAGCCCGGCCGCGCCGGGCGCCAGCTCGTCCTCCCAACGCCGGCCGACCGCTCGAAATGCTTCGGTGTCGGCGACATGACCCCGGATCACCTGGATGAACATCGTTCCCTCCCCTCGCTGCTTGGCGTATAGTCCCAATGGGACTATAAATAGTCCAGAGGGGACTATATGTCAAGTGCACGGATCCCTGAGCTAACGTCGACCTCCTACTCGATCCTCGGCCTGCTCGCGATCAGGCCCTACACCACGTACCAGCTCGTGCAGCAGGTGGACAGGACCTACGACCAGTGGTGGCCGCGCGCGCGCAGCAAGATCTACGAGGAGCCGAAGACCTTGGTTGCTCACGGCCTGGCCAGGTCCAAGAAGGACAGCGTCGGCAAGCGGCCGCGGACGACGTACTCGATCACGCCCAAGGGCCGGCGTGCCTTGGCGGCATGGTTGAAGGTCCCGGGCGAAGGACCGTCTATCGAATTCGAGCAGCTCACGAAGATCTTCCTGGCCGACCAGGGCAAGAAGGACGATGCACTAGCGACCCTCGAGGCTGCACGTACATGGGCGGCCGAGGTGATGGGGCGATTCGCCGACTCAGCGCGCCCGTATCTCTTCAGTGAAGGGCCGTTCCCGGACCGCCTTGCGCCCAACATGGTCGTTTCCCGTTTCCTGCTCGAGTTCTACGTGCTCGTTCATAATTGGGCGCGATGGGCCACGGGAGTTGTGGAGAAGTGGCCCGACGGTGTTAAGGGGGCGAAGCCGGAACTCTCGGTGCTCGAGGAGGTCGTGCGGCGCGGCGATGATATGCGCGCGTCGGGGCGCCGCGAGCGCAAGAACCAGAGGGGGGCGCGACGGAAATGACCACGATGTTGGAGTCGGTGAAGGCAGCTGCTGACCTGGGTTTCGATCCGGGCAGGCTCGACCGCGTTGGACAACTTCTGCACGGTTATGTTGACGAGGGGAAGTTTCCGGGAACCAGCGTCGTAGTCGCGCGGCGAGGGCAAGAGGTGTACCGCGATGTCTACGGCATGGCCGACATCGAGAACGGCAAGAAGCTGGAAGAGGACACGATCTTCCGCATCTTCTCGATGACCAAGCCGATCGCTTCTATCGCTTTGATGCAACTGGTCGAGCGGGGCAAGGTGCTGCTCGAGAACCCCGTCCACCGCTTCATCCCGTCGTTCAAGGACGCGCGGGTCTTCGTCTCAGGCGACGCCGAGAACTACGAAACACAAGAGCCGCAGCGTCCGATGAACGTCCACGACATCCTCACGCACATGTCGGGCCTGGGTTTCAGTCTCGGACTGACAACCGTCAGCGATATCTACCGAAAGAACGGACTTGGGTTCGGCTTCCGGGGCCTGGCCTTGCCCGAGTACTGCGACCTGCTGGCGTCCATGCCGCTGGAGTTCCATCCGGGAACGCGCTGGCACTACGGGGCATCGACCGACGTCGTCGGCCGGGTGGTCGAGGTTGTGAGCGGTCAGACCTTCGACGATTACCTCGAGGAGCACGTCTTCGCGCCGCTCGGCATGACCGACACGGCCTTCTGGGTTCCGCCGGAGAAGCAGGAGCGCTTCGCGCAGAACTACATCCGGCGCGAACGCCGGCTGGAGCCCTTCCCGAGTGCCTACGACAAACCGCCGAAGCTGCTGTCCGGTGCCGGAGGCCTCGTTGCGACGATCAACGACTATCAGCGCTTTGCCACTTGTCTGACGCGCGGGGGAGAGCTGGACGGCGTTCGCATAATCGGACGCAAGACGCTCGAGTACATGACGATGAACCACCTGCCCGGGGGCGTCGACCTTCAGACGATGGGCAAGGACAGTCCCTCAGAGGCTGCCATGCCCGGTGTCGGTTTCGGTCTCGGCTTTGGCGTGGTGATCGACCCGCCGGCGCAGGGATCAAACGCTTCCTACGGTGAGTACACGTGGGGCGGAGCGGCGTCCACGAGCTTCTGGGTCGATCCGGTCGAAGAAGTCTCTGTTGTGTTCATGACGCAGCTCTTCCCGTCCGGGACCTATCCGATACGCCCGCAGTTGCGGTGGGTCGTGAACCAGGCGCTGATCGACTGAATCGCGCCTCGAACCGGCGTAGCTTGCGATTGACGGCGGCGCGCGGTTGAGTTAGTCCTGGTTTACTTTGCTTCTCGAGGGGACGGAGGCGTGATGGGGAGGCGAGCTCCGCGAGCACTGGGGCTGGTCCTCGTCCTTTTGCTTGCCGCCTGTTCCTCGACCAACGAGATCACGTCGCAGCGCTCCATCACAGAAGGCGCGCTCGATCGCGGAACAGCCGTTGGGCCGGGCGCCACGTCCCGCCCGGGGACGCCAGGAAGCACACGCACCGTAACGACGGAAGGAACCCGCACCGCCGGGGGCGGTCCGGCGCTCGTGCCCGGAGGCGGGCCGCTTCGGATGGGACGGGGTATCACCGCGGGCAGCATCAAGATCGGTTTCAACATCACAAAGAACCTCAACGCCGCACTGGCCGCCGTCGGGTTCGGGGGGCCGAGCATCGGCAACGACGAGCGCACGATCATCAACATCTTGGTCAAGTACTTCAACGACCACGGCGGGATCGCCGGACGAAAGATCATCCCCGTCGTCTTCGATTACGACGCAACGCAAGCTCAGGGCTGGGACGCTCTTGCCGAGCAGGCGTGCTCGAGGTTCGTGGACGACGAAGGTGTTTTCGCCGCGGTGTCCGGGCACGTCGGGGGCACCGACGCGTTGCTGGCTTGCCTGGCCGAAGGCCAGGTGCCGCTCATGCAGCAGAACCAGTGGCCGTACGACGGCGACTACTTCAAGCGCTATGCGGGCTATCTGTACCAGCCGAGCCGCATGCGTCCGGAACGCTGGGTTCCGCAGTACATCGGGGGCCTGAAAGATGCCGGGTACTTCAACTCGGGATACAAGCTCGGTTTGATCCGCTTCGACTCACCGGTCTTCGCCCGGATCGAGAAGATGATGCGCGACGACCTCAAGGCCCGCGGGCTCAAGCTCACCGACGTGTCCGTGATCAAGACTCCCCAGTCGGTCAGTCAGTTCAGTGCCATGTCTGGCGAGCTGTCGAGCACGATCCTGCAGTTCGGCAGTAAAGGCATCACTCACGTGATCTTCGACGAGTACGCGGCGATCATCCCGTTCTTCTTCCTGACGCAGGCCGAGGACCAGGGGTACCGTCCTCGGTACGGCTTCACCAGCGTCAACCTCATGGGCACGCTCGAGGCGCAGCACGGTAAGGAGCAGCTGCACGGCGCGATCGGCGTCAGCTGGTTGCCCGGTCAGGACTACGGACGCGCGTTCCGCGAAGACCCGCGTTACGGCAAGGGCGGTGCGTTCGAGGAGTGCTTCGCGATCGTCGAAGCCGGAGGCTATGACCGCAGCCGTCTGTACGACGGCACGCATTGCGACAGCCTGTTCTTCCTAAAGAAAGCGTTAGAGAAGACCAACGATCTGACCGTCGCCGGCCTGCAGGCGTCGGCGGCGACTTTGGGGACGTCCTACGACTCGCCGTTCACCTGGGCGACGAATTTCGGGCCCGGACGCAACGACGGCGCGAGCAAGACGATGCTCGCTCGGTACAACGACGCCTGTACGTGCTTCAAGTTCGACAACAAGCTGCGCGACGCCGGCTAGCGCGCGGCTAAACCGGATCGCTGGATCGTTCTTAGATCTCCGCCGAGATAGGACTCGATCACGCTGGTGTTCGAACGCACGCGGGCCGGTGTGCCGTCGGCGATTACGCGCCCGGCCTCCATCGCGATGATGCGGTCGGACAGTCCCATGATCAGCGGCATGTCGTGCTCGATCACGATGAGCGTCGTTCCCAGATAGTCGCGGACCTGCTCGAGCAGCCCACCCAGGGCCTCCGTCTCGCGCTGCGCCACTCCCGACGACGGTTCGTCCAGCAGTAGAACCGTCGGCTCGAGCGCGAGCATGCACGCGATCTCGGTTATTCGGCGTGTTCCCGTGGAAAGCTCGCCGCACGTCTTGTACTTGTAGTCCTGCAGCCCCATCAGCTCGACGATCTCGCCGCGCGCGCTGCGAACGCTGACGCTCGGACAGGTCGAGGCCGATGAGCGCGGGCATAACGCGCGTGGGGATCCGCCGCTCGAGCGCGAGCTGGATGGTTTCGACGACGGTCATCGTCGGGAAAAGCGATGCGTCCTGGAACGACCGGATGAGCCCGAGCATGCCCCGGCCCACGGGACTCCACGAGCTCACGTCGGTTCCCGCGGAAAGTGACGCGTTCCGGTGTCGGGCTTCACGAAGCCGGCGATCGAGCTCGAACAGCGTCGTCTTGCCTGCGCCGTTGGGGCCGATGATGCCGAGCGTCTGTCCGTTGCGGACGGAGAACGAGACGTCGTCGACCGCCGTGACGCCGCCGTAGCGTTTCGAGAGACCGGTCACCGACAGGATCGTCACCGCGGTCGCCGTTGCTTGCCCGGCGGCCGGCCGTGCCGGCGCGGATCAATGACGGAGCGCGCGCGAAGCCGTCCGCCGCCGGGTCCACGGGTTCCTCGGCGGGCGTGATCGGTTGACCGCGTGCGAAGAAGCCGATGATGCGGTCGCGGATCGGCCGGACGAGTGCGGCGATACCGCCGGGCACGTAGAGGATCAGGATCAGCCAGCCGAGCTTCTGTGCCGCGAGGCCCGCGCTGTCCAACGGAAGGAATTCCGGGATCCCGATGATGTAGAACGCGCCGATGAGCGGGCCGGCGAGGATGCCGATGCCGCCGAGCACGCTCATCGCGACGATGTCGATGCTCGATCCGACGGGGAACGCCGTGCTCGACAGGCGCGAGAGCGCGTGACCGTAGACCGCGCCGCCGATGCCCGGCGACGAAGCCGGCGACGGCGAAAGCCTGGAGCTTCACGAATGTCGTGGGGATCGTGAACGCGCGCGCGTTGCATCCTCGTTGTCGCGCACCGCGCGCAAGCGGCGGCCGAAACCGCTGCGCCAGACGTTGCGCGCGAGCCATACGGCGATGACGACGAAGATCAACGAGAAGAGGTAGTACTCCTTGCCCGTGTCGAAAGCGTTGGTGCCGAAGATCGGCCGTCCGGGGTCCTCGCCTTCGCCGAGCGTCCAGTCCTGCGTCAGCAGCCACGACTGAGCCGCGAGCGCGAAAGAAAGTGTTGCCACGGCGAGCATCAGTCCGCGGATGCGCAGAGCGGGAAGACCGATGAGGGCCGATACGCCGGCCGCGGTTAGTCCGGCCGTCAGGAACGCGAGGAAGAAGTTCCCGGTCTGTGCAGCGACGGCCGACGACGCGACCGCTCCGATCGCGGCGACGGCGAACTGTCCGAGCGAGAGCTGTCCGGCCAGACCCGTGACGATCCCGAGCGAGATCCCGACCAATCCGAACGCGAGGATCACGACGAGGATGACGGCGGTGGCGTTGGTCACGCACGAGTCCGAGGATCACGGCGAGGACGACACCGGCTCCGGCCGTGATCCAGCCGAGGTTGCGAATCGGCCCACACCTTGCGCAGCGCGTCCTCAAGCGGGGCCCACGGCTGCACGCTCGCCCAGCTACCCTTCTCCTCCTCGCGGCCCCCGTGGCGCGGCTGCACCAGAAGCGCGAGCAGGATGATCACGAACAGCGCGGCCTCGACGATGCCGCCGCCGGTGAAGTTCCAGAGCATCTCCTGCTCGAGGATCCCGACGGCCGACGCCCGCAGCCAGAGCGATGGGAAGACTCCGCATGCGCGCGATCACGGCGGCGGCCAGCGCGCGCAGCAACAAGCTGCGGGCCGAGCGTTTCGCCGGTGATGAACCCGCGCGTGGGGAAGACCAGGATCGCCGTGAAGGCGGAGACGGCTCCGGCGATGGCCCACGAGAGTGTGGACATCCGTCCCGCAGAAACACCGGCCATGCGAGCAGCGTCCGGGTTGTCGGCCGATCCTCGGATCGCGATGCCGTAGCGCGAGCGGCGAAGGAAGAGCGTCAGAGCGATCGACGAGAACCGGCGTCAGGACGAGCATCCCGAAGTACGCCGGCGTCACCCGCAAGCGCGCCGACGTCGAAGGACGGGAACCCGGACGGCTGCGGATACGTGCTGCCGGCACCGGCCTGCTCGTTGATGACGAAAGAGAACAGCGAGCAGGAACTGCGCGATGCCGAGCGTCGCCACGATCGACATGAGGTTCGGGACGTTGCGCAAACGCCGGACGACGGCGATCTCGGCCCCCGCGCCGACGCCGGCCGACAGAACGAGCGCGCCGGGAAGCGCGACCCAGTACGGGATGTGCCACTTCGACGACGGCCACGCCGAGGACGGCGGCGCCCGAGCGCGCCGATCTCGCCGTGCGCGAAGTTGATCAGCCGGTTGGAACGGAAGACCAGCACCAGACCGACGGCGAGCAGCCCATAGGTGATGCCGGTGATCGTCCCGAGCAGCAGGACGGGACCGGTGAACTCGAAGCCGAAGATCGTCGATCATTCGCGACTCTTGGAGCCGCCAGTCCGGCCGCGCCCTTTGAGGAAGACGGAGCGCAACAGGTCGGTCCGCTTGAGGAGGTCTTTGGCCTTTCCGTCGAAGCGGATCTCGCCCTTCTCCATGAAGTACGCGTGATCGACGAGCGACAGCGCGACGTTCACCGATTGTTCGACGAGCACGACGGCCGTGCCCTCGGTCGTTGATGCGCCGGACCATGCTCGAGCAGCTCGGCCACGATCTTCGGTGCCAGTCCGAGCGACAGCTCGTCGATGAGCAGCAGCTGCGGACGCAGGATGAACGCCTTGCCGAGGCCGAGCATCTGCTGCTCGCCGCCGGAAAGCGTCCCGGCGGCGACGTCGCGGCGTTGGTACAGAGCCGCGGGAATGCGTCGAACGTCGCTTCGATGCCGCGATCGATCGCCTTCCTGTCGTTGTCCGTGCGTGTAGCGCGAACATGCTGCAGGTTCTCGATGACGGAGAGCGAGCGGAAGATCGCGCGGCCCCCGGGGATCTGCGTGATGCCGAGCTTCAGCCGCCGCTCGGCGTCGACGTAGGTGATGTCCGCCGCCGCGGAAGCGAACGCTTCCTCGGGACGGGAGGCCGAGCCCGGAGATGACGCGAAGCAGTGTGGACTTGCCGGCGCCGTTGGTCCCGAGCAGCGCGACCATCTCGCCGTCGTCCACCGAGAACGAAACGTCGAAGAGCACCTGAAGCTGTCCGTACGAGAAGTCGATGCCGCGGCACGCGAGCATCGGGAGCTTCGTCCCGGACGTCGTGAGCTCCTGGACCTTCTCCTCCTCGACGACGCCGTCGATCAGCTGGTCGAGGTCGTCGTTGATCGAGCGGGGCCGAGGTTCGCAGGATCAGTGCGGAGACGATGCCCGGGCACGGCCAGCGATGCGATCGCCCACTCCAGGCCGAAGCGCGTGTCGATGCCGTTGAGGAGCAGAAGACCGGCGATCCCGCCGACGGCGGTGATCGCGATCCCGATGAGCGCGGTGGCGTGCGGACGCATCCGCGGCGGCACCACCGACAGCATCGCGACGCCGAGGAGCGGGTTGAGCAGACCGAACGACTGCGACGGCGAGTCCGAAGCACGCCACCATCAGGCCGAACACCGGAGACAGAACGCCGAAGACGATGAGCAGCGCGGCCGCAGCCTGGAAGAGCGCGGCCTTGCGCAACAGCTCGCGGCGGATCGCGTGCGGAACATCGCGTCGCCCAGCGGTGCCGATGTACAGCAGCGCCGGGATCGCGAACAGCGGGAAGGTCGCGAAGAGCAGAGCGCGTGCCGTCGGCCCCATGCCCCAGCGCTCGTCGAAGAAGAAGAAGAAGTACTGCTGCAGCGGGATCAGGAACATCCCGAAGACGGCGTATGCGGTCAGGATGCGCCGGACGGTCGGGATGAGAAGCAGGCGCCGGACGATCTCGAAGAAGCCGAGCGACACCTCTTCCTTCGAGCACCGGAGCGCCGCCCGAGCGACCTCGTACCGACTGGCGGACCTGTCCGGTGTCCCAGCGTCCGAAGCCCGGATCGCGCAAACGCAGCGCTGATCGCGGCGACGAGGAGGCTCACGACGGCCAAGACGAGGAACACGCCGCGCCACGTGAGACCGAGGATGCCGGTGCAGCAGCGCCGACGAGGAGCGGCGCGATGATGTTCCCCGACGCCGTCGCCGATCCGGTACGCGGAGTTGAGCCGGACGCGGATCTCCGGCGGATAGGAATCGAACAGCAGTGGACGGTGCACCGCGTGTACGGAAGCCGTCGAAGCTCCGTTGAGCATGAGCACGGCGAAGAGGCCGAGCGATGCTGCTGACGAAGCCGGTGAACGAGCGTGACGATGGCCCATGCGAAAGCCGTGACGATCGCGATGGACGCGCGCCGCGCCTTCCGTTGGGCGTAAGCGGCGATCGGCAATGCCGCGAGAGATAGGACGAGGATCTTCATGAGGTTGGCGAAGGCGAGCGTTCCCCGGCTCACGCCGAGGCCGTCGGAGATCTCCGGACCGAGGACGAAGAATCCGTAGGCCTGGAACTCGTCGACGATGACCAGAGCGCCGAGCGCGATCAACGGGTACCAGCCGACTCCGGCGCGCTTGATGCCCTCGCGTAGCGGCGAGGCCTTCCCTTCGCCGGTGACTCCGAGCGCAGCCCGGGCGTTCGTCGCGCACCCGGTCCGGTGCGGCCTCGACCTCGTCGACGGCGCGCTGCTGCGCGATGGGGGCCGGGCGTTTCGTCCGTGGCGAACGTTTGGTCGCCGGACGGTTCCGTCTCACCGTGCGCTTGGCCATCTCAGGTCTGTCCCCGGTCGACTTCGATGTCCACTCGGAACGCCGACTCACCGATGCGTTCTCCTCGTCCGTTGAGCAGGATGACGGTGAGCTCGTGCTTGTCCGGCGCGCTCTGACGATCGGTCGGACGCTTGTCCTCGAGCGTGGTTACTTCGAACGAAGTTGCCGACGTCGGGAAGATGCCGCGCTCGGAGAAGTACTCCGCGTCCGGGCACCCGGCAGACCTGTCGCACGACTCGTCGTCCCGGGCGAAGTAGATGAGCCCTTCGCCCGGCGGCATCGGAGATTCATCGAGAAGGACGGCGAAGTAGCCGGCGTCCTGGGAATCGGAGCCGTCCGGACCGACGACCTTGAAGTCGTCGACCGTCCAGCGCATCTTGAAGGGCAGAGCTACCTCGTCCTGATCCTCGGGGCTCGTGATCTCGACGCGTTCGTCTTCCTTGAAGGACAGATCGTTCACGCGGCAGGCCGGGAGCACGGCCGCCGTCAGCGCGAGGATGAGCGTGAGCAGGCGGACGGAACGCGTTTCGCCACCGGCCCTCACCCGTCGCGACCCCCGGCTCGCTTTGTTATCCGCGACTAACATAGCCGGTCGTTCAAGACCGAACCACCGAAGCGTGAGCCATCAAGCCCGGTGCCGGATGATCGCTCCGTCCTGCAAGCGTTGCATCTCGGCTCCCGGGAGGACGGAAACTAGCGCGCCGGCCGAAGGAACGTAAGGACGGCCCGCACGGAAGAAATAGACGATCGTCACGTCGCCCGCTTCGAACCTGCGTTTGAGCTCTTGCATCTCCGAGCGAAGGTTCGGATTGGGCGTTCCCGGAGAGAGGTAGGCCCAGGGGAGCGACTCGGCTTTTCGTTCGGAAAGGAAGTACACCGCGTCCGGTGCGTTCGACGCGATCATTGTCCCGGGCAATTGCTTGACGGCCTGCGCTGTGGCCGAGGTCTGCCATCGCTCATCGATGTAGCCCAGTCCACCTCCTTCCCAGGTGAAGGCCTGCGTCGTCCAGGTGATCGCGCCGGCAGCGACTACCAGGAAAACGACGACAGTGGCGGCTCGCGCGAGCGTGGAAGCCGATCGTGTTCTGACATATGCAGCTACGACGGTCGCGCTCAGCGCGAACGCGGCTATGTACAGCGGCGAAAGGAACCGATGATCGAAGTTCACGTTGCCGAGCAAGGTGACCGTTATCAACCACGTGGCGAGGTACGAGAAGAAGAAGACGACCATCAGCCAGGGCAGGGAGCGTTCACCTCGAGCCGCTGGTGCGGCCGCTCGCCGCGATGCTCTCCAGGCAAACCACCCGGCTACAACGAAAAACAGCACGAGTACCTGTTGAAGTCCGAGCGGGACGACCTTCGTCGGGAAGAGCCACGTACCCATCGATCGAAAGGCGAATCTCAGTGGACCGGAGAATTGAACTTTCCTTGCAATGAACTCGCGGCCTACGGCGGAATTGCCCGCGAAAACATTGCGCAAGAGCCAAAGCCCGAAACCAATCCCGGCGATCCCGCCGAACACTACAACTCGTTGAAGGCGGTCTCTCATGCTGCGGGCACGGTCGTACACGACGATGACTCCGGTGAGGATCAAAGCCACACCCGCGTAGCGCGTCAACACGGCCAACCCAACGATTACCCCGGCGGCGATCAAGCGAGACCAAGTCGGTTCCTGGTCGTAGCGGTAGATCGACCAGAGTGCCGCGACGACCAAAGCGTAGAAGAGCGGCTCGGTCAATGCCCACGGAACCGTTGCCAGCACCCGAACCGTCGCGATCGTCAGGGCGCCGGCGGCCAGCCCGGTCAGACGGGAGCGCGAAGCGCGGGTGACGAAGATCGTGACCAAAGCTCCGGTTGCAGCAAAGGAAAGGATCGACACCCATCGCGCGGCCGTCGTGGTATCGCGGAACACGAAAGTGAACAGCGCAACGGTTATCGGATACAGCGGCGGGATCTTCGAGGAGAAGTCCGCGAAGCCGTGCCCGTGGCGCAAGCCGTCCGCCGCTTGCAGATACGTGGCGGAATCTGCGAGAAGGCCGACACCTTTGTTCGTGAGCATCCAAACCATCAGCCCACCGAAGACGGCGATAAGAACCGGCGGGCCGAACTTGACCACGAAACGGATGGTTCGGATGAACGGAAGTGGGGCTTGGGGGTCTTGCGTTTCCGCGGTCGGGGCCTGAGTCACGTAGGAACTTTATCGTTGGCAATTCACGAAGCGAGCGCTCCTAATACGGGCTGCTCCGGACTGCTAGGAACCGAAATTCGGCGGGCGCTTCTCGAGAAAAGCTCCGATGCCTTCGCGCGCGTCGGCCTGCTCGGCCGCGTCGACGATCACGTCCTGCTCCGCCGTCAGATGCTCGGCGATCCCACGCTGCAGAGAGTCGCGGATAAGCCGGCGGGCTCCTGCGTAGGCGCCCGTGGGCCCGGCGGCCAGCTCGGAGGTCAGCGTTTCAGCTTCCTTATCGAGCTGGTCGTCGTCGACGACGCGCGTGACGATTCCCCACACGCTCGCCTCTTCGGCATCGAGCACTCGGTTGGTGAGCGTGAGCTCGAGGGCACGGCGAAGTCCTACCAAACGCGGGAGCCACCACGACGTGGATCCGTCCGGCGTCAGTCCGATCTTCGTGTATGCGCTGACGAAGCGCGCCGTCGTCGACGCAAGCACGATGTCGGCGACACAGGCCAGGCCGAGACCGGCCCCCGCGGCGGCTCCGCGCACGGCGGCAACGATCGGCGCGTGAAGGTGGTCGAGGTTCTCGATGGCCGGGTGGAGGTAAGAAGTGACTTCGTGGATGTGCGTTGCCATGTCCTTGGCTGCGTGAAAGGACTTCAGATCGCCACCGGCGCAGAACGTGTCGCCGCGTCCGGAAAGGAGAACGGCTCGAACGCTTTCGTCCGCCGCGAGCTCCTCCGTCGCCAGGTGCAGGTCGCGCGCGAGCTCGAGGCTGATCGTGTTCCTAGCGTCCGGCCGGTCGAGCGTCAGGCGCGCGATGCCGTCGGAGACTTCGAGAGCGACCGTCGTCACGAAGGGAGCCTACGTGGTCAGAACGGTGCAAGCCCCGGTGCCCGGCGCGCCGTACACCTGTGTGTAGCCGACATCGAGGGTCATTTGGGACTTGTCTGGCGCCGGCGTCGCCGCGCAGCTGCAGGCAGACCTCGTATATCTGACGTAATCCGGACGCTCCGATCGGCTCCCCGTTGGCGATCAAGCCGCCGTCGGTGTTGATGGGGAGCTTGCCGCCGATCTCGGTGTCACCGTTCGCGATCATCGCTTCCTGGTCGCCGTCGGCGCAGAAGCCGTTCTCGGCCATGTGCATGATCTCGGCCCCCGCTTCGGAGTCCTGGATCTGCGCAACCTGCACGTCGGATGGCGACGATCCCGGCCGCCTCGAAGGTTGCCTTGGCGGCGTCGACGGTCGGGGAGTCGGTTCGCTCGATCGGGAGCCAGGGCGAGAAGACCTCGAATGCGCCGAATCGCCGCGTTTTGATCTCGGCGGCGCGCAGATAGATCGGACGGTCCGTGTACTTCTTGGCCTGATCCGCACGGCACATGACGACGGCAGCACCGCCTTCGTCCGGCGAACAGAACATGTAGTGCGTGAGCGGGTAGTTGATCGTTGGCGAAGCGAGGATCTCCTCCTCATTCCACGGCTTCTGCCGCCACGCATTCGGATTGAGCGCGCCGTTGCGGTAGTTCTTCGCGGCGACCTTCGCCAGCGTCGCTTGTGTGATGCCGAACTCGTGCATGTAGCGGTTGATCTTCATCGCGAAGAACTGCGTGGTGTTCATCATCCCGGTCTCGGCGTACCAGCGAGCCGATACCGATCAGGTTCGGGTCGGACGCGAACGCGCCGCGCGGGTGCTTGTCGAAGCCGACGGCCACGGCCGTGTCGACCGCGCCCGACGAGATCGCACGGCGCCGCCATCGCGACCGCCGTGCCGGCCGTTGCGCAGCCGTTGAAGACGTGCGTGAACTGCACACCGGTCAGGCCGAGCTGATTGACGAGAGAGTCGGCGAAGCCTGCGTGCCAGCTGCCGCCGAAAGCGGTGCCGACGTCCTTCCACTCCATACCCGCGTCGCGCAGCGCCTGCCTGACGGCGTGCGCGCCCATCTCGAGTCCTGTGACACCGTCGAAGCGGCCGAAGGGGTGCAGGCCGATGCCGACGATCGCGACGTCGGTCACGACTTCACCGGCCTAAAGGCGAACGTCATGACGTCGTTGCCGCTTTCGTCCTTGCGGAACGGAATGATCGCGAGCTCCATCTCCATGCCGATGCTGAATCCGTCGAGCTGCGCGCCCGTAAGCCGCGACTCGACCTTGCAATGATCGGCGAGCTCCACGTAGCCGAGCGCGTACGGCTCGAACGTCTCGTCTGTGTCGTCTCCGAGGTAACTGCCTTCGGGTGGCGACTTCGGACGGAAGCCTTGCGTGGTGTAGGTCCAGAGCGTGCCGCGGCGGGGAGCTCGATCGTCTCCATGTCTTCGGAGTTGCAGCGCGGGCAACCGTCTTGGGTCGGGAACGTCACCGTCGCAGCAATCAGCGCACCGGCTACCGATCAGACGTGGGTCGTCCGACGGCCAGGTGAAAAGCCTCTCGTCGATCGCCATTTGAGGCATGTGAATCACAGTTTACTTAACACGAGGGCCGCTTCCGTCAGTGCATCGGCTGCCCGCGTGAGCAACCCCGGCGTCGTTGCTGCCGACGGGACGTCGGCTGGTGTGTGGAAGAGCGGGAAGTAACCGGTCAGCGATACCAGCGGCACGCCGAGAGTGGACCACTCGCGCGCTTCTCCCGGCCACCGTTGCGGATCACCCGCTTCGTCCCTCGAGACCGAGATCGGCACGACGTCGATGGCGTCGAGAGCAGTGATGAGCCTGCGTTCCACATCGGAGGGAACCGAAGCCGTGCACCGGCGTCGCGTCGACAGGATGCCCGGCGCATCCATTGCGGCTATGCATGCGCCGATGTGGAGCACGGCAAGTGGATCGAGAGTTCGATCGCCGAGCAGGCGTTGGAGGCCGAAGTCGACGAGCTCGTGTCCCGTGGTACCGACGACGAGCACGGGGAATCTGTCCGCTAGACGGGAGGCGAGCTCGAGCGTGACGGCGATGCCCGTTCCTCTTTCGCCGGCGCACGTGAACCAGCCGGAGAGGGGAGTCGCAAGGATCAACGGGTTGGGTCCGTCGCCGAAACGCGCCAGGACGTTCGACGATCTTCCTTCGACGACGCCAGCTTCGACGTCAACTCGAACTTCTTTCCCGGTGAGTCGCTGCCCGGCAGCGCCCTCGACGAGCAGGACGGGAATTTCGTGCGGCACACGCGGTTCCCGGTTGGGGACGGCGAGCGCACCACCGAGGGTGCCGACCGTCGCGACCACCGCGACACCTGTGCCTTCCCGGCGGGCGGTTTCGACGAATGGTTCGTGAACGGGTTGGCCGAGCATGGCGCCGAAAGCATCGATAGTGCCGACCGTGGGTGTGGCTCCGGCCAGACGTCCGACGCCTTCGTAGAAGAGCGGTAGCGCGGTTAGCGGCTCAGCGCCAACGGTTACCGACCAGGACGCGTCGTAGCGATCGAAGGTGTAGTTGTGCAGCTCAACGCGTCCCCCACGACGCTCCAGTTCGCCGGCGAACCAGGCGATGGTTCTGGCGTCGACGTCGGTGCCCGTTCTGTGCTCGCCGAGACCTGAGTAAGCCTCGACGAGCGAATAGAGCTCGTCGCTCATCGCATGTTCCTACCCGAGGAAGTCGCGGATCAGGCCGTCCCACATCTGCGTGATCATCCCGAGTGATTCAAGGTCGACGCGCTCGTCATCACCGTGTCCCATCTGGGCGAGGTCGTCCATAGAGAGCCTGCGGCTGAACAGGCCGAATCCGTAGGCGACGGAACCGGCCTTCCGGAAGAAGCGTGCGTCGCTGGCGCCGACCATGAGCAGCGGGATGAGAGAGCTGTCGTCGTAGAAGCGCTTGCCGGCGCGGGCCATCGCGTCCCACATCGGTGTGTCCTGAGGCGAGCTCGTCGCCTCGTGTGTGTTGCCGCCGATGATCTCGATCTGACCGGCAAGATCACCGACTGCTTCATCGATCATCGCCTTGACTTCGTCGGGGCCGTCGCCGGGAAGTGTTCGGATGTCCAGCTCGATCTCAACGTTGTCGGGGATCATGTTGAGCTTCGCGCCCGCGTGCATGACGGTCGGCGTGATCGTCGTGTGCGCGCACGAGTACGCCATACGACTCAGTCCGAGTGGGAGCCCGGTGATCGCCTCGGTGTATCCCTCCTCGGTTAGCAAGGGCTTCGTCATCTCCTCGGGAAGTCCCATTGCTTGGATGAAGCCTTTCCACGATTCGTGGATGCGCGTCTGCGGGCGGTAATCGCTGATCCGCTTCACGATCTCGGCGGCTTTGGTCAGTGCGTTGTCCGTGCGGAACGGCATCGATCCATGGCCCGGTGTTCCGGTGACGCGGAGCTTGCACCACGAGATGCCCTTCTCGGCGACGAGCACGGGGAGCTTCGTGCCGTCGGCCCCAGGAAGCGGGAACCCACCCGACTCCGTGATCACGTAGTCGGCCTTGCACCGCGTCGGCCTGGTTCTTCAGCAGGTGATCGGCTCCGTAAGTGCCGCCGGCTTCCTCGTCGGCCACGGCCGCGTAGATGAGATCGCCCTTCGGCTTGAAGCCGGATCGCGCGAGCTCGCGAACCGCGTAGGCCATCGACGAGGTGAGGTTGAACATGTCGATCGCGCCGCGTCCCCAGATCTCGCCGTCGATCAGCTCTCCGCCGAACGGATCATTGCGCCAGCGGTCCTCATTTACGGGAACGACGTCGGTGTGTCCCATCAGAAGGACGGACGGAGCGTTCGGGTCGGTTCCTTCGATGCGCGCGACGAGGTTCCCGCGTCCGGGGGCCGATTCGTAGCGCTCGATGTCGACACCGGATCCCTCGAGGAAGGAAGCGAGCAGATCGACGTTGCGCTGTTCCTCGCCGGACTCGACCGTTCCGTCGTTCACGCAGCGGTTGCGGATTAGCTGCTGCATGAGCTCGACGAGCTCGCGAGGTGCGTCGGCAGTGTTTGTATCCGTCATAGGTAGGCCTGCACGTGCGCGATCACGTTCGCTGCGTCGGGACCTTCACCTTCGATGCGATCTCTTTCGTTGCGGCGATCGCGGTGCGTCGCTACCCGGCACCAGTCCGATGCGGTTGCCGTGATCACCGTCGGAGCGTCATCGGGTCCGATGCGCCAGGCCTCTCCGGACGGAGACTTCAGCTCGAGACGTACGGGTCCGGGGCGCGTGGCGAGGTTCGCGACCAGGAACGCGTAGGGAAGCGAGCGCAGCGAGAGCTCGGCCACGTGACGAAGACGGTCGGTGTCGATTGCTTCGACGCCGGAGGCGTCGAAGCAATCGAGCCCATGCGCCCACGTTTCCATAAAGCGCGCCGTCACGAAGGAAACGGTGCTCATCCGGTTGCCGCCCCAGGGCAGCCTTCGCTCGGGATCAAGCGTTGCCAGCGCTTCGCGCAGCTCGGAGTTCGCGCGCTTCCACCACGCGACGCAGTCGCGTGGTGCAAGCGCCCTCCCACGGTCGACCAGCCGCTGCTCGAACGCGGCCGCGGCCTCCTCGCCTTCGATTACGGCCTCGAGGCCTTCGTCCATCACCTTGGGGTTGCGGTCGTGCACCACGCACTCGAGCGCGAGCTCGTCTCCAACGGCCAGGTGGGCGACGGAATCGCGGACGTCCCAGCCCTGGGCCGGCGTCGGCTTTAGCAGTCCGTCGTCGTCGAGCGTCTCGAGGAGCGAATCGAGGGCGCGAGATTCGTCCGTGAAGTCGCGCAGGACCCTCTCGAGAGCTGCGGCTCGATCCGACATCGGTCCTCTTTATAGATGGTGTTCGTAGCGCGGGATGTTAAGTTAGGTTTACCAGTCCAGGCCAGAGCCATGGGCGGCTAGGAGCCAGGCAATGGGCAGAATTTCAGCGCCTTCGCGTTCGCGGGGTCCGGGATCCGAGGCGAAGTCGACGCGGGGACGTAACCGGCGGGAGATGATCCTGTCCGCCGCGGCCAGCCTTTTCCACCGACAGGGCTTCCACGAGACGGGCATCGACGAGATCGGCGCCGCCGTCGGCATCACCGGTCCCGGCGTCTACCGTCACTTCGAGAGCAAGCAGCACCTGCTCGCCGCGATCCTCGATCGCAGCATGGAGCGTCACCAGGAGATCCTCACCGAGGTGAACGCGTGCGGCCTGCCGGCGAGCGAAGCGCTTACGCAAGCTCATCGATCTGTCGGCCGCCGCTCTGGCCGACGAACCAGCGACGCCGCCGCGATCTACTTCCAGGAAGCGCGCAACCTCGCCTTCGTTCGAGCGCAGCGCGTCTACACGCGCATCCAGCGCATCCTCATCCGCGAGTGGGTCCACCTCTTGCGCAACGCGCGGCCCGATCTATCCGAAGAGGACGCACACGTCGCCGTGCGCGCAGCCGGCGGACTGCTCAACTCGGTCGGCCTACTTCGACACGTCGATGCCGCGACGACCGGCTGGCGCAAGCTGCTGGCCGACATGTGCTACGCGGCGTTGCTGGCCGATCCGAAGGCGCACTAGAAGCCGGACCCGGGGGAGGGGACGCGTGCTCGACCGCGATCGTGTGCTTGCCGCATCTGCTCGCCAAGCGTCGCGCAGGACGAACCGGATCGGATCTTCTTCCAGCAGGTCGACGGCCCCGAGCTGACGTACGCGCAGCTTCACGACGGGAACCTGCTCTGGGCCGACGCGTACCGGCGCCTCGGCGTCGCAGCCGGTCGAGAACGTCGCGACGATGATGCCCACCAATGTCGAGGCGTACCACTCATGGATGGGTCTGGCTTGGCTTGCGCGCGATCGACGTGCCGATGAACACGATGTTCCGCGGACAAGATGCTCCAGTACATCGTCGACAACTGCGACGCGCGCACGCTCGTGATCGGCTCGGAGTATCGTCGACCGGCTCGCTCGAGGTCGCTGCCGACCTTCCGAAGCTCGAGACCGTCGTCGTCCCGGACGCCGACGACGTCGACGTCGATCTCCCGTTCAGGGTCCTGGCGCGGCGGCGAGTTCCTCGACGGCGCGTCACCGGCGACCGACCTGGAGGGGCCCGAGCTACTACGACGTCGCCAGCATCATCTACACGTCCGGGACGACCGGACCGTCGAAGGGTGTGCTCGTCCCGTGGCCCGAGCTGTACTGGTTCGACGTCGACCAGGAAGGCGAGCTGACGCCGGACGACGCGCTGTACGTGTTCCTTCCGCCGTACCACGTGTCCGGGAAGCTGAACCTGTATCTCACCGCGAAGCGCAACACTCGCCTGGTGATCCGCGACGGGCTTCAGCCTCGGCGAGTTCTGGAACGACATCCGCAGGTACGACTGCAACAGCGGTCGGACTGCTCGGCCCCCTGGCGCGCTTGCTGATGCTGAACCCCGAGCAGCCGGACGACGCCGACAACCCGGTCACGAGGGCCACCTGCGGACCGCTGTTCCCTGAGGTCGACGACTTCAAGAAGCGGTTCGGACTCGAGCTCGGCACGGGCTACGGGATGACCGAGATCGGCGCCGTCACTGCGCACCGAGGGCACACGCATCGAGGACTGGCGCAGCTGCGGCAAGGTGCGCCCCGGACGTCCCGGTTACGAGCTGCGGGTCGTCGACGATCACGACGAAGCAGGTGGGGCCCGGAGTCGTCGGCGAGCTGATCGTCCGCTGCGAAGAACCGTGGTGCATGAACGTCGGCTACTACGGGATGCCGGAGAAGACGGCCGAGGCTTGGCGCAACGGCTGGTTCCACACCGGTGACGGCTTCAAGGTGCGACGAGAACGGCAACTTCTTCTTCGTCGACCGGCTGAAGGACGCGATCCGCCGGCGCGGCGAGAACATCTCGTGCTTTCGAGGTCGAGGGCTACGTGAACGACCACCCGGACGTCGCCGAGAGCGCGGCGATCGGCGTTCCGTCCGAGCTCGGTGAGGACGAGGTCAAGGTGCTTGGTCGTGCGCAAGCCGGAGTCGGAGCTGACGGCGGAGGAGCTGCTCGAGTACCTGATCCCGAAGATGCCGCGCTTCATGATCCCGCGCTACGTCGAGTTCGTGGACGAGCTCCCGAAGACGGAAGCGACGTCGCGGACGCAGAAGGTGAAGCTGCGCGAGAACGCGCTGAACGAGAACACCTGGGACCGCGAGAAGGCCGGGATCAAGCTCCCGAAATAGCTCGATCGGTGTCAGCTGCGCTGACCCGATCGGTGCTGCCGCCTCGCTTCGCTCAGCGGTAATGGTCCTCAGCCCGGTGTACGGTGCGGCCGTGAAGCCTGCCGAGCTCCTCTTCCCTCCGCTGCTGTTCAAGCGCCTCGTCGAGGACGTCGGCAACGTCGTGAAGTTCATGCGGGAGTTCGGCCCCCGGATCGATCGCGCCCTCGACCTCGCGGCAAAGCTCGACGAGACGGTGCGTACGGCCATCCCCGTCGCAGAAGCGGTCAATACCTCCTTGAAAGCTGCAACGCCGATCGCAGAAGCCGTGGATGCCAGCCTCAAGATCGGTCTGCCGATGCTCGAACAGATGGAGAAGAACATGCGCGTTGTGCTCCCGCTGATGGAACGGCTCGAGCCGATAGCGACGACGGGCCATCGACATAACCGGCCCGCTCGAGGGTGCCGTCGAAAGACTCGGCCGCGTTATCGACCGGATCCCCGGGGCCAAGCGGAACAAGACGAACGGCGAGAACGAAGCACCCGCTTAGTAGGCGGTCAGGCGGCGATCAAGCGCGCGACGAGCTCGCGGTGGTACGCCGAGTCGCCTAGGAACAACTCGTTGGACTTCGCCCTTTTGAAGTACAGGTGCATGTCGTGTTCCCAGGTGAATCCGATGCCGCCGTGCACCTGGATCCCGATCGCCGACACGCGCGTGAAGGCCGAGCCGCAGTACGCCTTGCCGACCGATGCCGCCAGCGGGAGCTCCGCATCGCCTGAAGATGCCGCCCAGGCCGCGTAGTACATCGCCGACCGTCCCATCTCGACGTCGACGAGCATGTCGGCGCACTTGTGCTTGACGGCCTGGAACGATCCGATCGGACGTCCGAACTGCATCCGGACTTTCGCGTATTCCACCGACATGTCGAGCACCTTCTGAGCTCCACCGACACACTCGGCGCACAACATCGCGGTGGTCTTCTGCAGCCCGCGCTCCAAGGGGGCCCAGGCTCCGTCGACCTCACCCATCACGGCCTCGGGGCCGACCTTCACGCCGTCGAGCGAGACCTCGCACCAGCGTCTGGTGGTGTCCATCGTCTTGTGCTGTTTGATCGAGACGCCGGCCGCGCCTGCGTCTACGACGAACAACGTCACGCCTTGCGCCGGGTCGTCGCCGGATGTGGTTCGCGCCGCTACGACGATCGTGTCTGCTACGTGCGCGTCGGGAACGAAAGCTTTCGTTCCCGACAGCACGTAGTTGTCTCCGTCTCGGGTAACTGCAAGCTGTATACCGTTGGCATCTACTCGTCCGGAGCTCTCTGTGAAGGCGACGGTCGCGATGCGATCGCCGGACGCGATCCCGGGGAGCAGCTCCTTGCACTGGGCCTCCGAGCCCGCCTCCAAGATGACCGGCGCCGCCAGCGCGACGGACGAGAAGAATGGTCCCGGCACGACGGCGCGCCCCATCTCCTCGATGAGCACTCCGAGATCTACGTAAGACATCCCCTGGCCCCCGTAAGCCTCGGGGATCGCGATCGCCATCCAGCCGAGGTCGGCCATCTTCTTGTAGAAGCTCGCGTCATGGGCGGTGTCGCCGTCCATCTGCGAGCGCACGAAGATCGGCGCGCATTCCTTCTCCAAGAACTCACGCGCATAGCGCTGCAGCGTTTCCTGGTCGTCGTTGAGTCCGAAATCCATGAGAGTTCCCTATAGTCCCAGAAGGTCGAAGATCTCCGGCGTGAGTGGCAATGGTATCGGCGGGACCGGGATCGACCCTGGTGCCGGGACCGGTACGCCGGGTAGCGTCGGAAGAGTTCCGGTCGGGATCCGCACCGGCGCTTGCATTCCGCCGATCACGTACGGATAGAGGAACCCGAGCCAGTCATAAAGCCCCACTCGCATGTTGTGGTCCTCCTCGGGGTACAGGTGAAACTCGCAGACGTTCAACATCGCCTGCGCGATTAGACACAAGCTCTGGGGCAACACGAAGGGGATGGCATCCTGCGCGCCGTGGTACATCGACGTCGGCGGCTCGACCCCCGGGTCGGGGTGCACGTCGAAGAAAGGTGCGTTCGCTGTACCGGTGCCTATTGCCGCCGTGACTCGCGATGAGTATCCGGGGTTGCCGCTGCTACCCGGATCTTCGGAGTTGTAGGCCACCGCCATCGACGTCGTAGCTCCCGCCGAGTGGCCTCCCAGCGCGATGTGGTCGGGATCCAGCCGGTAGGTCTCGGCGTTGGCCCGCACCCAACGCACAGCTGCTTGCACGTCGTGCTGGGCGTCGTGGATCGCTTTGAAACCGGCGAGAGCAGCATTGATGTCGCCGGCCGGAACGTAATCGACGCCTTCTGGAAGGGTGGGATTGAGCCGGTAGTTCACCGATATCGTCACCCAGCCGCGCTTGGTCATGTAGTCCTTTATGGATGACGAGCCTCCGCTCGTGATGTTGCTCTTATCCCCTTCCGTGAAGAAGCCACCGTGCGACCAGATGAATACGGCGCGCTTGGTCTCGGTGTCGCCGGCCGGTTCGTAGAGATCGAGCTTCAGGTCCTGGGACTGTCCGAGGTAGTTCACGGAGTTGCCATAGACGATGTTCGTTGTGGGTTGGATCGTGTCGAAGATCGGGTCGACGTAGCGGACGGGGGACTCCGCGGACGCCGCCGCCGGTATGAGAAGTGCGATCATCGCCGTGATCGTGGCGATGCAGCGCAACGAAGTTCGCATGGTTTCTCCCTGCCGGTCCCCTGTGGTGGCAAATGTAATCCTGGATTAACATTTGGTCAACGCCGAGGGGGAGTGCGTGGACGACGTCGTTAACTACGAGAAGGTCGGCAACGTCGCGACCATCACGCTGAATCGTCCCGACAAGCTGAACGCAGTCAACTGGGACATGGTCAATGGCCTGGACGCGGCCTTCGAACGCGCCGCTGCCGACGACGAGGTCAAAGCCGTCGTGATGACCGGGGCCGGCAAGGCCTTCTGCGTGGGCGACGATCTCAACCAGGCGTGGTCGGGGGAGCAGTTCGACGCGCTGATGAAGCGCTTCAAAGAACATCCGGAGGAAGCCGAGTCCAACCGGCAGTTCGAATTCCCCAAACCCGTAGTCGTCGCGGTTAACGGCTACTGCTTCGGCGGCGCGCTCGAGCTCGTTCTGTGGGCCGATATCCTCATCGCGTCAGAGGATGCCGAGTTCGCCGCCCAGTTCGTGAAGTACGGACTGACCGGCGGAGCCGTCACCTTCTACCGGCTCCCACGCCTCATCGGCCACACGAACGCTTCTTACATGTTGCTTACGGGCGAGCGGGTAACCGCGGACGAAGCACAGCGCCTCGGCCTCGTCACCAAGGTCGTGCCGCGTTCCACCCTCATGGACGAAGCCATGCGCATCGCATCGACCATCGCTTCGTATCCGGAAGAGGCCGTGCGGAACACTCGCGAGGCCATGCGGATCAGCCTGCGGGCGACTCCCGAAGGCCAGCGCGACATAACCGTGTTCTCGAACCGGCTGCTCGCGTCGCTCTTCGAGCGCATGAAGGGCGGCGGCGCGCAGCAATGATGCGGCTCGGCTACTCGCGATTGGCCGTCGCTCAGGCGGCCGTAGCGGCCGGGATGATCATCGCCGCTTCCGTCGGACTCTTTTCCACCGAGGAAAAATCGAAGGTAACGGCTGCGGACAGCGAAAAGACGGCTGCGCCGATCGACTTCGCCGCCACCGCAACGCCGAGCGCGACTACCGCGCCGGTTTCTAGGTCCGCCGGAACGGTTGCCATCCCCGGGGCTCCCGGCGGCCCCACGGCTCTCGTAAAAGGCAAGATCGGGAAGGGTGTGAACGATCAGCAGATCCGGGTCGGCCTACAGATACCGAAGAACCTCAACGCCGCCATCCAGCTTCTCGGCGCTTCCACCACTGCGGCGGACAACCTCGTTCAGCAAGTCCAGGCCGTAGAGAAATGGATCAACGCCCACGGCGGAGTTGCCGGGCGGATCTTGAAAGTGATCATCCACGAGACCGATCCGCTGGCCGGAACGTTCGCGACGCAATCGCAGGAAGCGTGTACGCACTTCACGGAGGACGCGGAGGTTGCCATCGCCGCGAATACTCTCTCCAGCGTTGGGCCCGACATGCTCGCATGCCTCTCGCAGCACGACACTCCGATGCTGGCCCAGAACTCCTACCCGTACGACCATGCTGAGTTCAACAAATACGGGAAGTACCTCTACCAGACGGCGCGCTGGGAAGCCGGCGCCTGGCACCGCGCTTACCTGGACGGCCTCAAGGCTCAGGGTTTCTTCGGAGGCGGAACCGTCGGCCTTGCGCGATTCGACTCGCCGGCGCACAAGCGGCTGGCTAACGACGTCATCAAGCCGCACCTAAAGAAGCTCGGCGTGACGTTGAAATCGGAAGCTGCGATCCGGATGGCCGGTCGCTTCACGGAGTTCTCGGATATGTCGGCGGAGATCGCCAACGCCGTCCTCAAGTTCAAAGAAGACGATGTGAACCGCGTGATCTTCGTCGAGGAGGCCGGCGCGCTCTTGTTCTTCTGGCTACCGTCCGCCGAGAACGCCAGCTACTACCCGCGGTACGGACTCAACAGTCAATTGACGCCGGCTCTGCACGCGCTCAACCACGCCCGGTCGATGCAAGGCGCCGTCGGTGTGGGCTGGAGCCCGCAACAGGACGTGTTCGATGCCCAGGATCCGGGAGGGATGCCGGGCTTCGATCTCTGCGACAAGATCATCAAGGACGCCGGGCTCTATGACCCGGAGAAACCGCGATCAGGCGCTTACGAATGCGACAGCATCTTCTTCTTCAAGGATGTGTTCGATCGCGCCGTCGATCTGACCCCGGACGGCATCCGAGCAACCGTCGCGAAGCTCGGGACGTCTTTCGATTCCGCCCTCACGTTCAAGACGCGGTTCGGTCCCGGACGGCCGTGGGGAGTCGCATCGCTGCGCAACTTCTCGTTCGACAACGGCTGCAAGTGCTTCCGTTATCGCGGCGGTTACTACGACGCGCCCTGATCGGTCAGTCCGGCGGCTCCGCGTGCTTCGAGCCCTCCCAGGCGGGTTCGCTCTTCTGCATTAGTGCCATGACACCGGCCATCGCGTCCGGCTGCTGACCTAACCAGAAGATGATCTTCGTCTCCAACGCGAAGGCTGCGTTGCGGTCGGTCTCCATCAGGAACTTGTAGACCAGCTCCTTGGTCAGTCCGGCCGCGGCCGGTGCGGCATAGGTCGCGATCTCGCGCGCGAGCTCGAGAGCGGTGGGCAGTACCTCCTCCTTCGGCACGGCCTTGAGGGCGAGTCCCATCTCCGCGGCCTCGGCCCCCGTGAAGAACCGGCCGGTAAGGAAGAGCTCGAGCGCGCGCTGTGTGCCGACGAGCCGGGGGAGGAGCCACGTCGCATTCGCATCGGGGACGACGCCGATGCGATTGAAAGGAAGACGGAGCTTCGCATCCTCGGCGACGATAACGATGTCCATCAGCAAAGCGACGTTCAGCGCGGCGCCGATCGCGATTCCGTTGACGGCTGCTATTACCGGCGTCCGCATCTTCCAGAAGGCCGATCGTTCGGGGATCGTGTCGGCGGTGAGGCCCATCTCGCTCTCGTGCTCGGCCTCGGCCCCCGACAGGGCGGCGCCGCCGGAGGACAGGTCCAGTCCGGAGCTGAATGCGCGGCCGGCCCCCGTGACGACGATGACGCGGACGGCTGGGTCGGCCTCGAGGGACCACATGGCCGCGTGGAACTCGGTGTCCATCTGGGTGTTGAACGCGTTGAGGGCGTCGGGCCGGTTGTAGGTGAGGGTGGCCACGCCGGCGTCTATGTCGACCAGGATCGTTTCGTACTTTCCGGTCCCCGGCGCCACATATACCTCCGCGGTCTAGAATGTTTCCCGTCGTTAACGTTCCACCTGCTGCGTCGTCCTAGTCAAGCGGGTCTGCGAAGGAAGGCAACACATGGACTTCAGGGATTCTCCCTCCGACGCCGCCTTCAGATCTGAGGTCAGAGCTTGGCTGGACGCCAACGCAACCCGGCTCGCCGCCGGTGAGGACCGCGAGATCCCGATGTTCACCGACGGCGAACGCGATGACGACGTTCCCCAGCAGCAGGCGTGGCAGCAGAAGCTGTACGACGCGGGCTGGGGCGTCATCACGTGGCCGAAGGAGTTCGGCGGCCAAGAAGCGACGCCGATGCAGAACTACATCTTCCGGCAGGAGATGACGAACTACGACGTTCCTTCCAGCGAGATCTATCTCGTCCCGCACGGCATGGTGGGTCCGACGATCATCGTCCACGGCACGCAGCAGCAGAAAGAGCGCTGGATCCCCAAGCTCGCCGAGGGCTCGGAGATCTGGTGCCAGCTGTGGAGCGAACCGGGAGCCGGATCGGATCTCGCCGGCCTTCAGTCAAAGTGCGAACGCGACGGCGAAGGCGACTGGGTTCTCAACGGACAGAAGGTCTGGACGACGGGCGCTCAATGGTCGGACTGGGGTCTCATCATCACGCGCACCGATCCCGATCTGCCCAAGCACCGCGGGCTGACCGTGTTCGTCGTGGACATGCACGCTCCGGGCGTGACGGTTCGTCCGCTTCGCCAGATGACCGGCGGCGCCGACTTCAACGAGGTGTTCTTCGACGACGTCAAGATCCCGGACGATCAACGCATCGGCGACATCAACGACGGATGGCGCGTCGCGATGACGACGCTGATGTTCGAGCGTTACGCGGTGGGAACCGGCGGTTCCGGCGAGAAGATGGTCGCGCCGCTCGTGAAGCTGGCACGTTCGGCCGTGCGCAACGGCGGGGTAGCGATGGACGACGCGGCCGTCCGGCAGGAAGTCGCCGATGCATACGTGAAGGCGAAACTCCTAACCCTGACCGGCTACCGCAGCCTCACGAAGACGGCGAAGGAGGGTGCGCCCGGTCCGGAGGGCTCGATCATGAAGCTCGTCCGGACGGCTCTCATCTATCAGGTCTCCGAGATCGGGACGGAGATCCTCGGTCTGTCCGGAGCGCTGATGGGGGAGGCCGCACCGGACGAGGCTTTCTGGTCGCTCAACTTCCTCGGCGCGATGGGAGCCAAGATCGGCGGCGGAACCGACGACATCATGCGCAACATCATCGGCGAGCGCGTGCTAGGTCTCCCGAAGGAGCCGTCGATCGATCGCGAACAGCCATTCAGAGAGCTGAGATCGGCATCAAGAGCGTAGTTTTGCTGTATCCGACCAGAAAAGGGGACGCGGGTGAGTGACTTCACGATGGTGATCGGCGGCGACCGCCGCGCTACGGAGAAGACGTTCGGCGTCATCAACCCATCTACGGGCGAGGTGCACGAACAAGCTCCGGACTGCACTAAAGAGCAGCTGGACGAAGCTTTCGACGCCGCCGCCAAGGCCTACATCGACTGGCGTTCCGATGAGGACGCTCGCCGGGAAGCTTTGCGCAAAGCCGCGGGTGTCATGTTCGCCGCCGGCGGAGAGCTCGGTCCGATCCTCACGCGCGAGCAGGGCAAGCCGCTGGCCCAGGCCGGCATCGAGCCCCTGGGGGCCGGCATGTGGCTCAACTACTTCGCCGACCTCGAGGTACCGAAGGAAGTCATCCAGGACGACGACAACGCGTATGCGGAAGTCGTGCGCAAGCCGATCGGTGTTGTTGCCGCGATCACGCCGTGGAACTTCCCGCTGATCCTCGCGTCGTGGAAGATCGGCCCTGCACTGCGCGCGGGCAACACTATGGTGCTCAAGCCGTCGCCCTACACACCGCTCGCGACGCTGAAGATGGTCGAGATGTTGCAGGAAGTCCTGCCGCCCGGCGTCCTCAACGTCGTAAGCGGTGGCGACGAGCTCGGCAAGTGGATGACTTCGCATCCCGTCCCGCGGAAGATCAGCTTCACCGGGTCGGTCGCCACCGGCAAGCACGTCGCCTCTTCGGCCGCGCCCGACCTCAAGCGCGTGACGCTAGAGCTCGGCGGAAACGACCCCGCGATCGTCCTCGATGATGCGGATCCGGAGGCGATCGCCGACCGCATCTTCGACCAGGCCTTCGCCAACTGCGGCCAGATCTGCTCGGCCATTAAGCGTGTGTACGTCCCCGAGGCGCTGCACGACGCATTCGTCGAGCGGTTCGCGGCCAGAGCCAAGACGTTGAAGGTCGGCGACGGCTTCGAAGAAGACGTACAGATGGGGCCGATCAACAACGAGCCGCAGTACGAGCGAGTCAAGGAGCTCGTGTCCGAAGCCATAGCGGGTGGCGCAACGGTGCACTCCGGAGGCAAGGCGATGGACCGTCCGGGCTACTTCTTCGAGCCCACGGTGCTCTCGGGTGTTTCGGAAGGCACGCGGATCGTCGATGAGGAGCAGTTCGGTCCCGCCATGCCCGTGCTCAGCTACCGGAACGAGAGCGAGGCGCTCGACCGCGCGAACGCGACGATGTTCGGACTCTCGGGATCCGTGTGGTCCGGCGACCCCGATCGGGCGGCCGCGGTCGCTTCGCAGCTCGAGTGCGGCACGGCTTGGGTCAACTCGCACCTGAACCTCGCGCCACACCAGCCGTTCGGCGGCTTCAAGTGGAGCGGGCTCGGCGTGGAGAACGGTCCGTGGGGCCTGGCGGCCTTCACCGAGATCCAGGTCCAGTACCGCTCGAAGACCTAAGGCGAAATAAGCAGAGTTTCAGCAGGTCGGGCCATACCTAGGTGGTGTGCACCTAGTTAATAGGTGTATGTGCCTATGGCTCACCTGCCGAGACGATCCGGCCGATTACCAGGTATGAAGGCCGAGCATCTGCCCCCCTGCGACGTGTGCGGCGAGCGGTGCACCGAGGTGCACATCGACATCCGGTTGCCCGGCCCCGGTGCGTATTCGATCAGGCGCGACCTGTGCGCTAAGCACTGGCAAGAAGGACAGAAGGCCGCAGACCGCGACTCGCCCAAGCCGTTCAAGCGCACCGCCTAGCGCTGAGTACCCACTCTTAGTTCCCGGAAGGGGACATCTTTGTCCGTTGCGGGCTCCTTCGGGAGGCCGAGCACGCGCTCCCCGATGATGTTCTTCATGATCTCGTCGGTGCCGCCGCCGAGGTGCACGCCGGGTGCGAGCAGATGTGTGGATGACCAGACGCCGTCGTCCGGAGCTTCGTCGCCGACCAGCACGCCGGCAACGCCGAGCATCTCCAGACCTTTGGCGGCGACTTCGGTGAGCAGGTCGGACCAAACGAGCTTGGCTATGGACCCCTCCGGGCCCGGGATGGATCCTTTCGCGATCTTCGTCACGGCGCGATAGGTCGTCAGCTCGAGCAGCTTCGCGCGTATGTAGGACTCCGCGACCTTCTGAAGCACATAAGTGTCGGTGTGCTCCGAGCGCCGCACGAGAGAGATGAGCGGATCGACCAGCGCTCCCACGTTGAAGCTTCCTGCAACGCTCATGCGCTCGTTCATGAGGACGGTAAGAGCGACACGCCAGCCGTCGTTGATATCTCCAACCCGGCTGGTATCGGGCACCCTCACGTCGGTGAGAAAAACCTCGTTGAAGTTCGCACCGCCGGTCATCTGCTTGAGCGGCCGCGGCTCGACGCTCGCATCGCTCATGTCGACGATGAAGCACGTTATACCTCGGTGCTTCGGGGCGTCCGGATCGGTGCGCGTGATGATCAGTCCGTAATGCGCGTAGTGAGCGCCCGACGTCCACACCTTCTGTCCGTTGATGACCCAGGTGTCTCCGGAACGTTCGGCTCTCGTCTGCAATGCCGCGACGTCCGATCCCGCGTTCGGTTCGCTCCACAGCTGGCACCAGATCTCTTCGCCGCCGAGCATCGGAGGCAGGTAGCGCTGCTTCTGCTCCTCGGTGCCGTGCGAGATGATCGCCGGACCGATCATTCCCAGCCCGATGCCGAAGATATTCGCCGGCACTTCGTAGTTCGCCAGCTCGTCGTTGAACACGATGAGCTGGCTCGGAGTCAGGTCACGGCCCCCGTACTCTTTCGGCCAGGTAAGCCCGGCCCACCCGCCGTCGGCCAGCTTCCGTTGCCAGGCTTGCGCGCGCGGGATCAGGTCGTCGCCGGACTCGTCGCCACCTTCGTTGAGCAATGCCGTAACGGCGCCCGACTTCGACTCGTCCGGGCCCAGACGTCGGGCGTTGCCGTCGAGCCACGCTCGTACCTCCGTCCGGAACGCTGCTTCTTCCGGTGAGTCGTTGAAGTCCATCTATCTAGGAAACCACCGGACGGCGGTCTGCCCATGGCCGCGCCTGTTCGATCTGTGCCGAGAGGCGGATCAAGGTTGCTTCGTCGGCGGGGCGTCCGACGATCTGTGCGCCGACGGGAAGGCCGTGCTCGTCCATACCCATCGGGAGCGAAGCCGCCGGCTGACCGGTCATGTTCCATGCATCGGTGAAAGGTGTGAAACCGATGAGCACCGGCATCGCTTCGATCATGTTGGCGAACCCGGACAGCTCACCGATCTTCGGTGGCGGTGACGCGACCGTCGGCGTGAGCAGGATGTCGTAATCGTCGAAGAACGCAACGAGCTCGCGCACCATCCTGTGCGTCTCGTCGATCGCTCGTATGTAGTCGCTCGTGGAAATCAACGCGCCGAACTCGGCAAGCGCGCGCACGAACGGGTCGAGGGTGTCCAGCGCCGGCAGGTCGGGACGCGCGGCGAGCTCGGCCGCGAAGATCAGGGGGCCGCGGGTGAGCCGCTCGGGATCCCATTTCGGGGAAGCCTCTTCGACGTTGTGGCCGAGCTCGGCCAGAAGCGTTGCGGTCTCTTCGGCGACGCGTTGATTGCCCGGTGCTACCGGTACGCCCTCGACGGTCGGTTTCGTCGTGAATGCGATGCGCAACCGTCCCGGGTCTCGTCCGGCCTCTTCGACGAACGGGCGCTCGGGCGGCGGCGCCCACCACATATCGCCCGTCGAATAGCCGGAGATCGCGTCGAGAAAAGCCGCGGCATCGGCGACGGTGCGCGCGATGGGACCGCCTTGCCAGACGAGAGCCTGGGGATGTGGTGCACCGCTTACGCGTCCACGCGACGGCTTGATCCCGAATAGGCCGCAAACCGACGACGGCACGCGGATCGAGCCACCGGCGTCCGAACCGTGGCCTATCGGCGTCAGACCGGCGGCCAGAGCGGACGCCGAACCTCCCGACGAACCGCCCGGTGAACGATCGGTGTCCCACGGATTGCGACACGGTCCGTACGCCGGCGGCTCGGTGATGTTGAGCAGTCCGAACTCCGGGGTGTTGGTCTTGCCGATGATCGAGAAGCCCGCGCGCTTGATGCGCGTAACGATCTCGTCGTCGGCGTCCGGCACGTTTTCGGAGCGGGTGGCGGTTCCGTAGGTCGTGCGTATTCCGGCCGTCGCGCTGAGGTCCTTGATGCCGATCGGAAGACCGTGGAACGGCGGGAGGTTGTCGTCCCCGAGCTTCGCGTCGGCCGCCCGGGCTCCCTCGAGCGCGTGATCGGCCGTGACCGTGATGAAGGCATTGAGAACCGGGTTCAGTCGCTCGATCCGCGCGAGGTACAGCTCGGTGAGCTCGACTGCAGAGAGCTGCTTCTCCTTAACGAGACGGGCTTGCTCGAGGGCCGGGGCGAAGACGACGTCGTCGTGAACCGCCAATGCCATTCCCCTCGTTACTAAGGAGTAAGCGAGTCCGCCGCTGCGCAGCGGTCTCGCTTGCCAGTCGCTCCGCTCGTGGTAGGTCCCCTTCGATAGGGGCGTGCGTGCCCGCGCGTCCCTGTGATTGACAGGTTCTCGAATGTACACGACGATTAACAAATCGTGAGCGGGGGCGTAGGAGCTGTGGGGAAACGTCTCCGTCGCGCTCTGGTAGCCGCGGTTCTAGTCACCGGGATCGTTCTCGTCCCGGCCGGCTCGAACGCGCAGGCTCCGCCCGTTGCTCCGCAACTCGCGCCGTTGTTCCAGGCGATCCGGGACCTCATCGGACCGCTCGCGCCACAGTCGAAGGCCGTCGCGGACGCGCTCGATGCGCTCGACACCCAGATCGAGGCCCTCGGTGCGTCCGGTGGTGACGGTGCGCAGGCCATTTCCGGACCGGCGGCCGAACAACTCATCGCTGCGCTCGTCGCTCTGAACGAAGCGATCGCCACCAACGCCCCGGCAATGGCTGAGTCGCTGGCGCAACTGAAGGACCTCGCAACGGTCATCGCGACCGCCATAACAACCGGTGCGGATGGGGTCGACGCCGCGATCCTTAGCCAAGAGGAGCAGCTCAAAACGCTCGGCACAGAGATGGCGCCCGTGCTCACGAGGCTGTGCGCGCTGAATGGTCCGGCTGCGTTGGTCTTGAACCTCGTCGCCTTCGGCTACATGTTCGACGGACTGCTCATCCCTCTCAAGACGGCTTGCACGCCTCCGCCGGCGGCCGCACCGCTGCCGTTCGATTTCACATCGCTGGCGAAAGACTTCGGCGACATAACCAAGGAGCTGTTCCTGACATTCGAGCCTTACAGCGAAGTATTGCAACCTGTCGCCGAACCCGTTTGCGTCGGCATCTCTCCGGCCATCGTCGTTGCAGCCTTGGGCGGTGGATCTTTGCCTGTTTCGTTCCCCGTCAGCGGTCTGATCGCGCCGGTGTCGGTTGTTTGCTCGTTCGGCAAAGGTCCCGACGCTTTGCAAGGGCTGCTCGTTGCTTCATCGCGAACCATCGAGCCCTTCGCGCCCGGCGTCGACCTGACGACGGACGCCATAAACGGGCTAAAACCGCTCACGGATCTTCTGGCACCGATCGGCGATCCGCTGACCAAGCCCCTGTGCACCCTCGGCCCCATCGGTGATTTGGGCGCAGCTCTAGCCGTTCCCATCGATACACCGATAAAGCCGCTGACCGTGCTCAACAACGCACTGCTCCCGTTCTGTGGGATCCCCGAGATCGTTTCAGAGGTGCCCGAGGTTCCGGTCGACGATTCGTCCGACCTGCCGCCTCCTGTCGTCGGCGGCGACACGTTCACACCTCCGCGCTCGTTCACCGTCGACGTACCGGGGATCGGCGGAGATTCGGTCACCGGTCCGGTGGCGATCGGCGAGCAGGGCGGAGGTCAAACGGTCGTAGGTGTGATCACGCGGGCCGGCTGGCTGCTCGTCGTGGCTACGATCCTCGCCGCGTTGGCGCTGGCATCGCTTCTCGTCCCGCGGCGGCGCGCGATCGCGCTGTTGTTGCGGATAACGCGTTAACGGCGCTCCAAAACGAACACCCGAATGTCACGGCCGGATCTCTTCACGTACGTGTTGTAGGCCGGCCAGATCGCAACGAACTTCGGCCAGATCTCGGCCTTCTCGTCGTCCGAGACCTTGCGCGCCCGGACCGGAATCGTCTCGCCCTTGAACACGATCTCTGCATCCGGATTGGCCATCAGGTTTCCCGACCACAGCGGGTGCTTGTCCTGACCCCAGTTGGTTGCGGCCAAGGCGAAACCGTTGTCGAGCTCGACGTATGAAAGTGGAGATTTGAATTCACGTCCGCTCTTGCGTCCCCTGTGGATCAGAACGAATGTGGGCAGCACGGTCTCGGCGAAGGTTCTTTTCCCGCTCGTGAGACGGCTGACGACGCGATCGATCCTGGGCAGATTTCGTTTAAAGACGGCGCGGAACGCGCGAGTGTGTCCCAACCGCTTAAGCAAGCTTTGGTAGGCACCCATGAGCCTTGTCTACTCTTGAAGCTCACGAACGGCAAAGGGGACAAAGCATGGGTGGGCCGATAGCCAGCACCGAACAAGGCAAGGTCGAGGGGATAGAGAAGCTGGGGTGCCTGCAGTTCCGAGGCATACCTTTCGCCGAGCCGCCGGTCGGTGACCTGCGCTGGCAGTTGCCGAGACCGCATTCTTCCTGGAACGGCATCCGCGACGCTGCGGAGTTCGGGCCGGTCTGTCCGCAGATCAGCGGCACGATGGAGCAGCTCGGTGGTGGTCGTCGGGTCGAGCCCGATCCGGAGTCCGAGGACTGCCTGACCCTCAACGTGTTCACGCCCGGCATCGACGGAGCACGCCCGGTCATGGTCTGGATCCACGGGGGCGCTTTCTCGACGGGCTCGGGACGCGTGCCCTGGTATTCGGCCCACAACTTCGCCCGGGACGACGTCGTCGCGGTGACGATCAATTACAGGCTCAACGCGTTCGGCTTCCTTCACCTGGAAGAGCTGTTCGGCGCGGATTTTCGTCACTCCGGGATCTGCGGCATCGCGGACCAGGTAGCAGCGCTTCAGTGGGTCAAGGCGAACATCGCCAACTTCGGCGGCGACCCGGACAACGTGACGATCTTCGGTGAGTCGGCCGGCGGAATGAGCGTCGGTACGCTCTTGGCAACGCCGAGCGCCAAAGGCCTGTTTGGGAAGGCCATCCCGCAGTCGGGTGCGGCGCATGCGTCCCTCGACCAGGAGGTCGGCACTCGGATCGCTCGCAAGTTCTGCGAGCACGTCGGGGTCGAAGCCGGAGATGTAGCGGCGCTTCGAGCACTCACACCCGAGCAGCTCAAGGAGGGAGTGACGAAGCTCGGCGCGGGATTGGCAACCGATAACGCCGATGTCTTCGGTGCAGATTTTTCGGGGTTTGCGATGCCTTACCAGCCTGTGTGGGGGAGCGATGTTCTGCCGAAAGCGCCGGTCGAGGCCCTGCGTGAAGGCGCGTCATCGGAGGTATCTACGCTCGTCGGCACGACGCTCGAGGAGTGGAAGCTCTTCACGATCATGCTTCCCGAGGAATCTCTGCGTACGCGCGTGGTTCGTCCTTTGCGGAATCTGTGCGAGAAAGCCGGACGCTCCGTGGACGAGGTAATCGCCGCCTACGAAGCGTCCGGAGCTTCGAGCGAGCTCGACCTTCGCAACGCGCTCGAGACCGATCGGAACTTCAGGATCCCCGCTATCCGGCTCGCCGAAGCTCAGGTAGCGAACGGTGCGCCCACGTGGATGTATCGATTTGATTGGAAGACACCGGCCTTCGGTGGACGTATGGGTGCTTGTCACGCGCTCGAGATCCCATTCGTTTTCGACAACCTGGACGCACCCGGTGTCGACGTCTTCACCGGAGGCGCGGCACCGCAACCGCTCGCGTCGAAGATGCACGCAGCGTGGGTAGCTTTCGCGAAGTCGGGCGATCCGAATTCAGCCGACCTTCCGGAGTGGCCGGGCTACGAACCGGACCGGCGCGCCACGATGCTTTTCGATGACGAGTGTGTCGTGTCGGACGATCCGGACGGCAAGCTGCGCGAGGTCTGGGACGGCCTGCAGTGAGCGCTAAGCCATCTTTCGCAGGTAGGCCCGGCCCCGCGGAGAGATCGAATAGCCGACGTCAAGGCTGTAGGTAAGACCCAGCCCTTTGAGCTTGTAGACGAGAGCCTTGAAGACGTATCGGTCGACGCCCATCTGCCTCGCGAGGATGGTCGACACGACGCCGGGTTGTTCGCTGATCAGCTGAAGCGTTCGGTGCGTCCAGGATCCGACGCCGGACGATGCATCCATCTTGTCCAGTCGTTTCGTGATCGCCTTGACCTCGGCATCGCTCAGCTTGCTGATCTCAGCGAGGTCGGCCCAGTCGTTCGGACCTTTGCGTTTCCCGCTCACGTCGCCTTAGGAGCTTGAGTCACTCCGTGTAGAACCCACCATCGGGGTGCAGGATTTCCCCGGTGAAGTAGGACGATTCGTCCGAAGCCAGGAAGAGCGCTGCGTTGGCGACGTCCTCGGGCTCGCCCATCCGTTTGAGTGGGATCTGCGTCATCGCTAGATCAGTGATCCCCTCGAACGTCCTCATGAACGACGTCATGTTCGTATTTATGTAACCCGGGCCTATCGCGTTGACCCGGACGCCGTGGGGGCCGAGATTCATCGCCGTCGACTTAGTCAGCATCCACACGCCGGCTTTCGACACGGCGTAGGCGAGCGGCCCGGCCTCCGGCCGCTTGGCAGCGATGGAGGCGATCGTGATTATCGAACCCTTGCCTTTCTCGATCATGTAAGGCCCGACCGCAGCGATGGCGAGCATCGTGCCGGTGAGATTCACCGAGAGCACCTTGTTCCAGCCGGCCTGATCGAAGTTGCGGAGGTTGTCGGCGGGCGACATCACCTCCGTCATCGCATCCGTTATGAGCTTGGTCGTCGTTTCGTGATCGCCGGAAACGTATGCCGAATGCGAGATACCGGCGGCCGTCACGAGGATGTCGATCTGTCCGAAGCGCTCGACGGCCGCTTGAGCCATCGCCCGATTGTCTTCTTCGCTAGATGCATCGCAATGGTAAAAGAGCGCTTCGCGTCCGCGCTCTTTGACCAGCGAGACGGTTTCGGCTCCCGGGTCGTCCTGGATGTCGGCTACGAGGATGTTCGCGCCCTCCTCGGCGAATCGGACGCTGCACGCGCGTCCGATCCCGTTACCGCCGCCCGTGACTACGGCTACGCGTCCTTCGAGTCGCCCGGTCATGGGCGGGAGCCTAGCAACTAGGCGAGATCGGCCGCCGCAAAAGGAACGGTGAATCGGCGGCACCAGATGACGGCCGTCTTGTACTTCTCGAGATCGGTGCCCGCCGGTACTTCGTAGTTCTGGTCGCCAATATTTCCCTTCAACTCGCCGAGGTCGACGAAGTCCTCGCCGTGTGTGCGCCACTCGGCATCGGCCGGTGCGGCCGAGAGGTACACGACGAGATCCGGTCCGTTCTCGACGCGGAAGTTCTCGAAGCGCAGCACGGTCTTGCCCTCCGATTCGAGGAGGACGGCCTTACCGGACGCGTCGTGCTCCAGATCGACGAACGCGCCTTGGGAAAGTGGCACGGCGACAGTGTCGTCCGACGCGCCTTCATCTGTGTCGTCGGACTGCGTAACCGGCGCACTCTCGTCGACGGTCTCGTCGACGAAGAGCTTCTGCGGCTCGAACCACACCAGGACGAAGACGAGGAGCGCGACGCCGGCCAGTAGAACTCCGATGACCAGACCGCGATGCCTCGAAACGATTTCGCGGATGGGCGGCATGTTGGGCTAACGCTGCGGCGCGGCGCTCGGTTCCTTAGGGAATGACCAGCATCCCCAGCTCGGCCTCGAGCTGTGGACGCGGCTTCGCGCCGAGCGACTTGCGCTCGAGGCGTCCGTTGCGGAACAGGCCGATCAGAGGGATCGACTGCACCTCGTAGGTCTGAGCGATCTCGGGAGCTTCGTCGATGTTGAGCTTCACGAACTTGTAGGCACCCTTGCGCATCTCTGCCATTTGCTCGATCACCGGCGCGACGGCGCGGCACGGACCGCACCAGGGGGCCCAGAAGTCGACGATCACCGGCTGTTCGCTGCGCAGCACTTCGGACTCGAATGTTGCCGCCGAGATGCTCTTGACGAGTCCGTCGTCTTCTTCGGGTTCGGTTGCCGACAGGCTGACTTCGATACCGGACGGCTTCTCACCGCGCCTGATCTGCTCGAGCCATTCGTACGCGTCGCGTGCGCTCTCCGGGATCACGTTGTGCTCCATCGGGTACTCGCGATACACGAGCGGCACGTTGTGCTCTTTGAGCACCTCGACGGTCGCACGAGCTCGATCGATCTGGACCATCGGATCGCGCGTTCCGTGCTGCATGAGAACAGGCGGAAGTTCTCCGGACCAGTCGAACTGGACGGCCCCAGCCGACTCTAGAATCTCATCCGTCTGCTGCCGTACGTCCGGCGGAAGGAATCCGCTCATCACGAGCACGGCTGCGGGACGAGGCTTCGGGCTTTCGCGGAACGTGTACAAGAGGGACATCGCGCCGCCCATCGAGAAGCCGCCGACGACCATCTCTTCGCGCTTGACTCCGTACTGATCGCAAGACTCGTCGATGAGCTCGTCGATGGCTTCGAGTGAGGAGGCCATCGTCGGTCCGGCCAGACCTGGGGAGTCCATCTTGAACCACGCGAACCCCGGACCGTACGCGTAGGGCGCGCGGGGACTAACCGTCACCCAGTAGCCCTCGGGATCGATGATCGGCGCCAGCCCTGCGAGGTCGAGCTCGTTGGAGCCGAGCCCGTGCATTAGAAGCAGTAAACGCTCGGCGCGGTCGCCGCGAACGACCTTGGTTGTCAGTCCCATGAGAGTTCGAGGATAGCCACTAAAATCACAACACGAATAAAGGGGATTCCTTTCCGATGGGGCTCGAAGCAGAAAGAAGGACGGATCCCAAGCTCGGCACTCGAGCCTTGTTTCTCGCCGTCGCCTTGGGGACGACCAGCTTCGTTGCCTCGATCACAGTTGCTCCTTTGGTCGGTGAGGACCTCTCGAGGTCGGCGACGCTCTCCGGCATTCCGTGGACGGTGGGGGTCTTCGGTACCGGTGTCGGCTCGGTGCTGTTGTCGCAGCTGATGGCCAGGCACGGACGGGGGCCGGGTCTGATCCTCGGCTATTCGGTCGGCGCCGTAGGTGCGTTCGCAGCGGTGCTCGCCATCGTCCAGAGCTCGTTCTGGATCTTCGTGCTCGGCGTTCTCCTGATGGCCGGCGCGAACGCGGCGAACCATCTTTCTCGCTATGCAGCAGCCGACCTCTATCCTCCGCAACGACGTGGCGCGGGTCTGGGCATGGTGGTGTGGGCAGGGACGGTCGGGGGAGTGGCCGGTCCGGCGTTGCTCGATCCATCCGGACGCGCCGCCGTGGACGCCGACCTGCCTCGGCTCGCCGGACCTTTCGTCCTATGCGTCATAGGTTCGGTGGTGGCAGCGCTGGTGTTGCTCGCGCTACTGAGGATCCGGCGACATGCTCTTGTTCCGTTCGATACGCAGGAAGCGCCGACGGGACGACGCATAACCGAGTTGTGGCGAGCGCCGCGCGCCCAGGCTGCGCTCGTTTCGTTGGCCGTTGCGCAAACCGTGATGGTGCTGATCATGGCAATGACGCCGCTCCACCTTCGCGATACGGGGCACGGTCTGAGCTCGGTCGGATTGGTCATCGGCATCCACGTCTTCGGGATGTATGGGCTCTCACCGATATCCGGACGACTGACAGATCGCTTCGGCGCGATCCCGGTCGTGCTCGTTGGATTCGCAACGCTTATGGCGTCGGCGATTCTGGCTGCTGCTATGCCGGACCACGCTGGCACGCTGCTGACGATTCCGCTCTTCCTGCTCGGTTTCGGATGGAGCCTCTCGTTCGTCGCCGGAAGCGCGATGCTCACCGAAGGCCTGTCGTACGGCGACCGCGCCCGATTGCAAGGTGCTACGGACGCCGTCGTTTGGACATCCGCAGCGATCGCCGGTTTGAGCTCAGGTTTTCTGGTCGGGACGTTCGGCTATGCGCTGCTGTGCATCGTCGGCGCGATCCTCGTGGTTGCTCCGATCGCACTGATCACGTCGCGGCGCCGTTCGTTCTACGCTCCCGCTCCCGCATAACGCCTTGTCCGCCCCCAGCGTTCTCGACAACTCCGTCTGGCATTCGATCGACGGTCCTCATCGGCACTTGGCCGAGATGAACGGTCTCGCCGGGCGGTTCCTCGCGGATGTTGCACCCTTCGCCGCCTTGCGAGAGCCGACGCTAGCGGCCTGGAACGATCTGGCGCAGATGGTGGGTGACGAGGGATTCACCTGCATATTCGCAACGAAGGTCGAAGAACCCGATGGGTGGGAGCGGATGGGCGGCGTGCCCGCCGTCCAGATGTTGTCCGACGACGTTGTCATGAAGCCATCGGAACTCGAGTTCCTGGGTCTCGGTGCCGCCGATGTGCCGGAGATGCTCGAGCTGGTTGCCGAAGCGCAGCCCGGCCCGTTCGGCCCGAGGACCTTCGAACTCGGCGGCTACATCGGCCACCGTGTCGAAGGCCGGCTGGTCGCGATGGCGGGACAGCGGTTCCGCTGCGGTGACTACACCGAGATCAGCGCGGTGTGCACGGCCGGAGAGTTTCGGGGACGAGGACTGGGCACGGCATTGGTGTTAGAGCTGATCGAGCGCATCCGCGGCCGCGGCGAGAAGCCGTTCCTCAACGTTGCAGCTTCCAACACGAACGCGATTCGTTTGTACGAGTCGCTCGGATTCAAGGTGCGCACCGAATCCGAGGCGGTCTTCCTGCGTCCGCCGAAGCCGGCCGGAACTTAGCGCTTCTCGAAATCGAGCGCGCAGGAGTTGATGCAGTAACGAAGGCCGGTCGGATTGGGCCCGTCCGGGAAAACGTGTCCAAGGTGCGACCCGCAGGCCCGGCAGAGCACCTCGGTCCGGACCATCCCGTGGCTGGAGTCGTCCCGCGTCTCGATGTTCTCGGCGATCGCCGGCTCGAAGAAGCTCGGCCAGCCCGTCCCGGATTCGAACTTGGTGTCGGAGCTGAACAGCTCGGCCCCGCAGGCGCCGCAGTGGTACATCCCGGTGTCCTTGTTGTGGACGTACTCGCCGGTGAACGGGCGCTCTGTGCCGGCCTGCCTCAATATTTCGTACTGCTCGGGACTGAGCTGCTCCCGCCATTCCTCTTCGGTCTTCTCGATCGGTCTGGTCATGGCAGCAGGCTAACCCGGTTAACGCCTGCGGCTGTTCCCGGGTGGGTCAGCCGCCCTTGACCGTTCCGACCTTCAGCTCGCGGAACGGCACTTCCTTGTCGACGCGGGGGTCCTGAGGAAGACCGAGCACGCGCTCGCCGAGGATGTTCAGCATCACCTCGTCGGTCCCGCCGGCGATCTTTCCGGAGCGGGAGCTGAGCAGCCCGATGCCCGCCGTTTCTCCGGCGCCGCCTTCGCTTCTCCCAAGCGATCCCGGAAGCACCGACGAGACTCGCCGACAGCTCGCTCTGAGCGGCGCCGAGGCGCGCGCCGATCAGCTTGAGCATCGAGAACTCCGGACCCGGGGATCGCTTTGCGCGCTGCCAGGGCCATGCGCTCGCGAAGCATCGACGAGCACGCGGTTCTGGACGTAGAGATCGACGACGCGATCGCGGTGTTCGCGCTCGGACCATAAGCCGCGGTCCTTCGCGAGGCGGACGAGCGCGTTGTCTCCTCCCGCGCGACGGCCGCCGCCGCCACCGGCGCCGCCGATCGACATGCGCTCGTTCATCAGCGTTGTAAGCGCGACCTTCCAGCCGGAGCCGACCTCGTCCAAGCGCTGGTCGTCCGGCACTCGCACGTCGTCGAAGAACACCTCGTTGAAGTGCGCTTCACCGGTGATCTGTCGTAGCGGACGCACCGTCGACGCCCGGCGCGTGCAGATCGACGAGGAACATCGTCAGGCCCTGGTGCTTCGGCAGGTCGGGATCTGTGCGGACGATGACCTCGCCCCATTCGCTGTAGTGCGCGCCGGTCGTCCAGACCTTCTGTCCGTTGAGCACCCACTCGTCGCCGAACTTCTCGGCCCTCATCTGCAGTCCGGCGACGTCCGATCCCGCGCCGGGTTCGCTGAATAGTTGCGACCAGATCTCCGCGCCGTTGATGAGGTTGGGCATGAAGCGCTTCTTCTGCTCTTCGGTGCCGTGGGTGAAGATCGTCGGCAGGCACATGCCCTGGCCGATGTACATGGCGAAAGTCGGCAGGACGTAAGCAGCGGCCTCGGCGTTGAACGCGGCTTGGTGCGCGCGGGTGAGACCTGCACCGCCGTACTCCTTCGGGTAGGTGATTCCGGCGAACCCGGCGTCGGCCAGCTTCGCCTGGAACTCCTTGGCGCGAGCGATGCCGCGCTTCTCCTCTTCCGAGCCCATCTCGCCGCTCGGACGTCCCATGGTTTCCGAGCCCGGCGCGCCGCGCTTGACCGCGTTGGCTGCGAGCCACTCGCGGGCGTTTGCGCGGAACTCCTCGATCTCGGTGTCCGCGGGTTTGGTGTTGGTCGTCGTCATCGCTTAGCCGCCCTTTACGTTGCCGACCTTTACCTCTCGGAAAGGAACGTCCTTGTCCACGCGCGGGTCTTGGGGGAGTCCGAGAACACGCTCGCCGATGATGTTCAGCAAGATCTCGTCGGTACCGCCGGCGATCTTCCCCGACCGCGACGCGAGCATCTGCTGCGACCACCGGCGTCCCTTGTCTTCATCGTCTTCCCAAGCGGCGCCGCCGGCGCCGACGAGATTCACCGCGAGCTCCGTGATCTGCGAACCCACGCGCGTACCCATGAGCTTCATCATCGAGAACTCGGGGCCCGGTGGCTTGTTCTTGGCTTCCTCGGCCATGCGCCGACCAAGCAGGCCGAGCACGCGCTGCTGGATATAGAGATCCATGACGCGATCACGCGACTCGGCGTCGGAAAACAAGCCGAGCTCGCGCGCGAGTCGCACGATCGCGCCTTCGCCCCCACCGCGGCGTTGCGGACCACCGCCACCGCCACCGAGCGCCATGCGCTCGTTCATCAACATCGTCAGTGCAACGCGCCATCCCTCACCGACACCGCCGAGCACCCTTGCCTCGGGGACCGGGACGTCGTCAAAGAAAACCTCGTTGAAATGCGATTCACCGGTGATCTGACGCAGAGGACGAACGGTCACGCCCGTTTGCTTCATGTCGACCATGAAGAACGTGAGGCCTTGGTGCTTGGGCAGGTCGGGATCGGTGCGGAACGGACCGCCGCCGAAGTCGGCTATCTGCGCACCCGACGTCCACACCTTCTGTCCGTTGAGGATGTACTCACCGTCGTGACGCTCGGCCCGCGACTGGAGGCCGGCGAGGTCCGAACCGGCGCCCGGTTCGCTGAATAGCTGGCAGAAGATCCGTTCGTTGCGCAGAACCTTCGGGATCCACTCCTTCTTCTGCTCTTCGGTGCCGTGGGCGAGCATCGTCGGGACGAACAGGCTGAAGCCGAGGCCGTTAACTGCGGGGATCGCGTACTTGGCCGCTTCCTGCTGGTAAACGGCTTGATGCGCGCGCGTCAGGCCCTGGCCCCCGTACTCCTTGGGGACGGCGATCCCGGCGAACCCTGCATCGTGGAGCTTTGCTTGGAATTGGCGGGCACGCGTGACGTACGCGGCTTCTTCGGGTGAGCCCATGTCGTGGGCTTCGCCCATGACGTTGTCGACGACTTCTGCGCCACGTTTGGGTGCGTTCTCTGCGAGCCATTCGCGCGCGCTCTCGCGGAATTCCTCTAGGTCGGTCGTTTCCCGCTGCTTGGTTTCCGTCGTCGCCATCTCCCCTCCTGCTGGATCTCCCGGTCCTAAGCTACGCCTCCCGCCGGGCGTTGAGGCGTTCGACCGTCTCCTTCGCGGCACTTCCGCCGGAGGTTGGTATCGCGAAGTTCTCTGGTACGTCCGGGTCGTACTCGACGTCCATCGCGTTGAGGAAACGTGCGGTCATTCCATAGAAACCGGCGGTAAGCGTGAGCTCGACGATGTGCTGATCATTTAGACCTTGTTTGCGTAGCTCATCGATGTCTGCGTCGGCAACGGTGTTGTCGTCCACCTTCTGTGCGTAGCCGACGCACGCGCGCTCGAGGGCGCCGAGCTTGTCGAGGTCGTTGGACTTCAGCGCCTCGAGTTCCTCGGTCGAAGCTCCGACATCGAGCGCCCATTTGGCGTGATGACTCCACTCGTAGGGGCAGTCGAGCTTCACTGAGATCGCATCGATGACCAGCTCGCGGAGCTTGGGATCGACGGAGGTCTCGCCGAGGATGCGGGAGCCGAGGCTCGAGAATCCCTTCGCGGCCGCGGGCGCGTTGTTCATCACCTTGAAGATGTTCACGGCCAGGTTCTTGCCGGGATCGGTGAACGGTAGGCGCGCCATGGTTCGCGGAAAACGATACCGATGGGGACAGGTTTTTCCCAATCGCTAGCGAGCCGGGCGCCGCAGATCCTTGGCGAGCTCGATCAGCTCGTCCGGGTCGACGGTTCCGTAGATGCGCACGACCGAGTCGTCTTCGGTCTCTCCCCGCACTTCGCTCATGCGGGCGTCGACGATCACCTCGGCCGTGTCGAAGCCCTCGAGTTTGATCTTCTTCTCGGGCCGATCCTCCGAACGGATCGCCGCGATGAGGGACGGGTCCTGATCGACGACGATCAGATCCGGCCCGCGGATGTAGACATCGCTGGTCGACGTCGGAGGGACGGCCGGTACACCTGCACCTCCTTGCTGGGGAACCGATGCAGTAGAGCGGATGACGGCGAACTTGCCGAGGTAGTCGAATCCTTTGGGCGCGGATCGGAGTGTCCACAGCTTGGTGCGATCGATGGCGTCCGGTGGAACGGATTGAACGGTCCCGCGCGTCGGACCTTCTTCCGCCGGCGCCTCGATATCGAAGAGGCCGTCGCTTAGCTTCGGGTCGATCTCGACTTCGACGGCGGCGCGCCGACGCAGCAGCTTGTCCTTGGACGTCCAGACCTCCTCGACCACCAGTCCGTTTCGATCGACGCAGAAGTCGGCGAACTCGCCACTTCGGGGACGGTACTTTTCCATATCTCCGGCGAGCACCGGGCCCCCGGCGCGATACACCTGGCACTCGCGCCCGTAGACCTCGCGTCTCTCGCGCCGCACGATCGTCTTGTTGTCGAGCGCTTTCTTGAGGGCTGCATCCACTCGAAGGTCGCTCGATGCAACCGACGGCGGGGCAGCGATGTTCAGCGGGCGCGCCTGGGGAGTGATCGACGCCAGAACGCCAAAAGCGCTTTGCCGAAGCGAGAGTTGTGTAGTGCCCGGCGGCTTTCCGGTGCGCGTCTCGACACGACTCTCGAACGGACGCCGCACCCAAACCCGTTCCGTCGTGAGGGTTCTCTCGTCCTGGGCGTATGTCTCGACGGAGAAGACGGCGCGATACGTCTTCGGGATCTTCGTGATGCGCAGCGCCGGTCCGTCCTCCGAGATGACTTCCGAACCGGCGCGCGTATCGATGCGTCCGGACCACCAGATGGCCAGGGCCAGCGCCCCGAAAGCCGCGGCGATGAAGAAGGCGAACCTTCGCAGGCGGCGTCGGCCGACGTCGTATGAGGTATCCAGGCTGCTCAGGCTACCCGTTGGGGGCCCCTTACCCTGCCCTAGACGAAACCTGTCCCGGTGGGTATAGTTTTGGCGAGTTCCGTGCTTGCGGGGGACTGCCCTTCGGCGTCCCAGAGACAGGGGGAGAGGTAAATGACGGACACGGCTCGCAAGACCACGCCAAAGACAATCAGCGACGTCCAGCAGCAGACGCGCGTTTTCTCCGATTGGTCGTCCCCGAAGGGCATGAACCACGACATCCTTCCGTGGCGTCTGTGGGACAAGGGCAAGAAGCTCCACTGGGACCCCGCCGATCTCGACTTCTCGCAGGACGCGAAGGACTGGGCGAACATCCCCATGGAGCAGCGTCTGATGCTCGCCGGTCTCGCCAACGGTTTCATGGTCGGCGAAGAAGGCGTGACGCTCGACATCATGCCGCTCGTTTTCGCCATCGCCGACGAGGGCCGCGCCGAAGAGACGCTCTTCCTCACGCAGTTCGCCTACGAAGAGGCCAAGCATGTCGACTTCTTCTCCCGCTGGTTCAAAGCCATCGGCGCCGACCCGCTCGAGATGCGCTACTGGCACGCTCCAACCAGGAAGCGCGCGGTGTGAGGCTTCCCGATCCCGAGCAGCCGGACGGTCTGTTCGAGAAGATCCTTCCGCTCACGATGCGCCGCGTTCTCACCGACCGTTCGCCCGAGGCGTTCCTCGACTGCTCGGTGACCTACAACCAGTTCATCGAGGGTTGCTTGGCGATCGCGGGCTACAAGATGTGGAAGGCGATGTTCGACCAGTTCGGCGTCATGCCCGGCCTGCGTGAAGGTCTCGGCCACATCCAGGATGACGAGCGTCGCCACATCGCGTACGGCACCTACCTTTGCCGGCGCATCATCGCCGAGAACCCCGAGCTCGCCGAGTTCGCCGTCGAGCGCATGTACGACCTGCGCGACATGTACCTCGAGGTGTCGCCGGTCGCCCGCGCAGCCGGTGGGGTCCCGGCCAACGGAGACGCTCCGAAGAAGAATCGGCTGTCGGCCGAGCAGATCATCGAGCACGCCCGCAAGCAGGCCGAGGATTACGCGGCCAGCGCCGGTAGTAACGGTGATGCCGCCGGTGGCGGCGGTGGGTACGGTGGAGATGGCGACGGCGACTTCATGCTCTTCGGCCAAGTGATGCTGAAGCAGGTCGATCGGCGCATCGAGCTCCTGCGCGCTGCGGGGAAGGTCGAAACTGCGCCGACCGCGTCTGGTTCCGAGGCCTGGGAGATCGAGCTAGAGCTCGAGAAGGTCTAGAAGCGTTTGGTCGAAGACCCGCGTAATTCGCGGGAGCCCGATCTTCGTTTCAGCCTGGCCAACGAGCGCACGTTCCTTGCGTGGGGACGTACCTGCCTCACGTTCGTGGCGACGGGATTGGTCCTTGCTCGCGTCGTCGGTCCGGACGACACAGTCTCGGAGTGGGCCGGGGTCGTCCTCATCGTTCTCGGCGCCCTTCTAGGTGCTGTTGCGTACCGCACCTATCGTCGCAACGACCGCGCGATCCGGGCCGACGCTCCGATCGAGCCGTCGCGGCTGCCGATGGTCCTCGTTTTCACCATCGCTTTGGCCGCGGTTGCTGCCGTGGCCCTTAGCCTGCGCAGTTAAATGAGCGAAGCACCCGAGCGTCGCGAGGTCGCCATCGGCACGGCCATATGGATGGCGGCCGAAGCCGATCCCGATAGGCCGGCTCTCACACACGAGGACCGCACCCTCACTCGCCGAGAGCTCGACCTTCGGACGAATCGCCTCGCCCGCGCGTACGAACAACTCGGAGTCAAGCAGGACAACCTAGTCACGATCGCGCTTCCCAACGGCATCGAGTTCTTCGAGGCGGCGATCGCGTGCTGGAAGCTCGGCGCGACACCGCAACCGGTGTCGGCCAAGCTTCCGGCCGCCGAGCTCGAGGCGATCATCGAGCTGGCCGATCCGCCGATCGTCGTCGGCGGTCCCGGCGTCGACATCGGCGGACGCGTCCAGCTCCAACCGGGCTTCGAGCCCGATGCTTCGCTGTCGGACGAGGCACTTCCCGAAAAGATCGCTGCATCGTGGAAAGCGCCGACTTCGGGCGGCAGCACCGGACGCCCGAAGATCATCCTCTCGGGGACCCGAGGTGTGGCCCAGCTCGGCGTCGGTGGCGCTTTCGGGGTGCCTTTCGACTCCGTCGTGTTCGTTCCCGGCGCCCTGTACCACAACGCGCCGTTCCAGTTCGCCGCGATCGGGCTGTTTCGCGGGAGCCACGTGATCGTGACGACGCGTTTCGATCCGGCGCAGACGGTCGAATTGATCGAGAAACACCGGGTGGCGTGGCTCTGGGTAGTGCCGACGATGATGTCGCGCGTGATGCGTTTGCCGGAAGGCGAGCGCTTGGCGCGCGACGTTTCCTCGCTCAAAACGGTTTGGCACGGCGCGGCGCCGTGCCCGCCGTGGGTGAAGGAAGCGTGGATCCACTGGCTCGGCGGGGATGTCGTATGGGAGCTCTACGCGGGAACCGAGGGCCAAGGTCTGTGCGTGATCAACGGGACCGATTGGCTCGAGCATCGCGGGTCGGTCGGACGCACCGTCTACGGAAAGATGAAAGTCGTCGACGAGAACGGCAACGACCTGCCGACCGGCGAGATCGGGGAGATCTTCATGCTCCCACCCGACCGTGAGAACCCGACCTATCGCTACTTAGGCGCGGATGCGCGAGTGATGGACGGATGGGAGTCGATCGGTGACATGGGGTGGATCGACGAAGAAGGCTACGTCTACCTTGCCGACCGGCGAACCGACCTGATCCTGGCCGGAGGAGCGAACATCTATCCGGCTGAGGTCGAAGCCGCACTGGATGAACATCCGATGGTTCAGTCGTGCGCCGTCGTCGGTCTACCCGACGAAGACATGGGTCAAGCCGTGCACGCGATCGTGCAGCTGCGCGGTGACGCAACCGAACAGGAGCTACGCGACTTCCTATCGTCCAGACTCGTCCGATACAAGCTCCCGCGCACTTACGAGTTCGTTGAAGAAGCCCTGCGGGACGACGCAGGGAAGATCCGCCGGTCTCAGCTGCGCGATGAGCGCGTCGCGAAGATCACTGCGCGTAAGGCTTGAGAGGAGGCTCTCTAGAAAAGTGAAGGGCCCTTCCTAAGAAGGGCCCTTCACTTCGAGAGTTCCGCTCCGCTATGCGCTGGATGACTTCTTGCGCGGTGCGCTCTTTCGGCCGTTGCCGCGAACCGTGACCTTCACTCCATCGATCGTGCCCGTGACGACGCCGCGCACGGCGTCGACTGCACTTTGACCGAAGTCCTTTGCGCCGTTTACGGCTCCCGTTGCGGCGGCAGCCGCGGCGTCCTCGACGTTCAGGCCGATCTCTTTGGCTGTGTCGATAGCACCGACGACGGCGGCGCGTGCGACGGAACGAAGATCCGTCCCGACGTCGCCGGCGCCTTTGACGAGCCCACTGGCCGTGCTCTGGATCGCCGATGTCGTATCGGCCGCGATACCCGTTGCTCCCTTTACGACGCCGCTCACGGTCTCGCTCGCCGTCGACACCGCGTCGCCGCTGATGTCCTTGGCTCCCTGGATGGCTCCGCGTCCGATGCTGAAAGCGGTGTCCTCCGCGCCCAGCGCCAGCTTCTTCGTCGCCGACATCGCGGCTTCGGCCGTTCCCGCAGCAGCCTCGGCAACGTCACCGCCGATGTCTGCCGTTCCCTTGATCGCCGCGCGAACGGTGTTGGAGACCACGCCGGCGGTAACGGTTGTGATCTCGCCGACGCCTTCGATCACGCCGACGACGGTTCCCTTGAGGACGTCGATGAGACTTCCTCCGACCTCACCCACGGCCTGGAGGGCGCCGGTGATGGCGCCCGATGCGGCGCCGGTGGCTTCCTTGGCTACGTCTCCCGCGCCGCCCAGCGCTCCGGTAACTGCATCGCGTACCGCGTCGACCGTGCCACCGACGACGTCGCCGGCTCCCTTGACGACTCCGGAGACGGAGTCCTTGACCTTGCGCCCAACATTTCCAGCAGCGCCCATGACTACCTCCTTCTAGCGGCGCGCAAGCGAGCGCACCTTTTGGGGCTAACTACAGACAGACTCGCGTTACAGCGCTGTAGTTTCAGGCGCTTCAGGTGGGCCTTTAGGAGCTGCGCTGGCGGTCTTTCAGGGGAACGCCGCCCATGCCCACGGGCTCGGCCGCCTCGGCGACCAGCTCCGACACCACGGGACCCAGTTCCGCCGGATCCCAGCGACCTTCCTTGGTGCGGTTCGGCCCACGGCTGCCAGCCTTCAGCGATGCCGAGGCGTCCGCCGGACGACTCGAAGATGCGTCCGGTGACGCCCTTCGCTTCTGCGCTTCCAAGCCACACGACGATCGGCGCGATGTTGTCGGCGTCACGCGGGCTCCACTCACCCTCCGGAGGTGCCGTGCGGCCCGGGACCGAGGTCTTCGGTCATCCGTGTCAGCGCGCCCGGCGACACCGCGTTTACGGTGATCCCGTACTTCGAACAATTCACGCGACGTGATGATCGTGAACGACGCGAGGCCGGACTTCGCCGCGCCGTAGTTCGCTTGTCCCGGGTTTCCGTAGATCCCGGACGCCGACGTCGTGTTGATGATGCGCTTGTCGAGCTCGGCTCCCGCTTTCGATTCTTCGCGCCAGCGAGCGACGGCGTGACGCGTCGGACAGAACGTTCCTTTCAGATGAACCTTGATCACCGAGTCCCACTCGGCCTCGTCCATGTTGAAGAGCATGCGGTCGCGCAGGATGCCGGCGTTGTTCACGAGGACGTGTAAGTCGCCGAACGTCGTCGTAGGCCTGGTCGATCATCGATTTGGCCGCGTTCCAATCGGAAACATCGTCGCTGTTGGCGACGGCTTCACCGCCGAGTGCTTTGATCTCGTCGACTACGCTCTGCGCGACGGGTTGAGACGCGCCGCTTCCGTCACGTCCTTCCATACCGAGGTCGTTCACGACGACCTTCGCGCCTTGCCTGCGCGAATTCCAGTGCGTGACCGCGGCCGATACCGCGCCCGGCTCCGGTGACGATGACGACGCGTCCTTCGCAGATCCCCATCAGTTGCTCGCTTTCTCTCTGTAGCGTCTCGCGGATCAGACGTCGGTACAACTTTCCGGTCTCGTGCCGCGGGAGCTCGTCCTCGAAGTCGATCGTCTTCGGGCACTTGAACTTGGCCAGCTTGGTACGCGCGAACTCGATGAGCTCTCGAGCGAGCTCGTCCGACGGCTCGTATCCGTCCTTGAGCTCGATGACGCCCTTCACCTCTTCGCCCCACTCCTCGTTCGGGATGCCGATCGTGCACGAGTCGCGTACGGCCGGGTGCGTGAGCATCACGGCGTCGATCTCGGCGGGGTAGATGTTCACGCCGCCCGAGATGATCAGATCGGCGGAACGGTCGGTGAGGAACAGGTAGCCGTCCTCGTCGACGTAGCCCATATCGCCGAGAGTGAAGTATTCGCCGCGGTAGGCCTTCGTGGTCTTCTCGTCGTCCTTGTAGTACTCGAAGCGCGTGTCCACCTCTTCTGGTGCGCGTAGAAAGACTGTCCCGATCTCACCCGTCGGAACGGCGTTCCCGTCGTCGTCCCGGATCTCGACGTGGTTCCTCGGGGATCTTGCCGACCGTTCCCGGCTTGGTGAGCCATTCGTCCGACTCGACGGACGTGCCCGGCTCCTTCTGTGGCTGCGTAGTACTCCCAGATGATCGGGCCGACCCAGTCGATCATCGCTTTCTTCACATGGACGGGACACGGAGCTGCGCCATGGCCGATCCGCTTCAAGCGACGAGATGTCGTACTTGCCTCGCACTTCGTCGGGAAGCGACAGGAGGCGGTGGAACATGATCGGGCACGAGATGTATGTGCGTCACCCTGTGCTCTTCAATGAGTCGGAGCGTCTCCTCCGGATCCCAGCCGTCCATCACCACGACGCCGATCCCCCAGAGGAATGGAAGCCCGAGCGAGAACGCCAGTGGTGCCGCGTGGTACAGCGGGCCTGTGCACAGGTGAAGGTCGCCGTCGTCGTGTACGTGGCGGCCTCGTTCTGCACTCGTCGCGGCGCGGGCTTTCGGCGGTAAACGCCCTTCGGGCGTCCGGTAGTGCCGGACGTGTAGAGCATCGTGCTCCCGAAGCCTTCGTTCTCGATCGTCTCGGGCGACTCCGAGCTCACGGCTTCTTCGTAGTCGTCGAAACCCTCGATGCGGCCCCCCGACGGCCAGGAACACTTTCGTGCCCCGGCGTAAGTTCCGCGGCCTCGGCGCATGTCTTGGCGAAGCGTTCGTCACCGACGAAGATGGCCGCCTCGCAGTCATTGACGATGTAAGCGATCTCCTCGGCTCCCAGGTGCCAGTTGATCGGCGTAAGCCGCAAACCGTTGCGCGCCGCGGCGACGTAGACCTCGACGAACTCGGGACGGTTCGAGCAGACGAGCGCGATCGACTGTCCGGCCTCGATCCCGCGAGCCCGCATCGCGCGGACGAGCTGGTTGGTCCGTCCGTCGAGCTCGGCCCACGTTCGATCGCCGGCGGCCGAGATGATCGCCGGCTCGTCCGGTTGGGACTTCGCGCGATACCCGACGGCGCGTTGGGGAAGTGTGGGGTAGTGAGGGCCGTCGGGTGCGCGTGTTTCCGTCCCCTGAGATGCAGTTGCTTCGGCCAACGAAAAGCCTCCCCTTGACTCCCCAGTCAATACATTCTGGCCCAGCCCCCTTGCGGAACGCATATGGGCCCTATCGGGTTGAATGGAGGACATGGACGAACGGCTCACTCTCCTGACGGTGCACGCCCACCCGGACGATGAAGCGTCCAAAGGCGCAGGTACGGTGGCGAAATACCACGACGAGGGCGTCCGGACCGTGCTCGTCTGCGCGACGGGTGGCGAGGCGGGGGACATCCTCAACCCGGAGATGGAGAAGGACGAAGTCCGGGAGAACATGAAGGCCGTCCGGCGCGAGGAGCTGGCGAAGGCCGCCAAGATCATCGGCTATGACGAGGTCGTGATGCTCGGCTACCGCGACTCTGGGATGCCGGACACCGAGGAAAACAACCACCCGGAGAGCTTCGCTCAGGCCGACTTCCGCGAGGCCGTCGGGCGTTTGGTCGCGATCATCCGGCGAGAGCGCCCTCAGGTGGTCGTCACCTACGGAGACGATCACCGCGGATATCCGCATCCCGACCACATACGCGTCCACGACATCTCTGTGGCCGCATTCGAGGCGAGTGGCGATCCAGATGCCTACACGTGGGCCGGGGAGCCGTGGCAGCCGGTGAAGCTTTACTACACGATGTGGTCGCGCAAGCGGATGATCGCGACGCACGAGAAGTTCCTCGAGCTCGGTCTGGAGTCGCCGTTCTCAGAGGATTGGTTCAAGAACCGCCCGGCGCAGGACGAAAGCACGACGACGTCGATCGATATCTACGGCTACTCGGATGTGAGACGCGACGCGTTGCTTGCGCACCGCACGCAGGTCGATCCGAACTCACGGTTCTGGTTTGGGCTGCCGCCCGAGGTACAGAAGGAGATCCACCCCTTCGACGACTACATCCTGGCGCGCAGCTTGGTCGAGCCGGAACCGCCCGAGACCGACTTGTTCGCCGGGGTACGTGAGAGTGCCCGAACCTAGCCCGTCGCGTTCGCTTTCCAGATCGTGTGGAACGCTTTAACTAACGCTGGCCGGAAGCCGTCCGATCTTCGCGAGTACCTCTTCGGCCTCGGCGACGAACTTGTGGACCAGCTCGCCGGCCGGGATCAGATCGTGGATCGCGCCCACGCCCTGTCCGGCTGGGTAGCACTCTTTGTCCGGGTCGACGTCGGTCCATTCGTCGCCGCCGAGGTGCATCGCTCCGTCCTTGGTTGATCGAAGCATCTGCTGCGGGAAGGGCTGCAGCTCCTCAGGGTGTTGTTCGAAGTAGGTGTTGTACGAGTTGCGGACCGCGCGAAGCGTCTTGCCGGTGTATGCACGTGAGATTACCGTTCCGTCCTCGGCCGTCTTCATCAGCATTTCCTTGTAGCCCGGCGTAGAACGAGCTTCCGGCGTTGCGATGAAGCGAGTGCCGACCCACACGCCGTCGGCACCGAGAGCGAGAGCGGCCGCGAGGTGTCGTCCGTCGTAGATGCCGCCGGCCGCGACGACCGGAACCTTGTCGCCGACCGCGTCGACGATCTGGGGCACGAGCGGGAATGTAGCGACCTGTCCGGTGTGTCCGCCCGCCTCGGTTCCCTGGGCGACCACTACGTCGCAACCCGATTCGACCGCGGCGACGGCGTGTTTCACCTTGCCGCACATGTTCACGACGATCACGCCGTGTTTATGGCAGTAGTCGAGGGTCTCCGTGGGCACACCGAGCGCAGCGACGAAGACGGACATCCCGCCTTCTTTCACAGCGGCCTCGAGGAATGGCTCGGCGCCGCCGACAGGAGTCAGGAGATCGACACCGTACGGCTTGTCCGACAGCTCTTTGTACTTGCGGATCTCCTCGACCATCTGGTCGGGGCCCATCGTTCCGCAGCCGAAGGTTCCGAACCCGCCGGCGTTGTTCACGGCGGCGACGAGCTGGTGGTAGGACACCCCGCCCATCCCGGCGAGCATGATCGGGTGGTCGACGTTGAGGATCTCTGTAAGTCGAGTCTTGATCACGGGTCACCCCTTATCTGACACCATTACTGTCTCGGTTACCGCAAGCCTATACAGGGGGACGAATGGGCGAGAACTTCGCCGATCTTTGGGAGCAGATCACCGACGCATTTCCGGACGCACCGGCGCAGGTCCACGGCGACCGGAAGTTCACGTGGAGCGAGTTCGACCGACGGGCCGACGGAGTCGCCAAGACCTTGCTGGAGCTTGGTGTGAATCGTCAGGACAAGGTCGCGCAATACCTCTACAACGGCACCGAGTACCTGGAGTCTCTCTACGGAACGGTCAAGGCCTCGTTAGTCCCGGTCAACACGAACTACAGATACGAAGCGGCCGAGCTCGCCTATCTCTGGGACAACTCCGACGCGGTAGCCGTGGTGTTCCACGGCACGTTCACTCCGCGCATCGAGGAGGTGCGTGCGAGCGTGCCGGGTGTTCGGCTGTGGCTGTGGGTGGACGACGGATCCGGTGACTGCCCGGATTGGGCCACTCCTTACGAAGACGCTGCGACGTCTGCAACGGAACGTGTGCGTCCGGAGTGGGGACGTTCCGGCGATGACCTCTACATGCTCTACACCGGCGGAACGACCGGCATGCCCAAGGGCGTCATGTGGCCCATGGGGATGCTCACCCAGGCCTTCGCCGAGAACACCGGGGGCCCGGGAGCCCAGTGGACGCCGCCGGCTGCTCCCGGTCCGGTTGCGTGTCCGGTGTGTCCGTTGATGCATGGAACGGGCGCGTTCACGTCGTTCATCGCGATGAATCTCGGTGGATCGATCGTCACTTTGCAGAAGCGATCGTTCGACGCAGCGGAGCTGCTCGATTCCATCGAGCGCGAGAAGATATCGATGCTTGCGATCGTCGGAGACGCGTTCGCAAAACCGATACTCCGCGAGCTCGATGCGAATCCCGGGAAGTGGGACCTATCGAGTCTGTTCATCATCATCTCTTCGGGTGTGATGTGGAGCCAGGAGACCAAACAGGGTCTGCTCAAGCACCACCCGGCGATGATGCTCAACGACGCGTTCTCGTCCTCGGAGGCGCTCGGGCATGGGCACCTCGACGTCGATGGGCGGACAACGCTGCTGACGACGGCGAAGTTCCAAGCGGGTCCGAACACGAAGGTCATCAGCGAGGACGGTCGCGAGCTCGAGCCAGGCTCGGGTGAGATCGGTCTGCTCGCCGTCAAGGGTCTGGTTCCGGTCGGCTACTACAAGGACCCCGAGAAGAGCGCGGCAACGTTCCGCGAGATCGATGGAGCCCGCTACTCGATCCCCGGCGACTTCGCGACGATCGAAGCCGATGGATCGATCCATGTTCTCGGCCGCGGTTCGGTGTGCATCAACACGGGCGGCGAGAAGGTCTTCCCGGAAGAGGTGGAGGAAGTCATCAAGACTCACCCGTCGGTCCGCGACGTCGCTGTGGTCGGAGTCCCGGACGAGAAGTGGGGCGAGGCGATCACGGCTTTGGTCGAGGTCAGTCCGGGGACCGAGCTCGACGAAGAGCAGATCATCAAGCACGTGAAGTCGAACCTCTCGGCCTTCAAGGCACCGAAGAAGGTGATCGGAGTGCCGACGCTGGGTCGCAGTCCGGCCGGAAAGCTCGACTACCGGCGTCTACGGGAGAACGCGATCGAGTCGGTCGGGACGGGTTAGCTCTCTACCTTCGCGAGGAAGGTCGAGAGGGTTTCTCTATATGCATCTGGCTCTTCGACCATCGAACAGTGGGCGCTGTTCTCGAAGAGCACCCACTCCGAGCCATTTATCCCTGTATTGAGTACTTCCATCTGAGCGGGAGTGGCTTCGTCGTAACGCCCTGAGGTGATCAGTGTCGGGAGATCGATCTCGTTCAGGCGATCGGTTACATCCCAATCTTTAAGCGTCCCCGTGGCGAAGAACTCGGTCGGTCCCCACATCGTCTCGTAGGCCTGGCGATTCATTCCCGCGAACATTTTGTAGACCTCGATAGGAATCGGATCGAGCCGGCAACCAAAGCGTCGTCCATACAGGCCGCTGAATATCTGATAGGCCGCCGGCCGTAGAAAGGAGACGTGAGAAGCCGCTGCCGAGATCCGCATCGCTGTATTGCTTGTGATGGCTGTACCAAGCCGCGACATCATGCGTGCTCTGCTCGTCAGCGCTTTATCGCTGAGCGTCTTTGCCGGCTTGCCGGTCTTCGGTTTTTTTGTGCTTATGGACGACTCGCATCGCTCCATGCCGCGCACCACGTGTTCCGGAAGCTCTAGACGCAGCCGCTTTGCTTCGTCCGTCCACATCTTCGTGGTCGCCAACGAACTCGCCATGATGAGGCTTGCGACGCCGGTGGGCTGAGTGAACAGGTATTCGAGAGCGAGCATCCCGCCCCACGAGTGACCCAGCAGGTGCAAATCCGTGAGATCTAGTTGGTCTCGAACAGTCCTCAGCTCATCCACGAACGACTCGACGGTCCATAGCGACGGGTCCTTCGGGCGATCGGAACGTCCCGATCCGATCTGGTCGTAGCGGATGATCGGCCTTCCTTCCGTTGCGAGCTCGTCGATTGGCTCGAAGACGTCGCTCGTGCCGCCTGGGCCGCCGTGGAGCAACAGAAGCGGAAGTTTTCCGGGAGCCGGATTTTGGAGGTCACCTGCAAGGTGGTACCAGGTTCGGTATCCGCGGAAGTCGACGAAGCCTTCGGTCGCGCCCATCACTACCCCCGTGGTTGTTCCGCCGCATCGTAGGTGTTGGAAGAAACTCCCTCAATGCATAAATACGGGTTCGTCGCGCTATTTGGGCAGACGGCTCGAAAGGATCTCGTCGGCTTCGAGCTTGGCGATCTCTTCGTCCGTCATGCCAAGCAGATCGCGCAGAACTTCGCGGTTGTGCTCACCGCGATGTGCCACCTCTCCAGCGACACCGCTCGATGCCTGCGAGAACCGCCACGGCGTGTTGGGGACGGTGATCTCGCCGTCTTTCCGGTCGGAGATCTTGACGACCGCTCCGCGTTCCTTGGCCCAATCCGTTGCTGCGGCTTCGGTGATGGTGCGGATAACGCCGAGGACAAGGCGTCCCTTGTCGAGTGCCGCTTCCAGCTCCTCGACGGAGTCGAAGGTAAGTACCCACTCCTGAAGGACATCGAGCAACTCATCGCGATGCTTATCGCGAGCCTCTTCGTCCGCGAAGCGTGGATCTTCACCGAGGTCGGGCTTGTCCATAGCTGTGCACCAGCTCGCGAAAGCGCCGCGTTGTGTCGGACCGGCCGATGCCGAGACCCAAGTACCGTCCTTCATCTTGAAGATCGGATGAGGGTCGTCGAAGTGCGCGGGACGTTTGCGTTCGCGGACGTGCTCGGCGGCCAAGTGTTCGTTGGCCGACATCAATACCTCTGCCATCGCGAGGTCGATGTGCTGCCCTAGTCCGGTTCGTTCGCGGTGTTGCAGTGCGGCGAGTACGCCGACGGCCCCGTAAACGCCGGAGTAGACGTCGGCATGCGAGAGCGGATCGTGGAAGGGGACGCCGTCGCGCCCGCGCGCGACGACCTCGACCCAGCCCATCTCGGCCTGAACCATCGGCGCGTAAGTCGGGCGGGAGCTCCACGGCCCGGTCTGCCCGTATCCGCTGATCGACGCGTAGACGATCCCGGGGTTGATCGCGCTGACGGTCTCGTAGCCGAGGCCCATGCGATCCATCACGCCCGGTCGGAAGTTCTCGAGCAGGACATCTGAATGGGGGACCAAGCGCAGGACGATCTCGACGGCTTCCGGCTTGCGGAGGTCGAGGGAGATGTTCCGTTTACCGACGTTCTGCTGCGCGTAATACACCGACATCGAATTCACGCGTGTGGTGGCGAACCGCGTGAGATCTCCCTCCGGAGGCTCGACCTTGATTACGTCGGCTCCCAGGTCGGACAGGATCCGGCTGCAATGGGGTCCGGCGAGCACGCGAGACATGTCGAGCACTCGTATTCCGTGGAGTGGTCCTTCGCTCATTTCGATGAGATTAGCCGTTCACCGTGTATCGCCATCCCGGCTGCCACTCGAAGGTGCTCTCGACTACATCTAGAAGCGGAATGCCGTTCAGCAGGTGCTCCATCGCGTACCAGGGAGCCCGGTGCGATATGAGGACGACGCTCGAATGACCCGAGGCGGCCAGCTCCTTCAAGAAGTCATCAACTCGCTCAACTACGTCGCGGTAGCTCTCGCCGCCGGGATGGGGCCGGTCGATGAAGCGTTTCCGGTCGGCGTGAATCGTGTCGACGGGCGCGCCGTTCCATTCGCCGTAGTTGCACTCGCGCAGGCGGGCATCGGCTCGGATCTCGACGTCCCGACCACCGAAGGCGATCTCCGCCGACTCGGTAGCGCGACGTAGGTCGGATGGATAGACCACATCGATCGAGCGGTCTGCATGGCGCAGGCCGGTCTCCCGAGCCTGTTGTCGTCCGACCTCCGACAGTTCGCCCTGGTTCCAGCCCGTTGCGAAGCCGCGCTCGTTGTCGAGCGTCGTGGAGTGCATCTCGTAAACGATCTCGATGGCCATCTTGCGTCCGAGACTACGGCTGTTGAGTATCTAGACTTCAGAGTCAAGTGGAGGGGAACCACTAAATGGCCATCGACTTCACGCTGCCACCGGACGTCGAGGAGATCCGCGCCCGGGTCCGCACGTTCATGGACGAAGAGGTGCGGCCGCGCAGCGAAAAGCTGGACTACGACGACGAGTCGACGCGAGCCGAGTTCATCACCGCGATCATCGAGCTGCGCATACGCGCCAAGGAGGTCGGACTATTCCTGCCGCAGATGCCCAAGGAGTGGGGCGGTCTGGGTCTCGGAGCTACCGCTATGGCCTTCGTTCAGGCCGAAGCATCGCGTGCCTCGATCGGGTCCTTCGTCCTGAATTGCCAGGCGCCCGACGAAGGCAACATGCACACCCTTCTTCACTTCGGAACCGATCATCAGAAGGAGAAGTACCTCAAGCCGCTGTGTGAGGGCTGGATGCGGTCGTGCTTCTCGATGACCGAGCCCGAGGTTGCCGGCTCCGATCCGACCGGCATCCAGACGCGGGCCGAAGAGGTCGAAGGCGGATGGGTGATCAACGGCCACAAGTGGTTCACGTCCGGCGCCCGAGGGGCGAACATGGCCATCGTCATCGCCTGCACCGATCCCGACGCGCCGACGCCGCAAGCCCGCAACACCGCGTTCATCCTCGACCTTCCGGCGAAGGGTTTCGAGATCGTTCGCGATATCGAGACGATGGCCGGCCGCGGGGCGCACAGCGAGATCATCTACAAGGACGTGTTCGTCCCCGCCGAGAACGTGTTCGGAGGACGCGGACAAGGTCACCGGCTCGGACAGGTACGACTCGGCCCGGCACGGCTCGCTCATTGCATGCGATGGATCGGTCAGGCGGAGCTTGCGCTCGAGATGATGATCGACCGCGCGCAGAAGCGGCAGCTTCACGGCGCGCCGCTGGCGGACAAGCAGGGGATCCAGTGGATGATCGCCGACTCGGCGATGGAGCTCTACGCCGGGAAGCTGATGGTTCTCCACGCCGCGTACAAGATCGAGAACGACCTCGACTTCCGTCAGGAAGTGTCGTTCGCCAAGCACCACGTCGCGAACATGCTGTGGCGGATCATCGACCGCGCGATCCAGGTTCACGGCGCGCTCGGTTATTCGGCCGACACACCGCTGCAGCAGATGATGAAACACGCACGTTCTGCCCGATTGGTGGACGGCGCAGACGAGGTCCACCAGTGGCGCATCGCCGACCTCACGATGAAGGCCTACTCCGATACCGGGTCGGTGCGTAAAGCGACAGGCGATCTGGGTTTCTAGATGCCCGTAACCAGTCTTTCCGATCCGACCGTTCAGCAACTGACCGCGGAAGGTCAGCTACTCGAGATGGTCGAAGGTGAGGTAAACGGCGTTCCCATGCGGCTGTGGAAGAACGCGCCGCCGTCGCTGCGCGCAGTGTTCGAGCTGTCGCGGGCGCACGGCGACAAGGAGTTCATCGTCTACGAGGACGACCGTTGGACGTTCGAGCGGCATCACCGCGCCGTCTGCGCACTTGCGGCCTGGCTCGTCGAGGATGCCGGTGTCACGAAGGGCGACCGCGTCGCCGTCGCGATGCGCAACTATCCGGAGTGGTCGGTGGCTTTCTGGGCCGCCGTGGTTGCCGGAGCGATCGTCGTCCCTCTCAATTCGTGGTGGACGGGCGAGGAACTTGCCTACGGTCTGAGCGACTCAGGCACGAAGGTCTTCATCGCCGACATCGAGCGCTGGGAGCGAGTGTCTTCGCATCGAGAAGGTCTCGAGTTGGAGCACGTTGTTATCGCACGTTCCCAAGCCCCGGATGGAACCGTTTCGCTCGAAGCTTTATTGGACAGGGATGTTGATTCTTTGCCTGATGTGGAGCTCAGTTCCGGACGACGAAGTCGACGATCTTCTACACGTCCGGCACGACCGGAAACCCGAAGGGCGCGCTGGGAACCCAGCGGAACATCTGCACCAACCTCTTCAACCTTATGTACGCCGGCATGAGCCGCGGCGTTGGCGCGGCGGCGGCGAGCACAGCCCCGCGCGCTTCGTCCGACGCAGCTGCTGTCCGTCCCTTTCTTCCACGTGACCGGATGCCACTCGACGCTCGTCCCCGCGCTGGCCTTCGGCAGCAAGATCGTCCTCATGTACCGCTGGGACGCCGAGCGCGCGCTCGAGCTGATCGAACGCGAGCAGATCACTTCGTTCGGCGGCGTCCCGACGATGGTGTGGCAGGTGCTCGAGTCGCCGGACTTCGCGAAGCGCGACACGTCCAGCGTGCAGGGCATCGGGTACGGCGGCGCGCCGGCGCCGCCGGAGCTCGTGCGGCGCATCAAGGAGCACTTCCCGACGGTGAGCCCCGGGCAACGGATACGGGATGACGGAGACGTCGTCCCTCGCGGTGGGCAACGGCGGAGCCGATTACCTGCGAAAGCCGGAGAGCGTCGGCCGTCCCGTCTCCCGTGAACGACATCATGATCGCCGACGAGCGCGGCAACGAAGTCGCGACCGGCGGGCTCGGCGAGGTGCTGCATGCGCGGGCCGAACGTCGTGAAGGGCTACTGGAACAAGCCCGAGGCGACGGCCGAGACGTTCCGCGACGGATGGCTGCACTCGGGCGACATCGGACGTGTCGACGAGGAGGGCTTCCTCTACATCGTCGATCGCGCGAAGGACATGGTCATCCGCGGCGGCGAGAACGTCTACTGCGTCGAGATCGAGACGGTCCTGTACGAACACCCGGCCGTGAGTGAGGCGGCCGTGATCGGCATCCCGCACCGGGTGCTCGGCGAGGAGGTCGCAGCGGTAGTGAAGCGTGTCCGGGTGCCAGCGTCACCGAGGAAGAGCTGAAGGACCACGTCGCGCAACGGCTGGCCGCGTTCAAGGTGCCTGTGCGCATCGAGATCCGCGACGAAGAGCTGCCGCGCAATGCGGCGGGCAAGATCCTGAAGCGCGAGCTGCGGGATTCGCTCGTCGGTTAGGTCGGGTCGAGATCGACTCGGACCGTCAGCAGTTCCGTCCCAACCAGCCGCACCATGGCCCCGTTGAGGCTTCCGCGCGAACGCGCTCGGGCGTCGTCGGTGGGAACCGTCCTTGCTGTTCCCGGTCTCCACTTGCCGCCGACCTTCACGCGCACGTGAGGATCAGCCTTGATGTTACGGACGTAGTTCGCGTGCGAGCCTTGCTCGGCGACAATCCAAACGGTGTCGCCGTCGAGTTTCCCTCCCATTGGCGTGCGCCTGCGCTCACCGCTCTTGCGTCCGATGGTTTCGAGGAGGATCAAGCCACCCCGGCCCGCGAACATCTTGCTCATCGGGTTGAGGACGTACTTCTGGAAGGTCACCACCAAGTCGCGCTTGTTCATGTCGGGCGGTCAGGATACTGAAGACGCCAATAACGCCGAATATCGAACATTAGTCGGAGGGGAACGTGGGAGATCGCGACCTAGTCGTCAAGGAGCTCGTTTATCACCGGCAGTTGATCCCGTGCGTCGAGCGTTACCCGACGAAGACCGCGATGATCGACGGCACGTACAAGGCGACCTACGAGCAGCACTTCGAGCGCGTCTGCCGACTCGCCAACGCGCTCGGCTCGGAGCTCGGGATGAAGCGCGACGACCGCGTCGGCATCCTCGCACTCAACAGCCACGCGTTCGTCGAGCTCTACCAGGCGTGCTTCATGGGGGCCGGGATCATCAACGGCCTCAACATCCGCCTGGCCCCCAAGGAGCTCGAGTTCATCCTCCAGGACTCCGGCTCGAAGGTCGTGCTGACCGACGCGTTCTTCGCCGGAGTCGATCGAGCAGATCCGTCCCAACCTTCCGGACCTCGAGAAGGTCGTGCTGATCGGCGAAGGGGACGCTGCGCACGACGTCAGGTACGAGGACCTGGTCGCCGCCGGCAGCACCGACATCCCACCGGAGACCGAAGAGTCCGACCCGGTGATCCTCAACTACACGGGCGGGACCACCGGGCTGCCGAAGGGCGTGCTGATCGACCAACGCGCCGGCACCCTGCACAACTACCGGGTGTTCCTGGCCATCAAGATCGACAAGGACGAGATCTACCTGAACCAGACGCCGATGTTCCACGGCGCGTCGGTGTTCAGCGTGCTCGGCACCGCACACGATCGGCGGGACGCTCGCGTCGATCCCGGCGTTCGATCCGAAGGTCGTGATGGACGCCATCGAGACGCATCAGATCTCGGGGACGACGATGGTGCCGACGATGATCGGGATGACGCTTCCAGCACCCCGACTTCGACCCGAAGCGGCTCGCGTCGCTGCGGCTCCTCGCGTACGGCGCGTCGCCCGATGCCCGAGGCGCTGCTCGACGAAGATCATGGAGCTCTTGCCCGAGGTCGACCTGTACCAGGCGTACGGCATGACGGAGGCGACGGCCGTCACGACCGTGCTCACGCCCGAAGACCACCGACGCGGCGGCGCAGCTCCTGCGCTCGGCCGGGCCGGGCCGTCCCGGGCGTGCAGATCACGATCCAGGATCCGGACGGGCAACATCCTGCCGCACGGCGAGGTCGGCGAGGTGTGCATGACGTCCGGGCTCGTACCTGCGCGAGTACTGGAAACGGCCGGACGAGACGGCGCGAGACGTTCCGCGGCGGCTGGTACCACTCGGGCGACGCCGGATACCTGGACGACGAGGGCTACCTGTTCCTCGTCGACCGCGTGAAGGACATGATCGTGTCGGGCGGCGAGAACATCTACACCAGTCCGAGGTCGAGAACGCGATCGCCAAGCATCCCGCCGTCCTGCAGGTCGCGGTGATCGGCATCCCGAGCGAGAAGTGGGGTGAAGCCGTGCACGCGGTCGTCGTGCTGCACGAAACGGCGACGGCGACGGAGGAGGAGATCATCGCGCACACTGCCGGGACTGGATCGCCGGCTACAAGATTGCCGCGGTCGGTGGAGTTCCGCGACCGAGCCGCTACCGTTGTCCGGCGCGATGAAGGTGCTGAAGCGCGATCTGCGGGCGCCCTACTGGGAAGGCCGGGAGCGCAAGGTCAACTAACCCGAATCGATCGTTGGCCCGTCCGCTCAGCGCACGGTAAAGGCGGTACGCATCCCCAGCTTGTAGTGGGCTTGGGTTTCTCCGTTCTCGGTCTCGACCCGGTTGCAGACCAATGCGTACGGGCCCGGATCGAGATCGACGGTAAGGTCTTCGCTCTTCCCGACAGCGAGGTCTTCGACCTCATCGACTCCGTCGACTTTGTCCTCGTCAACAGATCCGTCTGCTTTCGTCGGAAGCTTTCCTGGGTCGAGATCGGTCGATATCACAACGAACTCGTGAACCTCCGTCCCATCGTTGGTTACGTTGAACTTGATATCGCCTGCGGCGCCGACCGGAGCATCCGGTGTCACGGAGAACTCCTTTAGCGACACGTTGATGTTCTTCGCTGGGGCCGCCGAAGGTGACGCAGATGCCGTCACTCCATCGTTGTCGTTGGAGCTGCACGACGGCACAACAAGCAGCGCCAGCGCAACCAGCATGAGAATTCGCCCCCTCATGGCATCCCCCTTGCGTCGACGATCCAAGTCCACGCTACACCCCGTCTTCCCAGCCGGCGTCAGTCACGCAACTGGTCGAAGGTGCACTCCTCAGGCTTCTTGTCCTCGCGCCAACGGACGAAGCCGGCTGCGTGGCGGAACCGTTGTCCGCCTTGTGCGTAGTCATATGTGACTTCGCACACAAGCTTGGGCTCGAGTGACACCCACTCGTACTCCTTCGTTCCCGTCCATCGGCTCTGCCCTCCCGGCCCCCATTCCTCGGGGTCGCCGAAGCCTTCGCCGCTCTTGTTGCGCAACGGGTCGAGCTTTTTTACAAGCTCCTTTCGTTCCTTCGCGCTGAAGGACGATGTGTGCCCGATGTATCGGAGCTGACCTTCGTCGTACAGGCCCAGAAGGAGCGAACCGACGCCACCGTTCTTGTGCGTCCGGTACCCGCCCACGACGCAATCCGCGGTTCGCTTGTGCTTGATCTTCAGCATCACGCGCTTGTCCGGTGAGTAAGGCAGCTTCAGGTTCTTTGCGACGATCCCGTCGCACTTCACCTTTTCGAGTTCGTCGAACCAACGCGTGGCGACATCCGCATCGCGCGTGCACGGTGTGAGATGGAACGTGGGTGCGGCGAGCACGGCGGGATCGCCCGGGTTCTTCGGACGCGTCTTTCCGAACGCTTCTTCGAGCACCTTCAGTCGCTCGGACAGCGGCTCGTCGCACAAGTTCTTCTTTGTCCCGAGGACGTCGAAGACGACGAAGCTCGCCGGTGTCTCCTCGGCGAGCATGTTCACCCTCGATGCGGCGGGATGAAGCCGGTTCTGCAACGCATCGAAGTCGAGGCCGTCGGGTGTTGGAAGGATGATCTCTCCGTCGACTACGCATGGATCGGGCAATGCTTCGCGCAAGAGAGCTTCGACTTCCGGGAAGTAACGGTTCAGAGGACGCGCGTTTCGACTGTCGATCTGCAGCAGGTCCTTGTCGCGGTAGACGATCGCGCGGAAGCCGTCCCATTTCGGTTCGTACAGCCATTCTTCGCCGCGCGGAACCTCGTCCTTGGCCTTCGCGAGCATCGGCTTCACGGGAGGCGCGATAGGTAATGACATACTCCGATGGTCTCAGGTTTGGAGGGAGAGTTTCATGCGCCACGTGGAAGTAGGCGGAGAGAAGATCTCGGTCATCGGGCTGGGTTGCTGGCAGTTCGGCTCATGGGACTGGGGGTACGGCGACGAGTATGCCGAGTCGACGTCGGTCGAAATAACGCACCGAGCTCTTGATCTCGGTGTGAACCTCGTCGACACGGCTGAGCTCTACGGATTCGGACGCTCGGAGAAGATCATCGGACGTGCCATCGCCGACCGGCGCGAAGATGTCTTCCTGGCAACCAAGCTCCTCCCCGTACTTCCGATCGCGCCCATCGTCGAGCAGCGCGCGAAGTCGAGCATCATGCGTATGCACGTCGACAGGATCGACCTCTACCAGATCCACTGGCCGAACCCGCTGGTCGGCGACGGAACGGCCATGACGGGGATGCGCCGGCTTATCGATTCGGGTTTGGTGCGTCACGCCGGCGTCAGCAACTATCCGCTGTCGCGTTGGATGTCGGCCGATCGCGCCCTTGGACTTCCCGTCTTGTCGAACCAGGTCCGGATGAGCCTCGTCGACAGGCGGCCACTCATTGATCTCGTTCCGTTCGCCCGCAGCGAGGGCAGGATGGTCATCGCTTACAGCCCGCTGGCTCAAGGTCTGCTCGGGGGACGCTACGACGCCGACAACTTGCCCACCGGCACGGCCCGCCGCTCTAATCCGCTCTTCCTGCCCGAGAACCTCGAACGCGCCGGACCGTTGATCGGGGCTCTTCGTGACGTCGCAGCCAGCCACCAGTGCACGCCGGCGCAGATCGCGCTGGCTTGGGTCATCCGCCATCCGAACGTGGTTGCGATACCGGGCGCGTCGAGCGTCGAGCAGTTGGAGGCCAACGTGGCAGCGGCCGAGATCCAGCTCAGCGATTCGGAGGCTACTCAACTCGATGAGGCGTCGGACAACTTCGAGCCGATCCGTGGTTCGGCGGCGTTACGAGGCATGGCCGAAAACGTCGTGTCCGGGCTCCGGAGCCGATTAGGACTTCGCTAGCCAGAACGTTACAGTAGTACTGTCACATAGCCGTTCACCGAGGGACACAGGGATGACCACGACGCAAACCTTCGATTGGCGATCGCCGGAGTTCCTGGCCGATCCCTATTCGCGCTACAAGGCACTGCGCGAGGCCGCGCCGATGCACTTCCGCGACTCCGCGGTGAGCATGAATGAGGTCGGCGGATACGTCCTAACGCGTTACAACGACATGGTCCAGATCCTGCGCGACCACGATCGGTTCTCCGCCGAGCGGCAAGGCGGTCCGCAGATCGATAACGACATCCCGCGCTCGATGCTCGGCTCGGACCCTCCTCACCACACGCGATTGCGGACTCTGGTGAACAAGGCTTTCACACCGCGCATGGTCGAACGATGGCGTACGCGCGTGGGGGAGATCGTCGAGACATGGCTCGACCGAGCCGAGTCCCAGGGCGAGCTCGACGTCATCGCCGACTTCGCGTATCCGCTTCCGATAACCGTCATCTCGGAGATGCTCGGCGTCGACCCCGAAGACCGCGAGCTCTTCAAGGACGCCTCTAACAAGATCGCGGTCGCCCTCGGTCCGATCGACGACATTGCTATCGCGATGAAGGCCATGGAAGGACGCAACCAGCTCCTCGAATACTTCCGTGAAGTTCTGCCGGCGCGCCGCGCCGAGCCACGCGACGACCTCTTGTCGGCGCTTATCGCGGCGGAGGACGAAGGCGACCGTCTAACTCACGGTGAGTTGCTCGCGATGCTTCTTCTGCTTCTCGTCGCCGGCCACGAGACAACCGTCAATCTCATAGGCAACGGTCTGCTCGCGTTGTTGCTCAACCCCGATCAGCTCGAGCGGCTCCGAACCGAAAACGGGATCGAGAAGAATGCGGTCGAGGAGCTACTTCGTTACGACTCGCCGGTGCAGTTCACCGGACGGGTCGTTGTTCAGTCCACGGAGATCGCCGGGGAGAAATTTCAGCCCGGCATGTTCGTCACCTGCCTGCTCGGCTCGGCCAACCGCGATCCCGAGGTCTTCGAGGATCCGGACACCCTCGACATCGGGCGGGACCCGTGTCCGCATCTGTCCTTCTCGGCGGGCATCCACTACTGCCTGGGGGCCCACCTCGCACGTTTGGAAGGCGAGGTCGCGCTGTCAACGATCGTGCGGCGGTTCCCGAGACTCGCGCTTACCGACGCCCAGCTGGAATGGCGTCCCGCGCCCATCCTGCGCGGGCTCGTAGCGCTACCCGTGAATTTCTAGCAGGACGTCGACTTCACCGGTAGCGGTAGTCGTCACGGATGCGCTCCGCCTCCCGTTAAGGATCGCGCACGGCGAACAGCTGCCACTCGTCGGGCACGCCTTTCAGTCGGCGGGCGCCGCGATCCTCGAACGTGATCCCAGATCCCACGACGAGGTCCTTCACCGTACGAGAGCACCAAACCTCTTCACCTTTAGCCTCGTTGAGAACCCGAGCAGCGATGTGCACGGCCAACCCTCCGATGTCGCCGCCGCGAAGCTCTATCTCGCCGGTGTGAATGCCCGCTCTGATCCGGATCCCGATCGCGCGCAGCTTGTCACGGAGGTCGTGAACGCAGCGGATCGCCTTCCCGGGGCCTTCGAAAGTCGCCAAAGTGCCGTCGCCGGTGCCCTTTATGAACCGGCCTTTGTAGCGTTCGACAAGCAAGGCGGCGACAGAGTCATGCTCATCGAGCTTCTTTCGCCACGCGTTGTCTCCGAGATCTGCGGCTTGCTCGGTCGATCCGACGATGTCGGTAAAAAGCACCGTCGCCAGGACCCGATCGCCCGAAGGTGTAGGCGCGTCTCCAGTCAGGAATTCCTCGATCAGGTCGAGCACCGGCTCGTCGTCCCAGAGGTGAACGTCGCGACCGGGAACCTGAACGAACCGAGCACCGTCGATGTGATCGGCCAGGTATCGGCTGGCGCCCTCGTCGACGAAGCGATTCCCTTCGCGGTGAAGGACCAAGGTTGGCACCCGGATCGTGGACAGGATGGAACGGACGTCGATCTGGCCCACGATGTGACTGCGCACCGCGGCGGCAGCCGGAGTGATGCTTGCGCGTTGCCATCTAGCGAGGAAACGCCAGTCGGCTTCATCTCTGTCGGGGTGGGCAATGCGAGCCCACTCTGTCCTACCCCATCCTTCACGGATGGATGCCACCACGGCGGCCTGAGCTTCGAGTGTGTATCCGAACGGATAGTCGTCTCCCACGACGTTTCGAGCCGTGACGTTCCAGAGCACCAGAGCATCGACACGTTGTGGATAGGTGGCGGCGAACAGTAGCCCCCATAGGCCGCCATCTACCTCACATAGAAGCGAAACGTGCTCAGAGCCAACGCTGTCGAGAACCGTCAGAAGGTCGTCGTTCCAGTGTTCGTAGGTCGCGAGATGCTCGGCCGGCATCGGGTCCGACAGACCCAACCCGCGCCTATCGAAGAGGATCAGCCGACTGAAAGATGCCAGGCGTTCGCGCTGGCGAGCCAAGGCAGGGGACTCCCATTCGATCTCCACGTTGCTCGCCATGCTCGCGAGCAGGGCCAGATCGCGCGAGCCATCGCCGACGGTCTGAAAGGCAATCATCGAATCGCCGATGGGTGCGTATCTGGTCTCTGGAACCATGAGCATGACAACGATGCCGCTTCGCGCGGGTGTTAGTCACCTTCGCTTGACCCGATCCGCATATGGGCGAGGCCGGAGCGGTTGGATCTTGTACGGGCCGTTGGGACTAGATTCTTCTGCGATGGATCTCCCGAACAACGTCGTATTCGTTCTGCTCGACAGCCTCAACCGCAAGATGCTCGGCGCCTACGACGACGACGGCAGCAGCCAAGAGTTCGACACGCCGAACCTCGATCGTTTCGCGAACAAGGCGATCAAGTTCACCAACCACTTCTCCGGCTCCCTTCCGTGTATGCCGGCGCGGCACGATCTAATCTGCGGATCTTGGGATTTCCTCTGGCGTCCGTGGGGTTCGATCGAGATCTGGGAGGAGGCCTTTACGGAGACGCTGCGGCGCTCGGGCGTTGCAACGAAGCTGGTCAGCGATCACCCTCACCTCTTCGAGAGTGGCGGCGAGAACTATCACGTCGGTTTCACGGCGTGGGATTACGTGCGCGGCCACGAGGGCGACCCGTGGCGGACGCGTCCGGACCCAAGCTGGCTGGGAACACCTTCGTTCGGTCGCGGATGGATCCAGTACGACACCTCACGCGGATGGTTCAAGGAGGAAGCGGATTTTCCCGGCCCGAAGACGATGACGGCGGCCGCCCGGTGGCTCGACGAGGAAGCGCCCGCGCACTCGGGACGCCAGAGCGACGACTTGCTACCGCAGTACGCCGCCACCTGGGACAGATTCCTTCTGTTCATCGACGAGTTCGATCCGCACGAGCCTTTCGACACACCGGAGCCCTACGCGTCGATGTACGACGACCGTTGGGAGGGTCCACATCTCATCTGGCCGCCGTACACCAGCGGTGCGCAGGCCAGCGGCGTGCTCGACGAAGAACAGGCCCGTCAAGTGCGCGCTCAATACGGCGGCAAGCTCACGATGATCGACGCCTGGTTCGGGCGGCTGCTCGATGCGCTCGACCGCAACGACTACTGGAAGGACACGGCCGTCATCGTCACGACCGATCACGGTCACTACTTGGGCGAAAAGGACATCTGGGGAAAGCCACCGGTTCCCGTCTACGAAACGATGGGGCACATACCCGTTGCTCGTTTGGTGGCCGGGGGCCGAGCCGAAGACGATCGACGCGCTCACGACGTCGGTCGACCTTTCGGCGACGATCGTCGACGTCTTCGGTGGCGAGATGAAGCACAAAACCCATGGCAGTTCGCTCGTGCCGCTCTTGAACGGCGAGCAATCTTCTGTGCGCGATTGGGCGCTGTGCGGCGTGTGGGGCCGCGAGGTCCATCTTCGCTGGGAAGGTAACAACTACGGCCGAGCACCCGCGGGTGAGAACAACACTCCGATGAGCCTGTGGTCGAACCGCTGGACGACGATGCCGGTGTGGCGTTTCGACATCAAACTTCCGCTACCGGACGACCGTGCCGTGCTCGACCGGATGCCGGGATCGAAGGTGCCGGTTATACGCCAGGTCTTCCAGGACGGCGACATGCTTCCGTTTTGGGCGTGGGGCCCGTTCTCGGGAAACTACCTATTCGATCTCGATGAAGATCCGAGTGAAGACAACAACCTGGCCGGTACGCCCAAAGAAGAAGTGGCCGCCGATCTGCTGCGCGACGCGCTCACTGAGGTTGAAGCGCCGTCGGAACAGTTTCAGAGGCTCGGCCTCGGTTAGCTAGTTAGACTCGCGTCATGTCAGAGAAACCACTCATCGACACAACCTTCTATATCGCCTGCATAAAGCTCATCGGGCGACGCTGCGTCGTCATCGGCGGAGGTCCGGTCGGCCTGGAAAAGGTCGAGGGACTGCTGGCCTGCGATGCCGACGTGACGCTTATCGCACCCGAAGCCGTCGCCGAGCTCCAGGAGCTCGCCGCTGAGGGATCTATCAAGTGGGAGAAACGCTCCTACGAGGGGTTGCCGGACCTCGACGGTGCATTCATCGTCATCGCGGCGACGGAAAAGACGGAACTCAACACCCAGGTGTTCAGCGACGCCGAGTCCCGAGCGATGTTGTGCAATGTTGTCGACGTGCCGCCCCTGTGCAACTTCATACTTCCGGCGATAACCAGGCACGGTCCACTGGCGGTTGCTATCTCCACGGCCGGCGCATCGCCGGCGCTGGCCAAACGCATGAAGCGTGAGATCGCCGAGGCCTACGGCGCTCCTTACGCCCGGTTGGCCGAGATCCTCAACGGCTATCGCGATTGGGCCAAGTCGACGCTTCCGACCTACCAGGATCGAAAGGTCTTCTTCGAGTCGATCGTCAACGGCATGCCGGACCCCATAGAGCTGCTCCGGAACGGGGACGAGCAAGCCGTTCACGACCTGATCGTTTCGCTTCAGCGCAATCCCCTAAGCGCTTCCGCATCGCTTCAGCGCGGCCCAGCCTGACCTCGCCTTGACGGCCATCGAAGTCCTCGGGCTTCGCAAGTCTTATCGGCGCCGGCTCGGCCGGCCATCCATCGCGGTCGACGGTCTGCATCTGCGCGTCCCGACCGGCGGCGTGTACGGGTTCCTCGGACCGAACGGATCTGGGAAGACGACGACGATCCGATGTCTCCTCGGCCTTGTTCGTCCGGACGAGGGAAGGTGCCGGATCCTCGGCTCGGACGTTCGAAAGGGACTGTCCGACGTTGTGGACCGCGTGGGCTCTATCGTCGAGACGCCGACGTTCTTCGGCGGTTTTTCCGGACGGGACAACCTCGATCTGCTGGCGAAGGCGCGCGGTTTCCCGAAAGCTCGCATAGACGAAGCGATTGAACGGGTCGGTTTGTCCGATCGCTCAGAAGATAGGTTCCGTACTTACTCCTTGGGGATGAAGCAGCGCCTCGGGCTTGCCGCCGTGCTTCTCAAGGACCCCGAGGTTCTCGTTCTGGACGAGCCGGCCAACGGCTTGGATCCGGCCGGGCTCAAGGAGATCCGTGATCTGCTCCGCTCTCTGGCCGACGAAGGACGCACGGTGTTCCTGTCCAGTCACCTTCTCGGCGAGGTGCAGATGATCTGCGACCAGGTCGCGATCCTTTCGCGAGGGCGATGCATCGCACAGGGTCCAGTTGAGGAAGTGCTGTCGGTTCGCGGTGGAAGCGCGTTCGTCGTCCGGACGGAACGCATCGCCCGCGCGAAGGCGGTACTGAAGAACGCCGGGTTCCCCGCGACGTTCCGGGGTGACAAGAGCCTGCGCGTCGTATGTCGGGACGACGACGCTTCGGAGATAACGCGAGCTCTGGCCGACGAAGGTATCTACCTGACGGAGCTTCGTGCCGAGGAGATCAGTCTCGAGGCGGTTTTCCTCGAGCTCACCGGAGAAGAAGAGAAGTGATCCGCCTCATCCGAACCGAGATCAGCCGGGCAAGCCGCCGGAGGCTTTTCCGCATCGGGCTGCTCGCCGCCGTCGTTGGGATCGTGGCCGCCGGGATCATCAATTTCGTGGAGTCCGACGCGAACATCGAGTCGGCCCGAGCTCGCGCGCGGGTCGAGATCGAGAACTGCGAGCGTTCCGCGCTCCAGGAGGCCGAAGCCTTCGAGCGAAGAGAAGGTCGGCCCCCGCCTGAGGATTTCTTCGGGTGTGGAGAGGGCGACATCGTCGGCGCATTCGATAAAACGTTCCGCTACGCGGAAGTCATGCCGGACTCGGTTCGAGCGGCATCGGTGCTGGGAGGGATAGTCGCTTTCCTGGCCGGAGCGGCTTTCGTCGGCGCCGAGTGGGGGTCTGGGAATATCGCGACGTTTCTCGCGTGGGAGCCCAGGCGCGCGCACGTGCACATCGCCAAAGTGCTGGCGATCGTGATCGTTTCTGCTGTGGTCGTCACGGCCTTGCTCGTTCTCCTGTCGGTCGTCCACCTGCCGGCCGCGTGGGCGCGAGGAACGATGCGGGGAACGACGGGAGACGTTCTGGCGCCACCTGGCCGGGACGGGAGGCCGAGGTGCCGCATTGGCCGCATTGTTCTCGGCCACTGGTGCTGCCCTGGCGATGGTCACGCGCGGGACGGCCGGTGCCATCGTCGTTGGCGGTGTCTATGCGGCCGTCGTCGATCCACTGCTGAACTTCTGGGAAGACGCGCGCTTCCGAACCTGGACTCTTTTCAGGAACGTCCCACAGTTCCTGGGGTATGCGATCGAGAGATCGTCCCCAACGGAACGCGGATTCGGGCCGGAGAGCTTCGGTGAAAACGCGCCCGTCGTGCTGTCTGTGTGGAGGCCCAGCCTTCTGCTGTCGGCTTACGTCGTGGCCGTCATCGTTCTCGGCTACGTGTCCTTCCGCGCGCGGGACGTGACCTAGCGAGTCGCCCGGCGTCCGACCTCCGCCATCTCCTCGTCGGTCAGCCGCCACGCCGCAGCGTCGGCATTCGCCTTGACCTGTTCGGGCTTCGTGGCTCCGGCGATCACCGAAGCGATCACCGGCTTGGACGCCAGCCACGACATCGCGAGCTCGAGAAGGGTGTGCCCGCGGCTTTCCGCGAAATCGCGCAGCCGGCCGATGATCGCGAAGTTCTCGTCGGTGAGAGTTTGCTCCGCGCGCTCGGGCATGGCCTGCGCCATGAGGGTTATGCGCGTGCCTTCAGGACGATCGTCCTTCGACTTGTACTTACCGGTTAGAAGCCCGGACGCGAGAGGGAAGTAGGGGAGCAGGCCGAGTCCGTTGCGCTCGCATGCCTCATCTACGTCCCCTTCGAGGTTGCGCTCGAGCAGGCTGTAGTTGTTCTGAGCCGACACGAACTGTGTGAAGCCTTGGTCTTGTGCGATCCGAGTGCACTTGTCTATGTGCTTGCCTGCGTAGTTCGAGCAGCCGATCTCGCGAACCTTCCCCTCGGCCACAAGCTCGTTGAGGGCGCCGAGCGTTTCGTCGAAAGGAGCGTCACGGTCCGGAAAGTGGTGCTGGTAGAGGTCGATGCGATCGGTGCCGAGGCGCCGCAGGCTGTCCTCGACGGCTTGCTTGATCCAGCGTGGGCTGCCGCCCTGCGATTGGCCGTCGTCGGACATCGGCGAACCGAATTTCGTCGCGATCAGGACCTCGTCTCGACGGGAGCCCAAGGCTTTGCCCAGATGCTCCTCCGACTTGCCGCGACCTCCGTAGACGTCGGCCGTATCGAAGAAGTTGATCCCGGCATCGAGGCACGCGTCGACGACCTTTTTCGTGCCGGTCTCGTCGATCCTCATCCCGAAGTTGTTGCAACCAAGACCGACTACAGAAACCTCGAGACTACCCAGCTTCCGCATCTCCATAGCAGCCCTCCCCGCAGCGTGTGTATGGAATGCTAGTGGCCCCCGATGGAGCGAAGCGACTCGCCAAAATGACCAGCCGCGAAAACGACTCCTCACCCAACTGATGGCCGTCAGCCCGATCATCTGGGGCGGCTTCGTTGCCTTCATCCTCCTGATGCTGTCCTTCGACCTGTTCCTTTTCCACCGCGAAGCGCACGCCGTGTCGTCCCGCGAAGGGGCGATGTGGGTCGGCATCTGGATGTCGATGGGCGTCGCGTTCACGATGGTCATCTGGGGGTGGCAGGGAGGCGCAGCGGCGGGACAGTACATAACCGGCTATCTGCTGGAGTACTCGCTTTCCGCGGACAACATCTTCGTTTTCGTCCTGATCTTTTCGTACTTCGCCGTGCCGGCCACGCTGCAGCATCGCGTGCTCTTCTGGGGGATCCTCGGCGCCCTCGTCTTCCGGGCGGCCTTCATCGCGGCCGGCGCCGCGCTGCTCGAGCGGTTCGACTTCATGCTCTACGTCTTCGGGGCGTTCCTGGTGTTCACAGGACTCCGCATGGCACGGTCCGGTGAAGTCGAGGTTCACCCGGACAACAACGCCGTTCTGAAGCTCTTCCGGCGGTTGTTCCGGACGACGAAGGAGTATCACGGACCGGCGTTCTTCATTCGTGAGCACGGACGCCGCTACGCTACGCCCTTGCTCGCCGTCCTGATCGTCGTCGAGACGACGGACATCATCTTCGCGGTCGACTCGATACCAGCCATCTTCGGAGTGACCCGGGAGCCGTTCCTGGTCTTCACGTCGAACGCCTTCGCGATCCTGGGGCTGCGCGCGCTCTATTTCCTCCTGGCGAACATGATGCGGCGGTTCCACTACCTACAGATCGGTCTGGCCGCGATCCTGGCATTCATTGGGATCAAGATGCTCATCCACAAGCTCTACGAGATCCCGATCTGGGCTTCGCTGTTGTTCATCGTCCTGTCGCTTGGGATCTCGATCGCGGTGTCGCTGCGAGCCGAAGCCAAGCGGGAAGGTGCGGGGGACATCGACCTCGATCCGAGCGATCAGGAGCCGCGGTGAATCGCGAAGCGCGTTCCGGCGGCGATGAACTTCTCGGGTGCCGAGGGGTGGGTCCACTCCAAACGGTCGATGCCCGGCTCGCCTGAACCCGATTCGAGCCTGATCCGTCCACCGGTCGGCCAGGAGAGCTCGAGCCAGCCCTCGGCGCGATCGGCCACCTCGCCGCCGAGCAGATCACGGTAGAGCGCTAGAGATCTTTCGACGTCGTCCGTCGCAACCACGACGCGATCGAGGTGTGCGCGCTCGGGTGCCGGAGGCGGAGGCTCAGACCACCAGCGCCCGGGGCCGTACTCACCGGCCTCTGCGTCGAAGTCCATGTCGTCGAATGCGGATTGCGCGATCTGGACGACCGTGCCGCCGGCTTCCCTCGGATGGATGAACGCTTCTTTCCAGAAGTCGTTGTCGATGTTCACACCGACCGGGTGATAGCCGGCTTCCGCCACTCTCTCCAGTTCGCCTCGGATGTCGTGGGTCTTGAAGGTCAGATGATGCGGACCTTCGCCGCTTCGTTCCAGGAAACGCTTCAAGAAGTCGTTGTCTTCGACGTTGAACGGCTCGAGCAGCTCGATCCTCAGATTGCCGGCCTCGACCTGCATCGCTCTGAATCCGAAGTTCACGCCGCCGAAGATGATCGGGACGCCGAGGGTTCCGACGAGAACTTCCAAGACCCCGCTCACGTCATGCGCGGCGATGGCGACGTGGTCGAGCTCGAAAGTGCCGCTCACCAGTGCTCGCTCATCTCGCTGGACGGCGGGTCACCGAGCAAGCCTTCTCGCGCGAAGCGATGCCAATTGGATTCGGCTTCGAGGTGGCCGAGCACGGCGGCCGTCCCGAAGGTGTAGCGCTGCCAGATGACGAGCATGGCGGGGAAGTCCACGAGCTGCTGTATGTCGCGGTACGGCGAGTCCGGCAGCGCGACGGCACGGAATGTGTCGCCGACCTTCTTGCGGGTGTAACGGTACGGCTCATCCTTCGCGATCGCGGAAAGCATCATCTGGAAGAAGTCCCAGAGACGCTGATTGTCGATCTCTTGGCCTTCCGGGATGAGGCGCAAGTCGCGAAGCGAGGACTCGAGCAACGCAGGATCGTTTCTCAGGATGGCGACGCCGGGCGCCCGGACCAGCTGCTGCTCATGAGGCGTGAGGCGCTTGACCAATCCGAAGTCGAGGAAGCAGATGCGTCCATCGTCCATGAAGATGTAATTGCCCGGGTGCGGGTCACCGGAGAAGATCCCATCGACGTTTATCGAGTTGTAGACGAATCGGTTGATGATTTCTCCGTATCGGTTCCTGACTTCTTGGGGTTCGTCCAAGACGTCGTAGAAGCGCCGACCCTTAACCAGTTCCGAAGTAAGTACGCGCTCGGCTGAGAGCTCGGGAACGACGTCCGCGATCTTCACGTAGGCGTGGCCGCGGTACTTGTCCGCGAAGTACTGCTGGTTCTTGGCTTCCATCCGGTAGTCGAATTCTTCGGTGAAGCGGGCGACGACCTCCTCGAGGAATTCGCGGGGATTGAAACCGCCGAACATCGCGGCGATGGTCTGGAAGAGCATGTCGGCGTTCTGAAGGTCGGCGAGGATCGCTTTGTCCACGCCCGGGTACTGCACCTTCACGGCGACGTCCCGGCCATCGTGGGTTCGAGCTCTATGCACCTGGCCGATGGACGCAGCGGCCATAGCCACCGGCTCGAAGGACGCGAAGGCTTTCTCCGGGTGGAGACCGAGCTCGCGCTCAACCACCTCGACGACCAGTTCATAGGCCATCGGTGGCGCGGCGGACTGGAGCTGGGCGAGCTGCTGCTGAACGCCTTCGGGCAGGCCGTCGACTGCGAACGACGCCATCTGCGCGAGCTTCATGACGGCGCCCTTCATGTTCCCCATGACGTCGAGAACATCGGCCGCCGAACGCATGGCTGCGTCCTGGATGATCTCGCGCTTCTTCTCCTTGCTGCGTCCCAGCGTCCGCAGGCGTGCGGCGCCCATTCGTCCGCCGAGCGAAGTCCCCATTCGAGCGAGGTAGGCGCGCCGGGCGTCCGGGTCGGTTTCGATCCCCGAGCCTTCCGTTCGGCGATGGCGCAAACGGTAGCCGCGCACGGAGTCTCGGATGCGAGCGACCGGCCAGGCGCGCGATCTGTCCGAATGAGGACCGTTTCGGGCGGCGAGACATGTCTAGATGGGGACCGGTGCCGAGACGGGATCGAGGGCGAGGCTTCGCCACAGGTACCAGGAGGCCACCGAACGCCACGGTCGCCACGGCTCGGCGACGCTTGCCATGTTCTGCTTGTTCGGCTCGATGTTGTACGAGCGCTTTACCGCGTTACGAATACCGAGGTCGTCGACGGGCCATACGTCGGGACGGCCGAGCTTGAAGATCAAGAACATCTCGGCCGTCCACCGGCCGATCCCGTTCACCGCTACCAGATCGGTGATGATCCGTTCGTCGTCGAAGCGTCCGATGCGGTCGAGCTTCAGTTCTCCCTCGGCGACGTGGCGCGCGAGATCCTTCGCGTACGAGACCTTCGCATTGGATAGCCCGACGCCCCGAAGCTCCTTGGCCGTCGCGGAGAGGATGTCGTCGGGCAACAGTTTCCGTCCGTTGGGATGAAGCGCGATCAATCGCTGCCAGATCGTTTCGGCCGCCTTCGCCGACAGTTGCTGCCCGACGATCGCCCGAAGGATCGTCGTGAAGTTGTCGCCACGAGCGCCCGGCTTCAGCGCGCATGGTCCTACCGCTTTGACGATCTTGCGCATAACGGGATCGGCGCGAGACAGATGCTTGGTTGCGGTGACGACGTCCAGGGGCATGAGTTACCAGAGGCTATCGAAGCGAACTCGCTAGCGGATGAGTCGCGACATCCGACGATCGGCGAGCACTTTGCCGCCGGTCTGACAGGCCGGACAGTACGTCACTTCGTGGGACTCATACGACACACGGCGAAGATCACTGCCGCACACCGGACATGGCTGGCCGTACTTGTTGTGAACACGCCAGTGATCGCCGACCTTCGTGGGCAGGCCGCCCGTCCTCTTGCGCTCGTGCTCCAGGCCGTCCTCGAGCTCGGCGGCGATCGAATCGATCAAGCGCTCTCTCTCGTCGGGGTTGAGAGATTTGAGCGATGCGTAGGGCGAGAGCTTCGCGTGATGCAGGATGTCGTCCGTGTAGCCGCGCCCTAGTCCGGCCACTGTTTTCTGGTCCCGAAGCATGGTGTGGATGCGCCGGTTGTCGTCGCCGGTACGGATGAGCTCGGCGAACTCGGGTGAGTCGGTCTCCGGGCCAAGCTTCACGAGCGGCCCGTCGTCGCCGGGAGCCAGCACCCACCATCCGGCTTTACGGTCGGTTCCGTATTCCTTGATCAGGACGGCCGGTCCGACGAAAACGAAGCGTGCCACCGCGCCTTTGGGCCGCGTCGATTTCGCGGGGTCCTCGATGTCTACCCGGCCCCCTTGGGAGAGATGGAACAGCAAACGCGGGCCGTCGAAGTCGAGGAAGACATACTTCCCGCGGCGACCCACGCTCTTGACCTCTTTGCCGAAGAGCTCCTGGGGGCCGGGGGAGACGGTCTTGAGAGCAGAGAACTGTAACGGCTCGATCCGGCGCAGGGTCTTTCCCTGGATGTGCTCGCCGAGCCTCTCGGCGAGCGCTTGCATCTCCGGACGTTCCGGCATCTATCGAGCGTAACGACTACGGACGCGTTGCTAGTCGCGTGCCTTCGCGAGCTCCGGCCGGCCCGACCAGTTCCACGCCACGTTCTTGGCGCTGATTCCGATCAGCACGCCGTGCGTCGAACTGGGGTGCAGGAACAGGCTGGCACTCTCGTGCTCGGGGTTCCCGGCGAAGCGCGCACCGGCCGACTTCAGTCGCTCACCGAGCGCCGGCATGTCGGCACACTCGGTGAAGAACATGTAGGGACCCTCGCCGCGGCGGAGGAAGAACTTGCCCATCGCCTTCTGCTCGTCGTGCGGATAAACGACCTCGATGCGGTCGAGCAAGCGGGGCGGGTCGAACAATGTGAGCATGCCTTCGTAGCCGTACTGGTCACTCTTGATGGGCGAGAACTTCGCGCCGTCGAGAGCGAAGGCATCCGTCCAGAAGGAGTTCGCGGCCTTCCAATCCGACACCAGATGCGTGACCTCGTAGATGAAAGAGATCGCGCCGACGGGCTCACGCTCCTCGTGAGGACCGACGAAGGTGCGAAGACCGAACGTCTTTGCCGGGTCGAGGAAGAGGAACCCGTGCTCCTCCTTCGAGCTGATGCCCTTGGACTCGAGATGCTTGGCCAATGCATCGACGTCCTTCGAGGTGAAGACGGCGCCGAACAGGCCCTCGCCCCACTCTTCGACGTAATCGGCAACCGATCCCGGCCCGGCCGGCTGAGCCAAACGGATCAGATCCGTGCCGCAACCCACCGTGGTGATGTCTGCGTTGAGGAGGTCGCTGTGGCGTTCGCGCACGATCTCGGTGCCGAAGATCGCTTCGTATGTTTTGGCCGCCGCTGCAGCGTCGCGAACCGCGAGGATGACGCCGTCCATCGTTTCGATCATGCCGACCACCTCACTGGTAGGGATTTCAGACCACGCAGGGTCAACGTGCTCCTCCATTCGGGCTCATCGCAATTCAGTTCCATGTTGGGGAATCTCGTCAGGAGCTCGGTGAAGGCCACCTGACCCTCCACCCTCGCCAACGCTGCACCGAGACAGAAATGCATTCCGGCGCCGAAGGAGACGACTTGGACGTCTTCTCTCCTGACATCCAGCCTGTCGGGGTCCGGGAAGATCTCCGGGTCGCGGTTACCCGCACCCAGAAGGAGGATCAACTGCTCTCCCTTCTTGACTATGTTTCCTGCGAGGTCGATGTCCGCGAGCGCGTTGCGCGCCGTGAGCTGGACGGGCGAGTCGTATCGCAGGAGTTCCTCGATCGCGTTGCGAACGAGGGATGTATCTGAAGCGAGCAGCTCTTTCTGATCGGGGTGCCTGAGCAGAGCGAGCAGGCCGTTCCCAATCAGATTTTGAGTCGTCTCATGCCCCGCGATGAAGATGAGCACGCAAAGCCCCAGAAGCTCGTCGAAGGCAAGTCTTTCACCGGCTTGCTCGGCAGCGATGAGGCGGCTGAGCAGATCATCGGTCGGACGCTCGCGGCGTTCCTCGATCAACTGTGAGAAGTACACGGCAAATTGGCCGAGTGTTGCCAGCGCTACGTTCATAGTGCTTGGCGGCGTGATGGGATCGAGTATCGGCGCGATATCTCCCGACCAGCCCTTGAACTTGTCGCGGTCCTCGACCGGTACTCCCATGAGCTCGCAGATCACCAGAGCGGGCAGGGGATATGCGAAGTCTCGAATGACGTCCATCTCCCCGCCGTCCGCGGCCTGATCGATCAGGTCCCGGACGATCTCTCCGATGTGCGGCCGCAAGCCCTCGACGGTGCGCGGCGTGAAGGCCTTGTTGACGAGCGTGCGCATGCGCGTGTGGTTTGGCGGATCGGTGAAGAGAAGGATCCGGTCAGCGAAGTTCTGGATGGGGTCGCTTGCTCGCTCCTCCGGCGTTACAAGTTCATCGAAGACGGTCGTGTTGCGTGGATCGGATGAGAACCGCTCGTCACGAAGGACGGAAAGGATGTCGGTGTATCTGGTAAGCGTCCATATCCCGATCTCGGAGCGATGTATCGGATGCTCGTCCCTGTAACGCTTGTAGACGGGGTAGGGGTTGGCGCGATTGGCCGGCTCTTCGAGCTCGCGCAGTGCGGGTGAAAGGAACTCCTCGAACGCGATCGGTTCAGTCGTTGTCATCAAGCTCCCCGCTTTGACTAGAGAATGAGCATGAACGACGCTTGGGGCCACTGCAACGAGAGGGGAGTGCTATGACGGACACGAAGACCGATACAGACGTCGTTCTCTACGAAGTCTCCGATGGGATCGCGACTCTCACGCTCAACCGTCCCGATCGTCTCAACGCCTGGACGGGCGGCTTGGCGCGCCGCTACTACGCCTTGCTGGAGCAGGCCGCGGCCGACGACAACGTGCGCGTAATAGTCGTCACGGGCGCCGGAAGGGGATTCTGCGCGGGCGCTGACATGGACAGCCTCCAGGGGAACGCGGCTACGGATGAATCCGATGCTGGACTGGATCGTCCCATCTGGTTCCCTACAACTATCTACAAGCCGATCATCGCTGCCATCAACGGCGCGTGCGCGGGCATCGGCTTCTGCGCAGCTTTGATGGCGGACCTTCGTTTCGCCGCTGCGGGTGCGAAGTTCACGACGGCCTTCGTCCGCCGCGGCCTGATCGCCGAGCACGGGAGCTCGTGGGTGTTGCCTCGGCTGATCGGTCACGCCGCAGCGCTCGATCTTTTGTTCTCCGGGCGCGTTTTCCTGGCCGAGGAGGCCAAGGAGCTCGGCGTCGTGAACCAGGTGTTCGCGCCGGAAGAACTGATGGACAAGACACGCGAGTACGCCAAGGACCTGATCGATCATTGCTCGCCGCGCTCGATGGCCACCATCAAGGCCGAGATCTACCGGCACTGGAACGTGGATCTCGCGCCGTCGGTGAAGGAAGCGAACCAGCTCATGACGCGCTCGTTCGGCTTCCCCGACTTCAAGGAAGGCGTGCAAAGCTTCGTCCAGAAGCGCAACCCGGACTTCGACCCGCTACCGGGCGACTACGAGGTTTTGCCGAAGGACTGGAGTTAAGCCAGCGCGCGCAAAGCGTCGCGCAAGCTCGACGTTATTTGATGGTCTTTAGGCAGGCGGGCCGTAACGCCTTCAACCAAGTCGTGCTGGCTTAGTTCGATCTCCTCTCCGCCCGCGCTGAAGACGTAGCGGTCGCCGCGCTGCTCGACTTCGCCCTTCCCGGCTTCCTTGATCGCGAACATCGCGATCTTCGCGCGATTCGCCGTGCGCTCTTCGCGATCGTCGACCGGACCTTCCATGTCGTCGTAGTGGGTGGCGTACTCGTTGATGAGATGGAATCCCATCAGGCCGACGGGGTAGGGGCCTACCGAGCTCCCCATGCTCCCGTCGCGGCCGCGCTCACGCATCCGCTTCCGCACGTCTGAGTTCAACTTCCACCACTCGTCGAGCACATCCTTGGCGGTCCGCTCCTTCCGGATGTCGATCTGCCAGGCGTTGAATTCGTCGCCGTTCTTGGCGCCTGCGTTCGTTCCTTCTTCGACGTACTTCTGGACTGTGTCGTTCAGGCAGTGTGTGTGATACGTGTCGCCCCCCGCTAGATGAGCGACGATCTCCCGACGACGCCAGCCCTCACATCTCGTGTCCGGCAACCATTCGTTGTCGCTGAGCGATGTGAAGAATCTGTAGAGCCGCTCCGACTCGAGATCCATGAGATCGAAGGGGTCGATGCTCTCGACGTCTGATGTGTCGACCATTCGAGGCCTCCCTTATGTGCTTAGACTGCGCACCTACTCAAGGAGGACATCATGCCGACTTACGCAACGCTCGTCACAAGTCTGGGTGAGATCAAGTGCCGCTTGCTACCGGAAACGGCGCCAGACACGGTCGATAACTTCGTCGGCCTCGCGACCGGGTCGAAGGAATGGACCGATCCCGAGACGGGTGAAAAGAAGAGCGAATCTTTGTACGCCGGGACGGTCTTTCATCGCGTGATCCCGAACTTCATGATCCAGGGCGGCGACCCTCTAGGTACCGGCACGGGCGGACCCGGCTACAAGTTCCACGACGAGGTCGATTCCGGACCGAAGTTCGACGGTCCCGGCTATCTAGCTATGGCGAACGCCGGACCGAACACCAACGGGAGCCAGTTCTTCGTGACGGTGGCCCCGACCCCCCACCTAACCGGCCGTCACACGATCTTCGGCATAGTGGAAGAAGGTCAGGACGTGGCCGACGCGATCTCGAAGGTGGACACCGACGGCCGCGATCGTCCGCAACAGGACGTCGTTCTGGAAAGGGTGCTAATCGCCCAGGATTAGCACGTCCTGCGTAAGAGCGTTAAGCGGTTCGGCGATGTACCTTGCGCCGTCTAGCGCGAACCGAACGAACAGCCAAGAAGGCTTCTCCGGTGCCCATTGAGAGGAGGCCCAAACGAACTAGCGTCTCGATGGGTGAACCCGTGGTGGGCAGCGTTGTGCGTGTATTTCCCCGGCCGCCGACGGACGTCGGTGCCGTTGGTGTCGGACTAGCGTCGAGAGAAGTCGGCGATGCGGTCGGTGATGCCGTCGGTGTAGCACTTGGTGTTGCCGTTGGCGTAGCACTTGGTGTTGCCGTTGGCGTAGCAGTTGGTGTTGCCGTTGGCGTTTCAGAAGGTGCTTGTTGCACCTCGAAAGCGCCGATATCGTCGGCGCTACCTCCTGGTCGCGGTAGTTCTCTCTGATCAGCCGCCAACGTTGTCGACCCCGTATCGAACGCCGGACTTGCGGCATCGATGGCATGCGTATCGGTAGGGCCGCCGTTGTCGGCGAGGGGGCCGAGCATCGGGTTGGCGGTGATCGGGGAAGGTCCGATGATCATTCCTCCGAGTGCGCTCTGTTGCTCGATCAGATCGTTATCGAGCGTGACCGTCGACGTGGACGTGTTGGCGGCTCCGCCGGAAACCGTATCTGGCTCGTGCGAGACCAATTCCGGCCCAGGAGAGTCGGACAGGATCGAGTTAATAAGCGCAGCCGTGGCGGCATAGGAATGTTCGTCTGGATCTGCCGTGTCTTCGGCTAGGTACCCGAGGTTGTAAAGCCCACCACCGCCCCCACTTGCCTCGTTGAACGCGATCGTTGCCGAGTCGGCCGCAACAAAGCCGTTGAGATTGAAGATGGCGCCACCGAGACCAGCGCCGTTGTTGCCTCCTGTGCCCCCGACAGCGGAGTTGCCCGAAAGCGTTGAGTTTCTGACCTGGATCTCACCCTGCATGTTGAAGATCGCACCGCCCATGCCGGCGCCGCCACCGGCTCTGCCTATCGTTTGTGCATCCGGCCCGGACGTGCCGTCGCCACCACCAAATCCGCCGAGGCCCTTGTTGTTGGGGAATGATGATGTGTCGCCCGCCGCGCCGCCGCCGCCAAAACCGCCGTGACCGCTTCTGAAACTGTCGGCGTAACCGCCTCCACCGCCGAACCCGCCACCTCCACCGTCGAAGCCGCTACCCCCGCCGCCACCGACCCCGCCGCCGCCTCCGCTGCCATCTTCATCGGGTTCGGCGACCGATTTGTCTCCTCCGGTTCCGAATGCGCCGCCATTACCACCAGGTCCCCCGTCGTTATTCCGGCCTCCACCCCCACCGCTGCCGTTTCCTCCCAGGCCAGGGTCATTGGGAGCGACATCCCCGGTGCCGCCTTGTCCGCCCGTTCCGGTGTTTGGTCCCCCGCCGAGCCCACCGGCGCCCATCAAAGCGTTGGCACCGTCATCAGTGGTGCGGAATCCGCCACCACCACCACCCGGGCCACCCGTAGGATGGCCGAGCCCTCCGTCTGAGCCGGGGGTGTCGAAGCCGGTGCCGAACCCGCCACCGCCGCCGGTCCCCGCGTTCTCGCCGATTCCGCCGCCGCTGTTTTGGGTTCCAATGCCGGTAGAACCACCGACGGCGGAGCTCTGCGTGATCGTGACGCCCTCGAGAGTGACGTCGCCTTGGTTGAAGATGGCTCCGCCCATGCCAGCACCGCCGCCGCCGAGATTTGAGTCTCCACCCTTCGCCTCTCCGCCGCGAAGCGTCAGCTCCTGAAGCGTGAGGGCGCCCGGACCAGGTGAGACGTAACCAAGCGTGTCAGCGTCCTCTTGATCTGCGCCGACAAAGAAGAGCCGGAAGGGCGCAGCCGCGTCCGCATCCCGCTGGATCGTTGCTCCGTTTCCTTCGATGAGGATCGTGCTGGCGATCGCCGGGAGCGCGCTCGGGCCGTACCAATAGTCGAAGTCGTTGGCGGCCGTGTAAGGCGCGGTGAACGTATACACGCAATCCGCAGCGAGTTCGATGGTGTCCAACGCCGCGCCGTTGGTGTTGGCAGTCACAATCGCGCTTACGAGTGCTGCGTTGTCGCCGTCGCCTCCGGGACACGCGAGTCGGGGCCGCCTGGGCACTTGAGGTGACCACGACACCGAAGAGCAGCATGGAGACGACCGAGGCGAAGAAGTGCCCGAGTGGTCGCAGCATCACCCGGCCTTCCTGCCGACGGTGGAATTCTCTGTCGGCTGCCCTTTCCCCAAGCTTCCCCCCGAAGCCCTGCGTCCCGCCCACGAGAAACGCTAATTAATGTAACACCAGTGCTCAACTTCCTCTCAAGGGGTCTTGAGAGGTCTTGAGGGGTCTTGGTTAACTGGCTCCAGGCCCTTAGACGGGCGCGTCGGGTGCTGTGAGAGGCCACGGGCGCTCGCGCTCGACGGCGAGAGCGAGATCGAACAGGACGGGATCCTGGTGGTGCCTCGCCATGATCTGCATCCCCACCGGCAAGCCTTCGAACGTTCCTACGGGTATCGAGACCGCCGGGTTCCCGATGATGTTGGCCGGGATCGTGAGCGCCCCGTTGTTCTCCGGGCCGACCTTTTGTTCGCCGACGCGCAGATTTAGAGTCACCTCAGCCGGATAAGCGACATCGGGGTTCGTCGCGCTGATGACAAGATCGACTTCGTCGAACAGGGCCGCCATCGTCTCGTTCGCCTCGGTGCGTTGCGCCTCGTTGTTGGCAGCGACGTTCAGGTTGAACGCCTGCTCGGCGATCGTCATCCCGAACGCCATCTCCTCGGTCAGATCGTCCTTGCATTCGGGCCACTTGCCCTGAAGCGCCTTGTGCAGCTGGACGAGGTTCGAGACGGCCCACTCGAAGCCGAGCTCGGGCATCTTCACCGGGACGTCGACGAGTTTCGAGTCCGACGTCCTTGGCCAGCGCATCCGCTGCGGCCATCACGATTTCTGCGACCTCGGGACGAACCACCGCGCTCCCGAGGTTGGGGGATATCACGGCCTTGAGTCCATTGAGGTCCCGGGAGCCGAGGCCGCTTTCCCAGCCATCGATCTTCGGAAGGCTGTACGGATCGCGCATGTCGTAGCCGGCACAGACGTCGTACCACCGCGCGACGTCACGTACCGACCGCGCTTGGCAGCCGAGAACGACGGTCATCGGCGCGATCTCGGTGTTCGGCCCGCGTGGGATCCGTCCGGCGGTTCCCTTCATGCCGAGCAGACCGTTGAACGCGGCCGGGATGCGGATCGAGCCGCCGCCGTCGCCGCCGGATGCGATCGGAACGAGCCCGCCGGCGACGGCGGCAGAGCTTCCGCCTGAGGAACCGCCGGCCGTCTTGCTCGAGTTCCAAGCGTTACCGGTTACGCCGTTGAGTTTGGAGACGCTGACGTTCAGGCCGCCGAATTCACTTGCGGTGCACATGCCGACGGGGTTGGCGCCGGCGGCGAACAGACGAGTGGCCCATGTGCTCGTGTAAGTCGCCTTGCGGTCCTTGAAGACGAGGGATGCATCGTCGGCACGGCCAGCCTTCGATGTTGTCGAGCTCCTTGATTCCCGACGGGAACGCCGCCGAAGGGAAGGCTGGTGTCGGCTTTGGCCGCACGCTCGCGCGCCGCTTCTGTATCCAGATAAGAGAAGGCGTTCAGTTGCGAGTTCTCGATCGCCTTGAGTGAGGCCTCGAGGGCGTCCAGCGGTGTGAGCTCGCCGGCGCGCATCGCATCGACGAGCGAACACGCGTCCTTGAGCCAGGGATCGGTCATCGCGCGATGCTATCGAGGGCTGGGTCTAGAGTTCTATTCCGATGGAATTCCAGGACGTAGTGCGGAAGCGACAGCATGGTTCGCAATTTCGACGACCGTCCTGTGCCGCGCGAGATCTTGGATCGGATCCTGGCCAACGCGTTGCACGCGCCGTCGGCCGGATTCACCCAGGGCTGGGCATTTTTGGTGTTCGACGGCCCCGAAGAAACTGTCACGTTTCTGGGACGCGACCTTCGATGCCGATCGACGCGCCGGCTTCAGATGGCCCGGGCTTTTCAAGGCGCCCGTGATCGTCGTCCCGCTATCGTCCGAGGACGCCTACCTCGACCGCTACGCCGAGCCGGACAAGGGCTGGACGGATCGCGACCCGGAACGCTGGCCCGTCCCGTACTGGCACATAGACACCGGGTTCGCTTCGTTACTGATGTTGCTGACGTGCCGTCGATGCCGAGCTGGGCGCTCTGTTCTTCGGCATCTTCCGTCCGAAGGAATTCAAGGAGGCCTTCGGCATCCCGGCCGCGTACACGCCGATCGGGGCGATAGCGATCGGATATCCGGCCCTCGACGAGCCGTCGCCGTCTCTGACGCCGCGGGCGGCGCCCGCTGAATGAGGTCGTGCATCGCGGCCGCTGGTAAAGGAGACCGCCGCAGGGCTGCAGCGGTCTCCTTTGCCGCTCGCTTCGCTCGCGGTAAACGCCCCTCTCAGAAAGGGTAAGACTCTAGTTATGCGCATCGCTCAGGTCGCCCCTATGTACGAGAGCGTTCCGCCGAAGTACTACGGCGGCACCGAACGCGTCGTTTCCTATCTCACCGAAGAGCTCGTGCGTCAGGGCCACGACGTCACGCTGTTCGCCGCGCGGTGACTCGGAGACAACGGCCCACCTGGTCCCCGGAGTGCACCGAAGCCTGCGACTGGACAAGCACTGCATAGACGAGATCTCCCACCACGTCGCTGCTGATCGAGCAGATCGCCCAGATGCAGAACGAGTTCGACGTCATCCACTTCCATCTCGGGTACCTGCACTTCCCGATCGCTCGACGACTCACGACGCCGCACGTCTCGACGCAACACGGTCGTCTGGACATCCCCGACCTCCTCGGTCTGTACAGCACCTTCCGCGACGTCGCCGAACGTCTCGATCTCCGAACGACCAGACGCAAGCCGATGCCGTGGATGAACTGGGTGTCGACCGTCTATCACGGTCTCGACCCGAACATGTACCGCTTCCACGAGTCGCCGGGGAAGTACTTCGCATTCCTCGGACGGATCAGTCCGGAGAAACGAGTCGACCGCGCCATCGCCATCGCGAAGCGAGGTCGGTGTGCCGCTCAAGATCGCGGCGAAAGTCGACAAGGTCGATGTCGAGTACTTCGAGACGCTCGATCAGGCCGCTGCTTGGACAGCGAGCTGATCGAGTACGTCGGCGAGATCGGCGAGGGTGAGAAGACGGAGTTCCTCGGCAACGCAGGTGCGCTGATCTTCCCGATCGACTGGCCCGAACCGTTCGGGCTGGTGATGATCGAGTCGCTGGCGTGCGGGACCCCCGTGATCGCATATCGGCAGGGCTCGGTTCCCGAAGTGCTTACGCACGGCGTCGACGGATGGATCGTGAACACGATCGACGAGGCCACGCAGGCCGCCGCCTCGACGCAGCATCGAGCGGCGCAACTGCCGCGAGACCTTCGAGCGCCGGTTCACGGCTCCGCAACCATGGCGTCGAACTACGTCGAAGCCTACGAGCGCGTGATCGCCGGACCGTCAGCGCCGACGCCGCCCATTCGTCTTCGACGACACGGATGCCGAAGCGGCTGCCGTGTCGTACAGGCGGGCGTCCGATCGCGACCCCTCTCGCCCGGACGCCTGAGCCGAATTGTCCGAAGTCATCAGGGTTCGCGATCAGTTCTACATCCTCGCAACCTCTCCTCTCGCCGATAACCAGACGCGAGTACTGAAGCAGGGCGAGACGTTCGCGATCTTCGATCTCTACGGCGACGTCCGCCGTTTGGGCAGCGGCGAGCAAGGCGTCTATCACCACGGCACGCGCTATCTATCCCGCTCACTACTTCGCCTGGGTGATGAGCGTCCGTTGCCGCTCGGCTCATCTGTCACCGATGACAACGTCGTGTTCGCGGTCGATCTGACCGAACCCGGACATGACGATCGGGGAGACGTTCGTTCCCGCGCGGCACGCTGCACATCTTCCGCTCGATCTTTCTTTGGAACGGCGTCTGCTACCAACGGCTGCGTCTCTTCAATTACGCCCAGACCGAACTCGACGTCGAGCTGTCGCTGGCGGTCGAGGCCGACTTCGCAGACATCTTCGAGGTGAGGGGTGTGGTTCGCCAAAAGCGAGCGCGGAATTGACGCGAGCCGCAGGTCCGGAATGGGGCGCTGGTTGTCGATTACCTCGGGCTGGATGGGATCGAGCGAAGCATGAGGGTCGAGACGTCGACGGAAGCGAAGATCGACGGCTCGGAGATCCAGTTCGTCGTAAAGCTGCCGCCTCATTCGCCGCGGGAGCTGTTCGTGGCGATCGTGTGCGAGCAGGGGGCCGAGCAGAGGACCATCGAACCGTACGCGACGGCCATCGTCGGTCAGCGCGAATCACAGAAGCGAATGTTGCGACGCGCAGGCAACGGTGTCGGTCGTCCAACGCACTCTTCAACTCGCTTCTCGACCGGTCCTTCGCCGACTTGAGGATGATGACCACGGAGACCGAGCACGGACCTTTCCCGTACGCGGGAGTTCCATGGTTCAGCGCTGTCCGTTCGGACGTGACGCGATCATCACGGCCTTCGAGCTGCTTTGGGTCGACCCGAAGCTCACACGTGGAGTTCTCGCGTACCTGGCGGCGACGCAAGCACATCGAGGTCGACCTAGAGCGTGAAGCGGAGCCCGGCAAGATCGTCCACGAGCAGCGTAACGGCGAGATGGCCAGGCTCGGCGAGGTTCCCTTCGGGAACTACTACGGCTCGGTCGACTCGACGCCGCTGTTCGTGGCGCTGGCCGGTGAGTATTACAAGGCAACGGGCGATCTGGATTTCATCCGCACGATCTGGCCGAACATCGAGGCGGCTCTCGAATGGATGGATCGTTACGGCGACGCAGACGGAGACGGCTTCATCGAGTACCGCGGCTCGGCTCGCGGTCTCGTCCAGCAGGGTTGGAAGGACTCGCACGACTCCGTTTTCCACGTCGAACGGAGACGATCGCACTGCCGCCGATCGCGCTCTGCGAGGTGCAGGGCTATGCGTACTGGGCCAAACGCCGCGGTTCTCAGCTTGCCGCTGCGATGGGTTTCGCGGACCGCGCAGACGTGCTGGCCAAACAGGCAGAGACGCTTCGCGAAGTCCTTCGAGGAAACTTTCTGGTCCGAGGAGCTGAGCACCTATGCGCTTGCGCTGGACGGCAACAAGCGCCCGTGCGCGGTGACGCGCGTCGAACGCCGGACATGTGCTGATACCAAAGATCGCTTCGGACGAACGCGCAGCGCCTCGTTGATGCGACATTGACTTCGGACGCGTTCTTTTCGGGCTGGGGGATCCGAACGCTCGCGAGCACGGAGAAGCGGTACGGACCGATCACCTACCACAACGGCTCGATCTGGCCGCACGACAATGCTCTGGTGGCCTACGGTCTTTCCCGATACGGACACAAAGAGTGCGGCGCGCAGTGTCCTGGGAGCGCTACTCGACGCGTCGTCGACTCTTGAGTTCCACCGGCTGCCCGAGCTCTACTGCGGTTTCCTTCGCCGTCCGGGGCAGGGCCCCATCGAGTATCCGCTGGCGTGCGCACCGCAGTCGTGGGCAGCGGGATCGGTGTTCCTATTGCTGCGGGCGTGCATGGGGCTAACCGTCGATGCACCCAAGCGTCAGATATCTCTGATCCGTCCCGTCCTTCCGTCCTTCTTGCGCGAACTCGAGATCCTGGGGCTGCGCGCCGGCGATGCGTCGATCGACCTCGTCTTGCACCAGCACGATGACGACATCGGAGTGAACGTGACGCGCCGGCAAGGCGACGTCGAGGTTGTGGTCGTTAAGTGAGGACGATGTCCGCGCGGCGCAACGGCACGGGCGCCTCGCCGTCGTCGCACCGAACGGCGAGTATCTGGTGCACCTGTGTTCGTCCGGCTTCGAAGTTCAGCGCCGACGCAGCCATGTACAGCCGCCATACCCGGTAGCGACCCTCACCGGCCAGCTCGATCGCACGGTCTCGGTCGGCCTCGAGATTCGAGACCCAATGACGGAGTGTCAATGCATAGTGCTCACGCATGTTCTCGACGTCCCGGACTTCGAAGCCGGCGCCCTGCACCGAGCTGACGACGTTTCCAACCTCGTGCAACTCACCGTCGGGGAACACGAACGAGTCGATGAAGCTCCGGCGTGCGAAGCGCGTTCGCTCGGCGCCGGCGGGACGGGAGATGCCGTGATTCAGAAGCCGTCCCCGCGGACGCAGGAGCTCGTGGAGGTGACCGAAGTACTCGCTTAGTCGAGCAGCGCCGACATGCTCGAACATCCCGACACTGGAGATCGCGTCGTACGGCCCGTCGTCGACGTCGCGTTCGTCCTGAACCCGGATCTCCACCTTGTCTCCGACGCCGGCTTCGGCGGCGCGCTTGGCAGCCAGATCCGCTTGAGGCTGTGAAAGGGTCACGCCGACCACGTTGACGCCGTACTTGGACGCGGCATAGATCGCCAGTGAGCCCCAGCCGCATCCAACGTCGAGCAAGCGTTCTCCCGGACGCAGCCGTAGCTTGCGGCAGATGAGCTCGATCTTGTCGTGCTGCGCGTCCTCGAGTGTTTGTTCGGGCGAAGCGAAGTATGCGCACGAGTAGGTGAGGCTCGGGCCGAGAACCAGCCTGTAGAAATCGTTTCCCACGTCGTAGTGATGCGAGATCGCTGCGCGATCCCGCGATCGGGAGTGGCGGCGTCCGCGGAGTCTGGCTTCTTCGGGCGGCACGGGGAGTCGCCCCGGCCGGAGGGCGCCCACGCGGGCCGCGGCGCGCGCGACCGCGACCCACTCCTTGGCACCGATGTTGAGGTCGGGACGGACATCGGGCAGACCGAGCACGGCGTAAACGTCACCTTCGATGTCGAGCTCCCCGCTGACATACGCGCGGCCCAGGCCGAGCTCGCCCGGCGCGCGCAGGATCCGTTGGAGTGCGCGCGGTGAACGCATGATCACCCGAGCGTCTGCATCGGAAGGACCAAGGCTGGAGTCGTCCCAGAAGCGGAAGTGGATAGGCGCGCGGGGGCCGAGGAGCAGCGCAAGAAGCGGCGACAGCCGCCCGGCTACGTCTTGACGTTCTCGCGGAGCCACTGTTCCCACGTTAACCGTCCGTCGGCGTGCTCGGGAGTCAGGTTGTACCCGTCGCGGAATCCCGCCGATGCCTTGCCCGGAATTGGAACCGAAACCACCGGCTTCCTCTTGCCCTTGGCTTCGAGCCAGGAACGGACGGAATAAGCGACGTCGAGAACCTTCGGACCGCCCATGTCCGCTACGTGGTGAGACGGTCCTGCGTCGACGAGCGAGGCCATGCGATCGGCAACCTCGCCCGGATCGAGCAACTGCACACGGAAACCCTTGGGGACCATCACTAACGGGCCTCGGGCCGTCCGTTTACAGAGCTCGTCGATGAACGAGTGCCACTGTGTCGTGCGGAAGATCGAATAGGGGAGGCCGCTGCGCTCGATCAGCTGCTCGGTCTCGAGCTTCGCCCGGTAGTAGCCCAGCGGGATCTTGTCGACGCCGACAATCGAGATGAAGACGACGTGCGGCGACCCTTTGGACTTCGCCTTCGTCAGAAGGCGGTCGGTTGTCTCGACGTCGACCCTACGGGCGTAGCGATATGTCGTCCCTCGAAGCGTGCTGTCGCCCGAACCGGTTGCGCAGTGTGCGATGACCTCGGCTCCCTCGAGCGCGCCCTCGAGTCCGGCGCCGGTATTGAGGTCTCCTTGCACGGTTTGAACTCCGGCGATCACGTTCGGGTTCGCTTTCCGGGACAGAACCTTCACCTCGTAGCCCTTAGCAACCAAGCGCGGGACCAGTTGGCGTCCCAAACTTCCTGTACCTCCGGTGACGAGTACCTGGGTCACTTCTTGCGCCTCTTCGGAAGTGTTGGGAGGGCGAGGTTCGGCCGCCGCGACATGTCCGGCGCGGCCGGCCGGTGCTTGCGGAGCTGCTCGTTGATCAGCCGCAATGCAGTGGCCATCTGTGGGTCGCGTCCGGCGGCGTGATCTTGAGGAGTTATGTCCACGTCGTGAGTGGGATCGGTCCCGTAGTTCTCTACCCCCCAGCCGACGTCTTTGAACCAGAAGGAGTACTCGGGCTGGGTCGTCATCCCGTTGTCGACGAGAACGTGCCGCATAGATATGCCGACGACTCCGCCCCACGTGCGCTTACCGACCACTGGTCCCAGGCCCTTCAGCTTGAACACGTGCGTGAAGATGTCGCCGTCGGAACCTGCGAGCTCGTTGGTGAGGCACACCATCGGCCCCACCGGAGAGTCCGGCCAATATGGTTCGGGCTCGCCCCAGCGGGTCACGTCGTAACCGATGCGCTCTCGCGCGAGCTTCTCGAGGATCAGCGGAGAGACGTTGCCACCGCCGTTGAAACGCACGTCGACGATGAGTCCGTCCCGGTTCAGCTCGGCGTTGAAGTAGCGGTGGAACTCTGAGAAACCGTACGGCCCCATGTCGGGGATGTGAACGTAGCCGACGCGTCCGTTGGTCGCTTCGTGGACGTACCGTCTATTCGTCTCGACCCACTCTCGATAGACGGGACCCGCGTCGGACGGCAAGGTCTTGACGACGACGATGCGTGCGTTCCGACCGCGCGAGTCGCCGAGCACGAGCTCGACGTCGACTCCTGCTTGGTTCACGAGAAGGAACTGAGGTGGAACATCTTCTGATGTGCCTTGGCCGTTCACGGCCAGGATCGTGTCGCCCTCTTTTGCGTTGATGCCGGGCGCAGCTAACGGCGAGTTGAAGTGGGGGTCCCAGCTGTCGCCGTGAACGATGTGCGTGATCGTCCAGCGTCCGTTCGAAAGGCTGACCCGGCACGCAAGCTTGCCGACGGGGTACGGCGGCGGCTTCTTGATGTCGCCGCCCATCTCGTAGGCGTGTGACGTGCCGAGTTCGCCGTTCATCTCCCACATGAGGTCGGAGAACTCCATGCGCGTCGTGACCTTCTCGACGAGCGGGCGATAGCGCTCGTAGATGCGCAGCCAATCGACGCCGGACATGTCGGCGACCCAGAAGTGCTCGCGCTGGAATCTCCACGCTTCGCGGTACATCTGCCGAAACTCCGAAGCGGGCTCGACTGAAACGCGCACGCGGGACAGCTCGAGCCAGCCGCTTCGCCGCCCCGGGCCTTCACCTTCGGCCTTGGGATCGGGTTTGTCGCCCGCTTTCAGAGCGCGAAGGCGAGGGCCCGCCCTATAGACGAGCGTTGAGCCGTCTGCCGACAGCTGGAAGGCGGTTACCCCTTGCACGATCGTGTCGAGCTTGAGCTCCGCAAAGTCGTAGACGTCGATCTTTCCCTTCGGTTTGTCGTCCACCTCGAAGATGTCGTCGTCGACCGTGCCCACGATCGGCCAGTTCGTGAACAGGGCCTTGCCCTTGATGGCGCGAGCCTGCGTGTAACGGCCTTCCGGCATCGGGAAGGCGACGACACGATCGCGGATGCCGTCCAGATCGATGACGGTAGGTTCCGTCGAATCCTTCTTGGGTTTCGCCTTGTCTTCGTCGTCGGACGCGGCACGTTTCGCCTTATCGTTCGCGGCCTTGGCGTCCTTCTGTGCCTGGCTGTTACCGAAGCCACGAGGTTTGGGGACGAAGGGCGACGAGTGTTCGGCCCGGAGCGTGATCAGATGCGGACGCACGGAGCGCGGGAACCCGTAGGAGAAGAACAACGTGTCGGCCACGGGATCGAAGACACGGCGAGAGAGGAAGTACAGATACTTACCGTCCGGGTCGAAGGTCGGAGATGTGTCCTCGAAGTCGGGACCCGTTAGATCCGTTACTTCACCCGACGCGACCTCACACAACCTGATCGTCGCGTGGCGTGCCGTGGGCGCGTGGCTGTAGGCGACGTAGCGGCCGTCGGGCGACCAAGTCGGGTTCGTGATCGGGCGATGCGTGCTGCGGTCGAGAACGCGACTGCGATTGCCGTCCAGGTCGATCCAGATCAGTTCGTTGCGATGGTTCGTGAGGACGATCCGGCGCGTGGCCGGAGACGGTGACAGCTCGAGAGGACGTCCGATGTCGATCCGATCGAGCCGCTTGGTGAGCGAGCCGTCGGCCGTCGAATAGACCTCGATGGCTTCCTCGCCACCTTCGTCGGATACGCAAACCAGCGCTTCACCGTCATTCGTCCAGTGAGGGAGCCGGTACCGGACGCCGTCGCGCCGGCCGTATTGCCGCACGGCCTGTTCCCAGAGCGGCATCGTGAAGAGCTTTCCGCGAGATGCAAGCGCGACGGCATGCCCGTCGGCGTGCACGCTCCAGCTATGCAGGAAGCGCGCCGACTCGACGAAACGGCGGTTGCGTCCGATGCGCGGGCTTCGCAGATCGATATCGACTCTTTGCGATGTGTCGGTTTCCGGGTCGTAGATCCAGATCTCTGCGGCGAGCTGGTAGACGATCCGGCGGCCGTCACTCGATGCCCAGCGTGCGTAGTACTCGTCGTGATCGGTGTGGCGTTGGATGTCGCGTCCGGTCGGGCGGCACGAGTAGAGGTTCCCTATCCCTTCGTGATCCGACACGAAGTAGATGCGATCGCCGACCCACAAAGGCGACGCGAGGTTGCCCTCGAGGTCCAGAAGGCGGCGGAAGGTGCCGTTGCCGTTCGCGTCGATCCAGATGTCGCCCCGCGTGCCTCCGCGATAACGCTTCCAGCGAGCCGGGTCGATCGTGTGGCGCCCGATGACCAGTCCGCCTCCGTCCGCAGCCCAGGACGCCTCGGTTGCCGGGCCGAAACCGGCCTGCTCGGGCATGCCGGAGTCCGGATCGAGCGTGTAGATGCGGTAGTCACCGCGATTGGCGAGACCGGAGTCGCTCATGAACGTGACCCGGCCGCCGGGCGTCCAGCCGCGAACCGCGGTCTGCTTGCCGAGATAGGTGCGGCGCCGAGCCGGGCCCCCATCGGCCGGCATCACGTAGACCTCGGCGTGCGCTTCCTCGGTTCCCGTGAACGCGACGAAGGCTCCGTCGGGGGAGACGATCGTGCGGCCGACCGGGCCGAGGTTCGACGTCAGCCGTCGTGCGACGCCGCCGGCGCGCCCGACGGTCCAGACGTCGTCTTCGCAGAGGAAGACGACGCGGTCTCCCGCGATAGAAGGCGAGCGAAAGTAACCAACGTTCAGTTCGGACATGGCGCCGATGATATGACTCGGCCCGTGCGCCACCCCGAATCGCGGTCTTGACCTAGTAACGCGTGCGTGATAAGTAAGTACTTACTTATGTCGTCCGTGGTCTCCGAGCGCAAGGTTTCCGTCCCTCGCTTGGCGTGGAACATCACGCGGCGCAAGCGCTTCAACGGCATCAGGGCGCCGGGGTACCGCAGCCCGCTCGCTCTTGCGTGGCTTTACTGGCTTACTCGCGACCCTCTGGCCGCAATCGCTAAGACGGTTGCAGTTCACGGAGACCTATCCCGAGCCCAAGTGCGTTTGCCCGGCATCGACTTCGCCATGCACGTCGTCGTCAACCCCCATCACGCGCGTCACGTTCTGATGGAGAACCAGCACAACTACAAGAAGGCGTTCACCTATGCGCCGCTCAAAGCCCTCTTAGGCAACGGACTGTTAACCAGTGAAGGCGAAACTTGGATGACGCAACGCCGGCTGATCCAACCGATGTTTCACCAGCGCCAGATCGAGTCGTTCATCGATCCCATCAACGATGCGTGCACCGCGCTGGCGGACCAGTGGAAAACCCTCGACGGGGCCGTTCCCGTCGAGATCGGCGAACAGATGAGCAGCCTGACGTTGGACATCGTCGGACGAGCGCTTTTCGGAAGCTCGCTCGGGGGTGACGGACCCCGCGTAAGTCATGCAGTGAGTTCGCTTCAGGAGCTGGCCCTGAAAGCATTCACGAACCCCGTGTACTGGCCCTTTGCGACGGCTCCGCACCGTGTGCCTTTCCGGCGCTACCGCAACGCGGTAAAGACGATGGACTCGATCATCTACGGCCTCATCGAGCAGCGCCGGGCTGCCGGGGCCGTCGAGGCGGATCTGCTCGGGAAGCTGATGACGGCTCGATCCGAGCCCACCGACGAGCTGATGAGCGACGTCCAGATCAGGGACGAGCTGCTGACCTTCATGCTCGCCGGTCACGAGACCACCGCTACGGCTCTGTCCTGGACGTTCTATCTGCTCTGGATGAACAAGGAGATTCGAGAACGATTGATCGATGAGGTCGACGGCGTTCTCGGTGGTAACTCTCCGAGTCTGGAGGACTTTTCGCGCCTGCCCTACACACGCGCCGTCCTTCAAGAGTCAATGCGTTTGTATCCGCCCGCATGGTTCGTGGACCGGGAGGCGCTGGCGGACGACGAGATCGACGGCTGCGCGATCGCTAAAGGGTCGACAGTTTCGGTCAGTCCTTACTTCGTGCACCGTCATCCGGATTTCTGGACGGACCCAGAGCGTTTCGATCCCGAACGTTTCCTCAGACCGGACGACGCTACGAAGTCTGCTTACATCCCGTTCGGCGCCGGACGACGGGGTTGCATCGCCAGCGGCTTCGCGATGCTCGAGGGAGTGCTGGCGCTAGCGAGCATCTCGCAGAGATACCACCTGGAGCTCGTGCCGGGGCATCCCGTGACCACGAGGGCCGAGGTAACGCTTCGACCGCACGACGGATTACCGATGTTCGTCCGGCCGAGGGAACGATGAGCAAGGGTGCGCCCGGCCGCAGTGCACCGCCGCGACGGCGTGATACCGCTCATCGGATCTCGCGCGAGGCGCTGCGGCTCTTCGCGCGCGACGGCTACAGCGCTACCACCGTCGCTGCGATCGAGGCTTCAGTCGGGCTGTCGCCGGGGTCTGGCGGCATGTATCGCCACTACGGGTCGAAGGAAGACGTGCTGCGCGCGGCGGTGGACGGCTACGAGGAGCAGTTCGCCCAGCGAGTGACGTCGATGGCTGAAGGGCTCGGAAGGTTGGACTCATCCGATGTGCGCGGACAGCTCAAGGTCATCGCCGAGCACACGCTCGAGGCGGCGCCCGATCAGCGTGATCTGTTTCGTGTTCTATTCCGCGAAGCCGACTCCGTCCCGCATGTGTTGTCCGACGTTCGCGACCGATTCCTGTCGCTTACATACGTGGGTTTCGCCGCGTGGCTGCGCGGACTCGGTTTACCGAAGGTCGGGCGCTCGGAGGCCGACGCCTTGGCCGTCGTTCACTACGGCTCCTTACTCAACTATTGGGCCTCGGAGGCTTTGCTCGGAGAAACACCACTCGGCCTATCCAAGCGCCGCTTCATCGATACCTGGATCGACACCGTTCTGAATGCTTTGCCGCAGAGTCTTCCGATCTAGCCGTAGGTGCCGGCTAGGAGCGGGACGAGCATCTCGTCGGGTGTGAGACTTCCGTGCCCGCTCAGCAGCAATCCTTCGCCGGGGTTCGCGGGATCGACGAAGCCGATCGGATCGCGGGCGGCCAGGATCACGTCTCCGATGCGACGGCGCACTTCGGGCGACGGTGCTTGGGGGCCGAGCCAGCCCTCGTCGATGAGCTGATCGCGGGTAAAGCACCAGACACGTGTTCCGACAAACTCCTGGGCCGCTTCGAAGAGATCGTGAGCCGAACCTTCGCGCGCGTGCAGGTATCGGAAACGGCTCTCGCCGGATTGGGCGACACACATCTTGTTCAGTGAGTCGAGTTCCACACGTTCTTCGAAATGGACGTGGCCGTGGTCGGCCGTGACGACCAAGGCGGTTCGCGACGGGAGTGCGTCGAGCAGTTCGCCCACCAATCGATCGCAGAATTGGAGCTCGCGGGCAAAGAAGCCGTCGTGCATCCCGTGCACGTGGGCGACGAGGTCGGGTCCGTCGTAGTACGTGTAGACGAACCTCTCGCCGGCCTCCACGAGCGTCTTGCACCGCTCGATCAGTCCGGAAGTGGTGTGGTAGCCGTGGAACTCCGCACCCCGGTACAAGATGTTCGTGAAGTTGCTGTCACGGAACGGCGCACGCGAGACGACCGGCAGTGGCTGTCCCCCGAAGGCCTCGCGCGGCTGGAGCTCTTCGGGTTCCGGCGGTTTTTGCCCCTGCATCGCCCACCGGATCACATTGAGGACGTTGCGTCCCATCCACATCCGGTAACCGACGATCCCGTGCTCGGCCGGCGGCAGTCCCGTGGAGATCGATGCCAGTGCTGTCGGTGTCGTGGACGGGACTACCGACGTGATCGGGTTTCCTTCCAGACGCGAGATGTTGGGCAGGTGATCGCGCCGGCGGAGGATCTCATTGTGACCGAGTCCGTCCAAGATCAACAGGACGACGCTGTCGGCGGCGCGCGCAGCTTCGGGGATCCACTCGGCCTTCGACTGAAGGCCGCGGATGAGATTGGTGATGCAGCCGCTCGCGTAGTCCGGATGAACCGGATCCACTAATTGACGGTGGCTGCGCGCCGCGTGTTGGTCACGATCGCGTCGGCGACGCTCGCCCACGCACCCTTAGGGAGGTCGTGTCCCATCCCTTCGATCGCGACGAGCTCGGCCCCGGGGATGGCGTCCGCCATCTTTTGGCCGTTGGAGAAGGGCACGAGCTTGTCGTCGGTGCCGTGGATGACAACTATCGGCGTCGAGAGCTTGGCCAGGGCGGCGGCACGCGGTGATGACGATTGGATCGCGAGCATTTGGCGAACGCGGCCCGCCGGAAGATGGCAACGGTCGTAACAGCGCCCCGCGAGCTCGCGCATCGCGTCCTCGTCGTAGGGGAAGCCGCCGCCGGCCATCATCCGCCGGTGACGGACGTCCTGTTCGATCACTTTGTCCCGTTCTGTCTCCGCGGGCTCAGTGAAGATCGTGATCACGTCGGGATCGGTCGACAGCGTCGGCTCGTCTCCGCTGGCCGACATGACCGATGCCAGCGAGAGCACGCGATCCGTGTGCTCGAGAGCAACTACCTGTCCGATCATTCCGCCCATCGACTGACCGACGACGTGGGCTGCCGGGATCCCGAGATGGTCGAGGAGCGCGGCGACGTCGTCGGCCATGTCGTCGATCGTGTACGCGGGACTCTCGGTGGCATCGTCGAATTTCGTTGTCAATCCCGTGTCGCGATTGTCGAAGGTGATCACGCGGAATCCCTGGTCGATGAGCGTCTGCTTGAATCCCTCGGGCCATCGGATCTGCTGGGAGCCGAGTCCGTTGATGAGGACGAGAGCCGGGTCGTCCTCCGACCCGAAGCTCTCGTAGCAGATCTCGATCGCATTGATCTTTGCGATGGGCATTGCATGATGCTCCGTCACGTGGGCCGGCGCCGCAAACCGGTGCCCATTCGACCGGGCCGGACCGAAGTACGCTTTCGTTGAAATGGCCGGGACGCTTCCCGCCTTTGCGAACGAGCCGTTCGCGGACTTCGCGGATGCGGACGTGCGCTCCGCCTTCGCCGAGCAGGTGGCAAGCGCTGCGGAAGCTCCGGCCTTTCAGGCGCCGGTCGTCATCGGGGGGATGAGGATCGCGACGGATCGATGGATCGACTCGGTCGATCCATCCGACCCTTCGCGGGTCGTGTGCCGGTCGGCGCGGGCCACATCGGACGACGCCGTTCGCGCGGTCGAGGCTGCGGCCGAGGCTCAGAGCGCCTGGGCCGCTACCTCGCCGCGCGAACGGGCCGACGTGCTCCTGCGGGCGGCGGACATCATGCGTCGCCGGCGTTTCGAGCTTGCCGCCCTCGAAGTGATCGAGGCCGGCAAGCCCTGGACCCAATCCGACGCCGACATCTGCGAGGCCATCGACTTCTGCGAGTACTACGCGCGGGAGGCTCTTCGCATCGCCGAGGGCAGACCGTTACTGCAAGCAGCAGGGGAGTCCAACACCTACGGTTATCAACCCCGCGGCGTTGTCGCTGCTATCGCTCCGTGGAATTTTCCTCTCGCGATCCCGTGCGGGATGGTCACGGCGCCACTTGTTTGTGGCAACTCGGTGGTCCTCAAGCCGGCCGAGCAGACACCGGGTGTCGGATACCGATTCCTCGAGATATTGGAGGAGGCCGGTACACCGCCCGGAGTCATCGCTTTTCTGCCCGGCTTCGGCGAGGAAGCGGGTGCGCCCCTGGTCGAGCATCCCGCGACAGCCGTTATCGCGTTCACCGGCTCGAAGGACGTGGGGCTATCGATCGTCGAGGGCGCTGCGGTTACTCGTCCCGGTCAACGCCATGTGAAGCGCGTGGTGGCAGAGATGGGAGGCAAGAACGCGATCGTTGTCGACGCGACCGCCGATCTAGACCTAGCCGTTGAAGGCATAGTCGAAAGCGCGTTCGCTTATGCCGGACAGAAGTGTTCGGCCGCCTCGCGACTGCTCGCCGACCGGAAGATCTTTGATGAGCTGATCGGCAAGCTGATCGATGCAACACTGCACGTCCCGGTCGGGAACCCACAGGAGCCCGAAACCGTTGTCGGCCCCTTGATCGACGAAGACGCATTCAAGCGGGTTAGCGGATACCAATCGATCGCGCAGGACGAGGGCAACGTAGTCCTTCAGAGGAACGACGTCCCTTCCACGGGTTGGTTTGTCGGACCGACCATCGTCGTCTGCGAGGACCCGGCGGCTCGCGTCGCAACCGAGGAGATCTTTGGCCCCTTTATCGCGTGCTTGTGCGCGGACGACTTCGAACACGCTCTACAAGTCGCGAACACGACGGATTACGCGCTCACGGGCGGTCTCTTCTCGCGCTCCGCAGACAACATCCGTCAAGCTTCACAGCACATGCGCGCCGGCAACGTCTACATCAATCGCAAGATCACCGGTGCTCTGGTCGGCCGTCAGGCTTTCGGGGGTTACGGCTTGTCCGGAGTTGGATCAAAGGCCGGCGGGCCCGATTACCTATTGCAGTTCTGCGAGCCGCGCGTCGTCACGGAGAAAACGGCGACGTCGTGACGGACTCCGCCACCATCGAAAGACAACGAGGGGCGACCCGCGTTGCTCTCACATCCCTCGCGTGGATCGCGCTCCTCGCCGCCGCTAAAACGACGGTGGGTGTTCTTACCGGTTCGGTGGCCGTACTCGGAGACGGATTGCACTCCGTGTTGGACGTGGTCGTGGCCGCCGTCACGTTGTTCGCCGTTCGGCTATCCGGCAAGCCTCCGGACCGCGAGCACCCGTTCGGACACGGACGCGTCGAAAACCTTGCGGCCTTGGGAGAAGCCGCCGTCATGTTCATCGTCGGCGCGGGAGTCGCAGCAGAAGCCGTCCGACGCATCGTTACGGGGAATGAAGTTCGCGCGCCCGTCTACGCGATCATCGTGACGGCCGTTGCGCTCATCGTCGGCGCGTGGCGGGCGAGCGTGTTGCGCCGGGCGGCCAAGCGGTTTGCGTCGCCCGCCTTGGAGGCCGACGCGCTGAACGTAACGGCCGATGTCGGAGAATCCATCGCCGTGCTCATCGGTTTGGGTGCGGCCCGTCTCGGTTTTACGGCCGGCGATCCGATCGCCGCTCTGGCCGTCGTTCTCACGATGTGGGTGATGGCCGCCCGTATCGGCTGGTCGGCTGTGAACGTCCTGATGGATCGCGTTCCGACTGGGATATCCGACCGTGTGGAGGCAGCCGCTCGAAACGTCGGCGGTGTCGTCGAGGTCGCCGATCTTCGCGTTCGCCAATCGGGACCCGAGGTGCATGCCGAGGTGACGGTCACCGTGGGGCGCACGGCGTCGGTCGAGCGCTCGCATGACATAACCGAGGACGTTGAAGCGGCTGTGGCCGAAGCCGTTCCCGGTGCGAAGACCACGGTTCATGTCGAGCCGAGTACCCAAGGCGAGGATGTGGTTGCGCGCACGTTCGCGGCAGCGAACCGTCTTGGCCTGGCCGACCAGGTGCATAACGTGCTGGCCATCCGGCACCCCGAGGGCCTGTGGCTGATGCTCCACGCGAAGGTACCGGCATCAACACCTCTTGCCGATGCCCATGCGATCAGCGACGAGCTCGAACGCGAGATCCGTTCGGAGGTCCCCGGTCTCGCCCGAGTCGAGATCCATGTCGAGCCGCACGAGCCACCGATGATGCGGGGGAGGGACATCGGCAGCGAGCGAGAGGATCTGATCCGTGACATCCACCGGATCGCCGAAAGTCACCAACCGATCACCGGGTGTCATGAAGTCGCCGTGAGTCAGGCCGAGGACGGCCTGCATCTCGTTCTGCACTGCGAGGCTTCTCCTACGGCGAGGATCGGGGAGATCCACGACGCGTCACTTCGCGTCGAGGACGAGATACACCGCGCATACGAGGAAGTCCGCAGCATTACCGTGCATTTTGAGCCGCAGGCGTTATCGTGACCACGCCAACCACGCCGAAGCGAAGCGGAGGCGCAAAACAACTGATCTCATGAACACCTATAAGCGCATACAGGCCGATCCGGCGGAATATTTCGCGGCGGACGAAGTCCAGAAGGCCAAGGACTACCAACGCCCGCTGACGGTCGCGCGCGGCATCTCTCTCGCCTTGAATGCCGCCTTCTTGATCGCCGTTATCTCAACCCACGCCGCCGACCGGGTCGCGGACTGGGCGGGAACCGACTCATGGGTGGTTCGGCTGATCGTGATCGTCGTCGGCTTGACCATCGCGGGGACGATCCTCGATCTGCCCATCTCCATCTGGACAACTTTCGTTCACGAGCGCAAATGGGAGTTCTCAACCGAGACGCCGAAAGGATTCGTAGGCGATCTCTTCAAGGGATTGATCCTCGGGGTCCTCATCCAGGGACTGCTGTTCCTCGCGTTGTGGTGGCTCATCCGCACGACGGACCTCTGGTGGATCTTCGGATGGGCCGTCTTCTTCGCCTTCAGCGTCCTCCTCGCATTCCTGCTGCCGATCGTGATCATGCCGATCTTCAACAAGTTCACTCCGCTCGAGGATGAAAGCCTCTCGGCACGCTTGCGTTCGCTCGCGGAAGGTGTGGGCATGCAGGTAAGCGGCGTGCAGGTGATGGATGCGTCCAAACGAACGCGCAAGGACAACGCCTTCTTCGCCGGGCTGGGCAAGTCGCGGCGAGTGGTGATCTTCGACAACCTGCTCTCTCAGCCTGCTGCCGTGATCGCAAGCATCGTTGCTCACGAGCTCGGCCACTGGCGACGTCGTCACATAACGAAGGGCGTCGTGATGGGCACGATCACGTCCCTATCGCTGTTCGTGGTGCTCCGAATCGTCTCGACGTGGGACGTCGCCCTGGATTGGGCCGGCGTGGACAGCGTGCGCGATCCGGCTGCGCTGCCGCTCGTGCTCGCCGTATTTTCCGTGGTGAGCGCGGTCATCTCGGTATTGCAGGCGTGGATCTCGCGTGCGCACGAGCGGCAGGCCGATATCGATGCGTTGGAGATAACCGACGACCGCGACGCATTCGTGGAGACACATCGAGGACTTTCGACGCGCAACCTCATCGACCTGGCGCCCAGCTGGTGGAGCTACGTCAGGGCAAGCCACCCACCGCCGGCGGAACGGCTTCGCTTGGCCGAGGTTTGGGCTGAAGCCGAGAAGTCACGCGCGGGTCGTTAATGGTTTACGCGCCGCCCGAACACCGTCCCGCGCCTCGCCGCTCTGCGGCCGACCGCATCGTGCGGGTCATTGGGATCATCGGCCGGATATTCGTCGCCGCCGGGCTTCTCCTTTTGTTCTTCACCGGCTACTTGCTCTGGGGGACGGGCGTCTATACCAAGCAGCAGCAGGAGGACGCTGCTAAGACGCTTGATGCCAACCCACTTGTCGACCAACAGGGCTTGAGCGAAGGGAACATCCCGCCTGCGCGTCCTGCGCAGCCGGCAAAGCTCGGAGACCCGTTGTTCTCGATAAAGATCCCGAAGATCGGCCTGGACACCGTCGTGGTCGAGGGCGTCGGCCGAGAAGAGCTGAAGAAGGGACCGGGACTGTTCCCCGATTGCGGCGCGGGGCTCGCAAGCGATTGCGTGTCCGACGCGAAGTACCCGGGCGAGAACGGGAATGTCGCCATATCCGGTCACCGCACCACGTACGGAGCGCCGTTCTTCCGATTGAACGAGCTCGCACCTGGTGATCTCGTCGACTTTGTGTCGGGCCGGGCGAGATATAGATACAAGGTTCGATCGGAAGCCGAGGTCGTCGATCCCGTGGCCGGGTTCGAGGTCGTGGAGCAGCACGGCCGAACCGAGCTGACGCTGACGACGTGTCATCCGCGTTTCTCGGCCGCGCAGCGCATGATCATCCACGCCGACTACGTCGGCGCATCGCTGGTGTCGGCGCCGTCCACCGGCGCCCGCCGGGGAGGTGCGGCCAAGCAGCCGGTTGTGGGAGCCGATGTCCTGATCCTGGCGAGCATCGCGCTGGCGAGCGCGCTCGGCTCCCTGGGCCTATCCAAGAAGTACAAGCTGACGGCGGCCTATATCGCGATAGGAATCGCCGGCGCCGCCGGACTGTGGGTGGGCGTCTTTCCGCGCCTGCTCCTCTTGATGCCCGCGAACTACTGATCCGACCGCCCCGGCGAAATACTCGACCCGCCATCAGGGGTTTCATTTCCAGTGTCGTTAACGCGGGAGCGGGGCGTCCTGACGCTCGAGGTGCCATATGACCGGTAAGGTTGGAGTCGTGGCGACCGTGGAACACGGCGAAGAAAAGTCCGAAGCCAGCGACGACCAGGTTCGGCGCTTCGAGGAGTTGATCGTTCCTGAGATGCCTTTCCTTGCCCGGATCGCGCGAGCGATGTCGCACTCGCAAGCCGAGGCCGACGACCTCGCTCAGGAGACCCTGGTGAAGGCCTTTCGGGCCATCGACCGCTTCGACGGGCGCTATCCGCGCGCCTGGCTCACTCGGATAGCGCGCAATACCGCTATCAATCGTGATCAGCGCAACCGCGAATTCGTTCTGGCCGACGACGGGGTCATCGAACCGGAACCGTCGCCGGATGAGATAAGCGACCCACAGGACATTGTCCTGGGACAGGAGATCGACGAAACGTTGCGCGCCGCTCTCGATGAGCTGCCGCCGGACTTCCGAATCGTCGTCCAACTGGTCGATGTCGAGGACATGAGCTACCAGGAAGCGGCCGACGTCCTGGACATACCTATCGGGACTGTTATGAGCCGGTTGCATCGTGCGCGCACGAGGCTGCGGAAGGCCCTAAGCGGAACGACGTTGGACAGGGAGGCCAAGGCATGAGCTTCATGGCCTACGTCCCCGGGACCACCTCGTGGCGCAAACGCCGTCACGACGAGATCTGTAAGGAGACCTACAACCACATCCAGGAGATCGTCGACGGAGAGATCACGGCGGCCAAGGCGAAGCAGCTCGCGAGTCATCTCAGCGAATGCCCGCCGTGTGAGCTCGAAGCCGAGGCGATCAAGGGTCTGAAGCAAGCGATCGCCCGAGTGGGATGCGAAGCCGACCCTCAGCTCGTGCAGCGCCTGGATGAGCTGGCGCGCAAGCTCTGCACTCGTCGCGATCACTAAGCTCTACACGCGATGGAGCTCGTTCTCGTCCGACACGCCCTTCCCGTACGCATCGTCAACGAGGGCGAGGCGGCGGACCCGCCTCTCACCGAGCTGGGTCATCGCCAGGCCGAAGCGGCTGCGAAGTGGCTATCGGTCGAGAAATTCGACGCCTTGTACTCGAGCCCGATGCAGCGCGCGCGAGAGACCGCAGTTCCGCTGGCGTCCGCCCTCGGGATAGATGTGCAAATCGAGGACGGCATCGCCGAATACGACCGGCAGTCCGAGGTCTACATCCCGATCGAAGAGGTGAAGAAGAGTGACGACCCCGAGATGCAGGCGCATTGGCGAGCGCTGGCTGAAGACCGGCTAGACGACCTCATCGCGGATGCGCACACGTTCCGTCCGCGAGTAGTCGACGCCGTAACGCGCATCATCGAAGAGCATCCGAGCCAGCGGGTGCTGGCCGTATGCCACGGCGGGGTGATCAATGTCGCGCTGGCCGAGATCCTCGGACTCAAGAGAAGCTTGTGGTTCGAGCCCGCCTACGCCTCGATCCATCGCGTGGTGGCATCCCGTTCCGGGATCCGAAGCATCGCGAGCATCAACGAGACCGGACATCTTCGCGGTCTGGACTGAACGCTTGCCGAAGGCGAAGCGCTCGAAGGTGAAGATCCGTCCGGCGTCGCCCGTCGATCTGCCCTTCTTGAAGCTGATGTGGTTCGAGGCGGCTTTCTGGGATCCGATCGTGCCCCGGCCGTCGATCGAGCAAGCTCTGGCCGTACCCGAGATCGCCCGCTACATCCGGGACTGGGGCCGGCCCGGAGACGCCGCCTTCATCGCCGAGGACGACCGGCCGGTGGGTGCGGCCTGGTACCGCCTTTTCCGTTTTGACGATCACGGATACGGATTCGTCAACGAGCACACGCCGGAGCTCGGGATCGCTGTGACGATGTTCCACCGTGGCGAAGGTCTCGGCTCCCGTTTGCTCGATGCGCTTTGCGCGCAGGCCGCCAACGAAGGCTTCGACGCGATCAGTCTGTCCGTCGTCAAGCGAAACCCGGCACTTCGGCTTTACGAGCGGGCGGGATTTTCCGTCGTCGAAGGCGATGAGACCAGCTGGAAGATGGTGAAGCGCCTCAAGGATTGAGGGCGCGGACGTTGATTTCAGTGAGCCCGTCACCTGCAACAACGTTCCAGGTAGTTGACGCGGGCCGCCGGGGGTGCTGGTATCGGCGGTCCACGGTGCACTGCTAAAGGGGGTGGAGTACCCATGGCCGTCGACGCGATCGATCGACCGGCACCCATCGGCCCACTCATGCCGGCGTGGACAAGGCCTTTGCGCGTGGCCAGCCCCGTCGTGCTCGTCGTCGCTTCCCTGGCGGCGGTTGCGTTCGACCTCGCCGTGCGTTCGAATCCGATCGGCGTCGCCGGCGCTATTTTCGTGTGGCTCGTTGCGGGAACGATCTTGTCGACCGGCGAGATGGCGAATCGGCAGAGCCAAGCGCTGGCCGTCATAGCCGTAGCGTTCGGCTCGTTGTTCGTCCTTCGGTCCAGCCCGTGGCTCGCGCCCTTCAACGTCCTGGCTGCAGGTTCCTGTCTCATCGCATCGGCATCGCTTGCGCGTTCCGGAAGCCTGCTCGATATCTCGGCCCCCAGGGCCGTGCTGCGCATAGTGCACGCGGGAATCAACGGCTTGGCCGGACCCGGTTACATCATCAGCGGTCGCGGAAAGAAGCTGGGTCCTGTCATCCGCGGCTTGGTCATTGCCGTCCCGCTCGCCCTCGTCCTCGGCGCGCTCCTCGCGGCAGGAGATGCCGTATTCGCGTCGGTCTTCGACTTCGACGCGAGCGATTATTTGGCGCACGCGGCGCTTCTGATCGTCGGCCTATGGCTGGCCGCCGGTGTGGGCCGTATCGCTTCGGCCAAGTCGATGGATGAGCCCAACGTGAAGATGCCCAAGCTCGGCCCTGTGGAGTGGACGATCGTGCTCGTCGTCCTCGATGTGCTCTATCTCGGGTTCGGCGCTGCGCGGATCGTTGCTGCAACCGACGGTGGCGGGCATGTGCTCCGAACGGCCGGACTGACGTACGCGGAGTACGCACGGTCCGGCTTCTTCGAGCTCTTGGGGGCCGCAGCGATCACGCTTGTAGCGCTCGTCGTGCTGCGGGCCGTGGCTGATGTGGAAACGCGCTCGCGCTTCCGCTTTGCAGCCTTGAGCATCGGCACGGTCGTTCTAACTCTCCTGGTCGTTGCATCCGCGTTCCAACGCCTCGTTCTCTATGAACACGCTTTCGGGCTTTCGATGCTGCGCCTCTACAGCATGGTGTTCTGCGTCTGGCTCGTTTTAGCTCTGTGCGCCTTGGGCTTGTGGATCGGCGGCGTTGGGGGAGGTCGGCCCTGGTTCTGGGCCGCCGCGGCCGCGAGCGCTCTCGTCCTGCTCTTCGCGCTCAACGTGTTCAACCCGGCAGCTTTCGTGGTCCGGCACAACGTGACTGCGGGGACGCAGGACTTCGACGTCGATTACGCGGACGAGCTATCCGAGGACGCCGTTCCCGCGCTCGTCGATGTCGCCTCGGAGGGTGACGCCGAGTTACTGGCCGACACGCGTCGTGTTCTCTGCGACGTGGATCCCTCGATTCCGGAGGGCTGGGCCGGTTTCAACTTCAGCCGTCATAACGCGCGCTCGGCGATCGACTCTTTCTGCCCCGGCGACTAACCGCGGCGCAACGCTGAGCGGCCGTCGGGTCCCATAAAGCTCTAACCGCAGGTGAGTGATAGATTTCGCATTTCGAACCCCCGTCCCAGTGGGGAGGTGGCAGGTTTGACCAGAGACGTCGCTGCCGAAGCGAAGAAGATCGACGATGCGGTCGCCGGAAAGACCGTAGCAACCTTCTTTCAGGACGCGACAAAGGAATTCGCCGACGTCGAGGCCCTGAAGTGGAAAGACGGCGAAGACTGGAAATCGGTTACATGGGCGGGGTACGGGGATCGGGTCCGGGACTTCGCCAAGGGCCTTATCGCGCTCGGCCTGAAGCCCGGTGAGTTCGTCAACCTGATCGGCTCCAACACGCCCGATTACGTCGATCTCCGACCTCGGCATCCTGCACGCCGGCGGAGTGCCGGTCTCCCTGTACAACACCCTTGCGCCCGAGCAGATCTCGTACATCGTCAATCACTGCGAAGCCCAGTACGTGATCTGCGAGAACCGCGACTACCTGGAGCTCTTCCTGAAGGTCGCACAGCGAGATCCCGAACATCCGCAAGGTGATCATGTGGAAGGACGCGGACGAGTTCGCCGACAACGAATGGATCATGTCGTACGACGACGTCGTCGCGCACGGGCCGCGATGTGGACGACGCCGAGTTCGAGAAGCGCTGGAAGGCGCTCGATCCCGAGGATCTCGTAACGCTCATCTACACCTCCGGGAACCACCGGGCCGCCCGAAGGGTGTGATGGTCTCGCACCGCAACGTTGTGCTGGACGGTGACCTCCTTCCTGCAGGTGATGCCCCTCGGCGCAGGAACGAAGCAGATCTCTTATCTGCCGATGGCGCATATCGCGGAGCGCATGATCGGCCACTACGGACCGCTGCAGATCGGATCGACGATCTACTTCTGTCCCGACGCCCGGCAGGTTGCCGCCTACCTGCGCGAGGTGAAGCCGACATGGTTCTTCGCCGTCCCGCGCATCTGGGAGAAGCTCTATCAGGGATTGCAGAACGCGCTCGAGTCTTCGCCCGATGATCAGAAGAAGGCTGCGACGGAAGCGCTCGCCGTGCGGAACGAGGTCGTCGCGCTGCAGCACGCCGGCAAAGAGCGTTCCGGGTGATCTGCAGAAGAAGAACGAAGAGGTCAAGCCTGTCGTCGACTTCGTCCGGACTTTGGTCGGGTTGGACGAGGTCGAGGTCGCCGGAACCGGAGCCGCGCCGATCGCGCCGGAGATCATCGAGTTCTTCTGGGCGCTAGGCGTCGAGCTCTACGAGGTCTACGGACAGTCCGAGGACACCGGCCCGACGTCCTGGAACCGTCCGGGCATGGTGAAGATCGGCTCCGTCGGTCCCGTCCATCCCCGGTGTCGAGGTAAAGCTGGCCGAGGACGGAGAGCTGCTGGTTCGTGGCGGGAATGTGACGACGGGCTACTACAAGGAGCCCGAGCTCACTGCCGAGACCTTCGACTCCGAAGGCTGGCTGCATTCCGGCGACGTTGCGGAGATCGACGACAAGGGATTCATCAAGATCGTCGACCGCAAGAAGGAGATCCTGATCACCGCGGGCGGAAAGAACGTCGCGCCGTCCAACGTAGAGAACATGCTCAAGCAGCACCCGCTGGTGGGCCAGGCTTGCATGATCGCGGACAAGCGCGCGTACTCAACCGCGTTGCTTGCGCTCGATCCGGACGACGCTGCCGCCTGGGCGTCGAAGAACGGGAAGCCGACGGACCTGCCATCGCTTTCGCAGGACGAAGACGTCATCTCGAGCATCCAGGCTCACATCGACGAGATGAACACGAAGCTCCACAACCAGGAGCAGATCAAGAAGTTCACGATCCTGCCCATGCCGTGGTCGGTGGAGTCCGGCGAGGTGACACCTACGCTCAAGATGAAGCGCAAGGTCGTGAACCAGAAGTTCGAGGACGAGATCGAGCGGATGTACGCCTGAGCGTAGATATTCCGCCGGGACACGCCGACGAGCGTGAGATGTTGCTGGGGTGGCTCGATCTTCTATCGCGACGTCATGGCGATGAAGATCGAGGGACTGAGTGAGGAGCAGGCGCGTCTTCAAGCCGACACCGACGCGAACTCACTCCTGAACCTGATCGTCCATCTGACCGGAGTCGAACGAAACTGGTTCCAGCGCACGATCGCGGGCAAGACCGTTGAACGGGATCGCGATGCCGAATTCCGGAGATCTAGACATCAAGGTGGACGACGACCGTGGCCGGCTATCGAGCCGAAGCCGCGGCGTTCCAACGAGGTAGTGCGTGGCATCGGTCGACTTGGGCGATGCGTGCCTTGGGGTCGAGGGGTACAGCGTGCGCTGGGTGCTGCACCACATCCTCGAAGAGACTGCGCGCCATGCCGGACATGCCGATATCACCCGGGAGCTCATCGACGGTGCGGTGGGCTGGAACCGAACGGACCGCGGCTAGCTGAGCGACGTTTTGAGCTTGTCGTACTCCGGGAACCAGCCGGACTTGTGCTTGGAGTGGACCATCTTGCCGTCCACCTCTACGTCGAATATGCCGTCGGAGGCCGGAACGAGGGTTAGGTCCTCGATGTCGTCCTCGAAGTCGGAGAGGAGCTTGCCGACCAGATCGAGGGCCTGATCCGTGTACCCGCAGTCGTAGCAGTACGTGATCTTGATGTGCATGTGCTAATCACAGTACATGTCCGATTCTCGATCAGAGCGGGCCGCTGGACGCGGCATCGTGTGGCGGCCGCCCGACGACGTTATTGAGCATGCGAACGTCACCCGACTCGCCAGGAAGCACGGACTCGCGAGTTACGCCGAGCTCCTCCAGCGTTCGCGCGAGGACATCGAATGGTTCTGGGACGCCGTCGTAGCGGACCTGGGGATCGAGTTCAAGAAGCCCTACGAACGCGTGCTCGACACGTCCCGTGGGATCCAGTGGGCGGAGTGGTTCGTCGGGGGCCGAGTGAACATCGCCGATGTGTGCGTGAACCGCTGGAACCCGCAATGGCCGGCGCTCGTCTGGGAGGGCGAGGAAGGCGATACACGCACGATGACGTACGGCGATCTGCAGGAAGAGGTCCGCCGCCTCGCCCGCGGGCTGCGCGAGCCTCGGCGTCGGCAAGGGCGATGCGGTCGGGCTGTTCCTCCCGATGATCCCCGAGGCCGTCGTCGACGTTCATGGCCTGCTGCCACATCGGCGCGATCGTCGTCCCGATCTTCTCCGGTTTCGCTTCGTCGGCCGTGGCCGTTCGGCTTGACCGACGCCAAAGCGAAGGTTCTCGTCTGCGCCGACGGGTTCTACCGGCGCGGTTTCGAGGTCCCGATGTTCGAGACGGCTGCTGAAGCGGCCGAAGCGTCACCGACCGTCGAGCACGTCGTCGTTGTTCCGCGCCTCGGACGCGAGGTCGCGCATGCAGATCGGACCGCGACCTCATGTGGGACGAGGTCTGCGAGCGACGAGGAAGCTCGTCCGACGTCGAGGATCACGCCGTCCGAAGACCCGTTCATGATCGCGTACACGTCGGGCACGACCGGCAAACCGAAAGGCTCGGTGCACGTGCACGGCGGCTTCCTCGTGAAGATCGCGAGCGAGGTCGCCTATCAGACCGATTTCCGCCGCGGCGAGATCCTGTTCTGGTTCACCGACCCCGGCTGGATCATGGGGCCGTGGGAGATCGTCGGGACGCTCGCGCTCGGCGGAACGATCTTCCTGTACGACGGAACGCCCGACTATCCGGCCCCCGACCGGTTGTGGGCGATGGTCGAGCGGCACCGCATCAACATCCTCGGAGTGTCGCCGACCCTCGTCCGGGCGCTCGCGCCGCTTGGTGACGAGCATGTGACGGCGCACGACCTTTCGAGCTTGCGCATCCTCGGGTCGACGGGAGAACCGTGGAACACCGAGCCGTATCTCTGGTTCCACAACACGGTTGGCAATGGACGCTGTCCGATCATCAACTTCTCCGGCGGGACCGAAGTCGGCGCATGTTTCCTTTCGCCCACGCCGGTCGTGTCGCTCAAAGCCTGCTCGCTGGGTGGCCCGGCCCTCGGTATGGCCGTCGACGTCTTCGACGCAGAGGGGAAACCCGTGCGGGGAGGTGTGGGCGAGTTGGTGTGCACGAAGCCGTGGCCCGGGATGACGCGCGGGATCTGGGGTGACCCGGAGCGATACATCGCAACGTACTGGTCGCGCTGGCCCGGCGTGTGGGTGCACGGTGACTGGGCGTCGATCGATTCCGACGGCGAGTGGTATCTGCACGGACGATCGGACGACACGCTCAACGTCGCGGGCAAGCGGATCGGTCCGGCGGAGATCGAGTCTGTGCTGGTATCGCATCCAGGCGTCGTGGAAGCGGCCGTGATCGGAGTGCCACACGACGTGAAGGGAGAGGAGATCTGGTGCTTCGTCGTCACGGGGTCCGGGATGAAGGGCGACGAAGCCCTCGGTAAGGAACTGTCGGTGCTCGTCGAGGGGGAAGTAGGAAAGGCCTTCCGTCCGGGCGCCATCCGTTTCGTGAGCCAGCTTCCGAAGACCCGCAACGCAAAGGTGCTCAGGCGCGCCGTTCGCGCCGCCGCGCTGGGAAAGGATCCCGGCGACCTATCGAGCCTCGAGAACCCGGCGGCACTCGAGGAGATCGCCGGGAGCGGGTAAAACAAGGACATGGACGTCCGCATCACGCATCCGGAGAAGGTCCTCTTCCCGAGGGACGGCTACACGAAAGCCGATGTCGTCGGCTACTACGTCGCCGTAGCCGAAGCGATGCTCCCGTTCATGAAGGATCATCCGGTCGCTCTGCTTCGATTCAACGACGGGCTGGACGGTGAGCGGTTCTTCCACAAGCGCACGCCGAAATACTTCCCCGACTACATCGATCGCGTACAACTAGAGATCTCGGGAGAGAAGGTGAACTACTCGGTGGTCAACAACGTGGAGGCGCTCGCCTACGTTGCCAACCACAACTCCATCGAGCTCCACCTGCTGACTGTGCGTTCCGGCGACCTCTGGCATCCCGATCGCGTCGTGTTCGATCTTGACCCTTCCGTCGACGACTTCGGTCAGGTGATCGAAGCAACGCGGTGGCTGCGGGAACTCCTTGAAGAGATCGGGTTGAACCCGTTCGTGATGACGAGCGGCTCCCGGGGTCTCCACACGTGGGTTCCCCTCGATCGGAAGTCGAGCGTCGAAGAAGCCCACTCATTCGCGAACGAGGTGGCTGCCGTCATAGTTGCGCAACATCCGGACGTCCTTACGACGGAATTCACGAAGACGGACCGCGGAGACAGGATCTACGTAGACGTCGCTCGAAATGCGCCGGGGCAGCACGCGATCGCTCCGTATTCGCTTCGCGCCCGAGATGGCGCACCGGTCGCGATGCCGATCACGTGGGACGAACTCGACGATCCGAAGCTCACCCCGCAACGCTGGGACATCAAGACGGCCGTCGAGCGGACCGGCTCGGAACCGTGGTCCGGTTTGTCGAAGAAGGCGAAGTCCCTGACTCGCGCGCGCAAAGCGCTCGACAAGCTCCTCCCGTCTCCGGATTGAGCCGGCTGCGGCCGGGTCTGTAGTGTTCCCTTCGTCCCCTATCTGACCTCAAGGAGTGACACATGCCTGCGATCTCGTCCGATCTGGTCGGCCTTAAAGGTGATCCCGTCCCGTACTCGTGGGACTCAAAGGACGTAATGCTTTACAACTTCGGCGTTGGCGCTCGTCCCTACGACGACCTCGATTTCCTCTTCGAGGGGAAGGGTCCGAAAGTTCTGCCGACCTTCGCGGTGATCGGCGGCATGGCCGGCATGGGTGTGATGGGACAGATCGAAGGGATAAACCCCATGTTGATCCTGCACGGCTCGGAGTCGATAACCCTCCACCGCGAGCTCCCGCCGGACGCCAAGGTCACTTTGCAGGGAGAGCTCACCGAGATCTGGGACAAAGGCCAAGCGGCCGTCATCGGCATCGAGACCACGGCAACCGACGACAAAGGACCGCTGTTCACGGCGAAGGCGAGCATCTTCGCCCGCGGAGCCGGTGGGTTCGGCGGTGAGCGTGGGCCTTCGGCCAAGGGTTTCAACGAGCCTCCGGAGCGGGAGCCAGACCACGTGATCTCCGACGAGACACGCTTCGAGCAAGCCGCCGTCTATCGCTTGTCCGGCGACCGCAACCCTCTGCACATCGACCCCGAGTTCGCGAAGGTCGGTGGCTTCGAAACGCCTATCCTGCACGGCCTGTGCACGTACGGCTTTGTCGGCCGCGCGATCCTGAAGGCCGTCTGCGGGAACGATCCGGCGAACTTCAAGTCCTTCGACGCACGTTTCGCCGACGTGGTCTATCCGGGCGACACCATCACGACGAAGCTGTGGGTGGACGGCAAGGAAGCGATCGTTCAAGCCGAGACGCAGAAGGGAACCGTCGTCATCGCGAACGCGAAGGCAACTTTCGCATAGTCGCGGCGGTTCGTCCGGACTAGAGTTCGATCCCGAGGACTTCGCCGTCCGACCCGCACCCCCGCGGATGTGATAGACGCATACACCTGTGAATACCGATCTGTTGCTCAAGGACGCCGAGCAGACCCTCGTAGCGGTCAACGAACGATTCGGGTGGCAAGGCGATGAGGACGACCAAGCCTGGGACATCCTCACCCATGTCCTCGGGCGCCAGCCCGACCCGGACGAAGACCTGCCGCTGGATATCGCCTACAAGTTCGACGAGCTGGTCAAGCGCCGGACCACCGGTGAGCCGATGGCTTTCATCTTGGGCTGGGTCGATTTCCTCGATTTTAAAATGTCGATCGAACCGGGTGCGTTCATCCCTCGTCTGACGAGCGAGTTCCTGGCCAAGCAGGCGATCCGCCGGATACGTAAGCGGTCAAGCCCCGTTCACGTAGACCTTGCTTGCGGCATAGGCCCGGTGGCGATCGGGTCCGCGCGAAAGGTGCCTCAAGCCGAGGTTTTCGGTGTGGACATCTCTCGAAAGGCCGTCCGGCAGGCGCAGGACAACGCAATGAAGCTGGGTGCGCCGAATGCGAAGTTCTTCAAAGGGGACATGTTCGAGCCTCTTCCCGAGCACATCCGGGGGAAAGTCGACGTAATCACGATCCATCCGCCCTATGTCCCTAAGGACGAGGTCGACGATCTCCCAGAAGAGATCAAGCAGTACGAGCCGTCGCACACGCTCACCGACGCTTCTGTCGACGGGCTCGGGTTGACGCGTCGCGTGATCGACGAGGGCAGAAAGTGGCTCGGCCCCAACGGGTGGGTGCTGATCGAGATCGTGCCGAGCGAGTCGAACATCGTCCGGAAGATGTTCAGGTCACACGGCTACGACGAGGTTCGCAGCACACACGGCGATCTGAAGCTGACCCGCGTGATCTGCGGCAGGCTGCCCAAGTAGGCATAGCCATAGCCTCGGACCTCCGCGCCGACGCCGTCGTGGTCGGAGCGGGACACAACGCTCTCGTGACTGCTGCCTACCTCGCGCGAGCCGGTCTGCACGTTGTGGTTTGCGAACGCCGTGAGGTGATCGGCGGCGCCGCGGTGACCGAGGAGTTGGCACCCGGATTTCGCGTCTCGACGGCCAGCTACGCGCTGTCTTTGCTCAGGCCCGACATCTACGCCGACCTCGAGCTGGCCCGGCACGGACTGCAGGCTGTGCCGAAGGATCCACAGATGTTCGTTCCTTTACCCGACGGACGTTGCTTCTTCGTTTGGCGCGACCCGGAGCGAACCCGCAAAGAGCTGGCTTCGATAGATCGACGTGACGGCGATGCGTACGCGCAGTGGTCGGCCTTCTGGGAGGAGGCGGTGAGGATCTTCCGTCCGGCGCTCGACTCCGCGGAGGCGATCGACATCGAACGCTACCTTCATTCGCTCGGTCGAGACGACCTCTACCGGCTGATCGTTCGGGGAAGCGCTGCCGATCTTGTCGAGCGCTTCTTTTCGGCCCCCGAGGTGCAGGGCGCCTTTGCGTCCCAAGGCATCGTCGGGACGTGGGCGAGCGTGCGGGACCCGGGAACGGCCTGGGTGATGGCCAAGCACTCGCTCGGCGGCGAGATCTACGGCTCTTCAGGAACCTGGGGATTCGCCGTCGGCGGCATGGGTTCGGTTACGGGCGCTCTGGCATCGGCCGCGAAGGAAGCCGGAGCCGAGATCCGTTGCGGGGTCGGCGTCGAGGAGATCCTCGTCGCCGACGGCGGTGCCGCTGGAGTTCGAATGGCCGACGGCACGATCGTGCGGGCGACGGTCGTGGCCTCGGGGGCCGATCCCAAGACAACGTTCATCGAGCTTTGTCCCTCCGGCACGTTGGACGAGTCCTTCCTCGAAGGCGTGAGGTCCTGGCGGACACCGGGATGCGTACTCAAGGTGAATCTCGCTCTGCGCGAGCTGCCCGATTTCGTCGCAGCGCCGGGAGCCGGTCCGCAGCATCGCGGGACGGTCGAGATCTCACCGTCCATCGACTATCTCGAGGATGCATACGAGGATGCGTGCAACGAGGAGCCGTCGGCGCAGCCGTGGATGGAGCTGTTCATCGCGTCTGCCGTCGACCCGTCGCTGGTGGATGGAGAAGGTCATGTCGTATCGGCTTTCACCCAGTACGTCCCACCCGAAGCGACGGATTGGGAGCAAGTCCGGGACATCGCCGTTCAGAACGTCATCGATACGATCGCCACGTATGCACCGAACGTCCCGGACGCGATCATCGCGTGCGAGACTCTCGGTCCTCCGGAGCTCGAGGAGCGGTTCGGCCTGCCCGGAGGCAACATCTTTCACGGCGAGATCACACCGGACCAGTCATTCGACAAGCGATTCGATTACCGCACGCCGCTCGCCGGCCTCTACCTTTGTGGCTCGGGTGCGCGTCCGGGCGGTTGCGTGATGGGCGCGCCCGGACGCAACGCCGCGCAAGCAGTACTTGCCGACATGGGGAGGTAGTTCATGTGCTACGAGACGACGGCACGTCCGCCGGCATCCGCCGATCCAAGGTGGAGCGGCCACAGGGGAGTCGATCACGCTCAAGGCTTCAGACGGAAACGAATTCGCAGCGTTTAGCGCCAAGGCAGAAGCTCCGGGGGGACCGGGGATCGTTGTTCTTCCCGATGTTCGCGGGCTTCACACCTTCTACGAGGATCTCGCCCTGCGTTTCGCCGAGCAGGGTGTGCACGCGACGGCCTTCGACTACTTCGGTCGGACGGCGGGCGTTGCCAGGCGCGGCGACGACTTCGATTTCTGGCCAGAGGTGATGAAGACCAAACCGGACACGGTCGCGGTCGATGTGGCCGCATCGATCGATCACTTGCGATCCGACGCCGGCGGGGGAGCTACTTCGATCTTCACGGTCGGATTCTGCTTCGGAGGCGGCAACTCGTTCAATCAGGCTGCCCGCGGTCACGGTTTGTCCGGTGTTGTCGGTTTCTACGGTCGGGTGGTTCCGCGGGACGAGAACGATACGGACGCCCCGATCGACAAGGCCGACCGGTTCGAATGCCCGGTGCTCGGCCTGTTCGGCGGCACCGACCAGATGATCACGTCTGAGGGCATCGAGGCGTTCGGCGCAGCGCTGGACTCGGCCGGAGTCGCCAACGAGTTGAAGATCTACGACGGAGCGCCGCATTCGTTCTTCGACCGCGCGTTCGATCAGTTCAAGGCCGAATGCGACGACGCATGGACGCGCACCCTTGGGTTCATCAAGGCAAACGCCGGGTAGGTCATGGCCATGCGGTCGTTCCTGATTGCCGGCGAGCACGTTTCCGGAGAGAAGTCTCGCGAGGTCCGCAGTCCCTTCTCGGGCGCCGTCGTCGACGAAGTCGCCGTCGCCTCATGGAACGATGTCGATCGCGCTTTGGCCGAAGCAGCCGCGGGCTTCGAATCAACGCGTAAACAAAGCGCTTTCGATCGCTCGAAGGTGCTGCTGGCTGCCGCCGGCGCCGTACGCATGAGAGCCGAGGAGCTCACTCGCCTGATCGTGGCCGAGGGAGGCAAGCCATACAAGAACGCCAAGGTCGAGGTTGCGCGCGCGGCATCGACGTTGACGTGGGCGGGCGAGGAGGCCAAGCGCCACACGGGCGAGCTCATAAGACTCGACACCGAGGAAACCGCTCGCGGTCGCCTCGGTGTCGTCCGGCGTTTTCCGCTCGGGGTCGTCTTGGGGATCGCTCCCTTCAATTTTCCGCTGAACCTCGTGTGCCACAAGGTCGGCCCCGCATTGGCTGCCGGCAACGCGATCATCGTGAAGCCGGCATCGGCCACGCCGCTCTCGGCGATAGCGCTCGGCGAGATCCTCGTCGAGGCGGGAGCCGGAGAGGCGATATCGGTTCTCACCTGCTCGCCGGACGATGCCGAGCGCGCAGCTCAAGACGATCGCGTAGCGAAGATCTCGTTCACCGGCTCGACCGAGGTCGGCTGGAAGCTCAAATCACTCGTACCGAAGAAGAAAGTCACCTTGGAGCTCGGCGGGAATGCAGCCGTGATCGTGGACGAGGACGCCGATCTCGACCATGCCGCCGATCGCGTCGCTTACGGCGGCTTCTATCAGGCGGGACAGTCCTGCATTTCCGTTCAGCGTGTTCTCGTCCATGAAAAGATCGCCGATGCGTTCCGGGACAACCTGGTGCCTCGTGTGGAAGCGCTCGTCGTCGGCGATCCGGCCAACGAAGACACGGATGTCGGTCCGCTGATCGACTCCGGTGCGCTCGATCGCGTCGAGGCCTGGGTTAAGGAAGCCCTCGATGCAGGCGCCCATGCGCTATGCGGTGCGAAACGCGAAGATCCGTGTTACCTACCGACCGTGCTCACCGATGTTCGCCGGGATATGAAGGTCTCGTGCAACGAGGTCTTCGGACCTGTGGTGACCGTTCAGTCGTACACCACCTTCGATGAAGCCCTGGACATGGCCAACGACACCGACTACGGCCTGCAGGGTGGGATCTTCACCAACGACGTGGAGAAGGTGTTCCGTGCCCATCGCGAATGGCGTGTCGGCGGTGTGATCCACAACGACGTGTCGGCGTTCCGCGCCGATCAGATGCCGTACGGCGGTGTGAAGGACTCGGGCTACGGACGCGAAGGCCTGCGGTACGCGATGGACGAGATGTCCGAGATGCGGATCCTGGTCCTGTCCGGGTTGGACCTCTAGCCGGCTAGGACTTAACCAGGCGCGGACGGCGGGGCGGGAGATCGACGTTGGGCGCCAGCGCTTTGTAGAGAAGCTGTTTGGCCCCCTCGACCAGCCGGTCTAGATCCTCGGGTTCCGAGTAGCACAGGCATGCGGCGATGTTGTCGCGGATCGCCGCCGTCATGAGACGAGCCGTCATCTCCGGGTCCTCGGTGTGCACGAGCCCGTACTCGGCCCCCGTGTTGAACGCGCTCGTGATGAGCGCCAGGTAATCGCGTTCGAGCTCGAGTGCTTCACGAACCAGATCGGGGCTGGGACTCTGGCGCACGACGACCTCGACCGCGTCGCGTCGTTGCGTGTGGTAGTCGACCACGGCGTGGAAGATGTCGTCGATGATGTCGCGGTAGTCGACCGGTTTCCCTGCTTCGAGATTCTCGATTGCGTCGGCCACGATGTTGGCCACGGCATCGGTCAGTCCGGCCATGAAGTCGCGCTTCAGCGCGAGCAGCAGATGCTCCTTGGACTGGAAGTAGAGGTAGATCGTCCCCTTGGCAACGCCGGCGGACTGCGCGACCTCGTCCATCGTCGTCTCGTGAAAGCCCTTGGAGCTGAAGAGACCCAGGGCGGCCTCGAGTATCTCGGCCCGGCGCTGCTCGCTGGGCTTGACCACCCGGCGCTTCAATACGGACGAAACGGTGTCGCGTACCGACTCCACTTGCACCCCGAGAAGTAGGAACTGACCTGAAGTCAGATCGTAGCACCCCGTTCTCGAATGCACAAGGACGAGTAAACGCCCTGTTCAGACGGCTTTGGTGCTGTTGTGGCTCCTGAGGGGCGGAATCGCCTTGACAATGACTGGCGGTCGGTCATACTAATGACTGACCGTTAGTCATCGGACCCAGAGGGCGGGCCAGCCGGCTCCCCGGAAAGGAGGCCGAAATGACGACACGAGCCAGCAGAACAGGTCTACAGGTCCCAGCTTCACGTGTGGGACGCGTACTCCCCAAGCAACTCGTGGTTGAACCCGCGACTCTCGAGATCACGGGCCCGATCAAGGAGCGCATGGCTCCCGATCGCAACGTGCGCTACAACGCACGCTGGTCGCAGGGCCGGGCCACGGGCGAAGCCCGGGTCGAGGTCCGACCGACCTCCAAAGTCACAACCGACATCGTCGTCGAGCTATCGCACGCGCACGGTGTGTGGGCATTCTTCTGGGGCAAGCCCCGTCGTCACCGCCTGGCTTCTCTCTTCGTCAACGCGCTTGCCTACAACGTCGAGATCCGCGTCGGTGAACAAGCAGACGCTTTCGAGATCCGAAGGACAACGCCCGAGCTGGTGAGAGCTCGCAGCGCGTGATTCTCAGGATGCGCCGTAGGCGCCCCCTGTAAATAGCCCCCTCCCCGCAACGAGAGAAGGGACCCCTCCCCGGGGTCCCTTCTTCTTCTCCTAGAGGTTCCCGACCTCCACCTCGAGGTGTTCGGAGGCCCAGCGCAGCGCTTCTTCGCGCTTGGTCGGGATGTGCTGGCTCGGCCACAAACCATCGTGCGGGGTGTAGTCCTTCAGAACCTCCTTGGCGACCGTGACCTTGTGGACCTCGGTCGGACCGTCGGCGATCCCCATCGTCGGAGCCGCCATCCACATCTGCGCGAAGGGCATCTCGTTGGACACCCCGAGCGCGCCGTGCAGGTGCATCGCCGTGTGAACGGTGTCGATCAGCACCTTCGGCAGCCGCGCCTTCACGGCGGCGATGTCCTTGCGCACCTTCAGGTAGTCCTTGTAGCGGTCGATCTTCCAGGCGGACTGCAGGACGAGCAGACGGAACATCTGGATGTCTGTCCAGGTGTCGGCGATCTGCTCCTGCACGATCTGCTTGTTGGCCAGTAGCTCGCCCTTGGTCTCACGCGAGAGAACGCGCTCGCACATCATGTCGAGGCATCGCTTGAGAGTGGCGATCGAGCGCATGGCGTGATGGATACGTCCTCCGGACAGACGCGTCTGCGCCGCTACGAACGCTTTGCCCTCCTGTCCCAGCAGGTTGTCGGCCGGGATACGGACGTCCTCGTAGCGGATGTAGGCGTGGTGTCCGCTTCCGAGCCGTTCGGTCCCCGTGCCGACGTTGCGCACCAGGTTCACGCCCGGCGTGTTGCGAGGGACGATGTACATCGACGTGCCGTCGTAGGGGCTGACGTCGGGGTTCGACACCGCCATCACGAGAAGGATGTCGGCGCGGTCGCCGGCCGAGGTGAACCACTTTTCGCCGTTGATGACCCACTCGTCACCGACCCTCTCCGCGCGCGTCTTGAACATCGTCGGGTCGGCGCCGGCGTGTGGCTCGGTCATCGAGTACGCCGAGTAGATCTCGCCGGCGAGCAGCGGCTTGAGCCACCTCTCCTTCTGCTCGTCGGTGCCGTAGTGAGCGATCGTCTCTGCGTTGCCGGAGTCGGGAGCCTGCGCTCCGAACATGCGTGGTGCGAGCCCCGAGCGTCCGAGGATCTCGTTCATCAGGCCGAGCTTCACCTGGCCGTAGCCCTTGCCGCCGAGCTCCGGGCCGAGGTGGCAGGCCCACAGGTCGTTGTCCTTCACCTTTTGCCGGTAGGCGTCGATGCGCGGCCGGATCTTCTCCCGCGGGATGCCGCCCGCCCACATCGCCGTCTCGAAGGGTTCGATCTCTTCGGTGACGAAGGTGTCGATCCAGTCGAGCTTCTCCTGGAATTCGGGATCGGTCTCGAAATCCCAAGCCATCGTTGGCCCCCCCTTAGCACTCCTGAGTTAATCGGCCTTTAGCTTAGGGGACCGGCCGGGTCTCACCGCGACCCGTGATGCGCAGCAGGTCATCAGGATCGAGCTCGAGCAGGTCGTCGAGGATCGCTTCGAGCTGCGATCGTTCGATGGCTCCGATGAACTTGCCGACCAGGCGTCCCCGTGCGTCGAGGAAGACGGTCTCCGGGACTCCTGTGACGCCGTAGCGTTTGGCAATCACGCCGCGCGCGTCGCGCGCGCTCTCGTAGGGGACGTCGAATTCCTCCGCGAACTCCATCGCGCTCTCGCGGCCGTCGAGCATCGCGATGCCCAGGAACCTGATGTCGTCGGCGTGCTCGCGCGCGACGCGCGCTAGCACGCCGGCCTCGGAGCGGCAGGGCTCGCACCACGAGGCCCAGAAGTTGATCACCGCGGGCTTGCCCTGCAGGCCGGCCGCGTCGATGCGCTCGGCGGGATGGTCGAGGGCCGGCAACGAGAACTCGGGGGCGGCACCCCCGAGCTCGGCCTGCGGCCGAGCTCGGAACAGCCCGGCACCGACCACCGCGAACACCAAGACCACCGGGATGAGCCAGAGGAACCTTCGCATCGTGTGACTGCTAGCCGTGATCCGCCGCGCGGTGGCGCGACGCTGCGATGTAGTGGTCAAGCCAGGGATGGACATCGGCCGCGCGCACCAAGGGATCGCGGCGGCGTACCCCGATCGTGGCGACGGCGGCCAAGGCCAAGCCGATCATCAGGAAACCCCACCAGTCTTCGTCCCGTGGGTCCCAGTTGGTCCCAACGCCGGCGGGGAACGCGACCTCCGGAGGAGCGGGCGGGTCGGAGAGCGTCGGGCCTGAGCTTCCACCACCCGCTGCAGTGCTCTGCTCGATCACTCGGCCGCGGTCGAGCAGCGAGCGCGAGTCCGCGTAATGGTTCTGTGACTTCATCACGACCGTTAGGAAGGTTCCCTCTGCTGTCCTCCAGGCGGATATCAGGCAGTTCCCGGCCTGGTTGGTGAATCCCGTCTTCACTCCGATCGCTCGCGGATCCTCGTCGATCAGCTTGTTGTGATTGTTCAGAGTCAGCGTCTTCCCGTCCTTCCACGGGATGTTGTGGTGGCCTGTGTCGACCATCGCGGCGAGGACGGGATCGGCAAGCAGGCTCCGCGAAAAGATCGCCAGGTCCCACGCGGAGGAGACATGGCCGATCGTGTCGAGGCCGTGCGGATTCTTGAAGTTGGAATCGAAGGCGCCGAGCGAGCGCGCCTTCTCGTTCATCAAGCGCACGAAATGGTCGAAGCCGGAGGGATGATGTGCGGCCAGAGCTGCGGCCGCGTCGTTGGCCGACTCCAAGAGCAACCCATAGAGAAGATCGCGAACTGTCAGCTTCATCTCCGGCTGCAATCCGAGATCGCTTCCGTAGGGCTCCAGCACCCGAGACGTTGTCGTGACGACTTCGTCCAGGTCGTACTGATCCCGTGCAACCAGCGCCGTCACGACCTTGGTAAGACTGGCGGGGGCAAGAGATGCATGAACGTCGCGGGAGAACAACACGCGGTTGTTGTCGGATAGCGCTACGAGGATGGCGGCTCCGGCGGTGACTGGTTCCGGTCCGGGGCTCGGCGCCGGCGCTTGGGCAAGCGCGCCCGGTCCGATTGCGAACAAGGCAATGAGGACGGCGCCGAACGCGCGCCGAACGGCGCGACGATTTACGTTTCTTCCGGTCTGCACGCCGTTACTCGAGAGCCGCCTACGCCCCGAGCGGAGCCGTCTTCTGCGCCAGACCTTGGGCGAAGAGCTCGACGAGTTCGCGGATCTCCGCCGCGACGCGGCGGTAGGCAGTCTCTCGTTCCCCGATGGGGTCATCGATGTCCGGCGATGCGACGGCTTCCGCCACTTCGCGAATCGCCCCCGCCGCCGCAAGCCACGACTCAGTGTCCGCGTAGGGCGGCAGGGAGGGAAGTATCTCCAGGAACCCTTTCAGCGTGTAGGTGCGGTCGGCGACGGCCGGAAACGCTCGGACCGTTTCACGGACGTGCTCCCGCGACATGCCGATGATCAGGTCGGCCCAGTCGACGAGACCGGCGTCCAGCTCCAGGGTGCGGTGGTCATCGATCGATACGCCGTGCTCGTTCATCACGCGGCGCCCCTCGATAGTGGCGGCGCGACCCGTCCAGGCGTGCGTTCCGGTCGATCGAACGTCGATATCCAGGCCCAATCGCGCCGCTTCCGACCGCAGGAAACCCTCAGCCATAGGACTGCGGCAGACGTTTCCTGTGCACACGAACAGAATGTTCACCTGCGGGGCCCCCAGTCTCGGGAGAGGAGTCTAGCATCGGGTCATGCGTGAACCTTTGAAACTCGAACAGCTCGCGCGTATCGCCGATATGCGTATCGAAGAGCTGGAGAAGTACCAAGCGGCGCGACTCCTGGACCCCGACGGCGACGGCGAGCTGGACGAGCTCGACATCCTCCGCCTTCGCATCCTCATGCACTACCAGAGCCTCGGGCACTCGCTCGAAGATCTCGAGGCGGCGATCAGGGCGACCTCGCCGCTCATCCTCTATGCAGACCTGTTGTGGGGTATCGAGGACGAAGTAACGGCTGAAGCAGCTGCGGAACAGAGCGGACTCGATACCGAGACCGTGGAAACGATCTTGCGCGCGACCGGCCTCGGTGCCACGGTCCCGCGCGAAGACGTGAAGTTCCTCGAAGCCGTCAACGGGTTGGTCGAAAGCGGGATCCCGCTCAAGATGCTTCTCGACGTAGCGCGCGTGTATGGCGACACGCTTCGCCGGCTCGCCCAGACCGAGGTCAAGATGATCCGTGACTTCGTCAGCGAGACGGGCCGCTCGTCGTTGCTGAAAGATCGCGAGCAGTCGCAGCGTCTGGATGCGGTTCAGCAGATGGTCGGACCCATCCTCGAGCCCTTGCTGTTGACCATCCACAGACGGCACCTGCTTCGGGCGTCGGTGCAGGAAGCCATCGCCGACCTGGAAGCTGCCGAACGCGGGACGGAGCGCGACGACCTGGAGGCAACGATCACCTTCGTCGACCTAGCTTCTTTCACATCGCTGGCGCAGGTCCATGGAGACGAGGTAGCGGCCAACATCCTCGACACGTTCAACGAGCTTGTGCGCGGTCTGCTCGACGAGCACAAGGGAACAATGGTCAAGCAGATCGGTGATGCGTTCATGCTCGTGTTCGCCGAACCGTCCACTGCGGTCCGCTTTGCCGTCGAGCTCGACCGTGCGGCTACCCGCGAACCAAACTTCCCTGCGATCAGGACGGGGATCCACTCCGGGCCCGTTCTCTATCGAGTGGGGGACTACATCGGGAACACCGTGAACCTGGCTGCGCGCATCGCTGCCATGGCGTCGGCCAACGAGATCCTTCTCACGGAACCGGTGGCGCACGCGGCGGCCGAAGTCGGCGTTCAGGTGGCGTTCGCCGGTGACCACGACGTTTCCGGACTCGAGGAGCCGGTCAAGCTCTGGCGCGTCGAACGGATCTGGAGTGACCAGTCGCCCGAGCGCGATCCGGTGTGCGGGATGGCGGTGGGGGACGATGCCGTTGCGAGGCTCCGCCACAACGGAGTCACATACGCGTTCTGCTCGCCGACCTGCCTGCGACGATTCCTCGAAGATCCGGACAGGTACGTCGAGCAAGACCGCTCGGCGAAGCCCGAGCTCTAGCTCTAGCTAGGCGTCGGTAGCGCGGGCCCTCATCACGCGCTGGGTGTCGTCCTTCTGCTCGAGCAGGATCCGCCGGACCGGCGTGGGTAGATCATCCTTGGACAGCAGTGCGTCCGTCCTGTCCAGAACCTCTTTCTTGTAGACGTCCGGATACATCCCGCCGGTGAACGCGAGACCCAGGTCGAGCTCCCGGCGTTCCCAGAAGGGAATCAGCTCGTCGAAGTACTTCGCCGCGTAGGGCTCGAGCAGCTCCTCCTGGAAGGGGATCTGGAAACCGCCGATGAGTGCGCGGATCATCGCGAGCGTGAGCTCGGCGTCCAGCGTGATGCGTTCCCATGCCTCGGCCTTCGCTTCCTGCGCAGGACGCGCCGCGCGCGCCGATGCCGCGTGGCGTTCGCCCTGATCGGTGGGGTCGCGCTCGAGCTCGGCCGCGATCAGCGATTCGTCTCCGTTCCCTGTGGCGGCCAGCGACGAAACGATGTGCCAGCGTAGATCGGTATCGATCTCAAGACCTTCGATGTTGGTCGTCCCATCGAGCAAGCCCGTGACGTTTGCGATGTCTTCGGTGCTGCGCGCCGATCCGATGAACGCGCGGGCCCACGTGAGCTGGACGTCTGTTCCGGGTTTCGCGGCATCGAGCTGTGCGCGGGCGGTGGCGGCAACCTTCGCGCGCGCGGCATCGCGATTGGACGGGTCGCCGTAGACGTTGACGGCCGCGCCCGACCGGCCGACCAGGTCTTGCACGACTCCTATGTCCGTCTCGCCCGAGATGTTATTGAGGACGATGTCCAGGTACGTGCGCGCGGGCAGCTCGGCGTCGCGGAGCATGTCCCACACGGCGTTCCAGCAAAGCGTTCGAGCCAACGGGTCGGACAGCTGGCTCAGCCGGTCCGTAAGGGTCTGCAGCGATCGATCGTCGAAGCGGATCTTTGCGTAAGCCAGATCAAGGTGGTTGGGCAGGATCAAATCGGGGGCCATCTCGCCGACAAGTTCGGCGACTTCGGTGCGCGCGCCGACCACGTCGAGCTCGATGGTCTTGCGGAGCTTCAGTCCCGTGGATTCGCCATAGAACAGACCTACCGCCATCCGGTGAGAACGGAGTGTCGGATAGTCGGGGATCGCCGTCTGCTCGATCGCGAAGTTCGAGAACGTGTCGCCCTCCGTCCTGTAGTTCACCCGCACGGAATTCACGCCGGCCGTCTCGAGCCATTCCTTCGACCAGGAGTCGAGGTCGCGTCCCGATTCCTCGGCGAGCGGCTTTAGGAAGTCCGGGAGCTCTGTGTTCTTGTACGCGTGCTGCTTGAAGTAGTGACGTAGTCCCTTGAAGAAGCCATCCTGCCCGACCCACGCAACCAACTGCTTGAGGACGGACGCTCCCTTTGCGTATGTGATGCCGTCGAAGTTGAGGTGCGTCGCGTCGACGTCGGGGATGTCGGCCACGATCGGGTGCGTAGTAGGCAGCTGATCCTGGCGGTAGGCCCAGGTCTTCTCGTCCGACGCGAACGATACCCACGAATCTGTGAATCGAGTAGCGCGTTCCTTGGCGAGATAAGCCATGTACGTCGCAAAGCTCTCGTTGAGCCACAGGTCGTTCCACCACTTCATCGTCACAAGGTCGCCGAACCACATGTGCGACATCTCGTGGAGGATCACCTCGGCCCGCCTTTCGCGCTCGGCCTCCGTGACCTTGGAGCGGAATATGAACCGCTCCGTGTAGGTGACACACCCGAGGTTCTCCATCGCGCCGAACTTGTATTCGGGACACATCACCTGGTCGTAGCTGTCGAGCATGTAGCGGTAGTCGAACATCTCGTGGAAGAAGTCGAAGCCCTGCTTGGTGAACAGGAACAACTCTTCCGGGTCTAGGTACTGCTTAAGCGACTGCCGGCACCACCAAGCCAGCTCGATCCCGTCGTGCTTGTCGAAGACTCCGTGGAACGGACCGACGCAGAGCGCAGCAAGGTATGTCGACATCACCGGGGTGGCGTCGAAGGTCCAGTGGCCGGCTTTACCCTCTTCCGGCCGTGTCGTGGGACGCATGTTGGAGATCACGACCCATTCCTCGGGCACCTCGACGTCGTAAGAGAACGTGCCCTTGATGTCCGGCTGGTCGAAGCACGCGATCACTCGGTGCGCGTCGAACGGCTCGAACTGTGTGTAGGCGTACGCACGCTTGTCGACGGGATCCACGAAGCGGTGAAGCCCGGTGCCCGTCCGCGAGTACTCGCACGTCGCCTTGATGCGCAGCTCGTTGGACGACTGGAGATTCTCCAAGCGCACGCGACCCTCGGCGAAGCTGGATGACGGCTGGATCTCGCCGTTCAGCTCGATCTCGTGCACCTCGACGGCGTCGATGTCGATGAACGTCGAGGCTCCCGGCTCGCTACAACCGAACTGCACTGTTGTTTCCGACTCGAAGGTGACGTCACCCGTCCGAAGGCCGAGCTTCACGTCGTAAGCGACGTCGTCCGGGATGAGCCGGGCCCGTTCTTGTGCTTCGGCCCTCGTGAGATTGTCGTGCCCGGCCGTCGTCACTTGCCTAAGCCCCCTCGCGTCATCCACTCGACGTCCAGCACTTTGTCGAGCTCGTCCGGAGGAAGGATCTTGTGCTCGAGCGCGATCTCTCGGATGGTCTTGCCCGTCTTACGCGCTTCCTTCACGAGCTCGGCCACCTTCTCGTAGCCGATGTGTGGTGTAAGCGCGGTCGAGATGATGTCGGTCGACTCGACCAGCGCCCGGGCGCGCTCGGCGTCCGCCTCGATGCGATCGACGCACCGATCAACCAGCGCCTGAGCCGTCGTCGTCATCAGATGGATCGACTCGAGCAAGTTCTTTGCGATGAGAGGGAGCGTGACGTTCAGCTCGAAGTTCCCGGTAGAAGCGGCGAACGTGATCGCGGTGTCGTTGCCGAACACTTGTCCCGCGACCTGAACGGCCACTTCCGGGATCACGGGATTCACCTTCCCCGGCATGATCGACGACCCCGGTTGCAGGTCGGGCAGTCGGATCTCGGCCAGGCCGGCGCGGGGGCCGGAGTTCATCCAGCGCAGATCGTTCGCGATCTTCACGAAGGACACGGCCACGGTCTTGATGGCGCCGGACATCTCCACCGTCGCGTCCATCGCGCCCTGTGAAGCGAAATGATCGGATGCTTCGTTCAGGTCGAGCCCTGTTGCCGCTGCGACCTTGGCGATGACTTTGGACGCGAAAGCCGGGTCGGTATTGAGTCCGGTTCCGACGGCGGTCCCACCGAGGGCAAGCTCGCCGAGATGCGGCACAGCTGCGTTGATGCGCTCGATGCCCAGCTCGATCTGCCTCGCGTATCCGCCGAACTCCTGTCCGAGCGTCACCGGCGTCGCGTCCATCAAATGAGTGCGTCCCGGCTTGACGATGGAAGCAAACTCGTCGGCTTTCGCAGCAAGCGACTTCTGAAGGCGGCCGAGCGCGGGCAGCAGGTCCTTCACAACACCTTCCAAAGCGGCTACGTAGATGGTGGATGGGATGACGTCGTTGGACGACTGCCCGAAGTTCACATGGTCGTTCGGATGCACCGGTGACTTAGACGCGAGGTCCGATCCGGCGGCGAGGTTAGCGACGTTGGCGATGACCTCGTTCGCGTTGGTGTTCGTCGAGGTTCCCGAGCCCGTTTGGAAGATGTCGATGGGGAAGTGGTCGTCGAACTCGCCGGCGGCGACGCGCTTGGCAGCGTCCGATATGAGACCGGCGATCTTCTCGTCCAGGTGGCCGAGCTCGGCGTTGACCTCGGCCGACGCGCCTTTGATCAGTGCGAGCGCTCTGATGAAACGAGGAGGAAACACCCGTCCCGATATCGGGAAGTTCTCGACGGCTCGTTGTGTGGAGGCGCCCCAATACGCGTGGGCGGGGACCTCGACCTCACCCATCGTGTCCTTCTCGATGCGGAACTCGCTCACCCTTGGTCCTTCCTCGCGTTCGGTTGCGGCAAGAGCCTACCGACCCGACGGGGCCTGTGACCTGCGCAGCTAGACTGGGGTCCCTTTCGGGTAAAGGAGGAATGTGGCCGAGGCCGGAAGCTACGACGCAGTAGTGCTCGGTGGAGGTCCGGCCGGCTATGCGTTCGCCTTCCGTGCTGCTCTTCTCGGTCAGAAGGTCGCGATCGTTGAGCGCGATAAGGTCGGCGGCACTTGTCTTCACCGAGGCTGCATACCGACCAAGGCTCTTCTGCACGCAGCCGAGACGATGGAAGCGATCGGGAATGCTTCATCGGTCGGCATAACGGTGAGCGACCCGACCTTCGAGTGGGCCGACGTCCAGAAATCCAAATCGGAACCGATCAAAAAGCTTTACGCCGGGCTCCAGAGCGTGGTTAAGGCCCGAAAGGTTGACCTGATCGAAGGAAACGGAACGCTCGGCGACCGCGGCACGATCGTGGTCGACACAAAGGATGGCGCCAAACGGGTATCGGCCCCCAACGTCGTGCTGGCGCCCGGCTCGTTCGCCCGGTCGATCCCGGGGCTAGATCCCGACGGCGAGCGCATCATCACTTCGGACGAAGCTTTGGTGTCGGATCGCTTTCCATCGAAGATCGCGATCATCGGGGCCGGCGCGGTCGGCGTGGAGTTCGCTTCGATCTATAGGTCGTTCGGCGCAGAAGTGACCCTCATCGAAGCGCTGGACCGCGTCATCCCAATGGAAGACGCCGATCTTTCCAAAGAGCTCGCTGCCAATTTCAAACGACGCGGGATAGCCGTCCACGCGGCGGCGAAGGTCGAGGACGTCGACAAGTCCAACGACGGCGTGAAGCTGACCGTGGCCAAGGGCAACAAGACGGAGATGATCGACGTCGATGTCGTCCTCGTTGCTGTGGGTCGCGGCCCTGCCACGGATGGGCTCGAATTGGACCGTTGGAAAGTGGCGACCGATCGCGGCTACATCGTCATCGACGGCAACAACAGTGCAACGGACGGAGTGTGGGCGATCGGCGACGCCACGGCCGGTACTCCTCAGCTAGCGCATGTCGCCTTCGGTATGGGGTTCGCGACGGCCGAGCGCATCGCCGGCGGGTCGCCCGTCCCCGTCGACTTCGAGCGCGGGGTCCCACGCGCCATCTACTGCGTGCCCGAAGTCGCCGCGGTCGGATTAACCGAGGCTCAAGCCAAAGAGGCGGGTTACGACGTCCAGGTGACCAAGCATGCGTTCGCGGGTATCGCCAAGGCGCAGATGATCCACCAGGCCCGGGGCTTCGCGAAGATGGTCGTTGAGAAGGACGGATCGATACTCGGCATCCACATGATCGGCCCGGGCGTCACCGAGCTGCTCGCCGAAGCACTGATGATCGTCGGCTGGGAAGCAAGACCTGCCGAGGTCGCCGCGTTCGTTCATCCACATCCGACGCTGTCCGAGGTCGTCGGCGAGGCCGCGCTCGAAGCGATCGGAAGGCCCCTTCATGGCTAGGAGCGCTTGATGGCAACAAAAGTCGAGATGCCGCAGATGGGCGAGTCCGTTGTCGAGGGCACGATCCTCACTTGGCTGAAGAAGGAAGGCGACACCGTCGAAGTCGACGAGCCACTGGTCGAGGTATCGACGGACAAGGTCGACACCGAGATCCCTTCGCCCGTCGCCGGCACCTTGGTGAAGGTTCTCGTCCAGGAGGGCGACACGGTCGAGGTCGGATCGGCGATCGCCGAGATCGACGAGAGCGGCTCGGGAGCCGAGTCCAAGACGGAAGAGAAGGAGGAGAAGGCCGAGGCTCCCAAGGAAGAGGATGCCGAGGCCGAGGCTCCCAAGGAAGAGGATGCCGAGGCCGAGGCTCCCAAGGAAGAGGATGCCGAGGCCGAGGCTCCCAAGGAAGAAGCGAGAAGGCTGAGGAGCGAAGAGCCAAAGGACGAAGAGCCCAAGAGAGACGGAGCGGAAGGGGAAGGAAGCCAAAGAGCCGGCACCCGAACCTGCGGAGGAACGTCCGGCTGCGGAGAAGAAGTCAGAACCAAAAGCAACTCCTTCACCTGCGCAGTCACGTCCGGCGGCGGCTTCAACCGCGGCACCGGCTGCCGCGTCGTCCCAAGTGGTTTCGCCTTTGGTGCGTCGCTTGGCGCGCGAGCACAACATCGATCTCGGACAACTGCGTGGTACCGGGGCCGGTGGGCGTGTCACCCGAGACGACGTCCAGGCATTCATCGAACGGGGACCGGCCGCTCCCGCCGATGGCAAGGCCGCGGCTGCTCGCGTCGCGCCGCCTCCAACGCGCGAGGCTTCCGGCGAAAGAACCTCCGTTGAGCCTCTGACGCACATACGCAAGCGCATCGCCGAGCACATGACCGCGTCGCTCCAGACTTCGGCGCGCGCGTGGAACGCCATAGAGGTCGACATGGAGAACGTAGAGCGCGTGCGCGCGGCGGCGCGTGAGGAGTTCCGCGCCCGCGAAGGCTTCTCGCTGACCTATCTGCCGTTCATCTCTCGTGCGGTGTGCGACGCGCTCGGCGAGGTTCCCGTCGCCAACGCGAGCATCTCGAACGAGCTAACCGAGGCCACCTACCACAACTATGTGAACCTCGGCATAGCCGTAGCCACCGACTACGGCCTAATCGTGCCCGTCATCAAGGGAGCCGAGGCGCTGAACGTCGTCGGCCTTGCCCGAGCGATCCGCGATCTCGGCGAACGAGCCCGCGACAAGAAGTTGAACCCGGACGACGTCGGCGGCTCCACTTTCTCGATAACCAACCCCGGACCGTTCGGCTCCTACCTTTCCGTTCCCGTGATCAACCAGCCCAACGTTGCGATCATCGGTACGGAGCTCGTGGAGAAGCGCGTCGTCGTCATCGACGACATGATCGCGATCCGGCATCGCACTTTCTTGTCCATGTCGTGGGACCACCGGCTGCTGGACGGCGCCGACGCCATGCGCTTCCTTCAGCGCCTCAAGGAGAACTTGGAGACGTGGGACTTCTCGCCGCGAGATCTAGTCGGTCTGTCGGCCCGGGCTCGTCTCATACGCCGACGCTTTGGAGCTGCAGACCGAGCTGCATGCTCGGCGCTCGACTGGTGAGATCTCCGACACGCTGATGTTGCTCGAGCACCCGCACGTGTTCACGATCGGCCGGCGTGGGAGCCGTGACGACGTTCTTGTGGGATGAAGAGGTTCTGATCGCGCGTGGTGTCGAGGTTGCCGAAGCTGATCGGGGCGGCCAAGTCACGTATCACGGACCGGGGCAGATCGTCGGCTATCCCATCGTCGATCTCGGACCGGGAGCCGATCTCGTCGGGTACGTCAGACGGCTCGAGGACGTGCTCATCCAAACGCTCTCGCGATTTGGCCTGCAGGGCGAACGCGACGAAGGAAACACCGGCGTGTGGATCGGGCGATCGAAGGTCGCCGCCATCGGCGTGCGCGTAACCCGCGGTGTTACCAAGCACGGTTTCGCAGTCAATGTCTGCTCCGACCTCCGCTACTTCGCCGGGATCATTCCGTGCGGGATAACCGATAAAGGCGTGACGTCGATGGCCGTGCAGCTCGGATACGAGCCGTCCATCGATGACGTCTACGAGGCGCTGAGCGAGGAGTTCGCATCGGTGTTCGATTACGCCAGGTGCCGGAGCCGGTGCTGTGAGGCGTCTTCCCGTCGAAACAACGCAGGAGGTCACGGGAGGCGGTATGGGCTGCGCATCGGGAGCCGGACGTCTATCCGGTACCCGAGCGCGACTACGCGACGGACGAAATACCGGCCCTCAACCGAAGCCACCGTGGCTGAAGGTGAAGGTGCGCTATGGCGAGAACTTCCTCGAGCTTCGCCGGCTCATGCGCGAGCACGGCTTGCACACGGTCTGTGAGGAGTCGGGTCCGTGCCCGAACATCTACGAATGCTGGGAGCAGCGAACGGCGACGTTCCTGATCCTCGGAAACGTTTGCACGCGCCGATGCACGTTCTGCGACGTGATCACCGGAAGCCCGCCCGAGCTTGATCTCGAGGAGCCGGAGCGCGTTGCCAAGGCGGTCGCGGCGGTTGGACTCGAGTACGCGGTGGTCACCGGTGTGGCTCGCGACGACATCAGGTCGGATGGCGGAGCCTCGATCTGGGCCGACACTATCCGGGCCATCCGCCGTCACAATCCGGACTGCGGGGTGGAGGTGCTGACGCCGGACTTTCGCGCGATGCCCCATGCGATCCGCACGGTGGTCGATGCCGAAGCCCGATGTCTTCGCGCACAATCTAGAGACGGTTCGCCGGTCTGCACTCCGCGTGCGCAAAGGCTTCTCCTACGATCGGTCGCTCGAGGTACTTCGGCTGGCGAAGTCCTTCCGCCGCGATCAGGTCACGAAGGCTGGAGTGATCCTGGGGATGGGGGAGACGAACGACGAGGTGCACGAGGCACTCGAGGACCTCCGCGAGGCCGACGTCGATCTCGTGACGATGGGCCAGTACCTGTCGCCCTCGCGCTCGCATCCGGTTGTCGATCGATACGTTCCACCCTGAGGAGTTCGACGAGCTCGGCGACTATGCGCGCTCACTCGGATTCCGTCACGTGACGTCCGGACCGCTCGTTCGGTCCTCGTATCATGCGAAGGACCAACAGGCCGCCGGCTGCGCGGGCTGAAGACGACGATCAAGGGAGAGGGATGCGGCGCGTTGTCTTGATCGGCGCGTTGGCAGCCATCGCGATCGCTTCCGGCTGCGGTTCGGAGAGTCAGGCGAGCCAACGCCTACTCCGCTCGACCTCTCGACGTCGGCCCCGCCTCGCTACTGCATCCCCGGTCGCTCGCCGGAACGGCGTCGCCCGGTAGCAGCGCATCGCTTCACCGGTCGCAACACAGTCGTCCGGGTCGGCGACTCCTAAAGAGTCGAAGACCGTCGCTTGCAGTAAGGACCCGAATTTCTGCTCGAAGCGCGTGAACATGTCCGTCTCGGGCGGAAGGTCGCTTCCGCTCCGCAAGAATAGGTCACCGAGCGGTGGGTCGTCCACCCTGAAGATCACGATGGCGTCCAAAGCGGTCGCTCCCGGCGGCGACGAAGCGGGACTCGGGGTCAGCACTCAACAAGATCCATGTCGAGGTCACGGTCGAGAACGACACGGATCGCACGTTTGTCTTCGCCAAGCGCGACGTCTCTCTGCGCGTCGGTCGCAACGGCTCGAAGTACGAGGAGCTCAGCACAAGCGGCGAAGGTTTCGATATGACACCGGGCTCGAAGATGTTCGCGAAGTTCGATGTGCCGATCAACGACGACGGCAGGTTCGCTTGGGTCGCTCGTACCTGGTTCTATCCGAAGCCGTAAAAGGAAGACGGCCCCCGAAGGGGCCGTCCGGTAGATCTTTAAGCCTGGTCGCTTAGGCCGCGGAGACCTTGCGCGCCGGCTTGGGGGAGCCGATGAACTTGCTGGTGATCGGCTCTAGCGCTGCGAGAAGCTTCTTGGTGTAGGCCTTCTGCGAGCCGACGAGCTGCTCGACGAGACCGAAGTTCGCGTCGACGACCTCTTCGGGGGTCGGGACGGCTACCTTCACCTCGGGAAGGATGTCGCCGACGGTCTTGGCGACCGACTCGACGATGTCCACCGAAATGTCCTGCAAGGGCTTGACGAGGGACTCGACCTGGTCGCCGACGTCCTTCGCGATCTGCGCGTAACCGGCCATCTCATCTCCTTTGTTGGGGAGCCGGTAAAGCTCTTTACCTACTGGCCTGCTAAATATACCAAGCAGATGCTAGGTCTGTCAAGCCCGGGTTTTCGGAATGGGCTGGGCGGACGGCTCGTCTACGCCCACGAAGCCCCGGTAGACCCGAAGGAGGGTCTCTTTCTGCTCGGTGTCCAGGTGCGTATCCAGGCGTATGGCTTCCTCGACCTGGGTCTGAGCAGGCGAATCTTCGAGGGGTCGAGCAGGCCGGCCTGGGTGTAGAGGACCTCGCTGGAGATTCCCAGGGCGCCGCCGATGGCCCGGAGGATGTCGGCCGAGGGCTTGTACAGGCCTCGCTCGATCTGGCTCAGGTAGGGGTTGGAGACCTTGGCCTTCTCGGCCAGCTGGCGAAGGGATAGCTCGGCCAGGTGGCGCTGGGACTTGATGAAATCGCCGAGCTTGCTGAGCCTCTCTTCGGGCATGTGGGAAGCATAGCAAGCGCTTGGGGAGCCAAGCAACCCCCCCCTCAGCCCGAGGGTTCAGTCGTCGTCGGCGCCGGCCCGGGCGGCGGCTTTGTCCCGGATCTCCTCGACCACGTTCTCGTTGGCGAGGGTGGTCACGTCACCCAGAGGCCGTCCTTCGGCGACGTCTCGCAGCAGCCGGCGCATGATCTTGCCCGAGCGGGTCTTGGGCAGGTCGTCGGTGAAGATGATCATCGCCGGGCGCGCGATCTTCCCGATCTTCTTTGCGACGTGCTCGCGCAGCTCGGACAACAAGGACTCCGCACCTTCTACACCGGACTTCAACGTGACGAAGGCCACGATGTTCTCCGCCTTGTCCTCGCCGACGCGTCCGACAACAGCCGACTCCGCGACGGTTTCGTGATCGACCAGTGCCGATTCCACCTCGTACGTCGATATACGGTGACCGGCTACGTTCATCACGTCGTCCACGCGGCCGAGGAACCAGAAGTAGCCCTCCTCATCGCGTTTGCATCCGTCGCCCGGGAAGTACATCCCCTCGAACTTGGACCAGTACGTTTCCTTGTAACGCTCGTCGTCTCCCCAGATTGTGCGCAACATCGCCGGCCACGGACGCTTCAGCACGATGTAACCGGCCCCGCCAAGCGGAACCGACTCACCCTTGTCGTTGACGACGTCGGCCGACGTTCCGGGGAACGGGAAGGTCGCGGAGCCCGGCTTGAGCTTGGTGATCCCGGGAAGTGGAGTGATCATGATCATCCCCGTCTCGGTCTGCCACCACGTGTCGACGATGGGGCAGCGTCCTCCGCCGATGAACGTGTGGTACCAGACCCACGCTTCAGGATTGATCGGCTCCCCGACCGTACCGAGCAAACGGAGCGACGAGAGGTCGTGGGACTCCGGGAACTGCGTGCCCCACTTCATGAACGCACGGATAGCCGTCGGCGCCGTGTACAAGATCGTCGCTTTGTACTTCTCCGCGATCGCCCACAGGCGATCCTTTTCGGGCCAGTCGGGTGCACCTTCATACAAGATCGACGTCGCGCCATTGCACAGCGGCCCGTAAACGATGTAGCTGTGCCCGGTCACCCAACCCACATCGGCGGCGCACCAGTACACGTCCTCGTTGCGCTTGAGATCGAAGATCAGATGGTGCGTCGTGGAAACGCCCACCAGATAGCCACCGGTTGTGTGGAGGATCCCTTTGGGCTTGGCCGTCGTTCCGGACGTATAGAGCAGGTACAGCGGATGCTCGGCGTCCAGCTCCTCGGGAGGGCACTGTGTCGACTGGCCTGGAACGATGTCGTGGTACCAGACGTCGCGTCCTTCGGTCCACGCGACTTCTTGCTCGGTCCGGCGTAGCACCAGCGCCTTCTCGATCGTCGGCGTGTCCTTCAGGGCTTCGTCCGAGCTCACTTTCAGCGGGACGATCTGACCTCGCCGCCAGCCGCCGTCGGCGGTAACGAGCACCTTCGCTCCCGCGTCGTTGATGCGTCCGGACAAAGAATCGGCGGAGAAGCCGGCGAACACTACGGTGTGCGGCGCGCCGATTCGCGCACAGGCCAGCATCACGGCAGGGAGCTCGGGGACCATCGGCAGATAGATCGCGACGCGGTCACCCTTGCCGACACCGAGCTCCTTCAGGGCATTCGCGACACGGCACGTCTCGTCGAGGAGCCACTTATAGGTGACGGTCTTCGTGTCTCCGGGCTCTCCTTCCCAGTGATAGGCGACCTTGTCGCCGAAGCCCGCCTCTACATGTCGATCGAGACAGTTGTAGGAGATGTTCAACGTGCCGCCGACGAACCACTTGGCGAAGGGCGAGTTCCACTCGAGGACGGTGTCCCACTTCTTGAACCAGCTCACGTGCTCTTCGGCTTGCTCTGCCCAGAACGCTTCGAAGTCGCGCTCGGCCTCTTCGTAGATGTCGCGCGAGGACACGACGGCGTTCTTTCGGAAGTCCTCGGGCGCCTCGAAGGTTCGTAGCTCTTCGAGCAGATTCTCGATGTCTCGTTGATCCGGCACCAGTTCCCCCTGGTCGCGAACGGTTGTAAGGCTAGGGGGTTGACTTTCGTAGGGCTCTCGATATAGTTACGTAAGAGATTCGTAAGAGGGCCAAATTGAGATTCGGACATGGAGAGCTACATCTCGTGCTTCTCGCCTTGTTGTCCACGCGACCGATGCACGGCTACGACCTCATGGGCGAGCTGAACAGCAGGCTGGGCCGCCGATACAAGGCATCGCCAGGAAGCATCTATCCCGCCGTGCAGGCCCTCGAAGCCGAAGGACTGATCGTCGCCAGCGATGACGGCGATCGCCGGACGTACGCGTTGACCGCCGAGGGAACCGAAGCCCTAACGCAACGCGTCGACAAGCTGACCGCGCTCGAGGAGCGCATAGGGGTGCGGTTGGTCGAGGGCGTCGAGGCGGAGCTTTCGAGGTTCTCCGAACGCGTGCGCGCCGTGGCCGCAAGCCTGGACGACGAAGCGTTGATCGGGGAGCTCCAAGAAACGGCATCACGGATCGAAAAATTGGCGAGACAGGGAGGGCAGACCTGATGGACCCATTCGAAAGAGCCGCACAACGTGAACGCATCGACTACCAGAAGCTCGGCTTCCGGGTGCATCTGGGCGTCTTCCTATCCGTCAATGCCTTGCTCGTCGTGACCTGGTATCTGACGACCGGCCAGAGTGACGACGGGTTCGGCTTCCCCTGGTTCCTGTTCCCTCTGCTCGGCTGGGGGATCGGTCTGGTCGCCCATTTCGCCGTGTACTCCGTGATCAGCCGCGACTTCCGCGAGCGGCAGCTCCGCCGTATGGAGGAATCGCGGGAGGCGCCGCCACAGGAGTCCTAGATGAGACGCGATATATCTTGACTTTGTCCCAAACGCGATATAACGTGAGTTCTACCTGGGAGGGAGCTCGTTGAAAGCCCGTAAGGCGGGAAGGAGAGCGATGAAGGATCTCAAGGAAGAGTCGATTTCCAAGATCGAGCTGTTCCGCAGCTGCAGCTCCGCCCAGATTCGGTCGATCGCCAAGATCGGCGATTGGGTCGATGTCTCCGAAGGCACGGTTCTTGCGCGCGAGGGTGGCAGGGCGGGAGAGTTCGTCGTCCTTCTCAGCGGCACCGCCGCCGCGTCCGACTCGGACGAGGCTTCCGTGCTCGAGGCCGGATCGTTCTTCGGTCAGGTCGAATTGGCCGGCGACACCCCGCACCGTTCGTCGATCCACATGCTCACGGCGGGCCGTTTGCTCGTTTTCGAAACCCGCGCCTTCCGTCTGCTCATCGAGTCGATCCCGACCGTTGCCTGGAAGCTGATGTCGGACCTCGCGAGAGCGACGGCTTAAACGAAACCGCTTAGACGTTCCAACGCGGCAGGGAAGTCTTCGTAGGACGAGATCACTTCGTCCGCGTCGGCGAACGGGGGCTCGAGCTCGGTTTGCGCCTCGGCCATTGAGGACGCCGAGCTAACAGCCCCGACATCCCACGAGACGCCTTGGCGCACATCGTCGGTTACTGCGGTGATGCGGATGGTGCGCATACCGAAAGCGCGTGCACCGTCGACGTCGGTTCGCAGGAGGTCGCCGACGTGAACGGCCTCGTTTGGCGACGCATCGACGGCCTGCAGCGCGGCGTCGAACATCTTCGGACTCGGCTTCGGAACGCCGATCTCGTCCGAGAATGCGCAGAACTCCAGATGTTCGAGTACTCCGACGCCGTCGAGGAGGTCGCGGACGACCCGTCCCGGCGTCATGCCCGCATCGCAGACGAGAGCGGTGTGGATCCCTTGCTCGCGCAGAGAAGCGAGGGTAGATGCGGCTCCCGGTATCTCGTAGATCACACCGTGGCGTCCGGCGTCCTCGAACGATTCTTGAAGAAGACCGATCACCGCATCGTCGCCGAGCTCCTCGGCGATGATCTTCGCGATTCCCGGGGAGCCGAATTGAACGCCCCCAAGCCATTGCCGGTGATGTTCGCGCCACGCCCGGTCCAGGAGCTCGCGCGCGTCGGCTGCCGTCATCCCTTCACGGGCCGCCTCAGCGATCGCGCGAACGCGGATCGCTGTGGCGGCTGCGAAGTCGCGATCGTTGATGAGGGTTCCCCAACAGTCGAAAGTGACGGCTCGTATGGGTGCCGTCATGCGGAAGCGATCGCGCGGACGGCGACTATCCCGATAAATAGACAAGCGACCGAGAAGACCAACAACCGTGTTCGCGGTTGCTCGCTTCTTACCGGCAGGACGCACAGCGTGATGATCGCGAAGAGGAAGCCGTAGAAGTGATGTTTGAAGTCGGGCTTGTATCGCTCGAACATCGCCAGACCGAAAGCCCCTTGCACATAGATCGATGTCCACGCAGCCGTAAGCGCGATCCAGAACGCCCGAGTGGCTGCGGCCTTGCGCCGCCACGTGAGGAGACCCCAGACCCCGACTGCGAGGTTCAAAGCGAGGACGACGTAGGCCCAATAAGAGTGGAATGCGCGCACGGGTGAGCGGAGTCTAGCTATCCCAGAACCACGCCAAGCCCAGAAGTCCGGGCCCGGTGTGTGCGCCCATCGATGCCGGTACTTCGACAACGTCTGTCTCGGCCCCCGGAACTCGCTCGATCACGCGACGCCGAAGATCGCGAGCTTCTTCGCCTCGCGCCGAGTGGAACGCGATCAGATGCAGTTGCTTCCCGCGATCGCGGGATCGTTCCCACGCGCTGAAGAGACGCTCGGCTCCCCGCGTCGCATTTCTGGTGACGCCAGCAAGAGAAGGCGATCCTCCGGAATAGCGGACGATGGGCTGCAGCCGTAATGCTTCAGCTCCGATTGCCGCGATGGCCGGAACCCGTCCCGATCGGCGCAAGTACTCGAGCTGCTCGAGTGTTGCCCAGATCTGCATGCGCGACGCCACGAGCTGAGCCCGGGCCATAACCGTGCCGAGATCGTTGCCCTCGCCGGCGTCCCGGGCCGCTGCGACGGCCACGAGCCCCTGTCCACCTGCTGCAGTCCGTGCGTCGAGCACGCGAACGCGATCTGAGAAGTCCCGCGCGGCCAGGGTCGCACTCGAATACGTCATCGACAGTTCGGTCGGAGGCGAGATGACCAGGAGCGCATCGTTCGAAGCCAGTAGCTCTTTGTACAGCTCTTGGTACTGGCCGGGAGACGGCGCTGCGGTTTTGGGCGGCGGACGCCCGCGCTCGAGCCGGGCCGTCAACTCGGAGAAGTCCAGATCTCCTTCGACGACCTCACCGTCTTCCCACGCCATCTGGAGCGGAAGGATGTGAACGCCGGAGCTCTCTGCCCACGCGCGCGGCATGACGGCAGAGGAATCCGTGATAACCCGGACGTTGCCTGATCCCATATCCCCTTAGAGGTGATGTTAGTCGTCTCGGCGGTAGGCGCCGGCGAGGTATGAGACGCCGGCCGCTCCCACGGCGGCGCTATGCGCCTCGTCGGCTTCGAAGTCGATGCGATCTCCCGGCCGGAGCACGAATCTTTTACCCCCGGCGGTCATCGTCATCTCCCCGGCGAGAACGACACGAACTTCAACTTGCGGATGCGCGTGCTCGGAATATGCAGAGTCCGGAGCGTCGCTCCACTCGGTGACGTGGAGGCCTTCGGCGCGCAAGGTCTCGATGACCCGGTACCGATCGACGGCGCCGTTGCCCGGAACGAAGCGAGCCACAACGTAGGATAAGCGCGATGTCTGGCCGTCCATCCAGAGTTCGCGCTCCTCTCGAGCCTCTCGTCGCTGCTCCTCAGAAGGCTCTCAAGGAGTGGGCCGTCGTGTGCCGGGCTCTCGAAGTGGGAAGGCAATCCGTTCTGTTGCGCAAGGGCGGGATCGTAGAAGAGACGCGGGATTTCGCTCTGGTCGAACGAGACTTCCTGCTCTTCCCTACCTACGAGCACCAGGACGAGAACAGCGTCCAGCAGCCGTACTGCGCGTGGTTCAGGGAAACGTTGGAAGCGCAGCCACCTTCCGGCATCGTTCGCATCACGTCGTGGGCCGAGGTAACCGACCTTTTCTTGACGCACGACCTCGACCGCCTGCTACGGCTGGCGCCGCTGTATGCGTGGAGCGAGGACTACATACGCATGCGTATGGCGTACAAGCCGCGGAAACCCATGAATGTCGTTGTCGTCCGGGCTTTCATGCTGCCGGATCCGCTTGATATCCCCGTGTTGGAGCACTTCGAGGGTTGCAAGTCATGGGTGCCGCTTGACGAGGCGATCCCATTGGAGGGATCGAGCCCGGCGATCGACGACGAAGAACACTCCCGCCGGGTGGCCACGGTTGCGGAAACGCTAGGAGCATCGGCGGAACGCATCGACGTGTAGCCTTGCGTCTGGAGGGAGTAAACAAGACCGGGGCACGAGCGTGCGAGGAGGTAGGTCGCGACGATGAGGTCACGCACGATTGCTGTCGTTCTCCTTCTAATCGTTGCCGGTCTGGCGTGGGCGTCGCCGACATCGGCTCAGAGCGCCGGAGAAGCGCGCTACATCGTGACCCTCCAAAAATCTGTGGGCAATGTCAATGAGGAAGCGAAGGAGCTCAAGGCCGAGACGGGCTCAGGAGCGATCGTAGACACTTATACGAAGGTAAAAGGGTTCCTCGTCAACGCGACCTCGTCGGAAGCCGACGAATTGCGTTCGCAGCCCGAAGTGAAGGCCGTCGAGCGTGACGGCGTGGTGTCGCTCAAGGCGACGCAGAGCGGTCCGCCGTGGGGCCTCGACCGCATCGACCAGCGGAACCGTCCCCTGTCCAACACTTACACGTACGACCAGACGGGAGCCGGCGTGGACGCCTACATGATCGACACCGGGATCCAGGCAACACACCAAGACTTCAGCGGACGGGTACAACCCGGGACCAATACGGTCGACTCCTCACCGAGCACGACCGATTGCAACGGTCATGGAACGCACACCGCCGGCACGGTTGGCGGCGAGACATACGGTGTCGCCAAGGATGTGACCCTGATCGCCGTGCGCGTCTTCGGATGCGAGAGCACCACGGCCACATCGGCGATCATCGCCGGTGCCGACTGGGTCGTTGCGACCCACGACGCCGGTGAGCCGGCGGTCGCGAATATGAGCCTCGGCGGAGCGGCGAGCGCGGCAATGGATAACGCTGTAGCCGCGATGATCACCGACGGCGTCTCGACTGCTGTGGCATCGGGTAACGAAAGCGCGGATGCTTGCAACTCGTCTCCCGGCCGCCTCGCGGCGGCTCTGACCGTCGGCGCGACCGACATCAACGATGCGCGAGCTTCGTTCTCCAACTTCGGCCCGTGCGTCGACCTTCACGGACCGGGCGTGGGTGTCGTATCGGCGGCTCCGTCGTCGGACACGGCGACAGCCACTCTCAGCGGGACCTCGATGGCCACGCCTCATGTCGCGGGCGCGGCGGCGTTGTACCTGCAGACCAACCCGGGTGCCTCCCCGTCGACGGTCCACGACACGATCGTCAGCAGAGCTACCACAGGTGTCATCAGCGGCATCCAGACGAGCTGCAGCTTCCTCGACAACCTTCTGGGGTCGTGCTCGGCGGGGACGCCGAATCGCTTGCTGTTCACCGGAAGCACACCGCCGCCTCCGCCTCCGCCTCCACCACCGCCACCGCCGTGCGATGCGCTGTCGAGGTTGCTCGGGCTCTGCTGACGTGAGTCGCCGCTGATAGATCTCAGCAGGAGGCGTCGGCGACGTCGAAGATGAGCGGAATGATCGTCCCGTCTTCGGCCACCGCGTAGGACGCGCCGCACTGATCGCGCTCTACGACGAAGTCGGACGCCACGATCGAGCCGTCCTCTAGAAGGATGTATCCCGCGGGTACCGCCGGCTCCGGGGTGACAGGAGGAGCCTCAACGACCGCAGGTGGGGCTTCGACGATGGGCGCCGGCTCGGCCGGCGCAGAATCCACCGGCGCCGGCTGGGCAGTTTTCGGTTCGGCCGCTGGTTGCGCGACCGGCGCTTGTTCGCGGATCTTCGCGAACACCTGAGCAACGTAAACTCGGCCGTTCGAGGCCACTGCGACTCCCACGCCGAGCTCGGTGAACCTGGGGTCAAGGATGTTCGCTCGGTGCGGTGAGCTGTTCATGAAGGCGCGTTGCACGTCCGCTGCATTTGGGCCGACACCGACGTTCTCACCGACGCGTTCCCAATCGACCCCTTGGGCCTCGACGTCCGCGCCGTTGTTGGGATTGTGGAAGATGCGTCCCTGATCCCGCATGCGCTCGGCTTGGTCGCGAGCCACCTCGACCAGTCGCGAGTCGCTCCGAAGCGGCGCCATCTGCCCTTGCCGAGCCTCGTTGACCTTCGCGTGGATGTAGGCCTCGTCGGACTGGGTGGAGGCGGCCGCTCCTGATGCGGCTCCCACTAGGAGGCCCAGGCCGGAAAACGCGCAGATCAGCGCCCTGATCGTGGTCGCCCGTGCATGTCCCCACCCCCGCTCCATGTCCATGGTGGGCACGATGACGGCCATCGAGCTCGCGGTCTGCGTACATTTGCGCGCTCGCGGTGTTAGTTCGGTTGGTTCGCGAGCGTCGGGACTACGCGAAAGCCCCGTTCAGGGCCGGGTTGACTCCAAAGCCGCGTCGTCCGCCGCGAAGTCCGCGGGTTTCTCTTGCGGCGGATTGGCCATGTGCCAGGTCACCGAGGCGCGCAACGCCTGGCGAGGATCGGTGTCCTCCCAGCCCAGGACGGCTCCCGCCTTGGACGAATCGACGAGCAGATGTTGCGCGATGTTTCCCGTCATCCCGAGGTCGGCCGGAAGCTTGCCGGTGGGTACGCGAACGAGCTCGGCCCCCGACCCGGCGGCATCGAGGATCATCTGCGCCCACTGCCCGACGGGATACGTGCGCGTTTCGCCCAGGTTGAAGACCTGCCTCTCGATCCCTTGTGTTTCGACGGCGAGGCGGATGCCCCGCGCGACGTCCTCCACGAATCCTCGGGTGCCGAGCCACGTTCCGGCGCCGACCGGTATCCGCGTGCGACCCGCGCGCACACGCGAAAGGATGAATTCCTCACGCCGCTGTCCGTCGTGAGGCCCGTAAACCATCGGCAGCCTGAGCACGGTAGCGCCGCGAGCGAGGTAGACGTCCTCGACGTCGAGTTTGTCGTAGTCGTCCATGCCCGGGATCTGGCCCCGGTATGGATAGCGCTGCTCGCGAACCGGCGAGGTCTCGTCGATCGGCACCGGCTCGCTCGCCGTTCCTGCGTGGAGGGCTCCATACGCGCGGTACACGTCCATCGATGACGTCACGACGTAGCGACGGTCGCCGAGGGCTTCTACGACGGCTTGGGCATGGGAGCCGAAGAGCGCGACGTTGTCGCATATGACGTCGGGTCCGAATGAGTCGATCTCGCCGACGACGGACGAGATCTCGGCTCGGTCGACGTGTATGTGCGGTGTGGTCGGAAGATCGGCCGGCTCGTGGGTGCCGCGATGCAGGACGCAAACCTCGTGACCGGCAAGAACCAGCTCGTTTACCAGCGCGCGTCCGATGAAGATCGTGCCGCCGATGACGAGGACGCGCATCAGCGAAGTCGTGGGATGACTTCGGAGCCGATCCGTTCGATGAGCGCGAACTGTTGATCGGTGGGGAATCCGGGAAAGTCCGATCGGAAGATGAAGTGGGTGTCGTCGCCGAGTTCGGAACGATATTTTTCGATCTCATCCACTACTTCGTCCGGAGTTCCGCAGATGATCGTGGATCGCAGCTGAGATTCCTGGTCCGCGTTCAGCGCCGATGGTGACGTTGCTTTCGTGCTTCCGCGTGCTCGGGCCATGTCCCCGTATTTCCAGCGCAGGTACGAGTAGTGCGGTTTTATCTCTTCCCACGGGTCGGATCCGCTCGAAACGAACACCGGAACGTGCAACGCGAAGGCGAAGGACGAGGCATCGCCTCCGGACTTGGCTCGGCCGCTGAGTGCGAGCTCCTTGGACTGTGCGAACGCGGCCACACCCGACGTTCCGGAGGACGATCCGAGGAAGCCGTCGGCGATGCGGCCGGCGCGCCTGATCGCTCCCGGAGCGAATCCTCCGAGCCAGATGGGAATGGGCTGTGGGGGTTTCGGTGTGACGTTGACGTTGGCGAACGAGTGGTACTTGCCGTCGAACGAGAACGCTTCGGGGCCCCACGCGCCTCTGAGGATCTGAACGGCTTCACGGACCCGTCCGCCACGTTCGTCCTGCCCCACGCCGAAGACATCGAACTCCTCCTCGCGCCAGCCCGCGCCTAAACCGAGGATGAACCGGCCCTCGGCCAGGAGTGCGACGGTCGCTGCGTCCTCGGCGATGCGCAGTGGATTGTGCAGGGGAGCGAGCATGACGGCCGTACCGATCTGTATCCGCGTGGTGGCTTGAGCTATCGCGGCGGCGAGGATGAGCAGGGACGGCATGTATCCGTCGTCCACGAAGTGGTGCTCCGAGAGCCAGACCGAGTCGAACCCGGATCGCTCGGCCGTCTCGCTTCGCTCCACCGCCTCGCGATAGATGACGGCGTCGGTGCGCGGGTCGTCCGGAGGACGCTGGCAGGTGATCAGGCCGTAGCCGAAACGCATCGCCCGAGTCTACGGGCGCGCGATTTAGGCAGGTGCGAGAACGCGCCGCGCGCGCACGGCCATGTCGGCCAGCAGTCCGAGCTGACGTAGCTCCGTTGGACGGAAGCGCATGCCGGCCCAGCGTCCGACGATCACGAACTCGAACGGATCCGTTAGCGGAGCGGCCGCCAGTTCGAACCGATGCATGCGCCAGTTCGTGGGTGCCCAGTGCCCGAGAGGAAGCTTTCGCGGGCCGGTCAACGGGAGCCAAGGTGCCTCCATCACGCCGAACGGAGGTGCGTCCGACGAAGCGGTGATCGCCGTAGGTCCGTCCGAGGTCACCCGCATAACCAGTGCCCAGGTCGCACCGAGCGCGTCGGGAAGGCCCTCGGTCAAGCACTCGTAAGGTTCGGCTTCGATGCGTGCGAGCTTGTCGGCCAGCTGCAGTCCGCCGAGAGGATCGGGCACTCGGGCGATGCGACGAACGATCTCGCAAACGACACCGGGCACGCTCTCGACGGCCACTCTCAGTCGTTCGGGGCTTATCCCGGTGCCTTCAACGCAGATCTCGTCGACGGCGTTGAAGCTGTCCCGGTCGATGACGCGCAGCGACACGATGTCGGCGCCGATCGTGCCGAGGGCGGCGGCGACACCGCCCAGGGAGCCGGGCTGATCGGGCAGAGACACTCGCAGGACGTACAGCATCGTCGGCCTCCTTGATTGGACTAGGCCAACGTAGCCTTCTGTGTGTTTCGACATGGTTTCGCGCGGTTTCGGGTGCGTAGCATCTTGATGACCGGAGGGATAGGGCTTGCGCGTTCATGTGATCCAGGTGGGGCGTGTTTCCGTCGATGAGCGCTTCTTCGAGGCGACGAACGTGTGGGCAGCGTTTCGAGCAGCGTTCGGGAATCGCGGAGCGAGCTTCCCCGTCTTCGGGTTCGTCGTGGAGCATCCGGACGGGGTCGTTGTGGTCGATACGGGCTGGCATCACGGGATCCAAGATCTTTCGGCTGTTCGGTTGCTGAGTCGCCTGATGAAGGCGCCGCCCCTCATCACCGCGGACGAGGAGATCGGGCCGCGGATGCGGGCGGCCGGTCTTCGGCCCGAGGACGTCCGCCTCGTCATCCCCACTCACCTCGATGCCGATCACGCGGGCGGCATCGGTCATTTTCCTAACTCGACCATCCTGGTGAACCGCGCCGAGTACGAGTACGTGACGAAAACCAGGTCCGGGAGGCTCAGGGCCCAGGCCCGTTTCTGGCCGGATTGGTTCGCGCCTTCTTTCTACGATCTGGACGCGGAGCCCTACGGACCGTTCGCGCAAAGCTTTTCGGTGACGGACGCCAAGGGCATCCGTATCGTCCCGACACCGGGACACAGTCCTGCTCATGTCTCACCGGTCTTCGAATCTGACGGGACGAAGTTGTTCTTCGGTGGCGACCATCTGATCCGTCAGAGCTGGATAACCAGTGGCGGCATCCGCGTCTCGGCCGCCCTACATCCTTTCAAGGGTCAAGCAAGGGATACCAACGCTCGGTTGATGAGCTTCGTGCGAGAGTTTCCGACCGTCGTGCTTCCATCCCACGACCCCGATGCCGAGGCCAGTGTCGCGGCCGGTGAGCCACTGAGGGTTTAGCGCGGTTCCAGGATGACGAGCGGGATATCCCGGGTCGTCTTCTTCTGGTAACCGGCGTAACCGCTGTACGCCTTCGTGACCCGTGGCCAGAGCTCTTGCTTCTCATCCGGTGTCGCGACGCGCGCGCGAACCGGCTTGCGCTCGCCGTTCATGACGATCTCGACGTTCGGGTCGGCCTTGATGTTGTGGTACCAGCCGGGATGCGTGGGGTCGCCGCCACGAGAGGCCACGATGACGATCTTGTCGCCGTCCTGCACGGGCGAGGTCAGCATCGACGAACGCTCGAGACCGGATTTTCGTCCCTTGGTGATGAGATCGAGGACCGGCATGCCCATAAGCTTTCGACCCAACCGTCCGCCGCTTGCGCCAAGCAAGATGCGGTGGATCCGGTTCATCGCCTTGAGTTGGAAATCTGACGGCATGGAACAAGCCTAGAGAATGCGCGCTGCCTCGAGCAACGCGGCGTCAGTAGGGACGACGGGATTCGAACCCGCGTTACAGGCGTGAAAGGCCTGCGTGCTAGGCCACTGCACTACGTCCCCGGGGCCACCAAGGCTACAAGACCGTGTAGGCGGCTTCTTACGACCTGGCCCTCACGCGTATGGGCGCCGTCATGGTTGCCTCGCCGGTCTCGATGTCGAGAGTTATCAGGGGCGAAGGAAGAACGCGGGTGGTGAAGTCGTTGAACACGACGTCGTCCTTGGGCGCCGGATCACTCGGATCGGTCACTTCACACCTGCACATGCCCAACACGCCCCAATTACCGTCCGTCGGGAGCGCGAGCATCGCGTCCCTCGATTGAGTCTCGCCCGGCCGGAGCACGAAGGTGTCGCCGGCGGCGGTAGGGACCCGGGGGCTGGCGTCCGAGCCCGCACACTTCCACTCGACCCCCGTTTGGTTCTTGTAGCGCTCGTAGTAGTCGGCAGCGCTGTCGCCCGTCCCAGACGAGCCTGCTTCCAACGGGAACGCCATGGTCTGCAGGAAGCAATCCTTGTAACCGGTTATCGCCAAGGGTTTCTTTCCGGTATTCGAGAGCGTCAGCGTGATCCGTTGCAACTTGCCGGTCGTGAAGTCGTTCGTGTGGGTGTCGGTTACCAGCCGCAAGCCCGTATTCGGGTCAAGCACGGATGCGACGTGGCTCGATCCTTGCAGGGCCGAACGGTTGCCGCCGCCTCCGCCGGGAAGCACGTCCGACACAGCCGGATCCGTCGGATCGGAAGATTCCTGTTGGCCCGAATCCACGCTCACCGACGCCCGTGGCTCGTTGGACGACGATCCTTCGCCAAGGTCATGAGCGATCTGTGTTCCAACCAAAGCGGCTACCGCGCCGCCGGTCAACACGATCGCAGTAGCCGTCACCGCTACCAAAGGTCTGCGAAGTGCGGCCAGCCGCGAAGACGGCAGCTCGGGAAGGCTTTCGATATCGCGAATCACGCTGCTCACGAAGCCGTCGTCGACGGGTTCCGGCTCTCGAACCTGGGCGAGGAGGATGTCGAGCTCGAGATCTAGAGAGCTCATGCTTCACCTCCGATGATCGGGCGAAGGGTTATGGCGAGCCTGCGTCGCGCTTCATGCAGCCGCGAACGAACGGTGCCGATCGGACAATCGAGAGCTTCGGCGAGCTCTTCGTACGCGAGACCGGTCTCGCGCATCAGGAGTGTCGACCTGTACGGCTCGTCGAGAGCCGCGACGGCTTCGTTGACGACTCGGCGAAGGTCATTGGCGTCGGAAGGATCGTGGGAGCCCAACTGCGTGACTTCGACGGGAGTAGGCGTCCTCGCCTCGCGCCGCAAGAATTCGATACTCGTGTTGCGAGCGATGGTGAATGCCCACGCAACGAATCGTCCGCGAGGTTCGTGTCGGCGCAATCCCTTCCATATACGCAAGAAGGTTTCCTGTGCGGCATCGTCTCCAAGGTGCGCGTCACGCATCATCCTTCTTGCGAACGCCCGAACGGGACCCTGCATGGTTTGCACGATGTCTTCGAACGCATCGATGTCTCCCGTGCGCGCGCGTTCGACGAGCGGTGCCAGTCTGTCTTCGTCGAGACGTGGCGGTGCAACCGGTTCTAAGACCTCAGGCCGCCCGTTACCCCTCGATCGCTTTGGGTAGACGAGACTGCGCGCATCGAAGTTCGCGACACGCCTCGCGCCCATCGGTTCCTCGGCCTCCCAGCGGCGGGCGGAGATCGGGGGAGCAACCCGCCGTCCAACATCATCGGTGATTGGGCCGGCTTCGGGTGGAAAAGCGGGCTGGCCTAGCGGCCGGACATGCCACGGGCCGATGCCCGGTCCGTGATCGAGGCGGTCCCGGCCGGAGAGACGGCGGCCGTGGCTCTGAGGGCGCGGACGGGCTTGGTCAGAGCCTCCCGAAGCACCTCGTCCATGTGCTCGGCGAACACGAATCGCAGGTCCTTGCGGACGAAATCGGGCACATCTATCAGGTCGCGCTCGTTGTCGCGGGGCAGGATCACGGTCTTGCAGCCGGCCCGGTGAGCGGCGATCACCTTCTCCTTTACCCCGCCGATGGGAAGAACCTTCCCGTGCAGCGTGATCTCCCCGGTCATGGCCGTCGTGCGACGGACCGGGATCTTCGTCACGGCCGAAGCGACCGCGGTCGCCAGCGCGATGCCGGCCGAGGGGCCGTCCTTGGGGATGGCTCCTGAAGGCACGTGGACGTGCAGGTCATTCTTCTCGTACCAATCCGGATCCGCCCCGAGCGCCGCGGTTCGCGACCTCGTGTAGGTCAACGCTGCCTGAGCCGATTCCTTCATCACGTCACCGAGGCTCCCGGTGAGCGTGAGGCGTCCTTTCCCTTCCACCAGGCTTGCTTCGATGAAGAGGACGTCACCTCCGACCGGCGTCCATGCCAGCCCCGTTGATACACCGACCTCGTCGCCGCGCTCGAGGACATCCCGGCGCACCTTCGGGGGGCCGAGGTACTCCTCGAGGGCGGCCGCGTTGACGGTGATCTTCCGCTTCGCCGAACCGGTCGCAACTTTCGTTGCGATCTTGCGGAAGACGCTTCCGATCTCACGCTCCAGTCCGCGCACGCCGGCTTCGTAGGTGTACTCGCGGATGATCCGGCGGAGCGCGTCCATCGCGATGGCTGCTTGCTTGGTCTTGAGACCGTTCTCTTTGAGCTGTCTCGGTAAGAGGTACTGCTTCGCGATCGCTACCTTCTCCGGCTCTGTGTATCCGCGAAGCTCGATGATCTCCATTCGATCGCGCAGTGGCGGTGGGACCGTGTCGAGGATGTTGGCCGTGCAGATGAAGAGGACGTGCGTTAGATCGACCGGAACCTCTATGTAGTTATCCGAGAAGGAGTTGTTCTGCTCGGGGTCGAGCACCTCGAGCAACGCTGCCGAGGGATCGCCGCGGTAGTCCATCCCGAGCTTGTCGACCTCGTCGAGCATCATGACCGGGTTCCTGGTCTCCGCTCGTCGCAAGCCTTGGACGATGCGTCCCGGCATCGAGCCGATGTACGTGCGCCGGTGACCACGGATCTCCGCCTCATCCCGCACGCCGCCCAAAGACATGCGGACGAACTTCCGACCGAGCGCCCGTGCGATCGACTGACCCAGGGATGTCTTTCCCACTCCGGGCGGACCGACGAAACAAAGGATGGGACTGCGGCCCTCGGGGTGCAGCTTCTGCACGGCCAGGTACTCGATGATCCGGTCCTTGATGCGCTCGAGTCCGTAGTGGTCCTCGTCCAGCACTTTCCTCGCGTGGATCAGATCGTCGTTGTCGTGGGTTTCGACCGTCCACGGGACCTCGACCAGCCATTCGAGGTAGTTGCGCGATACCGACCACTCGGGAGATTGCGGAGGGATGCGCTCCAGTTTGTCGAGCTCGCGATCGGCCGCCTTCTTGGCCTCCTCCGGCATGTGCGCCTCTTCGATGTGTTGCCGGAGCTCGGCGAGCTCCTCGGAGTCGCCTTCCCCGAGTTCCCGCCGTATGACGTCCAGCTGGCGTCGCAGGAATTGGTCCCGCTGCATCTGGCGCATCTCGTCCGTCATCTCTTCTTGCGCTCTGGTCGAGATGCGAAGCAGCTCTATTTCGGCCCTGAGGTGCTCCTCGATGGCGGCAAGGCGCTTGTTTACGTCGAGCTCTTCGAGCAGTTGCTGTTTCCGCTCGGCTTCGAGGTTCAAGTTCGCGGCGAGGAAGTCGGCCAGGTCACCGGGATCGTTGATGTTCATCGCCGCTATGGCGAATTGAGGAGGTATATACGGCGCGAGCTCGGCCACTTCGCCGAAGAGCTTCAACACCGAACGCATCCGCGCCTGGGCCTCGGTAGTGGCCGGGATCGGTTCGATGACTTCGATCCTTGCCTGGAGGAACGGTTCGCCCGTTATCCATTCGACGAAGCGCACGCGAGCGTGACCCTGCAGTGCGAGCTGTATGCCTCCCTGAGGCAAGCGAAGGAGCTCGGCCACACGTCCGACGGTTCCGATCTCGAAGACATCGGCGGATGTCGGGTCTTCTTCCTTCTTGGGATCCCGCATCGTGGCCGTGGCCAGCACCCGGTCTCCGGAAACGACCTTCTCGATGAGCTTGAGAGAGTTCTCGCGTCCGACCATTACGGGCAGCGCGAGATTGGGGAAGAGAACGCTGTCGCGAAGCGGAAGGACTCCGACGACTTCAGGGAATGAGGGTTGGTCGGGCTTCGATTCGCCCCGGCGGTCGATGACCCGAGGCCCTTGGCGCGGTTTCTTTTCTGTCACTCGGCGCGCTGTATCTCGATCTGGACGCGCATCGGTCCCTGTTTCACCTTGGGTAGCCGTACCCGCAGCATCCCGTCGGTGAACTCGGCGGTTGCTCGGGACGCATCAACGTGCGCGGGAAGGACGAGGCGGCTTTCGAATGCGCCGAAGGGAACCTCCAGCTGGAGACACTCGGCTCCCACCGGCGGTTTCGTCGGGGCCCGCTGGCCGGTTATCACCACGAGCTCCCCTTCGATCTCGATCGTGACCGCTCCCGGATCGACGTCGGCGAGCTCGACGACGGCGATGAACTCGTCGTCGGTCTCGTACACGTCGGTGCGCGGTGACCAGGCACGTTGATAAGAAGCAGGTGTCGTCCTCCGGATGAGTCGCGCCACGAGATCGTCCATCTGGCGTTCGAGACGGTCGAACATCGGGTCATGTGCTAGGTAACGACCCACGATTCTTGCCATGAGCACGACTATACTGACGGTGCGGCCGGGGCAACGGGGTCCCGTGCCGCTTTCGTACGCAGGGGCGTTTTAGTTGGCAAAGGCAGTCCAAGAGATCGACCAGGTAGTCATCCGCTTCGCCGGCGACTCCGGTGACGGGATGCAGGTCACCGGCGACCGCTTCACCAACGCCACCGCCATCCTCGGAAACGATCTGGCCACCCTGCCGGACTTCCCGGCCGAGATCCGTGCTCCGGCGGGATCGCTGGCCGGCGTCTCCGGCTTCCAGCTCCACTTCGCCGATCACGACATCCTCACACCGGGAGATTCGCCGAGCGTGCTCGTGGCGATGAACCCCGCCGCCCTCAAGACGAACGTCGGCGACCTCACTGCAGGCGGCACGCTGATCGTCAACGAGGACGCCTTCGACGAGCGTAACCTCGCCAAGGCCGGATACGACGCAAACCCACTCACTGACGGGAGCCTGGCCGGTTATCAGGTGTTCCAGGTTCCGCTGAACAAGCTCACGCTCGGTGCGGTCGATGGTGTCGAGGGGCTCAACAGCAAGGAGCTCCTGCGTTCTCGAAACATGTTCGCTCTTGGTCTGCTCTCGTGGATGTTCTCCCGTCCAACGGACGGCAGTGAGGGGTGGATCCAAGCCAAGTTCGGCAAGAACCCCGCCGTCGCAGAAGCGAACCTGAAGGCCTTCCGGGCCGGCGTTGCCTTCGGCGAAACCACCGAGGTGTTCACGCAGAGCTTCGTCGTCAAACCGGCGACGCTGGCGCCGGGTACCTACCGCAACGTCACCGGCAACACCGCGATCTCTCTCGGTTTGGTTGCGGCGAGCGTGCGCTCGGGATTGCAACTGGTACTCGCCGGATATCCGATCACGCCCGCCTCAGACGTCTTGCAGGACCTCGCGCAGCACAAAGCTTTCGGGATCAAGACGATGCAGTGCGAGGACGAGATCGCTTCCGCCGGGGCGGCGCTCGGTGCGTCCTTCGCCGGGAGCCTCGGAGTTACGGTCACGTCCGGTCCGGGTCTCGACTTGAAGTCGGAGACGATCGGTCTTGCCGTCTCCGTCGAGTTGCCGTTGTTGATCCTCGACATCCAACGCGCCGGTCCATCTACCGGAATGCCGACCAAGACCGAGCAGGGCGACCTGCTGCACGCGATGTTCGGCCGCCACGGCGAAGCCCCGTTGCCGATCGTTGCTCCGTCGACGCCGGCCGATTGCTTCGACATGGTTATCGAAGGCGCGCGCTTGGCACTGAAGTACCGGACACCGGTGATCGTGCTGTCCGACGCGTTCCTTGCTACTGGATCCGAGCCGTGGAAGATCCCCGACGCCGCATCACTGCCCGATCTGACACAGGCGTTCTCGTTCGCGACAGAGCAGAACGCCGACGGAGAGTTCTGGCCTTTCGTCCGCGATCCCGAGACCCTCGCGCGTCCCTGGGCCATTCCAGGAACGCCCGGTCTCGAGCACCGCATCGGGGGACTCGAGAAATCGGACGGAAAGGGCGACGTCGCCTACGACCCCGACAACCATCACCGCATGACGCTGCTTCGGGCAGCGAAGATCGCCGGCATTGCGAAAGACATCCCCCTTGCCGAGGTCGACGATCCGGACGGTGACGCTTCGGTGCTTGTGCTGGGCTGGGGCTCGACCTTCGGTCCCATAAAGGCTGCGTGCCGCCGGGTGAGGAAAAGCGGACACAAGGTCGCCCATCTGCACCTGCGGCACATGAACCCGTTCCCGTCCAATCTGGGCGAGCGCTTGAGTTCCTATAAGCGCGTGGTCGTGCCGGAGAACAACCTCGGTCAGCTGCTCAAATTGGTACGCGCCGAATTCCTGGTGGACGCGCGGGGTTACCACAAGGTGACGGGGACGCCGTTCAAGGCGGCCGAGCTCGAATCGGTGCTCTTGGAGCACCTCGGAGAAGTGTGATGACGGAAGCAAACGGACACGGAAACGGGTCGTCCCGAGTAGAGGTCCAGCTCACAAAGAAGGACTTCGAGTCGGACCAGGACGTTCGCTGGTGTCCCGGCTGCGGTGACTACGCGATCCTCGCGACGGTGCAGGGCTTCATGCCGGAGCTCGATGTCCCGCGCGAGAACATCGTGTTCATCTCCGGCATCGGTTGTGCCGCGCGCTTCCCCTATTACATGGAGACGTATGGCTTCCACTCCATACACGGACGCGCTCCGGCCTTGGCCAGCGGTTTAGCTGTTGCCCGTCCGGAGCTGGATGTCTGGGTCGTCACGGGTGACGGCGACGCGCTCTCCATCGGCGGCAACCACCTGATCCACATGATGCGCCGCAATGTGAACCTGACCGTCCTGATGTTCAACAACCAGATCTACGGTTTGACCAAAGGCCAGTACTCACCGACTTCGGAGATCGGGAAGGTCACGAAGTCGACTCCGTTCGGTTCGACCGACTACCCGTTCAACCCCGTGTCCCTGGCTCTGGGAGCCGAGTGCACGTTCGTGGCCCGCACCATCGACAACGATCGCAAGCACCTGACGGACATCCTGCGCAAAGCCGTTGCGCACCGCGGGACGAAGTTCATCGAGATCTACCAGAACTGCAACATCTTCAACGACGGCGCGTTTGATGCCGTCCGGGATCCACGGTCGGGCCGCGGCAATCGCATCTATCTCGAGGACGGCAAGCCGATCCGCTTCGGTCCCAACGACGACAAAGGTGTCCTAGCGACAACGGACGGAACGCTGCGGATCGTAGACGTGGAAGAAGTGGGGGAGCAGCGGTTACTCGTGCACGACGAGAACGCGCTGGACGCGACGCGCGCCTTCGCGTTGAGCCGGCTTTCTCACACGCCGACCGGACCTACACCGATCGGTGTTTTCCGTTCCGTGGAGCGTCCGGTCTACGAAGACCTCGTAACGCAGCAGGTCGAGATGGCACGCGAGCGTTCGGGCCCCGGCGACCTCGACAAACTCCTGCACGCCGGCGAGACCTGGACCGTCGGCTAACGATACGGAGCTAGTCGCCGAATCCGGGTAGTCGCGGCTGTCGCGCTCGGCTGTTTCCTCCGATTCCGCCCGGAAACAACGGAGCATTGGGATCCACGGCCGCCGTCGGCGCCGGCGGGGCACCTTCCGGCAGACAGAATCCTGCTTTCTCGTCGATCTTCGCGCTCTTCACGCAGGGCAGAGGTGTGTGGTCGACAAACATGCACTGACCGGTGTCCGGATCGCAGGTCTCATCTATCCCGCACACGACGCATTCCCGGGGGCCGGGGGTCGGCACTGCCGTCGGCTGTGACTGCTGCTGGCTCGATCCCGGGTCGGGTGTGACCGCGAACACCAGCATGAGAGCGACGAACACCAGCGCGAGAGTGAAAGGGATGCGGTAGGTGCGCGCCCAGGCGGACACGTGATGCTTCTATCGACGCGCTTGCTTCGGGACGACTTCCCGAACGCAGACGTCGTGACCACCGGCGATCGAGGTGTGACCTTTTACCTGGCGCGGTGCGCAACCGAACCCTTCGAGGACGCCGGAAATGATCGCGCGATCGAGCCGGCAGACCTCTCCTTCCGGCGCTTCCATTGCGACCCAGCCGAACGGACAGTTCTCGGTCGTGATCCACATCTTTCCGTCCGCGTCGGTGTCGATGTTGGGCCGGAATCCGAGGCCGTCCAGAACGGCGCGAACACCTTCGGCTGCCTCTACTTCGGGATCCTGTTCCTTGGTGGCATCGGCGAGCTGGCGTCCGAAGCGGGCCCCCACGGTCTCGAGCTCGTCGCCCCGCGTGAGGGCTTGAAGCAGGAGATGGGCGAGCAGGTCGTAGTGGCGCTCGGGAACCGAGAAGGATGCCTCCATCCCCGTCGCCGAGTACAGCTTTGACGGCCGCCCGGCTCCCGGCCCCCGGCGTCCGTTCACCCGCTTGAACTCCGCCCGCAGCAGGCCGGCCTCGAGGAGCCGGTCCAGGTGGTGCTTGGCGGCGTTCCGGTGGATGCCGAACTCCTCGGCGATGTCGTTGACCGTGATGGGGTTGTGTGCCCTGGTCACGTACAGGTAGACGGCCCGGCGGCGCTCGTCGGCCAGAACTTGGGCGTCGGCCGACCGCGGAAGGGTGATTGGTGCGGGGTCGGTCGTTTGAGCCACCTCGAAGGGGAGTCTACCCGCGGTGCCGGAGGGTGTAAATCAAACCGCCATTGGCTCTAGATTTGCCAGGCATCGTACCCTGGTTACAAGAAACACGGCGCCCAGGACCGCGAGACGGGGCCAATAGGCCCCGGGAGCGCCGCCCCCTCAAGACCATCGAGGGGTTTGGCTTCCCCTGGGACATGCCGATAAGGAGTTCAGGAGGCGCAATGGGCGCCCCCTGGAGAAGTGCAGGGTGCGCCGAAGGCGCCCCCTGCGAAAGGTGAACATGGCGATGCGGACGAGCTCACTGGCCCGGCTGTTCAACACCGAGGCCGAGAACGACTGGCGGCAGGACGCCGCCTGCCGGGGCATGGACCCCGAGTACTTCTTCTCGTCCGAGGAGATCGCCGACAAGCGGGAGCGCCAGGAGCGCGAGGCCGGTTCCAAGGCCGTGTGTGCCCGGTGCCAGGTGCGCGAGGAATGCCTCGGCTACGCCATCGAGGCCGGCGAGCGCTACGGCATCTGGGGTGGACTCAACCCCCAGGAGCGGCGGGCCTACGTTCGGTCGACCATCGGCGACGGCAGGTCCACAGAGCGCGTTTCCTAAGCCGGGCCGCAGACGTGGTCGGTCGCTTCGGCCCGCAAACGATCGAGCGCCTGCGCGAAGTACTTCCCAAGCCGGACGAAGACGATCCCGATCCCGAGCACCGCCGTGCCGCCGCTGTTCTGATCCCGCTGTTCGTATCCGAAGGCGATGTGCACGTCGTTCTGACCAAGCGCACCGAGCACCTGCGTAGTCACTCCGGCGAGGTTTCTTTTCCGGGTGGGGGCCGGGAGCCGAGTGACGTCACGCTGCTGGACACCGCGTTGCGTGAAACGCACGAAGAGATCGGGCTCCGTCCGGAAGCCGTCGACGTCCTTGGTACGTTGGAGGACCTGCCTACGTTCGGATCGAACTATCTGATCCGTCCCTATGTGTCGTGCATACCCCGCACCGATGGTTTCGTGCTGGATCCACACGAGGTCGAACGAGTGATAACGCCGAAACTTGAGCTGTTCACCGATCCGTCGGTTCGCCGGATCGAGATTAGGCAGCGCGACGGCGTCGAATACCAGGTGCATTTCTTCGACGTCGACGGCGACAACGTTTGGGGCGCTACGGCGCGGATGCTCGTACGGCTGATCGAGCTGATCGAGAACTGAACAACGCTTCGGCCGCCTGAAGCACGAAAGCCACGACGAAGGACGCGATCGATGCGCTCAGCCAAGGGGCGGACGCCGTGGCCGGGAACGGAACGCCGAGCACCGTGTCGAACAGCCACCGCATCCCCGACAACCACCACGTAACGGTCCCGGGGTTCAGCCAGTTGTAGACGAGGAAGCCGGCGATCCAGGCGACACATCCCCAACCGCGAACCGGTCTCTGTGCGCCGTAGAGGTCGTCCTCTGAATATCCGCCTCGGACGACGAAGTAGTGGGCGGCCAGCACGCCGAACAGAGGAACGAAGACGGCGCCGATGAGCAGCAGGAAGTTCTCGTACTGAACGAGCGGGACGAAAACCGCGAGCAGGGTGCAGACGCCTCCGATGGCCACCGAAAGCGTCCGCTGGCTCAACTTCGGGAAAGCGTTCTGTATCGAGACAGATGCCGAGTAGATGTTGGCGAAGGCTTCATCCGACTCGTCTACGGCCAGGATGGCAAGAGCGAGCACGCCGAGCGGGATTGCGAGCATCGCGTCGACCACGAATCCCGCCGGGTCCAGAGGATTCTCCGCCGTCTTGGACAGGACGAGGAGGAGTCCCAGGAAGTAGAACCACGCATGCGCGATGCCGTAACCGAACGCCGTACCCGCGAACCCGGCCGTGCGCGTGCGAGAGAAGCGTGTGTAATCGGCCGCCAGAGGGATCCACGATATGGGCATCGCTATCACCAGGTCTACGCCTTGCCAGAAAGGGAGACTTCCGTCGCTCGGTGCGCTCGTGAATGTCGATAGCGGTTCGCTCAGCAGCAGGTAGAGCGTCAAGTAGATGGTCGAGGCGAGCACGAGCCATATCGCATACCGGCTGATCCAGCGGCGAACGACTACGAGCGGGCCGCCGACCGCCATCAGCGTGACGATCGCGCCGAATCCGATCGCCCACGCCGGACGTGCCGACACTCCGAATGCGCGCTCGGTGATCGCGGCTGCCGCCGTCGAGATGATGATGAGCTCGAACGCGCCCCAACCGATGTTCTGCAGGACGTTGAGGATCGTGGGTGCATACGAACCGCGGCGGCCGAGAGAGGGCCGGTACAAGACCATCGCGGGGGCACCGGTGTCGGCGCCGATCCGTCCTGCGAAACCGAGCATGGCGTTGCCGATCACGACACCGACGACGATCGCCAGCGCTGCGCGCGCGAAGGACATTCCGGGCACCAGGAACGCGGCGACGATCGGCAGCAGAAGCGATATCCCGAGGTTCCCCCACAACGCGCCGCTCGCGAAGATGCCGAGCTGCCTGAGGTGCGGGGGAGTGGGTTCGATGCCCCACGACGGGACGTCGAGGATCCGTCGCTTAGTTGTGCTTGCGCCGGCGGGCGCTTCCGATGACATGAGGGCCTCCCTTCGCCGGTACTAGCCGGATCAGGTTCAAGGGGTCGGCGACCCTAGCCGCCCTCTCAGCCCGGTTGTGCCCGAGCTCCCCCGCCTAACTTCGGGTGAATCCTATCTATCGCTAAGCGAAGCGTGCGACAGGAGGGTTCCACGCAGCGCAAGCTGCGTGGAACGTTCCTATTGTCCGGGCCCGGGTGGCGTGGGCAGGGGAGTAGGTGAAGGACTCGGCGCACCCGACGGCGACGGTGAAGCTCCGCCCGGTCCGAACTCGATGATCCGAGGCTCCGGCTTGTACCTGGTGAAGAATCTCCGCCGGGTCTCTTTGCCGTTCTGGTTGATGATGCGGAAGATCGTGATGTCGAATCCGCGTTCGCCGGCCTGGGCCACGCGCTCCTGGCCTGGAGGCAAGTCGGGGTTCTCCTTCCGCTGTTCGCCGAAGTCCTTGTAGTTGGTTCGCGGGCCGGTCTCGGCCGTCACGACCTTGCCTTCCTTGTCGCCGTAGAAGCTCACGGTGACGGACGTGCCGGAGTATGCGGTCTTGATCAAGATCCCCGAGTGCGAGTTGTTTGTGAATGCCAGGTCCGGATGCGGATACGAGACGGTGGCTTCACGTCCGGCCGGGTAACGCGAGATGTAATACGAGTGCGCTTTGTATGTATTGAACTGATACCCGCCGAAGAAGATCGCGTTGAACATGGTGGTTGCGAACTGCGATACGCCTCCGCCGACGGCATCGCGGAACTCGCCGTCGAAGATCATCGGGGCGGTGAGGTAACCCTTGGCTTCCGTCCTCTCACCTACGTGACCGTTCAAAGAGAATTGGGCTCCCGGCCGGACGATCGCGCCGTCCACGCGGTCGGCGATCTTGTGGATGTTCTTCACGCGCGTCGCACAGCATGGGTGGTTCGTCGTGAACGACGAAACGAGCTCCTTGATGTGGAGGCCCTGAGCTTCTTTGGTCGTCAGATCCGGATCAACACCTTTGAAGGCGGCGTTCGCCGCGCGATCGTCGGACTTCTTGGCTGCTTCGGCCAAAGCGCGTGCCGTGGCCGCGCTGTCGAACTTCCGTCCCTGTTGTCCGGCTACCACGCTGGCCGCCCGTCCGCTAACGGCGAAGGTGGCGCTCCGTGCTTCCTCTTCGAAGCGCGCCATATCGGGGCCGATCGAGCTGGCCACGATCTTGGGAGAGAAGCGCACTTCGAGCTTCCAATCCAGACCACGCCGGCGAGGAACCGCTTCGAGCATCCCGGCCAGGCGGTCTCGGGCCAGTAACAGGCGGGAGCCATCGGGACCGATGAGATTGATCGCCGACGAAACCCATTCGTTTGCCGTCTCGGCGGCCTCGCGCGCGTCATCGATGTCCGTACGCCGGTTCTTCACGGTGATCGGCAATTCCATCGATCTTCGAGGCCACGTCTCCAGTCCCACGACGATCTGGTTCGTCGAACCCTGGTGGTCGAGGCGGCGCCCGGGGACGGCACCCACGGGCACCAAGGTTGCGCCGCGCGCCTCGATTCCGGCTTCGTGTCCCTCGGTCTCCACCTGGGACGCGAAGTCGCTAACCAGCTGTTTGGCGGCGCCTTCGTCGTACTTGCTCTCCCAGCCGACGTCGGTCGATGCGAACAGCGCTCGTACGCGATGCCATAGCCGGACGAAGAAGTTGCCGCGCCGCCCGACGCCCAACGCGTTCTCGAGCGTTGGCTCGACGCTCGGGGCGAAGCCGATCTCGGCCGGCGCTACCGAAAGGCGGTTGGTATCGGCAAAGGCCTCGACGGGCTGGGAGAGGAGAAGTTGAGCGCGCTCTGTGAGTGCGTCCTGAGCCTGCTCGCGGGTCGTCCCGCCGAGCTCCAGAGAGCCGGCTTCGACGCCTGATCGGACGCGATTGATCGCGGCCACACTGTCCGCGGTGTACGAGGACAGGGCGAGCGCGCACAAAGCGAGGATGGTCCACCCACGCCTGGTCGGACGAAACGTAAGGCTGCCGATCTTCATGTGCGTATGTGCGCGCGATCTTTCGCGGATGAATGGGGGCCCGAAGCCGAAAGGGTAACACCGACCAATGTCGGTTTTTGGACTTTCTTGCGCCTGCTACCTGCGCTTTTGGACGTCGGCTACTCCGATAGGAGGTTCTCCGGGCCGACGTCGTGGGCGTAGCCGATCGTCCGCTTGATGATCGAAGTCAGATCGTGCTGCGGTGACCAGCCGAGCAACTCTCTGATCTTCTCAGTGCTGGGCACCCGGCGCGGGATGTCTTCGAATGTGCTGCCGTAAACCTCTTTGAAGTCGATCAAGCGCAGACTCGATGCCGAACCTGTTGCCTCGAGGATCCGCTCTGCCAGTTCCTGAACGGTCACTTCTTCCTCGGATCCGATGTTGAACGCATCCCCGACGGCCCGGTCGTCGTCGATCAGACCGACCACTGCGCGCACGACGTCCTCGACGTCGCAAAAGCAGCGGGTCTGTTTGCCGTCACCGTAGATCGTGAGCTCTCTGGAGAGCAGGGCTTGCGCCACAAGGCGGGGAAGGACGCTGCCGTAAGCTCCAGTCTGTCGCGGCCCGACGGTATTGAAGAGGCGCCCGACCACGGTGGGAAGCTCATGCTCCCGCCAATAGGCAAAGGCCATGTGCTCGTCGATGGCTTTCGCTGCCGAATACGACCATCGCTCGATCGCGGTGGGGCCGAGAATCCGGTCGGCGGACTCGTGCATGATCTCGGTCGTTCTTCCGTACACCTCAGATGTTGATGCCACAAACACCTTTTTCCGGTGTCGAAGTGCCTCCTCGAGAACGATCTCCGTTCCTCGGATGTTCGTGCGCATCGAACGCGCCGGCTGATCGACGATGAGTCTCACGCCCACAGCAGCCGCGAGATGGACGACCATGTCGCATCCGGAAACGAGCTCGTCAACGAGTTGATCGTCGAGGATGCTCCCGAGGACGAATTTGAACCCGTCCTTGGCTCGCAGGGAGTCGACGAAATGAACGTTCCCTGTGGACAGGTTGTCGAGCGCCAGGACGCTGTCCCCACGCTGAAGCAATGCCTCACTAACGTGGCTGCCGATGAAGCCCGCCCCGCCCGTGACGAGATAGCGCATGCGGCCCAGGATACGTGTGCGCCGGAGGTACGATTTTCGGCGACCGTGAGGGGAACTAGCGGTGGGCGGCCGTCGTTCTTGATTCGAGCCTTGATGGGACACGCCCTCGCTGTTGTAGACGATGGCCTCGGCACTGCCGCGGACGACCCGGAAAGCACGCCGGAATGGGCCGATGTGGTGGCGAGGTACGCGGACGTCGTTTACACGATGGCGTATCGCCTAACCGGTGACGACGAAGACGCACGGGACCTCGCTCAGGATGTACTGATCAGGCTGCACCGCGGGTTGGCCCGATATCGCGAAGGGAACTTCGAGGGTTGGCTCTACCGCACCACCGTCAATGCTTTCCGGGACAGGCTTCGGAAGCGCAAGCGTCTTCGCGAAGACGACACTTCCGGACGAGCCACCCGGGATGACGGCGGCCGAGGTCGTCGAAGAAGCAGTTCAAAAGCAGGAGCTCCACGAGATCGTCCAGCGCGCACTGTGAAGCTGCCGCCCGAGTACCGAGAGGCGGTCGTGCTCCGCGATCTCGAAGGAAGGTCCTACGAAGAGATCGCCGACATCCTTCAGGTTCCATCGGGCACGGTGCGGTCTCGCATACACCGAGGCCGAGAAGCGCTCCGCCAGTTGCTCGAGCACTACGTGGATGAAGAGCCGACGACACTCATAACCGCCGGAGGATGTGACGTGACCTTCTACCAGCGCCACGTTGAGCGAGAGATCCTTTCGGCGCTCATCGATGGCGAGCTCGATGCTCGCGCAGCGCCGGGACGTGCACGAGCACCTTCAAGAGTGCGCGGCATGCCGGGAAGCGATTTGAGGAGTTCTCGCACGTCCACGGTTTGGTCGGCGAGCTTCCGCGGCTGATCGCTCCTGAGTCCTTCGTTTCCGTCGGCCTTGCGCCCCATCGAGTCCTCGCGGTGCGGACGGCGACGACGACTCTCCTTGCCGGCCGGCGAAAGTGGTTCGCGGCGGGTGCCGTTGCCGCGGCGCTGGCAATCACATTCGGCGGACTCGCGACACCGTCTCCGGCCAACCCGCCGCCCGTCGGCGCGTTCATAGATCGCCACGTGAGCGTCCATTTCGGGGGCGAGACCGGAGGACACGTGTTATTCGCCGTGAACGGACGTTAGTCGTGTCCGCCGCGACGGCCTCGCGAAGAGAAGCAATCGTCATGGCCGCCGCGATGACCCTGATCGGAGCCGCCTTCGTTGCTCTCGCGCCGTCCCCAACGGCGGCGCAGGACAACGAAAAGTCCGAGGCGATTGACGTACCTGCGACGAATATCGAAGGCACAGGGCTCGACCTACAGTTGCCGCCAGCTTGTCGCGTACTTCGGTAGGACCCGGTCGGCGGCCGCGGTGCTCGACGTCCGTTCGTCCCGGACGGGTCAGTTCGTTCGCGCCGAGTCGGGTTCGGTTGTGACGAGTTTGTGGCAGAACGGCGATACGCAGTGTCCTCTCGACTGACGAGACCGATGTGCACGAGTCGGCGACGGACGTCGGTGAAGCATGCAACCCGAACCGCGTGCTGGAGAAGTACGACGTCGACGTCGGTGGCTTCGGAGAAGATGTTCGGCGTCGAAGTTGTCCCGCTCACTCTCACGCGAAGGCGAGATCGAACGACGGTGGAGAAGTGGTTGGTGCAAGCCGAAGTCGGGGATCGTCTTCCGGCGAGAGCTCCTCGACGAGGAGGGCAAGCTCATCGGCATGACGACCGTTACCGACATGAAATGGGGCGCTTCCGCCGCCGATTCCCCCGAGCCGATGCGAGCCCCAGGCCGAGCCGCCGCAGGAGGTGAAGTCCGCCTCTAAGAAGGACGCACCCAAGATGCTCCCGTCCGGCTACAGGCTCCTTCGTGCCTACACGCTCGAAGCGGACGGGCGTCCCGCGCGTCAGTTGGTCTATTCGGACGGGCTCCATGCGCTTTCCGTGTTCACAACGGACGGATCCCTCGGCTCCCCGGACGGCTTCGAGGCGGCAGATATCGGCGGCGCCCAGGTGTGGTCCGGTCCCGGTCCGGGGACCTGGGCCTGGGAAGGCGGGGGCCGGAGCTGGCTGGTCGTTGCCGAAGAGCCGGCCCTTAACCCGTCCGAGCTCACGAAGGCCTTCCCCACGGGCGGGCGTTCCTTCTGGGCGGGATTGGGGGCTCTTTGGTCCCGGTTATTCGGAGCCATAGGAAGCCTGTTCGACTAGACGCCTATTGAGGCGGCTCTCTCATATTCTCCGGGCTTTTTCTTATGTTTCTCACAGCCTTCCCGGGTGACAAGCCGGAACCTTGTCCAGGGCTGCGGCGTTTACTAGCTGATGTCGCAACTGGTCGATTCTACATCGACCCCGATACCTGGCTGCTCGCAGCGCAACTGCCGCGGGCGAACGGACCTGTTCTTCGCTCCCGACGAGTCGGAGTCCCGCCGCGAACGCCGCCGGCGCGAAGCACAGGCCAAAGCGGTATGCGAGGAATGCGTCGTCAAGGCGCAGTGTTTATCGGAGGCAATGCAGGCGGACGAAAGGTTTGGCATCTGGGGCGGACTGACCGAGCGCGAGCGGCGCGCGGCGAAACGCTCCGGATCCATCTCGAGCTCTACCGACATCGCCGGTCCTGGACGACTCGCACGCCTGCCCGCCGTCGTTGTTCAGGGCCAGGCGATGTCGCATTCACGCAGCGAATAGCGAACCTTAACGTCGGGCGATCTGCTGCACCGCTCTGTGAGCGAGATTCATACCCTCGTTCATGCCGCGGTCTTCCGGATAGATCTGGCCCGTCGTGGCCACGTACAACCCCTTGATGTGGCTCACGACGCCGGGTATCCCCGAGCTGTAGCCGATCGTAACGAGGGGGGCTGCGTACGGAGTGCGGAACGGGTTGACGCCGAGCACCTGGTCGGTTGAGAAACCCGGGAGCCAATCCGCCAGTGCATTTACCCACTGATCGGCCAGCTCGCTCATGTCGGCTGTTGCAACCGGATCGTCCGCTGTGAAGTACCGTCCCAGATAAGCGACGTGCCGTCCGTCGTAGTGCGACGCGGGGACAAGGTTGGTCTGCTCGATCAACGCTCCGAACGGAACTTCGTCGTCGCAGCAATTCGTCCAGTAGTACGGACTGATGGGTTTGGTCATCTCGACGATGACGCAGATCGCACCCAGCCGGCCGATCTCCGACCAGCGATAGTCCCGCCTGTCTTCGGGGATCAACGACGAGACTCCCGGCAGTTGTCCGGCGTAGAGCACGGAGTCCGCCTCGATTGACTCAGTCCCGACGTCTACGCCGACGACCCGGTCACCTTCGAGAGCAATGCGATCGACGGCTGCTTGCGTGCGGACCTTGGCTCCCAAGCGCGCGAGTTCCGACGAGACCCCGTCGAACAGTTGCCGGAAGCCTCCTCTGAGATAACCCAAACGTTCACCGCGCCATGTGCGTGCCGCCGCACGCTGTCGGAAACGAGCCCACATCCACGACGCCGGAACACTCTCCGATGCAGTGCCGAACTTGAACCGAAGCATGGGATCCCAAACGGCCTCCATCGCGCGTTGTCCTGCATTCGCAGTAAGCCACTCGCGCGCCGGGATCTCGTCTAGAGATCGATAGTCACGCGTCGCCGTGAGACGAACGGTGCTGACACCCAGACGTATCCGATCTCGCAAGGGCAAAGGCCGGAAGCGAAGCAGATCGAACGGAGAGGTGAACGGCCAGAACTTGGCGCCCGTCAGGACACTGACACTCGACGGGTACCACTCGAGGCGATCGGAGAGGCCGAGCTCTCCGATCAGGCGGATTATGCGTTCTTCGTTCGGGAAGATGTGGTGGTAGAAGCACTCGAGTGGGGTGCCGGCCACCGAGAAGCTGACGACGAGACCGCCGAGATTCTCGCTGCGTTCGAGCACGACGACCTCGTGTCCGGCTCGAGCCAGCTCGAGCGCAGCGGCGCATCCGCAGATGCCTCCGCCGATCACAACGATCCTTTTGCTCATGTATCTCCCTGGAAGGTCGCGATCCCTATTCTCGCCTCGGCAAAGGTGCCTCGGCGATGAGACCCGCGCCCAGCATGTAACCTCGGGTCATCGATCGGCGGCGCGCCCCTCGCCCCCTGAACTCTAGCTTGCGAAAAACCGTGCACGAATGGAGTTGCGACAGTGAGTGATCCGGGCGACACGGGAGCCGAACCTCAAAGTGACGCGCTCGGCGAGGCATTGGCCGAGCACAGAGCCCACGTCGACGAGGTCCTGCCCTCCGGTAACCCCGAGGCGATCAAGAACCTCTACGTCGAGCTGGGGGATCTGCTCGACCGTGCGGTCGGTGGAGACGCGGAGGGCATACCGGCGCTTTCCTTTCCAGAGATTGCGCCGGTTCTAGGCGAGCTGGCAGCCGACCTCGGGCCCCGGGTGCTGGACGCCGGATGTGGTCCGAATCCGATCTTCTCGATCATGCTCGCGCCGTCGCGTTTCATTGTGAGCTTGGACATCAGCTGGAGCATCGTGCGCCTCGCCGTACAACGTGCGAAGGCCGCCGGGTTCACCGTACGCGGCGTCGTCGGTGATCTGGAAGCGTTGCCGTTCAGGGACTGCGCCTTCAACGGCTCGGTATGCGAGGACACGATCGAGCACTTGCCCGACGACAGCAAAGGTGCATCGGAGCTGGCCCGGGTTCTTGCAAAGGGAGGCCGTGTGATCCTGGGCACTCCGAACCGAGTGCGTTTGGACGTCCTCAGAGCTCGGTGGCGCGATCGCCTGGCCGGGCGGCGCAAACCCGCATCCGCGTACTACGCGGCGACGAGTCATCTGCGCGAATACACATGGAGAAGCCTCGAGCGGCTGGTGCAGCCGTGGTTCAAAGTCCGTCGCCGAGCCACCGTCGGATGGACCGGTGGCCGCCGCTCACAGATTGCTACGCGACTCGTTCAGAGCGGACCGTTGCGCCGGATCGGCAGGATGATCCTTCTCGATCTCGAGAAGCGGGGCTGAGAAGAAGCTATCTGTCGTGTATGGCGATCATCGCCAGACGATCGCGGAAGTTCGGCGACACCAGCCGGCGTGGTCCGCCGAAAGGTTTGGTCGCGGTGCGCACCGCACGGCCCAGCGTTGGGCTGTAGCCGACCAGCCGTCCGGCGTAGTACTCGAGTGAAAACGTCTTGGGATGACGGTCGTGAGTCAGCACGCGAAAGCCCGTCGTCTCCAGCACACGCGCGAGCGTCTTTGGAGAGAAGTAGAAAAGGTGCCCGGGGAGAACCGACCACCACCATCGGCGGAGCGTTCGCGCGACGACGCTGGAGACGTCGGGTGTGCACAGATACACGACGCCGCCGGGTTTCAAGAGCTCGTAGAGCCGTCGAGCGAATGCGAGCGGATCCGGTACGTGCTCGATGACGTCGTTGGCCACGATCACGTCGAACGATCTCGTTTCGAGCGCAACGGTGTCCGTCGTCCCTTGGAGGATCTCAAGTCCGCGCCGCCGTCCTTCGTCGACGGCCCAGGCAGACGGCTCGACACCGGAAGCCGTCCAGCCCAGAGCCTCCGCTTCCTCGATGAGAAGGCCGGGCCCGGAGCCGACGTCCAGCAGCCGGCCCGGAGGCGGACGATGCCGCGCTATCTCGAGAAGGTTCCGCCGGAAGGTTTCCCGCAGCCCCGGTTCTTCGATCAGGTACTCCGGATCCTCGGCCTCTTCGTACGGCGCATCGAGCGGCACGTCTTGGCGCACCAAGCCGCAGGCTTGGCAGCGAACGAGGCGCCCGGCTCGTCCATACAAAGATTCTGTCGGCCGTCCCGAGGCCGAGATCTCTTTCGGACGAAGGAACCGGAAGACTTCGCGACTGGACGTCGATCCGCACAGAGCGCAACCGCCAGTCATGGGTGCATGCATTTGCGTCGTCTTCGTAGCCTTCGGGTGCTCATCGCGGGCTCCTATACTGAGGCATCCGGTGGGAGGGATACTCCGACGCTCCGCGTGAGTGAAACGTCCCATCGCGCAAGCGTCCGCGAGATCGGATAGGGCGGAATGCCAAGCCGAAAAGAGCAAGAGATGCGCGCCTACTGGAACGAGCGCGCCAGGCAGAACGCGCCGTGGTACGTCGACACCTCACTACGTTTCGAAGAGCCGGACATGGACAAATTCTTCGAGCTCGGCCGCGAGATCGTGGCTTACGCATTCGACGACGTCGGCGTATCGAGCGCGAACAACAGGTTTGCTCTGGAGATCGGCTGCGGACTCGGCCGGGTCTGCCTGGCCTTGGCGGACCGATACCAGCGTGTTCTCGGGATCGACATCTCGCCGGAAATGGTGGCCCAGGCTCGCCGGCTCGTGCCCGACCCGCGCGTGTCGTTCGTCATCGGGGATGGCTCGTCGCTCGGGCTGGTACAAACGGCGTCCGTGGACGCCATTTACTCGTTCACGGTTTTCCAACACATCCCTTCCGTCAAGGTGATCTCCAACTACATCGAAGAGGCTGGACGCGTTCTTGTACCCGGCGGGCTGTTCGTCTTTCAGTGGAACAACAGCGGGGGATCGTTGTGGTGGGCACTGCGGCGGGGACTGATCGGTGTCCTTCGACGTCTCGGAATCTCCCGCGAAGAACGCGGACGTGACGACCCCGCTTTCCTGGGAAGCCGTCTTTCCCTCCGGCGCGTAAGAAGTGCGCTCCAACGCGGCGGCATGGATCTCATGCAGACCAAGAACGACGGAACCCTGTTCGCCTTTGTTTGGGCGGTGCGGCGGCCGTGACCTCGCGCGTATCGGTCATCGTTCCGGTCCGGGATCGAGCGGATCTGCTGGCAAAGACCTTGGCTGGTTTGGCGGAACAGACCTTCGCCGACTTCGAAGTCGTTGTGATCGACGACGGATCTAAGGATTCATCCGCGGATGTCGCACGGCGCGCTCGGGATCAAGGTTTGAACGTCCGTTTGGTGCAAACTTCAGGCGTCGGCTCGGTCGCGGCCCGGTGCGCCGGTATAGCGGAGGCTGCAGGGGAAGTCCTCGCCTTCACGGACAGCGACTGCGTTCCAGAGCCGGGCTGGGTTGCCGCCGGAGTCGGAGCGATCGACAAGGGCGCTGATGTTGCGCAGGGGACCACGCTGCCCGAGCGAGACTGTCGTCCACTCGAAAGATCGATCACTCACCACGCGGACGACGGCCTGTTTCCGACATGCAATGTGTTCTACACGCTGAATGCGTACGAACGCGCGGGTGGATTCGATGTCGACGCGGCGACGCGACTCGGATTCCGGACGACCTCGGGTCGCGCTCTGGGGTTCGGGGAGGACACACTGCTGGGCTGGCGCGTTTCGCGTGTAGGCGAGAACGCGATCGTGCACGACGCCGTCGTCCGGCACGCGGTGCTGCGTCCCTCAGTTCGTGAGCATCTTTGGCGAGCCTGGCTCATCGGAGGGTTCCCCGAACTAATACGCGAATGCCCGGAGCTTCGGAGCACCATGTTGTCTCAAGGGGTTTTCCTCGGCCGGCAGCGCCTGCCGCTTTACGCAGCGGTGTTGCTCACCGCGGCCGGTCAGCGTTTGCTCGGCGCTCTGACGGCACTCGGCTGGGCGGGATTGCATGGAAGAACAACACTTCGCCAGCCCGGCTCGCTTCATCGAAGGCTCCTCGCCGTTCCCGTCGAGATGGCTATCGATGTGATCTCGGCCGTCGCCCTGATACTTGGCAGCATCCGAACGAGATCAATCGTCATCTAGGGATGCGGCGGCTAGTTCGCGGAGCGGTCCTTCATGTCGTGCCGCTGGTCTGTTTGGCAGTGGCCGTTTGGCCCGGTGTATCGGCCGTCTTGCGTGTTGCCGCGATCGTCGTCCTCCTCGCGTTCTGGATCGCGATATACGTGCGCTACCGGCGCGCGGGGCGAGCCCAGACGGCCCATGAGTTCGAACTGCTGCGGAGCGTGCGGTGGGATGCGTTCTGGCGCCACTACAACGAGAACGTTCCGACAATCGAGCAGGAGTTCGAGATCTGGGGGCCCTATCACCAGCACCGTCACGAGATGCGTTACGACCTCGTGGCCGATGCTGCGCGGAAGGCGCTACAGGCCGGCGGCCGGATCCTCGATGTGGGCTGCGGCTCGGCTCTCGTTGCCGATCGGATCGCCGATATGGACGTCGCCTACGTCGGCACCGACTTCGGCGGGCCGCACATCGCGTACGCGGCAAAAAAGTTCAAGAACTTCGCCGGTGCACCGCATCTTTCCTTCGCGCGCTCGGACGCCGCTGCGCTCCCGTTCGCCGACGCGAGCTTCGACGTTGTGGTCATGAGCGAGGTCATCGAGCACCTGATCCGTCCCGAACTTGCCGTGTGGGAGATCTCTCGCGTTCTGAGGCCCGGAGGCGTTTTCGTCATGACAACGAACAATGCCTCAGAGGTACCGCTCCGGTCGCCGGTGACGCACCTGCTCGCGTGGATCGAGAAAGCCCTCGGGGCCAAATCGCCGAATCTGATCTCGCTGCGTCCTTGGGTGTGGCCGGAGAAGGTCGAGGAGCGGTTCCTCCCGGCCGGGTCGGACGCGGTGTATCTCCCGCACACGCATCACATAGCCGCGGAGACATCGGAGATGTTCGCGGCGGCCGGCATGCGGACGGAGAAATGGTCGACGTTCGAGTTCCCACCGCCGCAGAGCTTGTCTGCGCGCATGCTCGAACGGATGGATGGGACGGGCAGACGAGTCGTGGACGTTATCGAGGCCGTGGCGCGCTCCGTGCCGTTGGTGCGAAGGCTCGGGACGCATCTGTTAATCGTCGCGCGCAAAACGGGAGCCCCGGTCGCGCCAGATGCGCCCGCCGGGGTCTGGCCGGGACCGCTTTCGGGCTAGCGGCGGTTTTGGCGGGGAGAACCGCGGAGCGGAGCCAAGACGTCCTCGAGCGGAATCCGCCGCGGAGGGTCGCCTTCTGCGAAGTTCTTCGCCGCCGCACGATGCCAATCTTCGAGAACACGGGCGTACTCGTCCACGCTCAGCTTCTGCGCTGTCTTGGAGCCGGCGGTAACCAAACGTTGCCGTAGATCACGTTCGGCGGCCAGTCGCTCGATCGCTCTGCTCAAGGCAGCTACATCACCCGGGGGAGTGATCAAGCAGTTCACCTCATCGAAGAGGAACTCCTTGGAGCCCCCTGTGCCGGTGGCGACCACGGGAGTTGCGCAGGCCATCGCTTCGAGAGGGACAAGCCCGAAGGGCTCGTCCCACAGAACGGGGAACAGGAAGGCATCCGCGCTCGCGTAAACATCCGGTAGCGCAGCTCTCGGCAGATTTTCGAACGTGACGCGATCGCCAAGTCCGAGTTCTTTGATCCGCTTCTCCAGGCCCGGGAGATACCGGTCGTCCGGCGGCCCGGCGATCGTGAGTCTCGCTTCGCCTGGGAGAAGCGCAAGGGCCTCAACGGCCACGTGGACGCCTTTACGCTCCTCAATCCGTCCGACGTACAGCAGCTTCCACGACCACGGTCGGGCCTGCGGCTCGCGCAACGGGAAGTCCGAATGATCGATGCCCGTGTAGGCGATCATCGAGCGCTTCGGAGTCCACGATGCGTGTTCGATAGCCCGGCTACGGATCGTTTCCGATACGAAGCACACAGCCGGCTCGTAGGATCTCGGGTCGAATCTTGCTGGGACTCCGAACACCGATCGAGCGACGCGAGCGGCGATCCTGCTCCTTCGAAAGAGATTCGTCCACCGGTCGATGATCGGACCGTGGATCAACCAGTCGTCACAGACGACCCACACCTGTGGGATGCGCAGATCGCCGATCGTCTGGAGGAGGCCCAGCGACATCGCGCCCATGTTCCATGCGGACACGACGTCCGGCTTCAGCTCCTCGATCGCCTCCTCGAGACGCGCTTGGTTCCAGCGTTCGATGCGAAGACTCTGACGCAATGGGGGCCGAAGGATCTTGTGGTCCTTCCAGTAGAAGCGCAACGTGCGTTTGACGTCCTGCTCATCGGACTGTGCGTGTGCATCTTCGAGACGAAGGTCGGATGTGAGAACGACAACCTCGTGACCCTGCTTCCGCCAGCGCGCTACGACGTCCTGGCACGAAAGCTCGTAGCCGCCGAGATGATGCGGCGGATACATATTGGTTATGACCAGGATGCGAAAAGGTTTCGAAGACTCGCTCAGATCCCTCAAACCTCGTACGCGGAACCCGACCCGTTCAGCTCTTTGTCGTACCACTCGATAGTCGGCTGGAGACCGTCGCGCAAAGAGTGTTTGGGCTTCCAGCCCAAACGCTCGCGAGCTTTCGTCGAGTCGCAGAACATGCGCCAGATCTCAGTAGGCCGGTCGGGAAGCGCGCCGATCTGCGGTGTGATCGGATTGCCCATGACCTCGAGAACCGTGGTTACGACGTCACGGATCGCGATTTCCTCACCTCCGCCGAGATTGAAGATCTCGCCTTCGATGCCCGGGGTGGTGCCGGCCAACAGGAAGCCGTCGACTAGATCTTCGACGTAGTTGAACTCGCGCGTTTGTCGACCGCTGGTCGTCTTGAGTTCCTGCTTCCGCAGTGCTCGGACGATGGTTTCGGGGATTATGCGGTCCGGGCTCTGCGCCGGACCGTAGGCGTTGAAAGGTCTTACGAGAACGATCGGCCAGCCGTGGCCCTGCCGGAACATCCGGCAGAAGCGTTCGGCCGCGTACTTGCTCACCGAATAGGGGGAGTTGGGGTTCACGTTCGCGTCTTCTCGAAACGGCACATCGATGTCGCCGTAGATCTCGCTAGTTCCGGTATTGACGAATCGGTCGTAGCCGATCGAGTCGAACGCTTGTAAGAGGTTGACCGTCCCTTGCACATTGGTTTGAACACACTCGTCCACGCGCTGCCACGACTTGCCCACGTGCGTGTACGCGGCGAGGTGGAAGACGATGGAAGGCCGTGCCTGCTTGGCCACCGCGTCCATGGCGCTGCGGTCGGTGATGTTGGCCTCGTGCAGGACGATGTCACCCCGGAGATCGAGGAGCCGTTCGGGATAGACGGACGAGACGGCCGGCGTCAGAGCATGGACCTCAGCTCCCTCGGCCACCAGTCGCCTGGCCAGATGGGAGCCGATGAATCCAGAAGCTCCCGTCACGAGGACACGTGACTCACTCAGCGCAGCCACGGCGGCACTCCGTTCTGAGCGGCACTCTTCTCTGCGATTTCGGAAAGCTCCAGTGCCTCCTTGAAGGTGTCCATCCATTTCCAAAAGCCACCGTGCTCATAAGCAAAGAGCTCACCTGCTTTGGCCAGCGCCGGGCAGACGTCGCGCTCGAGGTCGTCGCCTTCCCAGTGATCGAAGACGCCGGAGTCCATGACGAAGAATCCCGCGTTGATCCAGTGGCCTTCTATTCGGGGTTTCTCTTCGAAGCTCACAACGCGGCCGTCGACGGAGAAGGTCAGCGTTCCGAACTGTGACGGCAGCGGCACGACGGTGACGGTGGCCATGCCCTCATGAGCGTCGTGATGATCGATCAGTCGAGCGAGATCGATGTTGCCGACGCCATCCCCGTACGTGACGAAGAAACGGGAGCCGAGATGTTCGCGACAACGAATTATTCGTTCGCCCTTGTTCGTGTCGACGCCGGTATCAACGACCGTGACTTCCCAATCCTCTGGCACCTGTGTAGCGAATTGCTCGACGAGCTCGGCCTTGAACCCGGCGGCGAGCACGAAGCGTTTGTGTCCTTGATTCGCATAGATCTCCATGACGTGGTGGAGGATGGGACGTCCTGCGACGTCCAGTAAAGGCTTCGGTAGTTGGAGGGTATGCGGAAAGGCCCGCGTCCCGCGGCCTCCGCACAAGATGAGTGTGACCAGTTCGGACATCGTCGGCGCCCGTCTCAGGCTCGCATGCGGCACAGGCGGCCGCGTGCCCGGCGATTGTACGCGACCGATTCAGCCGAAGAACGCCAATGCTGTGGAGCGCCTGTTCGTCAAACGGCTACTCTGGCGGACATGTCGAAACGCAGCTGGTATCACACTCTCGAGTTCCCAGACGGAACGGTTACCCCGGGTTACTACGACACGCGAGGAGTGCCGGGCCAAGTGCCATGGCCCGGTCCACTCACCGGTTTGCGTTGCCTCGACGTAGGGACCTTCGACGGATTCTGGGCTTTCGAGATGGAGCGCCGCGGGGCAGATGAAGTTGTCGCGATAGACATCGATGACCCGCATGCCCTCGACTGGCCGTACGACTTCCGCCGATCTGGCCCGGAGGAGATCGAGAAGTGGCAGTCCCAGCGGGGTCCGGGATTCGCGGAGGCGTCGCGCGCTATGGGGTCAAGCGTCAAGCGGCTGGTTTGCTCTGTTTACGACTTGAACCCGGAGGAGCACGGAACATTCGACCTCGTGTTGTGTGGAGCGTTGCTCCTGCATCTGCGCGACCCGGTTCGCGCGCTCGAGCGGATGCGAGAGGTTTGTCGCGGTTCACTGCTGCTTATAGAGGCCCTCGACCCGACGCTGGAGCTATTGACGCCACGTGTGCCGGCTGCGCGCCTCGTGCCCCACATCGATCAGTGGTGGCGCGTCAACAAGGAGGGACTCAAGGAGATGGCGCGGAAGTCGGGCTTCCGGATCGAAGCGGCCGGCCGGAAGTTCCTTGTTCCGTTCGGTAGCGGAGGTTCGTACGTGAAATCTTCGCGTGTGCACTCACTCGCAGCAGGAAAACCTCTTGATCGCGGCACGTTGCATTTCGCCTTGCGTGGCGTTCCCCGACCGCCGAACGACGCCGGTCAGGCTTAAGTCCTTCCTTAGGATGCTCTTGTGGGATTGCGCATAGCGCTTACGCACGCGCATTGCTGGCCGGAGGTTCGGCGCGGTGGCGAGCGGTTACTTCACGAGCTCGCGGCCGCCCTTGCTCGACGGGGGCATCGCGTGACGATCATTGCGGGAGCATCGAGATGGTCGGCTCGCAGGGAAGAGGATGGTGTTCGCGTACTCCGCGTGCAGCGATCTAGCAGGAAGGGAGTCTTCTCGGCGGAGCGACGGTTCGGTGTGGAAGTCGTGCCGCTGCTCGTAGCGGGGCGATTCGATGTCGTTCACGCTCTGGGAGCGCGAGACGCCGCCGGGGCGCTCGTCGCTCGGCGCTTCTTGAAGCATCGAACCGTATACACATGCCTGGGCATTCCCGAGCATGAGTCCTGGGCTCCGCGGCCGGACCGTTACGACCACGAGCGAGTTGTCCGTGACATGGACGTCTACGGATGTCTTTCGCAATATGCGTTGGCGTTTCTGAAGACCGATTTCGGCCGTGTCGGAGCCTTGACGCCGGGCGGCGTCCGACTGGATCGCTTTCGTCCGTCGCCGCGAACGGACGTTCCAACTCTGTTGTATTCGGGCGCGCTCGACGAGACACGAAAGGGCTTGCCCGTGCTTCTCGAGGCAGTGGCGCTGGCTGCCGAGCGTGAGCCGCGGCTTCGGCTTTGGCTTACTGGCTCCGGCGATCCGAGCTCCTTGATCGACCAAGCGCCCATGAAGGCGCAAGAGAGGACGGAGTGGCTCGGCGTGGGAAATCTCGACGACCTTCCGCGGCGTTACGCGTCGGCCTGGGTCACGGTCCTTCCGTCGATAAACGAGGCTTTCGGGCTCGTATTAGTGGAATCCCTGGCGTCCGGAACACCGATCGTCGCGGCCGATCACGCAAGCCTTCCCGAACTGGTTCAGCCGGGTTGCGGTGAGAAAGCTCCTCCCGATGACGCTCCGGCGTTGGCCGAGGCGTGCTTGTCGGCGATCGATCTCGCTCGCGACGCTTCAACGGCCGATCGGTGCCGCGAGCTTGCGCGCAGGCACGACTGGGATGAATCGGTCGCGCCGACGATCGAAGCGCTTTACCTCGGTTCGGCTCGCGACGACACCGGCTGACGCGTCCGGCTGGCGAAGTGATCGTTTACAACGCGACGAGGTAGAGAACGCAGCACCCCGAAGACGATCCCCGCCATGTGCGTCAGTCTCAGCAGCAGAGAAACGTATGCCCTTTGCCGTATCGTGTGATAAACGGGCCTCAGACCGTGGTCGATGAAGGTCGCTTTTGCCGCCGATCCGAGACGCGACCGATCGCGTCGCGCGAGCTTGACGATTCTTGCTCCGCTACCGATCCCGTAAGACCAGTGCAGCTCGAACATATCGCTTGTAGAGCGCCAGCTCTCGTGATAGCTGGATGCCGCCGGCTCGTAACGTCCGCGATATCCTCGCGCGACCAAACGCTCGAACAGGTCTAGGTCTTCGGCCGCGCGAAAGACAGTTCCCGGACCAAGTTCTTCGTCGAAGCCCTCCACATCGGCCAGCGCAGCGCGCCGCACTCCGACATTTGCCCCGTGGCCTTGAAGTTCGATCGGCCTTTCGGTAAGCCAAACGGCTTCGCGATCGATCTTCTGAGCGACGAGATATTTTGACTCTCCCGGAGGTGGGCCGATCAGTCCTGTGACGTAGCCGGCGTCGTCAAACCGATCGAAAGCAGCGATCATCGCTCGAGCCCATCCGGGATGAACGCGCACATCGTCGTCGATGAACGCGATCACATCGTTTTTCGCCCTACGCCACCCCGCATTGCGCGCTCGCGATGTCCCCGGCACCTGGCACCGCACGATCGTAGCGCTGTAACGTCGCGCGACCTCGGCCACTGAATCGTCGCGCGACGCAGAGTCGGCGACGATCAGCTCGTCATCCGGACCAAGAGCGTGGCTTAGGGCCGCCAGACAGGCCTCGAGCAGGTGAGCCCGATCGCGCGTGGGGACGACGACACTAATCGCGTGCGTCGCACTCACAGTACGAGCGCTCCATTTCTCACCCGTTGGGATCCGGCGGACCTTCGGATTCGATAGTCCAGTCGAGCATCGGACGGACGACGCCTGGCCAATCGAAGGTCAGGGGGCCTCTAACGCCCTCTCCCGTCGTCGTGTCGTTCACGTTAAAGGCAACGACGTCGGGCTCGATGCAATGGACCGCTGCGGGGTTGGTGGAAGAAAAGATCAGTTCGACGAAGACCTGCCCTTCTGCGAGGAGATTGCCGGGGATGCGGCAGGTGGATCGGAACGATCCCGGCCCACGGGGATTCGAGTACCAGTCGGACCGCACCATGTCGGTCGACGTGAACATCACGGTGCCTTCGTCATTCATGAACTTCAGCGTCACGGTTGGGCTGGTGCCCTTCGTGCGGGTGTACAGCCAGTAACTAACTTCGATGCTCACAGGCCGATGTATTTCGACGTCTTCCGAGACACGTCCATCCTCGTCGAGCACGCGCACCGATTTGAGTCGGGCAACCTCGTCGCCGGGCGCGTTGTTCTCCGTCCACTCGCGGATCGCTGCGGTTCCGAGGCCCGAATCGAGATACGTCTTTACGACGTCGCCGGCGTCGCCGTCCTGTATGACGCCGCCTTTGTCGAGGAGGATCACGCGCGGGCAGAGACGAAGTATCGAGGCGACGCTGTGCGATACGAAGATGACCGTTCGTCCCATCGTGCTTGCTTCTTCCATGCGACCCATGCACTTTCGTTGGAACTCGAGATCGCCGACGGCCAATACCTCGTCGACGAGCAAGATTTCTGATTCGAGGTGCGCGGCGACCGAAAAGGCGAGACGCACTTGCATACCCGTCGAGTAACGCTTGATCGGCGTATCGATGAACTCCTCAACACCGGCGAAGGCGACGATCTCATCGAACTTTCGCCGGATATCGGCGCGGCGCATGCCGAGGATCGCGCCGTTCAGCTGTACGTTCTCGCGGCCGGTCAGTTCGGGATGGAATCCTGTGCCGACCTCCAGAAGAGAGCTAAGGAGCCCGTGGACTTCGGCCTCGCCTTCGGTGGGATCGGTTATCCCGGACAAGAGTTTGAGCAGCGTGGTCTTGCCCGCGCCGTTTCGCCCGATCAGTCCGACGACTTCGCCCTGTTCGACATCGAAAGACACGTCGCGCACTGCCCATATGTGCTTCTGGCGCGATGCACTTCTCGAACTCCTCTGTCCGCGAGCCCATCGGATCGGAGCAGTAGCGCCGCGAGCCAGACTGTCTCTGATACTTCCGTAGGGCTCGCGTTCGCCGATCTGGAAAAGCTTGCCCAAACCCTGCACGCGAATAGCGGTCGTTGCGCTCATCAGACCAAGTCGGCTATGAGGCCTTCGGTGCGCCTGAAGAACCATGCGCCGCTGAGGAGCACGAACAGGGCCACGACCGCGGAGGCCAGGAACGTAACCCCGGGCCGCTGTCCGACTCCTGTGAGGGCCCAGCGGAAACCATCGATCACGCTGGCCATCGGATTGAGGAAGTACAAGGTGCGCCAGGCCTTGGGTATCCGAGTGCTCGAGTAAATGACCGGTGAAACGAACAGACCGAACTGTATGAGGAAGGGAACTGCATATCTGACGTCGCGGTAGATGGCATTCAAGGCGGACGTCCACAGGCCTACTCCAACCGCGAAGATTAGAGCGAGAGCGATGAATACGGGTACGAGGAGGATCGCCACGGTCGGTGCAAGACCGTAATACAGCATTAACGCCACGAGTAACGAGCAGGCGATCAAGAGATCCAACAATGACGACAGGCCGAACGAGATCGGAAGCATGACGCGTGGAAAGTAGACCTTGGTAATCAGGGCCTGGCTTTGGGTCACGGATTCAGATGCAGTGCTAACTGTAGTTGCGAAGTAGTTCCACGGAAGCAGTGCCGCGTAGTAGAAGACCGGTCTTGGAATACCCCCTGTCGAGATGTTTGCGACTCGTCCGAAAAGCAACGTGAAGGCGATCATCATGAAGAATGGCTGCAGTACGGCCCAGCCCGCTCCGATGATCGTTTGCTTGTAGCGGACTTTTACATTCCGCCAAGTGAAGAAGTACAGAAGTTCTCGATAGACCCAGATTTGACCTAAACCAAGGCCGGCCCAGCTCTTGCGCGGTCGGAGAACGCGGACGTACCGGGAGGACCCAGCATCTCCGGTCGTAGATGGATCCTGCGGGTCGGTTCCGGTGACTTTTTCCACTGACCGATCTGTTCGCACGGCCGCACCAGGGTAGCCGCCACGCGACCCGGACGCCCGCACAGTCAGTCCGTGCCTTGATACGGGTTTGTGCGAGGAGTTTTACGCGTTTATCCCGTCGCAGGCGCGATAAGGTTCTCGTTACGCCTAATGAGCTGCTTGGTGAACGTCTCTAAGGTTGGAAGAACCCTCCACCAGATCGCTTCTGCGCTTCGGGGAGGCGATAGCGCGTGAGATCGGTCCGTTTGGTGGTCATAACTGTATTCGTTGGCTTGGTTGTGGGCGCTTTCGCCGCAACCTCGCAATACCTTCTCGCCTTGTGGGGATTGATTATCTTGCCGGTCGTTGCGCTCCTCATTCTCTATCGCTCTTGGAAGCACCCGAGCTTCGGGCTCACGCTGCTCGTGGTGGGTGTCCCGATCCAGGAGCTCGTTTTCGCTCGGCTCTTCATATGGGGAGTGCCCGCGAATCTCCTTGCTCCTGCTCGCTACTGGAAGGAAGCGATCGCTTCGGTACTGGTGATGAGTGCGCTGAAGCGAAAAGAGAAACCTGACGTAGTCGATCGAATGGCGTTCGTCTATCTGGGACTCATAGCCCTGTACTTGGCGCTTCCATTCGGACCGGCTATTAACCTTCGGTTGCTAGGCGCGCGGCAGATCGGAAGCTTCCTTATCGTTTTCTTCGCAGCTCGCTACGTGAAGCTCGACGAAGATGGATTCAAGCAGATCGAGAGGGCGATCTTGGTCATGGGTCTAGGCATGGCCGCCCTTGCCTACTGGAACTATTTCAACCCCGATGGTTGGACCAACTGGATCGAGTCGACTCACATCCTGGACTACCGGCAGGCGGTTCTCGGGACGGTGCGTGCCGGCGGCGGCTTTGCCGTTACGTATGGAACCTTTGGTGGAGACCAAGTCGTACGGGCCGGATCGCTTCTACTGAACCCCTTGACTCTTCCGTACTACCTCGCAGTGCCGGTGACGATCTCGCTGTCCAAGGCAATTCGGGGCGGAGCGAACTGGTTAACCCTCGTGGTGGGAATTACCTGCTCGGGCGCGATACTTCTCACGTTTACGCGCAGTGCCATCCTCCTAATGCCCGTCATCGGTGTTGTAGCTTTCCTGGCTGTGCGCAATCGAGTCCGTCTCCTTGTAGCCGTGATCCTTGGGGTTTTGGTTCTCGCACCAGTAGTTGCCGGAACGGATTTTGGCGGCCGGGTGACCACCGCCTTCGATCCAGAAGATCCAAGCAGGCAGCTCCACGAGAGCCGAGCAGGAGCAAGTGTTGATCGCATCTGGGAATTCCCAATGGGAACGGGTCTCTCGTCGTCGGCGGGTAGCGACTTTCGGTTCGATGCCGGCGGCAGGATCATCACGGAAGACTGGTATTTGCAGGTGGGGTTGGACTTGGGAATCTTGGGGATGGTGCTCGTTGTCTTCATAATCGTTGTCGCCCTTTGGAAGTTGTGGCTCAACGCGCGCGCCGGATCCGTGGTTGGACTTGCTGCACTTAGCGCACTCCTTTGGGCGGCGCTGGGAGCATTGGTGCTACAGCACTTGTCCGACCATGCAGTGGCTTGGTCGATCTGGCTCCTCGTGGGTCTCGCTCTGCGCCGTCAAGAAATTCCTTCAACGACGGAGCCAGTCGAAATGAGCCTTACGGACACGGACCGACTAGCAGGGACACTTCGGTATTCGGGGTGATGGAGCCGAAAGATCAGATAGGCAGGGCAGCCGGCCTGCGTGTCGTACACGTGTTGCGATCCGATCACAAAACCCATGTGGGCGGAGACCTTTCTCTAATCGCTGCGACGGTGGAGGCACTCAGAGCCTTGGAGGTCGATGCCGTTGCGTCATCGGTCGACGACGGTCCGGCATCGGTTGACGTTGCGCATCTCTATAACGCCACCATGCCGGCTGCGCTCTTTTCTGATCTTCGAAGGGCACGAAAAAGATGGCCGTCGGCTGCTTTTGTTGTTACGCCGCTCTATTGGCCACCGCAATTCCTGAGCATGATGCGATCCGGCCGCGGTGCTTTCATCCACGGAGCGAAACAGCTGGTCAAGGACCTTGCGTGGTGGTTGCCAATGAGACTCATGCTCAAGAGCTTCGACTTGATCATCTCTAACGCGGAGTCAGAAGAGAGTCGACTGGCTCATCACTTCAAGATAAGGACCGATAGTCGTTGGCGCCGGATACCCAACGCAATTTGGCAAGAGCATTGGCTTTGGCGCCGCGAAACCGAGGATAGAAGCGAGGCTCTTCGCGTTTTCGGTCTCGAGCCGAGCCTTGGAACCGTTGTCGCTTGCGTGGGTCGCCTGGAGCCGCGGAAGAACCAGCTGGTACTTATCGATGCTGTTGATCGTCTCGATGATGTCGGCTTGATCCTGATCGGTCCGGACGGGATTGGAAGCTACGCAGAGTCCGTTCGACGTGCCGCTGCCGGTCGTCCGGGACGTGTGAAGGTCATGGGCGGTGTGTCGAGGGAAGAGATGCAGAAGGTCCTTGCAGTGTGCGACATCCATGCACTACCGGCCTTCTTCGAACTCCCGGGCCTGTCGAGTATCGAAGCAGCAGCTATGGGCTGCGAGATTGTGAGCACTCGGGTTGGGTCTGCCGAGGAATACTTCGGCGACGAGGCGTACTACGTCGATCACCCTTGGTCGCTCGAATCCGTGATCGAAGCGATCGATGGCGCGCGCGGAAGGCCCAGGCAGCCGAATACTCGTCAACGCATCCATGCGTACGACTGGTCGCGCACCGGCGCTGCGATGGCCGACGCCTACGGGAGCCTCATCCGGAGATAGTCGGCGCAACTTGGAATCGCGAGGGACACGATCGCAGCGGTCGCTCTATATGTCGACGTACTCGGAATTCTTGCTCGTCCGTCGACGGTTGAGTTTTCCCCATGCTCTTCGTGCCGTGTCGGCTGCGAGCACCACCGGGCCAACCGGTCCGCTGATCATCCAAGGCCTGTCGTCCAGGAACGAGACAAGCGACTTTGGCATCGAGGATGAAGCGCGAAGCCATGTGTACCCGGCCCAAGTGCGAACCTTCCATTTGGAGGGTGTCGGCTCGAAGTTGAACCAGTCTGGATGGCGTGCATACAGCCGCTCGAGCATGGGATCGAGCTCGGCCCGCGACAAACGCCGCAGCACGTCGGTGCCGGTGAAGTGGACGCCCAGCTCGATGCATCGTTCGAGATGGCCCGGGTGTTGGTTGCCACTCGTATTGAACTCTTGATGCGGAGTGAAGGAGTTGAGCTTGAATCTGAGCCGGTCCACTCCACCGATGTTGTAAAAGTGATGACCGGCTCCACTGATGGTCGGCTCCGAGGCCTTGAGGCGATTGGGATCGGGTGCGATTTGATACAGGAGTTCTTCCAGCATGGGTGCATCGGTTTGTGACCGGCGGCACGCTATCGGACCGAACAGCCACTCCGTTTTCATCGCCCAGTTGGCGAAGTACATGTTGTTCTGGATGCCTAGCCGTACCGGCGCCTGGAGGTTCGTGACCAGGTGTTGGAGGAGCTCCGGCCGGGGAATCTCATCGACGTCGCCGATCACCAACAGATCGTCAGGGTGACCCGACTCGATGTGTTTGCGCATGAACGCGCGTTGTTCGTTGTCGCGCTGCCAGGCCGAAGGAGCATCTTCACTCAACTGAGCATTGACGATGTCCATCTTGTGCGTGAATTCTGAAAACAGATGAAGGTTTTCCTGGAGGAAGAGCGGCTTACGCACTCCCAAATGCGTTAGATCGCTCTCGACGATCACGAATCTATCGACGACGGGATCCAGCTCTTCCAGGCGAAACCGAAGCATGTCGATCTCGTCGTTGAACATGAAGCAGTCCCAGAGCTCCGGCATTGGCCAATAGTAGCGGAGCGTCTCAGGGACGCATGATCGTGAGTGTCGCTATCTCACGAACAGGGCATAGGGGTCGGCGGTTGGATCGCGGCGTGCCTGGATCCAATGCCGTTTACGCCGCGCAACTCGCGCAAGCCGCGCGAAACGCGTCACACCAGAGCCCAATCTCTCCAAGCCGACGGCAACGGCCCATGTGGCGGCTTCGGTCTTCGCCCACGGAAGAAGGTCGTTCCGCAACCGGCGCCCGCTGTCGTTCTTGATGAGAGTCAATCGATGGTTGCAGAAGCTCAACGACCTGGTCCACGACGGTGTACTTCGGCGGTGCTTCAAGAGCTCCCGCGCGGTCCGCCCTAGACCACGACTGAGCGTCCGGTTGTGCACTGAGACTGCGGTAGGAACATAAGCGCAGCTCCATCCTTTCAGCTGCAGCCGCCAGGCAAGATCGAGATCGCACTTGTAGATGAAGAAGGTTTCGTCCAAATACTCGACGCCGGTCTTGTCCAGCGGGCTGGGGTTGAATTCGCGAGGTACGGCAACGTCCTCGAGCGCCTCGCGCCTATAGAGTGCGACGGCACCGTCCACACCGAAGACCTTGTCCGGCCGGTCGAATTGGCCGATGTCTTCCTCGCCTTGGCCCCGAGGAAGAAAGAGTCTGCGACGCGTTGCGAGAAACCCCGTCGTGTCGATCAGGTTTTTCCCTGAAGCCCCGTCGCTTGGAGTAACGAGTTTCCCTTGGACGGAACCCACCCGTTGGTCATCGAATGCGGGCATCGCCTCATTCAAGAAATCCGGATCGAGACGAGCATCCGCGTTTACCAGCAATACATAGTCGGTTCGGCTGTTCCTGATGCCCTCGTTGTGCCCCGGGGCGAACCCAATGTTCTGGCCGCGGCTGACGCTGAACGATTGACCGCTTCTTACGGATTCACCCGCCGACTCGATGGCGCGGAGCTGGGAGTCGTCACCGCCTTGCTCTCGTACGCGAACATCGAGGAGGCCGTCGTACTCGAGTGACAGCACCGAACCTATGCATGCGGCTATCGAGTCCACGTCCTTGTAGGCAAGGATGCTGACGGTTACCGACGGTTTCAACGAACGAGTCGTCGGGCTTCTAGTTCAGCCGTTGCGTGGCCGACCTGGTCCTTGGCGGTCTCGGATCGAACCCATTCCAAGAGTTCCGGGATGCCTTCGCTCAATCCAACCGACGGTTCGTAACCAAGCAGATCCCGCGCCCGGCTAATGTCGGCAACGCAATGACGAATGTCGCCCTCGCGGAAACGATTGACGAACTCGGGTGATATGTCGAGACCTAGGCCCTGAGCGAGAAGATGTGCAACGTCTTCTATCGAAGTTCTATGACCAGTTCCCACGTTGACCGCCTGATAGTCCGCCCGATCTGAGGCCAGGGCGAGAAGGTTCGCGCGAACGATGTCGCGCACGTGAACGAAATCTCGTGTCTGGAGGCCATCCTCAAACACCATCGGAGAGTTTCCGTTCAGAAGACTGGCCGAGAAGATCGCGCACACACCGGTGTAGGGATTCGACAGTGCTTGTCCGGGCCCATACACGTTGAAATACCGCAATGCGATCGTAGGGATCTCGTAAGCGCGGCCAACGACCAGGCAAAGTTGCTCTTGATCCTGCTTGGTTATCGCGTAGACAGAGGTTGGGTCGGCCGGCTTCTGCTCGCTGGTCGGGATTGGTTCGAGCTCGGTTCCGCATGTGGGACACACCGGTTCCCATCGTCGGTCAAGTAGCTGCGTCAACGGCCGCATCGCTGCGCTGACTGTTTTGCGGCAAGTGTTGCAGCGATACTCGCCTTCTCCGTACAAAGACATCGAAGAAGCAACTATCAGCTTCTGGATCTCGCCGCGCCGGTTGATCAATTCATCAAGTAGGACGGCGGTTCCTTGAGTATTGGCCCCGACGTATCGAGCCACTTCGTACATCGATTGCCCGACGCCGACTTCCGCAGCCTGATGAAAGACGACATCGACATCTTTGAGGCTGCGCCGGAGAACCTCGACATCGCGAACGTCGCCGACTACGAAATCGACATCTTCCCTGGCGGCCGACTCCTCAGCCGATCCGTGCACCTGCTCAACGAGTCGATCGAGTACCCGAACCTCGTGGCCCTCTCCGAGAAGAGCTCGAACTAGGTGCGAGCCGATGAAACCCGCTCCGCCGGTGACCAAGATCCGACTCATCAGTTGCCGCCACCTTCGTTGCTGTACGAGCGCAAGCACATGGCAGCAGTCTGCCACAGCGATTTCGGCAAGTTATCCGACGGATTGGCGCGAAAGTTAGTCGGCACGCTCTTCAGTAAGCGCCTTGGCGAATGTTTCGTCACGACGTCTGATCGTTTGAGATGTCATGACCGGACGCCAATCGATATGCCCGGACGCATTGACCGGCCATTTCATCCCAACTGTAGCGACGGGACCTTTCCAATCCGAGTTCGCACAATCGCTTGCGTTCGTCCTCATCCTTCAGAAGTGCCTGGATCGCTTCGGCCATCGCTTCGTGGTCTCCAGCCGGCACTAACGAAACGCATCCATCGGCCATTTCGCGAATGGCCGGGATGTCGGCAGCCACTATCGCTGCGCCCGCGCCCATCGCCTCGAGGCAAACCATCCCGAAACTCTCTTCGAGACTCGGATGACAAACGATTGTCGCTTGTCGATAGAGAGACACCATCGCCTCGTATTTGTCGCCCAGCAATATGGAACGAGGTGGTGGAAGGAGATCCCTTATCTGCTGCTTCACGAGATCTGCGCGATGGCCATCCGGCCCCGCTATTACGAGCGGCGGCATCGCAGGCCCCAGGCTCGCCATCGCCCGAGCAAGAACGTCTAAGCCCTTTCGAGGTGTGATCATTCCCGCTGCCAAAACGAATGGACCTTCAACCGGAGAAGGTGCTGGTTGATTCGGTATGTCGAATCCGGGCGATGCAACGATCATCTGAGCCCGTGGGTAACCCGTCATCTCAGCCAAACCCCGAGCCGAGGACTCGGAGTTGACGATAACGACGGCTGCGCGACTCAAGGCCGCAAGCCGGGCCTTCCTCGCCTGCAAGTGACGGGGGGCGTCATATTCGGGCCCCAGCAACCTGAGAGGGTCATGCCAGCTCATGACCATGGGGCGCTTTGTGGGGGCCGGTGTCAGATCGACCGAGTGAAAGACGTCGATATCGCCGAGGATCGTTTCGGCTCTCGGCCAGCCCAAGTGCCACATAGGCCGAGCGATCCGAAGAGGAAGTGCCAGCCGAAAGGTGTCGCCGTCCTTCAGCGCTGGCCCGCGGCCGAACGCAAACGCTGAAGGGTAGACATCAGGCCTTGTCCTGAGTCGTTGCCACAACATCCGTGCGTACCGCCCGACTCCTGTAACGCCGACAACGGCCGCCGACAGATCTAAACCGACTCGTATAGGCGCTTCGTGCATCTAGGCGGCAGGTCGCTGAACGAAGTGGCCCTCGAGTACAGGCAGCCGAATCGCTCGCAGAAAGCCGATAAAGGCACCGAACATTCGAGCGACGGCCGTAATCGCGAGGAAAGGACCTTTCCGAAATTCGCGAATGCCCCAGTACCACGCGATCTCTTTTCCGGCCTTCAGGCCGTGAACTCTGTTGGTGCGCAGGAGTTTGGCAACTCTCGCACCGCATCCGACTCCGTAAGCAAAATCCAGCTTCACCAGCTCGGGGCGCGAACGCCACTGCTCATGCCAGGCAAGCACCGCCTTTTCGTATCGCCCGGTGTAGCCCATCGAGAAAAGCCTGTCGAACAGATCGGAATCTTCTGCAGCTCGAAGCTTGGCCCCGGCGCCCAGGACCTCATCGAATCCCTTGATGCTTTGCAGCGCCTCATTCCTTACAGCGAGGTTTGCTGAGTGACCCGGCCGCTCAGACAGCCCTCGGCGGAGCTCGGTCGATTCGGGTCCCGTCATTAGCGCCACGGGCCGGACGCTATCTTCCTGCCCCTCGGGCAACCCGGTCTGACCGGAAATAAAGGCAGCTTCAGGATGCTCGTTGAACGCGTCGCGTAGTGCGCTTGCCCAGTTTTCGGACACTCGCACATCATCGTCCAAGAACGCGATTATCGGGTTGTTGGCGGCTCGCCAACCGATGTTTCTCGCCAGCGAAGCGCCAGGAATCTCGGTCCGGAGATATCGGGCGCCGTGAGATTCCGCAATTTGCCGTAGAGCCCCAGTTCTTGATGCCGAATCCACGACGATTATCTCGTCCTGACCACTCACGCTCCGGCGCACTGAACCGATGCAAGCTTCGAGCATCTCGGGCCGGTCGCGAGTTGGAATGACAACACTGATCGAGGTCGGTTGGTCCATCTGATCGAGGGGGCGGCGGCTTATTTGCGGCTTCGGCTACTCAAGGTCTAGTACGCGCCGCGTTTACGAAGTATTGCGGGAATGGTGCGTAGGAGGATGTAAACGTCGAGAAGAAGGCTCCAGTTGCGCACATAAGTCAGGTCAAGTCGAGCCCGATCTTCGGCGGCTAATGTGTGGCGGCCGCTGACTTGCCACAACCCGGTGATGCCGGGCGGCATAAGAAATCGTCCACCCAGAACGCTTTCGGAGAACGACCCTTCACGAAGGGTCACCGGACGGGGGCCGACCAAACTCATATCTCCACGAAAGACGTTGACGAACTGCGGTAGTTCGTCGAGCGAAAGGGCCCGAAGCCATTTGCCGATGCTCGTGACGCGAGGGTCGTCCGGCTCTTTGACTGTGAAACCCCAGCCGTCGTCACGCAACACGTGACTTTCCGCATCTTCATCGGATCCGTCCACCATGGTGCGGAATTTCCAAACCGTGAAGATCTTGCCCCCGTGACCCAATCTAGGCTGCTTAAAGATCGCAGGGCCCGCTGAGTTGAGCTTTACAAGGAGTCCGATTGCCAGCAGGACGGGGAGAGTCACGAGAAGGGCCGTGGCCGCCAGGACGACGTCCATCGTCCGTTTGATCACGCGCTGGTAGTTGCGGAGTGAGGCTGGCTCCAGCGATAGCCCCGGTTCATCGCCGACTGGGACGATCGCGAGGTTGTGCGCGAGCGTGTAGTCGAGGCCCGGGAGGATGAGGACCTGGGCCGGCAGCTGGTCGGCAACGGCTACGACGTGGTTGACCTCGTCCCTCTCCATATCGGTCGCGACGATGACCACTGTTGCGGCGCTGTTTTGCCTAACCACGTAATCGAGCTCGTTCAGGGTCCCTTCGGGAAGGCCGTCCCACGAAAAGCCGCAGGTGGCCACAGGCTGCATCCCGCGAGCCGGATTCATCACGAGCTCTTCGAGCAGCGCCTTTGCCTCACGCCGACCGACAACGATGACCCGGGTGTGCCACTTGCCCCGAGCGCGCTTGCGCGAAACGAACCAAGACAAGGCCCGGCGTTCCAGGGCAACGATCGGTATCACGAGAAGAGTGCTCAGGGCGATCCATAGACGGCTGGGCTCCTGCCTGAGGGCGAACGAGATGCTTACGAGAGCGATGGGAGCCGTCAGGCCGGCCGCAACAAGCCGCCTCGCCTGCTCGACCGCGTTCATATTGCGAATCGGACTGTAGAGGCTGAATGCGGCCATCGCTGCGATCCACAGGGGGACGGCGAGCGCAACATCCTGGACAAGTAGGGAAGGTGCCAATCCCGGGCTCGCGTAGTCGAGATTCTCGAGGGGGCCGAGTCGAAGGATCGCGGCCGCGGCGAGCGCCAATACCACGGCAGCCGTGTCCAGGCCTATTGCCGTGGTTCGCCACCAAGTGTGCCAAGCCGGCTTCATCGTCCCCCAAGGTCCTCGTCGGACAGGCCGACGACTTGCCTGCGACCCTTCTCGGCCGCGGGGGCGAAGTACACGACCGAGTTCCGAACCAAACCTACCCCGGCGCGCTAACGACGCCTTGCCGAAGCCAATGCGACGTTAACGCAGCGAGGAAGTCTAACACCTTGGGAAACGATTACTGGGCACGGATGGTTCGGCCGCCCTCTACTCGGTCCCAGAGGCACTACGGGCGCTAGACTCTGCCGGTGGATCGTGATGTGCGCGAGTATCTTCGCCTCCTCAGGAAGCGAAAGTGGTACCTCGTCCTGACCTTGGTCGTGGCAGTTGGCTTCGCTGCGCTGATCACCGCCCAAACGGAGAAGGTCTACGAGGCGGGAGCCACGCTTTTCGTCGGGCAACGACAGATACCCCGCGAGGAGGTCGAGCAGGATCCAAGGACGGCTGTGGCGGTCTCGGACCTGTCCTTTCGCCTCTTGTCGAGCTACAAGGAGGTCCTGACCTCGCGCAGCATCGCGGAGAAGGCGATCGGCGAGTTCCAGCTCGACATCTCGCCCCGAGCGCTCCGAGAAGGTATTCGGTCTGAAGCCATACCGAATACCCAGATCATCCAGCTGATCTACTCGAACTCCGACCCAACGATGGCCCAGCGCGTAACGAACGGCATCGCAGACGTCTTCGTGAGAGAGGTCACCCGCCTGGATCCCTCGGCCGGGGGTGGTGATCCCGTGGTTGCGGTGTCGATCCTCGACAGGGCGACCGTTCCTACTGACCCAGTCGCGCCGCAGCCGGTCCGAAACATCCTCTTCGCGGTGGGGATCGGCTTGGCCGCAGGCATCGGACTCATGCTCCTGGTCGAGAGGTTGGACGTCACCGTCAAGCACCCCACCGAGGTCGAGAAGCTGGGCCTCCCGGCGCTCGGTGCCGTGCCAACCCTCGATATCCCTCGAGACGTCCTATATCTCGAGCAGGATCCTCAGGGGTTGGCCGGCGAAGCGTTCAGGAAGCTTCGAACATCCCTCGGATTCCTCGGTGTCGAGCTCCCGTTGCGTACGGTGCTCGTCACCTCGCCCGGCCCGACCGAAGGCAAGACGACGATCGCCTTGAACCTGGCGGCAGCCTTCGCCTTTGGCGGCCTGCGCACGCTTTTGGTTGAGGCCGACCTGCGACGTCCTTCCCTTCACCTGATGTTCGGGATGCGCGGGACGAAAGGCCTGACGACACTGATCGTCGGCCAAGTCACGTTGGCCGAGGCTGTGGCCTCGACGGACGTGCCCAACCTCTCAGTCATGCTCGCGGGTGCCATACCGCCCAACCCGGTTGAGCTCCTTGGTTCGGCGCAGACCTCCGACTTGTTCGAGCAGTTGGAGAAGCAATTCGACGTATTGATCATCGACTCTCCGCCTCTGATACCCGTCGCCGACCCGGCCGTTCTGGCGAGCAGATGCGACGGCGTGGTGCTCGTCGCGCGAGCCGGTAAGACGGACCGGCAACGCCTCGGCGATAGTGCTCAGATCATCGAGAGGGTAGGCGGACGGTTGTTGGGGGTCGTATTGAACTTCGTCCGTCGCGGCGAGGACGATCTCGACTACGGCTATTACTACCAGGCCTCAAGCCAAACTTCGGACAGCTCCGCCGCTCCAGAGCGCGTAGCGCGCGGATAAGCAGGGCGCGTCACTCCGCGAGTGCCCGACCAAATAAGAGAAGGCCCCCCGCAGATCGGAGCCTCGGGTCGCATACGTATTGCTGGACGGTCGCGCACATGGTGGAAATCGAGACGGCGACGAGCAGAACTCCTGAGGCGCATCCGTAAGGTCTTGTTCTGGGTGGCGGTGGCGTATGCGGGCACGTTTGTCATCTCGATGTTCTTGGTCATGCCGTCGGCGTGGAGAGCCGCCGGTGAGGGTCGCAATGCGTTGATCGATGGCCGCGACGCATTTCTCGCGCGGAACACTCGCGCTGCGCTGACTTCTTTCCGACAAGCGCGAGATGTGCTCGAAGGCACGCACAGCCGCCTATCCTCGATCTTGTCCTGGCCGATCAGAGCCGTACCGGTCGCATCGACACATGTGCGTGTAGCCGAGACGCTCGCTGATGCTGGAGCGCGCGTAGCGGGAATAGGCGTAGCTGTGTCCGAGGCGATCGATGGGCTCCCTGAACGTCAGTTACAGCTCATCGATGGGCAGGTCGACCTCGACGTGGTTCGCAGAGTGTCGAAACTGCTGCGCTCTCGCACAGGCGAGATCGACAAGATCGCAGACATCGTTGAGGGCGTCCCCACCGGCTGGGTCCTGGGTCCGCTCGCCGACGCAAGGCGAGAAGGCTTGGATCTGGTCCCCGAAGCAGTAGAAGCGACCAGAAAAGCGAGCGTTGCACTCGACGCGCTTCCCGGCTTGCTCGGCGCCGATGCTCCAAAGAGGTACCTAATCGCTTTCGGGAGCCTTGCCGAGCTCAGAGGAACTGGTGGTCTCTACGGCTACGTCACTGAGCTGGACGCGAGCGAGGGAGACCTGGACCTAGCCGACACCTCGGGTGACCCGGCCAGCCTGTTTCCTCCACCCCGAGCGCTTCCATTGACGTATCCGGAGTGGTTCTCGGAGGACTTCAAGAAGAACAGCGGAGTTTTCTTCAACATCAACTTAACGAGCGATTTTCCGACGGTCGGCCGCCTCATCCTAGAAACGGCATCCTTCAGCCTTGGAGAGATCGACGGCGTCATTGCCGTCGATCCTTTGTCGATCGGCGCTCTGCTGAAGGTAACCGGCCCAATCACGGTTCCTGCGTGGGCGGGCGAGATCAATGGCGACAACGTTTCTCAGATTGCGCATCACGACGTTTATGTCCAGATCCCGGAAAGCGAGATACGAGACGACTTTTACGAGCAGCTCGTGCGGACGACATTTGATCGCCTGACATCGGGCGACATCCGAATCTCCCCAGGATCGGCGGGCGCGCTGGACGCGGCCGTTCGTGGCGGCCACCTGCGTATGTACTCGAGGCATGCGCAAGACCAACAGGCGATAGACGAACTTGGGCTCGCCGGGTCTGTTGAACGTAAGGAACCCATCGATGTTCTGTCCCTCATCTCTGAGAACGCGTCTGGGAACAAGATCGATTGGTTCCTGCGCCGGGACGTCTTGTATCGCGTTCGTCTCGATCCGGATCGTGGCACCGCTACCGGCGAGCTGGTGGCGACGCTGCATAACGACGCTCCGGCATCGGGCTTGCCCGACTACGTCATAGGCTCGCCGAAGAACATCGCGCGCGGTTCAAATCAATCATTGCTGCTCGTGCTCCGCGGGCCCGGCGATTCTCTCGACGAAATGGAAATAGGTGACGAACCAAATCCGGCGATTCTTAGAGAGCGTGAAGGCTCGTTGCGCTCGTACCGCTCGTCGGTCACGATCCCCGCAGGGTCGAGCGTCGTTGTCCGATCGAAATCGACCTTCTCGTTAGGTCAGGAAGGAAGGAACTACCGGCTTGATGTCGTGCCGCAAGCTCTGGCGCACGCGGATCATGGTGAGGTCGTGATCGTCGTGCCGCCTGGCTGGACAGCTCGTGGTCTGACCCACTTCTCGGGGGATTTCAACCGCCCCATAACCCTCGACGTCGAGCTGTCCAAGACACGGCGGGCCTCGCTCCTGGACAAGTTGGTCCTGCGCCCGGCGAGATCGGTTGGTCGCTTCTTCGGACGTCTGTTCTAGTACCGAACCCGCTGGTTATTCGTTGGACCTTAGAAGTCGGTCAATAGAATCGTCATTCGTGGGCTCGTAGCTGAGGCCCGGACAAGCCGCTAGGAGCGCATGGGTGATAAAGCGATACCGCATGCTCTCACTCGCTGTTTTGGTCTTGGTAACGGCGACGGCTGTGCTCCTGGCGCACAGAGAGCCCGACGGGGAGTCTGACCGTCCTACGGCTATCTCTGGTTCCGTTGGAGAACCGGCCCCCCCGAGCGTCGAGGTCGATCCAGATTCCGCGAATGTCGAGGTCAGCTCGGCGACGCCGCGGCGAGCATCGGCCCGGATAGCGGCACCAGCGGACGAGGCGATCCCCGACGATCGGTCCGGGTTGCCCGGGACCCAGCCCGGCTCCTATGAGCTTGCCGGCCCGGGCGATAGGACGCCCGCTCCGCCTCCCGATTTCTTCCGAGCGCTGGGCGGATCCTTTGACGATTCCAATGGGGCCCCCCTCTTCGCGAGCATCTGCTCGTACAGCCACAGCCGGCCGGATGACCCGATGGTTTACCCGCGACAACCGGGTGCTTCGCACCTTCACGACTTCTTCGGCAACAAGCAGACGGACGCCTTCTCCACCGACGATTCGCTTCGCACGGGTGGAGAGACAACCTGTACGAACTTCCCGGGCGATACTGCCGCCTACTGGGTCCCGGCCTTATACGAGGACGGTTTCCGCGTAGAGCCCCGCATGCTGACCGCGTATTACGCAGCCGGCAGTAAGAACCCCAAGAGTGTCGAGCCGTTTCCGCGAGGCCTGAAGATCCTGGTCAAAGACGCGCAAGCCGCGAAGTGGCATTGCTCAGGTCAGGTTGGGGGTCCCGGATCCACCAACCCCCAGCACTGTCCTTCCGATGAGCACGTCGTTCTGCAGCTGGTTTTCCCAGACTGCTGGGATGGGAAATACCTGGACGTGCCGGATCACAGGGCCCATATGTCGTATGCAGACGGCCAAGTATGCCCGCGATCACATCCGGTCCCGGTCCCTCAGCTGGTCCTTTACATCGATTACATGGACGCTCGCGGTGGAGACGTTCGGCTTGCGCCCCTCAGCAACCCTTCGTCGCCGCACGCCGACTTCGTGAACTCATGGGATCAGGCGATGCTGACCAAGTTCGTGCGCGATTGCATCAATTCGGGAGTCCACTGTGGCGGGAAAGCGCCCTAGGCGCTCGGGAAAATCCCGATTCAAGCCCGCCCGGCGAGTGCCGATGACCACGGCGTGGCCACGCATTCTTCAGGGGTTATTAGTCAGAACAGGCGTTCGCGGGCGTCCGTAGGGTGAAGAGGTTCGGGACGGCTCTACTCGTCGCGGTCGTCATCGCGCCGGTGCTCTTCGTGTCGGGCGCCGCATCGGGAGCAAGCGACGACATAAGCCAGGCCTTTTCGTCGTGGTTCCTGCGCGCCCGACGACCACGATCGACGCCTACTGCTCCCACTCCTACCGCAGCTCCGACCGCTACACCCACTCCTACAGCGGCTCCGACCGCTACACCCACTCCTACGCCTGCTCCGACTCCGACCCCGACCCCGACCCCGACCGCTACCCCGACCGCTACCCCCACGGCTGCGCCTACTCCAACCATCTCGCCAAGTGCTTCGCCGTCGACCTCCGGGTACGAGCTGGCCGGGCCGGGCGATCGAACGACTCCGGGTTCACCTGGGTTCGATCGGCTCTTGCTCGGTGGGCTGGACAGCGGTCCGACGGGGTACGTGAGTCAATGCCGATACAGCCACAGCGGTCCGAACGATCCGATAGTTTTCCCGCGTCAGCCCGGTGCTTCACACCTGCACGACTTTTTCGGAAATCTGGCAACGGACGCATTCAGCACGGACGATTCATTGAGATCCGCCGGCGGATCCACATGTGCCGTTCGTGGTGACACGGCTGCGTACTGGGTGCCGGCGCTTTATGAGAATGGAGAAGTAGTCCAACCCGATGTGATCGACGCCTACTACCGACCGGGTGACAAGGACTTCCGAACGGTAGAGCCCTTCCCACGTGGTTTGAAGATGTTGGTCAAAGACACGGAAGCCCATATGTGGTACTGCGCCGGTGACGGGATGATGTCTATGTCTTCTGCCACGCCACCTCGTTGCCCAACGGGAGAACACCTACAGCTCGAGATCACTTTCCCCGATTGTTGGGATGGTAAGTATCTGGACGTCCCCAATCACCGCAGTCACATGGCGTACTCATCGAACGGCTGTCCGGCGTCGCACCCTGTTCCAGTCGTACAGCTCAAGATGTTCGTGAATTACCTGAATGCGCAGGGAGGGGACGTAATCCTCGCTCCTCTTTACAACCCTTCGAGTCCGCACGCCGACTTCATCAATTCGTGGGACCAAGGAAGGTTGCTGCAACTGGTCCGGGACTGCATCAACGCTGGGGTCAACTGCGGTATGGGTCCACCGGCTTAGGAACTTGTGGCCGGGACTGCTCCGGCGTTCAAGACGCCGTGACTCATGAGCGCGGTGACTGGCGCATCCGATCTGTGAAACGGCTCGCCGACCGCAACATCGTGAGGCGCTCGGACAACGCGTGGCGAACGATTGCCGTCAACACTCCGAGCCGGTAGGACACCATCAGTGGCCCGCCGAAGCATCGGCGCCGCAGTCCGTGGAGCAAAGCGACTAGCAGAAAGCGGATTTCGGGCCATACCGGAGTGAGCTGGCCGGTTATGCGCGCATATACGGGGAAACAGCGGCCCCACCCGAAGCGATCGACCAACAACCGAAAGCGCCGGAGCTCCGCCTGTGTACGCCGATGCCACACGATCGCCCCGGGCAGATAAATGATTTGCCCGCCTCGCGCGCTAAGGCGGTCCACCCATTCGGTTTCGTCCCACTGCCAGCGCAGCGCTTCGTTGAACAAGCCGACTTCGTCGAGAGCTGAGCGCCGGATCGCCATGTTCGCGCCGATGGCACGATCGATCGCTTGCTCTTCGTTCCCGGCGTCGAGATTCGCTGCTAGGTATTCGCGCTCGCACGTGCTCGGTGGCTTGCCCTCCAAACGCAGTAGCAAGCGCCCGGCAAAGCACGCAGCATCCGGATGACGCGCGGCCCCCGATGCGACCTCACGTAGCCACGACACCTCCGCCTGCGTGTCGTCGTCGACGTAGCAGATTAGATCTCCGCTTGCCGTCTGGGCGCCACGATTGCGCGCTGCGCCTGCTCCCGAGTGCTCCTGCCTCGCGTATCTAACGGCCGGGCCCTCTGCGTCGGCGAAGCTAGCTACAACGGCCGGGGTCTCGTCGGTCGAACCGTCGTCAACAACAACGATCTCGTAATCGGACGCAGGCCAGTCCTGCGCGACCAGGCTGCGGAGTGTCACTTCGAGAGTCGCGGCTCGGTTACGTGTGCGGACGACAACGCTGAAGTTGGGCATCGGTATCAAAGTAGTCTCGATTTGTGGAACCTTCGGTCACCGTCCTGACGGCCGTACGCAATGGCGCGAGCTACATCGCCGACACAGTCGCCAGCATCAGATCACAGAGCTACGAGGACTGGGAGCACATTATCGTCGACGACGGATCCGACGACGAAACCTTCGACCTCGTAGCCGAGATGGCGCGGAGTGAGTCGCGCCTGCGGTTGATCCGCCGCACGGATTCCGGGGGGCCTTACGTCGCCGCAAACGAAGGGCTGCGTCATGCGGTCGGTCGTTTCGTAATCATGATCGACGGCGACGACGTGGCGCGCGCAGATCGCATCGCGAACCAGACAGAATTTCTGGATGCGCACCCCGAGCTGCACGCTTGCGCCGGAGGATGGCAGGACATCGACGCTTTGAGTTCACCAATAGGCTCCCAGCGGCGACCTCCGTCGGAGACTTCGCGATCTTTGCGCTGGGCGCTGCCTGTCGTTTCCGGCATCGTTCACAGCACCTTGTGCATCCGTCGCGAAGCGATGGTCGAAATCGGTGGGTACGCTGAACTTTCCGTCGCTGCGGATTATGCGCTCTGGTTGGAGCTTGCACGCCGTGACTGGCTCGGCGTCGCGCCTCATGTGGTTGTCGACTACCGCCAACACTCCGGCGGCGTCAGTCGCGATCTCGAAACTTTACGTGCCGAATGCTTAGGCATCCTCGGCTCCCACATGAGCGTGATGACCGGAGAACGTTGGGAACTTGACGCGACGGCTGCGCTGTGGAGCACGGGACGCTGGCACCCAACGCCGCTCACGACCGGATTCGACGCGCTCGATCGATGGGAACGGGGCTGGCGCGGAGACCCGTCCCTTACTGCAGGGGATCGAAGCGTGCTGCGCAAGCTCGGCGCGCGTCTGCGCCTGCGTCACGTGAAGTGGAACCACGGCCGAAAGCCGATCGCCGCGATCGCCGGCCTGACGAGCTGGGCTCGTATCCAGCTCGGGCATACGAAGGCGCGCACCGCGGTCGGTCCGGGCACCTAGATCTAGTCCTCATGATTCTTCCTTCCAGACGGTCGCCGGCCCATGTCGGCTTCTTCGTCCACGGCTGCGGTTTCTCGGGCCCGGAAGGCCCGTACCTTCCTTCGCTTATCGGTCCGGCGGTCGAGGGCATCGCCGACCTCGTAGATCGCGTGACGGTTGTCGCTCATGACCCGCCGCCGAGTGCCCGTGGCCAGGACGAAGTCGCGGACTACTTGATGAAGCCCGATCGAGCAAACATCGACGTTCTATCGCTCGGCGCGCAGGGAAGCTGGCGCGATTACGTTGCTCGCAGACAACACGTCAGACGCATCATTCGGGATGCATCCCGCGAATGGGACGTTGCGATGTTCCGCCTACCCAACCGCCGTATCGAAACGCTCTTCACCGGAAACGAGTGCCCGCGTGTCGTTTCGATCGTCCTGGGATACGCTCCCGGCGTTGCGCGAGCCGTCCCGCGCGGTCCTCGCAAAGCGTTGCAGATCGCTAACACCTTGAGGACCGAGATCACCCTCAAGAAGGTTCTCAAGGCGTCGAAGGTTGTGCTGTTCAACAGCAAGGACGCCGCTGACCGATATCGCGGCGAGGTGCCCAAGCCGATCTTGGAGCCGTGGTCGATGCGTCGTGCCAATTTCGTTCACGTCGCAGCGGACCGGTTCAACACGGACTCGCCGAACATCGTCATCTGCGGACGACTTGAGAAGACGAAGGGCGTCCTGGAAGCGCTGGAGGTTTTTGCGCGCATCCGGAAGAGCACTTTTCCCAAGGCTCACCTTCACGTCATCGGCGACGGTGACGCGGGATCCGAGATGGAAAGGCGAGTCTCCGAGCAAGGATTGCTTGGCTCGTGTACGTTCCACGGCTGGGTGCCCGCTGGTCCTGATCTCTTTTCCCTCCTGCGCGAAATGGACTTGATGCTTCATCTGTCTTATGCGGAAGGCTTCCCCCAGGTGATCTGGGAGGCTCTCGCCCACAGCGTGCTCGTCGTATGCACCCCGGTCGGGGGGATCGCGCACGGCCTGACCGATGAACGAGACGTGCTGTTCGTCCCAGTCGGCACCGTCGACGAACCGGCGCACGCTGTCGGACGGTTGGCCGCGGACGCGCACTTGCGGAGCTCCCTTCTAAGGAATGGTTTCGATCGTGCACGTGCGTCAAGCGTGGAAGAGGTCTGTGGAGCTCTTGTCCAGGAGATCGAGATGGCGTGGCCGGAGCTGCGGCGGGTCGAATGAGAGTTGGCTATCACCTACATGTCCCGTTTAGCAGAGCTTCAGACGGAACTGTGTCGTACCCGAGACATCACGCATTGTTCGCCGAGGAACTGGGCCGGCAGACGGGACGTATAACTTTCTTCGCGTTCGAAAGTCAGACGTCAGACGTCGGAGATCGAGCTCTCGATGACTCGTTCGTGAACGTCGTAAGTCTCGGCCCCCGGCTGCAGCATCCAGCCGCGTACATCTCGCGTGAGCCGCTCCGGCTTATGCGCGAGCGGTGGAACGACCTCGATGTGCTGCTCGTAAGGGGGCCTGGTCCACTACTCCCGCGGATTCTCCGCTCACGCGGAGGACCGACGCGACTGCCATTGATCGTTGGCGACTTGCGTTCGTGGCGTCCAAACAAGGCAAACGCTGCATGGCGCAACGCTTCGATCTATGCGTATCGATTCGCGTACCTGTTTGACGAGAGGGCGGCACTCAGGAAGGGGCCGGTACTCGTCAACAACGCATGGTTGCGCGCTCGGCTGATCGAGAATGGTTGCAAGGATGTCAGGGAGACGTTCACGAGCACGCTCACCGACGACATGGCTGTTGACCTGGCTGAGGTCGCTGCCAATCGCCACATCGACCAGGGGGGCGCGATTCGTCTGCTCAATACGGGGAGGATCGTTGAGGAGAAGGGCATACACGATCTAGTCGAAGCACTCAGCGAACTTCGTCGTATGGGCATCAACGCCGAGCTGGAGCTCGTCGGCTGGGCCCCTGATCGCGATCCGACGCCAGGCCTCGCGCTTCGGCGTGCAGAGGCGGGTGGTTTTCCGGCGGCGGTTCAACTTACGGGATACCTTGCACCGGGACCCGAGTTGCTCGAGCGGTACAAGCAAGCGGACATCTATCTCTTCGGAAGCCCCACCGAATGGGGCATGCCTCAGGCATTGATGGAAGCGATGGCAGCCGGACTTCCGGTAGTAACTACCGACTTCGAGGGATTGCGTGGGCTCTTGGTCGATGGTGAGCATGCACTCATAGTCCCGCCGCGAAACCCCCGGGCTATGGCGAAGGCGATCCAACGCTTACTGGTGGATCCCGGCCTGCGGCAACGGATCTCCAAGGGGGCCCGGCAATGGGCGGTCGACCGAACCAACGAGCGCAGTGTGGCGGACATAGTGCGACACCTGGACGAAGTTTCTAAGCAAATCCGGACATGAATTGCCGCATCGTCGTATCCGTCGTCGCAGGAAGTGACGTGAGCATGCTCCTCACGTTCCTGGAGTCACTCGACGAGGAATCGAAGACGCTTGCTGCTGACGTTATGTGCGTCGTGACGGCCAATGCGGTCAGTGAGGAGGGCCTCGCTCGGATACACGCGGCTGCCAATCAGTATCGTGGGTCAGGTATCCAAGTCGTTGCGAACCGGCTCCGGCGCGGTTTCGCGGCGAACCACAACAGAACGATGCGGGAACACTCCGCGGACTATTACTTGATCAGTAACGACGACATCATCGTGCGCCCGAGAGCGATCGGCGTCCTGCTCGCGTTTATGGAGGATCCGGCGAACGCACGCGTTGCGGTGGCGTCACCGCAACTGCTCAACGCCGACGGAAGCGTTCAGGGGTCGACGTATTCCTTTCCCTCCCCAACACGTGTTCTAGCTTCTGCTGCCGATCTGCGTTCCGTCGGGTTCCTCGGCGGTGCGATCGAGCGCGTGGCCAGTTCGTCCGGCGAAGGCCGGTCGCGCTTCTGGGCCCACGACCGGACCATGCACGTGGACTCCGTCCGCGGTGCCTTCGTGCTCGTGCGCGGATCGGCCGTCGCCGACGTTGGGCCGATGGACGAGATATCCCTGATCGGCGGAGAGGAACTCGAGTGGCATCGCCGGATGTCCGAGCGCGGATGGAAGGTCTCTTTCGTCCACAACGCGGAGGTTATCCATCTCGGGTCGCAAACGATTTCCGGTGATAGCACTGTCGGCGTGGAGTACGTCAAGGGATGGTTGAACTTCTTCCAGAAGCATGGCCGCGCTTTCGACATGCTGATGCTTAGGGTCGGGCTGACCCTGATCTATGCAGTGCGCACGCTCTGGGCTGTGCTTTCGTCGGATCGAGAATCCCAGGCGACCAGCCGAGCGGGCCTCAGGCTCGTGCTGGGGTGGCCCAGGATCTGGGACGCCGCAGTCGCAGAAGGTCGGGTGACGTAGATCACATCTATGGAGGACGTGGGTAGCTCGGAGCTTCCCTTGGTCTCTGTGGTCATGCCCGTTCGAAACGAAGAAAAGAACATCGAGCACAGCCTCAGAGCGGTTCTGGCTCAGGATTATCCGGCGGATCGCATGCAAGTGATCGTCGTCGACGGCTCCTCGGAAGATTCAACAGCGCATACAGCGACGAGGATCGCCGAGGAAGCCAGGACGAATCACCGCGCGGACGTACTCATCATGAGCAATCCGGCCAAAGCGACACCGGTATCTCTGAACCTTGCGTTGAGCCGCGCGACCGGAGATGTGGTCGTGCGCGTTGACGGTCACACGGAGATCGCGTCCGACTACGTTCGACGCTGCTTGGATGCGCTGGCAACAAGCGGCGCCGACAACGTCGGTGGTGTTCAACGCGCTATGGGCCGTACCGGCGTTGGCCGAGCCTTCGCAGTGGCGTCGAGCTCGCGCTTCGGAGCAGGCGATGCGCGATTCCGGTACTCGAAGAGCGAGGCGTGGGTCGACACGGTCTACATGGGTGCCTTCCGCAGGTCGGTGTTCGACAAGGTCGGAGGGTTTGACGAAGAGCTGCTGCGCAACCAGGATGACGAGTTCAACCTTCGCGTACGCCGAGCGGGGGGTCGCGTCTTCCTCGATCCGTCGATACGAAGCACTTACCGTCCCCGGGAGAAGCTCGGTGAGTTGTGGGATCAGTACTTCGGCTACGGCTTGTTCAAGGTTCTGGTGATCCGCAAGCATTCCCGGATTTCGTCCTGGCGCCAGTTGGTTCCGGCCGCTTTCGTCCTTGCATTGGTGGCATCCGTTGTCGTCGCGACCGCAACCCGAATCCCACCGATCGCAGCGATCGTGGCCGGTCCGTACGTGATCGCAGTCGTCGTCATGAGCTTTTGGCTCGGGAGACGAGATCCCGAGTCCGTCATTTTGTTGCAGGCCGTCTTTCCGATCATGCATTTCGCCTACGGATTGGGGTTTTTGGCTGGCTTGTGGCGCTGGCGACGTCGCTCGGCCGTCGTGCAACCGTCGTGACGTCGTCTCTCGTGCGACCCATCACGCGCGATGATCTCGATGCGGTCACGCAACTGCACCTGATCTCTTTCCCTGCCAGCGATCTAACTCGAGCCGGACGCGGCGTAGTGAAGCGTTACTACGAAGCGCAGTGGGAAAGACCTGAAGGGTCCCGGCTGATGGCCGGGATCTGGGAGGAAAGCCGGCTGGTCGCCTTCATCTGTGCGGGAGACCTGGGCGACGCCCTTTCTTCGTTCCTGCGCCGTCACAGATGGTTCTTGGTCGGAAGCTACGCAGCGAGGCCGTGGTTGCTCTTCCGCGGAGAAACGTTCGGCCGCTTGCTTTTGGCGGCCGGATGGCGATCGGCTCCCGCCGGATCCGCCGGCCCCCGTTACCGGGTGCTGTCGATCGGCACACATCCGGCGTTTCGCGGGCGTGGTTTCGCCCAGCGGTTGCTCCGGGCGGCCGAGGAAGATGCGAAGAATGCAGGTGAGACCGAGATCGGGCTTACCGTAGAGCCTGAGAACGAGGACGCCGTGGCTCTCTATCTCGGACGCGGCTGGGAACCGATACGCGAGGGTTCGACCTGGACCGGATCGATGCGAAAGACACTCGGACAATGACGACGCCCGAATTCGTTCCGTTCGCGCCGCCCGACATCGGTGAAGAGGAGATAGACGCCGTCATCGATTGTCTCCGCTCGGGATGGATAACCACGGGACCCCGGGCGGCGGCACTCGAGACGGAATTCGCGAGTTACGTCAGCTCACCCGCAGCGCTGGCGCTGAACTCGGGAACCGCTGCGCTGCACAGCGCCCTTCTGGCTCTGGGCATCGGCCCGGGTGACGCCGTTGTGGTCCCGACCATGACTTTTGCCTCTGCGGCCCACGTCGTCGAGCACGTGGGCGCACGCCCCGTGTTGGTCGACTCCGAGCCGGAAACACTGAACCTGGACCCCGTTGCCGTCGAGCGAGCACTGAAGGACCCAGATGTGCGCTGCATCGCCCCCGTTCACCTTCACGGCCATCCTTGCGATCTTCCGCGCATCATCGAGCTCGCGGAGGCGCGAGGCCTGGCGGTGGTCGAGGATGCGGCGCACGCGTTGCCCGCCGCCATCAAGGGCGCAGCGATCGGGGAGCCGAGCAAGCTGGTTCCCTCGCTGATCGCTTTCTCCTTCTACGCGACGAAGAACATGACTACAGCGGAAGGCGGGATGCTGACCGGCGCTGCCGACCTCATCGGCGACGCGCGAGCGTGGAGCCTTCACGGCATGACAAGGGACGCGTGGCGGCGCAACGAGACCGAAAGCTCGTGGCGGTACGACGTGACGCGCGCGGGATTCAAATACAACTTGCCCGATGTGCAAGCCGCCATCGGACTAGTGCAGCTTCGCCGCCTCGATCAGATGCACAAGCGCCGTCAAGCGATCGCCGCCCGTTACGCTGCGGCGCTCGCGACTTGCGATGCCGTCGCATTGCCGATCCAACGGGACGGCTGCACCCATGCCTGGCAGATCTACGCGATCCGGCTGCAGCTGGAGCGACTAACCGTCGACCGGGATGTCTTCGCTGCCGAGCTCGAGCGATCAGGGGTCGGTACCAGCGTGCATTTCATCCCCATACACACGTTCACGTACTACCGGGAGCGCTACGGGCATCAACCAGAAGACTTTCCAGTGGCCGGTGCAGCATTCGAGCGACTGATATCCCTTCCGATCCACAGCGGCATGGGAGACGAGGACGTCGACCATGTCGCAGAAGCGGTCGTATCTGTGGCTGATCGTCACCGCCGGTGAGCATCAAGCGCGTTTTCGACGCCATCTCAGCGTTGATCGGACTTGTGATCACAAGTCCGCTGTGGACCCTCGCCGGATTGGCGGTGAAGATTTCCTCATCGGGTCCGGTGCTTCATCGATCCGTTCGTGTCGGAAAAAGCGGCCGGCCCTTCACGCTTTACAAGTTCCGATCGATGCGCCTCACGGACCCAACCGAAGCCTCGAGCCTCACCACGGCGCAGGATCCGCGGATCACACGAGTCGGCGCCGTCCTACGGCGTACCAAGATCGACGAGCTCCCGCAGTTGATCAACGTCTTGCGTGGCGACATGAGCTTGGTCGGACCGCGGCCTGAAGATCCAGTGTTCGTCGCCGACTACACGCCCTCTCAAAGGCGAGTGCTCGACGTTCGGCCCGGAATGACCAGCCCGGCCTCCATCGCTTACCGCAACGAGGCGCTGCTGCTGGGCACCGAGGCGAGTGTCGCGGCCCGCACCTACCGGGAGACGATCATGCCGGCCAAGCTTGCGATCGAGCTGGACTACCTCACAAAACGGTCCTTCTGGACGGATCTAGGCGTCCTGGCCAGGACCGCGACAGCGTTTTTTGGGACTCCGAGCGCAGGGATTGGCCGATCGCAAGGTCGTGTGGGCTGAGGCAAGCGTTGCGCTATCGTGGCGCTGTTGGCGATGGGGCCCGGCTGTGGAGGGGCACGCTCGACCGACCACAAACATGAGTGGCCGACAGGCTGAGGCCTTACTGAGGATCCGCCGGCCGTTGATCGTTGCGGCTCACGTCGTGCTGTTCGCCATGGCGTATGCGCTGGCTTTCGGCTTCCGCTTCGACTTCGCGCCGCCGTCGGGCGAGGTTCGCCGGCTTCTCGTCACCCTTCCTGCGTTGCTCCTCTTACGCGTCGCAGTCTTCTGGGGCTTCCACCTGTACGAGGGCTTGTGGCGATACGTGAGCGTGCGGGATGTAGTCGAGCTCATCAAGGCGGTGACGCTGAGCTCGGCGATCTTCATCGTGGGTGTTCAGATGTCCGGGGGCCGAAGCCTCGGGTTCCCGCGGTCCGTGCTCGTCCTGGACGCATTCTTCTGTCTCGGGCTTACCGCAGGCTTGAGGATAGGTGCGCGACTGTTGCTCGAGCATCGACTGTCACTGGCCGCGGGAAACGGTGAGCGCAAGCGCGCGATCGTTGTCGGTGTAGGTGATGTCGCCGAAGCCTTGCTGAGAGAGATCGGTCGCGGCAGCTTGCCGTACACCGTCGTCGGCTTGGCGAGCGAAAACCCAAGGATCCACGGACGCCGCCTCCACGGGATCCCGGTACTCGGTGGCATCGACGACATCCCCAGGATCTGCGCGGCGCAGGGTGCAACCCAGGTCCTGATCGCCACCGAACACACGGCAACGATCGATAAGAAGCTGATCCTCGAAGGCCTCAAGGACACGGGCATCGAGGTGCGCACCGTTCCGGCGCTCACCGAACTTCTCCTGGGGAGGGCTGTGGTCGGCGAACTGCGTCCCGTTCAAGGTGAGGAGCTTCTTGGACGTCAGGCCATCGGCACGAACGTCGAACGACTGCGCGAGGCGCTGTCCGGCCGGCGCGTGCTCGTCACCGGGGGAGCCGGCTCGATCGGATCGGAGCTTGCCCGGCAGATCGCAGCCTTCGATCCCGAAACGCTCGTTCTCTACGATCGCGCGGAAAGCGATCTCTACCTGACGCACGCGTCCCTTGTGGAGCAGTTCGAGGGTGTGAAGATCGAGGCCGCCGTCGGCGACATCATGGATGAGCAACGCGTCGCCCGGATCTTCGAAGAGTACTCACCGCAGCTCGTGTATCACGCGGCCGCGTACAAGCACGTCCCGCTCATGGAGTCACACCCGCTGGAAGCGATCAAGAACAATGTTCTCGGTACGGACATAGTGGCTTCGGCTTCTGTTGCCAGCGGTGTTCGGGAGTTCGTGCTCATATCGACGGATAAGGCCGTGCGACCCGTCGGCGTCATGGGGATGACGAAACGCGCGGCGGAGTTCGTAGTGCGCGCGCTCGCCGGACAGGGGACCACCTTCGTCGCGGTTCGGTTCGGCAACGTGCTCGGAAGCAACGGGAGCGTGTTATCGCTCTTCCATCAGCAATTGCGGACGGGAACGGCTGTGACGGTTACGGATCCGGATGCGATGCGGTACTTCATGATGACGTCCGAAGCCGTCGAACTGGTCCTGCACGCCGGGGCCTTGGGACGGGACGGCGAGGTGTACGTGCTTCAGACCGGAGAGCCCATCCGCATGGGCGACCTGGCCGACAACTTCGTTCGCCTCTCCGGATTGCAGCCCGGCATCGACGTTCCCATCAAGATCACCGGACTCCGGCCGGGCGAACGTCTGGCCGAGGAGCTCATAGACGACGGCGAGGCCGTAGCCGAGGGATCCCACGAGAAGATGCTCGTTGTTACCGAGCCCGGATTCGACCGGGACGCTTTTCGGGCTTGGATCTCCACTCTGCGGCAGTTGGCCGAGGACGGGCGTGATGAGGCCGCCGTCGATCACCTTCGAAGCCTGGTCGAGGCTCAGGCCGTTCGATTCCCGCCTTCGACGTAAGGACGGGTCGAGGACCCAGTATTACTATTACGAGGCGCCGCGGCATGACTCCATGCCGGTAAGCCAAGGGGGCCAGGGCGTGCGAGCACGATCAATCGTCGGATCTGTCGTCCTCCCGTTCCTGCTCGCCTTCGTTTTCTCTTCCGGTGTAGCGACGGCGCAATATCCGCCCCCTACGCCGACGGCCACACCGACGGCCGAAGTCGATGTTTGCATCCGTATCGAGGGCGAGGTCGGTAACGACTTCGTTGCGGGTCAGGCGGAGGAACAGGGTGAAGTTCACGTTTTCGGCTCCGCCGGCGCGGCCGGGGACAACGAAACGGTCAATATCTATTCCGAGCCCGGCCACACTCTCATCGGGTCGACCCAACCATTCGAGGACGGAAGTTTCTCGGATACTTTCACTCTCCCCTCCGGGCTCGAACCGGGCACTTATGAAGTAGCGACGGACGTGCCCGACTGCTCAGAGTCGGCCGACTTGCGGGTGCTTTCTGCTGCGGGAGCCGCAGACGGTGGTGGCACATACGTTCTCGGCAATGCGCAAGGCGGCGATGGAACCAACGTCCTCGGCAGCGCTAGCGACAAGGGGAATCTTCCGACGACGGGTTCGAACATCCTCGATCTCGTTCTGCTCGCGCTGGCTCTGATCGCCATCGGATCGGCCATCCGCTGGGTCGTCAAAAGGCGACAGGCCGAAGGTCGAGCCATCGGTTTCTCGTCCAGGATCTGGTCGCCACCCGCGCTCCCCGCACCGTCGGTTCCGCTTCTCGACACAACCGGATTCGAGGCCTTCCCGGCCAAGCGGTCCGCGGCCATCAGATCGAAGAAGGCGAAGAAGCCCGACCCCGAGCCACACAGCGACTGGTCGTAGCTCCGGTCGCAGCCTGCCTGCGCCGGCGACCCTTTAGGTGAAGATCAGCCGAAGATCTGCTGGCGCCGCCGTCGGCGGATGCCCCACGAAGCGCGACCGATGATCCCGCCGACCACGAGTCCGACGATGAAGCCGAAGATCCAGCTCGAGGCGCTGGCGGCCGGCTCGCTTTCCAGGGCCTGCTCGTCCTCTATCGGCTCGACGACGATCTCCGGCGATGCCAGGTCCGTGGTCTCAGCGGCCGGAACCTCGACGGTGCTTGCCGTCGAAGAGGGTTGCTGCGAAACGGGTCGTCGCGTTCGCACCGGTGCGGGTGCCGCAGTGGGTGCCGCGGAGGGGGCTGGCGTCGGGGCCGGCGTGGGCTTCGGCGTCTTGGGGGCAGCGGTGAAGCACGGGTAGTCGTCGGGCACGGCCGGCGGATGCGGGTCGCCGTGGCAATGCGTTGCTTGAGCCCCCGATCCGACGGATATGAAGCCCAGCACGAGCAAAAGGACGGCGCCCCAGCGCCGAAGATGGGTCATACGCCAACGAGCGTACGTCGGGGTCCCGCATCCGGCAAATAGTGCCCGCGGCCGGGCAGCACATGTGGCTATCGTGGCGGCGCCACACCGCTGAGGCGTTTGGCTCCGATGCGAGGGCCATCGCCGAGGCGCTATCTGCCGAGGCGAGGAAGGGTCCTGCGATCAGAGTCCTCCATCTCTTCAAGAGCTATTACCCGCCGACGCACGGCGGGATCGAGCAGCACATCAACGAGATCGTCCACGGCGTGCCCGGGATCGACTTCGACGTGCTCACGACGTCGGGTTCGTCCCGCTTGGCGATCACCGACGACGATGGAGTGCGCGTGATCGGAGCGGGCACACTCCTCAAGATCTCTACAGCGCCGATCGTTCCCTCATGGCGGACGTGGATCGGGCGCGCCGACCCCGACGTGATCCATCTGCACATGCCGAATCCGTGGGGCGAGGTCGCGGCCCTGCGTTCTCGGACGAAGGTGCCGATCGTCGCCTCCTTCCACGGCGAGATCACTCGCGCGCGCGTGTTGTTGCCGGCGTACCGGGCGATGTTGCGCCGGGTGTGGTCCCGTGTCCACCGCGTCGTGGTCGGATCGCCCAGGCTGCTCGAAACGGCGCGGGAGCTGGACGGGGGTGGACGGGACCGCGCGGTGGTCGTGCCTTACGGTGTCGATCTCGACCATTGGTCGGTCCGGCCCCCGGGCGCCGACGACATCCGACAACGCTTCACAGGCCCGCTCATTGTCTTCCTTGGTCGTCTTCGTCACTACAAGGGTCTTCACGTCCTGGTCGAAGCCATGCGTGAGGTCGACGGGACCTTGCTTGTCGTCGGCGATGGCCCATCGGCTCCCGCGGCCCGGTCCGCGGCGCGATCCAACGGCGTTGAGGATCGCGTCGTGTTCGTCGGCCAGATCCCGGACGCCGAGCGCAGCGCGTACTACCACGCAGCCGACGTCTTTGCGCTCCCGGCCACCAATCGGGGGGAGTCATACGGCATCGCTTTGGTAGAAGCCATGGCCACCGGCACCCCGGTGGTCTCGACCGAGCTCGGTACAGGAACGTCGTGGGTCAACGAGCACGGACGAACGGGTCTGGTGGTTCCGGCGGGCAACGCAGCAGCTTTAGCTGCTGCGTTGCGGGAGCTCTTGGTCGATCCATCGCGCAGCGCGGCCATGGGCCGCGCTGCGCAGCACCGCGTAGCGGAGAACTTCACCCGAGATCAGATGCTTGCCTCTCTGCGTGGTCTGTACGAGGAGGCGTTTCAGGCGCGGTAGATCGCAGCACGGCCGGACAGGTTCGAAGTGACGCCGCGCGTGTCGAAAACGCAATCGGCTTTGGCGAGGACGTTCGCGTAGTCCACGTCCGGGTGGTCCGTGAGGATGATGACGAGATCGCTCCCGGTGATCAGGTCGTCGATCAGCGGCTGAGAGTCGTTGACGACGCCGTTGATCAAAGCGTTCGGAACGTAGGGGTCGTGGTAGGTGAGATCGGCTCCCGCCCGGGCAAGGCGGTCGGCAACGCGCAGCGCGGGGGACTCGCGAGCATCGGCCGAGCCTCCCTTGAAGGACGCTCCAAGAAGCAAGACGCGCGCGCCGCGGAGCGCTTTGCTGCGGTCGTTGAGGATCTCGGCCGCGCGCTGCGCGACGTGGGCAGGCATCCGGTCGTTTATGTCGCTGGCCGTTTCGAGCAAGCGGAATTGCCGGCCGGCTTGCGATCGTACACGCCAGGCGAGGTATTGAGGATCGACCGGAACGCATTCCCCGCCAACACCGGGACCGGGAAAGAATGGCGTGAACCCATAGGGCTTGGTTGATGCAGCTGCGACGACCTCCCACGGATCGATCTTGAAGTCGTTGCAGACGATCGACATCTCGTTGGCCAAAGCGATGTTCACCACGCGATAGCTGTTCTCGAGCAGCTTCGTGATCTCAGCCGTGCGAGGCGACGTGACCGGCACAACGGTGTCGCAGATCCTCGCGTAGAAGGCTGCCGCGATCTCTGTGCAATCGGCGGTCAAGCCGCCGACGACCTTGGGAGTGTTGCGATGGCTCCATGCGCGGTCGCCGGGGTTTATGCGTTCCGGTGAATGCGCGAGTGCGAAATCGGCGCCGGCCTCGAGGCCCGACCCGGCCTCGAGTATCGGACGAAGGAGGTCTTCTGTCGTCCCCGGGTACGTGGTCGATTCGAGCACGACGAGAGATCCGGATGTGAGCACCGTCGCCACCGACTCGCCGGCCGCCTCGATATAGCGAAGGTCGGGAGATCCGTCCCGTAGCGGAGTGTTCACGCAGATGACGTAGACGGCCGAAGGTGAACGCAAAGAGGTTTCGAATGTCAGCTTGCCGTCATCGCGCAGGCGAACGAGCTCCTCGTCGTCTACGAAGACGTCAGGGACGGGATTCGTGCCGGCGCGGAGCTCTTTTGCCCTCAGCTCATTGGTCTCGATCCCGACAACGGGAGAGCCCGCGCGTGCGTGCTCGACGGCCAGCGTGAGCCCGACGTACCCGCAGCCGACCACGGTCGTGCGGGCCGTGCCAGCGCGAACGGACGCAAGGGAATTTTCGAACCAAGGGGAGTCCGCCACGACACGTAGCCTACTGCGAGCGAAGCGACCAGCAAGCGAGAGGGCCGCAGTGGGCTGCGGCGGTCTCGCCTACTGCAGCAACATCGGTTCGATGACGGGCGATGATGGACGATCGATGCAAACCGACGAGCGACATCGGCTGAAGCGCGCCATCCCACTGATCGCCGTGGGTGCAGTTCTGATCGTGCTCGGAGTTCTCGGCCGTCAGCTCGGCAACTGGCTGGCTGCCCCGGACCCGGTCAAGAAAGTCGATCTCCTCGTCGTGTCCGAAGGCGACCCTGAAAGACGTGTCCCTCTCGCCCTCGACTACCTGGCTCGGGGCCAGGCCGACGAAGTCTGGGTGTTGACACAGCGCGCCGGTCCCGTCCTGAACGAACCCCGTGCCGTTCGCTCTTTCGCGGCCGATGCCGGCGTCGACTCGGACCGGCTACGCACGATCGCCGGATCGAATGATCTCGTCCGTGATGCGGTGCGGTCGGCGGAGGCACTGCGCGACAGAGACGACATCTCGCGTGTGGCCGTACTTACCGCCACCAGACAGCAAGCAAGAACCAGGCTCGTCTATGAACGATCACTCTCGCGGGATGTACTCGTTTGGAGCGACAAGTCGAGGTTCGACGCGCGCCGTTGGTGGAGGTCGAGAGCGTACGACACCTTGGCGGAGGGGATGAAGTACGTCGTCGCTCTTGCTTCACTCGGTCCCGGGCCCGAGCAACTACCAGAGCGTGTGACCGCCGGGGTTCCGGCTCGCGCCTTCGCGGGTGGCGCGGTCGTAGCACTCCTCGTTGGCGCACTCTGTCGCTTGGTCGCACCACGGATGGGTTTTGTTTCGGTGCCACGTCTATGGCGTACGCACTCACGACCGACATCGATGCTCGGAGGTCTCGCGATCGTCCTCGGGTTGGGCGGAGGCATGATCGCCGGCGGCAACCTGCGCATAGGTGTTCTAGGAGCCGTGGCCGGAGCCGGTGTGATTGGCATCTCTTTGGTGGGATTGGTCGACGACGTCGCCGGACTCGGAGCACCCGCTCGATTGGTGTGGGCGTCCGCTGCCGGCGCGGCGGCCTGGTTGCTGGGTCTGAGGATCGTGGCCGTTACCGGCGGGGAGCCGGTCGGCGACTTGATCAATGCCGGGCTGACACTTCTGTGGTTCGTCGGCGTGACTCTTTCGTTAAACCTGCTCGACAACATGGATGGCGTTACCGCCGGAGTTGGCGCTGCGGCTTCGATAACGATCGCCGTTGCCGCTGCACTCGGTGGACAGTTCGTCGTTACGGCGGCGGCGAGCGCTTTGGCGGGCGCCTGCATCGGCTATCTCGTGCACAACGTCCACCCGGCCCGGTTGTTCATGGGCGACATGGGCGCTCTCGGGCTCGGCTTCGCCCTGGCCGCACTTGCGTTGCAACTCCGGCCCCATCCCACACCGCCGTTGTCGATGGCCGTCCCCGTGATGGCGCTAGGAATCCCGATCTTCGACGTGGTCCTCGTGACCGTCTCTCGTCTGCGCGAAGGACGGAGTCCCTCGTTGGGTGGGACCGATCACGCCGCGCACAGGCTGGTCGCCCGGGGTATGTCCGCACGTGTTGCTGCTGCTTTCCTATGGGTCGGGCAACTCATCCTTGGGGCTTTCGCCGTACTGGTTGCCCGGGCCAGCGTCGTGGTCGGCGTTGCGCTGGTCTGCCTGGTTGGCGTGTCGGGACTGGTTGCGCTCTTCGTTTTTCTCCGTATGCCGGTTTGGAACCCGCCCGCCCACCTCGAGCGGACCGATGAGGACGTTTTGGCCGACGGGCCGCCTTCACTGGGGGCGAATTGATCCCGACGGGAGATCTGGATCTAGCGCTCATGGCTCTGATCGGAGCCGTGCTCGTTCTGGCGGGGCTGGCGATGCTTTACCTATCGCGCCGTCGACCCAGATCTCGAGGTGACGATGGACGGTAATCCATGAAGACCTCGGGCCGCTCCAGCCGACCAACCCGGCAGCCGATCAATCTAGAGATGCTCAAGAGAGCCTTGTTCCTCGTCGCGCCGGTCCTGGTGACACTCGCCCTCCAGGTGCCGGCCGTTCATGCCGACCCGGCGTGCTCGACCTTCGATACCCGTAACGAGGAGAAGTCTGGTTTCCGCGCCGGGGAGTCCGTCGTCATACGGGGCACAGGGTTCGGGATGCGAACCACGGTGGTCGCTACCTTCCGGCAAGGCATACGCGCCGCGGAGCTCTCGCGCGTGCAGACCAGCGATCTCGGTGCGTTCTCGACGCCGGCATCTGCGATCCCGGAGACGGCCGAACCCGGGAACGGATCGTTGGTCGTTGTCGATGGCCCGCGCTCCGCAACGTGTGATCTGACCATCGAGGCCGGACCGGCGCGATCGAGTGCCGATCCGGACACGCCGACGATGTTGTTCGTCGCCTGGGGGATCGCGTTGGCGATGGTTGCCGCATTGCTTGCCTTGGTCAGCGTCCGGCGCTGGCAGAGGAGTCGCCTTAACAAGGCCATGGCCGATCTCGCCTCTGAAGGAGAAGGTCCGCGAGGCGACGACGACCTCGAAGGAAGGCAGGACACAGCCTCCCGGGTGCCCTGGCTCGAGCTGGACGACGTCGAGATCGTCGAGCTCGGCGCGGACGAGCTCAGGCCCCGCCCCCTCGAACTGGAAGACGAGGAGGACGAAGACGACGAAGAGGACGAAGGCGAAGATGACGAGCTGGAACTGCCCGAGGACGATCTTCAAGACCTGATCGACGAGCTCGAAGGGGATCATCACGACGAAGTGGAACCGCCGCGGCGCCGGGTCTATCGGGAATCGATGCGCAAACGCGCCGACGAAGATTCGTTAGATGTCCCAGATGAGCCGGTATCTCCGGCCCCACGACCTCGCGAACGTCTTCGCTCTCGGCCCGGACGAAGCACCAGCAATGTGGATCGTTTGCGAGACGCCGTGAAGGACTGGCCGTCCCGCGAGAACGACTCTTCTCGCGGCACCCGCTGAGCTTGCGGCGCGCCCGACGGGACCCCTGTTCTGGAACCCCTGTGCCGCAAGGACTGTAGACCCACCCCGCTTGCGCACGAAGTCACGTAGCAGGTCAGAGCCACCGAGATTGACCGGTGCGAGCGGTAGTGGGAAGCATGGCCGATCGTGGGGGATTTCTACGTGGGCACCTCGGGTTTCGCGTCGCCGGTTATGCGCGACGCAGTACCGGCTGCCACAGCGTCGGCTCCGGATCTTCTGGCCGGCTACGGAACGCTTTTCGATGCCGTCGAGCTGGACTCGGTCTTCTATCGCCGGCCCTCACTGGAAACGGTTGTCAGCTGGCGTGAAGCGACGGCCGATGACTTCCGCTTCGCCATCCGCGCGCCACGCGAGATCACGCACGTCGAGCGTCTGGGCCTGCCGCTTCAGACGGAGCAGTTCGTGCGTTCGCTCGCTTCGCTGGGTCCGCGGCTCGGAGTGATCCTGTTCACCACTCCGCCGACCTTTGCTTGTGATGTCGATCGGCTGCGTGCGGTGCTCGAGTCGATACCTCCGGGCATCCGAACGGCGTGGGAGTTCAGGCACCCATCCTGGATCTGTGCCGACGTGCTTGAGCTACTCGCGTCTCGGGACTCTTGTCCGGTGATCGTGGAGGCGACGGAGCTGATGGCTCCGAGCGAACTGCTACCCGGCGGCGCCCTGGCCGACCGATGGGAGTTCCCATTCGTCTATACGCGCTTCCGACGCGAGTCGTATACCTATGCCGATCTCGTCGTGTGGGGAGACATGCTCGCCGACGTGGTGGGCGAGGGGCGCGACGTCTACGCGTTCTTCCGGCAGTCACCCGAAGCCACGTGCTACGCGGCAGCCATGGGCGAGCTGCTGGCCGAGGCGAAGGCGGCAACGTTCGCCGAGCCTACGTTCACCCCCGAGCCAGCGCAGACAGTGATCCGGTAAACACGGCAACGAAGCACAGCAGTATCGCCAGATACAGTATGCCGGTTGCCGACATGATCGAACGCGTTCTCACCAAATGTTGGATCATCGCGTTCAGCACACCGGTAAAAGCGGCGAAGGCGATCGCCGTCCACGCTCCGAGTAGTTGAACGCCGGTAGCGTCGCCGAGCAACCAGACGGTCGCTCCGACGAATAGGACGATGCTCGCCCACAGCATCCAGACGAGCCGGGCGATGGGCTTGGTTCCCAGCCGCGGCTGGTTGAGGTGCCAATGGCCGAGGAGCATGGCATTGGTTACCGCGCCGAGCAGTGCGGCCGATGCGAAGGCTTCGGGAATCAGATCCGACCCGGTGGACAAGGCGAACAGTGCGGCTACGGCGGCGATGCAACCGGCGATCAGATCCGCCTTTTGGTAGATGGCCGCGAACGCTGCAAGGCAAAGTGCGGTCAGGCCCCAAGCAGGGCGGTAGCCAAATCCGGCTGCGGCAGAAAGCCCGGTGCTCACCAGCCATACGACCTTGAAGTGGCCGGACTGTACCTCCCGCCAAAAACGAGTAAGAGCACCGAGCACGATCGTGCCCGCGGCCCAGCTCAAGAAGACGAGCGTTAGTACTTCGGTGGGCGGGGGTGTGGCGACCACTGGGGTTACGAAGCTGCAGCTTCGACGCGGTCGATGAAAGCGCGACCGGCCTCGGCTCTTTTATAGACGTCGACGGCAGCGCCGAAGTTATCGAGCGCTCGAGAGTTTTCTCCGGTCCTTTTCAAAACGATGCCCCACCATAGAAGGCTCTCGGCGAGCTCGATAACGGCTTCGTATCTGGTGAGTGAGGCAACGCTGGATGCGAAAAGGTTGTCGGCGTCTTCGAATCGTCCGGCGCCGGCGGCGACGACAGCCTCAGCCCAGTCGACGAAGCCGCCACGCCCACGCCAGTCCTCCTCACCGTCCATGGCGAGCCGACAGCCGGCGATGAGTGTTTGCGCTTCTTCGATCCGTCCTGTTTCGGCGCAGACCACGGCGAGCTCGGGACGTTCCATGAGCTCGCCCCCCACGAACTTGCCCGACGTGTGCGGAAGGCAGGGAGCCAATACCGCTTCGATCTCGTCGAGCTTTCCCTGCGCGCGCAACGTCCAAGCAAGTGTGTGCGAGGTCGCGGCTATCTCCAGCCAGTTACTGGCGGTTCGGCGGTGTTCGAGGGCGTAGCGGCACAGCTCTTCGGCCCGCTTCCAATCGCCGAGATGGTAGGCAAGGAACTGCTCGCGGACGTCGATGGTCACCTCGACGTCGGCGCCCACAGCCATGGCCGGTGTCGCCAAACCACTAACGTCGCCGCGCCATGCCTTGAGCATGTCCCGGTGAAGGGTGAGGATGTCGCGTTGTGTTGGTGACGCGTTAGTTCGCAATCGCGACAACTCGCGGTCGCACGCGGCTTCGCCCGCGCGCGGATCGAGGATGGTCTCGGCCACGAAAGCCTGCATCCAGGTCGAGACGAATCCGAGCGTGGGATGATCGAGCCTTTCCGCGGTTTCCCAAGCGAGATCGATCAGCCGCTCGCCTTCGGCCAGCCGGCCCGACGACCACGTCAGCCAGCCGTGAAGCGCAGTCGCGGTGGCCATAAGTCCTTCGCGGCCGATCCTTTGCGCGATCTCCATACCGCGTGCAGAGGCGACAAGACCTTCGTCGGTGCGCAATGCATAAAGCGCTGCGGACGCCAAGCCGACGTAGGTGTGGCCCAGGGCCGGACTTTCCGGCTTGCGGACGAGGACCGACTCCGCGGCGCGGAACAACTCGAGTGCTCGGTCGATATCCATCCAAGTGTCGAAGGTCGATAACGCGCGGCCGAGGCGCGATCGCGCCTGCGCCGCGCGCTCCGCGTCCCCAAGCTCTTCGTACAGGCGCAAGCTTTCTTCCAGCCAGACCAGGCCTTTGCCGTAGTCCAGGCCGGTGATAAACATCAGGTCGCCGAGCAGGCTTCGTACGCGCGCACGCGTTGCCTTGTCTCCCTCACCCGCATCGAGAAGTGCGATTGCATTCTCGAGATGCGAGGCCGCGTCCTCGTAGGCGAAAACGTCGGCTGCGGCCTGGGCGGCTCGCATCGTGTACTCGATCGCCTTCTCGGGGTTGTTCGCCTCCTGGTAATGGACGGCGAGTGCGGGAAGCGGCGGATCGGAAACGTGCACGGCCTCCAAAGCTTCGGCCGCTTGTTCGTGCAGACGCCGCCGCCGGACGCCGATCTCGCTCTCATACAACACCTGCCGGACGATCGCGTGCACGAACGTAAATCCAGGACCCCGCGTGTCGTTGTCCTCCACGAGGAGCTGGGCCTCGAGTGCTTCTTCCAGCAGCGGAACGAGCTCGTCCTCGGAGGTTCCGGTCATGTGCTCGAGCACGCTGAGCTCGAAGCGGGGGCCGATCACAGACGCTTGGACGAGCGTCGCGTTGCAGGCTTCGGAAAGCCGGGCCAATCGGCGCTCTACGGCCTCCCGTAGTCCATCCGGGATCTCGATCCGTGTGTCGGCCGTCCATCGGTCGCCGGATCGATAGAGAACGCCGGTATCGACGAGATGGATGAGGATCTCTTCGATGAAGAGGGGATTGCCGTTGGTCCCGACCCGGAGCTCACGGGCGAAGGCAACGCCATCTTCGTCCAGTGAGTGTTCGGCAGAGACTTCGAGGAAGGAAACGACTTCTTCGTCCGACAGACCATCCAGGGCAACACGTTCGATCAGCCGGTCTCGGCGGAGGTTCGACAGCACCTCGGCCAGAGGATGGGTTCGTCCGATCTCGACATCGCGATACGTTCCGCACACGAGGATGGCCGCGGGGTCGGAGTCGCGCAGTACGTGCTTGAGCAAAGCGAGTGTCGGCTGGTCGGCCCAGTGAAGGTCGTCCATCACCAGGAGGACGGGTGCGATGCGCGCGGCTTCGGTCAGGAGCTTTCCGACCGAGCGGAAGAGCCGGTAGCGCTCGGCCTCGGGATCACCCAGCTGACGATCGGATATGCCGGGCAAGCGATCGCGTAACTCCGGAACGAGCCGCGCGAGGTCGGGTCCGTTCTCGCCGACCTGATCGCGCAGATCGTCGGTCGGACAGGACGATACGTATACGCGTAAAGCCTCGACGAAGGATTGGTAGGGGATGACGCCCTCGTGGTCGCTGCGTCCGTAAAGAACGATGGCGCCTTCGTCGTGGGCGATCCGCGCGATCTCGCGAGCAAGTCGTGTCTTGCCCATCCCGGGCTCCCCGGAGATGAGTACACCTCGCCGCTCACCCGACGACGCTCTCTTCCATGTCTCGCGCAGCTCGTCTAGAGCGGCTAGTCGCCCGACGAAAGGCGTGCGTGAGGCCGATTCGAAAACGGCCGGTAAGGCAAAGTCGGTGCCGGTCGGCTCGTTCCAAGCGACTTCGCTCACAACGAACGGCTCGTTGAACCCGCGAAGATCGACGGGCCCCAACGACCGGAATTCGAGTCCGGTGTGTCCCGCCGCCAATCCACGAACGAGATCGGTCGCCAGGATCTGTCCGCCGGAGGCGTAGTCGCAGAGCCTCTTGGCGGCGTTGACGACGGAACCGAAGTAGTCCTCTTCGTGCAGGATCGGCTCGCCGGCATGGAGTCCGATCCGCACGTCCAGACCTAGAGTTTGCGGACGCCGGTTGTGCCGGGCTACGGCTTCCTGGATCGCGATGGCGCAGGAAACGGCGTCGACGGCGGAGGGGAAGACGACCATCAAACCGTCGCCGACACTCTTCACCTCGTGGCCGCCGCGCTCTGTTAGGGCCTCCCGGAGGAGCCGGAAATGTGCGCGCCGCAGGCCTTCGGCGCTTTCGTCCCCGAGCCTGTCGTAGAGCTCGGTTGAGCCCACTAGATCGGTGAATAGAAGGGTGACGATGCGAGCTTGGCTCATCGGACCCCTTCGCCCCCTTGATTCACGAGTCAGTCTTGAGGCTATGACCTGGGGCCGTCCAGGGAAAACGGCACGGATAGAGCCCGCCCGGGCATCATCAGTCCTGTGTTGCTCGAGCGCTTCGTCAACGGCCGCGCCCGTTCCAACGCCTACGTCTACGCGCCGAACGATGAAGGCGACCGGCCGGCCCTTCTCGTCGATGCCGGGGTCGGCGCCGGCGACAAGGTCATCGATCTGGTTGCTGCCGAGAGCCTCACGCCCAAGGCCGTAGTCCTCACTCACGGCCACCCCGACCACATCTGGACGGCCCGTCAGCTATCCGACCGGTTCGAGATCCCGGCTTATCTCCACGGCCGGGACTTCCGCTGGTTCCTGGTCCGGCGTCCGCGGCCCCGCCGACTCGAGCCGGTGCGGGACGGCCATCTGCTGCAGGCCGGCCCGATGAGCATCGACGTCGTCCACACACCCGGCCACTCGGGCGGAAGCGTTTGCTTTCTGCTCGACGGCCTGTGCTTCAGCGGCGACACGGTGATGTCGGGGACCGTGGGCCAGACGATGTTCCCGGGCGGCAACGCTAAGGCGCTCCGGGAGTCGATCAGTTCGAAGTTGCTACCGTTGCCGGACGATCTGAAGCTGCTTCCGGGTCACGGCGGCCAGACATCGGTGGGGGCCGAGCGGGAACTCTGGAAACGGTTCACGAAGGGGGAATAGGGGACGATGGACATCCTGGCGATGCACGCCGAAGGCCGGCCCGACGCGCCGGCAGTGATCGACGACCGACTCGGTGAAGAGCCCACGGTCCTCACCTACAAAGAGCTGAACGAAACCGCTAACCGCGTCGCGAATTCGCTGCAGTCGCTCGGTGTAAAGCTCGGCGACAAGGTCATAACCGTCGGCGACAACGCCATCGAGCACTTCATCTGCACGGGGGCGGTTTCGAAGATGGCCGGGACGAGTGTCCCCATGAACTACCGGCTGAAGCCGAGGGAGATGGCCTACCAGATCGACAACTCTGACTGTGTGGCCATCTTCGTCGGACCCAATCAGATCGACGCAGTGGAAAAAGCACGCAAGGACACGCCCAACCTTCGCCACGTGATCGCGTGGGGCACCGACACCGTGCCGGAAGGCTGGCTTCGGCTTTCCGATCTGATCGAGCAAGGCGCACCGACCCAGACCGAGATACCCGAAGGCGCCACCGGCGGACTGATGCTGTATACGTCGGGCACGACCGGGAACCCCAAGGGCGCGCATCGCAAGGCCGGCATCTCCGGAGCAACGGGGAGCACGGGCGGCAGTTTTTTCGGGGTCCAGCTCGGAACACCGCATCTGGCGGCCGGACCGCTGTACCACTCGGCCCCCTACGCGTTCGCTTCGGCCGGCATTGCTACCGGCGGCGGCGTAGTCGTCATGCGGCGATTCGACCCCGAAGAAGCACTTCGACTGATCGACAAGCACAAGGCGACGTGGACGTTCATGGCGCCGACGTTGCTCATCGCGCATCGCCAATCTCCCCGACGACGTGAAGAAGCGCTACGACGTCTCGGCCATGACCTCGATCGTCGTGCGCGGCCGCCCCGTGTCCCTTCGAGCTCAAGCGGAAGATCCTCGACCTGTTCGGTCCTTCGCTCTAGGAGTTCTACGGCGCATCGGAAACCGGGATGAACACGCTCATGTCGCCCGAGGAGCACCTGAAGAAGCCCGGCGCATGCGGAAAGGTCATCGACGGCCAGGACATCAAGATCATCGACGAGGAAGGCAACGAGTGCCCGCCGGGAACGCCGGGTGAGATCTACATCAAGGCCGCCGGGATGATCGACGAGTACTACAAGAACGAGGACGCAACCAAGGAAGCATGGCGGGCGACTACTTCACCGTCGGCGACGTCGGCTACTTCGACGAGGACGGCTACCTCTACATCTCCGACCGCAAGAAGGACATGATCATCTCAGGCGGTGTGAACATCTACTGCGCCGAGATCGAGAACGCGATCCACGCCCACCCGAAGGTCTGGGACGTCGCCGTCATCGGCATCCCGAACGAGGAGTTCGGTGAGCAGGTACACGCGATCGTGCAGCCCAAACCGGGCGAGACGCTGACCGAGGGCGAAGTCATCGCCTGGGTCGGCGAGAACATCGCCGACTACAAGAAGCCCCGATCGGTTGAGTTCCGAGACGACTTCCCGCGAGACGACGCGGGCAAGATCCGCAAGCGGGACCTGCGGGAGCCGTTCTGGGCGGACAGGAAAACTCGCGTTTAGGCTCTAGCCCACTCCATGAGCCATTGGAAAGAGCTTTTCTCCGAGATCATTTCGACCGACGTCTGTTGTGGATGTGCGGCTTGCGTGGTCGTTTGCCCCCATCACGTGCTCGATTACGACTACGACCTCGAGAAGCCCTTTCAAACCGACGTCCGCCGCCCGGACAGCTGTTCCCACGGCGAGACCGGTTGTGAGATCTGCGCACTGGCCTGTCCGCGCCTCGATCATGAGCTCGGGATATGGCGATGGAACTGGCCGCAGCTCGAGCAGGCCCTCCACGGCAAGACCCGCAGCTCGGACGACACATTCGGTTCGTACCTCGAGGTCGTCGTGGCCCGGGCTTCCGACCTAGAAGTAGTCAAGAAGGCGCAGGACGGCGGGATCGGCTCGGCGATCCTGATCCACGGACTCGAAACGGGAGCCCTGGACGGGGGAGTGGTTTCGGCATTCGACGGCAACCAGATGGCGTCGCCGATGCTGGTCAAGACGAAGGACGAAGTCCTCGGGACGGCCAAGTCGCGCTACACCTACTGCGCTACGCCGCTTGCGCTCAAGGACGCAAAGGCTCAGCGCCTGCGCAGGGTCGCGATGGTCGGGGTGTCCTGCGAGATCTCCTCGGCCCCCAAGATGGCGTATTCCGGAGTTCGCACCTGGTCCAACCGCATCGCGCTCACCGTCGGTCTCATGTGTTCCGAGACGTTCCTGCCGCAGCCGTTCCTCGAGCAGAAGATCCAGGGCGACTACGGCATCGACATCTCGAAGGTCTCCAAGATCAACATCAAGGGCAAGGTCGTCATCGAGATGGAAGACGGAAGCGAGACCAACATCCCGCTGGACGAGTGCCGCAGCTTCGCTCGCGACTGGGGATGCCCGTTCTGTCCGGACTTCGCCGCCGAGCACGCCGACATCTCACTCGGGGGCCTAGGGATGGAGGGCTGGTCGATGGTCGTCGTGCGCACGGAGCGCGGTGCGGCGTACTGGAAGTCGATGGTCGATGCCGGTGTCGTGGACGTGCGGCCAGCATCCGAAGAACAGAAAGCCTACGACCTGATGGAGCGCTTAGCCAAGAGGCAGCGCCGCCGCACACGCAACATCGAGCTGTGGATGGGCCAGGGACAGGTCGAACCGTGGAACGCCGAGGAGGCGGAGAAGACCTACAAGCGCGGCACCCCGGAGGCCGGCTTCAAGCCCGAGGGCGCGAGATCGGCGGCGCCTTTGTCGCAGGTATCGATGGTGGGCCCGTCGCCAAAAGGGAACTCGCCGGCCTGACGATCGAGCGCGAGATCACCGAGTCCGTAGAGCTGTGCACGACGGCCGGTGCACTGAACCGGGATGCCGTCGGATGGACGCGCGGCTCGCTGCACGACTGTGCGCTCCCGCGCTCATGGGGACGACGCAAGCGCTGGGACTTCTGGTGCATCACCTCACCCGGCGTTGCGATGAACATCACTTATGCAGACGTCGACTATCTCGGTCTCGCCGATGTGTGGTTCCGAGACTTCGGCGCGGATGCGGAAGCATCCCGCTCGGCAGCTCGACCGTTGGCACGCGGCGTGTCGCTTCCCGACCGCGTCGGCGGCGCACCAATCGGCTTCGACGGCTCGGGTTTGTCGCTGTCGATAGAGGAGGTCGACGGCGGGACTCGTATACGCGCGGGTTTCAAGTCCTTTGAAGCCGACGTCCTTGTTCAGCGTCCGGAAGGTCACGAGTCGCTCGGCGTGGTTATCCCATGGTCGTCGCGTCGCTTCCAGTACACGAACAAGGATGTTGCCCGGCCCGCCGAAGGCTTCGTGCGTTGGCGCGGCACGACCTACCAGCTGTCGCCGGATGGCTCGGCGTGGGGGAGCCTGGATTTCGGTCGCGGGAAGTGGCCCTACCGGACGAAATGGAACTGGGGAGCGGGGGCCGGCATCGTCCATACCGGCGGCAAGCCGGTCACCGTCGGCGTGCAACTCGGCGGCAAGTGGACGGACGGCACCGGCATGACGGAGAACGCGCTGTGCGTCGACGGCCGCCTCTCGAAGATCTCGGAGGAGCTGGTATGGGAATACGACACGAGCGACTGGCTGCGACCGTGGACCATCAGGACGCCGTCATCGGACCGCGTCGACCTGATGTTCACGCCCATCCACGACAAGCGGTCTCGATTGAAGCTCGGCGTTGCCTCCTCATCTGTCGATCAGTGCTTCGGGACCTACTCGGGCACGATCGTCCCGGACGTCGGCGAAGCTCTCGCACTCGACTCCGTGTTCGGTTGGGCCGAAGAGGCGACGTGGCGGTGGTGATCAAAGGGTGATCTGGTAACGCAGGTAGACGAAGCCGCTATCGAATCGTCTCTCCTCCAATAGCTCGAGCTCGAGCCGCACATCGTGCGGAAGAGCTGGCTTGCCGGATCCCACCGAAACGGGCACCAGGAACATCTGACACTCGTCGACCACGCCCGCTCGTAACGCATGGCCGGCGAGGCCGGGGCCACCGATCGCGATGTCCTGCTTCGCCGACGCCTTCAGGTTCGAGATGGCATCCGGGTCGAAACGACGCTCGATCCGAGTCTTCGCAGTTGAGGTCTCCTCGAGCGTGGTGGAGTAGACGATCTTGTCGGCCGCCTTCCAGATCTCTGAGAATTCCCGCATCAAAGGCGAGCTCTCGGCCAATGATCGATCGGTCTCCCAGACGGCCATCGTTTCGTACATACGCCGTCCGAAGAGGTAGGTGCCGACGGTCCGCTCCAGTTCGCTGACGAATGCAAACACTTCGTCGTCGGGCTCAGCCCAATCGAACTTCCCCTTCTCGTCCTCGATGAACCCGTCGAGAGAGGTGATCGCCGAGTAGATCAACTTGGACATGCCGCCTCCTAACGCTGGCAACTTGTACAGAAGAACGTCGTCCGTCCGCCCAGCCGAACCGAACGAAGGGGACGACCGCACCGCGGGCACCCGACCTTAGGCGATCCCGACATGCCCAATTGCTTGGACGCGTGCCGCCTCACGCTCAGCAACGGGAAGCGGGCGTCGCTTCCTGCGCGCTGCGCCTTCACGGCGCGCGCCAGGATGCGACGCAACGCTCTGTGCAACGCAACGACCTCGTCTGGATCGAGTGAGCTCGCTGCACGCCGCGGGTCGATGCCGGCGGCATGCAGCGCCTCATCGGCATAGATGTTGCCGACGCCGGCGAGGAAGGTTTGGTCCAGGAGCACGGCCTTGATCGCGGCGTTCCGCCGGGCCAGAGCTTCGGTCAGGTAGGTGGCCGGTGCCTCCAATGCGTCAGGGCCGAAGGACCACGCCATATCGGCGATCTCGTTGCGGGTGACGATCTTCACGTAGCCCAGACGTCGCGAGTTCCGATACCGGAACTGGAGACCGGAATCGAGGTCGAGCAGGACGCGATCCCAGTGATGGATCGGTGCTGTTGGTGACTCCACGATCGGGCGTCCGGTCATACCGAAGTGCAGAGCGAGCACCGGTGTGTCCGGCTTGCCGCGCTGCGGCTCGGTGAAGATCGCGAGCATCTTGCCGCGGCGGTCCACCGACGTGACCAAACGGCCCTTCATTCGGCGCGCGGCCGTCCACGGCGTTGTGTTCTTCAACATCCAGTCATCGAGGAACCGAGCGCGCGTGATCGTTCGGCCGACGACGTGCTCCTGCACGACGGCTTTGAACCCTTCGACTTCGGGAAGCTCTGGCAGTCGCTACGCTCCATCTGCGATGAAGATCGGCGTTGCGCTCCCACACTACGGTTCGGACTCCCTGAAGCGAGTCGTGGATATCGCGACCGAGTGCGAGCGGCTCGGCTTCGACTCGGTTTGGGTCTCCGATCATCTCGTCTTCGATCTGGAGAAATACGGTGGGTCGTCCGAGCTGATTGGGAGTGTCGACCCGCTGGCGACGCTCGCCGTGCTTGCCGGCACGACGAGCAGGGTCCGGCTCGGGACGATGGTGCTCTGCAACGAGTTCCGGCACCCCGTGGTCCTCGCCAAGCAGGCGGCCACAGTGGACATCGCCTCCGAAGGCCGGCTCGAGCTCGGCATCGGCGCCGGCTGGTACGAGCGCGAGTTCTCGATGGCGGGCCTCGAGTTCCCCAGCGCGCGCGTGCGTCTCGAGCGATTACGAGAAGCGGTCGAGGTGTTGAAGCTCTGCTTCACCGGCGAACAGGTCAGCTTCGCGGGGAGTCACTACAAGCTCGACTCGATGGTCGCATTGCCGCCACCGCTCCAGAAGCCACGTCCGACGATCTGGGTCGGGGGCAAAGGCGACCGAGCCATGAAGGTCATCGCTGAAGTGGCCGACGGTTGGAACGCGGCTTGGTTCCAGGACGCCGATGCTTATGTCGAGCGAGCTTCGAAGCTGGAAGGCAGAAACCTCCGGCGCTCCATCGGGCAGTACGCGAAGGGCACTTCGCAGGAGATGGTCGACAGGCTGAACGCGTTCGCCGGGCTCGAGGTCGAACACGCCGTCATGTGTTTCAGCGACGTGCCCTTCGGTCTGGACGATCCCGACGATGTCGCAGCATTCGCGCAGGACGTGCTCCCGCATGTCCAGGATTGAGGACGTCCGGGTCCTGCTCAATCGATAAGGCGGAAACCTTCGCCCCGAACGGTCTCGATGTATGCGGGACGATCGCCTGTGCCCTTGAGCTTCTTGCGAAGCGAGCTCATATGGACGTCGAGGAGGTTCTTGGCCGACGAGGCCGATCGTCCCCAGACGGCATTAGAGATCGCGGAGCGTGTTACGAGCTTTCCCGGCTGAGCCACGAGCATTCGAAGGAGCTCGAACTCCCGCTTGGTCAGCGGAAGCAGCTGTCCGTCCCTGTGCGCCGTGTGCTCGTCTGAGTCGAGAACGAGGTCGCGGTGGGCCGGCGCTGCCGCCGCGTGCCGCACGTCCGCGCCCTTGACTTCCACGGATATGGTTCGGCCCCGGTGACCGGAAAAGAACCTTGAGCAAGGCCTAAGCGCCGATTTAGCGCTTGGGTCCGATCTCCATTACCGGCAGACGCCGGCGGGGACGGAATTCCGCGAGTTTCCCAGCGATGCTCATGTACGTCTGGGAGACGGGATGGTCGGGTTGCGACCAGACGAACGGGGTTCCGTCGTCGGATGCCGCGCGCATATCGGGAAGCAGCGGGATCTTCGCCAGCAGTGGCACCTCGAGGGCCTGAGCCAGCAACTCGCCTCCGCCCTCGCCGAAGATCGGCGTTACCTCTCCGCAGTGCGCGCACACGATGCCCGACATGTTCTCGATGACACCGAGCAGCCTCTGCTTCACCTTCTCGGACATGTTCGCGGCACGTTCGGCCACCTTTTGCGCGACAGGTTGCGGAGTAGTGACCACGACCATGCCCATGTTCGGAAGGAACGTCGCGAGCGACAGCGAGATGTCGCCGGTTCCGGGCGGTAGGTCGATGAGCAGGTACTCGAGATCCGCGCCCCAGTAAACGTCGGTCAAGAACTGCTCGAGTGCTTTGTGGAGCATCGGCCCCCGCCACACGACCGGCTCTTCCTCATTGGGCAGGAAGAAACCGATCGAGATGACTTTCACGCCGTTTCTGTTGAGCGGCATGATCGTCCCGTCGAAGGCAACCGGGCGTTCGCCGCGCAATCCGAGCATCCGCGGAATGGAAAAGCCCCAGATGTCTGCGTCCAGGACACCGACCTTGTGGCCGCTCGCCTGCATCGCTGCTGCGAGATTGGTGGTCACCGTCGACTTGCCGACACCCCCTTTGCCCGAGGAGATGCCGATGACGGTCGTGCGCGAGTTCGGATCCCGGAACTGGATCTCTTTCTGCAGACCTGCAGCGAGCTCGGCCCTGCGGTCCTCTTCCATCACTCCCATGCGCACATCGACAGACCCGACCCCATCGACCACGTGGACCGCATCGACCACACGGCGCTGGAGCTCGTCCTGCAGGGGACAGTTCGAAACCGTGAGAAGGACGTCGACGACGACGCTCGCGCCATCGATCTCAAAGCCGCCGAGCATCCCGATCTCGTCGATCGGCTTGCCGATCTCGGGGTCGATCACGGTGTGGAGTGCCTCGCGGACGGCGAGCTCTGAGATGGGCTTCGAGGTCATCGGGATCCTTCTAAAACCAACGGAGACCTCCAAAGTAGCGCAAGGAGTATCGTGTCGTTATGTTCGGAAAGATCGGTGGCGGAGAGATCCTGCTGCTCGTCCTGATTGTCCTTTTGCTCTTCGGCGCGGCCCGGCTCCCGAAGCTCGCGCGCAGCCTTCGTGAGGCTCGCGACGAGTTCCAGAAGGGTGCCGACGAGGACGCCGCGGAGAAGAAAGAACAGGACCAAGAAAAGACCTAGGCGGCCCTTCGGGAAGCTTTCCTCCCCACCGGCCCCTGCCAGACGAGGCTCCAATCGTCGCGTGCCCTAGTGGGCACTACCGAACCTCCGTCTGGGGCCGGGGAAAGACATCACCCCGATGAACCGCCCAGGCACTTCGAACATAGACCTGGAAGGTTCACGGGTCAATGGCCCCTGAACTGCGGTTAAGCGCTAGCGTGATAATCATGTGCATGAAGTGACGGTTTAGAGGAAACGGTTCTAGCCACGAAGGAGGGATCGATGTCGCATCACTCACACCTCGAAGAGATCGCGCGGGCACTCGTTGCGCCGGGTAAGGGAATCCTTGCGGCCGACGAGAGCTCGGGAACGATAAAGAAGCGGTTCGATTCGATATCCCTCGAGTCCACCGAGGACAACCGGCGTGCTTACCGGGAGATGTTGTTCACGGCCAAAGGGCTGGGCGATCACATCTCCGGAGTGATCCTCTACGACGAGACGATCCGCCAGAACGCGTCGACGGGTGAACCGCTCAGCAAGGTTCTCACCGACGGCGGGATGATCCCCGGCATCAAGGTCGACATGGGAGCCAAGCCCCTCTCCGGCTTCGAGGACGAACTCGTTACCGAGGGCTTGGACGGGCTGCGTGAGCGTCTGGCCGAGTACGCAGACCTGGGGGCGAAGTTCACCAAGTGGCGTGCCGTCATCACTATCGGGGATGGGATCCCTACGTCCTTCTGCATCGATGCGAACGCGCACGCGCTGGCGCGCTTCGCCTCACTTACGCAAGAAGCTGGGATGGTCCCGATCGTGGAGCCCGAGATCCTGATGGACGGCGACCACACGATCGAGCGCTGCTACGACGCAACCGAGTCGACCTTGCGTTCGCTGTTCGGCCAACTTGCCTCGCACCGTGTCGTCTTCGAAGGCGCGTTGCTCAAGACCAACATGGTCTTGTCCGGCAAGGACTGTCCGACCCAGGCCACCGACGGCGAGATCGCGCGCGAGACCCTGCGGTGCTTCTACAACACCGTGCCGGCAGCGATCCCGGGCATCGTCTTCCTCTCCGGTGGCCAGGACGACGTCCCTGCGACGGCCAGGCTCAATGAGATGAACAAGCTCGGCCCCCACGCGTGGGAGCTCTCGTTCTCGTACGGACGCGCGCTCCAGGCGCCTTCGCTCAAAGCTTGGAAGGGTGAGCCCGCCAACGTCGAGGCCGGTCAGCGCGAGCTGCTCCATAGAGCACGTTGCAACGGCGCGGCGCGCGACGGCAGCTACACCGATCAGATGGAATCCGCCGCGTAGACGCGGCTAGGAACAAGATGGAGAACGCCGCTTAGCGCGAAAGTTCGCGCTTAATCCGCAGCGGGACCTCGGTCCGGTCCCGTCGACGGTTGCGGCAGGCCCTTCTGCTCGGCATACGGGTTGGGCAGGATCTTCTTGCCTTCCTTGCCGAAGCGCATGACGATCTGGTCCCCGTCGTGCGGAAGGAAGGCCGACGGATCTCCCTCTATCTCTTTGCCCTTGTTGAGCAGCTCCCAGTTGTACTTCTTCCCGTCGGGACAGCGGTCGCCATCTTTGTACTTCTTGCCGTCGGGCAGGACGAAGACGCGTTTGGAGTTGTCTTCGCTGAAGCTCGTTTCGTAGAGGCGAAGGAAAGTGCCGAGGTTCGCGTTGTTCCCGGTCGCGGCGATGGTCGAAGGGTGGATGTGAAGGAAACCGTCACCGTGTGAGTGGATCTCGCCTTCGACGCTGGGGTAGTTGGCCAGCCGCTTTCCGCAGATGAAGATCTTGTACGACGCGTGCCAGTGTTCGCCGGCCGACGCTCCGCGCGTCAGCGGAGGAGGGTTGGCGCGGGACCAAACGATGCCTGCGAAACCAAGACCCAGGACGATCACCAGCGCCAGGGTGAACCAACGAGTCCCGTTGCGCTTCTTCTTGAGCGGGCTGCGCGCACGCGCGCGGCGTTGCTGTCGGCTCTTGGGCATGGAAACGCGAGTCTAGCCGCGAGTGGGTTGGACTACTCGTCCTGCGCGGATCCGGCTCATGGGCACGGCGACCATGCTGTCGTCCTTGCGGCGGACGTGGAGGACCGGCTCTCCCTGCTCGACCTCGGCCCGCTCAAGGTGTCCCACCACTTCGTGCCGGGCGCCGGCATCGTCGAAGTACATGAGGGTGACCCGCTTCCCCACATCACCGGGCTTGATGCTGACCCGGAAGCTCAATCCTCGAGCTGCGGGGCGTACGCGCTCTGTGAGGCCCCGCCCTGCGCGTCGGGATGCTCGGTGAAGAAGTCCGCGTTGATCGCAGTGAACTCCTTCCACTCCCCGGGGACGTCGTCGGCCGGGAAGATCGCGTCGACCGGGCAAACGGGCATGCAGGCGTCGCAGTCGACGCACTCGGTGGGGTGTATGTAGAGCTGCGGCCCGTGCTCGTAGATACAGTCGACGGGGCACTCCTCGACGCAAGCCCGGTCCTTGATATCGACGCAGGGCTCGCAGATCACATACGCCATCCGTTCGTCCTCCTACTACTGGAAGTGGTGGTTGAGCGCCCTCACTATACTGATGGCCTGCCAGGTCCGTCCGCCTCGTCAACAGGGGGAATCAGTGTCTAATCCGGCTACCGTCGGACAGCTGAAAGCGTCCGGCTACCGATCGCGGTCCGTCCACACCGAGCTGCGGGAGAACCTTACAACCAGGCTGCGCAGCGGCGAACCCGTCTTCGAGGGCATCGTCGGGTATGACGAAACGGTCGTGCCGGCCGTCGAGAACGCGATCCTCGCCTCACACGATGTGATCTTTCTCGGTGAGCGCGGACAGGCCAAGTCCCGCATCATGCGCGACCTCACCAAGCTCCTCGATCCCGAGCTCCCGGCGATCGCGGGATGCGAGATCAACGACGATCCCTTCGCCCCGATCTGCGCGTCGTGCCGCCAGCTGATCGCCGAGAAGGGCGACGACACCCCGATCGTCTGGCTCACCCCCGACCAGCGGTACGCGGAGAAGCTCGCGACTCCCGACATCTCGGTGGCCGACCTGATCGGCGAGGTCGACCCGATCAAGGTGGCCGAGGGCCGTTACCTCGCCGACGAGCACACGATCCACTACGGACTGATCCCTCGGACGAACCGCGGGATCTTCGCGATCAACGAGCTGCCGGACCTGGCCGAGAGGATCCAGGTCGCGCTGCTCAACCTGCTCGAGGAACGCGACATCCAGATCCGGGGATACAAGATCAGGCTGCCGCTGGACGTCATGCTGTGCGCATCGGCCAACCCCGAGGACTACACCAACCGCGGCCGGATAATCACGCCCCTGAAGGACCGCTTCGGGGCGCAGATCCGAACGCACTACCCCGAGACGATCGAGGAGGAAGTCGCGATCGTCGATCAGGAATCGACACCGATCGAACTCGGTTTGCCCGTCCGTTTCCCGCAGTACATGAAGGACGTGATCGCCGAGCTGACACACCAGGCGCGGCGCTCTCCTCAGGTGAACCAGCGCTCCGGTGTTTCGGTGCGACTGTCGATCTGCAACTACGAAACGGTAACGGCGTCGGCACTCAAGCGCGCGATCAGGCTCGGCGAAACCGAAGCCGTTCCGCGGATCTCCGATCTCGACGCCGTCGCTTCGTCAACGTTGGGCAAGGTCGAGGTCGAAGCCCTGGAAGAAGGGCGGGAAGGCGACATCCTTTCCAAGCTGGTCCGTCAGGCGGTGTTTGCGGTGTTCCAGCGCGATCTTCGCGGCGAGGCCTTCGTGGAGCTGATCCAGCGCTTCGACGACGAGGGGCTCAGCATCGACGCTTCTGCGGCGTTGGGATCCGAGGAGTTCTGCCGGCAGTTCGGCGACCTCAAGGGGATGGCGCGCGCGTTAGAGAAGCTGGAGGCCGGAGAGTCACCGGCTACCACTGCGGCGGCACTCGAGTTCATCTGCGAGGGACTGCACCTCGGAAAGCGTCTCAACAAGACACCGACGGCAGCCGGCGCGCGCTACGGCCGCTAGCCCCACAAAAAAGGACGCCGCCCGAAGACGGCGTCCTTTGATTGCTGGGATCGTGTGTAGCTACTCGGTGATCCCCTTGATCTTCTCCTGAAGGGCAGTCTGCTCGGGGCTCGGAGCGGCCGTCTGCATGGCCATCAGCTTGGACATGTCGCCCTCGACCTTCACCTGGCCCTGCATGAAGGCCTGCATGGCCGCTTGCTGGTTCCCTTCGACGAACACCGCCTTCGCGACGTCGTAGGGGACCGTGAGTTTCGTGGGGGCGTCCGCGGCAAGCCCCTCCTCGAACTCACCTGCGGCCATGTGGATCTCCTTGTCGCCCGAGGGTCCCCCGGTCACGACGATGTTGATCTTCAGGTCTGCCATCGCGCCGGTGGGTGCGGGAAGCTTCGCTTCGTCGTACATCTTCCGCACCTCGGTCATCCAGTCATCGGACAGGAATTCAGGCATTCCTCTTCCTCCTTTCGGTTGCTACCTAGCAGGTTGAAAGCTAACGGGTAGTGATTGCAAACCACGCAGTACGAAGTTCTCCTTGTACTCGGGGCTATCGGTGCCGACCTCGAAGCTCTCGACGCGCTCGGCGAGCTTCTTGAGCGCCAAGGTCGCCTCGATCCGCGCCAGAGGAGCACCGACACAGAAGTGGATACCGGCGCCGAACGAGACGTGATTGATGTTGGATCGCGTGATGTCGTAGACCTGCGCCGTGGGGCCGAACTCCTCCGGGTCCCGGTTGGCCGCCCCGATCACACAGATTGCCTGCTGACCCTTGCCGATCGTGTGTCCGCCGACCTGAAGGTCGGTCATTGATATGCGCCCCGTGAGCTGCACGGGTGGGTCGAAACGCAGGGTCTCCTCGACCGCGCCCCGGGCCAAGGACGGATCGGCACGAAGCTTCGCCCACTGATCGGGGTGCCGTCCGAGCTGCAGGACGGCGTTGCCGATCAGGTTCACGGTCGTCTCGAAGCCGGCGATGAGCAGCAATGTGAGTGTCGTAAGAAGCTCGTCGTGGGTGAGCTTGTCGCCGTCCTGCTCGGCTTGGATGAGGGCCGAGAGCATGTCGTCACCCGGGTTCTTCGTTCGCTCGGCTATGAGCTTCTCGAAGTACTCCCGGAGACCTTCGACGGCGGCCATCTGCCGTTGGCGAACGTCGTCGGGGATCATGAAATCGGGATCAAGTGCTCGAGCCAGATCGTGCGACCAGTCCTTGAAGATCTGGTTGTCGGACGGCGGAACGCCGAGCAGCTCGCAGATGATGCGAACCGGCAGGGGATAGGCGAGATCCTCGACGGCCTCGAACTCGCCGCCGGCCTCGCGTGCGTCGATGAGCTCGCCGACGACCTGTTCGATCAGGGGGCCGAGGTCGCGGACACGACGGGGTGTGAACGCATGCGACACCAGTCCGCGCAATCGCGTGTGATCCGGGGGATCCAGGAAGAGAAAGGACGGCTGCCTGTCCTCGAAAGGGTCGAAGTCGAGCGACTCGGCGTAGGTCTTGTAGAGGGCCGAGTTGCGTTGGTCGTTCGATGTCTCGGGGTGATGCAGGACCATCACGCAATCGTGGTGACGCGAAAGGACGGTCAAGCCCAACGTCGAGACCATGACCGGCTTGTTCTCCCGCAGGCGGTTGTAGGTCGGATAGGGATCGGCTCGGAAGACGGGGTCCCGGGGGTCGAAGGGGAAGGAATTGCCGTCGATCGGGGGAAGTTGTGGCTGCTGCTGCGTTGTCTCCATGGCTTACGGTCCCCTCTCGGTGCGTTCCAGACGATATACCACCACGACTGTCACATGAACCCCTTGACACGACGCAGCAAGGGTGTATATCTAAGTGATATCAGTTAGATATTAGACGGTCAAGGGGGATGGAAGATGACGACCGAACGAAAGGCCCCGGTGCTTCCGGGGTGGATGATGCTGATCGTTCTCGTCGCGCTGAAGGTTGTCGCGGTGGTGCTGATGGTGTCCAGCTACGACTCCGCGACGGAAATGGTGCTGGGACCGGCGATCGCCATTGGAGCTGTGATCCTGTTCTTCACCACGTGGGGCTTGCTCGGGTTCTTCCTGGTGTTCCCCAATGAAGCCAAAGTGTTCACTCTGCTCGGCCGGTACTTCGGGACCGAGAAACGCGACGGCTGGCGGTGGACCATTCCCATGCCGCTGGTGCTTCGCGAGAGGATCTCCCTGCGCATCCAGAACTTCGACAGCCAGACCCTCAAAGTCAACGACGCCGCCGGCAACCCCATCGAGGTTGCTGCGGTGATTGTGTGGCGCGTGGTCGACACGGCTCGGGCCTCGTTCGATGTCGAGGATTACGAGGATTTCGTCAGGATCCAGACGGAGACGGCCGTTCGCCACATGGCGAGCAAATTCCCGTATGACTCGTACCAAGATGGCGAGCACTCATTGCGAGCGAACGCCGACGAAGTCACGGCTTCGCTGCACACCGAGCTGCAGGAGCAGCTCCAGCTGGCCGGGGTCGAGGTAATGCGGACACAGCTCCGGCGCCTGGCGTATGCGCCGGAGATCGCGGCCGACATGCTCCGGCGACAGCAGGCCGAGGCTGTGGTGGCTGCACGCTTCCGGATCGTTGAAGGAGCGGTGAGCATGGTGGACGACGCGCTTACGCGGCTTCGTCAATCTGGGATCGTCGAGCTGGACGAGGAGCGAAAGGCCGCGATGGTCTCCAACCTGCTCGTCGTCCTGTGCAGCGAGCACCACGCTCAGCCGGTCGTCAACACGGGGACTTTGTACCAGTAAGGCCATTTGCGTGGCCGACCGAAAGAGCTTCCTCCTGCGCATCTCGCCCGATGTGTATGCCGCGCTCGAAAAGTGGGCCTCCGACGAGCTGCGCAGCGTCAACGCGCAGATCGAGTACCTGCTCGCGGAAGCGCTGAAGCGCGCCGGAAGGGATCGGCGGCGTCCGACGGGCCGCCCGTCGAGATAAGCGCCGAAAAGCTCTCCTTTGCGGCACCATTAGTTTCATGGAGTCGGCGACCGCGCTAGGCGGCGTAGCGTACCCGCCCAAGAGGAGAGCCACTCGTCGCGCAGCCGTGAGAGCTCGTGACCTGAGTGCGATCGCCGTAGGAGCGGTGTCCAACCCTGCTCGCTGGGAGTTCGGCCTTGCGATCTTCGCGTTGTTCGTCCTGGGCCGAGGGCCGGTGCTGTTCCTGCGAGAAAGGATGGCGGACGTATTCGGAGGTCCTCCAGGCGTCCTGTGGCCCGAGGACAATGTGATACGCGGAGTTTTCGTCGCCGTCGAAGCCGCCGTGGTGATCGTGGCTCTGATGCGCAGTCGCCCGTCTACCGTTCTCCGACAGCCGTTCCTCATCGTCTTCCTGGCGGTTTCCTGGGCCTCGCTCGCCTGGTCCGAGAGGCCGCAAGTCACGATCTGGCACGTCTCGTTGTTCATCGGCGCTGCCGTCGTCGGTTGGTACATGGGCCACCGTTTCACGCTGCGCCAACAGGCCGGGATCGTCGCCGGACTCGGCGCCGCGGCCGTTGCGAGCACGCTGATCGCGCTGGTGGCTTGGCCGGACATCGCCCGGTCGACGGCGGGCCTGGAGGGTGTGTGGTCCGGCATGTACACGAACCGGCAGATCCTTGGACCCGTTCTCTGCCTCGGCCTTCTCGGAGGGGTCTTTCTTTTCACCACGGTCAAAGCGCGCCAAAGGATCGCGATCGGCGTTGTCGGCGCGCTCGACGTGTATCTGCTGATACGAGCCGGCAACAGGACGGGACCGATCGCCTTCGCCGTGGCCCTGGCCGTATCGGCCGGCATCTATGCCGTCCGCCGGCCGGGTCGCGCGATCTTGACTACACCGGGCGGCGCCGTGCTGTCCGTCGGTCTGGTGACCATCATCGGAGGACTGATCAGCTGGAACTGGTCGACCATCCTCGATCTGATGGGCAGGTCGAGCAATCTGACTCGGCGAACGGAGATATGGGAGATCGATCTGAGGTTCTTGTCCATGCGTCCGCTTAGCGGATGGGGGTTCGAGACGATCTGGGCAAATCCGCTGACTGCGCAGCACGCGCGGGCGGCGTTCGAAGGCAACTTTCCGTATTCCTCCCACAGCGGCTATTACGAGATCCTCCTTGGCGTCGGAGCGATCGGGTTCGCCGTGTTCGTCGCGTTCCTTGCGTATGCGTTGTGGCGTGCCTTCCTGCTCGCCTGGAGAGGGAATGACGTGATGACGCTTTGGCCACTCGGCCTGCTCGTGTTCGTCATCGTCGTCAACCTCTCCGAGAGCCGATGGGTTGCCGGTGAAGCGATGTGGGTGTTGACGGTGGCCGCAGCGGTAGCGGCTACCGAGTGGGCGAAGAAGGTCGAGCGGCCGGCACCCGCCAACGGCGCCCCCGGTTAGGCTCTCGTTGTGAGCCCGCGGTACCGCTACAGCCGCTGGGACGGTTCGCAGGATCCGTGGGCCGACCCGGACGAGGTCCTCGAAGGTCTTTCCGAAGACTTGCTCGAGTTCGGAGATCTGAGTCAAGCCCTTCGCCGGATGCTGCAGCGCGGGTTCTCTCTCGAGGGACGACGTATCACCGGTCTGCAGTCACTGGCCGAGCGTCTGCGCAACCTGCGTCGCGACGCGATGCGGCAATACGACATGGACTCCGTCGTTCACCAGATCGAGGAGGACCTCAGAGAGGTACGTTCGATGGAACGCCAGGAGGTTCGAGACCGTCTGGACGTTCGTGAACAATCACGGGACGCACGTGCGACTCCCGAAGGCGAGCAGGCACCCGATCTAGAAGCTCTGCCCGACGACGATCCGTTGTCGGCTCTGGAGCGGGAGTTCGCACAGCCGCCCTTTGGATCGCGTCTGAACCCCCGCTTGGACTACCTCGATGCCCTCGAGGGACGTCCGGCCGACGCCATCAAGGGACTTCAGAACTACGACTTCACCTCTCCCGAGGCCGAAGCGAAGTTCAAGGAGCTCACCGACAAGCTTCGCCAGCAGATGATGCAGCAGTACTTCAAGGGGGCCGAGCAGGCGCTGCAGAACATGACACCCGAAGAGCTCGAGCGCATGAAGAACATGATGTCCGAGCTCAACGAGATGGTGCGTAAGCACAACGACGGCGAGCCGTACGACTTCGAGAACTTCATGCAGACGTACGGGGATTTCTTCCCCGAGAATCCGCAGAATCTCGAGGAGCTGCTCGAAACCCTCGCGCGTCGCATCGCGATGGCGCAGGCCATGATGAATTCGATGTCGCCCGAGATGCGCCAGCGTCTCGACGAGTTGGTCGGCTCGCTGATGCAGGACGCCGACCTCGCCTTCCAGATGAATGAGCTCGCCAACGCGCTGCGCCAGGCGATACCCGGTGATTTCTGGGACCAGCAGTACCAGTTCGGCGGCGACGAGCCGCTCGACATGCTCCAGGCGATGCAGGTCATGGAGCGCATGCAGGAGTCCGAGGATCTCGAACGGTACATGCGCGGCGTCAGCAAGCCGAGCGATCTGAACGAGATGGACGTGGACCGCGTCGAAGGCCTGCTGGGTGAAGAGGCGGCGCGAGACGTCAAGCGTTTGCGCGAGATCGAGAAGATGCTCGAGGAGGCGGGATACGTCGAGCGAGCTTCGGGACGCCTGGATCTGACGCCGCAGGGCGTACGGCGTATCGGCAAGCAGGCGCTGGGGAAGGTGTACCAACGCTTGCGCGCTGCGCTGGCCGGCGAGCATGACCAGCCCGACATCGGACGAGGCGGCGACATCACCGGCGAGCTCAAGAATTACGAGTTCGGCGATCCTTTCCACATCGAAGTGAAGGAAACCGTGTTCGAGGCGGTCCGCCGCGCCGGAACCGGGACCCCGGTGAAGATCCGTCCGGACGACTTCATGGTCGAGCGCACCGAGCGCAAAGTGCAGGCTGCAACAGCCCTGCTCATCGACCTGTCGCTCTCGATGCCGATGCGCGGCAACTGGGTCGCAGCCAAGAAGGTCGCGCTTGCCCTGCATGCATTGATATCGACTCAGTTCCCGCGCGACCGGTTGTTCTTGATCGGCTTCTCCGATTACGCCAGACGGGTGCAGCCCGAGGAACTGCCGAATCTCGGGTGGGAAGAGGTGTACGGCACGAACATGCAGCACGCGCTCCTACTCGCACGGAGACTCCTCGGACAGCACCGGGGAGCCAGCCGTCAGATCCTGATGGTCACCGACGGCGAGCCGACGGCGCACCTGCTTCCCAACGGCGAGGTGCTCTTCAATTGGCCGCCGATCCCGCAGACTTTCGAGGAAACGCTGAAGGAGGTCGCGCGGTGTTCGAAGGACGGGATCGTCATCAACACGTTCATGCTCGACCGCTCGCCGTACCTGATGCGCTTCATCGAGAGGATGACGGCGCTGAATCAGGGCCGGGCCTTCTTCACGTCGGCTGAGAGTCTCGGCGAGTACGTCTTGCTCGATTTCCTGGAGAGCAAGCGGGCGATGCTTCGCGGGGCCTAGCACGCTTCGTGCGAAGCCACGCAAGAGGCTGAGCAAGCGCGTCATCTGACATATGCCGAAGGTTCTTCACGTCACTGAAGCGACCGACGGCGGAGCCGCGAGGTATCTCCTCGATGCGGCCTCGCGCGGTGGTTCGCACACGGTCATTTTGATCGCAGGACGATACGGAACAGGGCGGAGCGAAGAGCAGCTGGTCGCCGACGGCATCCCCTTCTTGCGTGTGCATCCCCGGGCGGTGGCGAGCCGAAAAGTTCTGCGGTTGATCCGTTCCCACGACGTCGTGATCCTCCATGCAGGTATTACGGGGATCTTCGGCCGGTTGGCAGGCATCCTGCGATTAGTTCCGTCCGCGCGTTTGGTCTACGTCCCCAATGCGAGCTTCGGGTACAGGTCCCGTCCGTGGGCGGTTGTCGAGCGGGTACTAACCTCTCTGAGCAAGACCGTCACGTATGTGTTTCTCACCTCAGGCGAACGCGTGGACTATGAGGAGAGATTCGGCTCGGTTGGAGGCCGTGGTTTCGTAGTCCGGCCATTCCTCCGAACCCAACCGAGGGACATCGGGGTAACAGGGTCCACCCTGCGACTGGTTGTGCTTGGCCGAATCACCGAACAGAAGGACCCGAAGCGTGTCGCTGGGTTCTTGAGCGACCTTGCGAACGTGTCACCGTTCCATTGCACCTGGATCGGCGATGGCCCGATGCGCGACTCATTCCTCGCGAGTTTGTCCGAGCGCACCAAGGGCAGCGTGGATATCACCGGTTGGATCGATGATCCGATGGAAAAGATGCGGGAGATTCGTCCCCATTTCAACGTGCTTCTATCTCGTTTCGAGAGTTTCGGCTACAGCATCCTCGAGGGCATGTCGCTGGGCATCCCCGCCGTCACTTCCAGTTTCCAATCAAGTGCGGAACTAATCGAAGATGGCGCGAACGGATTCTTAGTTGATCATCGAACTTCAGACAGGATGGCGAAAAGCCTGATCGACGGTTCTTACTCTGCGATGCGAGCGGCCGCGATCGATACCGCTTCGTCGTTCACCGCCGGTCGTTTCGACGAGGGGTTCGGGGCGGCCATTGAACATGTAATGAGTGGCCACCTTCCCGGTGGCAGGTCTTGATCAGAGAAGGCCAGCGTCGCGGAAGACATCTTCGATCGCTGGAGTAGTCGGCCGACCTCCGAGAGCATTCGGATCGACGAACTCGGCTTCGGCGGCGTCGTCACCTGCGCGCAGCTCTCCGCCCGTGACCGTGCAGTGGAAGGCGAGCACGATGTAGTGACCCTCGGGAAGGATCTCCTCCCGATAGCCGGCGACAAGGCCGACCTCGACCTCTAGGCCCGTTTCCTCATGGACCTCTCGCTTGACGGTTTCGCGTACTTTCTCGCCGCGATCGACGCCTCCGCCGGGCAGGGACCAATGGTCCTTGTACGGCTCCTTACCGCGGCGGATGAGCAGCACTTTGCCGTCGCGAACGATCAGGCCCGACGCACCGCCGATCATCGGTGCGAAATCAGTGTCCACGTGTCGGAGCATAATTCCCGTATGAGTGCTCGCCCGCCCGACCGGCGCACGAAAAGCAGCGAAGGCTCCTTCCGATTGTTGCTGATGCTCGGCGCGCTGATCTCAGTGATCGTCGGGATCTGGGGCGTTGTCTGGACCGAGATGCTGGAAAGAGTGCTCGGGATCGAGATCGCTCCCGGCCAGGCTGGAGCCGCCTACCTCTACGGTGGCGTGATGCTCGTCGTCGGCTTGGGTTACGCCTTGGCTGCCGCCCAGCCGCAACGCAGCCGTAGCCTGCTCGTGGTCCTGCTCTTCGTTCCCCTGATCACCGCCATGGTCACCATCGCTGGAGTGACTCGTAGCGAAATCACGGGCGGCAAGGGCATCGGTTTCGCCGTGTTCGAGCTGGCCTATTGCTTGATGTACTTCCGGCTCTATCCGCGTGTGGAGCAGGAGACCACGGCGCCGAAGGCACCCCCGGCACAGAGCTAGTCTTCCCGCTCGTCAGGCCGAAGCGAGAACGGCGTCGAGGAAGCTCTGTCCGTACATCTCGAGCTTCCGTTCTCCGACCCCGCTGATCGTCGCGAACTCGTCCAGTGTCTGGGGACGCCGTTCCACGATCTCGCGCAGCGTCTTGTCGTGGAAGATCACGTACGGCGGCACGTCCTGAGCCTTGGCCAATTCCAAACGTGTCACGCGTAACGACTCCCATAGTGCTTCGTCCTTCGGATCCGCATCCCCGAACCCGCGCGCTTGGAAGGGTTTGGTCTTTTGCCTGGTCTTGCGTGTCCGAACATCTTCCCGGAACGTCACCGTCTGTTCGCCCCGGAGGACGGGACGGCTCGACGGCGTCAGACGCAGGCCGCCGTATCGCTGGGGGTCCGGTGCGAGCATGCCCAGAGCGATCAGCTGGCGATAGACGGCGCGCCACTGGGGTTCGTCGAGCTCCGTCCCGATCCCGAACGTGCTCACTTCGTTGTGGCCGAAACGATCGATCTTTTCATTGGTACGGCCCAAAAGAACATCGATGAGGTGCGAAGCACCGAACCGCTCGCCCGTTCGGTACACGCAAGACAGCGCCTTCTGTGCTGCGACCGTCGCGTCCCAAGTCGTCGGCGGCTGCAAGCAGTTGTCGCAGTTTCCACATGAGCCGGGATGCTCTTCTCCGAAATGGGCGAGCAGCGTCTGCCGGCGACACGATGCCGACTCGCAGAAGCCGAGGAGCTCAAAGAGCTTTTGCCGTTCGACGCGCTTGCGTTCTTCGGTCGCGTCGGATGAGTCGATGAGCGTCTGCATGCTGCCGATGTCGGCCATCCCGTAGGTCAACAGCGCTTCGGCCCCCAGGCCGTCGCGTCCGGCTCGGCCGGTCTCCTGGTAATAGCCCTCGATGCTGCGAGGAAGGTCGAGATGGACGACGAACCGCACATCGGGCTTGTCGATACCCATGCCGAAGGCGATCGTTGCGACCACGATGACGCCTTCTTCCTTGACGAAGCGGTCCTGATGCGCTCGTCGCGTGGAAGCGTCGAGTCCGGCGTGATACGGGATCGCCTGGTAGCCGGCGGTCGCCAGGGCTTCGGCCGTCTCCTCGACCTTGCGCCGTGAATGGCGATAGACGATCCCGGCCGAACCTCGCCGTTCGTCGAGGAACGAGAGCAGCTGCTTGAGCGGAGACTTCTTCGCGGCAACGGTGTACCTGATGTTTGGACGGTCGAAGCTCGCCACGAACAACTGTGCCGACTCCAGCGCCAGGTGCTGAATGATGTCGGCGCGCGTGGGCTTGTCCGCGGTTGCCGTGAGCGCTATGCGTGGCACAGCCGGGAATCGTTCGTGCAGGATGCGCAACTGCCGGTACTCGGGGCGGAAATCGTGACCCCACATCGACACGCAATGCGCTTCGTCGATCGCGAACAAAGCGGGCTGGATGCGGCTCAGTAGATCCATGAAGCGCGGCGTCAGCAATCTCTCCGGGGCGACGTAAAGCAGATCGAGCGCGCCGTCGACCACGGCCTGCTCGGTTGTGCGAACCGTCTTGGCGTCGAGCGACGAGTTCAGGACGGCGGCCCGGATACCGAGCTGTTTGAGCGCAACGACCTGATCGTGCATCAGCGAGATCAGCGGAGACACGACCACGGCCGTGCCTTCCCTGATGAGGGCGGGGATCTGATAGCAGAGCGACTTGCCGCCCCCGGTCGGCATCAGGACGAGGCAGTCGCCCCCGGCCACCACGTGGCCGACCACGGCCTCCTGGTCACCACGGAATCCGGGGTAGCCGAAGACGGTCTGGAGGGTGTCTAGAGCCGAGCGCGTCACGCGCCCGATGATGGACCAAGCAAGTGACGTGCGAGCTCGGCTAAGCCGTCGAGATCGTGCACGTCGTGAGTCATCAGAGGTACGTGCGCCACGGGTGCGCGTGACCGCCGGTTCAGGTCTTCGAGACTGTGAGCGTCGCGGCGCGCGAGCGTTGAGAACGTCGCGGCAGCAATGCGTGAATCGGCGAGCGCGACGCCCACCCGATCCGCGTCGATGCCGGCGGCCTGCGCTACCGCGGATACGTCGACCCGGTCGACGGCAGCGGGGTCGGCATCAGCCAGCTCGAGAGGAACGACCTTGTTGGCGACGACCCCGGTCAGCCCCAGCCTCTCGTCGACCAGGCGGTCGATGAAGAAGCCGGCTTCGTCCAGCGGCGGGCCCTCCAAGGTCGTAACCACGAGGAACCCGGTCTGTTCGGAGGAGAGGAGCTCGAGGACGGCGTCCGCGCGTTCCTTGAAGCCTTCGTAGAGGTTCTGGAAGTCGAGGACGAGTGCCGAAAGATCCTCGAGCACCTGGGAGCCGAGCACGCGGTCGGCGATCTTGAGGAAGGGTGACGCCGTCCAGCCGAAGGCGCGCAAGCCGACCTTTCCGGCCGCCGCGTATGGCTTGGCCATCCAACGCAGGAGGCTCCCGCCGATGAAGTCGGTCATCCGCTTGGGCGCTTCCAGGAAATCGAGTGCGCTGCGCGTTGGTGGAGTGTCGATGACGATGAGGTCGTAGCCGCCGCGCTCGTGCAGATCGGCCAGGCGCTCCATGGCCATGTATCCCTGCGATCCGACGAACTGTTCCGACACACCGCGATAGATGCGGTTCTCCTTGATGTGTTGCGCTTGCGCGCGAGTGGGGGAGTAACGATCGATCAGGTCGTCCCAGGCCGTTTTCATGTCGAGCATCGCCGCGTGAAGAGAACCCTTATGGCCGTTGCGAAGCTCGACGACGGCTCTCCTTGTGGCCGAGCCCGGTGTCCAGTCCGAGCGCGCTGCCCAGACGACGCGCCGGGTCGATGGTGACGACGATCGTCTTCTTTTCCTTCGCTGCGTCGAGCGCTATAGCCGCCGCCGACGTCGTCTTGCCGACACCCCCTGCGCCGCACACTACGAGGATCTCTTTGCTTTGGATCGCGCTGCGAAGGTCGCTCACGGCGAGGACTTCTCCAGCGCCTCGGCCAATTGCTTCGTCGCCGCCAGATCGTGGTTCTCCCATCCGATCAACGGAACCTCGGCCGTCGGCGGGCCGAGGGTCTTGAGTTTCTCCAGGTGCTCGCTTTGCTCTTCGGCAAGCTCGGCGCACAGTTGCGCGGCATCGATCGCCAGAGCGGCATCGCCGAGGGCTTCGCGCGACTGCGCCAGCGCTTTCAGTGCGTCGCCATCGCGTGGGCCGGAGACGACGCGATTGGCCACGATCGCCAGCACCGGCGTGTTGACTTCCTTCGGGATGTTCTCCAGGAGCTCCGTTGTCTCGGTTACCGGCATCTCTTCCGGCAGCGAAACGACGACGACACCCGTCTTCTCGGGATCCTCGAGGATCTCGCGTACCCAAGCGGTCTGATTCCGGATCATCCCGACGCCGACCATCTCTTGGATGGTCCGGGGGCCGCGCAGGTGAGACAAGACCTGACCGGACGGCGCAGCATCAACGACTATGACGTCCCAACGTGGGCGTCCGCCCTCCTCGGCTCTCTCCTCGAACCCGACCTTTCCGGAGATGAGCACTTCCTTCACGCCCGGCGCGCCGGTGGCAATGAAGTCGAAGACCTTGCGGATCGGCCCGAGCCGCCTGATGCGGGGAACCCTGAGCGCAATCTGTAAGTACTCGTCGAGCACGTCCTCGGGATAGAGCGCGAGGTGGAAGAGATTCGGTTGCGCTTCACGTGCTTCGTAGCGTGGGGGCCCGGCGTCCAGGAAGCTGGCGGCGTCCCCTCGCGCCTCGACGTCGATAAGAAGCGTGCGAAATCCGCGTTGCGCGGACAACAACGCCAGTGCAGCCGAGATCGAAGACTTGCCGACGCCGCCTTTGCCTGTGACCCATAGAGCGCGACGGCGGAAGAGTTGCTCGAGCAACTGGGACATTCGAGCCGTAAGCCTACCGCCGAGCTACCGCTGAGCGAAGCGAAGCGGCAGCATCCATAGGGTCAGCAAAGCTGACCCTATGGAGCTACTGCGTAGGATGTGGACCCATGCCCTTCGCATTACCCGACGAGCTGCTGGCGCTAAAACAATCCGCGGCAACCTTCGCGGAAAGAGAGATCGCTCCGCGCGTCGAAGAAGCCGAGGCCAACGAGAAGTTCCCGCGCGACATTTACACCAAGGCCGGACAATCAGGATTCATCGGTATGCGTTATCCCTCAGAGCTCGGCGGCTCTGATGCAGGGATCACGGCCGAGGTTCTCTGGCGCGAAGAGACGAGCTACCAGTGTGCCGGTATCAGCTCGGCCCTCAGCGTCCCCGGCAACATCGGGTCGTATCCGATCTTCGAGTTCGGTTCGTCCGAACAACAGAAGCATTACCTCCCCCGCGTTACGGCCGGTGAATGGATGGGCGCGTTCGCGCTCACCGAACCGGAGGCCGGATCGGACGTCAAGGGGATCAGGTCGACGGCCGAGCGCAAGAACGGGAGCTGGATCCTCAACGGCCGCAAGATGTTCATCACCTGCGCGCCCTCCGCCGACTTCTACATCTTCACTTGCTACACAGACCGCGATCTCGGGTACGAAGGCATCGCGAACTTCATCCTCGACCGCGACCGGTTGCCGGCCGACGCGGTGCGTCCTTTGAAGACGCTCGGACACCGATCGTCGGAAGTCGGCGAGGTCGTGGTCGACCAGGTCGAGGTTCCCGACGACGCATTGATCGGCGAGCCGACGGGGGGCTTCCGGCGCGCCGCCCGCACGTTGAACGGGGGCCGGCTCATCGTGGCCGGTGGGGCGCTCGGGACCGGCCAGCGAGCAGTCGATGTGTCCGTGGAGTATGCGAAACAGCGACAGGCCTTCGGACGCGAGATCGGCGGATTCCAAGCCGTCGCGTTCCGCATTGCGCAGATCGCAGCCGAGGTGGAGTCGGCACGAGTGACCGTCTATTGGGCGGCCAGCCTGTGGGACGAAGGCAAGGAAACCCCCAAGGAAGTCGCGATCGCCAAGCTGATCGCGTCCGAGACGGCCGTACGGGCCGCGAGTGAGTCATTGCGCACGTTCGGCGGCTACTCGTATATCGGCGGAGAGTTCCCGATCGAGCGGCTGTTCCGCGACTCTCGGTACTACGCGATCGTCGAAGGCACCACGGACATCCAGCATCTCGTGCTGTCGCGCGCCCTGGGGCTCAAGCCCCAATAGGCATGCCCCATTACGACGGACGCGGGTTCAAGATCCACTACGTCGAGGAGGGCGATGGGCCGGCCATCGTGTTCGCTCACGGATTCCTGTTCGACCACACGATGTTTGCAGCGCAATTCGAAGACCTCCCGGATCGCTACCGCTGCATCGCGTGGGATCTGCGAGGGCACGGACGCAGCGACCTTCCCGACGCCCCTTGGTCTCTTCAAGACATGGTGGCCGACCTGATCAAGTTCATAGAGGACACGAATGCGGCCCCGTGCCACCTCGTCGGGATGTCCCTCGGCGGCATGACCGCCGTCCGCGTTGCACTGCAGCGTCAGGATCTCCTCCGGTCGCTGGTGATGATCGACTCGACGGCCGATGCGGAGGATCCGGGCGTAGCCGAAGCCTATTCCGCGTACCAGGCCCGTGCCCATCGAGAAGATGGGGTCAGTGAGGAGTTCGCACGAGAAACGATGCCCATCTTCTTCACTCAGACATTCATCGATGAGAATCCCGACGTGATCGACATCCAGGTCGATCGCGAGATGAATACGCCGACCATCACCGTGGTCGAAGGGCTTCGAGCCTTGATCCAGCGCGACTCGGTGGTGGATCAGCTCCCGCTCATCCGGATGCCGGCTCTTGCCATCCACGGTGAGCTGGACGCTGCTGTGCCGATCGCACGGGCAGAGGAATTCGTGTCGGGTGTCGCAGGCGCCGAGCTCGTCCGCGTGCTGGACGCCGGACATACGACACCGATCGAGACGCCCGATGTTGTGAACGAAGCGCTGGCTGGGTTCTTCGCTTCGGTGACGCGCTAGTCCGGCGCCGACGATCTAGACAACGAGTCGATCAATGTCCGCGTCTTCTCGAGCAGGCGTTCGACCTCTTCTGCGAGCTCGGGCGGCACTGTGTCCTTGGCTTGAGTCAGCTCGCGCAGAGCCGATTCCAAGGCGCTGATCGCTTCCCTCATCGGGCGAAGTCTATGCGGGGCGTGAGTCAGGTGCGTTCGCACACGTACATGACGGTGCGATACGGCAGGTCGAAGACGTCGCGTCCGCGAGTCTCGGGATGCCACTTGAGGAAAAGCCGGCAGTCCTCCAGGACCAGATCGTGCTCGTCCGGGGGCAAAGTCTCTATGAACGAGGTCGACTCTACGCGCGCGATCATCCCCTCGAGGTCCATCTGCTGGGTGTTGTCGAACCAGTGCTCGGAGATCGGGCCGAACAACCGGGAGCCCTCGATGGCGTCGCGCCACATGCCGGTTCGATAGCCGGGCGTGTCCCCGCGATAGGCCTCCGTGATGGACCAGAACCCAGCCGCCCAGCCGGAAAGCTCATCACGGCGATTCCAGACGAGGCCCAGGCGGCCGCCCGGTCGCAACACGCGATGTATTTCTCTGAGCGCCCTGTCGTAGTGGAACCAGTGGAAGGCCGAGGCACAGACCACTACGTCGGCCGCCTCCGATCGAAGCGGGATGGCCTCGGCTACTCCGGGCATCGCCGGAACGCCCGGTGTTTCCTCGCGGAACGCATCGAGCATCGTCGGCAACGGCTCGATACCAACCACGAACGCTCCTGTTGTCGCAAGTAGCCTCGTGAGTTTCCCCGTGCCACAACCAAGATCGACGACGGTGTCACCGGCACGTAGACGCAGGGGATCGATCGTCTGAACCGGATACTCGGGCCGGCCGCGCTCGTACACATCCGCGCGGACGAAACCATGCGCCGCGGTCGGATGGATCGTCGTCAACGTCGCGTCGAGGCCGGTGCCCCCATCGTCCCCGTCATGGAACAAGTGTAGGCATCTCGTAAAACCAAATACCGTCGTGCATCTCTCTGTGTATGCGTCCGCGGAGACGCAGGTTTTCCAGATGCGAAAGCGTCTCGGCTAACGCGAGTCTTTCCTCGAAGGACATCAGTTCGCGATCGAAGAGGTCGCGAGCAACATCCATCGCCGGCAACGGCCCTCTGTGCATCAAGATCTCCATGCACCGGCGAAGCCTCTGTCTGTGATGGGCAGCGATCGCGCGCGCGCGGCTCGCTCCGTCTTCGAAGGGACGTCCGTGTCCGGGTAATACGAGCGACGGCGATAGCTTCGCAACCTTTTCGAGCGAATCGAGGAACTGCGCCAGAGGATCCGGAGGCTCCAGCATCCAGCCGATGTGCGGCGTGATCTTCCACAGAACCGTGTCGCCCACGATGATCACGCCGTCGGAACGCCGATGGAAGACGACGTGGCCTTCTTCGTGTCCGGGCGTCCAATAGATGTCCCAATCGCTGCGAGCGAAGGTGACAACATCGCCTTCGTCGATCGTGGTCATCTTCGTTGGGAACTTCATCTGACCGAAGAAGCTCGCCGCGCCTGCACGCTCGACCGCGGCGAACTCGTCGACCGTCCGGCCGAACTCTTCGTAGACGGACATGCGTGTCCGGAACCGATCGGGATCGGGGTTGGACATCGCCTCGAGAGCACGTTTGGCAAAGGGATGGCAGATGACGGGTGCCATGCCCGATGCCTCTTGTAGCGCGCCGGCGTTGCCGAAGTGATCCGGATGAGCGTGGGTCAAGTAGATCGCTTCGATGTCGGTGAGCTTGCGGCCCAACCACTCAAGCGAGGAGACGATTCGATCGAAGGAGTCCTCGTAGGGCATCGCGGTGTCGAACAGGACGAGGCCTCCCTGCGGACCTTCAGCCACATAGATGTGCACGTGGGGGAGGCCGGAGAACGGCGTCGGACACGTGATTCGAGAGATACCCGGAAAGGGCATCGCAAAGTGCGGGGGGCGTGGTTCGGACCGGCTCACGGAGCTACTCGTGCAGCTTCTCCTTGACGATGAATGTCACCTTCAGCCAAACGCGGTACTCATCAACCTGCCCATCTTTGACGCTTCCGGTGACGCGGCTGATCTCGAACTCGGTTACGTCCGAGATCGTGAGTGCCGCCCGGCTGACCGCCTCCTGGATGGCAGATTCGAGCGACTCTGTCGAAGTGCCGGAAAGATCCAAGGTCTTGGTGACCGTCATGCGCCCTCCTTCTCGCTTCGGCAGCCAGCGCCTCAGCGATGGCCTCTAATGCGGGCGCCTAGAGTAGCCCGTGCCCGTGATCGACCTGCATTGCCACACGAGCGCGTCGGACGGAACCCTTTCTCCGGTTGATCTTGTTGAGCGGGCGAAAGCCGACGGCGCGGACGTTATCGCCGTGACAGATCACGACACGGTCGATGCGATCGAGGAGTGCATCCGTAGCGGACAGGTCAACGGCGTTCGCGTCGTCCCGGGGATCGAGTTGTCGTGTTACGAGCACCGGAGCGTGCACATGCTCGGCTACTTCATCGATCTCAACTACCCGCCGCTTCGCGAGGAACTGGTGAAGCTCAAGGCCGAGCGCGTTACGCGAGCGCGACGGATCGTTGAGCGCCTGAACGAGCTCGGATACGACCTGACGTTCGGCGAAGTCAGGGTGCATTCAAGGGGCGAGATCTTCGCCCGGCCGCATATCGCGCGGGCGATGGTCACTCGCGGATACATCGACGACGTGCGCGACGCGTTTACGCCCGAACTGATCGGTGACGGGGGAAGAGCCGATGTCACGAAGCGCTCACCCACACCGGGCGAAGGAATCGAGCTGATCCGCCGAGCCGGTGGTGTCCCGGTGATGGCGCATCCGGCCGTCGGACACCACGAGGGGCCGGAGCGATCGGTGCCCGTCGCCCTGATCGAGGCGCTGAAAGAGAAAGGCCTGCAGGGGATCGAGGTCGACCACCCGGACCATCCGCGAGCGATACGCGACGAGCTCGCCACCCTGGCCGCAACGCTCAACCTCATCGGGACCGGAGGCTCCGACTTCCACGGCGAACCCGGGCACCGCATCGGCAACTGCACGACCAGCGCGGACGCACTCGCGGCGCTGGAAGCGGCGTCGGCGGCCACCTGACAGTCCAGCTGTCACATTAGAGTGGCTGGATGCTGATCCGGCTCCTGCGCACCCATCTGCGCGCCTACAAGCCGGTCTTGCTCGTGCTGCTCGGCCTCCAGGCGATCCAGGCACTCGCGAACCTCTATCTGCCGAACCTCAACGCCAGCATCATCGACAAGGGTGTCCTTCGCGGAAACACCGGCTACATCTGGAAGCTCGGCGGGGTGATGCTGGGGGTCACGATCGTCCAGGCTGTGTTCGCGGTGGCCGCGTTCTATCTCGGCGCCCGCGTCGCATCGGGTTTCGGACGCGACGTCCGCTCGAATCTGTTCCATCGCTCGCTCTCTTACTCGAGCCGCGAGGTGAACCACTTCGGTCCGGCCTCGCTCATCACCCGCGTGACGAACGATGTGCAGCAGGTGCAGATGCTCGTCGTGATGGGCTGCAACATGCTGCTCGCCGCGCCCATAACGATCGTCGGCGGCGTGATCCTGGCCTTGCATCAGAACGCGGGGATGGCATGGCTGCTCGGTGCGAGCATGCCGCTGCTCCTCCTCGCCTTCGGCCTGTTGATGAGCCGGATGGTTCCGCAGTTCCGAATGATGCAGGAGCGCCTGGACAAGACGAACCTCGTCCTGCGCGAGCAGATCGTCGGCATGCGCGTCGTCCGGGCCTTCGTCCGCGAGCCGGTCGAGACGGAGCGGTTCCAGGACGTGAACGACGAGCTCACACACACGTCGCTTGTGGCCGGTCGGCTGATGGCCGGGATGTTCCCGATCATCATGTTGTTCATCAACGTCAGCAACTCCGCCGTCATCTGGTTCGGCGCCAACAAGATCGCGGACGCGAGCATGACGGTCGGCGACCTGATCTCGTTCCTCACGTACTTCACGCTGATCCTCACAGCGGTCGTGATGTCGACGTTCGTCGCCGTGATGGCGCCGCGCGCGGCCGTCAGCGCCGAGCGGATCCAGGAGGTCCTCGAGACCGAGCCATCGGTCGAAGAGCCAAAACGGCCGGTACGCAAGATGCAGAAGCGCGGGACGCTCGAGTTGCGTGATGTCGCGTTCGGCTATCCGGGGGCCGAAGCGCCCGTGCTCCACGGGATCTCGTTCCGCGCGCTCCCCGGCCAAACGACGGCCGTCATCGGGTCCACGGGCTCGGGCAAGACAAGCCTGATCAACGTCATCTCGCGCCTCGTAGACGTAACCGAAGGAGCGGTCCTGGTGGGTGGTGTCGACGTCCGGAAGCTCGATCCGGACGTGCTGTGGCATCGCATCGGCCTCGTCCCGCAGAAGGCGTATCTCTTCGCCGGCACCGTGGCGAGCAACGTCCGGTACGGCAAGCCGGACGCGACCGACAAGGAGGTCTGGACGGCGCTCGAGATCGCGCAGGCGAAGGACTTCGTGAAGGCGATGGGCGGACTCGACGCATCGATTGCGCAAGGCGGGTCGAACGTGTCCGGCGGCCAGCGTCAGCGGCTGGCGATCGCGCGAGCGCTCGTCCGACGTCCGGATGTGTACCTGTTCGACGATTCGTTCTCCGCGCTCGACCTCGCGACGGACGCCCGGTTGCGTGCAGCCCTCGCACCGCACACGCGCAAAGCGACGGTGGTTGTCGTCGCGCAGCGTGTGTCGACGATCAAGAATGCGGATCAGATCCTCGTGCTCGAAGAAGGCGCAGCGGTCGGTCTCGGAACGCATCGCGAACTCCTGAAGTCCTGCCCGACCTACGCGGAGATCGTCGCTTCGCAGGCCGCTCAGCAAAAGGTCGGCGTATGAGCGTGGCTCATACGAAGCGCGGCGGGCTCGGGGGTCGCCGCGCCCCCGATCAAATGACGGTCGATCAGAGACGTCCGCCGCCGGCACCGCCGGAAGAAGACGATGAGCAAGCACAGCCGAAGCCACCGCCGATCACCGGCGGGCCGATGGGGCGATGGGGCTCGGCCGGGATGCCGCTCGAGCGACCGAGCGACTTCGGCAGCGCGACCCGCCGGTTGTGGGAACGGTTGCGGCCGGAGCGCTTCCGGCTGATCGCCGTCATCACATTCTCGATCACCGGCGTGACCCTCTCGGTGCTCGGCCCCCGATTGCTCGGACGCGCCACCGACCAGCTGATCAGAGGGTTGCTGCCGGGCTCCGGCGGGATCGACTTCCCGGCTCTGCACCGGATCCTCCTCGGAGTGGTCGCGCTGTACCTCTGCTCGGCGTCGTTCCAGTACCTGCAGGCCTTCATCCTCGCCGGCATGGTGCAGCGGACGATGTACCGGCTGCGCTCGGATGTCGAGGACAAGCTCAACAGGCTCCCGCTGTCCTACGTGGACCGCGCGGCGCGAGGCGACCTACTCAGCCGCGTGACGAACGACATCGACAACCTCGCGCAGAGCCTTCAGCAGACGATCAGTCAGTTGATGATGAGCGTGTTCATGCTGCTCGGGACGAGCATCATGATGCTGCTCATCTCGCCGATCCTGGCCATCATCGCGCTCGTGACGCTGCCGTTGTCGACGTTCATCATTCGCTTCATCGCCAAACGGTCGCGCGGTCGATTCATCGCGCAGTGGGGACATACCGGCAAGCTAAACGCGCTCGTCGAGGAGTCACTGACCGGCCACGCGATCGTGAAGACGTTCGGACGTCAGCGCGACGTCGAAGAGGTGTTCCGGGAGACCAACGAAGATCTCTACGAGGCCAGCTTCGGAGCGCAGTTCATCTCCGGCACGATCCAGCCGGCCATGATCTTCCTGGGCAACCTGAACTTCGTCGCCATCGCCGTCATCGGCGGCCTGCGGGTCGCATCACGGGCGATGACGATCGGCGGCATCCAGGCGTTCATCCAGTACTCCCGGCAGTTCTCGCAGCCGATGCAGCAGCTCGCATCGATGGCGAACCTGTTCCAGTCGGGACTCGCGTCGGCCGAGCGCGTCTTCCACCTCCTCGATGCCGACGAGCAGTCGCCGGATCCCGCCAAGTGGTACGGGAACGGGAACGGCGCAGCGTCCAACGGAAACGCATATCGGCCGAAGAACTCGAAGCAGTGGACGGCGCGCTGGGAGATTGCCGAGAACGGTCGCCGACGTCGGCGGACGAAGTCCGGCTTCCGAACGAAGAAAGAAGCGACCGAGTTCGCGGCGTCACAGGCCGCGCCGCTGCGCGGACGCGTCGAATTCGAGCATGTTTCCTTCTCGTACGACCCCGACCGTCCGCTGATCACCGACTTGTCCCTTGTCGCCGAGCCCGGACGGACGGTGGCCATCGTCGGGCCGACGGGTGCCGGCAAGACGACGCTCGTGAACCTGATTATGCGGTTCTACGAGCTCGACGGCGGCAAGATCACCCTCGACGGACGAAGACATCGCGAAGATGCCGAGGGCGAAGCTCCGGTCGAACATCGGCATGGTCTTGCAGGACACGTGGATGTTCGAAGGCACCATCCGGGAGAACATCGCATACGGCAATCCGGACGCGACCGAAGAGCAGATCCTTGCCGCCGCGCGCGCGACCTATGTCGACCGATTCGTCCACGCGCTGCCGGACGGCTACGACACGATCGTCGACGACGAGAGCGGTGCGATCAGCACCGGCGAGAAGCAGTTGCTGACGATCGCGCGCGCCTTCCTTTCGGACCCGACGATCCTGATCCTGGACGAGGCGACGAGTTCCGTCGACACGCGGACGGAGGTCCTCCTCCAGGAAGCGATGGCGGCAATCCGGTCGCAGCGCACGAGTTTCGTTATCGCGCACCGGCTCTCGACGATCCGTAACGCCGACGTCATCCTCGTGATGGAGGACGGAAACATCGTCGAGCAGGGACATCACTCCGATCTGCTCGCGAAGCGCGGTGCGTACGCCAGGCTGTACAACGCGCAGTTCGCTGCGCCCGTGATCGAGGACGCCGAGGTCTAGAAGGGCAGATCCGGGATCGCCCGGTCGAGCTTGCAGTCGATCAGGAACGGTCCGTCGTGCGAAAGCGCGTTCTTGACCGCCGTGTTCAGCTCCTCGGGATTCGCCGCGACGGCCGCGCCGAGACCGAGACCGCGGGCGAGCGAGACGAAGTCGACCTCGGGGTTGGTGATGTCCATCCCGACGTAGGTGTCGGTCTCGTATGCGCGTTGCTTCTGAGCGCGCGTTCCCGACTTGATGATCGCGTAGCCGCCGTTATTCATGACGATGTAGAGGATCGGCAGCTTCTGACGCGCCGCCGTGTACATCGCCTGTGGGCAGTACATGATCGCGCCGTCGCCCAGAGTGCACACGATGCGCCTATCGGGGAAGGCGAGCGAAACACCGATCGCCGCGCCGACGCCCCAGCCGAGCGCGCCGCCTTTGTGTCCGAAGGCGCTATCGGAATCCGCCAGCGCGGGAACCGCGCGGGTGCCGAGCGAGTTCGTAACGGATTCGTCCACGAATGAGACGGGTGCGTCCCCAAGATGGTCGAGGACGGTCGCCATGATCCCGACGGAAGTGAGCGGGATCTTCTCCTTCTCGGAGGCGGCCCACACGGCGGTGTTGCTCCGGGCCCCTTCGCCTTCGGCCATCAATCTCGTGCTGCGCTCGGCCGAGAGCGCGGCAACGTCGGTGGGCCACTCGGCAATCGCATCACGAAGTGCGTCGATGAAATGGTCGGCGGTCGCGACGACCCCTACCTCGGTCGGATAGTTCTTGCCGATCTCCCACGGGTCGGGATGCGCGTGGATGAGCTTTGCTTCCGGTGGCATCGGATCGTTCTCCTGGTAGTAGTACAGGAAGAACGCCCGCGCTCCGATCACGACGATCACGTCGTGGTTGGCGAGGAAAGCACGTGCCACGTTTGGGAACGGCGGCACACCTCCGGCCGACAGAGGGTGGGTATTCGGGAAGTTCTGCTGCATCGCCAGTGGAGCCGTGAAAACCTTGGCTCCCACGACTTCGGCGAGTTCGGTCAGTGGACCCTCGGCTCGCCGCCGTCCCACGTCGTCGCCGGCGATGAAGCATGGGCTTTCTGCCGCGCCGATCAACTCGGCGATCCTTTCGATCGCCGTCGGATCGGGGGCCGGCGATGCCGGTATGTCGGCCGGACGGAGGTCGATGTCGTCTGAGACCTCCCTTTGGAGCACGTCCATCGGCCATGAGAGAAGAACGGGCCCCGTCGGCGGAGTTGCCGCCACCTTGAACGCGCGGCGCAAGCTCGGGATCACGTCGTCTACCGAGGTGGTTTCGTAGCCCCATTTCACCAGGGGCTTCGTCATCTCGATGAGTTCTGCTCTCAGTAACGGTTCGGTCAGAGCGAAGCGGGTGTCCTCGTTGCCTGCCGTGATGACGATGGGGGCGCGATGGGCCTTTGCCATGTAGATCGAAGACATCGCCTGTGCGACACCGGGCCCGGTGTGGAGGTTGACGACCTGAGGCTGCCGTGTGGCCTGGGCCAGGCCATCCGCGGCCGCAACGGCGACGTTCTCTTGCAGGCAAAGGACGAACTCGAGGGACGAGTCCACCATCGCGTCCATGAAGCCAACCTCGGTCGTGCCAGGGTTCCCGAAGACATAACGCACGCCTTCGCCTTCGATGTAGCGCAGGACCGCATCCGCGGCGCGCATGATCCTCCCGTCAGCTCGCGGCAGAGAACCCGACGGTGCGGCTGGCTTTCTCGCCGCCAAACTCAACGAAGGCAAGCTTGTCGATCGGGATGCCGATGGTCCGATCGTCCTTATCGGTGACCCAGAGCAGCTTTTGGATGCGATCGCCGCTGAAGGCCTCGTCGAGCTGTGCCTTGAGCTTGTCTATCTCCTTGTCGGGGATGTCGACGCGCAGGGCTCCGTCCCTGGCCTGAACTCCGAAGATGACTTCCATTTGGACCCTCCCTTGCAGATGAAGAGGACGAAATCCTATCGCTGAGCGGTAGCGAAGCGACATGGGCTTCGATGCGGCGTAGCCGCTTCGGAGTCCTTACCGGCTCGGGCATCGTCCGCCGCCAGGTGAGTTCACACTGCGAATTCGGCAGCCGAGGCGGGGCTCACACCTCGCGCGGACTTCCGTATACTCATCGGCGTTGGCCCGCTCTTGAATGCGGGGTGGAGCATCTCCCACCGACTGCTGGGGGTGGGTTTTTGATTTGGACGACCATTTAGATTGCTTTTCCTCCCAAGCCTCCTTCACCTCACTTCGGGGTGCTCGGAAGGTCTGACTCCGCTCACGGCCTTCGATAACGCCCTGCGCGAAGCGGGTATCGACAACCTCAACTTGATCCGCGTGTCTTCGATCGTTCCACAAGGTGCCCGTTTCGGGCCCAAGCCGGAGCTTCCGGTCGGCACGGTCGTTCCCACGGTTTATGCGCAGATCACCTCCAACGTTCCCGGGGAGGTGATCTCAGCCGTCATCGCTGCCGGCACGGGCTCGGAAGGCGGCGTCCTGATGGAGTACCACCACAGTGGGCCCGCGGACGACGCCGAACGGGTGTGCCAATCGATGGTCGAGGAAGGATTCGCACGTCGTGGATGGAAGCTGGAGGACGTTCGCTTCGCCACCGCCGAGCACAAGGTTGACCGCCTTGGCTGCGCGACGGCAGCGGTGCTCCTCCTTGACTCAGAGGAGGTGAGACCGTGAAATCTCTCGGACGCCACGTGATCGTGGAGATGTGGGAAGCAACGAACCTCAACGACGCACACACCCTCGAGGTGGCGTTGAAAGACACCGTCGAAGCGGTGGACGGAACCCTCCTCGACCTCCGGGTCGTCGAGTTCCCGGTTCACGGTGTCACCGGAGTCGCGATCATCGCCGAATCGCACGTCGCCGTTCACACGTGGCCGGAGCATGGTTATGCGGCGGTCGACATCTTCACCTGCAATCTCGACGCGGACATCGGCGCCGGAATCGAGGCGATGAAGAAGCATTTCCTTCCGGGACGCACCCAAGTGATGGAAGTTCGTCGAGGGATCCAGGATTGACCGAGTTCGGCGAGCGCATCGCCGAGGGGCTGCGCACCGTTTTCGGCGGCGAGCTCCTTCACTCAGAGCAGACGGCGTTCCAGAAGCTCGAAGTCTTCGATCACGCGCACTTCGGCCGCGTACTGGTCCTGGACGGTCTCATCCAAACAACTCAGTCGGACGAGTTCTGCTACCACGAGATGCTCGTCCATCCTGCGCTCACCTCGCTCGAGAAGGTCGAGCGTGTGCTGATCATCGGCGGCGGCGACGGTGGGACTCTCCGGCGCGTGCTCGAGCACGATCCGTCCGAGGTTGTGATGTGCGAGATCGACCAGCGCGTGATCGAAGTTTGCCGAGAGTTCATGCCGGACATTGCCGGAGGATCGTTCAACGATCCGAGGGTCAGAGTCGAGATCGGCGACGGTGCGGCATTTGTATCCGATCAGGAGAACGCGTTCGATGCGATCGTGATCGATGGCTCGGACGCTATTGGACCGGCTGCGGTTTTGTTCTCCCAGGACTTCTACGTGTCTTGTCGCCGTGCTCTCAGGAGTGACGGTGTCTTGGTTACCCAGTCCGGCTCGCCGATGTTCCAGCTCGACGAGTTCCGGATAGCCTTCGGCAACCTGAATCGGACATTTGAAACCGTCGAGCCATACCTGTCGTTCGTTCCGACATACCCGGGCGTTTTGTGGAGCTACATGGCCGCGACGGGATCCAAGCCGGTGTCGATGACGTCGCCGCTCGTGGTTCGACTCCGTCTGGAGCAGAGGGGCATCTCGACCCGCTTCTACAACGCCGAGCTCCACGCCGGTGTTTTCGCCCTTCCCGAGTTCGTCCGCGAGACCTGTGCGGCCACCGTCCCCACATCCGTTCCTCGCGGCTAGCACCGACCTCGATCCGTCCGAAGCGGACGCGATCGTCGTGGGCCTTGCCGCCGACGGGGGAGTCAGCTTCCGATCCGGAGCCATCGAGGGTCCGACAGGGATCCGAACGTTCTCTGAATCGATCGAGACGTGGAGTCCGCGAGCACAACGTGATCTGGAAGACCTACGCATCGTCGACGCGGGAGATCACGACGACCGCAAGACGGTTGGGGATGCTCTAGCGCCGATCCTCGATGGTGCATGGAAGAGCGACCGTCGCCCGCTTCTGGTGTCGATCGGCGGAGACCATTCGGTGACTCCGCCGGCTGTGGCCGCCGTTGCGTCTCGTATCGATGACCTGGCCGTCATCGGCTTCGACGCCCATCTCGATCTGCGTGAGGACTACCCGGGCGATCACGCATGCACATATCGCAGGATCAGCGACAACGGCGTGCCGTGCTACGTGTACGGCCTGCGTTCGGGTGCGCGCCATGAATGGGACGACGCACCCAAAGTTCTCGCGCAACATGCGCGGAACGTAGATGTGTCTGTCGCCTTGAAGGAGCTTGCGGGTCGGCCGGTTTACGTGACTATCGACATTGATGTGATCGACCCTTCGGAGGCTCCAGGCACTGGGAACCCCGAGCCCGGCGGCACGTCGTTCAACGAGCTACTGGTGGCCGTCGAGTTGTTGAGCGACCTCAACGTGGTTGGCTTGGACGTTGTTGAAGTATCGCCGCCGCTCGATCCGTCTGGGATCACGCAAGCGGCTGCCGCGGTCCTCATCCGCGAAGCGATCCTGCGGTTCAGCTGAACCGATTGTCAGCTCAATCGCTACGGTTTCCGAATCCTTCCCCAGCCGAGCGGCGTCGCTCGGCGATTGTCGACACAGGGAAGGTGGTGGACAATCATGCAGCGCCACCTCGTCTCCTGGATGATCGGACTGAACCTGACCCTCAGCGGTCTCGTTCTGGCCGCAGCTAAATTGCTTTGACCCGCTGGCTTCAGTGGATGCGCTTGTCGCGTCCCGCCCATTCCTTCTCGCGGAGCACGAATTTCTGCACCTTCCCAGTCGAGGTCTTCGGTAGCTCGCCGAACTCGACCGACTTTGGGCACTTGAAGCGCGCGATGCGCTCGCGGCAGTGCTCGATGATGTCTGCTTCCGTAGCCGACTGACCGTCCTTCAGAACGACGAAGGCCTTCGGAACCTCGCCCCACTTCTCGTCCGGCACGGCGATCACTGCGACCTCGAGCACTGCCGGGTGTGACGCAACCGCTTGCTCGACCTCGATCGTCGAGATGTTCTCGCCGCCGGAGATGATGATGTCCTTCTTGCGGTCGCGGAGCTCGATGTAGCCGTCGGGATGCATCACGGCGACGTCGCCCGAATGGAACCAGCCGCCCGCGGAACGCCTCGGCGGTCGCGTCCGGATCCTCGAAGTAGCCGGCCATCACGTTGTTGCCGCGCATCACGACCTCGCCCATCGTCTCGGCGTCCTTGCGGGACGTCGTTCATGTCCGCGTCGACGACGCGCAGCTCGCAGGCGACGAGGTTCGCCACGCCCTGACGCGCCCGGAGGCGCGCCTGCTCCTCGTCTGAGAGCTCGTTCCACTCGGGGTGCCAGTCGCAGAACGTGTGCGGGCCGTAGGTCTCGGTCAAGCCGTACAGATGGGTGATCTCGGCGCCGATGCTTGCCCATTGCGCGAAGAGCGTCGGCGACGGGGGAGCGCCTCCCGTCGCGATGCGTACGGTTTGCGGCAACGGCTCCTTCGGCGCATTCGCGTCGTTGATGAGCATGATGAGAACGGTCGGAGCGCCGTTGAAGTGCGTGACGCCTTCATCGCGGATGAGCCTCCACACCACGGGCGGATCTATCTTGCGCAGAAGCATGTGCTTTGCACCGACGCCCGTGAGCGCCCACGGGAAGCACCATCCGTTGCAATGGAACATCGGCGGACCGGCCCATAGAAAGACGGTGTCCGACCAGAGCCGATGATCGATGGTCTCGGCTAGTGCGTTCAGGTAACCGCCTCGGTGCGTGTACATGACGCCCTTCGGGCGCCCGGTCGTTCCCGACGTGTAGTTGATCGACAGCAGATCCTCTTCGTTCGGCACTCGGTACTCGAGCGAGGAGTCACCCTCGACGTCGATGAACTCCTCGTACTCCGGACCCGTCGAAGACGCGGCGTTGGTCCGGTGCGAACTCGGGGTCCTCGATCGTCACGACGAGCTCGACGGTCTTGAGGGAGTCCTTCGCGGGTTCGAGGACGGTGGCGAGCTCGGCGTCCACGAACAGGATCCGCGCGCCCGAGTGATCGAGGATGTAGCTGATCTCTTCGGCATTCAGGCGTGTGTTGATCGCGACGAGCACCCCACCGGCCATAGGCACTCCGAAGTGCGCTTCCAGGATCGCCGGCACGTTGGGAGCCAAGACCGCTACGCGATCGCCCCGCTTCAAGCCATTGCTAGCCAGCGCCGTGGCGAGCTTCCGTGCGCGCGAAGCCATTTCGGCGTAGGTGAAACGTCTTCCTCCGTATACGGACGCTATGCGCTTGGGGAAGACCTTCTCGGAACGCTCCAGATAGAGCAGAGGTGTCAGCTCAGTGCGGTTGACCTGCTCCAGTTCATCCCTCCCGAGGTTTTTTGACACAGTGTCGGAGTGAGCCTACGCGGTTGGCGGAACTGGGGACGCACGCAATCGTGCCGGCCAGCTTCGTACGCCCAGCCCTCCTCGGAGCAGGAGATACGGTCCCTGATTGCCGACGCCGTCAATAGAGGCCGCCGCGTAAAGGTCGTCGGCGCCGGTCACTCATTCACGGACATCGCGTGTACCGACGGCGTGATGATGTCTCTCGACAACTACGACCGAGTGCTGGACGTCGACAAGGCGAACGGAACCATCACCGTTCAGGCCGGCATTCGTCTCGGCAAGCTCAACGAAGCATTGGCCGCCGAGGGTCTGGCGATGTCGAACCTTGGAGACATCGCCTATCAATCGATCGCGGGCGCGGTGTCGACCGGCACCCACGGCACCGGTCCGGGCTTCGGCAACCTATCGACCTTCGTCAAGCACATGACTTTGGTCTGCGCCGACGGCAGCACCCTCCGCTGTTCGGCCGACGCAGATCCTCGGACCTTCCGCGCTGCCCAGGTGAGCATCGGCGCCCTCGGCGTCATATCCACGGTCACCCTCCAGTGCGAGCCCGCGTTCAACTTGCAGGCCTACGAGAGCTCGGCGTCACTCGATGAGGTAGTCGACCAGCTCGATGAGCTCGTCGATGGCAACGAGCACTTCGAGTTCTACTGGTTCCCTCACACCGACCGTGCCTGGACGAAACGCAACAACAGGACGACGGATCCGCCGACGCCACGGCGGCGCTGGAAGGAGTTCCAGAACGACATCATCATGTCCAACGTTGCATTCGGGGCGGTGTGCCGGCTCGGACGAGCCCGGCCTTCGATGATCCCCGGCCTCATGAACAAGGTCGTTGCGCCGGGTGTCGCGCGCATCCGCCGCATCGCCAGGAGCGACCAGGTCTACACGAGCCCGCGGCTGGTGCGCTTCTCGGAGATGGAGTACGCGATCCCACGGCAGAATGCGCGCGAAGCCATCAAAGGGATAAACGCCCTCATCGACGACAACGGCTTCAAGATCAACTTCCCGATCGAAGTGCGGTTCGTCGCCCCCGACGAGATCATGCTCAGCCCGGCCCACGGCCGGCCGACCTGCTACATCGCCGTCCACCTCTATCGAGGGATGGACTACAGGCCGTACTTCCAGGAGGTCGAGAAGCTCATGATGTCCTTCGACGGACGCCCTCATTGGGGAAAGCTGCATTTCCGAGATGCACCGTCGCTGCGGAGCACCTATCCCAAGTTCGACGACTTCATCGCCGTACGCGATCAGCTGGATCCGACCGGTGTGTTCCGCAACACGTACCTGGATCGTGTGCTCGGCGTTCCGGGTAGCTAGTTCTCCGTGACGCGCAGGAACGAAGAAGCAGCGACCGCACTCCACGAGATCGCGGACCTGCTCGAGATCAAAGGGGAGAGCAGGTTCCGCATCGTGGCCTACCGGCGCGGTGCCGACGCGATCGAAGGTCTTTCCCGCGATGTTGCCGACATGAAGGAGAGCGAGCTCGTAGCCGTGAGCGGAGTCGGCAAAGGTGTGGCCGCGCGGGTGCTCGAGCTGTGCAAGACCGGCAAGATCGGCGCGCTGGAAAAGCTTCGGGCCGAAGTCCCCATGGGCCTTCGAGAGATGACGATGCTCCCGGGCCTCGGACCGAAGAAGGCTATGCAGCTCTTCAGCGAGATCGGAGTCTCGAGCCTCGACGAGCTCAAAGCGGCGGCCGAGGAGCACAAGATCGCCGACGTCAAAGGCTTCAGCAAGAGATTCGAGACGGAGATCCTCGAAGCCATCGCGCGCGGCGTGACCGTCGAGCAACGAGTGCTGCTCGCGCGCGCTCTGCCGCTGGCCCAGGAGATGCTTGCTGAGCTCTCCACGAGCGAGGCCGTGATCCAAGGGGCATTCGCCGGATCTTTGCGGCGCATGAAGGAAACCATCGGCGACATAGATCTGCTCGTGGCCAGCGAGCGGCCGGCAGAGGTGATGGAGGCGTTCCGCTCGATGCATGGTGTCGCCACATCCAAAGCAGAAGGCCCGACCAAGACGAGCATCGTCACGACCCGAGGTATGCAAGTCGACCTTCGTGTCGTGGAACCCGCTGTGTTCGGTGCGGCGTTGCAGTACTTCACAGGCTCCCAGGCGCACAACGTGAAAGTGCGCGAACGCGCGGTGCGTCGTGGCCTGAAGCTCTCGGAGTATGGACTCCATCGCGTCGAGGACGACTCCCTGGTCGTCTCCGAGACGGAGGAAGAGGTCTACGCGGCCCTCGACATGCAATGGGTGCCGCCGACCATGCGCGAGGACAAGGGCGAGGTGGAGGCCGCCGCGGCCGGGGAGTTACCTCGCCTCGTCGAGCTGTCGGATATGCGCGGGGACCTGCAGAGCCACTCCACCTATTCGGACGGGAAGCTCAGCGTGCGTGACATGGCCCTGGCTGCTGCGGAAAAGGGCTACGAGTACTTCGCCCTCACCGACCATGGTCCGCGGCTCACGTACATGAAGAACCTAGGCCGCTCGGAGATAACCAGACAGCGGAAGGAGATCGAGAAGGTCAACTCGGAGCTGGGCAAGCGCATGACGTTGCTGCACGGGATCGAGCTGAATGTCGGTCCGGACGGCAGCCTCGACTATCCAGACGATGTTCTGGCCGGCTTTGATGTATGCGTCGCCTCCATCCATTCGAGCTTCAAGGCGCCGCGAAATGAGCAGACTCGCAGGATGATCACGGCTATCGAGAATTCTCGCGTGAATGTGTTCGGCCATCCCTCGGGACGCCGGCTGGATAGGCGCGAAGGCATCGACTTCGATGTCGATGCCGTCGCCAAAGCCGCTGCGAAGCACGGTGTCGCTTTGGAAGTCAACGCGCATCCGTTCCGGTTGGATCTGCGCGACGAACACGTGCGCTGGGCGCGACAGCACGGGGTCCGCCTCGTGATCTCGACCGATGCACACTCGGCCCCCGAGCTCGACAACATGCACTTCGGTGTGGCGACGGCACAGCGGGGGTGGGCGGAAGCCGAGGAAGTGATCAACACGTGGCCGCGGAAGCGGCTGCTGGAGTTCCTGAAGAAGAAGGACTAGTGCAGGGAGTTTCTAGTTACCGGCCCTCGCCCAGGACGCGCTGGATCCAATCGTCCGGCGTGGCGAGCTCCTCGGTCGTCGGAAGGCTGTCCGGGTTGTCCCACACCTTGTTCAGCGATTCGATGTCGTGCATGGCCGCGACGTAACGGCAGAAGCTCACACCTTCCTCGTACTGCCTACGCTTGAGCTCGAGGCCGAGCAGCCTTTCGAACAATGCTTCGCCGGGAGACGTCGATCGCTTACGGCGCTCCATGACTTCTTTGAGCCGCGGATGATCGGTCAGCACGCGAGCGCCGACTCCGTCCATCACGAACGTCGCGTAACCCTCGGCCAGCGTCATAAAGGCTTGAAGTCTCTTCATCGCGTCCGTTGAGAGGGGTGTACGCGCTGCTTGTATCAAGCGGTCGGGGTCCTGCAAGGCCTGAGCAAGTGACTCGGGATCGAGCATCTCCAAACCTTGGAAAGCCGTCTGCATCCGATCCGCATCGAAATCGAGCGAATCGATCAGCGTTTTGATCTGTGACCTGAAGTAGTTCTGCACCCACGGCTTGCTGAATTCGAGGTGATGGGTGATCTCGTGCAACGCGATCCAGTAACGGAACTGCTTGGGGTCGAGGGACCAGTCCGTCTCGATCTGCGCGAGATTGCCCAGCACGTACAGCAATCGGGTAGACGAGGGAGCCGGCAACGGCACTTCGTACTGACCTACGACGGAACGTCCGAGGTATCCGAGAACGAATCCGGTTTGCAGTCCCATGAACACGCCGGAGATCTGTTGCAACACCTGCAGACCCTGCATGCCTCCGAGAGCGGCGAGCTCGCCGCCCCCGGACATCTTGGCGGCGAGAGGATCCATCACGAACTTGAAAGATTCGATGTTCCCCTCGACCCACTCGGCCCGCGTTACGACCTGAACGGGCGCGACCGAGGTCTCGCTCAAGCCCGAGAATTCCTCGGCCTCCACCGTCGCCGCCCGGGTCACCGCTTCGAGCTCCTGTTGCGCGCCCTGGAGATCCGCAACCTCGGGCTCGTCGTATGACGCCAGCGCCACACCGACTTGTCGCGCGAGCTCCCAATTCACCGGGTCGCTCGAGGACAGCAGCTTGTACAGCTCGTGCAACACCGGGACCTGCTCCCACCAGCCCTCGGGCGGTTTGGGGATCTCGACGTTGCCTGTGTCGTCCGGGAATTCGGTCACTTCCCGCTAGTGTAGGTTCCTTCATGCGAACCATCGCCGTGACCGGGGCGTCGACCTACGCCGGACGTGTGTTCATCAAAGCGATCGAGTCGCACCCAACAGTCTCGCGGGTCATCGGCATCGATACGAGGCAACCTTCCTTCAGTACACGTCAGCTCGAGTTCTACGAGATGGACCTGCGCAGCTCGGAGCTGACCGGAGCTTTGAGAGGCTGCCAAGCCCTCGTGCATCTCGGCTTCGCAGAGGATGTTCGTGCGCCGGCCGAGATGCGCGACATCAACGTTGGAGGCACACGGATGGTGCTTGAGGCAGCGCTGGCCGCCGGCGTGCGTCGGATCGTTCATGGGTCCAGTACGACCGTCTACGGTGCGCATCCGGACAACGACTTTCCTCTAACAGAGGAATCATTGGCTCGTCCGCTGCGCGACTTCCCGACCTCGGCGCAGCGCGCTGAGGCGGAAGGGATAGTCAGAGCCTTCTCGCAGTCCCATCCGGACGTTCAGGTGGTGATCCTGAGATCCGGCCTCACGATGGGACCGAGCGTTGAGGGGTTCGTGGCCCGGATCATCGAATCCCCCTACATGCTCGGCGTTGCCTCCTACGACCCTCCGTTCCAGGTGGTGCACGAAGATGACGTGGCCCGCGCCCTCGTCCACGCCCTTGACTCGGAATTCACCGGGGTGTTCAACGTCTGTCCGGACGACTGGATGGATCTGAGCGCAGCGGCGCGCACGATAGGCCGCAGGCTTGTCGCCGCCGACCAAGCAGCAATCTCCAGGCAGGCGGAGCGGATGTGGCGGATGCACCTGAGCGAGCTGGCCGCTACTCACCTGCCCTTCGTCATGTATCCCTGGGTGGCTTCGAACGCGAAGCTGCGCGCAACGGGCTTCGATTTCGAGCACTCGACTCTGGACACCTTGCGCGCGGGGGCCGAGGCACGGAAAGGCTGGGTTTCGCTGGGACCGACACGGTTCCGTCCGCGACGTATCGCGCTACTGGCCGGAACGGTCGGGGCTGTGCTGCTCGGCTCGGCCGCCCGCGGACGCTCGCGCCGGGCTAGACGGGAGAAGGATCTAGGTTCTTCTCGACCCAGGCCTCGTACTCGCCGGTGAAGTAGGGAACGCGCGTCTTCTTGAACTCGCGCGTCGAGAACAAGATGTCGTATTCGTCGAGACCCGTTTCCTTCGAGATACCTTCGATCACTTCACGGACCTTGTCTTCGGTGCGCGCATGCACCATCGAGAAAACTCGGTACGGCCAGTCTTCGTAAACAGGCCGTTGGTAGCAGTGCGTGACCTGAGGGAAGGAAGCGATGCGGTAACCGAGCTCGACGGCTCTTTCTTCCGGCATCTTCCAAACGCCCATCCCGTTGGACAAGAACCCAGCCCGTCGGTGCGCGAGTATCGCGGCGCATCGGCGCATGCGGCCGTCGTTCACGAACTTGTGCCCGAAGGCGAGTAGTTCTTCCTCCGACATTCCGACGCTTTCAGCTTCTTGTGCGAATGGTTCGGGTACGAGAGGCATGTCTACCTGCAGGGCTCGTATCGCGGTTATGTCCTCTTCGGTGAGCGGAGGGATCTCAACCTTCGGCGGTGCCGGGCCGTCTGAGTTGGAAACACCCGTTTCCATGTCGAGCCGTACTTCGATCTTGAACATCTTGAGGGTGGGAAGGATCCGCGTGGCTTCGGCCCCGGTGAGGTCGTGCAGACGATCGATGTGCTCGTTGAGGTCCATGCCCGGAGGAACGGCGAGCGTGAACCACAGGTTGAACTCGTGAGAGCGCTCATAGTTGTGCGAAACGCCGGGATGGTCGTTCACGATCGCCGCGCCCTCGTCGAGACGTGACTGCGGTATACGCATCGCGACCAGCGTCGATGTGTACCCGAGCTTTCGCGTATCGAAGATCGCGGAGATCTGACGGATGACCTTTTGGTCGTCTCGCCAGTGCTTCAGACGCGAGATCACATCGTCCTCAGTCGTCCCGATCTCGGCCGCGACCTGCGCAAACGGGCGCGGGATCATCGGAACTTCCTTCTGAACGGCGTTCAGCAGTTGCCGATCGAGACCCGCGGGTGTGTCAGTCACATGAAGATTCTACCGATGTGGGCGCATCGGTATTGAGCCCGCCTTTGGAACATCGTTAGCATGCCGAGGTGAGTTCCTTCGCCGGATTGCTGTTTCTGGTCGGCGGGATCGGTCTGTTCGTCGCGGCCGTGCTATTCCTGCTCGCTTGGGAGCGCTCCGGTAGATCTGCGAAGACCTCCGTGGAACGCTTCGACAAGGCGCGCAGGTCGCTCACGAGGATCCATAGAGCGCAGACGACTTTGCGTGATGCTGCGCGAGCTCGGGCGCGAGCGATGCATCCGTCCGGCCGTCGTGTTCGCGCATCGCGTGCGCATCAGCGCCGCCGCGGCGCCTGAAGCAGGTCGCTAGAGTTTTAAGTCCATCGGACCGGTGTAGTCCGCCGTAGGACGGATCAACCGGTTGTCGCGCACCTGCTCCATGATGTGCGCCGTCCATCCGATGGTTCGTGAAACGCAGAACGTCGGCGTGAACAAAGGACGCGGGATACCGGCGTGCTCCATGACCACCGCCGACCAGAATTCGACGTTGGTGTAGAGAGCGCGGCCGGGTTTCGAAGCACGCAGCTCCTCGAGCGTGGTCGCTTCCACGGCCTTGGCCAGCATTACGCGTTCGCTGCGCAGCTCGACCGCGGTGTCGCGGAAGCAGGCAGCGCGCGGATCCTCGGCCTTGTACACGCGGTGACCGAAACCCATGATGCGCCGCCCGCTCGAGATGGCGTCCTTGATCCACTTCTCTGCGTTGTCGGGATCGGCTATCTCGTCGAGCATGTCGGCAACGAGTGAAGGAGCTCCGCCATGGAGCGGACCCGACAATGCGCCGGCGCCGCCGGTAACTGCGGACCCGACGTCGGCTCCGGTCGAAGCGATGACGCGTGACGTGAATGTCGATGCGTTCATCCCGTGCTCGGCCAGAAGGATGAGGTAACGGTCGGCCGCCAGCACCTGATCGTCGGTGGGCTTCTCGCCGTTCATCATCCACAGGTAGTTGGACGATTCGTCCAGATTTGGATCCGGCTCGATCGGCTCTTCGCCCTGCGAGAGTCTCCACAAGGCCGCCACTAGAGTCGGCATTATCGCGCCCATTCGGAGCGCCTCCTCGTGGACCTCGTCGGCATCGCGGTCGAGCCACGACTGGAGTCCCAGGGCGGCACCGGCCGCTGCGATCGCGGCCTGGATCGTGCTCATGAACGTCCCGTGGCCCTGGGCGAGGTCACGCAGCGTCTGCGTGTCGAGGGGGGACGTCCGCATCCCGGCGATCTTGCGAGCGAAGGAGTCGTCCTTGGGGAAGTCTCCGAAGTGGAGAAGGTGCCAGACCTCGATGAAATTCTTGTTCAGCGCGAGATCGACGGCGTTGTAGCCGCGATAGATGAGGCGGCCCGCCTGTCCGTCGATGTACGAGAGCTCGGTCTCTGCGACGGTGATGTTCTCCAGGCCTTTTCCGGTCCCGGGCGCCCACGGATCTACGTGACGGATCTTGGCCGCCTCGATGAGCTGACGGAAGGAGACGATTCCGACGAGCTTGTCGCCGTCCATCACGGGGATGTGACGGAAGTGCCGCTCGATCATCTGGTCGAGGGCGTGCGTGACATCGTCCGTCGTGCTCATGGTCACCGGGGAAGCCGTCATCCACTTGTCGACCATCGTCTCCGTGGGGTGAGCGCCGTCGGCCGTGGCCTTCACGATGTCGCGCTCCGTGATGATGCCGACCACCGCTCCCTTGTCGTCGGTGATAACAACCGATCCGACCCCACGCTCGCGCATGGCGGCGGCTGCATCGGACAACGACGTGCCCGGCGGTGCCGTGAGCGCGTCTGGTGTCATGATCTCGCTCAGCTCAAGCGGCACCGTGATCCCTCCTTGTTATCTCGTTGATGTCCGCAACTCGATCTGCTCGTCTTGCGATGCGGGCGGCAGGTCGAAGTCCCGAGCGTACAGCTCCTGCACTTTCGCGAACTCTTCGGCCGACAGCGGCTTCGACGCAGCTGCGGCGAACTCGTCGATCTGGTCCACGGTCGTCATGGTCGGCAATACCGTTGTGATGCCCGGATTGGCGAGAAGCCATGCGATGGCGGCCTGAGCGATAGTGCGCTCGGCGAGGAGGAAGTCGAGCTTCTCCACCTTCTGGAGCGCCCGTAGGAGCCACTCTCTTTTGCGGAATGAACGGTGGTCGGTAGCGGGGAAGACCGTGTCCGAGGTGAAGGTGCCGCTCAGCGCATCCGACGCGTGTGGCACGCGGGCGATGATGCTCTTGCCGCCGGCCTCGGCCAGGCCAGCCTCGGCCAGGAAGGTGTTGCCGGGTTCCTGCTCGAGCACGTTGAAGACGGTTTGCACGACGTCGACGTCCCTTTCGCGCAGAGCGAGGATGCCTTCTGCCTCCCATCCGATCGCCGGGCCGAGCGCGACGCCGTAGCTGCGTATCTTTCCCGCGTCCTTCAGCCGTTCGAGCGCTTCGAAGATCGCGTCATCACGGACCTGCGGCATGCGTGGGTTGTGGAGTTCGTACAGATCGATCGCGTCGACCCCGAGACGTGCCAAGGACGCCTCGCACCTTTCAACTATGAAATCGGGTTCCCATCGTTGGGGCCGCTCTGAGTGATTTCCCTGATCGTGCGGGACCGTTATGTCGTAGCCGAATTTCGTGCCGACGGTTACGGCATCGTTGTGCACGCCGGCCAGAGCTCGTCCCAATCGCTCTTCGCCGAGACCGGCTCCGTAGGTATCGGCCGTATCGAAAAAGGTAATCCCGGAATCGATGGCATGAGCGACGAGCTTGGACGCTTCGGCGTCGTCCACCTCGCCCCACCAGTCGAGGCCGAGGGTCCATGCACCGAATCCGACCTCGGAAGCTTCGACTCCGGAGTCGCCGAACGCCCGCTTGGGAATCACGAGGCGATTCTATCGGGTCGCCCTCACCCGGCACCGCAGGGCGCTGTAACGCGCGCGAAACTAAGTGGGCACCCGGCGCGTTCTACTAAAGACGTGCGATCTAGCCGCAGGACCTTCCGGACGGCTCTCGTCCTAATCGCCACTCTTGCCGTGGCGTTCGTTGCGCTTCCTGCGCGTGCGTCCGACGACAAGTACTGGGACAAGCTGTGGAACATCCGCAAGGTCGGAGCGGAGTCGGGATGGGCCGTGAGTAAGGGCCGGGGGATCACGATCGCGATCGTCGATACCGGCGTCGACTTGAAACATGAAGACCTCAAGGCCAATCTCGTCCCCGGCTACGACTTCGTCGATAACGATTCGGTTCCTATGGACGACCACGGCCATGGCACGCATATGGCTGGGATAGCGGCCGCAAGGGTCGACAACGGATTAGGTGTTGCCGGAGTGGCGCCGGAAGCAAAGATCATGCCCGTTCGTGTTCTGGACTCAGATGGCAGCGGCTACTCCGACGAGATAGACCGAGGCATTCGCTGGGCTGCCGACCACGGCGCGGACGTGATCAATCTTTCATTGGGTGCGGATGTCCTCATCGAGGATCTGTCCGGCGGGACGATGGCTGATGCGGCCAACTATGCCTGGTCAAAGGGCGTCATCCCGGTCATCGCTACCGGCAATGACAACCTCTTCCGCACCGAGTTCGGAGACGCCAACGCGATGATGGTCACGGCAACTACAAAAGACGATCAGTTGGCGGAGTACGCGACCGGGCCGGGCTTTGCGAAGTGGGGGATCGCCGCGCCGGGCGGATCGACATATGGCGGCACAAGCGAGGCCGTCCTCTCGTCGATCTGGTCGAACGACGGCAAAGCACACTATGGCTACGGCGTCGGGACCTCGATGGCCGTGCCGCACGTGTCGGGCGCCGCGGCGATCCTGCGTAGCCTGGGCTTCAGTCCGACCGAGACGGTTGGGCGCCTTCTCGCGACAGCGAAGGATCTCGGCTCCCGGGGCAGCGATGCGTCATATGGACGGGGGCGCCTCGACATCGCAGCTGCAGTGGCGGGGATGAAGCCTCCGGCTACCACCAAATCACAGGGCACGATTTCGCCGGAGCGCTCCTCTCCAGCGCCTGAGCCAAGTCCAGCCAGTGGCACCACGACTCGGCGTGAGACACCGAAGGCCATTGAGAGCCAGAGCACACCCCGGGCCGAGGAAGAGAAGAACGACCCGGAGCGCAGTTCGGAAGTGCGCCGCGCGCAAGGTGCGGACCAAGCCGGCTCAGACGAAAACGAAAACGCTTTTGTTGCTTACCTGGCCGTCGGTATCGCAGTCTTGGCCGGCGGCGGGGCGATCAGCTTGGTCAGGCTCAGGCGAAGCTGAAGCTGAAGCGAGCCAGCTCAGCCGCGCGTAAGGAAGAGCCCGAGCAGCCACGCCGAGAGTGCGACGGCGATAGCCCACGCCAGGCCCACCGAGACGATGAGAGCTATGACCCGGGCGAGCGGGCCCGGGCCGGATGAGGCAGGCGTTGGAGGAGGCGGCGGTATTGATTGCTCCTGCTCAACCTGAAATTCGGGGGAGACCCCCGAACCCCCCGGCGGGTCGGGCATGCTAGACGAAGAGAACTCGACCACGTGGCCAGGCTACATCCGTCCCAGACCTATCCGAGCGGCATCGCGGCGATCCTTGCTGCGGTGATCGCGATCTTCGCCATCCTCAATCTGAAGGTCCCGTACTTCTCTCTTGCACCGGGTCCGGCCGAGGACGTGTTCCGGCTGATCGACATCGATGGTGCCCCGACAACGAAAGTCTCCGGCCGGTTGCTCCTGACTACCGTCTCACTGCGCGAAACGACCGCAGCCGAGATGATCAGAAGCTGGTTCGACTCGGGCTACGAGATCGTGTCGCGATCGGCGATTGTCCCGGCGGGGGAGAGTGACCAGGAGGCCCAGCGGCGAACCGTCGAGCAAATGGACGAATCGCAGCTGCTCGCTTCAGCTGCGGCCTTGAAGCTTCTGGGCTACGACGTTCCGGTAGCGCGGTCCGGCGTGCGGGTCCGCGACCTTGCTCCGGATGCTCCGGCGGCTGCTCTGCTCAAGCGCGGGGACGTGATCGTCTCGACGGATGGACGTTCTGTGACTCGGCTGGAAGACTTCGTCGCCGAGGTCGGCCGTCACAAGGTAGGGGACGAAGTGCAGCTCGAAGTGAAACGAGGTGACGACACGATCTCCGTGAAGACGAAGACGATCGGACGTCCGGAGGATCCAACCGCCCCGATCATCGGCGTGATCATCGAAGACGTTGCACGTCCGGATCTGCCACTCGCGATACGGATCGACTCGCTCGGGATCGGCGGACCATCGGCCGGGCTCACCTACGCTCTCGGCGTCGTCGACATTCTCGATCAACGTGATCTCACGCGGGGGCGGACGGTTGCAGGAACCGGTGAGATCTCTATCGACGGAGATGTGATCGCGGTCGGCGGCATTCGGCAGAAGATCGATGCCGCCAGGCACGCGGGATCGGACCTCTTCATCGCGCCGGCCAACGAACTCCGGCAAGCCTGCGCCACGGCAGGGGACATGCCGGTGGTCGGCGTCGAGCGGTTGGAGCAAGCCGTCAGCAAGCTCGCAGCCTCAGAGCTGCGTTCTGAGTGCTGATGGACGCCACCATCGCGATCCCTCTGCATTTCACCCTGGAGACGCTGGGACTGGCCGGCGCCGGCTTGGTGCTCGCGTGGTCATTCCGTAAAGACACCTGGCCGGTCGCGGTGGGTGCTCTTTCCTATGGCGTCGGAAATGCGCTGCATGCCGGCGCGTTCTTGTCGTCGGAAGACGACGTTGCGCTCATCCTTCTAAGGCTGTGCGGCATCGCATTGATGTCCGTGGGCTTATTTAACGCACCCGACCGGGAGCTGTATCTCGGAGGTCTGGGCGGTCTTTTCATCGCGACCATCTGGGGTTCGATCGCGGGGGGAAGCGTCGACGACCTCTCCGTTGGCCCTCACGTTTTCGGCGGAGCCGCCTCGATCGCGCTGGCCGTGTGGGCATGGCGCGCAACGCGCCCATCGGTTCGTCAGCGAGTACTCAACGCGTTCATCGTCGTGTTGACGATCGCCATCGTCGTTGCCGGCGGAGCTGTGGCAAGAGTGGCCGCTCTCGACAAGCGAAATCAGGAGCTCGACGGCCTCGCTCCGGCCGCGAGCGGTCTGCGGCGCGAGTTGGAGCAAACGGCGTCGGATCTGACGCGCCGGGCAGCGGCGGCATCGCCTGGCAGCGCCGCCGCCGTCACGGATCCGGGAGCGCAGGCATCCGGTGTTCAGGTGGGGAGCGGAGAGATCGGCGTCTTGTTCGATACGAGCGTCAAGGTCGTCCGCACGTTCGACGGTGGACTGGACCTCGACGGCGCGGCCGTCTCCTCGTCGCCGGCTATCCGCGACGCTCTGGGCGGTACATCGACCAGTTCTTACGGCCTGCGAGGCAACGCACTCGAGATCGTCAGCGCGGCTCCGGTTTTCCGTCCGGGCTCGAGCGGGACCGCAACCGACGTGATCGGAGCGGTGGCCATCGTTGCCCAACGGACTGTTAACCGGATAGAGGAGTCGGCCGACCTTTACGACCGCGACATCGAGGTGGCCATCGTCTCCGAGTCGGGCCAAGCAGCCAGCGACGACGCGCTGAAGAGCTTGTCGTTGCCTACCGCCGCCGGTGGCGAGATCGCATCCTTTAGATCGGTCGACACTCCTCAAGGGGACTGGCCTGCATCGCCGATCAGGCTTTCCGCCGACGGGCCCGTGCTTGTGCTGGCCGTTCCGGGAGCGGAGGTCGTCGACGCGACGACGGGTCTGATGCGCGCGCTTCTGATCGCCATCCTCCTGTCCACGCTCCTCGCCGTCGTCGTCGCGCTATGGCTGAGCGCACGCATCGCGCGTCCGATGCTGGATCTCGCCGACGAGGGCGAGCGGTTGAAAGCGGACTTCCTCTCGAGCGTTTCGCACGAGTTGAGGACACCCCTTACACCGATCCGCGGCTATACGGAGATGCTGCGCCGCGGGCGCGTCCCCGCGCGTCGTGCGACCGACTATCTCGACGAGATCGGCCAAGCCGCGCAGCGTCTCGAGCGCATCGTGACGTTGCTCATAGACGTCGCCTCGATGGAAGCGGGACGTTTCCGGATCGAAACCGACGATCATCCAGTCGGCGAGCTGCTGCGCCCCGCCGTCGACCGATGGTCGGACAGGTCGCGAAAGCACCGCGTGGTGGCGAGCATCCCTCGACCCGAACCGCGCGTCCGAGCAGACGCAGAGATGGTGGGACGAGCGCTCGACGAGTTGATCGACAACGCGATCAAGTTCTCGCCGGACGGCGGCGAAATCTTGCTGAGGGCACGCCGCACGAGGTCGGGCGTCGAGATCTCCGTCACCGATACGGGTCCCGGGATCGAAGCAGATAGGCGAGAAGCGCTCACGCGGGCTTTCGCTCAAGCGTCGTCGGGCGATGAACGAACCTTCGGAGGTCTGGGTCTGGGGCTCGCTTTCGTTAATGGAGTCCTCGGCGTGCACGGGACGAGATTGGCGCTCAGGGACGCCCCCGACGGCGGGACGACCTGCTCTTTTACTCTCCCGGCGGGTAGTGTTTCACGCGTGCCGGCCAAGGCGAAGCGCGCCCCGCGACGTAAACCCTCCAAATCGCGGGCGACCCGATGAGTCGTCCACAGAGACGTCGCATCCCGCGCCGTTGGTTCGTGATCGGCGGCATCGTGCTCGTGCTCTTCATCTCCGTCAGCTCGATCGTCCGCTTCTACACGGACCTCCTGTGGTTCAACGAGCTGGGTTTCACCAGCATCTTCTGGAAGATCCTTCGAACACGCGTCGCCGTCGGCGTTATCGGCGGTCTGGGTGCGGCGCTTCTGATCTTCGCCAACCTCGAGGTGCCTCGGCGTGCGGCACCCCGGCATCGCTTCGTTACCCCCGGAACGGACATGGCAGAGCAATACCGTTCCGCGTTCAGGCCATATGCGCGACTCGCCAATATCGGCCTCGCTCTGGTCGTCGGATTCTTCACGGGCATATCGACGTCGAGCACTTGGGAGCGTGTCCTGCTGTGGATGAACTCCAAGCCGTTCGGGGTAAGGGCACCGGAGCCCTTCGGACGAGACGCCTCGTTCTACGTGTTCGGCATCCCGTTCCAGCGCTCGATCCTCTCGTTGCTCTTCGGGATCATCGTCGTGTCCCTGTTGCTTTCGGTGGTTGCCCACCTGTTGCACGGCTCCATCCAGCCGGAGCAGAACCGCATCCGCGTTGCGTCCGTAGTCAAGGTCCACATTTCCGTGCTGCTCGGGCTACTCGCTCTCTTGAAGGCATGGGCGTACCGCCTGGACTTCTTCGAGTTGGTCTTTTCCGGCCGGGGCGTGGTCAACGGCGCTTCCTATACGGATGTCCACGCGCAAACGGACGCATTCAACTTGCTGTTCTGGATCGCGATCATCACCGCCGTCATCTTCTTCGTGAACGTCTTCCGCTTCCAGGGCTGGCTTCTCCCCGGCGCGGCCATTGGCCTCTGGGTGGTCACCTCTATCGGGCTCGGTGCGATATACCCAGCATTCGTCCAGCGTTTCCAGGTCACCCCAAACGAACCGGAGCGTGAGGCTCCGTTCATCGAACGGAACATCGAAGCGACGAAGCGCGCTTTCGATCTCGAGGGGATAAAGATCAGCGATTTCGACCCCAATGATTCTCTTACTGAGGCTGACGTCGAACGGAACCGCGGAACGATCGACAACGTGCGGGTCTGGGACCCCGCCGTCCTCCACCCCACTTACCAGCGCCGCCAGGCCGTTCGTACTTACTACGAGTTCGACGACGTGGACATCGATCGGTACACGCTGGAAGGCCGGCTGCGTCAAGTGATGCTCGCGCCGAGAGAGGTAGACCCGACCAAGCTCGAGGCCGGCGCTCAGAACTGGGCAAATACCCGTTTGGCATACACACACGGATACGGACTGATAGCGAACACATCGAACTCGGTTACCAGCGAGGGCTTGCCGAACTTCCTCGTGCGCGACCTTCCTCCGCGGGGTACAGATGCTCTGAATCCGAAGAAGCAGCCCCGCACCTATTTCGGCGAGATCCCGGCCGAGGGTAGCTACGCCGTCGTCAACACTAAGCGCGACGAGATCGACTATCCGCGCGGCGATGACTTCGTCACCTCCAACTACAAGGGAGAGGGCGGCATCCCGATGTCCAACGTCTTGCGCCGCGCCGCCTTCGCCCTTAGATACGCGGACACCGATCTGCTCATTTCGAGCTTCATCACGCCGGAGTCACGCGTGATGATCCGGCGCAACATCCGCGAACGCGTGCGGGCCGCGGCGCCTTTCCTCAAGTACGACAACGATCCCTACGTGGTCGTTGCCGACGGAAGGATGTACTGGATCATCGATGCCTACACGACTACGGATCGGTATCCATACGCCGAGCGCGTAAATCTCGCCGACGTAGTAGAAGGCGCCAGCGGCACCGTGAATTACATGCGCAACTCGGTGAAGGTCGTCGTCGATGCCTTCAACGGCACGACCAAGTTCTATCTCTGGGATCCGTCCGACCCGCTGGCTTCGACCTATCAAGCCGCGTTCCCGGACCTATTCGTTTCCGAAAAACAGATGCCGTCGGAGCTCCGCGAGCACCTGCGTTACCCGGAGGATCTCTTCACCGTGCAAGCCTGGCAGTACCGCCTTTACCACATGAACGACCCTCAGCAGTTCTACGCACGTGAAGACGCTTGGGACATCCCGGTCGATCCGGTGCGCTCGAGCGGCCAAGTGAGCGTCAACATGGATCCGTACTACGTCGTCATGAAACTTCCCGGTGAGACGAAGGAAGAGTTCGTGTTGATGCTTCCCTTTACTCCTCGGGGCCGGCCGACGCTCAACGGGTGGATCGCGGCGCGGATGGACGGTGATCATTACGGGGAGATCGTCGAGCTTTCGTTCCCGCGCACGGCAGAGATCGATGCCCCGCGCAACGTTTCTGCTCGCATCAATCAGAATTCGGACATCTCCGAGCAATTCACGCTGTGGGACCGCGCCGGTTCACGCGTCAGTCACGGCCCGATCTTCGTTATTCCCGTCGAACGCTCGATCATGTACGTGCAGCCCATCTATCTGACGTCCGAGGATGCGGAAACGGCGCTTCCCGAGCTACGACGTGTGATCGTCGTTCTGGGCGATCAGATCGGATTCGAGCCGACGCTCGCCTCCTCGCTGCAAGCGGCGATCGCCGGCCGCGGCCCGTCGGTGGAAGGCACCGATGGCGAACCAGCACCACAACCCACCGAAGAGCCGAGCGGGCCGGCACCGTCCGGGAACGTTTCGGAGTCACTTTCCGAGGCAGTCGATCACTTCGAGCGCGCCGACGCCGCTCTGCGCGATGGCGATCTCGCTACCTATCAGCGGGAGAATCAGGCGGGCCGTCGAGCGGTCGAGCGCGCGCAGCAGCAGTCCGGCAGATAGAACGTTGGAGGCGATCGAGGCGATCCGCACGCGGACCATGCGTCCGCGTGTCGGATCGCAGCAACCCGACCGCGCAGACATCGAGGAGCTTCTCGAGCTCGCCGTCCGGGCCCCCAGTCACCATCTGACGGAACCGTGGAGGTTCTACGTTCTGGCCGGACCAGAGCGCGAGCGTCTTGCGCGAGCCATCGCCCAGGCGTCCATCGAAGAAGGCGGGGATCCCGAAGTGGCCCACGCCGATGCAGCCAAGAAGGTCGAGCGCGCTCCGGTGATCGTCGTGTTCACGTGCGAGCCGTCGGCCTCCGATGAGGCGGTAGAGCGCGAGGAGTTCGCCTCCGTGGCTATGGCCATCGAGAACTTCTTGATCGGTGCGCATGCCAAGGGCCTCGGAGCCATGCTCCGGACCGGCCCTGCCGCTTACCGACCGGCCATCCGCACCCAGCTCGAACTGGCAGAGACCGAAGAGGTCGTGGGGTTCGTCTACCTCGGGCTTCCGGAAGGCAGCCGGGCGCCAACTCCGCGCAGGCCGGCCTCCGAGCTCACCACCTGGCTCGGCTGGTAGTGACGGCCGCCTGCCGGACACGGTTAGAATCCCCCGGTTCCCTTTAGGGGAGCCTTCTCCGGGACGGCCCTAGGGCCTCCCTCGAAAATTGACTAGGAGGATCGCCGGTGCCTGAAGCAAGACGCCTGAATATCGACCTTTCGAACTTCGACATCACATCGCTCTGGGTGATCCTCGGACTTTCCTTGGTTGCTCTTCTCTTTGCGGCATATCTCGTTCGCCAGGTGCTCTCCTCGGACCAGGGCACGCCGCGGATGCAGGAGATCGCTAAAGCGATCCAAGAAGGTGCATCGGCCTATCTAGGGCGGCAGTTCCGAACGTTGATCGTCTTCGTCGTCGTGCTTACTTTCGTGCTACTAGGTCTTCCTGCTCCCGACTGGCAGATCCGTATCGCGCGGTCGGTGGCGTTCATCGTGGGAGCGGGGTTCTCTGCTCTAACCGGCTACGTCGGTATGTCGCTGGCGGTGCGTGCGAATGTCCGCACCGCAGCCGCCGCAAGAACCAGCCGCCGTAAGGCGATGGAGATCGCATTCAGGTCGGGTGGCGTAGCCGGTATGTTCACTGTCGGTCTCGGCCTGCTCGGTGCGACGGCGATCTTCCTCGGCTACAAGGGCGGCGCTCCGCAGGTCCTCGTCGGATTCGGCTTCGGTGGCGCGCTGCTCGCGATGTTCATGCGGGTCGGTGGCGGAATCTTCACTAAAGCCGCCGACGTTGGCGCAGACCTCGTGGGCAAGATCGAGGCCGGTATTCCCGAGGACGACCCGCGCAACGCGGCGGTGATCGCGGACAACGTCGGGGACAACGTCGGCGACTGCGCGGGTATGGCCGCCGACCTTTTCGAGTCCTACGAGGTGACGCTCGTCGCCGCGATGATCCTTGGCTTCTTCGCCTTCGGCGGAGAATCCAATCCGCGCGGCGCTGCGCTCGGAGTCATGTTCCCGCTCTTCGTTAGGGCGGTCGGCGTCATCACATCGATCGTCGGGATCATGTCGGTTCGTCCTCGCGGCGAGAACGAGGACGGGATGAAGGCCATCAACCGCGGCTTCTTCATCTCTGCAGTGCTCTCGGCCATTGGCGTGTTCGTTATCGCGCAGACGTACATGAAGGACCTGCGCGTAGCGTGGGCCGTGGTTTTCGGGCTCATCTTGGCTTCGGTTATCCAAGTTCTCACCGAGCATTTCACCTCGACGAAGCGGCGCCCGGTGAAGGACATCGCCGCAGCCACACAGACCGGACCGGCGACGACCATCTTGGCCGGCTTCGCGTCGGGACTGGAGTCGACCGTTTACTCGATCCTTGTCATAGGCGGAGCGATCGCGGCGGCGTTCTTGCTCGGTGGCGGCGACATCGAATTCGCGCTGTACGCGATCGCGCTCACCGGTATGGGCATGCTCACGACCGTCGGCGTGATCGTGTCGATGGACACCTTCGGACCGATCGCCGACAACGCACAGGGCATCGGCCAGATGTCCGGGGGTCTGGGCGCCGAGGGCGACGAGTCGATCGAACACCTAGACGCGGTCGGCAACACAACGAAGGCAATCACCAAGGGAATGGCCATCGCTACGGCCGTCATCGCGGCCACCTCGCTCTTCGGCACGTTCCGTGACACGGTCTCGGAGCTCACGCAGAAGGCATTCAGCGTCGCGATCGATGATCCGCTGATCCTGGTTGGTCTCCTTATCGGTGGTTCGGTGCCGTTCATGTTCTCGTCGCTCACGATCCGAGCTGTTGAGCGGGCCGCGTCTCGAGTGGTGATGGAAGTGCGACGCCAATTCCGCGACCACCCCGGGATCATGGCGGGCACGGAGAAGCCCGAATACGGACGCGTTGTCGACATCGTCACGCGCGACTCGTTGCGCGAGCTCGTAACGCCGGGGCTCATGGCCGTTCTGACTCCGGTGGCCGTCGGCTTCGGGCTCGGCGTGGCGCCACTGGGTGCATTCCTCGGTGGCGTGATCGTGTCCGGTCAGCTGCTCGCGGTCCTGCTCAGCAACGCCGGCGGCGCATGGGACAACGCGAAGAAGCTCATCGAGGAGGGTGCTTACGGAGGCAAAGGATCAGAAGCGCACAAGGCCGGAGTCATCGGCGACACTGTGGGCGACCCCTTCAAGGACACGGCCGGTCCTTCATTGAACCCACTCATCAAGGTCATGAACCTCGTGGCCCTGCTGATCGTGGTCCAGGTCGTCGGCTACGGAGACAACACGATCGTTCGCGCAGTCGTGGCCGGCGCGGCCACGGCCGGGATCGTTCTCGCCATCGCGATCTCCAAGCGCCGCCGCGGCGAGGACATGTCCGTGGGCGCGGTCGGAGCGGCGACTCCGGCTGCAGCGCCGCCCGCACCGCCGCGGGAGCCCGTGACGACACCGCCCGCGCCGACGGCACAGGACGCTACGGGCTCAGATAGTTAGGCGAGTCGTTCGAGAGCGTCGCCCAGCTCGCGGCGGATCCCGACGACGAAGGGCACGTCGAGTTTCGTGTAGCGCCGCGCCTCGGCTTCTCGCAAACGGCGGATGCAATCGACGATCTTTGTCAGGTCGTCGGCCTCGAAGGCGAGGATCCATTCCCAGTCGCCGAGCCCGAACGCGCTCGTTGTGTTGGGAAGAACGTCGGGGAACTCGCGTCCCATCTCGCCGTGCTCGCGCAGGAGCTTGGAGCGTTCCTCGGACGGCATCAGGTACCAGTCCTCGGTTCGCACGAACGGATAGACGGACAGGTAGTGCCGCGGTGCCTCGCCGCGAAGGAAAGCGGGGAGATGATCGGGATTGAATTCGGCCGGACGCACGACTCCGAGGAAGGTGTGCGTCAGATCCATGCGCCGCCCGAGCTGGGTACGGCGGACCTCGGTGAGGAGGTCCTGCACGTCATCGGCGCTGTCCGCTACCCACCAGAACATGAGGTCGGCGTCCGGACGAAAGCCAGTGGAGGAGTAGACACCGCGGACGCTGACCCGGTCTTTGAAGTCGTTGAAGATCGACGTGAGCTCTTCGGTCTGCGTTGCGAAGAACGGGGCTCCCATCTTCCGGAGCTCGGGCGTGCGTCCGAACACCGGGTAGTAGGCGTAGACGGCATCGCTTGTCATGGAGCCAGGCTACCGCTGAGCGAGCGAAGCGGCAGGACCATGCTGTGCAGCGAAAGCTGCACAGCATGACCTACTCAGCGAAAGCGAGGGATGACGTCGCGGCCCATAAGCTCGATGGTTTGCATCACCTGCTCGTGGCCGATCTTGTACGGGTTCACCAGGCACAGCAGCAGGTCGACGCCGGCTTCTTCGTAGCGCTCGCACAGCTTCGCGCAGTCGTCCGGGGTACCGAGAACGCAGGCCCCGGAGTCGGCCAGGTACTCGAGCGAGAGCAGGTCGAGCAGCCCTTGGTCGTCCGTCTTCTTCATGTCCGCGGCGTACGCGTAGTTGCCGAGCTCTTGTTGCCGTTCGGCCATCATCTCGGCGACGGTGCCGATCAATCGGGCGCCGTGCTTCGGGTACCACTCGAAGGATTCGCGTGCCGTGGCCCAAGCTTCTTCGCGTGTCGGCGCGCACACCGTCATCGTGAAGGTGGCGGCCGAATCGTTGACAAAGGCTCCGATCGGTTCGTCGCAGCCCTTCACAGATGCTCGGTAGATCTCGATCTTCTTAGCGACCTCTTCCGGGGGAACGCCGACCGCGAAGGAGCACAAGCCGAGCCCGAGCGCGCCGACCTGCCGGTGTCCGTCCTCGCTCGACGTAGCTCCGTACAAGGGTGGGTGCGGCTTCTGTAAAGGCTTGGGCAGCACACGTCGCTTCGGCATCGACCAGTACTTGCCCTCGAATGAGTACTCGTCGTTCGTCCAGCAGCCGACGACGTGTCCGATGGCTTCTTGCCACATCTCTCGCGTCTCGCGCGGATCGATACCGAACCCCTCTAACTCCGGACGCGTTGACGACCGGCCCGTACCGAAGTCGACGCGTCCGTTGGAGATGAGATCGAGCACCGCAACCGATTCGGCCGTGCGGACCGGATGGTTGTACGGCTTGGGCATCAAACGCACTCCGTACCCAAGTCGGAGCGTCGTGGTCTTGGCGGCGATCGCCCCGTAGAGGATCTCGGGGTTCGAGCAGTGCGAGTACTCCTCTAGGAAGTGGTGCTCGACGGTCCAGATGGCGTCCCAGCCACAGGCTTCTGCGAAAACTGCTTGCTCGATCGTGTTGTGGTACGCGAGTCGTTCAGAGTCGGGCCCCCACGGGCGGGCCACGGGGATCTCGTAGAAGAGCGAGAAGCGCATTGTGTGATTCCCTATCAGGCCGGGACCTCGGCAAGCAAAGGGGAGCTGGTGACGCGATTCGATGGTCGCAACTTCGTGGTGACCGGCGCGGCATCCGGAATCGGTCTGGCGACCGCGCGACGCTTGGTCGAGGACGGTGGTTCCGTCGTCGGATGTGACATCCAAAACCCGCCCGACGATTCCTTCACGTTCGTGCCGGCCGACGTCACGAAAGAGGACGAGATCGCATCGCTGTTCGCTGCCGTCGACGGACGTCTCGACGGTGTCGTGCACGCCGCCGGGATCGCGGGAGGCGGCCCTGCGCACATGGTCGAGCGATCCGAATGGGAACGCATCCTGGAGGTCAACCTCACCGGCACGTTCCTGGTTGCCAAGGCGGCGCTGACGCGGATGGTTGCTCAAGAGCCGGTCGACGGTGAGCGGGGATCGATCGTGACCTTGTCCAGTGTCGAAGGCATCGAAGGAACGGCCGGCGGAAGTTCGTACAACGCGTCGAAGGGCGGGGTCATCCTGTTTACGAAAAACATCGCGATCGACTATGGGCCGAGCGGGATCCGTGCGAACGCGATCTGTCCGGGCTTCATCGACACCCCTTTGGCGCAGGGCGTCTTCGATATGCCGGGGATGGAGAAGGTGGTGGCGGAGCTGACGCGCGAGCATGCGCTGCGACGACGCGGGCACCCCGAGGAGGTCGCCGCGGTGGCCGCGTTCCTGCTATCCCCGGACGCTTCTTTCCTCACCGGTCAGGCCATCGTCGTGGACGGCGGGTACACGGCCGGACGCGACCACTTCGTGACGGATCTCATGGGGCTGGGCGGCTGACCTGGTTGTTTTGCGCCGGTCAAGAGGCCCCGTCTTCCGCCATAACTACAGGTCAGACGTTGACTCTTTAAGTCACTGGGCTTCAGTAGGCCTCATGCCGCATCATAGGCGTATGTCTCGCAAGACCTTGGCCCCCACGAGGGCCCGACTGCTGCTGGCCGTGGCCGCCGTGGCCGTGGCCGGCTTGAGCATCACTACTCATGCTCTGGCTGATGTCTCGGGAGACGTGGAAGCCGATTCCGTTCAGAGCGGTGAGAACACCTACAACGGCGGGCAGGACAGCAGCATCGGCGGCGGCGATGCCGCGGCCGGATCCAACATCGTTGGTTCGGCGGGACAAGGTGACACCACGATCGACGTGGATAACGACTCGGACGGAGCCGTCGCCGAGTCCGGTGACCTCGAGCTCAATAGCGAGATATCCAACGTGCACGTGGGTGAGAAGACCGAAGCTGGAGACGACCCCGTCGATGCGACGACGCCCGAGAGCGGTTCGACCGAAGCGATCGGGCCGCTCGGACAATTGGGACCCGGCGAAGCTGAAACATCGACCGGCGGACCTAATGATCCGGCGACGGGCGAGTCGATCGATCCGAACGAAGGTGTCGCACCGGCCGAGCTGGGAACCGCCGAGCCGCTCGGTGCGCTCGCAGTGGCAGCGGAGATCCCGGCAGGTGGTCCCGCAGTGGCCGACAGGAACGTGCTCGGACAGCTGACCGGCCCGCCCGGCCCGACCGGACCGCTGGATCTTCCGAACACAGCGGCGCCGGCGCAGATCGTCCCAACGCTGCCTCCTTCGACACCGGCCCCGGCCACGCCGGCACCGCAATCTGAAGTGGAGAGCGAAGGCCGGGACGGACTCCCGCTCAACGGCGCGAACATCCAGACGATGGCGACCATGGCGACGCTGCTCACGGGAGCCGGTCTCCTGCTGTCGGCGATATCTCGCGTTGCGCGGATCCGTCGCTTGGCTGCGGACCTGATCGCGCCCTAGCGCGACGGGCAGTCGGCTCTACCGACGCGCCGTATGCTGCAAGTGCGGTGACGGACACAACTGTGCAAGATCAGCTCGTCCGCGGCATGGATGCGTGGATCTCCGGCGACATCGAGTCGTCGAAGGCCGCCATGACATCGGCGATCGAAATGGGTGATGCACCCATGGCTCGGATGCTCCTCGGTGCGATCGCTTTCGCCGTAGAGGACTTCGGCGAGTGCCAGCACCAATGGGAGCAAGCCTTCCGAGAGTTCAAGCAGGCCGACGACTTTGCTCAAGCGGCCCGCGCGGCAACGTGCCTCGCAGGTCTCTACTACGACGTTTACGGCAACGAGTCGGCGAGCCGAGGTTGGCTGGGCCGCGCCGACCGCTTGCTCGAACGAACCGGCCGGTGTGTCGAACGCGGTTACTTCGAGCTGGCGTTGGTCGCGTGCAGCGTCCGCGATGCGTCGAGGCTCGAAGAGTCGGCAGCCGTTGCTCTCGACCTGGCGATCGAGTTCAAGGATCCCGATCTCGAGGCGCGCGCTCTCGCCGATGGGGGGTTAGCGCTCATATCGCAAGGTCAGCTGGCGAAAGGGTTCGCGCGGCTCGACGAAGCGATGGCTGCGATCACCTCGGGTGAGGTGCGTGATCCGATGATCGGCGGGCTGATCTATTGCGCCCTCCTCACGGCGTGCGAGCGCACCGGCGAGTTGCGTCGTGCCGAGGAGTGGACGCAGGCGGCTAGGGACTTTGCGAATAAGCGATTTTCGGGATCCTTACCCCTACTTCACGCGCACTGCCGGCTGGCCTACGGCACGGTGCTCTGCGATGCCGGACGCTGGCCCGAAGCCGAAGAGCAGATCCTCGGAGTGTTCGGACCTGCTTCCACGCAATCGGTTCCCAAGATGGCCGAAGCGGCCGGATATCTGGCCAACCTTCGAATGATGCAAGGCCGCATCGACGAAGCCGCCGAGGCACTCGCTCCTTACGCAGATTCTTTCGAGATCTGCGAGCCGCTGGCTCGCCTGCACTTCCGGAAGGGCGAATTCGATCTCGCAGCTGCGGTCATCTCGCGGGCGCTCCACGAGCTTGTCGGAGACCGCCTGCGAGCTGGAAAGATGCTCGCTCTGCTCGTCGACGTCGAGCTCGCGCGCGGAAGCATGGATGCCGCTGAACGCGCGGCGGAGCGCCTGGCCGACTACGCCGCAGACTCGGACAGCGCCGTCCTCCAGGCCGAGTCTCACCTTGCCGACGGCCGCGTTGCCGCAGCTCACGACGAATGGGCGGCCGCCGTCAAGTCTTTCGAATCCGGGATCGACCGGCTGGGCAAGGAGGAGCGCCCGATACTCAGCGCGACGCTTCGGCTCGAATTGGCCGGGGCGCTCACCGTGAGCGACAAAGCACGCGCGACGGATGAGGGACGCGCGGCGCTCGCAACGTTCGAGCGTGTGGGCGCGCAACGTGACGTCGAGCGTGCGGCCGAGCTGCTCAAGAGCATCGGCACGTCCGCACCTGTTGCGTGATCGAGCGATACGACTTAGTCGTCGTCGGCTCGGGTCCGGCCGGTGAGAAGGCCGCGGTACAAGCGGCGTATTTCGGCAAACGTGTAGCGATCGTCGAACGGCACGAGCTATTGGGCGGCGCCGGCGTAACACAGGCGGGAATGATCCCGACCAAGACACTGCGCGAAGCTGCCCTGTATGTCACCGGCTTCAGGAAACGCGACATCTATGGGGTCAGGGTCGAGCTTGATCAGCGCGAGGTGTACTCGAAGCTTCGGACGCGCACCGAGGAAGTGATCCAAACGATGGCTCGCGCCGTTCGCCAGAACGTAGACCGGCATCGGATCGAGCTCGTACGAGGGGCGGCACGATTGGCCGGCGGCGGCGAAGTCATCGTGTCGACCCGGCGCGGCGGAGAGCGCCGGCTTTCCGGCGACGCGATCATCATCGCGACCGGATCTCGTCCTTATCATCCGCCGGGGATCCCGTTCGAGGATCCCGACATCCTCGATGCGGAGGAAGTTCTCGAGATCGGGGATCCGCCTAATAGCGTCGTGGTCGTCGGTGGCGGCGCGATCGGTTGCGAGCACGCGTCGATCTTCACGGCGCTCGGCGCGCACGTGACCCTTGTAGATCGCGGCGAGAGGCTTCTCTCCTACGTGGACGCAGAGCTTTCCAACATCCTTGCTCGGACGTTCACTTCGATGGGTATGTCGCTGCGACTTGGAACCGGGACCGAGACCGTGGAGCGTGACGAGAAGGGGCTCCGAATCGTCCTTAGTGACGGAACAGAATTACGACCGGACAAGCTTCTCGTTGCGTCCGGTCGCAGCGGAAACACCGAGTCGCTCGACCTGGCGGCCGCGGGTGTGGAGATGGACGACCGCGGACGGATCATCGTCGACAACAACTTCGTGACGTCCGCGCCTGGAGTTTATGCAGCCGGAGATGTGATCGGTCCGCCGGCGCTGGCGTCGACGGCGATGGAGCAAGGTCGTGTGGCTGCATGCCATGCGTTCGACATCGATTTCAAGGACATGGTCGATCCGACACCGCCCACGGGCGTGTACTCAATCCCCGAGATCGCCGCGGTCGGACTGACGGAGCAGGAGGCGGCGGCACAGGGCATCGCTTACTTAGTCGGCCGCGGCAGATTCGAAGCAAACTCGCGCGCGAACATCGGCGGCTCGACGGACGGGATGATCAAACTTGTTTTCGCCAAATCGGACCGAACCCTATTGGGCGTGCACATCCTCGGCGAAAGCGCCACCGAATCGATCCACGTCGGTCAGGCGGCGATGAAGCACGGGGACACGATCGACTATTTCATCGACACGACGTTCAACGTCCCGACCTATTGCGAGGCGTACAAGTACGCCGCGTACGACGGACTTCAGCGATGGCAGGAGAGCCAAGTCGAAGCTCGTTCCTGACTAGCGTGGCTCCCCGAGGCGGATGACGACGCAGCTTCGCGGACTCGAGGTCATGGGTGCCGCCGAACGGAAGAGGGACTCGACCTCGGCCCGCCTTCGGCGGGCTACGACCACGGCCTTGTAGACCAGCAGGACGAAACCGGCCGTAGCGACCAGCTCCATGCGGGGACGACGGCCACCATCCAGACCGAGCAAACCCACGACCCACCAGACCGTCAGGAGCAGTACGAAGACGTAACGACCGTAGTGACGCCGCTTCTGCATTACTCCCAACTCCCCCCTCACCCGAACCTTCACGGCGATTCGACAGCACCAGCCTGTGGACTCGCAAGGGGAAGACCTGTGAATAAAGGTGTGGATTTCCGAGCCTGTAAGGTTTCCGTCGTGGGGGGCCGCATATTCGTCCGGTGGATATTCGTCCTGGGACTCGTCGTGATGTGCGTGTCCCCGGCGACGGCGGCCACGCCGACCAGTGGGGAATTCCTGGCGCTCACCTACAACGTCGCCGGACTCCCACAAGGGATTTCCGGAGGCGACCCCACGACGAACTCACCGCTCATAAGCCCGAGGCTGAACAAATACGACCTAGTGCTCCTCCAAGAGGATTGGGGCGATCCGCTTGGTGCTGTGCCGCTCTTTTTCCACGAAGAGATCGTCGCCGAGGCCAACCATCCCTATCGCACGGAGCCGGCGCCCGCGCCGCTCGGCACCGACCTGAGACGCTTCCCGACCGGTCCGCCGCTGATCGCCGACGGCCTCAACCGGTTGTCACGCTTGCCGTTCGGAACCATCCAGCGCGTGATGTGGGAGGAGTGTTACGGCGAGTTCGCCGTCGAGGTGGCCGAGGTGATCCTGGGCGCCGCCGGCCTGAGCGGCCCCATCAACGACGCGGGTCTGGGCGACGTCGTGAGCGGCGGAGCTGCCGACTGCGGTGCGCAGAAGGGGTTCGAGGTCGCAAAGACGAATCTCGCCGACGGCCTGGAGATCGACATCTACAACCTGCACGGCGAAGCAGGTGGTGGTCCCCGGGACGAAGAAGCTCGTGCGTCCGGCTACATCCAGCTAGCCGATTACATCCGCGAGCATTCGGCGGGCCATGCGGTGATCCTCGGCGGCGACACTAACCTCCACACCGAACCCGAACCGGACACCGCGGAAGACAGACGTGTATGGGAGAAGTTCCAGGCCGACTCGGGCTTGTCGGACGTGTGCCTCGTCGTGGATTGCGGAGCCGATGCCGGCGTCATCGACAAGTTCGCGTTCCGCAACGGCGGCGGCGTGGAGATAATCCCGCGCTCACACAACTTCGAACGCGAGCGGTTCACCCGAGGCGACGGTGAGCCGTTGTCCGATCACGATCCGCTGGCCGTGCTCTTCGCATGGCGGGCCGCCGGGTCGATCGAAGGCGATGAAGCCGTGCTTCCCTTCACAGGGGGGCCGGGTTTTGGCCGGCTAGTCGGTGGTCTTTTGATGGCGGCCGCTCTCGCTGGCCGGCTGTGGCTCAAGCCGAAGCGTCCGGGTTAGTACTGTTTCTCGAAACATGTCCTTCTCGACGAGGCTCCGCCAGGTCGTCCTGGCCGCACCCTCGCTTCACTCCGTGTCGGAGGAGCTGGAGGCCGAGCTCGGCCTGAGTGACGGTTACCACGACCCGGGCGTCGGGGCGTTCGGACTCACGAACGTCGTTTACGCGATCGGTGGGTGCTTCCTAGAAGTCGTTTCTCCCGTCGAGGATGGAACCACGGCAGGTCGCCTCATGGAGCGTGATGGGCCCGGCGGGTACATGGCGATCTTCCAGACCGACGACTTCGCCGCCGCGCGCCGGAGGGTAGGCGACCTCGGTATTCGCGTTGTCTGGGAGATCGAGCTCGAGGACATCACCGCGATGCACCTGCATCCGAAGGACATAGGCGGGGCGATAGTGTCGGTCGACCAGCCCGACCCGCCCGCGTCGTGGCGGTGGGGCGGTCCGGCATGGACGGGACCGGTCGTTGCGACACGGCCGAACGCTATCCGCGGCCTCACCCTGCGCGTAGACGATCCGGCCGAGACTTCCGAGCGCTGGGCGAAGGTTCTCGGCGAACGTTCGGCATCGAACGAGGACATCGCGAGCATCGACCTCACGGATCAATACGTTCGCTTCGTGCCTAGCGACGGCGAGCGTCCGGGCCTCTGCGAGATCGAGATCGTCGGTGAAAGCGAGCGACGCCTCGACATCGGAGGCGTCATGTTCGTTATCGCGTCCGGGCGTCCATAACGACGGGTATAGGCTTTGCGGCGCGCTCGGGCTCGAGCGCAAGAGAGAAAGGATCGGGATGCCCAACCTTGCCGGAATAGGACACATCACGCTGACGGTCAGCGACATCAAAAGAAGTTCGGAGTTCTACAACCGGGTCTTCGACAATCAGACCGCCCTCGAGGACAACGACCAGTACGGCAGGTTCGCCCTAAGCGTCGGCTCGATCATGGTCGGTCTGCGCAATCACGATTCGACCCCCGACAAAGACCAGTTCGATCCTTTCCGCGTTGGGCTCGACCACTTTGGAGTTCACGTCGATTCCAAAGAGGAATTGGAGAAGTGGCAGGCGCATCTGGACGAATGCTCGGTAAAGCATTCCGGGATCGTTGAGAGTCCTTTCGGCCACCACCTGAACGCCAAGGACCCCGACGACATCGCCATCGAGTTCTTCGTGCCTGCCCAGCAGGGCTGAACTCGCGCGACCTCAGACGTAGTCCGTATCCCCCCATGTAACGGCCCACGGTTTATCGGCCAGGCCGGCGTCATCGAAGAACTGGCTACGTAGCACCATGCGCTCTCGTGTGAGCCGAGTCGGCACGAGTCGGAGGCCGGCCGCTTGGGCCCATGTCGTCTGCGGACGATGCCGGGGCGCTCGAAAGGCCACGGCATCGGCGACTTCCGCGTCCGCTACGACGGCGCCGACAACGTCGCGCGCGCGCTGAGGAGTGGTGGCCAGGAGCTCGAGGATGCAAGCGATATTGCCGCCCATTAATTCGCGATCTCTGGTCACCGCCGCCGCGACCAGCTCATGACCGTCTCGCACCTCGAAGTATCGATACGGCGCGTGTGGGTGCTCGGCAAACCGCCACCGCCACCAGGTCTCGTCCTTGATGATCGAATAGGGGACGGCTTTCGCGACTGCGGACCAGAGCGTGCCGATGTCTGGAGGCGGCGCGTCGATCTGTCTGGCGCCTCGGTGCCGAGGTCGCCGAAAGACGTTCATAGCGAATCGTCCTGCGAGTGAAGGGAGTCTCAGCCGTCGAGCCAGCCACGGCGCGCGGAGCGCAAGGACAAATGTGCGGACGGGAGTTTCAGCCATGTCGCGCACGATCTCTCCCGGAAAGTGTGTCGATACGGCCGGGAAAGCGATTCCAGCCGAGAGGCCTCGAGATTTATGCTCGGCGATCACTGCTTGAAAGAGCTGTTTGTACAAGCCCCGGCCTTGGAATGACTCCCGTGTCGCAGCGTCGATCCCCACGCCGACCATCAGTGGTCTGCTTCCGGCTTGCACTGGTACAACCAGCGACGTCGAGTGGCAAACGACCTCGCCGTTCGATTCGAAGATCCTCCCGATCGGCGGACCGTATGGTGAGCTCCAGTACTGCCAGCGCATAACGTCGGGATCCGCTTTCGGGTTGCCCGGCAGTACTTCTTCCAGTAGGGCCGCAACGGCGGGCACATCCGCGGGGGTACTTGCCCTTAGTACCGGGGTGCCTTCGTCACGGACAACTTCCCGGTCTCGTTGAGTCAATGGTCGTCCCGAGCGGTGTCGCCGGAGGCGACTGGAGAGCGGTAAGCACCGTCGTTGGATCGACGGCTGCACTTTCTTTCAGTAGCGGGGGCAGGATTTGAACCTGCGACCTCTGGGTTATGAGCCCAGCGAGCTACCTGACTGCTCCACCCCGCGTCGCGAGCATCGATTATAGCCACGCCTTTCGCGTTCACAAGCGCTCGTGCGCTTGTGCAACAGATGTTCGCCAATTAAGACAACTGCGGCTAGTCTTCGCAGGTGCCCAGGCCCCCACGCGGGGGCCGACGCGGGATCCCACTAAGTCACGAGGTGATGCCGCACGGGCGCCCGAGGGCCCATCTTGCCCTCGGACGAGGCGCCGAGCCTCGCAACGCGTGCAAACGGACTTCTGCATGCGTGCGGGCGGGCGCCAAGAGAAAGGGATAACCCATGCCCACGGTCGAGGAAAGACCGCGGACGGGGGGGAGCTGGAAGCTAGGGGCAGTACTGGGGATAGCAGCGGCAATTACGGCGCCGGCGGTTACGGCGTCCGCTTTGCTGGCGCCATCGATCGTTACGTCTGTGGCGGAGCGGAGCCGCCCCGTCGCGGAGAAGCGATCGAAAGACTCCGACGACGACGAAATGTCCATAACGGAGATGATCAAAGCCGTCTTCGGATCACGAGCTGACGAGGCCTTGCGCGTCGCGCGCTGCGAGTCGAGATATGACCCGAACGCACGCAGCGGCAGCTACGTCGGCGTTTTCCAGATCCATCGACGTACTCATGCATGGCGCATCAAAGAGGTCGGAGGAAAAGACCTCTATGACCCGATGACCAATGTGCGAGTTGCTCACTCCTTGATGAAGGACAAGGGGTGGGGTCCGTGGACGTGTGCGCGAGCGATCGGGAGGGGCGGTTCCGGTTCGGGTTTGCGTTCACACGCGGGCTCGGGCGGCAGATCGCGACGCTATGCGCCTGCTCCCACTTATGTGGACATCTATCCGGCCTTCAACTACAACGGCGAATCGAACACCGGACCGCCCGCGCCGGCGGCGCCTCGTCAGCCGGGCGTGGCAACATAGCGCGATGCCGGAAGTCAGCCTCCATATCGATGCACCTCCGCAGCGCATCTGGCGCCTCGTTTCCGATGTAACGCGCATGGGTGAGTGGTCGCCGGTCTGCTTTCGGTGCGAGTGGCTGGAAGGAAGTACCGGGCCCGATGTCGGAGCGAAGTTCAAGGGTTACAACCGGCAGGGGCCGCTGCGGTGGTGGACGACGTGCGAGGTCACAGAGTCCGACCCCGGGCGTGTCTTCGAGTTCCGCACGATCGATGGGCTTTTCTCCGTCGGTCATCGCAATAAAGAGATGACGCGCTGGCGTTACGAGTTCATGCCGGACGGCATCGGCACCAAAGTGATCGAAACGAGCAAGGTCGTGTCCTTGCCGCCGCTCATCCGGCTCGTGGCGCCGATCATCCGCAGGCAGGATGCGCAGCGCGAGGACGGGATGCGCGTCACTCTCGAACGTTTGAAGACTGCAGCTGAAGGCGAGCCTGCCAGCGATTAGCAAGTCTGCGGACTAGGCTCGACGCGTGGCAACGGTGGCGGGGTCGTACCTGAGGTTCATATCGCGGATCCCCGGCTACCTCCGGCAGCCAAGGTTCTCCGTAGAAGACGCGAAGCGTTCGATCGCACTCGAGCAAGAGCAGCGGGAGGCTAACTTCCTCTACTCGATGGAGAACGCCGTCTACGGCAACGAGCACAGCCCGTACCTCCCCCTGTTGAAGATGGCGGGTTGCGAGCTTGGTGACATGCAACGCGAAGTAAAGACGTCAGGTCTGGAGTCAACTCTTCAAGGCTTGCGCGCAGCGGGCGTGTACGTGTCCTTCGAGGAGTTCAAGGGTCGCACTCGCGTCGAACGTGGTGATCTTTCGTACCAGCCGGCTGCCGCCGATTTCGACAACCCGTTGGTCAAGGCCGGGCCGCGCAACACCACGGGCGGCACGACCGGCGCTCCCATGACGATCCATTTCTCTATCGAGGACATCGAGAGCAAGGTCGCGCACCGGATGCTCGGTATGTGGGGCCATAGTTTGCTCGGCGCACCGCAAGCGTGGGTGAGCGAGAGCAGCAACGGTTACAAGACCTCGCTGTCAGATGCTCGGTTCGGACAGCACCGCGAGCGGTGGTTCGCGCCGGTGGTGGATCGGAATTGGGTATCCGCACTGGGATTCCGCGTCGTTCCGGTCGCCGTTGCGGCAGCAGCCCGATCGGTTGGTGTGAAGATCCCTCTGCCGCAGCTGATCGGCCTGGACGAATCGCATGTAATCGCGGAATGGGCGTCCAAGCGTGCGCGCGAGACCGGTCGCGCGATGGTCGGCGCGAACCCCAGTCACTCACTTCGCGTCGCAACTGCCGCCGTAGAGAGAGGCTTGGACCTCGCCGGTGTGACATTCATGGGAGCCGGTGATCCCGCTACGGCCGGCAAGACACGCGGGATCGAAGCCTCCGGCGCCCGCCTGGTCGGTCAGTACACGGCAACGGAGACCGGTCGTATAGGAACGGGTTGCGCGAACCCGGTAGATCCGAGCGACCTCCACCTGCACGAGCATCAGCTGGTGTTGATCACTCACCCGCGGCTGATCCCCGGCACGCAGCTCGAAGTGGAGCCCTTCCACTTCACGTCTCTTCGACGCGCGGCGCCCAAGATCCTGCTCAACGTCGAGCTCGACGATTACGGCGTCATCGAGGAGCGGGCGTGCGGCTGCCCGTTCGAAGAGCTCGGGTGGCGCCGGCACATACGCGACATCTACAGCTATCGAAAGCTGACGGGCGATGGCGTCACCCTCATAGGCAGCACGATGCTTCGCATCCTCGACGAGGTGCTGCCTTCACGCTTCGGCGGCACCCCGCTGGACTATCAGCTGGTAGAGGAAGAGGACGAACACAGCTTCACCAAGCTGACTCTAGTCGTCAGCCCAAGCGTTGACGTTCCCGACGAAAGTGAGTTGGTCAAGACCGTTTTATCCGAGCTGACGGAGGATCCCGTCGCCGCCGGTGCTCGGTCGATCTGGAAGCAGGCCGATTCGATGAGGGTCGTCCGGCGACAGCCAGATGTCACCCGGCGCGGAAAGATCGTGCCGCTGGCCCGGAGCCTAACGGCGCGCGCAGCCGATCAAGATCCGGCGATCATCGAATCGTCGCCCTGAGTACGGCTCCTAAAGACTCCGCGGTCCTGTCGATGCTGTAGCTGGCCTCGCATCGATCGCGAACGCGCGCGGACAGATCGGCCGCGAGCGACGTGTTCGAGATGAGCTCTTGGACGGCATCGGCCGCATCCTCGATGTGGGGTTTGACCAGCAACGCATCGTCACCAAGCATCAGCGGCAGTCCGCCCCACCCATAACCAACGACCGGCAGCGCGCTGCTCATCGCTTCGATCATCGCGAGTGGCTGCACTTCCGGTTCCCCGAGGTGGACGAAGACGTCCATCGCCCAATACGCGCGCCGGGGATCTTCGAGCTTGCCGGTCAGAACCACGCGGTTGCCGAGCGCCGCGGCCCGGTCGCGGATCTGCTGATAGTGGGGCACTTCATGAGGGAAGGCGGGTCCGCCGGCCAGGAGGAACCACGCCTCTGTTTCGCGCAGCCTCTCGGCGAGCTCCAAGAAGGCACCCATCCCTTTGGTCGGATTGGGTCGCGTGACCGTCCCGACCACCGGTACGTCGGGCGGGATACCGAGCTCGCGTTTCGCCCGAGCGCGATCGATCGCGGGCGAGAAGTGGTTCAGATCGACTCCGTTGGCTACGACGTTGATCTTGTCCTTGCGTCGAAACGGCTCCGCACAGATCTCCGATGGGACGACGTAGCTGTCGACCCAGCGGTCCGAAGCGCGAACAAGGGTGCGCACCGGACCTCCGGTCAGCAGACCGTGATGATGGAAAAGAAGCGGCGGTCCGCCCAAAGCGCGATCGATGACGGAGTAAGGGATGGCTCTCGTACCGTTCGCGTAGAGCAGGTCGGAATCGAAGGATCGGACCAAACGCCGGACGCGCAAGCCACCGTTCACTACGCGCGCAGCGTGCGTCAGCCGGTGCGACCTCTTCTTCTCGAACACGATGCTTTCGAAGCCGAGATCCTCTGCGAATCGGCACACCGGCCCCGGCCCGGACACGACGACTTCGATGTCCGGTATACGTGCGAGGGCCTGCAGCGCCACGCGCTCGCCACCCGAGACGCCGGGTGCCTGACTGAGGAAGAAGACCCGCATCACTCGATCATCTCGCGAAAACGCGGCGCGGACAGAACGAGGAACGCTTCGGCATGGGTCGAAGAGGTTTGTCCGGCCGCGGAACGATATCGATTGAGTGAAAGGGCGATGTCCGGATCGAGATTGCGATCGGCTCTGTGGCAGTCGATGGCTGCCTTCTTGACGTCGATCACATCACCGATCTCGACGAGGCGATTCGCCCACAGGGGCGTCCACACCTCGTAGGCCCATATCTCCACGCCGGACGAAAGCTGGCTCTGCGATACGGCGCGTGCGACGGCGCGGTGATCGGGATGACCGTCCAACGGCCACGGAACCATGACTGCGCCCGGACGAACTTCGTCGATCACGGTTTGCAGGTCGTGTGTTAGTCCGTCGAGATCCTCCGCCAACGCCTCGTTTGGCCGCCCGAGGAAACGCGGTTGTTCCGACACGCCAAGGATGCGGCATGCATCCCTGGCTTCACTCCGTCGCTGCCGCGCCGTACCGGCGCGCTCGCTCCATCGCTCCGCCACGGCCTCGCCATCGGTGACGCAGCACACGGCCGTTGTCGCTCCTCGACGAGACAGAAGCGCGATCGTTCCACCGCAGCCGAGCGTTTCGTCGTCGGGGTGGGGAGCGATGACCAACGCCTTGTCGACCTGCGGAAGACCGACGATCGGCCGTCCTCCTTGCATGCGGATCATCGGATCGATCAGCCGGCGGGCGCTACCCGGCAAGCCCGGCGAAAAACGCCTCCACATGGATCTGGCCAAGCGAGATCTCATCTCAGCCGCTTATGACTTCTTGGCCCGCTCGACACGCTCGACGAGAGCCGACAGCGTGGGGCCCGCGTCGCCGTGTATCACGGCATCCGCAGTGTCGTCCTGCTCGGTCGGCTCCCGATTCACGATCGCCAGCTTGGCCCCCACTTGTCTGGCCATCTGAGGAAAGGACGCAGCGGGGTAGACGATCAACGACGACCCGACGACGAGGAAGAAGTCGGCCTCCAACGACCAGCGCTGCGCCTCTTCGACAACGTCCGGAGGAAGCTGCTGGCCGAAGGAGATGGTCGATGACTTCAGGACCCCTCCACAATTAGTGCATTCGGGGTCTTCCTCACCGTCCTCGACGCGCTTCATGATGTCGCCGGTTGGCCAGGTCTGGCCGCACGATAGACAGCCGATGGTCCGATTCGTGCCATGAAGCTCGAGCACTCGTTGATTCCCGGCATCGATATGGAGGCCGTCTATGTTTTGAGTGATCACGCCTCTTATGCAGCCGAGCTCCTCGAGCTTCGCGAGAGCGACGTGCCCGGCGTTGGGTTCGACCGCTTTGCCCCCGCCCAAGAAGCCGCGACCTTCGAGAGCCATGCGCCAGCGCTCCTTGCGGTGCTCGGGATCGCGGACGTAGTTCTGGATCGTGAATTTCGCCTGGTCGTTGCGCTTCCAGAACCCGTCCGGCCCCCGGAAGTCCGGGATCCCCGATTCCGTGGAGATTCCGGCCCCCGTGAAGGCCACACCACGCTTGGCCCCGGCGGCCCACTCTGCAATCCGTTCGACCTGGTCGTCCACCACAATTCGCTGAGCGTACTCCGACCGCTGCGGGCCCATCCGGGCCTTGTGAACCGATTCACGCTCCTATAGCCAACGCCGGTAGTATTTAGGGAATAAGGGGCCCCGCCGCCCGGGTAACACAGGTGAAGGCCCGACCCGAGAGGAACCAATGGCGCAGCGCCTGGATATGGACCCCCAAAGCACCTATGAGGAGCGCTGGGGCTGGCGCACGCCCGAGAAGTATGTCTTCGAGCCCAAGAAGGGCCTGTCCAGAGAGGTCGTCGAAGAGATCTCCTGGATGAAGTCCGAGCCCGAGTGGATGCGGAAGTTCCGGCTCAAGGCCTTCGACCGCTGGGAGCGTCGTCCGGTGCCGAACTGGGGCGCCGACCTGTCCGGCATCGACTTCAACGACATCTACTACTTCCTTCGCGCCTCCGAGAAGTCCGAACGAAACTGGGACGACGTTCCGGAGGACATCAAGAACACCTTCGACCGCCTGGGCATCCCGGAGGCCGAGCAGAAGTACCTCGGCGGGGTCTCCGCGCAGTTCGAGTCCGAGTCGGTCTACCACTCGGTCAAGGAATCGATCTCCAAGATGGGCGTCCTGTTCACGGACATGGACACGGCCGTCCGCGAGCACCCGGAGATCGTCCAGAAGTACATCTCGACGATCATCCCGATCAACGACAACAAGCTCGCCGCGCTGAATTCGGCCGTCTGGTCCGGAGGCTCCTTCATCTACGTGCCTCCGGGCGTCACCGTCGACATCCCGCTGCAGGCGTACTTCCGCATCAACGCCGAGAACGCCGGACAGTTCGAGCGCACGCTGATCATCGCCGATGAGGGCGCGTACGTTCACTACATCGAGGGGTGCACGGCTCCGACATACTCCGGGAACTCGTTGCACTCCGCGGTGGTGGAGCTCATCGCGCACAAGGACGCGCGTCTGACGTACACAACGATCCAGAACTGGTCGTCCAACGTCTACAACCTCGTCACAAAGCGTGCCGTTGCCGAGGAGAACGCCGTCGTCGAGTGGGTCGACGGCAACATCGGCTCCAAGGTCACGATGAAGTATCCGGCCGTCGTCCTAAAGGGACGCAAGGCGCACGGCGAGACGCTGTCGCTTGCGTTCGCCGGCAAGGGACAGCACCAGGACACAGGCTCGAAGATGACGCACGTTGCTCCCGAGACAAGCTCTCGGATCATCTCGAAGTCGATCTCAAAGGATGGGGGCCGCACGTCGTACCGAGGCGGCGTCTGGATGCATCCCGACGCGAAGGGATCGAAGTCCAACGTCGTCTGCGATGCCCTGCTGATCGACGAGACCTCGCGCTCCGACACCTACCCATACATGGACATCCAAGCTGAGAACGTCGAGATGGGCCACGAAGCAACCGTGGCGCGGATCGGCGACGAGCAGCTGTTCTACCTGCGCAGCCGCGGCATCCCGGAGGCCGAGGCCGCCGCGATGATCGTGCGCGGGTTCATCGAGCCCATCACCAAGCAACTCCCCATGGAGTATGCAGTCGAGCTCAACCGTCTCATCGAGCTCGAGATGGAAGGCTCGGTCGGCTAGCCGCCGACCCCGTCGTAGTCGAAGACGGAGACGCTGAATTGGCCACCGTTACCACACTGGACGCCACGGTCGACTCGCTCGTCCGGGCATCGCCAGATTGGCTCGCCGAGCTTCGCCGGCAGGCCTGGGCTCAGTACGGCGCTATCCAATACCCGGAGGGACGCGAGGAGCATTGGCGCTTCACTGATGTGGCCGCCATACGGCCGGAGAACTTTCGCCTTTCCCCGGACTCACTAGCCACCGTTTCGCTCGAAGCTCCCGAAGAGGCTGCAGCTGCGGGTGTCATCTACTGCGACCTCGACACGGCGATCACACAGCATGTCGACCTGCTCAGGCCGCGCTTGGGTTCCCTCGTCGGATCGACCGACCCCTTTACCGCGCTCTCGCTGGCGTCGCACCGCGGAGGGACGTTCATGTACGTGCCCGAAGGTGTGGAGCTGACGGCGCCTTTCCACGCCACGCACACGATCGACGCAGATGCAGCCGGCGGCGCCGTCCTTCCCCGGACGGTCATCATCGTGGAGGACAACGCCAAAGTCGTCTTCAACGACGTCTATTCCAGCGGCCCGATGAGCGAACCGACGCTCGCTGCGCCGGTCGTCGAGATGTTCATCGGCAAGGGCGCGAACGTCGGTTGGGTCACCTATCAGGACTGGGGAACCGGTGTGAAGCACGTCGCGAACGTGCGGGCGCGACTCGACCGCGATGCACTCCTCAACACACTCGTTGTAACGCTCGGGGGCGACTTCTCCCGGACGTGGAAGGAATGCACGCTGGCCGGAGAGGGCGCGAACAGCTTCATGTACGGCCTGTATTTCGCCCACGCCGACCAGCGCTTCGAGCACTGGACCTTGCAGGACCATGCATCTCCGCACACGACGTCCGATCTTCTCTACAAGGGAGCACTTGCCGACACGTCGCAAGCCTTGTACTACGGGACGATCCGCATCCAGAAGGATTCGTTCCGGTCCGATGCCTATCAGGCCAACCGCAATCTGGTTCTATCTCCGAAGGCCCGCGCGCTGCCGAACCCACAGCTCGAGATCGAGAACAACGATGTGCGGTGCACGCACGGTGCAACCGTCGGGCAGATCGACGCCGACCACCTCTTCTACCTGCAGACACGCGGTATACCTCTGGAGGAAGCGAGGCGCCTCATCGTGTTCGGGTTCTTCAACCAGGTCCTCGACCAGGTTGCGTGGTCCGGCATGCAGGACCGTCTCGCCGATGCGATCAGGCAAAAGATGGAGGCCGAAGGATGAGCAACTTCGTCAAGGTCGCCAAAGTCGACGACATCCCGAGCGGCGAGCCGCTTCAGGTGGAAGCCGACGGGCAGAAGCTGGCCTTGGTTCGGGTCGAAGGCGACGTCTACTGCGTGCAGGACATCTGCACCCACGAGCATGCTTTTCTTTCGGAAGGTTTCTGTGAGGGTTACGAGATCGAATGCCCATTGCACGGGTCGATCTTCGATGTGCGCACCGGTGAGGTGAAGTCGCTTCCGGCGACGGAAGACTTGAAGACATTCCCCGTTAAGGTCGAGGACGGCGAAGTGCTCGTCGACGTGGAGGACGCGTGATGCCCGAAACGATTCTGAAGATCTCCGATCTCCACGTATCGGTGGAGAACAAGCCGATCCTGCGCGGCGTCGATCTCGAGATCCCCAAAGGCCAGGTCCACGCGATCATGGGCCCGAACGGCTCGGGAAAGTCGACCCTGGCACAGGTTTTGCTCGGCCATCCCGCTTACGTCGTTACGCAAGGTTCGATCGTGTTCAAGGGCACAGACGTCACCGGGCTTCAGCCCGACGAACGCGCGCGTCTTGGAATGTTCTTGGCCTTTCAGTACCCGGTCGAGGTGGCCGGCGTATCGGTGTCGAACTTCCTGCGTACCGCGATGAACGCCGTGCGCGGCGAAGACGTGCCGATCCGAGAGTTCATGTCGCAGCTGCGTTCCGAGCTCGAGCTTCTCAACATGGACCCGTCCTTCGCCGGACGGAACATCAACGAGGGCTTCTCCGGTGGAGAGAAGAAGCGCGCGGAGATCCTTCAGCTCACATTGCTCCGTCCGGAGCTCGCGATCCTCGACGAGACCGATTCCGGACTCGACATCGACGGCGTCCGCCTTGTGGCCGAAGCAGTGAACCGTCTCCGGGGGCCCGATATCACTTTCGCCGTGATCACGCACTACACACGCATCCTGAACTTCGTGTCGCCCGACGTCGTGCACATCCTTCTCGGGGGGCGCGTCGTACGCTCGGGAGGACGGGAGCTAGCCGACCACCTGGAAGAGGTCGGCTACGAGGAGCTGCGCAAGGAGTTCGGTGTCGACACCGACCAAGCAGAGGTAGAGGGGGCGCACAAGGAGTGACGTTCGACGTCGGCAGAGTCCGCAAGGACTTCCCGATCCTCGACCGCGAGGTACACGGCAAACCGCTCGTGTATCTCGACAGCGCCAACACGTCTCAGAAGCCACGCCAGGTCATCGACGCGCTTATCGACTACTACGAGCATCACAACGCCGGCGTCCATCGCGCGATCCACATGCTGGGTGAGGAGGCCACGGCCGCCTACGAGCTGGCCCGGGAAAAGGTGGCGCGATTCGTGAACGCTCCGGACACCAGCGGCGTTGTCTTCACCCGCGGAACTACGGAATCGACGAACCTCGTTGCCTATTCGTGGGTCCGGCGCAAGCTGGGTCCCGGCGACGAGATCCTGGCCACGGTGATGGAGCACCACTCGAATCTCGTCCCGTGGCAGATGGCGGCCAAGGACTGCGGTGCCACATTGCGGTATCTGCCGGTCACCGAAGCGGGTGAGCTCGACTACTCGCAGCTCGACACCTTCGTAACCGAGCGCACAAAGCTCGTATGCGTCACCGGCATGTCCAACGTGCTCGGAACCATCAACGACCTCGAACCGATAGTGAAGGCGGCCTACGCCGTCGGTGCGTTGGTGTTGGTCGATGGAGCGCAGCTCGTTCCACACGTGCCGACTGATTTTCAGGCTCTCGGATGCGACTTCCTCGCGTTCTCGTCCCACAAGATGCTCGGACCGATGGGCGTGGGTGCCCTGGTCGCGCGGCCTGAGCTATTGGAAGAGATGGATCCCTTCATGGGCGGCGGAGAGATGATCCGCGACGTATCGCTCGAGGGATCGACGTGGAACGACATCCCGTGGAAGTTCGAAGGCGGGACGATGATGACGGCCGAGGCCGTCGGGTTCGGCGCCGCGATCGACTATCTGTCCGAGCTTGGTATGGACAACGTCCACTCCAACGAGATCCAGCTATCGCGTTATGCGCTCAAGGCGCTCGGCGATGCCGAGGGCGTTCGCGTCTACGGGCCTACGGACCCCGAACATCGCGGTACAACCTTCTCCTTCAACATCTTCGAAGCGGACGGCGAGCTCATCCATCCACACGATGTAGGCACGATCCTGGACGGCGAAGGCGTGGCCATCCGCGCCGGCCACCACTGTGCAAAACCGCTGATGAAACGCTTCGACGTGCCGGCGATGTGCCGGGCCAGCTGCTACGTCTACAACAATGAGGCCGATATCGACGCGCTGGTGGAAGCGGTCGACAAGGCTCGTGTGTTCTTCTCTAGGGGCTAAAACATGTCAGTAGACGACCTGTACCGCGAAATCATCCTCGACCACTACCGCAGCCCGCGGAACAAGCGGCGCGGAGTGGAGGGTGCTATCGCCGTTAAGCACGACAACCCTCTCTGTGGCGACGAGCTGCACCTGGCCGTCGACATCCAAGGGGGGTCGGTGTCCGATGTCGCCTTCGATGGCAAGGGGTGCTCGATCTCGCAGGCGTCGGCCTCGATGATGACGGAGGCGGTCGTCGGCAAGAGCGTCAAGAATGCCCTGGATCTTACGGAGACGATCCGCCTGATGATGCACGGCGAGCACCCTGCGGAAGATTTGGGCGACCTTATGGCTTTAGAAGGTGTGGCCAAGTTTCCCGTCCGCGTGAAGTGCGCACTACTAGCATGGATGGCGTTGAAGGACGCACTGACCAGAGGAGATGGAAAGAACGGTGGCTGACACAGCAACCATCAACGAGGAAGAGGTCTGGGAAGCCCTCAAGGTAGTAACCGATCCCGAGATCGGTATCGACGTGGTGAACCTCGGCCTGATCTACGGCATCGATATCGAGGACTCGCGAGTGAAGGTTCGGATGACGCTGACCTCGATGGGTTGTCCGGCTACCGGGCTGATCGAGTTCCAAGCCGTCGAGGCGGTAAAGACCGTCGAGGGCGTGGAGGACTGCGTCGTCGAGTTCGGCTTCGACCCGCCGTGGGGGCCGGACCGAATGACCGAAGAAGGCCGGGACATGCTCCAAGCGATGGGGTACTGAGATCGGCTACTAGAAGTTGAACCGCGCCGCTCCGTCGGTCTCCTCAACTGTTCCCACGACGTGCGCCGTCTTCGCAGTGATGCGGTAGACGAACCATGGCGGCGGCCCGGTTCCCGGAGCGTTGAACGGGGCGGTTAGACCGGTACCGGTCTCGTCGACCTCTGCGGGCCAGCCCTGCGCGGCGAACGCCTCGGCGATCATCGCAACGGGCTTCGCATCGGTCACTTTTTGCGCTTCGCCCTCCACCACGAGATCGAAGTCGTGTATCGCCACAGCCAGCGAGCAGCGTCGGTCGCTTACGAGGTTCTTCGCCTTCTGCGTCCGGTCGCCCGTCTGAAACCAGAACGCCCCGTCGATCCACACCGCACCAATGGGAGTGACGTGCGGTTTCCCGTCCGGATCGATCGTCGTGAGCCAGCATGTGTGCCGGTCCGGACTACCGGTGCCCGGCGCTTGTGATACGGCGGCTCTCAGTCCTGCTTCGACCTTTGGCCAATCCATCATCGACGCTCCTTGGCGTGTCGTCCCGAGTCTTCTCTCCTATACCCGGTTTGACTGATGGTGACCTCGGAAATCATCGGTGATGGCTCGAGGTGAGAGTCAGGTCCGTGTGAGTGCGGCGACCCCGTCGAGTCCGGCCAGCTTGTGCGGGTTGCGGATGGCGTAGATGCGGGTGATGCGACCGTTCTCGACGGCGAGGCTCACCGCGGTGTCGAGCTCACCGCCGATGTCGATCCGGATGGCGGGTGACCCGTTGAGCCAGACGGCCTTCGCCTCGAAGTCCACTGAGCGGAGCCGCGCCGATCAGGAAGCCGGCCACCCGTCTCCGCACCCTCGATCGGACGACGAGCAGCGGCGACCAAGCCGCCGCCGTCGGCGACGATGACGACGTCGGGCGCGAGGACGTCGAGGAGGCCTTGCAGGTCGCCGTGTCGGACGGCGGCGAGGAACCGGTCCACGGCCTCCTGCTGCTCGGTCGTGCTGACCGGCATCCGCGGGCGCCGAGCCGCGACGTGGTCGCGAGCCCGGTGGGCGATCTGGCGGACGGCGGCGGGTGACTTGCCGACCGCCTCCGCGATCTCGTCGTAGGGGGTGTCGAACACCTCGCGAAGCACGAACACGGCGCGCTCTGCCGGACCGAGGGTCTCGAGCACGGTGAGCATCGCGATCGAGACGCTCTCGGCGAGCTCGACGTCGGCGGCGACGTCGGGGCTCGTCAGCAGCGGCTCCGGCAGCCATTCGCCGACGTACTCCTCGCGCCGTCGCGCCAGCGACCGCAGCCGGTTCAGCGCCTGACGGGTGACGATGCGGACCAGGTAGGCCCGCGGGTCGCGCACCGCCGCGTGGTCGACGTCGGCCCACCGCAGCCACGTCTCCTGGACGACGTCCTCGGCGTCGGAGGCGGAGCCGAGCATCTCGTAGGCGACGGTGAACAGCAGGCTGCGGTGGCGCGCGAACGCGTCCTCGCTCATGCCGACGTGTCGCGTACCCGGCCGAGGGTTGCGCCAGCGGCAGCTTGCACGCCTTGGAGAACCCTTGGGACTCGATCCCCATCGCCGTGTTGCCCCTCGTGGTCATGTTCGCGAACCCGACCAAGGCCGTGAGCTCCACCATGGCCGGCGCACCGAGCTGCTCGAGCAGCCGGGCGGACAGCTCGTCGGTGACCCGCGGGGGCGTCTCGCTCATCGCCTCGGCGTACTCCATGACGTCGCGCTCGAGCGGCGTGAACACCGTCGACTCACGCCACCGGGGCACCTCGCTGGCCTTGGCCTCGTCGAGTCCCTCGTTGTGGGCGTGGAAGTAGCCGAAGTCGAGGCACCACGAGCAGCCGACCAGCGCGGCGACCGCCATGTGGGCGAACGACTTCAGGTTGGGGTCGAGCTGGTCCCACTTCTGGACCTTGCGGCCGAACCCCATGAGGCTGGTGAGCACCGCTCGGTTGTGCCACATCACCTCGGCCGGCTCGGGGACGTCACCGAGCATCTTGCGGCTGAATCGCTTCAGCAGGTACCCGTACAAGCCGGTGATCTCCGCCTTGGGAATCCGTGGCGTGCTGGACATGGTAGCGTCCTCCTGTCGATGTGATCGACATGAAGACACCGCCCGCGCTCCGTATGTGACAGTTTGGACCGAACCTTTTTCTCGTCAGTTCCTCAAGGCGACCGAACTGAGTCGTCCGAGCCCTAGGAGGCGTCAACGATGAGCTATTTCGCCGTCACCCGCGAAGCGGGACCTGCATGGACCGACGGGAAGGGAACCTTCGAACAGCCTGGAGTGAATGACCATGCGGCCTTCATGAACGCACTCGCGGAGGAGGGGTTCGTGCTCTTCGGCGGGCCCCTCGCCGGCAGCGAGCTCGACCGCATCCGGGTGCTGTTGATCGTCGATTCTGAGAGTGAAGCGAAGATCCACGGACGTCTTGCCGATGATCCCTGGACGCTCGCGGAACGACTCGTCATATCGAGGATCGAGCCGTGGAACATCTTCGTCGGTGCTGATCGGCTGTCACTTCAGGCGGGCCGAGAACTAACGTAATCGTTGGTGTTTGCTTACAAGGCCTGAGCCATGACCGATCGGCTACAGCAGATGAAGGAGGACGCTCAGGCGTTCTACGATCTCATGTTCAATCAGTGCCGACCGCGTGAGGCGATCGAGCGGTACGCCGGTGACACGTATATCCAGCACAACCCCGACGTTGGAGACGGGAAGCAAGCCTTCATCGAGTACTTCGAGAAGATGGCTTCGGATTACCCGGGAAAGCGCGTCGAGTTCAAGCGGGCGATTGCCGAGGGCGATCTGGTCGTGTTGCATTGCTACCAACAATGGCCGGGAGACCACGACTACGCAGGCATCGACATCTTCCGCTTCGATGCGAACGGCAAGGTTGTGGAGCACTGGGACGTGCTGCAGGTGATCCCCGGCGAGTCGGCCAACGATAACGGGATGTTCTGAACCCCGAATTGGACGAACAACCTTGGATGACCGGCGGGCGCGAGCCGTGGCTTGCCGATGCCACACGATGGATCACAGAGACGATCGACACGCTCGGCCTCGGCCCCCATGCCGACGTAACGTCGATCCGGGAGAGGCCTTGGGGCGCTGTTCTCCGCGTGGAGACCCCCGATGCGTTCTTGTTTTTCAAGGCCGAGGGCCCGGGAGCCACGCACGAACCTGTGATCGTCGCGGACATCGCAGCGACCCACCCCCAGCTCGTTCCTCATCTGCTCGCGGCAGACGTCGAGCGCGGATGGTTGCTGATGGCGGATCACGGCTCACCGATGAGGGACTCGTTGGATCCCGCGGGGGAGATCCAGATCTGGGAGGAAATCTTTCCGACATACGCCGACATGCAAAGAGCGTCCGTGCTGAAGGTCGAGCGGTGGATCGACGCCGGCACGCCCGACTGCAGGTTGGAGCTGTTGCCCGCACTCGTCGACGAGTTGCTCGCCGGCGGCTCCGTCCCTCTGGATAGCGACCGTCGCCGCGCGATCGACGCGGCGCTTCCCCAGCTGGCAAGGATCTGCGAGGAGCTGGTCTCGACCGGCATCGCGCAGTCCATCGACCACAGCGACATGCACGGCGCCAACGTCCTCATCGGACGGGGCATGCCGCGTCTCGTCGACTGGGGTGACACGTGCATCACCCATCCCTTCACGTCGATGTTCGTCACGTATCAGCACGCGGTGGCCAAACTGCCGGTGAGCGATCGTCCGGCAACCACCCTTCGGCTCCGCGACGCCTACCTCGAAGTCTGGGACGAAGACGCGTCCTCTGACGATCTCCGCGATGCGTTCGCGAAGGCGACCTGGCTCGGCCACGTCATTCGAGCGTTGAATTTCGTGCATCAGCTCGTCGACCCGAGCCAGTGGGGCGAGGACGTCGCGAAGTTCCTCAAGCGATGGCAGGAACAGTACGAGCTCCTCGGCCGCGGAGACGAGCTGATCATGACCGTCGCGAACCAGGTCGAATGAAACTCAGGGGACTTTGGCGCTAAGCGGTGACTCTCGGCCGGCTTGGGGGATGGTCGACGGTTGCGAACAACGGGTGCAGTCCGAACCATTTCGGGAAGGAGCGCACGAGTTGCCGGCGGCCTTCGAGCTCGATGGCGTCGCTACTGACCGCCGCGGCCAGGCGCAGGTCTCCCATCCACACAGCGGTCAGGGTCTTTGCATCGGTGCGAACGATGACGTCGACGCCGAACCCCGGGTCGGTCAGACACAGATCTGCCTCGGGCAGAACGAGCCAGAAGAAGCGGAGTTTCTCGGGCATCCGGCGGAAGCGGAAATGGATCACGGTGCGGCCTTCGGGCAACTCTTCGGTCTTGACGGTGCCTCGCACCCACCACATGAGTAGTCCGGTATCGGGTGTCTCCTCGAAGATCGGTCGTCGCAGCCAGCGCTCGCTCCAGATGGCCATCTGAGCGACCACCGGGCCGAGCTCCTGTCCGGCGGGAGTTAGGTGGTACTCGGTGCCCTTGCCGTCCAGGCGCCCTCGGCGCTCGATGATTCCTGAACGCTCGAGCTGGCGAAGACGCTTGCTGAGCAATGAGGAGGACATCAAAGGGACGCCGCGCTGGATGTCGTTGAAGCGGCGACTGCCTGTGAGCGCCAGCTCGCGGATCACGAGCGGCGTCCAACGCTCCGTGAGCACCTCGGCCGCCTGAGCCAGTGGGCAGAACTGACCGTAACCCTTCATAGCTGAAGTCTCTACCCGGTGTTTGCGGCAATCAACTGCAGATTTTGCAGTTGTTTGCGAACGGCAGCCGTGTTCAAGTTGCCGCAACAACAGACCTCGGCAGCGGGCCGAGGCCAGGCGAAAGGAGCGTCATGCACGTGATCTCGATTCACTCGGTTTCCGACCCGGAATCGTTCTGGGCGGGGAAGCTCGACCTGCCGAAGGGCACAGAGCTCCAAGTCGTCGCGCCGAGCGCCGACGGCAAGCGGGGCGTTTGCCTCTTCGAGTCCGACTCCGTCGACACGGTGAGGAACATCGTCGACGGCGCAACGAGCACGATCAGCAAGAACGAGTTCTACGCTCTCAACGAGAGCAACGCGCAAGGGCTGCCCGTCTAGGACTCGTCCTCATCGCACCGCGCCGAAGGCCCTCCATGTGAGGGCTTTCGGTGCGTTCAGGCGGAACCGTGCCGTCGCAGCTACCGGAACGACGGCGCGACTTGTTCGATGAAGAGGTCGCAGGTGTCCTTGCGGCGTGGCATCGATCCCAGCGTGAAGTCCGGGATGATGAACTCGTCGGCGCCGGCATCCGCGTAGCGCCCGATGATCTCGGTCACTTCGGCCGGGTTGCCGACGACGGAGGCTCGGCCGACATCGCTGTCGCGCTTACCCGCCAGCCACGCCTCGTCCGTCCCGAGGAAGAGCAGGGCTTGCGTGGAGACGCGGATCTCCGCGGGATCCCGTCCGAGGTCGCTGCAATGCTTGTGCAGGACGCCCACCTTGTGCGCGAGCACGTCCGGGGTCGTCCACGAGTTCCACTCATCGGCGTACTCGCGCGGCGATGCGCATCGTCCGTTTCTCGCCGCCTCCACCGATGAGCACCGGGATGGGGTCTTGGACGGGCGGCGGCTGGTTCGGCGCGTCGGTGACGTTGAAGTAGTCGCCCTGGAATGTCGTGCGCTTCTCACGCAATAGCGAGATCACGATCTGGGTCGCTTCCTCGAATCGATCGAGCCGGTCCTTTACCGAGCCGAGCTCGATCCCGTACGCCGCGTGTTCGTTCTCCTGCCAGCCGGCACCGATGCCGAGGAGCAACCTTCCGTTAGAGATGTTGTCCACAGCGGCTGCGATGTTCGCGAGGATCGCGGGATGGCGGTACGTCACGCTCGTCACCAGCGGCGCGAGCCTGAGCCGCGGAACCGCCGCGGCCAGACCCGCGATGACCGACCAGCACTCGAGGGTGTCGCCGTCCATGGGTGTCGTGTCGGCAGCGTTCGGCATGAAGTGGTCCGCGAAGTAGACGCCGTCCCAGCCCGTCTTCTCGCAGTGTTGCGTCAGCTCGAGGATCTCTTCCCAAGGACGCATCGGCGACGGCCAGATGCTGAATCTCATCTCAGGAAGGCTCGACTCTAGATCGCGTTGTTCGGTTCCGGCGCGGGCGGCTTGGCCCGGAAGATCTCGATGTAGCGATCGATCACACGATCGGAAGGCGCTTCGCAGTCCACGCGGTGTCCCCACGACGTCAGGACGACGTGCGTGTCGCCGCTTAGCTGGGGATAGGGCACGACGATGACCTTGACCTCGTTGCGGTACCGACGCTCCAGATCCTCGAGAGCGTCCTTCTTCAAACCGTCGTTCCAGATGATCACCGCGCCGTGCTCCAAAGAGTGCACCGCTCTGTAGATCGAGTTGTCAACGCCCGACTCTTCGACAAAGGGCTCGTCGTAAACGCCGGCGTGGATGGTCCCGCCACCTTCATGGGGTCCGTGGGTCGGCGGTGAGGTGTCGTACTTGGTCTTTTCGGGCGGGGAGAAGTGGACGTTGCCCCCGCTCGTGCCCGTGCTTTGTAGGGCACCGCAGCCGTTGGCCGTCGCCAGTGCGTCGAACGCTCGAACCTCGCGTCCGTTGAGGATGCTTCGCGCCACGAAGGCTCCGACGACCGCGACGATAACCAGGCCGATCCACAGGTAGGTGCGCAGCCGGCCGCGCCGCCGCCGGCGCTGTCCCGTGGGCCGGGTCGCGGGACGCGATCTCGGCGCCGCAGGCTTCGTTGGAGCCGGCCCAACAGGCCCGCCCGGCGCAGGGGGGCCCGCGGCCGTCGGCGGCTCGGTTCCCACGGGCCGGGCCGGGGGGGCATCCGGACCGGCGGCAAAAGTCTGCGGCCTCTGCACGGCTTCGGGGGCCGAGTGTACGGGCGGAGCTACGGGATTGCGGTGCCGCTTGCGCTTCTTCTTCGCCATCTGTGGTCGCTCGGGTGTTGGTCGGGGGGTCGGTTTCCGGAAGTCCTCAGGATACTGGTCGAGACATGTCGCGCCCGACCGGCCGTCTACAGGGATTCGGCCTCGCCGGACTATCCGCGCTGCTGCTGTTCGCGGCCGGCGAGCCGATGGGGGTCGGGGTGCTCGCATGGGTGGCGCTGGTCCCGCTGATCATCGCAACCTTGCGTGAGCAGCGCCTGCGGTGGACCGCCGGCTACGCCCTCTTCTTCGGTCTCGCGTACTTCGGGATCCATCTGGCCTGGATCTTCCTGTTCGGCTGGATGGCGTGGAGTGCCTTGACCTTGGTCATGGCGTTGTACGGAACGGTCGGAGTTTTCGTCGGGTCGGCCACCGCGAGGCTAAGCGTCCGCGGACGAAGCCTCGGCCCGCTGTTGATCGCCGGCGCGTGGACGGGGGCCGAGCTCGTGCGCGACCGCTGGCCGTTCGGTGGCTATCCCTGGGGAGCGGTTGGAACCACACAGGGGAGTGTGCCCGGTGTGCGATGGGTCGCCGGCGTTATCGGTGTGTACGGACTGTCGTTCCTGGTCGTGTTGGCGTCGGCGCTCATCGCCTGGGCGATCGTAAGGAAGAAGTTCTCGTGGACCAGCGCCGTCACGGCGGCCGCCGTACTCGTGATCTTCGTCCTCATCGACCTGATCGGCTACGGCCGCCCACCGGAGGGCAGGGCCATTCGCGTGGCCGTGATCCAAGGCAACGTTCCTCGTCCGCTCGTTGCCGGATCGAACGGGATCGTCGTCCGCAGTCACTTGGAGCTGACGAAGAAGCTTCTGGAGCGAGAGGGACCGGTCGACGTCGTGGTCTGGCCCGAGAGCTCGGTCGCCAACAGTCAGATGACGAGCGGCTTGGAGTCAGTTCGCGATCTGGCGCGAAGGACGAAGACTCCGTTCCTGGTCGGACGATCTTTCTTCACACCAGACGCTTACTTCAATCGCGTCGAACACGTGAAGGCCGATGGCACACTGGACGGTTCGTACCTCAAGCGCCATCCGGTTCCCTTCGGTGAGTACGTGCCCCTTGGCTTCCTTCGTAACGCGGTCGGGACCCTGCAGTCGCAGATACCGGTCGATCAGGTACGCGGGACGAAGGCCACTGTGTTCGACGTGGCAGCAACGAAGATCGCCGGCCCGATCTGCTTCGAATCGGTCTTCCCCCGGGACTTCCTCGACTACTTGCGAAACGGTGCCGAGCTGTTCGTCATATTCACCAACAACACCTCTTTCGAGCATTCGTATGCCGCACAGCAGCACATCGCGCACGCTCGGATGCGTGCGCTGGAAACAAGACAGTGGGTGGTGCAGGATGCGCTCGCCGGGATCAGCGGCGTCATGGGACCGGACGGATCGATCACCGACACGACCGAGCTCTTCAAGCCCGAAGCGTTCGTTGCCGAAGTGCGGACCCGTCCCGCGCGATCGCTTTATGCGAAGACGGGCGATCTTTTTCCGTCGATCTGGGCCGGTTTAGCCGGTGCCATCTTTTTACTGGCAACGGTTCGCCGACGTCGCCGGGCTCTCGATGAATAGGGCGAGCTAGAGTCCAGTGCAGTGAAGATCGCCGTCGGATCCGACGAACGCAACGAGACGACGGAAGCCGTCGTCGAGGAATTGCGCAAGCGCGGCCTGGATGTCGAGTTGCACGGGCCGCTTTCGGATCAGAAGAAGGAGTGGGCCGAAGTGTCGGAGGAGGTCGCGCGCGCCGTCGGTGAGGATCGTGCCGACCGCGGGATCCTTCTCTGCTGGACGGGAACCGGTAGCTCCATCGCTGCCAACAAGGTGTCTGGTGTGCGCGCGGCCCTTTGTACGGACGCCGAGACGGCGCGTGGTGCGCGGCGCTGGAACGATGCCAATGTACTTGCGATGAGTCTCAGGCTTACGACGCCGATACTGGCACGCGAGATAGTCGGTGCATTCCTGGACACCAACGATGTCGATCCGTCGGAGGTGGCCAACATCGACCGAGTGAAATCCCTGGATGAAAGATGAGCATGGACATAGAGCTGAGCGATCTCGGCTTCGAGCTGGTCCAGGAGCGGCGGGACGGTGGCAAGCGCTTCGTCCGGCGCGCCAACGCCTATATGAACCAATGGTTCCTGATCCACGCGGACGGCTCCGCGGAGTTCACCTGGGAATTCGAGCTCGGCGCGTACCTGAAGGCGAAGGGATTCGACATATCGGTGCAGGACGAGCTTTCTCTGCTCCTTTTTCCTTCCGGCGAGGCCCGCGGTCCTGCGGACCTGTCGTGGCTGGCGGACCGGATGACCGAAGCCGACAGCGCCCTGGGTTCGGTAGACCTGGCCACGGGTGGGTAGATTCTCCATCTCACGTCTCGAGCGCTGAAGAAGGAGTGAAGACGACAGATGGATCCGAAGATCGGTGACCGCATCTCATTGGACGCCAAGAAGGTAGGTCAGCCCCGCCGAGCCGGGGTCGTCCGTTCTGTAACGAAGGGCATCTCGGGCATCCGATGCCAGATCACGTGGGACGACGGCTCGGAATCCGTCATCGCCCCGGGTGCCGGCGTCCTGCTGGTCGAGGGCCGGGCGACCCGGAAGCCGGCCTCCAAGGCGACCAAGCCCGCCAAGTCGAAGGCGAAGAACACAAAGGCCAAGTCCGCGAAGCCCAAGGCTCCTAAGGCCAAGGCGAAATCGAAGAAGGCTCGTTCGACAGCCAAAAGCGGCAAGCGCAGGTAGCCTGAGCACGGAATGAAGCGACTCCTGGTTGCGGGGCTTTTGGTGATATCGGGCATCGGCTTCGCCGTGCCGCGCGCAACAGCTCTTGGGACCGTTCAGCCCGGTGACTACATGGAGTCCAGCATCGGAGCCTGCACGCTGGGTTTCGTCTTCGACGGGACGGGAGCCAAGGCCGGCAACGTCTACTTCAGCACGGCGGCGCACTGCGTCGACCATCTCGAGGAGGACGTAAGGCTCATCGACGGAACCATCATCGGCGACGTGAAGGTCATCGGCGCCACGGCACCGGAGGGTCAGATCCCTCCCACGGCACAAGATTGGGCGTTCATACAAGTGCGTGATCAATACGAAGGCAACGTCCGCGGTGCCGTCCGCGGCCTGCCGAGTGCGCCGACGGGATATACAACGCCGTCACAGACCAACCAGTTCGACCTCGTCCGCTTTTCGGGATACGGCCTGGGCTACGAATTCTTGGCGCTGACACGGGAATCAAGGGTCGGGCTCATGGGGACGGACAACAGCGAGACATACGACCTGATCGGCCTTGATATCAATGGCGACTCCGGCGGTCCGATCGTCCACGACGCGACGGGGAAGGCGCTTGGGCTGGTGAGCAGGGGTTGCGGTTACGGCATCCTTCCGATAGGCGTCCTGTGCACCGACCCCATCGCCACGAGCCTCGGTCCAACGGTGCAGGGGATCCTGGCAAAAGCAGCGGCCAAGAGCTTCACGGTCCATCTGCGCACGGTCTAACCTTCTTCGCTAAACCGCAACGCGCTTTATCTCGTCCTTGGTTTCCGTTAGAAGCTTGTAGGACGGCCCGATCAGTCCGGGATCGGCGAAAAAAGTCACGTTCCACAGGGCGATGTGCCGCAGTCCGATCGCGGCGTACGCCTCGATCTTCTTGCCGATGTCTGCCGGCGATCCGTGCAGGATCGCGTCGTGCGCGACGTTGAAGGGGATCTTGTCCATCGCGGCTCTTGCCTCATCGGCCCCCAGACGCGCGGGAACGTAGTCGATGAAGTGGTTGCCGGCTCCGAGAGGATGCTCCGCGCCTCGTTCTTCGAAGAACTCAGCGGACAGGGCGAGCACGAACGCTTTGACCATTGGGTGCTCGATGATCCTGTGCGCAGCCTCGTGATCCTCGGCCACGACGGTGTAGGACCACATCCCGGCCGTTAGTTCTCCCGGATCCCGGCCGGCCGATTTTGCTCCCGCCTTCACCTGTTCCCATTTCTGTTCGTAGTCCTTCAAGGGAAGGTTGGTAGGAAGCCATCCGTCCGCGAGCTCTCCCGTGACCCTGCACAGTCGCGGACCGTGCGCGGCGACCCAGATCGGCGGGTACTTGCCGGGTTGAAGCGGACCCATTCCGCAGACGGCGTCGCGAAGCGTGAAGACGGGTCCGTCGTAATCGACGGGATCGTCGTTGGTCCACAGGAGCCGGATCACGCGCAAAGCGTCCTCGAGCCTTCCGGCCGGACGATCGAAACCGATCCCGTAGGGCGTGATGTTCTCGCCTTCACCGGCTCCCATTCCGAGGATGGAGCGCCCACCGGTGAGGTGGTCCAGCGTCAGCCACGCTCTCGCCAGTTGGGCCGGGTGATTGCGTACGGGTTCGGTGACCGAGGTGCCCAGGCGGATGGTCTGCGTGACCCCGGCGGCAGCGGTGATCGCGGCGATCGGGTCGAAATACGCATGGATGTTCGGTAGGACGGCGGCCAGCGGAGCCAAGTCGGGCGTCCAAACGGAGTTCGGATGCCAGCCCATCAGGTGGTCGGGCCACCAGATGGCATCGAACCCGCGTTCCTCGTTACGCCTCGCCGTATGGAGCAACGCCTCGGCGGGTGGCGTGACGATTCCCGGCGCCCCGACCTCTATCGGCATCTGTGAGATATACCTCATCGCTTGCCGCTCGCATCGCGGTATCGCGGCGGTTGGAGCGATTGGTATAAGGGGGCATGGTCAAGGTCGCCTCTATCGGCGCCGGCTCGTGGGGAACGACGGTCGCCGGCATAGCTGCACTGAACTCCCATGAGGTCGCGCTCTGGTGCCGCCGCCCGGAGCTCGCGGACCAGATAAACGCCGTCGGATCGAACGAGGCCTACCTTCCCGGGATCAAGCTCCCGGAGAGTCTGACAGCGACGTCGGACCTGGACGAAGCGATGAAGGGGGCCGAGGTCTGCGTGATGGGAGTGCCGTCACACGGTTGGCGCGCCATTCTGGGCGAGCTCGAACCGAAGCTCGGCGACGTCGAGGCGCTGGTGAGCTTCACCAAGGGCCTCGAGGTCGACACCAATCTGCGCATGAGCGAACTGGTTAGCGAAGTCTGTCCCGGCTTCCCGGCGGAGAAGTTCGCGATGCTCGCCGGACCCAACATCGCCAAGGAGATAGCTCGCAAGATGCCGGCTGCGACGGCGATCGCGTGCACGGACGAAAAGCGCGGCGAGTGGTTGCAGCAGATCTTCCACCAACCGTACTTTCGCGTTTACACGAACAACGACGTAATCGGCAGCGAGCTCGGCGGCGCGATAAAGAACATCGTCGCGATCGCCGCGGGTGTCGCGGACACGATGGGGTTCGGCGACAACGCGATGGCCGCACTGATGACACGTGGGCTCGCCGAGCTGACGCGTCTGGGTGTCCGCCTGGGCGGGCAGCCGCTGACTTTTGCCGGTCTGGCCGGCATGGGAGACATGATCGTTACGTGCGTCTCGAAGTATTCGCGGAACCGTCGAGTGGGTAAGGAGCTGGGCAAGGGGCGGAGGATCGACGACATCATCGCCGAGATGAACATGGTGGCCGAGGGAGTAAAATCGTGCAGGCCCATCCTCGAGCTGGGCCGCAAGGTCGACGCGTGGATGCCGATAACGGAGGGGTTGTCTCCGTGATCTACGAAGGCGCAACGATCGAGCAGATGCTCACCGACATCCTCTCGCGTGATCCGGTGGCGGAGACGTTTGGGATCGAATCTTGACGCATCGACAGACCTTCGCCGACTGCACCCGATCGTCCAGCGGCGAAGCCGTCCTTCGGACATGCGATCAGACTGACCCTCCGCGCTTGCTTGCGCAATTGGGGAGCATGCTTGCTCCTAGCGGCTACTATGGCCGTACTCAGCGGAGTCGGGAACGCCGTATAGCGTTCCGCGATCGTTGATCACCGACGAGTCGTCGGTGTCCTCGGACGAGGTGCGGTTGCTCTTCTTTGCCGTGGCTGCAGCCATAGTTGTTTTCGCGTTCGTTTACATCTTCGTCATCCCGATCACGGTCGGAGCGCTGTCTTTGATCGGTTCCGCCGCCGTCTACGGCGACGCGGTCGATCTGCGGGGGATCGTCCGGCAGAGCTTCGATCGTGCTCTCGAATCCGTCGGCGCCTTCCTGGTGACGATCCTCATCCTTCTGGCTGCCCCGGTCGTCGTCGGGCTGTTCGCACTGGCCGTCGCGTACGGCCTGGAGCCGGAAGAAGGCTTCGGCGTACTCATCTTCGCGCTCTCGGTCCTCACGCTGCCCGGCTTCTACGTGTTCGTCCGTCTGTCGCTCGCGATCCTGGTCGTGATGCGAGAGGACGTCGGCCCGATCGAAGCCCTGCGCCGCTCGTGGGACCTCGTCCGGGGGGCATGGTGGTGGGTGTTCGGTGTCGGCTTCTTGATCCCACTGGCTTTCGGCGTTGCGACAAGGATCTTGTCGGTCGGTTCGATCTTCGGTCCGGATACCCCGGGTGACTTCTTGATCGGTTCGGTCATAAGCGCCGTCGGGCTGGCCGTGACCGTGTCGATCTACGGCGTGGCGTCGGGTGTGGTCTATGCAACCCGGGCCCCCGAGGACACTTCGGCCGAGAACGCACAGCAGGCAGCGTCCGACCGGATCCTGTGAACAGGATCGGCGATTACGCGCTCATCGGAGACTGCCACTCGGCCGCACTGGTTGGGATAGACGGCTCGATCGATTGGGCCTGTTTCCCACGTTTCGACTCGCCGTCGGTCTTCTGCCGGGTTCTGGACTCCGAACGCGGCGGCGCGTTTGCAGTGTTGCCCGAGAAAGTGACTTCGACCAGCCGTCGGTACATCGCGGACACGAACATCCTCGAAACGACCTTCGAGTGCGAGGAAGGAACGCTCGAGGTCGCGGACTGCATGCCGGTTACGGCGACCAGGCCGGATCCGGTCTCGATGCAGCCTGCGCGATCGATCCTCAGGAGGCTGCGGTGCACGCGGGGGACGGTCGACGTCCGTATATCGATCGAGCCACGTTTCGAATATGGACGATTCGTCCCGCACTTCCGTTTGACCTCCGAGGAGACCGCCGAGGCGGTCGGCGGGGGCGACGCCATGCACATAGCGGCAACGCGATTGCTCGACGAAGAGAGCGAACGCATCCGAGCGCGCTGGCACCTGCGCGAAGGCGAGACGGAATGGATCGATGTCGCCTGGGGACCGTCGCAACGTTTGCGCGACCGTGACAACCTTCCCGGACGCGAGGACGTCGAGCGGCTGTTCGACCAGACGGTCGAGTTTTGGAAACGCTGGAGCGATAGGTGCGTGGTCGATGTTGCCGACAAGGATCGCGTCTATCGTTCGGCTCTCGTCCTGAAGGCGCTGACCTACGCGCCAACCGGTGCTGTGGTCGCGGCGCCGACGACGTCGCTTCCCGAGCAGATCGGAGGTGAGCGCAACTGGGACTACCGATACACGTGGATACGGGACGGCACCCTGACGCTGATCTCCCTCCACTCACTGGGGATCGCGGAGGAGGCCGAGGCTTTCAAGTTCTGGATGGAACGAACGAGCGCAGGCAGACCTCGCGATCTTCAGATCATGTACAGCATCGAAGGGAATCGATTCCTGCCCGAGCTGGTGCTCGACCATCTGGCCGGCCATCGTTCATCGGCCCCCGTGCGGATCGGAAACGGGGCGGCCAAGCAGCTTCAGCTGGATGCGTACGGACAGTTGGTGCAGTCCGCGTATCTCTTCGCGAAAACCGGCGGCCGCATCACGCCCGACAACTGGAATTTCCTTACCGGCATCGCCGACATCGTCGCCGAGCGGTGGCGGGAGCCTGACCAGGGGATCTGGGAGATCAGAGACGAGCCTCGTCACTTCGTGCACTCGAAGCTGAACTGCTGGGTTGCCCTCGATCGGGTCGTGCGTTTGGCGGAGACTCGAAAGCTTCCCGGACCATCCCAAGCGTGGGCGTCCGAACGCGATGCGCTTCGCGACTACCTGATCTCGGACGCGGAGAAGAGAGGGTGGTTCTCACAAGCTGTCGGCAACGACGTGCCCGATGCTTCGGTGCTTCTCGTGCCGGCTATGGGCCTGTTGCCGACAACACACCCGCTGGTGCAGAAGACCATCGAAGTGGTGCGCGACTCGCTCGGTCACGGTGGTTTGGTCCATCGTTATCACGCGCCGGACGGACTGGAAGGAGGCGAGGGTGCGTTCCTTCTGTGTTCGTTCTGGCTCCTGGACTGCCTGATCTATTCCGGGCGCCTCGACGAGGCCGAAGAGGTGTTGGACGAGCTCCACGGCTACGCGAACGACGTCGGCCTTTGGTCCGAGGAGGTCGATGTTGCTACGGGAGAAGCGCTCGGCAATTTCCCGCAGGCCTTCACGCATATGGCGCATATAACTTCGTGTTTGCATCTCGAGGCGGCGAAGGACGGCGAGATCGATTACGACGCGGCGTACGACTATGCCGAGCAGGCCGTCGACCGTTTGGTCTCACTCGGTACCGGGGTTGCGCCGCACGACCAAGCGCGTCCACGCTGAACGACCCCATGGAGTTGGACAGATGACCCTGGACCAGGCAAGCGCGCGTGCCGACGCGTTGCGCAGCGCCCTGGATGCATCGGCCGAGCGGCACCTAGCCGAGCTCCGCCGCTTGGTCGAGATCCCGAGCGTGTCCGCCGAAGGACGCGGCATCGAGGATTGCGCGCGCGCCGTGTCCGACCTGTTGGCGCAACGGGGCTTGAGGACGGAGATCCGTCCGACCAAGGGCAATCCAGTGGTGTGTGCGTGGGGTGGTGCCGAGACGGGACCGACGCTGCTGTTCTACGTCCACTACGACGTTCAACCCCCGGATCCACTCGACCTGTGGACGGTTCCACCATTCGAGCTGACTCAAGCGGACGGAAAACTCTTCGGACGGGGGAGCGCCGACACCAAGTGCCACATAATTGCGCGCCTGGCAGCGATCGATTCAGTCCGGGAAGTCTTCGGATCCGATCCCATCCGCTACGCGTTCCTCATCGAGGGCGAGGAGGAGATCGGGAGCCCGAACCTCGAAGACTTCATCCACGAGAACGCAGACGATTTCAGAGCAGACGGCTGCCTCTGGGAGTTCGGAGGTGTAGAGCTCGACGGGACACCGAACGTGACACTCGGCCTCAAAGGGATCCAGGCGATCGAGCTCCGCGCGAAGGGCCCGGCTTACGATGCGCACTCTTCACTCGGGGTCGTTATCGACAATCCGCTCTATCGGATCGCTGCAGCCGTCGCGTCGCTACGCGACGCGGAAGGAAAGGTCCTCATCGACGGCTTTTACGACGATGTACGGCCGCTCACGAAGGGCGAGATCGACGCGATAGAGGCTGCTCCCGATCCCACCGACGATCTCGCAAAGGAGTTCGGGATCAAGCGCTTCCTCGGGGCAGCGACAGACGGTGAGATCGAACGCCGACTTCAGGCGGAGCCGTGCGTCAACGTCAACGGGATCCACGGCGGTTATGGGGGCCCGGGGACGAAGACTGTTCTTCCGGCGGAAGCATTCGCGAAACTCGACTTCCGTTTGGTTCCCAACCAGCAGCCGGCGAAGATCGTGGAGCTCGTGAGGGCGCACTTGAGAAAGAATGGGCTCGAGGATGTGGAGGTTATCCCGCATGCAGGCGAGGGCCCGGGACGTACCAACCTCGACGATCCCTTCGTGTCGCTGGTGACCGAAACGGCGAAGCTCGCCTACGGCTTGGATCCGGTCGTGAACGTCTCGAGCGCGGGAACCGGACCGGCTGCGCCTTTCGCCGACGTGATCAAAGTGCCGTTCGCGACGGCGGGGTGCGCGTACACGGGCTCGCGGGCACATTCACCGGACGAGCACATCCGCATCGACGACTACGAGAAGGGAAAGCTGCACACCGCACTGGTGATCGCGGCTATGGCACCAGTGAGCTGACGTAGTCCAGCCCGGCGGCGGCGCCTTCTTCAAAGGCCGCCTCGAACTTCTCGTCACCGAGAGCAGTCCGCGCGTCGGCCATCACTTGCTTGTGCAGCAGGGTCGAATAGCGCGGCGTGTTGGTGTTCGGGTCTTTGGCGCTCGACGCTGCCCCGGACAACCGCGCCGACTCCGCAGCTTCACCGCGAGCCAGCGCGATACCCGCTAGGCCCCGAACGTTGCCGGCGAACGCGAGCCGCTCGAAGCGGAAGCTCCTCTCTTTTGTCAGCTCGAGTCCCATCCGGTGCTGAGTCTCGGCGGCCTCGAGATCGCCGACGCTCCTCTCGAGCCAACCGATCGCGTTGTGAACGTAAGCCTGGAGCCATCCATCTCCGTGCCGAGCCATCTCCAGGTTCGCGTTCAAGGCCAAGCGAGCGAGTTCGTACTGTCCTCGCGCATGCGCTATCTCGGCAAGGCTGTGTCCGGCAAGGCCCGCGATCATGAGTTCCTCGAACCTCGTGTCCGCACGTTTGGCGGCAATGTCTCGCGCCTCGAAGAAGCACGCTTCGGCCGCGTCGATCTGGCCCTGTGCCATCCGCAACCAGCCGACGTCGATCAACGTCTGGGCGATCTCGCGCTCCATTCCGCGCTCACGGGTTAGCTCGAGAGCGTCGAGATAAGAACGCTCGGCGTGTTTGATATCTCCGAGGCGCTCGTAAGAGTGCCCCTCTGATTGCAGGCTGAAAGCAAGCGCGTAGACGTTGGGCGTGCGGCGCGCAGCGGCCACGGCTTGTCGCGCGAGCTCGAGTCCACCAACGAGATCGTGTTCGTCCTCCCTCATCGATGCGATCTGACGAAGGACGCTGCCTTCACTCGAAGTCGATCCGCATCGCCGGGCTGCAGCGAGCGCCTCTTCACACTTCCTCTTCGCTAGATCGGTGTTGTCCTGATCGAGGGCGTGTATGCCCTCTTCGAGCAGAGCGCGCGAGAGGACAAAGTCGTTGCCCGACTGTGCGGCGACCTCTGATGCTTGCCGGTACCCGTCGTAGTTCGTGCGAACGCCGGTATCCGATTCCGTGGCGAGGAGCAGCAAGTTCGCACCTGCCTCGTACCATTTCGGCGGGCCGCCACGCTGCGTCATCCGTGCGAGAGCGGCGTCGATATGGGCGCGTACGCGATCGGGTGCAACACCTTCGATCCAGGCTTGATGAGCAGCGCCGGCATGTCCCCGCGCGACGAGATCCGGATCGGCGCCACTCGTCTCCGAGAGGACGGATTCGATCCAGACCAGACCTTCGGCCGGCCGTCCCGTCGTGGCCCAGAACATCGACATGTGCGCGGCCAAAGCAAGACCTGCCGTGCGCGGGGCGCTCGACGTTGCCCATTCGAGCGCCGCGCGGATGTTGGAGTAATTGGCGGTGATCATGGCCGTGGTTGTGTTCTCGCGGGAGTCGATCATCCCGTCGCCGATCTCGACGACGAGCTGCGAATAGTGGTCCAGATGGCGGTCGCGGAGATCGCCTCCGGCTCCCGCTGCGATGAGCTTGTCGCGGGCGAAATGGCGGATCGTTTCGAGCAGGCGATAGCGAACTATGCCGTCTCCGAGCGAGGCGACGACCATTGATTTCGCGACTAGACGCTCCAGCGGTTCGAGCGACTCGACGCCGCATACCGCTTCAACGGCTTCGAGATCGAAGCTTCCGACGAACACAGAGAGTCGATCGAGCAGGAAGCGTTCGTCTTCGTCCAGAAGTCCGTAGCTCCACTCAACGGTTGACTCGAGCGTTCGCTGCCGCGCCAGGGCTGTTCGGCTCCCACCCGTGAGCAGCCGGAACCGGTCATCCAGCCTTTCGGCGATCTGCTGGGCCGACAGGACGCGAACCTTCGCAGCGGCCAGCTCGATGGCGAGTGGGATGCCGTCCAAACGCTCGACGATCAGGTCGATCGCTTTCTCCGTCTCATCGTCGAGCGCGAAGTTCGGATTCACGAGCAGCGCGCGATTGGCGAACAAGGTAGCGCCGTGGTCCGATTCCAGCGACGGCAACCGCCAGGCGACCTCGCCGTCGATGCCTAGCGCTTCACGACTTGTGGCGATGACCGTGATACCTGGACAGGAACGCACGACGTCGTCGATGAACGTGCTGCATGCGTCCACGAGGTGTTCGCAATTGTCGATCACGAGAAGCGCGTTCCGTGCCGACAGGTAATCGAGCAGCTGGGCGCGCGGCTCGACGTCGGTGTTGCGCTGAACACCAAGCGCGTCGATAACGGTGTCGTCGATCCACCCGGCATCGTTCACGGGAGCCAGGTCGACGAACCACACACCGTCGGCTCGCTGGCCGAGTTGCTCCCGAGCGGCCTCGATCGCGATGCGTGTTTTGCCGATACCGCCCGCACCGGTGACGGTCACTACACGCGAGGACGCGATCTTTGACCGCAGCTCGTCCAGATCCTCTATCCGGCCGATGAGAGTGGATGCCGGCGCCGGGACATAGCCGCGTGTGACACCGACATACCTGAGCGGTGGGAACTCGATGCGCAGATCGGGGTGGCAAACCTGGAAGATTCGCATCGGTTCGAGGTCCTTCAGCGTGTGCTCGCCGAGATCAAGGAGCGTGTAGCCGCTGTTGGCTGTTTTCAATGACGCCGCCGTTGCCGGTGACATGACGATCTGCCCGCCGTGAGCTGCAGCAGAGATCCGGGCCGCTTCGTGAACCGCGAAGACCAGATAGTCGCCTCCGCTCGGCTCGGCCTCACCGCTGTGCAATCCGACGCGGACGCTGATCTGCCCCTCAGCCGGCCACGGATACGAACCGAGCTCGCGCTGAAGCGCTACGGCGCCGCGGACGGCTTCGCCTGCGTCGGAGAAGGCGAAGAAGAATCCATCGCCTTCGGAACGAACCTCGGCGCCTTTGTGCGCCTCGAAGATGTTCCTGACGATCGCACGGTGTTTCTCGAGCAGGTCTAGGAAGCGGGGGCCGAGCTTGGCGAACAGCTGAGTAGACGCCTCGATATCTGTGAAGCAGAAGGTAACCCCACCTCGGGGCAGTTCAGCCACGAGGTAAACGCTACGCGAAGAACGCGGGGTTTACCTCGTAGAAGTACCGGTTTGGAGAGCCCTAAAGCGAGCGGAGCAGCGCGACGACCTTGCCCATGATGCGGCCGTTCTCGGTATTGACCTCGATCGGAGCGTAAGCCGGGTTCTCCGCCTTCAGAAGCGTGCGCGAGCCCTGGCGCACCAGGGTCTTCACTGTCGCTTCGTCGTCCAGGAGCGCGGCCACGATCGAGCCCGGCGATGCGTCGTCCTGCTTGCGCACGACGACGAAGTCGCCGTCGTGGATGCCGGCGTCGATCATCGAGTCGCCCTTGACGCGGAGCATGAACAGCGTGCCTTCGCCGACGATCGAGGCGGGCAGCTCCATGACGTCCTCGATCTCTTCGAGGGCCTGCGTGGGAGAACCGGCGGCGATGCGGCCGACGAGCGGGACATGACGCGTGCCTCCGCTGGACTGCGCCGGTCCGACACCGGGGGCGTAGGAGATCTGGATGGCGCGAGGCTTTGTGGCGTCCTTGCGCAGGTAGCCCTTCTTCTGAAGAGCCTCCAGATGGGCATGAACGGTCGATGGTGAGGCCAACCCGACGGCTTCGGCGATCTCTCGAACGCTCGGCGGGTATCCGCGGTCCTCGACGGTACCGAGGATGTATTCGAGGATCTTGCGCTGACGGGGGCCGAGGCCTTCGATACCAGCGGACGATTCGGAGCGGGCGCGCCGGGGCATAGCTACCTCCTGAGGGGTTGTGCGTCGGGGAACCCTAGCACGCAGATCCGCTAAAAGCAAACATCTGTTCGTGAGCACACGCGTTCGCGCTCAAGCGGTCAACGAGACGAGATCGGCGACCGAATCCCCGACGTACAGCTCGAGCGGATCGAAGTAGAGCTCGCCACGCCGGGCCGAAAGGTGCACGTGTGGCGGCAGTCCCTGGTTCGGGTGTCCGGCCCCCAGCGTGCCCACTACCTCCCCCTGCTCCACCTCGTCGTTCGCCTTTACGGCGATGGTCGCCAAAAAGGAGTACGTGGTTCGGATCCCGCCGCCATGGTCGACCGTGACAGAGCGGTTTCCGGAGACCACCCCGGCGAAGGACACCCGGCCCACGGCCGACGACCGTACGGGGGAGCCGGCCGGAGCCGCTACATCGACGCCTCGGTGCCCGGGAGCGTAGGGGTCATCCGGAGCGTCGTATCCCCGCACGATCTCGCCGTACAAGGGCACGGCATGGGAGGCCCCGGGACGTGGCCGGGGACGATCTTCCGCGGTCGCGGGCGAGGGGAAGACCGCCAGGACCGCCATCAGCAGGGCGGCCTTGCGCATCGAGATCGAAGTATGTGAGCAGGTCAGGACACCCGTGATCGATGTCACTGCGGACCCCTATCTTGACTTCAGAACAGAAGTTCGTAAGATAGAACACACGTTCGTATCAGGAGATAACAACAGTGAACAGGACGAAGCTCACGCCACTGGGTCGGCTAGCCGCTCTCGTCCTGATTTTGACCCTCGGAGCGATCGCTGGGGCGGCCGGAGTCTCCGCCACCCGCCCACACGCCCAAGCCTGGCGGTGCATAACCGTCCGCCCCGGCGAGACGCTCTGGGATCTAGCCGGACGCAGCTCGGAAGGCGACCGCAGGGAGGTCGTTTACAAGATCGAGCAGGAGAACGCCCTCCAGGGGAGCGCTCCTCAGGCCGGCAACGCCATCTGGGTGCCCAATGAGGGCGACCAAACAGGCCTCCTCGAGGCCGATTCGACGCTCTGTCCCTCCGCTTCTTAGGCGTTTGTGCAGGTCACAGCCCTGTAATTACATGACTTGACATACAAGATATAGGCCCTGTAGGGTTGGGACCCCCAACATGTTGGGGGTTTCGCTTCCCGGGGTGGGTTGCGGAAGTTAATTACTGAGCACTATTGAGGTGCCATCGCTGAGGCGCTTTTGGCCGAAGCGAGGATGAGCTTGGGGGGTTCATGCGCTGTCCGTTCTGTGAGGGTTCCGATACCCGCGTGATCGATTCGCGGGACACGGAGAACGGGGCAGCGATCAGGCGCAGGCGGGAGTGCTCGGGCTGCAGCCAGCGCTTCACGACCTTCGAGCGCATGGAGGGCGTCCCGCTGGTGGTCGTCAAGCGGGACGGGGCCCGGGAGCCGTTCGATCGCGCCAAGGTCGTCTCGGGTATCGCGAAGGCGTGCAAGAACCGTCCGGTCTCGGACGAGGAGATGCGCGCCGTGTGCGACGAGATCGAGGAGGTCGCCCGCGAGCGGGGGGCCGAGATCAGCTCGGAAGACCTCGGGCGCGAGGTGCTGTCCCGACTCGAGGCGTTGGACGAGGTCGCCTACGTGCGTTTCGCGTCGGTGTACCGGGAGTTTTCGGACGTAGGGGAGTTCTCACGTGTCATCCGCGAGCTCGAGAAGAGCGCGGAAAAAGGAACTGTCGGCGGGCGAGGTTAGCTTCGGCAACCTGTCCATCGCTGAGGCGCTTTGTGCCGAAGCGAGGAAAGAAAATAGGAGGGGTAGATGGCGGGCGCCAGGATGGAGCGCAGCGACTCCCAAGGTCGGGCGCGGCGGAATGGGGAGAGCAAGGCCAACGGCAACGGTAAGAGGACACGTACCGCTGCGATGAAGGACACAGGAATCGGACTGCACGTTCCCCGCAAATTCACCGTTGGCGGGATCCATCCCTACGAGCAGGTCGAATGGGAGCACCGCCGCTCTCAGATCGTCTCCTACACAGGCAAGGTCTCTTTCGAGCAGGACGACGTCGAGTTCCCGAAGTCGTGGTCGCAGAACGCGACCAACATCGTCGCCGAGAAGTACTTCCGCGGGAAGGTCGGCACGCCGAGCCGTGAGTGGTCGGTGCGTCAGATCATCGACCGCGTCGTCGACTCGATCGCGCGTTGGGGGGCCGAGCAGGGCCGCTTCACCACCGAAGAGGACCGCGACACCTTCACCGCCGAGCTCAAGCACATCCTCGTAACGCAGAAGGCGTCCTTCAATTCACCGGTGTGGTTCAACATCGGCGTTTCCGGACAGCCGCAGCAGGCTTCGGCCTGCTTCATCCTCCACGTCGACGACGCGATGAGCTCGATCGCGGACTGGTACCGCGACGAGATGTTCATCTTCAAAGGCGGCTCAGGTTCGGGGCTCAACGTGTCGAACCTTCGCTCGTCCTACGAGTATCTGTCCGTCGGGGGTCTTTCGTCCGGCCCCGTTTCGTTCATGCGCGGTGCGGATGCCGCGGCCGGCACGATCAAGTCGGGTGGCGCTACGCGCCGCGCGGCGAAGATGGTCGTCTTCAACGTCGACCACCCGGACCTTCTCCAGCTTCGCGACGGCTCTCCCGGATTCGTGTGGTGCAAGGCCGTCGAAGAGCGCAAGGCGCGCGCACTGAAGCAGGCCGGATTCGACATGTCCGTCGATTCGGGCGTTGACGCCTATTCGATCCAGTACCAGAACGCGAACAACTCGGTTCGAGTCACGGACGAGTTCATGCAGACCTACCTCGAAGGACGCGAGTGGCACACGAGGGCGGTGACTACGGGCGACGTGATCAACACCTACGAGGCGCGGGACGTTATGAACCAGATCTCAACCGCCGCCTGGGAGTGCGCCGATCCCGGCATGCAGTACCACTCGACGATCAACGACTGGCACACGGCTCCGGCCGCCGGACCGATCACCGCGAGCAACCCGTGCTCGGAGTACATGCACCTCGACAACTCGCCGTGCAACCTGGCGTCGATCAACCTCCTGAAGTTCCTGCGCGAGGACGGAACCTTCGACACCGACTCCTTCGAGCACGCGGTGTTCGTCCTTCTGCTCGGACAAGCCATCCTTTGCGTCGCGGCCGACTATCCGACCGAGCAGATCGGACGCAACGCTCGCGGCTTCCGCGAGCTCGGCATCGGCTACGCGAACCTCGGCGCCCTTCTCATGGCGCTGGGTGCTCCCTACGACTCCGATCCCGGACGTTCGTGGGCGGCGGCGATCACCTCTCTGATGCAGGCCGCGGCCTTCCGGGCCTCGGCTCGCTTCGCCGAAGTCGTAGGGCCGTTCCCCGGCACCGACGAGCTTCCCGGCTTTGCTCACCCCGAGAACCGCGCTGCGACGCTTCGTGTGCTGCGCAAGCACGCAGCGTTCTCGCGAGCGATCTCGAGCACGCCGACCTCGGAGGACAAGCGACTCGACACGCGTATGGAGGTCTACCGCTCGGAGGTCATCGGCGGCGGGCGTCCCGCGGCCGGCGATCCGGAACTCGCTCGGGTGGCGGCTCGCGCCGACGAGGTGTGGGCCGAGACGCTCGAGCTCGCCGAGCAGCACGGAGTCGAGAACTCGCAGGTGTCCGTGCTCGCTCCGACCGGAACGATCGGTTTCATGATGGATTGCGACACCACGGGTGTTGAGCCCGACCTTGCGCTCAAGAAGGTCAAGAAGATGGTCGGCGGCGGCACGATGCAGATCGTCAACCAGACCGTGCCCCTCGCCTTGCAGCGCATGGGCTACAACGATGAGCAGGTCGAAGCGATCATCCACTTCATCGATGAGAACAACACCGTCATCGGTGCGCCGGCTTTGAAGCCCGAGCACTACGAGGTCTTCGCGTGCTCCTTCACAACCGACAACCTGATCGGCCACATGGGCCACGTGAAGATGATGGCGGCCGTGCAGCCGTTCCTTTCCGGTGCGATCTCCAAGACCGTGAATGTCCCCGAGCAAGCAAGCGTCGAGGACATGGAGGAGATCTTTGTCGAAGGCTGGAGGCTCGGACTGAAGGCAGTAGCGATGTACCGCGACAATTGCAAGGCCGACCAGCCTCTCTCGGCGACCGAGAAGAAGACGGTCGAGGCAGAAGCGTCCGTCGAGACTCCGGCCGAAGCGCCGCGCAAGCGTCTGCCGCGTGTGCGCAACTCGGTGACGTACTCGTTCCGGGTGGCCGACACCGAAGGCTACGTGCACGTGGGTCTGTACCCGGACACGGGTCAGCCGGGTGAGATGTTCATCAAGGTGGCCAAGCAGGGCTCGACCCTGGCCGGTGTGATGGGCGCGTTCGCGCTGTCGGTGTCGATGGGCCTGCAGCACGGCGTGCCGCTGGAGACCTTCGTCGCGAAGTTCGTCAACGACACCTTCGAGCCGCACGGGATCACCGACGACCCCGACATCAGGTTCGCAAAGTCCCTGATGGACTACATCTTCCGGCGCTTGGCTCTGGACTTCCTGCCCGAAGACAAGCGAGTCGCTCTAGGTATCCGTTCGGTGCAAGAGCGCACCGATGCGCTCGACGGAAACGGCAATGGCAACGGCAACGGAAACGGCAACGGCGTGAATATCACGCAGACGGCGGCTCCGGCCGAGAGCAAGGCCGAGGAGTCGTCGGTCGAGTCGACCGCCGATCTGGTGCCGGCGCTGGACGCACCGCTGTGCGCGAACTGCGGAACCCGGATGCGACCTGCAGGAAGCTGCTTCGCATGTGAGAGCTGCGGGAGCACATCGGGCTGCAGCTAGCCAGGACATAGCATCACGGAGTGCATTGCGACGAGTGCGGCTACGACTATGACACCTTGCCGCGTGACGAGCTCGCTTCAACGATCCGTGCATTAGCCGATCGTTACGGCGAAGGGCTCGACGGCTTCGGTGACGCCCTGCGCGGACATCCGTTGAACGGTGTTTGGTCGATCCTTGAGTACTGCTGCCATCTGCGAGATGTTCTGCGCGTGCAGCGAGAGCGGATCCTGCTGGCGATGGAGGAGGACACCCCGACCTTCGCGCCGATGCGGCGCGATGAGCGCGTATCAGAAGAGCGATACAACGAGCAGGATCCACGTGTAGTTGCCGGCGAGATCGTTGATGCCGCCGATGCTCTCGCTGCGTTGCTCGAATCGTTGGACGAGGCCGCCTGGAACCGCACCGGCGTCTACAGCTATCCGACGACAGAAGTGCGAACGGTCGAATGGATCGGCCGCCACACGATCCATGAATGTGTCCACCACCTCATGGACATCGACCGGCTCGTGAAGGCCGCGTCGGACTAACGTCGCCCGGTGCGAATAGGGTCAGTCGCGTGGACGAGCAATCCGTGGACCAAGTGGGCGTTCGTGCGAGCTTCGGTCAACGGTTCGGCGCGTATCTCGTCGACTGGCTGTTGCTCGGCCTGGCCGCGATCCTCGTCCAGGCGTTCTTCGGCCCCCCACGGCTGCGCAGCGGATCGGGGATCAGTCCACGTCTGATCCTCATAAACACTCTTGTGACGGTCGCTTACTTCACGCTCGGTGAGGGGAGCCGGTCGGGTCAGACGATCGGCAAGCGTCTCTTGGGGATCCGTGTCGTGGACTTCGCAACGGGTGCCGGGATCGATCACGTGCGAGCGCTGGGAAGGTCGATCGGACGTCTGCTGTCTGGTTTCATACTCGGACTCGGATATCTCTGGATGCTGTGGGACCGCGACGGCCAGACCTGGCACGACAAGCTCGCCTCGACAACCGTCGTTCGTGCGCCGCCTAGGGGACAGGATTCACGATTCGGATGACAACTACCGAGAACGGTCTGGTTGAACTTCGCGTCCGTCGCATCGACGACGGCGTGCCGCTCCCTGCGTATCAGCGTGACGGCGACGCGGGTCTAGATCTGCATTCGGCCGAGGACGTCGTCCTTTCACCCGGCGAGCGCCGCGTGATCGGCACGGGTATCGCGGTTGCGATCCCGTCCGGGTACGTCGGGCTTACTACTCCGCGCTCCGGACTCGCCGCCCGGCAGGGCCTGTCGATGGTCAACGCTCCGGGCGTGATCGACTCGGGGTATCGCGGCGAGATCAAGATCATCCTCATCAATCTCGATCCGCGTGATCCGATCGAGCTCAAGCGCGGAGACAGGGTCGCGCAGCTGCTGGTTGTCCCCTTCACGAGCGTTCGGGTTGTGGAGTCCGGCGAGCTTCCGGAAACCGAGCGCGGCGAGGGCGGACTGGGTTCTACAGGCGTCTGACCTGGCCGTTTGACACGCAGTTCCTTGCTCTTTGACGCGTGCTCCCGGACGCTGGACGCTACCCGTGTTCTCCGGTAATGTCCCCGCCCGAATGCTTCGTACTAAAACCCGTTTCTTCTTCGCGTTGACGGCGCTCGCACTGATCGCGGTCGCGTGTAGCAACGCGTCCGGGATCCTGTCCAAGCGCGTGCAGAAGGCCGACGTTCGTGTAGCCGAGGGCGGCGGGGTTCACCCTCTGACCGGTGTCTCGGCCTTCGGTGATCAGCCTTGGCAGCACCGTGCTCCGTTGGCGGTCAAGATCGGCAACTCACCGGCCGAGCGTCCGCAGGCAGCATTGGATCGCGCCGACCTGATCTACGAAGAGATCGTCGAAGGCGGCGTGACGCGCTTCATGGCCGTCTTCTCCACCAACTCCGCCGCGCGCATCGGCCCGGTACGTAGTGCGCGCTCCGTCGATCCGGACCTCGCGCAGCCCCTCGGCGCCCTCGTGGCCGGATCGGGCGGTGTAGCGCCCGTGCTGAACGACTTGCGCAGCCGGCCGGGCGTGACCGACGTCGGCAGGAAGACCAACGACAACTTCTACCGTCGCGACCCCAACCGGAGCTCTCCCTACAACCTCTACACGGCGTCGGACACGATCTGGAATGCGAAAGGCGGCACACCGCCCGGCCCCCAGTTCTCGTTCCTCACGACGGCTGAGGATCCGGCCTCGGGTGGCGGGCCGGGAACCGAGCTCGGGCTCTCGTTCTCGAGTACAGCCGGACAGCTGCGCTACGCGTACAACGCCGAGTCCGGCCTCTATCAACGATTCCAGAGCGGGTCTGCGTTCCTGGTCGAGGGAGCGAGCGGCCCGGCTCAGCTGGCCTTCCGGAACGTGATCGTGCAGCAAGTCGCGACGAGCGCAAGCCAAACCGTCGACCGGGCGGGACAAAACTCCGTGGACATAAGCGTCATCGGCAGCGGGTCGGCCGTCGTGTTGCGCGGGGGCCGAGTCTTCCGGGGGACGTGGCAACGCAGCGCCGCCGGCGAAGCAACCCGGTTCGTCGATTCTTCCGGTCAGGTCATCAAGCTCGCGCCCGGCACGACGATCGTCGAGCTGCTTCCGCAGGGCCGCGACATCTCTGTGTCCTGATCTCACTGACACCCGAAGCCGTCGATCTGATCAAACGGTCGCTCGAGCTTGCGGGAGCCGATCCCAAAGAAGTTGGGGTGCAGTTGCGCATGGCAGGCGGTGCGGTTCGGCCGCGTTTCGCTCCCGCCCCAGCGCCCACCGATGAGGTCGTCGATGCCGACGGCGTCAGGGTCTTCGTCGCTCGAAGCATCGTCGAGCTTCACGACTCGATCGAGATAGCCGTGACACCGGAGCACGAGCAGCTCGTCGTCCGGCCCGTAGTCTGAAGTCGATGAGTGATTCGGTTGTTCTTCCCGGTCTTGCACCGCCGGTCAAGGCTGCGTTGGACGAAGCCCTGACGCTGGACGGCGACGGTCGCAGGATCGCGTTGGGCGATATCGTCCGGATGGACCCCCTGTGCCTCGAGGCGTGGGCCCGGCTCGGTGATGCGGCATACGCTGCCGGCGACGACGTTGCGTCCTATGCGTATTCGCGAGTCGGCTATCACCGCGGACTCGATGTGCTTCGATCATCAGGCTGGCGTCCGGACCGCGAAGTGCACTGGACCTATGAATCCAATCGCGGCTTCCTACTGGCTCTTCACGGATTGATGCGAGCGGCGGCGTCGATCGCCGAGGGCGTCGAAGCGCGGCGATGCCGCGAGTTCCTGCTGCAACTCGATCCGTCCGACCCGTTGGACGTCGGTGAGATCCAGCCGAAGGACCTGAGCCGGCGACTTCCGTAGTGTCAGGAGAGCTTCTGGATGAAGTTCTCCGAAAGCTCGCCGAGCGCACGAGCCATGTCGTTCGGATCGAAGGTCGGCGGCGGCACGACCATCCGCGACACACCCTGATCCTCCAGGCTCTTGGCGAAGTCGACGTCGGGTAACCCGCCGGTTGTTATCTCGATGGCGTCGGGGTCGCGTCCGGAATCCTTCGCTGCACGCTTCATCTCCTCGATCAAGGCCGGGATGTCTCCGCGCGCGGGGAAGAAGCCGTCCCCGATCCTGCCGGCGCGGCGTGCCGCAGCCTTGGTGTGACCGCCGACGACGATCGGGATGCCGCCGTCCTGGTGCGGCTTGGGATAGCTGCGCGCGTTCTTGAACTTGGAGTACTTCCCGTCAAACGTCTCGTCGGCCGACCAGAGTGCGCGCAATGCCCCGACGTATTCGTCGGTGCGCTCCATCCTTTCTTCGAAAGGCACGCCGATGACGTCGAACTCTTCGGCAAGCCAGCCGATACCGACGCCGAGCGTCAGACGGCCTTCGGAAAGGACGTCGACGGTTGCCGCCTCCTTGGCCAGGACGACGGGATTTCGCTGGGGAAGGATGATGATCCCCGTGGCCAGGCGCACGGTCGTGGTGAGCGCGGCCACATAGGCCAGCCAGGCCAGCGGGTCCGGGATGGGCGCCGTCTCACCGCCGGGCATCTTTCCGGTCGGGCGAGTACGGGTACGCGCTCTCGTAGCCCTCGGGTATCGACGACGTGCTCGACCGTCCACAAGGACTCGAGGCCGTTGTCCTCGGCTGCGGCAGCGACCTTGGCCGCGCCGTCGCGCGTACCGAAGAACACAACGTTGGCGAACATCATCCCGACCTTCATGCGATCCCTCCCCCGGAAAAGTTGGAGCTCACATATGGCGAAGTTCTAAACCCGACACGAAGTTGGCAGGATATCTGACGGAGACTGCAGACCGTAGCGACGAGAGGGAGGTCGAAATGCCGGAAATCTCTGTGATTCTTCATTGCAACAGCGCCGATGAATCGATCGCGTTCCTGACCAAGGCGTTCGGTGTCGAGGAGGGCGCGGTCCACCGGGACGACGATGGGAAGGTCGTGCACGCCGAGCTGTGGTTCGGTACGGCTTGCCTGATGCTCGGCCGCGAAGGTGGCACCGACCCCGACCAACCGGCCTGCGTTTACGCCGTCGTCGAGGACGCCGACGCGCATCACGATCGCGCGGTCGGAGCGGGAGCCGAGATTGTGACGGCGCTGCGCGATACCGATTACGGTTCGCGGGACTATGCGGCCAAGGACATCGACGGGAACCTCTGGTACTTCGGCACTTATCGCCCCGAAAAGCCAGGGAAGTAGTCGCAGGTAGTGCGCCGCCGTCTCGTCACGTCCCCGGAGTGGCGGTTCCTCGCCTCGTACTGGCGCGCCGATCCCTTGCTCACAGCGCTGTGGTGGGGGTTCGTCGTGTTGCGCGGAGTTCTGCCCGCTCTGTTCGCCGTATCGATGGGCGTCCTGGTCGGTGCCGTTCAGGACGGAGGATCCCTGACCGCGCCGCTGGCTTTCGCCGGCAGCGTCTTCATCGCCATGAACACCATCAGCCCCGTTCACGGAACGATCGGCTCGATACTGGGCGCCAAGACCGGTGTTTGGCTGAACACACGCCTTCTTCGTGCGTGCGTCGATCCCCGCGGACTGGCCCACCTCGAACGACCGGATCTCGCGGACGAGCTGTCAAAAGCCCGGCAATTCGATGTCGGCATCCTCGGCCCCCCGTTGGAGGCGGCGCTTCCCGAGATCGGTAGCGGATTCTCCACCGTCCTTGGAGGTTTCTCTCAGGCCGTCGTCTTGGCGACGTACAAATGGTGGGCGCCCTTGGTCATCGGCGGCGCGTGGCTGTCGACGCACATCCTGCTGCGCGAGAGCGCGATGTGGAAGATGTACTCCGAGGAGGGGTACGCGAAGGTCAGCCGGCACTCCGACTACGCCTACCGGCTCGCCGTCGATTCGCCGGCAGCCAAAGAGATCCGAATGTTCGGTCTGGCCGGCTGGGCCGTTGAGCGGTTCACGGCCATGCGGCGGCAATTGACACAAGCTCTGTACGACCAGCGAAAGCTGCTGCAGCGCCCGTTGCGTTGGAGCGTGGCTACCGTCCTGCTCGGCAACGCGATCGTCTTCTGGTCGCTTTCCGTCGATGCGCGCAGCGGCGCGCTGTCCCTCGATCAGCTCGTCGTGTTCGCTCAGGTCGCCGTCGGTTGCAGTGCACTGGCCTTCAGCGAGTTCGATTGGTGGTTCCGGGGGAGCGCCCAGCCGATCCCGCGCGTGCTGGATCTCGCCGATGCGATGCGTCCGGCCGGGTCGCTCTTGTCCGGCTCGGCACCCGCCGCCGGCATGCCTCAGCGCGAGATCCGCTTCGAGCACGTCTCGTTCGCTTATCCAACGACCGGTGTCGAAGTACTAAACGGTTTCGACCTGACGATCCCGGCCGGAACATCCCTGGCCATCGTTGGGCCGAACGGTGCGGGGAAGACCACACTCGCGAAGCTGTTGTGCCGGCTGTACGACCCGCAGGCGGGTGCCATCCGCATCGATGGCGTCGATCTTCGCGAGCTGGACATCGCCTCCTGGCGTTCGCGGTTGGCCGCAGTGTTCCAGGACTTCATCCGGTACGAGCTGTCGCTCGCTGAGAACGTGGCGCCCCTGGGTGCCGGCGACGAGGAGATCTTGCGCGCCTTGCGTGGAGCGCAGGGTGAGGATCTGGCCGAGCTCGACCGCGTGTTGTCGAAGTTGTACGAGAGCGGTACCGATCTTTCTGGAGGGCAGTGGCAGAGGGTGGCTCTGGCGCGCGCATTGTGCGCCGTCCAGCTGGGCGCGGGCGTCGTCATCCTGGATGAACCCACCGCGCAGCTGGACGTGCGGGGTGAAGCGGAGATCTACGAACGCCTGCTCGAAGCCACGCGCGGGCTCACCACGGTCCTCATCTCTCATCGCTTCTCGACGGTCCGGCGCGCCGACCTGATCTGCGTTCTCGAACACGGGCGAGTCATCGAGCTCGGCTCCCACGACGAGCTGATGTCGCAATCCGGCCGCTACAAGACGATGTTCGACCTTCAGGCATCGCGGTTCTACATCGACGAAGAAGAAGCGGATGTCCTCGAAACCCTCTGAGATACCCGGCGCCGGACGAGCGCTGTGGCGCGCTCTCGTCTTCGCCTACCGTGCGGAGCCGCGGCTCCTCGTCGTTTCCTTCGTGCTCATCGTCGGCGGCATGATCCCGGAGGCGCTGAACGCCCTGTGGCTCAAGTGGCTGGCCGACGGTGTCCGCCTGGAGCGCTCGAGTCTGATCGTTACGGCCACCGTCGGGTTCGCCGCCTCCGGCGTCGCCGGATGGCTGATGCGCATCGTCGGAGATCGCGTTCATTTCTTGTTCCGCGAGCGCGCGACGATCGCGATCGAGGCGCACGTCGTCCACCTGCAAGCCAGTGTGGCGTCCATCGAGCACCACGAACGCTCCGAGTATCTCGACCGGCTCCAGATCCTGAAGGACCACGCCTTCCTGCTCAACCACCTCTATCACTCGTTCATGAACACCCTCGGGTCCCTGATACGCCTCGGTATCACGGTTGCCCTGCTCGTCTCGGTGCATCCGGCCACGCTCGGCCTCTTGGTTTTCGCGGTGCCGACGATCCTGGTTTCGACCCGACGCGCCAGCGCCGAACGAAGAACGGAAGAGAAGGTCGCATCGGAGCGCCGTTTGGCGCGCCACTTCTACGACCTCGGGACGCAAGCCGGTCCGTCCAAGGAGATCCGCGTCACGGGAGCCGAATCCTGGCTCGTGAACAAGCGCCGTGAAGCGCAGGAACGCTGGTTCGCCGTCGTCGGGCGTGCACGTTGGATCAGTGCTGGAGCTCACGCGCTGGCATGGGCGATATTCGGGGCCGGGTACGTCGGCGCCATAGTTCTGGTGGCCGCGGTGCTAAATCGGCCGGCCGGCGACGTGCTGCTCGTGCTGGCGGCCGGAGCGAACCTCTCGCGCTACATGGGAATGACGGCGGGCCAGGCAAGCTTCCTGCGCTGGACACTCGATGCCGCGGCTCGGCTCGCGTGGCTGGAGGATTACGCCGAAGCGCACGGCGAACATGCGGACCAATCGGTGCCGCAGCGCATCGAGCAGGGCGTCCGCGTCGAGGGCGTGTCCTTCGCCTATCCGGGAACCGATCGATTGGTCCTGCAGGACGTAGATCTGGATCTTCCCGCCGGCTCGGTCGTAGCCATTGTCGGAGAGAACGGTGCGGGCAAGTCGACGTTGGTCAAGCTCTTGTGCCGCTTCTACGAGCCGACCGATGGACGCATCACCGTCGACGGAACCGACTTGGCGCGCGTTCCCGTCGACGAATGGCGCTCTCGTCTGGGTGGAGCGTTCCAGGACTTCTTCCGCTACGAGTTCCTTGCCCGCCAGGCCGTCGGGCTCGGAGACCTTCCGCGCGTGGAATCGACTCAGGCTGTGGAAACGGGTGTCGAACGGGGGGGAGCGGTCGATGTCATTGACCGCCTTCCGAAGGGGCTGGAGCAGCAACTCGGCCCAACGTGGGACGAGGGCATGGAGCTTTCCTTCGGCCAATGGCAGAAGCTCGCTCTCGCCCGTGGGTTCATGCGCGATCGTCCACTGCTCCTCGTTCTGGACGAACCAACCGCGGCGTTGGATGCCGAGACCGAACACGAACTGTTCGAGCGGTTCGCGTCCGCTTCACGTGAGGCATCCGACGACGGAAGGATCACGGTCCTGGTGTCGCACCGGTTCTCGACGGTGCGCATGGCTGACCTGATCGTTGTGCTGGACGGCGCGCACGTTGTGGAGTCGGGCTCGCACGAAGAGTTGATGGACAAAGGTGGGCTCTATGCCGAGCTGTACGGCATTCAGGCCCGCGCCTACCGTTAGTCCCGAGCGAGCCACTCCTCGAGAAGCTCGTAGAACGGCTCGCGTCCATAGCGCTCGTTCCACGGTGTATGTCCGCATCGCTCGAGCAGCACGAACTCGAAGTCCCTCACCAATCTCGACAGCGGCTCCCTCACGCCTTCAGCAGGATGCGTGTCGTAGTCGCCATGGATCGCGAGGACCGGACACTCGATACGAGCGGCAAGATCGAGGAATACTCCGTCGGCCCTCAGTTTCTCGACTTCGGGCCACACCTTCCTGTAGATCTCGGGTTGTTCTTCGAGCGCATCGGACTCGGCGATGTCGTCGACGGCTTCGAACGTGTCAACCGAACTCAGTAGATCGCCGAAGCGTGCGAACGATTCTGGGTCGGCGGCGCCGGGCTCCTCTACCACCTTCATAAGCTCTTGCACCTCAAGCCGGTCGTCCGGACTGAGACGTTCGAGTCGGTTCTGGAGCGTCGTCGGTCCGTATACCGGATCGAATGACCCCGAACCGACGAGGATGAGTTGCCGGACGATCTCGGGATGACGTCCGGCGGCCAGGAAGCCGAGCATCGCGCCCCACGACGAGCCGATGAGTGTCACCGGGAGCTCGGCATGCTCCTCCAACGTTCGTCGAAGCTCGTCGACCGTCCCTTCAACGGATAGCGCGCTCTGCAAGGGTTCGAGCACTCCACGGTTTGCAGCCAAACGCCGGGCAACGGGAGCCATATGTCCCGGCGCTCCCGGACCTCCGTGGATCACAGCAACCCGGAAGGGCTCATCTCCGTACGTCCTGAAGTTGTTCATGTTCTCGGTGGGTACCTTTAGCCCATGGGCTCAGATGGGGCAAAACCGGCGAGTGCGACGATCATGATGAGCCGGGCGTTACTGAGACGCTGTCCTCGTTGCGGCGAGAAGCGTCTCTTCGAGACATGGTTCCGGCTTCCCGAAAAATGTCCGCATTGCGGTCTGGTGATGCAGCGCGGAGAAGGAGCGTTCCTCGGCTCCCTCTCGCTGAACTACGGAGTGACGGGAGCGGCATTCATTGCGCTGCTCGTTACCTGGCTGATCTTGGATCTGCCCGATCTTCACTTCGTCCCGCTGCTTCTTTCCAGCTTTGCCGTCTGTATCGTCGTCCCGCTGGTCTTCTATCCCTTTGCGAAGACGATCTGGTCGGCGATCGACCTGATGTTGCACGAGAACGACCCCGACTACGATCCCTATCGTTCGAAGGGCTCGGCTTAGAGCCCGACCCACTCGCTGGTTCGGTCCCAGATCCGGCGTTGCAGGTCCCGGTCCTTCAGATACCGAACCTTCGGAAGAACCTCGGCCGGACGGGTAGACGTGATGAATTTGCCGCTCACGTCCTGCATCTTCGGGTCGGTGGCCACTTTGATCGAGATGCGCGCACCCCGCTCGCTGTTGCGGACCAAAGGCGACCATGTCATGGCGTTTCCGATCCGCGTGAATATCGAGTCGTCGCCGGCGAGGTTCGTCGCGACCAGTCCGGGACACACCGCGTTCACTGCGACGTCATCGCGCCCGAGCCGCTCCGCCAGCTCTTGCGTGAACAGGATCAGCAAGAGCTTCGTGAATCCATAGGCTCCGTTCATCGCGAAGGGACCGTAACCATTCAGCAACGGCAGCCCATCGAAGTTCGGGCGCAGAGAGAACCGGTGCGCTTCCGATGCCACGTTGACCACGCGGGACGGCGACGCGGCTTTCAATAGATCGACGACGAGGTTGGTCAACAGGAACGGGGCGAGATAGTTCGTGGCCAGCATCTGGTCGTAGCCCTCGGATGTCGTTCGTAACTCTGTGTTGTTGATTCCGGCGTTGTTGACCAGGACGTCGATGCCTTCGTACTTGTCGTGGAGCTCGGCTGCCAGAGCCCGAACCTGCGCCAGCTCCGACAGGTCGCATATGAGCAGATCTATATGTGCATGCGGGGCTGAGGCTTGGAGGTCGGCCAGGGTCGCGCGGCCCTTGTCCGGATTACGGCAGACGATGGCGACCGTCGCTCCGGTATGAGCAAATGCACGCGCGGTCTCCTTGCCGATGCCGGAGCTGGCTCCGGTTACGACGTGGACGGTGTCGTTGTTAGTCATCGAATGAGTATTGTTCTACGCCTATGGGGGCACTCGACGGCAAGGTCGCGATAGTTACGGGGGCCTCGCGCGGGCAGGGCGAAGCTGATGCTCGTCTGTTCGTGGCCGAGGGTGCCAAGGTCCTTTTGACCGACGTCCTGGACGAGCAGGGCGAGAAGGTGGCTGCCGATCTCGGCGAGTTCGCGGTGTATCGCCGGCTGGACGTGACCGACGAAAACGCCTGGTCCTCCGCCGTTGCGGATGTGGTCGGGCGATGGGGACGCCTCGACGTCCTCGTCAACAACGCCGGCATCGGCGAGGGCGGCCCGATCGAGTTCACGACGCTCGAGTCCTACCGACGGGTGATCGACGTCAATCAGATCGGAGTCTTCCTCGGCATGCGATCCGTGATCGCACCGATGCGCGACAGCGGCGGCGGATCGATCATCAACATCTCTTCGGTGGACGGCATGCTCGGGATGGCCTGGGTCATCGCTTACGTGTCGTCGAAGTTCGCCGTTCGCGGGATGTCCAAGACGGCCGCCATCGAGCTCGGTCAGTACGGAATCCGGGTTAACTCCGTACACCCCGGAGGTGTCGACACCCCGATGATCCATCCCGAAGGGTTCGAGGCATTCGACCCCAGTCCGATGTTCTCCAAGGTGCCGTTGCAGCGGATAGGGGTGCCCGACGACATCGCGAAGGCAGTGCTCTTCCTAGCCTCGGATGCCAGCAGTTACGTGACGGGAACCGAGCTCGTCGTCGATGGAGGTCTCATTGCCGGCGTGCATATCCCCGGCGCTCCGTTCTAGATGAAGGTAGGGGTCTTTGCTCCACTGGCGAATCCATGGGCTACGCCCGAATACCTGTCGACGCTCGCTTCGGGAGCCGAGCAGCGCGGCTTCCATTCCATCTGGGTGGCCGAGCACATCGTCCTGTTCGACGAATACGCATCGAAGTATCCGTACGCCGCCGACGGGCGCATACCGGCCGGTGGCGAGAACGGGATCTTCGAGCCGTTCACCTCACTGGCGTTCCTGGCGGCGGAGAGCGCGACGATCCGTTTGGGTACAGGCATCTGCTTGGTGCCTCAACGGAATCCCGTTTACACGGCCAAGGAGGTGGCGGCCGTTGACTGGCTCTCGCAAGGAAGGTTCGATTTCGGTGTAGGCGTCGGCTGGCTGGCCGAGGAGTTCCAAGCCGTGGACGCGGCGTTCGATCGCCGAGGCGACCGTTGTCGGGAGTACCTCGAGGTGATGAAGAGTCTGTGGCGTGACGATCCCTCGGAGTACAAAGGCGAGTTCTACCAACTCGCATCTTGCCGTCATTTCCCCAAACCGATCCAGCAGCCGAACCCGCCGATACATTTCGGCGGCGAAACCGATGCTGCGCTTCGCCGCGTCGCCGATCTCGGGCAAGGCTGGTACGGCTTCGGGCGGTCGCCGGACGAGGTGCCGGAGCGGATCGAGAAGCTCTCGAAGCTCCTGGCCGATCGTGGCCGCTCGCGAGAGGACGTCACCGTCAGCATCTGTCCGTACTTGAAGGGCGTGGACACCGACGGCGCCCTGCGCTTCCGGGACGCAGGCGTCGATCAGCTTATCGTTATGGCGTTCGCCGGCAGTCCAGACGACCTGCTCGTCACGCTGGATCAGCTCGCCGAAACCATCCTCGAGCCAGTCAAGGCCTGAGCCCGTCATAATCGAAGTGGTGGGACGGGCCGCTCAGGCGGACCAGCGAGATCAGGGATGACCGAAGAACTCACCTTTGTCCTGACGGACGTCGAAAGCTCAACCGCGCTCTGGGAGCGTTACCCCGAGCAGATGTCGGTTGCCCTCGCCCATCACGAAGAGATCATCGGCGGTGTGGTTGTGCGTCACGGAGGCAAGCTGGTCCGGGAGCGCGGAGAGGGCGACTCGATGTTCGCCGTTTTCAAATCTCCGATCGAAGCGGTAAATGCCGCTGCCGAATTCTCTCGCGCGCTCGGCGATGCACCGTGGACGGAGGAAGCGCCGCTGCGCGTTCGCGTCGCCGTCTACACCGGAGAGGCTGAAGCCCGAGACGGCGACTATTACGGCACGACCATCAATCGCGCAGCGCGCACGCGCTCGCTCGCTTTCGGGGGCCAAGTTCTTCTGGGTGGGAAAACGGCGATGGCCGTGGTGAAAGATCTACCACCACTTAGCGCACTCGTTGATCTCGGCCCCCGCGTGCTCAAAGACCTCACCGCGCCCGAGCACGTCTTCGAGCTTCGCCTCGAGGACGCGACCGTTCTCCCCGAGCCCCTAAGCGATGCCGAGGCGTCCAACGTGCAATGGATGGATCGGATCTTGTCCTCGGCTTTCGTCGATCGCGTCGAGGAACGCCGCGCGCTCTCCGTGGCGTGGGCGACCGCTGCCGGAGGAGACCGCATTCTCGCTCTATTGGAAGGGGAGCCGGGGATAGGCAAAACGGCTCTGGCCGCCGGTATGGCGAACCATGCGCGCAACGACGGCGGATTAGTCCTCTACGGCCGCTGGGACGAGGATTTCCTCGCGCCGTTCCAAGCCATGCGCGAAGCACTCGGCGCTTATGCGCGGGCTTGCCCGCGTTCGATCCTTCGCGCCGATCTACGTGAGAACGGCGAAGAGATCGCGCGCCTGTTCCCTGAGGTTGGTGAGCGGATCGACGCCGGCGTCATTCCGGCGGGCCAGGCCGCGGAGGCCGAACGTCTGCGTCTGTTCGAAGCGGTGGGCTCGTGGCTGGAGGCCATCGCGAGCCGGCGTCCGGTGATGCTGGTCCTCGACGACCTTCATTGGGCCGACCGCTCGTCTCTGCTCCTGCTCCAACATCTCGTTCGAACCCCGCGCCCTGCGCGTCTGCTCGTCCTGGCAACTTTCCGCGGCGCCGCCGTCGAGCAACGGGAGCTTGGGGACTTCCTTCCGGCGCTGACGCGAGACGCCAACGCCAGGCGCCTTTCACTTACCGGGCTCGGGAAGTCCGATGTGATCGATCTCGTGGGGCACGTTACGGGCCGAAAGATCGATGAGAGGGCCGTTGCTCTCGGCGAGCAGTTGCACGACGATACCGGCGGCAATCCGCTCTTCTTGCGCGAGATGGTCCACCTGCTGACCGATTCCGACGCGCTGGATGCCGATGCGCTCAAACGCGTCGATCCGCCCGACTCCGTTCGCGACTTGGTGAGATGGCGCGTGCGCCAGTTGCCGGAAGCAGCACGCGACGGCCTTTCTGCAGCGTCGGTGATCGGACAGGAGTTCGAGCTGGGCGTTTTGGCTGAGGCCAGTGGCGTCGATGAAGACAGCCTGGCCGAGTCGCTTGAAACGACGTGCCGCGCCGGCCTCGTCCATGAAGCTGACCTAACGGGTTACCGATTCGCGTTCTCCCACGCGGTTGTTCGGCGAACGCTGCTGGACGATCTCAGCGGAGCCCGGAGAGCACGATTGCACTGGCGTGTCGGCGAGGCGCTGGAGAGTCGGCGTCCTTCGGCCTCGGCGGCAGAGCTCGCGCACCACTTCTGCGCCGCCGTGACCCAAGATCGCGCGGCCAAAGCCATCTCTTATGCGCGCGCGGCCGGTGACCAGGCTATGGACGAGCTGGCCTTCGAGGCCGCCGTTAGTCACTTCCAGAAAGCTTTGGATATACAGCAGGCGCAGCGACCCGAGGACGGTGTCCTTCGATGCCTGCTTCTCCTATCACTGGGAGATGCTCACGACAAGGCGGGTCAGTACCTCGAACGGTCGGCTCGATTCCTCGAAGCCGCGGAGAACGCTCGGAAATTGAAGAGAGCAGATCTCTTTACTCGGGCCGCCCTCGGTTACGGCGGCGTATTGCCGGCGGCCGCCGAGGCCGACCCGCAAGCTGAGGCTCTTCTCGAGGACGCCCTTCACCAGCTTGGCGACGGCGACAGCCGAGAGCGCGCCCATCTCCTCGGCCGTTTGGCGCACACATTGCAGCTCGTCCCGCCGAGAACGCGACGGGTTGCGCTGGCCGAGGAAGCCGTGGCCATCGCGCGACGGCTCGGTGACCCCGCCGACCTCGCTGCTGTGCTCATCTACCAGAACTGGGCGCTGGACGGACCCGTCGATAACGCCGACCAGCTCGCGGCCTCCGAGGAGATCAAACGGCTCGGGGAAGAGATCGGCGATAAGGAGATCGTCCTCCGTGCACTTCATCTCCGCTCCGACGCCTTGTTCGAAGCCGGGAAGGTCGGTGATCTGCGCTCGACCGTGGATGAGCTGCGCTCTGTCGCGCATGCACTGAGGTACCCGGAGTACACGCGTATCGCGCGTTCTTGGGACGCGGTCTTTGCTGTGATCGAAGGGAGATTCGACGACGCGCGGGTAATCACAGATGAGGTGTACGAGACGTTGAAGGCGATGGGGCATTCGCAGGCCGATCTCGTCCGCGTAGGTCTCGTCCTTCCCGCCGATCTGATGGAAGGGACGTTGATCGACCAATTGCCGATATACGAAGCGCTGGCCGAGGCCTTGCCTGAACGCCTGTTGTTCCCATCGATCGTTGCTTGGTGCTCCGCGGAAGCCGGGCTGTACGACCGCGCACGCAAAGCGATGAACCAGATCGCGCGTGAGTCGGTCGAATCCCTCGAGCAGAACTTCATGTGGTGGGGAGCCATGGTCGGCTTGATGACTGCGGCCTCGCTTCTGGGCGACCGTGAGTGGGCGGAGCTTCTTTACAGGTGCGCGAGTCCCTTCGGCGACCGCAATGCCAGCCTCGGATCCAGCACCTATCTGGGCAGCGCGGCGCATCACCTCGGCGCCCTGGCGGCCACGTTGGAGCGCTGGGACGAAGCCGAGCAACACTTCGAAACCGCGCTGGAGAAGCAGACCGAAATGGGAGCCCGGGCATTCCTCGCTCTTACGCAGCAGTGCTACGGCAACATGCTGTTGGATCGTGGCCGTTCTTCGGACGAAGAACGCGCCCGCAGCTTGATCCAGCAGGCGAGCGCGACCTCCGCCGAGCTCGGATTGGTCGCCGTTCAGCAGAGAGCGGCCAGCCGGAGTCCGGCCTAGTCAGACGGTCGAGGTCTCTTCGAGGTGACCCAGGATCTTGGGGTAGACCTCGCTGTGCGCGTTCTTTCCGAGGAACGTGTCGAGGTGTGCGTACCCCGGCAGCACTTCGCGCTTGTACAAGCCGGGATCGTTGGATCGACGGAGCCAGTCGAACGTGAGCTCGCTTCCCTTCGGCAGGAAGAACCTGTTCTCCTCGCCGTGAAGGAACAGGAGAGGGATCGCCAGGCGCTCCGGGAAGGGGAGGTAAGCATCGTTGCCCTGGCTGTCGACGATGTAGCCCTTGCGCATCGCCTTACCGAAGTGCTTTCCAGCCGTGAGGTCGCCGACCCCGAACATCGTGTGCAGCGCCTGGTGCGTCGCGTCGTTCAGCTGTGCATGCCGGTGAGTGTTCCCGTAAACGGCGTTGATCCACCGGCACAAGGCCTGTCCGCAGCGTTCCTGGCGAGGGATCGGCAAAGCCCGCAGCAACAGGTCGAGTGCGTAGTTGCGGAGCGAACGGTGGTCGTCCGGTTCCAGGGTTTCGAGCTTTAGCAGCCCGAGGAGCGGCTCGACCGGGAGCTTGAGCTTTATGCGCATCTGCCGTCCGGGCCGAAGGAAAACGGTCACCTGTGAGCACACCGCCGATCGCACGCCTTGGAGACCGGCGAGCATGGCCATCTGGAACGTGAGCGAGTTGGTGCAGTGGGCGAAGACCTGAACGCTCGACTTCCCGCTCTCCTCGCGAACCCGGTTTACGCCCGTCGGCCAGTCCTCGCGCGCCACCTCATCAAGATTGAACGGCGTTCGGGCGCTGGGAAGCTGCATGCCCGTCCGTGTGTCGAACAGCCAAACGTCGTATCCGTTCTTGTAGAGGTACTCCGCGAGGCTGATCTCGGTTGTGTCGGCCAGGTACGACGTTGCCGACATTGCGAAACCGGGGGCCATCATCACCGGGCCCTTGTCGCCGCCCTTGTACCGGAACAACTGGAGCCAGGCACCGTCCCCGGGCTTGTCCGTCATGTCCTTGGCCGAGATCCAGTTTCCGTTCGCGTCGCACCAGGACACCTGCGGCTTGTGACGGAACTTCTGTTTGCGCGTTCCGGTGACCGGGATCTTGACTCTCGTCGGAACCTTCGGGAAGCTGCTCGGTTCGTCCAGTGCTCCGCCGTACAGGTTCACGAAGTGGCCGACGAACATGCGCAGGAACGCCGCCTTGTACCGCCGTCTTAGTGCTTGATCCGGCTCGTTGGTGACCTCCGTCGTCATCGTCTGGCGCAGGAAGTCCATCGGCCGGATGCGGATGATCCCCTGCCCGAGCATCTTTCCTTGTTCGGTCACCGTTGTATAGAGCGTCGAGCTGTCCGGCCACGCGTGCAGGCTTCCCCGCTCGCGTAACACCTTGAATCCGCGCAGTTCGAAGCGCCGTCCCTCTTCGCCGAGAAGCTCCAAGTCGTAGACCATGTGGAACGTCTCAACGCTCTGCAGCTCGGCGACGAGCAGCCGGAAGCTCCCTCCCGTGACCGTCAGGCGATGTGGAGAAAGAGCCGGTGCAACGACCGTCCCCGAGACGTTCGCCGCGACCGACTGGTCGAGGAGCAGGGCGGCCACGTCGGGATAAGTGATCGTCAGGACGAATTCGATCGATGACGCGTCGGCTTTTCCCTGCTCGTAGCCCTCGCGATACGAATCTGGTTCGGTTACCCGGTTCGAGAAGAACCCGGTCATGCGCTCCGAGAATCGAAGATCGGCCGTAGCTTCGGTTTGCTCTTGCGCCTTCGCCGCACCGTTCGCGGTCCACCCCATGTCCTTGGCGAGGTGTTCGGTGATGCGCTCCGCGAGCGCCGAGATCGTCAACGACGGATTCGAGCCGAGAGGGCTCGGCACGACCGCTCCGTCCGCGACGTACAAGCCCTTGTGTACGTCCGTGCCTTTGGCCCCGTCGAATACCTGCCCCTTGTGGTTCACGACACCGTGCCCGGCGTGATCGCCCATGTCGCAGCCGCCGAGAGGCTGCACGGTCAGAAGGGTGTTGCCCACCGGCGCGGCCCATGTCGGGTTGGGGAGGAAGGTGCCGCGCAGCTCATCGGTGGCGGCGGCCACGGCGGCGTTGTCGCGGACGACGAACTCACTCTTCTCGACATCGCGCCAATGGATCTGCAAGCGATCGTTCTCCAGCACCATCGCGCCCATGTCGTCGTCGATGCTCATCACGAGCCATGTCACCGTCCGGTCGATGGGGCCGCGGCGTGGGCCTAGAAACGATCCGGCCAGCTGCCGGAGACGGCGGCTGACCTTGCTCAAACCGCTGGTTTCGTCCTGTCCCCAGAGGGCGTTTGCGATCCCGAGGATCGGGCCGACCGGAAGGCCCAAGAGGCCGGGCACGACGCCTTCTTGCACGAGGATGTCTTTGGTCGGATCTTTGCCGCCCGAGATCCTGATCATCCCGTTGATACAAGCGCCGACGAGCGTTTCCTTCGTCGCCGGACGCCGGCCCAGGCCTATGCCGCGAACCGACGAGTCGGTGTCGAATCCGAGCGCGAGGATGTCTCCGTTGCCCGTGAAGCTCAAGCCGAGCCTTGGTGACAGATCGAGTCCCGCCGCTTTCGAGCGGAGCAGTATCTCGGTAGAGCCGAGCGAGCCGGCGCCGAGGACGACGACGTCCGCAGTTATGAATTGAGTGGGTGCACCGAACCTGCGACGCCCGGCCGACAGATCCGAGAACTCGACGAGCCACTTGCCGTCCTTCCGCTTGTGCAGGCATCGAACCTGGATCTCGCTGAAGATCTCGGCCCCGTGCCGGTGCGCGTCGGGGAGGTAGTTCATCAACACTGTGTTCTTGGCGCTGTGGTTGCACCCCGAGATGCAGTCTCCACACAACACGCAAGCCTCTTGCTGCACACCGGCTGCGTTCGGGCCGGCTTTGAAGGTGACGTTCAGCGGCGCCGGTTCGGCCTTGGCCGTCTCGAAGGCCGCGGCCGACCTGGTCAGCGCCGAGAACTTCGGAAGCTCCGGCCAGTCGGACGGATATTTCGAAGTGCCCAGCATCTTCTCCGCAGCTTGATAATAGGGCTCCAGAACCGCGGCCCCCTTGTCGCGGAGCTCTTTGGGCCACCTTGGATCCTTGAAGACCTCGGGGTTGGCTCTGAGCGCGACGTTGGCGTTTATGAGCGATGTGCCGCCGAGGCCGCAGCCTGCGACGACGCTTATGTCGGACCCGAGATGGACATCGAAAAGTGCGGTCGGCGAACCGATGTGTCCGACCGGTGTCGTTGCCTGCAAATGCCGGGGCGCATCGAGGGCGCCGTTTGGGTACTCGCCGGGATGAAGCTCTTTTCCGCGCTCCAGGACGCAAACGGAAGCACCGGCACGCGACAGCCGAGAGGCGGCTATCCCGCCCCCGTACCCCGATCCCACCACCACCACGTCGTAGTGCTCGCGCAGCTCGTGCGTGGGCCGCGACAAACGGTCCATCCGACGAGTCTGTTCGCGTCACTACAGCGCGGTCAAAGAGCCCGGCCTGGTTAAGCTCCATCCGGCGAGGAGGGAAGCGTGGCGACCGAAAAGCTGAACGCAGACGAAGCGGCGTCGCGTCTGAATCCGGTCGACACCCTCGGGATCCCACTGGGGCCCGGCCAGCCCCCCGCCTTCCTCGAAGCGCTCGGAAGACGCACCGATTGGCAGGACCTCCGCGTGTACGGAGCGCTACTAACCGTCCTTTCCGATCTCTTCTCGCACCGAGGAGTTCATTACCTGAGTGGGTTCTTCGGCCCCCTCGAGCGGATGTTGCGCGACGCCGGGTCGAACATCGGTTTCGCCCCCGCTGACTTCCGGCGGTTCATCCCTTTGTTGTCCGAGCAGGATCCACGCGTGATGTGCACGACGATCGCGCCGCCGGACTCAGAAGGCTGGTGCAGCCTCTCCTTGCACGCCGGAGCTTCGGTGACCGAGCTGCACCGCGCCGGTGCCGACAAAGGCCGGCTCCTGGTGGCCGAGTCGAGTCCCCGCTACCCGCGCACGCACGGCTTGGGAGCCGAGCATCGTCACCGGCTCCACATCGACGAGATCGACGTCCTGATCGAGACCGAGCGGGACGCGTTCACTCTCGAAGATCCGCCGGCCGGCGACGTCGAGCGCGCCATCGCCGAATGCGTGCGAACGTTCGTCCCCGACGGCGCAACCCTGCAGACCGGAATCGGAGCCGTTCCGTCCGTTGTCGCCGCCTTGCTGGCGGAAGGGGATGGGGGCGACTACGGCATCCATTCGGAGATGTTCACGACCGGACTCATGCACCTGCACCAAGCGGGAAAAGTTACGAACAAGAAAGGCCAGTTCAACGGCGTGTCCGTCGTCACCTTCGCCGCGGGAACCAAAGAGCTCTACGAGTGGCTCGACGAGAACACGGAGGTCGCATTCCTGCCCGTCGACGTCGTGAACTCACCCGAGGTCATCGGACGCAACCGGAGTGCCGTCACGATCAACGCGGCGTTGTCCGTCGACATACAGGGCCAGGTCGTGGCCGACACGATCAACGGAGCTCAGTACTCCGGTATCGGCGGCCACGAGGACTTCGTTTCCGGACCTGCGCTGTCCAGCGAGGCCCGATCGCTGCTATGCCTTCCGTCGACCTACATGCTCGGCGACGAGCTTCGGTCGCGGATCGTGCCGTGGTTCGATGCCGGCGCCGTGATCACAACCCCTCGTCATCAAGTCGACGTGATCGTCACCGAGTACGGTCCGGCCGAGCTTCAGGGAAAGACGGTGCACCAACGCGGTGAAGCGCTGGCCTCGATCGCGCATCCGGCGTTCCGGGAGACGCTGCGCGCCGCCGCCGAACGCGCCGCGCATGGCCGTTCGCCTGTTCTACCCGCTTGACGGTTCGCGCTCCGGAAATCGATCGACGTTACGCAACGATGGGAACCGGGCCCAATAGAAGCCGGCTATCAACAAGGTGGCCGCGCCACCGGTGATGATCGCCAGCGGTGCGCCCAGTAGCTGACCGGCCACACCGGACTCGAATGCACCAAGCTCGTTGGATGCGCCGATGAACGTTGTCTCGACGGCGAGCACGCGTCCTCGCTTGTCTCTCGGAGTGACGAGGGGAACGAGCGTCGAGCGAATGAACACGCTGATGGAATCGGCGCCGGCGAGAACCGCCATGGCGATGAACGCGACTGCATAGATGCGCGTGCTTCCAAGAGCGATCGTCGCGACACCGAATACCGCGACGGATATGAGGAGCACTCGTCCGACTCGGCGGCGCACGGGTTGCCGCGTGATGAAGAGCGTCACGATCACGGCGCCGATACCGCCGGCTGCTCGCAACCAGCCGAGGCCGACAGAACCAACTCCCAAGCGATCCTCGGCTATGGCGGGTAGAAGCGCTACGGCGCCGCCGAAAAGGACGGCGAAGAGGTCGAGCGATATCGCGCCGAGCAATATCGGCGAGCGCCGGATGTACCGCAGGCCTTCGACCGCATCGCTCAATCGTCCCCGCCGGGGGACCGGCGTTTCATAAGGCGCTTCCGCAGCCGACTCCAGCGCTTCGATGAGTGGTTCGTCCTGATCGGATGGCTCCGCCGGCTGCACTCGATCGTCGATCAGCAGCGAACATGAGCCGGCCACGGTCAATAGGAAGGCCATAGCGACGTACGGAAGGACGGGATCGACGGCGTAAAGAGAGCCGCCGATGATCGGGCCCACGATCACGGCCCACTGCCATGCCGCCGCTCGGCGGGCCGTGAGCCAGGGGAGCCGGTCTGCGCTGACGACGTCTGCGGGAAGCGCGCGGTTTGACGGAGCCATGAAGGCGCGGCCGATGCCGAAGACGAGGACCAGTCCGAAGATCGGCAAAGCGCTCGATGGGTCGGTCGCTGCGTATATGGCCAGGCCAATACCGACGGCTACTTGCACGGCAGCGCTGACCGCACTCACGCGCGTCCTGCGGAACCGATCGGCGACGGACCCGGTCACTAGAACCAACAGAGCCGACGGGGTGAACTCGGCCAGCCCGAGCAAGCCGAGATCCAGCTCGCGGTGTGTCAGCTCGAAGACCTGGACGCCCAGCGCCGTTACGCAGACGAGCGACGCAGCGGCGCTGCAGAAGATCGCCACGAGCATCGCAGCGATAGAACGATTCCACTCCTTCACGGGCACATCATGAGCGTGCCCGTACGGATGGCGCTAGGCGTTCTTTGGTATCTCGTTGAACGGCTTCAGATGATCGTCCCGCGGTTCCTTGGGAAGACCGAGCGCGCGTTCCCCGATGACGTTCAGCTGGATCTGATCGGTTCCGCCGTAAATGGACGGGCCCTGTGCGTAGAGCGCTTGAAGGGTGATCCCGGCGAGGAATGGGTTACCGGTGGCATCGTCCAGAACCTTCTGATCTTCTTGGTTCATCGCGTGGAGCATGCCCTGGGCCCCCACGATCGCCAGGCCAAGATCGCGCGACAGCTTCACCATCTGGCTCATGACGAGCTTCGAGATGTTCGCCATGCCCGGGATGTCCTTGCCGGTGGCTCGCGTAGCCTTCATCCGTTCGGAGTTGAGGCGTCCGATCTCTCCAAGGATGTGCAACCGCGCCAAGCCCTGGCGGATGACGGGATCGTTGAACGTGCCGTTGCCCTTCGCCAGTCCGACCAGCAAGCTGGCGCCGCCGACGCGGCCGGCGTTCCCCGCCACGCCACTGCTGCGCCGCCGCGCGCGCGAACCGCCGGGCTTGCCGACGAAATCACCTGCGCGCCGCTCGAGCTGACCCGCTTTGGTTCCGGCCATCGCTGCACCCGCGGCTCCGCCGCCGCCGCCGGCGCCGAGCCCGGCCCGCTCGAACGCGAGAGTCGTGTTCGCCACGGCCCAGCCTTCGTTCTGACCGCCGATGATCTGATCAGTCGTTGCGCGAGCGTCGGAGAAGAAGACCTCGCTGAACATCGCGTGTCCGGTCATCTCGCGAAGCGGACGAACGTCGACGCCGGGCTGGTTCATGTCGAATGCGAAGTACGAGATGCCCTGGTGCTTGGGAACGCTCGGGTCGGTGCGCGCGAGGAGCATGCCGAGGTCGGCCATCTGCCCGCCGGACGTCCACACCTTTTGTCCGTTGATGATCCATTCGTCGTCCTGCTGGACGGCCTTCGTCGAAAGTCCGGCAAGGTCGGAGCCTGCACCCGGCTCGCTGAAGAGCTGGCACCAGGCCTGCTTGCCGGTGACGATGTCGCGCACGTACTTGTCGATCTGCTCTTGCGTGCCGTGAGTGGCGATGGTCGGTGCGGCGAGAAGCAGTCCAAGGCCGCCGGGAGCTCCGAGTGCGCCGTGCTTGGCGATCTCGGCTGAGACCTTCCCGCCGTCACTTCGGGAAAGTCCTTTTCCGTAGGCGTTCTCCGGGAGCGTGGGGGCCGACCAGCCTGCCGTGCCGAGGCGCTCCCACCAATCACCGACGCTCAGCTCGGGATCCCAGTTGGTCTCCAGCCAGGCTCGGAGCTCGGCGAGGACGTCCTCGATCGCAGTTGTGGGTTCGGCGATGGCCATGGCAGCTGTCCTTTCGGTTCCCGGGTCGCTCAGGGCGCGCTCTTGACTCGCGAGTCAAGTATCGCAGAATCTAGCCATCTACGGAGCACACGAAGAGCCATCGCTGAGGCGCTTGGTGCCGAAGCGAGGATAGGGGGAAGCCATGCCGGAAGCCGTCATCGTCGCCACGGGCCGGAGCCCGATCGGACGCGCAACCAAAGGATCGCTGGCCGACGTTCGCCCGGAGGACCTCCTCGCGAGCGTGATGAAGGAAGTCGTCGCCAAGTCCGGCGTGGAACCTGCCGAGATCGACGACGTGATCACCGGCTCCGTCGGGGGCGCACAGATCAACATCGCGCGTTCCGCGGCCCTGCTCGCGGACATTCCCGAAACGGTTCCGGCAACCACCGTCAATCGCTACTGCTCGTCTTCATTGCAGGCGATCCGCATGGCTTTCCACGCGATCAAAGCCGGCGAAGGCGATACATACCTCGTCGGTGGTAGCGAGCGATCGAGCCGGCTCGACAGCGAGAAGGGCACCACGCGCGGCGACGGGATCCCGATGATGCCCAATCCCGTCCTTCAGTCGAACTGGGAGCTGTTCATCCCGATGGGGATGACGGCTGAGAACGTCGCGGACAAGTACGACGTTTCCCGTGAGCGGATGGACCGGTTCGCGCAGCAGTCACAAGAGCGCGCCGTTGCCGCACAGGAGAGTGGTTTCTTCGGTCGCGAAATCGTTCCTTTCACCAAGGAAGACGGCACGGTCGTCGATAAGGACGACGGCCCGCGCGCCAGCTCCACTTACGAGAAGCTGGCCGAGCTGAAGCCGGTGTTCCGTCCCGAAGGGGGCCGAGTTACAGCAGGCAACTCCTGTCCGCTGAACGACGGTGGTGCCGCGGTGATGGTGATGTCCGAGGACAAGGCGAAGGCGCTCGGGATCAAGCCGATCGCGCGCATCATCGCGTCCGGCGTGTCAGGACTCGACCCGAGGATCATGGGCGTCGGTCCCATCGAAGCCGTGAAGAAGGTGCTCGAGCAGGCGAACATGAAGATCGACGACGTCGATGTCATGGAGCTGAACGAGGCGTTCGCGGCCCAAGTGCTAGCGGTGTGCGACGAGGTTGGCGTTGATGCGTTCACCGACAAGCTCAACCCGAACGGGGGAGCGATCGCACTGGGTCACCCGTTCGGTCAGACCGGCGCGCGGATCATGACGACGTTGCTGAACGATCTGCAGACGATGGACAGGACCATCGGGCTGGAAACGATGTGCGTCGGTGGGGGCCAGGGCCTGGCGATGATCGTGGAGCGCGTCAACTAGCCGAGGGGATTCTCAAAAGCCGGTGCCTGGAGCCGCAAGCAGGAAGGCGCCCTACTCGTTCAGAAGAGATTCGGCTGGTCGCTGCTCGGTGATCGGATCGGCATGACGGTGAACGATCTTCCAGACGCCGTCCTCGCGCCGAAAGATCGTCGTGACTCGTAGGGAGATCTCTGCCACTGCGTTTGCGCTTCCGAGCCTTGCCCGTGTCCGCTCGATCTCGAGGGTGTATCCCAGGTCCTCATCCGCATACTCGGAAACCACCTCGTAGACGCACGGCTCTCCATCGCGGACTTGAGTTGCAGCGCGGTCCATGGCCGCCTCGACCTGTTGCCATCCTCGAGCCGGCGGCCCGAGGGGATTCGCAAGAGTGATGTCATCTCGCCGCGACCAGAGCGACTTCTGAATGTCGGGGTCCCCGGTCACAAAGGCATCGACTGACCGGTGATACGCCTCGATCATTTTCTGAAGTTCAGATGCCGACAATCGATCCCTCCTTTCTCAGGCGCCTTCGAAGCTCGTCTTGGCGACCTCGAGCGATGGCCCTGTGATCTTCATGCCGTAACTCTCAAAAAGCTTGTTCGCTTCGTCCGGTGTTGGTAGCCGTCCAAGACCTACCGATTCGTCAACGAAGCCCTGGAACGGCCCGGCCGGCGATAGCACGAAGATCATCTTGCTCGGAGCGTCGGGGTTAGAGGCCCATGCGTGGGGGACGTTGCGCGGCGCGAAGATCGACTCTCCAACACCGGCGAGGAATTGCTCGCCGCCGACCTCTATGACGAACTTGCCTTCTACTACGTAGAACCACTCGTCTTGCTCGTAATGCAGGTGCCGCGGAGGGCCGAAACCTTCGGCGCCAATAACTTCACCGACGAGAAACCCTCCGTCCGAATCCGTTGCCGTCAGTTTGATGTTCAGAGGAGCGAGTCCGAACATCTTTGGTTGCGAGCCGGATCGGTCCACCCCAGCAGGAACGTGCATCATTTCCAACGCTGACCTCCTCGCCGGTACGAGGAAGAGTAAACAGCTGATCAGAGAGCTTGGCGAACTGCTTCGGTCGCGAGGCGACCGGCGATTTCCATCGGTTCGGTGCTCTTCCAGGCGCGGCAAAGGATGAACGCGCCTTCGACCAGGTTGAACAGCGTGATGCTCGCTTCGCGCGCCTTCTTTGGATCCGCTCCGCTTCCTACCAGATAACGCGTGAGATCCGAGATCCACGACTCGAATACATCGGCAGTTGCTTCCCGCATCGGCTCGCTAGTACTTGCAACCTCGAGCGCCACCGTTGCGATCGGGCAGGCGTCCTCGTAATTGGTTTCTCGCAGTACCAGAGCCCCCGCTTCGAAGAACTCGCTCGTCGCGGTGACGGGATCGGGTGTGCCTTCGTAGAACGCTTGGATCAAAGCGTTGTACGTCCGACCGGACACTCGGATCGCCTCGGCCCCCAGCTCCTCCTTGCCGCCGGGAAAGAAGTGGTACACCGAGCCGAACGGAGCTTCGCTCGCCTTCACGATCTCCTTGAGCCCCGTGCCCGTGTAGCCCTTTCGGCGCAGGAGGTCGGCGGTGGCGCCGAGGATGCGGTCTCGCGTCGGTACCTTCACCTGGGCTTTTGCCATGCTGTCCAGCATACGCTAGAGTGATCTATCTAGTCCAGCGTTCGACCGCATGGAGGTGCTCATGTACCAGTGGCTGGCTCGAAAGCTCGTCCGGCGATCGCTTCGTTTCCACTTGTCCCGGGACGTCGAAGGTCTTCTGGGCACCTACGCCGACGACGTCCACTTCAGCTTCTACGGGAACAACTCATGGGCCGGCGAGTACCACGGCAGAGAGGAGGTGCGCCCGTGGCTCGAGCGCTTCCACCGAATAGGGCTGAATCTCACCGTCCACGAGATCCTCGTTTCCGGACCGCCGTGGAACACGAAGGTCTGTCTGTTTCTCACGGACGACCTAAAGGACTCGGACGGAAACGTCGTCTATGCAAACCGCGGCGTCATATACGGCACGGCCGCGTGGGGAAAGATGAAACGCTACGAAGTGTTCGAGGACACCGAGAAGGTCGCTGCGCTGGACAAGTACCTGGCCGTGAACGAACCGGCGAGTGCCGGCTAGCTCAGCGTCGCATCATCTCCATCCACTTCGCCGCATCTTCCGGTAACTTGCCGAGCTCCTCTGCGCGTCGGCACCAACCCTCGATCATGGTCACGAAGTTCGTTGGGTTGTACACGTCCTCTTCGTAGGACCACTGATCGTTACCGGCGTAATGGAGCACCGTCAGGTTCGCCGCTTGATGGGTGCTCCCGTCGCCCGGGTCCTCCATCACGTTCTGAATCTCACAGACGATCCATCCACGGTCTTCGTCCACGACATACCACGTGGCTGGAAACGTAGGCATGCGAATACCGGGGAACGTCGTCATCGTTTTGGTGATCCAGCGGCGGATGGCCTCTCGGCCGTTGAACTCTCCGTACAGATGCTCCACATACCTGGCGTCGTCGGTGAACTGGTCCGCCCACGGATTCCAGTCGTGGGTCTTGCTCGCCTCGAGCCCCCGCTGTCGGTAGGCGGCGAAGGCGTCCTCGAGCTCGGCTCCCGCGAATCCCACAGCCTCAGACCTGCGCGAGCTCGTGCTCGAGCTCCATCGGCGCGAAGTCGTAGTCGATCTCTTCGACCGGCCGTCCGCGCGCGCTCTCGATGGCACCCATGCGCCGTCCGTTCTTGGTCGCGGCGTAGTTGACGAACTCGTCGCGATCCAAGCCGAACGGCATCTCGTCGAACTGGTCGAAAAAGTACGTGACGACCTCCAGAGCGTGAGGCAGTATTTCCGCCATCGTGTCCTCGACCACAGCCCAGTTGCTGTCGTCGGCGGCGACATGGCGGCGGCAGGTGAAGGTGCCCCATGCCATGTGGCGGCGCTCGTCGTCCCCGATGCGCTTAACCAACTCGAGAGCTCCGGGGAATATCCCCTGGGAGGCGCACACAGTCTTGAAGGCGTGGTAACCGGTCAGCGCGAGCGTCCCCTCGACGATGTGGTTGTAGATAACCGACGCGCGCACCTGCTTGGCCGGCGACGGGTCGTCTCGTAACGCTTGCAGGGAGAGCGGCAGCTCCTCATAGAAGATCTTCCGGTAGCCGGGGCTCTCGGAGATGATCGAGTTGAGGTCCATCGCCAGACCGACGGAGTCCATCAGGCGCCGGAACACTTGGACATGCTTGGCCTCCTCGAAGGCGAACTGCGTGAGGTACATCTCGTCCTCGAGCCGTCCTTCGTAGGCCATCGCTTGCATCAAGGGCTGGATGTCCTCAGTGACGGCTTCCTCGCCGGCGATGAAGAACGAAACGAGGAAGAGGGCGCCGCGCTGCTCATCCGGCTGTAGGTTCGCCCACTCACCCGAGTCTCGGCTGAAGTCGATGTCGTCGGGGTTCCAGAACTTCTCGTTGCCGCCGACGAACAGCCTCATGGGAACCAGTCCCACCGAAGGCCCGTCGAAGAAAGGGACTGGAACCCGTTCGTGTGCCGTCCGCTGCCCGATAGCCCTTCGTGCCGAGGGTCATGCTTGCCTCCGATCGGTGCCGAACCCCAATCATGTCCCCCGGGTGATCATCTAACAAGCGCGGGCGGATGAGCGCGCTCTCGTTCCGCAAATACCTGGGGCGGTGGCGCCTTAGAAACGAGAAAGACTGCGAGAAAGACAACCTGAAAGAAGGGAGCACCGAGTTGACCGTCGAAGCCGAGAACGGGAGCATCCTTCGAGGCCTTTGGGGTCGAGGTTCCCGGCGGAACTCTGCACGTCGGCCGCTGGGGCAAGGGCGATCGGAAGCTGATCGCGATCCACGGCATAACGGGGAAACCCTTGGGCATGCACGCGCTCGCCGATTTTTGGACGAGTACACGCTTCGTCGAGCGCGGCCTTCGCGGCCGAGCCAGAAACTTGGGGGTTCCAGGTCCGGCAGGGATGGCGCGTCACGCCGACGACGTCGTCGCCGTCATGGACCAGGCGGGCATCGATCGAGCGGTGGTCCTCGGTCATTGGATGGGCGGCTTCGTCGCCGTCGTTCTCGCGCACCGAGCGCCCGAGCGTGTCAAACCCTGTCCGGTGAGTACTCGATGGTGAAGGCTGCGGCCGAGCGCGGATGGATCGACGAGCCAGCGAGTGGCCGCCGAGCGCCTGACGGCCCATCCGAGCACGCGCAGGAGCCGATCTGGTCGTCGCATCGTTCGCGAAGGAGCTCGCCGAGCGGCTCGCAGGATGACGGACCTGCCCCCTCTGTCCGAACGGGCGCGATCGCTCATCCCGCAGGAGGTGTTTCCTCGCCCGCCCGCGCGTTCGGCGCCGTCGGCGGGTGATCCGATCTTCGCCGAGCCACGGCGATGGGAGCGTATCTCGTCGACACGAACAGCAAGCGGTACGTCGATTACATCCAGGGCTTCGGTGCGGTGATCCTCGGTCACGCCGATCCGCGCGTGGCCGAAGCGATCGCGACGGCGGCTAAGCGCGGTGGTGCAGTCGGCCTCAGGTACGGAAGCCGAGATTTCGACTCGCCGAGCTCGTCGTTGAACGTGTGCCGACGGCCGAAAGGGTTCGGTTCGTGACGTCGGGCACCGAGGCGTCCCATGACGGCCGCTCGCATCGCGCGCGCGGCGACGGGACGGTCGGTGATCGTGAAGTTCGAAGGCTGCTATCACGGTCACTTCCGCGCTTTCCTGGCGAAAGCGGGTTCCGGCGTCGCAACCTTTGCAGTCCCGATGGCCGCAGGTGTTCCCGACAGAGGAGCGCTTCGGACAAACGCCGAGTCCTGCCGTTCAACGATGTCGCAGGTTTGGAAGCTGTTCGAGCTGCACGGCTCGAGCGTGCAGGCGCATCGTTGAACCGGTGGCGGCCGACGTGGGTGGATCGCTCCGGCGCCAGGGCTTCCTCGCTGCGATCCTCGAGAGCTGCCGTAGCGGCGGATCCCTTCCATCGTGGAGTGCGCATCGGAGACGGCGACGCCCGGCAGGCCGTGCTCGCGCGCGAACGCGGCCGCCCGCTCGTTGCCGCTCCGCCGACGACGCGCGCGTTGTGCGCCTCGACCCAGTCGACCGTCGCGGTGCGAGCGATCTCCAGCCGGGCATCGCGCAGCATCGAGCCGCGCAAGCGGTCGAACGGATGCGGGATGCCCACGAGGCCGCCCTGCGCCCGGATGTCGGCGATCGTGTCCCGCGCCGGACGGCCCGGCGGGACCGCGCGTCTCCAGGAACAGCGCGATCAGGTCGCCGTCCGCGGTGCGGATCTCCTCGCCCACGATGACCGTGCAGCCCGTCGGGCGCCGCGTCGCGCGCCGCGAGCGCGCCGTCGATCGTGCCGTGGTCGGTGATCGCGAGGTGGGTCAGCCCGCGCGCCGCGGCGGCGCGGACCACCGCCGCCGGGACGGCGAGGGAATCGAAGCTCGCGCGCGTATGGCAGTGCAGGTCGACGAACGCCCGCGTCGCCATGAGCCGATCGGGCGTCCGTCATCCGCTGCCCGACCCTCAGATCTGCTGGACGAGGCACTTCTTGAAGAAGTCGAAGTGCTCGAGGGCGAGCCCCGTGCCCAGCGCGACGCAGTTCAGCGCGTTCTCGGCGACGTGGCAGGCACGCCGGTCACCTGGGTGAGCAGCTTGTCGACGTTCCGGAGCAGCGAGCCGCCGCCCGACATCACCATGCCCTTGTCGATGATGTCCGAGCTGAGCTCCGGCGGGGTCTGCTCCAGCACGGCGCGCACGGCGACGACCAGCTGCTGGAGCGGCACCTCGATCGCCTCCATGACCTCGGACGAGGTGATGGGGATGGTCCGCGGCAGGCCCGCGATCAGGTCGCGCCCGCGGACCTCCATCGACAGCTCGCGCTCCAGCGGCAGCGCCGTGCCGATCTGGATCTTCACCTCTTCGGCGGTCCGCTCGCCGACCATGAGGTTGTACTTCTTGCGGATGTACGTCGCGATCGACTCGTCGAAGCGGTTGCCGCCGACGCGCAGGCTGTTCGAGACGACGATGCCGCCGAGCGCGATGACCGCGATCTCGGAGGTGCCGCCGCCGATGTCGATGATCATGTTCCCGGACGGCCCGCTGATGGGCACGTTGGCGCCGATCGCCGCCGCCAGCGGCTCCTCGATCAGGTAGGCGTCCTTCGCGCCGGCCTTGAGCGCCGCGTCGCGCACGGCCCGCTTCTCGACCGAGGTGACGCCCGCCGGGCACGCGAGATCATCACCTCGGGCCGCGAGAAGCCGATCCGCCCCTTCATCGCCTTGCCGATGAAGAACCGGAGCATCGCCTCGGTGATGACGTAGTCCGCGATGACGCCGTCCTTCATCGGCCGGATCGCCTGGATGTTGCCGGGCGTGCGGCCGATCATCTCGCGGGCTTCCTCGCCCACCGCGACGATCCGGTTGTCGTCGCCCACGGCCACCACGGAGGGCTCGGTGATCACGATGCCCTTGCCCTTGACGTAGACGATCACGTTCGCGGTGCCGAGGTCGATGCCGATCTTCATGACGTGGGGGACGGTGCTCCTTGGCTGCTGATGCGCGGGCTGGGCTGCGCGCGCGCGGGCGGTCGCGACCTGCGAGGGGACGCGTAGGCTGCGGGCTACGCGGGTCCGACGGCTCCGCGGCCGGGCGGGGCTCGGAGGCGCCGGCGCTGGACGGGTCGGCGGTGCGCACGATGCGAGCGCCCAGCTCCCCGAACTTCCGGTCGATGTTCTCATACCCCCGCTGGACGTGGTGCGCGCCGTGGATGATCGACTCGCCCGTCGGCGGCGAGCGCGGCCAGGATCAGCGAGGCGCCGGCGCGCAGGTCGCCGATCGACACCTCGGCGCCGCGGAGCGGCGTCGGGCCCTCGATCGTCGGCGTGATGGTCGTCCACGACCGTGACGTGCGCGCCCATCTTGCCGCAGCTCGCCCATCCACTCCAGCCGGTCCTCGAAGATCGACTCGGTCACCCGCGAGGTGCCGCCCGCCTGCGTCAGCAGCACGCACGTGGGCGGCTGGAGGTCCGTCGCCAGCCCCGGGTAGGGCGCGGTCTCGATGTCGCACGGCCGGATGTCGCCCGGGCCGCAGGCCGCTGGCGTCGATCGTCGATGGTGTCGCGTGCCGCAGCACGACCGGGCATGCCCACCCGCTCGAACACCTCGAGCAGCGCGCCGACGTGCGCGCAGGGCGCCTGCTCCAGCGTGACCTTGCCGCCGGTGACCGCGGCGGCGACGAGGAACGTGCCGGTCTCGATGCGGTCGGGCATCACCGCGTGCTCGGCGCCGCGCAGGCGCTTCTTGCCGTGGACCTCGATCGTGTCGGGGTAGGTGCGCGCGACGTCGGCGCCCATCTTGCGCAGGAACGCGATGAGGTCGTCGACCTCGGGCTCCTGCGCGGCCGGCCGGATGATCGTGTGCCCATCGGCGAGGGTGGCGGCGAGCATCGCGTTCTCGGTGCCCATCACCGAGACCGTCGGGAAGCGGATCTCGGTGCCGCGGAGCCGGCCCGGCGCCGTCGCGTAGTAGTAGCCGTACTTGTAGTCGATCTGGGCGCCCATGGCGCGCATCGCCTCGACGTGGAGGTTCACCGGCCGCCGGCCGATCCGGTCGCCGCCCGGGTTGCTGATGATCACGCGGCCGAACCGGGCGAGGAGCGGGCCGAGCAGCATGAAGCTGGCGCGCATCTTGGCCGCGGCTTCCAGCGGCACGAACAGCCAGTCGACGTCGCCTGAGGCGATCTCGTAGACGCCCTCGGCGGGGTGGTCGACGACCACGCCCAGCTCGCGCAGGGTCTCGGTCATCACGCGCACGTCCTCGATCTCGGGGACGTTCGTGAGCCGGCAGCGCTCGCCGGTGAGCGTCGCCGCCGCGAGCATCTTCAGCGCGGCGTTCTTCGCCCCGCTGACGCGGACCCGTCCATGCAGCGGCCGCCCGCCCTCGATCCGGAACACCTCCGGAGGCGGGGGCGGCGGGTCGTATTCCCAGTGGAACGGTCTCGCGTCAGCCATGGTTCAACGGCGTCCCAGCATCACGCATCGCCCCGGCGCTGCGACGGAGGACGGCTACCCGCGGTGACGCGGACCCTCCCGGTGCCGCCGCTCGGCCACGCGGATCCGCAGCAGCGCCTGCGCGAGCTGCGCCCGGGCGGCGCCCAGGTCGGCACCCTCGTGCGGGCCCTCGGCGAGCACCTTCTCCGCCTCGCGGCGCGCCTGCTCGGCCTTCTCGAGGTCGATCTCCGAGGCGAGGTCGGCCGTCTCGGCCATCACCACGACCTTGTCCGGCCGCACCTGGAGGAACCCGCCGGCGACGGCGAACAGCTCCTCTTGGCCGCCCTTGCGGATGCGCAGCTCGCCCACGCCCAGGAGCGACACGAGCGGCGCATGGTGGGGCAGGATGCCCAGCTCGCCCTCGATGCCGGGCACCTGGACCGAGTCGACCTCCTCCGAGAAGGCCAGGCGCTCCGGGGTCACGATCTCCAGCAGGAGCGGCATCTCAGTGGGCGCTCATGCGTTCAGCTTCTCGGCGTTCTGGCGGACGTCGTCGATCGTGCCGGCCAGGAAGAACGCCTGCTCCGGCAGGGTGTCCACCTTGCCCTCCAGGATCTCCTTGAAGCTGGCCACGGACTCCTTGATCGAGACGTACGCACCCGGCCGGCCGGTGAACACCTCGGCCACGATGAACGGCTGCGACGCGAACCGCTGGAGGCGTCGCGCCCGGGCGACCGTCGCCTTGTCCTCCTCGGACAGCTCGTCGATGCCCAGGATCGCGATGATGTCCTGGAGGTCGCGGTAGCGCTGGAGGACGCGCTTCGACTCCTGCGCCACGTCGTAGTGCTCCTGCCCCACGATGTTGGGGTCGAGGATCGTCGACGTCGAGGTCAGCGGGTCCACCGCCGGGTAGATGCCCAGCTCGGCGATGGACCGCTCGAGGCGGATCGTCGAGTCGAGGTGGCCGAAGGTGGTGGCCGGCGCCGGGTCCGTGTAATCGTCGGCGGGCACGAACACCGCCTGGAGCGACGTGATCGAGCCCTTCTTGGTCGACGTGATCCGCTCCTGGAGCGCGGCCATCTCCGTCGCGAGGTTGGGCTGGTAGCCCACCGCGGAGGGCATCCGGCCGAGCAGCGCCGAGACCTCCGAGCCGGCCTGGGTGAACCGGAAGATGTTGTCGATGAACAGGAGGACGTCGCGGCCCTCCTCGTCGCGGAAGTACTCGGCCATCGTCGAGGCCCGTCAGGCCCACCCGCTGGCGCGCGCCCGGCGGCTCGTTCATCTGGCCGAACACGAACGCGGTCTTGGCGATGACGCCCGACTCGGTCATCTCGCGGATGAGGTCGTTGCCCTCGCGGCTGCCGCTCGCCCACGCCCGAGAACACCGACACGCCCGAGTGCTCCTGGGCGACGTTCCGGATGAGCTCCTGGATGATGACCGTCTTGCCGACGCCGGCGCCGCCGAAGATGCCGACCTTGCCGCCCTTCTTGAACGGGCAGATGAGGTCGATGATCTTCAGGCCGGTCTCGAACACCTCGACCTCGGTGGCCAGGTCCTCGAAGCGCGGCGGCGCGCGGTGGATCGGCAGGGATCTTGGTGGCGTTGACCGGGCCCTTGCCGTCGATCGGCTTGCCCAGGACGTCGAACACGCGGCCCAGCGTGACCTCACCGACGGGCACGGTGATCGCCGCGCCCGTGTCGCGGACGCCGGACGCCCCGGGCGAGACCGTCGGTGGTCGTCATCGCGACCGCGCGGACCCAGTTGTTGCCCAGGTGCTGCTGGACCTCGCAGGTCAGCGGATCCTGGCCCTCGCGCTGGATCTCGACCGCGTTGAAGATGGCCGGCAGGCCGCCGGCGGGGAACTCGATGTCGACGACCGGGCCGGTGATCTGGATCACCCGGCCGGTCGCGTCGGCGGTGGCGGTCGCCATCGTGGGTTCTGAGCCTCCTGGTGCGGGCGAGTGCGGTCGCTAGCGCGCCCGCGCGCCGGTCGCGATCTCGACCATCTCGCGCGTGATGTTCGCCTGGCGGACCTTGTTGTAGGACAGGGTCAGGTCGTCGATGAGCTCGGTCGGCGTTCTCGGTCGCGTTCTTCATCGCGACCATCTGGCTCGAGAAGAAGCTGGCCGTGCTCTCCAGCACCGACTGGTACAGCCGGGTGGCGACGTACCGGGGCAGGAGCGCCTGGAGGAACTGTCGCGGGTCGGGTTCGAAGATGAACTGGCGGCCCGGGATGCCCTCGGTGTCCTCGCTGGGCTCGACCGGCAGGAGCCGCTCCAGCACGGGTCGCTGGACGAGCGTGGACACGAACCGCGAGTAGACGACGTCGACCGGTCGTGTACTTGCCGGCGATGAAGTCGTCGGTGACGAGGCGGGCGAGCGGGATGATGCCCGCGAAGTCGGGCCGGTCGCCCAGCGCGTCGAAGTGCGCGGCGATGGGGACCCCGGCGCGGCGCATCGCATCGCGACCCTTGCGGCCGACGGTGACGACGCTCCAGGTCGCCCTTGTCCTCGGTGATCTCGCTTGGCGATGAACCGGATCGCGTTCGTGTTGAGCGGCCCGGCGAGGCCGCGGTCGCTGGTCAGGAAGATGAGCAGCCGCTTGCCGCCCTCGCGCTCCGCGAGCAGCGGGTGGTCCTCGCCGCTCAGGACGGACGCCAGGTCGGCGAGCACCTCGTCGAGCTTCTCGCGGTAGGGCCGCGAGGCGAGCGTGGACTCCTGGGCACGCCGCAGCTTCGACGCCGCGACGAACTGCATCGCGCGGGTGATCTGCTTGATGTTCTTGGCCGCTCCGATGCGCCGCCGGATCTCACGCGGACTGGCCAGTGCTCGCCGCATCAGCGGCCGCCTCCAGGCTCGGCGCCCGACGTCACGCAAGGAACGACTGCCTGAAGGCGTCCACGGCCTTGTCGAGGCCGGCGGTGATCTCGTCGGACAGGCCTTCTGCTCCGCCGAGGGCCTTGAGGACCTCCGGGTGCTCGGTCTCGAGGAAGCGGTTGAACTGCGTCCTCGAACTCGCGGACGCGCGGCGTGGGGACGTCGTCGAGCTTGCCCGTCGTGGCCACGTACAGGATCGCGACCTGCCGCTCCACCGGCAGCGGGTGGTACTGCGGCTGCTTCGTGATCTCCGACAGCTTCTCGCCGCGGTTCAGCTGGTCGCGTGTGGCCTTGTCCAGGTCACCGGCGAACTGCGCGAACGCGGCCAGCGAGCGGTACTGCGCGAGGTCCAGCTTGAGCGGCGCCGGCGACCTTCTTCATCGCCTTCGTCTGGGCCGCCGAGCCCACGCGGGACACGGAGATGCCGATGTTCAGCGCGGGCCGCTGGCCGGCGTTGAACAGGTCGGTCTCGAGGAAGATCTGGCCGTCCGTGATCGAGATGACGTTGGTCGGGATGTACGCCGAGACGTCGTTCGCCTGCGTCTCGATGACCGGCAGGGCCGTCAGCGAGCCGCCGCCGTCCTCCTCGCTCATGCGCGCCGCACGCTCGAGGAGCCGGCTGTGGAGGTAGAACACGTCGCCCGGGTACGCCTCGCGGCCGGGCGGCCGGCGGAGCAGCAGGGCCATCTCGCGGTACGCCCAGGCGTGCTTGCGACAGGTCGTCGTAGACGACCAGCGCGTCCTTGATCGTCCGGTCGCCGACCTTGACGCCGTTCTCCATGATCTCCTCGCCCATCGCGACGCCCGGAGTACGGGGCGAGGTACTGGAGCGGCGCCGGGTCCTCGGCGCCGGCGACGACGACGATCGTGTGCTCCAGCGCGCCGTACTTCTCGAGCGTGGCGACGGTCTGCGCGACGGTCGACAGCTTCTGGCCGATGGCGACGTAGATGCAGATCAGGTCGCCGCCCTTCTGGTTGATGATCGTGTCGATCGCGATGGCGGTCTTGCCCGTCTGGCGGTCGCCGATGATCAGCTCGCGCTGGCCGCGGCCGATGGGGATCAGCGCGTCGATCGCCTTGATGCCGGTCTGGACCGGCGTGTCCACCGGCTGGCGCACGATGACGCCCGGGGCGATGCGCTCGACGGGCCGGGTCGCCTTGGTCCGCGAGTGTCGCCCTTGCCGTCGAGCGGCATCGCCCAGCGGCGAGACGACACGGCCGAGCAGCGCGGCGCCGACCGGCACCTCGACGACGCGGCCGGTGGTCCGGACCTGGTCGCCCTCCTTGATCGCGGAGGGGTCGCCCAGGATGACCGCGCCGACGGTCTCCTCCTCGAGGTTGAGCGCCATGCCCATCACGCCGCCGGGGAACTCGAGCAGCTCCGACGGACAGCGCGTCCTGCAGCCCGTAGATCTGGGCGATGCCGTCACCGACCTCGACGACGGTGCCGACGCTGCGGGTCTCGCTCGTCTCGTCGAACTGGTCGATGGACGACTTGATGATGCTGATGATCTCGTCGGAGCGGATGGCCATGCGGGTTCCCCTTCGGTGTCCGGACGCGTCAGCGGGGCCGGGCCCCGGAACGGAGCTGGTCGCGCAGCCGCTCCAGGCGGCCGCGGATGGAGTCGTCGAGGAGGCGGTCGCCGACCTGGATGGTCAGCCCGCCCAGGATCGCGGGGTCGACCTGCGGTGCGCAGGTCGACGGCCGAGCCGGCCATCGCCTCGACCTTGGCGCGGATGGCCGCGCGCCTCGGCCGTCGGCGAGCGGCACGGCGCTCGTCACGACCGCCGGGACGATGCCCTGGTGGCGCTGCAGCAGCCGCACGTACTCGCTCGCGACGCGCGGCAGGAGCTCGACGCGCCCGCGCGACGACCAGCAGGTCGACGAGCCGCCGCGCCGGGGTCCGCGACGCGCTTCGCCGAGCAGCTGCTCGACCGATCGCCCGCCGCTCGAGCGAGCGGGACGGCCGGGTTCTCGACCACGGGGGCGACGTGCGCGTCGGCAAGGATCGCCGCCGCTGCCTGGAGGTCGTCGCGCCAGCGGTCGAGCTGACCGTCGCGCTGGGCGATCTCGAAGGCCGCCTCCGCGTAGCGTCGCGCGGACGTGATCGGGCGGGCCATCAGCCCTTGCGCGCCTCCGCGCTCGCCGGTCTCGGCCAGGAACTCCTGGACGAGCTGGCGCTGGCGGTCGTCGTCGAGCGACTCGCCGACGACCTTGGACGCCGCGGCCAGCGCGAGGTCGGCGACCTCGGCCCGCAGCTCGCCCAGGGCGCGCTGCTTCTCGGCCTCGATCTCGGACGTGGCGCGCTCGCGGATCCGCTCGACCTCGTCCCGGGTGGCCGCGATGTCGCGCGCGCGGGTCTCCTCGCTCACCTTCTGGGCCCGGGCCAGGATCTCCTGCGCCTCGCGGCGGGCTTCCTGGAGGGCCTTGAGCCGCTCCTCCTCGGCGGACTTGCGGTCGCGGGCGGCCTGCTCGGCGTCCTTCAGCCCCTGCTCGATGCGCGCCCGGCGCTCCTCGAGGGTCTTCGCGATCCCCGAGAACGCGAACGCGCGGATCAGGAAGAAGAAGAAGACGAACGTCGTCGCGGCGACGACGATCCAGAACACGTTGATCTGGAACGCCGCCGGCCTCGCCTTCGGCTCCGCCTCCTGGCCAAGGCCGACCGCCCGGCGCGCGGCCGTCGCCGACGAGGGCGAGGGTGGCCATTCGTCGCCGCCTCGCGCGATCAGGCCGCGGGCTGGATGAAGATCGTCGAGCAGGCCCACGACGATCGCGAGGACGCCGAGGCCTTCGGCGAACGCCGCGAGGATGATCGCGAGGCCGCGGATCTGCCCGGCGGCGTCGGGGTTGCGGCCGATGGCGCCGGTGGCCATGCCCGCGAGGATCCCGATGCCGATGCCCGGGCCGATGACGCCCGATGGCCGCGAGACCGGCGCCGATGTGCTCCATCCTGATCGATCCCTCCGTTGCCGCCGGGTGCCGGCCCGACGTGAGCTGTTGCCTGGGCTGGCGATCAGTGACGCCGTGGCCGCCGCGGCCACGAGTCCGGATCGACCGGGGTGGCGTGGGGCTCATCCTCGTGCTCGTCGCCGTGACCTTCGATCGCGGCGAGCGTGAACATCAGCGTCAGCGTGCTGAAGATGAGCGCCTGGATGAGGTTGAGCATCACCTCGAGGGCGAAGAGCCCGACGGGGATGATCGCGATGGTCAGGGCGGTCATGACGCCCAGGGCGACCTCACCGCCGTAGATGTTGCCGAAGAGCCGCATGGACAGCGTGACCGGCTTCACCAGCTCGAGCAGCAGCTCGATGAGGCCCGACGAACAGCGCGATGACCCCGGCGCCGATCCCTTGCCGGAACTCGCCGAACGGGAAGAACTTGCCGAGGTAGCCGCGGATGCCGAGCGTGCTTGAACCCCTGGTACTCGAAGTACAGGAACGCGACCAGCGGCGAGCCCGATGGTCACGTTCACGTCGCTGGTGGGGGCCCGCAGGAACTCGACCTTGCCGACGGGCGGCACGAGGCCGCTCCAGTTCGAGAACAGGATGAACAGGAAGAACCCGATGAACAGCGGGATGTACGGCCTGCGCCGCCGGGCCGCCAAGCGACTCGCCGAACGAGCCGACCGTCTCGTACGCCCACTCCGCGAAGTTCTGGCGGCCGTGCGGGAACGGGCTGGCTGCCCCGCGTCAGGACGTAGAAGGCGACGAGCACGACGACCGCGACGATCCACATCGTCAGGATGGTCGACGAGATGCTCACGTCGAACACGACGAGCCCGTTGGGCGCCTCGGACATCGGGCCGTCGAGACGCCACACCGGCATGCGGCGCGGGCAGCTCCAGGTTGCCGTTGATGAAGCAGACCGGGTACGCGCAGTTCTCGCCGCGAGCCTCGGGGTCGAAGGGCGGGAACAGCAGGTAGGCGACCACGTCGACCGCGATGAGCACGCCGAGCAGCGCGAGCAGGAACCGCGTCGGGCTCTTGCTGGGAGTCGCGGCCTCCGCCGGCCGCGCAGGCTCGCTCGTCAACGTTTCCTCCGCTGACACCGTGAAGCGCGGCCTCAGCCGCGCTCCTTCGTCCCGGGTCCTCCTCCGGCGTCGCTAGTCCAGCTTCGCCAGGAACCGGCTGACCAGTCGATAGATCCCGAAGGTCCCGATCCCCGCACCGGCGAAGAAGCCGACGAGGGCGAAGATCGGGACGGTCTGCAACTGTCGGTCGATCCAGTACCCCAGCAGCGTGCCGCCCAAGGTCGTCACGAGGAGGACGAAGCCGATCTCCGAGAAGAGCGCGAGGTACGCCACTCCGCGGCCGGGCTCGATCATGGGCTCACCTGCCAGGGCGCTCGGAGTGTAGCAGCTGCCACCGGCCGTTCCGGCGTTTCGGCCCCCCGTCGCCGTGCGGCGCCACGCAGCGGATCAGGGGCAGGGGACGGTGATCGTGGTCGTCGCCTGGTCCGTCCCACCGGGACCGGTGACGGTGAGCGTGACCGTGTACCGGCTCGCACCAGCGTGTAGGCGTGGATCGGCGCCGGTCGATCCGACGTCGTCCCGTCCCCGAAATCCCACTCGTAGGCGGTCTCGCCCTTGGACGCGCGCCCATCGAAGCGGATGAAGCCGGCGACGCTGATGCAGTCCGCCGAGGCCGAGATCCTGGCCACCGGCGGCGGGGGCGGGCTCTTGCCCGGCGGCAGTGTCGGCGTGGGCTTCGGGCTGGGGGTCTGCGGGGGATGCGGCGTGGGCGTCGGCGGCGTGGTCGCAGGGGGCGTGGCCGTGGGCGCAGGTGTCGGCGCCGGCGTGGCGACGGGCTTCGGCGACGCGGTGGGGCTGGGCGTCCCGACCGGCTCCGTCGAGGCACCATCGCTGGGGCTCTCGCTGGGGACCGTCGCCACGTCCGACGGCTGGACCGACTCGCCCGCGGGTGTGCCGGTGGCGCCCGCGACCCCGGCGCTGAACTCGGGCTGCTGGGAGGGTCGCGCCACGATCCCGGTCGTCCACGGCTCCTGGCCGCTCGACGCGAAGAGGATCGGCGCCATGAGGAGGACCGCCCCGAGCACGAGGAGCGCGACCGCGGCCGCCGCACGCCGCCGATCCAGCCGGACGCTCAGGTTGCGCCGCGCCGAGCGCCGGAGCCACGCGAAGCCGTCCATCCGTGCCAGGTCGCCGAGCAAGACGAAGCCGCCGATGACGGCGATGACGGCGAGGATGAGGACGAACTGCTGGATCATGATCGACTGGACCTGCCTCCACCCCCGGATGGCTGCCCAACGGTAGCGGCCCTTCCCGAGCCGCGCCAGCGTGCCTCAGCCCAAGGTCACGATCGCATCCAGATCGACACGGCCGTTGCCCGCGACCACCAGCTTGAGCGTGTGACTGCCGGGCGCTGAGCGTGCGCGCGAACACGATCCCGGCGCGAGTGGGCGCTCGAGGTCCGCTCGCTGACGGTCGCGATCAGCACGCCGTCGAGGTAGGCGCGGAACCAGCCTCGGCTCGAGCTTGTCGGCGACGCGATGGCGACCGCGCGGCCGCTGAACGTGTAGGTGACGCTCGCGTTGGCCGCCGTCGCGTACCTCACCTTGCCGCCCGAGGCGGTGCTGGACGAGGCGACCTTCCACGTCCCGGCGTACTTGAGCGCGGTGCTGGTCTCCTGGGCACGGGTGGCGAGCATCTTCGGGCCGGTAGCGTAGCCGCCGATGGAGCCGTCCCCGTCCACGGCCCGGACGCGGAGCTGGTAGCGGTGCCCCGACGTGAAGCTCCGCGTGATCGAGGTCGCCTTGGGCGTGGGCAGGGCGATCGTCGCGTACGACCCTGAGTCGGTGCTCTGAGCAAGCCCGTAGCGCGCGATGCCGCTGCCGGGGTCCGTGGCGCACCACGAGATGTGGACCGGGGTGGTGGTCGTGCCCAGCGTGTCGCCGACCTTGAACGCCGCCGCCGGGGCCAGCGCGACCGGCTTGACCGTGTCGCGCGTGATGGTCAGCAGGACGGTCGCCGTGTCGGTGCCGCCCGTGCCGTCCGACACGGTGTAGGTGAACGTGTCGGTGCCCGTGTTGCAGCCGGTCGGCGCTGTACGTCAGGCCGGTCCCGCCGCCCGTGATCGCGACCTTGCCCTTCGCGCCCTGGGTCACCGCGGCGATGGTCAGCGTCTCGCCTGGGTCGGCGTTGAGGTCGTTCGCGAGCACCGGGATGGCCGTCGCGGCGGCGCAGTGCCGGGATCGTGACCCCCACGTCGTTCACGGCGTTGGGCGGGTCGCCGGCGGTCGCGACGGTGATCGTGAACGGTGGCCTCGACGGTGGACGTGCCGTCGGACAAGGCGACCGTCACGCTCGAGGCGCCGTTCGCGTTCGGCTTGGTGGTGAAGGTCAGCGTGCCCGTGCCGGAGACGGCGGGCAGCACCGAGAAGAGATCGGGATCGCTATCCGCGGTGATCGTGAACACGGGGGTCTGGGTGACGGCCTCGTCCGCCGGCCCGACCGAGATCGCGGTCGCCCAGCCGGGCCCGGAGTAGGCACCGCTGTCCTCGGCCACCGTCACGTCCGCACCGGCGGTGAACGTCGGCGGGTCGTTCACGGCGGCCAGGGTCACGGACACGGTCGCGGTCGTGGACGGGGTCAGGGAGCCGTCGAGGGCGCGGTAGGTGAAGCTGTCGGCGCCGTTGGCGTTCGCGGCCGGCGTGTACGTGTAGTCGCCGTCGTCGTTCA
>CAWBKS010000002.1:0-9708 GCA_963789445.1 uncultured Actinomycetes bacterium | reverse complement strand
ACGCGGAACCACCAAGTGGCCACCGGTTTCCCTCCTAGTGAACATAGGTTTACGCTGGCACCTCGGGTGGATGGGGCTGGGGAGCCGATAGTTGAACTGCGCAACGTGCGGGGCAAGCAATGAGTCCGGCGCGGCCTTCTGTGGCCAGTGCGGGACATCGCTTCATGTCGAGCGCCTGTGCTCATCCTGCGGGAGTGTCCTTCCGGCGGCGGTTAGGTTCTGTACGAGTTGCGGTACATCTGTCGGCGGGAGCTCGGCGCCGTCGCCGACTACAACCCCGTCGCCGCCGACTACGCCCCCGCCACCGCTCCCGACAACTCCGCCGAGCCGTTCGTCTTCGCTCGGCTCCTCCATCTCCGACTCACTAACCGCGCGCAGGAGCAGCGACGGGACACCGTCCTCGTTCGCTTCCGGACGGTACCTAGTCAAGCGTTTCCTCGGAGAGGGCGCGAAGAAGATCGTTTACCTCGTCCAGGATCAGAACCTGGACCGCGAAGTTGCGTTCGCGCTCCTCAAAGCCAGCGCGCTCGACCCCGACAGCCTCGCGCGACTGAGGCGCGAAGCTCAGGCAATGGGTCGCCTGGGCGATCACCCGAACATCATCACGATCCACGACATCGGTGACGAGAACGGACGTCCGTTCATCGTTTCGCAGTACATGCCGGGTGGATCCGTCGCCGAGATGCTCGCGAAGCGCAATGGACGCCCCCTTTCGAACGAGGACGCCGTCTCAATCGCCGAACAATTGAGCGAAGCGCTCGCGCACGCTCACGAACGCGGCATCATCCACCGCGACCTCAAGCCCGGCAACGTGTGGCTGGCCGACGACGGAACCGCGAAGCTCGGGGACTTCGGACTTGCGGTGGCCGACGATCGTTCGCGGATGACCGTCGAAGGACTGATGCTCGGAACCGTTTCGTACATGCCACCGGAACAAGCGACCGGACAAGCGTCCGACGCACGCTCCGACCTTTACTCGCTCGGCGCGATGCTCTACGAGATGGTGACTGGACATCCACCGTTCGTCGGGGACGACACTGTCTCGATCATCAGCCAGCACCTCAACACACCGCCGGTCGCGGCGTCCTGGCACAACTCCGGCATCTCACCCGGACTCGATGCGCTCATCACACAGCTCCTCGCGAAGTCCCCGGACGAACGACCACCTTCAGCACAGAGCGTGCGCGAGCGGCTCCGTAACATCAGCACGTTGACGGATCCCGCAGTCGCGGTTGCGCCGTCCGCAACGCAAAGCTTGAGCCGCGTGGCATCCGGCGCGTTCCTCGGACGCGAGTCCGAGCTCGCCACGATCAAATCGGCCGTTGAGAGCTCTCTATCGGGACAGGGCTCACCGATCGTCGTCGTCGGCGAGCAGGGAATCGGTAAGACGCGACTTGTCGAGGAAGGCGCCGTCTACGCGAGTTTGCGCGGTGCCGAGGTCCTGCGCGGACGGTGTCACGAAGGCGAAGGCATGCCGCCCTTCTGGCCCTGGGTGCAGGTCGTTCGGGCCGCGATCGCTGACATGGACCCGGCCGAGTTGCTCGCGGCCATGGGATCGGGCGCCGGCGACATCGCGCAGATCGTCCCTGAGGTGAGAGAGAGGCTGCCCGGACTCCCCGCTCCGCCCGCACTGGAACCCGAGCAGGCACGGTTCCGGTTGTTCGACTCGATCACCGGGTTCATGAAGAACCTAAGCGTGAAGTCTCCGTTGTTCATCGCGCTCGACGATCTGCAGTGGGCGGACAAGCCGTCGCTCATGCTGTTGCAGTTCCTCGGACACGACCTCGTCGGCAGCCGGATCGTCCTCATCTCGACCTACCGAGACAGCGACGTAAGCCGGCAGCACCCGCTCACCGAAGTGCTCTCGTCGCTGCGCAGAGAGCGTCTCTTCGATCGGATCGTCCTCGAAGGGCTGAGTCATCCCGACGTAGTTGAACTGCTGACCGCGTTCGCGCAGTCCGAACTTCCTCCGGAAGGACAAGTCCTCGCGAAGAACCTCCACAAGGCGACGGACGGCAACCCCTTCTTCATCGAAGAAGTGGTCCGGCACCTGGTCGAGACCGGAAGTCTGCACCACCGTGAGGGCAAGTGGGCAACGGATCTCGGCAACCTCGAGTTCGGCGTCGGGTTCGCGCAAGGCGTTCGTGAATTGATCGAACGGCGACTATCACGGCTTTCGGAACGATGCAACGAAGTCCTCGCCGACGCGGCAATCGTCGGCCAGGAGTTCGACGCGAGCGTCCTCGAGCGCGTGAGCGGGACCTCCGGAGGTGACGTGCTCGATGCGCTGGAAGAAGGCGTCCACGCCGCGATCGTGGAAGAGTCGCCGAGCGAGCTCGGTGCGTACCGCTTCTCGAGACGCGTGATCCGCGACACGTTGTACGAGTCGCTCTCTGCGACCAAGCGTTTGCGCGGACATCGGCGGGTCGCCGAGGCGCTGCACGAGATCTACGGTGCTGCGCCGGACGACCACGCCGGACTCCTCGCCCATCACTGGCATCTCGCTCTCAAGGCGGGGGCCGATCCCGAAAAGGCCGCACGGTACTGCTTGCTCGCGGGCGAGCGCGCGCGGGATCGCATGGCGTTCGAGGAAGCCGTCCGGGACTTCGAGCGGACGGTCGAAGCGCAGAAAGGTCTCGGCGACCTCGGAGCGCGATGCGACATGATGCTCGCGCTGAGCGACGCTCAGTGGCGTGCCGGCGAACTCGCCGCTTGTCGCACCACATGCGAGGCGGCGGCGGGCATCGCGCGGGAGCTCAAGGACGGCGATCGTCTGGCGCAAGCCGCGTTGAACTACAGCGGAGGCCTGGGTGGCTATGGTTTCCAGGACCGTTCGGATCCGAAGCTCGTACGGATCCTCGAAGAGGCGCTCGAGACGTTAGGGCCGGAAGAAGGCGTCCTCCGAGTGCGTCTGTTGTCACGCCTCGCCGTCGAGCTCTATTTCTCGCGCGAAGAAGAACGACGCGATGCGCTGAGTGCCGAAGCCGTCGAGATCGCAAGGCGGCTCGGCGACCCGGAAGCGCAACTCATAGCCATGTACAGCCGCGCGCAGTGCCTGTGGGGGCCGGACACGCTCGAAGAACGTGCGAGCGCGGTCGACGAGATCATCCGGCTCTCCGATCGTCATGGCAACAAGGAGATGGCGTTCCGCGGACACGTCTTCCGCCTCTCGAATCGGGCCGAGGTCGGCGACATGCGTGGGTTCGATGACGAGATGCAGATCTGTGACGAGCTCGCGCAGCAGCTGCGGCAGCCTCTCTATCAGTGGCAGATGACCTATCTGCATGCGATCGAGACGATGCTGCACGGCGACTTCGACGAAGGTGAAAAGTTGGCAACCGCGGCGCTCTCGATGGGACGGGGCGTCCAGGAATCACTGGCTGTGGTTGTGTTCGGTGCGCAGTTCTATCAACTGCGATTCCATCAGGGGCGGCTCGAAGAGATCCAGGACAACGCCGCGCAGTTCATGTCCGACTACTCGAGTTCGGCATGGGCAGCCGCGTATGCATTAACGCTCGCCCGGGGGAACAAACAGGTCCTCGCGCGCGCCGAACTCGATCGGCTGGGAGCCGACGGCTTCGCCGACGTCCGGCGCGACGGGGGCTGGCTGCTCGGACTTGCGCTGTTCACTTACGCGGCGTGGTATGTCGGCGACAGGGATCACGCCGCGCCGCTGTATGAGCTGATGAAGCCGTACGAGGAACGGTGTCCGACGATCCTGAACGCGGCCGTGAACCTCGGCAGCATGAACTTCTTCATAGGCATGTCAGCGGCGCTTACGGGTCGGTACGACGAGGCCGTTGTTCGGATCGAGAGTTCGATCCGGCGCGCTGAAGAGATTGGTTTCCGATCGATGATGGTCCCCTATCGGGTCGTATATGCGAAGACACTCTTGCTTCGAGCCGAGGTGGGCGACAAGGAACGCGCAATCGAGCAGTTGAATCTCGCCATCGATGATGCTCAGAAGCTTGGGATGCGATCCGACCTCGAAGAAGCGATCGCCGCGAAACTCGATGTGCAGGGACTGAGCTCCGCCGACTTCGCGACGTCCATCACCTCGGTGTCCCTGAAGGTGTCGAGTGAGCGTCCCGACCTCACGCGTCACGCATCTCCGGACGGCACCGTCACGATCATCTTCTCGGACATCGCCGGCTCGACCGAGCTCACTGAGCGATTGGGCGACGAAGCGTGGATCGAGTTGCTGCACATGCACAACGGGATCGTTCGCCAGAACGTGCTCTCACACGGGGGCTACGAAGTGAAGTCTGCGGGCGATGGCTTCATGCTGGCGTTCTCCTCCGCCCGCAAAGCCCTCGAGTGTTGCGTCGCGATCCAGCGCGACCTTGTCGGGTTGCGCTCCGAGTTCCCAGACGCCGAGATCCATGTCCGGATGGGCGCGCATGCGGGTGAGGTCGTGAGAGAGGAGGACGACTTCTTCGGCAAGCACGTCATCCTCGCATCGCGCATCGCGAGCCAAGCTGTCGGCGGCGAGATCCTCGTGTCGTCGTTGCTCCGAGAGCTCACTGACGGTTCGGGAGTCATCAGGTTCGGAGATGAGCGTTCGCTCGAGCTCAAGGGATTATCCGGGACGCAACGGGTCTACAGCGTCGAGTGGGAGCCCGCGACGCCGTCCTAGGTGTATGCAGCGCGTGAGCAACCCACCGCCGGCCGCTGTTGAGCGGCATCGTCCGGTAAATTCGGCCCTGGGTAAAGGTGTGTGGAAGCTCTGTCCGAGGATTTCTATCGGGGCTCTCCACATACCCGGCCCCCGTAGCTCAGGGGATAGAGCACCGGTTTCCTAAACCGGGTGTCGGAGGTTCGAGTCCTCCCGGGGGCGCGCGGGTATGGGATGGGCGACCGCGATTAACCCCAGCCGAGTTGGGAGGTCTGCGATGTCGCAGACATCGACCACTGCAGAGTCCCGCGTTCTCTTTTCCGGTCTAGCCATGGGCGAGTCGCCCCGCTGGCACGACGACCGGTTATGGCTGGCCAACTGGATCGTCGGTGAGATCGTCGCCGTTGACATGCAGGGAAAGAGCGAGGTGGTCGGGCCAGGCCGCGAGCTCATGGGCTGGTCGATCGACTGGTTGCCCGACGAACGGCTCCTCGTAACGGGTCCGGAACTCACGCGTGTGGAGCCTGACGGATACGAGGTGCGTCACGCCGACCTCAGCGCGGTGTCCGAGTTCGGATGGAACGAGATCGTCGTGGACAGCCGGGGCAACATCTTCGTGAACTCGATCAACTTCGACTTCGCCGACTTCGGCGAGGTAATGAGCAGCGGCCAGACGCCGGGGCTGATCGCCGTCGTCGCACCCGACGGAAAAGTGCGTCAGGTCGCTGAGGAACTTGCCTTCCCCAACGGCATGGTCGTCACACCCGACAACTCGACGTTGATCGTCGGCGAGTCGTTCCAGCGTCGCCTCACGGCTTTCGACATCGCCGACGACGGAACCTTGTCGAATCGGCGGACGTGGGCCGACGACATCGGGCCCGACGGGATCACCATCGATGCCGAGGGAGCCATCTGGACGTCGGCCAACGAAGGCCCATACGTGGTGCGCGTTCACGAAGGCGGACGAATCTCCGAAAGGATCGAGCACGACCAGATGTGCTTCGCATGCATGCTGGGCGGTCCCGACGGCAAAACGTTGTTCATGGTGACGGCGGAGTGGCGCGGTCCCGAAGCCGTGCACGACATCGCCGCGGAACGAACCGGCCGGGTGCTGATCGCAGACGCACCGGCCCCCAAGGCCGGCTGGCCCTAGGCCTTACTCGGCCCCCAATCGCACAAGCGACTGGAAGAGCGCTAAGTGCTCAGGGCGATGACGTAGCAATTCCGGATGCCATTGCACCCCGACCGCTCGGGAATCTTTGGACTCGATCCCTTCGATCGTTCCGTCGGACGCGCGAGCAACAACCTTCATCCCCGAAGCGACGGCGTCCACGGACTGATGGTGCAAGGAGTTCACGCCCATCTCCTTCGAGTCCGTCCAGCCTGAAAGCAAACTCGACCCGTCGATCTCGACGTCGTGCACGGTCTCGTTGTAGCGATCCAGCGCGAAGTGATCGTCGATGTGCTGGACCAAGGTTCCGCCGAGCGCCACGTTCAGGATCTGTGAACCGCGACAGATGGCCAAGGTAGGAAGATTGCGCTCGACGGCTATCCGGCAGAGCTCGACGTCGCGCGCATCGCGCGTCGCATCGACGCGACTAGTCATTGGATGCGCATCGGCGCCATAAGTCGTGGGATCGACGTCTCCTCCACCGGTCATCAGCAACGCGTCGACGCGCTCGAGCAGACCGCCGGCATCGTCCGGATCGACTACCGGTAACAGGACGGGGACCCCTCCTGCTTTTCGAACAGCTTTGACGTAGGCCACGTTGACGACCTCGTGGATCGCCTCGATCTCTCCCTCGATGACGAGGGCTTGGTGCGCGGAGATACCGATCAGTGGCCGCATATCAGACCAACTCGAAGTACCGATTCAGCTCCCAATCGGTGACCGTGGTCGCCTCGGCATCGCCGCCGGTCGTGTGGAACATCAGCCACTCCCAACGACGTGTCTGGACCCAGTGATTCACGGCCGTGGCTCCGAGAACGTCGGTGATCGCCTTGTCGGCAGCCAGTGCATCTGCAGACTCGGTGATCGTCCGAGGGAGGAAAGGGAATCGATCGGGCAGGCCCCACGCGAGGATCTTCAGCTCTTCGGGAGGCTCGATGGCCTGTTCGATGCCGACGATCCCTCCGGCCAAGATCGCCGCGAGCGCAAGGTAAACATTCAGATCGGCGGCACCGACACGATGCTCGACCCGCGCGGCGCCCGGCGATCGGGAGATCACGCGTAAACCCGTCGATTTGTTCTCTTCCGCCCAGCTCACGACCAGAGGTACGGCGGCAAAGCCGACCATCCGGCGGAACGAGTTGATCGTGGGAGTCAGGAACGAATGTGAGGCCGGCATCGTTGCGAGCAGACCCCCGACCCAGTGGCGCATCAGCTGCGTACGACGATCTGGTGCCGACGCGTCGTAGAAGGCCGGCTCCCCGTCGCGCAAAAGGGAATGGTGAATGTGCATCCCGTTCCCGTACGACTCGGTCGGCTTCGCCATGAACGTGACGGACAGTCCGAGGTCGAGCGCCGTTTCCTTGATCACGGAGCGGGTGCGCATCGCATGATCTGCTGCCGTAACCGGATCCTCCGGCGGAAGATTGAACTCGAATTGTCCCGGAGCGGCTTCGGCGTTCCAGGCGTCCCAAGGGATGCCTATCGCTTCCAACCTCTTAACGACCTCATCGAAGAACCCGTGCATCTGATGCGCGTCTTGTGTGATGTAAGCGACCGGCGCAGCCGACCCGAGGGGTGTGAGTCCTCGATAGCCCTTGTCGCGCGCTTCCTTGTAACTCTCGGCGAAGATCATGCCTTCGATCTCGAAAGCTGCGCGCGCCGTTAGCCCGTTGGCTCCAAGTCGCGCGACGACCTGCTTGAGAGTGGATCTGGAACAAACCGGGAGTGGTTCGCCGTCCACTCCGACGAAATCCGCGATGCAACTCGCGAGACCGTTTCTATGGGAGAGGAGAACGAGTGTGTCGAGATCGGGCCGTTGATGGATGTCCCCAAGCGTTTCGTTGTGCCAGTCGTCCCACCAGCCGAAAGTGGGCGACCCCGCGATGTCGTACTGGAATACGAGGTCGGACACGGCCGGCCCCAGCGGGAGCGAGCGCTCGAACTTCGTGCGACTCAGGTACTTACCGACAACCAGGCCATCGGTTGTTGTTGCTTCCGTCCGGACGAATCTGACGCCGCCGAGCTCCTCGAGGTTCATCGGCCCTCACCCATCGCCCACGCGATCGAGCGCCCGGTAAGAACGGAGGCGTGTTCGATCGTCCCGACGACGAAGATCTTTCCGCTGAACATGTCCTCGCCGATGATCGATGCGCCGGTAAAGACAGAGGCCAACGCTTTCGCGCTTCCTTGGATCTCGTACTCGGAACCGCCGTTTCCGAAGACGGCTTCGGTGCCGTCGTCGGTGCAAACGACGCGTAGCGCTGCGGGCATGTGTGGAGCGCTGCCGGCGAAGGCCCAGAACTTGGCCGCTTCTTCCTGCCACGTGCCCGTCGGCGGCTCCAATACCTTCGCCAGGCCCATCGCGAAAACCGGATGGCGAGCCGCACCCTTGATCTTCGGTTTGGCATCCGAGTCGTTGGGGTCGAGCGTTATGACCACGCCGGCTTCGTCGGACAGTCCGCCGTTCAGACGGATACGGCCGCGATCGAACCGGACCGTCGCCTTCTGGGAATCGCTCGACGATTGCAGTCCGAGCACACCCTTCATCCGCGCCAATCGTTTCGCGACGCGCGGGTGAGCGGCCGCCCGCTTGACGATCGTTCCGACGCCCCTGGCGAACGGAGGGGCGTCCGGATCGACATCGAAAACGATCTCCCGCATCCCGTCCCAGAGGCTACTCCTGCGGCCCGGACCTGGGGCTATGCTGATCGCGCGACGGTCAACGGCCGTACACCTCTCTTCCCCGAGACCCGCTGTTGCGCACGTATACGAGGTGTACTAGATAAATACGATTGATTCAGTCGAGTTTGCTCGGAGCCCAACCTTGACCAGCTTGCGTAAAGCACGACGCAGCTCAGCAGTCGGGATCCTCATGGTTCTCGCCTTCCTGGCCGCAGCCTGCGGTACGAGGTTGGACGAGGACGACGTCCGCGCCGCGCAATCGCAGCGAACCCAGCAGACCATCGATCGCACCGGACGATCGGCGGGAACTGAGACCACCGTTGGTTCGAATGGAACCTCCTCGGGTGCAGCGACGGGCGGAGCACCGAACATCGAGGCGGGCGACCGTACCGGCATCGACCAGAGCTCGATCAAGGTGGGCGGCATCTTCCCGCTTTCGGGAGGTCTGTCCGCGCTCGGACGCCCGGTGGAGCAAGCCGCGCGCGCCTACTTCCGGCATGTCAACGACACCGGAGGCATCAACGGAAGAAAGATCGACTTCATCGCCGAGGACGACGCTGCCGACCCCAACCGCACACGCAGCGCGGCCGAGAAGCTGGTGAATCAGGACAAGATCTTCGTGATGGGGCCGTCCTTCACGCCCTTCTCTCCCGATCTCACCGGCTTCCTCGAGAACCGTGGCGTCCCGTTCATCGGCTTCGACGGCAACACGGTGGACGGATTCGAGTCGAAATCGACCATCAGCCTCGGCGCGTCGATCCCTCCTCACGCCGAGGTCCTGGTCCCATACTGGTACAAGCGGACAAAAGCGCAGCGTGTCGGCGTCGTGTACCTCGATGTCCCACCCGCGCGTGAATACCTCGAGCAGACTCGCGACGTCATCTGCCCCGAGCTCGGATGCCAGGTGGTTGCCGCTCAGCCCGTCCAGTTCACGACGACGGACTACGTCTCGATCCTGCTCAGCATGCAATCGGCCAACGTCAATGGCATCTTCATCGTCACCGACCCGGCTTCGGCCGTGAAGCTTCTGATCCAAGCGAAGACGCTCAACTACAAGCCTTCGCCCGGCGGATACCTCGGCCAGCACGGCATCTATCTCGACCTGGTTCCGGAAAGTTGTGGGAACTTCTGCAACGGGATCCTGGCTCCCACGAGCTTGTTCCGCCCACGGTCCCCAACCCGGCGACAAACGAGATGCGAAAAATCGTCGGCACCTACTACCAGGACGTAGAGTACGGAT
>CAWBKS010000001.1:0-2669355 GCA_963789445.1 uncultured Actinomycetes bacterium | reverse complement strand
TGGCGCGGCCTGCGGCAGCGAGCGGATGCGCGGCAGCCGGCGGCCGATCGACGCCGAGGTCGAGCGCTGCGATCGCCAGCCCGCCGAGCAGGCCGCCGAGCGGTCGCGCCCGCGCGGTAGCGCGCGCTCGAGCACGACCGCCCAGCCGAGCGAGAGCGCGAGGTGGACCGGCACCGCGGCGGCGAGCAGCGGCAGCGTGCGCGCTCGTGCGGGAGCAGCAGCGTGCCGGCGGCGCGCGCGCCCTCCAGCACGTCTTCGCCGCGCGCGAGCGCGATCGCGGTCGAGGGCGCGCCGCTCGACCGCGGCGGCGACCAGGCCGGCGTGCAGTGCGTCGCGCATCGGTGCCGAGAGCGTACGCTCGCGTCGCATGCCCGAGCCGCGACCGAGCCACGGCCCGAGCGAGCATGCAGGACGGCGTCAGCTTCGCCGCGCTCGACCTCGACGGCGAGGAGCGCTTCCAGCCGCTGCGGCGCGAGCTCGGCGTCAGCGCCTTCGGCATCAACCTGCTGCGCCTGCGCCCCGGCCAGCGCGGGCGGATCCACCGCCACGAGCGCCAGGAGGAGGTCTACCTCGTGCTCGAGGGCACGCTCACGCTCGGCGTCGAGGGCGAGGAGCGCGAGCTCGCCCGCGGCGAGCGTCGCGCGCGTCGCGCCGGGCGTCCGGCGCCAGCTCGCCAACCGCGGCGCCGAGCTGCTCGTCGCTGCTCGCGCTCGGCGGCGCCGAGCCGCACGAGGGCCGCGACGGCGAGGCGTTCGCGGCCTGGGAGGAGACCGAGGGCCGGCCGCCGCAGGAGGTCCCGCTCCCGCCCGACGTCGAGAGCTGATGTTCTCCGTCCGCTACCTGCTCCCGCTCGGCATCTTCCTGCTCGGCTGCGCCCTCCTGATCATCGACGGCGGCGGCAAGACCGGCTGGGAGGGCTTCTTCATGGCGCACCGGCGCGGCGCTCGTCGGTGCTGCTGCTGAACGGGCTGTTCCGGCTCGGCGCGGAGGGCGACCGGGAGCGCGACGCCGAGGAGGCCGCGCGCGAGCACATGGCGCGCACGGGCGCTGGCCGGACGAGGAGTGACGCGCCGGCTAGGAGCGCACGAGCGCGCGGCTCGGGCCGGCGCAGCGCGCCGGGCGGAGCCGGTGCCGGCCGCGCGGCGCGAGCCCGCCGGCCGCCGCCGTCGCCCACAGCAGCGAGAGCCACAGGCAGGCGGCGAGCGCGACGTGGATCCACACGATCTCGGCCGGCAGCTCGAGCTGGTACTGGATGCCGCCGACGGTCCCCTGCGACGGCCAGCAGCACGCACGCCACGGTCATCGCGCGGCGCACCTCGGGCGTCGGCGCCGCGGCGCCGCAGCAGGAACCAGACCGCCACGGCGGCGACGCCGAGCACGCTCGCGATCCGCCCGTGCTGGTGGATCGCCCAGTCCAGCGTGTCGGCGCCCTTCCACTCGAGCCGGTCGATCTCGTCGCCCGTGCCGGCGCCGCCGGCGTGCGGCCCGGCGGCGGTCGCGGCGGTCCCGACGAAGATGACAACGCGCCGAGCGGCAGCAGCGCCCGCACCGACCAGACCGCGAGCCGGTCGGTCGCGCGCGGCCGCTCTCCCGGCTCCCAGCGCGCGCGCCAGGCGAGCGCGGCGGCGGCGATCAGGATCAGCATCGAGAGCGCGTAGTGCCCCATCACGAAGCCCGGCGCGAGGTGGTTGCGGACCGTGAAGCCGCCCAGCACCGCCTGGCCGACGACGCCGAGCGGCAGCAGCACGCCGATCAGCGCGAGGTCGCGCCGGAACGGGCGGCGGCGGAACGCGAGCAGCCCGGCCGCGGCGGCGACGATCCCGACGAGCCCGGACAGCATCCGGTTGCCGAACTCGATCCACGCGTGCGTCTCGAGCGGCGGCGCGACCTTGCCGTAGCACTTGGGCCAGTCCGGGCAGCCGAGGCCGGAGCCCGAGAGCCGGACGGCCGCGCCCGTGAAGACGATCAGCGTGAGGAAGACGAGCGCCAGCTCGGCGACCTGGCGGTACTGGCGCGGCGTCAGCGTCAGGCGGGCGAGACGGCGCATGCGGCGCTCATTGTGGCATCGCTAGTCTGCCCGCCGATGAGCGCTGAGCGACGTGCAGGGGCTCCTCGGCCGATCCGGCCGAGGTCGACGCCCTGCGCGCGGAGCTGGCCGAGGCGCGCGCGGAGCTGGATCCGCCGCTCGCCCAGCTGGGCGAGCGCGAGCGCGAGGTGCGCGACGCGCTGAGGCCGGCCGACGAGCGCGAGCTCAGGCCGCCGCCGCCGACCAGCGCGCGGCTGCGCAAGCGCATCGACGCAGTCCGTGACGTGGCGCGCTCTTCGAGCGCACCCGCGGCCGCCTCTTCGCATCGCGCTCGGCGGCGCGGACCTCGCGGCGCAGCGCAGTTGCAGGCGTCGCTGCGCACCGCCGGCCGCGGCTCGCGCCCACACGGCCGCGCCGCGCCCCGCCGCCGAGCCCGGGCTGCCCCCGATCCGCGTCCCCGCGGGTGGAGCACCCGCTCGTCTCGATCATCATCCCCGTCCACGCCCGGCCGGACCTCACCGAGGCCTGCCTGCGCTCGATCGCGGAGCACACGGACGGCCCGATCTTCGAGGTCATCGTCGTCGACGACCGGGCGCCCGACCACGAGGCCGTCTGGGCAGGCCTCGAGGGCGCGCACGTGATCCACAACGACGGAGAACCTCGGCTACCTGCGCAGCATCAACCTCGCGGCGGCGCAGGCGCGCGGCGAGTTCCTCGTGCTGCTCAACAACGACACCGAGGTCGCAGCACGGGCTGGCTCGAGGCGCTCGTCGGCGCGCGCCGAGCGGCGACCCGACGTCGGCGCCGTCGGCGCCGAAGCTGCTCTATCCCGACGGCCGCTGCAGGAGGCGGGCGGCGATCGTCTTCTGCGACGGCAGCGGCTGGAACTACGGCCGCGGCGCGATCCCGAGCAGCCCGACTACAACTACGTGCGCGAGGTCGACTACGGCTCGGCCGCCGCCTGCTCGTGCGCACGGACGCTGTGGCGGCGAGCTCGGCGGCTTCGACGAGCGCTACCCGCCGATGTACTACGAGGACACCGACCTCTGCTTCGCCGGCGCGCGACGCGCGGCTACCGGTCGTGTTCGAGCCGGCCGCGCGCGTCGTCCACGTCGAGGGCGCGACGGCCGGCACCGACATCGAGCGCGGCGGCCAAGCGCTTCCAGGAGATCAACCGGCCGAAGTTCGCGGAGAAGTGGGCGGACGAGCTCGCGCAGCAGCTCGCGCCGTCGCCCGGGATCGTGCGCCGCGCGAGCGACCGCAACCGCGGGCCGCACGTGCTCATCATCGACCACCGCGTGCCCGAGCCCGGACCGCGACGCGGGCTCGCTGCGCATGCAGGCAGCCTGCTCGAGGCGCTGCTCGAGCTCGGCTGCCGCGTCACGTTCCTGCCCGACAACCTCGCGCGCTGGGAGCCCTACACGCGCGCGGCTGCAGGAGCTCGGCGTCGAGGTCCTCTACGGCGCCGCTCGACGTCCCGGCCGGAGATCGCGGCGATCGGCGCCGCAGATGCGCGCTCGCGATCGTCAGCCGCCCCTACGTCGCCGCCGCGCACCTCGCACCTGCATCCGCGAGTCACGCGCCGCGGCGCGCGATCGTCTACGACACCGTCGACCTGCACTACGTGCGCGAGCAGCGCCGCGCGGCGCTGGACGGCGCGCACGTCGCCGCGAAGGCCGACGACGCTGCGCGAGCTCGAGCTCGCGCTCGTGCGCGGCGCCGACGTCGACCGCCGTCGTCAGCGAGGAGGAGCGCGACGGAGCTCGAGCGCGCAGGTGCCGGACGCGCGCGTCGTCGTGCTGCCGAACGTCAACGGATCGCGCGAGCCGGTCGCGCCGGCCCGAGCGGCCGCGCCGGGCTGCTCTTCGTCGGCAGCTTCGAGCACCCGCCGAACGCCGACGCCGCGATCTGGCTCGTGCGCGACGATCATGCCGCTCGTGTGGCGCGAGCTCGGCGACGTGACGCTCACGATCGTCGGCGCCGAATCCGCCGCCGGAGGTGCTCGCGCTCGCCGGCCCGACGTCGAGGTCACCGGCTGGGTCGAGGACCTCGAGCCGCTGATCGACGTCGCGCGCGTGATGGTCGCGCCGCTGCGCTACGGCGCGGGGATGAAGGGCAAGGTCACGCAGAGCCTCGCGGCCGGCCTGCCGGTCGTCACGACCCCGATCGGCGCCGAGGGCCTCGACGCCGCAGGACGGCCGCGACGATGCTGATCGCCGACGACGCCGGAGGGTTCGCCGAGCGGATCGTCCGCGCCTACGGCGACGACGAGCTGTGGCGCGAGCTGTCCGCGGCGGGCCAGGAGCTCGCCGAGCGCGGCTGCTCGCCCGCGATCATGCGCGAGCGCTCGAGGAGCTGCTGGCGTGTCGGTCGCTGCGCGCAGAGGCGGGTGGCTAGCGCCCGGCGCATCCAGAACGACCCGCCGCCGACCGTCCGCAGGCGCTCGGCCGGGAAGCCCGCGGGCTCGAGCGCCTCAGGATGCGTGCGGGCCAGCCAGGCGAGACCCAGCAGCACCTCGAACGCGGAGTTGAACGCGAGGAAAGACTGCAAGACGTACTGCTCGTTCCAGCCGCGGCCGGAGAGCACCCACTCCTCGGGGTAGTCCGCGGGCAGGAAGATGTCGTGCACGTGCACGACGACGCCGGCGCGAAGCCGCGGCAGTATCTCGTGGTAGAGGTAGCGCGCGTCGCTGCCGGTCTTGACGACATGCGAGCTGTCGATGAACAGCACGTCGTGCGCGCCGAGTTCCAGGAATCGATCGACGGGCACGTCCTGCACCCGCGTCGGCAGCACCCGGGTGATCCCATCGACGCCTGCGGCGAGGAAATCGGGGACATACGGCTCGATGCAGGTCACGTCGATTCCGCCGCCCCGCAGCTCGCGGTTCACCCGCGCGGTCACGAGCGAAGACCATCCGCAGCCGACCTCGATCACCCGGGCCGGCTCCAGATGCCGCAGCATCGCCTGCAGCGCCCACGCGTCCAGCGGGGAGAACATCTCATTCGACTCGTGATAGGCGGTCGGGTCGCCGGTGGCCCGCTCGGCGAACCGCGAGCGGCTTCTGCGCGGCGCAGCTCTCGCAGTACGACCTCACCTGGGCGTCCGCGTTCCAGTCGATGCCCGGGAGCTCGGGCGTTCCGCCCGGCCAGACGCGCGAATGGTCGGGCTCGCGTCCGAGCGCGACGGTATCGGGAACCGGGCTGTAGAAGTGGCCCAGCGGCCATGGGTGGGCGACGCTCTCGTCCGGTTCGTCTGCGGGGCGGAGTGGCTCCCCGGGAGCGCGGTGCAGCAACTCGCGCACCCGCTGGAGGAGCGCTCGCGAGGGCGATTGCGAACTTGCGCCGGCGGAGCGGGTTGTAGCGACCCCGGACGGCGGCCTGATCGCCGCGCCCCGCTGTGTTCCCTGTCGGCACGGCGGGCATGGTAACCGCGGCTTCCGCTGCGCCCACAGCAGTCCGCAATAATGCCCCGCCGGATGGCGGCCTCTCACAAGGCGCAGACCGACTTGCTGGGCCGGCTGGCGACGGCGCGGTGCAACATTCCGCACGACGGGTGCGATCAGCGGGCCCGACCCCGCCGCGGAGCCGGCGGAGGTTGCAACCTACAACTGGCGCGAGGGCCTGCCGTGCGGAGCCTGCTCGAGCATCTCGCGCGACCGCGCGGTGATGTGGACGCTCGGCCGCCTCCTGCAGCAGCGATCTCCGGTGGAGGAATGGCCGGCGTGGCCCGACCGGCGCTTGTTCGAGACGTCCGGCTACCGCGGACATCCACCGCGGCTCGCGCAGCGCTTCGACTACTTCAACACGAAGTTCCTGCCGCCCGACGACCTTCCGGAGAGCCTCGACGGCCGGGAGATGGCGAACCTGGAGGATCTCCCGTACCCGTCCGAGTTCTTCGACGTGGTGCTCAGCGCCGAGGTGCTCGAGCACGTCAGCCGCATCGAGCCCGCCATCTCCGAGATCTACCGCGTGCTCGACCCCGACGGCTTCGCAGTGATCACGGCTCCATACGTGCACGGATGGCGCCGGACGTCGCACCGCGTGCACCGCTGGCACGACCGCGACGTCTTCCTCTACCCGCCGGAGTACCACTGCGAGGACACGCTCGTCTACCGCGTCTACGGCCGCGACCTGCTCGCGCAGCTGTGCGCCGCCGGCTTCGCCGTCCTCTACGCCCGGGTCGCCGACGCGGACGCGGGTGTCGTCGCGATGGACGTGATCGTGGCGTCGAAGGGGCCGTTCGTGGACATCACGAGCTTCCTGCCGCAGAGCTGACCAGCCTGCGTGACCGGTAGCGACCGACCAGCGGGAGCACCGCCCCCACGATGGTCACCGGAACGAAGATCATGAAGCGGGCGAGCAAGATGAAGCCGACGGCCGCTCCGCCCTTCACCCCTACCGCGGCCAAGCCCAGTCCGATCCCCGCGTCGAACGTGCCCGCATAGCCGGGTGCCGCAGGCGACCAGCGCCAGGATCGAGCCCAGCACGAGAATGGCCGTCCCCTCCAGCGGTTCGAGGTCGACTCCGACCGAGCGGCCGATGCAGAGGAATGCGACAGCTTGGAGCACCCAGATGAGAAGCGATACGAGACCGAGAACGTCGCCCCGCCGGCTGGACCATGCCTCGAGCGCCGCGTGCGAGTGGCCGGATACGAGCGGCGAACCGCTGAAATGGCCACGCCGCCGAGCAACGATGTATCCCACGAGCGTGACTGTCGCGGCAAGCATGGCTGCTGCACCGATCAGGGCCGGCGCCTGCGCGCTGGGGCTCACCGCGACTCCGAACCACGTGAGCATGCAGAACAACACCACCAGCGCGGCAGCGTCGACGCTCGCTCCGCGACGATGGACCCGACGATCTCCCGCGCGCGGAAGCTGAGCGGGTCTCCAGCAGGCCGACGCGCAGCACCTCGCCGCCGCGGGCCGGGAGGACGTTGTTGCCCATGTAGCCGACGACATTCAGCGCCATCGCGTCGATCAGACGGTGGTCGATATCCGCCCAACCGCATCAAGCGGTGCCAGCGCCAGCCGCGAAGCAGGTAGTTCGCGACGTCCAGCAGAAGTGCGATGCCGAGCCAGTGGAGCTGGCCGGCGCTCGGCCACTTCGGCGCGGGCTGATGCGCCATCCACCAAACCACCGCGGCGATGCAGACGAGCGAGACAGCCGCGCTACGGCCGTGCGAAGCCGCGGCTTGCCGAGTGCGACGATGGGCGTCAAGCACGGGAGCGTACCCCGGTTGGGAGTCGCTTCACCGCGCCGCGCGTCCTACGCTCTACGCTACGACCGCCCGTCCCTGAGCGTGCGCGAACGATGCCCAAGTATCTCGCCATCATCCCTGCATACAACGAGGAGAGCGCGATCGGCGACGCGTCGCGACGTGCGCGTGCATGCGCGCCGACTTCGACGTCCTCGTGATCGACGACGGCTCCACCGATGCACCGCCGCGCGGGCGCGCCAGGCCGGCGCGCGATGTCGTCCGGCTGCCGTTCAACCTGGGGATCGGCGGGGCCGTGCAGACGGGCTACCGGTGGGCGCTCGACGGCGACTACGACATCGCGGTGCAGGTCGACGGCGACGGCCAGCACGACGCGCGCGACATCCTGCCGCTTGCGCGACGCGCTGCTCGCGCCGATCCGCGGCTCGAACATGGTCACCGGTCGCGTTTCCTTGCCGCGACGGCGATGGCTACCGATCCTCGGCCTCGCGTCGTGCCGGCATCCGGCTCTTCGGTCGCGTGCTCTCGCTCATCACCGGCCGCCGCATCACCGACCCGACGTCCGGGTTCCGCATGTGCGACCGCAAGGGCATCGCTCTCTTCGCTCGCGACTATCCGCACGACTATCCCGAGGTCGAGGCGATCCTGATGATGCACGCCCACGGCCTGCAAGGCGAGGAGCTCCCCGTGCTGATGCGCGAGCGAACCAGCGGCCGCTCCTCGATCAGTCCCGGGCCGCTCGGCCTACTACATGATCAAGGTGCTGCTCGCGATCCTGGTCGGCCTGTTGCGCGCGCGGCCGACGAGTCCATCGGGCGACAGAGCGCCGGTCTCGGCGCAGGACTCGATCTGAGGCATGGACCAGAGTCCAGTCTTCTCGCATCTTCGCCACGGCAGGCCTGTTCGCGGTCATCTTCGAGCTCGTCCGGCGCCGGCGGCTGATGGAGCGCTACGCGCTGCTGTGGCTGTTCACCGCCGTCGTGCTGCTGGGCCTGAGCCTTTGGCGCGACCTGCTCGAGAAGATCGCGGCCGCGGTCGGGATCTTCTACGCGCCTTCGGCTCTCTTCGCGATCGCGTTCGCGCTCGTCACGGTGGTGCTCCTGCACTTCTCGGTCGTCATCAGCCGGCTGGCGGACCAGTCGAAGGTGCTCGCGCAGCAGGTCGGCATCCTCAGCGCAAGGGTACGGAGATGGAGGATCGAGCGATCGTCGTGGGGCGCTCGAAGGCACCCCGCCGGATCGATGCGGAGACGCTGGATCCGGACTCCGTCAGCGCTGACGGCGCAACGCCGCCTTCGAGCGGCTCCGGTGCGAGACCGAGCCGCTCAGGTCACCGTCTGTGTCGATGTGCCTCGCCGCCCGAAGTCCTCTGCAGGTTGTCCTCGGTCACCCGAGCGGGATGCGGAGCGTGCGGGCCAGACGGATCGCGAGCAGCGGAAGCCAGTACGGCACGCGTACGAAGATCACACGAAGCCCGAGCTCGCGGGCGATCGCACGGTACACCTCGCTGTAGCTGGTGGCCCGCGGATCCGCAACGAAGTAGCGCCGGGCACGGGGGTTGTGACGAGCCGCTCCAGCACGGCGACGAGATCGCGTACGCCGACGTCTGCAATGGCTGGGGCCGCCATCGATCAGAGGCACCACATGCCAGCGCCGCATGAACTCGACCGTCTCGCGCACGAGGCCGCCGTCGCCGATCACGAGTCCAGGCCTCAGGGTGGTGTCGCGCGCCGGTCAAGCAGGTCTTCGATCGGTGCTTCTGGCGGCCGTACCGGTACGCGGCGCTGGATCGGCGGCGATGCTCGACAGGAAGACCACCCGTTCCGACCCCGTCGGCGGGCGGCTGCGAGCAGGCGCCGGAGTCCCTCGACGTTGAGTCGAGATCCTCGCCCTTCACATAGGCCGCGGACGAGGCAGTCGATGCCGGCGAGCGACCCGGCCGGCGGCTCGGCGGAGAGGTCGAACGGCACCCGGCGAACACCCTCGTGCGCCGGGCGGCGCAGGGTGCGCACGAGCGCGACGACGCGCCAGCCACGTTCGCTGAAGCGGCGCACCAGGTGCGAGCCGATGAACCCGTCCGCCCCGGTGATCGCGACCACCGGCACGTCAGGCCCCCTCGAGCGCGCTGAGGGCGGTGCGATGCGCGTTGGCCATGATCGAGAACGTCAACCCCTTCGCGGGCAAGAACGTGAACCCGGAGCTGTCCGCAACGTAGACGGAGCGGGTCCCGTGGAGGCGGCCGCTCGGACTCAGTCGGCACCGCTCCGCGCGGCGGCTGAACGGGATCGTCCCTGCGTAGTGGATGCTCGCGCCCTGCCCCGGATCGATGACGCGGACGGCGTACGCCCCGAGGCGGCGGATCGCCGCGACGTACTTGCGCCGGCGCCGCCCCTCGGCGCGACGTGGCCTCGTCGCGACCCATGCCGGCGCGCAGCCGGTCGCCGGTCGGGCAACGCGGGTCGGGACGAGCTCGAGTGCTTGCCGGGGGCCCGGCGGTCGGGCTGATGCAGGCCGGCGATCACGAAGCCCGTCATCAGATAGCGCATGATCAGTGCAGCGTCGACGAGGTTCAGCGGCGCCTGGCGGACGATCCGGAAGAGCATCAGCGACTGGTAGCTGTAGAGCGAGGCCATCGCCACGTCGGTGTGATCGCCGCGCTCGTCCAGGAAGAGCGATAGCTGGGAGAATCCGAGCTTGCGCGGCTCGGTTCCGCGTCCGACCAGCGCCGGCTGGAGGCAGGGGATGTACGCGTACGAGTTGCACAGCAGTGGCAGCGCGTGCCCGGCGGGGCGATCGACCGCAGGACGACTCGCGCCCTCCCGAGCGCGCTCGCCGCCAGCACGACGATCCGGCCGCGTGCGGTGGCACGCGCGCCGGTGCCGACCTCGAGGCATCGAGCTCGACGTGATCATCGCGCTCGGCGAAGCGCGTGACCAGCAGCCCGCTCGCGTAGCGGAAGCCCGGCCGTCTTCGGAGCGCGTCGACCGTCATCCACGGCCGCCACGCGCTGTGATCGTGGTCGGCGTAGTAGTCCATGTCTCGGTAGGCGTGCGGGCGCCGCTCGCCGAGGTCGCGCGTGAGCAGAGCCAGCGGCGCCCGGCCCATCACGAAGCCGTCGCGGCGCAGGCGTTCGCGCCGCGACGCGTAGCGGCGAACGAGCAGCTCGTGGTTGCGGTCCATGCGCGCCGCCGGCTGGTAGTTGTCGAGCCCGCCGATCGTGTACTCCGCCGCGTCGTCGTCCTCGGCGCTGATCCCGATCCGCGCGCTCACCTCGCGGTAGGCGCGAGACATCGCGGCCGGGTCGAGGCCCGCGAGTGCGAGCTCGGCTGGCGAGTACTGCCAGCAGCCGAGCCCCCAACTGATGCCCAGCCCGCCGTAGCCGAGGCTCTCGAACGGCGAGAACGTGTCCGACTCGATCGGCAGCAGGCGGTCGACGTCGCGCAGGATGTGGCGGCGCGGCGGCGTGATGTGCTCGCCCTTGCTGACCGCGCCCCATGACACCCCTGAGGCGGCCTCGCCGATCAGGTATCGGTGCTGGTCGGAGTCGGTCCGCCGGAGCTCGAGGAAGTCCTTGACGGGAACGCTCTCGCGCCGCTCGGGATCGTCAAAGCCGACATCGAGCATCGTGACCGTCGCGCCGGCGTCGACGAGCGTTTGCGCGGCCATTGCGCCCGCGCAGCCCGAGCCTACGACAATGTAGTCGGCGAGCTCCACGCCTAGCGCCCGACGATCCGGACCAGGACGATGCCGGCCGCCGCCTTCACCCCGCCGCGCAGCCCAGCGTACGCGACCGTGAGCGGGTACCAGGGCGGGGTCTCGGCGGGAGGAAGAGCTCGTGGTACTCGGGCGAGGACTCGAGGATCGCGAACATGAGGTAGAGCCGGCGGCGCAGCTCCGAATGCGGGTCTGCCACTGCGAGCCCCGCGTCGAGCAGCCCAACGCCCGCGGCCGCGCCCGCGAGAAACCAAGAGCGCGGCGTCGCGCCGGCGCGGGCGGCGCCCCGCCGGCGCGGATCGCCTCGCGTAGCGCTCGAGCACGTCCGTACCAGGGCGGCATCCGAGCAGGTAGCGGGCGAATCGCGCGCCCTCGGCGTGCAGATCGCGTCGCTGTCGTCGACCCCCGTCATGTGCGAGCGAACGCTACCCCTCAGCTACTGTGTCGCAGGCTTTGAGAGACGACCGGGCAACCCTGAGCCGACTGCTCACGGAGCCTGCGCTCCAAGAGCTCGATGTGGACGGCGACGCGCGCATTGAGGCGCACGCCGCGATCCTGCGACGCAAGCCGATGCTCGCGCAGGTGTTCCGCGAGTGCCACCGGCGCTTCCTCGAGCTCGACCTGCAGCACTTCGGGGCGACGCCGGGCAAGCGCATCGAGCTCGGCGCCGGCGTGGCGCCGGTGCGCGACTCCTTCCCGGACGTCCTCGCGACCGACATCGTCCCCGTCGCCGGGATCGACCTCGTCCTCAACGCGCTCGACATGGACCTGCCCGACCAGGCCGCCCGGGCGCTGTACGGCCAGAACTGCTTCCACCACTTCCCCGATCCGGCCCGCTTCTTCGCGGAAGCGCAGCGTGTGCTCGCCCCGGGCGGCGGCGTGATCCTGATCGAGCCGTACCACGGGCCGGTCGCGTCGCTCCTGTTCAAGCGCCTGTTCGCCTCGGAGGGCTTCGACAAGCGGATGCCCGGCTGGCGGAGCGAGGCCTCCGGGCCGATGTCCGGCGCCAACCAGGCGCTCAGTTACGTCGTCTTCGAGCGCGACCGCTCACAATTCGACCGGCAGTTCCCAGGGCTCGAGCTCGTGCATGCCGAGCCGCTCGGCAACGCGCTGCGCTATCTGCTCTCGGGAGGGCTCAACTTCCGCCAGCTCGTCCCCGATCTCGCCATCCCCGTGCTGCGGGGCATCGAGACCCTGGCGGCGCCGGCGCGGCGCTGGTGGTCGCTTCATCACGTCGTCGTGCTACGCCGTCGCTAGTCGCCGCAGGGCGCGCCGGTGCGTCCCAGCCGCGCCTCCGTGACAGTCATCCCCGGAGGCGGCGCGAGCAACGCGATCCGCGCCAGCGTCGCTCCGGGGGGTGCCGTGCCGGCTGCGCGCGCGGTGGCGTCCGGTCCCACGAGGGGCCGCATGTGGCCGCGCGCCGGGTCCGGCCCGTCGAAGTCGATCGCGACGCCCAGTGGCGCGTCGCCCCCCTTGGTCGTCACGTCGACCGTCACGGTCTCTCCGGCGCAGGCCGGCACGGCGCGCGCGATCCCCCCTGGGCTCTCCTCGGCCCGGTAGCCTGGCTGGTCGTCGAGCGTTCCCTCCCAGCACCCGGGACGGCCCTCGAGCCGGTCGTCGCACGCCGGCATCGATGTGGGCGCGGGCGGACGGTCGACGAACCGGTAAAGGGTGAAGCCGGCGTCGGCCCAGCGCAGCTCGCCGTGGCGCGCGATGACGGCATCGAGGTACGGCTGCCGCGGTGACGCGTCGCGCGTGAGCGCCCAGCTCACCCCTAGCGCGCGCATCCGCCGCAGCGCTTCGTCCGGCGTGCTCGGCCTCTCGGCACCGCCGATCTGCAGCCGCGCGTCAAGCTCCCACTCGGGCTCGAGATCGCGGCCGCCGGAGAGCCATGCCCGCTGGTGGGCCGGGCTCACCGCCATCGCCCGCGGCGCCGCCTCGGCGTCGAACACGGCGAGCGCCTCGCGCTCCGGCATCGACTGGCGCTCGTAGTCGCGGTCGTTCGTGATCCCCAGCGCCGCTTCCCACGGGATGTCGCGGCCCGGCACGTTCCAGAACTGAGCGACGGTAGCGGGCCAGAGCAGCGCCGCGACGAGCGCGAGCGCTCCAAGGCCGACCCGTTGCCTGCCCACCGAGAGCGGCCCGGCACGGCCCGCCAAAGCGATCATCAGAACGGCGATCACCCCAAGCGGCATCACGTAGCGGAGGTAGCGGAACTGCGCGTACCAGGTCAGCGTGCCGATCATCAAGCCGCCCCAGAGGACGAGCAGCGGCGCGGCGCACGGGCGGCGCGCCAGCAGGACGAGCCCGAGCGCCAGCGCGGCGGACAATGCCACCACGAGCAGGCCGAAGGCGCCGACCGGCGCGGCCTCGTTCAGCGCGCCCGTGTCGGTCACCGCGCGCCACAGCGCGTCGAGCGGCCCCAGCGCCCCAGGGTCGGCGAGGTACGGGAAGTTGAAACGCTCGTTGACCCCCGGCCAGTAAGGGCTGTGGAAGACGTTGTTGTAGGCGGGCAGGACCGGGTTGCCGACATCGATCCAGCGCTGGATCATCGGCGGGCCGGCGGACAGCAGCCCGCCCGCCGCGATGCCGGCCAGAGCGGACATGCGCCCATGCCGTCGCAGCAGCAGGTAGCCGAGCAGCAGTGCGGCGGCGAGCCAGCCGAGGTGGAGCTTGAGGTTCACGCACGTGCCCGCAAGCAGGCCGAGCGCGGCGCCCTCCCACGCCGGCGCCGGCTCCGGATGCTCCAGGCAGCGGACAACAGCCTGGGCCAGCGCGAGCGCGGCGAGCGCCAGCAGGGCGTCGTCGAACGCAGTCGACGCCTGCCAGAACAAGTGCGGCGTGACCGCCACCGCGGCCGCGGCGAGCGGCGCCCAGGCCGTGCGCGGCGCCAGATACGACCACAGTGACGCTGGGATCAGGAAGCTCGCCAGCCACTGCAGGTAGCGCCCCACTCCCTCGGCGCCGGCGAGATGACCGGGCACGGCGAGGATCTGGGCGAAGCCAGTGATATTGAGGACGGGATGGACCGTCAGGGGCTCGATCTCACCGGTCCGCGCCCATTCGGACGGCAGCCATTCCTTCGCGTAGATCGCGTCGAACATGATCTCGGGCGCCGCGGTCCACACGGACGCGAGGCCGGCGAGCAGCACGATCAGCGCGGCGCAACCGGTGTCGAGCCGGCGCTCGGCGATCGCTGCCCACGCTGTGCGCGCCGGCGACCGCGCCGCGACAGCGATCCGGATCGTCGCGTACGCGCCGAGCGCGAGCACGGGGACACCGGCCGTCCACCAGCGCAGGAGCCCGGCGCGCCCTACCAGTAACAGCACGAGACCCAGCACCCCGGCGCCGGCGAGCCACGCGACGAGCGGCATGGCGGCCAGCCCCGGCATGCGCAGCGCGCAAAATGTCCACACGCCCACGAGCCAGCACGCGGTCATCGTCAGATCACGGCGGCGAGCGACCAGGCCTCGCCGCCCATGGTCAGAGTCGCCACGAGCGCGACCGCGGCGATCCCGGCCGCGGCCAGCGGCAGCACGCGCAACCACCGCCGCGAAACGACGGCGGCGCCGCCCACCAGCCCGAACGCGGCGAGCGCATAGAACAGCACGAGCGCCTTCGCGAACCCCGCCGTCAGCGGCTGGCTGACGTCCATCAGCTCGCCCAGGTTCGATGCTGCACGATGCCGACGAGCGCCGCCAGCAGCATGCACGCGGCCGCCAGCGCCGGTCCCGCCCGCCCGCCCGGCGACCGGTCCATCGGTCCTGCCGGACGCTCACGAGTGCACGATCGAGCGGTAGCACAAGGGCGCTCGGCATCGCGCGCATCTTCGCACCCACGCCGCCCGAACGGCGCAACGCGGAAGCATCTAGGCTTCGCCGCCGTGACCGAGCCATCCTCCACCGCCCCCGATGTCGCCGCCGCATCACCGGCGCGCCGCCTCGAGCTGCCGCTCGCGACGGCTGCCGCGTGCTGCCCGGAGAGCAGGGCAGCTGGCGCGACGGCGGCGAGGAGCGGATCGCCGAGATCATCCGCGGCGCCGCCGACCTCTCGTCGATGAGCGAGGAGCTGGCGCGCACCGCGGGGATTGGATCGAGCGCTACCACCTGTCGCACGAGCGCGCCAACGTCATCCGCGCGTTCGACATCCCGGCGGGCGCCGTGGTGCTCGAGATCGGCGCCGGCTGCGGCGCCGTCACGCGCTACCTCGGCGAGGTCGCGGCCACGGTCGACGCGCTCGAGCCGACCCCGAGCGCGCGGCCGTGGCGCGCGCTGCGCACCGAGGACCTCGCAGGGGTCGAGCTGTTCGTCGGTGGGCTCGAGGCGCTCCCCGCCGAGCCGGCGTACGACCTGATCGTGATCATCGGCGTGCTCGAGTACGTCGGCGGGTCCGACGGCGCCGCGCCGCGCGTCGCGTTCCTGCGCGAGGTCGCCGCGCGACTGAACGAGGGCGGCGCGGTGGCCTGCGCGATCGAGAACCAGCTCGGCGTGAAGTACCTCGCCGGCGCCCCGGAGGATCACGCGGGCGTCCCGTTCGAGGGGCATCGAGGGCTACCCGCGGCGGGGCCCCTACCGCACGTTCCCGCGCCGCGACGCTGGAGCGGATCTTCAGCGAGGCCGGGCTGACGCCGGACGTCTACCACGCGTTCCCCGACTACAAGACGCCGCGCCTGATCTACGGCGACGCGCTGCTCGAGGGCGACGCCGCCCCGCTCGCATGGCGCGCCGCCCGCTTCCCCAGCCCCGACGCGCCGCTGTCACGGCCGCGGCTCGCGAGCGAGGAGCAGCTCTGGCGCTCGGCCGTGCGGGCCGGCCTCGGCGGCGAGCTGGCGAACTCGTTCCTCGTGCTTGGCCGCAGCGGCGCCGGGTCGCCGTGGCCCGAGGATCTGCGCGCGGTGTTCTGGTCGTCCGGCCGGCGCGCCCGCTTCAGCACCGCGACGCGCCTCGTCGCCGGCGCCGACGGCGGCGCGCGCGTCGAGCGCGGCTACCTTGCCGAGTGCCGGGGACCCGCGCGGGCGCGACGGTCTCGAGCATGCCTGCGTCGGGTCGCCCTACCTGAACGGCACGCCGCTCTCGGAGCTCCTCGAGGAGGTCGACGACGGACGCGCTGGGCGACTGGCTCAAGCGCTGGCGCCGCCACGCGGAGGCCGCCGCGGCGGCGGGTACGCGCGGGACCAACATCGACGTCGGCCCGCAGAACGTGATCGCCGAGGGCGACGACCTCGTCACGATCGACGAGGAGTGGTGGCATCCGGGACTACGCGGTCGAGGACGCGATCGACAGGTCCCTGCTCTATCTTGCCCTCGGCCTCGCCAACCGCCGCGCGCCCGCGCGCTGGCCCGAGCGCTGCACGACCGTCGCGGACGTGCTCGCGGAGCTCTACCGGGGCGCGGGGCTCGACGTGCCCGGCGACGAGCGCCTCGCCGCGATCGTGCGGCGGGAGGCCGAGCTGCAGGCGCAGATCTGCGACCGCGACCCGGAGTGACCCGACTGGGAGCCGACCGTCGCGGCCCACGTCGAGGACCTGCACCTGTTCCTCGAGCGGCCGCTGAGCGAGACCGCCGCTGGGCCGCCGCGAGCCGGAGGCGCTCGCGACGCTGGCGGCTGCACGCCGCGCGCGCAGGACGCCGCCGTCGCCGACCTGCACCTCGCCAACGCTGCGCTGCAGCACGACGTGCAGAAGTGCCGGCCGCGGTGATCGACGAGTAGACGCGCCGCGCTGCGCGAGACCGACGCGACCGTGACCGAGCTGCTCGCGCAGATCGGCGAGCGCAACCGCGAGCTGTACGATCTCGCGGCCGCTTCGACCAGCTCGACGCGGCGCACCGCGAGTGTCCTCGCGTCCAAGGAGTGGCGCTACTGACCGGGATCGCGCGCGATGCCGTCGCCCGCTACAAGGCGCGCCGCTCGAGCACGTAGAGGTCCTGGTTGGCGTCGAGCCGCGCCGGCTCGTAGAGCCGCGCCGACCAGCCCGGCAGCAGCCGCGCGAGCAGCCACTCCGGCGTCGCGTACGCCATGCCCCAGTCCGAGCTGACGACGCCGTGGTCGCCCTCCTCGCCGAACACCTGCGCGAACCAGAAGCCGCGCGCGGTACAGCGCCTCCGAGCAGCGCGCGGCGTCCTCGGGGACCAGCGCGCCGGCGGCGGTCTGGCGGCCGATCGACGCGATCCCGTGGGTGCGTGAACAGGAGCACGCCGCCCGGGCCGCAGCAGCCGGTGCATCTCCTCGAACCAGCGCAGCCCCGCCTCGGCGTCGAAGTGCGACCAGATCGAGATCGCGTAGACGAGGTCGAGCGACCCGTCCGGCGAGCTCGAGCGGCGGCTCCTGCGGGCTCACGAAGAACTCGACGCCGTCGAGGTGCTCGCGCGCCCATGCGATCGCGGGCGTCGTTCGGATCGCAGCCGAGCCAGGCGACGTCCGGCCGCGCGGCGGCCAGCATCCGCACGACCCGGCCGGAGGAGCAGCCGAAGTCGAGCGCCCGCGCGTCCTCGGGCAGCGGGCTGCCCGCGCGCTCGAGCGCGCCGAGCACGAAGTCGGCGGTGAACGCGTCGCCGCCGGCCGCGACCGGCCCGCGCGCCATCGCGTGCACGTCGCTCGGGCGGCATCGCCGGGGAGCAGGCCGGTCTTCGCGAGGATCGACGGCACCTCGTAGTGGACGCCGAAGTTCAGCGTCAGGTACCTGCGCGTCACCTCGTCGGCCTGCGTCCCAGTACGCCGCTGGCGCCGTCGTCGAAGCGCTCGTGCGAGCGCCGCGCATGTCGTCCTCGTCGAGCCGTCCCAGGAGCGCGCGCGACGCCGGCCCGCTCGTGCGGATAGGCGGGCACCTCGTGCGCGGCCGGATCCCACGGCGGCAGCGCGGCGTCCAGTCGCGACGCGCGCTCGGCGCGCGGCGCGCTCGCGCGCGTCCAGCTCGGCCTCGCGCCGAGTCGAGCGGCCCGGCGAGCCAGCGCCCCGTCGCGGTCAGCGGCCGCGCGGCGGCGGGCACGCGCCCGCCGCGTCAGCGCGCGCGAGCATCGCGACGGGAGCCTGCCGCGCGGCCGGCGATGAAGGCTTTCGAACACGGGCGGGAACCCTAGTACGCGGCCGTCGGGCCGTTTGCGCAACCGGAGCCCGCCCCGGCGCGTTGCTAGCGTTGACCAGCTTGTCCGTCGCCGTCGAACCATCCCGCCGCCGCGCGCGCAAGGCCTCAAGCCGCGCCCGCCGGCGGTCGTCGTCGACCACCTGGAGAAGACGTTCCGGCTGCCGCATCGGCGCTACTCGACGTTCAAGGAGCGCGCGCTGCACCCGTTCTCGCTCGAGCACGTTCGACGAGCTGCGCGCCGTCGACGACGTCTCGTTCAGCGTCGCGCAGCGGCGAGTTCTTCGGCATCGTCGGGCGCAACGGCTCGGGCAAGAGCACGCTGCTGAAGTGCCTCGCGGAGATCTACCCGCCCGACGGCGGGCAGCGTCGACCGTCGACGGCCGGCTGTCGCCGTTCATCGAGCTCGGCGTCGGCTTCAACGCGGACCTCACCGCGCGCGACAACGTGCATCATCAACGCGGTCATGCTCGGGCTCTCGCGCAAGGAGGCGCGCCGCCGCTTCGACGAGATCATCGCGTTCGCCGAGCTCGAGGAGTTCGTCGACCTCAAGCTGAAGAACTACTCGTCGGGCATGAGCGTGCGGCTCGGCTTCTCCGTCGCGGTCCAGGTCGACGCCGACGTGCTGCTCGTCGACGAGGTGCTCGCGGTCGGCGACGCGGCGTTCCAGCAGAAGTGCTTCGACCAGTTCCACCAGCTCAAGGCCGCGGGCAAGACGATCGTCTTCGTCACGCACGACATGAGCTCCGTCGAGCGCTTCTGCGATCGCGCGATGCTGCTCGAGCGCGGCAAGATGATCGGCGATCGGCGAGCCGCACGACGATCACGCTCGCCTACAACGAGCTGAACTTCGGCCGGCTCGTCCACGACGACGCCGAGGGCAACCGCTACGGCGACCAGCGCCGCCTGCGAGATCGAGAGCGCGTGGTTCGAGAGCGGCGGCGAGCGCGTCGACGACGCTCGCCGCCGGCGAGCCGCTCGCGGTCGTGATGCACGTGCGCGTTCCACGAGCCGTCGAGGACCCGATCTTCGCGATCTCGCTGCGCAACGAGATCGGGCACACGGTGTTCGCCACGTCGACGCAGTGGCACGAGCTCGCGACCGGGCGCTACGTCGCCGGCGAGCGTCGCGCGAGGTCCGGGTCACGCTTCGAGTCCTGGCTCGCGCCGAGCACGCTACAAGCTCACGCCGTCGGTCGCGCGCGCCGGCGCCGGCGCCGACGCGCTCGACCTGCGCGAGGACCTCGTCTCGCTGCTCGTCCACAGCACGCGGACGACGGGCGGCATCGTCGACATCCCGCACCGCATCGAGGTCGAGCGCCGTGACCGCGGCCGGCGCTGCGCCGCCGGCGCGTGCGCGGCGAGCGACCTGCGGCGGGTGCTCAGCCTGACGTGGACGCTCGCGGTCGACCGACTGGAAGCTGCGCTTCTACGGCTCGGTGCTCGGCTACGTCTGGACGCTCGCGCGCCCGTTCGCGTTCTTCGGCGTGATCTACGTCGTCTTCACCGAGATCGCCGACGTCGGCGCCGACGATCAAGAACTACGGCGTCTACATCCTCTTCGGCGCTGGTGCTGTTCAACTTCTTCGCCGAGACCGACCGGCGGCGTGCGTCACTGCCTCGTCAACCGCGAGAACCTGCTGCGCAAGATGCGCTTCCCGCGCATCGTGATCCCGCTCGTCGGTCGCGCTGACGGCGCTGCTCAACCTCGGCATGACGCTCGTCGCGGTGTTCATCTTCACGCTCGCGAACGGCATCTGGCCGCAGTGGAGCTGGCTCGAGCTGATCCCGCTGCTGGCGCTGCTGACGCTGCTCGCCACCGGCGTCGGGATGCTGCTCAGCGTGCTCTACATCCGCTACCGCGACGTCGCAGCCGATCTGGGAGGTGATCAGCCAGATGCTGTTCTACGCGTCGCCGGTGCTCTACGTGGCCACGATGGTGCCCGACGAGCTACCAGCGCACCTACCTCGCCAACCCGATCGCGGCGATCCTCACCGCAGGTGCGCCACGCGATCGTCGACCCGACGGCGCCGAGCTCGCGGAGGCGATCGGCGGCGCCGGCGCGCATGCTGATCCCGCTCGGCGTCGTGCGTCGGCCTGCTCGCTGCTCGGCTTCTACACGTTCAACCGGATGTCGCCGCAGCATCGCGGAAGAGCTGTAGCTACCCTCGACGGCCGATGAGCACGACCTCCGAGCAGGCGGAGATCCAGGCGCTGCGCGCCCGCGTCGAGCGGCTCGAGGCCGAGAACGCCGAGCTCGCCGCGCGCGCGAACGCCGCCGTCGCCGCCGCGCAGGACCGCGCGTACTGGCTCGACCGCTGGCACCTCGACCTCAACGCGCTGATGCGCCGGCCGCGGCGCCGACGGAGTTCCGCGCCGCGCTGCGCGGCGTCCGCTGCGGTCGTCCGGCGCGCTGAAGACGGCCAAGCGGCGCCTCGCGCGATGACGCCGAGCGTCGCGGTGGTCGTCCCCGTCAAGGACGGGGCGCGCTACCTGGCCGAGCTGCTCGCCGCGCTGGCGCGCGAGGGCGCCGACGAGGTGCTCGTGATCGACTCCGGGCTCGCGCGACGGCTCGCGCCGAGATCGCGCGCCGCGCCGGCGTCGAGCTGCTCGAGATCGCCGCCGGCCGAGTTCGGGCACGGCCGCACGCGCAACCTCGGCGCCGAGCGCACGAGCGGCGGACGTCGTGGCGTTCCTGACCCAGGACGCGACGCCGGTCGCCGGGCTGGCTCGCCGCGCTGCTGGAGGCGTTCGCGCTCGACGACGACGTCGGCGCGGTCTTCGGGCCGCACCTCCCGCGCCCGGACACGAGCCCGATGATCGCGCGCGAGCTGGTCGAGTTCTTCGCCGACGTTCGCGCCCGCACGGCGGCGCCGCCGCGCGTGCTTCGGCGCCCGACGACCCGACGTTCCTGTCGAACGTCAACGCCGCCTACCGGCGCGCGTGCTGGGCGGAGCTGCGCTTCGACGACGTCCCCTACAGCGAGGACCAGGCGTTCGGCCGGGCGCTCGCGGCGCACCCGCGCTGGCGCAAGGCCTACGCGCCCGCGCGCCGCGCGTGCTGCACGCGCACGACTACCCGCCGGTCGGAGTTCATGCGCCGCTACTTCGACGAGTACCGCGGCCTGCGCGAGACGATCGGCCACGTCGAGCAGATCGGCGTGCGCTCGACGGTGCGCGACGTCCGCGGCGCTCGTCGCCGGCGACCGGCGCTGGATGCGCGAGCACGGCTTCGCGCGCCGCGCGCGCGCGCGCTGGACCGGCCGCTCGCTGGTCCACCACACCGGCCGCAAGGTGTTCTCCGCGCTCGGCAGCCGCGGCGCCGCGCTGCCGCCGCCGGTGCAGCGCGCGCTCTCGCTCGAGGGCCGCGCGGACGGCCGGCGCCGCCGAGCAGCCGCCGGAGCTCGGCGCCGCGCCGGTGCCCGACCTGCCGGCGGTCACGCACCAGCCGCCGCGCGAGCGCGCGCACGGCTACGCGCCGATCGCGCGCGTGCTGCGCGACGGGCCGGCGCCGCTGCTGGACCCGGTGCCCGGGCATGGCGGAGCGCGACCGGCTCCACGTCGCGTTCGCGATCCCGCCGTTCTCGATCGGCTCCGGCGGCCACAACATCATCTTCCAGCTCGTGCTGCGGCTCGAGCGCATGGGCCACACCTGCTCGCTCTGGGTGCACGACGCGTTCGGCGAGCGCGCGCACGAGTGGCCGGCGGTCATGCGCCGCACCGCGGTCGAGCACTTCGCGCCGATCGAGGCGCCCGTGTACAAGGGCTTCGACGACTGGTACGGCGCCGACGTCGCGGTCGCGACCGGCTGGCAGACGGTGTTCCCGCTGCTCGAGCAGCCCGGCGTGCGCGCGCGGGCCTACCTGGTCAACGACCACGAGCCCGAGTTCTACCCCACGTCGGTGGAGTCGGTCTGGGCCGCGGAGACGTACAGCCAGGGCCTCTACGGCATCGCCGGCAGCCCGTGGCTGCGCGACCTCTACGTCGAGCGCTACGGCGGGACGGCCGGCATCTTCCAGTACGGCGTCGACCACGACGTCTACCGCCCGCGCCCGCTCGAGCGGCGCGCCGACACGGTCGTCTTCTACTGCCGCGCGGTGACGCAGCGGCGCGCCGTCGCGCTCGGGATCCTGGCGCTGGCCGAGCTGCACGCGCGCCGCCCCGACCTGCGGATCGTGCTGTTCGGCGACCGCGAGCCCGCTGCCGACGCCGTTCCCGTACGAGCACATCGGCATCGCGAGCCCCGAGCAGCTCGCGTGGGTGTACTCCGAGGCGACGGTCGGGCGTCTGCCTGTCGCTGACGAACTACTCGCTGATCCCGCAGGAGATGCTGGCGTGCGGCCTGCCCTGCGTCGACCTCGAGGGCGCCGAGCGCGAGCTCCGTGTTCGGCGCGGACGGCCCGGTCGAGCTGGTCGCCGTTCGACGCCGGCGCGCTCGCCGGCGCGCGTCGAGCGCCTGCTCGACGACGCGCGGCGCTGGGAGCGGCGCTCGCGGGCGGGGATCGAGTTCGTCGCGCCGCACACCTGGGACCTCGCCGCGAGCAGGTCGAGGCGGAGCTGCGCGCCGCGCTGCGAGCGCGCGAGCCCGCTTAGTCGCCGGCTCGCGCCCAGTGCGCCCGCAGCGCCCGCGCGGTGCGTTCGGGCTCCACGCGGTGCGGTGGGTCGAAGTGGTGGCGCTCGTCGAACACCTCGAGCGTGAAGTCCGGGAAGATCGCGCGCGCTCGCTCGGCCATCCGCCCGTAGTAGCTCGGGTTGCTCCTCCCGCCGAGGGCGAAGTACACGGGCCGCTCGAAGGCGCGCAGTGCGTCGAGGTCGAGCTCAGTCGAGCCGAATGCCGCGATCAGGGTCCGCAGGCCGGCGGGGCGGGTCGCCATCCACGGCGGCGGCGGACCGGGCGGCGGTGGCGCCGGCTCGACGCCCTGAGCGAGCTGGACGGCGACGAACGCCCGCATCATCTCCGCGGGCGGGAGCGCCGCGATCCGATCGACCTCGCGCCAGACGTCCTGCTCCTCGGCGCTCAGCTCGTCGTTCCCGATCCAGGCGGGCTCGAGCAGCGCGAGGCTGAGCAGGCGCTCCGGATGCCTGGCGGCGAACGCCACGCTCGACGCGCCGCCGCCGGAGTAGCCGACCAGGTGGAAGCGGTCGAAGCCGGCGTCACGGGCCGCGCGCAGGACGCCGGCGATCTCGTGGTCCAGCGTGTAGCCGGCAGGCGGCTCGGGCCCCGCGTAGAGCTCGAGATCCTTGGCGATCGCATCGACGTCGTCGCCCAGCTCCGCGATCAGCGAGCCGTAGGCGAGGCCGGCGGGCATGACGCCGCCGGGCAGGAGGATCGCTTCGATCGTCATGCCCGGCGAGCCTATACCGGCTTGACTTCGGCCCTCCGGCGGGTGGAGGATCGCGGCACATCGCCAGTTCGGGGGTCCACGCATGCCGGTCGAACGTTCGGTCTTGGTGGTTGGCGGCGAGTCTCGCGATCGCCTTCCTTGCCTCGCTGGCTCTCCTCGGCAGCGCGCCTACCGCACTGGCGGTCGCCACGACGCTTCACGTTCGACGACCTGGCGGCCAACACGACGGTCAGCACCCAGTACGCGGGCCGCGGCGTGACGTTCGGCCCGAGCGTGGCCGGCCAGACGCAGGTCACGCGCTCGCTGCCCGTCGTCGCCAACGTCGGCACGACCGCGGCCGCCTCGGGCGCCAACGTCGGCCGCGTGCAGCGCCTCGTGCTTCAGCGCTCGAGTGCGTCGGCACCGCCGAGACCTGGGCGCAGTTCTCCAGCGCGCAGGCGCAGGTGACGCTGTCCGTCGGGGCGTTCGGCACGCAGAGCAACACGATCACCGTGACGGCCTTCAACGCGTCCGGCGTCCAGGTCGCGCAGGCGCAGGCGTCCGCGCCCGGCGGGACGTTCCGCACCCAGCTGTCGCTCTCGGTCGCGAGCGCGACGATCCGCTTCGTCCGCGTGCGCGGGTCGACGCTCGGGACGTTCGGCATCGACAGCCTGTTCATCAGCGACCAGCCGACGACCGGGCCGACTTCTCGATCAGCGTGCCGTTCGGCCCGCACGTGGTCCAGCAGGGGCAGACCGATCAACGTCCCCGTCACGCTGACCCGCCGCAACTCCTCGGGCACGATCCGCATCAGCGCCACGCGGCCTGCCGAGCGGCGTGAGCGTCACGCCGGTGGACCACACGCTGGCCACGGCCTCGGCGCTGGCGTCGACGACGACGCTCAACCTGCCGCTGACCGCCGCGTCGAACGCCGCCGCCGAGCCGGGCACGACGGTGACCGTCACCGCGACGCCGCTGACCAGGCGGCCGGGAGCGGGACGCGGTCGCTCACGATCCAGGTCCGGGTGCTGGTGCTCTACGACCTGCGCGTCATCGGCGTCGAGCCGACGCAGGGCATCCAGTCGCGACGTCTTCGCGTTCGGCATCGACGGCCACGAGCACGCGCTACGCCGGCGTGCCGCTGCAGTACCTCGGCCGCACGATCGTGCGCGTCTACGCGAACACGCGGCGCGGCGGGCTTCCCGGTGAGCCTTCGTCGGCGATGCGCCTGCGCGGCTTCGCGCGTCGGGCGCCGAGCTGCCGGGCAGCCCGCTCTTCGCCGACAACGGCACCCGCACGGTGCCGTTCAGCACGAACCCGCGGCCGTCGTTCACCGAGCGCTCGACCGCGGCCGCGCGCTTCACCTTCACGCTGCCGCCGAGCTGGACCGGCGTGCCGGGCGCGCACGACGCAGTCGTCCTTCGTCACCCGGCTGCGCGCCGAGCTGCTCGTGCCGCACGCAGGGCGTCTCGTTCCGCGAGTGCGACGGCTGCGCGGGCAACGACGCGCATGGACGCTCACCGACGTCGGCTACACGCCGACCTGCTGCGTCACGGCGGCGTCGGCGATCATCACCGCGCAGGGCGGGACGACGCCCGCGGCCGATCGACCAGATCCTGGCGCCGGGGCTGAACCTCATCCCGCTGCAGATCGACCTCAAGCCGTACGGCACGACGCTCGACCTCACGTCCGCGCTCGAGCGCAACGCCGACGGCAACCTCGTGATCAACCGCGACCAGGCGGTCGACCGGCTGCTCGCCTTCAACCAGCGCGACGGCGGCGGCGAGATCGTGCTCGGGATCCTCTCGCCGGAGTTCTCCGACGGCTTCGGCGCGCTGCCGTACGGCATCTTCGACGACCTGCCCGACCGCCCGTTCACGTCGTCCGCGCACGAGCTCGGGCACGCGCTCGGCCGCCCGCACGCGTCGCGGGCCTGCGGCGGCGAGCGGCGAGGACTGGCCGCCCGACGAGACCGGGCTCATCCAGGGCTTCGGGCTCGATCGCCGCGGCGCCTCGCCGTACCGCGCCTTCGCCACGCCGCTCGCGCTCGCAGCAGTCGCCGCCGGCGGGCGGCGACGACCGCGGGCGTTCTACGACCTCATGTCCTACTGCGCGGTCGTCGGCGGCGGCGACCCGAACGCGTGGATCTCCGTCAAGGGCTGGACGGACTTCATCAACCGCTGGCGCAGCGGCGTGCTGCAGTCGGCCGCGGCGCGCGAGCGTCGGGCGGCGGCGCAGGCCGCGCCGGCGCGCTGCAGGTCAACGCGAGCGTCGACGCCGCCGGCGCGGTGGCGATCCTCTCGGTGCGCCCGCTCGCGCCCAAGCCGCAGCCCGGGCTCGCGGACACCCCGTTCCGCCTCGTCGTGCGCGACGCGGCCGGCGCGGTGCTGGCCGACGTGCCGATGCAGCGGCCGCACGTTCGTGACCGACCGCGGCGGCGCGCCGCCGCACGGTGCTCGAGGCGGCGGCGCCGGTCGACCCGGCCGCCGCGGCGAGCGTCGAGATCGTCGCGCGACGGCGGCGTGCTGGCGCGGCGCGCCCGCAGCGCCGAACGCGCCCACGGGCGAGTTCCTGAGCCCGCGCAAGGGGCAGCTCGTCGGCCGCGGCGAGAAGCTGAGCATCCGCTGGCGCGCGTCCGACCCCGACGGCGACCCGCTGGAGGCGACCGTCGAGTGGTCGTCGCGCGGCGGGCGGCCGGGCACGTGGCGGACCGTCTTGCTCGGGCCCAACGGCGGCACGGTCGCGCTGCCCAGCGACTACTTCGCGGGCTCGGCCGAGGCGGCCTGCGCCTGCGCGTCAACGACGGCTTCAACGAGACGGTCGTCCTGTCGCCGCCGTTCCGCACGATCCACCGGCGCCCGGTCGTGCAGATCGTCAACCCGCGTCCGGGCACGCGACTGGCGCGTGGCGCCCCGATCGCTCTGCAGGCGCGGGCGCTCGACGAGCGCCAGCAGGAGATCGCATCGCGTCGCGTTCGCTGGTTCGACGGGCGCCGGCGCATCGCGCGCGGCGACCGCGCAGCCGTCCGCCTGCGCGCGGGCGTGCACCGGCTGCGCGCGCGTGGCGCGGGACACGGACGACGAAGCTGGACGCCTGGACGCCGAGGCCCTGAAGGCCGTCCAGGCCTCCGACATCGTGGTCGTCGAGGGCTGCTACGACCACGTCCAGCTCGTCCTGGGCGCCCTGGACATGCCGTTCACCACCGTCCAGGCGCACCAGCTCGCTCGCGCTGCGGCTTCGTCCAGAGCAGCTGCTCGTCGTGAACTGCCCCGGCCCACGTCGACCCCGGCGCGGTCGCGACAGTTCGCGACGGATTCCAAGAAGCTGTTCGCCGAGTACCTGGACGATCGAGGGCTCGCGTTCGAATACCTCCACGAAACCCCGGGCAGATCAAGGCGTCCTCGGTGACCTCACCTGTCCTAAATGGGCGTCGGCTTAGCTCCCATATTCCGGATCGCTTGCTCCAGTCGCCGGCGCATAGGCCGCACGCCATCCAGACCAGGCAGACTCGCGACCTGCGCATCGATCTTGTCCGCTATGTCGGAACCGCGGGCATCACGAAACAGATACAAGATCACCCGATCTGCACCCTCGCTGCCGGCGAAGTTCTCGCCGACGATTCCCCACCAATGGTTCATCGCAAAGCGCGAGGCAACCCGCGCACGACGGCTCGCGCCGAGGTAAGCCTCAGCGATACGCCGATAGAACCTCGAGTGGTTACCTTCATCGGTCATCAGGTGACGGAGCAGCGGATCAAGTACTGGGTGCGGTTCAAGATTGTTCAATTTGGCGAGCAAGCTGCCGTAACCTCGCAACGTCATGACTTCATTGCGATAGCCGATGCAGGCATACACGGCGGGATAGACGTCGCGTGCGAGAGATCCAGCGGCGCCGGCGACGAGGTGCGAATGGCGGTCGACGAACGAGGTCCCAGCGCGTCTCATGTCCTGCACACGCGCCCGCGTCGATGTGCGGATCCCTCGATACTCGTCGAGAAATCGGTGCAGCGCGATGCCGTGCCAGTTCTCCTGGACGCCCCAAGCGGCCGCGAAGTCTGTCCGTTCAGTCGTCGCGCGAACAGTCGGAGAAGCGAGCGCGAGATGGAGGTAACCCGAACATACGTGACCCTCGATCAGGTCCATGTATTCGAGTGTCGCGATGGCGTCGTCGCACAGTACTCGAGTGCGGCACAGCTCCCAGGGAACCTCATCTAACCATGACGGCTGCGCCTGCAGCATCGCCGGAGGAAGCCCCAAGTCGTACTCCGATCGTTTGTGGGCTTGCGTCCGGTCGGGCGCCGGGCGAGCAGGGTCGTTAGCGCGGTCGTTGACCCGCCGCTTACCTCGCATCAGCCTTCATCACCTTTATTGCGTGGCGCGCATCGCTAGGAAACGAAGACGCAGTTTGCTGCGACGACGGATCGATGTGTCGTCGAACAGCCGCGCCAGCCAAATGGACGACTCGAAGAACGCGTACGTCGCAGCGGTCAGAGCGAGCATCGTCAGCCAATCCGCCTCGGCCGGGAGGTCGACATCGACCTGTCTTGAGCGTCCTTCGTTCTCGACGGGCTCGTCCACCGAGATTCATCAGCCGCCGCCTCCGTACTTGCGGGACTAACTCTTGATGAAGGGCTTCACAGCGGCGAGCACGTCGTCCTTGGGCATCGGCGTCTCGACACTGCCCAAGAAGACGCCGCCTGCGACAGGCTTCTGGAGCATCTCGCCGACGACACCGGCGTGCCGCGCTTCAACGCCGAAGATGCCGGCGGCGGCCTGGAGGATCTTCTTGTCCTTGACAAATCCCGCCGCACCGAGATAGGCGCCGACCCCCGTGTTCTCGAATGTGAGGCTCGTTTCGAGGTAGCTCATCCGACTCGCGAACGCCTCACCGAAGTCGACGGTGGGCTTCGCGACGGGCGTTCCGCCCAGCTGCTTGATCGTGTCGCTGATGGCCGTTACGTGAGCGTCCTCGTCAGCTCCGATGCGCTTGAGGAGCTCAGCCTCTCGTCCCGAGAGCAGGTTCTTCGCGTTGCCCTGGCGGTAGAACTCGGACTCGAGGAACTCCAGGGTCAGCGCATAGTTCAAGACGTCCACATCGTCTTTGAAGTCAGCGCCTTGCGCGAAGACCCAGCGTGATCCCAACATCGAAAGTGCGACGGCTCCAGGGATGGCGACTCCCGTGTTCCTGAGAAATGTCCGGCGTTCCATCACAGGCCTCCTTAGCTCTCGATAAAGGGTCTGGCGGCTTCGAGAACTGCTGGCATGTCCTTACTGGCCTCGATGGGAGCCGGGAACGGCTCGGTTCCGAGCAGGAAGGCAAGCACAGCCGCGTGGCGTGACTCGATGCCTGCGATGCTGGCAGCCGCAGCGAGGACGGCTGGGCTCTGGATTCGTGTGACTTGACCGTGGTAAGCGTTTACTCCCAGCTCCTCGAACGTCGAGGCCGTCTTTAGGAAGGCGCCCCCCTCCGAAAAAGTGTTCTCAGGGAACGTGAAGGTCGGCTTCTCCGCAGGCTGGCCGCCCGCGCTGCGTATTGTGGATGTCAGCTGCGAGACATGATCGCTCTCGTGCGAGCCAATGGCTCGGATGATTTCCAGTTGGCGATCCGCGAGTACCGTACTCTCGACGCCCCTGCGATAGAACTCTGCCTCGAGATGCTCTAGCGTTAAGGCGTAATTGAGGATCTCCAGATCACTCGCCGATATCGAGGCCGAGGCTCCCGGACTCGCGCCCACCTGGGCTGCGTCGTCCTCGGTACCGCATCCGACTGCGACGAGTCCTGCGCCTACGCCGAGAATCCCGGCCCATCGAAAGAAATTCCTCCGGTCGACCGGGTGGTCGATGTGCATGACCGGTTTGCCGCCGAATAGCCGTTCGGATTCGTGCTGCGATGCGCTCACGATGACGCTCCTCCTTCGGAACCCGGTCCGATAGAACCAGGCACCCTTGCTGGACCCGACCGTGTGGACGACGGTCGCTCCATGCCCGCTCGTTCCTCACCTGCAGACGAATGTGTCGCGTCATTGGCCTGCAGCTCGTTGCGCGCTTCGCGCACACGGCCCCGTAGATCGAGCACCAAGTGGCAACTTCCGCCATTGAGCGTCTGCTGCAGCGCAGCATCGAGCTCATCGACGGTCGACATGTCGAGCTCGCCGAAGGCGGCGACGATCGCGTTGTCGGTATCGATCTCGACTCGGAACGGCGGACTTTGACGCTTCCTGTTCAAGGGAGAACCGCCGGTCATCGGACCCCTTTCAGCGGTCAAAACAGAAAGGTAGGACAGACAAGTCTGTATAGCACAGACAGAATTGTCTGTCAAGACTCACTTATACTGCGTATATGGGCGATGCGAACAGGGCTGTACGCCGGTATCGCTGGTCACATCGGTGGTGACCGAGACCTGATCGAGGCGGCCTTCCCTCACACGATCGCGTTCAACGACCGGCCCACGGCCGACGACGTCGTCCGCATCGAGGTCGCGTCGCCGGACAACGCGTTCGGCGAAGGGCGTGATCGATCCCGGCGAGAAGGCGCTCTAGGTGGCTGGAAGGGTCGTCCTACCCGATCCGGGTCCTGGACTGGGGCCTGAGTCGAGGTGCTGGTGCGGTCCAAGGAGCTGGGAGCCAAGTACGGAGAAGATCCGGTGGCCGTTCTGTTCTCACACGGCGAGGGCGAGGTCTTCCACATGATCAGCCACTACTACCTTCAGAGGACCGAGCTCCGCAGCCAGCGCCATTTCGACCCGGCAAAGGCTTACGCGGATTCAAAGGGCATTGCGATGCCCGACGCTGATCTCGCCGAGCTCTATGTCGGCGACGTCGAGTCGGCGGCTTCGTCTGCTCGGCTCTTGGGGAACGTCGTGGCGCGCAAGAAGCGGCGTTCTTAGCAGTCGCCTAGCGCTGAAAGGGCTCGGCAGACCTCCGTCCTTCGAGGACCGAGAGTGCCGATGCGCTCGGTCAAGAAGGCCCGGCTGATCGGCTGCAAGTTGTCGAAGGTTGCGGCGCATTCCTCCCGCAACCCGTCGTCTGGCCCGAGCCTTACCTCGGTTGGGATGTCACGGATCGTCCGGGTGACCGGGGCCACGACGATCCAACGCAGCACATGCACAGCTTCACTTCGAGTTACTACGAGCACCGGTCGCCGCTTGCTCTCGGCCTCGGCCCACCAGATGTCCCCTTGACGAGGGACTACCAAGGCTCTTCGGCGATCATCGCGACGGTCGCCTCGTCGGCCCACTCGATCTCGTCATCACCTTGCGGATGCCGGCGGTAGCCCTCAACGATTCGCCGAGCAGTTTCTCTTCGCCGGTGCCGATCGAGGAACTCGAGCAGCGCTTCGCGGACGGCATCGGACCTGGAGGCGAAATCTCCTCCGGAAACCAGTTCGTCCAAAGCCTCAATCATGTCATCCGGTATACGCGCCACCAGTGACGTCATACGATTTGTATAACATATCGTAATACACAATGCAACCCCGGCTCGTCTCAGCGCGGGGGCCCGCCCAGCCGATAGATAGTCCATGGCGATCCAACAACGTCGTCTGATCCGCCTCCGATATGACGGCCGATGCAGCGTCTGCACACGCGAACTCCACAAAGGCGGGCACGGCTGGTGGGATGCGAGCCGCTCGCACGCTGAAATGTGAGATGTGCGGCGCTCCATCCGTGGAGTCCCCCGTCCCCGCCGACCCCTTCGATCCGGGCGCCGCCGGTGGGTCGGCACGACTTGAGAACGAGCGCCGAAGAGCAAAGGACCTGGAAGACTTCCAACGCCGCTACCCGAGGACGTGGCGACTCCGGACGAGACGAAAGCAGACCACCGATTCATGGGGACGCGGGTCTGAAGGTGAGCAACGAGTCGGCAAGCTACTCGACTCCCTGCGCCCGGACGGCATAGTCGCATTCCACGATCGTCGAGTCGGCGGCTCTCGATGGAACATCGATCACGTTGCCGTGGCTCGGTCCGGGATCCACGTCATCGACGCGAAGCTCTACAGCGCCAAACGTGTGCGGTTGGTGACGAGCGGCGGGTTCTCTAACCGAAAGACGAAACTGTTCGTTGGACGCCGCGACTGCACGAAGCTCGTGGACAAGATGTCCAAACAGATCCTGGCCGTCGACCGGGCGGCCGGCGATCTAGTGCGAACGCCCCCGACAGCGATCACCGCTGTGCTCTGCTTCGTTGGCGGTGAATTCGATCTGATTGGTCCCCATGAGCTAATGGGCGTCCGGATCACCGGCTTACCTGGACTTCGGAAGCTCCTTAGACGTGAGGGACCACTTGGCGATGCAGAAATCGACCAGATAGCACATCGAGTCGCAGATCGGCTGCCGCCGGCGTAGAGGGATCGGCGAGACCGCGGGATGCTGAGACATACGGCTCCCAACGAGATCCGAGGTTTTCTCGCCTCGCTCGCGATGGGACACCGCACTCCCTGCTTCCGCATCGGGAGCATCCCACGGGCATCGCCTGTTGCTCATCGTAAGTCCGATAAGCGACGCTGAATAAGCCATGAGCAAGGGACGGGTTCTGATCGTCGACGACCACGAGCTTGATCGGAAGCTCAATGTCCTCGATCTCGAAGAGGCCGGCTATCGCGTATTCGAGGCCGGTGGAGTCAACGACGCGCTCGAATTGCTGAAGACCTATGCCTTCGATGCAATCGTCCTGGACATCGTGATGCCCGGAACCGATGGCCTGACCTTCCTCCGCGGACTCAAGATGTCCGAGCGCCTCGGCAAGATCCCTGTCGTGATGCTCACGGCTAAGGACGACATCGACAACGAGCTAACAGCGATGGCCGGCGGTGCTGTCCGCTACATCATCAAGCCGTCGCACCGCGAGGTCCTGGTCCAGACGATCGAGTCAGTCCTCGAAGAGTCGCGCCAGAAACCGTCAGCCGACGATCTCGAGTAGCTGTTCCCGAGTCGGCCCAGGCATCTGCATCGGCTCCCCGGCCCCCGCGGCCTCGGCCGCCTTGCGTGAGCGCTCCAACAATTCCTCGTCCCACAAGATCTCGTCCGGACGGCGCAGCAAACCGAGCCACGACATACACGCGCGGAAGATATCCGCGTCGTGCGGCAGTCCGGCGAATAGCCGGAACCTTCTCGTCAGGTACTCCCCCGACGGCTCCGGTGGCTCGCGGCCCTCACGCGCCGCATCCATTCCGGCCACGCGGTGACGGTCCGCGTTCACCTGATCGACGTACCAGGGCTTGAACTCCTCCTCGGTCACTGCATCGAATGCCGAAGCCAGATCGGCCGGCGAATCCAGATGCGAACGCACCGTCCGGCGAAGCGCCGCAACGTGTCCCATTCCCACCGACAATCCCCGTCCGGCGGACGGGTTCGTGCACATCCAAGCGTCCCCAACCGACGCAAGCCCGGTCACCACCGGCTTCCCGTCCACCACGAACCGCCGGTACTTGTCCATCTGACCGCTCATCGGCAGCACGTCGCTTATCGGCTCGCCGTCCAGCCAGTGCGCCTGCAGCGGGCACGCCTTTACGACCGCCCTCCACACCTCTTCCTTGCGCAACTGCTTCAACGGCTGATCCCCCGATGACGTGTTCAGCACGATCCCCCACGTGTTGTTATCGCCCCAGAACGTGAGGATCGTCATCGTCGACAGCTCCATCGCCACCGGCCCCATGTACTGCGGTAGCTCGCCGCGGAAGTAGCGCGTGTAATAGGTGAACCCCGGCTCCTCGGCCTCCTCATAAGGACGCACACCACCAAGATCGCCGATCCACTCCACCACCGGAGACCGGCGCCCCATCGCGTCCACGACCAGATCGGCTCTCAGTTCGTTACCGCCGTCGGTGCGCACACCCACGACGTGCGGCACCGAATCCACCGCCGACGGTCCGGTAACCAGGCCGGCCGCTTGCGTCCCCCGGCGGATCTCGACGTGCGGCTCTTTGCTCGCTGCATGACCGAACACGTAATCGATCGTCGGGCGTCGCGCGACGAACTGGTCGAACCTGGTGTCGTCCGGGCGCGGCTCGATCTTCAAAGTCGGCGGCGCCATCGCGACCATGTTCATCTCCTTCGCACCCGCGGCGATGAAGGCATCCTTCATCTCGGGGAGCTCGGCCTCCAGCTCTTGACGGAAGCGCGGGAACATCACGTGCGCCTGACGGAACTGCGGGACACCTTTGCGCTCCCAGGACTCCCACGCCTCAACAACCGTCTCCGGCGGCGGCGAAGCGTCGCGCTCCAACACCGTCACGTCGTGGCCGTCCCGCGCGAGCATCATCGCGGTCGCCAGCCCGTTCACGCTGCCGCCGAGAACTACGACGTCCGCCATCTAGCTACCGGCTAAATCTTCCCGCGGCTCCGCAGGTACCAGAGCAACCCACCGGACGCCAGCGCCCCTCCACCGATCGCGATGCCGGCGATGTCCAAACCGGACAACCCGTCGTCGTCACCTTCCGGCGTCGACGTCGGGAACGGCGTGAACGTCGCGAGCGGCGTGAACGTCGGCGTCGCCGATGGAGATGGGGACGGCGAAGCAGTCGGCGTAGCCGAAACCGATGCCGTCGGCGCCGTAGTTGCCGCCGTGGGGGCCGCCGTTGGAGCAGCGGTCGGCGGCGGGGCGCTCTGGTCGCTCGCGTTGATCCTGACGGTCAGAGGGTTGTTGTGGAAGGTCGGCGTACATCCCGCCGAAGACCCCGTTTCGTTGTGGAGCTCCACCTTGAACGTCTCCTCGCCCTCCTTGATGGAGTCGTCCAAGATCTTGAGCTCGTAGTTCTTTGCAACTGTGGCGTTTCCACCGGACGTCCAGGTCAGCTTCTCGTTGAAGCTCGGATAGTCCTTGCCGCCCTCGGCCGAGCCGTTCGCGGTCTTGATCCGGAACACCGTGGTGCCGGCATTTCCGTCGCGCTCCACGCGGACGGTCACGAGCTCACCCTCGTCCACCGGATTGTTCATCGCCGACAGCGTCACGTCGTCGCAGCTGTTTGGCCCCGCCGTTGCCCCGGCGCCCGCGAATAACAGAGCCACCCCGGACGCACCCAAAGCCAACGCGATGTGCAGGAGCTTTCGCATACCCAGACCCCCCTAGTCAGACCTACAGAATGCCTAACGAGGAGTCGCGGTGCATCGCAACTACCCGCCCGCTCGCCGGCGGAAGTACCACACCGCTCCGGCGCTCCCGACGGCCCCGGCCCCCAGGATGATCCCGGCGATGGCCAAACCGGACAGCCCTCCCTCATCGGGGATCGGCGTGATCGACGGAAACGGCGTGAACGTCGGCGTCGCGCTCGGAGAGACCGAAGGTGACGGCGAAGGAGATGGCGATGCCGTGGCGGTCGCCTGGGCGGTGGAGGCCGCAGTGGGCACGGCCGTGGGCTGGGCCGTCGGCTGCTGAATCACCTGATCGCTGGCCTTGATCGTGACGGTCTTGTCCGGGCCGTACATGAAGTTCGGGTTTATCTGACACCCGCCTCCATCCGAAAGGTGCAGCTTGAAGGTCTCCGCCCCTTCCATGGCCGCGTCGTTGGTGGTCTGGACGGAAACGTTCTTGGTCGTGTTTCCGTTCGTAAAGTTCACCACCGTGTTCAAAGCCGTGAAGTCGCTGCCCTGTATGGCGCTCCCCGTAACCGTGGAGATGCGGACGTGCGAGTCGTCGACTCCCGCGTCGCGCTCCACCGTCACCGTGACTTTCCCGCCTTCGGCCACGGGATTCGGGGTCACCGTACCGATCGTGAACGAGTGACACGAGGCTTGGGCTCCGCTCGCGCCGATAACAACCATGAACCCGGCGGCACCGACTGACAGGGCTAAGTGCAGAACCTTCCGCATTCCGTCCTCCTTACAGGCGGGCGCGCCTGACGTACAGCACGAGGGCGATCGCCGCCAGGACGGCCAGCGACGCTATCAGGATCCCGGCGATGGCCAGAGCCGAAGTGCCTTCGTCGTCGTCCGCCTCTGGCGAGACCGTCACCAGCGGGATCGGTGTCTCCGTGGCCGAAGGCGTGGCCGACGGAGAAACCGTCGGGCTCGCGCTCGGCGACGTGGTCGATGAGGCTTGAGATGTCGAGGACGGGGTCTTCGTCGGCGACGGCGTCGCATTCGAGGTCGGCGACGGCGTCGAGCCAAGGGAGGCCACTATCCGGACGATCTCGTCCTCACCGATGTCGTAGCTCGAGTTGCTGCATCCTTCGACGTTGGACAGGTGCAGGCGGAACTGCTCCTGGGGTTCGGCCTTGCCGTCCTCGAAGATCTTCACCTTGAAGCTCACCGACGTCTGGTTGTCGAACTCGATGGTGCGGTTGACCCGCTCGAAGTCGCTTCCGGACGTCGCCGTCCCGCTGATCCCGTCGATGTCGATGCTGGCCGGCTCGGACCCGATACGGCTCACGGAGACCGTGGTGTCGCCGCCTTCCTGCGTCGGATTGGGCACCGCGCTCACAGTGAACGACGTGCACGCCGCTCGGGCCTCCGAGGCGCCGAAGACCAGGGCCATGCCCGCGGCGCCCAGCACCAGACCCATGTGGAGAAGCCGTCTCATCGAATCCCCCGCTCGTCGAGCTACCAGGATGCCGAAAGTGGGGGCCGCCGTGCTTCGGGCTCCGTTTCGGTGCCCTTCGGGCCCTTGCCTCGGTGCCTCGGGCCCTCCCCTAGTGCGGGCAGGTGGTGTCCAGCGTCGAGTTCCCCCACGACCAGCCGCTCACCGACACGTGCACGTGGTCGAGCCTCGGCCTCGTGTCGGTCGTCACGTCGAAATCCTCGGTCCACGAGCCGGTCTCGCCCGGAACGAGAGCGCCGGTATGGGCCGTATTCGAGTCGTCGTCACCGTTGGGAACCGCCACCTGTATGAAGATGCTCGCGCTGGTTATGGAATGGGTCGTGTTGTTCGTTGCCGTCCCCCGGACGACCACCAGCCATTCGTCCATACCGGTGTCTTCGTCCTCGCCGGTCTTGCTCGAGTCGACGGACGTCGCGTTCGCCGTCACCGATCCGGTCGGGCACCTCACCTTTCCGTCGGAGGTTCGATCGACGCCGTCGCTAGTGCCTGCGTTTCCCGATTCTGCTTGGGACCCGGAGCTCTGCGAGCCGGCACCGGACGAGCCGGAGCCACCGGGGGATGCCGATTCGTTAGGAGTAGCCGTCGGGCTCGCGCTCGGGGTCGGTGAAGTTTTTGGCTTGAGCGTCGGCAGCGGCACGTAGAGGCTGTCGACGGTGCCCCCGGACGGGGACGAACACGCAGCCGCGATTGCGATGAGTAAAGCTGCCCCAGCCGCCAGCCGGGGGGTTCCGCGTCCCATGCCTGAGGTCGAGCGTAAGGCGTCATGGGGCGGGTGGTTGGAACTCGTCCTATTTTTCGAGTTCGGGCCAGGGCCCGAAGAACCCGACGATCGAGGTCAACATCCCGCTGTCGTCGTAAGTGCCGAAGTCGACGCCCTCCGAGACGTGGTTCCCGTCGGGACCGAGGATGCGCCAGCCGAAGCGGAGATATCCGCCATGGGCATCCACTCCGGTCGCGGCCTCTATCGTGTGACCGGCGAAACTTTGCTGGAAGCCGGCGATGTGCTTCACGAGAGCCTCGCGTCCGTCGGCCCGGCCCCCGGGGTCCAGGTACACCGCCTCGGATGCCCACGATTGCTCGAGCAACGCGCGCCGCGCGCCTTCGTCCGCTTCGCCCCAAGCGGCCATATAGGTGGCCGCCGTTCTTTTCGGATCCATCGAACCTCCTTGGCTCAATCTTTGGGGCGCTCGGTCATGCGCTCCATGTACTTGGCCGCCGCTTCCTTTGACTCGTTCTCCCGTCCCGACCATGAAAGAAGGTCGGCGTCCGCCCACCCGGCCGCGCCGAGCCGGTCACGGCTGATCGCGGCGAACATGCTGCGCGTGATCGCGAGGGGTCCGTCCGGCATGTCGAGCAGTTCCTGAACCAGCCCCTCCGTTGCCTTCTCGAGCTCTTCCGGTGTGCAGACGCGTTGGACGAATCCGCAAAGCTTGGCCTCCTCGGCTCCCAACGTTCGTCCGGTCATCACGAGATCGCGCGCCATCGGGAGCCCGACCTCCCGGATCAAGCGCGGGATCCCGGCCCACGTGAGCGGGATCCCGATCGCGAGCTCCGGGATGCGCACCTGCACGTCGTCGGACGCGATACGCAGATCGCAGCTCGCGGCCAAGAGCGCGCCGCCTCCGATGCAATAGCTGTGGATGCTCGCGACCGTCACCTGCGGCACGGACTCGATCAGCTCGAGCAATCTCTGCCATCCGCCGAAGACGTGACGGCGTTCGCTCCAGCTCTTCGAGCCACCGTCCCTGGCCAAGGCACCGCTGACCAGATCGGCCCCCGCGGAGAAGCACCGCCCGGCTCCGTTGATCACCGCGATGCGCGTGCCGGTGTCGTCCCTCAGTGCTTCGAATGCGTCCTGCAGTCCTTGCCGAACCTCGTCGCTGAGCGCGTTCAGCTTGTCCGGACGGTTCAGAGTGATGCGGCAGACCGCGTTCGCGGATTCCACTGTTACGGCCGGCATGCCGGACAGCCTAGTTGTCGGCGCGGAGGGGGCGCCGCGCTAGTTGTCGTCCTCGCCCGCTTGCCGAAGCAGGGCTTGAAGGTCGCCGATGGTATCGGCCTCTTCTGGGTTCTTGTCCGGACGGTAGCGCTTCACCCGCGCGAACCGTAGCGCGACGCCGCCCGGGTAACGGGTCGATCGCTGAACTCCGTCCAGAGCGATCTCCACGACTAGCTCCGGCTTCACGAACACCGCGATGCCCTTACGTTCCTTCTCGCGCGCGAGGAGCTCCTTCGTCTGCCATTCGAGGAGCTCGTCGGTGAGTCCTTTGAAGCACTTCCCGACCATCACGAATGTGTTGGTCTCGGGGTCCCGGGTGCCCAGGTGGAGATTCGAGAGCCAGCCTTGCCTTCGTCCGTGCCCCCACTCGGCGCCGAGCACCACTAGGTCGTAGGTCCGGACGGGCTTCACCTTCCGCCACGCTTTTCCGCGGCGTCCGGCGATGTAGAGCGAGTCGGCGTCCTTGACGACGACACCTTCGTGTCCGGCGGCGAGTGACTCGTCCAAAACGTCTTGGGCTTCTTTGGGGTCGGTCGTGAACACGCCGGGGATCTTCAGCTCGGGCGCGACCGCTTCGAGCCGCGCAGCGCGTTCCTTCAGTGGGGTGTCGAGAAGGTCGTCGCCGTCCACGTGAAGGATGTCGAAGAAGTGCGTGACGATCCCTTCGGGTGCAGCTTCACTGTCGATGCGTTGCATTGTTTCCTGGAACGAAGCCGGCGTGCCGAAATCCATCCACAGGGCTTCGCCGTCGAAGACCCCTTTTTGGACGGGAAGCGCGAGCACCGTTTCGACGATGCCGGGCAACGCGTGCGTGATGTCGTTGAGGTTGCGCGTATAGATGCGGACCTCGCCGTCGTCCTTGTGGACTTGGATGCGGATGCCGTCGAGCTTCCATTCGACGGAGGCGAGATCGAACCCATCGATTGCGGTTTTCACGTCACTCGCCGTCGACGCGAGCATTGGAAGAACCGGACGGAAGATCTGGAAGCCGACCTGTTTGAGTCCATCTGCTCCTTGCGTTAGTGCGATCTCGGCCGTCTCGGTCAGGTCGCCGGACAGCATCAACGCTCTTCGTGCGAGGGGGCCCGGCACGTCGGCCGCTTTGGCGACGGCGTCGATCATGAGTCCGGCCAGGGCTCCCTGTCTGAGCTCTCCGGTAAAGAGCCGCCGGACGAAGTCCTGCTCGGGTTCGGTGGCTCTCTCTAGTAGGTCGGTGAGGATCTGCTTGCGTTTGCCGGCCGAGCCGCCGCCGGTCGTGTCGTTGTACTTCGGTGATCGCTTTGTCGAGCTCGTCGATGGTGATGGATGGCTCCTCCGCCGGTGGGAGCTCAATGCCGTAGATGGTCGACCAGCCGATGCCGATCTTCCCTTGTCTTGGAACGCCGGACAGCATGCCGACGGCGATCGGGACCTCTTGGGAGCTCGAGTTGTCTGCAGAAGGTCGGCCAGTCGCTCGATCTTCTTGCTGCGCGAGGACGTGTCGGTTACGTCCTTCGACGCTTGGACGACATCGGCGAGCAGAGTCATTTCCGCCTCCGCGATCTGCACACAACACTTATGCGTTGCCGATTCGGATCATGTTACGCGTCGCTCGCCGATTGTCAGTACCGGAACGTATGATCGGTTTTGTAGTTCCCAGAGGCGGAGGGCCTCGGCTCCCTGGGTGGTTCGAACGAAGGAGTACCGGATGCGCCCCTCCGCAGATCCCCGTCGCGCGCTCGAGCTCGAAGACGCGATCACGCAACTGCACGGAATGATGTCCGCTGCACTGCGCCACCTCTTGCGCTTCGTCGCGGAGTTCGACCGGCTCGAGCTCTATTACGGAGACGGAGCGTCGTCGATGGAGCACTGGCTCATCGCGCGTCTGTCCGTCTCCTATTACACGGCGAAGGAATGGGTCGCATCCGCCCGCGCGCTCGACGCTCTGCCGGCGACGGCCGAGGCCTTCGGTGACGGACGCCTCTCCTGGGACCAAACCCGTGAGCTGACCAAGTTCGCGAAACCCGATTCGGACGAAACACTCGCGCGTGAAGCTCCCGGCTGGTCGGCGGCCGATCTCAAACGCCGCGCGCGCGAAGAGCGCGAGCTGTCACGCGAGGACGTCGACCAGACGTACAAAGACCGGTACCTCCGCATGCGATGGGACGAAGCCGCACGCATGCTCCGCGTCTGGGGACAACTGTCCGACTCGGACGGCGCCGTGTTCGAGAGAGCCATCCTGCGCATCGCGGAGAAAGCTCCGCCGGAGCCGGTGCATCAGACCTACGACAACGACCGCGCTTGCGCCGATGCTCTGGTCGAGCTGGCGTCACTTCGCCTGGGAGCCGACGCTGACGCCGACCGCGCCACCGTGGTCGCGCATATCGATTCCCGGCCGCTCGAGTCCGGCGAAGGCATCGGGCATCTCGAAAACGGCATCCCGCTTGCACGCCGACCAGGTCCGCCGCCTGGCCTGCGACGGTCGCGTGCAGCCCCTGATCGAGAACGGAAGTACCCGGCCCTTCGGCATCGGACGCGCAAGCCGCAAGGTTCCCGACTGGCTGCTCCGTCACATAAAGGAGAGGGACGGCGGCTGCCGCTTCCCCGGCTGCACCCACGACCGCTGGCTTCACGCGCATCACATCCGCCACTGGGCCAACGGCGGTGCGACGGACAGCGAGAACCTCGTGATGCTCTGCGGCTTCCACCACCGCCTCGTGCACGACGGGGGCTGGGTGATGATCGCCCACGACAATCGGACGCTCGAGTTCATCCGCCCCGACGGACGGGCCCTCGACGCCGGCCCGCCGCCGCTGCGAGCGGAGATCCGAACCCGCTTCTTCGCGTCAGATCCGTAAAGGCAGCGGCGCCGTGTGGTGGCGCTAATCTCGGACATCCTCGAGTCGCTCCGGCTAGCGCCGTCACTCCCCTGCGGAACTCGCGCGCCACCACACGGCGCCGTCCCTCAAACCTAGGAGGTGCGCAAAGGCTCGTACGAAACGGGGGCGCCATGCTGGTTCGCGCGAGTTACGCAGTGACGCGAGCCGCGAAGCGGGGAGCAAGCGAGTATGTCCGAGATTAGCGAACCAGCATGGCGCCCCCGCGGCGAGTCGAACGCGATATATCGCGTCTGCTATCCTCACGGCGATGGAAACGCCCCACGCCTCCCCCGACGTCGAGCACTTCTCGTTCACCGATTCCGGACCGTGGGTCGTTGATCCGGACAAGCTGTCGTGGCGCAAGGGGATCGACGAGCTCCGCGCCCGGACGAGGCACGAAGCCACCGTGCTCGCCCGGCCCCCGAAAGCGCCTCCGCTGCTCCGCATCGCTCGATCCGGCTGTCACGCTCGGCAAAGCCATCGGTGGCTGGCAGCTCTTCGAGCGACGCAAAGGCGGGGCCATTTCGCGAGCCGGCGTTTCCAAGCCGCCTCCGCAAAGCTTTCGAATCGCTCGGCCCCACCTACATCAAGCTCGGACAGATCCTCTCCGCCGGAGAAGGAATCTTTCCCGAAGAGCTCGTTGCGGAGTTCCGTCTCTGCCGCGACGAGGTTCCGGCCGAATCCTTCGAGGACGTCCGGCGCGTAGTCGAAGAGGACCTCGGCAAGCCGCTCGGCGCTGTCTTCTCCGAGTTCGCAACGTCAGCCGGTCGCAGCCGCTTCGATCGCGCAGGTGCACATCGCTCGCCTGCTCACGGGCGAAGAGGTAGTCGTGAAGGTTCAACGTCCGGACATCGACTCGATGGTCCGCCTCGACCTCAGAGCGATGAGCTGGATCTCGCCGAAGATGATCGGACGCATCCCCATCGCCGCCCTTGCCAACCCGCCGGCCATCGTCGAGCTGTTCGCGGACACCATCGTCGAAGAGCTCGACTTCCGTCTCGAGGCCCAGAACATGCTCGACACCGCGACACGTCCTCGCGGAAACCGGGCAACGAACGATGGTCTGTCCGCGCCCGCACCCGGATCTCGTGACCAAGCGCGTCCTGGTGATGGAACGGCTGCACGGGCACAAGTTCGACGATGTCGAAGCTCATCAAGGCCGCCGGCGTCGACATGAAAGCCGTCATCCGCGCCGGCATGGTCACGACTCTCGAGGGCGCGATGCTCTACGGCGTCTTCCACGGCGACCTGCACGCCGGCAACCTCCTCGTCGACGACGAAGGACACGTCGCCCTCCTCGACCACGGCATCACCGGACGGCTCGACCAACAGCGCCGCCTCGCCTTCATCCGCATGCTGATGGGCGCCGTCACCAACGACATCCAGGCCCAGCTCGCCGCCTTCCGCGACCTCGGCGCCCTGCCGATGGACACCGACCTCGATCGCCGTCATCGCCAAGGATCTCGGCGTCGACCAGCCCGTGAAGGACCCGACCCAGATGGACGCCGCACGAGCTCGTCGAAGAGATCCGCGAACATCGTGAAGAAGCTCTAGTTGCGTACGGCGCGAAGGCTCCGAAGGAGCTCATGCTCTTCGTGAAGAACCTTCTCTTCCTGGACGGATCCGATCGCGATGCACGCTCCGGACCTCGACCTGATCTCGGAGACGTTCCAGGTCGCGAGCTACATGGCCACCACGCACGGCGCGCGTCTGGCGGCCGAAGCGGGAACCGATCCGCAACAAAGAGATCGACCTCGACGGCTTCAAGGCGTCGTTCGGACTCGACTCGGACGTCGAAACGTTGACCTACGCCGACCTCAAAGAACGCCGCAACATCATCCGGCAGCGCCTCGAGAGCAACAAGAAAGAGACGCGTCGGATGCTGTTTAGGCGGAAGTAGCGTTCTTTAGCGGCGCCGTGTCGTGGCGCTAATCTCGGACATACTCGCTCGCTCACCGCTTCGCGGTTCGCGTCGCTGCGTAACTCGCGCGCCACGACACGGCGCCGCAAACCAAACCCCTTGCGCGCAAACCCTCCAGCTGGGCTTTAGCTGACCTTTACCGTTCCTATTTGGCCGGGGTGGAGTACGCAGGAGTATTCGTACGACCCGGATCTTGTGAACGTCAGTTCGAACGGACCGGACGGGAATCGTCCGCCTTTCGGGCCGAGGAGCCCTGAATGCGCGAAGCCACCGGTGTAGTCCGAACCGGACTTCACTCCTCCGGGCACGAAGGTTCCGTCCTCTTCCGGCGACTCGAACGGCGACTCGAAGGTGATCGTGTGCGGTTCGTACGGGCTTCGGGCCATCCACTGAACGGTCGTTCCCGGTTCTATTTCGAGCGTCGCCGGCGCGAACTGGTTCACGGACACGATCCGGTCGCCCCATCCCGCGCTCACGATGACGGTGTCGCCGTCCCGCTCGAGCTTGGGATCCTTGATTTTTGCGGCGTCCGTCAGACCTTTCGCAGCCGCCTCCGTACCTGCTTCGGTCACTTCATCTGAGGAAACTCGATCGTCCTCGGCGATCTCGACGGTGCCGGCCATCAAACTGTGCAGGATGCACACGTACGTGTAGGTGCCCTCGGGGATGTCGTCGGCGAGGTTGACCGACACATCGGTTGAACCGGCCTCCGCCGTCGGTGGTGGCTGGAGGATGCCGGAGTTCCAGAAACCGCTTCCGTTGTAGTCGGGAAGCTCAGTGCTCGGACACTTGGTCAGGTCGTTGGACGGTTCGTCCTCGGACGAGCAGGGGCCGAAGGCGACGGGGTTCGACTTGCCGTCCGGCGTCACGATTGGCGGCTGATTGGATCGGTCGGCCTTCACACCGAAGGTGATGGTGTGCGGTGCCTTGGTCCCCGCATTCGTGAAGACCACGGTGTCGCCGGGCGCTGCGGTAACCGAGCCCGGGTAGAAAGCGCCGAAGAAGAGGTTCTTACCCTTAGGCGACGCCTGGTCTGCCTGAACCCGATAAGTCTGCGCGCCACTCACCCCCTGACTACAAGCCGAAGCAACAAGAACCAGCGCGACAGACGCAACAAAGAAGATCTTCCTCACAAGAGCCTCCCGGGGAGTAGGAAACGCCGCGAATAATACACATCCGCCGCTCGCGCGCGAACGATGTCGACGACGCGGAGCGTAGAAGCAGAGTTGCAAAAACCGCGCGATGTTGGTAACGCGTACGGCCGGGGTGTTCCGGCGGCGCCGTGTCGTGGCGCGCGAGTTACGCAGCGACGCGACGGCGAAGCCGGAGCAAGCGAGTATGTCCGAGATTAGCGCCACGACACGGCGCCGCTAACAAACGTAAGCAGAGAGGGTTTTAAGAAACGCGCGTAGAGAGAGCGTCTGCGATCTCGTCAAGGATCGCAGGGTCGTCGATCGTGGACGGCACGCGATACTCGCGCCCGTCGGCGATGGCACGCATAGTGGCGCGAAGGATCTTCCCCGACCGAGTCTTCGGGAGCCGCTGCACGACCATTGCGCGCTTGAACACAGCAACGGCTCCGATCTTCTCGCGGACCATCGCGACGAGCTCGGCCTCCAGCTCGCCGGCATCAGAATCGACGCCCGCCTTGAGGACGACGAAGCCGACCGGCACATGTCCCTTGAGCTCATCGGCCACACCGATGACTGCGCACTCGGCGACGCTCGCGTGCGTCGCGATGATCTCCTCCATCGCGCCCGTCGACAGGCGGTGCCCTGAGACATTTATGACGTCGTCGGTGCGTCCCATGACGTATAGGTAGCCGTCCGCATCGAGGTGTCCGCCGTCTCCGGTCAGGTAGTAACCGGGATACGTGGAGAAGTACGAGCGCTCGAAGCGCTCGTCGTCGTTCCACAGAGTCAGAAGGGCGCCCGGCGGAAGCGGCGATCGCACGACAACCGCACCGTCGGTGTCCGGCGGACACTCGGCCCCCGACTCGTCGAGGACACGGACGTCGTAGCCCGGCACCGGTTTCGTCGGCGACCCCGCCTTCACCGGCATCGCCTCGATCCCCATGAGGTTCGAGCACATCGGCCAGCCGGTCTCGGTCTGCCACCAGTGGTCGATGACCGGCACCTTCAAGAGATCCTCGGCCCAGTGCAGCGTGTCCGGATCGGTGCGCTCGCCGGCGAGGTACAGGTACTCGAACTTGTCCAACTTGTGCTTCTTCAGATGCTCGCCGGACGGATCTTCCTTCTTGATCGCGCGGAACGCCGTCGGCGCGCAGAACAGCGCCTTCACGTCGTGCTCGGCACACACGCGCCAGAACGCGCCGGGATCGGGAGTCCCGACCGGCTTCCCTTCATAGAGGATCGCCGTGCACCCGGTGAGCAGGGGCGCGTAGGTGATGTAGCTGTGCCCGACGGCCCAGCCCACATCCGACGCCGCCCAGAACACTTCGCCCGGATGCGTGTCGTAAACGTTCGGAAGACTCCACCGAAGCGCGACGGCGTGTCCTCCGTTGTCGCGGACGACTCCCTTCGGTACGGCGGTGGTGCCCGACGTGTACAGGACGTACAGCGGATCGGTCGCCGCCACCGGCACGCAATCGGCCGGCGACGCAGCCGCCATCGCCTCGTGCCAGTCGTGGTCGCGTCCGGACTTCAAAGCGGCCTTCTCCAAGGGAAGGACGGATGACTCGCGCTGCAGCATCACGACGGCGTCCGGCGCGTGCGACGCGAGCTCTAGCGCTCCTTCCAGCAGTGGTTGGTACGGGATCACACGGCTCACCTCGATCCCGCACGATGCAGACACGATCACTTTCGGTTTCGCGTCGTCGATGCGCACAGCGAGCTCGGCGCTGGCGAATCCGCCGAAGACGACCGAATGGATGGCGCCCAGCCGCGCACAAGCGAGCATCGCCACTACGGCTTCCGGGACCAGCGGCATGTAGATGACGACGCGATCGCCTTTGGCCACACCGAGGCGCGAAAGAACCCCGGCGAACAACGCGACCTCGTCGCGCAGCTCGCGATAGCTGAACTTCTTGACGGTCTGCGTGACCGGTGAGTCGTAGATCAGCGCGACCTGGTCGGCCCGCATGCCACCGTCGACGTGACGGTCGAGCGCGTTGTGGCAGGTGTTCAGCTCACCGCCGACGAACCAGCGATAGAAGGGCGGACGCGAGTCGTCCAGGATCTGCTGGGGCTCGGTGTACCAGTCGATGCCCTGAGCGGCCTCACCCCAGAAGGCTTCGGGGTCGTCGATGCTTCGGCGGAAGGCTTCCTGGTAACGACCCACGCTAATGACTCACGCCGAGGAGAGACCTGTGCGGCACGGCCTCCGTCAGCCGTCCTTGAACTCGGCGTCGAAGTGCGATCCGTCGCACAGAGGCTTGTTCTTCGACTGTCCGCACCGGCACAACACCATGCGATTGCGGATCTCGAGGGGTTGTCCGTCCGCTCGTGTGATCGGGATCTGACCGCTGGTGACGAGATAGGAAGCGTCCTTCTGCACTGCGATCTGAACCGGAAGGTCGGGCTCGATCGCTCCGTCCGCAGATGAGACGGTCAATGCACCTGACGGGCAGTGCGAGATCATCTCAACGACCATCTCCCTCAGCTGATCGTCGTCATCGCACTTCTTCGCCGCTTTCCAGACGTTGGTTATGCGGTTGGAGCAGAAGGCCGCGTGGCCGCAGATCCCACGGTCGTCGCGCACAGTCACCTTCGTACCCGCCGAGGACTTCGGCTCTCTCGGCATACGTGTTGGTCTGCGCGGTTTCCGTCCCGTCGAATCCGATCTGGAGGTGCATGTCGCTGCAGAAGGGCTTGGTCTCCGACTGGCCGCACCGGCACAGCAGGTACTCATCCTCCGTTTCGATCTCTTCGTAGACGTGCCAGCCGATGTGTTCGTTCTTCTCGTTGGTGACCTTGTCGATGCGGACGAGCTTCACGCCGCCCGTCACGTGGTACGGCCCGTTCTCGGTGACCTCGATGCCGATCTGCGTCTTCGTCTCGGCCACAAGCCTCTCCAATTCTCGCTTCGGCAGAAAGCGCCTCAGCGATGGCACCTCGCTTCGGCATAAAGCGCCTCAGCGATGGCTTCTTTGGGAGCGAGCGTAACGCTTTCGTTCGGCTAGACGGACGCCGAGCCTGCCGAGCTAGGCTCGCTTCCATGGCCGAGACCGGCACCGACACCGATCGCCGCACACCGTCCGAGATCGAAGAGATCATCGGCGAGCTCACGCTCGAAGAGAAGGTCTCGCTGTGTCACGGATCGGACTTCATGTCCACCGTCCCTATCAAACGTCTCGGCATCCCGCGCATGTGGGTCACCGACGGTCCCCACGGCGCCCGCGGGCGCGGCTGGGGAAACACCACATCCCTGGCCATCCCTTGCGGCACGGCCCTCGGCGCGACATGGGACGTGGATCTACTTAGAGAGATCGGCGCCGCCATGGGCGAGCAAGTGCGCTCGAAGGGCGCCAACATCCTTCTCGGCCCAACGATGAACATCCATCGCTCGCCTCTCGCCGGGCGCAACTTCGAGTGCTACTCCGAAGATCCGTGGCTGGCCGCGCGCATGGCCGTGTCCTTCGTCCAGGGCATGCAGTCGGTGAAAGGGATCGGCGCGTGCATCAAGCACTTCGTCGCCAACGATTCCGAGTTCGAACGCATGACGATCTCGTCCGAAGTGGACGAGCGCACCCTGCGCGAGATCTACCTTCTCCCCTTCGAGTACTGCGTGAAGGAAGCGCACGCGTGGTCGATCATGACCGCCTACAACCGTCTCAACGGCACGTACTGCGCCGAGCACCCATGGCTGCTGAAGGACGTCCTGCGCGACGAATGGGGCTTCGAGGGCTACGTGATCTCCGATTGGTGGGGCACGAAGAGCACGGCCGAGTCGGCCAACGCCGGCCTCGACCTCGAGATGCCCGGGCCCGGGGTCTACTTCGGCGACACGCTGCTCAAAGCCGTGCAAGACGGACAGGTCGACGAAGCGACGGTCGACCACAAGGTGCGACGACTGCTGCTGACGATGAAGGCCGGCGGACGCTTCGACTCTCGCACCGACACCGTCGAGGCGGCGCTCGATCGTCCGATGGACAGGGCGCTCGTGCGCCGCGCCGGCGCGGAAGCGATGGTGCTGCTGTCGAACAACGGCGTTCTGCCGTTGCGCGATGTGAAGCGCATCGCTGTGATCGGACCCAACGCCGACGTTGCGCGGTTCGGCGGAGGCGGAAGCTCCGAAGTGCTCCCGCATTACACGGTCACGCCGCTGGAAGGAATAAGGAACGTCGGCGGACCGTTCCTGGACATCACTTTCGCGCGAGGTTCTGTTCCCTACACGATGCTGCCGGCCATACGTGCCGGGTACGCCAAGACGTCGTCGGGAGACGAAGGGTTCGACGTCGACTTCTTCCCGAACACCGATTGCGAAGGCGAGCCGGTCGCGCACCAGACGATCGGCCGAGCCAGTCACCGGTGGATCGGGAATGTGCCCGTCGACAGCGAACGCTTCTCCGCGCGGTTGACGACGACATTCACGCCGGACGAAGACGGCGACTGGACCTTCGGTCTCGTGGCCGCCGGACGTGCGCGCTTGCTCGTGGACGGCGAGCTCGTCATCGACAACTGGACGGAGATCGAGCACAGCCCGGTCTTCTTCGGGATGGGGAGCAAGGAGAAAACGGGCACCGTCGCGATGAAAGCCGGCGAGCCGCGAACTCTGTTGATCGAGTACCGCGCGGCGACGACGTTCGCTGCGGGCGTGCACGTCGGTGCCGTCCAGCCGATGGGGACCGACCGGATCGCAGAAGCCGTCGAAGCGGCGAAGTCCGCCGACGTCGCGGTGGTCGTAGTCGGTTACGACACCGAATCGGAGACCGAGGGACACGAGCGCGAGTCGATGGATCTCACCGGAGATCAGAACGACCTGATCCGAGCTGTCGCCGCTGCGCAGCCCAACACCGTCGTCGTAGTGAACGCCGGCAGCGTCGTGTCGTTGCCGTGGTCAAACGATGTTGCGCGCGATCGTGCAGGCTTGGTATCCGGGCCAGGAGTGCGGCAACGCGCTCGCCGACGTGCTCTTTGGGGCGGTCAATCCGTGCGGGAAGCTTCCGACGACGATCCCGATGAGCTACGAGGACAGCCCGGCGCTGCCCAACTATCCGGGCGGCGACAACGAGGTTCGTTACGAGGAAGGCGTCCTCGTCGGCTACCGGCACTACGACACGAACGGAGTTGACGCCACGCTTCCCCTTCGGTCATGGGCTGTCGTACGCGACCTTCGAGTACGGACCGCTGAACGTCGAGCGGTCGGGCGACGAAGTCCGCGCGGCCATCGAGGTGACCAATACCGGCGACGTAGCCGGCAAAGAAGTCGTGCAGCTGTACGTGACGGACTCGGAATCCTCGGTGCAGCGTCCGGCCCAGGAGCTGAAGGCCTTCGAGAAGATCTCGCTCGCAGCCGGGCGAGACGAAAGCCGTCCGCTTCACGCTCGGCTCCCGCGCGTTCTCCTACTGGGGAGACACGGGCTGGGTCACCGAGCCCGGTGAGTTCGAGCTGCGTTGCGGGAGCTCATCCCGCGACATCCGCGCAACGGCCGCGATCACGCTCTAACCGGCCGCCCTCGCTCTCGTCATTTCGCCCCCCCGTCACCTGCTCCCAGCTTCAGCCTTCTCTATGCCTTGACAGCTATATAACGTATGGAGTATATATGAGCTCATGACGATGTTCGAAGTGCTCGTGGAGCCCAACCGCCGGCGCATCCTCGACCTGCTCCGCACCGAGGAACGCCCGGTCGGAGATCTCGTCCGTCTCCTCGAGATGAGCCAGCCGGCCGTGTCCAAGCATCTGCGGGTACTCCGTGAAGCAGGACTTGTTTCGGTTCGTCCGGATGCGCAGAGGAGGTGTTACCGACTGCAGCCTCAGCCACTCACCGAGATCGAAGAGTGGCTGGCCCCGTTCCGCGATTACTGGACGGGCAAGCTCGATGCTCTCGCGAAGTCGATGGACGAGGAGGAAGTGACATGACGAAGAACGAAGGAGCGATCAAGCAGGACGGGGACACGATCGTCCTCACTTTCGAGCGCGATCTGAATCACCCCGTCGACAAAGTGTGGGCGCGGCTCACGCAGCCCGAGCTCATCAAGACGTGGATGGCCGACGGCGGCGGCGAGATCGACCTCCGCGTCGGCGGACGCATCCAGCTCTTCGAGGGCGACGGCGAATGGGTGAACAGCAACATCACCGCGCTCGAGCCGGAGAAGTTGCTCGAATTCGGATTCAAATCGAGCGATTGGGACGGCGGCCGCGTTCGCTTCGAGCTCTCCCCCACCGACAACGGCACCCGGCTGATCCTGACGCACGAGATGCCGCACATGACTGAAGCGGAACAGGCCGACTTCTCATCGCGGTTCGAGCTTCCCGAAGGCTGGGAGCAGCGCTCGAGCACCCTCGCCGGCTGGCACACGATCCTCGATCGCCTGCCGCATGCACTTGACGGCGAACCGGTCGACTGGGACATGGACGTCTGGAAGAAGCATCACAAGCGCTACAAGGAGAAGATCGGCGTTCACGCCGACGCATAGCGGCGGCAAAGAACGGAAGTGTCGGGCGGCCGTCCGGAAGATCTCCGGGCGGCCGTCAGCGGTTCTTGAACTCGGGCTTCCGCTTCTCGAGGAACGACCGCATCGCCTCCGGCAGGTCCTCGGTGAAGGTCGTGAGGATCTGCGTCCGGTTCTCGAGGTCGATGGCCGCCTGCATGCTCCCGGCCTCGAGGTTCGACCACATGACCTCCTTGGTCATCCAGACCCCGAACGGCGAGTTCCCGATGATCTGATCGGCGATCTCCATAGCGGCGTCCACGACCTGACCGTCCGGCACCACCCGGGAGACCAGTCCGATGCGCTCGGCCTCGTCCGCGAGCACGAAGCGTCCGGTAAGCATCAGCTCGAAGGCCTTGGACGCCCCGATCAGCCGCGGCAGCAGGTAGCTGACGCCGACGTCGCAGCCCGACAGGCCGATCTTTACGAAGGCGACGTTGAACTTCGCAGACTCGGCCGCCACGCGGATGTCGCTGGCGAGCGCGAAAGCGAACCCTCCGCCCGCCGCCGCTCCGTTGACCGCCGCGATGATCGGCTTACGCACCGCGCGCATGTGCGTATAAAGCGAAGCGATGTGCTGCTGCGAGAGCATGCCGGCTTGCGCACGTCCGACACCGTCGGTATTGGGCGCCTCGCCGGACCCTTTGAGGTCCAAACCGGCGCAGAAAGCTCGTCCGGCGCCGGTTAGAACCGCAACGCGGCACGAATGATCGGCGTCGACCTCGTCCAGGGCGTCGTGAACGGCCGCAACGAGCTCGTGATTCATGGCATTAAGCGACTCCGGACGGTTCAAAGTGAGCAATGTGACGCCGTCGCGCGGTTTGTCGATGGTGACCGTGGACATGTCCCCTCCAGAATTTGGCCCGATTTGCCCGTTTGGAGCCCACATCCTGGCAGGTGCCAGACTCAGGCCGTGGTTAAGCGGGTCACGGCCAATGGGGTCGATTTCGCATGTCTGGAGGCGGGTCCGGAGGACGGGCCTCTCGTCCTCTGCCTGCACGGGTTCCCTGATCACGCACCTACCTGGGAACCGTTGCTCGCTGCGCTTGGTGACGCCGGTTTCCACGCCGTCGCCCCATGGATGCGCGGCTACACGCCGACCGGACCCTCTCCGGACGGGAAGTACCACACCCAGTACCTGGCTCTCGATGCACTTGCGCTGACCGACGCGCTGGCCGGACCGGACGGCGAGGCCTTCCTAGTGGGCTCCGACTGGGGAGCGGGAGCCGTCAATCTCGCGGTTCCGCATCGTCCGGATCGCTACCGAAAGTGCGTCACGATGGCTGTGCCCCCGGCCGGGGCGACGAGCGGTGAGGTCATGTCCAGCCCCCACCAATGGAAGCGCTCGTGGTACGTGTGGTTCTTCGGGACGCCGCTCGCCGACATCGGCTTCCCGGGCGGGGACTTCGCGATCGTCGACCAGCTCTGGGGCGACTGGTCGCCGGGCTTCGATCCGGGCGACAAGTTCATGCGCGCCCTCAAGGACGTCTTCGCCGCCGACAACGGCCAGGCAGCGATGGGCTACTACCGGGACTCCTTCCACGCCCGCAGCAAGCCCGAGGGCGAGGCGGCCGAGGTCCACGCCGGCACCATGCCCATCCCGATGCTCTATTTCCACGGCAAGACCGACGGCTGCTTCGGCATCGACATGATCGACGAGCATGCGCTGGCCGAATTGATGGGCCCGGGCAGCGAATACGTCTTCGTCGAGGGGGCCGGACACTTCATGCACCTCGAGAAGCCGGACGAGGTCAACGCCAAGATCGTGTCTTTCTTGAAATCCGATGGCTCGAAATCAGAAGGCTCGAAGGCTTAGATGGCTCGCGCCGGCGACGTCATCGAGGATCCCGTGACCAAGCAGCGCATCCGCTTCCTCAAAACGCGAGAGGACACCGGCGGCGAGTTGTTGCAGATGGACTTCGTGATGTGGCCGGGCGGCTTCGTCCCGACCCTGCACATCCATCCGAATCAGGAGGAGCGGTTCGTCATCCTGGCCGGACGTCCGCACTTCACGATGAACGGCAGCGAATCAGACGCCGAAGCGGGCGACACGGTCAACGTGCCGCCGCGGACACCACATGTGTTCCGTAACCCGACCAACGAGGACGTTCACATCACGATCGAGTTCCGTCCGGCGCTGCAAACCGAAGAGATGTTCGAGGTGCTGTACGCCATGGGCCGCAACGGCAAGCTCGCGAAGAACGGGCTCCCCCGCAATCCGATAGTGGCTGCGATGTTCGCCCGCGACTTCCGCAACGAGACGCAAGCGGCCGGCGCGTTGTTGCGCTTCGCAGCTGCTCTCAGCACTCCCCTCGCCGCGCTCGGACGCTTGCTCGGGACGAAGCTCACCTAGATGGACGTCGGAATCGTCGTTCCCAACTCGGCTCCCGGCATCGCCGGAGACGCGCTGCTGGACTGGGCCCGCCGGGCCGAAGAGTGCGGGTTCGCGTCCGTGGGCGTGATCGGACGGACCGTGTATCCGTCCTACGAGGAACTGGTCACACTCAGCGCCATAGCCGGCGTGACGCAGAGCGTGCGGCTCTTGTCCTCCGTGATCGTGGCTCCTGCACGGGAGCCGGTGCTGCTCGCCAAGCAGTCGGCGACGTTGGACCGCTTGTCCGGCGGACGATTCGTGATGGGGATGGGAGCCGGGATGCGCAACGACGACTTCGTCGCGACGGGTTCTCGTTTCGACAATCGCGGCGACCGTTTCGACACCATGCTCGCCACCATGCACGCGCTTTGGCGCGGCGAGCCGCCGCCCGAGGGTGGACACGCGGTGTGTCCTCCGCCGGTGCGCGGGCGCGTGCCGATCTACTTCGGGACGCTGACCAACTCTCTGCGCACCGTCAGGCGTATCGCGCGCTGGGGCGAGGGCTACATGGCCGTCGGCACTCCGGAGATGGTCGATCCGATCATCTCGGCACTGCGCGACGCATGGAAGGCCGAGAGCCGGGACGGTAACCCGCGCATCATCGGCGCGACGTACTTCTCGCTCGGCGACGAGGAGGAGGCCGAGCGGAATATCCACGCTTACTACGACAATTTCTTCCCCGAGCTGGGGGCTGCAGCCATCGGCGCGATGCCGAGGACGACCAAGCATGCCAAGCGCATGCTCGAGTACTACAGAGACGCCGGATACGACGAGTTCAACTTCTCGGCGGCGGCGGCCGACCCGGATCAGGTCGAAAGACTGGCCGAAGCGGTTTTGTGAGCCAGAAGCCGTTGCGGACGCCCTTTAGATAAAACCCTGCTCCGCAAAAAGCGCTCCGCAGTGCTTAACCGACGATAAGTACGGGCGTGCCGACGTCCATCTGGTCGAACAGCTCCTCGACCTCGTGCATGTGCATCCGGATGCAGCCGTGCGACGCGTTCGTCCCGATGGACGCGTCGTTGGGCGTCCCGTGGATGCGGATACCGCTGGCGGACAGGTTCAGCGCCCGCGTGCCGAGCGGGTTGTTCGGTCCGGGTCCGATGTAAGGCGGCATGTCCTTGGCCCAGTCGGCTCCCGGGTTCACCCAGGTCGGGTTTCGGCGCTTCGCCGTTATCCGGAACTGCCCGTGCGGCGTCGGGAAGCCGCCGGTGCCGGTGGCCACGCTGTACGTCTTCGAGACCTTGCCGTCCCTGTAGAAGCTCAGCTTGTTTGCACTGGTACTCACGACGAGCACCTTGGTGAAAGCATCGGCCTTGAGCGCCGGCTCGGTCGTGACGACGGGCAGTTGGATCGTCTTGCCGCCCGAGCTCAACGTGTTGACGATCACCCTCTCCGCTTCGTGCGCACGCATGTCGCGGCCGAGCTTGTGCGGGATCACTTTGAGCTGATCACCAATCAGCTCCAAGCGCGCGTCTTCCGCGGCGCGGTCGATGATCGGATCGATCCGCGCCATGTACGCATCGAGAACGTCGTCGTCCATCTGCGGAGCGAGAGAAACATCGCCATCCACGCCGAAGATGCGATGCCACACGCGTTGCGCGATCGGCATGTCGCGTTGAGCCTCCAGCGTGTCGCGCACGAAGTCGCGCACTTCCAAACGGAGGCCAAGGTTCCACGGCGTTATGCGCTCGTGGAACTCGGGCGCGTTTATGTCGATGGGCTCGCGCAGCGGTTCGACGAATCTTTCGTGAAGGAGCCTCTCGGCTTCGTCGACAGTGCGGCTCCCGATCAAGAGGCTTCCAATGCGGGTGCCGGGCATCAGGTTCGAAGAACTGGTTCGGTCGTAGACGTACATGCCGACGATCAGGAGGACGATCAACGCGCCGACCGCGATCAGCGCGATCCGCAGGCGGTGACGGGGTGGCGCCGCCCGGCCCGGTGACGGTTTCTCGTCGACGTCTTTGGGCAGGACGGCGGTCCCGGATTCCGGCGTAGCCGGAGTCCGGCGTCTAAGACTCAGAACCACTGAAGTGCGCCCATCTGTTATCTCCTGCCCTCTCGTGTGACAACTGTACCCAGGAGCGTGGTTGACTCTCTAATCCATGCCCCAACAGGTCTTTCGCTGCACACGCATCGTCACTCCCAGAAACACCCTCGCCCCCGCCGAGGTTCGTGTCGAGGAAGGACGCATCGTTTCCGTCGGCCCGCCCGAACGCTCGACCTCGGCGGCCGCCTTCGAGCTCCCCGGGACGGTCATCCCGGGCTTCATCGACCTCCAGGTCAACGGGCTCGGGCGCCACGACGTGCTTGCTGCATCTCGCGACGGGATCCGGGGCATCGCCAAGACCCTCCCGGCCCATGGGGTCACGGCCTGGTGCCCGACGATCGTCTCCTCGAGTGAGTCCGACCGGCTGGCCGCCCTCGAGTGCGTGGCCGAGGTTGCGCGCTCCGGCTTGGACGGCGCGCGCATCCTCGGCGTCCACCTCGAGGGCCCATGGATCTCCAAGGTGCGAAAGGGGGCCCATGTCGAGGCTGCGCTCGTCGCGCCGTCTCCAGACGCGCTCGTGCGCAGCCTCGAAAGCCACCCCGGTCTCGTCCGCATCGTGACCCTCGCTCCCGAGCTCCCCGGTGCCCTCGACGCCATCAAGTACATCCGGAGCGTCGGTGCCATCGCGTCGATGGGCCATTCCGACGCCTCCTTGCAGGAGGCGTCGATGGCGATCGACGCCGGCGCAACCATGGCCACCCATCTGTTCAACGCGATGCGCCCGCTGCACCATCGCGATCCCGGAATCGTCGGGGCCGTCCTCGGCGATCAACGGGTTGTCGCCGGAGTGATCGCCGATGGCATCCATGTGCATCCCGCGATGGTCGCGATCGCGTTTCGCATAAAGGGCCCGGGTCGTGTCGCACTCGTATCCGATGTCGTCGCCGGCGAAGTTTCCGGTGGCGGCGCCGCTCGCTTGAAGGACGGAACGTTGGCCGGAGCGTTCGCCAGCCTGGGCGACGGTGTGCGCGAATGCGTAGCTGCGGGAGTCGAGGTCGGCGATGCCTTGCAAGCCGCGACGCTTACGCCGGCCGAGTTGCTCCGCGTCCCTATCGGCCGGTTGGAACCGGGGGCCCCGGCGGACTTCGTCGTCGTCGGCGAAGATCTCCGCGTACGCGCAACGTACGTTGCCGGCAAACGAGTTTGGTCGAGATAGGGCGAGCTGCTACGACCCGGTCAGCGGTCCCTGCGGACGCGGCGCACTGATCGGATCCGCGTGCCGCGAGACCAACTTCCATGTATCACCCTCGCGGCGGTACGTGCTCGTGACGCGCAGCTCGAACGGCGACAACTCATCTCCGCCTGCGACCTTTGCTCGCCAGCGTTCGCTCTCGAGAGTCGTCGCGATGTCGGTGTCGATATAGGCACCCAGCCGCTCGGCGCCGTCGAACGCACCATCCCGAAAGCGGGTCCCAACGAAATCGAGCATCTCCACCACGGCTGCGCGCCCACGGACGGCAGGTCCCCACGGGTTCGCGAGCGTCACGTCGTCGGCGTCCGAATAGAGCGCTTTGGTCGGTTCGGGGTCGCCGTTCGCGAGCGCATGCATCGCCCGGTACATCGTCTGGATGACCTCTTCCAGCTCCACGTTGCCCTCCCGCGTCGTGCCCCGTCCGGAAAGACAATCGTACGCGCCGTACGCAGATCCGACATGTGCCCACGGCCGAATATCGGGTTTGGTCCGGCCAACTCGGCGTTGGCAGAATCACCCAGGGGGTGCAATGACCGACAAGCTGGCGATCGACGGGGGGACTCCGGTCCGCAGCAAGCGGCTCCCGATGGGCCGCGGACTCTCCGTATTCGGAGAAGAGGAACGTGCCGCTGCCATCGAGGTTCTCGAATCGCGCTCGCTCTTCCGCTACTACGGACCGAACCTTCTCAAGAAGACCGAAGCCTTCGAGGAGCTCCTTCGCGAACAGCTGTCGGTTCCCTACGCCGTCGGACTGTCCAGCGGCACGGCCGCGCTCCGGGCCGGACTGGCTGCGCTCGGAGTGGGCTGCGGGGACGAAGTGATCGTTCCCTGCTACACGTTCATCGCCACGGTCAATGCCGTCGTTGCCGCCGGTGCCGTCCCTATCTTTTGCGAGATCGACAACTCGCTGGGAGCCGATCCGGCCGACGTCGAGGCGAAGATCACTCCGCGAACCGCGGCGATCATGCCCGTGCAGCTGGAGAACCAAGGCTGCGACATGGACGCACTGATGGCCATCGCGCGCAAGCACGGCGTCGCGGTCATCGAGGACGCGTGCCAGGCCATCGGTTCGTCCTACAAGGGAAAGGCACTCGGCACGATCGGCGACTGCGGCGCGTTCTCGCTTCAGCTCGAGAAGAACGTGACCTCCGGCGAAGGCGGAGTTCTCGTCACGTCGGACGAACAACTACACGTACGGGCGTCACGCTTCTCCGATCAGGGCGGACAGTTCGTCACCAGCTACGGATCGGAGCGCGGCGAGGAGCTGTCCGAGCCTTTCTGCGGCGAGAACTTGCGAATGACCGAGATTGCCGGAGCCATCGCGCTGGAGCAGCTGAAGAAGCTGCCGTCCATCATCGACCGCTTCCGAGCGAACCGGCGCAAGATCCTCGACACCCTCGGCGACGTCGGCGGCCTCGAGCTCCGTGGATCACACGATCCCGAGGGCGACGGAGGCTCGACGATCACTTGGTTCCTGCCGGACAACGACCTCGCCCGGCCTTTCATCAAGGCCTTGTTCGCCGAAGGCGTCCCGTGCGCGCAGGTCTACAACGGAAAGCCCGTCTACTCGACGCCGTCGATCCTCGCCAAGCGCACCGCGACGAACAAGGGCGGCCCCTGGCACTGCGCCGAGCATCCGACAGACGTGACCTACGAGATGGGCATGTGTCGGCGCACAGAGGAGCTCGTCGCCCGGTCATTCACGATCGGCGTTGGCGTCGCGTATGAAGCTTCCGACTGCGAGGACGTAGCGGCCGCCGTCGGCAAAGTCGCGTCCCACTTGCTGTGACGCGCGTCGCCGTCGTCGGGTGCGGCGCGATAGCGCGACGCACGCATGTACCGGCCTTTACGCAGATGGACGACGTCGACGTCATTGCGTTTGCTTCGCGATCGATAGGTTCGGCCGAGGCAGCGGCTGCAGAAGCGGAGTCAACGCCGGTGATCATCACCGACGACTGGCGCAAGGTCGTCGACCGTGATGACGTCGACGTCGTCGACATCTGCTCACCGAACTCGCTGCACTACGAGCAAGCCGTTGCCGCCGCAAACGCGGGAAAGCACGTCCTGGTCGAAAAACCTATCGCCTGCACTGTGGACCAAGCCGACTGGATGATCCAGGCCGCAGAAGCAAATGGCGTCGTCCTTCATGTCGCTCACAACGTTCGCTACCTCCCACTGGCCATCGCGGCGCGTGAAGCGATGCCCCGACTAGGCAAGCTCGTCGGTGTGCGAGCAGCCTTCGGTCACGCAGGCCCGAAGGGCTGGGCCCCCGACGCGACGTGGTTCTTCGACACCAAGCTCTCGGGCGGCGGCGCGTTGATCGATCTCGGGATACATGCACTCGATCTCGTCCGCTTCGTGACCGGGCTGGAAGCCGCCGAAGTGACGGCGGTCACGCTGGGAGCCGAACCCGCGGAAGACGCAGCACAAGTGGCGATCAAGTTCAAGGACGGCGCGATCGGCAGCCTGCACGCGAGCTGGGTCGCACGTCCCGCGCCCGACTTCGGGCTCACGGTCTTCGGGACCGAGGGGTCGCTCCACGCCGACGCGCGCTCCCCGCTCAAGCTCCGTCCGGCCAACGGGAAGAGCGAAGAGCTCGAGCTTCCGGCCGACACCTCCAGCCCTTTCGCGGATTTCATCTCCGCCGTGCGCGGCGACGAACCTTCCCAGCCGGCCACGGGCGCCGACGGACGGGCTGCCTTGGCCATCGTCTGCGCGGCCTACGAATCGGCTCGCACCGGCAAAACCGTGAAGTTGTGAGAGCCGGGTTCGGCGTCGCGCCGATCACGCCGGAGCCACCGGTCTGGTTGGCCGGTTTCGGCGACCGAAGCGAGCCCGCCCAAGAGATCAAAGAGAACCTCGAGGCGCGCGCGCTGTACCTCTCCGACGAGACCACGACGCTATGCCTGGTCGTGTGCGACTTGCTCGCGGTTTCGCGCGATCTCAGCAATCCGGTCCGGGATGCGATCGCCGAAGCGATCGGCACCCCTTCATCGAACGTCATCATTGCGAGCACGCACACTCACCACGGGCCGAGCGGCATCTCCGGTAGCGAGCGCATCGGCTGGCCGACACCGGAGGGCTACGCCAATCTGCTACGGCTAGGTTGCGTCCAAGCAGCGACGGCGGCCCGCGATACGGCGGAGCTCTCGACGCTCAGGTACGCCCGCGCTCCTCTTCCCGACGGATTCGCTTTCAACCGCCGGGGGCTAACGTTCGACGACCCGTGGTTCGCCGCCCTCGACGCACGCGGCGAAGGCGGCTGGCACATCGGTACCGTCGCGAACCTCTCCATTCACCCTGTCCTGCTCGGCCCCCAATGGATGTCGGTTTCAACGGATTGGGTGGGAACGTTCCGAACCTCATTGGAAGCGGCCGTCGGTGGAAAGGCCATCGAGCTCACGGGAGCGCTCGGGGACGTCAACCCCGTCCCCTCAAACGAACCGCCGGAGAACACTTACGCGCCCTGGGCAAATTGGGAGCAGACCGTCGACTACGGCAAGCGGCTGGCGTCCGTTGTCGCCGGCGCGCTCGACGACGCGATGCCTCTCGATGGTGGTCTCGCCGTCTTGCGGCACGAAACCATAAGCGCGCCGGTGGGGGGTACCGGACTCGCCGCGCTCTGGGGCGATCCGACGATGGACGTCGACTTCACGGAGTGGTCCATCGGTGACGTGAGGGTCGTCTCGATCCCGGGCGAGGCCTTCCACGCCCTGGGCAAAGAGATATCAGCCGCACGCAATGATCGCGTCCTTCTCGCCGGCATCGCTCCGTGGCACGGATATCTGCCTCATCCCTGGGGCGAGGGATACGAGGAGGGCGTCAGCTACGGCGAGGACTTCGCTCGGACGGTCCGAGAGCGACTCGCGGTAGCTCCGTGAGCGAACTCCTCGTCCTCGTCCCGAACCCTCGCCACCTCAGGTTCGCAGGCGCTGGCGCGCCTGGAGATGCGAAGCCGATCGAGAGCCAAAACGGATCCCTCCCGCCCCAAGGATTCGAACTCACGATCGACGGCGACGGCGTCCGCATCGAGCACGCGGACGACGGAGGTTTGCGATACGCGCGAAGTCTTCTCGATCAGATCCGAAAGCAGTCGACGGAAACGCTCCCCGGACTTCACGCACGCGATTGGCCCGACTTCCCCATCCGGTCCTACATGCTCGACATCAGCCGCGACCGCGTCCCCACCCGCGAGACTCTCGAGCAGACCGTCGACCTGCTCGACCTCGTCCGGATAAACGAGCTCCAGCTCTACACCGAGCACACCTTCGCGTTCCGGAATCACAAGGTCGTGTGGCGCGATGCGTCGCCGATGACGCCGGACGACATCAGATGGCTCGACAAGCTCTGCATCGACCGCGGAATCGATCTCGTCCCGAATCAGAACTGCTTCGGACACATGAACCGGTGGCTGATCCACGACGCGTACCGCGCAACGAGCCGAGCGCCCGGAAGGCGGCAAGGCTCCTTGGGGAGCCGACCTCCCACCCTGGACGCTCGCGCCGACGAACGAGAACGCGAGGTTCGTCCTCGATCTCTTCAACGAGCTCCTCGTGAACTTCTCGAGCAATCGTCTGAACATCGGCTGCGACGAACCGTTCGACCTAGGTCAAGGTGCGAGCGCCGATGAGGTCGCACGTCGCGGAAAGACCGAGGTGTACCTCGAGCACGTCGACCGGATCGCGAGGCCTCTCGTAAGGCAGGGTTACGACGTCCTGATCTGGGGCGACATCCTTCGCGAGGACCCCGCGCTCGCCGCGAAGCTTCTGCCGGACGGCGTCGTCGCCGTGCCCTGGCACTACGAGCAACCCTGGCCCGACGAGCTTCGCGCGCAGGTTCCCGAACGGGCGATGCGAACGCTCGCCGAACTAGACCACGATCCACTCAACGGCTTCAGGTCGCAGATGGAGGCGCTGGCCGGTACAGACATCCCCGTAGAGATCGCACCGGGGACGGCGACGTGGAACTCCCTCATCGGCCGCATCGATAACGCTTACGGCAACCTTCTCGACGCGGCCGTACAAGGGATTGAGTTCGGCGCGGGCGGATACCTCATCACGGACTGGGGCGACAACGGACATCACCAACCGCCGCTCGTCAGTTTTCCGCCGATCGTTTACGGAGGAGCGGTCAGCTGGTGTCTGGAAACCAACCGCGACCTCGACGTCGCGAGCGTCCTCGACGCGCTCGTCCTGGATCAGCCGATCGGGCAGAAACTCGATGTCATCGGGCGCTTGTGGTCACAGACGGGACAGCTCGCGTTCAACGGGAGCCCGATCTTCCGCGGACTCATCCCGCGTTCGACGATGTCCTTCGGACAGATCGATCGCCGACGCGTTGCGACGACGTGATCGATGTCCTTGAAGAAGCGATGACCGGCCTGCCCGGCGAGCTCTATGCGGCGTGTCGCCTCGCACGGCACGGGTTGTGGCGGATGCTGCGTCACATCGATGCCGATAGACCCAACGACGAAGTTCTACGCGAAGATCTGACCGAAGCGATCGAGTTGCAACGAGCAGCGTGGCTCAAGACCAGCCGTCCCGGCGGCCTCACCGACAGCATCGGCCGCCTGGAAAGAACGCTCGCGGAATACAGCTAGCTCGCAGCTAGAGGCGTACCGGCACCTGCCCTGAGTTGAAGGCAACCGTTCCCGTAGCGAGCGTCACGTTCACCGACGAATGCGTACCCATGTAGCCGAGGATGTGGCTTATGTCACCGACACCGTTACTCCCGGCAAATGGCGCGGCCTGAAGCGTCGCGAGAACGCCGAGGGCTCGGCCGGACGCATCCAGGAATGCGCTTCCCGAATCGCCTGGGATCCCCGGAGTAGCCGTGTACACCTCATAGCTCCAACCCTCGCCTATCTGTTCCACGACTGTCCCGGTCTTGGGGCTCAGCGTCGTCACGCCCGCTCGCAGACTCGAATTGCCGTAGCTGTAAACCCGTGACCCAGCCGCGGCTCCCGAAGTGTTGATCCCGTTCGGTCCGCCCCAGTTCGGTATGGACGGATTGACGCGGCCGAAATCGGCCGGATCGAGCCGGATCAGACCGAAGTCGTTGAAGGCACATGTGTTCTCGTCGGACTCGCCCGCCGCCTGCATGGCCAGCCACGAGCTGTACACGAGGGTTCCGGGCCTGGTCGCGCCCTGCACTTGCACCTGGGTTCCCAGCGGTAACGACCCGGCCAGACATCCGTCGGTGTCCGTTGCTGCGCCGGTACCGGTGCAGTGCGCAGCCGACCCGAGATAGACCGCGTTGCTCGAGTCGTAGAAGACGAAGTTGCTCGTGCATTGACCTGCGTCACTCTCGGTTTGCACTCCGGGATGGATCGCCGCCGTCGCGGCCGGAGCCCATGAGGGTGCGGCGCTGACGGGCTGCTGCAACCCGATGAAGAGGGCGAGCGAAACGAGAAGAGCTACAACAAGACGACGGACCAAGGCTGCCTCCCCGAGCAGTTGTCCCAATGGCAGCCGTCTGGCCTCGCTGCCTGCGTGTTCGATTACCCGAACGCCAGTCCTACTAAACGCGCGGCACGCGCCGGGCCCTCATGCCCTAGCTTCGGGCTGCTGCTACGGCTTGCGTCCCACGTAGGCGAGGAGCTTCTCCTGCGCGCTCGCGTCCTCCGGAACCTTGATTGGCGGCTTGAACGCGTCGCCGCGGTTCTCTTCGGTCAGTCGTCCGTCCAGCATCTGGAAGGCGGCCTCGGCGAGGTCCGGCGGCATCTTCGTGTCCTGACCCGTGCCCTTTGCGAGGTCCCAGCCGTGGATGAGGCTGTCCGAGAAGGCGATGCCGAGCGTGACCATGTTCTCTTCCTGCACCTTCGGATCCTTGTATGCCTCGAGGATCGATCGGCGGCTTTCCTCGAAGGCCTTCACCGGGTCGTCGCCGTCCATGAGTTCGGGCGGCTCGGGTGACGGCGGATCGACCTTCTTGCCCTGCGCGGTACCGGCGAAGTAGTTGGCACCGTCGATCAAGTGATTCACGAGGTCACGAGCGCTCCATTCCTTGCATGCGGTCGGGGCGTCGAGATTCTTCTTCGCCCCGGCGACCTTCTTGGCCGTCCAGGCGCTACCTCGGTCGTAGAGGTCGAGAAGGTCCATGACTCACTCCTTCGGTTTTGGCTCCTGTAGGAGACAAGTACCCTGCGCCACGCAGACCAATCGCTCCCCCCCGGGGTCCGGGGTGTCCCCGGTGCGATTGGTCACATCTATCCGGACCACGCTCGTCCTTTTGGTCATGGCGACGATGTCCGCCTCGGCCCGGAGGCGCCCCTCCCGCACGGGTGCGAGCAGGTTGAGCTTGAACTCCGTCGTAGCCGCCCACCATCCGCGGGGCATCACGGGGTACATCACTGAGCCGAGGACGTGGTCCACGAGCACCGATATGACGCCCCCGTGGAGGTTGCCGAACATCGTCAGGAGGTCCGGGCGGACGTCCATCTCGGCGACGAGCTTCCCGGGCCCGGCTTCGGTGAACGTGATCCCGAGGAAGTCGGGAAGAGCCATGTGAGTGGCGGCGTTCTTGATCGCTTCGGCCGTGCGCTCGTCGTAGTTCTCGAAGGTCAATGCCATGCGCGAAACGCTATCAATCGAGGAATTTTCGCCGCGAATCGCGTTTGAATAGACAAACGGTCATTGAAGCGTGTTAAGCTTCGCGACGTCTTGTTATAGGTAACGCCACCGCGCCGGCCGACGGACCCCGCCTGGGGACCGCAGAGAAGCCTGCGCGGTTTTCTTTTCCCCCCAATCGGGATCCGTGCGCCGCCTCAGTGGCGTAACAGCGGAGAGGAACCATCGCCGAGGCGCTTTTTGCCGAGGCGAGGACTGGAAAACGAGCAAAGGAGGGCATTCATGACGCTTGCCATAGATGCAGTTGGTCTGCGCAAAAGGTTCAAGAACAAGACAAAGCGGGACCGTCGCAAGGCGGAAGCAAAGACAGAGGAATTCACATACGCGGTCAACGGAGTCGACCTGCGGGTCGAGGAGGGCGACGTCTGTGCCCTCCTGGGCCCCAACGGCGCCGGCAAGACCACGACGCTGATGATGCTGCTCGGCGTGACGGAGCCCGACGAGGGTCACGTAACGCTGCTCGGTCATCCGCTCCCCCAGGAGCGGACGGCCGCGCTCGAGCAGACGAACTTCACGGCGGCGTACGTCGGGATGCCGTACAAGGTGCGCGTCCGGGAGATCCTGGACGTCTTCCGCACCCTGTACGGGTCCAGCCGGAGCCAGGTCGAAGACCTCATCGAGCGCTTGCACGTGCACGAGTTCCTCGACCGGTACGCATCCCAGCTCTCGAGCGGGCAGCGGACGCTGGTCGGGCTGTGCAAGTCGCTCATGAGCGAGCCGCGGCTGCTGGTGCTCGACGAGCCGACGGCTTCGCTTGACCCGGAGGTATCCGAGCGGGTTCGAGCGGTGATCCGCGAGGAACACGCCAAGGGCGGGTTCACGCTGCTGGTGACCTCGCACAACATGGCCGACATCGAGCGGCTGTGCCGGCGAGTGGTGTTCCTTGCGGCCGGACGAGTGGTGGCCGACGGATCGCCGGCCGAGATCGGCGCGAAGTACGGCACCGAAGACATGGAGAAGACGTTCCTACACATCGCAGAGGAGGCCCGAAGATGACCCAAGTAGCGGTTAGAGACCAACGAGATAGCTACGCGCCGGACGCGGGCGTGACGCGCTCGGCCCGGCGCATCTGGTCGCTGTACAAGCGACACGCGTACGAGCTGAGCCACTCCCCTCCGGGACTGGTCGACATGCTGTTCTGGCCCGCCATGGACCTGCTGTTGTGGGGTCTGCTCACGCGGTACTTCGTGCAGCAGGGCACCGACATCCCGCAGGCCTTCGGGTTCCTGCTGGGTGGCGTGCTCCTTTGGGACCTGGTGTTCCGGTCGAACCTCGGGATCGGCGTGACGTTCTTGGACGACACTTCGTGGACGCACAACGTCCTGAACCTGATGGTTTCGCCGTTGCGTCCCATCGAGTACCTGGCCGGAGCGGTGGCGTGGTCGCTGACGAAGGTGCTGATCGGCTGGACGATCATGGTCACGATCGCGGCGACGCTGTTCCACTTCGTCGCGCCGGGCATGGGCCCAATCTTGGCCGTGTTCATGCTCGCGCTGATGTTGTTCGGAGTCGCCGTGGGGATGCTCGTGATCGGGATCATCCTTCGGTTCGGTCCGGGTGCGGACATCCTGGCCTGGGGTCTGGCCGTGCTGTTGATGCCGATCTCGGCTGTGTTCTACCCGGTCAGCGCGCTGCCCGGTTGGGCGCAAGCGATCGCGACGGCTCTGCCGACGACGAGGGTGTTCGAAGCGATGAGGACGGTCATCGCCGGCGGCTCGCCGCCGTGGGGCAGCCTCGGCATCGCGTTCGCGCTGGACGCGCTGTACATCGCGCTCGGACTGCTGTTCGCGCGATCGATGTTCAACATGCTGCGCAAGCGCGGGTGGGTTACCCGGTACATGACGTAAGGGACTCAAAGAGGGTCGGTGCCTCCTCCCAGGCATCGACCCTCTTGAGAACCCTCTGCACCACGCCGCATGAATCAGTCGATAACGTCTAGCTCAGCCAGCTTCCGCGCGATGGTCTCAGCAGCCAGGCGGTTGCCTGCATCATTCCAGTGCGTGTTCCGAGAGAGATATAGACCGCCTCGACGTCCCTTCGATCGAAACGCCGGATACAAGTCGATGACGGGCACTCCATGCTCTTTCGCGAATCTGGTCAGCAGCTTCTGCGGAAGCGTCAGGTCGTAGTCTCCACGGCGGACGGTTGGATCCTGGAAGACCTTTTCTTGATACCGATCCTCGACCTGCAATTGGTCGGGGAGGATGGCGATCACATACTTCGCTCCACCGCCTCTGCCGGCCCGGATCATCTCGGAGACGGTTTCGCGGACCTCCGTCCAGGCAGCCGATTGAACGTAGCCGCGGTGGAAGTGCGGGAGATAGCCACGCAAGATTTCCATGAAGTTCTCGGACGAAAACTGTTCGGGAGACGTGGTGTGCGTCGCGACACGCCACCACCGAATGCGCCGATAAATGGCTGCGGGCAGGACCCAGGTTCGGGGCGAGAAGGGCGAGTAAGTCCGCACACGCAGCGGGATCTCGCCGGCGAACGTTACGAGGCGGCCGGGAGAGTTCCCGTACAAGTCATTGCCCACGAATAAGGCGTGAATGATGATTCGAGGACGGTACCGCAGCCCATAATGTCGAAGCATGTGAAGCTCTTCGGCGGTTTCGTATCGCGGAACAGAGAGGTTCACGACCGAGAAAGACTTGGACGCCGCGTCTAACTTTTTCTGGAGCACCTCGAAGAAATTCGTTCCCGGCTTGCCTTCGGTTCCGAAGGAGTCACCGAGGCCGAGGATCACCGGCCGTTTAGGAATGTTCATGCCGGGCTCCCTACCGTGATACTTCTTCATCAATTCGAAGAACGTGGCGTCCGAGTAAGGAACTGCATCCTTCAGGATCCAATGCCGACAAGCGAACTCAGCTGCGAGCATGAGCACCAAGAGCACAGCCAGATTGATCACAAGCCACTTACCAAGACTCCGCACCCGACTTTTTTTCTTGGGCGCGCGCGTCGGGTTCAAGGACGAAGTTGTGCTCGGCCCTTCCTTAGTCACGGATGGGATTCGAATCGCATGAAGGGATTCGATCTACTCGTGCGCCTAACGGATCCACGGTGGGACTAGCGTGCCGGATCAAGTTCCAAAGCGCGGTCGCGGTGGAACGATGCGTCTCCGAGCAGGATGCGGTTGGTCGTGGCCCGCTTGAAGTACATGTGCGCATCGTGCTCCCACGTAAAGCCGATCCCGCCGTGCAGCTGGATGCACTCACCGGTAACCGAGTGCACGGCATCCGAGCAGTACGCCTTGGCGACCGATGCGGCGAAGCGGCCGTCCGGCAGGCCGTTGGCCGCTGCATACGCGGCGTAGTACGCCGCCGAACGCGATGACTCCGTGTGCACGAGCATGTCCGCGGCCTTGTGCTGAACCGCCTGGAATACGCCGATCGGACGCCCGAACGCCTCGCGGTCCTTCAAGTACTGCACGGTCGTGTCGAGCGCCCACTGCATGCACCCGACGATCTCGGCGCACAAGAGCGCGGTGACGGCGTCGATCGTGCGTGCCGGACCGGCTTCCATGGCGAACTGAAGCTCGTCGGACGGCCCGAGCTCCCGGCCTTCGCCGATGATGCGAACGGACGCCGTGCGCCGCGTGCCGTCGACGGTCGCCCGCGGCGTGATCTCGAGCGCTTCGCGTTCGTACCACGTTGCCTTCCCGTCTGCGATGACGAGAACGGCATCGGCTATCTGCGCGTCGACGATCGCACCGAGGTTCCGGCCGGCCGTTGCGCGCTTCGACCCGTCCAGCAGGGGTCCGAGAAGGTCCTCGGCCCGGAAGGCAACCAGGGCCGGGATGGCCAGGCACGCGGTGGCGAAGTACGGACCGGGAGCGTTCACGTAGCCCAGCTGCTCGCACACGACCGCCTGCTCGATCACGCTCATCCCTAGTCCGCCGAGATCTTCGGGAACCGCGATCCCCAGCCAACCGAGCTCGGCCATCTTCTTGTACAGCTCGGGCGCATCGCCGTCCGGCGAGTCGAACGCGCTGCGGACGACCGTGGAACTCACTTCCTTCTTGAGGAAGTCACGCGCAGCAGACTGCAGGGCCAGTTGATCCGAATTCAGGCGGAAGTCCATCAGTTCCGCCCTCCCCTGGGAAGACCCAGCACTCGCTCGGCCAGGATGTTGCGCTGGATCTCCGAGGTTCCGGTGTAGATCGTCGACGCCCGCGCGGCCAAGTACTCGAGCAGCCAGGCATTGGACTGCTTGTTGATCAGACCGTCGTGGCCGAGGATCTCCATGGCCAGCTCGGTGGCCTTCACGTACCACTCCGACCAGAAGAGCTTGCCCATCGACGACTCCGGCCCGGGCGACTCGCCGTGCAGCAACGGCGACATCGCGCGCTCCGAGTTCCGGCGAAGGATCTCCACCTCGACCAGCCGCCGTCCGAGCTCCTGGCGCAGAACGGGATCGTCGATCGCCGATCCGCCGTTGCGCTTGGTGTTCTCCGCCAGCTCGCGGAGCTGGTTCATCATCCGGCGGAAACGGACGGCGCTGCCGAGGATGTTGCCGCCGCGCTCGAACATCAGCGTCGTCATCGCGACGCGCCAGCCGTCGTTGAGGTTGCCGACGAGCATGTCCTTGGGCGTCCGCGCATTCGTGAAGAAGACCTCCCCGAACCCGGACGTTCCCGTCATCTGACGGATCGGACGCATCTCCACACCGGGCTGGTGCATGTCACACAGGATGTAGCTGATGCCCTGGTGCTTCGGAGCTTCCGGATCGGTGCGGCACAGGACGAAGATCCAATCGCCGAAAGGCGCCAGGGTCGTCCAGATCTTCTGGCCGTTGATCACGAACTCGTCGCCGACCAGCTCGGCCTTGGTCTGAAGGCCGGCCAGGTCCGAGCCGGCGTTGGGCTCCGAGTAGCCCTGGCACCAGATCTCGTCCGCCGTGAGGATGTTCTTGAGGAATCGCTTGCGCTGCTCCTCGGTGCCGTGGGTCATGAGGGTCGGTCCGACGAGGTTCAGGCCCAGTGAGTTCACGGGCTGGGGCGCGTTGGCCTTCGCGTACTCCTCGTTGAATATCACCTGCTCTACCAGCGTTCGGCCGCCGCCGCCGTACTCCTTCGGCCAGTGCATGGCGAGGTAGCCGGCCTCACCGAGCTTGCGCTGCCAGTCGCGTCTGAACTCGAAAGATGCGGGGTCGTCGTCGAACTCGTCATCGCCGAGCGCCTTGTTCTCCTTCGGGAGATTGGCCTCGAGCCATCCCCGCACTTCGTCTCGGAACGCTTCTTCTTCAGGACTCCAGGTCAGGTCCATGAGATCTCCTCGCTCAGGTCAGCGAATCGTTTCACGGAATCGTTTCACACCAGGCCTAATGCGGCCAATGCAACGGAAATGGTGACGACTCAGCGAGTTCTTAGCCTTCTGTAACGAAAGCTTCACATCGTGTTTGCGCAGGTACGCGGACTGGCAACACATTTGTGCTGGTCTGAGGGCCTTGTGATAACACGGGATGCTTGGTATCAATCGACCTTCAGTTCCGAGCGCTCCCGAGAGGGGTGGTTCCGATGGACCAGTCGGCTCGGATGGGGACGGGAGTTCTCACTCCCGGAGTTTGACCGGCGCCTGAAGCGCGCCGATCGTACGCCACCACGGGGAGGCATTTATGGCTAGCGTTCGCATGCTCGAACGTTCGCAGAAACAGATCGACAACTGGCAAGAGGCGATGGTTCTGATTGCGTCGGTGCATCCGCTGCGGTTCGGCGCATGCCCGGCGGAGCCATCGATGATCGAATGCGCCGACGCCGGCGTCGATAATCCGGCGCTGGACGAAGCACTCATCGCTCGCTGTAACAGCTACTAGCTCGCAGTCCTAGCAGTCCGGACCTATGAAGAAGGGACGCCCCATGTCGATCGACCGCTTGTCCGCTTTGGACGCGAGCTTCCTGTACCTAGAGGGACCGCGCACGCCCATGCACATCTCGTCACTGGCGATCTACGAAGGTCCACCGCCGGAGGACAAAGAGCTGATCGAGATGCTCGATCAGCGGCTGCATCTCGTCCCGCGGTTCCGGCAGCGCCTCGCCTCGGTTCCCTTCAACGCTCATCGTCCGGCGTGGGTTCCCGATCCGTCGTTTGATCTGAGTACTCACGTGCAGCGTGTGCGGGCTCCCGGGGACGGAACCGACGACGACCTCATGCACGTCGTCGGCTATCTGCTCTCGCAACCTTTGAAGCGTTCACAACCCCTGTGGGAGATGTGCCTCATCGAAGGACTGGCCGACGACCGTTTCGCCGTCCTGTCGAAGACGCATCACAGCTTGTGGGACGGGATATCGGGAGCCGATCTGCACTCCGTGCTCCTGGACGCAACGCCCGAGCCGCGCGAGGAACCGTACGTGGAGCACAGACGCGAGCGGGCGCCGAGCACGTTCGAGATGTTGGCGGCCGCCGCGCGCGATCGCGTGACCGAGTCCGTCGGCAACGTGCGCGGCATCCTCGGCGCCCTGCGCAGACCGCGCGACACCATCCGTCAGGCCGCCGACCTCGCGGGCGGAGCCATAGGTTTGGCCGGCTCGCTGGTTCGCCAGGCTCCAAAGATGGACATCAACTCGCGCATCGGCTCCGGGCGGCGCTTCTCGATCGCTCGCTCGTCCCTCGACGAAGTCAAGACATTGAAGGAGACCGTCGGAACATCGGTCAACGACGCGATCCTCGCGGCCGTCGGCGGCGGCATCCGGCGGTGGCAGATAAGCCGCTCGATCGAGCCGCACGACGTGAAGGTGATGGTTCCCGTTTCGGTTCGCAGTGCCGACGAGAGCGACACGTTCGGGAATCGCGTAGCGATGCTCGTCGTGACCCTGCCCGTTAGCGTTCGCGACCCCATCGTGCGCCTGCGACGGATACACGAGGTCATGCGCGCGGCCAAGGAGTCCGGACAGATCCGGGCCGGGGACGCGATCGTGAAGATGTCCGCCGTGCTGCCGACCTTCGCCGTAGCCGGTCTGTCCCAGCTGCAATCGAGGTATCGGTCCTTCAACCTGCTCGTCACGAACGTGCCCGGCCCCCAGTTCCCGCTCTACTTGCTGGGACGGAGGCTTCTCGAGCTCTACCCGCAAGCACCGCTGGTGCGGAACCAGGGCCTTTCGATCGGAGCCATGTCCTACGACGGGAAGCTGGGCTTCGGACTTCTCGGCGATCTCGACACGATGCCCGACATCAGCGTGCTCTCCGGAGGGATCTCCGATGCGATGGACGAGATCCTGTGGACCGCCGGGCACGAGACGGTCATGATCCCCGACCCCTTGCCTCTCGGAGAGCTGGTAACCGTCGGATAGCTAGATCTCGCCCGAGCCGCCACACACCGCGGGCCGTCCTTCCTCTGCGGCCGAGCGGTATGCAGCGTCGACCATCACATGGGCGGCGACTGCATCGGCGGCGTCGGGTGAGCCGGTTTTCGCCGCTTTCCCTTGGGCGACAGCCTCGAGGAAGCGCCGGCTCGCCTCGGCGTACAAACCGAGCGCCCGCCGTCGCGATCCGTCCTCTACGGGCAACTCGTCGACCCACGCCGGGAGCGGGCACGCGAGTACCTCGGCTCCCGCGGAGGTACTCACGTGCAACGGCCCCGTGTGGTCGTCCTCGGTCCACACGACCGCGTCTTCGAAGAAGAACTCGACGCGTCGTGTTGACCCCCGCGTCATCACCTGGTGCCAGACCGATGTGAGGTTGGCAACCACTCCCTCATCGAAAGAGAAAGTTGCCGTGGCCAGATCCTCGATCCCCGGGTGGCCGAAGAACGAGGCCGTCCGGCACGAAACCGTTCTCGGATCGCCGAGCAGCCACCGGAACAGGTCGACATCGTGGATCGAGTGCTCGATCAGTGTTCCGCCGCCGGCGACCGCGGGGTCGGATCGCCAGGTCGATGCGTACTGGCCCTGGATCGGGAAGTACTGGTCGTCGCGAAGGGTGATGGCCATCGGCCGTCCATAGCGCCCGGACGTGATGAGCTCGGACACACGGTTGAAAACCGGCGCCGTACGCAATACGAGTCCGACGCGATGGGGTATCCGCTCCAGGGCGAGCGCCACAAGGCGCGCGCCGGCCAGATCGGGCGCCAGCGGTTTCTCGCAGAACACCGCAACACCGCGATCGGCGGCGGCCTCGCATACGGCCAGGTGCTCCGCCGTCGGAGTGCACACGTACAAAACGTCGACCTCGTCGAGCATCTCGAGAACGTCGGCGACCTTTGCGCCGTTCGGCACAGCCATGGTCGCTGCGCGCTCGGGATCGCGGTCCGAGACGACGGTGATGTCGGCATCGAACAGGTTCGCCTTTCGCAAGGCCCAGAGGGCGCGCGAATGGATGAGTCCGATGAACCCGCATCCCACCAGCCCGACGCGCACTATTTCTCCAGCGGTGGCTCGGTCGCCGGTTTGCCGTTCGGCTCGTCGTCCGGCGGGGGCTCCGGCGGTCCTTGATGATGGTCCCTTCGCCCGCGGGCGCCCAGGACCACGCCGACACCGATCGCGATCATTACGACGGGGAAGACGACCCGGGCCGGGACGTCGATCCAGTCCAGAGCGTCGGCGGCGAACACCACGCCCAGCACGATGAACGCGATGCCGGAGATCAGGGCGAGCAGATTCCTGTTTCGCATCTAGAACCGATCCACGTTGTTACCGGATTGGCGGTCGAAGGGGAACTCGAAACCCGGCGGCTGCGGGACGTCCGGGACGTCGGGGACCACCGGTCGAGGAGGCAACGGAACCGGCCGGACGCCCGGGCGTTCTCTAACGGTGATCGTTCCTACGCCGATGCGTATGCGCAGATCGATCCGGGGCTCATCATCGCTGAAGTCGGGGCTTTCGAAATCGAGATCGGGACTGAAACCCGCCGACGTCTCGCCGAGCACCCTCAGCGATCCGACGCCCGCGCTGGAATCGACGCGAACGGGGACGTCCTCGGGGACGAAGACGTTGATCCGTCCGGTGCCGACGCGCACGTCCACGTCGTAGGTTTCGGAGTCGAGATCCAAGGACGTGAGATCGACAGTCAACGTTCCGGCTCCCAGCCGGTACGGATGCAGCTGCGAGGCATCTGTGGGCAGCTCGAGGTGCTCACCACCGAACGACGAGAGATCGTCGTTCGACGAAGCGGCCAGGAAAACCGTCAGCGCCACGCCCAGGACGATCAGCGCCGGATACGAGCCTCGGCGGGATCCGATCACGAGACCGATCCCGACGACGATCAAAGCGAGCGGCGCAAGCGCGTCCAGCGAGACGGTGATGATGCCGGCCGCTTGGAGCAGCCACGTCACGCCGACGACGACGAGCACGGCCCCGGCGACGATGCGTCCCCACGATGAGAACATCGGGGTCCGGGGTGTCCCCGGTGATACGGGACTCTCCGTCGGCTCCGTCAACGCTTGGCACCCTGGATCACGAGCAGGACGCCGACCCCAACGAGTATCAGAGGGCCGATGCCACGGAAGTCGAGAACCCAGGGAAGGATCGAGCTCACCAGCCATAACGCGCCGCCGGCGATGAGGATCGCGCCGATGATCATCGGCGCGTGGTCGGAAGTTCCTGACGTCGCGCGCGGCGCGTCCTCGTCCGGCCTCGCCTCCGGGATGATGATCCAGCCGACGATGTAAGCGAGCACCGCAGTGCCGGCAGCGAACGCCAGTACGACGGCGAGTATCCGAACGAGTGTTGGGTCCAGGCCGAGATAGTTCGCTATTCCGGCGCACACGCCGCCGAGAACACGGTTTTCACGACTGCGAACGAGCCGCGCCGGCTTGCTCGGCGGCGAAGGCGGCGCGGGCGTGGATTCAGTCACGAAACCGTAGCCTAGCGGACGGTTCGCAGGCCTATGGTCCTATGTAGCGATGATCGTCGCCTTCAGCGTCACGCCGATCGGTACCTCCGATGACTCGGTCGGTGATCTCGTCGCCGACGCCGTTCGCGTCGTCCGCGAGTCGGGTCTCCCCAATCGAACCGACGCGATGTTCACGACCATCGAGGGCGAATGGGACGAGGTCTTCGCCGTCATCAAAGCCGCGACCGACGCCGTCCTGAAACGCTGCGATCGCGTGAGCGTGGTGATCAAAGCCGACATCCGGCCGGGATACACCGACGTGCTGGACGGCAAGGTGAAGTCACTCGAAGAGAAGCTCGGCGACTCGTAGGCACGTCGAGCTACCGCTGAGCGAAGCGAGGCGGCAGCATCCATAGGGTCAGCAGCGCTGACCCTATTGAGCTACCGGGAAGCGTGCAGCAGGCTGTCGGCGGCCAGCCCGGCCAAGTAGACGAAGCCGCCGGCGCCGAGGATCAAGGCGAGGATCAGCATTCCGATGCCGGGCGAGATCGAAACCAGCACCGGGACGAAAGCGCCGAGCACCCACGCGAGCTGGAAGTAAGCCTCGAAGCGTGCAAAGGCTCTCCCCCAGGACGAATCCGGCGCGTCGCGCTGGACGAGGCTGTCGAATCCGGCACGACCGCACGATCCCCCGATCCCCAGAGCCATGGCAACCATCAGCGCCGCCGGACGGGCGTCCGAGCGCGCGCCGATGACCGCGGCCGCCGCCGGCAACGCGAGGGACACCACCAAGACGGCTTCCTCTCGGAGGATCTGTCGGAGCCGCGGCGCAGCCACGGCTCCGAGGAATCCTCCAAGAGAGCTGGCGCCGATGACCAGTCCGTAGAACCATGCGGGCTCGCCTTCGCGCTTGAGCGCGAAGGCGAGCAAGAAGACAACGAACCCGACACCGCTGCGCAATACGGCCATCGCTATCGCGGCGAGACGTATCCCATACAGGTGTGCCGGCTTGATCTCGCCGGATCGTGTATCCGACGCGTCGTCCTCGATCTCGCTCCTTGCTGATCCCGACGACGGAACCAACGTCGTCAGCCGAGCAGAAACGAGATAGGCGATGGCGGCGAAGACCAGTACCCAGCTCCCGCCGCCCAGCTGCATGATGCCGGCGGCGACACTGCCCGCCACGATGCCGCCGAACACCCCGGCCAGCGTAAGCCGCGAGTTCGCGCGCACGAGCTCGTCCGGGCCCGAAACGACGGTCGGGGTCATGGCCGACTTAGCGACCTGGTAGCTCTTCATGAGGACGAGCATCCCGAAGGCCTCGGGATACAACAGCGGACTGTCGAGGTGCCGTGCCATGAGCACGCACAGAACCGCGCGGCCCACGCAGGCCACGGCCGCCAACGTCACGCGTCGCGATCGTGCCCGGTCCAGAACCGGACCGAGCACCGGCGCGACGAGCGCGAACGGCGTCATCGTGACCAGCAAGTAAAGCGCTACGTCGGTTCGCGCGGAATCGGCCGGAACCTTGAAGAAGAGCGAACCGGCGAGCGCGACCGCCACGCACGCGTCGCCGCCGAGGCTCGATGCGTACGCCCGCGCAAGCGTTGCGAACGGCGTCTTGGGGAACCGGGCCGATGCGAACGGCGTCCGGTTGCTCAAGTGGCCAGCAGCCGGTCGATCTTGGCCGCGAGGACGAAGTCGTTGCGAGTGAGGCCCTTGGCTGCGTGCGTCGTCAGGTCGACGACCAGTCGTCCCCAGTGCACGTGCAGATCTGGGTGATGACCTTCCGCCTCCGCTACGAAGCCGATCTGCACCGCGCATGCCATCGACTCCCCGAAGTCGGCGGTCTTGATTCGAAGTCGCAGCTTCTCATGTCCGCCCAGGATCTCCCACGAACTCGAGATCTCGGATCGCAGGCCTGCGGTTTCTTCGTCGGACAGATGCGGCGTGCCCGGCCGGCAAACTTCGCAACGCTGATCGGCCAGCGCCGGGGTGGTGTCGGAGGTCCCGCTTGTCACGCCTCCAGTTTGCCGCGCTGCTGGCCTTTCGGGTCCCAGAACTCGTCCGGCCACAGCTTGTGCGGGATGAGGTCGCGTCCGACACCTTTGAGCTTCACGCCCGGGAGCGTCTTGGCCGGAGGCTTGTCGTCCAATTGCTCGTAGGTCTCGAGCGATACGGCGATCTCGTTCTTCCCGGCGATAGTGCACAAACGCGACGCGCAGTTAACGGTGTCTCCAAGGATCGTGTATTGACGATGCAGATCGGTGCCGACGTGGGCGGCTATGACGAACCCCGAATGCAGTCCTATCCCGTACGTCACGGGTGGCAAATCGTCGGCTGCCAGACGTTCGTCCAGAGCTTTGTTCGCCTCCTGCATCGCCCGTGCACAGGCGACCGCTTTTGACGCGTTATCCGGATCCGGCATCGGCGCGCCCCAAACCGCGAATACCTCGTCGCCGATATATGTGAGCAGAGTGCCACCGTACTTGTGAATGAGCTGCGAGCACTCGTCGTAGTACACGTTGAGCAGATCCCGCACCTGGATGGGCTCGAGCTTGGAGGAAGTCGCGGTGAATCCGCGCAGGTCGCAGAAGAGAGCGGTGACATCCAGGCGCTCGCCTTTGATCGTGTCCTCGACGCGTCCGGACGCGATGAGCTCGTCGGCCACGCCGCGCGGAACGTATTGCGAGAACAAAGCGGACACACGCCGGCGTCCGCGCAGCTCGGTGAAGTACCGGAAGCCGAGCGCGGCCATGAAAGCGAGCACGATCGCCAGCGGCGGGTAGATCAGGTCGAGAACGGTGCCGCGGTCGAACTGCACGACGGCCCAGAACGCGTATCCGGCCAGCGCTAGGACGGCGGCGACCGGGGCTATAGAAACGGGGAGCAGCAGCGTCGCGAAGGCGATGACGAAGGCGAGAGCTCCCGCCGCCAGGGCCACTCGCGAGTCGCTGGCTTCCTCCAGGTAATTCCCGGTGAGCATCGTGTTCAAGGCATTGGCGTGCACAAGGACGCCCGGCATCTGCACGCTCCCCTTGGCAACTGGGGCGGCCTGGTCGTCACCCAAGGCCGGATCGGTGACGCCGACGAAGACGATCTTCCCGTCGATCTGTTTGCGCGTGAAGGTGCCGTTGAGGATGTCGGCCGCGGAGATCACGGGCGCGTCCGGATACAACTCGACCGGGCGCAGCTCCGGCGCATAGGCAACGCGCAGGTGGGCCTGCTTATCGGTAGGAACCCGGTCGGCCCCGATCTGCACAGCGTCCGGACGGAGCGTCAGCGGATCGTCGAGACCTTTGGCCAGAGCGTAGGTCGACAACGACAAAGAGGGCAGGAACTCCCCATCGGAGTCGACGACGAGCGGCACCGTACGAACGACGCGATCGGGATCCGGTCTTACGGCTACGTGGCCCAACGCGGCTGCTCTACCTGCGATGACGGGCACGGGCAGCGTCATCGTCCTCTCGGGGGCGCAGACCGGGACGCCATCGGGACAGAGAAGCGCCCCCGCTGCCGCAAGGACCACGTTCCCCGCATCGCCGACGGCGGTCGCGACCAGGCCGTCGTCGCCGGTAGGGGTGTCGAACAGGACGTCGTAGGAGATCACCTTCGCGCCCGCGTCGTGCAGCTTTTTGACGATCTCCGCGTGCAAGCGGCGCGGCCACGGCCACCGTCCGCCGACCGTTAAGGCGTCCTGATCGACGGCAACGACGGCGACGCGTTCGTCGGCCTTGCCTGTGGGCTGGAGAAGATCGGTCAGCTGGTCGGAGAAGCCCGTGAATTGGTTCTGCGTCAGACCGACGAAGGTCAGCGCTCCGAAGAGGACGCCGGCCGCAAGGGCCAGCAGCAACTTGCCGGCGAGCGACGCGGCTCTCATAAAGTGGGCCCCGTAGGACCTGACGGTGCTGCCGTCGGAGACGGTGTCGGCTTAGGTGTCGACGTCTTCATCGGTGTCGGTGAAGCCGTGGGTGCCAGAGTTTTCGCCGGCGGACGAACGAAGGAACGCGGCCGGCGCGTTGGGGGTGCGCTCGGGCTCGGCGACGGCGTCACCGACGGCGTCGGTCCGACCTGAAGCTGCTGGTCCTCCGCTAAGTTCTGTTTCACCCAGGCGTCGATGAGCCCGAGAGCATTCGCGTCACAAGGCTCGAGCTGCTCCCCGACGAGATCAACGCATTCTCCTTCGCCGACATCGTCTTCGTCGCTGCCGACCTTCACGTTCGTGACATCGTCGATCCCGAGCACGTAGCAGTGTAGGTCCCGGCTGCAATCAACGACGAACGTCGTGCCCTCGACGGAGGCCACCGCGTTCTGGAAGTGCACCTCGTAGCGGCCCCGTTCCGACGTGGACGGTGCGACCCGGTTCCAGGTTCGTCCGGCATTGACACCTAGTGAGATCAAACGTTGTCCTTTTTCGTCCGACAGGCGGCGCACGGCGACCTCGGAGAACACATCGAGCCGTACCAGTGAGTCGTCGAAGAAGTCGATCTGCGCGCGGCCGGTGGAATCCGTCCGGACGACATCGCCGGTCTCGATCTCCTCGCCTTCGGCCCCTTTCTCGAAGTCCGAGTTCTCGTGCTGGACCTGGACGGATGCTTCACGTACGCGAAGCTCGGCCCCCGGATCCCTGTCCCCCATCGAGAAGACCGCGGCCGCGATCAACGCGCCCACCACGCCGGCCAGGAAGAAGAAGAGGAGGATGCGGCGGCCACGTCCCGTGTAGGGACGCACGGCGGACATCTGTCTTGTGTCTTCGAGACTGTCAGCGTGGCGCATGCCGTAGGCGTGCCCGGGGTGGGAGTCGAACCCACATGGCCTTGCGGCCAGAGGATTTTAAGTCCCCCGCGTATGTCCGGTTCCGCCACCCGGGCGCGGCGCCAGTCTAGTTGGCGCTGTCGCCGGTTGTATCCGGCTTGCGGTTCGGACGGGCCCAGGCGATCCCGAAGAAGATCATCATCAGGACGATGCCGGCGGCCAGCGGCAGCGACGTTCCGCTCGGCCTCGACCCGCCGGTCGGGCAGCCCGTCTCTTCCTTCTCTTCCGGCGTCGTCGTCGTCGGAGTTGCCTCGGTCGCTTCGACCTCGGTGTTGTCCTCCACGGGAACCAGCGCAGCCTTCTTGCCGCCGAAGATGTCCGGAAGGACGATCTCGTCGCCCTTCTCCAGGCTGTCGAGCTTGGCCGCCGCTATGAGGAACGGGTCGTTCTCGAGCTCTTCGGTGGTGAACCGGCACGGACCGATGTCGTCGCCCTCTTCCGTCTTGCACTGACCACCGGAGACGATGCTCTGGTCGCCGGCCTCGGTCTCGACGCCGACGTTCCCGAAGAGCGTGATGTGCGAGCACTCAGCGCCGCCCTGGAAGCGACAGTCGTTGACGAAGGTCGTCCCGTGCACGGTCGCAACCGCGGTCACCGTCTTCACTTCGAAGCGGTCGCCGGGCTTGGTGAGCTTCTCCACTCGGTGCCACACGCGGCCGACGTCGAGCTTGGTGCGGATCGACTTGTGCGTCGCGTCGTTGACGAGCTCCTGCACCTGGAAGGTCGTGTTGTGGTCGAGGCGCGTCAGCGAGCCGTCGGTGTAGTCGATGCGCGCGAGACCGTCATCGCCGGTACGAACCTTGTCGCCGATGTCGAGCGTCGCAGCCTTACGCGCCGGCTCGTATGCGTCACCGGTCTTCTGCAGGTCGACACGGCCCTCGAGTCCTCCCAGCGTCGCGTAGTTCTTGCCGTTATTGCCGCCCGTCAGCAACAGGATCCCTACCGTCGCTGCCACCGCGAGGACCGCGATGACCGCCACGATCTTGACGACCTTCGAGCGCGACCGCTTGCTCTTCTTCTGTCCGGGCTTGTCATCGACCAGAGTCAGGCGCTTGCGACGCTGCCGCTCGAGCTGGATGGCGGCCGGGACGAAGGCGAGTAGCCCGTCGCTTGGGTTACCGGTCGGGTAATGCGCTGCCGTCGGACAGCCGTCGAGATTCTCTTCGGTCTTCGGCTGCTCGGGCGAAGGCGGCGGAGCTACAACCTGCTCCTCCTCAACGTTCGTCGCCTCGGATGCCGATGCCGTTTCGGTCGAGCCGCCTGGGGCGTTCCAGGAGACCTCGGCCTCGTTGGTCTTTGTGCCGGCCGAGTCGGCCACGACCGGGATCGTGACTTCCAGCGGTGAGGCGTTGGCGGCCAGGGATCCGAGGTCGCACGTGATCTCGTCCCCGGCGCTAGAGCACTCGTCGGGAAGGGTTCCCGCAGTCACACCTGAGGGCAGCGTGTCGGATAGCGAGATGTTCTGAGCTTCGTCCGGGCCGGCGTTCGCGATCGAAATCTCGTAGCTGAAGGAGTCGCCCTCGGTCACCGGGTCGGCGGAGTCGTCGATCGAGATCGACACGCCGGCTTCCGGAGGTGGAGGCGGATCGCTCACGACCGTTGTGGTCGAGTCGCCGTTGTTGCCGCTGTTGGGGTCGCCCGTCGAGGACGTAACGGTGGCCGAGTTGACGACATTTCCGGACTGCGTCCCAGCAGGCGGGTTAGCCGTCGCCTTGAAGGAAGCGGAGTCCGATCCTCCGTCCGCGATCGTTCCAAGCACGCAGGTAACCGTGCCGCCCAAATGCGTGCAGTCATCGGACGACTCGAAGACCATCGACACCGGCAATGTGTCGCTGACGGTCACGGCCTCGGCCGCGTCGGGACCGGCGTTCGCCACGTCGAGCGTGTACGTGATCGAGTCGCCGGTCTCGGCGTCGGCCGGACCAGACTTGTTCAACGAAAGGTCGGCACTCGTCGGAACAACATTGATCGTCGTCGACGAGGAGTGGTCTGAGGAGTCCGGGTCATTCGTCGAGGGCGAAACTGTCGCGGTGTTCGTCTTCGAGCCCGACTGTGTGGCCCTGACCGTGATGGTGAACGGCGCCGAGGCGTCCTTCGCCAGGGTGCCTCCCGCAGGCGAGCACGTAATGGTCGAGCCGCTCGAGGAACAATCGCCGTCGTCGACGAGCTCGATCCCGGCCGGCAAGGTGTCGCTGATCGAGACGCCGTTAGCGGCGTCCGGTCCCGAGTTGGACACGGAGAGCGAGTAGTTGAAGTTGTCACCGACGGTCGCGCCCGCCGGACCGCTCTTCGACACCGAAACGTCCGCGGTCGGCGCTATTTCGGTGACCACGCTGCCCGATGTGTTGTCGTCCACCGGGTCTGCGGTGGAGCTCGCTATCGATGCGGTGTTGGTGGCGGTTCCCGGGGCAACGGCATTCACCGTTATCGACAGGTTCTGAGAACCGGGCGCCATGTTGCCGAGCGAGCAGGTGACCGTTCCGCTGCTGTGCGAGCAGTCGGGGCTGGAAACGAACTGGACGTTGCTGGGAAGAAGGTCGCTCACGCTGGCGCCGACGGCCGTATCCGGCCCGGCGTTCGTCGCGACCAACGAATAGGTGAAGTTGTCTCCGTTATTGACGTCGTCAGGGCCGTCCTTGGTTACCGAAAGGTCGGCCTTGGGAACGTAGATCTCCTTGATCTGGGTGGAGACGACTGCGGAAGTGTTGTTGCCCGAGTTCGAATCTGCAGTATCGGAAGAGGTCGACGCTTGGTTCGTCACCGTTCCCACGGTCTTCGCGCGAACCGTGATCGACCCATCGAGGTTCGCCCCTGAAGCTAGAGATGCGGTCGAGCACGTAACCGTGCCGCCGGACTCGCCACATCCACTGCTTGCGGAGACGAACTCGACACCGCTCGGAAGCTCATCCGTCAGCTGAACGTTCTGCGCTGTGTTGGGACCGTTGTTATGGGAGCGAATGGAATAAACGAACGTGTCCTCGTCGGTCACTTCGGCAGGACCGGACTTCGTAGCCACCAGATCCGCGGAGGGTGGCGGGCGGATCGTTGTCGTCTCGCTTCCGCCGTTGTTGCGCGAGTCGTAGTCGATGCTGTCGGTGAAGATTTCCGCGGTGTTAAGTGGGGACCCAGCCGTCTTCGCGAGGGCGTTGACGTGGACTATGCCTTGCGAGGCGTCATCCGGGAGCCGTTGGAAGCCTGCGCACGTCAACGTCGATCCGGCGAGCGAACAAGTTCCGTTGTGCGAGGCCGTCGAGCTCTGGTACTCGACCTGCGCCGGCAAATGGTCGACGATGCGCACGCCGTAGGCGTCATCCGGTCCGCGATTCCTGAACCGGAGGTCGTATTGGATGACATCGCCGACGTTGACAGGGTCCACTCGGTCGGTCTTGTCGAGGGTGAGGTCGGCGTACCTCCTCGGTGGTTCCTGGGCCTGGGTGAGCGGGCCGAGCTGGGCGAATATCGCGAGAACGCAAAGGGCCGGCAGCACCCGCCGCCAGCCCCAACGCCCTGCCTTCACGCTCATATCCATCCCTTGCCGGTCCCGGACGCACTGACCCAGTGCGTCGTAATGAAGCGTATGACCGTTACGAGTCCGCTACTACGTAAAAATTCACACTCAGGCAGGCAAATCCTTCATAGTCCGGTCCGCACGCTTGGTGAACCAAGCGAGGGGGCGCATCCCAGCCCATCGAATCTGCCCAAATCCCGCACCCATCCTGCCACAACACGCAATAGTGCGTCGCAGAATGACCGCTGGTCAGCCGATCTGGCGGGCTCCCCCGTCCACAACGATGGTCTCGCCCGTTATGTAGCGGGCGGCCGGGGAGGCCAGGAAGTGGACGACGTCGGCTATCTCGTCGACATGGCCGATCCGTCCGGCCGGGATCCTAGAGGCGATGGCCTTCTTCGCCTCCTCCGTAGGGGCCAGATACTCGGCCCCCTCCGTCATGATCAGTCCCGGTGCGATGCAGTTGACCCGGACCTTGGGCGCCCACTCACGCGACAGCGACCGGGTGGCGTTGATGACCCCGGCCTTGGACGCCCCGTAAGCCACGGAGAAGGCTGCGCCCTCGATGCCGGCCACGCTCGAGATGTTGATGATCGAGCCGCCGTCGTCCTGGGCCTGCATATATGCGTTGGCCTTCTGGCTGAAGACCAGCAGGCCTGTGAGGTTGATCGCGATCACCGCGGCGAAGAACCGAGGCGAGGCGGTGGCCGAGTCGGCGCCCGGAGAACCCCCCGCGTTGTTCACCAGGATGTCGAGTCGCCCAAACTCGTTGTTCGCGCGCTCGACGACGGCCTCGATCTGATCCGGCTCCCGGACGTCGCAGGTCATGTGGATGATGCGCCCCTTGATGTCCCCCAGACCCTCGGCGGCGGGGGGTGAGTCATAGTCGCGCCGCGAACACGTCACGACCTTGCACCCGGCCTCCAGCAACCCTCGGCCGATGGCCTGACCGATGCCGACGTTGCCACCCGTAACGATGGCGACCCTGCCGGAGATGTCGAAGTTCGCAACCAACTCCTGCCCCCTTGACTCGCAGATGCCTTGAGCGCCCGATCGATTCGAAAACGCGGGCGTCAGGCTATCTGCTGGGCGAGATCGAGCACCAAGCCGTGAAGCACACCCCGGCCGGACGAGATCAGCTCACCGAACCCCCACCGCTCCATGACCACGTGGAGGATCAGGGATCCCGCGGCGACGACGTCGGTGCGTCCGGCATCTACGACCCTCATCTGCCGGATCTCTTCAACCCTCATCGACAACAGACGCGTCGTGACGTCGGCTACCTGATCTTGCGTGGGCCTGGATTGGTTCACCACGTCGTAGTCGAATTCGTCCAAGCGCAGGACGAGAGCCGCAACGGTCTGGACGGTGCCGCCGACGCCGACCAAGGTCTCGCTCCCCGTCACCGAGCGATCGAAACCGCCGGCCTCGATGGCCTTCTCGATCATCCTGCGGGCTTCGTCCACCTCAGCGGACGTCGGCGGGTCGCCGTGCAGGCAGCTCTCCGTCACGCGCACCGAGCCGATGTCGAGCGACGTCGAATCGTCCGGACGAAGAGACCCGACCGTCAGCTCGGTGGAACCGCCGCCGATGTCGCAAACCAGATACGAACCGGGCGGCAGTCCCGACGTGGCGCCGATGAATCCGATGCGCGCCTCCTTCTCGCCGGTGAGGACCTCGAGCGGAAGCCCGGTTCGTTGCGCGACGAGGTCGACGAACTCCCGGCCGTCCGCTGCATCTCGCAGAGCGCTCGTTCCGGCGATGCGGATGTGCTCGGCCCCCATCTCCGTGGCCCGGCGGACGAACCCTTCGATCGCCTCCAGCGTGTTCGATGAATTCACCGGATCGAGCTTTCGCGTGCGGTGAACGTCCTTCCCGAGCCGAGTGAAGATGCGGTCGCGTACGACCGGGGACACGTCTCCGCCGCCGACGTCGCCGATCAAGAGCCGCACGGCATTGGTCCCGACGTCGACGGCGGCTAGACGCACGGCGGAGGCCTGTGCACGTCGCCGATCTGCTCGGCCACCCAGGCGCCGACGGGATTGCAGTCGCACACCAGGTGGTGCGCGTAGTGAGCATGCAGGCACTTCACCCGGTCGGACGGCCCACCCCCGATGCCTCCGGCGCCCTCGAGGTGGTGAAGCGCGTCGCGTCTGCGGCGATAGTCGGCATCGGCGGCCGCGAACGCGCGTCCGAAATCTTCGTCCGTGTGAACGCGATCCGTGAGCTGTTGCATCACACCGGACGCCTCGAGCGTCCCGATCGCTTGGGAAGCCCGGCGGCACGTCAGCCAGTAAAGGGTCGGGAACGGCTCACCGTCCACGATGGGGTGCGTTTCGATAACCGCCGGCAGTCCGCACCCGCACCGGAAAGCCACACGTACTTCACCGCGCAAGCGGCGGCCGAGCTGCTGCTCGACGGCCGACCGATCTTCTTCGGAGAGCGTGCTTTCTTGCGTCAGCCGAGCTTGTTCCGGACGTTGCGCTTGATATCTGCCTGGCGCTCGTTACTGCGCTGCATGAACTTCTTCAGCATCCGCTCGAACTCCGGATCCTGCTTGGGTGTCGGACGATGCTCGGTCGGATCCGGTTCCTGAAGGGCCTTGATGGAAAGGTCGAGGCGGCCGTCGTCCTTGATCCCGACGACCTTGACCGTGACCTTCTCGGATTCCCGCAGGAAGTCGGTGACGTTCTGGACGTACGAACGATCGACCTGTGAGATGTGGACGAGGCCTTTTTCGCCGGAGTCGAGGTCGACGAACGCCCCGTAGGGCATGATCTTCGCGACGACTCCCTCGACCGTTTCGCCGACTTCAGCCACGAGGCAATCCTAGGAACGCGCTCGCGAGAGCGTCAACCGGTCTTGTAATTCGATTCACTTGTTCGTAGGTGCCTTCGCTCACTTGATCTCCACAGAGCCGCCTGCGGCCTCGATGGCGGCCTTGATCTTCTCCGCCTCTTCCTTGTTGACCTTCTCCTTGATCGGCTTCGGCGCGCTGTCCACGAGGTCCTTGGCCTCCTTCAGACCGAGGGTCGTTACCGAGCGCACCTCCTTGATCACCTGGATCTTCTTGTCGCCGGCGGCAAGAAGGATCACATCGAACTCGTCCTTCTCCTCGGCTGCCGCGCCGTCTCCGGCCGGAGCACCCGCAGCGGCCGCGGCGACGGGCGCGGCGGCCTCGATCCCGAACTCTTCCTGCATCTGCTTGGCGAGGTCCGCAGCTTCCAGGACGCTCAAGCCCTTGATCGCCTCGAGAACCTCTTGCACCTTGCTCATCGTTACTCCCCTTCCTTTTCCGTTTGCGTTGACCCTGACTCTTCGGATGCTTCGTCGGGTGATGCTTCGCTCGGCGCTGCTTCGGCCGTCGCTTCCGGCTCCGGTGCCGCTTCGGCTTCCGGTTCCGCTGCGGCCTCTGGCTCGCCTGCGGCCTCTGGCTCGCCTGCGGCCTCTGGCTCGCCTGCGGCCTCTGGTTCCGCCGCTACTTCCGGCTCTGCTGCGGCTTCGGCCGGCTCTTCGGGAGCCTCGACGGCTTCCGCACTCGCCTCCGCTGCCGGCGTCTCTGTCGCTGCCGGCGTTTCTGTCGCTGCCGGCGTCTCTTCCGCAGCCGGAGCTTCTTCAGCTGCGGCCGGCGCTTCAGCAGCTGCCGGCACTTCATCCGCAGCCGGCGATCGCTTGCCGAGCTCGTCCAGCACGTAGAGGATCCGCTGGGCCGGAGCCTGGGCGATCATCGCGATCTGGCGCAGCGCCGCGGTAAGCAGGCCGGCGATCTTGGCCCGCGAAACGTCGAGCATGTCGATCGTCGCCAGGCCTCTGGCCTCTTCACCGGTGATGAACCGTCCTTCGAGAACTCCGCCCTTGATGACGAGCTCGGGATGCTCGCGCGCGAACGTCGCGATGACTTTGGCCGCCGTGACCGGGTCGCCTTTGCAGTACGCAACGGCCACCGGGCCCTCGAACAGCTCGGTGAGCTCCTCGAAGCCGAGCTCCGAAACCGCCCGCCGGGCCAGGGTGTTCTTGACCACGCGGTAGCTGGTTTCGGCCGCGCTGAGCTTCTCGCGCAGCTCGGCCAAAGCGGGAACGGTAAGGCCGCGATACTCGGTGACCACGGCGACCTGCGTGTCGTCCAGGTCGCCCTTGATCTGCTCGATGGCCGCGACCTTCTCGGGCCGGACCTTTACTGCGTATCCATCTGACATGAAAAAACCTCCGTCCCGCGGGGACGAAGGCACCGAGGCTCATGTCACAACTGCTGGACCTCGGCAGGCGCTTTCGCATTACCCCAGTCACGGGACCTGCTGTCTACGGCCGGGCCAGTATACGGCCCAACACTTCTGTCGTTCCTACGAGCTCTCTTTCGCGCCGGACAGCTCTCGCGTAGAGACGTTCGGATCGATCTTCACTCCCGGACCCATCGTCGACGAGACCGTGATCCCTTTGATGTAACGGCCTTTCGCCGATGACGGCTTGGCCTTGATCAGTTCGTCCAGAGCGGCCGCGAAGTTCTTCTGCAGGGCGTCGGGCTCGAAGGATGCCTTGCCCAGCACCATGTGGACGTTGCCGAACTTGTCCGAGCGGTACTCGGTCTTTCCACCCTTGATCTCGCTCACGGCCTTGCCGACATCGGGCGTGACGGTCCCCGACTTGGGGTTCGGCATGAGGCCACGGGGGCCGAGGAGCTTTCCGATCTTTCCGACCTTGGGCATCATGTCCGGCGTAGCGACGGCGGCATCGAAGTCGAACCAGCCACCCTGGACCTTCTCGATGAGGTCGTCTTCGCCCACGAAGTCGGCTCCGGCTTCCTTGGCCTCCCGGGCCGCTTCACCAGAGGCGAACACAGCGATCCGCGACTCCTTGCCGGTGCCGGCGGGAAGACTCACGGTTCCACGCACCATCTGGTCGGACTTTCGCGCGTCGATTCCGAGCTTGAAAGCAGCCTCGACCGTTTCGTCGAACTTCGCAGTGGCGTTCTTCTTCACGAGTTCTAGCGCTTCGGCCGGCTGATAGATGGTGTCCTCGTCGAGGCCTTCGCGCGCTGCCTTGAGTCGTTTGGTTGCCTTGCCCATTACTCCACCTTCACTCCCATGGATCGCGCGGTTCCCTCGATGATCTTCACCGCTTGATCGAGATCGTTCGCCGTGAGGTCTTTCATCTTCTGCTCGGCAATCTTGCGCGCCTGATCCTTCGTGATCCTTCCGACCTTGTCGCGGTGCGGCTCGGCCGACCCCTTCTCGATGCCCGCGGCCTGCTTGATGAGGACGGCTGCCGGCGGCGTCTTCGTCACGAAGGTGAAAGAGCGGTCGTCGTACACGGTCAGCTCGACGGGGATGATCGTTCCCTGTTGATTGCGCGTGGCCTCGTTGTAGGACTTCACGAACTCCATGATGTTGACGCCGTGCTGGCCGAGGGCCGGGCCGACGGGCGGCGCCGCCGAAGCCTGTCCGGCGGGTAGTTGCAGCTTGAGCTTCGTGAGGATCTTCTTCGCCATTTAAGAACTCCTAGAGCTTCGTGACCTGCCCGATTTAGAGCTTTGTTACCTGATCGAACATCAACTCTACCGGCGTCTCCCGTCCGAACAGATCCAGGAGAACGCGCACCTGTTGCTTCTCCTGATCGATGGTCTCCACCGGTCCGCTGTATCCAGCGAAGGCGCCGCCGATAACGCTGACTACCTCGCCGATCTCGTACTCGAGCTTCGGCTTGGGCCTGTCCTCTATCTTCGGCGCCAGGATCTTCGTGACTTCTGAGTGATCGAGTGGTGTTGGCTTGGCCCCCGAGCCGACGAAGCCGGTGACACCCGGGGTGTTGCGCACGACGTACCAAGAGTCGTCGTCGAGCTGCATGCGGACGAGGATGTAGCCGGGGAACACCTTCTTCTGAACCGATTGCATCTTGCCCGACTTCAGCTCCATGACTTCTTCGGTCGGGACGACGACGTCGTAGATCTTGTCTTCCATGTTCATGGACTGGATCCGAGACGCGAGGTTGGCTTTCACCTTGTTCTCATAGCCCGCGTACGTGTGGACGACGAACCAGTCGCCGGGGGCGAAGAAATCGTCGACCTCTTCTTCGTCCTCGTCCTCTTCTGTTTCCTCGGCGGCAACCTCACCGTTAGCCGATGCAGCAACCTGGGCGGGCGCGATCTCAGCCGCCGGCGCTTCTACTGGTTGCTCGACCGTTTCTTCGGGCTCGCTGTCTGCGTCGGCAGCGTCGGCTTCCGCTTCCACGGATTCCGCCTGAGGTGCGGCGAACGTTGCCGGCTCTTCTGCTACCGGCTCGGCGGCGTCATCGACGGAGGCTCCGCCGGGCTCAGCTTCGGGTTCGTAGGACGAGACCTCGGCGCTCGCCGGAGTCGCCGGCTCCTCAACCTCCTGCTCGGGTGACTCGGCTTGCTGCTCGGACGAGTCCGTCGTCTGTTCCTCCGAGGTTTCCAACGGATCCTCGGCACCCTGCGTTACTTCCGAGGACTCGTCCGCGGTGTCGCCGCTTGCCTGCGGTTGTTCGTCCAATGGTCTTTCCTGGTCTGAAGGTGCACCCGTAGGCGCATCCTGCGTGGTGGTCTCCAAAGAGTTGTCGCTCATCGCGCCGCGGGTTTGAACAGATCGAGGATCGCTTGCGCGAATCCCAGGTCGAGTGCAAACACGATGCCCGTCAGCAAACTCACGACGAATACAACAACGATCGAGTATGTGATCACTTCATTGCGCGTCGGCCACATAACTCGCTTCAACTCAGCTTGAATCTCACGGAAGTACTGGCGGATCCCCGTCCGCTCACGCTTCTGTTGCTGAACGGGGATCGGCGGACGCTGCTGCCCGCGAGCCATCGCGCGTTCCTGCGCGCGCTGGTCCCGGCGCATCCGCCGTTTGAACTCTCTATTCACAATCCGCCTTCTTTCCGTGCTTCGCAGGGCCGGAGGGACTCGAACCCCCAACCCCCGGTTTTGGAGACCGGTGCTCTACCAAATTGAGCTACGGCCCTAAGGGTGGGGATGGCTGTCAATTATACGGTGGTGCCCAGGGGTCGGCATCCCGGGTTTTCAGGATGGCGCGAGAGCGCCTCCTTGTAAAAGAGCCTAGTTATCTAGCTGCTCAGGCGACTTCGGGTGCAGCGACCGGCGTCCCGGCGGCGACGCGGCGACGCGCTCGCATCACACCGATGGCGGCTGTGGCCGCAGCAGCGGCAGCAGCTGCACCAACCGCCGCCCCGCGCCAGAACTTGGGGTGAGCGACGATGTCGCGCGCGCGATCCATCCGCCTCCGATTCACGGCGGCGATGATCTTCGACTCCAGACCGACGGGTGCGATCGCGAAACGGTTCCGCATCCCGCTAAGAGCAGCTTGCAAGTCGGCAGCGCGCCGTGACTCGGCACGACAAGACAGGCAATCGTCGATGTGGTCCTGTGGGGCCGCATCGGGTCCGTCCGTCCAGATGATTCTTTCTATGTCCTGGCACTGGTTCATGCCGTCTCCCGTTTCCCTTCTTCATCGGCGCCCGCGGCCCATTCCGGGAATTGGCCTGACAGGTCTTCTTTGAGCTTGCGACGGGCGCGGTGCAAACGCACCTTCACTGCCCCCGGAGAGATCCCCAAGATCTCGCCCGTCTCTTCTCCCGATAGTCCTTGAATGTCCCGGAGAACTACGACGGAACGGTACGGGTCCGGCAAATTGCGGACCGACCGCTCCAGCTCGCCCCAGAACAGATTTCCGATGGCTGTCTCCTCTGCATCAAGCGGGGGCGTCTCCCCTCCCAGCGGGAGCCGCTCCGCTCCATCCATCGTCTCCATCTCGACGGGAAGATCCCGTCTGTTTCGTTTACGCATCTCTGTCATACATACGTTGCTGACGATCTTGAACAACCACGTGGGGAATGCCCCCACTTCGCGAAAGCGTTTCAGGCCCCGAACCATCCTGATGTACGCCTCCTGCGTCGCCTCGGCCGCATCGTCCGGATTGCCCATGAGACGCAAAGCTAGGGTGTACGCCGCCCTGTAGGACCCAGCTATCAGGTCTTCCATCGCGGCGGGGTCACCCTCCTGTGCGGCTCGGACTAATTCCGGAGTGACGTCCACTGGCGCCTTTCGTGGTTAGACCCCTGGCCCGGTCTCAAGGTTACAGGCGTGCCATTAGCCCGGCCTCGCTAAGCGGTCAGGAAAAACCGGGCCTGGCCTGCGCATACGCTTCCGGGCCGCTGGGCACATAAACGGACATGCGCGTTCGGCTCGTCGTCATGACCGCCTGCGCCTTGCTCTGCACCTCGTGCGTCCTGCCCGCGAGGTCCTTCGGCGCCTACGAGGAGAAAGCGGCAACGACGGCCGAATCGGTTCTGTCGGCCGTCGAGACGACCCGACTGGCTTTGAAAGCCGCTCTCGAGGACAAGGCGCTGGGCGCGTACACGACGATCATGTTCGATGAGGCGGAAGAAGCCGCCTCCGGCGCAACGTCGACACTCATCTCGATCCAGCCGCCCGACGACAGGTCGCGGCGGCTGCTGGACGAGATCGAACCGGTCCTCAACGACGCCGTAGACGCGATCACGGCGCTGCGTGTAGCAGCGCGCGGTGGCGAAAGCGACGAGTTCCGGATGTGGCTGGAGCCTTTGGCCAAGGCCTCGGCCGACCTCAACGAATTCGTGGATTCCCATCGATGAAGCGATTCTTCGCCATCTTCCTCGGGATCCTCACGGCCTTCGGCGGATTCGTCGACATGGGCGACATCGTTGCCAATGCCGAGACCGGTGCACGCTTCGGGATGTCGTTGTCATGGGCCGTCGTGCTCGGTGTTGTCGGGATCGTTCTATACGCGGAGATGTCCGGACGAGTCGCCGCGGTCTCCAAGCGTCCCGTGTTCGACATCGTGCGGGAGCGTATGGGGGCTCGGATGGCCTTGGTGAATCTAGGTGCGTCCTTCTTCATCAACCTCCTGACATTGATGGCAGAGATCGCGGGCATGGCGCTTGTCTTCGAGATGCTCGCCGACATCTCGTACCTCGTATGGATCCCGGTGATGGCCGCGTTCACCTGGATCGTCATTTGGAAGGTGAAGTTCTCCGTGCTGGAGAAGGTGTTCGGCCTGGGTGGACTCCTCCTGGTCGTTATCGCTGTTGGGCTGTGGCGGATAGGTCCCGACTGGGGCGGCCTGATCACCTCGGCCACGCACCCGAGCATCCCGTCGGGCGAAGGCTTGCCGACATACCTCTTCTTCGCCATCTCACTTCTCGGAGCGGCTATGACGCCTTACGAAGTGTTCTTCTTCTCGTCCGGCGCCATCGAAGAGCGCTGGACACGTCGCGACCTCATTACGAATCGGGCGAACGCGATGATCGGATTCCCGCTGGGAGGCATCCTATCGCTCGGCCTGATGGCGTCGGCTGCCGTTTGGTTTCATCCGAGAAAGATCAGCGTGGACAACCTTTCTCAAGCAGCGCTTCCGACCAGCCTTTCGCTGGGCAAGATCGGGCTCGTGGTGATGCTCATCGGCATGTTCGCGGCGATCGCCAGCGCGGCGCTCGAAACATCTCTGTCCGCGGGATACACGGTCTCCCAGTACTTCGGTTGGCAGTGGGGCAAGTTCGTGCGTCCGCGTGATGCATCTCGATTCCATGCCGTCGTTCTTCTTTCGATCGCAGCGGCCACGGCGCTGGGGCTGACATCGATCGATCCGTTCAAAGTGACGGAGATCTCGCTGGTGCTCGCGGCTGCGGCTCTTCCCCTCACCTACTTTCCGATCTTGATAGTTGCGAACGACCGTACGTACATGGGGAGTAAGACCAACTCACCAGCGACCAACGCACTCGCATTCTTCTACCTGGTGGTGCTGCTGATCGTTTCGATCTTGGCGATCCCGTTGCTGATCTTCACGAAGATGGGTTCATGAAAGGACCCAAGATCGCTCCCGAACTCGTCGAAGAACGCGACGGGGCTTTGACCATCCGGGTTACCGCGCTGCTCGACAAGAAGGTCGTCGACGTCGACGGCATTGAGATCGGAAAGTCCCACGACTTGTTCGCAGTGCGGGATGGACCGAGGGTGGGGCGCACTCCGTCGTTCCGCATCTATCACTTGATAGGTGGCGCCGGAGCGTTCGGAGATCACCTCGGTTACGAGCGGCAAGATGTCATCGGGCCTTTGCCTTTGCGGTCGTTCTTCAGCTGGCTCAAGCGGCGCGCTCATGGTTTCGACTGGAAGGACATCAAGCAGATCAGTCGCGACGAGATAGTTCTGCGACGAAAGGCAGATTCTTTGCCGACTGTTCCTGATCTTCCGGGGCCAACGGGAACCGGTTCCAAGGCGGGCGAGGCCGTTTACCTCGGCCTGCGTTTGCTCGACCGGCAGATCGTCGACTCCCGCGGAGAGATGACCGGCAATGTGGACGACCTGGAGCTAACGCTCACGCAGGATGATCTGCCTTTCGTATCCGCGATCCTTGCCGGCCCCGGCGCACTTGCGCACCGGCTCGGTGGTCGGCTCGGCCTATGGATCGAATCGGTGCATCGCCGGCTACATCCGGGCGAAGGCGGTCCGGCGAGGATCGGCTTCGAGCTCGTAACGCGCATCGGTGATCACGTCGAGCTCTCTGCCCGGCGAGAGGAGCTCGAAGTGAACCGATTCGAGGAGTGGGTGCGCGACCGGTTCATCTCGAAGATCCCCGGCGCCTGAGACGCGCGAAAATCACCCATGGCTTGGACATGGATCCGCCCGGCAGATCCAAGCCTGCTCGAAGGACGTCCTTTACTGGATGTCGGAACGGGAGACGGACAGACCCTTCGCGCACTCGTCGAACCACAGGGTCTGGTCGTTGGTGTTGACCGTTCCATAGCCCCAATGCTCGGTCTGGCAAGGTCGGGGGTGCATGTCGCAGCAGCCGACGCGGCGAGCCTTCCCTTCGTCGAACGATGTTTTGCCGTCGTTCTCGCCGGCGACCTCTTCCATCACCTAGATGACGCCGAACTCACTCGGGTCCTCGATGAGTTCAGACGTGTTCTGCGCGATGACGCCACGTTGGTTGCTTGGTGGTACGGGGAGCCCGGTCGCTCCGGTGTAGACGCCCCACGCCACCCTCGCCCTTACGACGTGATCGTTTCGGCCTTCGAGGAATTCGGAAGCGTTGAACCGCTCGAACTCGCGCCAACCGTCGATGCGGGTCCACCGACGGTTGGGCTGATCGCCCGTCGCTAGACCGGCTCGTACACGCGCGTCGGTTGTGGGAGACCGCGAAGCTCGATCTCACCGCACTCGCGCCAGCAGTGTCCTTCTTCCGCACCAGCTGCGCGAAATGCGGCTTCGCTGGCGAGGACGCGGGCCTCGCGGCCTTTGGCCTCGTCCACTAGGCGAGCTGCCTCGTTCACAGCCTCACCGATCACCGTGTATTCGTAGCGGCGCTCGGCCCCCACGTTCCCCGCAAGCACCATGCCCATTGAGATACCTATCCCCGCGTCGAGGTCCGGATGTCTGCTTCGCACACTTGCCATCTCCGCGCGCAACATACGAGCCGCGCGAAGCGCATGCGCTGCGTGCTCGGGGTCCGCCACCGGCACTCCGAAAACACATAGCGCCGCATCGCCCTCGAACTTGTTGACCCAGCCCCCTTCGGATTCGGCTGCGTGAACAACGGCACGGAAGAAGTCGTTAAGCATCGCGACGACCTCACCGGGCGGTCGCGTCGATGTGAGCTTGGTGGAGCCCGTGAGATCTATGAACACCGCGCTGGCCTCGCGCAGCTCACCTTCGAGCTCGATGCCGCGCTCGAGCGCCTGACGGGCGACGTCTTCGCCCACATGGCGCCCGAACAGATCGCGTAGACGTTCGCGCTCCTGGAGCCCCGAAGCCATCTCGTTGAAGCCGGCCTGAAGGAGACCGACTTCCGTTGCGTCATCGACATCGACGGACGCGGTTAGGTCCCCGGCCGTTACTTTCGCCATCGCCAGACGCATCGATCCCAGCGGATCGGCGACGGATCGGGCAACACGTCTTGTGATCACTGCACCGGCGAAGAGAGCGACGCCGACCAGGGTCAAAGCGACACGCTGGACGGATGCGAAGTCCACGGTGGCGTTGTCTGGATCCAGCAGGAGGATCGCGATGGCGACGAGCGGCAGACCGGCTCCGAGCACCCAAGACAAGAAGAGGCGAGACCCGACGGCAACGCCTTCGACCTCGCCCGGCGGCTCCTCGCGGAACGCGTAAGCAAAGGCCGGTCGCAAGAGGCGCTCGTTGAGCAGATACACAACCGCAACGGTCGCAAGGCCGCCGATCAGGATGTTCAGCGATAGCGCTATCGCTCCAAGCGCATCCGAATCCAAGCGGATCACGGCGTGGATCGGAAAGATCACGGCGGCGACGGCCCACACTACGAAGGACATCGCAGCGTTCATCCAGGGGTCACGGAGAAGCGAGCGGCGAGCGTCTCCAACTATGGGACGGCCCTCATTGATCGCTTCGATGTACGGCTGTGCGTATCGAACGAGGAATGCAACCACGGGCGGGATCCCGAGACCCATCGTGAGGACGAAGAGTCCGATCAGCTCGAGATAACGCCCACCTTGGACGTTGTTCTGAGGACCGCCGACCAGTGCGAACGTGCCGAATACGACGAGGGCCCCAACGCTGTTGGCTATGAAGCCAGCAAAGCGAGCACGCCGAGTGATTTGTTTGGCGAGCTCGGGTCCCGACGGGCTCGTCGTTAGCGTGTCTCCCGATGCAACGTGTGGCGACGATCGTGCGGACAGTACTTCTTGAGCTCTAGGCGGTCCTTGTGCTCGCGCTTGTTCTTCTGGGTCGAATAGTTGCGGCGCTTGCACTCACTGCACTCGAGCGTGACGATCACGCGGACGTCCGACTTGGCCATCTGGTCTCTCCTATTTGAACGATCTTAGTGACTCGATACCTATCCCGTAGCGGAGGGCGGACTCGAACCGCCGACCTCCCGATTATGAGCCGGGCGCTCTTACCATCTGAGCTACTCCGCCTTGCTTTTCAGGATGCGCCGTTAAGCGCCTCCTGTGATTAGTGGGGGGAGCAGGATTTGAACCTGCGAAGCTGAAAGCACCTGGTTTACAGCCAGGCCCCGTTGGCCACTTGGGTATCCCCCCGAAGCCATGCCGTGCGCCTTCGGGCGGTAACGATAGTAACTCGGCATTCGGCGGGGCCCGAGTACTAGTCGGTGAGGTGGATGCCGCGTGATTGCGGCAGCAACAGGTACCCGTCCACGCGATTGCGGATCAGCTCTGCGAGCAAGCGGTCGGAGACCAGCGACCGTTTTGCGTGCTCCAGATCAAGCCTCGGCAAGAGCCCAACCGAGCCCCCGACGGGGTCGAAAAGCGTCAACAGCATCGACGCTTCGAGGTCGCCTTCAGGAGTGCCGGAGTCGTCCGCGCCTTCTTGCGATCCTTCGCGGGCGGCTCGGATCTGCTGCGCTCGGGCTTTCACGAACTGCGGCGCCAGCTCGATCGCTTCGTCTAGCCATTTGTCGACGGATGGCTTCGGCGGGATCGGCCCGGGACGGTGGATCTCGAAGTGCAGGTGTGGCGCACCTCCGCTCGCGTTACCGGTATCGCCGACGTATCCGATCACGGTGCCGATGTCGACGCGCTGACCGGGGCGCAGGCCTTCTGCTCGTTCTGCCATGTGGGCGAAGTAGTAGACGTCTCCAGACTCGCCTCTGACGTAGGCACCGATGCCGCCCGTAGGACCGTTGGAGAACGTCACCACGCCGCGGTCGGGAGACCGGATCGGCGTGCCGAAGTCGGCGAAGATGTCGAGCCCGTGGTGGAGATGGGGCACGGGGGTGAAGCGCGGGTTCAGCCAGTCGTCGCGGTAGTACGCGAGGCCGGCCACGGGGAACCGTCCCATACCTTCGACGAGAACCTGTTGCAGGGGGACCCCGTATTCGGTCAAGTCCCGGAGCGCTCGCACGAGCTCGACGGTGTTACGCGCTCGCGTTCTCGGAATGGAGGGGACGACCAACGTCGACGCGGCCTCCTCGAGACCGGGCGGGAGGTCGTCCGAAGGAATCTCTTCCGCCGGTTCGTCCGGCTTGGTCGTGGGTTTGGCGGTCTTGTTCGGTTTCTTGGTCGGTTCGGGGGTTTCTCCCGGCACGGGAAGACCTGAGGGCGTTGGTGTCGGTCCGGAACTCGGACGCGGTGTCGTGGTCGGCCTCGGCGTTGGTGTTGCCGGCGGACACGTTGGCTGGAAGAGTCCGCCACAGGTTGTCTGTGCGACGCCGGTCGGGGTAGATCCGAGAGTCACCCCGGCGATGAGAACTGCGGCGACGCAGGCGACTATCGGCAACCTCGCGAACCACGTTCGCCTGCCCATCGATGGGATCTCCCTAGCCAGACAGCACGAGCCGGGCCGCGCTCGCCAACTTCGCGAAAGGCTCGGGGTAGATCCCGAGCACCACGACCCCGACCGAGGCTACCGCGGTCGCCAAGGTGATGGTTCGAGGTAGGCGCAGGGCCGCTTCGTCCTCAGGCTCGTGGAGGTACATCACCCGTATGACCCCGACGTAGTAATAGAGGGAGATCACGCTGTTCAGCACCATGAGCCCGGCCAGCACGACTCCGAGCGTCGTTCCCGCCTCGATGGCCGCCGTGAAGACGGCGAACTTGGCGAACCACCCTGCGAAGGGTGGGATACCTCCAAGGGAGATGAGGAAGCCGGCGAGAGCCAGGGCAACTATCGGTGCTCGGCGTCCGAGACCGGACAGATCGCGGATGAGCAAGGTGGGGTACTGCTTCGAGATGCCGATCGCGACGGCGAAAGCTCCGAGCGTCATCACCGCGTACACGGCGAGATAGGTCACGAGAGAGCGTACGAGCGCGGCGTTGGAACCCGTTATCGCACCCGTGTGAGGTGAAATGACCGCGATCGGTATGAGCATGTATCCGGCGTGACCGATCGACGAATACGCCAGCAGCCGTATGAGATGACGCTGCCGCAGAGCAACAACGTTGCCGACGATCATCGTGGCGGCCGCGATCAAACCAACGAACGGCGCCCACGACTCGGCGAGATTGGCGAAACCGATCAACAGGACCAGTAGCAGCCCGACGAAGCCGGACGCCTTCGAACCAACAGATAAGAAAGCAGCGAGTGGCGTCGGCGCGCCTTCGTATGTGTCGGGCGCCCAGAAGTGGAACGGGACGGCCGACACCTTGAAGCCAAACGCCGCGACGATGAAGATGATGCCGGTGAGCAACAGCGACGACTCGCCGCCCGCTCCGGCTCCCTGGAGCCGCGAAGCGATCTCGTTCAGATCCGTCGCTCCGACAGCGCCGTAGACGAGGGAAATCCCATACACGAACACTCCGGCCGAAAGCACTCCGAAGATGAAGTACTTGAGTGCCGCCTCATTGGATCGAGGGTTCAGCTTTCTCAAGCCGGCGATCACGAACGCAGGCGCAGACACGAGCTCCAAAGCGATGAACAACATCAATAGGTCTCGGCTCGAGGGCATGAGCATCGTCCCCAGGACCGAGCAGAGCAGGAGGAACACGTACTCGCCCTCGTATCGATGTCCCCTCATCGGTGGGATCGAGATCCAGATCACGAAAGCGGCCGTCGCGAGGAAGATGATCTTCATCACGACGGCGAAGTCGTCCAGGACGAATAAACCACTGAGCGTCGTGATGGGCTCGGCGCCCAATCTCACCGCGACGATAACGAGCCCCAGAACGACGGCTACCAGCCCGATGTATGCGGAAGCGACTCTCGCGCGTCCGCGAAGGGCGAGATCCAGGACGAGAACGAGACACGCAGCACCCGCGACGATGATCTCGGGAGCAAGCGCGCCGTAATCGATCTGCACGCGCGTCTAGCCTCCGAAGATTCGAGAGACCGCCTTGACGGCCGGGCCGGTCACGTCCAGCAACAAACGCGGGTAGACGCCGACGACGAGGATGAGGGCAAGGAGCGGGGCCCACGAGATCCCTTCGAGCGGCAGGACGTCCTTGAAAGCGTGGCCTTCCCATTCCTCCTTGGGGCGGCCGAGGTTCACCCGCTGCAAGAGCCAGAGGAAGTAGCCCGCCGTCAGCAGAGTTCCCACGACACCGACCGCCATCAGGACTCGATAGAGCGTCGACATGTCGGACAGCACGGCGGCCGGGTTGTACGCGCCGACCAGAGCGAGGAACTCACCCCAGAATCCTGCGAGCCCGGGAAGTCCCAAAGATGCGATCGCCGAGTACGCGAGCAGTCCGGCAAGCCACGGCATGAGGTTCGACATACCGCCGAGCCGCGCGATCTCTCGCGTGTGGAAGCGGTCGTAGGTCGAACCGACCAGGAAGAAGAGCATGCCGGTGATGAGTCCGTGGACGACCATCGCCATGATCGCGCCGTTTATCCCCTGCTGATTGAGCGTGGAGATGCCGAGCATCACGAAACCCATGTGACCCACCGACGAAAACGCGATGAGGCGTTTCATGTCGGTTTGCGCCAAACACGCAAGCGACGCGTAGATGATCGCGATCACAGCCAGGATCCCTATGAAGGGAGCCCAGACTTCAGCGGAGTCGGGAAGGATCGGCAGGGAGATACGCACGAAGGCGTACGTCCCCATCTTCAGGAGGACGGCGGCCAGGATCACGGATCCGACCGTCGGCGCCTCGGTGTGTGCGTCCGGGAGCCAGGTGTGGAACGGCCACATGGGCACCTTGATCGCGAAACCGAGGAAGAGCCCACCGAAGACGAGATGACCGAACAGCGGTGACCACGCGCCGGCTTGACCGAGCTCGGCCAGCCGAAGAATGTCGAACGTGTGCACGACGGCCGGTCCGGGAGCTATGTCGGATCTCAGATATAGGGCTATGAATCCCAGCAGCATGAAGATCGATCCGAACAACGTGTAGAGGAAGAACTTGATAGCTGCGTACTCACGGCGGCCGGGGCTCCCCCACACCGCTATCAGGAAATACATCGGAACGAGCACGAGCTCCCAGAAGATGAAGAACAGGACGAGATCGAGGGCCACGAACGTCCCCGCCATGCCCGTCGTCAGCAGAAGGATCAACGAATAGAACGCTCGCCTGTTGCCGGGCTCGGGCATCCACTGGAACGAGTAGATGACGCACAAGAAAGAGATGAGGAACGTCAGCAGGAAGAGTGGGATGGAGATGCCGTCGAGACCGACGTGATAGCGGGCGCCGATCGACGGGATCCAGCTCGCATCGACTTGGAACTGCATCGCGCCCGACCCGAAGTCGAACTTCAGGGCGAGAGCGATAACGACGATGAACGGGAGCCCGGTGAAGAGAGCGGCCAGGAACTGGACGGGACGCTCACCCGCCGCCGGCTTCGGCAGCAGCATGATCACGAGGGCGCCGACGAGCGGCAGGAACACCGCTGCGGACAGTCCCCACGTTTCCAGTCCCGTCATCCGATTCCTCCTCTAGAAGAAAAGTGCAGCAGCGAGGATGATCAGCCCAACGAAAAGTCCCGCCGCATACCCTTGCACGTTGCCCGTCTGGATCTTGCGTAACAAGAAGCTCAGCTTTTCGGTGATCCAGCCGACGCCGTTGACGACTCCGTCCACTCCGCCTTCATCGACGGCCTTCGTCACCCGGCCGGTGAGGACGGTACCGGATCCGGCGGCATTCACGACGCCGTCGATGAGCTTCTGGTCGAGGATTCTGTAGACGAAGCGTGAGATCTGGTACTGCACCGGCCGGATTATGACTTTCATGTAGAAGTCGTCGATGTAGAAGCGATTCACGGCGGCGCGGTACAGGGGGCCGAGCTTCTCGAGCGGCTCGATGACCCCGAACCCATAGACGGCGCGCGTGTACAGGCGGAAACCGAGCGCGATGCCGACGAAGGCGATGACTATCGAGAGCAGCGCGATCCAGCCGACGAAATCGCCATGGTGGGCGTGCTCGAAGTGGAACCAATCGGCGAAGACGTTGCGTACCGGTGTTCCGACCAACCCGCCGACGACGCTCAGAACGCCGAGGATGATGAGCGGCCACGTCATGGTCGGCGGCGACTCGTGAGGCACACCGTGAGCGTGGCCACCGTCGTCGGTGGCTCCCCCGGCTACAGGCAGGCGACGGTTGCGTCCGAAGAACGTGAGGGCGCACGCCCGCGCCATATAGAAAGCCGTGAGAAACGCCGTGAGCAGGGCGGCGATGAACACGAAATAGTGTCCGGTCTGGAACGAAGCCGCGACGATCTCGTCCTTCGACCAGAACCCGGCCAGCGGCGGAACGCCCGCCAGCGCGAGGGAGCCGATGATGAAGGTCGCGTACGTGATCGGCATGTACTTACGCAGGCCGCCCATCTCGAACATGTCATTGGAGTGCACGGCATGGATCACGCTGCCGGCGCCGAGGAAGAGGAGGGCCTTGAAGAACGCGTGCGTCCAGAGGTGGAAGACCCCGGCCGTAGCGGCACCGACGGACAAGGCAGCCATCATGTATCCGAGCTGACTGACCGTGGAGTAGGCGAGCACCTTCTTTATGTCGCGCTGGACGACGGCCAGCACCGCGGCAAACAGCATCGTGATGGAGGCAACGATCGCGATGACGCTCATGACCGCCTCGGAGGACGAAAAAACTCCGAAGATTCGGGCGACCATATACACGCCGGCCGTAACCATCGTTGCGGCGTGGATGAGAGCCGAAACCGGAGTGGGACCGGCCATGGCGTCCGGCAGCCAAACGTGAAGCGGGAACTGAGCGGACTTTCCGACGGCTCCGGAGAACAGCAGGAGCGCGCCGACCGTCACGATCGTCGAAGAGACCTCGCCGGCGACCACGCGCTCTTGCAGCTGGCCGATGTTGAACGTGTGCGCGCCGATGAACAGCACGATCACGCCGATCACGAACCCCAGATCGCCGGCGCGCGTCGTGATGAAGGCCTTGATCGCGGCGTCCGAGTTCTCCTTCTCCTCGAACCAGTGGCCGATCAGCAGGTACGAGCAGACGCCCACCAGCTCCCACCCGACCAGGAGCTGAACGGTGTTGTTCGCGATGACGAGGTTGAGCATCGAGCCCGTGAACAGGTTCACCGCGGCGTAGTACCACGTGTACCGAACGTCGCCCTTCATGTAGCCGAGCGAGTAGATCTGCATCAGCAACGAGACCAGGCAGACGACGACGAACATCATCGCCGCGAGCGAGTCGACGCGGATGCCGAGCTCGAGATCGAAGGAGCCGAACGAGATCCAGCGCAGCGACTTCTCGACGATCCCGCCCTTCGTTATGGCCTCGAAGAAGCAGAGAAGGCCGAGCGCGAAGGCGGAACCGGTCGCGAGGATGCCGATGTCCGCACCCTTGCCCGGCGTCCGCTTGCCGAAGAAGACGATCAGGAAGAAGGCGGAGAGCGGAAGGAGCGGGATGAGCCACGCCATCTCCCGGATCCCACCAACGGCCGCCACCACCTCGTGCTCCATCAGCTCACCACTTCATTAGTTGGAGGTCGTCGACGGCAACGGTGGAGCGCTGCCGGTAGAGCATCATGATGATCGCGATCCCGATACCGACCTCGGCCGCCGTCACGGCGATGATGAACAGCGCCACGATGTTGCCGATCTGATCGGCCAGCAGCTGCGAGAAGGTGATGAGGTTCACGTTCCCGGCCGTGATCATCAGCTCGACGGCGATGAGGAGCATCACGCCGTTGCGTCGCGCGAGAACTCCATACACCCCGCACGCGAACATGAAGGCCGAGAGCAGAAGAGGGATGACGACGGGCACCGTCAGTCTCTCCGCGCCAAGACGATGGCTCCGACGAGGGCGGCGAGGAGCAGGATCGAAACCGCTTCGAAGGGCAGGATCCACTTGGTGAACAGCTCCGTTCCGAGCTCACGTACGGGGAAGGCCACCTTGAACTCGAGCCTCTGGTCACCGAAAGCGGTGACCATTCCGGCGGCCAGCACGACGAATATTCCGACGGAAACCAGCGCGGCGAACAAACGTCGGTCGTTGTCGACGACGGCCCGCCCGCCCGTGCCCGATGTGAGCATGATCCCGAACAGGAACAGAACAACGACCGCGCCCACGTAGATGAGGATCTGGGCGAGACCGATGAACTCGGCGCCGAAGAGGATGAAGATCGCAGCGGCGCCGACGAGCGCTGCGGCCAGGCCGAGGGCGGAATGAACCACGTTGCGCGTCGTCACGACGAACAGTGACGAAAGCGCGGTTAGTCCCGCGAAGATCCAGAAGGCGGCCTGACGCAGGAACAAATTCCGACCCCTTATCCCTGCATCTGGTCCAGGATCGGACGCAGGTTCTCGACGAGGTCGGCCTTAGGTTGTTCTCCACGTTCTTGCAAGACGGCGAGCTTCTTGAGGCGGCCGCGTTCCACCGGGCCGATGCCGTCCGGAAGGTTGTTGGGATCGATGCGCGGGAGCCCACCCAGATCCGCGGCCGGCGGAGGTGCTCCCGCTGCAGCAGCGGGAGCTTCTGCAGCCTGTGGCGCTGCTGCTTCCGCAGCCGGCGCCGGCACTTCCGCTGGAGCAGGCGCGGCCGGGACCTCGGTAGCCGGTGCCGCCGGAGCGACCACTGCTGCCGCAGCGACGGGCTGACCCGACAGACGAGCGAGAAATGCCTCCTTCTTGTCGGCTTCGCGGATCACGCCGGCGGTGCCCTCGGCGCGTTTGTCGTGGGCAGTTTGTGCTTCCTGCTGGGCCTTTTCGTCTGCGTCTCCGACCAGCATCGGCGGAGGGAGGACGTGTTCCTGCCAGCCGGTTAGTACATCGGCCTCGTGGACCATGCCTTCGTAGCTGTAGGACGTGTATTCGAAGAACGGCGACCAGTGCAGCGCGTCGAAGGGGCAGACCTCGACGCAGATCCCGCAGTACATGCACAGCCCGTAATCGATCGCGAAACGGTCGAGCTCGTTGACGGGCTTGCGCTTGCCCGGCGTGGTGACCTTATGGCCTTCGATGTAGATGCACCAGCACGGGCACTCTTTGGCGCAGAGCATGCAGACGGTGCAGTTCTCTTCGAGCAGCGCGATCACACCGCGCGTGCGCTCGGGGAGCTCCATGCGCTCGTCGGGGTACTGCACGGTGACGGCCTTGGACAGCATCGTCCGCAGCGTCACGCGCATCGCCTCCAAGATGCCGAGGGCAGGCAGACGGAACCTGCGGCGCTGCCGCTCTTCGACGTCCTTTATGGCGGTGTCGTCGTGTATTCGCAAGGTGCTCACGTCAGCACCTTATAGAGAGCGATCCCGAGCACGTTGAGCAGGCCGATCGGAATGAGGAGCTTCCAAGCGAACTTCTGCAACTGGTCCTCGCGCAGGCGAGGCATCGTGAACCGGACCCAGATGAAGAACACACCGAAGGCCGTCACTTTGCCGAAGAACCACAGGATGGGCGGCAGGATCGGTCCGCTCCATCCACCGAGGAAGAGCAATGTGGCCAGAGCCGACAGAGCCACCACGTGGGCGAACTCCGACATGTAGAAGAAGATGAACCGCATTCCGGAGTACTCGGTGTACGGGCCGGTCACGATCTCCGATTCCGCAACAGGCATGTCGAAGGGGTTCCACATCACCTCGGCGAACGAAGAGATAACGAACAGCCCGAAGGCGATGGCGCCCCAGGGGACAAGCCCGAAGATCGTGCCGGCGATGCCCACATGGGGCCCCCAGAAGGGCCAGAGGACGAACGGGTATCGCTGTGCCTCGACGATTTCGGTGAGCGAGAGGCTGCCGGCCATCATCGCGACCGCCACAGCACCGAGGACGACCGGCAGCTCGTACGCGATGATCTGACCGACCGCGCGCAACCCCCCGACGAGGGTGAACTTGCTCTGAGATGCGTAGGCCGCCATAACGATGGCTATCGCGCCGAGGGCCGAGATAGCCAGGACGAAGAAAAGGCCCAGTTCCAGATCGGCCCCCACGATCCCCGGCGCGACGGGAATGACGGCGAAGACGAGGAAGGCTGGGAAGAGCGCGATGAGCGGCGCCAGCCGGAAGATCGGCTTGTCCGCCACGGTCGGGATGATGTCTTCCTTCTGGATCGGCTTGAGGAACTCGGCGATGGGCTGACCGACGCCGTGGAACCGTCCGGCATACATCGGGCCCATGCGGTTCATGATCCGCGAGTGGATCTTTAGAACCCCGTAAAGGAGTACCCCGGTCGACAGCAGAGCGCCGACGAAAATGACTACCGCGCTCACGGGAACCCGGATCACGTCCGTCATCTGTCGATGTCTCCGACGACGAAGTCGAGGCTGCCCAGGATCGCCACGATGTCCGGCAAGTACGTGTCCTTCAGCAGATACGGAAGGACGCTCACATTGGAGAACGAACCGGTCCTGATCTTCAGCCGGTACGGTTCTCGTCCTCCGTTGGAGATCAGGTAGTAGCCCGTCTCTCCTCGCGGACCATCGGCACGTATATAGATCTCACCCGCGGGGACCTTGAATGTTCGTCCGACGCCGGTGTTGATCGGGCCGGGGGGAAGATCGTCGAGAGCTTGCTCGATGATGTTGCAGGACTCCCACATCTCACGCACGCGCTGCACGTACCGGTCGAAGCAGTCGCCCTTCTCGCCGACCGGAATCTCGAACTCGTAGTCGCCGTAGCCGAGATAGTCCTCTTCTTTCCTTGCATCCGTGGCGACACCCGACGCCCGAAGATTGGGGCCCGACACTCCGTAGTCGAGGGCGATGTCCGGTGGAAGCATGCCGATCCCTCGGGTGCGCTGGATGAACACGTCGTTGTCGATGAGGAACTCGAGCCACTGATCAACGCGCGTGCGGTAGTACTCGAGGATCGGCGGGATCTTCTCGTAGAAGCCGATTGGGAAGTCCTCTTTCACGCCGCCGATCCGGGCCCAGTTGGTGTGCATGCGCTGGCCGGTGACCATCTCGAGCAGATCGAGTGCGTACTCACGGTCGCGGTATCCGTACATCGGAGGCGTGAGCGCTCCCAGCTCCAGTCCGAAGACGCCGCAGAACAAGGCATGCGATGCCAGTCGCGTGAGCTCGAAGAGGATCACGCGCTGCACTTGCGCACGTTTTGGGATCTCGATCTCTGCGAGCTTCTCGCAAGCTATGCAGTACGGGACCTCGTTGCAGAACCCGGAGACCCAATCGAGACGGTTGAACAGAGCCGTGTTCTGTAACGGTGAGCGCTGCTCGGCGAGCTTCTCGAACGCTCGGTGCATGTAGCCGAGCACCGGATCGGCCTCGACGACGCGTTCGCCGTCCAGCCGAACGACCACACGCAGAACACCATGCGTCGATGGGTGCTGGGGGCCGATGTTGAGGACCATGTCCCCCGTCGAAATGTCCCGCTCGGTTGTGGCGGTGAAGTATCCGCGAGTCGTGACGTCGAGCGTCATCGTCTATCCCGAGAAAAAGTCGCCCGGCCAGGGCTTCTCCACGCGAGCACGAAGGACCTCGTCCTTGCGCATGGGAAAACCCTCCTGCCAGTCCGCCAGAAGGAGACGCCGCAGTCGCGGGTGACCGACGAACACGATGCCGAACAGCTCCCAGGTCTCCCGCTCGTGCCAGTCCGCGCCCGCATAGACGTTCACGGCGGTAGGGACGCGGGGATTGGACCGCGGGACCTCGCACTTCACCGTCACACGGCCGCCGCCGCTGACCGAGTAGACGTGGTCGAACACTTCGAGCTTTTCGTCCTCGGGCCAATCCACTCCGCAACAGAAGGAATAGAACTCGAAGCCCAAGGTCTTGAGCACGGCTAGTGCCTCCGGGCGCTTCTCCGGAGCGACTCTAAGGATCAGCTGGCCGCGGTTTTCGGAGAGATCGATAACCGACTCTCCGAGTAGCGCTCTGATATCGGAAGAGATCTCGTCCAGAGCGACCGGCGCGTCAGACACTCAGTCTCTCCTTGAGCGACTCGTGCTGGATCCGCTCTTGGAGCTTCATGATCCCGTCCAGCAGCGCTTCGGGACGAGGCGGGCAACCGGGAACGTACACATCGACCGGCAGGTACTGGTCGATCCCCTTAGCCACGGAATAGGAGTCCCAGTACGGGCCACCCGAGTTCGAGCAGGATCCGAAGCTGATGCAGTACTTGGGCTCCGGCATCTGTTCCCAGACGCGGATGATCGAGGGGATCATCTTGTCCACGCATGTTCCGGCGACGATCATCACGTCGGCCTGGCGAGGCGAAGCCGGGAGCGGTATGACGCCGAACCGCATGATGTCGTGGCGCGGCATCATCGATGCCGCCATCTCGATCGCGCAGCAGGCGAGACCGAACTGCAAGGTCCAAAGGGAGTACTTGCGCCCCCAGTTGAGGGTGAACTTCAGGGGTTTGGGAAGCTCGACCTTGTCCAGAAGCGCCATCTAGATCACGCCCATTCCAGGACTCGGCGGCCCCACGCATACGCCAGGCCGAACAACAGGATCACGACGAAAAGGATCATCTCGACGACCGCGAAGAGACCGAGCTTCTCGTAGGTCACGGCCCAGGGGAAGAGGAAGAGCGCCTCGACGTCGAAAACCACAAAGAGGAAAGCGAAGATGTAGTAGCGGATGTTGGGTTGCTTCCACGATTCGCCGACGGCGTCGATCCCACACTCGTAGATCGAGAGCTTCTCCCAGTTGGGGCGCTGGGGGCGAAGGAGACGCCAGGCCGCGAATGTGCCGACGCCGAAAAGAAGGATCACCACGGCCAGGAGAGCGACGGCAGCGTAGCTCACGTAGTAGTCGGTCACCGCTCACTCCCGCCTGCTTGTGAACGTTTTCTCAATCTTACTCCGCCCCACGACAGGGCGTCGCGCGGGACATGCTAGCGCCTACGGCCCGAAGGCCGTCGCCTTCTCCGCCAGCGACAGGAAAAAGCCCGGAGCGATGCCGGTCGCGATCACGACGAGAGCACAGATGGCAACGGCGACACGGAGGCCGGGCGAGGTATCGAGCGGCATGTCGTCGCCCTCGGGCGGGTCCTGCATGAACATCACGACGGCGACCCGGATGTAGAAAAAGGCCGCCACGACACTCCCGGCCACGGCGACGACCGGGAGCCACGCTTGATCCGCCCGGATGGCGGCGAAGAACACGTACCACTTCGCCCAAAAGCCCCCGGTCGGTGGGATGCCGGCCAAGGAGAACAGGAAGAAAGCGAACAGAGCTGCGGCAGCCGGTCGTTTGATCCCGAGGCCGGAGTACTTGGAGATATGAACTCGTTCGGACGAGCCGTCCTTGAAGAGCATCACGCTCCCGAATGCTCCGATGGTCATCGCGGTGTAGACGAGCAGATAAAGAAGCGCCGCAGCTACACCACTTCGGCTCGCCGCCACCACCGCGATCGCAACGAAACCGGCATGTGAGATGGACGAGTACGCCAGCATGCGTTTCACGTCCGTCTGCGCGATGGCGACGATGGACGCAAAGATGATCGTGAGTACCGTGAGCGCCGCAAAGGCCGGCTGCCAATCCCAGCGCAGAGCCGGCAGTGACAGCACAAGCACACGGATCAAGGCCGCGAAGGCCGCGGCCTTCGTTGCACCGGCCATGAAGGCGGTGACGGGTGTGGGCGCCCCTTGATAGGCATCGGGCGTCCACATATGGAAGGGCACCATCGAGGCCTTGAAGCCGAGGCCGACCGCCAGCAACGCGACGGCTACTCCGGCGAGCCGGAAGTCGTCGAGTCCTCCGACGGAAGCGATCGCGTGGATCCGAATCAGGTTCGTCGTTCCCGTGCCGCCGAAGATGAATGCGATGCCGTAGAGAAGGAACGCCGAAGCGAAGGCGCCGAGCAGGAAGTACTTCATCGATGCTTCCTGGGCTTCCAATCGCCCGCGCTCGAAACCGGCCATCACATACAACGCCAGCGAAAGAAGCTCGATCGCGATGAAGACCATGACGAGGTCGCTCGCGACGGCCAGCAGCGTCATCCCCGTGGTCGACAGCAGAAGGAGCGCGTAGAACTCGGCTCGTTCGAGACCTCGGGGCTTGAGATAGCCGGGAGCGGTCAACGTCGCCAGAGCGCCGGCGCCGAGGATCACCCACCGTGCGAAGACTCCGAACGAGTCGGACACGACCATCCCGCCCAGCGCCAGCTGTGCATCCGCACCCCACTGATCGAACGCAAGCACCGCCGCCACGATGAGCGCGACCAATGTGACGGCGGCCAGGTGAGGTCCGCGCGACTTTGGAAAGGCTGCGTCTATGAGGAGCAGCAGTATCGCCGCGCCGACGAGAACGAGCTCGGGGAGCAGAACCGTCCAGGCTTCTGTTCCCGGCATCAGGGGCCTCCGACCAAAGCCGAAAGGGTCTTCGACACCGCAGGCTCCATCCGCTCGAAGAACGGTTGGGGCCAGACACCTATCAGAACGATGAGCAGAACGAGTGGAGCAAGCACGACTCGCTCACGCATCGTCAGGTCCTTGAAGACCCGGTTCTCGTCGGACGTAATCGGTCCGTGGAACGTCCTCTGGTACGCCCACAGCAGATAGAGCGCAGCGCCCACGACGCCGCCGGCGCCGAGGATCGCGGCGAGACGATTCGCTTGGAAGGCACCGGACAGGATGAAGAACTCACCGACGAATCCGTTGAGTCCCGGCAATCCAAGCGACGCAAGCGCAACGATCAGGAACACGCCCGAGTAAACGGGAGCGACGGAACCCAGGCCGCCGAAATCCTCGATGGCGCGAGTGTGGCGTCGCTCGTAGAGCATTCCGACCAAGAGGAAGAGCGCACCCGTCGACAGTCCGTGGTTGACCATCTGGAGAAGGGATCCCTGGGCCCCCTGCAGCGTGAAGGCAAACAAGCCGAGCAACACGAATCCGAGGTGGCTCACCGATGAATAGGCAACGAGCCGCTTGAGGTCCGACTGAACGGCCGAGACGGCGGCGCCGTACAAGATGCCGATTACCGCAGCGACCATCATGTACGGCGCCGCCTCTCGCGCGATCTCGGGGAAGAGTGGAAGCGAGAAGCGGATGAAACCGTACGTGCCCATCTTCAGCAGAACGCCGGCCAGGATCACCGAACCCGCCGTCGGTGCCTCGGTGTGCGCATCCGGGAGCCACGTATGGAACGGGAATACCGGAACCTTGATCGCAAATGCGACGGCCAGCGCCGCAAAGATCCAAGCCTGAGTACCAAGAGCGAGCTGTGGAGCCAGCTCGACGAAGTCGACGTAAGAGAAGGTGGCCGCAGCGCCTTGATTGCGGACCGCGACGTGCAGCACAACGATCCCGATGAGCATCAAGAGCCCGCCGGCCAGCGTGTAGAGGAAGAACTTGATCGTCGCGTAGATGCGGCGCTCGTATCCCCAGATGCCGATCAGCAGATACATCGGGATCAGGACGGCTTCCCAGAAGATGTAGAAGAGAACCATATCGAGGGCGAGAAAGACGCCGAGGATCGCCCACTCCGTGAGCAGCAAGGCGATCACGTACTCCTTGATGCGTTTGTTCACGCTGTTAGACGCCAAGAAGCAGATCGGGAAAAGCAAAGCAGTAAGCAGGACGAGGAAGAGCGAGATGCCGTCGATGCCCAAGTGGTAATTGATGCCCCAGTCGCGTACCCAGCTAAGACGTTCGACCAGCTGGAAGTCGGCGTTCCCTACCTGGAACTTCGCAAGGACGATCAGCGAAACAACGAAAGCCGCCCCGGAGAAGACCAGACCGATCCTCTTCAGCAACTCATCGTTGCGAGGCGACAGCGCTACGACGACCACGCCCGCGAGGGGCGTGAAAAGCAGCACGGTGAGCCACGGGAATCCGTCCATCTATCCCGCCCGTAACACCACGTAGAGGATCACGACGGCTGCGCCTCCGAAGACACCCACTGCGTAATTGCGGACGAACCCTGTTTGCAGTTTCCGTAACTGTCCCGCCGCGCGGCTGATCAACGTGCCCGCTCCATTCACGGCACCGTCGATCACATATCGATCGAAAACCCCGGCCAGGAACGACGCCAGCAATCGCACGGGTGCGACAACGATCGTCTCGTAGATCTCGTCCACGAAGAACTTTTGACGGACCAGTGTGTTCACCGGCCCGAGACGTTTGCGCACGGCTTCCCGTCGCTCGAGATCGCTCCCGTATATGGCCCATGCACCGAGAACTCCAACGGCTGCCAGCGCCCACATCACGATGAGGACACCGATCGCCTCTTCGTGATGCGCTTCACCGATCACCGGTCCAAGGAAGTGATCGAGCATCGCGGCACGCGGGAGCTCACCGGGCAGGTTCAAAACGAATCCGAAGACGGCCATCACGGCCAGGACGGCCATCGGCAGCACCATCGACGGCGGCGACTCATGGGGGTGTGTCCCCTCCGACCACCTCTGCTTGCCAAAGAAGGCGAGGAACAGCAACCGGCTCATGTAGAACGCGGTGCACAAGGCGGCCAGTGCGCCGACACCGAAGAGCACGGTGTGTCCCCCCGCCCAGACCGACGCCATGATCGCGTCCTTGGAGAAGAAACCCGAGAACGGAAGCAAACCGGTTATCGCCCCCCAGCCAACGAACATCACAGCGAAGGTCTGTGGGATCGCTTTGCGCAGCCCACCCATCCGGTCGAGCGCCGTCTCTCCGCCGAGCGCGTGCATCACCGATCCGGCACCGAGGAAGAGCAACGCCTTGAAAAAAGCATGCGTAACGAGGTGGAACATCGCTCCCCCATAGGCACCCACTCCGGCGGCCAGGAACATGAATCCGAGCTGACTGATAGTCGAATACGCGAGCACGCGCTTTATGTCGTCTTCGGCCATCGCCAGGATCGCCGCGTACAACGCGGTTGCCACACCGACGACGGCGACAACCGTTCCCGCTACTTCGGCGAACTCGTATAGAGGATTGAGCCGAACGACCAGGTACACGCCGGCCGTGACCATCGTTGCCGCGTGGATGAGAGCGGAGACGGGGGTCGGGCCTTCCATGGCATCCGGCAACCAGACGTACAACGGAAGCTGCGCCGATTTTCCGACGGCGCCGGCAAAGAGCAACAACGCAGCGACCGTCGCCGTGCCGGTGGCCAGTCCACCTTCTGCTGCCGCGCGATTGATCTCGGGGATCTGGAACGACCCGACCGCGCCAAACAGAACGAACAGCCCGATAAGCATCCCGGTATCGCCGATCCGCGTTGTGATGAACGCCTTCTTCGCAGCCGTAGCTGCGGCGGGTTTCTCGAACCAGAAGCCGATGAGCAAGTAGGAACAAAGACCGACCAGCTCCCAGCCGGCGTAGAGCAGAAGAAGGTTGTCAGCCAGGACGAGCAGCAGCATCGAGAACACGAAGAGGTTCATGTAGGCGAAGAAGCGCGGGTACCGCGGGTCGTCGTGCATGTACCCGATGGAGTAGACGTGGATCAGGAAACCGACACCGGTGACGGTGAGCGCCATCACCGCCGCGAGCGGATCCCAGCGCAGGTCGGCGCCGATGTCCAGGGGGCCGATCTGGGCCCACGTGAATAGGTGCACCTGCGCGGATCGCCCGCCGGCGTCCATGGACACGAGCCAGAGAAAAGAGATCGACGCAGCAACGAAAGCGACGGCGATGGCCAGCGAGGCAAGCACGCCGGACGAGCGTCCGACGCGTCGTCCGGAGGTCAAAAGGATGAGAGCACCGGCTAGCGGGGCCGCAAGGATCAGCCAGGTGATGTTCACGCTCAGCCTTGGAGCATCGAGAGGTCGTCGACGTTTGCGCTATGGCGGCGCCGGAATATCGAAACGATGATTGCCAGACCGACGGCGACCTCGGCTGCGGCGACGATCATCACGAACAAGACGATCACGTGGCCCTCGACGCTTCCGTGCATACGCGCGAAAGCCACGAAAGCCACGTTTACGGCGTTGAGCATGAGCTCGACGCACATGAAGAGAACCAGAGCGTTGCGACGAACGAGAACACCGAGTGCGCCCGTGATGAAAAGAAGCATCGAGAGACCGACATAGTGGCCCGGGGTAGGCGTCCGCCCGCGCAGAACGAAGGCTGCGATGATGACGACAACGGCCATTCCGGCCACCAACGCGACGATGTTCGTCCCTCGTCGTTGGGGTCCGGTCGGCGGAGGTGAAGCCACAGGTGCTTCGGCGGCCGGCGTCGTGGGCTCCGGAGGTGCGGGTTGGTCGCTCACGTCACCTCGGCTTGCGCTTGGCGAGCATCAGGATGCCGATCGTGGCCACGAGCAGGAGCAGGCCTGTGACCTCGAATGGAAGAAGGTAGTTCTGGAAGAGAACGCCACCGATGAACTCGGCCGAGCCGAAGCCTTCGGGAGCTTCAGGAAGCGGAGATGCCAAGGTTCGCGTCGAGAGTGCGGCGGCCAGAGAACCGACGAGCACGATCGCCGTTACTCCCCCCATTGCGAGCTGGCGCGTTTGGAAGCGGCGCGGTTCGGCGAGGTCTTCGTTGCGATCGACTCCCAGGAGCATGATCACGAACAAGAACAAGATCACGATCGCGCCGGCGTAAACGATGATCTGCGCGACGAAGAGGAACTCGGCCCCCAGGGCCAAAAACAGAACAGCCACCGACAACAGGTTCAAGACCAGCAGCAGGGCAGCGTGGATCGAGTTTCGCTGGAAGAGCATCGCCACTCCGGCTCCCAGCGCCAGCGCGCCGAAGACGATGAACAGCGTCACTTGGTCCCCTCTGTCTCGTAGGGAGCGCGCCACGTCTCGGTCGGGAGCCACACAACCGGGACGTCCACAACTTCGTCGCCGGATTCGCCGGCGCCGTGCAGACTGCCGACGCCGGGCTGCTCCATTTCGTCCTGCGAAAGGATGATCGGGTCGCCGATGTAACCGAGCTTTTCCCACTCCACCGATGGAGGCGCCTGGAGCAGCTCCTCTTTGGTGTAGATGAGCGAGCTCCGTGACTTACCGGTGAACTCGAAGAAGGACGTCATCGTGATCGCATCAGTTGGACAGGCCTCAACACACAGCCCGCAGAAGATGCAGCGGAGCATGTTGATCTCGTACACCGCCGCGTAGCGCTCGCCGGGCGAGATCGGGTTGTCCTTGGGGTTCTCGGCTCCCCAGACCAGGATCGCGTCGGCCGGACAGGCTCCCGCGCACAACTCGCAACCGATGCATTTCTCCATCCCGTTTTCGTAACGATTGAGGATGTGGCGTCCGTGCATACGCGGCGGCGGGACACGGCGCTCGAACGGGAACTCGACGGTGTCGGCAGGCCGGACGAGCATGTGCTTCAGCGTGATCCACATGCCCTTGGCGATCGCGATCACGCCCTCCAGCGGACCTTGCCTTACCTGGCTCATGGCGCCTCCGCTTCGCTTCGGCGTGGCACTTCCGCTTCGCTTCGGCCTGGCACTTCCTCATCGTCACGGGTCGGTGCAAAGACGCCAATGATGACCAACCCGATGAGGGCGCCGACGACCCAGAGGACCCACCTTCTGAGATCCACGATGCGGGCGGCGGCCGAGATCGGGATCCAGAGCATCCCGATGGGGATCAGGAACTTCCAACCGATATTCATCAATTGGTCGTAGCGAAGGCGCGGGAGAGACGCGCGGATCCAGAAGAACAAGAAGATGAAGACGCTGACCTTCGCGAGGTACCAGACCACCGGCCACATCGCCGGCAGGAAACCGATGTGCGGTCCGTTCCAGCCGCCCCAGAACAAGGTCACGGCGATCGAAGAGATCGTGACTATGTGCATGTACTCGGCCATGAAAAACATCATGAATTTGATGCCGGAATATTCCGTGTGATAGCCGGCCACCAATTCCGTCTCGGCTTCCGGAAGGTCGAAGGGCGCGCGGTTCGTTTCGGCTACGCCGGCCAGCAAGAAGATCAGGAAGGACGGGATCTGTGCGCCGATGAACCATGCATCGTGCTGCGCTTCGACGATCCCGCGCGTCGACATGGTCCCGGCGTAGAGGATGACGGGAACGACTGAAAGACCCATCGCGATCTCGTAGGAGATCATCTGCGCGCTCGATCGCACCGCTCCGATAAGCGGGTACTTCGAACCGGACGACCAGCCGGCCAGCGCGATGCCGTAAACGGCGATGGATCCCATCGCGAGGAAGAACAGGATGCCGACGTTGAGGTCGGCGAGCTGCAAGATGATCTCCCGTCCGCCGATCTTGATCTTGTCCCCGAAGGGGACGACGGTGAAAGCGAGGAAGGCGGGCACAGCCGAAACGATCGGTGCAAGCCGATAGACGATCTTGTCCGCCGCCGTCGGGAGGATGTCCTCCTTCATCAAGAGCTTCACGCCATCGGCGAGCGATTGCAGGATCCCGTACGGTCCGGCCTGGTTGGGCCCGATGCGCGACTGCATGTCCGACAGAATCTTTCGCTCGGCCCACACCACGATCGCCAGCAAGACGTTGAGAAGCAGGAAGACGACGACCGTCTTGGCGAGGATGATCGCGATGTCGATCCAGTCCACTAGGCCGGCTCCACGGTGATCACTGGGCTTAGGTCGTCCCACTTGACCAGCGATTGCGCCGACTCGCCCCACTGGGACCACGGGACGAAGGCGACACCTTCGCGAATGGCTTTCGAGATCTGCACGTGCGTGGTCAGTGAGCCATGGGCCGAAGAGACCCGAACGCTCTGCCCATCGGCAACACCGGCCCGCTCCGCATCCGCGACGTTGAGCTCGACGAATGAGCCGGGAGTGAGCTCCCGCAGACCGGCCGTGTCACGTATTCGCGAACCATCGTCGTAGAGAAGCCGGTAAGTGAGGAGCCTGACGCCACTGCCCAAGGCGGAGGTATTGGTGTTGCCTTTGGTTTCGGTATCTCCTAGCGGCGCTTGCGCCGCTTTTGAATCTTTAAGAGCAGCATTCAACTCGGCCCGGATATCAGAGATCGTTCGGCAACCGATCGGCTTGCCCAGGCGACGAGCGCTCTCGGCAAGGATCGCGTAGTCGGCGCGCGCCGCCCCCGGCGGATCGACGGCTGCGTGCACCTCCTGCCTACGACCTTCCCAGTCGGTCAAGGTTCCGTCGCGCTCGACGAAAGTCGCGCCGGGAAACACCACATCGGCGTGCTCGAGGAGCGGCGACCACTGCACGTCTTGGACGACGACGAACGGCGCCTTCTCGAGTGCCGTTTGACCGAGCCCGGCCTCCGGAACGTCGGCGACGACGTCGGCACCGACCAACCAGAGTGCGTGAAGGCTTCCGTCGGCAGCGGCTCGAAGGATGCCGGCGGTGTCCAAACCTTTTTCGGAGGCAGGGTTCCATCCGGGCAGCAGCTCGGGATGCGCCCCTGCCGACAAAGCTCCGTACTCCCCGGCGCGGCGAGGAAGCCAGCCGAAGCGAGCACCCACGTTCGCAGCAACCGATCGCCACGCGGTGACGACATCGGCACCGCACATCCGGGGGCCGAGGAGGATCACCGCGCTCTCGGCGTCGCTCAATGCCTTGGTCACGCGCTCCATATCTGCCGCGTCGAGTGCGCCTTCCGTTCCCGGGATCGGCTGAACCAGGACGTCCGCGTACTCGGACAGAGCTATCTCGCGTGGGTGAACAATGACGGTGCGCAGTCCGCGCTTCGTCGCGGCGATCCGCAGGCGAAGGAACAACACCGGCAGCTCTTCGCGGACGTCGCAGCCAATCAGGGCGACGACATCGGCGCCGAGCACGTCGTCGTAGGTAAGACCGGGTGTTACCAGCGCATCCGCGCTCATGCCCGGTTCCATACGGTGGTCGATGTTGTTCGTGCCCAATGCTTCCCGAGCAAATTTCTGAGCGACGTAGGCGTCCTCGTCGCACAAGGACCCACCGATGATCACTCCGGCTTGGCCGTCGCCACTGAGGACGGGAGCCAAGCCTTCGACGAGCTTTTCGAACGCCTCGTTCCACGAAACGGCGTAGAGCTCGCCATCACGACGCACCAGTGGTTGCGTCAGCCGATCGGGAGACGAGATGTAAGCGTTCGCGTAGCGACCCTTATCGCAAAGCCACTCCTCGTTCGTGTCCTCATTCACGGCCGCAGAGAACCGAACGACGTTGCCGTCCTGGACACGGACGCCAACATTCAAGCTGCAGCCGGAAGCACAGAGGTTGCACGTCGATGCAACATTGTGGACATCCCAGGGCCGGGCACGGAATCGGTACTCGCTACTCGTGAGCGCGCCGACCGGACAGATCTGAACGGTGTTCCCGCTGAAATACGAATCGAACGCTTCTCCTTCGAACGGAAAGATGTATGCGCGGCTTCCCCGTTCCATCACGCCGATGAGCGTGTCGCCGGAAAGCTCTTCGCAGAAACGGGTGCACCGGTAACAGAGGATGCAGCGTTCGCGATCGAGTCTGATCAGCGGGGAGATCGGCACGGCCTTTTCGAAACGTCGCTTCGCTTCGACGAACCGGGATTCCGCCGGGCCGTAGTCCTGCGTCTGGTCTTGCAGCGGGCACTCACCGCCGCGGTCACAGATCGGGCAATCGAGAGGGTGGTTGATCAGCAGGAACTCGAGCACGCCTTGCTGCGCATCACGAACCTCGGAGTTCACGAACTGTGTTTCCACAGTCATCCCGTCGGCCACTCGAGTCGTGCAGGCGGTCTGTGGCTTCGGGGGTCCGGGCTGAAGGTTGATGAGACACATGCGGCATGCACCGACGGGGTCCATGCGCGGGTGGTAGCAGAAGTACGGGATGTAGATCCCGGCACGCTTGGCCACCTCGATCAGAAGCTCACCGGGCCGGCAAGAGATCTCCTTACCGTCGACGGTGATCGTGATCGTCTCTTGTTTGGTCTCGGTCATGTCGCGGCCGCCATTACGGGTTCGCGCTTCATCGGGCACCCGCCGATGCGGACGTGCTCCTCGTACTCGTCGAAGAAGTACTTCAAGGAAGAGAGCACCGGCCCGGCCGCGAAGTCGGCGAGCGCGCACAGGGTCTTGCCGGCCATGTTCTTACTGACGTTCTCGAGAAGCGCGAGGTCGCGGTTGGTTCCGTGGCCTTCTTCTATCCGCTCAAGGACTTGCGCCAGCCAGCTCGTCCCTTCGCGGCAAGGTGTGCACTTACCGCACGACTCGTGCTCGTAGAAGATCATCCACCGCGCGACCGCCCGAACGATGCACATCGTCTTCGGGATGACGATGATCGCCGTCGCGCCGAGAACCGAACCGACCGCCATCAGCGACTCGTAATCCATGCCGGTGTCGAGATGCTCTTCGATGAGCATCGGAGTGGATGAACCGCCGGGACAGAAGGCCTTCATCCCGCGATCGTCGATACCGCCGGCGAGCTCGATGCATTCCCGCACTGTGGTTCCCATCGGCACTTCGATGTTCCTCGGCGCCCGCACGGCGCCGGAGACGCTGACGACGGCGGTGCCGGGTGACTTCTCCGTCCCCCACTGCCTGAACCATTCGACGCCGTTGCGCACGATTGGGCCTGCGTTCATAAGCGTTTGTGTGTTGTTGACGACCGTGGGTGACGCGTACAGGCCCTCGACGGCCGGGAAAGGGGGCCGGGAACGTGGCATCCCGCGGTATCCCTCGAGTGATTCGAGCAGCGCCGTCTCCTCACCGCAGATGTAGCCGCCCGCTCCGCGGTGCAGGACGATGTCGCAAGAGAAATCCGTGTCGAAGATGTTCTCGCCCAGGAAACCTCGGCCATAGGCATCGCGGATCGCCTGCTCGAGGCGTTCGTGAGCGAGCACAAACTCTCCGCGGCAGTAGATGAATGCCTTCTTGCCGCCGATCGCGTAGGAAGCGACGGCCAGACCCTCGAGGAGGGCGTGTGGATCTGTTTCCATCATCTCGCGGTCGTGCCACGCGCCCGGTTCGCCCTCGTCGCAGTTCGCAACGACGTAACGCGGCTTCGGCGAGTCCTTCGGGATGAAGGACCACTTTCGGCCCGTGGGGAAGCCGGCACCCCCGCGACCGCGCAATCCCGAAGCATCGACGGCGTCGATCACTTCCTGAGGCGTCATCTCCGTTACGGCCTTGCGCAGACCCTCGTAACCCTCGGTGTCGAGGTAGTGCTCGACCGAATAGCTCTGCGGATGGCCGCGGCGCTTGAAGATGACCTCCGACGTCTCAGGCATCCGCGGACTCCTTCTCCGAAGCGGATCCGTTCGCCGAAGCGGATCCGTCGAACACCGGCAGCTTCGCATCGGCACGAAGCTCGTCGATCACGTCCTTGAGCTCACGTCCTCCGCGCAGTGCTTCGCACAACCTGATCGACCGCTCGGACGTGAGATTGGGAATGTCGCGGTAATTCACTTGGGCCGCGGGAGCCGCACCGCAGAAAGCCAAACATTCGACCTGCTCCCACGACATAAGTCCGTCGGATGTCGTCTCGGACTCGGGTCCGACGAGCTCACGCAGCTTGTCGGCGGTGTCGTCCGCACCGAACATCCCGCAACCCGGCTCGGTGCAAAGTGAGATCAAGTACTTCCCGGGGTGCCGGCGCTTGAACATCGTGTAGAACGTCGCCACGCCGGCGACGTCGGCAGAGTTCAGATTCAGCAGGTCGCCGACTTCTCGGATGACGTCATCGGTGATGTAGCCCACCTCGTCCTGAGCGTCGTGCAGCAGCATGATCAACGCCGAGCGAGGTACCGGGTATCGGGCGATCACCTCGGTGGCGTGCGCGTAGAAGGCGTCGGATAGAACGCGCTCGCTCACCTGTCGACGTCTCCCATGAGCGGATCGATCGACGCAAGGATCGCGATCAGGTCGGCCAGCAGCGATCCCGGGGCGATGATCTCGACCACCTGGAGATTCGTGAACGACGGCCCGCGGATGTGCAGGCGCCACGGCCGGCCGCGCCCGTCCGAGGCGACGAAGTGCGCGAGCTCGCCACGCGGGCTCTCAACGGCGGAGTAGACCTCACCGGCCGGGACGTGCGGTCCTTCCGTGAAGAGCTTGAAGTGATGGATGACGGCTTCCATCGAAACCGGGAGCCGGTTCCGCGGCGGCGGCACGAGCTTGCCCGACGCGCGGAACTCTCCTTCCGGGAGTCCTTCGAGGGCTTGCTTCACGATCTTCGCGGACTCTTTCATCTCGCGCATTCGCACGAGGTAGCGGTCGTAGCAGTCTCCGTTGGTTCCCGTAGGCACTTCGAAATCGAACTCGTCGTATGGGAGGTAGTTGGTCTTCTTTCTCAGGTCATGCGCAACGCCGGAGGCTCTGAGATTGGGCCCTGTGACGCCGAGGCCGAGCGCGTCTTCGGCCTTCAGGACACCGATGCCTCTGTTCCTTCGAACCCAGATGGGATTGGCCGACAGGAAGTCCTCGTATTCGTCGAACCGTTTTGGGAGAAGCTCGACAAGGTCTTTGATCATCCCGTAGTGCTCGGGACGGAAGTCCATGTTGACTCCACCGGGTCGGATGTACGCATGGTTCATCCGCAACCCGGTGACGGCCTGATAGAGGTCCAAGATCATCTCTCGCTCGCGGAAGGCGAAGGTCGCCATCGACAGGGCGCCCAGCTCGAGGCCGCCCGTCGCCAACCAGACCAGGTGGGACGAGATGCGATTGAGCTCGCACATGAGGATGCGGATCCATTGCGCGCGCAGCGGCACGTCCACACCGACGAGCTTCTCGACGGCCAGGGCATAAGCGAGCTCGTTGTAGAAGGGCGACAGGTAGTCCGCGCGCGTGACGTCGGTTACGACCTGGATCCAATTGAGCGTTTCGGCCTGCTTCTCGATCCCCGTGTGCAGGTAACCGATGATCGGCTCGATAGACACGATCGTTTCGCCGGCGACCTCGACGCGAAGGCGTAGCACCCCGTGCGTCGACGGGTGCTGCGGGCCCATGTTGACCCGCATCGTTTCGTCCTCGACCCACAGGTCGCGGACTTCGGAATCGATCTCGGGTGTCGTGGTCTGGAGGTCGCTCACACTTCCTCGCCCTCTTCAGATGGAGCGGCTGGCTCATCGGGTTCGGTCCGGCCGACACCCGTCGCCGGCGGGCCGGTCCACGTCATGTGCGACAAGCGGCCCCGGTCACGCCTCAGTCGCGCAGGGACGCCGCCGGCGGCCGGACGGCTGTCCGCGGGAACGACGTTGGATCCGACATACGCCGGCTCGATCCGGTATTCGACGGGCACGCCGCCGACCGGGTAGTCCTTCCGCAGTGGATGTCCGATCCACTCGTCCGGCATGAGGATGCGCTTCAGGTTCGGGTGACCCGAGAAAACGATCCCGAAGAAATCGAAGACCTCTCGTTCGTGCCAGTTCGCACCCGGATACACGGGAACAACAGACGGCACCGTCGGCGCCTCGGCATCGGCGATATGCAACTTCACCCGCAGACGTTCCATCCGCGTCAGCGATAGCAAGTGGTAGTTCACGTCGTAGCGGGGGTCCCGCGGGAGCCAGTCGACGCAGCTGACGTCGGTGAGCATGTCGAAGCCGAAGTCGTCCCGAGCGAGTCTGAGGACGTCGGCCACGTGGTCGGGAGAACAGACCAGGACCGCCATGTCCATGGCAACTTCGGCGGTCACCGACGCCTCGGGAATCCGTTCACTAACTCGGTCGGCCAGCTCTTTCAGGCGTTCCATCGATCGCCTACCGCGCGCTTCCGAGCTTGAGGGGCTCTTTGGAGATCTGCCGATGGAGCTGAAAGATCCCGGCCATCAATATTTCCGGGGTCGGCGGACATCCCGGAACGTAGACGTCGACGGGAACGATCTGATCAACGCCCTGAAGGATCGCGTAGTTGTTGAACATCCCTCCGCAAGACGCACAGGCTCCCATCGAGATGACCCATTTCGGCTCGGTCATCTGGTCGTAGATCTGGCGAAGAACGGGCGCCATCTTTTGCGAGACGCGTCCGGCCACGATCATCAGGTCGGCCTGCCGAGGCGATGCAGCGAAACGCTCCATACCGAAGCGCGAAAGGTCGTGTCGCGGCGCGACCGTCTGCATCATCTCGATCGCGCAACACGCCAAGCCAAAGGTCGCCGGCCAAACCGAGTTCTTGCGCCCCCAATTGACGAGCTTCTCAAGGGAGAGCGTGACGATCGCCGGAAGACGCTCCTCTAGTCCCACTCGAGACCTCCGTTCCGCCACTCGTAGACGAAGGCAACGAGCAGCAGGAAGATGAAGACGCTCATCGCGATCAACGAATGCGTCGGGAAGGCCCGGAAGCTCACGGCCCACGGGAAGAACAGGATCACCTCGACGTCGAAGATCACGAAGAGCATGGCCACGAGGTAGAAGCGGACGGGGAACCGCTCGACCTTGGGATCGATCTCCGTGATCCCGCATTCGTACGGCATGAGCTTTTGCGGCGTGGGGTCTTTGGGAGAGATCGCGCGAGAGGCCGCCACCGATACAACTGCGAACGCACCCGCTAGACCGAGCATGAAAGCGATGGGCAGGTAGCTCGCGAGCACGGGTACCCCCTCTAGTCGAGCCCCCAAGGTAGTTGCGGCCCGAAAGGCGGGGCAACCACCGAGGTGAGCTGCGGTGTCACTGCGGTCACCGCGTGCGACCTCCTCGCGTCCTCTTCAGTCGTCCCTGGACTTTGTGATGGGACTTTGTGATTCAGTTCACAAAGTATAGCCAGGAGGACGCTTAGAGGTCAAAGTCGAGGGCGGCCCGCTTAACCGACGCGGATTATCGAGGCGGCGCGGAGCATCGCGCGCACCAACGCGTCGCCCTTTCCACCGCCCTGCTCCCGGTAGAGGTTCGCCAGCATCTTGAAGGCGAACTCCATCACCGGGGGCACGCGCATACCGACCACCGTGAGTGCGCGCATGATGCGCGGACGCCCGATCAATCGCACGAACGTGCGCGCGAGCCGGTAGTAGGGCCCCCACATCTCGTCCAGCCGGTCCGCATAAACAGACAGATCGCCGGGCCCACGTCCGTCTATAGCCTCGAGCGCCACTTCGGCACCGATCACTCCGGACTCGACGGCCTCCGAGATTCCTTCACCGTTGAAGGGGTTGATGACACCGGCGGCGTCGCCGCATGCGATGACCCCCGGACGCCAGGGCGGCCATACCGAGAGTCCCATCGGTAAACGCCAGCCCTTCAGCTGCCCGCTTTCACGCAGGGTCGACAGATCGGGAAGCTCCCAAGCCGGCGGCAGCGCCCTCATGAAGACTTCCATCAGGTGCGCATTGTTTACTTCGCGCCAGCCCTTGTAAGTGGACAGGACGCCGACACCGACGTTTATCCGGCCCTCGCCCATCGGAAAGATCCAGCCGTAACCGGGAAGCAGGGCATCGTCGTCGCGAAGCTCTAGATAACTCTCGATAACGGCGTCGTCTTCTTCCGGACGCTTGGCCTCGAAGTGGGCTCGCATAGCAGCGGCCACCGGACGCTTGGGGTCGAGCACCATGCCCAACGCTCGCCCGATGCGGGACGACGCGCCGTCCGCCGCGATAACGATCGGAGCGAGAAGATCCTCCGACGTGCCGTTGTGCCGAACCTTCACGCCGCGCACGATTCCGTTCTCGATTATCGGAGCAACCACGCTCGTACCTTCGCGAACTTCTGCGCCGGCGGCTTGGGCGTGACGCAGCATCATCTCGTCCAGATCGGTTCGCGCGATGACGTAGCCGTGATCAGGGAACGAGTCCGACTCGGGCCAACCGAAAGTCAACGAGCGGCCGGCGCCGTGTATGCGCAGTTTGTCGACACGGTTGAACCGTTTCAGCTCGTTGCCGAGGCCGATGGCATCGATCGACGCGACGGCGCGCGGAGTCAATCCATCACCGCAAGGCTTGTCTCGCGGGAACTCGGCCTTGTCGACGACGAGCACGCGCGCTCCAGAAGTAGCAGCACGCCAGGCGGCAGAAGAACCTGCGGGACCACCGCCGGCGACGATCAGGTCAAAGGCCACGACCCGAGTCTATGGCCGGAAATGTTCGCTAGCCCGGTACGACCTCGAGTGTGCCGTTCATAGCAGGCGGGTGGATCGTGCAGTTGAAGTAGTACGTGCCCGGGGGCGGGGACTTCGTCTTGAGTTCCTTTTCGGTGCCGCCGTTCACGGTTCCCGTCGATCCGAGCTTGCCCGCGTCACCGCCGGCACTGGCCGCGTCCGCCGATTCCCAGAGCGTGAAGTCGTGCGGGACGCCGGTGTCCTTGTTCTCGAACGTGATGGTTACGTCGGTTTCCGCCGGCAGTTCCAGCTTGTCCTTGTCGAAAGTGATGCCGCTCGCGGTGATCGTGCACTCGGTGCACGGGCCGATAGGTGGTTTCGTGGCCTTTGGTTGGGTACCGCCCGCGTCCTCCGGGATGCTTGTGAAGACGTAGAGCATCGCGAAGAGCGGTATGAGGACGTAGAAGGCGTAGAGCCAGCGCGGGACCCCGGCGCGCCCGACGGTTATCCCCGCCACGACCTCGTCGGTCTCGTCTTCCGGTTCGGCCGGCGCATCGGCCAATTGCTTGCGGCTGCGCACGAACCGGTCGAGCCCGAAAGCTCCGATCAGCAGACCACCGGCCACGACGACGAGTACTACGGTCATGGCGAGCACGATGTTTATGCCGGAGAGCACGCCGCGCGCCTGCTCTGTCGTGTCTGGCGTCTTTCCGCATGCCGCCGCGGCCAGCACAAGGCCGGCCGGGATGAGCCAACGGAGGCGTCGCCAAGACATCAGAAAGGACCGCATCAGACCGGAAGCATGACAACACACAAGGCAGCGCTCAACCAAGTCACCAAACGAGCCGGTCAACGGCTATAGCCGCGAACAACAATCCGAGGTAGGTCACCGAGTAGCGAAAGAGCTTTATCGCGGCGCCCGAGCTCGGAGCCAGCCGAAGGCGGGCCGCCCTGTAGATGAAGCCGCCGCCAAGTGCCGCTGCGCTCGCTGCATAGAGCACGCCCAGGCCGCCGACGGGAGAAAGAACCAAGGTCGAGGCAACCAACACAACCGTGTAGAGGAAGATCTGCGCTGTGGTTGCGTCATCGCCTCGGACGACGGGGAGCATCGGAACACCGGCAGCCGCGTAATCGTCGCGATACCGCATGGCCAGCGCCCAGAAGTGCGGCGGCGTCCAGAGAAAGATGATCGCGAACATCACCCAAGCCGGAGCCTCGATCGTGCCGGTGACGGCGGCCCAGCCCACAAGCACGGGGACCGCGCCGGCCGCACCGCCGATGACGATGTTCTGCGGCGTCGACCGTTTGAGGAGGAGCGTGTAGATGAGGACGTAAAACGCAATGGCGCTGACGGCGAGGATCGCGCTCAGGAGATTCACTACGACCGTCAGCCATACGAACCCGGCGATGCCAAGCGCTATCGCGAAGATGAGTGCTCGCAGGGGTTCAACGGAGTGAGACGGCAAAGGGCGCTTCCTCGTTCGATGCATCTTCTCGTCGATGTCGCGCTCGAGGTACTGATTGAGCGCGTTTGCGCTCCCGGCCGTAAGCATCCCGCCGAGCAACGTCGCGCCGATCAGCCAGAGGGACGGCATCCCTCGCTGGGCGAGAACCATCGCCGGGACGGTTGTGACGAGGAGAAGGATGATGATCCTGGGCTTCGTCAGGTTCGCGTAGGCCCGGAAGCTTGCGAAGGCTTTTCTCATCGGGGGGGCAACACTGCGCCCCCCGAACCCCCCGCGGCGGCTGCGCCGCCGACGCTTCGCGCACCTTGTTGAGAGCCGGAGCGCGAAACGACCGCCAGTGCCACGTACGCCGACCACGTGACGTAAGCCAACGTCGCGTGGCCCACGACGGCGGCCGGTTGCAACTGCGTCCAGACATTCGCCGCGCCCACGAGAGCCTGACTCAGGAACAGGAACAAACCACCCAGAGCCAACACGCGCACGTCGCGGCGATCGTCGTGCCGAGCACGCAACGCAACGCCGACGAGATGCCCCGCCACCAACAGCGCCAGCACCCGATGCGCGAAGTGCAACGCAGAACCCGGTGCATCGAACGAAGGAATGATGTGGCCGCCCATGAGCGGCCAATCTCCGAACGCAGATCCTGCGCCCTTCTCGCGAACGTAGGCGCCAACCACGAGCAAAGGAACCAGAGCCGCAACCGCGCCGATCGCCGATCGCGCTATCCGTCGCTGCGTATCCGTCGGATCCGGTCGTCCTATTGAGTAGGACGAAGACGCCACGATCGTCACCAACGCGACGAGTGCCAAGGCCAGCAGGAAGTGAGCGGTGACCAAAGCCGCGTGGAGTCCCGACGTCACGACCTCGCGGCCGAGCAATGCCTGAGCGACTACAGCGCCAAGCGCGGCGAGTGACAACTTGAAGAGCCCGCGATGCTCGGGCACCCAGCGCCGCGCAGCGATCACGAGCAGCACGATGAGCACAACGACGATCCCCGCGACCGCGCGATGCGAATATTCGATGAGCGCCTTGTACTCGCCGGGTGCGATCCATCCACCTCGGCACTTGGGCCATTCGTCCAGACAACCCAAGCCGGACCCGGTACCACGGACCAGCCCGCCCACGCCGGTCAAAGCGAGGGTTGCGATCGCGGTGCCGAGCGCAAGGCGGCGGAATAGTCTCAAGCCCTGGCTCATCGGCCGGGCAACCCTATCTGAGCGCACACCTCGGCGCGTCCGCCCTTCGCATTCCTATCGGGCAGACTTCATCGGTGGACGTCGCGAAGCAGATAACACGAGCGCTTTTGCACTACATCGACGACGAGCGCAGTTCCCTCGATGCCGAAGCGCTTCCTCTTCTGGACGAGATCGAGGCACTGGTCTCCGCCGGCGGCAAGAGATTGCGGCCCCTCTTCTGCTACTGGGGACACCGGGCGGCCGGCGGTGGCGACTCCCCCGCGATCATCCGAACGGGCGCAGCCCTCGAGCTATTGCACACATTCGCGCTCATACACGACGACGTCATGGACCGTTCCTCATCTCGAAGAAGTCGCGCGACGACGTTTCGCGCGCTGGCCGAGCTGGCCGCCGGAGTTCCACACCGAGGCGACCCGCAGCGTTTCGGGACCTCGGCAGCCGTCCTCACCGGACTTCTCGGATTCGTGCTGGCGGATCGGCTCTTCTACGGCGCGGGATTCGAGCCTCAAGCGACGATGCGGGCATCGGATCGTTACGACCGCATGCGGATGCATGCGATCGCAGGCCAGTACCTCGATCTGCTGGCCGCACATCGTGGCGAAGCCGACGAGGATGTGGCCCGACGGATCGGCGCATTGAAATCCGGTGGATACTCCGTGGCCGATCCGCTAGTGATTGGCGCGCTCCTCGCAACCGAAGACGTTGCGGTGATCGAGACTCTCGACGAGTACGGCGGTCCTCTGGGTGAGGCATTTCAGATTCGCGACGACGTACTCGGTGTTTTCGGCGACCCGCTGGAGACCGGCAAAGATCGAGACGGCGACCTGCGTGAAGGAAAACAAACCGTGCTTTTGGCCAAAGCGCGGAGTCTCGCCATGAAGTCGCAACGTGAACTGATAGATCGGTGGGTCGGCGACCCCGACCTAACTTCCGAGCAGGGCGACGAGCTCCGAGACGTCATAGAGGCTACCGGCGCACTCGAACAGACCAACAGCCTGATCGCAGAGCTCACGGAAACGGCAACGAAATCCCTCGCTAACGGGAAGCTCGATCCCGACGCCGAGATCAAGCTTCGCGAACTGGCGGAGCGCGCGACGACTCGCAGCCGATGACGACGGAGTCCGTTATCGAAGTCGGGGGCCTGGTGAAGTCCTACGGCCCACACGTCGGCCTTGACGACATCTCGTTCGACGTCATGCCGGCCGAGATCTTCGTGATCCTTGGCCCGAACGGCGCGGGCAAGACCACGACGGTCGAGATCCTCGAGGGCCTTCGCCCGCGTGACTCCGGGAGTGTGCGCGTTCTCGGACATGAGCCGGGCGCTCATGCGGTAGCACACCAAGTCGGCGTCATGCCGCAGCAAGGTGACCTCTACGCCGGGATCAAGACAGAAGAAGCCGTCAGGCTCTTCGCGTCCTTCTACGACAACCCGGAGGATCCCGACGCACTCATCGATCGCCTGGGACTCGATCGCGTGCGCAAAACGGCGTACCGGCGTTTGTCGGGCGGAGAGCGCCGCCGATTGTCGCTTGCCCTCGCGTTGATCGGCCGGCCGGATCTGGCCTTCCTCGACGAGCCGACGGCGGAGATGGACATCGAAGGAAGACGAACGACGTGGGACATCGTCGCCGGATTGAAACAACGAGGCACGACCGTCGTACTGACAACGCACCTCATCGATGAAGCCGAGAAGCTTGCGGATCGTGTCGCGATCTTGTCGCGCGGTGAGCTGGTCGGGCTCGGGAGCCCGAATGAGCTCGCCGCACGAAAGGATGCTCGCATCACGTTTCAAACCGCGACCGAGATCGACGCGGAGCGGCTGAGCGCGGCTCTCGGCGAGTCCGTGAAGCAGACCGCACCGCGCAACTACAGAGTCGAAGGTGGGGATCCGACGCCCGATCTGATCTCGCGCCTTGCTACTTGGCTCGCTGCGCGAGGTGTGTTGCTGCGCGAGCTCGACATCGGCGCCCAATCGCTCGAGGAGGTCTACCTGGACCTGACGGGTGATCGTCCGGAACGCGAGAACCCCGGCGGTAACCCATGAAACGCGTTTGGGCGCAGGCACGCATCGAGCTTGTTCTCACTCTGCGCAGAGGCGAGAGCCTGTTGGTCGCTCTCATCATCCCGGTTGGGATCCTGGCTTTCTTCTCGCTTGTGGACGTCCTTCCGCATGAGGGCCGCGCCATCGACTTCCTGACACCGGGCGTACTGGCGCTTTCCGTCATCTCGAGCGCGATGACGAATCTCAGCATCGCCACCGGATTCGAGCGTCACGCAGGGGTGCTTCGGCGTCTCGGGATAACTCCGCTCGGACGAGGTGGACTCTTCTTTGCGAAGACTGCGTCTCTCCTCGTGTTGGTGGCGCTTCAAGTTGGCGTGGTCGTCGGGGCCGCTTTCGCCTTGGGCTGGTCGCCCGACGCCGGTGCAGTTCCGGCGGGGGTGGCGTTGATCCTGGGGACGACTGCGTTCGCCGGGCTCGGTTTCCTCATGGCCGGCCGGCTGCGCGCCGAAACCAATCTCGCGGTCGCCAACGGACTCTTCCTCGTCTTTCTTATGCTCGGCGGCATCGTCGTGCCACTCTCCCGTTTGCCCGACGGCGTCGCCGACTTCGCGCGGGCGCTGCCGGCCGAGCCGCTCGCGACGGCTGTGCGAACCGCGCTAACGAACGCCGCATGGGACCCCGGGTCTCTGGTGACCCTGGCCATCTGGGGCGTTGTGAGCTGTGCCATCGCCGCCGTCACGTTCCGATGGGATTGAGATCGATCAGATCGCTGAGAACGCCGCTGGTCCTGGCCGTTGCCGTTCTCGCCGCTGCTTGCGCTGAGCCGAGGGCCTCGATCGGACCCCTTTCTCTAGATGTGCCGAAGGAATGGCGAGTCACCAGTCGCGGCGGGAACAACTTGCAGCTGGCGAATGGGACGACCGGAGAGGCGACGGGGAATAGCCCGGGCACGGCAAAAGCAGTGTTCGACATCTATCTGAAATCGGAAACGACGGTGGCTCAATACCGGAAGAGCCTGCGGGAGCAGAACGTCGGCTCGAAGGAAGAGGACTTAGAAGTAGACGGCTATGAAGCGACGCTGCTCACATACGTCGGGCCGGCGGTCGGAGGGCGGCAAGAAGCCGTGTTCGTCCCACGTTGGGATCTGAGGATCGTCTATCGCGCAGCGTTCCCCAACGACGACGGAGCGTTCTTCGCAGGACGACCGGCGTTTCGCGCGGCGCTCAGTTCGATCAAGTTCGCGGACGTTCAGGCCGCTTCGCTTTCGTCTTCCGCTTGCGAGGAGTGTCCTTGAACCGAACAACGAATAGCGTCCGGACGGCGACGATCACGCCCGCGGACAGCGCGACGAAGCCGAGCTGAATGAGGGTGTCTCGCGCGCTCAACTCAAAGACAGCAGATAAGCGGTGAGCGCCTCGAGGTCTTCGTCCGAAAGGTAGCCGTAGGGCGGCGAATGTCCGTCTTTACCGCCGGCCAGGAACTCCGTCAACGCGCTACCGGTGAGGGCCGAGCCATGCGTCAGGTCACCTCCGACCCTTTCGACTCCGAGCATCGAGGGCGAACGGCCTGCATATTCCGCCGGATCCAGAGGTTTGGCCTTACCGGCACCAGCGGCGGACTCGTTCACGTACTGCGTATGACAGAACCAACATCCCTCGCTGCGGTAAACCTTCATCCCGCGCGCTTCTGCAGCCGAACGCTCGGCCGGATCGCCCTGGATAGCCGAGTCAGATGCCGGCAACGCGATGGTGGCACCGATGGCAACGAACATGAGCAGGACGACGCCGGCTAGAAGAAGGCCGACCCGTCGATCGGCTCGCAGCTTCATGTGGTTCGCCTCATGGCTACAGCGACGACGCCGGGCGGAGCTTGCTGAACGAACGTACCGGAGCGCGAAGTTCTGAACGTGTTGTATGCCAGCGCGTACTGAGCAGCGAACACCGCCGCAAAGGCAACCGCGGAGACAACGCGAAGCAATCCGATCACATTCGTATTCGGCAGCGATGCGGTCGATGTCGTCAGGGATGACTCGACCGACTGAGCCGCACCAATCGCCAGAAGCGAAACCGTGCCGACGATCATTCCGATCTGCGTCGCCCAGAAGTGGAAGGACGCGGTTGAGCGCGAGAACCAGTCACGTCCGACCATCAGTGGATAAAGGTGATAGATCAGCGCAAAGGCGAAGGACGAGAAGACTCCGAATACCGCGAGATGTCTGATTCCCGCTCCCCAGGCCGAGGCTCCCACGAATCGCGACACCGATGGCATCGCACTGAAGGCCACAAGGACGGCCCACGCCACGAGCAACGCAAGACCCGTACCTGCGAAGCGCAGTGCGAACGAATCGGATATCAAGCCCCATCGTTCTCGTCCGGTCGCGTAAAGGTTCGCAGCAGCAGAGAGAACAGGAACGATAAGCACGATGGTCATAGCAACAGCCATCGTCTCCAGATAATCCGGACCGGGCCCGTTCAGGAAGAAACGTTGCCCGGCCCAGCCACCAGCGAACATCAGACTCCAAAACGTTGTCCGTGCCAGCGTTGCGGAGTAAAGCCCCTTACCCGTCTCAACCGGCACGACGTAATGGGCGACGCCGAGCGCCACAGGCAGCAGCCACAGCATCTCGATCCCGTTCATGTAGAACCCGCTGACGATGGCATCGGTGACACCCGTGAACACCGGAAGGTTTCCGATCACGAAGACGACCGGCGCGAGTAACGCCGCCGCCAGCAGGAACCATCCCGTCACATATAACGTGCGTTCTCTTCGCCGGACAACGGTTACACCGGCGTTGTAGAGGACGAACACGAGCATGAGAGCCATCCCCAGGTCGGCTCCGGCCGGCAACTCACCGAGAGGACGGCCCTGATTGATCCCGATGATGAGCGCAAGGATCCCTCCGGTGACGATGACGCTCCACGTAAGCGTCGTCGCCGCGCCCAGGACCTCGTTGTGTAACTGGACTTCCGTTATCCGTGGAAGGAGTGCGTAGATCGCTGCGAATCCGGCGACGGCCAGCCAGCCGAAAAAGATCGTCGTGTCGGCGACTCCGCGCAGTCGTCCATAAGAGAGGAAACCGAGGTCGCCGGTGAGATCCGGTAGGACCAGGAGCACCTGCGTGGCCAGAGTCACCGTCACGCCACCGACGAGCCACGCGATCGCCCAGAGAACCGACTGACGAGCAGCGAAGTCGGGTTCTACTCGATACGCAGAGGTGGAGCGCGCCTCGACCATCTATCCTCCATCAGTACCTATTGAAGCTCGCTGCCCTCCAGATCGCGCGGAGTATAGCCTGCGACAAGCAACCATCGTCATCGCTCTTGTCCTCGGCGGCGTCTCTTTGTGCTTGGTGGGCGTGTTCCGCCTTCGACGCACCGCCTTCCTCGCTATGCCGCGTCCACTGGCCACACTCATCGTCGGGATCGGTGGTGCCGTCGTCATCTTCGCCGGATACGTGGCGACCACCAACGCATTCGAGACCGAAACGGCGGCCCCCAATGTCGTGTTGTCCACGGCAACGCCGGGCGCGGCGGATGACCAGACCAGTCCGGACGACATCAACGTCCTCGTCACCGACGCGAAGGACAAAACGGTCGCCGGAGTCACCGTAGAGCTCACCTCCTTCGCCGAGAACGAAGGCGATTTCGTGGTGGTCGAATCCGCGGAAACGGATCGCCGCGGACGCGTCGTGTTCGACGACACGGATGTGAATCCCGGACGACCCGCCATCGTCCAAGCGGCCTTTGATGAAACGCGCTTCACGAGCCCCGTCTTGAGAACCGGCAACGAACGCTCGGCCCCCGTTCGCATCAAGATCGCCAAGACCACACGAAGTGCGGATGGCCTCAGCGTTGCCGTTGAGTCTGTCGCCGTCATCGGAGACGCACGTGGCGCACAAGCCGTCCACGCGCTCAGCGTGATCAACAGCGGCGAGAGGGCATTCGTCGGAGAGATCCGTTTGCCGGTACTGCCCGGCGGCACGGCGATCCAAGTGCAGCGCGGGTTCGATGAGCGGAGAGCGTCGATCGGCGATGGTCAGATCATCTCGCGATCGCCGATCCTTCCCGGACGAAACGACATCGCCTACACCTACCCGGTTCAGGCTTCGGCGAATGGGATCCGCTTGCGGCGCACAGTTCAGCTACCAACGCAGCGTTTCGACCTGCTCACCGGAGGAGAGCTGGAAGCGAAGCCATCCGGTGCGCTCAAAGCGAACGGGACGGCCGATGTCGGGCAAGACACCGGCCCCCGAAAGTACCGGCGGTATTCGGCGGACGATCTCGACCGCGGCGACGTGGTCGCCGCGCGTGTGGTCGTGGCCGAGAGCTCTAGCGTCCTCCGCATCGCGGGACCGATAGCCGCCGCACTCGTCGCCATCGTGATCATCGTCGTCCCGTTGGTGCGGCGCCGGCGCACACGTGCACCGGCGCCGGAGAAGGTCGAGGCATCCGCGTGAGCGCGATCGATGTCGGCGGTTTGGTGCGGCGTTACGGGTCGACGGGCGTGCTCTCCGGGCTCGACCTGCAGGTCGAGCCCGGAGAGCAGGTCGCGGTAACCGGGGCCAACGGTGCCGGTAAGACGACGTTGCTGCGCGTTCTCTGCGGATTGCTGCGTCCGACCTCGGGCCGGGTCGAGGTGCTCGGCGGCACGACCAGCGATCCGAATGTGCGCCGGCGCATCGGTGTCATCACTCATTCCCCGTCGCTATATCCGCGCATGACCGCGCTCGAGAACCTCAGGTTCTGGGGTCACGTCTACGACGCACCCCATGCGGCTCCTCGCGGACGCGAGCTCCTGGGAGAGCTCGGTCTGGATCCGGACGATCGACGCATCGTCGCTTCGTACTCGCAAGGCATGCGTCAGCGAGTCGCGGTGGCACGCGCACTGTGCATCGATCCCGAGCTCGTCCTCGCCGACGAGCCTTTCGCAGGCCTCGACGCGGAAGGTGCGAGAGGTGTCGAAACCCTTCTGAACGGTGCGGGCACGGTAGTCGCCGCGACGCACGACGAGTCTCGGTTCCCGCGGGCCAACGTGTACGTCCTCGACCGCGGCCGGCTCGTCCGCAACTAGAGCCGTGCGCAAACTGCTCTGGCTCCTGTGGAAGGACGCGCTGACCGAAGCGCGGAGTCTCGAGCGCTTGGGCACGCTTGCACTGTTCGCGGTAGCCGTACTGCTCACCCTCCAGTTCGCGCTCCCTCCGGAGTCGGACGCTCGTCCTAAAGCGGCTGCGGGTTTCCTTTGGGCGGCCGTCGTGTTCGCCAGCGTCCTCGAGTTCCGCAGGTCCTTTGAGTCCGAACAACGCGACGGCACGCTCGACGGGCTTCGCGCGGCCCCGATCGATCCGTCTCTGTTGTTCGTGGCGAAATCGACTTCGAGTTTCCTGATTATCGGCGTCCTGATAGCGATCCTCGTTCCCGTTACGTCTCTCTTCTTCGTTGGAGAGATGAACGGCGTACCTATCGCGATCGGCGTTGCATTGCTCGGCGCGGCGGGTCTGATCGCATGGGGCACGCTCTTCGCGGCGATCAGCGGCACCACGCGTGCCGGAGAGATCGTCCTGCCGATACTGCTCTTCCCGCTGGTGGTCCCCCAGACGATCGCCGTCGTGCGGCTGCTGGCCTATTACATGGCCGGAGAGCGGCTCCTCGACGTGTCCAGCGGCTTCCTGTTACTCGGTGCGTTCGACGTTCTGTCTTGGGGGACGAGTCTGCTTCTTTTCGAGTACGTTCTCGAAGAATGATGCGTCAGCCCGCCCGCGTTCTATCCCTGCTTGCCGTTGTTCTCGTCGGTATCGCACTCGGGCTTGCCTTCTTCTACGCACCGACGGAAGCGATCCAGGGCGACGTGCAAAGACTCTTCTACATCCACGCACCGACCGCGTGGGTCATGTACCTCGCTTTCATCATCGTGGCTGCAGCGAGCGTCATGGTGCTCGCTCGCCGCGACGACTGGGAGCGCTGGGATCGCATCGCGGTTTCGTCGGCAGAAGTAGGTCTGTTGTTCATCACGCTCGTTCTAGCCGTCGGTCCGATCTGGGGACACCGGACGTGGGGCACGTGGTGGGTATGGGACGCACGGCTCACGTCGACGCTCGTTCTATGGCTCATCTACGCGGGCTACCTGATCTTCCGAGCAACCTCGGTGCCCGGCGAGCGGCGCGCGCGCCTTTCGGCCGTCATCGGCCTGGTCGGTGCACTCGACATCCCGGTGGTTCATTTCGCCGTGTACTGGTGGCGGACACAGCACCCGACGCCGACGGTCTTAAGGTCCAGCGGTCCCGACCTTCCGGGCAGCATGCTGCTCACTCTTCTCGTCTCTCTTGCCGCCTTCACCGTCCTGTTCGCTGCGCTGCTCGTGATGCGCTTGCGGATAGAGGAGTCGAGGCAGCGCGTGTACGAATTGGAAGGACTACAAGGTGCCGCCTGACACGGTGACGTGGCTCGGAATCGGCTTCGTCGTGTCCTGGGTGATCATCGGCGCGTACCTCGTCCGTTTGGCCCACGCACAGCGCGAAGTGTCTCGAAGACTGGACGAGCTCGCGTCGTCCCGTGGCACACGAGCCGGCGGCGAACCAAGCGCGACCGGCCAGACGCCGCCGCCGGGACCGCTAGCCTAAGAACGTGGAACCACAGGTCTCCGCGGAAGCTGCGCGTAAGCCTCCGCGCGCGAAGTGGATAGCCGGCATCTCGATGATCGTCGCCGGGATCGTCGCGCTCGCCGTGTGGGCGATCACGTCGCCGTCGGCCGTCGCGTACTACAAGACGCCCTCCGAGCTGGCCGCCGGGACATCCGCTCCCGGCCAGCATCTTCGAGTAGGAGGTCGCGTCGCCGACGGGAGCTTGAAGCGGGATGGAATCATCGTCCGCTTCGTCGTTTCCGACGGTCATAACGAAGTGCCGGTGAAGTACTCCGGTGACGTGCCCGACACCTTGAAGGACAAGACGGACGTCATAGCGGAAGGCTCCTTGGAGAACGGCACACTGCAGGCAACGCGCGTGCTGGCGAAGTGCTCGTCGAAGTTCGTGCCTGCCGAGGACGCCAAAGAGCAACTCGGACGCAAAGCCTGATGCTCGGCCGGGGACTCCTCGGCATCGCCATGGTCTTCGCGGCCTATGCCGGCGTGGCCGCGCCTGCTTCCTTGCGTCGCGATCGGGAAACAAAGACGTGGACCGTGGCGCGTCCCGAACTCCTAGCCAGCGCCAAACGAGCGGTAGTCGCGGTTGCTCTGGCTACCGTCGCCGCCGCGATCTTGCTCTGGTACGCGCTGTTCACGCGCGATTTTTCGATCTCGTACGTCGCGATGAACACGAGCCGTGCTGCACAGCCGTGGTACACGTTCTCCGCTTTCTGGTCGGGTATGGCCGGCTCGCTCTTGCTGTGGTGCACGGTGCTGTCCGTCTTGTCCGCGATCTTCGTGGGCCGTTCGAAACGAGACCGCGAGCCGTTCGTTCCGTGGGCGATCCCCGTTCTCGCGGGAGCCGAGCTCTTCTATCTAGCGATCACCATCGGGCCGGAGAACCCATTCGCCCGATCCGATGTCGTGCCCTTCGACGGGCGCGGTATGAACCCGCTGCTGCACTCCCCCGGCATGCTCATTCACCCGCCGATGCTGTACACGGGACTGGTCGGGATGGCCATACCGTTCGCCCTCCTGGTATCGGCGCTGATCAACAAACGAACGGGAGCAGATTGGATCCGCCTTGCTCGGCGATGGGTTCTCGTCCCGTGGCTCACTTTGGGAGTTGGCCTCGTTCTCGGCGGCGCGTGGGCATACACCGAGCTCGGCTGGGGCGGCTACTGGGGGTGGGACCCCGTCGAGAACGCTGCATTCATGCCGTGGCTCGCTGCCACCGCTTTCCTGCACTCGGCGATGGTCCAGGAACGCAGGGGCATGCTCAAGATCTGGAACGTCTTCCTCATCACGCTGGCTGCCACACTCGCGACATTCGGTGCTTTTCTTACGCGGTCGGGCTTGCTCTCGTCGGTACACACCTTCGCCGAGTCGCCGATCGGAAAGTGGTTCTTCGTTTTCCTGGCGCTCCAGTCGATCCTCGGTTTGGGTTTGCTCGTTTGGCGGCTCCCACACTTGCGCACCGAAGCGCATCTGGGATCCCCGGTGTCCAAGGAAGGCGCCTTCCTCGTGAACAATCTCCTCTTCGTCGGTGCCGCCGTCGTCGTCTTGTGGGGCACCGTCCTGCCGCTCATCAGCGAGGCGATTACCGGCGACCAGCGAGCGGTCGGCCCTCCATTCTTCAACCGCGTGCTGGCTCCGCTGGCCGCGGTCTTGTTGCTCCTCGCCTCGATCGGCACTGTCGTTCCGTGGCGACGTGGTTCGGTGCGGCGTGTACTCAATCGCTTGCTCGTACCAGCGATTGCCGCGTCAACAATTGCCTTTGTCACCCTCGCCGTCACAAGACGCGGCGACTTCGCCGGACTGCTTTGGATCTCCGCTTTGCTCGCAGCGACGAGCATCATCGAGATCGTGCGCACGGCGCGTGCCCGAGCTCGGATCGCGAACGCCTCCCTCCTTTCCGGCATACGAACCTCGCTCGCCGGAAACCCGCGACGGATCGGCGGGTACATCGTTCATCTCGGCGTGGCGGTAATGGTCATCGGTTTTGCGGGAAGCGTTGGACGCGTGCAAACGGAGGTCGTCGTCTCACCGGGCGAGCGATTCGAGTTCGCAGGAACGACGTTCGTCTTCGAACGTCTCGAAAGGTTCGATGCACCCGACAAGGAAGTGAACAGAGCCGTCGTTCAGCTCCTGCATGACGGAGATCGGTTCGCGACGATGCGTCCCCAGCTCAACTTCCATCGGAACTGGGACCAGCCGCAATCGGAGATCGCCATCAGAAGCAATCCCGCGGCCGATCTGTACCTGATCTTGGCCGGTGTATCCCCCGACGGCGAAAGCGTTTTCCGCGTTCATCGAAACCCCCTCGTCTTTTGGGTATGGACCGGCGCCGTCGTGGCCCTGCTCGGCGGTCTCATCGCACTGATGGCCGGGCGACGCAGCAGAGCCGTTCAGCGGACGCCCGCGCGCGAGCTTCAGGCGGCACCGCGATGACAGAGATCACGTCCTTTTGCTTCGTGCTCCTAGCGCTGACGGTGTTCGTTGCCGCGCCGTTGTACGCGCGGCGGGACGGCGTAGAGACATCCCCGTCCACAACTGAAGATCCGGCCCAGCAGCGCCTGGACGAAGCGCTTGCGGAGCTCGAGGTCGACCGCGCCAGCGGCCTGCTGGACGAGGACGGCTACCGGGCGGAAAGAGCGGCTCTGAGCGACCTTCGTCCGCCTCGCGACGATCCGGGAGTCGACTGACGTTCGGTCAACTCCTGAATCCTGCTCCGACCAGCGCAAACGTCAACGTTGTGAACGGATTCACACAGGGTCCGGCCGCGTAGTTAGAATCCAGTCGAGATGTTGCCTCTAGGCGTAGTGCGAGCTCTCATCGTGGCGATCGTGCTCGCCGCTCCACTGGTCCCGATCCTGCGGCGCAACCGCGATAAGAAGCTCACGTGGACAACGGCCATCCTGCTGGGAGCGTGGCTGACCGCCATCACAGTGGTCCTCATCGCGGATGTGCCTTCGCGCATCCTTTACTGGTTCGACGAAGTACACGCACCGCTCGCGGAGCGGTTCCCCATCCTCAAGTTCTGGGAAGGCGACCTCGGGGGCAACCCCGGCTACCAGGTCGTCGCAGACATCGTGGCGAACTCCATCCAAGGGATGTTCTTCGTGGCCATCGCCGCGGGCGCCTACTTCTGGGGAGAGAAGCACCGCAAAGAAGGGAAGTTCAAGTCTTGACCGAACAAGCCAAGCCGATCACTTTCTCCGGCGAGCACTTCGACGTCGCCGAGATCGACCCATCCCTGCTCCTGCAGCGCAAGGGCTCGAAGAAGTACCTCGGCTTCATCCCCGAGCTGTGCATCGTCTGCGGCGCGTGCGTCGACGTCTGCCCATGGCACTGCCTGTTCATGGTCGATCCGCACGCCGTCGATGGCGAGGCCGCACAGTGGCTCGTGGACGACGCGATCAAGGACGAAGAGCCCAGCGTGATCTTCTGGGTGGACGACATCGAGTGCACTCGGTGTAACGTCTGCGTCGAGCGCTGCCCGACGGACGTGATCACGATGGACAAGGTCGTAGATCCGAAGAAGCAGCGGAAGCTTGCGAAGGTTCCCGTTTCTCAAGCAGCAGAGTAGCCATCGCTGAGGCGCTTTTTGCCGAAGCGAGGATAGGCAAAGAAGGCGAAGCTAACGGCGTAAGTCGACAGACGGGAGTTGACGAGTGGCACGGAGGCTGCGCAAGCCTGACATCGCCGGGCTAGGCGACGACGTCGACAAGCGACTCCGGGACAACCAGCTCTGGAAGTCGATCTTCCGACCCGGCTCCCCGTTCCGTCGCGGCTACGCAGACAACCCTCGCAACCGCGCGATGGTGATGGTGAACAACGTTCTGTATCACCTGCACCCGGTCAAGGTGAAGCGGCACTCGGTTCGCTTCAGCTACACGTTGTGTCTCGGCGGACTCTCGTTCTTCCTGTTCGTCATCCTGACCATCACCGGGATCTTCCTGATGTTCTATTACCGTCCGACAGATCCGGCGGCATGGCAGGACGTCCGGGATCTGCACACCACCGTCAACCTCGGTCTCCTCATCCGAAACATGCACCGCTGGGGTGCTCACCTCATGGTCTTCACGGTTTTCCTGCACATGGCCCGCGTCTTCTACACGGGCGCCTACAAACCGCCGCGCGAGTTCAACTGGATCATCGGCGTGATCCTCCTCTTCCTCACCGGCGCGCTGTCCTTCACCGGCTACCTGCTGCCGTGGGACCAGCTGGCGCTGTGGGCGGTCACCGTCGGGACGAACATCGGCGCTTTCAGCCCGGTGATCCGAAAGAACTTCTCTTTCGTGCTGTTAGGCGGTGTCGAGATCACCGGCACGACGCTGCTCCGGTGGTACGTGCTTCACGTTCTGGCCTTACCGTTCGTCCTCGTGCTCTTGATGTCCGTCCATTTCTGGCGTGTCCGGAAGGACGGCTTCTCCGGACCGCTCTAGGGGGTTTGCGTGACGCAACAAGATGCGCCTCCGGGCGCCCCCAAGGATGCGCCTGCCGGCGCTCCCCCGAAGGATGCGCCCGCGGGCGCCCCCCCGAAGGAAGAAGAGCTTCCGGTAAAGCCGCAAGGCGGTAAACCTCCGGCCGACCGCCTCCTCGCCGTGGTCCGGCAGGAGGCGATCCAACGCATGGAGCGCGTGCCCGACGACAAGATCAACGTCTGGCCGCACCTGTTGGTCGCCGAGTTCGTATCGCTCCTGCTGATGTCGGCACTGCTATTCGTGATCTCGGGAATGGGATTCGCGGACGCCACCTTCCGAACGCTGGCCGACCCCAACCTCACACCGAACCCGTCCAAGGCGCCGTGGTACTTCCTCGGCCTCCAGGAGCTATTGCGCTACTACCACCCGCAGGTCGCCGGAATCACGATCCTGCAGTGGAACATCGTGGGGCTGTGGGTGCTCCCCTTCGTCGACCGTAACCCTTCGTCTAAGCCTGGGGACCGCAAGCTCGCGATCGTGCTGTTCACGCTCATGATCTTCTACTGGGCGACGCTGGTCATCCTCGGTTCGTTCTTCCGCGGTCCCGGATTCAACTTCGTTTTCCCATGGGCCGACGGTCTGTTCTTCGAGTTCTAGGAGGCATCTAGTGGCCGTACGGGTTGTCGTCGGGCTCGCGGTGCTTTTGGCCGCGGTCGGCTTCATGCTTCTGGCGATGACGGCCATCCGCCGGCGCGCCGCCACAGCGCCCAAGGCCGGCCCATCGGGTCGTCTGGTCGTTCGTTCGCGTCAACCATCGGAGCCCGGTCCTCCACCGCCCGCGGTCGCTGCGCCCGTCCCGGATTCACCTGAGGTTCAGGTCAACCGGCGCCTGTTCCTGAACCGCGCCTCGCTTCTCGCCTTCTCGGTCTTCGGAGTTGCGTTCGGCGGCACATCGGTCGCGATGCTGTGGCCGAACAAGGTGGCCGGGTTCGGCGGACAGATTAACGCCGGCAAGCTCTCCGACATCATGAAGACGATCGAGCTCGAAGGGCGCTACTACAACCCCGAGGGTCGTTTCTACATCGTTCCCTACCCGCATACCGACGACAAGAGCAACATGTACGTCAAGGCCGGCGTAGCCAAAGAGGGCCTCATGACCCTCTATCAGAAGTGCGCCCACCTGGGATGCCGCGTTCCCTACTGCACGACATCCGAATGGTTCGAGTGCCCGTGCCACGGCTCGAAATACAACAAGGCAGGCGAACGGCAACCCGGATCGCCGGCGCCGGCCGGACTATGGCGCTTCAAGTTCGAGATCAGCGACGGACAGGTAATCGTCGACACGTCGGCGTCGCTCGCTCAGCCGCCGCTGGGAACGGACACGATCCACCAGCCGCCGGCCGGACCGCACTGCATCGCGGCCGCCGAGGGCGCTGAGTAACTAGCCGATAGATGCGTCCCGTCGATAAGGTCAGCGCTACATGAGGCCGCAACAGGTCGCCGTCGTCGTCGTCCTGGCCACAATCGGCCTGCTCGTCGTCCTCTTGTTGTTGTACGGCCGCCCGCGCCGCGCGCTTCAGGAAGGCTTGCCGACCAACTTCTCGCGCGGAGATCCGGACTCCGTGCTGGAAGGGTCGAGACTGGTGAAGGCTCAGATCTGGACGTTCGTGAGCCTGTTCATAATCACCGGGTTCCTCGTTGTCTATTTCGTCGTCGAGCCCTTTCGCGAGGTCGCATACACCAAGAAATTCCTTGCAGCGTCCGAGACGCGCGGTGAGCACGAGTTCAGGCCGAATACGGCCGAAGGACAAACCGGAGCCAACTGCGCTTCGTGTCATGGGCCCAACGGTGAGGGTGGGTTCGCCGCCACCGATCCCGCCTGGCCGGCGCCGCCGCTCAACAACATCTTCGCCCGCTACACGAAGGACGAGATCACTCGCATAGTCACGATGGGCCGTCCCGGGACCCCCATGCCATCCTGGGGCATCGAGTTCGGCGGACCGCTCAACGATCAGAAGATCGAAGACATCGTGAACTTCGTTACGACGCTCCAGGTGAAGGACGACAAGCATTGGGAGCTTCCCAAGGACGTGACGGACGGACGCGCCGTCTTCGAACAGAAATGCGCCGTGTGCCACGGAGGAAACGCGCAAGGGCAGGGAATGGGCCAGCCGCTTCCGACCTTCTTCGCTCCCGACCTGACCACTGAGTTCTATCGACTCGGGCTCAAGGTGAAACGCGTTGAGGTGGAGCTGGACATCCGCAACCGGTTGCTCGCGGAGCATGCCGAACGCACCGACCCCACGGACGAAGAGATACAGAGCGCCCTCGATGCGCTCTCCGACGGCGACATCCAAAAGGCGGGTGAGGAGGCAGCGCGCAACACGATCCTTCGCGGACGGCAAAATACTCCTATGCCCGCATGGCAGAACAGATTGCGGCCTGAAACCATCAACGCCGTGATCAACTATCTGAGCTCGATCCAGAGAGTGCCCGGCTGATGCAGTTCAACTCACCCGCGGGAGCCATCGCCGTCGTTCTCGCTGTTATCTCCTTCTACGGCACGACCTACCTCGTCATCGCGTTGAACGTCGGCTGGCGATTCGGCTACTGGTTGTCAGGTGCGTGCTTCGGCGCACTGATGGTGATGCTGTCGATCTTCTGGATCATCAACCCCGTCGGTCCGCGTGGTGAAGACCCGGTGTGGCGGCCGGTGGCGGCAGGCCGCGACTCCGTGTCCCAGGCCCAGATCGAGGGCAAGAGTCTCTCCACCCCGTCGCAATATCCGGCCGGCCCGTGGCGCGCCGCAACCGAGGACGACTCCGACCAACGCGATGCACTCGGCTCGGCAATTTCGAACTGTCTCTCCGCCAAGCCCGAAAGCCTTCCCGAAGGCGAATCCGAAGCGTGCGCCGACGCGCAGTCCTTGCTTCCGCCCGACGAGGATGTCCCGGTGCTCCAGGGCGCCGCTGTAGCTGTGACGAACGAGGCGACGAATGTCCGCTTCACGGAGGAAGCCGGCAAACTCCTCGGCCAAGCCACGATCCTTCCGATCACTCACGACCCGCGTGTGGCCGACGACGCCATAAAGGGCAAGCAACTCGGCGACTCTTTCCAGATCGTCGCCGCATTCGATGGAGGATCGATCCGCGTACCACCGATGTGGTCGCTGATGATCTTCCTGTTGTTCTTCGCCTTCCACCTCTGGGGATTGCACCGCGCCGAGAAGCGCAAGCTGAGCCCCGCCGTTACCTAACGGCGTTCGCCAGCTTTTCCAGGAACTCGACGAGTCCGCTCGGTCGCGAGAAGGACAGATCGGCTTGATCCGTCAGACCCGCGGGCGCTTCGTCCGAAACAACAGCGGCGAGAACGCTGCGCATCGGCTGTGCACGCACCATGAGGAAAGCTTCCAGGTCCGCGGCGTCATCGCCGGCCACGAATACGGTTTCCAGCTCTTTCTCCGCAGCCAACGCGATGACCGCGTCACCTTTACCGGGCCCGGGGACGACGAGCTCGACCACCAGGCGCCCGGGCCTGATCTCGAGCTCGAACTCGCGAGCTAGGACCTCGGCCGCCTTCCGGACATCTTCGGCGGCCTCGGGCACTTGGCGGTAGTGCAAGGCGATGCCCGCGCCTTTACGCTCCAGCCGAACTCCGGGGAGCTGCGCCACGGTGGCCGTGGCCGCGACACCGACGGCTTCCCATCCCTCGGTCATGCGTCTTTGCTGTGCGTCTGAGCGGTCTCGTCCGTAGGCGCCCGCCAGCAGCACGCCCCGCGGCCTGAGCTTCGTCTTCAGATCCTCGAGCGATCGTCCGCTGACGATCGCGACGAGCGGGTAGACGGCAGCCAGGGCTTCGAGCACCCCGCTCGCACCCTGGACTGGCTCGGCCTCTTCAGGGACCGGCGCGATGGCGGACAGCGTTCCATCGAAGTCCGTGAACAAGCCGGTCTTTGATGGGTCGGCCGTCAGAACGGCGAGTGCCTCTTCTGCAGCCTCTTCTGCCCTCATTCGCTGGGATCTAACGGACTCGCAACATTCATCGCGGGAGCAACGTTATCGGGTCGAGACACCCAGGCCTGAGAGGATCGTGGAGATGCTCTACCTCATCGCATTCGTCGGCGGCGCAGCGTCGGTCTTGACGCCGTGCGTCTTGCCGCTGCTACCGGCGATCCTTGCCGTGTCCGGAGGGGGTCGCCGGCGCGTTCTTGGGATCGTCGTTGGCCTCGAGCTGTCCTTCTTCCTTATAGGTCTCGTCCTGGCCGGACTACTGAGCGCTACCGGGCTTACCGACAACGCCTTGCAATGGGTCGCTGCAGCGCTCATCGCCGGGTTCGGAGCGGTCCTGCTGGTTCCGTGGCTCGACCGTGCTTTCCAAAGGCGCGCTTCGGCGCTCGTCGGCGGAGTTCGTGGCTCCAGCGGCGGAGAAACCTTCGCGTCGGGCGTGATCGCGGGCGCGCCGCTCGGCATCGTGTGGGCCCCGTGCGCCGGGCCGATCCTGGCGGGGATCACGGCCGCCGCGGCTTCCAGACAGTTCTCCGGCCGGACGGTGGCCACGATGGGGTTCTACGGGCTGGGCATGCTCGGCCCCCTGGCGTTGGTGATATTCGGCGGCCAGCGCATAACGCACTTCCTTCGGTCGAAGCTCGGGGACGGAAGACGCGTCTCGATCGTGATGGGAGCCCTGCTTTTGATTACCGCCGTTGTGATCGCCAGTGGCGGACTGAATTCGATAAACCGTTTCATCGCCGAGCGCATAAACCTGACGTCCACACCCACGGCGGGTTTGGAGAAGCGCGCCATCCGCGGCGGGCAAGCAACGGCGGCGGATGCGAAAACGAAGCGGGTCACCGTTCCGACTTCGGAGCTCGAAGCCACCGGCTATCCGGAATACGACGAGCTCGTCGATTACGGGCCGGCTCCCGGCTTCCGCGGGATCACAGAATGGTTCAACAGCGATCCGCTCAGCCTTCGCAGTCTGCGCGGCAAGGTCGTCCTCGTCGACTTCTGGACGTACTCCTGTATCAACTGCATACGCACGCTCCCTTACATCCGCGATTGGTACGCGAAGTACCACGAAATGGGACTGGAGATCGTCGGCGTCCACACTCCGGAGTTCGCGTTCGAGAAGGTTCCGTCCAACGTCGAGGGCGCCGTCGAGGATTTCGATATCGAATACCCGGTAGCTCTCGACCCCGACTACGGGACCTGGCGCAACTACCACAACCTCTACTGGCCGGCGAAGTATCTGATCGACAAGGACGGACACCTGCGAGCCGTCCACTACGGCGAAGGCGCATACGACACCACGGAGGACCGGATCCGGACGTTGCTTTCGCTTCCGGCGATGGACGTCGAAGCCAAGGAGGCCGATCTTTACGATCGACGCACCCCGGAGACCTACCTAGGCTTCCAGCGGGCCGAGCGATTCGAAGGGAGCGCCGACGGCGCATTGGGATTCGAACCCGATAAGCGCGTCGCCTACCGGGCGCCGAGCAACCAAGACCTGCGTCTACATCAGTGGGCTTTCGAAGGTGAGTGGAGGGTTGGGGAGGAACGCTCGATCGCCGGACGAAACGCGAAGATCGTGTTGCATTTCGCGGCCAAGGACGTGTTCATCGTGGCCGGATCCCGGGAGCCGAAGGCGTTGAAGGTCTCGGGGCCGTCCGGTACCTCGCGCAGCGTGAAGGTAGACGGACAACGTCTCTACACCTTGCGCGAAGGGAAGGCAACGGATTCGATCCTGGAGATCGACGTGCCCTCGGGAGTCGAGGTCTACAGCTTCACTTTCGGCTAGCGCTTCTGCGGCCACGCAGCCGCCGCCGCTTCCTTCTACGGATCATTCCGTCCTGATTGAAATGATGAATGCACCACATGCCAAAGGAGTCTTCGAACGCCATGTCCATCCCGCCCGTTACCCGGGTCGTCGCGAGTCCGAGCTCCGCGTACGTGAACTCGACGCTCCCAGTGGGGCGCGCCAACGCGATGTGGAACGGTTCGCCATTGAATTCATTGATCAGAGGCCGGCCTCGGCTGCTCAGGATGCCGGGGATGTGAGCCGTTGCCGTTCGTTTGTCTAAGTCTGCTTCGAGCTCGATCGGCAGGAACAACGTGTCGAGGAATGTCTCGCACAGGGACCCATACACGGAAAAGACATTGCTCAGCGGGGCGCAAGCCTCGCCCGAAATGATCGTCTCGAGCGCCGTCCGCTGAGCTTCAGCGGCACGCTCGTCGATGATGATCTGGCGCGTGCCCTTGCCGTCCGCGATTTCTCCGGGCCATTTCCAAAGGCCCGCCCAATTCAGGCCGGCCAGCGGCGTCTCGTCGAAGTGGCCTTCTTCAACGGTGCCGACGTAGGCGGTCTGACAATAGCCATGCGTGCTGGGCAAGTTGAATTGGCAACCGCAGTTCATATCGCAATTACAGTTGTCGTAAGTACGGCTCCTGAACTCCCACTGCGCCATAACGCACGCCCTTCCCCTCTACGCAAATCGTAGCCAGCACTTGACAGCCAAGTTGGTAAGTTGTAGCTTACCGTAAGTCATGGCTTACCAAGGTGTCCTCACTGCCCTAGCCGATCCCACCCGGCGGAACATCTTCGAGTCGTTGCGGGCCTCGCCGCGGACGGTGGGCGAGCTGGCAGCGAAGCTGCCGGTGAGCAGGCCTGCGGTGTCGCAGCACCTGAGAGTGCTAAAGGGGGCGAAGCTCGTGGTCGTCCAGAGGCAGGGCAACCGCAACTTCTACTCGGTGCGCCGCGAGGGTCTTCAAGAGCTACGGCGCTACTTGGACACCTTCTGGTCCGAAGCGCTGGGTGCTTACAGCGCGGAGATCAAGCGACGCATGAGGAATGAGCGCGAAAGGAAATCGAAATGATGGAGCCGCTGGTGAAGACGATCGAGGTCCCCTGCAACCAAGAAGAAGCGTTCGACGTATTTGTCGACATGGGCAGCTGGTGGCCGGTAGACAAGTTCTCAACCTCACTGATGCGTGGTGAGACTGCGAAGGAGATCCGCGTCGACGCAAGAGAAGGTGGACAGATAGTCGAATTCTCATCCGACGGGCAGGAAGTCGTGTGGGGGACGATCAAGTCGTACGCTCCACACAACTACCTGAACCTGGATTTCCACATCCCTCACCCGAGCGAGAAGAGCCCGGGCTTCAGCACCGTCGAGGTCCGCTTCACTCCGATGGGCGAGGACCGGACCCGAGTCGAGCTCACGCAGAGCAACTGGGAAGCACTGGGCGACGTGGCCGAGATGGTTCAAGGGGGTTACAAGCAAGCCTGGGTCGCGATCTTCGAAGGGGCATACAAGGGAGCATGCGCGAGCCGCGCCGCGTAGCGAACTAACCGATGCCCGCGGCCGCCAGAACCTCTTCGAGTGTGAGCGTCGTCGAGACCTCGTGGATGAACGCCTGAGGAGGTGCCGCGAACGTTTCTCCGATGGCTGCCATTAGGTCCTCGAACTGAGCGCGAAAGTGGTTCTTGAGGGCGTCAAGAACTGTCCACAACTCAACGATCACGAAGCTATTTGGCGACTCGAGATCCTCGGCCACCTGATAACTCTCACAACCCTCCTCCGCTCGTGTCGCAGTCGCATTTCGTTCGATCGCCTCTAGCCAGGTATCACGCTTCTCGGGTTTGATTGAAGCTCTAACGATCTGAACGATCATTGCCGCCCTCCTCCCTATGAGCACTTTGAGATCAAATCTGACTTCCGCGCGTCCGGAAAGCGTTACGAGGGCTTCGATGCGGAATGCCGGTGCGCGTAGCCTCTAGAGGATGGCGCGCCTGCACGAGGAGCTCGTCGCTGCGTTCGACGCCCTGTTCGGCCCGCACCCCGGCGTCCGCGCCGCGCATGCGAAGGGGGTGTGCTGCGACGCAACCTTCACGGCGACGCCGGAAGCGCGAGCGCTGACGCGCGCGCCGCACCTGCAGGGTGAGAGTGTGCCCGCGACTGTCCGGTTCTCCAACGGCAGTGGCGACCCCGATGCCCACGATGCCGGACGCGAGCCGCGTGGCATGTCCGTGAAGTTCCATCTCGCCGGCGGACTTGCCACCGACATCGTTTCGATCAACCATCCCGTGTTCATCGTCCGAACTCCCGAGGAGTTCCTCGAATTCTTGCATCTGCGCAGGCCGGATCCCGAGACGGGCAAGCTCGACTTCGAAGCGCTCGCAGCGTTCGTGGGGGCGCGCCCGGAGTCGGCGCGCGCGGCCGAGATCTTGCTAACGGCGCCGCCGCTCGCAAGCTTTCTGCGCACGCCGTACTTCGCGATCCACGCGTTCCGCTTCGTCGCGTCTGACGACACCGCACGCTTCGGCCGCTATCGCTGGGAACCAGCGCTCGAACTTGCGACCCTCACCGCCGACGAGGCGCAGGTCCTGCCGTCCTCCTATCTCCGCGACGATCTCCTCGCGCGTCTCTCGGAGGGACCGGCGTCGTTCGACCTCCACGTCCAGATCGCAACGGAAGCCGACCAGTCCGACCCGACTACGGGATGGCCGGACGACCGCGACCAGATCCTCGCCGGTCACCTCGAGATCACCGGCCCGGCCCCCGATCAGGACGTGTGCGAGCGATTCGTCTTCGACCCGATGCGTCTGGTGGACGGGATCGAAGCGTCGGACGATCCGGTCCTGCGGCTCCGTCCCCGCGCGTACGCGTACTCGAGCACCCGCCGCATCCCTTCGGACTGAGCGGACGAATTCAAGACCTCCAAGCAACACATGAGTGGGGTCAAAGCGACATCGTGTAGCAGACAGCCGTGCCTTCGAGAACGACGGTGCCGTCGGACAGCAACACTCTGGTCTCGAGTTCTGTTATCGGCTTGTCTTCTCGAACATTGGTGACCGTCACCTCTCCGGTGATGGTGTCGCCCGGACGAACGGGCGCCCGAAAGCTCCAGTTGGTCTGCAAGAAGACCGTGCCGGGGCCGGGGAGGTCTTCAGCGACCACAGCGTTGAGGATCGCGCTCGTCACACCGCCCTGGACAACGATGCCGCCGAATCGGCTGCGCTTGGCCGCCGCCTCGTCGTAATGCAAGGGGTTGCGATCGCCACTCATCTCCGTGAACAGTTCGATGTCGCGCGCCGTAACCGTCCGCGAGCGCCGCGCTTGTTGCCCGTTCACCGGCCGTTTCACAGGCCACACGTTGTCGGCGTTCATCGTTTCTCCCATCCGAGCATCGCACGCGGAACGGGTTTCTTTGAGTACGGTCGTTCAGCCCGATGAAGAGACTCCTCGCCTTGCTCCTGTGCCTTGCGGCATGTGCTGTCGCCTGCGCCGACGATCAGGTCGTACTGCGACGCGGCCCCATAGGCCCGGCGCGCTACCACGTCGAGGTCCAAGCCGAAGGGCCCGTGGCGGAAATCACCGTGAAACGAAGTGCCACTCTCCGCATCGATCTCCGTCCACGGGGGGCAGCTCTGACCCTGCGGCCCGGGGGCCCGAACGCGAAGGTCATCAATGCCGACATCCGCTTGCTTCCGGACGGCTCGGTCGCCCTCGACCGCATCCGCGGGGCGAGCGTGGCGGGATCGGGCCAGACCGATCTCGCCTCCCTTGCAGGTCAGCTGAATCCGCCGTTGCCCTCCCAACGGGTCCGAATAGGCGAGGAGTGGTCGAGCACGCAACGCATCACGACGGAGACGCTTCGCGCATCGCTTCGGACCAAGCTGCACATCGTCCGGTTCCGCCGTATATCCGCCGTGGACGCCGCCGAATTCGAAGGCGTTGTCTCCGGCCGGTTGAGCACCACCGGCGAATCGGGAACGTTCGAGGGACGCCTGTCCGGCCGCACCCGAATCGTTTGGGCGGTCGATGCCGGGCGCGTAATGTCGGCCGACACATCGCTGCTGTGGACGTTGTCCTCGGGCGAACATGTGACGCTCGACACGGTCGTCGAACCGGGGTAGCGCCTCGGCTCAGCCGCGTGCGATGTCGGACAGAGTTTCTAGTGTCTTTTCTCGGCCGGCATAGGTGATTGCGACGAAGTCCGTCATGCCGTTCTCGAACAACTTCTCGATCTGCCCGCGCACATAACCGGCATCGCCGATGATCGCCACGTCGGCCGGTCCTTCGGCTCCCTCACGGTCGAGCATCGCGCGGTACGAAGGAAGCGAGTTGTAGATGACGAACGCGTTCGCCGCACGCTCGCGTGCTTCCGACTCATCGTCTGTAACCGACACCGGGAGCATCACGACTACCCGCGGTGGTGGACGTCCGGCGTTGGCCGCCGCCTTCGTTATGCGCGGCGCAATATGAGAGCCGATGGTGTTCGGTCCCGTCATCCACGTGATCGTTCCATCGGCGAGCTTGCCGGCGATGGCGAGCATCTGCGGAGCCAGTGCAGCAACGACTACCGAAGGCGCCGCTACGTCCCCTTGGATCTGCACCTGTCCCATCGTCTTCAAGGTCTCGCCCTCGAAAGACACCCTGCGGTCGTGCAGCAAGGGCATGAGGATCGACAGGTACTCCCGCATGTGACGCCCCGGGCGGTCGAACGAAAAGCCCCACATGGTCTCGACGACCACCTGATGGGACAGACCGATGCCGAGTGTCAGCCGACCGTCGAGCGCTTGCTGTGTTGTCAGAGCTTGGAGCGCGAGCGCGGAGGGATGCCGCGGATACGTCGGGATCACCGAAGTGCCCACAGCGATGTCCGGCACTTCTCGTCCGGCGACGGCGAGAGCGGTGAGAGCGTCGATGGTGAAGACCTGAGGCACCCAGACCGACTCGAGCCCGGCGTCCTTCGCCGTCTGTAGGTCCGCTACCAGTCCATCGATCGAGGCCGCCGGAGAGAACACCCCTACTCGCACGAGAGAAACCGTACGCACCGGGACAGGTTTCGCGCCAACCCGGAAGAGACAGTGCTGCGACCACATCCCTCCCACCCTCTGACCAGGCCTCCTCCACGTTCGGCTTGCGGAATCCGGCCCGTGCGGGTATCACTTGACTGGCGATTCAAGAGAGCGTCGAGGCGCTGGGCGCCGAGGCGAGGAGTGGGTGCCGCCTGCAGCTTCCTGGGAGGGGACTTGGCGACACGGGGATCTCGAGGTAGCCGGGGCGCGAACGCGTCCTTACAGCAGTCTGTCGACAGGCTGGCCGACGCATTCGAGCGACTGGCCGACCGCCTGGACTCGCTGGAAGGCGGCCACGGGGCTCCGGGCGAGGTCGACCGCTATACCGCCTTCGTCCATAGGTGGATGCCGTTCCTGGCGCTCGGAGCGATCTTCCTGCTCATGTTCTTGGTTCTGCCCACCCGCCACGAGGACGAACCCGAGCAAGCCAGCCAGGTGACGTCCTCCGACACCTCCAGCGGCGACTTCACACCCAATACCGACGTGGCCGCGGGCAGCGAGACCGATACCGGCACCGATGGCGACGGCCCGGCGGCGACGTCCGGTGCCGCTACCCCGCCGCCGGCGGCCAACGTTCCGGCCGGCTTCGATCCACTGGCCTGGAACCTGGAGGGCAAGACGGCCGGCGGCTACGACTGCAAGGCGGGGGTGAGGCAGATCCCGTGGTCTTCGTATGCCGCGCCCTGCTACCCGAAGTGGACGGGCGGCAATCCGGGGGCCACGTACCACGGTGTTACCGAGAAGGAAATCACGATCGTCATCCGCCGCTTCCCGGAGACGGCCAACTCACAGGCCGTCGAGGCTGCTCAGGTGGCGGCCGGCTTCGCGTCCACGGACGTCGCGCGAGCCGTCGGAGACAAGTGGAGGGACTGGTTCAACAAGGTCTACGAGCTCTGGGGACGCAAGGTCAAGTGGGTCATCTACGAGTCCCAGTTCGGAGACTCAACCGCCGAGGCACAGAGCAAGGGTAAGGAAGGTGCCTGCGCCGACGCGAACGTCATCAAGAACGACCTAAAGGCCTTCGCAGTCCTCGGCACGACCGGGGGCTCCAACGTGTTCGCGGAGTGTGCCGCCGAACGCAAGATGGTTTTGTTCTGGGGTGGCGCCTACTTCCCCGAACGCTGGTACAAGAAGCTGCATCCCTACGTGTGGCACACAACGATGGAATGCGAGCGCATCTCCTACCAGGTCGCCGAGTACATCGGCAAGCGCCTGGCGAACAAGCCGGCCAAGTGGGCAAAGAATCTCCAGAAGGGCAAAAAGCGAGTGTTCGCTACGTACGTGCCGAACAATCCCGAGTATCAGTACTGCACCGACATCACAGAGAAGGTCGTGAGCGAGAAATACGGTCAGCCCAAGGGTGCACGCTACAACTACACGCTCGACATCTCGCGATTCGCCGATGAGGCCGCGAATGCTGCTATCCAGTTCAACGCCGCCGGCGCAACGACGTTGGTCATGGCTTGCGACCCGATATCGATGGTCTTCCTGACACAGTCGGCGAAGGCGCAGAACTGGTGGCCGGAGTGGCTCAACATCGGAGTCGCGCTGAACGACTCCGATAACTTCCCGCGCACGTGGGACGGCGAGGAGATCAAAGGAAGTCTCTTCGGAATGAGCCAAGTCGGCGCCACGAAGAAGGTTCTGGGCAAGGACAGCGAATCGGGCAAGAGCTACAAGGCGGCTACGGGAACGAACATCCCCGAAGGGACAACGGGTGAGCCGTTCTACATGAACTTCTTGACTGCGTTCAATGCGATGCAGGCGGCGGGACCGAACCTGACGCCGCAGACCCTGGCGGAGGCGTTCTGGGCCTTGCCGCCTGCGGGCGCCCCGAACTTCGACGTCGGCTACATCTCGTACCAGGACGGCCCCGACGGCACCAAGGGCGCCAAGGATCACGCGGGCATCGACGACTCGCGCGAGATCTGGTGGAACGCCGGTGGCACCGGTGCCGACGGGAAAACGGGAACTTACGTGGAAACGTACGGCGGGAAGCGTTTCCGCAACGGCCAGTGGCCTCAAGAAGATCCACCGGTCTTCAAATAGCCAGTGCCGACGCGACCCTCGGCTGCAGATCGTGCACTGCAAGAGTCGATAGATCGCTTAAGCAGAGCGTTCGATCGCTTCGCTAATAGGGTTGGGGTCCTAGAGGCCAACGGCAACGGAAATTCCGGGCCCGATCGCGTCGTTGCCAACATCCGTCGCTACCTTCCCTTCTACGCCCTGCTCACCTTGTGGGGGCTCATCCTCGTGCTCATACCCCTGCGCGACAACGGCGAGCCGGCCGAGCAAGCGAGCCAGGTCTCGTCCACCGCGACGGAGTCGTCGGGCGACGTCCCGTCGGCAACTTCAGGGCCCGGAGGAACACAAGTTGAAGGCACGTCCGCGACGGCAGGGCCTTCGACTCCAACGGATAGCACCGGCCCCGCCGTACCGGCCGGATTCGATCCCCTGGCCTGGGTCTTGACCGGGAAGACCAAAGGTGGATTCGACTGCGGCCCCAACGTGCGTCAGATCCCGTGGTCGGCTTATGCGACGCCCTGCTACCCGAAGTGGGAGGGCAAGAATCCGGGCGCCACGTACAGAGGCGTAACGGACAAAGAGATCGTCATCGTCCGACGGTATTTCCCGGACTCGGCGAACTCGCAAGCCGTGGACACCGTCGTTGCGCAAGCCGGCGGAGCATCGGAGGAAGTGACAGATGCCGCGCGCCGGGAGTTCTACAAATACTTCAACAAGGTCTTCGAGCTATGGGGACGCCAGGTGAAGTTCGTCGAGTGGGAGTCGCAGTTCGGCGACGAGACACAAGAGGCGCAGGGCCGCGGGAAGGAAGGCGCTTGCGCCGATGTCAACGTCATCGTCAACGACCTGAAGGCTTTCGCGGTAGCTGACGGCGGCGCAGCGTTCTCCGAGTGCGCAGCCGCACGCAAGCTCATGGTCATAGACGCGGCGAACTACTACCCCGAGACCTTCTACCGCAAGTACCACCCTTATCTCTGGGGAGGCGTTCCCGAATGCGAGCGGATCGTTCGCCAGATGGCCGAGTACTACGGAAAACGGCTCGCGAACAAGCCGGCAAAGTACGCGAAGGGTCTGGACAAGGACAAGACGCGGAAATATGGCATCTACATCCCGGACAACGACGCGTACCAGATGTGCGGCAACATCCTGGAGCGCGAGATGCAGACCAAGTACAACGTGCCCAAGGGGTCTCGCTACAACTACACCCTCGATATTTCCAGGTTCGCAGACGAGGCGGCACAGGCGATGATCCAGTTCAAGGCCGAAGGTGTCACCTCGATCATCCTTACTTGCGATCCGATCTCTCCGATCTTCATGACTCAGTCCGCGCAGGGTCAGAATTACAACCCTGAGTGGGTCCTCGTAGGCGTGGCTCTGACCGATGTGGACAACGTCCCCCGGCTATGGGAGGCAGACCAGGTTAGGGGAAGCCTGTTCGGAATGAGCCAGCTCGGCGCGACCGCCAAGATCCTCGGCGGTACCGGCGAGCCACCAAAGACATACAAGGCGGCCACCGGAACGGCGCTGGCGAAGGGAACCGACGGAGGCTACTTCATCACCATGAGGGTCTTCAGCTTCCTCCAGGCCACCGGCCCGACCCTCACACCCGAGAACATGGCGGCCGCGATCTTCCGGTCCCCACCGGGCGGAGCACCGGACTTCCAGGTCGGCTACACCTCATACCGGGACGGACCGGACGGAACGAAGGGCGCGCACGATCACACAGCGATCGACGATGCGCGTGAGGTGTGGTGGAACCCCGACGCCGACGGCTACGACGGCGTGAAGGGCTCGTACATAGAGACCTACGGTGGCAAGAGGTTCCGCAACGGCGAATGGGCTCGAGAAGACCCGCCGGTCTTCAAATAATCGAGTCCGCAGCTAAAGCAGCTAACTCGCTTGCCGCTCGCTTCGCTCCGCGGTAGCGCTTAGCTGAAGTCGACGACTTCGCGCACGTACTCGGTCATGAACAGCTGGAAGTCGTCCGTCTTCATCGGATCGGACGGCAGATCGATCCTCACCGGCCGGCCGAGATCGAAGTAATCGGTCGTCAGCGTCGTCAGGAATGAGTTGACCCGGTCCTGGGACTGCTCGAGCCGGTAGCTGACGCGCCTGACCACTTGATCGTCGTCCATCCACACATCTACCGGTAGCACTTCCTTATTGGCTCCCATGGTCTCGAGCACGCGAAGTATCCCTTCCTGCCTGTCCTCGTCGTCTATCTCGCGCACTGCGTTGTCGGGGGCGACCTTGGCCTTGTAGTGCGTGGTCTTGGCCCCGCGCACGGTCTCGGTTCCCACGCGTCGCGTACTTCCCGTCAGGGCTCCCTCGAGGAGCTCCAGGGACATCACCGGGGACACGATCGGAACGCCGAGCGAGAAACGCCGGTCCTCGACATCGATGTCCTCCTCGGGCTCTTTCTCGAAGTTGGTGCTGACCCAGCGCTTGCCTCCCGAGCTTTCGCTTCGTGGAAGGTAAGCAACCAGGTCGTCGAAGATGAGCTCCGCCTTCCGCCCGGACGTCGCGATGGTCCGTGATCGACGCGCCTTGAAATCGACCACGCCGTTCAGCTCCTTGAACAACTGTTCGGGTGCTGTGCGTCCGACGATCTCGATCGGCTTGAGGTCTACTTTTACCAGCACGCTCGCCGTCCCCAACTTCCGGGCCCGGTCCCATGCGTCGTGCATCGCCTCGGCCCAGTCCTCCCGTTCACCCAGGCTGCACGCGGCGAACAGTGTCAGGCCGAGCAAACAGCCGGCGACGGCCCGTCTCATCGGCGCTTGGGTTTGGCTCGTCGCAAGCTGGGTTTGGCTCGGCGAGCCGTTGCTCGCTTGCGTGTGGAACGCGACTTTCGGCCGTTGCCGAGCGTGCCGGTGAGCTCTTTGTAGCCGCTCGTGCCGAGGTAGGCCTCGATGACTGCGGGGTTGTTCAGCACTTGGTGCGGCGATCCATCGGCGATAACGCGGCCCAGATCCATAGCCACGATGCGGTCGGCGAGGCTGTTGATCAGCGGGACGTTGTGCTCGACTACAACGAGACTGCCGTCCATGTACTCGCGCACGCGCTTCAACAGCGGACCAAGCGCCTCGGTCTCCTTCTGGGCTATTCCGGAGGACGGTTCGTCCAGCAACAGGACCGACGGACGGTGCGCGAGGATCGTCGCGATCTCGACGATCCGACGGGAGCCGGTCGACAGCTCCGAGATGAACTTGTCGCGGAACGCCTTCAGGCCCAGCAGTTCGATCAGCTCATCTGCGCGCCTCTTAACGTCGCGTTCGGCCTCACCGACAACGGGGAGACCGAACATCGCGTGAACCGGCGATCGCTCTGTGATCGTTCGCTCGAAGGCAACGGCTACCGCTTCTTGCACCGTGAGCGACGCCCAAAGCCTGGCGTCTTGGAACGATCGTCCGAGGCCGGCGCGAGTACGACGGCTGGCCGGCCACGCCGTTACGTCCTCGTGGTGCAAGAGAACGCGGCCCCCATCCAGCGGGGTGAAACCCGTGAGGAGGTCGAAGAACGTTGTCTTACCTGCTCCGTTAGGCCCGATGATCCCGAGGATCTCGTCCTGATGGAGCTTGAGGTCGACGCTGTCGACGGCGAGGACGCCGCCGTAGTGCTTGCTCACCCCGATGGACTCCAATACGACGGGGCCTTGCTTGTGCGCCGTCGTCACTTTCGCTCGGCCCGTTCCCGCTCGGCGCAAGCTTCCGTTGCCGTCGGTCATCGAGGACGCGCCTTTGAGGAAGACCGCTCGAAGGACATCGGGACGCTCGAGTAGGTCGCGAGTGGGACCCGAGAACCGCACCTCACCCTTCTCCAGGAAGACGGCGCGCTTGGCGAGCTTGAGTGCGATGTTCACCGATTGCTCGACGAGAACGATGGTCGTTCCCTGGTCGTGGATCTCTCGGACGATATCCAGCAATTTCTCGACGATCGTGGGAGCAAGGCCGAGGGTGAGCTCGTCGATGAGCAAGAGTTTCGGTTTCGAGATGAAGGCCTGCGCCAAAGAGAGCATCTGTTGCTCTCCGCCGGACAGGTCGCCCGCTCGAGCTTCCCAGCGGTCGCGGAGCACAGGGAAGTGCTCCAGGATCCTCTCCGTTGCCTCCTTGACGTGCTCCTGGTCGCCGCGATAGATCCATCCGGCTACACGGATGTTCTCTTCCACCGTCAGGGTTGGGAAGACGGCGCGTCCTCCGGGGATCTGCGCAACACCCAGGCGCGCGATCTGAACCGGATCGGCGCCGGAGATGATCCGTCCATCGAATAGGACCGTGCCGCCGGTAGCCGGCAGCAAACCCGATAACGCACGTAAGAGAGTCGATTTTCCCGCGCCGTTCGTCCCGAGCAGCGCGACTATCTCTCCGTCCGATACCTCGAAATCGACTCCGAAGAGCACCTGGACACCGTCGTAGGCCACGTCCAGTCCGCGGGCGATGAGCAGCTTCGCGCTCCCCTCCTGGCGGCTGCGTCGCATGTCGGCCTGCGCGCGTGCCGCTATACGCACCCGTTCCATGTCGGCTTCGATGGTGTAGCCGGCCGTGGCGATGAGGAAAGAACCGAAAAGGTAGATCGGCACGAGCATCAGCAATGCCACTCGGATCCCGTAGGCATCCCCCAAAGCGCCCACGATGGGTATGGCCGGCGCCCCGAGCAGCAACCAAAGGTTGCCCGTCGAGAAGCCAAGGGTGCGCATGCTGGGCGGGATGATGAAAGAGATGATCGCGAGCACGCCCGGAAGCAGTGGTGCGCTCATGAAAGACAAGATCGCGTGCCCCGCGATCGCGACACCGAGATTCGGCGATATGGCCAGTAGGACGATCCCCGACGACACGCCGATCGCCGAGACACCAAGGAGCTTGATCGCGAGTGCCGGGCTGCGGTTGACGAACCGCTGGACGAAGATGCCTCCGGCGATGATCGAGAGGATCTGCACGCCCTCGATCGAGGAGAAGATCAAGCCGCGCGCTCCGGGCCCGACGTTGAACTCGTCGTTGTAGAAGATGGCGAGAAACTGCGCGAACCCGAAGAACGAAGCCGTAAGGAAGGGCAACGCGTAATAGATCCGCTTGGCCGACCGTCCTGAAAAGAGGACACGGAAGGTCTCTGCGAAGCCGGGGGCATCATCCTCGATCTCAGCGGTATCGGCGTCTGCTCCGGCTTCGAGGCGTTCATGCATACCGCGCTTCGGTTCGCGCAGGCGCAATCCCAGGAAGACGAAGAAAGCCGTCGGGATCGCGAAGACCACGAACGGCGTTCGCCATGTGAAGGCCGCCGCCAGCAAGCCTGCGGCCAGGGGCGCGATCAGTTGACCTAGTGAGTTCGCCAGGCCGTGCGCATAGAACACTCGCGCACGGGAAGAAGTCGGGAAATAGTCCGAGAGCAAACTTCGGTGTGTGGCGTTGAACAAACGTCCGCTGGCGGAGCCTAAGCGGCCGAAGATAAGAGTGCCGACGTTCCAGGCCATGCCGGTGAATACCGAGAAGCCGCCCCAGATAGCCGCGCCCGTGACGGCCATGCGAACGCGGTTCTTGCGGTCGGCGAGGTAGGCGATCGGTAACTCGAGCAGCAGCGAGACGGGGACGACGAGCGTCGCGATCAGCGAGACCGAGAACAAGGACAAACCGAACCAGTCACGGATCTCCGGTGTGAGAACGCCGAAAGCGACTCGGTCGAGCTCGTCGACCGCGTTTAGTCCGAAGAGAACAACGAGCGGGAAGAGCGGAGCCGGATGAGTGATCCGCCGCGGGTCGAATCTGCCGAGATTCGGCGGTGGTGGATCCTCGGGGAGGATCCGCGGCGGGAGTTTGGCACCGGCGATCTCCGCGGTGATCTCCTCGACGGTCTGAGGTTCAGTCCGGCGCGTACCCCTCCGCACCGGTGCTTTCTTCCGCGAAGCGGTTCGTGCCATCAGCGGCTCCCGGCCCTGGTACCGGCCTTTGTACCGGCCACTCTCGGTCGCGGACCGCGCGCACCGTTGTCGGAGAGCACGGCGGTCATGTCCACATCGATCTCGCCCGTTTCGATGCGGACGTCGGCCAGCAAGCTCGGCACGACGAGATCGCGCCGCCGGGCAACGCGTCGGAGGATGCCGTCCCGGATCGTGTACATGAGGCCGCCGAGGCCCTCGGGCAGAAACATCAGCAGCAGAAGGATCCCGGCCCCCGAGGCCAGAAGCGCCCACCCGCCGGACAGGAAGAACTCGGTGCTCTCGACGTAGCCGGCTCCCAGTAGCGCGCCGGGAAGGGAGCCCAGTCCGCCGATTACCACCATCGAGAACAAGCGCACGCTCACTTCGGCGTCGAAGGAACCGGTGAAGATCCCGTTCTGATGCAGCGCGTAGATCCCACCCGCGAATCCGGCAAGTGCCCCTGATATCACGAACGCGGTGAGCTTCAGACGGGTTGAGTTGATGCTCACGCTTTCGGCTGCGAGCTGGTTGTCGCGAACGGCGATCAACGCCCGGCCCGTTCGAGACCGGCGCAGGTTCCACGCCGCGCCCAGCGCGATGATCAATCCGATCAGCGCTACGTAGTACATCTTCCAATCCGCGTCGAGCGGGATGCGATCCCAGAACGTCGGGCGCTCGATCCGGTCCTGAACGAACCATGGGAAATAGCGATCCTCCAGGAAATACGACCCGGCCGTAACGGCAAACGCCAGCGTCGTCACGGCCAGGAACGGGCCGCGAACGCGTAAGGCCGGCAGTCCGATGACCAGAGCTGTGAGCGCCGAAACGGCGATCCCGATCAACAACGCGAGGAAGAAATCGAAGTCATGTCGTCCGTAGAGCACGGCCGTCGTAGCGGCGCCGAAACCGACAAGGGCGAATTGACCGAGTGAGATGTGGCCGGCCCAGCCGGTGAGTATCACCAGGGATACGGCAACGATCGCGTAGATGAAGATGAGCCCGACGACTTCCTCCTGAGCCGTGTTCGCCCAGAGCGGCAGGGTGAGCACGAAGGCGACTAGGACGGCGCGCATGCCCCACACACCCCACCGGACCTCGGGCAGGTTCCTGAGCTCGGCCGGGATCGGACGCACTTCCCGGATGGCACGCCACGTCGACATTCCGGTCTCGGCTGCACGCGAGAGCAGCCCGCGCTGAAGGAGAAGGGAACCGAGGATGATCAGGACGAGGAACGCGTCGACCACCACCGTGTTGGAGAAGGTCCACGAAGCTGCTTCCTGGAAGACGCCGAGCGCCAGAGCCGCCACAACCGTCCGCGGCAAGCTCTCCATCCGCCCGATCACGGCAGCAGCCAGCGTCCTCAAGAGGAGCGCATTACCGGACCCTGTGACGGCCGTGAACGCCGAGAAGCCGACGATCGGAGTGCGCAGCAGTGCAGCCAGGGCGGACAGAAGCGCTGCGATCGACCACACGCCGAGATGCAGGTAGTGGATCGGCACGCCGAGCAGGTTCGCGCGGTCGCCGTTCTCCGCCGCCGCTCGTATCGCGATGCCGTAATCGGTGAACTTCAGGAAAAGACCTAGGGCGATCATGACGACCGGGACGACGATCATCGCCAGCACGTGATCGCCGCGGAATATGACCGGGAAGACGGAGAACGTGATGTCCAAAGGCGTCTTGTACGCACGGCCGGCCGGGATTTCGCCGAACAGCAACGAGATGAGGATGGAGCCACCCTGAAGGATCTGGGCGATGCCGATCGTCGCCACAGCCAGGATGAGCCTCGGCGCCCGCCGGAAGCGACGGATTATGAACGTGTAGATCAGCGCTCCGATCAGGGTCGACCCGACCAGCCCGACGATCAGCGAGACGAAGTAATTCACCTGGTACTGCAAGACGAGCTGGATCGAGAGGACGGCGGCGATGCCGCCGAGCTCGGCCTGGGCGAAGTTCACGACGCTGTTCGCGCGGTAGATCAGCACCAGACCGATCGCCGTGAGGGCGTACAGGGAGCCGAAGACGATGCCGAGGAGAAGGATCCCCGCGGGCAGTCCCCGGTCCAGGGTGTTGTCGAGGATCAGCCACCCGCCGAAGGTGGCAGCGAGCATGATGCCGCGGCGCACCCAAACCGAGGGTGCCGACCACGCCGCGCCGGCTCGCTCGATCAGGGCAAGCGGAGCACGCGTTCCCTCACGTAGCAGCTCAGCGATACGAGCCAGGGAACCCCTCCCAGTGGTCCCTTGATTCCCGAGTCAAGATAGTACCGGCGGCCCCCGAAAAGGGCCTAATCGGGCAGCTTGAGCCGGTCGAGGAAGCTTCTCAGGGCCGCGTTGAAGGCCTCGGGCTTCTCCATGTTGGCGGCGTGGCCGCTGCCGTCGACGGTTACCAGCTCGGCCCCCGGGATCTTCTTGGCCATGTACTCGCTCGAGCCGAGGAAGGGTTTGTCCTCCGAGCCGATAAGTACGAGGGTCGGGACGGCGATCTCGGCGATCGAGTCGATCACCCGCGAGTCCGACTGTGCGAGCATCCCCCGGGCCGCCAGGGCCAGTGCGTTCGCGGATCGGTGCTCGGCCGTGCTCACCTCAGCGCTCGCGCGCTTCAGGATCTCCAATCCGTCTTCGTCGAGTCGCGTCGCGAAGCGCTCGGCCATGCTGTTCCACTTCCCTCTCGCTTCGGGATCGCGGAACCCCGGACCGGTACCAACAAGAACCAGCGCCTTAACGGACTGCGGGCGCTCGAGGTAGAAGCACAACGAGGCGTAGCCGCCGAGAGAGTGACCGACGAGAACGGCCGGTTCCGCATCCAAGTGGTCGATGAGCGCACCCATGTCTCCGATCATCAGGTCGTGTGAGTACATCGCGGGATCGTCGGGAATGCCCGACTCGCCGTGGCCGCGCAGGTCCCACGTGATCACTCGATACGCGTCGTCCAGCGCTTCACGCTGCGGACGCCACATCGCCTTCGAAGCTTGGTACCCGTGCGTGAAGAAAACCGCCTGGCCTTGCCCGGACGCCTCGTAACCGAGCTTTATCCCGTTGATCTCAGCGGTGGACATGAAGCGACAGCCTACCGACCGGTGAAGTTGCCCGGTCGGCGCTCGTTCACCGAAGCGATCCCCTCCCGCGCGTCTTCGGTGGCGAAGAGCTTGGCCTGCTCGGCCGCCTCATGCTTGGTCGCCGCACGAACGCGTTCCGCCAGCCCGGCGCGCAGCGTGCGGTTTATCGCACGGATCGCCAACGGTGCGCCGCTCGCGATCTCGCTCGCCAGATCGAGCGCCGTTTCCCGCAGCTTCTCTTGAGGGACGCAAACGTCGGCGAGTCCGAGCGCCGTGGCCTCCTCGCCGTTGTATCGCCGGCCCGTCAAGAGGACGGCAGCCGCCTTCGACGGACCTATGAGCTCGGGCAGGGTCACGGATAGTCCGAACCCTTGATGGATCCCGAGTTTCACGAAGTTCGCCGAGAAGCGCGCTTCGGGACAGGTCACTCGCAAGCGTTGCAGTCAGCGCGAAACCCAAGCCGCCGCCGATCGCCGGTCCGTGGACGGCGGCCACGAACGGGAGCTCGGCCTCGCATAGCCGGGCGGCCTGCACGTAGAGGTCCTCGGTCGAGCCTCCGACTCGCTCGCTCCCACCGCTTCCACCGAATCCGGCGCCGGCGCAGAATGACCGTCCCTGCGCAGCAAGCACAACGGCCCTGATCTCCATATCTCCTGCGAAGTCATCCAACGCATCGGCCACGGCCTTCACCTGGTCGATGTTCAGGAAGTTGTGCGGCGGGTCCTGAAGCTCGATGACTCCGACGTGACCTTCGCGGCTGGTTCCGATCGACATGGCCTGTTGTCTCTACCACGAGCGAGAGCATTGGTGCGAGCGACCAGTCACTAACATGTCCGGCATGATCCGTGCCGTTTTGTGGGACTTCGGTGGTGTCATCACGACGAGCCCCTTCGAGTCCTTCGCCCGTTACGAGCGCGAGAACGGGCTCCCCGCCGACTTCATCCGAGGGCTGAACGCGGCGAACCACCACGAGAATGCGTGGGCGAAGCTCGAGCGAAGCGAGGTCCCGTTCGACGAATTCTGCGATCTGTACGAGGCGGAAGCCGTCGCCGCGGGACATCCCATAGACGCGCGAGCGGTGATCGGGTGCCTGAGCGGCGACATACGTCCCCAGATGGTCACGGCTTTGGAGAAGATCAAGTCGCACGGCCTGTCTCAAGCATGTCTGACGAACAACTTCATCAGCATGGACACTGCAGCGGCGTCGGGACGCGCTCCGATCCTCGACCTGTTCGACGTGATCGTCGAATCTTCGAGGATCGGCGTGCGCAAGCCCGAAACGCGCTTCTACAAGATCGCTTGTGACGAGCTCGGTATCGAGCCGGCGGAAGCCGTGATGCTGGACGACCTCGGCGTGAACCTGAAGCCGGCGCGCGAAATGGGCATGATGACGATCAAGGTGACCGACCCCGACGAAGCACTCGCCGAGTTGTCCGGCGTTATTGGCTTCGATCTCGCCTAAGGAGTCCTGCCTAGTGATTCACGGCCACAAGTGCCGGGTAGGGTCCAGCGCATGAGGTGGCGGCGTGGCGGTGGCACAGGTATCGAAGACCGTCGCGGTATGGGCGGCGGCGTCGCATTGGGGGGCCTGGGCGGCATCGGCCTGATCGTCTATCTGCTCTTCAACTTGTTGAGCGGGGGCGGATTCGACGTCGGCCCGGGACTCGACCAGTTCCCGCAGGCGCCGGCGCAGGACGATCGCCTCTCCGACGCGCCCGATCCCGACCGGGATCTGGTCGACTTCATCGGGTTCGTGGTCGACGACGTTCAAGCTTCGTGGGCCGAGCTCTTCGACCGCGCCGGACAGCAATACGAACCCACCAAGCTCGTGCTCTTCGAGCAGGCTACGCAGACCGGATGCGGCGTCGGATCGTCTGAGACCGGTCCCTTCTACTGCCCGGCCGATCGCAAGGTGTACCTGGACCTTTCGTTCTTCCGTGTCCTGAGTGATCGCTTCGGCGCATCGGGAGACTTCGCTCAGGCTTACGTCATCGCGCACGAGTTCGGCCACCACGTGCAAACGCTTCTCGGCATCGACCGAGATGTAAGCGAAGCCCGGCAAGCATCGCCGGACGATACGAATGAGCTATCCGTCCTTCAAGAACTGCAGGCCGACTGTTTTGCCGGTGTCTGGGGTCACTCCGCCTACAACGATCAGCTGTTGGAGTCCGGAGATCTGGAAGAAGGATTGGATGCCGCCTCGGCGATAGGCGACGACCGGATCCAGGAACAGACGACGGGACGGGTGGATCCCGAGAGCTTCACCCATGGATCTTCGGAGCAGCGGGTCGAGTGGTTCCGGCGCGGGTTCGACACAGGTTCTGTCGAGGACTGCAACACCTTCGGCTGAGCTCAAGTCCTCTCAGCTCATCGGCCACTCGGGCCGCGGCAAAGGCTCCGTTCTGATCTCGGCGTAAACGCCGAAATGGTCGGACGGCCAGATGCCGTCCACTTCGTCGTCGCAGACAACGCGGCAGTCCTCCACGCGCCCGATACCGAATTGCTTCCCTAGACGCACGGGATAGCCGACGAAGATGTAATCGATCCGCCGGTCGGGCTCGAGAGCGATCCCGGCGAAGTGGTTGCGATTGTTCCAGGTGAATCCACTGCCTCCGGCGCCGGCAACCTTCCACGAGTCGTAAAAGTACGTGCTGCGACCCTCGAGGCTCTGTAGGCCCGACATGAACATGATCTCCGCCGACTCGGGATCCGCGTTGAAGTCGCCGACGATGATGGGTGGGAAGGCCTCGCGAGGCCTCCGTCGTAAGGCAAGGTCGGCGACGGCAACCACTTGCTTCTCGCGGGCCATGCCGTGATGGAACTTCCAGTTCAGATGCGTGCATGTGAAGCCCAGATCGCCGAAGGGCGCGTCGATCGTCACGGACAGCGCACATCTGGTCTCGTCGGTCTCGGCCGTCGGGAGCTGGGCGACCTCACGGTCCGCGATCGGCCAGCGACTGGCGATCGCATTGCCGAAGTCCATCTCTTCCCAGCGGCTCGCCACGGCCATCTCGATCCAGTAAGGCAGGCCTTCGAGGATCTCAGCGACCTGATCGAAGCCTTCACCTCGCATCGCCTCTTGGAATCCGATGACATCAGGGTCGAGCCGCTCTATCCATTCTCGTATGCGCGGCTTGCGGCGTTCGTACGGCCCCGATCGGTTCCAGAGATTGAGCGTTAGAACCTTGAGCGTCATCGCTAAGGCACGTACTGCTCTTCGATCAGCGTGATGGTTCCCGCCGAAATCGTGAGCCAATACCCGGACGTAGGACCGTGGTACTCACCCGTGTTGTCTGCACCCGATTGGAATCCAGCCGCGAACGGCTCCGGCTCTCCGTCGATCAAATCACAGCAATCGGCCCAATTGACCACGCGAATCTTCACCCCGGTCGCGTACGGCACAGTACGCAGCTTCTTGTTCGCATTGCGCACGTAGTAGTCGTTATCGACATGACCGCCGGGCTCGATCTGTCCGTCTTGGGCTGCTGCCTGGTCGGCGGCCTCACCGGTTAGGAACTCGGCGAGATCAAAGGACAATGTGCGGCCGCCGGTATCGAAGGACTTGATATAGCCGAAGTTCCTTCCCTCGTTCAGCGCGTTGGGATTGGCCGTCGGCGCTGCCGAGCCGACAAGCTCCGTCGGCGCAGCCGAAGACGTCTCGAGCGGCGTGGGCGAGGCCCCCGCATCGGAATCGGACGAGCACGCACTGCCGAGCGCGAATGCGACAACTATTCCAACTGCGAAGAAGCGCCTCAGACGGCGGCCTTCTCGAGGATGTGCACGCCGCACGCGCTGCCGAGCCCGATGACATGCGCGAGGCCGACCTTGGCCCCTTCGATCTGCCGGTCGCCGGCCTCACCGCGCAGGTGGTGGCAAACCTCCCAGATGTTCGCGATGCCCGTCGCCGCGATCGGGTGGCCCTTCGACTCCAGGCCGCCGGAGACGTTCACCGGCGTCTTGCCGTCGCGCCACGTCGCACCGGACTCGAAGAAGTCCGCCGCGTTGCCCGGCTCGCACAGACCGAGGTTGTCGTAGTGCACGAGCTCAGCCGTCGCGAAGCAGTCGTGGAGCTCGACGAGATCGAGGTCCTCCGGCGCCACGCCGGCCTGGTCGTACGCCTGCTTCGCCGCGTTCCGCGTCAGCGTGTTGACGTCCGGCAGCACCTGGCACGACTCGGTGTAGGGGTCGGTCGTGAGCACGCTCGCCGAAACCTTCACGGCGCGCTTCTGCTGGTCCTTGGAGAGCGTCTTGAGCTTCTCACCGCTGACGACGACGGCCGCTGCTGCACCGTCGCAGTTGGCCGAACACATGGGGCGGGTGTTCGGGTACGCGATCATCATGTCGCCCATGATCTCCTCGAGCGACATCTTCTTCGTGTACGCCGCGAGCGGGTTGAGCGTCGAATGGGCGTGGTTCTTCTCGCTGATCTTCGCGAAGAGCTCGAACGGCACACCGGCGTAGGGGTGCTCGTTCAGATACTGCATGCCGATCTGTGCGAACACGCCGGGCATCGTCTGCGTCCCGATGCGACCGTCGACGGTCGCCACCGCGCCGTACCGGCCGCGCGGCTCGTAGACGTTCTTGTCCGACTTCGGACGGCCGCCACCACCGAGCAGACCCGCACCGGCGAGCTTCTCGACGCCGACGGCGAGTCCGACGTCGGTCTCGCCGGCCTTGACCGACATGATCGCGGTGCGCAGCGCTGTCGCGCCCGTGGCGCACGCGTTCTGCACGTTGTAGACGGGGATCCCCGTCTGACCGATCTGCTTCTGGAGCTGCTGGCCGACCCCGCCGCCACCCATCAGGTTGCCCGCGGCGAGAACGCCGACGTCCTTCATCGTGAGACCCGAGTCCTTCAGTGCGGCCATCGCTGCTTCGGCGGCAAGGTCGACGACATCGAGGTCGGGGTGCTTGCCGAATTTCGTCATGTGGATGCCGAGGATCCAGATGTCAGTGCTCGCCATGTCAGCCCCTCCTATACCGGCTCGAAGCCGAAGCCGATCGCTTCGGTGCCTTCGTCATCCGTGCCGACCACATAGGTCGCCAAACGGACCTTCATCCCGAGCGTGACGTGCTCAGGATCGGGATCGGTGTTGATCACGTTCCCGCTGACATACGTCCCGCCGCAGTCGATCATGCCGGCGACGAACGGGACGGGGATCCCGGGCGCGGCGAACGCGACGATCGTGAACGCCTGCAGTTCGCCGTCGCGGGCCACGTCGACCTTCTTGAACTGATCCGCGAAACAAGATGCGCACGCGTTCCGGTGATCGAAGAAACGGGCGCCGCACGACGTGCATTCGTTCGCGACGAGGTGCGGCTCACCGTCGAGAGCGAGGTAGTCAACCAGCGGTATCTGTTTGGCCATAGTGAACGAAAGTTTACGCGCCGAGATCAGCGGGCCTCAACGCCGACCGACCGCCGGGCTTCGGACCAGGTCTTTCCCTTCTCCACATCGACATCGTGCGGAAGACCGAGCACCCGCTCAGCGATGATGTTGCGCTGAACCTCTGAGGTTCCGCCGCCGATCGTGAGGGCCGGCGCGAAGAGGAAGCCGTGGCCCCACAGACCGCCGCCGCCGGGACCCGATTGGGTGAGCAGACCCGAAGTGCCGGACAGATCCTTGGCCAGATTCATGATGTGTTGCCCGTGGTCGTCGGCCAGAGCCTTGCGCACGGACGCTTCGCTACCCGGCTGTTCCCCACGAAGCTTGGCCGCCAGCATGCGCATGCGGATGATCCCGAGCAGCTCACCTTCGATGTACACCTGGGCCAGACGCTGACGGAGCGTGGGGTCGTCTACACCGCCGCTCGACTTCACGGCGTCCACCAGATCACGTGCCGACGGGCCCTGACCCCACAGAGCACCTTCTCGCGACAGCGACACGCGTTCGTTTGCGAGCGTCACCTTGCCGAGTTCCCATCCGCGGCCTTCCTCGCCGACGAGGTTCTCGGCCGGGATACGCGCGTCGGTGAAGAACACTTCGTTGAACGTGTGCGTACCGGTCATCTCGATGATCGGACGCACCTCGATGCCCGGTGTGTCCATCGGGCATATGAAGTACGAGATACCGAGGTGCTTGGGAGCATCGGCGTCGGTACGCGCGATGAGGATGCCGAACTTAGCGGCGTGAGCGATGGACGTCCAAACCTTTTGGCCGTTGACGACGTAGTGATCGCCGTCCTTGACGGCGCGAGTGCTGAGGTTGGCCAGGTCGGAACCTGCTCCGGGCTCGCTGAAGAGCTGGCACCAGATCTCCTCAGCCGACAGGATCGGGAAGAGGTAGCGGTCCTTCTGTTCCTGCGATCCGGCGTAGAGGATCGTCGGGCCGGCCCAGCCGATGCCGATCAAGTTGCCCGGACGCGACACACCGGCGCGCTTGAGCTCCTCGTCGATGATCAGCTGGTGGATCGGGTCGGCATCCAGGCCCCACGGCTTCGGCCAGTGCGGAACAACGAGACCCGCTTCGGCCAGCGCGCGAGGTGAAGGTGATGGATTGGCTTCTAGCCACTCACGAGTCTCTCGACGCCGTGGGTCCTCGTCGCCGGGCAGCTGTAGGAAGGACGACGTGTTAGCCGCCATCAGGGTTGTTTCAATCCCTCTCTTCCGCGCATCAGGTCGGCGAGCTTCTGGAGGTCGACGGTGATGAAGATACCTTCGGCCTCCGCCGTTAGACGCTCACCGGCGTGGCATGTGCCGGACACGAAGATCTTTCGTCCTTCCACGCGATCAACCCACGCTTTGAACCGCAGCTCTTCATAAAGGGGAGTGGGACTGCGGTATCGAACCGTCAGGGTTCCGGTCATGCCTGCACGTCCGGATATCGACTGGGCGAACCCGAGCACCTCGTCGAACGAAGCGGCGACGAAACCGCCGTGCAGGTTTCCCGGAGGACCTTCGTAGGCCGCGCCGAACACCGCACGTCCTTCTGCATGCGCTTCGTTTCCCTCGCCGACTATGCGCAGTTCGATCGGCGCTGCAAGCGGATTCGCTTTGCCGATGAGCGGGCTGCGATCGAAGAACGCACGCGGTGAACCGGACAATGCGGTTTCTGAGTAACCGTCGTAGGACCAATCGCGCTGGGGCAGTAGTTCGTCCAGACGGTCGGCGAACGCGTGCGCGGCGTCGGCCGCGGCGGCGAGCTCATCCGCCGGAGGCGCGACCAGCGTCAATCTCTCGATGATCCGGCGGAGCTCGGCAGCCAGACGCCAGGCTTCTGCTCGTCGCGGATCGGGCTCCTCCGGAGGGAAGGGTCTATAGCCCTGAGGGCTCTCGTATGAATCGTCGGACGCTGCCATCTGACGCCGACGCTACCATTCGCGGCCACGTCGAACGCCGGCATCGTTTGCCGACATCCGCGCGTCTGGTACTAGCGCCGCTTGATCTGCCGCACGTGCTTTCGCGTGCGAACCACTTTCGAGCCACGCGGGACGATGCTGATCGCTCCATCGGTTTCGAGAACGGCGAGCTGAACGTCCGACACCGAAGCCACGCCATGCTCCCTCATCACCATCTCGAGATCATCGGTGTCCAGACGTTCGCGGCGGAGATGCGGCTCTACGAAGTGCCCGTCCTCGATCAATACCGTGGGAGTGCCTTCGATAAGCCTCCCCCACACTCCGCCCCGGATCCTCAGCTGAGCGACGAGCCAATTGCAGAAGATCAGGACGCCGGCAGCCACCAAGCCTCCCTGGACCGATGTGTCCGGACCGACCATCGCGTTCTGCACCGCGTTGGATATCAAGAGGATGACGACGAGGTCGAACACCGTCATCTGTCCGAGCTCGCGTTTCCCGGCCATGCGTAAACCGACGAGCACTACGGCGTAGACGAGCGCTGCGCGGACGACGATCTGCCAGAGCGGAGCACCGAGATCGAACATCGCTGCCTCCTTTGGGAGCCGGAGAGGACAGCATGCCCTTGGGAGCCGGGTGTCGGGATTGAACCGACGACCTGCGGTTTACAAAACCGCTGCTCTACCACTGAGCTAACCCGGCGGAACGTCCAGCGTATCGTCAGGAAAGAGAGGCCTAACGCGGTGGGCGCTCGGCGGCTATCGGCCGGATGAGAGCCTCTTGCGCAACCGACACGCCGAGCACACCACCGCGAGCGTGCATCGTTCCGGCTGCCAGACCACGCGCTCCGGAACTAGAGATCGTGCGCAGGTCGAACAGGATCCACTCGTCGGCTCTGATCGGCCGGTGGAACCAAACGGCGTGATCGAGGCTCGCGCCCATGAACCGCTCCCACTCCTCCTCGCCGGCCACAGGAACACGCGCAGCCGACACGACACCCATGTCCGACGCGAACGCAAGAACGGCAGCATGGATGGCCGGATCGTCCGGGAGCTCACCCGCGGTCTTGAACCAGGCGCGCCGTGTCGATCGGTAGATGCCGTCTACGGGTTCCGTGGGGCCCAGCTCCCGCATATCGAAGGGCATCAACGACCGCATGCGCCCGAACATCCCCTTCGGCTCGGGAGCTTCTTCCGGAGACGGGACGTCGTCCGCTAGCGGGACCTGATACTCCGGTCCGGCCTCGGCCCGATGGAACGACGCGATCATGTCGAAGATCACCTCATCGGACTGCACGGCCTTGACGCGTCGCGAGGTGAACGACTTACCGTCGCGGGGACGCTCGACGAGCATGTCGATCGGCTCTCCCGGACGTCCGGGCCGGATGAAGTACGCGTGCAGTGAGTGGATCGGGCGATCGGACGACACGGTCAGCTGTGCCGCGCGAACGGCCTGGGCGGCAACTTGTCCGCCGAACACGCGAGTCCACGGCCCTCTCGTCGGATTGGGCGCCCGGAACGAGTCGGTCGCGAACTCTTCTAGGTCGAATAGTCCGAGGAGGCGATCGAGACTCCATCGTTCGGGCTGTTGTTCTGTCATGAAGTGAACTCCGGTCGCGAGGGTGCGGCTACCCTACCGTCGCGTGGCCGGTCAGCGATCCAGCGGGTTGGCGACTCCATCGACGCGGCGCTGGGTGCGACATTCGTCGCACGGACACCCACCGCGGAGATCTTCCCATCGGTAGATACCGGTGCGATGTCCGTCGCTCCAATGGAGGGTGACTCCGTACGACCCGACGAGCTCCGCATCGAGCACGTCTAGTCCGCGCGCGTCACTGAGATAGACAGGTTTGCCCTCGGCACGAAGCTCATGACACGTCGCGCATCCGCACGCACCTCTGATCGTCGCGAGGTCCCAATGCGAGATGTGCCCGTCCTCCCACGTGATCCGGATGCCGACTTCTTTAGAGGCCTCGATCTTTTCCGCGAGCCACAGTTCTTCAGTCATCTCCGTTGCCGCGCGATCTCGAAGAGCGCTATCGCCGACGCAGCCGATGCGTTGAGGCTTTCCACCTGACCGGCCATGGGGATGCGCACCGCGACGTCGGCCCGGTCGCGCACCAGTCGCGATACTCCCTTGCCCTCGCTGCCGACGACGATGCACAAGGGCTCGGTCGCGACGTCGAGGTCGTAAACGGTTTGGCTCGCGTCGCCATCCAGAACCACTACCCATATGCGGCGCTCCTTGAGCTCTTCCAGCGCTCGCGGAAGGTTCGGCACCTGAGCGACGGGGAGATAGGCCAAAGCTCCGGCCGCCGTCTTCTCGACGGCCGCCGTCACCGGAGCCGCGCGACGCCGTCCGATGATGAGGCCGTGGGCACCGGCACCTTCGGCCGACCGCGCGATCGCCCCGAAGTTCTGCGGATCTGTCACTTCGTCGAGAGCGACGAGCAGCGCGGGGCCTGGATCGTCGTCGACCCTTCGTAGCAGCGTGTCGAGGGAAGAGTAGTCGAAGGGTGGAACGACAGCGATGACTCCCTGCGGTGCGCGAGTGCGCGATCGCTCGTCGATCTCACGCGTCGTTACCTCACGGACCCGGACGCCGGCGCGGCCGGCCAGGTCCACGATCTCTTCGAGGATCTTCGCCGGCCTGGATTGCGATGCGATGAGGATCTCTTTGATCGGTCGTTCGGCGCGGAGCGCCTCGACCACCGGGTGCCGTCCCTCGATCTGGTAGAGCCGCGAAGACTCCGTACGCTCGCGCGGGACCCGAGGACGTTCGCTCTGTCCTCTTCTTCGGTCTCTGGGAGGTCTCGGTCGCTTCACTCCAAGAACCAGCGCGGTCCGGACGCGGAGTCCTCGATACGAACCCCGATCTCTGCTAAACGGTCGCGGATCTCGTCGGATCGTGCGAAGTCCTTGTCGGTGCGCGCGCGCTCGCGCTGCTCGAGCAAGAGCTCGACCAGTGGCCCGACCACATCCCGGGCCACTTCATTGGTGTCCGCCGACAAACCGAGCACACCGAGGCCTTCGACGAGAGCCTCGCGCTCGGCGCCCGCAGCTGCGAGATCACCCGACTCGAGTGCCCGGTTCCCGCGCGAAACGATCTCATGCAGCTCGGTGAGCGCTTGAGGAGTGTTGAGGTCGTCATCCAGGGCGGCACCAAACCCCTCGAGCTTTTCCGGCGCACCGGAACCATCCGAAGTCGTGGTCCGCGATGCGCGAAGGAACGCGGCGAATCGGTCCCAGACCACTTTCGCCTCGTTGAGCGCTTCCGGGCCGTAGTCGATCTGGGAGCGGTAGTGCGCCTGGCAGAAGAAGAAGCGAAGGACGTTCGGTGAGTAGTCCTCGAGAACCTCCTGAACGTTCACATAGTTCTTCAGTGACTTCGACATCTTCTCCCCGCGGATCTTCACGTGTCCGTTGTGGAGCCAGTAGCGAGCGAAGTCGGTTTCGAAGGCGGCCTCGGATTGCGCGATCTCGTTCTCGTGGTGCGGAAAGATCAGATCGGCGCCCCCGCCGTGGATGTCGAAAGGCTGGCCGAGGTACTTGGCCGACATCGCCGAGCACTCGATGTGCCAGCCTGGGCGACCCGGCCCCCAGGGCGAAGGCCACGATGGCTCTCCCGGCTTGGCCGCCTTCCACAGCGCGAAGTCGAGCGGGTGGCGCTTTCCGGGCGCGGCCTCGACGCGTTCGCGGTTCGCGAGCTCGTCGAGCCCGCGCCCCGAAAGTTTCCCGTATCCCTCGAAGGACTCGACCGAGAAGTACACGCTCCCCTCGCCGGGATATGCGTGCCCACCGTCCACGAGTCGCTGGATCAGATCGATCATCTCCGGGATGTGTCCCGATGCCCGGGGTGCTACGTCGGGAGCAAGCACATTGAGAGACCGCATGGCGTCCTCGTAAACACGTGCGAATCTCTCGGCCACTATGGCCGTCGACGTGCCGAGCTCATTGGCTTTGTTGATCAACTTGTCGTCAACGTCGGTGATGTTGCGCACGAACAGCACTTCGTAGCCGCGCCACATCAGATGTCGGCGCAGAACATCGAACACGATCGCGGCGCGGGCATGCCCGACGTGGGGAATGTCGTACACGGTCGGACCGCAGACATAGATCTTGGCCACGCCGGATTCGAGCGGCTCGAATTCTTGTTCTTTGCCGCCGAGCGTATTCGTGAAGCGCAGCCCCATGACCGTCAAGATTACGGTCAGGCGTCCATCAGGAGCGCTACGGCCATGCAAGCCGCCCCTTCACCCCGGCCCACGGGGCCCAATCCTTCGGTGGTCGTGGCCTTGACGTTCACGCGGTCGGCTTCGACGCCCAACGCCTTGCAGATCGACGCTCGGATCTCGCTCCGATAGGGAGAAAGCTTCGGAGCTTCTATCAAGACGGTCGCGTCGATGGAACCAACGGCGTAACCCTGCCCGCTCACCATCGAGACGACCTCGCGCAGGATGTCGAGGCTCGAAGCGCCGTTCCATCGTTCGTCGGTGTCCGGGAAGTGCTCGCCGATGTCTCCAAGCGCGGCGGCTCCCAGCAGCGCATCGGCGATGGCATGGCACAACACGTCCGCGTCGGAGTGTCCGGCGAGTCCGGGAGAATCCGGGATCGTTACTCCGCCGAGGACCAACGGCCGCTCGACATCGAAGGCGTGAACGTCGAAACCGATACCCGCTCTCATCGCAGTAGGGCCTCGGCAACGGCGAGGTCCTGCGAGGTAGTGATCTTCAGATTGCGCTCGTCACCATCGATCAGATGCACGTCGACGCCCAACCGTTCGACCAGCGCTGCGTCGTCGGTGCCGACGAAACCCGCACCGGCAGCTTCGGTGTGCGCCCGGCGGTAAACATCCGAACGAAAGGCCTGAGGAGTTTGCACAGCCATCAGCTTGCCCCGGTCGAGCGTCCTCGTGACGATGCCGGCCGGCGATGACTTCCTTGATCGTGTCCGAGACCGGGACCGCCGGACAGACCGCTTCCCACTCGTCCAACGCTTGAAGGGCCGCGTCGAACAGCGAAGCAGGACAGATGGCTCGCGCCGCGTCGTGCACCGCGAACGCCGGGGCGACAGGAGCCGACGCCAAAGCGGCCGCGGCCGAAGCTTGACGCGTCGATCCACCGGCGATCACGCGTACCGGTTTGTTCAATCCTTCCAGGAGAGAAAAGGCTCGCTGTTCGCAACCCTCGGAGACGGCGACGACGATCGAGTCGACGAGGTCCGCCGCAGCGGCACTCTCGGCTGCGCGAACCAATAGAGGCTTGCCGGCCAATTCGACGAAGGCCTTCGGGCCGCCTTGTTGCAGTCGCGATCCCTCGCCGGCGGCGAGGAGGAGAACGACTCCCCTCAACGAACTTCTCGGAGTCCTTGGTGGCCCTGCTCTCCCGGAAGCTTTCCGAACAGCATCCGCCCCGTGTCGTTCGACAGAACGCTCGTCACTTCGACCTCGACCTCCTCGCCCAGCTGCCGGCCCCCACCTTCTACGACCACCATGGTGCCGTCGTCGAGGTAGCCGACGCCTTGGCCCGGACCACGCCCGGCGCGGACGAGCCGAACCATCGTTTTCTCACCGGGCAGAACCGGGGGCCGGAGCAGCTCCGCGAGGCGGTGCAGACTCAGCACGCCCACGCCCTGAAGCTCGGCTACCTTGGCGAGGTTTCCGTCCGAAGTGACGATCGGCATCCCGCGCCGGCGCGCAACCACAACGAGCTTCGCGTCGGGATCCGTCGTGGCCGCCGGGTCCTCGTCGATCACGCGAACATTCGCACCTGCCTCACGCAGCGATGCGAGTATGTCGAGCCCACGCTGCCCGCGTCGACGGCGCAAGGGATCCTCCGAATCGGCGATCCCTTGCATCTCCCACAGGATGAAAGAGGGAACGCACAACGGCTGCGGCAACAGCCCCGCCCGGTACAAAGCTAGAACGCGTCCATCGATGGCCGCGGAAGTGTCGAGCAGGCATCCACCCGACGCACCTTCGGTTCCCGGTGTCACTCCGAGCACGCCGAAGAGTTCCAGCCGCTTCCGCACCGCGAGGCGCGAGGTGAAGGAGAGCAATACCAACGCGACGAACGCCGAGATCGCCAACGCGACGTATATAGGACGCACGAAGACCAGAACAGGCCAGATGATGAAGGCCGACGCGAGTGCACCGACCAGAAGGCCGACGGTGGCCGCCACGATCTCCGAGGCGTGGTGATGCGAAACGCGTTCCTCGGCTCCCCTCATCAAACGCTCGACCGCGCGAGCCACGAATCCGCCGAGCAGGTAGCCGACGCCCGCGCCGAGCGCCGTGATGATGAGGACTACGGTTTCCGGACTGGCGTCCCCGAATAGTGATGGGTTCGCCGACGCGAGTCGATTACCCGCCAGGACGACGGCAACGACAACGATAAGCCTCAGGGCCTCGGTGAGCATGCTTTGGAATTGTCCGCGGCGGATCGCGTGGTCGGGCCTAGCTCAAGGCCTTCTCTAGTACGTCTTCGGCCTCTTCACCGTTGAGCTTAAGGGCCACGGCGATCTCACCGGACAGGATCTTGCGTGCCCGGTTCAGCATGCGGCGCTCGCCTGTGGACAGACCCCTTCTGGCGGTCACGGATGCTGAGGTTGCGGACGACCTCGGCGACCATCTGGATGTCGCCTGAGCGCAGCTTCTCCGAATTGGCCTTGAAGCGGCGCGACCAGTTGTCGGCGCCGTCGGTGACCTTGGCCTTGCGGAGGACCTTCAGAACCTCTTCGACTTGGTCCTTGCCGATGAGATTGCGGATGCCAACCTCCTCGACGGAGGCGGCGGGAACCATCAGCGTCAGGTCGCCCTCGTCGAGCTCGAGCACGAGGTATTCCTGATTCTCACCCAGAACGTTCTTGTCCTCGATCTTCTGGATGGTTGCGACCCCGTGTTGTGGATAAACAACTTGGTCGCCAACTTTGTAACGCTTGCGCCGCGCCATTGTTAATGAGTTTACCACTGTTTGCTGATTAGTGCTAACGCGTCGCTGATGTGACGTAAACGATGCAAAGTTACACCATCTAATTCGCTTGTGAAGTTGTGCGGAACAAATGCGCGTTTGCATCCGACACTTCGCGCTTCGTGCAATCGCCGATCGCCGGCAACCACTTGACGAATCTCACCGGCAAGACCGATCTCGCCGAACGCAACGGCATCGTCCGGAAGTGCTTTGCCTCGCCAGGACGAAACCATCGCGAGCGCGATCGGAAGATCGCATGCCGGCTCAGATGTTCTTATCCCTCCAACGGCGGACACGTATACGTCGTTTCGGCTGAGTGCAACGCCGCCGCGACGCTCGAGAACAGCCACCAGCAGCGGCAGACGCGACGCGTCTACGCCGACGGCCGTCCGCCGTGCCATCGGGCCCGAATTGGCTGCCTGGATCAGCGCTTGGACCTCACAGACGAACGGCCTGCGTCCCTCGACGCATGCAGCCAGCATCGACCCCGGCAGCCCCCCGAACCGGTCGGCGAGCAGGATACGCGCTCGCATCGCGGATCGCCGAAAGGCCGTCCGAGGCCATATGGAAGAAGCCCGCCTCCTGCGTCGAGCCGAATCGGTTCTTCAGCCCGCGAAGGATCCGTACACCGCTGGATCGGTCCCCTTCGAAGTTGAGAACGACGTCGACCAGATGCTCGAGAACACGCGGACCCGCGACCACACCTTCCTTCGTGACGTGGCCGACGAGGATGACCGTGACTCCGTTGTCACGCGCTGCGCGCACGAGGCGAGCACCGCATTCGCGCACTTGCGATACGGACCCGGGGGCGGACGGTATCTCGGGATCGAAGATCGTCTGTATCGAATCGACGATAGCGATCGATGTGCCGTCACCCTCCCCAAGACTCTGTATGGCTCCGAGCACGGCCGGGAGCTCGGGGTCGGCGAGCGTGCGAACGCCTTCCGGTATCGCACCGAGCCTCATCGCCCGAGCCTTCACTTGCTGCGGTGCTTCCTCTCCACAGACCAGAAGAACCCCGTGCGAGGTGCCGAGTGACATCGCGATCTGGAGGCTGAGCGTCGACTTCCCGACACCCGGCTCGCCCGCGAGCAGCACGACCCCGGCCGGCACGATGCCGCCGCCCAGAACGCGGTCGACCTCGTCGATCCCGGTCGGGATCCGGTCGGCCGCAGCGTGGTCCTGCACGGACAAGGGCTGCGTCGAGGCTTGACGGATGGCGACGGTCGGCGGCGCGATGCGCTCTTCGACGACCGTGCCGAACTCGCCGCACTCCGGGCACCGCCCGACCCATCTCGGCATCCGAGCGCCGCACGACTGGCACGCGGCTTCGACCTTGGTTTTGCTCATAGAGACACCCTTTGAGACACCAGGGGGAGCTTATGTGTGAGCGCAGACAGCCTCAGTGGTCTTCTGAGACACTGTTCTCCGCCGTCGACTCGGAGGGGTTATGAGGAAGCAGATGCTGTTCACCGCCGTCGCATTCGGATTCGTTCTTGTGGCTTGTGGACGGGAAGGCGGAGACCTATCCCAGCTCACCGAATGCGACTCCGTCCGCGACGACGACGGCCGAAGCAGACTCGACGGCGACACCAGCGGCATCCGCAACGCCCGGCGCCACGGCTCCCGCTTCAGCCGCCCCTGCGGCGGCAACACAAGCACCTTCTGGAGAGGCTCCCAAGGCGGCCGAGGGACAGATCAACCGGCCGAAGGCCGGTCGCTACGTGTACGACCTGTCCGGCGAAGCAAGTGATCCTTTCAATCCGTCCGCTCCACCCGAGAAGTTCGCGAGCGGCGCATCAACGACATCGCAACTGCGCCACGACGGCGACATCGTCATAGACGAGTCGACCAGCAGCGAAAGCGCCGGACGAACCACAACGAAGGCGCGTTGGGCGTCTGCCAGGGTCACGCTGGTCTCGCTGACCGTCGAAACGCCCGCGGGAAGCTTCGCGTGCACATTCAAGCCTGAACTGGTGATCATCCACATCCCGATCAAGGCGGAGAAGTTCCCGACGCAGAACATCTCAGGGGATGGGAACGCCTGCGGCGGGAAGGTCGACATCACCGTCGAGGGCAAAGAAGACGTGAAGGACGCGGCGGGCAAGACGTGGTCGACGTGGCGCGTCAAGGTCCACACGCAAACCGATAGCGGGCAACTGAAGACCACGAACGACGAAACGCGCTGGTTCTCTCCGGACCTCGGCGTTCAGATCCGGCAGCAGAGCAATCAGAGCGGGAAGCTACTCGGGAGTGAACTTCAGAGCAAGTCGACGCACGCTTCTACGCTCGCACCCGTAGACGATGATTCGGCTCTGGAGCTCCAGCCGGATTCGCGTATTTGCACTCGCGATCGCCTTACTTATCGCGTTCGCAGCGTGTGGCGGTGGTGATGATGACACCGCCACGCCGGCTCCCTCTCGATCTCCTGGAAGTGGAGCAGTTCCTGAGGAGCCCGAGCAAGGCGATCGTCAACCGTCCCCGCTCAGGCGTCTACGTCTACCGATTGACTGGTACTGGCGAAAACCGACCACCGCCCGGGACGAGGCTCACTCAAGCAAGTCTCGACTGAAGGCGACAACGTTACGTCAATCATTTCGAACAACAAGAATTCAAACTTCAGACCACATCGTTCAGCGCTGGACGACGTGACCGGATCCTCCTTATCAGCTCCGCCACGAAGCAGGGTGGAACCGAGTCGGGCTGCACCCCGGAGCCCCCCATCGAGACCCTTCGCATCCCCGTTAAGCGTGAGAACTACCCGCCCCAGGACTGGAGCGGCGAGGGCTGCGCCGGGACCTCTGAGTACCGGGTCACTGGGTACAAGCGGGTGGAAGACGCCGGCGGCCGCGTGTGGCCGGCGTGGAGGATCGAGGAGAAGATCAACAGCCCGCGACCGCGACTTCCTCGTCCACTTCTTCTCTCCGGCGCTGGGGATGGATATACGCGTCGAGGACAAAGAAAAGCTGACGCTCTCGGTGCTGGAGTCCAACCCTTCCTGATTGTTAGGCGCCGGTCAGCTTCGCGAGCTTCGAGCTCAGGCGGGGCGTAGGCGGCTCGAAGGGATCGAGCCGCTTCCAAGATTCGGGCAGCGCGGCCAGAGCATCGGCAGCGCGACGCCGGGCCGATACCGGATCGAAGGTTCTGAGCCGCACGCCGTCCCGCCAGGCCGGCTCCAGCAAAGGTCCATCCGCCACCTCTTCTCTCAGGCCGAGGATGTCTGCTTCGGCGTTCCCGTCGGGACGAAACACCTGCTTGGCCCCCGGTAGCGTCTGCTTGCCCGAGCTCTGCTTGGCGACGGGACGTCCGTCGTAAGCGACGAGCTTGTACACGATGTCGACAGCCGGCACATCGCGGGACACGGCAAGGTCGGTGCCGACGCCGAAGGAATCGATCGGTGCTCCCCTTGCCACCAGATCGGCGATATCCCGTTCGTCCAAACCGCCGGACGCAAAGATCCGCACGTCCGGGAACCCGGATTCGTCGAGCATCGTCCGGCTCTCGCGCGCCAGTCCGGCGAGGTCGCCCGAATCGAGACGGATGCCGCGCAGCTCGTGCCCACCGCTGCGCAGCTCGGCGGCGACGATGATCGCGTTGCGCACGCCCTTCCGGCGTGTCGTAGGTATCGACGAGAAGGATCGCGTTGTCGGGGTAATCCGCCGCGTATGCACGGAAAGCGTCGATCTCACTGTGGAAAGCCTGGACGAATGAATGTGCCATCGTGCCCACCGACGGTATGTCGTAACGGCGAGCGGCCTCCACGTTGGACGTCGACAATCCTCCACCCACGAAGGCCCCCACCGAGGCGGCGACTCCGGTTTCCAATCCGTGCGCGCGGCGGAAGCCGAAGTCGACGACGGGCCGCTCCCCCGCGGCCAGAGCGATGCGGGCAGCCTTGGTTGCGACCAGCGTCGGGTGCTGGACGAGATTTATCGCCGCCGTCTCCACGAGCTGCCCGAATGGAAGCGGAGCCGTCACCTCGAGGATCGGTTCATTGGCCAGAACGATCGTGCCATCGGGAACGGCCCAGACCTCTCCCTGCGGCTGGAGCTGTGCCAGTTCGCGCATTGTCGCCTCGTCGAAACCGATCGCGCGCAGATAGTCGAGCTCCTCGCGGTCATAGCCAAACCCGTCGAGGAAATCGAGCGCGCGATCGGCGCCGTGGGCGACGAACCACGGTCGCTGGGGCGTGGGTCGGATGTACAGGCTGAAGGTGGCCGAGACCGGTCATGCCTCGTCTGAGATACGAGGCGACCATGCGCAGCTCGTAAAGGTCGGTGTAGAGGCCGTGAGCCATCTAGCGGCACAATAGCTCGCACATGCTGACTGCGATCTCCCACTCGCCAGGTACGGGATGGCAAGAGGTCACCGACCTCACGAAGATCTCGAATATCTGCGATCAGAGCGGCGCCCGGGTGTGGGCCGAGGCGGACGTGCGCTCGCTCACCAAAGACGATCTCGTCACCATCGCGGAGGAATTCGGATTCCACGAGCTGGCCATCGAGGACGCGACGAGTCTCAAGGAGCGTCCGAAGCTAGAGGAATACGACAAGCATCTCTTCGTCGTCGTGCACGAGCTCCAGCCTCAGGAAGGACAACTCGAGACGGCGCAGATCGCTTGTTTCATAGGCACGCGCTTCGTCCTTGCTTTGCACTCGGGGGCCGAGCACACGATGGAGGAGACGCGGCGCCGGCTAATGGCGACGAAGGGCGACATCTGGGGTGGATCCGCCTACCTGATGCACACTCTCCTCGACACGATCGTCGACGACTACCAACGGATAGCCGACAACCTGGAGCACGAGATCGAAACGTTGGAGGAGGCCGTGCTGGCCGACCCCCGATCTCAAGCTCAGACGCGGCTGTACACGGTTAAGCAGGGAGTCGCCCGCTTCCGTCGGTTCGTCCTGCCTGTAGCGAGGATGCTCGCCAACGTTGTCGACCAAGGATCGCTCGGCTCATCGATCCGGCTTGTCGATACTCACTTCGGCGCCTACTTCCGAGACGTCCACGATCACACTCTGCGCATGACCGATCAGGTTCGGAACATCGAGGATCTCGCCGACGCGATGATCGATCTCGTTCGCGTCGAAGCAACCAACGCCCAGAACGAGGTCACAAAAAGGCTCACCAGTTGGGCGGCGATCATCGCCGTCCCGACATACATCGCAAGCGTGTACGGCATGAACTACCAACTCGTGCCCAGGCACGAGATCTTCGGATTCTGGTTCGCGCTCGGACTGATGGCCACGAGCGCCGTCAGCCTTTATGTGTTCTTCAAGAAGAGGGGCTGGATCTGATCGGTGAGCCTTCAAGGACGGGACCCCGTTTCGCGTCACCCGGCTCTGGCCGAGCATGCCGACGCGCCGTCGCGAGAACCTTCAGTCCCGGATAGCCGACGTGATTACGCAGTTCGCCGGGTCGATGCCGTTCGTCTACGTGCACGTTGTTTGGTTCACGGTCTGGGTCGGGCTGAATCTAGGCTGGTTGGGACGCGACCTCGTCTTCGATCCGTTCCCGTTTGGTCTGCTAACGATGGTCGTCTCGCTCGAAGCGATCTTCCTCTCGACATTCGTGATGATCAGCCAGAACCGCGCGGACGAGAAGCGCGAAGTTCTTGCCGTCCATCAATGGGAGCTCGTCCAAGAGGAGGCTCGGCAGAACGAGGAGCTGCTGTCGATATCGCGTCAGATCCTCGATCTGACTAAGGCTCTCCACGAGATGAACCAGCGGCGCAGCACTGGTGACTGACCCGACGCGAACCGCGCCCAGCATCGTCCGTTGACTGCGGCGTCACTCGCACTCGTTCTGGCGGCCGCCGTCCTGCACGCGTCGTGGAACCTGTTCGCCAAGAGAGCAGGAGCGAGCGGCGTTCCGTTTGTGTGGTTGTGCGCGGTAGCCGCGGCGATCCTGTATGCGCCGCTGGCAGCGATCGCCGTCGTCGTAGTCCGTCCGCACATCGGCTGGACGGAGGTGGGCTTCCTGGCCGGCAGCGGCGCTCTTCACGCTTGTTACTTCACATTGCTCCAACGCGGTTACGCCGTCGGCGACCTGTCTGTCGTCTATCCACTGGCCCGCGGTACCGGACCGATGCTGTCCACAGCGCTCGCGATCGTTTTCATCGGAGAGCGTCCGACGGCGCTCGCGCTGGCCGGCGCAGGCCTTGTTTGCATCGGCGTCTTCGCACTGGGACGAACTACTTCGAGCGACGGCGAACGCGGGAGCACACGCGCCGGCGTCATCTTCGGCCTGCTCACGGGAATCCTCATCGCTACGTACACCCTGTGGGACAGACATGCGGTGGCCGAGCTCGCCGTCCCTCCTCTCATCCTCGACTGGGCGGCCAACGCGGGACGTGGCCTCCTGCTTACCCCGCTGGTAATGGCGCGCCGAAATGTCGTGCGCGAGACGTGGACGAAGCACCGGCGTGAGGTTCTCGTCGTCGCGCTGTTCGCTCCTCTTGCATACATCCTGGTGCTCTCGGCCTTGGCGGTGTCGCCGGTCAGTTACGTCGCTCCGGCCCGCGAGGTGAGCATCCTGATCGGGACGATCTTCGGGGCCCAGCTTCTTCGCGAGGGGAGCTTGGGCCCCCGTCTGGCGGGAGCGACAGCGATCGTCGCGGGAATCGTTGGTCTGGCGTTGGGATAGCTCTTCACGATTCCTCTGCGAGTACAGCTAGCGCCTCTTGCTCAGAAGCCACCAGATGAGTCGGACGGAAGATCACCTGTCCGATCCAAGCCAGCGCCCTGATCCAGGGAGGCGCGATCGAGATGTAAAGGCGGATGTTGGGCAGACCGCGCATCCGGCGGAGCAAGAACGGATTGATGGGATTGATCATCCGGACTCCTCGCGTGTCCACGACGAAAGACCATCCCTCCGGGTGCTGGGAATCGAACTCCTTCGCTAAGGCGTACTCGTTTTGGAGAAGCCGCGGTGAGATGTAACCGGTTGGCACGTTCCACAGACATGCAGGATGTGACTTCACGCCAACGCGGATGGCTCCGAGGCGAGTGCGCATGACTTCTCCTGCCGAGAATCCAGCCGGGAAGGTCTCGATCACGCCTCAGTATGATTCCGCGATGGTTTACGTCGCTTTGCTGCGCGGCATCAACGTCGGCGGCAAGAACAAGGTCGACATGAAGCAGCTCAAGGCCGTCTTCGAGGGCGCCGGAATGACGGACGTGAAGACCTACATCAACTCAGGCAACGTGATCTTCTCCAGCAACGTCCGCTCCAAGCCAAAGATCGCCACGCTTCTCGAGAAGGCCATCGCCAAGAAGTTCCGATTCGACATCAAGGTGCTTCTCCGCGACCTCAAGGACATGAAGGCACTCGTCAAGTCCATCCCGGCCAAATGGACGAACGATCAGGAAATGAGATGCGACGTGATGTTCCTTTGGAAGGACGTGGATCGCCCCACAGTCGTCAAAGAGCTCAAACACGACCCAAAGATGGAGGACGTCCGCTACGCAAGAGGTGCGATCATCTGGCGTTGCGATCGTAGCTACGTGATGCGGAGCAAAGTGCCGAAGATGATCGGCACGCCGCTCTACAAGCAGATGACCATTCGCAACGCCAATACTGCTCGCAAGCTCCTCGAGCTCATGGAGGTATCTAAAACGCCTTAGTGCGGTTCGTTCCCGACGACGCGCTGGTTCTCATCAACACGCAGCAGTCCCTTCGAGGTATCGAGAAGAACCAGCACGTTGTTCCAAGGGTCAGCAACGACGGCACAAAGCCCGATCTGGATCTCGAACGGACCGGCGAGAACCTTTCCTCCCGCCGCTGTGAACACATCTAGAGCCTCGGGCACCGACCGGACGGACAAGTCCGTCTCCATCGGCCGGTCGTCCGTGTGAAGGACCAGCTCGGCGCTGGAGTTCGGCAGGCGTAACCCGGCCGCAGTATCCGTGCGCCAGATGATCTCGTGCCCCAGATCCTTGGAGTAGAAGCCCAGAGCGCTCATCGAGGTCGGGAACCGGGATGCTCAGGCAGTCGACCTTCTCGAAGAGCGCCATCAGGTCACTTCTCGGACCAGACCGCGAGTTCGTTTCCGTTGGGGTCGTTGAAGTGGAAACGGCGACCGCCCGGGAACTCGTAAGTATCTCTCGCGATGGTTCCACCATTGCTGGTCACCGCATCCTTGATGGCCTCCAGATCGGTTGCGTAGATCACGACGAGCGGACCGCCGCCACCGGCGGCGTCGGCTTTCGCGAACCCGCCGTCCAGCCGTCCATCCTTAAAAGCTGTGTAGTCCGGGCCGTAGTCGGTGAACTCCCAACCGAAGACCGCCGAGAAGAAACTCTTGGTGCCTTCGATGTCGCTGGCCGTGAACTCGATGTAATCGATCCTTCGGTTCTGTTCTTCTTGGCTCATCGCACCCTCCAAAAGTTCAGCGTAGACCCCGGCCGTCACTACGGGCTAGGCGGGAGACAACGTCGGTTCGACCGCAACGCGGTGCCTAACGAGAACGATGCTGGCCGCGACGAGCCAGATCCAGAAAAGTGGATACGCGACGTACCCCGCATAACTGGATTGAATCGTGACCAGTCCGGCCAGGAATATTGCTGCCTGCACGGCGGTGGCGTAGCCGAACCAGCGCGGAAGGACGCGAGACCGAAGGATCACAACGGCCGCAGCGAGCAATGCGAGCGCCAGAGGTAGCCACACAAGGACGAACAGTGCGCTTCCTATATAGATGGCGAGGCGTGAGGCATCGGGATCGAATCCCTGATTCTCGCCGAGTAATATCGCGCCGAACGTCGCGTAAGACGCGACGTGCACGGCCACGGCAGTCACCCCGGCAGCCAGCACGAAAACGGGGAGCGTCGACGAACTCGTCCCGTCTCTAAGCAGCACGTGGAGCCGCGAGAAGAACAACAGCAAGAACCCGACTCCGATAAGGGCGATGACATGACCCAACCAGGGCTGGAATCCATCCTGTTGTTGCGCGACGTAGCGGACAACGTCGGTCTTGGTGGCGTCGAGTCCGGGCGCTTCGCCGGCGAGCATGTCGTCGCCGACGAAGATCAAGAGTGCGTAGAGAGCCCCGCTAGCACCCAGCCAACGTTCCCGGTGCATCAGTCAACCTTTAAGCTGGCGCATCAGGACCAGAACTCGTCCCACGCGGCTTGGTCCGTGTCCGCCTCCCACGCTTCTTTGATCTTTCCGGCCGCGATGTGGAACACGATCACGTAGTTCCTATCGAGGGTCTTTCCCTCGCGTTGGCCTGACGCTCGAAGCACGGCCACGGTGTGCTCGTCGTTGGCCAGTACATCGTGGATCTCGGGCCGGTAGGTCCCGCCCGATCGCTCGAATAGCAGCCCGAAGGACTGGAACGCGGCGTCTCGGCCCTCGAAGTCTCCCGAGACCGGGTTTCGCCCGGCCGTGTGCCAGACGACGTCCTCGGCGAATACCTCCGCAAGCTTCTCCATGTCTCCCGTAGTAAAGGCCTGGAACGCGCGCTGGAACACGACGGCATTCGGATGTTCGGCCACGACCCCTCCTCCCTCGTGCGGTCCTAGTCGTGGCTTTTTACCGCGCAACCGCTCCGGAAACGTTACGGAGTCGAGCTACTGGGAGCTATCGAGGAGGCTTCGGCCTCGTGAGGTGAGCACAACGACGGACTCGCCTCGGTCCGGCCGGCGCTCCATTTGGACCAGGCCGTCGATGAAGGAGTCCTCCCAGGTCGAGTGCCGTGGACAAACGGTCTGCCAGACCTCCCACGCCTCGCTGTATGTGGCGTTCCTATCCGCGACCCAGCGGAGAAAGTCGAGCGTGGCGGGATCGACGGCGGTATTGCGAGAACCGGTCGCCGAATCTTCAGTCTTCACAGTCCCAGGCTACAGTCCCAGGCTTTCGATGGAGCCGTTCTGGCTGTCATGGTCTTCTTGAGACATGCCACCTTCCCGTCGGCGACTAACGAAGAGACGCTGGCCGTTCGCCCGTCGCAGGCGATCATCTCGAGCCTATCCCGACCACGTCGAAAATTCGTACGAGCGCGAACGCGTGCGAGATGTCATCGAGGCGCTCGACGGCTTTTGGTCGTCAACCGATTACCCCGAATCCCGGGACATATCCCTTTACACCGATGACGAGATCAAGAGATTCCTCGGCGAATGGATCCACGTCAGGAAGGCCGGCGACGAGATCTTCGACAGGATCCGCAGGTCGCGTCCCGAGCTGCCCGGTTGGGACCCGATCCGGAAGGATGTCCCCGTCGAACGAAGGCTCGCTGATGCCGAACCTCCGCCCGAGTCTTCAGCGCCTCCTAAGTAGAAATGGCTACCTTCTCGACTCATACCGCATCGCCACCGCCCCCGAGCCGAACTCCAGCCGGCTCACGAGCTTCAAGTCGACACGCTTCGATAACCCCGCGAACAACGTCGGCCCATGTCCCGCGATTCTGGGATGCACGACGAACTCGTACTCATCGATCAATCCCAGTTCTGCCAACGCTTGCGGGAGCTTCACGCCTCCAACGAACAGTCCCTTGCCCGGCTCCCGCTTGAGCTGCTGAACGGCCGTCTCCAGATCCCCGCGCAAGAGCTCCGCGTTCCAATCGACCCGGTCCAGGGTGCTCGACACGACGTATTTCTTAGCGGCGTCGATCGTCCGGGCGAAGGGTTCCATCCAATCGGGCCTCGCTTCCGTCCGCGCCGACGGCCGCCACGCTGCCTCCATCATTTCGTAAGTCACCCGGCCAAAGAGGAGGGCATCGGCCTGGGCTATGTTCTCGGCCGCGTGACGATGCAAGTCTTCGTCAACGACCCCTTCACGATGGTCGCAGCACCCGTCCAACGTGACGTTGATGGAATAGTGAAGGGGGCGCGTCACGTCAGAGCACCCGACAGCGATAGGGCCGCATAACGATTTTGGGGGCTCACCCGACGCGAGCGAGCGGAGCGAGCAGCGGTCGGGTGCTGCGGCGAGTTATGCCGTGCGGGTGCTCCCGAGTCATTCACTCGACGATCTCCGAGTCAAAGCTCTTATAGATCTCAGCCGCGTCAGCCGGATCGGAGTGAAGCGCATCGATAAGAGCGAACACGCGAGGTGTGGCAATTATGAGGTAGCGCACTTCGCCTGGGCCTGGATTCCCGTAGGTATGGGCGACACCGGCAGGCGCAAAGACCGTGTCACCCGCTTTCACATCAACACTGCGGTCCTCAAAGCGGAAAAGAAGAGCCCCTTCAAGAACGTGCCACGCCTCGTCGTCTCTATGGTGGACATGAAGTGGCGGCCCCGAGTTGGGCCCGTGTGCCCACTCACGCACTTCGAAGCTTTGTCCGGCGGCGGCGATGCCTTGACCCAAGGAGCCCACGACGGCCTCACTCATCGGCATAACTGTCTGGCGCCTCAGCCGCCGAACATCCCGCCCGCCTCTAGCCAAAGCAACCCACGGCCCCCACCGGCGCGATCCCGGTCGGTTGCAAGCGCGAGTTGTACGGCAACGCGAGCGTCCCCACGCCAATACCCATCGGCGGGCGATCCTAGAAGACTCCGTCGACAATCCACCTCTCAACCCGTGAAGGCTCCATACCACGCTGGTCAGTCGCCGGGCGATCGCGAACCGCTTGTTCGCCAAGCTCGAGCGCTCCGTCGGACTCCCAAACGGTGAACGACATCAGACGACCAGTGCTCTCCTCACGGAGGTGATACCCGGCGACAAAACCCGGCAAGCTTCGCACCAACTCCCGCAATGAAGCCGAGCGTCGGTCGTCGTCCTCCTCAACCACCGGCTGATCGAAAACCGCGATCCGAGCCACATTCATCGATATGTCCCCTCCAGCCATCACCCTTCAACTCTTCGCTGGCCACTCACGTCCGTACAACGACTTTGGTCGCTCACGCGCGAGCGTTCTTTCGCCGAAGGCCATAGAACGCTCGTCGCGTGCTGCGGCGAGTTGGGCAGCCTACGCAGAAAGGTCTGCATCATCACTTAGCCGTTACGGTCAGAACGATCCATATAGCTCCCATCGCAGCCAGCGCCGCCAGGACGAGAACGACCGTGGCCTTCGTTGCGATTCGCCACCACCGACTTCTGTAAATGAAAGGCCCGATGTCGAGCCACGTGCCGCGAGCGAAGGATCTTCCTCCCTCGTCAGGCCAACCACGATCGACATCATTATCGTTCATCGCTCGAAGGCGCTGGTGTCTGCCCAACGACTCTTGCCGCTCAGGCGCGCGATGGCGCAGCCGAGCGTCGCCTGCTGCGGCGAGTTAGGCCGCGAAAGCCGACACGGGAAAATCATCACTTCGCTTCTCGAGCTCGTGCGAGATCCTTCGCGGCTTGTCGCTCTCGCTTCCAGAGCAGGCACTTGTTGAAGCGGCGGAGATGCTTCCACCACGGCGCTGCAACTAATGGCCGGCATGGGCCCGGAGCTTGAAGATCAGGATGCCGAGGTACTTGTTCATCCAGGATTGCTTGTGCGGGTAGCGGCGTCGGGCGTCCTCAGATAGTTGAGGCTCGAGCGCAGTCTCGATCCACAACCCGGCCGCACTGAACACGTTGATCAGATCCGAGATGGTGTAGGGCCGCTTGGTGAGGGTGATCTGATCGTTCCAGCCGCTGAGGCTGGAGAACGGGACAGTGGAGAAATACTCTTCGCCCAACGAGGTCCCGTTCTGCTCGGCCCGTTCGATGGCGTATCGGATCGGTTGCGTCCTGGTCAGCAGGATGAACCCATCGTCGGCAAGCATCGCCCGCGCGGCCTGCAGGGTGCGGACCGGGTCGTGCGCGTAGCCGAAAGACTGCAGGAACAAGATCCGGTCGAAGGTGCGACCGGCAAGCCCGGGTACCGAATTCAGCTCTGAGAGGTCGCCTCGGATGAACTCCAAATCAGGCGGCTGCGCACTAAGGAAGTTTCCACTTATGTCGACACCTACGGAGGCGATCGCACCGTCTCCGACAAGCTCAGCGAGCTTGGCACCGTTGCCGCAACCGACATCGAGCACGGACAGCCCGGCAACATCACCCAGAAGGTCTCGCTGCGCAGGCCACTCGACAAGCCGATCTAGCGAGTCCTCCCTGGCTCGTGCTAGCTCATAGTCCGGAGCGAGTTCTTGCCACGCCTGACTCGGATCCCAAAAACCGCCCAGATTATTCACCCGTCCCCTCGGTCGGCCTAACGTCTCTTGTCGCTCAGGCGCGAGAAATCACTCGCCGAAGGCCAATGATTTCTCGTCGCCTGCTGCGGCGAGTTAGACGGCACGAATAAGTGTCTTGACGATGAGTTCGAGAAAGCGCAAGAGGCGGCCGAACGGACGTACATGGTGTCGCCACTGTAACTCTGCATCAATGCTGTCCCTCGTGAATCCGACATCTCCATCGAGAGAAGCACAAGGCACGATCTTGCGCAGGAAGAGAAGCGTCCGTATCCCGTGTGCATGGACTCGGAGGAGGCGCTTGGCTTCATCCTCAGAAACAAACCGGGCAGGGCCCACTTCGGGACACTCAAAACCCCACTCTCGGTAGTTCCGGATCCGGTCACGTGAGGTCGTCATGTCCGTCTAACGACTTTCTGGAGCTGAGCCGCGCGAAGCTGGCGAGCGTCGGCTCCTGCGACGAGTTAGGCCGCAATCGAAATCTACGCACGGAGCGGATTGACCTCCATATAGCCACGAACCCCCTCCTCGTCATCGAAAAACGCGAGAGCTCGATCTGTCAGTGCGATGCTATTCAGCTTCGCGAAGGCCAGCATGCCCGCACGAGTCGACTCGAGGACTTCACTGTTGTACGCAAGCATCGGCTCCTCATGAACCAGAATGGCCAAACAACGATTGTGACCAAGCGGGATCGCTTCAGTGAGCTCCCAAGGGAACAGTTCCGGAGCCAGTTCATCGACCCTCAAGGGCAAGCGGTAGAAGTCGAGCGAGAGCATGTTTCCCTCGGTCGGCGGTGGCAGAAAGATCACTTTGCTAGGCCGACGGGGTGCGCCCTTAACGACGAGTTCACTACATGGCGCGAGAATGCGAAACGCTGGCGAAATCGGCCGGGAGTCAAGATCTGGGAGTGTCCACTTGAAGTCATGACGCTCGGCGTTGCGCGCACCTGTTGCCTTTACCCAGCGCTCTGTCCGAGAGGAATGGGCTTGACCACTCTCGTGAAGGCTGACCTTGTGGTGGGATCCCATAAGTCTCGACTGGACGTAGGCATCTCCACGGTTTCCGAAGACTCTCCACACGGTCGATCGCGGGCCCTCGGGAGTTCCGACGCATAACCGGAGCTGTGGCTGCGGCATCCTGTGGTGGCGGCCTAACGACTCTTGTTGCTCAGCCGCCGCAGGCGAGCCGAGCGAGCTGCGGTCGGGTGCTGCGGCGAGTTGGGCGGCGCGACTGAGACCATCATTCCTGTTGGGTGAGCTGCTCGTAGAGACGAACGGCCTCGCGTTCTCCACCCCAATGCTCCACGAGCTTGCCGTTCTCGACACGCCACATCTCTAGCGAATGGAAATCTACGCGCCGACCACTCGGAGGCACGCCAAGCAGTTCACCGCTGTGAGTTGCGCGAAAGTGGGTGTGCGCGACCACGTGATCACCCTCGGATACAAGGTGTCGGTCGACTACCTCGAGATCCGTGAGAGCACCGGCGGCAGCCCACGCCTGCATCTTCTCCCAGGTGGTAGTTAGGTCCCCGCCCCACGAGTTCGAGCGGTACTGGCGATGGAATCGGCGTGCGGCGTCCGCCGGGTCACCACGCTGTAGGGCCGCGCCGAACCCCCGAACCAATTCTTTGTTCGCATCACTCATGGCGCGAGTCTCCATGGGTCCGCCCAACGACTTTGGCGCTGAACTGCGAGCGCGGATCGCGCCGCAGGCCCGAGCGCGCTCGACAGTTCCTGCGCCGAGTTATGCCGCTTTCCAAGAGAAATCGAAACGGTCATCTCACGTTCTGCGGGAAATGTCGGAACCTCCACCGAACGACCAGGACGTAAAAGAGAGTTCCGGCTAAAGGAAAGAGGATCTGAAGGAGTATCCACAGCGCCTTGTTTTGCCCCACCGCCTGCCACGCCTCAGGGGGTCTGCGGATTGCATCGGCCACACCAAACACCACAACCAAAAATAAGAACAGTTGAACACCGAGCAGTAGTGCTCCAGTACTCACACACTCATCCTCTTGGCGGCATAACGACTTTGGCGCTGAGCGGCGGCTGGATCGAGCAACCACAGCTTCCGATCGGCCGGCCGCTCCTGCGCCGAGTTATGCGGCTTCGCAGTCAAAGCTTCGCTTTGACGATGACGGCTGATTTGCATCGTCGTCACTGAGTCGGACCGGCACGGACTCATCATGCGCTCGGAATCAGCCAATGCGCGACGACGTTGCGGCAATCCATTGAAGTCGGGGCTCGGAGTTCGTTCAGTACCTCACGAACTGCGCTTGGACGATAGTGCAGATCAGGAATCTGGGCCGCATAACGACTTTGGTCGCTCAGGCGCGCGAAGGCGCAGCCGAGCGTCGCCTGCTGCGGCGAGTTACGACAGTGCGTGCTGGTACTTCATTCACTTTTCCTTCGACAGCTTCTACACACAGGATCCGCCAGTCGCACTCGAATCGCTAGAGGAAAGTGACGGCGACAAAGGACTCGTCCGCATCGCCTGCAAGCGATTCGCCTGGGTTTCGGGAATAGCGCCCCCGCAGGCCTCGCAGACAATGGGACGACGTTGGCCGTCGCGGCAGCCATCTGTCTAACTCGTATCTAGGCCGACCGTCGTAACACTCATGGAATAAGCGTAATCCGAGCGGCTTCAGTAGCCATTACCTGGGTTTGGCCTGCGCATTTGGTCGGTTAGTCAATCTCGCCGGAGTCCTTCGCGGGCGGCATAACTCTCCTGGCCTTTGTCCAGCGGGCTCACCACGCCTAGGCCCCCACGATTCAAGACGTGCGTGTAGATCATCGTCGTCTTGACACTCCTGTGACCTAACAACTCTTGGACGGTGCGGATGTCGTAGCCGTCCTGAAGCAGATGGGTCGCGAAGCAATGCCTGAAGGTGTGAGTTGTGATCCGCTTCGGGATCCCCGTCCGAAGCGCCGCATGCCGGACGGCTTTCTGCACGACACTCTCGTGAAGATGATGCCGGTGGCGCACCCCGGTCTCCCGATCCGTGTAATGAGAAGTCGCCGGGAACACCCACTGCCAGGGCCATTCTCGGTCGGCGTTCACGTACTTCCTCGCCAATGCCCACGGCATCGGCACCCGACCGAAGCCGTCCTCCAGATCCCGAGTGTGTTGATCGCGAACGACCAACAGATGCGCCCTCAGAGGTTCGTGCAGAGTCCTCGGCAGCATCGTCGCCCGATCGCGTGCGCCCTTGCCGTCGCGCACAACGATCTCCTCGCGACCGAAATCGAGGTCCTTCACCCGTAGCGACAACGCTTCGATCACTCGAAGGCCCGATCCGTATTGGATTCTTGCCACCAACGCAGGGATCCCACGCAACTCGTCGAGTACACCGACCACTTCCTGGCGCGTCAGCACAACCGGCAAGCGCTTCGGCCGCCGGGCCCGGACTATGCCCTCTACCCGACCGAGCGGCTCCTCCAAGACGTGCCGGTACATGAAGAGGACCGCGGCCAACGCCTGGTTCTGCGTTGCCGCGGACACCTTCGCCCGATTGGCCAGATCGGTCAGGAACGCGTTCACCTCCGGCTCGCGCAGCTCGCGTGGGTGGCGTCCCGTATGGAAGACCACGAACCTGCGGATCCAGTGAACGTACGACTCGATCGTCCGTGGGCTGTAGTGCCGGGCCTTGAGAACCTCGATGACGCGGTCGTACAAACGTGGCGACGCCCGGCCCGGGAACAGGCCAAGGACGGGCGAAGAAGTAACCGCGGCTGCAGTGCACATGGGCAACCGGGGAAGGAAGCACGACCTTAGCTCCCGGCTGCGACAGCCGACGCGGATCTAGAACGTGTTCTAGCTAGGGCTTTCGCTCAGGCTCGGCCCGGGCCCCGGCTTGCCGACCTCGACCGGCTCCGGCGGCACTTCGAGCTCGGGCTCGTCGCGTCCGGTGAACACGATCTCGCCGTCGACGGCGTCGACCACGACGACCTGGCCCGCGCGGAACTCCTTCCAGAGCACCTTCTCCGACATCGGGTCCTCGACCATGCGCTGGATCGTGCGGCGCAAAGGCCGCGCGCCGAGCGCGGGATCGTAGCCCTTCTCGGCCAGCAGGTCCTTAGCCGCCTCGGTCAGCTCGAGACCCATGCCGCGGCTCTTGAGCTGCTCCGTCACGCGCAGGATCATGATGTCGACGATCTCCTTCACCTGCTCACGCGAGAGCGGGTGGAACACGATCACTTCGTCGATCCTGTTCAGCAGCTCCGGACGGAAGCTCTTCTTCAGCTCCGACAGAACCTGGTCGCGCATGCGCTCGTAGGGGATCTCGTCGTCGCCTTCCGTCTGGAAGCCGATGCCCTTGGCCTTGCCGACGTCCCGGGTTCCCAGGTTGGAGGTCATGATGATCACGGTGTTCTTGAAGTCGACCAGGTGACCCTGCGCATCGGTCAGACGTCCGTCCTCCAAGATCTGCAGCAGGACGTTGAAGACGTCGTAGTGCGCCTTCTCGATCTCGTCGAAGAGCACGACCGAGTACGGACGGCGCCGCACTGCCTCCGTCAGCTGTCCGCCCTCTTCGTATCCGACGTAACCGGGCGGTGAGCCGACCAAGCGCGAAACGGTGTGCTTCTCCATGTACTCGGACATGTCGATCTGGATGAGCGCTTCGGCGTCCCCGAACAAGAACTCGGCCAGCTGCTTGGCGAGCTCGGTCTTACCGACACCGGACGGCCCGAGGAAGATGAACGAACCGGACGGACGCTTCGGGTCCTTCAGACCCGCACGCGTACGACGGATCGCGCGAGAGACGGCCTTAACGGCTTCGTCCTGGCTCACGTAGGCCTTGTGGAGCTCGTCCTCCATGCGCAGGAGCTTGGCCGACTCCTCTTCGGTCAGCCGGTGCACGGGGATGCCGGTCCAGGCCGCGAGAACCTCGGCGACCTCTTCCTCACCGATGACTCCGTAGAACTCGGTGTCCTCGGCCCTCCAGGCCTCTTCGGCCTCGCGACGCTCCTTCATGAGCGTTTGGACCTGGCCCTTGAGGTCCTGGGCCCGCGTGTAGTCCTGCGCCTCGGCCGCCGAATCCTTCTCGGCGTTCAGCAGCGCGATGCGGTCGTCGAGCTCCTTGATCTCCGGCGGACGCGACAGCTTGCGCAAACGCATCCGGGATCCGGACTCGTCGATGAGGTCGATGGCCTTGTCCGGCAGGAAACGGTCGGTGATGTAGCGGTCGGCGAAGTTCGCCGCCGCGACGATGCCCTCGTCGGTGATGACCACGCGGTGGTGCTGCTCGTACTGCTCGCGCAGTCCCTTGAGGATCTCGATGGTGTCGGTGATGGACGGCTCGTCGACGTGGATCGGCTGGAAGCGGCGCTCGAGAGCGGCGTCCTTCTCGAGGTGCTTGCGGTACTCGGCCAGCGTGGTCGCGCCGATGGTCTGCAGCTCACCGCGTGCGAGCATCGGCTTGAGGATCGAAGCCGCGTCGATCGCGCCTTCGGCCGCGCCGGCGCCCACGAGCGTGTGCAGCTCGTCGATGAAGAGAACGATGTCTCCGCGCTGCTTGATCTCCTTGAGGACCTTCTTCAGGCGCTCCTCGAAGTCACCGCGGTAACGCGAGCCGGCGACCAGGGCGCCGAGGTCGAGCGTGTAGATCTGCTTGTTGGCGAGCGTCTCGGGGACTTCCTTGCGCACGATGCGCTGCGCGAGCCCCTCGACGATCGCGGTCTTGCCGACGCCCGGCTCCCCGATGAGGACGGGGTTGTTCTTCGTCCGGCGCGACAGGACCTGCATCACGCGCTCGATCTCCTTCTCGCGGAGCATGACGGGGTCGAGCTTCGACTGCGCGGCGAGCACGGTGAGGTTGCGGCCGAACTGGTCGAGCACCAGCGATCCGGACGGTGCTTCGCCCGACGCCTTCCCCTCGCCCTGCTGGCCTTGGTAGCCCTGCATGAGCTGGAGGACGGTCTGGCGCACCTTCTGCATGTCCAGCCCGATCTTCATCAACACCTGAGCGGCCACGCCCTCGCCTTCGCGAAGGAGGCCGAGCAGGATGTGCTCGGTTCCGATGTAGTTGTGTCCAAGTTGAAGAGCCTCGCGCAGCGAGAGTTCGAGGACCTTCTTGGCCCGGGGCGTGAATGGGATGTGGCCCTGCGGCGTAGCCGTGCCGACGCCGATCATGTCCTCCACCTGGGAGCGGACCTGGTCGAGCGTGACGCCCAAGGACTCCAGCGCCTTCGCGGCCAGACCCTCGCCCTCGTGGATGAGACCGAGGAGCAGGTGCTCCGTTCCGATGTAGTTGTGGTTGAGGAGGCGCGCCTCCTCTTGCGCCAGGACGACCACTCGGCGTGCCCTGTCGGTGAACCTTTCGAACATTTCCTTCCTCCTCCGAGGAACTTAGTCCCTCGGTGCCCTCCTAGGCGGAGATTCTGCCTCCGCTAGGCCTGCTCGGGGCTCTTGACCCCTTGTGAACCTAGGTTTTGGGTCCGGTTCGCCGAGTATACCGGCGCCTTGGGACCCGCCCTGCACCTGTACAACTCATTTCGGCCCGTTTACGTTCCGCCACCGCTATTCGTGGCCTTCCTCTTGGTCATCGTCCCGCTGAGGGCGCAATGCAGGGAACAGGATCACCTCGCGGATGGTCGCTGCCCCCGTGAGCACCATGACCAGCCGGTCTATTCCGACTCCGAGGCCCCCCGTCGGGGGCATCCCGTATTCGAGAGCTCTGACGTAGTCCTCGTCCAAGGGGTTGGCCTCGACATCCCCGTGGGCCCGGGCCTCCATCTGGGAGTCGAAGCGCCGGCGTTGCTCGATGGGGTCGTTGAGCTCGCTGAAGTGGTTACCGAGCTCCATGCCGCACACCACGACCTCGAACCGCTCGACGAGGCGTGGGTCGTCGCGGTGGGTGCGGGCCAGCGGTGAGATCTCCTTGGGGTAGTCGTACACGATCGTCGGCTCGACGATGGTGGCCTCTGCCACCTTGTCGTAGAGCTGTCCGATGAGCTCGCCGGGTCCCCACCACTCCTCGACCTCGACATCGCGGGCAGCCGCCACTTCGCGCAGCTGGTCGGCGGTCGAGTCGAGCGAGACGTCTGCGCCGGTGGCCTCCCGCACCAGATCGATCATCGTCACCCTCCGCCAATCCCCGCCGAGGTCGAAATCATGCCCGCGGAAGCTGACATTGGTCGTGCCGGTCGCCTCTTGCGCAGCGCTCTGGATCAGCAACTGCGACAGCTCCATCATGTCGTTGTAGTCGGCGTAGGCCTGATACGCCTCGAGCATCGTGAACTCCGGGTTGTACTTGAATCCGAGACCCTCGTTGCGGAAGTTCCGCGCGACCTCGTAGACCTTTTCCATGCCGCCCACGATCAATCGCTTCAGATAGAGCTCGGGAGCGACGCGAAGGTACATGTCGGTGCCGATCGCGTCGAAGTGGGTGACGAACGGCGTGGCTGTGCCTCCGCCGGGGATCGGCTGGAGCACGGGGGTCTCGACCTCGAAGAATCCGCGCGAGTCGAAGAAGTCCCTAGACGCCCGGATCGTTTCGCTGCGGACGCGTGCGATGCGACGCGAGTCGGGGTTGGCGATGAGATCGAGATAGCGCTGGCGGTAGCGGAGCTCGGTGTCCTGGAGTCCGTACCAATCGTCCGGTGGGGCTCTCAGCGCTTTGGCTAGGAGGACGACGTCTTCTGTTCGGACGGACAGCTCGCCGCGTCTTCGTCCGGACGACTTCACCGGAAGCGCCGACGATGTCACCGACGTCGAGGGAGTCGAAGAACGCGACGGCTTCGCCGGTTACGAAGAGCTGGATGGTTCCCGAAGCATCGGCCAAGTCGCCGAAGGCGAGCTTGCCCTGAACGCGCGACGAGCGGATGCGTCCGGCGACGCGAACGTTGGTACCGGTGTCTTCGCCGGCTCCGAGGTCGGTGAAGTCTCGTGCAGTTCGGCGGCTTGGTGTGTGCGGTCGAAACGTGGGGGCCAGGGCTCGACGCCGCTGTGATCTCAGCGCATCGAGCTTGGCCAGGCGCGCTTGGTAGAGCTCCTCCTCGCTCATTAGCGCGGAGTCTAGTGCCGGCCTCGGCTCGAGGACCTCTACTCAGTGTTGCGCTCGTAGATGATGCGAAGGCCCTTGAGGACGAGCCACGGGTCGATGACGTCGACGCCTTCGAGGTTCGGCGCCATACTCTCGGCGAGACCTCCGGTCATCACCGACTTCGTGTCGCCACCGAGCTCCTTGCGGAACAGGTCGAGCATGCCTTCGATCAGGCACGAATAGCCGATGACGATGCCGGACTGGATCGCTTCGGCCGTGCTCTTTCCGATCAGTCGCTGCGGACGCGTCAGCTCGACGAGCTGAAGCTGCGCGGTCTTGCTGACCAACGCGTTCGCGGCGATGGCCAACCCCGGGGCGATCGAGCCGCCGAGGTACTCACCCTCGGCCGAGACCGCGTCGAAGGTCGTCGCCGTACCGAGATCGATAGCGACGACCGGGCCTCCGTGCTCCTCGAACGCGCCGACGGCGTTGCAGATCCGGTCGGCGCCGACCTGCTTGGGATTGTCGATCCGTATCGGCATCCCGGTCTTCACTCCGGGCTCGACGATCACCGGCTCGAGGTCGAAGTAGTGCGGGACCATCTCGCGCATCGCCAGATGTGGCGCGCGGGCACGACGCTCGATACGGCCACACCCGATATGTCCGCGTCGCGCGGGACGCGGCCGAGGCGAAGGAACGAGAAGACGAGCAGTGCGAGCTCGTCGGCGGTTCGCTCTACCTGGGTGCCGCTGCGCCACGTCTGGACGAGCTCACCTGCGTCGAAGATGCCGATAGTGGTCTCGGTGTTACCGATGTCGATCGCGAGCAGCATCTACTCGCTCCAGACCCGGTCGAGGTCGAGGCTCACGTCGAGTGCGGGGGCCGAGTGGGTGAGGGCGCCGATCGAGATGCGGTCGACACCGGTGGATGCGATGGCGTCGACGTTGTCGAGAGTGATCCCGCCGGATGCTTCGATCAGCGTGCTCGGGGCGCGTTCGCGGATCAGCGCGACCAGCTCGCGGAGCTCGTCTGGAGTTCTGTTGTCGAGAAGCAGTGACGGCGCGCCGGCGCCGATCGCTTCGAGGACGTCGTCGCGCGTCGCGCACTCCACCTGAACCGGGAGAGTCGTCGCCTTCTTTGCGCGGCGGACGGCCTCACCCACGCCGCCGGCGGCCACGATGTGGTTGTCCTTGATCAGGACGCCGTCCCACAAGCGAGAAACGATGATTGGACGCGCCGCCGCACGTAACGGCGTACTTCTCGAGAGCGCGAAGTCCGGGCAGGGTCTTGCGCGTCTCGACGATCTTTGCGCTCGGAGCTCTTCGGACGAATGCGCTCGCGAGCGTAGCGATGCCGCTGAGGTGACCGAGGAGGTTGAGAGCCGTTCGCTCGCCGGTCAGGATCGCGCGGGCCGGACCTCGCACTGTGGCCAGCTTGTCGCCGGACTCAACGGTTGCTCCGTCTTGTACGTCGAGGTCGACAGTGACGCGTGCGTCCATCTGGTTGAACGTGGCCGACAATGCCTCGAGTCCGGCCACGACTCCCGGATGCTTCGCGGTGACGACGCCTTCGCCCAGCGTGTCGGCCGGGACAGTCGAAACCGTTGTTATGTCGGCCTCGGCTCCCGCCGGGCCCAGGTCTTCGGACAGCGCGGTCGCGATGACCCGTTCGAAGACGGCGCTTAGCGCGGCCCGGTCGCTTGCGGCCGCGGGATCCGAGGTCACTCTTAACCGGCCTTTCCGGAGACCGGCCGGTTGTTGTCGTCGACGAACACCGCCAGCGGGCGGTGCGATGCGCGCTTCGGAATCCTCGTAGGACGCGAAGGTCATGATGATGACCTTGTCGCCTTGCTCGACGAGCCGTGCAGCCGCGCCGTTCATACAGACGACGCCGGAGCCGGGCGGTCCCTCGATGGCATACGTCTCCAGCCTCGCGCCGTTGTCGATGTCGGCGACCAGCACCTTCTCGTACGGCGTGATGTCGGCCAGGTCCATCAGCTCGGAATCGATCGTGATGGAGCCGACGTAGTCGACGCGCGCCTCGGTCACCGTCGCGCGGTGGATCTTCGACTTCAACATCTGCCTGTTCATCAGCTGCCCCCTGGGTCTATGCCCTACGTTGTCGATCAATCTCGTCGTGCCGATGCGCACGGCACCGCACACGAGAACCGGTCGCTCGACACGGTCGACTGCCTCGAGGGTCGTGGGGTCCACGACCTCGAGGTAGTCGATCGCGTCGAGTCCGGCGTCTTCGAGGATGGCCCGACCCGGCGGCGAGCAGCGTCGCGGTGTTCGCGCTCGCCGTGTCTCACACGAGCTCGTCGATCTTGAAGAGCGCGCGCGAGAGCGACAGCGACCGCGCGCGGTCTTCCTTGGCGAGATATTTGTTGCGGCTCGAAAGCGCGAGACCATCGGCATCCCGCACCGTCGGGCAACCGATGATCTCAACGGGCAGAGCCAGGTCGCGCGCCATCTGCGCGACGACGCGCAGCTGCTGCGCGTCCTTCTCCCCGAAGTAGGCGGTGCAATCACCGACGATCGCGAAGAGCTTCGCGCAGACCAGCGCCACACCGTCGAAGTGACCCGGCCGGAACTTGCCTTCCATCGGCTGCGTCAGCGCGCCGACCGAGACGGTTGTCTTCGCGCCCTCCGGGTACATCTCGTCGGCATCGGGGTGGAAAACGAGGTCGGCGCCTTCGTCCGCGCAGGCTTCGAGGTCGTCGGCGAAGGTGCGCGGATAGGCCGACAGGTCCTCGTTGGGGCCGAACTGCGTCGGATTGACGAAGATGCTGACGACTACGAACCCTTTTTCGGCACGCGCGCGACGTACGAGCGAGCGGTGTCCTTCGTGCAGCGCACCCATCGTCGGGACGAAACCAACGGTTTGTCCCTCGATGCGCGCGGCCTCGAGGATCTTGCGGACCTCGGTGATCTTTCCCGTCGCGATCATGCCGTCGCCTTTTCGATCACATCCGGGTCGGTACCGGCCAAAGCCGCCGTCAGTCGCGCAAGTGAGCGGTACGTCGACCGGATGCGATCGCCGGTCGGGTGGTCGGCTTTCTTGAGATCCGCGATGTGCTTGCGCACGATGCCCGTGTCGCCGCGAACGACGGGGCCGGTGATGGCTTTGGCCGGGCCGGACGCGAAGACGTTGTCGACCGACGCTTTCACCAAAGGCTCGAGAAGGGGGCCGGGATTTCGCACGCCGATGCTGCGCAACAGCTCTTGCGCTGCCCACAACGTCGTCACGACATAGTTCGACGCGAAGATCGCGGCTGCGTGGTAGATCGACTTGTCCTCGTCGGCCAACGTGAAGGGCTGACCGCCCCAGGCCCGCGCTACGCCGTGAAGCGTTCCACGGTCCTTCGGCTCACACGTCACGGCTACGGCCGCACCGCGCAGAACCTGGGCTCCGGTGACGGAGTCGGGGATCGTCTGCAACGGATGGATGCTGCCGACACGCGCACCGGCCTGGAGCGCCGGAGCGAGGGTCTTCACCGACACGCCGCCGCTCGTGTGAACGACGAACTTTCCCTTCCGGACGCCGGGAGCGATCTGTTTGGCCATGGAGGCGATGGCGTCGTCGGAAACGCTGAGGAAGACGAAATCGCCGGCCGCCGCGACCGCGGGCGGCTCGAGCACGGGAGCGTCCAGGAGCCGGTGGGCGCGCTGGCGTCCGGCGCGGGAGCGCGACCAGACGGCCGCTATCTCATAGCCGTTTTCGCGAAGCGCCAAGCCGATCGCGCCACCGACGCGACCGCAGCCGACTATCGAGACGGTGGGCCGTCTCGCCACGCGACAGCTCCTCTTAGTCGCGCGGGTTGGAAAGGAGTGCCCTCCGTTCCAGTTCCCGCTGGGATACCGGACTTGGACCTGCGATGAGGATACCCGGTGGGGGCAAGATGCGCCCCCCGATACGCCCGGCCCTAGAGGAGCTGGAGCTGCTTGCGCCGGGACGGCTCCGGGACGTCGGTGGCGGACTTCCGGTGGCCGAAACGCTCGTCCACGTCCACGACCGGCTTGAGCCCTCCGGCGGCCCGGACGAGGCCGGCGATCCGCCGGCCCAGGGCCTTGCGGTCGTCCTTCGGCGCCGTACGAGTTGTCGCCGTACATCCCCTCGTACCGGGTCACCAGACCCGGGTAGTCGCGCTGCAGCCACTCCATGTACTCCTCGCGGACCACGGGCCGGAGGTGGAGCAGGATCGGCGAGACGTGCGTGGCGCCTGCGTCGATCGCAGCACTGACGACATCCATCAACTGGCGCGGGTGATCGCTGATGCCCGGAAGGATGGGAGCGACCATCACACCGCACGGGATCCCGGCATCGTTGAGCCTGCGCACGGCTTCTATCCGTTTCCGCGGATGCGGGGTGCCGGGCTCGCTGCGGCGCCAGACCTCTTGATCGAGAGTAGGGATCGACATCGCGGCGGAGACCTTGGCCACCGTTGAAGCGTGCCGGAGCAGCTCGATGTCGCGAAGTATCAACGTGCCTTTGGTGAGGATCGAGAACGGGTTTCGATAGTCGGTCATCGCACGGATGATCCCCTTCATCAATCCGTAGCGGCCCTCGGCGCGTTGGTAGGGATCGGTGGCCGTTCCCATCGCGATGTGGCCTCCACCCCACGAACGCTTCGCCAGCTCGAAACGAAGCTTCTCGGGAGCGTTGACCTTCACGACGATCTTGGTCTCGAAGTCTCGACCGGCGTTCATGTCCATGTAGGTGTGAGTGGTGCGCGCGAAGCAATAACTGCATGCGTGCGAACAACCTCGGTAGGGATTGATCGTCCAGGTGAAGGGAAGGAAGTTTCCCGGCACCCGATTGATGATCGACTTCGCCTCGACTTCGATGAACTCGATGCCACGGAAGTGCGGCGTGTCGAACTTCGTGCGCCGGAGCTCGAACAGACGCTCCTTCTCCATCGGTGGAGTATACGAACGTATGTTCGCTTCGTCAATCCCGGCTAGCGAAGCGAATGCGCGGTTAGCCGCACTCCGGAGGTACCCAATCCGGACGCCAGCTCGATCGCGGGTCCGAGTCCGGGGATCTCAACGGCGGGATCTATGTCCAGCAGTGGGATGAGGACGAAAGCGCGCTTGCCGATCTCGGTGTGGGGAACGACGAGTTCCAGCTGCTCTATTACCGCGTCGCCGAAGATGAGCAAGTCGAGGTCGATCTCTCGCGGACCCCAACGTTCGCTCTCGCGACGACCGATCTCGGCTTCGATCTCCTTCAACCGGCTGAGCAGGTCCTGAGCCGACAGCGATGTCTCCGTGCGCACCGCAGCGTTCAGGAAGTTCGGCTGGGCCGGTCCAACGGGGTCGGTGTCGTAGACGCTCGATGCTCCGTCCACGACGACTCCTTCGGATCCGTCGAGCAACGCGACGGCCTTCTTCAGACTTGCCAGCCGGTCTCCGACATTCGAGCCGAGCCCGATGTAGGCCGTGGTCAGTTCGAACGCTCCACCACGATCGCGATGTCTTCGACGCCGGCGTGCGCGGCGGCGCGCGGCTTGCGGACGCGGATCCGGACCATGTCCGCGCCCATCGCCAGCACCTCGGTCGCGATCGCGTCGGCCAGCGTCTCCAGTAATTCGAACGACCGGTCTTCGATCACCGATCTGACCGTTCTCGCGATCGTTACGTAGTCGATGGTCTCGTCCAAGCGATCCGCATTGGCCACCGGCTTCAGGTCGACGTACACCTCGGCATCGGCCTCGAAGGGTTGCGGCGCATCACGTTCACCTTCCAGCCCGTGCTTGCCTTCGGCCTTGATGCCGATCACGACGATGCAATCGTTCAAAGCGGTTCCTCGGTGGGCGGCTCGTAATAGTCGTCGGCGGGTGAGTTCTCTACGCGAAGTGTGGCTCGTCCCTCCGGGCAGGCAACGATGTAGTCACACCACCGGCACAGCGCGCTCGGCTTGGGCGGGAAGACTCCGGTGAGACGCATCTCCCGCGAGTGCGCGATCAGCTGCTCCCAATCCAGGTTCAGACGATCGGTATCGCGCCGTGTCTCGACTCGCCGTCCCGTCGAAAGATGCTCCACGGCTATCCGCGAGACTTCGCGCCCGAGCGCTGCAGAGACGGCGATCGCATAAAGGGAGAGAGGCAAGGATTCATCCAGGACGCTCGGGTCTTCACCAAAACGCCCGGTCTTGTAGTCGACGATCACGTACTGGCCCTCGTCTATATCGAGCCGGTCGACGCGGCCGGTGACAAGGATCCCGTCGGCGGCTCGGGTGTGAGTGAACTTGGACTCCATCGCCACGACCTGATGACGTTGCGGATCGCTCCCCGAGTGGTAGCGGCGAAGCATGTCCTCGGCCCGCGCGAAAGCGTCCTCGGCTTCTTTGGAAGACCGGTAACCGGCTCCGTCCCACGCGCGGCGCAGCGCACGAAGAAGGTTGTCGAGAGTTCGATCTGTGCGATCCATCCCGTAGAAGTCGCGCAGCGCCTTGTGCACCGACCGGCCCAGGGCCGTCGGTCCGAAAGCTCGGCGCTCCGGACGCCGGTCGACGTACCGGAACTTGTACTGCCTCGGGCAGTCGAGGTAGCACTGCAGCTTCGATGGGTTGAGCTCGAAGAGCGCTTCGCCTTCGTCGAACAGCCGGTCGGAGAGATCGGCCTTCACAGGGAGCCTCGCCTTATCGCGGCGATCATGTCTACGGTTCGACGCGTTTCCTTCACGTCGTGCACGCGCACGATGTCGACGCCGTGCGCCGCACACCACGCACATGCCGCCAACGTTCCCTCCAAGCGGTCGTCGACATCGGTCCCTTGGACGGCGCCCACGAATCGTTTCCGGGACGGGCCGACGACGATCGGGTAACCGTCGGCCGCGAGTTCGTCGATGCGACGCAAAAGCTCGAGGGATTGCTCCGCCGTCTTGGCGAACCCGAGACCGGGATCAACGAAGATCGCGGACTCCTCGACGCCGGCGTGGCGAGCTGCCGTTGCGCGATCCCTGAGGTCGCCGCGGACGTCTCGCACGACATCGTCGTAGTCGGCCAGGCCGTCCATCGTCTTCGGCGTCCCACGCATATGCATGAGCACGATCGGAACGCGCCGGTCGGCCACGAGAGGAAGCATCGCCGGGTCGAACGCTCCCGCCGAGACGTCGTTGACGATCGATGCGCCCGCATCGAGAGCGGCCTTGGCCACCGTGGCCTTGCGAGTATCGATCGAGATCGGCACGCCGATCGAAGAAATGCGCTCGATGACCGGTGCGGTCCGAGCGACTTCTTCGTCGACGCTCACCTCGTCGGCCCCCGGACGAGTCGACTCACCGCCAACGTCTACGAGGTCGGCCCCCTCGTCCACCATCTCGGCGGCCCTGGCCACCGCAGCCTCGAGTGATCCGTACACGCCGCCGTCGGAGAACGAGTCGGGCGTGACGTTGAGGACGCCCATAACGGCCGTCCCGTCCGAGAGCATGCCCAAGCCCTGAGAAACACTCATGGAAGGGAACAATCGTACGGGCAGTTCCGAGTCGACTCGACGAGCAGCCGTCATACACCGTGAGCAGGTGGCAAACGATCACGGACGTGAGGTCCTGGACACCTCCATGGGCTGGCTGGACGAGTTGTGGGACGACGAGGCCGGCCTGCTCTGGACGTTTGATCGGTCGGCGCACATCGTTCGCGAGACCTCGTGGTACGCGCTCGGATTACTGACCCGCTCTGAGCGCGGCGACGACGATCGAGCTGCTCGCGCGCTCGCAGCCGCCCTCGACAACCAGTTCGAAGCAGCCGGGACGGCATACGACGGCTCCTGGCGACGAGCACCCGAGGAACCCGGCCCGCCGCCCGATCCCGTCATGTGGCTGCACTTCGATCCGAACTGGCGGCAATTCATCGGGACGACCCTGGCCGTGATCGTCGAGCGACACGAGAACCAGTTGCCGGCCGATCTGATCGCACGCATCCGTACCGCTATCGAGCGCGCCGTTGTCGGAGAACCTCCTGACCGCGTGTCGCCGACGTACTCGAACATCGCCTTAATGAAGGCGTGGCTCGACGCGTGGTCGGGGCGCACAAAGGAGGCCGAAGCGTTTGCTCGCGAGATCCACTCGCATTACATGGAGCACGGCGCCTTCCTCGAGTACAACTCGCCGACGTACTACGGGATCAACCTTTGGGCCCTCGCCTTATGGCGCGGGTCAACCGACACTTTGGTGGAGCTGGGGGCCGAGCTGGAGATGCATCTGTGGCTCGACATCGCGCGCTTCTATCACGCGGGGCTGCGCAACCTGTGTGGACCCTACGACCGCTCCTACGGCATGGACATGACCCGTTACGCGACACCCCTCGGTCTTTGGATCTGGTCCGTCACCGGACGAGAACTGGCACCGTTCCCCGATCCGACGACGCGCTTCGCACATCCGCACGATTTCGCGTTCGGCCCCCTGGTCGCCACCAGCGACACACATGTGCCGGAAGACGCTATGGCCGAATTGAAGTCCTTCACCGGCGAACGCTTCGCCGAGCAGACGATCTCGGGCGATCCACATCGCGTGGCGACGGCCTGGCTGGGCGACGACGTGATGATCGGCGCGCAAACGGGCCCGCCGAGCGGCATCGGCTGGTTCCAGCATCACCACGCGACCTTGCACCGCCGCATCGATGGCGAGATCGCATGGATGCGCCTGCTACCGGAATCTGCGGCCGATGCGCGCGCGAAGCCCCACGAGCTTTCCGTCTTCACGCATTCGGATCAGCCGATGAGGTTCGAGATCTTCGGAGGATCGATCTTCCAGCTCGTCAAAGCGATGGAAACGAACGCGGCGGCAACGCAAGAAGAGGAATCGGACGGCCGCACGATCGTCACGTTCGAACCGGCTCGCGCAGGACCTACGCGTGTTAGCTTCGGCGATCTAAAGGGGTCCTACAGCCCGAGGAACTTCTTGGTCTTCGCCCAGGCGTCTGCGGCGTCTTTGGGACGATGCGCGGGACGATCGGGATCGTGCACGAAGCCGTGATCGGCTCCCTTGTATATGTGCACCGTCGCACCGAGAGCCTCGAGATCCTTGGCGTCCTCGACCGGCACGTACGGGTCTTCCGTCCCGACGATCTCCATAACCTGGCTGGCCCCGCGCTCGGCCAAGATCTCGAGCGGTTCGCCTTGGCCCTTGCCCTTCCACTGTTTGGGAACGCGGACCATCCCGTAGAAGGAAACGGACTTGGTGAACCGGTCCTCGGCTGCGGCCTTGAGCGCGTACATGCCGCCCATGCAGAAACCGATGACGTGGACGTTGTCGCAGCCCGTTCGCTGCGCCGCGGCGAGGATGTCGGCGATCTTGTCCTCGTCCTTCAGCATCTTGGCCTTCTTCATCCGCTGCTCTAGCCCCCACTTGTCGCCGCCGGGGAAGAGCTCGGGCGCGCACACGCTGACCTTCCATTCCTTGGAGATGCGGGCGCAGTGCTCCTCGAACAGAGGACGCAGTCCCATGATGTCGGGTACCAAAACGATCCCGGCTTTCGGACGTCCGGTCTGAGGATGGACGATCTCGGCCGGCGTGCCTGTGCTTAGTTCGATCTTCGCCATTGAGTTGTTGTCGCCTTTATGCGGGCGAGAGACCCGGTTCGGGTTTCGGCCGTAGCCGGCGCCCGGTCGGCGCCGATTTCTTCTTACCGGCCGCTCGCGGTTCTTCCAACAGTTTACCGCGTTCGGCTTTCGCAACCGGCAAACCCTCGAGCAGCTTCTCGAGATCCGGTGCCTCGATGGTCTCTTGTTCGATCAGCAGTTCGGCGATGAGATCGAGTTGCTTGCGGTTCGTGCGCAATGTCGACTTGGCCTGCTCGAACGCTGCCTCAACGATCTTGCTCACCTCGTTGTCGATCTCCGAGGCCACGCGATCGGAATAGTCGGGCTCCGACTGGAAGTCTCGTCCGAGGAACGGCTGATCGTGGTGCTGGCCGAGCGCCAGGGGGCCGAGCGAGGACATGCCGTACTCGCACACCATCTTCCGCGCGATCTTCGATGCGCGATCGATGTCGTCTTGGGCGCCGGTCGTCACGTCGCTGAAAACGATCTCCTCGGCGGCGCGTCCGCCGAAGATCATCGCGAGCTCGTCGGTGAGCTCCGACTTGGTGAGCAAGTAACGGTCTTCGGTTGGCAGCGTCAGCGTGAAACCGAGAGCACGCCCTCTCGGGATGATCGAGACCTTGTGGACGGGGTGCGCGTAAGGAAGCAGATGCGAGACGAGCGCGTGCCCGGCCTCGTGGTAAGCAACGATCCGCTTCTCGGTCGCGGTGATCAGCCTGGACTTGTGCTCGGGACCGGCCATCACTCGGTCGATGGCTTCTTCGAGCTCCGCGCTGCCAATCTCCTTTTTGTCACGCCGAGCGGAGAGCAACGCCGCTTCGTTCACGATGTTGGCGAGGTCTGCTCCCGTAAAGCCCGGAGTGCGGCGGGCGACGATGGCAAGGTCGACCGAATCGGCTATCGGCTTGTCCTTGGCGTGCACCTTGAGGATCGCTTCACGCCCGCGCAGATCTGGGCGATCGACCACGATCTGGCGGTCGAAGCGACCCGGTCGGAGAAGAGCCGGGTCGAGGATGTCGGGACGGTTCGTCGCCGCGATGAGGACGACACCGGTCTTCACGTCGAAACCGTCCATCTCGACCAAGAGCTGGTTCAGCGTTTGCTCGCGCTCATCGTGACCACCGCCGAGGCCGGCACCGCGGTGCCGTCCTACGGCGTCGATCTCGTCGACGAAGACGATCGCGGGAGCGCTCGTCTTCGCCTGCTCGAAAAGATCGCGCACACGAGCTGCGCCAACACCGACGAACATCTCGACGAAGTCAGAGCCCGAGATCGAGAAGAACGGCACACCGGCTTCTCCGGCAACGGCACGTGCGAGCAGCGTCTTGCCCGTGCCCGGGGGGCCGAACAGCAGCACGCCCTTGGGGATCTTGGCCCCCATCGACTGGAATCGGGATGGATTAGCGAGGTACTCCTTGATCTCCTCGATCTCCTCGACGGCTTCCTCCAGCCCGGCGACGTCCTCGAAGCCGATCTTCGGCATCTCCTTGGTAACGACGCGCGGTTTGGCACGTCCGAAGGACATAACCCGGGAACCGCCGCCCTGGGCCTGATTCATCATGAAAAAGATCAGCCCGAAGATGAGCAACAACGGGAAGACATTGGTGAGGAACGTCATGAACAGCGACTGGCCCTGTGGGTTCGGGGTGACGCGCACCTTCTCCTTGGCGAGCGTCAGCGCAAGCTGATCCCCTTCGCCTGCGAAGGTCGTCTCGTAGTGGGTACCGTCCTTCAGCTCGCCTTCGATCCGCTGATCCCGCAGGAACATGTCGGCGGTCTTGACGTCGGAGTTCTCGACCTTCTGGAGGAACTGGTCGAACCGCAAGGGGGTTGGTTGCGTTCCGCGACTTACGACGCTGCCGACGATCCAAACCGCAGCGAGTCCGATGACCAGGTAGATGAGCGCGTTACGGCTCAGACGGCCTCGCAAGCCCGGGCGCTGCGGGGGTTTTGGCATGGCCTAAAGCCTAACGCGAGCGGGGCTCAGCATCTGCCGGCAGGCGGCGCCTGTGACGGGCGTTTCAGGCCTGAGCTCAGCGGCGAGCGTTGCGCGTTTCCGGGTGATCGGCAAGAACGGCCAGGAACGGCAGGTTGCGGAAGCGCTCTTGATAGTCGAGGCCGTAACCCACCACGAACTCGGGGCCGATCCTGAACCCCTGGTACTTCACGGGGATCGGCACCCGCTGCCGTCCTTCCTTATAGAAGAGCGCACAGACCTCGACCGATCGTGGCCGGCGGGCGCTCAGGTACCTGAGCAGATAGTTCAGCGTCAGACCGGAGTCGATGATGTCCTCGACGACGATCACGTCCTGTCCTTCGATCTCGTGATCCAGGTCCTTGAGGATCCGGACGATCCCGGAGGTCTTCGTGGCCGAGCCGTAGCTCGAGACGGCCATGAAGTCGAAGCGCAGCGCCAGATGTATCTGCCGAGCGAGGTCGGCCAGGAAAACCGATGCTCCCTTCAGGACGCCGATGAGGATCGGCTGCTTGCCCTCGTAGTCCCGCGTTATCGCCGCCCCGAGCTCTTCGATCTTGCTCTGGATGTCCGCGGAGCTCACCACGACCTCGTCGAGCTGATCGCGATATTCGGCCGGGATCTCCAAGCTCGCTTCTAAATTCGGTTCCACACGGCTCCTTGCGACCAGGACGGCGATGAAGGGGCGACGTCGATGACGGTAGCTGTTTCTTCGGGCCGCTGCGTCAGGCCGACGACGGCGAGAGCTTCATCGGGGGTCGCGAGGATCGGAACGAGGTCGCGCAGGGGACGAGGGACCTTGGCGTCGACGAGCACATCCTGAACCTTCTTTGTTCCGACCGAAGTAAGCACACGGTCACCCGGCCTCCGCGATCGGATGCTCAGCGTCGAAGCTGCACCGGGCACAGAGCAACGCCACTGCCAAGGTTCGGCGTCGCGTGACGTTGTCCGTACGCGGATACCCCATGCCGTTTCGCTTTGCGGGAACTTACCGAGGACGACCCGCTCCGGGATCGACACCGGCTCGCGGACGAAAGCCAGGCCTTCGTTAGTGGACCAGACGGAAACGGGTCCGCAGACGTGCCGCGATGGCCGCTCGAGGATCGCTTCGATGTCGGTTTGCCTGGGATCGACATCCAGCATGCGCAGGGCGCCGATGATCACGCGGGCCCGGATCGCAGGGGGTTGCGCATCAAACTCGGCCGGATCGATAAGGATGCCCACGTCGTCGGTCTGCACGCGGGACAAGACCTCGTGGGCTAGTGCCGAAAGCACTTCCTCGTCGTCGCGCGCGCGCTCGGCCGTCCGCGCCAGGACGTCGTCGATCCCCTCTCTTCGTTCGCGAAGCAAAGGCAACAACACATTCCTTGTCCAATTGCGTTCGAAGCGCAGGTCGCTATTGGTGGGATCCTCGCGCCATTCACATCCTTCAGCTACCAGCCACTCGCGCAACTCACTCCTCCGAACGCCGAGCAAAGGACGGACGAAGATCTCCCGCGATGGAGCGATCCCGCCCAGGGAGCCGCCCCGCATCATTCGCATGAGCACGGTTTCGCCTTGATCGTCGTGAGTGTGCGCCGTAGCCACGAAGCGAAGCCCCCGACGTTCGGCAGCTTCCGTCAACGCCTCGTAGCGAGCTTCGCGAGCAGACGCCTCGAGGGAGTCGCCTGGACTGAATCGCACCGACAGGGTCTCGCAGGCCAGCCCGAGGCCGGCTGCGATCTCGGCGACGAAATCAGCGTGGGCCTCCGACTCCTTATGTAGACCGTGCTCGACGTGGAGCACGGTTAGGTGGAGCTCAAGTCCGGTACGGCTGAGGAGGTGAAGCAGGGCGATCGAGTCGGAACCCCCGCTGCACGCAACACCAACTGCGTCGCCCGGTCGCACACCGAGCGAAGACATAGAAGCCGCTAATCGTTCAAGGAGCGTCACGATCCAAGTCTAGGTGGGGCTATGCGCACCGACCCGCGCCAGCCACGACTTCGGCTCGCGCAGCTCGTCCATCGTCGGCGCCCATTCAGGCCCGCGCCACGCCGGAGCCAGCGCCTCGGCTCCCCCGCTGGACCAGATCTCTTCGCAGAACTTCTTTCCGACGACGTACTGCTGACGCTTCATCTGTATCCCCGCAACGGCTTCGAGCAATCGAACTGCCGCGGAGCGCTTGCGGCGCGCCTGCACTCGGCGATCGATCGCAGGGAGATCGGAAACAACCCGCGATGCAGCGAGCTCGGTGATGTGCGTTGCGTGGCCTTCGAGCAGCGTGACCAGAGCGTTGACGCTCATGATCGCTTCACGCTGCTCGTCTGGGAGCAGATCGAGCAACGGAGAGCCCGTCGCGTTTCCTTCCATCGCCTCGCGAACCCATTTCAAGATCTCCGGGAATCGTTCGCGCAGGCGCTCCCACGCTTCCCGCGACCAACCGGAGGGTTGAACGTTCAAAACGCTCCGCGCAACCTCGATGATGCGATCGGCCATCCACGGAGCCGCACGGAACTGCGCTACGTGAGTGACCTCGTGAAGGACCAGCCAGCGCAGGCCGTCCACATCGGCGAACTCTCCGAGATTCGGATAGACCACGATGAGTTGGTCGCGAAACGGGTCGTATTGGGCCAGTACGAGGCGCGCGAGCATCCCGAGCAGAGCGCCACCTTCCCAGGCAACGAGCTTCGACTCCGACCCGGGAACCGAGACGTCGCCGATCATGCGCTCCAGCGTTCCGACGTTGCCGGCGATCCAGGCGTGCCGGTCGACGACGAGCAATTCAGCCTGCGGAGTCGCGGGAAGTTGGGACTCTCGCTCGACTTCCCTCGACGCGTCGTCGAGAAAGTCGAGCACGCGGCCGCGAAGTCTCACCAGAGATGCGCCGTCGGTACGAGTGCCCGATCGAGCGACGACCTTTGCTGCTTGTTCGAGTGACGCCCAGTCGATAGCCGTCAGGACCCCATCTGATCCAGAACGGGCTTCAGCTTCTCGATCAGGTCCGCCGGCGGCGCGTCGCCGCGTTCCTGGAGCACTGCGAGCTTCTTCAGCCGTCCGCGGGTAACCGCGTCGATGCCGTCGGGAAGGTTGTTGGGGTCGATGCGCGGCAGTCCGCCGGTGTCTGCGGCGGGCGCCGGGCCAGCCTCGGCCGGTGCCTCGGCAGGAGCAGCTGCTTCGGCGGGCGCAGCTTCGGCAGGAGCAGCTTCTGCCGCTGGGGCTTCTGCGGCTGGAGCTTCTGCGGGAGCCGCCGGAGCTTCTGCCGCCGGAGCTTCTGCGGGAGCAGCCGGCGCGGCGGCCGGAGCACCGCCCATCTGATCCAGAACCGGCTTCAGCTCGGCGAGAAGATCGGCCGGTGGTTCCTGCCCGCGTTCTTGGAGCACGGCGAGCTTCTTTAGTCGCCCGCGGGTGACGGCATCGATGCCGTCGGGGAGATTGTTCGGATCGATCTTCGGAACACCGCCGGTCCCCGCCGGTGTTGCAGGCGCCGGCGGGCGCGCGGGCGTCGCCGCGGGCGCAGCAGGAGCAGCCGGCGCCGGAGCAGCCGGGGCGGCAGCGGGTGCTGCCGCTGGTGCGGCGGGAGCGGCGGGAGCGGCAACGGTCCCTGCAGGAACGGCCGCCGTTACCGGAGTGGCGGCGACCGGTGTGGCGAACTTGCGACCGCGGGCGACAACGGCAAGGGCGTAATAGACGGCCACGAACGCGACGAAGGCGAGGAAGCCAAGCCCGATCAGACCCGCGAAATAGAAGATCCAGTTCTTATTTACCTTGATCTCTCCGCCTTCGACCTGAGCCGCAGCCATAGCAGGAAAGACCCAGAGCGCGAACGCGGCTCCTACAGCCGCGACGATCCGGCGCGTCATACCCAATACCCCTCTAGGCCCGCCGGCATCGCCGGCAAACGATCCACGACACGACGGATGATGCCACAGCTGATGCCATCGCCGAGGCGCTATTCGCCGAGGCGAGGAACGGCCCGTTACTCGCAGATCTTAGTGAGCGCGTTGGCCGCATCCGTGAACGGCTTCGACTTGTGCGCTTCGAGGTAAGGGTGCACGGCCGCCGCCGTCGCTTTGCAATCGTCGGGACGCTTGAGCTCGAGGAAGATCCGCTCCAGCAACCTGTAATAGAAGAGGTTCGTGTAGGGGTTCAGCTCTATCGCGCCCGCCGCAGGTCCGGCGGCGCGCTGAGGCCGCTTGAGCCTGAACTCGGCACGGGCCAGCGTGAACAGAGCCTGTGGCTGTGTGGGATCGATGCCGAGCGATCTCTCGACTTCGGTCTTGCCCCGCTCGGCTTGGCCGATGTCCACGAGAGCAGCTGCGCGGACCGACATGACCGCCGGATTGCGCGGGTCGATGTCCAGAGCGTTCTCCCATCCGGCCAGCGCCTCGGTAGCGATGCGGCGCGCGTCTCCCTCGTTGGCGGAAAGCCGCTGCAGCCATCGGATGCTGGCTCTTTCGGACATCGCTTCGACGAATCGCGAATCGAGCTCGAGAGCCTTGTTCAGGTCGTCGAGGTTCGAGTCGTTCGTCCCACCCACCGAAGTGGCGCGCAGGAAGTGCAAAACCGGATCGTTCGGTGACGTCTTCAACAAAGCGGTGATAAACGGCCGGGCGCGCTGCTTGGGCGTCTCCGGGGTTATATCGACCTCACGATCGTCGCCGTTGCGACGCGTGAACCCCAAGGTTCGCTTGTCACCGGCTTTGGCGCGCAGCAGCGCGATCGCGTGTTCGTGGTTGGTCACCTTTTCTCCGTCGACCGAAACGAGCAGATCGCCACGCGCGATGCCCTTGTCGTTGGACGGGCTACCGGGCTGGACGAAAAGGACGACTACGCCCGGCTCGTCCGGCGCGTTGAGAAGCCGCTGCCAGGTCTCCGAGTTCGACCACAGGATCAGGCCGGGATTGGCGAGCGCTTCCGGGTTTACCCGCTCGGGCGGTTTGACATCGCCGGCGTCCCGGTTGCGTGCGTCCTCCGCGAGCTTCGTTGCCTCACCGCCTCCACCACTGCAGGCGGCGGCGACCAGAGATAAGAGAAGGGCCAGGACGACCCACTTGATGGTCCGGCGCGTGGTTGCATTCGAGTTCACGAGCGATCTCCTTGTTGACCCTGGGCTCCAGGCGAGGTTGCGACCCACAGAGGGTACAGGCCTGGAGAGCCGGAGGCGGGAATTGAACCCGCGACCTGTCGATTACGAATCGACTGCTCTGCCGCTGAGCTACTCCGGCGCCGACAAGGGGTGATTGTAGTCAAGCCAGGTGGCGGTAGAGCGCCAGGAACACGTCCTCCAGCGTGAGCAGCACGTTTGCGTTGGCACGAAGGCGGCGGCGCGCTCGCTCGATGTCCGAAAGACAGGCAACTATCCGCGCTCCGGCCGCCGGTCCCAGGTCCTGGGCGCGTTCGGTTATCTCGCGGCGAAGGTCCTCGTTCAGCAACCCAACGCCGCCGTCGTGGACCGCGGCCAACAGATCGCGCAGTGCGGAAGCGATGTCGTCGATGGACGATTCGATCGCGTCCTGCTCGGCTCGTCGTTGCTCCCGGCGGAGCCTGTCGTCGGACACCCTCTTCGTCTCTTGGTACCACTGCGAGAAGGTCTCTCGGTCCGCCTTGTGCTCTTCGGCCACGCGATCTCTGATACCTCGGGTTTGTAGCGACAACCATTCGGCAGCTTCCAACGCCTCCCCGGGATCGCGCAGCGAAGCGATGACGCGTTCGACGAGCTCGGTGCGAAGCGCTCGCGCTTCAGGATCGTGAGCCAGACGCGATGCGCGTTCCAGGTCACCGCCGATCCGAGCGAGGTTGGACGCTTGCGCCTCATCGACACCTTGAGCCTCGAGGATCGCGGCCACGTCGGCCGGTGGCGGACTGCGGAACGTCACTTCGCGACAGCGTGACCGCACAGTGTCGAGAAGCGTTTCCGGGCTGGGCGCAAGCAGAATGATCGTTGTCGAGGGCGGAGGCTCCTCCAACGCCTTGAGGAACGCGTTCTGTGCCGTCGGGTTCATGCGATCGGCTCCCTCGACGATGATCACGCGGCGGCCGGCGGCAACGGGATGACGCGACGCAGCTCGCACCACCTCCCTGACTTGGTCGACGAGCAACTGCGTCCCGGCGGGTTCGATGATCTCGACGTCGGGATGTGCTCGCCGCAGCACGCGCTGGCAGACGTCGCACGTTCCGCACCCGCCCTCGGCGCAAACGAGCGAAGCGCCGAAAGCGAGCGCCGCATCGGCTGGGAGACGGCCGGCAACTCCACCGAACATGTAGGCGTGTGCGATCCGGCCGCTGGCCACGTCACGTTGCAGCAAAGCAACGGGGCCTTCGTCGATCGCAACCGACGACCAGATGCTGCTGCCCTCCTGGGTGCTCTTTGGGGTCACTAGGTGGACCCCGAATCGATCCGGCCACGGTAAACGTCCCAAGCTGCGTGCACTCCGGCGGCGCATGCGAGCAGACCACCAGAAGCGATCGCAAGGCGGATCCCCTGTCGAATGTCGCCTCCGAGAAAAGCCTTTGCGTACAGCTCGGACAGGGCCGGGAACAAGACGAGCGAAGTGAACAAGGAGATCCTGATGACGACCTGCACGGACGCGAATGTCCGGCCGCGCAGTTCATCCTCGACCAGAGCCTGCAGGAGCGCGAACAGGTTCGCGTAGGCGACGCCCGCGAAGGCACCGAACAAACCGGTCCACATCACGGCGAGCGGGAGATTCGTCGTCAGAGATACACCGAGGAGCATGACGCCGGCGAAGGTCACGGCCAGAGCCGCAACCCAACCCTTCGGAAATCGGTCGCCGACGAAACCGAGGACCAAAACCCCGGCCCCCATTCCCGTTCCGAGAGCGGCGACTATCACGCCGAATCCCTTGGGGCCGGCCTGCAGGACCTCGCTCGTGTACGGGGAGCCGAGCGAGAAGATCACCGCGCCGCCCGCCAATGCGATCGCGATCGATCGCATAACGCGTGCGACCTCACCTCGCTCGCGCAGGTAACGCAGACCCTCGACGAGCTCCTCCCACAGCAGACCAAGGCGAACGGGACGCGGCTGGCGCGGAACGAGCGGGACTCGAACGCGCGAGACGATGATCGCCGAGGCGAGGAAGCTCGCGGTGTCTATCCAGAACGCGAGCTTCTCCGGATTTCCGGCAAGGGTCCCCAGGCCGCCAACGTGACCGCCGAGGAACTCGGCAACACCGGCGAGAGCAGTGAACGCGATCGCGCCTAGTGGAAAAACCCCGTAGGTCGTGAACAGCGCGAGCGAGTTCGTCGCCACCAGCAGGCGCTTGGGGACGAGATTGGGAACGAGAGCATCCTTGGCCGGCAGCCATACGAGCGTCGCGACCTCCAGCATGAAAGTGATCGCATAAAGCGTCGGAATGTTGTGCGCAAAGGGAACGGATGCGACCAAGCACGCACGTACGACGTCCGACACGACCATCGCTTTGCGCCGGTCCACTCTGTCCAAGAACACGCCGGCGAGTGGGCCGACCAAGAATGCAGGCAGGACGCGCGAGATCATGAGGCCGGCGACGGCCAGCGTGTTGCCGGGTGACAAGCTGTTCGTCACCGAGAGCAGGGCGAACAGCCCCACCCAGTCCCCCAGGCTCGACACGGCCATGCCGATCCACAAACGGCGGAAGTTCCGGAGCCTCAGAACGGCGCCGTAGCTGGAGCCGTGTACTTCGAGTGATTCAACAGCGGGAAGCGGGACTTCAGGCCGCGCGCTGGGTGAACCGGCGGGAGCGGGGTCGGCTACGGGTTCGTCCGGTGGTGGATTAGGTCCGGTGTACCTTTCGGGGGACCCCCCCGAAGCCCCCGGGTCGGACACGTCTTCAGCCCGAAGACGCGTCCGTAGCCGGTGTTTCCTGGCCCGAGGACGGCACCTCGACCACGTGTCCGCACGACTGGCAGACGCCTCCGCGCTCTGAGTCGGGGGTCACAGTTCCTCCGCACTTCGGGCATGGATCGTCCAAGGGACGAGTCCACAATGCGTAGTCGCAATCCGGATAGCGCGTGCATCCGTAGAAGGCTTTTCCGCGCCGGGTCCGCCGCTGAGCGAGCTTTCCTTCACCACACTTCGGACACTTTCCACCGATCGTCTTCGACCGCACAAACTTGCATTCCGGATAGCGCGAGCATCCGAGGAATTCGCCAAAGCGTCCGTGGCGGAGAAGCATCGGCGATCCGCACTCCTCGCAAACCTCGCCCGGTACCTCCTGAGGTTCGGGCCGCTGGGTCCCATCGATCTGCCGCGTCCCCTTGCAGTCGGGGTACTTGGAGCAGGAAAGGAACTTGCCGTAGCGACCCAGCTTCACCTGCATGGGCGAGCCGCACTCGGGACAAATCTCCTCGGTGGTCTCTTTGATGAGGTCGTCACGAGTGATCTCTTTGTCCTTCTTCTCCAGCAGCCGCTCGAAGGGATCGTAAAACTGGCGCAGAACCTCCGGCCAGTCCTTGTGACCTCGGGCGATCTCGTCGAGGTCCTCCTCCATCGATGCCGTGAATTTCAGGTCGACGATCTGCGGGAAGTGCTCGACCAGAAGATCGGTGACGACGATGCCGGTGTCGGTTGGGAACAAACGGCGTTGGTCGACATTCACGTACTCCCGATCCACGAGCGTCGAAAGGGTCGGTGCGTAGGTGGACGGACGGCCGATCCCGTTCTCCTCGAGGGCTTTGACCAGGCTGGCCTCCGTGAATCGGGGAGGCGGCTGCGTGAAGTGCTGCGACGGGAGCACGTCGATGAGTTTGAGGGACTGGCCTTCTGTGAGCTCGGGCAACCGGCCTTCTGCGTCCTCTTCGTCGTCGTCGTCGCGTCCTTCGCGGTAGACGACCAGGAACCCGTCGAAGAGCATCACTCGTCCGGTGGCGCGCAGCATGTTGTCACCCGCATTGATGTCGACCGAGGTCGCGTCGAACAGCGCTTCCGCCATCTGGCAAGCGACGGTCCTATCCCAGATCAGCCGGTACAGCTTGAGCTGGTCGGGCTCGAGGTAGCTCTCGATAGCGTCGGGATGACGTGCGGCATGCGTGGGTCGGATGGCTTCGTGCGCCTCCTGGGCTCCCTTCTTGGATCGGAAGGCCCGCGGCTTCGCCGGCAGGTACTGATCCCCGTACCGTTCCTTGATCGCAGACCGGATCTCCTGGACCGCGCCGGGCGCTAGATGCACAGAGTCGGTACGCATGTAGGTGATGAGTCCCACTTGTCCTTCGGGACCCAGCTCGACTCCTTCATATAGCTGCTGAGCCATAACCATCGTCTTGCGGGCCGAAAAGCTCAGCTTGCGCGCGGCTTCCTGCTGAAGTGTGGAGGTGATGAACGGACGCGGCGGGTTCTGCTTCTGTTCGCGCCGCCTGACCTCGCCGACGACGTAGTTGCCGGCAGAACGTATGGCTTCGACGTGCTTGGTCGCGTCGTCCTCATTGGAGATCTCGATCTTCTTGCCGCCGACGCTGTGCAACGAGGAAGTGAACTGCTCGGGTGCCGTCGGACCGGCGTCGGGCAGGGTTTCGAAGGGAACATCGATCGTCCAGTACTCCTCCGCAACGAAGGCATCGATCTCGCGTTCGCGATCCACGACCAGACGAAGGGCGACCGACTGCACACGTCCCGCGGAAAGACCACGCCTAACCTTCTTCCACAGCAGCGGTGAGAGCTTGTAGCCGACGAGGCGATCCAGAACGCGTCGCGCTTGCTGAGCGTCTACGAGATGCAGATCGATGGCGCGCGGATGGCGGAAAGCGTCGGCTATCGCCTCAGGAGTGATCTCGGCGAATACGACGCGCTGCACGCGGTCATCGACCTGGCCGTTGGCCAGCCCGATCGCGTAGCAGACATGCCAGGCGATGGCTTCGCCTTCACGGTCGAGGTCGGTGGCGAGCCAGACCTGGTCCTTGCGCTTGGCGGCCGCCTTCAGCTCCGACACCACTTTCTTGGATCCGGCTAGAACCTGATAGGTCGGTTCGAAGGCTTTCTCTGTGTCGACGCCGAGCTTGGACTCGGGAAGGTCGCGGACGTGTCCGTACGACGCCTTGACCGTCACACCCGGCCCGAGGACCGGTGTCAGGTAACGCGTCAGCGTCTTGGCCTTGGTCGGCGACTCCACGATCACCAAATGGCCGCCGGTCGCCCCGGACGACCGCGGAGAGCTCTTACGCGCGGTCGCCTTCTTCTTCTTCGCGGCATGCTTGCGCTTGGCCGGCTTCCTCGCCTTGGTCGCGGCCGTGGAGCCGTTCCCTTGGTCGGTGGGAGCGGCCTCAGACGTGGTCTGGGTCTCTTCGCTCACTGCTTGGCGTTCCTTGCTACGGATTCTCCGTCTGGGATGTCAGACGGCCTGCGGTAGGATACGTCGCCCTCGGGACGTATGGGTTGAGGGCGCAAATCCCGGCTCAAATCCATGGAAGCTCTCCTCGACTCCTTCAAGGAAGCCCTAACGACCTCCATCGGTGACTGGGGGTACCTCGCGGTTTTCGTCCTCATGGTCCTGGAGAGCGCCTGTATCCCCATCCCCTCAGAGATAACGATGCCCTTCGGCGGACTGCTGGCCGCCCAAGGCGAGCTCAATCTCTGGATCGTCGGCCTGGTCGGGGCGTTCGCCAACCTCGTCGGCTCGTGGATCGCGTACGGGGTGGGTGCCACGGGAGGACGGGCCTTCGTTCTGAGATTCGGACGCTTCGTGCGCCTGCGGCCTCATGACCTCGACCGAGCCGAGGTGTGGTTCAAACGATATGGGGACAAAGCGGTCTTCTGGTCCCGCCTCCTTCCGGTTGTACGAACCTTCATCTCGTTGCCGGCGGGTATGGCGCGGATGGAACTCGTGAGGTTCTCGATCTATTCCTTCCTCGGCTCCCTGCCCTGGTCGCTCGGACTGGCCTACGGCGGCTACGCCCTCGGCAGGAACTGGGAAAAGCTCTCGGACAACATCGAGATCGCCGCTTACCTGATCCTGGGCGCTTTGGTGCTCGGTGCCGTCGCTTTGTTCGTCAGGGCGCGACGCAAGAAGCGGAAGAAACTAGAGACCGATCTCGGAAGCCACGAGCTGCAGCCCTTCGATCCCCAGACTTAAGAACTCGTCCAGCTCGAGCCCAATCCCTTCGGACACTCCGTGGATGTCGTCGCGCGCAACGCCGGGCGCGAAGGCTTTGTCCTTGAGCTTCTTCCGTACGGAGGAGACCTTCATCCCTGTCGCCTTCTCCGGACGCACCAGCGCGCATGCGACCAAAAAACCCGACAGAGCATCGGCATGGACTATCGCTTTCGACATGAGATCCGTTTGGTATTCGGCATGAGCGTGCGCGAGTGCGGCGTTGATCTACGCGCTCGTCGACGGTGGCCTCACGCAGCCACTCGGCCGATAGATGACCGTGCCGCTCGAGATCGTCGTGGGTCTGGTCCTGGTCCAGGTCGTGGAACAGACCGGCGAGGGCCCATAGGTCCTCGTCCTCAGCGAAGTGGCGGCCGAGACGCCTCATCAACCCTTCGACGGACACGAGATGACGGACGGTGGTCTCTTTCTCCGTCTTCTCCCGTACCAGAGCCAAAGCCGCCGACCGGTCCATTCCTTCCGGTAGGGTACGCAGTCGGACGATGCGCCGGATGGGTTGGTTTCTTCTTGGCCTGATCGTCGGCGGCATCGTCGTCGGCTACACCACGCGCGACGCCATCTCGCGACTCGAGGATGTGGAGTCGAAACTCAACGACGTGACGTCGAAGCTCGAAGGCGTGGAGGGCGCGCTTGCTGGGATCCCTCCAAGGCTGGACGAGGCACGCATAAAGCTCCAGCGCATCGCGAAGTTCGTCGATCCCGTAGACGCAGCACCGCGCGCTGGAGACGACGCGCTTTACGTCGCCACCCGCGCAGGCAAAGTATTCCGGTTGATGACGGGGAGCGATCCCGAGCTGGTCCTCGATCTCACGCGGCGAGTCGACGACCAGGACGCAAAGCCGGGCGTTGGAAGTGAGCCGGGACTTCTGAGTATCACGTTCTCGCCGACCGGGGACCGCCTCTATGTGACGTACACGGCCAGGTGGTCGAAGGCCAAGAAGTCGGTGATCTGGACACTGGATGAGCTTCGAGTCAAGGACGACGAGATCGATGCTTCTTCGCGTCACACATTGCTGAGCGCACGCAAGCAACAGGCTCAGCACAACGGAGGCGCTCTGCGCTTCGGGCCGGACGGTCGTCTGTACACGTCCATCGGCGACGGACAACCCTCGGGCGACGCCAAAAAGACCGGCCAAGACACGTCCGACCTCCTCGGATCGATCCTGAGGATCGATCCCCGTCCGAAGGGAGGTAAGCCGTACTCCGTGCCGCGCGACAACCCGTTCGTCGGGAGCCCGGGCTCCGACGAGATCTGGGCCTTCGGTGTACGCAACCCGTGGCGCTTCAGCTTCGATCGTGTGACGGGCGACCTGTGGGTCGCCGACGTGGGGCAAAAGGAAGAAGAGGAGATCGACTTCCTCTCCAGTCGAAGTGGGCGCGGGCGCGGAGCGAACCTGGGCTGGAGCCTGATCGAAGGAGACATCGTGCGGACCGGAAGCCCGCCGAAGGGATACGTCGCGCCGATCAGGGCCTACGAGCACGACCGCACGCACTGCGCGATCATCGGGGGCTTCGTTTACCGAGGCCGTGCGATCCCGCAGCTGCGCGGGGCCTATCTGTACAGCGATTACTGCGGCGGCACCATCCGTGCGTTGGCCCGCGTCGGTGGCGGAGTGGCAGACCGGTCGCTCGAGAAGACGCTGCGCAACCCGTCCTCGTTCGCCGAAGACGCGGACGGAGAGCTGTACGTCCTGTCATTGAAGGGCGACGTATATCGCATCGTGCCCGCGTAGGCTGACGTAAACCATGAGCGAACGCCTCGGCGGAGACCCGGATGCCACAGAGGTGGACGTCTCCGTTGTCCTTCCCGTCTTCAACGAGGCGCTCCATCTCGAGCAGGAGATCTCGCGGATCCGCGGGGCGCTGGAGTCGTCGCCTTACAGCTACGAGATCGTCGTTGTAGACGACGGCTCGACGGACGGTTCCGGCGAGAAGCTCAAGCAGCTCGACGGCATCCGACTCATCTCCTTCACCACGAATCGAGGGAGCGGGACCGCCCGACGTTTGGGAACCGAGGCGGCCCGCGGCAAGGTCGTCGTTTGGACCGACGTTGACATGACGTACCCGAACGACGAGATCCCTCAGCTGGTGAAGGAGCTCGAGGGTTACGACCAGGTCGTCGGCGCCCGGCGCACCGAAGAAGGCACGGCGAAATTCATTCGGGTACCGGTCAAATGGTTCATCCGAAAGCTGGCGGCCTACCTCGTTTCGACGAACATCCCCGACTTGAATTCGGGGTTCCGAGCATTCCGCCGCGACGTGGGCGTGCAGTTCACCGACCAGCTTCCCAAGGGATTCTCGTGCGTTACGACGCTGACCATGAGCTTCCTGGCCAATGGCTACTCGGTTAAATACGTACCCATCGATTACGCCGAGCGTTCCGGACAATCGAAGTTCCATTGGTGGCGAGACACGCAGCAATACATCACGCAGGTCGTCCGGCTCGTGATGTCATACGACCCGCTTCGCGTATTCGTGCCTCTCGGGATGACGCTCATGTTGATCGGCTTGGGCAAGGTCTCGTTCGACTTGGTTGCGCACCCGCTTCGCGTCGCGACGAACACCTTGTTGATCTTCTTCGCTGCTTTCCAGGCTTTCGCGATCGGGCTGATCGCCGATCTGGTGGTGCGGCTCAACAGACGTTCGCACAGCGTGCCACCGGCATCCTTTTAGAGGATGGGCCGAAAGGCGAACAACCAGATAGGGGTGCTCACGACGGAAGACGTCGTGCGCAGTGGTGGACGGCTTTCGCCGCTGATGGCCACCATCCGTTCCCGGAAAGCCGAACGCCTTCTCCGCGGAGTGAAGCACAACCGCGTATTGGACATCGGCTGCGGGCACTATCCGCTATTTCTTAGCCGAAGTGGCTTCCGCGGACGGTTCGGCATCGACCGCGAACGGGGGCCGAGCTGGCGATCGAACTCAGCCGAGCGGCTGGGGCTTTCCGAAGTCGACATCGAGCACTCACCACACCTGCCGTTCAAGGACTCGACCTTCGACGCGGTAACCATGCTCGCTGTCGTCGAGCATCTGGATCCTGAATCCCTCCCACATCTCCTGACCGAGGTGCGTCGCGTGCTTGCCCCAAGCGGGCGCCTCGTTGTCACCACGCCACCGCCGTGGTCCGATCCCGTCCTCCGGCTGCTGTCGCGGTTTGGGCTGTCCAGCCGAACCGAGCTCGAGGAGCATCAAACGGCGTACACGCCCTCGGCACTTCGATCGCTCGTCGAGAGCGCCGGTTTCGGTATTCCCGACTCGGGACTGTTCGGGCTCGGATTGAACGCGTGGGCGTCCGGCGACAACGTCGCCGACACCCGGCGGCCGCGACGCCGGATGGGATGGATCGCGCGCTGGCTGCCGGCCGTCCTGCTCGTCGCGGGCATCGTGGTGCTCGTCGCACGCGAGCGTAAGGCGTTCGCCGACGCCATCGGGCTGATAACCGCTTCGTCCTGGCTCAACTGGCTGGGCGCCCTTCTGCTCGTCGTCGTAGGACGAGGCGTACTCCCCGGGATCTCGATCGCCGTCGTCTCTAAACAGATCACCGGAGCTCGCCCGTTGATCACGACACTCGCCTGGATGAGATCGGCGACGGCCAAGTACGTTCCGGGCGCCGTATGGCATGCCCTGGCGCTGGTCGAGCGTCTTCGCCGCGCCGGCGTCCCCGCTACGTCGGGAGCGGCCGTCTATTACGTGGACACGATGGGCACGATCGTCGCTGCTGTTGTGATCGGATCGATCGCTGTCCCGGCTCTCGTGTCTGCCGAAGCCGGTACGGCGCTGTGGTTGCTACTCGCAGTGCCGGCTGCGCTGTCGCTGCACCCAAGGATCTTCGCTTTGGGTCTTCGAATACTTGGGACGCTGAGCGGGCGCCGATTCGACGACGTCCAGCTCTCTTGGCGAACGGTGATCACGGTGATCTGCCTTCACGGGAGCGGTTGGCTCCTGGCTGGCTGCGCAATCCGCTTGATACTCGTGGCTCTCGATGCATCCGTGTCGTGGCCTTTGGTCTTCGCTTCGACGTCTCTTTCTTGGGCCGCGGGACTGTTGGCCGTTCCCGTCCCGGCCGGTTTGGGAGTCCGTGAGGCCGCACTCGTCGCGTTGCTGGCCAGCCAGGTTCCGGTCGAGGCCGCGGTTGCCACCGCATTGGTGTCCCGAGCGCTGTTCGTTGCTCTGGACGTACTTTCGTTCGTCGGCTCTTTCGCAGCCGCGGGCTACGTCAAGAGGTTCGGTACGACCAGTACAGACCGCCGCTGACGCCGCGGATCATGGCGAAGACCCGTCCGGGCATCGCTGCTGCAGCTATGGTCGATCCGGCCGCAGCGTGATCACTGTTCGTTCCCGCCCGGAAGAACCCGGCCCAGCCACCAGAAGCTCTCGTTGCCGTATAGATGACATCGGAGGGCCCGCGCACGAACACGTGCGACACGCCGGCCGGGTCGATCACGATGTTCGGGTCGGCTCCCGTAGCGATCGTGTCGGACGAAACTTGCGACCACGCCGACCACGCTCCACCGGACAAGGTCGAGGAGTGAAGGTGGCTGCTCGACGCACCGCGCACCACGACCACGGCCTTACCGTCCGGTGAAAGCGCCAACGCCGGCGCATAACCGGAACCCCCGGAGATGCGGCTCCAGCCCGACCACCCACCGGTGTAGGACGAGGCCTTGACCGCTCGGTCGTTCCCGCGCGCGACGACAAGAGCGCCGGTGTTCGTTCCGATGATCGCGGGCTGGTAGCCGTCGGCACCGACCATCTTCCACGACGACCACGAGCCGGACGTGCTGCGCCGGCTTGCCCACACCGCCGGCGTCGTGTTGCCGCGCATCGCGACCCATACCGAGCCGTCGGGTGCCGGTGCGATCGCGATCTCACTCCCCTTCGAGCTTTCCGGCCCGATCCGTTGCCAAGAGCTCCACGCTCCGGTTGAGGGACTGCGGCGAGACGTCCAGATATTGCCGCTGGCACCGCGCAGCAACGCGTGCACCGCGCCCGAGCTATCAACGGCGAGAGAAGGCTCGGTTCCCGTCGAACCCGCGGGGCCAACGCGTTGCCAGCCCGACCACTTGCCGCTCGCCGGATCTCGCCGCGAGTAATAGGGAACATTCGAAGAGCTGGTAACCAATGCATGCAGGGCCTTGTCGGACGAAGCAACGAGGGCCGGGCTCCTGTTGGTGTTGTCGCCCGCCTGCACGCGCGCCCACGGGCTCCATATCGCGGCTTGGCTGGCCTGGACGGCGAACTTCGTGCTCCGCAAGCCGAGCTTCGAGCGAAGGGTCGAACCGCTCATCGTCTTCGTCGTGTCCCCCAGCACACGCACTTCCTTGATGCCGCCGCCGCTGGTTCTTGATCGGATCTCGATCGCATCGACCCGGTGCAGTCCGAGGCGAGCCGCAACCTCTTCTTGTGCAAGCCGTGTCTCCCAATGCGCGTAGGGATTGCTCGCGCGCATCGACCACGGATCGTCAACGGAGCGCAGATAAGAAGTATCCGTACCCCAGACGTCCACGCCGGCTTCGGTGCGTCCACCAGAGGACGAGTGATAGGACGCGAGGATCGGATCCGATGAGTGAACAACGACTTTTCCGGCGGTTGCTCCGATGGCAGACACCCACCGCGCGTTGGTGGAGACGGCCGGGTCTTCCTTCTCGTAGCCGCGATAGACCTGATCGCGCGTGTCGCCGTAGAGGGTGCAGTCGCATCCGCTGCGATGGTGTCCGAGCTTGAGTGCGCGATGCGCAGCGTATGTCCTTGCCGCTGTGGCTTGCGCTTTCAAGGCTTCGGTCGGCCAGCTGGCCGGCACCTCGGCGATGCCTCGCAGGTAACGCTCGAGCGCGATCTCCAGGACCATACGCACCTTGTCGCCCGTGAGAGAGAGCTCGATCTGACCCCACCGGTAACGGGCCTTGGTCTGTGCAACATGAACGATGGTCGACCACTCTTCGTAGACGACCCGCAAACGCTGTGTCGAAGAGAAGGGCCCGGCGGCCAGGCTCCCGTTGGGACGGTAGATCGCCAGCCCCGAGCCCGACTTGCGCACAGCCCACGCACCGTCGGATCCGCTGGACGACGCGACGGTCGCCCCGCCATCTCCGCGGAACGCGAAGTGCCCAGGTGCGTCGACCTTCATCTCAGTGACGGGGTCCGCCAGCTGGACGCGAACGGCGCCCGGGACGTCGTCGGTGCCGATCGCCGTTCCTTGGTAGTAGTGGCCGAGGATCGTCGTCCACGACCGGCCGTCCTTGGCCTGCTCGAGCGCGCCGTACTGAGAGAGCCCGACGCCGTGGCCCCAGCCCGAACCCGGGAATACGAAGGTGGCGGGTGCTGCACGGGTGGGGTTCGCCGGTGCGACGACCGCGAAAACGGCGGCGATCACGAACAGGGCGACCGATCGACGGCCTATCGTCCGAGGGGTCATTCTGATGGCAAAGTCTAACAACGACAGGAAGAGTTCTTAGAGTTTAAGAGTGAGGTCTATTCGGTCCCCGGCGAGGCCGAATAGCGGTCGATTCCGGGAACCCCGACTAGACTTTCCCGCGTTCACCGACGCCAGACCCGACGGGAGTTAGATGTCCCGCCCCACCAAACGATCGAGTCGGGCTCCCCGCCTAGCCGGCGCCGCACTGCGCGTGGCTTGTGCCGGGGTCGCCTTCCTCGTCGTGTTGGCGCTCCCGGTAACTCCCATCCCCAAGCTGGGCGGCCACCGCCACGACCGGTTGGCGCTCGCCTTCGATCCGATCGCGGGCGGCGGCGCGTGGATCACCCAAACCCTCGCGGCGCCGGCACGCTTCCGCATGGTCGGCGCATCGTGGCCGGCGGCCGAACAGCCCGTGGGTTCCGCGTTCATCCGCACGAGCACGAACGGCCGGGACTGGTCCGGCTGGACGAAGCTCGAGACCGCCGACATCGGTCCCGACCCCGAATCCGCTGAAGCTCCAACCGTCACCTCGACCGAGCCGCTGTGGGTTGGAGAAGCCCGTCATGCCCAGGTGAAATGGACGAACGCGGCCGTGGTGCCGCGACACGTGACGCTTCATCTCGTAGATCCGGGACCCGATCCCTCAACACCGGCGGACGCAGCCGAAGCAGCCCCGGGGATGCCGGGCATCGTGAGTCGCGCGCAATGGGGAGCCGATGAGTCGCTGAGGAAGTGCTGCCCGTCCTATGCACCGACCGTAAAGTTCGCGGTGGTGCACCACACCGCGACGAGCAACAACTACGGATCCGGTGAAAGCGCCGCGATAGTGAGATCGATCTACCAGTACCACGTCGATGTCAGCGGCTTTGCCGACATCGGTTACAACTTCCTCGTCGATCGCTTCGGTCGTATCTATGAAGGACGCTTCGGTGGTGTCCGCAACGCAGTCATCGGAGCGCAAGCGCAGGGCTTCAACACCGGATCGACCGGTGTCTCATTGATGGGAACGTTCCAGTCATCAGATCCACCGGGCGCCGCCATCGATTCGTTGCGCAACCTGCTCGCGTGGAAGCTCGATCTTCACCACGTGAACCCCAAAGGCTCGCTCACCGTGGTTTCGGGCGGTAGTCAGAAGTATCCGGCCGGACAATCGGTGAACATCCCGACCATCGTTGGCCACCGTGACGTTCAGACCACCCAATGCCCGGGCGATCGCGTGATGTCGCGACTCGGTGCGTTGCGCAGCGCTGTTTACGACCGCGGACTTCCGAAGATCTTCAATCCGAGCGTTACCCCGCCGGTCTTCACGCCGAACGGCGACGGTTCCGGCGACACACTTCGAATCAAAGCGACAACCGTCGGCGCGAGCTCGTGGCGCATCCGAGTGAAGAACTCCGGCGGCACCCAGCTCCGCACTTGGTCTGGTAGCGGTCAGCCGAGCGTCCTTTGGGACGGCCGCGACTCGGGCGGTACAGCCGCTCCGCACGGTTACTACTCCGTCGAGATGGAGGCGTCGCAGGGATCCACAAACGCAACGACGGCGAAGCTCACGGCCGGGATATACCGCAATCCTTGGGGCGCGTGGACCCCCGCCGGCTCTGTGCTCGATCAAAGGGAGGCTCCCAGGCTCGGCGCCCGAAAGGGACAGTTCCATCTGATCTCACGCGCGCCGGACGGAGCGGTGTACCAGACGCAATGGTCGGGCAGCGCGTGGGGGGCCGGCCGGCGCCTCGGCGGTTCGAACGACTTCGCTGCATCCGACGGTCGGCTCGGCATGGTCGCCGACGCCAACGGAGTGCTTCACCTGGTCATCAGGGGACGGAGCCAGAACCTCTATCACGGACGTATCGAGACCAACGGAAACTTCAGTGGCTGGTCGCGCATCGGCGGTGCGACCAACCGCGGCCAGGACCTGGCCGTCGTAGCAGACTCGGCCGGGACGGTCCACGTCATGGTCGTCGGAATGGACGGGAACCTTTACTGGAACCGCTATAAAGGCGGTTGGTCCACGTGGAAGCGCGTGGGCGGCTCAGGGGATCGCGGCACCCAGCCCGTTCTTGCAGCGGGAGCCGGCGGCGACGTGATCTCCGCCGTCGTGGGCGGGAGCTCGGTGATCTACGCCAACAAGCTGGACCCCGGCAAGGGCTGGCGCAGCAGCTGGTCCTCCGTCGGAGCTGCGAAGGGATCTGGCATCCGGCCGACGGTCACCGCCGTGAAAGAGGGCTTCTTGGTCGCGGTTCGTGGTCAGTCCTCGGCGAACATCTGGCAAACGGCGGGAACGCTCGGCAATTGGAGTGGCTGGACGCGGATCGGCGGAAGTACTGAGGGCGGATCGGAACCGACGGCGATCACCGCGGGCGACGACGTCGTCCTCGTTATCCGAGGCAAGAGCGGCAACATCCTCTACTTCAACGTCCGGGCTCCGACCGGTGGCTGGCGGGGATGGAGTCAAGCCGGCGGCTCGTCTCAGACCGGATCGTTCCCCACTCTGGCCAAAGTAGGAACAACCGTGATGTTGGGAGCCGACACCGGGGGCGCGCCGGCGACGATCATCGCCCGGCCCCCGTTACGCGGTAACTAAGAGGTCCCGTTCGCCGGTGGTTCCACGCGGCTGACGAACAACGAGAGCTCGAAGGACTCGAAGCCGTCAGGACGACCCAAAAGCGTCTTCTCGATATTGCGGTAGCGAGTGGCGGCGACCTGCGTGGAGTTCGGCGGCCAGAACGTGCCGAAGTCGGCTTGCGGCGAGACCACATAAAATGAGCGACCCGCCGCAGCCCAGCGGGCGGCCAACTCTCGATAGAAATCCATCGGCTGGTCCATCGGAGCGCTCGCAACGGGGACACCGCAGAACGAACGCACGGTCTGCATGAAGTCCTGATCGAGGTTTTTGGTTTGCCCGATCAGAACCGCCGCGTCTTCGGGAATGTGATCGCAAAGCTGATCGGTGGCGTTGAGCACGCCGACCTGGCTTCGCTCACTGATGAAAGGCTGGAGCGTCCAAGCGGGAAAGCCGATCGCAACGGCCGCGGCGGCCAGCGCCATAACGCGCGTTAGTGAGCCAGCCTGCTCGCTATCCGCTGCGTTCCAGATGCGACCCAGGAGCCAGAAGCAACAGACGATCAAGCCCGGGATCGTGATCGGAAGGAATCGGCGCATGGCCCAGAGATGGTCGGGAGTTATCGCCGGGTCGTACACGTACAGCGCCGTCATCGACATCATCGCCAACACGAAGGGAACGGTTCGGCGTGAGAGCCCGAGGAGGATCTCCCGGGTCATCGTCGCCAGGCCGATGATCCCGGCCCACAACGTGACCGGGCCGAGGTACAGGCCTAGCCACACCAGGCTGTTCTCAGCGAATGTTCGCAGCCCATCCACAGGGAGGCCCTCGCGCATCTGAACCATCTCGACCACGCTGCTGGGCTCATCGCCGTATGTGTGCTGAAGGTGGGGTCGCACGTAGTAAGCGAGAAGGGCGACGGCTACGATTCCAATGGCGGCCGAGCCGGCGAGCAGATGTCGACGATCGAAGAGCCGTCGTCGAGCGTCTGGGAAACGTGGCCGGAGCGCGATATATGCCGCGCCGCCGGCGATGATTGCCAGCAAGCCCACGAAGCCGAGCCGGAGCGCTTCCCAGTTGTCGGCGAGGTACGCCGGGCTGAAGAAGCGGAGATCGATTCCCGCGATCGCCGTCGGCACGGCGGCGCCTACTCCCAGTGCAAGGAGGTACTTGCGCAACCGCTCGTCACTTCGGTTAGGCGCGACGATCAGCTCGTACACGATGTACGCGGCCAACGGAACCAAGAAGATGAAAGCATCCGCGCGCACCATGCTGGCCGCGCCGAATAACGCTCCGGCGATCAATGCTCGCCGGAAGTTGCGCGACGGTCGCGCGTCCATCAGTGCCCATAGGCCGCCGAAAAGCAATATCTGCGTGAGGATCTCGGTGTAGGAATCGCGGGTGAAGTTGACCTGGATGAGATTGAGCCCGAGCGCCACCACCGATGCGGCAGACGCCCATACAGGCATCAGCCGTGCGCAGAGAGCGAAGAACACGAGCAGCGCCAGGCCGCCCAACAACGCGTTCACCTTCAGCATCCCGCGGGATCCGACGAGCCACGACGAAGCGCCAAGTGTTGCTTGAAACAGATGGACGAACTGCGGATAGATCTCCCCTTTGTCTCTATCGAGAAAGAAACCTGCGGCTTCGACGTGGATCCGATCCTCGAGTGGAGCGCCCTTATAGGGATTCGAGCTCGGATCGATGACGATCCGTCCGGTCCGAGCCATCGAGCGCGCCGTCGAGTTGTAGACACCGGGATCGCGTTCGGTGAGCAGGTGCTGAGACGAGTAGCGCACGTTCAGCCCGGTTAGGACCACGACCACCAGCAACGTGACCACCGTTGCCTGTTTGGCGCCGGCAGAAACAGGGCGGATCGCTCCGGCGTCGGCGTCGTCCCGTCCCCAAAGTCTCCAAAGTCCGAACCAAACAATTGCGCCGACGATCGCGACGGGAGCCGGACGGAACGCGCCCATCATCGCCAGAGGTACGCTCACGATCGCGAACCCGACGATGCCCGTCAGCGCAAACGCGATGAAACGCTCGAGCCGTCGGGGGATCACTGCCGGTCGATGGCCGCCCGGACGGAGCGCACGAGCATCTCGTCTCGTGGCGCTCGTTCGATCTCGAGGACGCGTTCGAGCTGGCGGGCAACGATCTGCTTACGAAGGTCTTCGTCGCCGGCTACACGATCGACGACCTCGGCCACGATTAGCGGATCGAGCGTGTGGAGCAAGACGCCTGCACCACCAAGTGTCTCCGCCACCGCGCCCCCTTCATACGCGATGACGACGGTGCCGGCGCGCATCGCCTCGATCACCGGAACACAGAAGCCTTCGTGCTCGGAAAGTGAAAGGAAGATGTCTGCTTCGCGGTAGTGCGCCGCCACACGTTCGTCGGTGATCGATCCGGCAAAAACCAGGCCGTCCAGACCGATCCTCTGCCGCAATCCGTTGATGGCGCTCATGTATGCGGGCGGGCCCCACATGCCGACAACGAACAGCCGCGGCTGCGCTGTGGCGTTGGCGCGCAACGCCGCGAACGCGCGCAGTAGATGCATGTGGCCCTTGTTGGGCGACACCCGGCCGACGAAAAGGAGGTCGGTTCCCTCCTTGGTTCTACGAAGCCAGTCGCCATGGCTCTGATCCGGTTGGGCGTCCAGGAGCGGCGCGTAGGGTGGGATCACGTCGACGGTTTCGACACCCATCTCTCGCAACTCACGCGCCGAGTATTCGGAATTGGCCATACCCCGGCTGACTCCGGCGCACAGCTGACGCAACTCCAGGCGCCCTCTCTCCAGTACGACGGCGGCGTGAGCCTCGTAGGGCTCGTAGAACCTTGCCGGTGTGATGTTGTGGTAGTAGATCAGCTTCTTCTCACGGCGCTCGGCCAAGAAACTCGCCATCCCGCTGGACCCGGTCGATGCCTGATAGAGAATGAGATTCGTACCCTTCCTGGCCGTGCGTTGGCGCGGGTAATCGACCAGGCGACGAGCCTCCCCGCGATGCTCACCGTGGATGTCCTCGGCCCAGATGTCGCCGCGTATCCCCGCATCAGCGAGTGCGCGGCGGGTCGCCAAAGTGTGATTGCCGACGGCATCGCGGAAACCCAGGTTGGGAAGGAACTGGTGAACTTCGGTGCGGCGCATCTCTAGTGGGACATATCGAGTCTGGCGATCACGGAAAGGAAGGATAGGCGCTCAAAACCAACACAGGCGAGCGCCCTGAGCGATGCACCGTGGGACTCGAAAATCATGCAGTCGCACAGTAGCCGACCTCAACGCCTTTGAATCGGAGGACGCAAATCGGGGAGCAGGTCTCTATTCCACACGAGTACGCGATACGCGCCGAAGTTATGCGCGCCATCGGGAGCGCCGAAGGTCGCGATGGCGGACCGCTCATCGATCCCATTCCAGCCGCTTCTAGGAACAAACACGACAAAGTTTCGCGGTCTGTCCGTGGGTTGGTACCAGTTCAAGGAGTTGTTGAAGCGGTGAACGTGAAGGGCCTTGTCCTTCCCACGCTCCACCGACCGCACTCGAACATCGTTTCGACTGGAAACGGTCGTGATCGATGAGAGCCAGTAGGACCCGAACCCATCATGCAGCCCCAGGGAGGCGAGCCACGGAGCAAGCACGCGGCCGTGATTTACATCCGCCACTTTGCAGCAAACCCTGGGACGTCTTGGCTGAGGAGTTGTCCCAACGGCAATCAACGACGAAACCAGATAAGCACCGGCGACTACACCGAAAGCCGCTCGAGCGACGGTCGCGGCGGCTGGCTTTTCAAGTCGCAGCCCGGCGATTCGGCGCCCGGCCAGAACAACGCCGTAAATCAGCGACCCCGTCAGATAACGACTGCTCGCCACATCGGCCGGCGGTCGAGCAAGCAGCACGAAGGTGATGACGCCGCCAACGAACCCGGCTAAGAGCGCGTCGTCCAGCCAAGGATCATCGATACCCTTGGCCAAGTTGCCCACCGGTCGCCGCATCAGAACGGACCGGACGATCGCGCTCACGACCATTGCTACGGTCAAGATCAGCGCGACGATGACAACAGCCGCACCGATCCCGTGAACGAAACGATCAATAGCGTCCAAACCACTCTCAGGGCCGAATCCCAAGAGCGAAAGAAAGAGCCCAGGCAACCCCTGCACGTTGTCTAAGCGCTCCCCCGGCGAGGAAAGAGACAGCAACCGCGCCTGGTCATACCCTCCAATGCCACGGATCAGGCGACTCAACCCGAATCCGAAGGCAACGGCAGCAACGGCAACGACGAGAGAGGGCAACACGGCTGCTGCCTTGCGAAGTCGGATGCCGCGAGTGATTCCGGCAACCGCAACGGGCGCGACTCCCAACGCGACCGCGAACGGATCACCAAAGACAGCCAACGCCAACACGGCGACCCCGACCCACCATCGCCAGGTCCAGCTCGCCGTCGCCGTCGCAACGAGATGAAAGGAAATCAAACAAAAAAGGACGGTGCCGATGTGCTGCGGCCCAAGAAGGAACGCGGAGCTAAGGTCTGGATGAGGCAGGGCAAGAAGGACAACCACAACGCCCGCACCCAACCAAGCAGGCCTCTTGCGTCTTAGAAGAGCAAGACGAGCGCCGACCAGCACCACGCCGGATGCAATAACCGCCGGACCAAGATGAAGAACGACCGGATCGACACCGAAGACCCCTGTCAAGACAGCGAAGATCGGCAGATCGGTCGACAAGTAAGTATTCGGCGGCAGGAGCCACTCGTCGAGGAGGACATTGCCCGACGCCATGTCGTGTGCGGCCAAAACGGAGGTGGCGTAATCGGAATTAACGGGAAGTCTCGACCTATGGGAATGCGCGTAGAGAAAACCGAGGATGACTAGAAAGCCGAACAGGACAAAAAGGCGGCGCAGGGATCCATGATCGGTCGGTCTGCCGCGCAGGGCCTCCATTTTCGAGAGTTACTTGGGGTGCGCGTTGACAAAGACAGGGCGCTCTAGGACCTTAACCATCGCTTGGTGGAAGCGGCCGAGCACGGCCGCCCAGGAGTATTCGCGTTCCACATATGCACGTCCGTTGCGTCCGAGCGTTGAAGCCAGATCCGGCGAGGCGACCAATATGTCCACGGCTTCCTCGAACTCTGCGTAGGACGAGAACCAAAGACCTCCGTTGGATCGCTCGCAGTGCTGGCGAGTGACCTCGCATGCGCCGTTGACCAGCGCCGGGCGCTGAGCCCCCCAGCCTTCGAGCAGGACGATCGACAGCGACTCGTTGATGCTCGGCTGGCAAACGATGGTGGCCTGGCTGAAAACCTCGAAGGGGCCCGACTCAAGATCGCGATGCAGGTCGATGATGTCGCTCCTCTTGGGCACCGGATCACCCGAACCGTCGAACATGAGCACCAGGTCGTTCGTACGCCGTGACTTGTAGTGAAGGAAGTAATCCGTCAGTACATGCGTGTTCTTGCCGCCCTCCCTGCGTCCCACGTACAGCAGGCTCGGCTGGCCGGCAGCTAGAGGCGGAATCGTTGCTCGATCGGGCAAGTCGAGCCCGACTCCCACTATGCCCCATGGCGCCAGGTCGGGGCAGATTCGCTGCGCCAGATCAGCCTCGGCATCCGTGTTGAAAAGGATCCCGGCAGAGCCGGCAAGCATCTCTTTGACGAAGCCGAGGTACGCGAACGCCTCGTCATGCAAGCAGGGAATGAGGACCGTCTTGGAGGGACAGGCAGCGAACGCGTAGTAAGTGGTTCCGAACAGGTACGGCAGCGCGAGAACGGCATCGTAGTCGTCGGCGTGCGCACGCAGATGATCCTCCATTGCCTCGGAAGAGCCGCCGTGGCGGAGCCAAAGGAGCTCTTCGTCGCGGCTGAGCGTGAAGCCGATGAACAACGCGCGGTCGAGCTCTCCGTGGATACCCAGGTCTCGATCAGTTGTGGGGAATCGCTGAACCCGGACGGGGCCGTCGGACTCGGTTCCCGCGGGCAGATCGTTAGCCCACGTCCAGTGGTTCACTGCACAAGTCGTCAGGACATCGACGGAGTGCCCTGCGGACGCAAGTCGCTGGGCAAGCCATCGGCCGTGCAGCTCGGCGCCGCCCCACAAGTGGTGACCGTACCGGGGGACGACGATGGCCAGACGCAGGGGCTCGTTGGGCCTTGCCACGTTCTCTTCAGCCACGCTCGACGGATCAGCGTGTCGCGACAAGCGCGTAGTCCTGGGGGCCGAAGACGACATCGTCGATCCGCTTGAAGTTCTCGTTCACCGCATCGATGACCTGGTCGAGAGCTTGGTCCCCGGTTGCCTCCAGCGGGCGAGGCCTGATGTCGACGGGTGGTGGGAAGAAGTACTCGCTGCGTATCTCCTGGAAGCCCGCCATCTGCGCGAGGTACTCGAGAAGCAGCGGGTGAAGGGGACGGAGATGCCCGAGGTCGATGTAGAACGCCCACGCGAAGATGTAGAGGCTTCGCGGGTTCGGGGTCTCGATCACGAGACGACCCCCGGGAGCCAGCGCGTCGGCCGCAAGCTCGAAGAGTCTTGGAACATCCGGGATCTCGAGGTGCTCGATCATGTGCGAGCTGAAGATGCCGCCCAAACTCCCGTTGGGAACCGACGAAAGGTGCTCGATCGCATTCGTGTCCACGACCTCGACGCCCTTCTCGCGGCAGCGCTGGATCATGTCCGGGTGCCTCTCGACCCCGTAGCCACCGATCCCGGCTTCACCGAGCACCTCGAGGAACTCACCGCGTCCGCATCCGAGATCTACGATGCGGCCGGGGAGATCACGGAACAAGTCGATGTAGAAACGCATCCGACCGCGGCGATCCTCTTCCGAGCCGAGGAACCGGTTCTCGAAATCGAGGTAGTCGATGTTCTGGTCTGCCGACAGGCTCCGTTCGGCTTTCGGCGACCCGGCTGGGGTCGCTGCGGGCTCGGAAACGCGCAACCCTTCTTCCCGCAAGGCACGGAGCGCACGCTCCAGCACCGGGAGTCGTTCTCGAGCCCGAACGTTGTCGAAGTCTTCTCGGACTGACTGCGTCCGCTCTGCTGTTTCCCTGACCGTGTTCTCCATTGCTTCGACCGACGCCTTCATCGATGCGACGTTCGCATCTGTCTGCTGGACCGTTGCCTCGACAGCACGAAGCCTGTCCGAGGTCAGCCTCAGCGCATAGATGACGCTGGCGCCGAATCGCTCGATCTGCTGGAGGATGCCGTTGATGTACCAGCGCACCGAGCCGCGGATCACCTTCTTGAAGGAAGCAGCCACCGGTGCGACCAGCGGGAGCTCGGAGTCGGTCGTGACGGCCGTCGTGAAGCCGGCCGTCTGCCTTACACCCATCAAGGCATTGGAAAGCGCATCGTCTATGCCCGTCGTGGACACCGCTGCGTCGAACTCCTCCAGCACCTCAGGCGGATACAGGCCGGCTTTACGCTTGCGAGCGATCTCGGCCCGGACTTCCGACATGATCTGAGTCACGTCTACGTCGGCGCCGATCTCCACGTCTTGCTCTGCCATGACTCTCTCCTTGCGCCCTACAGCTCGTCGGCCAGCCGGCCGTCGAGCCTCCGGAAGAGCCACCAGCCCAGGCCCACGATGGCAAGCGACAGCAGAGCAACGTAGCCGAGACGCGACGCATACCAGCTGATCGGGGCGTTCACGAGTATGTCCGTCCCGTTTTCGGGGTTCACCACTTGTGAGTACAACGCTCGCTGATACCCCAGCACGATGGGCGCCATAGGGTTCAACAGATAAAACCTCCAAAAGGTCGGCCGGCCGCTGACCAGCGTGGTCGAGTACACGATCGGGGTCAGCCAGAACCACGCGAGCAGAGCGATCTCCAGAAGGTGCTGGACGTCCCGGTAGTAGACGTTCGCCGTCGTCAAGACGAGGCCCATACCGACCAACAACAAGACCTCTGTGGCAACAGCAAGAGGAAGGAGGATCAGACCGGCGTCCCAATGCTGGTAGTAACGGAGCACCACCATCGCAGCCAGCAGGACGGACATCTGCAAGAAAAAGTGCACCAACGCGGCGCCGACCGCCGACAGGGGGAGCACCTCGCGCCGGAAGTAGATCTTCGTCACGAGGCTCGCGTTTCCGACGATGGCCGTCGTCGTTGCATTCGACGCGGCTGTGAAGAGGTTCCACGCCAGCAATCCGGAGAGAAGGAAGAAGTAGTACTCGGGCATTCCTTGGCCGAGCAACTTGGTGAGCGCAACGCTGAAAACCAACAAGTAGAGAAGTGGAGTCGCCAGCGACCAGACGAAGCCCAGAGCTGAGTTCTTGTACTTGATCTTCAGCTCTTTGCGTATGAGGTTGGCGAGAAGCTCGCGGTTGCGGACGAAGCTGCCCGGGCGCTCGCCCTCCGGCAGGTCGACTTGAGTCGTGCGCGCGAGATCGGTCACAGGGTTTCGACCTCCATGGTCACTGGGATGTCGAGGATGCCATCGGACAGACCCGTACGCTCACATATGAAGGAGTAGAAGCGCTCCTGCCAGTGGTAGACGGTTTCGCTGTTCTTTGAAGTCACGCCGACCGTCAACGTGTACCGGCGGTCCTGCATCGGAAGACTCCGGCAGACGAACCGGATCCTGGACTTGCCTTGCATCACACCTAGAGGCCGGCCTTGCAGCTCCGAGTTCGTCCCGAGGATCAGATCGCGGTCGTCGCTGATCCCGATGCCCACCATCACGTCGTCGATCGGTTCCTGAGCCTCCAGATCGATGACGATGTGAAGGTCGTCGCCGGGCCTGAACACCTCTTTCTCTCGTCCCTCGCCATCTGTCATCGCGACACGATGGATGAGGATCCGCTTGTCTCCTCGCTCTTCGCCGATGTCGGCTTCGGTTTGTGACTCACCGTGGAGCGTCTCGCGCAGCGCGCGTATGACGTCGAGCGGCGTGCCTTCGACGACCGTTTTGCCCTTGTCCAAGAACATGGCTCGAGAAGCCACCCGGCGGACGAGATCCATGGAGTGTGTTACGAGCACTATCGTCCTGGTTTCGCGTTTGAAGGCCTCGATCCGATCCAGGCACTTGCGCTGGAATCGCTCGTCGCCCACGGCCAGCACCTCGTCGACCAACAGGATCTCGGGGTCGACGTGAACGGCTACTGCGAATCCGAGTCTCACGTACATGCCCGAGGAGTAGTGCTTGACCTGCATGTCGATGAAGGACTCGAGCTCGGCGAAGTCGACGATCGCGTCGAACGCTCGCGCCGTCTCCTTCTTCGTTAGACCGAGGATCGATGCATTGAGGAAGACGTTTTCGCGTCCGGTGAGATCCGGGTGGAACCCCGCACCCAGCTCGAGCAGGGATGCCATCCGACCGTGTGTGGATATCCCTCCCCGCTCGGGTCGAAGGATCCCGGCGACGCATTTGAGAAGGGTCGACTTGCCCGAACCGTTGGCACCGACGATGGCGTATGACTCGCCCCGGTCGATCTCGAAAGAGACGTCGTCGAGCGCCCAGAACTCCTCGTAGCGTGCCCCGCGCAGACTCACCAGTCGCTCTTTGAGCGATCTCGGGCGCTCGTGATACAGGCGGAAGCGCTTGGATACGTTCTTTCCGATTACAGCGAAGTTTGATGGCATCTGGTCTGATCCGGGTCGGCCGGAGAATCACCCCTCTCGGCCCCTACTCCGGCCGCGCTCAGGATAATCTCTTGGCGCCATGCACTAGTTGGATGCCACCTTCGACGCTACCGGCTAGGCTCGCTCCTTCCCATGCATCGAGCTCGAGGCTTTGCGCTGACCATAGCGGCGACCGTGATCGTGACACTTGGGATCGCCGTCGTGCCGCTCGTATTGGTGGCACGGCCCACGGACAAGAACGAAGCGATCAAAGTTCGCGGGATCAAGGTTCAGACCAAGGAGCTGGCGACCGTGCCCGACCTTCCAAGTTCGCGCCGGGATCAGCTGGCCAAGGACTTGGAGATCTTCCTCGATCTGTTCTACACGGAAGCGTTCGTACCGGCGGCCGCAACCGCGACTCCCTCTCCCTTCACCGGCGTGCGTCGCATAGAACGGTTGCTCACGGCCGCCTCGCGAAAAGCGCTGCGCGAGGATCCCGACGTATTCGAACTTGGGCCCGAGCTGACCGTAACGAGCGGGGATCTCACTTACAGCGGCATCGTCACAACGTCCAAAGGGAATCCCGTCGAGGCGATCCTCGAGATCGCGCTGAACGCGCGTGCTGCCTCGGAAGCTGAGGGCGTCGACGTCGCACGCGTCGAACAAACCGGAACTCTCATCTTGAAGATGGCAGGCGACGGCTGGCGGCTCCGCGCCTTCGATCTGAAGCTCGGCTCCCGTCCGCTACCGACCCCTACACCGAGATGAAGCGCATCGCACTCGTAGCCGTCGTGGCCGTGGTGATCGGCATCATCGCGTCCGTCTGGCGATCCGATCCCGAACCAACCGTGCCGGCCATCCAGCTGAACCGGACGGCTCAAGGCAAGTTCATCGAGCCGGTGGGCGGCAAGTCGCCGCTCTTCGTGCTGATCATCGGAAGCGACGTTCGGGACGGTGACCCGAAAGCAGGCCGGGCCGACAGCCTTCACGTACTCGCCATCGACACGAAGTCTGGACGGGGGACGATGGTGGGCATCCCCCGTGACAGCTACGTCCCGATCCCCGGACACGGGACGAACAAGATCAACTCGTCCCTATACTTCGGCGGACCAGACCTCCTCGTGCGAACGGTCTCGCAATTCACGGGCATCAACTTCCAGTACTGGGCGATCATCGAATTCTCGCGGTTCCGCAACCTCGTCGATCGCCTTGGTGGTATCGACGTGAATATCCCGTATCCGATGTCGGACAACTTTTCCGGTGCGCATTTCGGGAAGGGCCCCAGGAAGCTCACGGGGGCCGAGGCGCTCGCTTTCTCTCGCGCGCGACATGGGATCCCGGGTGGAGACTTCGGGAGGTCGGAGAATCAGGGACGCCTGCTGCTCGCAGCTCTTAGCAAGTTCCGGAAGGACGCGTCCTCACCGATCAAGCTCGCGAAGTACCTGACGACCTTCGGCTCCCTGGTCGAAGCCAACGTTCCTGCCAGTGAGCTCCTCAAGCTGGCGCAGCTCGGCCGCGGGCTGGATCCGGGCAAGATCAGGAACGTCGTGATCCCTGCAGGGACGGGATCGGCGGGTGGAGCAAGCGTCGTCTTCGTGGGTCAGCCGGCCAGAGACGTGTTCAACCGCGTCAAGGACGACGCGATCCTGTAGCTAGATCCGGTCGTGTTCCGTCTTCAGGTCGGCGTCCACCATGATCCGGACGAGCTCCTCGAACCCGACCTGAGGCTGCCATCCCAAGGCTTCTCGCGCTTTCGTTGCGTCGCCGACGAGGTGGTCGACTTCGGCCGGCCGAAGATGGCGCGAATCGCTCTTCACGTAAGGCGCCCATTCGCCAAGTCCCGCGTGATCGAAAGCGAGGTCGAGGAATTCGCGAACCGAATGCGTTTCGCCGGTGGCGACGACATAGTCGTCGGCTTGGTCCTGTTGCAGCATGAGCCACATCGCCTCGACGTAATCGGGCGCATAACCCCAGTCGCGTCGTGCATCGAGGTTCCCGAGCGCGACTTCGTCCTGTAATCCAAGGGAGATGCGCGCGACCGCTTTGGAGATCTTCCTCGTCACGAACTCCGGCCCGCGGCGCGGGGATTCGTGATTGAAGAGGATTCCGCTGCATGCATATAGCCCATATGCCTCGCGGTAGTTGACCGTGATGTGGTGTCCGAACACCTTCGCCACGCCGTACGGACTTCTTGGGTGGAACGGCGTGTTCTCGGTCTGCGGAACCTCACGTACCTTCCCGAACATCTCGCTGGACGATGCCTGGTAGAACCGGATCGGATTGTTGTCGGCCCCGCCGACGATCCGGATGGCCTCGAGCATGCGCAGGACACCAAGTCCCGAGATCTCCGCGGTCAGCTCGGGCTGCTTGAAGGACAGAGCAACGAACGAGATCGCTCCGAGGTTGTAGACCTCATCGGGCTGCGACTGCTCGATGGCCGCGATCAGCGAGGGCAGGTCTCGAAGATCCCCCGACACAGCCTCGACGTACGGCTGCTCGTCCATAAGCGAGTCGAACCGCGGATCGTGTTGTCCGGTCACGAGACCGAAAACGTCGTAACCCTTCCGCCGCAGAAGCTCGGAGAGGTAGTGCCCGTCTTGCCCCGTGATCCCGGTTACTAGCGCTCTTGGCATCACCAGATTCTAGGCTGTCGCGATGGACCCCACTTTCGTCCTCAACGACCTCCAACGACGCGACGACTACGAGGGCCAGCTAGCCGTGCACCGGACGATGCCAGAGCGCGAGCCGCGCTACGCCGAACTGGCCCGGCCGCTGCCGCCGGAACTTGGGAAGGCATTGCGATCTAACGGGGATCGCGAAGCTCTATTCACACCAGGCGGCCGCGATCGACCGGCTCCGCGAGGGCCGGCACACCGTCATCGCCACCGGGACGGCCTCGGGCAAGACGCTCGCTTATCACGTCCCGGTGATCGAAGCGCTCTTGAACGGGGGCGTGGCCCTGTATCTGTCGCCGACGAAAGCCCTGGCGCAAGATCAGCTCCGCCAGATCGGCCGTTTCGAAATGGACGACGTCCGCGCCGAGACCTATGACGGCGACACTCCGACGTCCCTACGCGCAACGATCCGTCGCAAATCGAACCTCATCCTGACCAACCCCGACATGCTGCACGTCGGCATACTTCCTCACCACGCGTTGTGGCGCGGACTGTTCAGCCGGCTTGCCTTCGTCGTGATCGACGAAGCACACGTGCTGCGCGGAGTGTTCGGCTCCCACGTGGCCCTCGTGCTGCGCCGGCTTCGTCGCGTGGCGGCGCGCTATTCGTCGAACCCGACCTTCGCGCTTGCCTCGGCAACCATCGGCAATCCCGCAGAGCATGCATCGACGTTGTGCGGTGTGGAAGTCGGCGAGGTCACAGACGACGGCGCACCGATCGGCGAACGGCACGTCGCCTTTTGGAACCCACCTTTCCTGTCGGATGCCGACGACGGCCGCCGCCGTTCGTCGAACGTCGAGGCCGCCAAGCTTATGGCCGAGCTCGTCGGCAACGGTGGACGGACGCTCGCTTTCTCGAAGACGCGCGTGGGGGCCGAGCTCGTCGCCAGGTACGCGCGAGACAAGGCGAACGGTAAAGCGCGGGATATCGTCGCCTACCGTGCCGGATTTCTGGCATCCGAACGGCGTGACATCGAACAGGGGCTGCAGGAAGGACGCTATCCGGGAGTGTCGGCGACCAACGCGCTCGAGCTCGGCATCGATGTCGGCGGTCTCGACGCCGTCGTGCTCAACGGGTTCCCGGGAACCGTCGCATCCGCACGCCAGCAAGCCGGACGGGCCGGTCGCGCCGGCCAGCCGTCACTCGCCCTGGTCGTCCCGCAGGACGAACCGCTCGACCAGTACTACACGCAACATCCCAACGACTTCTTCGCGAAGCCGCACGAAGCGGCGCTGGTCAATCCGGACAACCCGCACATCCTCGCTCCGCACCTCGGCTGCGCGGCCTACGAGGTCCCCCTGGATGCGAATGGCGATGCAGACGCATCGGTCATCGGCGGGGAGGCGTTCGCGGAGATCACCAGCGAGCTTTGCGAGCGCGGTGAACTCCGCGAACGCCGGGGCCGCCTGTACTGGTCACGCGCTCATCCGCCGGCGCCCGCCGTCGACATCCGCTCGGCCGGCGGCCACCCGTTCCGGATCGTCGAGGACGGAACCGGGCGCCTCATCGGAACCGTGGACGCATCGCGCGCGCACGCGACGGTGCACGAAGGAGCCATCTACCTCCATCAGGGCGAAAGTTTCCGCGTCCAACGTCTGGTCATCGACGATCGGGTCGCCGTCGTCGCACCGCATGAAGCCGAGGAGTACACCCAAGCGAAGTCCGATACCGATCTCGTCCTGCTTGCCACCGAAGCCAGCTCGCGGATCGGTGTGTGCGGTCTCGGCCGAGGACTCGTCGAAGTGACGGAGCAGGTGATCGGTTATCAACGCAAGAGGCTTCCCGGCGGAGAGGTGATCGAGCGCTGCGAACTCGACATGCCTCCCCAGCGCCTAGTCACACGCGCCGTCTGGTACACGATCCCCGAGAAGCGCCTCTTCCGCGTCCTTCGCGATCTCGAAGGTGACGACGTCCTCCTCGGCTCCCTTCACGCGGCCGAGCACGCAGCGATCGGAATACTTCCGGTATTCGCGATGTGCGATCGCTGGGACATCGGCGGACTATCCACGAACTTCCACCCCGACACCGGCGACCCGACGATCTTCATCTACGACGGCTATCCGATGGGAGCCGGGATCTCCGACCACGGCTACGAAGTGGCTGCAGACCATCTGGCGGCCACGAGAGACCACGTGCACACCTGCCCATGCGCCTCGGGTTGTCCGGCGTGCGTTCAGTCGCCGAAGTGCGGGAACTGGAACGAGCCGCTGCACAAAGCCGGCGCCGTTCGCGTCCTCGACCTGATCCTCGGACGATGACGCACCCCACTTACATCGCCGTGTGCGGCGGGTCCATGGCCGACGAAGACGCGCTGCGCGCAGCCGAAGAAGTCGGACGACTTCTCGCCCGGTCCGGCGCCGTCCTCATCACGGGTGGGCTCGGAGGAGTGATGGAAGCGGCAGCAAGAGGTGCGACAAGCGAAGGAGGAACGGCGATCGGCGTGCTGCCGTCCAACAACGCCCGCGATGGCAATCCGCACAACACAGTGGTGGTTGCCACTGGATTGGGAGAGACGCGCAACGCGGTCATCGTCAACGCCTGCGACGCACTGATCGCTATCGGCGGCGAGTTCGGCACGCTTTCGGAGATTGCTCTCGCACTACGACTGGGCGTACCGGTGATCGGGCTGTCGACGTGGGAGATCGCCCGCGGCGAAGTAGAGATCCCGATCGCTCGCGCTGCGTCAGCCGACGACGCCGTCCGCCGAGCACTCAGCACTGCGAAAAGCCGACGTCTCTAGCCGTTGACGACGAGTGTGCCCGCCATCTCCGGATGGACGAGGCACGCGAAGCGGTACTCGCCGGCCTTCGATACGCGCAGCGTGTACTTCGCGGACGGCTCGCCCGCCAGGAGTCCGGACGAGAAGAATCCGTCTCCGTCCCATGTGCCTCCATCGATATCGATGCGCCCGGACGAGAAGTCGGGCGGCGGAGGGTCGGGCGAACCTCCGGCCGCCTTGTCGACCACGGGATTTCGCTCGACAGTACCGTCATCGCTCACCTGGTAGACGGGGACGAATCTCGGTACGTCGAAAGAGATCGTGTGCGCGCCGATCACCGTCCAGCTGATGGGTTCGTTAACACGGGCCGAAATCTTGTCCGGCACGAACTCGTCGATCGCGACCGTGAACTCATCTCCGGCGTGATAACCGGCGACATTACCGCGCACAGGCTCACCGGCCGTTTCGGCGCGGCCGGCCTTCATGTCCTCGAATGCTTCGCGCAAAGGCTTAGCCAGTGCTTCGATCTGGTCCAGTGCGGTCCGGCTCTGCTCCCGTGAGCTGCGAACTTCTTCCCCGGACTCGCGAACGATGAGGCTCCCCTGCATCGACTGGAAGTGGATTACGCAGTAAAACCTGTAAGTACCGGGATCGATCTCATCGGAGAGCGGCATGCGGTACACGTTGCCCTCCGGACCTAGAGGCGCGATGAACCCGCTCGAATAGAAGGAGTGCTTCCCGTCGAACACCGGTTGCTCGCGCTGCGGACACGTCGCGTCGCGATAACGCTCGGGGCTGCCGCTCTGTAGATAGCAAGGCCTGGCGGCAGTCGGAGCGTTCGCATCGAGGTAGGGATCCAATACGAGCCCCTCGGTCAGCTCTTTATATCGCTGGAATCCGGCTGCTTCTTGCTCAGGGGTATCGGGCCTGGACGAAAACTCCTCCTCGAGATCCTCGAGCTCTTTGGACAGATCGTCGAGCGAGGCACCGAACGAGACGGTGTGGGGCTCACCGGTCCATTCCTGGCGAAACACCACGGTATCGCCGGGATGTGCGTAAACCGTGGTCGGAAAGTAGCGCCAATAGTGACTGGCGAACTCGTCGTGTTTGAAGTCGACGCGCACGACCCGCTCGCTACCGCCGCTCGAGCAGGAGCCGAGCACCACCCCCAGCACCGCAACCGCCGCGATAGCTCGCCGCATCGCTCTGATGCTTATACAAATGGCGCTACGGCTGCGTTACGACGAGCAGAGCGACTCGCGAAGCGAGTCGGTTGCTTCGGCAGCGGACGCGCTACGGCTCCCATTCGCCTAGGGACGCGGCGACGTCCTGCAGCGCCGCCAGCGGCAGGAACGCCTTCGCCTCGTAAGACACACCCTCACCCCACCAGCGAAGCTCGGCCGGCCACGGCCACGTCTGGGGGCCGAGGGCTCGGCCTATGTCGCGTCCGATCCCCTGCACCGGCCCGATCCGCATGGGACGGAACGGAGGCGAATTCGATTCCAGGAACGAATCGAGGTCGGGACGCGACTCGCATCGTTGCCGCAAAGCGAGCCCTCCCTTGGCGAAGACCACCATCTCGTTCAACGGTTCGGGAAGCACACCATGCGCGCAGAGCACGACGGCCTCTTCGGGAGAAACGCACACGGTGACCGTAGGCGCCCACTCGGGCACGGTCGGACGCTTCAACGGGAAGGCGAAGCGCTCGGCTGCGTCCGCGGGATGCACGATCTGATCGTCGTCGTAGTCCGCGCTCGGCTGCGCAGCGATCGGACGCCGCAGCGCATCCGGCCACCAATACGTGCCGAGTACATCTCCGTCCTCGTCGACGTACAACCAAACTTCGTTGGCGATCACCGCCGTGCGGCTGTGCAACTCTTCCGGGTACGGAACACCTCCGGGGTAGACGAGGCCACCGGACCGCAGGAAACGTCCGCCGACTTCAAGACGCCAGAAGTTAGAACCAAAAGAAGGACGCGCACCCGTCCTGCGCTCGACTTCTGCGAGCGTTACCGGGACGACGGCCAGGAGGCTGCGCGGTCCACGAGGAACAAGACCTCCGCTTCCGGACCAGTACTCGGCAATGGTTTGTGCGAGCGATTCGTCCAATATTTGGACGCTAGTACGGCATGCGCCCCAGTGCGAGTGCCGACGAAACCAGGAACGCGCCCACGGCGACCGGGAGCACCGGGCCGCGTGGGTCCCCGCCACCCGGCTCTTCGACTTCGGTGGACCCGCTCTCCGGAGCGTCGTCGTAAGGCAGATACGCCGAGTAGGGCGCATCGGGAACGGGTGGCGGACGACCCTTGCCACGAACGGTCGAAAGCTGCCGGTAAGGGATCGCACGGCGCGCGGAGTCGGGCCCGGTCGTGGGTGCCGCGCGAACGCTGGCACCTGACGACAGCTTGCTGAGCGGCGAGCTGATTCCTTCCTCGGGGGTGACCACGCTGCGCCGGGTTACTCGGATCGCGTACCAGAACACTCCTTTGCCGACCTTGGTGTCGCGATACTCGGTGCCCGTTACCACCGCGATCGGTTTGAGCTTGTCCGCCGAGGGCGCTTTGTCGGCGTTGTCGGTTTGCGCGCGGTAGACCGTGTAGGACTGCACGTCGGCTTCCTTGGCCTTCGCCCACTTGATGGTGGTGCTACTGGTCGTCGTCGTGACGATCTCCGGTGCAGCGACGGCGACGGGCGGGTTGTCGACGCGCATGTTCTTGCGCTCCTCAACTTCCTTGTGCTCCTGCCCCTGGAAGTTGCTAGCGCCGGCTTCGACCTTGAGCTTGTACTTGCCATTGAGTGGTGTCGTCTTAACGGAGTCCCAGGCGTAGTCGAATTCATCGGCCGGAGATTCTGGATCATCATCCGAAAGAACCGGGTTGCCACCATTCGCGTTCTTTACCGCGGTCTCGTCCGCGAGGATCCATAGTCGGACGTATGTGAGGTTGCCGGGGCCAACAGAGAAGTGAACATCCCGCGTTCCAGCGATGCGTTCACCCGACGCCGGCGTACAGTCCTGCGGAACAGGTGTAGGCGTCGGCTTAGGGGTTGGTGTCGGCGTTGGGAGGGCTGTTGGGCCGGTCGGTCCTTCTGGCGGAGTCGGCGCCGGGCTCCCCCCGGTCGGGCAAGGAGTGAATACGATCGCGTGATTGGCGCTGGCGGCCGGTCCGTAATAAGAAGCCGCCGCGAAGACGCCGGCCACCGCGATAGCTCGTAAGAGGCGTTTCATGGATTGTTCCGGGGTACCCGGTCGGACTGAAGTTGTCTCATGCAGTGCGAAAGTCTCTCACGAGGTTGCTCAGCCCGCCGGAACGGCGCCGGGGCGCTGATCTGCACTCTGAACGCTCGCCTGCTCCATCGAGTTCCCGTCTTCCGTCGGCTCTTCGGCTGTTGCTGACGTATCCGTCGGCGCCGGTACGGGGGCCGGTGTGCCGTCGGGCTGCGCGGTCGGAACCGGCGTGGGCGTCGGTGACGGCGACGGCGAGACGCACGGCGTTGCCGTAGGCGATGCCGTGGGGATCGGCTCGGGCGTTGCCTCCAAGGACGGCGTCGGTGTCCACGTAGGAACCGGGGTAGTTGTGGGTGCAGGGCTGGGCGACGACGTCGCGCACGGACCCGGCGTGGGCGGGGGAACATTCAGCCTCTGAACGGCTTCGGCTTGAGCCTCGACACGGGCCAGCGTCGTCGCCGTCGTACGGGCGGGAGGCTCAACCGTGGGCAGCTGAACCGCTGCACTCTCGGCAACGTCTTGACCTTGACGGGACACGGTGACGAGCTGTGCGAGATCGGCGGCCGTCGCGTTGGGCTCTGCGATCAGGATCTGGGCCGCCTTGACGATCTCGATTCCGGCTCGGGCCAACGTCTCACCGACCAGCCTCGTTAGCTCGGGGTCGTCGATCTCGGCTGCGCCGGCCGCGTACGTTCCAACCCCACCTAGTGCCTGATTAGCTGCGCGGGCGAGCAGGTCATCGACCTCCTCGAAACGCTTTTCGGCGAACCCGATCCGGAGGCGCGCTTCGGACGGTCCGGTCGTTATAAAGGCGCGAGCGCTCTCCGACGCCGTCTTCAGCCCGTACAGACCGTCACCCGGAAGACTGTGAAGACCTGGGACGAGCAGTACGGCGAAGACTGCCACCGCCGCAGCCATGAGGGCCGGAGCGACCTGGAAGCGTGGCCGCAGCGACAGCTCGAAGCGGAGGCGGCCCGGGCGATCCGGTATCTGCTCGGCGCGAAGCCGCCTGGCGAATGCCTCCACCGACCGGGCGCTCGGCTCGGGAATCGCGGCTCCCGACGCCTGCAAGCGGGCAGCCAGGGCGAAGATCGCTGTGTCCTCGGGCGTGAGACCTGGGGCGTCTGCGATCTTGGCCCTCGCAGCCGTCTGGTCTGCGCCGTCCGCGACCATGCGCTCGTAGCGCTCCAAGGCTCCCTGGAGCGCCTGCGCTCGGCTGCGGTTTCGGAAACGCGAAATCATGTGGGTTCCTTCCCACTTGACTCAACGATCTAGAGGCCCCTGAGGTACCCCCCAGGCGGGGGGCTTGAGCTGATTCTTAGGCAGCCCGTTTGGGGCGCGCCTCTGACTTTACGAGCTCGGCGCGCACGACCAGGCGCTGCCTGGCGCTCCCCTTGGGATGGCACGTGGTCAAGGTCAGGACGGGTTCGTCCGTCTTGGCCACGACCGACCAGTCGTAGGGATGCGTGATGAAGGGCGGTCTGGACACCCGGTAGGTGTAGCGGGCCACGGGGGTGGTCAGGATTATGCGGTTGCCGACCTTCAGCTTGTCGATCTTGTTGAACGGCCGCCCGAAGGTCGTCCGGTGGCCGGCGATGGCCATGTTCCCCTTCTGCCCCGGCAGCGGGGTGCTCGGGTAGTGGCCGGCTCCGGCTTTCAGCGCCGACGGAGATGTCCCGTTGACCACGATCGTCTTTACGCCTATCGCGGGGATCTCGATCCGAGTTAGTGGCTTGCCTTCGCCTCGGCTGACCGCATCGAGGCCATCGAACTCTGCAGCAAGCTGGTCCTGCAGACGGTTGGTCTGCATGTCGCTGAGGAAGTTCGACCACTCGATCAGCTTTTCGACCGGTACCCGGTAGAAGAAGGGGTAGCTTTCGCCGGCCCATGGGTAGGCCGCCATTCCGATCCCAAGGATGGCCACGATCGCCAACGCGGCCGAGAACGAACGTCGCACGACGCTCGCCGACGTGCGCGGCGGCCAGACGACGTACGCGATCGTCCCGAGGACGGGGATGCGGTAGAGCTTCTGGCGCCAGGCCGGCAGGGGCTTGACCGGCTTGTCCGGCGCGGCCTTCGAACCCTTCCCGTTGCCGTTCGGCTTCCGAGAAGCCGCGCGGCCGGAACCCTGCGTTGGCTCTTCCGGATCGCTCATCGATTGTCCTTTGACTTCCCCTGGACGCCCATTCCGCGTAGTGCGTACTCCACCGGAGGGCCGCCCCACTGTACTGGGAACGAGCTACCAGGTCAGTAGGTTCCGGCAATCTACTCATTGCTCACTGCCCATGTCGAAGAATCCCTGCGCGCCGAGCACCCGGGCCAGAGCACGCAGGGCTCGGAACTGCATGGCTTTGACCGCACCTTCCGTCCGGCTCGTCGCGGCCGCGACTTCGGCGATCTGCAGCCCTTGGAAGAACCTGAGGTAGAGGATCTCCTGCTGGTCACCCGTGAGCTCGGCAAGAGCCCTCTTCAGATCGGCCCCCTCTACGAGTGCGAGCGCTTCGGTCTCCGGGTTGGCCCGATCGAAAACCACCGGCGTGTCTTCGACGACGACCTCCCAACGCACGCGTCCGGACTTCACGTGGTCGAGGAAGCGGTTGCGAGCGATGCGGATCAACCACGCGAGGAACTCACTGGACTTTCCTTTGAAGGACTTCCGCACGGCACGCAATGCGCGCAGGAAGGTGTCCTGGGCGAGATCCTCGGCCAGCGTTACGTCTCCGCATCGGCCATAGAGGTAGCGGTACACGGACGGGAACATGATGGTGAACAAAGCCGCAAAGGCCGACGTGTCGCCCTCGATGGCGGCGGCAACAAGCTCGTCGGCTTCGGGTGACGGGACCTCGATGGGTGGCGGCACAGCGCTTTGTAGTATCCGCGGTTCCTAGGAACTTCTTAAAACCTCTTATCGTCCAACTCCCCCACTGCCTGCGGCGTTGTACGGTTTCGACATGGTCGCGCTAGGACATCACTCTGGATGGTGCCGATGAGCTCGCGCTCCGACGACCCGACCGAGCAGCTCGGGGACGATTGGCGGACGACGCCGCGCGCCTCGACCGAGGAGCTTCCGGTCGATACCGGCCCGGTTTGGGATCCACGCACCGGTGAGTGGGTCGAACAGCGTTTCGAGAGCCAAGTCTCGAAGCCATTGGATGGAGGTGGCCGCGGGAAGTCCGGCCAAGGGTCCGGAATGTTGCGCGCCGGAGTGATCGGCGGCGTGGTCGGAGCGATCGTCGCAGCCGCAGTTGCCTTTCCGATAGCTCGATACACCGATCGCGACTCGTCCGTCGAGCGACGTGTCGTACAGAACGCCGCCGGCAACGACGATGGGAACACCGTTTCCGGCGTTGTCGACATCGCGGCTCGCGCGCGACCGTGGGTCGTCAACATCAACGTCGCGTCCAGCAGCTCCACGATCCTCGGAAACGTGCAGGTGGCCGGCACCGGATCCGGCGTGATCCTTCGTTCCGATGGGCACATCATCACCAACAACCATGTGGTCGAGGACGCACGCGAGATCGAGGTAACACTCGCTTCGGGTGAAAAGCTCCCGGCGCGAGTAGTCGGTCGCGACGCCGAGACCGACGTCGCCGTGATAAAGGTCGACAAGAACGATCTCCCGGCTGCCATCATCGGAAGTGTGAAGACGCTTCAGGTCGGTGAGCTCGCAGTGGCGATCGGCTCTCCGCTCGGACTCGAGCAATCGGTGACGGCCGGCATCATCTCGGCCCTCGGGCGGCGCGTCGATCGCCCGGACGACTCCGGCCCACTCATCGACATGATCCAGACGGATGCACCGATAACTCAGGGCAACTCCGGCGGTGCGCTGATCGACGCGAACGGTTCAGTGGTCGGCATCAATTCAGCGATCGGCGCGAGTCCGGAAGTGGGCGCCGAAGGTGTTGCCTTCGCGATACCCATCGACGTAGCCGTCGCTGTTGCTGAAGAGCTGATCAATTCCGGACGCGCAACTCATCCGTGGCTCGGCGTCAGCGGTGCGAACATCACGCCGGAGGTCGAGAAGCAGTTCGGCGTCGCGCAGGGCGCGTTCATCATGGAGATCGTTCCCGACGGACCGGCGGCGGCAGCGGGGATGCGCCAGAACGATGTCGTTGTGTCCTTCGACGGCGAAAAGATCGAAACGATGGACGATCTCATCGTCGCGATCCGCGAACATCGCGTCGGCGAGAAGGTATCTCTAGTCGTCGTCCGTGATGGGAAGCGGCAGACCGTGCAGGCCACGCTCGGCGACAAGCCCCAAAACCTCTAACGGTCTCTAACGGTTGCCCACCGTCCTGGCTTTCGAGCGCCATCCGGTTGCTACCGAAGCCACTGAAGCCTTCGCGGAGATCCTTTCCAAGCTTCTCGAATCGATGCGCTCGGCCCCCGGCGCGCTATGGGCGGACGCCGCGCGGGCCGACGACGACGACCCCAGCTGGATCGTCCTTAGCGAATGGCGGACCGAGGCCGACCTCGAGGCCTGGGAGTCCGGGACCCCGGCGGCCGAGTTCTCCGATGCGGCAGATGCCCTGCTCAGAGGGGATATAACTCGCCGCCGGTTCGCGTCGGCCTAAGGCTGGCCACGGCCCCGCATGAGCGCGGGCTCAAGTAGTACTCGAACCCCGCCGAAGTTGGTACGGACAAAGGAGTCGATTTCGCCATGGGATCGCCGGCGCGTAACGGCCACAACGGCCAGGTTCGAGTAGTCCTTGTTTCTCCTCACGCCTTGCCGAGGCTGGGGCTCGTCCGTCTATTGGAGTCGATCGAGGGCGTTCAAGTCGTTGCCCACGCTGCTGCTACCGCGGACGGTCAGCGCATGACGGACGAATACTCACCGGACATCGTGGTCGTCGACGCCGAACTTGCCGCGGACGAGAACATGCGCGTTGTCGGCCTGCTCAAGAAAGACGCACCGTCCACCCGCGTGTTGCTGTTGGCCGAACGCGCATCTCACATGCAAGTCGAAACTGCGCTCGAAGCAGGAGCGGACGGATACACGCTGAAGGACATCTCCGTTGCCGAGCTCGGTACGGCGCTGCAACGGCTGGCGGCCGGCGACACCGTCCTGCATCCGGACGCTGCCCAGGTCGTCGCCAAGCGCATCGCCGCCAACGGCCGCGAAAAGAACGGATCTCTCACGCCGCGACAAAAGGAGATACTCCGTCTGCTCGCGTCCGGACTTGAGAACAAGCAGATCGCTCGCCGGCTCGGTATCGGTGTGCACACCGTGAAGACCCACGTCTCGCGTGTGCTGGCGAAGATGGGCGCGTCGAGCCGCACGGAAGCCGTCGTGCTCGCGTTGCGCGACCGCTTGATCTCTTAAGCCCCTAGAGCTTCATCCGGATGCTGGGCGCGTTCACCTCGACCGGCGGCGGCGCTCGCGTGAACTGGGACATGATGAAGTTCCCCGCTCTTATCAAGCCGTACGCGATCCACTCGATCACCCAGAAGACGGCCAGAGCGGCGACGATCACTATCGCCGGCGGACCGACGATCACGATCGCCAGCAGTGCGCACAACAGCGCGCGCGGGATCTGGGCGAATCTTCCTCCAGATGGCTGCCGCTTCGCCATACTCGCCAGCCGGACGGCCGACCACATGATCCAGCGACGCAGGAACGCGACGTCGAGCTCACGCAAAGTCCGGCGGAACAATCCATCGGCATCGGCCCAGGAGATCTCGCCGCTGATCGCCTTAACTCGCCACAAATAGTCGTGAAGGATCGCCGCGCGCGTGTACTTGCCGTAGCGCGGAATGAACCAAACGAAGGGACGGGGAACCGATGCGAAGTCGGTGCCCATCCCGACCGGGACGACGAAGGAATCGCGATTCCCTTGATAGACGAGTTCTTTCAGTAGCTCCCAGTCGTTGTCGCCGATCTGCTTCACGGCGACGTCGCTATCACCGACGAACGGCATGTCCCCTCCTTGCTTGTTGCCGCCTCCACGATTGTGTCGCCGTGGGGCCGCGGGGACACGTATCAGACGTCCGGACGTTCGAACAAGCGACCGAGATCCAAAGACGCCTCGGCCCGGCTGGATACCTTGCGCGGGGCCACGCCGAGCATGTGTGTTCGTGTGGCGATCGACACCGTGACGACGGCGCGGCCCCCATGAGCGGGACAGTCGCACTCCTCTAGAGCAGCGCCGTTGGATTCGGCTGTGCGATGAGCAGCCTCCTCGGGCTGCTCATCGCCGGGTTCGAGTTGCGCGGCGGCCGCGGCCAGAGCCGCCGCGTCTGCGGCGGTCTGGGCGCGGGCTCGCGCCAGCAACACGTTCGCTGCGTCCGCCGTAGCCAGGCACAGGAGTGCGGCCAGCGCGAGCAACGAGAGCATGATCGCGGACGCGAAACCGTCCTCGTTCATTGCGGTCAAGGCGTGGGGCTGGGCGGTCAAGGCGTGGGGCTGGGCGGTCACGGCGTAGGGCTGGGAGGGCTGGGGGTCGGACTGGCGCGTGCGCGCTCCAGTCGCATGGTGGCGGTCGCGTTGAGCGGCAGCTCCATATCGACGATGCGGGACACGATCGGGATGCGCAGCCGCTCGGGGTAACGCAATCGAACCGATATCGGCCGCCCGCGCGTGCGGTCATCGGGCCCCGGGTCGATCTCGATCTCGATCAGGGCCGCGGCCAGTGGTCCGGCCGCGCTTCGGATCGCATCGACCGTCCGGTCGTCGTCCGCCGAGATCGCCGCCGTACGGACGCCCTCTCGCGCAGCTTGCGCGAGCGCGAGGGCGTCCCGAACGACGATGCCAACCTGGACGATCAACAAGAGCGCGATCAATACGACGGGGAAAGTAAGCGCCGTCTCGACGGTCGCTTGTCCGGAATCGTTGCGCATCTAAAGCCCGCGCTTCAGGCCCCGGACTCGTCGACGGTGTTGAGCAGCTTGTCGAAGATCAGGTCGAAGAACTGGTCGAGCTTTCCCGACGACTTGGCCCAGAGCAGGAAAGCGACGGCGATGGCCGCCACAACGAGAAGAACCAGTGCGTACTCGGCGACGGTCTGGCCGACGTCGCTCCGCAACCGATGCAGCGAACCTTCCGTCCAGCCGCCAAGCCGAACGGCGAGCTCCATGACATGTCTTCTGAACGCGATGCGCAGCTTCTTCAGTCTCTGCACCTATGTCTCCTTTGCTCTTCCTCGCCTCGGCAAGGAGCGCCTCGGCGATGGTTCGGGAAGGGTTATCCGGCGATCCCGTCGAGTCCACCCACGAAGAGCGGGACGAGACAGGCCAGAACGAAGGCGGGAAGGATCACCACTCCAAGCGGGACGAGGACCCGCACACTCGCGCGCCGCACGTCCTCGGCCAGCTCCACCGAACCGCGGTCGCGCAGGTCATCGGCAAGCGATCGCAAGGCCGGAGCCAAAGGGATGCCGAGAGTGGCCGACGCCACGAATGCTTCGGCGAAGCGCTGCGCAGCTGCGCTCTCGAGTTTCGCGGCTTCGCGAAGGAGCGCATCGTGTGGCGGCGCACGGACGTCGGCCGCAGCCAACTGCAGTGAGTTGCCGAAGGTCCCGGATGAATGAGGAGCGACCGCGCTCAGCGCTGCCGAGGCAGACAGACCTGCGTCGAGCGCGAAGGCAACGGTATCGGCGGCATCGGCTACCTCGGAGTCGATGGTCGAACGCGGGCGGCCCGCGACAACTGCTCGTGCGGCCCGGATGAACGGCAATCGCTGAGCCCGAGAACTCCCGACGACACCAACGCCTCCGACGATCGCGCCGATCCACAACATCCCGAGCACCTGGAGAGCCAGTCCCGCTCCCAAGGACAGACGAGTCCGCGGATCACCCAGCCACGAAAGGACTCCGGACGGATCCGTGGCCCCGACCAGGAGCAAGAACGCCGGCGTCAGCAGCAGGATCGTCCGGCCGCCGAGCCGCGCCTGGGTGGTGAGGGCTCTGGCCTCCGCGCGCGCCGCACCGCGACGCGCGATGCGAGCGGCCAGAGCCCTCACCGCAGGGAGAGGGTCGCCTCCCGCCTCGGCGTGGACGGCAAGGACGCAGAACGCCGAGGTGAGATCGGCGCCGACGCCGTCACGCGAGACGTGGGCGCCTCGGGTGAAGGCCGCACCATCGCGGAGGGCTGCGACGAGCGGCCGGCCGGCGGTTAGCGCCGTGGCGACGGGTGCGAGAGGCGACCCGTCCTTCCCTGCAGTTCTTTCGATAGCGACGCGCAGCGAAGACCCACCGCGCAGTTGATCGGCGATCGTATGCAGAGCTGCGACGAGCTCTGCCGATCGATCTCGGCGCCGACGAAATCTCACGCCGATCCCTTCTTAGGCAAGCGACGCAAAACCGGTCCACTCTCTCCGACTCGCACCTCGGCGATGTCGGCAACGCGTCGCGTTCCTTCAGCGTCACGATCGAGATGAACGACGAGGTCAATCGCCGATGCGATCTGCCGCCGCGCCGCTGCAACGGACAGTCCCGGCGCAGCCATCAGGGCCATCACTTCCAAACGCATCAGCGCCTCACGAGGCGCATCTGCATGAACGGTGGCCATCGACCCGGCATGTCCGGACGTGAGCGCTTGGAGCATGTCCAGGGCTTCCGGACCGCGAACCTCCCCGACGACGATCCGATCGGCCCGCATCCGCATCGCGCACCGGACGAGGTCGCGCAGTGTTACCTCGCCTCGTCCTTCGACGTTCGGTGGACGCGTCTCGAGCGAGACAACGTGCCGCTCGCCCATCCGAAGCTCGGCGGCGTCCTCGATCGTGATGACGCGATCGGTGGACGGAACCATGCGCGCGAGCACACCGAGCAGAGTCGTCTTACCGGTTCCGCCTCCACCGGAAACCAAGACGTTGTCGCGCCGCACGACGGCATCGGCCAAGCGAACCGCTACGCGATCGTCGATGGAGCCCATCTCGAGCAGGTCCTCGAGCGTCCACAACGCATCGGCGAATTTGCGGATCGTCACTACCGGGCCCCCGAGTGCGATCGGCGGAAGCACGGCATGGAAACGCGAGCCATCGGCGAGCCGGGCATCGACCCACGGCGACGTCGCGTCCACGCGAAGGCCGAGTGGAGATACAGCGCGCTCGATCAGATGGCGGATCGCAGCCTCGTCGTTGAAGCGAACCTTGGTGCGCTCCAACCGGCCGTCGCGTTCGACGAAGACGTCGCCGGAGGAATTGATCATCACCTCGCTCACCGTCCGGTCTCGGAGCAAGGGACCGAGGGGGCCGAGGCCGAGCAGCTCGTCGGCGATCGCTACGGCCGTCCGCCGGGCGGCATCCGGCTGCCAGCTCAAGCGCCGTTCGGACAGCACCCCTTGAAGTGCGGCTTCGACACCGTCCACGGTGACCCGCTCCTGAGCCACGCCCAATCGGGCGCTGACCTCGCGAACCAGGGTCTCCCGCTCGAGGACGTTGCGCCGCCGGCCGTTCGCGCGCTGACGAACCGCCATCTAAAGCCCCGCCTTTGCGCGGACGATGCGCGCCCACGCCGGCTCTCGTCTCGAGCGCACCATGGCCCGTCGAAAGGACGAGAAGAGGAACAGCAAGCGGCGCACGCGACCTCCACCGAAAATCTGGGGGAAGGGTGCCGGGGAAAGGCACTCGTGAACGTAGCAGGCAACGCCGACAGCTCAGGTTTCTCTGTGCGCGCGCGAAGGCAGATACTTGGCTCTAGGAGGTCGCAATGGCAAAGCCAAGTGTCTGGCCGGTGATTCACGAAGAACGAAAGGCATTGGCCGCCGATCTCGAGTCGTTGACCGACGAGCAGTGGGCCACGCCGTCCCTTTGCGGCGGTTGGTCCGTTCGAGAGGTCCTCGGGCATATGACCGCCGCCACAGGGAACACGCCGGCGAAGTTCTTCCCGCGCATGATCGCTTCGGGCTTCTCTCTCAACCGCATGAGCGATAAGGAGGTGGCGAAGCAGGTCGAGGGAACACCCGCCGACACGCTCGCTAGCTTCATTGCATGCATTCCGACCACGACGCATCCGCCGGGCCCTGTCGAAACCTGGCTCGGTGAGACGATCGTCCATGCCGAGGACATCCGACGTCCGCTGAAGATCTCGCATTCGTATCCGACGGATGCGCTGATACGTCTCGCCGACTCTTATAGGAAATCGAACCTCGTCATCGGCGGGAAGAGACGCGTTGCTGGACTGACCCTGCGCGCTACGGACGCCGACTGGGAAACGGGCTCCGGCCCTGAGGTCACGGGACCGCTCGTCTCCATCGTGGTGGCCATGACCGGACGGACCGCCGCCCTCGACGACTTGTCCGGACCGGGCGTCGCGACGCTGCGGTCGCGCATGTAGCTAACTGGGCGGTCGTTTGTGGGCAGTAGAGGGGTCCAACCCACATGGAGCACGCCGCGCGAGGCAGTTCGTGTGGCGTTTCATCCGCCGCACCTCCGCAAGACCGTCACGATCGCGCTTGTCGTCGGAACCCTTCTGTTCCTTATCAACCAGCTGGACGTCGTATTGCGCGGTGATGCGACGGTCACGGTATGGGTCAAGTCTGCCGTGACGTACCTCGTACCCTTCTGTGTGTCAACGGCTGGCGTCCTCGTCGGTTCCCGACGGAGGGACGACTGATAGCCGTTCAATGAACAGTCCTGAAGGCGAAGAAACCCAGGACAATACGGTGGTGGGTCCTGCTCGAGAACGCAGCCTTCGTCGGTTCGGCTGCTTTGTATCTGTAGCGAACGCTGGCCTGAGCCCTCGGGGCTAACCTCTCTTTGCCATGCCAGAGTCACCGCAATGGAAGCTGTTCCGCGAGCAGGGCATCCGCATAGGTACCGCCTCGTGGACAGACAAGACTCTGCTCGAACCCGGTCTCTTCTATCCGAAAGGCATGAGCAAAGCCGCCGAACGACTCGCCTTCTACGCCGAGAACTTCCCCGTCGTCGAGGTGGACTCGACTTACTACGGGCTGCCGTCGGAGAAGAACTCCGAGCTGTGGGTCGAGCGGACACCCGAAGACTTCGTCTTCAACGTCAAGGCCTTCTCGTTGATGACGCAGCACCCCGCGACTATGCGCGGACTCCCCAAAGATCTACGGGAGCTCGTACCCGAAGAGATCGCGGAAGCTAAGAAGCGTTTGTACCCGCGCGACCTGCCGAAGGAGATCTTCGACGGCTCGTGGGAACGGTTCCTCGCCGCACTTGAGCCTCTGCGCCGGGCGAACAAGCTCGGCGCGATCCTCTTTCAGTTCCCCGAGTGGTTCCCTCCGTCGCGTGAAAATCGCGAGTACGTGATCGAGTGCGGCGACCGCCTCGAAGCGGCTTTACCGGGTGTGAGTGCGGCGATCGAGTTCCGCAACGATCGCTGGATGCTCGACGAACGGATGCAGGAGCGAACCTTGAAACTCTTGTCCGACAACGGACTCACTTACGTTTGCGTCGACATGCCGCAGGGTTTCAAGACGTCGATCCCGCCCGTTGCCGCAGCGACCGCGCCGCTCTCCGTCGTGCGCTTTCACGGACGTCGTGACGACACATGGGGAAAGCGCAACGTGTCCGTCCACGACAAATTCGGCTACGACTACTCCAAAGAGGAATTGAAGGAATGGCAGCCGCGCATCGGCGAGCTCGCAGACGATGCGCGTGAAGTGCACGTCCTGATGAACAACTGCTACCAGGACTACGCCGTCCGTTCGGCCCAGATGATGGCTCAGCTGGCACTGGACCTTTAGTTAGCGATGTTTTGTTCGTCGCTTATTGGGGTAACGTTCGCCTGACCCTCGACGAGAGGAGCCAATCCATGCGCGTCCCGACATCGATCCGCTTCGTCGCCGTAACGGCAGCCGCACTCGTGTTCATCGCGGCCGGCTGCAACCGCGGGAACGACGACGAGGCCACACCGACGCCGGCCGACTCGACAACACCGGCACCCGATGTCGAGGCCGCCGGCGACTTCCAGCTCGTCGGGACGGTCGAGCAGGCTTTCGTCGGAGAGGAACCCGAGATAGACCTCCCGTCCGCGAGTTCGAACGATTCGCTCGGTACAAGCTCGACGGCCAGTCCGCAGGCAACGGCGAGCGGCGACTTCGTCACCACATCGGTGAACGGGATCATGCGGATCAGCCTCGAGGACACCGACGCCGAGCTGCGTCAGACGTGTAGCGCAGACCGCGATGAAGACATCGAGGTCTTCTGGACCACCGGCACGGAGTTCTCGCGGAGGCTGATCGGCACAGATGTCGAGGAGTCTCTGGATCGCCGGTTGGTCGGGGTGACCGGGAACCTCTTCGTCGGGCCCCGGCCCAACGACGACGGCCTCTCTCTCGGTGAATCGACCCAGGCACCTACCACCGCCAGCGCTACGGCTTCGGCAGACGCGACGACGGCCGACGACCGGGGCTGCGTGCTGATCGCCGACCAGGTGGCTACGTCCACGGGCGCCATCCCGACGGCGCGGCCGGCCCGGACAGCCCGTCCGACGACGGCGCCGGCTGCTACCAAGTCGCCCACGCCCAAGCCGACCAAGGCGCCCACGCCCAAGCCGACCACAACACCGCCGCCAAGCGCCCCGCCGACTTCGGCTGCCCCCACATAAGCGCGTACGCCTGAATCCGGCGTGTGGGACCCGTCCTCCGGCCTGCTAATAAACATTGCCGGGTATGCCGATACACGTAACAAGAACATCATTAGTTAACAGACGCATCACACAGGCGTACGATTGACGGACTAGTCAGAACTGGTGCGGGGTGATGAGCCGGGCAGAGAGGTTCGAACAGCGCGTTTGCTCCGTTCTTCAGGACGGAGAGGGGTGATGGGGATGGCGATCCGTAGCCTGTTTGGAAAGCGGCCTCACACGGCTTTCGTCCTCGGAGGGGGCGGAAACCTAGGGGCCATACAAGTTGGTCAGCTACGCGCACTACTCGAGCGGGGCATCAAGCCCGACGTCGTGATCGGCTGCTCGGTCGGCGCACTTAACGGCGCGGCCCTAGCGTCGGAACCCACAGTCGAAGGGATGGCTCGCTTGGCCGATCTCTGGCGGAGCTTGCAGCGAGAGGACATCTTCCCGTCCACCAAGATGGGGCGCGGTCCGTGGCTGTTCATGCGCAACGGGACCTCGGCCTACAGCGACAGCGGACTTCGTCAGTTGATCAAGCGCTGGAACCACATCGAGAAGTTCGAAGAAGCAAAGCTACCGATGTGGGTAGTGGCGACCTCGCTGCACCACGGCGTCGAGCGTTGGTTCCACTCCGGACAGCTAATGCCGGCTCTGCTGGCTTCGACTTCGTTGCCGGGCATCTTTCCTCCCGTCGACATCGACGGCGACACCTACATCGACGGCGGCGTCGTGAACAACGTCCCGGTGAGCAAAGCGCTCGACCTCGGATGCAAGCGAATCTTCGTGCTGGACGTCGGAAACCTCGAGAAGGAACGCCCGACCGCGAAGCGTCCCTACGAAGTGCTGATGCAGGCCGTGAGCATCGCGCGGGCGCACAGATTCCGTTACGACCGGGATCACATTCCGTCGAACGTGCAGCTGGTGCAGATGCCTTCGATCGATGTAGGCAAGTTGCGCTACGACGACTTCCATCGCACGGCCGAGCTCATCGAGCGCTCTTACCGGGCAAGCGTCACGCTGCTCGGTACGAACGCGTCGGCAACAACACTCGCCGAGTCGGCGTAGCCCTAGGGCTGCGCCACTCCGGCTGGCTCACGCGGATAGGGCCGCTTCTAGCTCGCCCCGGTGACGTAGCAGCCATGCGATGTCGTAATCCACGTGGCCGGCGTGTCCCTCGTCCAGGAACTTCTTCCATGGGTGTACGCCCCGCTTGCCGTAGTCGAGGACCCAGCTCTTCTCGAGCTCCTTGCGAGCGATGACGTGGTCGAAGAAGTCCGCACGTTCATCCAAGCCATATGCATCCAGGAACACACGAAGGCGTCGGGCGCGATCCGGCGGTTCATCCCACCCGCACTCGCGGCATTTCGCATCATCACGAAGCGGGACGAACGTCCAGGCTGCGTAAGCAACGTCCTCGATGGCGGGGGCCGGCCGAGCGAAGTCCCAATCGATGAGAGATATGGCCGATCCGTTGGCCGCATAGATCGTGTTCCACGGCGCGAGGTCGTTGTGGCAGATGATCTCGCCCGGCCCGGGGGCTCCACTTCCGAGTCGCCAAACGGCGCCGTCCGGTGGGACGAACCCGGCCGCCGCTTCGTGGTAGTCGCGGATCAATGAAGCCGCACTCGCCAGCGACTCGTCGGCTCTGACTTCAACAGGCCACGGCCGGAACGCAGCGCGGCCGGCGAAGTAGGACAGGATCTCCCGGCCCTTCTCGTCAATGCCCAGCGCGCGAGGGGCGCGATCGAAGCCTCGTTCTTCGAGGTGACGTAACAAAGCGTGGACGGCCAGAGTCCACGGACCCGTCGTGCGACGAACCGTCTCACCGATACGAACGACGGTCTCGACGTTCGCACCGACTAACGGTGTTTCTTCGTACGTCATCCAGGCCGTGACGGAAGCGCGCGGGCTATCGATTCGGCATAAGGAGGACGAAGCACGCCGGCGTCGGTGATGAAAGCCGTCACCAACGAGGCCGGCGTTACGTCGAAAGCCGGGTTCCACGCGTCGACGCCCGGCGCGACCATCGCGTTGCCGACCATACGAACCTCGTCGGCCGAACGCAGCTCGATCTCGATCGATGCGCCGTTTTCGGCATCGACATCGAACGACGACAAAGGGCCGGCGACGTAGAACGGCAGTCCTGCCGTCTGCGCCAGAACGGCCAGAGTGTAGGTCCCGATCTTGTTCGCGACGTCGCCGTTGCGCGCGACGCGATCGCAACCGACCAGGACCGCGTCGACACGGTGAGCGGCCAGTGCCGCGCCGGCGGCTGCATCCGAGATCAGTGTCACCGGGATCCCGGCTTCGGCGAGCTCCCACGCAGTCAAGCGCGCACCCTGCAAAAGCGGACGCGTCTCGGTGGCGACGACCTCGATCGGCTCCCCCGCCTCAGCCTTCGCGTAAACGATCCCGAGCGCCGTGCCGATCCCCGAAGTTGCCAGCCGACCGGTGTTGCAATGCGTCAAGACGCGACCGATCGATCGCAAGCTCAGCTCGGCCGAACTCACCGATGCGCAGGCACGACTCCCGGTCCTCGTCCTGGATCCTCTGAGCCTCTTCAACAGCGAACCGGCGAGCGTCTTCCCGGCTCTCGGCGGCCGAGGCAGCAGCGGCGACCCGCGATCGACTGCCCACTTCAGATTTGCCGCCGTGGGCCGCGCAGCTCCGATGTCCGCCACGATGCGGTCCAGGTCATGCCCTTCGTCCAGTCCGAGTCACGACGCCGAACGCACCACAAACACCGATCGCCGGAGCGCCACGAACGGCGAACCTCTTGATCGCATCGATGACCTCCGCGACCGAGGCGAGCTTCGCTATCTCGAGGCGTTCGGGCAGCGCAGTCTGATCGATCACCTCGAGATGGTCGCCCTGCCACTCGACGGAGTTTCGAAGCTCGGTCATCGGGACATCATCGTACGTAGCCCCGATAAGCTTGCGAGCATGACCGAGATGTTCGAGTTCAAAGACCCGAAGAAGCGTCAGCCGCTGACCGTCAAGACGGTGAAGAAGACCGACCTCGAGGTCATCAGCCACCAGCGCAAGCCGCGCGCTTCTCACCTCAAGCAGCTCACGGCGTCGATCGAACGCATAGGTTTCGTCACGCCGCTCGTCGTCGTGGAGCGCAACGGGAAGCACATCATCATCGACGGCCAACACCGCTTCACTGCCGGAAGCGAGCTGGGCGTGAAGGAGTTCCCGGTCGTGGTCGTTCCGGAGAAGCTCGCGCGCCGGATGATGAGCCTGAACGTCGAGAAGGACCTGAACATCCGCGAGCGCTGCGAGATCGCACTGTCGATCTACCGCGAAGTACTCGAGTCCTCACCGAAAACGAAAGAGGACGACGAAGAGATCTCCGACACGATCGAGAACGCGCACTACGTGACGCTGGGTCTCGCCTACGAGGGCCCCGGCCGGCTGGCCGGTGGAGCGTTCGAGCCGATCCTGAAAAAGTTCGACGGATTCCTCGACAAGCCGCTCACGGAGGCCTACGAGAAGCGGAAGGAACGCGCGGAGAAGGTTCTTGAGGCTTGGAAGCTCGTGAAGGCGGTAGAGGACGCCCTGAAGACCAAGAAGATGTGGCACTCGATGGTGCGCTACCAGATCATCGCCGCGGCCGATCCTGCCAAGCGCGCTCGCAAGCCTCAGGACTTCGACAAGGCTTTCCCGAAGTTCATCGCCAAGCTCGAGGAGTTAGTAGAAGCTCCCGAGAAGGTCCTTCGTCAGAAGACGGAGAGCAACGGCGATTAACTGAATCACCACTCGACTAGCTTCCAGATCTCCGGACGAAGCTCATCGCTTTCTCCGACCTCTGCGAAGATCGCCGCGGAGATCCGCTGATGACTCATCGCTTCGTCGTTTCGTCCCACCTCGCGTAGCAGGTCGGCGAAGTTGGAATGCATCGCCGCTTCCCGATGACGGTCCCCCACGCGCGCGCATAGGTCCAACGCTCGCTGCGAAAGCTGTACAGCGCGGTCGATGTCGGTGCTCCGAACGCTCAGGGCGAGGTTGTTCAGAGCGGCAGCCGTAGCAACGTGGTCGTTCTGCTTTTCCGCAAGCTTCAGGCTCGCCTCCAGATGCTCGACGGCCCCTTCGGAGTCTCCGCGACGAGCCGCCAGGATCCCCGCGGTGTTGTGCGCTTGCGCTAGCGCGCGGTCGTCCTTCATCGCTTCTGCATCGCGCAGAGCGCCGGCCGACCACTCGTCGGCTTCGGCTGTGCGGCCGCGGCGGTGAGCATTCAGGCTGCGGTCGGCCAGCAGGAGTGCGCGCTCGGCCCCCGAGGCGTCGTCGATGGCGTCCAGGGCCTGGGCGTACAGAGCCTCGGCCCCCTCGTAATCGCCGAGCCGTTGATGGACGTCGGCAAGCTTCCCGCCCAACGACGCGACAGGTGCGCCCGTTGCGCTGGCGATCTCGTAGCTCTGCTTCGCTTCCTTGTACCGGCCCTGCAGCGTGAGCAGGTCACCTACCAGCTCATGGAGGGTGCCGGCCTGCTCCCCGCGTCCGCCGGCCGATCCCGTCTGGGCCGCCTCGTATACCTCGGTCGTTGATTCGTCGGGTCCGACGCCGAGCTCGCGCTCGAGCAAAGCCACGCAATCTCTGTACTGCCGCACCGCCGCAGCGCGATCTCCTTTTTGCGCGTGCAGTCTCATCAGCGATCGGTGAGCCGCCTCCTGCAACGGGTCGAGTGCCAGCCATCTGCGGGCGTAGGAGATCGCAGCGTCGACATCGGTTGGCGCCAGCGCACCGGCCAGCCGTTCGAGGACCGAGCCCACATCGCGGCGCGCTTGCTCGCCGGCGTCCCTCTGCCAGTCGTCGAAGCCCTCGCTGTCGCGCAGGCCGAAGCCGGCGAGCAGATCACCGCGCGCAAGGTCTACGGCGCTGATCAGGGAGTCGACGTCATCGCGTGCGGCGAGCTCGTGGAACTCGTCGAGGTCCAGCCAAAGCTCGTCTCGGTCCAAGGAGACGGCGTCGCCGTCGGTACGCAGTCCCGAACCTCCGAGAGCCGTGCTGAGCGCCGACATCGTTCGCCGCAGCGCAGCCCGGGCCCGGACGTGATCGGATTCCGGCCACAGCAGGGTTGCGAGCTCGTCGCGAGCCGCCGGTCGTCGCATCAATGCGAGGTACGCGAGCAGCGCTATCGCCTTGCGCGTGTCTACGGGAACGGGTCGTCCGTCGCGTTCGATTACGGGAGCGCCGAAGAGGCGTACGGCGACCTGCGTACCGGTTCTTGGGGCGCGGGCCACGGAGTAACGATAGCGGGGGACGCTCTCGTAACGCGGCCACGACTACGATCGGGGAGATGTCCGAGCGTGCCCGCGTGTTCCGAAGCAGTTTCTACGGTCGCCTGATGGTTGGCGGGTACCTGTTAGCTCCAGTCGCACTCGGTGTGCTCGTGGTGATCTTGAAGATCCTCGGCGGACGCCCTCCGTCGGGGGTCCTTTCATTACTGCTCACGCTCAGCGTCGTCATGGTCGTTGCAGCAAGCCTGCTGTGGTGGTCGGACCGCTTCGTGATCCCGGCAACGGCCCTGGCCGTGCTGCTGTCCCTGTTGGCCTTCGTACTGGGCGGGTTCGGCTTTTCTCACCCGGACAGCTTCTTCGACTTCGTTACCTCAGTCGTCACGGTCATCGGCCCGATCGTCGCCGTAGTCGCCGGGGTTCGCGTCCTGGGCGCGCGGCGCCGGCATCGCCTCGATCCGGCACGGCCCGAGCAACGTCGCTTCGTCAGGATCGGCCTCGTGGTCCTCGTCCTGCTGACTGCAGTCTCGGGCACATTGACCTTCGCGCGGCAATCGAGCATCGATGCCCCCAAGGGATCCTTCGTGGTCGAGATGTACGACGATCGATTCGACCCGGCCGACTTCTCGCTGGAGCCCGGACCGCACAAGGTCTTCCTCGTGAACAGGGACTCGTATGCCCACACTTTCGCGGTGGGCGACACCGACGACTACGTGGGCCCCCGTGCCAACAGGCTCATCACGTTGATGATCCCGGCCGAACAAGACCGCATGGATCTATCCTGCTCCGTCACGGGCCATGACGACATGACGGGCACCATCGAGGTCGACGCGTAGATCCGTAACGCTTTTTGGACGATGCCGGGCGATCATTTCCGCATGCATGCTGCGAGAACTGCGCCTAGCCGCACGGCCTGGCGGGGGTTCGTCCGGGCCGTAGGCGTCGTCGACCTTGTCCTGCTCGCGGCGGCGGCAGCCTGGCTCACCGATTTGGAGGCAGCACTCATTGCGATCGGGATGCTGGTGGCCATCGCGCTTCTCCGGTTCCGTTCGGGACTCTTGGGGTTCGTCCTCCTCGCTTTGCTGTTCGCCAACGTGGCCGTCTGGATGCTGCCGGGTGCGTTGAGCAACCTCTCCCACAACGAGGCGTTTCTGGACACGGCTCTGCCCGGTGCGTTGGCGATCTTCTCGATCGCGGGCCTCATCGGAGCCGTCGGATACTGGATCGGCCTCGACCAGCGAGCGGGACGAGTTCTGACCGGCCTCGTGATAGTCGCCTTGGTCGCACTGGTCGTCGTCTCTCTGGGGGCCGAGGACGAACCGGTAGCTCGTCCGGGTGAGATCGCTATCGAGATGAAGGACGTGAAGTTCAAACCCGAACATCTCGATGTCCAAGCCGGCGCCGTCTCGATCGCGCTGTCCAACAAGGACCTCTTCTGGCACACATTGACCATCGAGGATCTGGATGTGAATCTGCGCGTGCCGGTACGGGGCGAGCGCCAGCTCAGCTTCGACGCACCCGCGGGAACCTACGAGTTCGTGTGCGCGATCCCCGGACATACACAAGCGGGAATGAAAGGGACACTCTCGGTGCGATGACGAACACGACCGACCGGGTCAGAGCGGGTTTCGGCTCACCAACGGCCGGGACAAAAGCAGCTGCAACACTCGCGTGGCTCGCGTGCATGAGCGCGATGGTGTTGATGATCGTTCTCAGTCGCGCCAACCACACACTCGACGAGACCTCGATCTTCGTCGCGCTCGCTTTGGCTTACTCGACAGTAGGCGCGTTCATCGCAGCGAGAACCAACCACCCGATTGGCTGGCTCCTTTGCGTGATCGGCTTCGCCTTCACCCTTGGGACGGCCGGGGAGCAGTGGGTGATCTACGGGTCGAAAACCTGCCCCGATTGCATCCCAGTGATTTCGGCCTTCGTCGTACCAGGCACGCTGCTCTGGTTCGTCGGGATGACGGCCCTCGTCCTGGTATTCCTCCTATTCCCTTCCGGACGCCTTCCTGAGTGGCACGGTCGCCAGATCCTTCGCGTTTTTCTCGCCGCCATGGTCGTGGTTTTCGTGACCTTGGCGCTTCGGCCGTCCGATCCGGGCGCAAGCTATCCCAATCCGTTTGCTCTGGAGTTCCTGAAAACACCCCTGTTGATCGTCTTCGGAGTTGCTGTGGGGATAGCTCTGCTGTCCGCGGCTATGGCTATAGCAGGTCTGTTCATTCGGTTCCGCAGATCAACTGGGATCGAGCGACAACAGATGAAGTGGCTGTCGTTGGTGTGCATCACCGCGGCCGTTCTTTTGCTCATCGGCCTTCCCGCGAGCTTCGTTACGCCCAACGACGGCTTCATCTCGAATCTCTTGTGGAACGCGTTCTTCATGTGCCTCATAGTCGGAATCCCGGTAGCAGTCGGGTTGGCGATCCTCCGGTATCGCCTCTACGACATCGAACGCATCGTCAGTCGAACCGTCTCTTACGGACTCGTCACCGCCGTTCTCGGTGGCATCTTCGTCCTCGTGGCGATCGTTCCTGCGGCCGTCGTCGGAACGGAGGATGCGCCGGACTGGATCACAGCAGTGGCTACCCTTCTCGTCGTTGCGCTGTTCCGTCCGGTCAGGCGCCGCATTCAGGGGAGAGTCGATCGACGCTTCAACCGCGCTCGTTACGACGCTGAGCGAACAATCGAAGCATTCTCGACCCATCTGCGCGACGAGGTCGATCTCGATGCTTTGGGGGCCGAGCTCCGCGGCGTGGTGTACCGAACTATGCAGCCCGTGAGAGTTTCACTGTGGCTTAAGGGGCAGTCCTAACGGTCCTGGAAGGGACAGCTGTCATATACAAAAGGAGTTCCATGCGAAAGCTAGGCGCGGTTGCAGCGATCTTCCTTCTCGTCGCCGCGGGCTGTGCGGCAGGTAAGAACGAGCGAACGATCTTGCTCGACTACTCGGGCGACGAGTTCTCGGCCAACTTCTTGGAGTTCTTTCCCCGCAAGGTGGCCGTGGCTCCGGGGGCCGAGCTCGTTTTCCGGCAGACCTGGACCGGTGAGGCGCACTCCGTCACCGGCGGCACCCTCGTGAACAATCTCATGAAAAAGGTCGAGCCCTTTATCGATCGCATGTACGCGGGAGAAGCGCTGCCGGATGAGCCGCCTCCGGAGATCGCGAAGCTCGAGGCGACAGTGCCCCCAGCTGTGCCCGAAGAGGGCAACGACATGAACCAGGCCGCCGCACAACCGTGCTACATCGCAAAAGGCGCAACACCGTCCGATCCCAGGCCGCCGTGCAAGAACCAGAAGCAGCCTGTGTTCAACGGAACCCAGAGCTACTACAACAGCGGCCTCATCCCCTATGAGGGCCCGCAGGGCAACGAGTACCGCGTGAAACTCGCCGACAACATCAAGCCCGGCGATTACTGGTTCTACTGCAACTACCACGGAGAGACGCAGTCCACGAAGGTGACGGTCGGCACCGCTGGTGCGAAGGCGCCATCGCAGCAAGATGTCAACGTTTCGGCGCGACGGCAGATCCGGCAGCAGATCTCACCGATGGCGAAGATCCTCAAGGAAGCCCGCGAGAAAGGCCGCGTTAACGTCGCCTATGCAGGAAAACAACTCGAGGTCAAGGGGCCATTCGCCGGCCTCTTCGCCGACGACCTGAGTGTCCAGGGCGCCGTCGACGAGTTCGTCCCGAACCGTCTTACCGTCAAAGCCGGCGAAAAGATCACATGGAAGTGGTTCGGTGGACACACGATCAGCTTCGGTGTGCCCCGCTACTTCCCGATCGTGACCATCGCGAAGAACGGCAAGGTGGCGTTCAACCCGAAGCTCATGCCCGAAGCCGGCGGAGCCAAGCCTTTCGTGTACGAAGAAGGCCCTCCCGATCCCGACAACATGGAGCCGCTCCGGCAGGACGGAGGGACCTACGACGGAACGGGCTTCTGGTCCTCGGGGCTCTCGTACGGAGGCTTCGGAGCGCCATACATCGAGTACACGATGCGCATCTCGAAACCGGGCACGTATGAGTACGCGTGCCTGATCCATCCTCCGATGGTCGGAAAGATCATCGTCAAGTGAGCTGAACCTTGCGTCCCAAGCGACGGGTTCAGTGGGCAGCGTGGCTCCCTCTGCCGGTGGTACTCGTTTTGATTGTGGTCGGCGTCTATTACTGGAGACTCGCTTACGCCATAGACGCCACACCCGACTCTTCAGGCTTGATCGCCGTAACTGGCTTCGCTATGGTCGTCTTCGCAGTCTTCGGCGGTCTGATCGCGTCTCATCGCCCACGGAATCCGATCGGATGGATCTTCTGCGGGGCAGCACTGCTCGTCGCGACTCGAGGTGCTTCCTTTGCATACGCCAACTGGAGCATGGTGGCGCCCTCGACCACGCCCGGGGGTCCTTACGTGGCGTGGTTGTCGAGCTGGATCTGGATACCGGCGATCGGCTCACTCGGAACATTCCTCTTGCTTGTTTTCCCCAACGGAAGGCTCTTGTCGCGGAGATGGCGGCCGGCAGTATGGCTCTCCTTGACCGCCGTCGCAGCGATGGTCGTGTCCAGTGGGCTGCGCGCCGGTCCTTTCGACGACTTCGCCCACATCACGAACCCTCTTGCGGCGCCAGGCTGGGCGTCGGGGATCGTTGCGATCATGGGGCTCGGCTTCTCGCTGCTTCCCCTATCCGTGGCCGTCAGCCTCACTTCTCTCGTGCTTCGTGCGCGGAGAGCCGGGCAGGTAGAGAGGCAGCAGATCAAGTGGATCGGTTACGCGGGCGCGTTCCTGGTCGTCGGAATCGCCTACTCGTTCGCCTCAGAGAACTTCGGCACACTAGCTTCACTCCTTCTTTTCGGCCCCCTGTGCGCAATCCCCATCGCTGCGACGATCGCGATCTACAGATATCGCCTGTTCGAGATCGATCGCCTCATAACCAGAACGGTCTCGTACGCGATCATTACCGCGTTCCTTGGGGGGATCTTCGTCCTTGTCGCGCTGGGCCCCGCCGCTCTCGCGGGAGCCGAAGACAGCCCGGACTGGGTTATCGCCTTAGCCACCCTGCTGGTAATCGCGCTCTTCCGGCCCGTCAGAAGGCGCGTGCAAGGGGCCGTCGATCGTAGGTTCAATCGTGCGCGCTACGACGCCGAGCAGACGATCGACGCGTTCATGACCCACCTGCGCGAAGAGGTCGATCTCGACGCTCTCGGCACCGAGCTGCGTTCAGTCGTTGACCGCACGATGCATCCGGCGCACATATCACTCTGGATCAAGCAACCGTGATCCTGTTGCTGCGTGGATCGGGTGTCGCCTACCTCGCAGTGTCCGCTGCCGGAACGGCGATCGCGATCCGCGACCACCTACCGGCTAACTTCGCGCACTGGGATCTCTCCGGCGGCAATGTCACGCGCGACTTTCTCGTCGGCGCGGGAACCGCTCTCTCAGCGCCTCTTCTGATGCTCGTCGCGCTCGCCGTTCTGCTCGTGCTTTGCGGTCGTCCGACCCGAACTGGAGACATCTCCTTAGTCCTTCTCGTCCCTCTTGCGATCGCTTTCGTGATCGGCATGGTCGGCGAACCGGTCGCTCGAAGTGCTCTCGGGTCGGCCGGCTCACACATCGACCGCACGATTGTCGTCATCGCCGCGCTCGCTCTACCGGTCGTTATTGCCACGGCCGCTCAGACGGCTTACCAGATCTACGGGGGCCGGACGTGAGCGCCCGACGAGTGGCGACCCTCCGAGTACTTCTGCCCGCGACGTCTGTCGCGATCGTGATCGGCACAGTGGTAGTTCAAGTCACCGGTGCGTTCCACGTCCGCTGGTACGCCTACTTCCTCGAAGCGGCGACGATCGGTTTGGCATTCTCTCCGCTCGGCGCGCTGATCCTGCGTCGTCACACAGAGCATCGCGTTGGCTGGCTGTTCGTCGGCTTGGGAGTATTCGGCGCCGTCCAGGCAACGCTGGGGCAAGCCGCGCACTGGGTCGGAGGTAGCGCCGGGAACTGGCTCGCCGTCGGCTCGGAAGGGATAAGGATCTCCGGCTTTGTCGGCATCGTCGCCCTTCTGCTGCTTTATCCAACCGGGCAGCTGCTATCACGTCGCTGGCGCATCGTTCTTGTTGCGGGCGGTTTCTTCTTCTTCGCGGCAGCCGCCGTAGTCCTCAGCCCGCTGGATGTCTCCGAGTTCGCTCCTCTGAAGAACCCCATCAACACGGCAGCCGTCAAAGGAATCGTCGATTTCGCGAACATGCTTTCGCAGGTTGGATTCGTAGCACTTCTAGTCGCTGTTGCATCGTTGTTCGTACGGTTCGTGCGATCGCGCTCCATAGAACGGCAACAGATCAAGTTGTTCGCGTGGAGCGCAGCCTTGTCGGTAGTTGTTATCGCGGGAGCGAACGCGGCATTCCCCGCTGCCATGGAAGAAGAATGGCTGGGTTCGATCGTTTGGAATATCCCTCTTGTCGCATTGCCGGGGGCTGCGGCGACGGCGATCCTCAGGCACGGCCTCTACGACATCGATCGGATCGTCAGTCGAACTCTCGGCTACGCGATAGTCACGGCATTCCTGGGCGGCATCTTTGTTCTTGTGGCGCTCGGTCCAGCGGCCATCGCAGGGAGCCGGGACAACCCGGACTGGGTGATCGCAATCGCCACTCTGCTGGTGATCGCGCTCTTCCGTCCCGTCAGGCGGCGCGTGCAGGGCGCCATCGACCGACGGTTCGATCGCGCCCGGTACGACGCAAGCAGAACCATCGAAGCCTTCTCGGCACACCTCAGAGAAGAGGTGGATCTCGACGCCCTGGGGGCCGAGCTGCGGGACGTAGTGGCCCGCACCATGCAGCCTACTCACGTCGCTTTGTGGGTAAGGACATTCCCGTAACGGTTCCGGAACGGACTAGAACAAGAATCCGGCCGGGAGACAGGGAAAAGAGTGGGCCATGCACAAAGCACTTACCGCGCGGTGAAGGTTGCTGACGAACCTGGACGCCGCCCGTAGCATGACGCGGATACAGCTCGGGAACCCTCGCGAACTGGAACAAACATGCGTAAATCGATCGTGCTCGCGGTGGCTCTGATGGTGCTGGCCACGGCGTGCGACCAGATCCCGCTCTTGGCCAAAGGTGGCAACACGCGCACCATCCTCGTCGACTTCAGTCACGACGAGTACGCGAGCTTGTTCCTAAAGAACTTCCCTCGGAAGGTGACCATCGCTCAGGGCGATGAGCTCCTGTTCCGCCAAACATGGACGGGCGAGCCGCATTCGGTTACCGGCGGAACGCTCGTCAACAAGCTGATGGAGAAGGCCGAGCCGTTCCTGGACAAAGTCGACCGCGGTGAGCCGATCCCCGGCGAGCCGCCGAAGGAGATCATCGAGCTGGAAAAAGACGTCCCGTTCGCGTTCACAGAAGAAAGCGACCTAAATCAGACCGCATCGCAGCCCTGCTATCTCGCGAAGGGGAAGCCGCGTAAACACGGCAAGGCGTGCCGCCAGCAAACGCAGCCCACCTTCAACGGAAAGCAGAGCTACTACAACAGCGGGATCATCCCTTATGAAGGAGCGTCCGGTAACGAGTACCGCGTCTCTTTCGCCGACGACACCAAGCCCGGCGACTACTGGTTCTACTGCAACGTTCACGGCGAGTTTCAATCAACTAAGGTCACGGTCAAGCCCAAGGGAACAGAGATCCCTTCGCAGGTCGAGGTGAGCCTGCAGGCGCGCAAAGAGATCGACAAGATGGCCGGCCCGCTCCTCAGGGTTTATCGCGACGCACAGGACCGGCAGGTCTCGCTAAACGTCCCCAAAGGCAGTGGACCGCCGACCCCGAACGGCGGCGGCGACAGCGCCGCGCGGAAATTGAACATCCGTGGAAACTTCGCCGGGCTCTTCGCGCCGGGCGTCGAGTTTGCGGGCATCAACGAGATGATTCCGAAGAAGATCCGCGCAAAACGCGGCCAGAAGATCACTTGGAACCTCATCGGGTGGCACTCGATAAGCTTCGGTGTCCCCCGCTACTTCCCGCCTTTCCAGTTCCTCAGTGACGGCGTCGTGCGCATCAACCCCAAGCTCGACCCGGCCGCCGGGGGCGCGAAGAAGTTCGACATCCCCGAAGAGGTTCGCTACGGGGGCGGCCCCGACCCCGTAGCTTTCGACGGTGGGACCTACGACGGAACCGGGTTCTGGTCCTCCGGGATGATCGATGCCGAGCCGTACATCGTCTACAGCATGCGGATCACTAAGCCGGGTACCTACAACTACGCATGCTTGGTTCATCCACCGATGGTTGGAAAGATCGTCGTTACTTAGAGCAAGGGGAGCGCGGATGAAACGCATCGCAATTCTTGCCTGTGCACTCGCGTTGGTATCGGTGTCTTGCGACAACCTCCCGTTCTTGGGGGGCAAGGAGGAGCGGACGGTCCTGGTCGACTACAGCCACGACGAGTTCGCGAGTTTCTTCCTGCTGAACTTCCCGAAACGAGTCGAAGTGACACCGGGGACGACGGTCGTGTTCCGGCAAACCTGGACTGGTGAACCCCACACCGTCACCGGCGGCACCTCGGTGAACGAGTCCCTTCAGAACCCGTTGCTGAAGTTCGTCACCGCCTTCGAGAGCCTCGCCGGAGCCGGCGTTCGCCTCCCCAACCCGGAGGGTGATATTCCACCGGGCACGACGGTGCGGGACGTCATCGACATCGTCGAGAAAGCCCCGAAGTCTCCAGAGCGCACGGACTTCCTCGAGTCGTACGACAAATTGGCCGACGACAAGGATCTCGAGTTCCCAAGCCGTGATCGCGCGGACGAAGTGTCTTTCGCCAAGTTCGTCCAAAGCGTCGACCCTAAGGTCGAAGAAGCCTTCGGCAGCGTGGCGTTCGCCTTCGACGAAGAGTCGGGAGACATCACCCAGAATTACGGTAGGCCGTGCTTCCTCGATCGCGGGTTGCCACCGAAGGATTCGGACAACGCATGCCCGAAGAAAGAACAACCGGCCTTCGATGGCACGCAGAGCTTCTACAGCAGCGGGATTATCCCCTACGAGGGCGCTCAGGGGAACACTTTCAACGTTCCGCTGGCAGACGACATCAAGCCCGGGAACTACACCTTCTATTGCGCGGTCCACGGACCGGGACAGTCGACCGAGCTCGTCGTGCGGCCCGCGGGAACCGACGTTCCATCGCAGGAGGAAGTAAGCCGCGAAGCTCGCAAGGAGATCGACATGGGCGCCAATGTCCTCGAGAAGGTCTACAAGTCCGCCGTTGACAAGAACGAGATCCGCGTTCTCGGTCAGAGGATAAAAGGTCCGTTCGCCGGCCTTTTCTCGGACGAGTACGACCATGCGCTGATCAACGAGTTCGTGCCGAAGAACCTCACGGTCCGAAGAGACGAGCCGTTCCACATGAAGATGATGGGGGCCGCACACACAGTCTCTTTCGGCGTGCCGCGCTACTTCCCGATCGTTCAGTTCCTCGACAACGGACGGATCCGTTACAACCCCAGACTTCGCACCACTGCCGGTGGAGCAAAGAAGCCCCCTGAGGAGTCGGAAGGGCCGCCGCCTGAAGGGCCGCCGCCCCCGACCAAATACGACGCCGGGACGTACGACGGCACCGGGTTCTGGTCGACCGGTTTGGTGGGAGGCGATAGTTACGTGGACCTCACCTTCCGCATCTCAAAGCCCGGCACCTACGACTTCGCTTGCCTGATTCACCCGCCGATGGTGGGCAAGATCAAGGTGACGTAAGGAGAGCCGATCGATGAAAAGGCTGACGATCGTCGCGGCCACGCTGGTCTTGCTCACGACGGCTTGCGACCAGGTTCCGTTCCTTGGTGGCGGAGGCGAGGAGCGAACGATCCTCGTCGACTACAGCCATGACGAGTACGCCGGATCGTTCTTCTTCAACTATCCGGGCAAGATCTCCGTCACTCAGGGGACGAAGCTCATATTTCGTCAGACCTGGACCGGCGAGCCTCACACCGTCACCGGCGGCAAGCTAGTCGACAAGACGCTCGACGCAGCGAGCGACTGGATCGCCTTCTTCACTGCGTACGAGGGCATGTTGACCAAGGGTGTCGACGTGCCCAACCCGGGAGCAACTCCCGACATACCATTCGCGGACGTCATCGAGAAGATCAAGGACTCGGACACCGACGAAGCTAAGGCATTCATCGACTCATACGAGAGCCTCGTCCGAAGGGGTTCCGAGCTGCCTCCGCTGGACGACCTCGGCGGCGTGCGCTTCCCCGAAGTCGATGAGATCGTCAGCAAAGAATCGGACGAAGCACTCGCCGGGCTCCCGTTCGCCTTCAGCGAGAGCGAGGAATCGGCCGCGCTCGCACAGAACGCGAGCCAGCCGTGCTACCTGCGCAAGGGTGGACCACCGAAGAAGGAGTCGTCTCACTGCAGTGATGCGCAGCAGGATCAACCGACCGAGTTCGACGGTTCGTACAGCTACTACAACAGCGGAATCATTCCCTACGAGGGCCCGCAGGGGAATACCTACGAAGTGCAGTTGGCCGACGACATCGCTCCCGGGAAGTACTGGTTCTACTGCGCGGTACACGGACCATTCCAGGCCACTGAGGTCGATATCAAGAAGGAGGGCGCCGATGTGCCCTCGCAGGAGGAGGTCTCCCGCGAGGCCCGCAAGGAGATAGACAAGCTCGCCGAACCCCTCCTTGATCTTTACCGGCAGGCCGTTCGTCGGAACCGCGTGGAGATCACGACCCAGACCGGCAAACATGAGATCCGAGGACCATTCGGTGGTCTGTACGACGTATCCGTGTCCGACCATGCACTTATCAATGAGTTCATCCCGAAGCGGTTGGAGGTCAAGGCCGGCGAGCCGATCACCTGGAAGTTGATCGGCGCCTCTCACACGATCAGCTTCGACGTCCCCCGCTACTTCCCCATCGTGCAGTTCCAGAACAACGGCAACGTCCGACTGAACCCGAAGCTCGAGCCGCCCGCCGGCGGATCCAAACCTCCGCCCAAAGGAACGTCGGCCCCACCGACCGAGCAGGACGCACCTTCCGTTACCAAAGTCGATGGTGGGACCTACGACGGGACCGGGTTCTGGTCATCCGGTCTCATAGGGGGCGAGCCGTACGCTGAGTACACGATGCGGATCTCCAAACCCGGCACCTACGACTTCGCGTGCCTGATACACCCGCCGATGGTCGGCAAGGTCGAAGTGACTTAGCGTAAGACCGACGTGACAACGATCGAGGACACACCGGCAGCGGTAAGCACTGAGGACGAGGACACACCGCGGCGCCGGCTCTCGCTTTGGGACATCACGTTCTTCGTCCTGTTCGCGGTCTTCGTTCTCGCCAGCCTTCTGCTTCTCGTCCAGGGAGCGCTGGCCGTTTACGCGTCTCACTCTCCGGACTTCCTCGAGAGCATGCGCCTGCGGGCACTGGGGACCAACTTCACGGCCCGTGCCGCCCAGCGCATAGCCCGGGCATCGCACACCCTGCCCTCGACCCTGGAGATCGGGCTCGGCTATGCCTTCAGCGTTCTGAACATCGGTCTGGCGATTTTCCTCTTATGGCTCCGACCCCGAGACCGAACGGCGCGTTTGCTCTCGGTCGGGATGATCGGGACGGCCGGAGTGTTCAACCTCGCAGCACAAATCGCTTTCGAGGCAGTGCCGCTCACACAGTTCGAGTCGGCGACGCAGAGCGTCGTGCACATCGTCACAGGTCTGACCTACGGACTGGCCTTGGTGCATTTCCCCGACGGACGAATCGTCCCCAGGTGGCGCGCGCCGTTGCCCGTAATTCTCTACCTCCCGTTCTTCGTCGCCGTGGCGCTCCTCGCCCTGCGCGTTGAGGGAACGGCTCGTCCCGGCGCACTGCTCATCTACTTCGGTCTGGCAGTTCCCGCGCTCGGCGTGTTTGCTCAGGCCTACAGATTCCGGAGAGCCGACACCCCTATCGATTACGCGCAGGCACGATTGCTTTTCTGGGCCCTGATCCCGGCGCTCGGTGTCGGTATCTGGTTCGTCTTCACGCATGGTCTCGGCGACATCACCGAGCCCGCCGTATTAGCCGGACGTCATCTTCCGGAAGCGCCGACAAACGTTTTCCGCATCTTCCAGCCCGTTTTCCTGCTGGTTCCCGTGGCGATATTCCTCGGACTGCTTCGCTTCCGACTGTGGGACATCGACCGCGTGGTCAACCGGACTCTTGTCTACGGACTGGCAACGGGGATCCTGATCGGGCTCTATGCCGGAGTCGTCGTATTGCTGCAGGGAGTTCTCGACAACTTCACCGCCGGATCGGACGTCGCCGTCGCGCTATCGACCTTGGCCGTGGCCACCGCGGCCTTCCCCCTGCGCCGCAGGATCCAGGACTTCGTCGACCGGCGCTTCTATCGGCATCGATACGACGCCCAGCGCACGGTCGAGGCCTTCACCTCCCGACTGCGCGATGAGGTCGAGATGGAGGCCCTGGCCTACGAGCTGCGGGGCGTGGTGACCAGGACGATGCAGCCGAGCCACCTGACCCTGCTGCTCAAAGACCCGGAAGAGGGCGGGATGGAGCGGCAATGGACGTATCGCGGCCGCTAGCCGTAACGACTTCGGAACGCCCGGACGGTAGGAAGGATGCGAGATGAGGAGCCGAAGCCTATTGCGCCGCCGAGGGGCGGCCAAGCAAGCCCTCCCGACGCCTGAGTCTGCGCCGGCCGAAGTCGCACAGCCCGAGGCTGCGTCCTTCGACATCGCCCCCAACGACCCCTTGCTCGGCTACCTCCAGAGCGCAGGCGGACCGGTTGAGATCGACCGGTTGAGGCTCGACTCCCCCGGTCTCGAGGTTCTCCGCTCTGCCGGAGTGACCCTGGTCGTTCCGCTCGTGAGCCAGGGCGAGCTCATCGGTGTGCTGTCCCTGGGCTCCCGGATGTCCGAGCAGCAGTATTCCGCGGACGATCGAAAGCTCCTCGACAGCCTGGCTTCCCAAGCAGCGCCCGCTCTGCGCGTCGCTCAGCTTGTGCGCGAGCAGGAAGCCGAGGTCCGGACGCGGGAGCGCTACGAGCAAGAAATGCGTCTGGCCCGACACATCCAGCAGAACCTCCTTCCTCACACGACTCCCGAGTTGGCCGGGTGGCAGCTCGGCGCGTTCTATCGCTCCGCCACCGAGGTGGGCGGCGACTTCTACGATTTCATCGAGCTCACCGACGGCCGTATGGCCATAGTCATCGGCGACGTCACGGATCACGGTGTCCCGGCCGCGCTGATGATGGCGTCCACACGCAGCGTTATCCGGTCCGTCGCGCTGCGGGTGTTCGACCCCGGGCAGGTGCTGGCCGAGGCCAACGACCTCCTTTGCCCGGACATGCCGCCGAAGATGTTCGTTACGTGTCTGTATGCAGTGCTGGATCCGGCCACGGGACGCCTGGTTTACGCGAACGCCGGTCACAACATCCCGTATCGCAAGACTTCCGACGATGTTGACGAGCTGCGCGCGCGGGGGATGCCGCTGGGGCTGCTCCCGGGTTCGGTATACGAAGAGAAGGAAGTGAACCTCGAGCCGGGCGAGGTCGTCCTGTTCACCAGCGACGGGATCGCCGAGGCACACAACCCAGAAGGCGAGATGTTCGGGTGCCCTCGGATCATCGAGACCGTTGAAAGGCATCCGCAGCACGAGGGCATGCAGGACCAGCTGCTCAGTGATCTCGAGCGCTTCACCGGGCCCGATTGGGAACAAGAGGACGACATCACGATGGTCACGCTCGGGCGTGCGACCCACGTGGCCGCCGATTTCGAGCGCGCCGACCCCGAAGAAAGGCCGGCCGAACGGATCGCCGAGTTCACCGTCCCGAGCGCACCCGGCAACGAACGGATGGCCATGCAACAGGTCGGCGATCTCATCGCGCCGCTTGACATCGACCCGACACGCCTCGAAAAGGTAAAGACGGCGGTCGCCGAAGCAACGATGAATGCAATCGAACACGGCAACAAGAACGATCCCGACATTCCCGTCGTGTTCGAGATCTTCGTTGATGCAGAAACGCTTCGGATCCGCATCACCGATCGGGGCGGAGGAGAAGACATCCCGGAGATGACGGCGCCGGATATCGACGCCAAGCTTCGTGGCGAACAGACGCCGCGCGGATGGGGGCTATTCCTCATCCGAAGCATGGTCGACGACATGATCGTGACGAGCGACGACGTGCACCACACCGTCGAGCTCGTCGTAAATCTGTCGGGCGCCCAACAGAAGGAAGGGGACGGCTGATGGCATTCAGCGCGGAGGTGACACAGCCGGACGGTGCGGCGGTCATCACGCTTCACGGCGAGGTCGACGGCGCCGCGGACGAAGGAATCAACGGGGCTTACGAAGAAGCTACGACGACCAACCCGTCCACCGTCCTGCTCAACTTCGACGACGTGTCCTACATCAACTCGACGGGTATCGCACTTATCGTCGGGTTGCTCGCGCAAGCTCGCGCAGCCGACCGAAAGATCATGGCGTGCGGATTGACCGATCACTACAAGGAGATCTTCGAGATCACGCGCATCGCCGATTTCGTCGAGATGTTCGCTACAGAAGGTGAAGCACTTACGGCAGCCGTCGGATAGGAAACGGGAGGAGCATATGGCACCGGGAGAGCTCACGATGGACGTAAGGCAGCCAAGTGGATCGACCAGCGTCGTCGACGTGCAGGGCGACATCACTGCCGAATCCGAGGAAGTGCTCATGGACGCCTACAGCAAAGCGAGCACGGAGGGGACGAAGTCGATCGTTCTCAACTTCTCCGGCCTCGAGTACATGAATTCGGGTGGTATCGGTCTTCTCGTGACCTTGCTCGTCCGCGCCAACCGTCAGAAGCAAAAGCTGCTGGCGTTCGGACTAACCGACCATTACAAGGAGATCTTCGAGCTCACGCGGATCGACGAGGCGATTTCGATCTTCGATTCGGAGGACGAGGCACTGGCAGCAGCCGGCTAGAACCAAGCAAGGGAAGGGTGAGCACAATGACCGAAGAGCAGAAACCAGGAGCCGACGAGATATCGGCTCCGGAGACTCCGGCCACCGAGCCAAAAGTCTCGAGGGACGCCGAGTTCTGGGCCAAACCTGTGGGCGAGCTGAAGCTCGGCCACGACGTTCCGGCGGAAGCGATCAACCTCAATGTCGAGGGCAAACGGCTGGCCGCAATGACAGGCGGTTTCGGGAAGATGTGGCAGAAGACGTACAAGATCCAGCTCGCCGGAACGAGCGTGGGCCCAGCCGATGTCGTGAAGGCCTGGAAAGAGAACTTCGCGCGCTTCTGGCCCAAAGGGGCAAGGTTCTACGGTCCTCTAACGAGCATCTCGCCTGGGGACGTTGCCCTGCTCAATCTGTCGGTCGGTGGGCCGGCGAAGCTCTCGACCGGGATCTTCGTCCTGTACGCCGACGACACTTCCTTCTCGTTCGTGAACCCCGAAGGGCACATGTTCGTCGGGATGATCACCTTCAGCTCCGCAACAGAAGGGGGCACGACGGTGGCCCAGGTGCAAGCGCTCATCCGCGCCGGCGACCCGCTCTACGAGCTGGGGATGCCGATGATGCACCGCAAGGAGGACAAGTTCTGGGGCAAGACGCTCGAGAACCTGGCCGCGCATTTCGGAGTCGACGCGAAGTCCGACAAGGCAAAGGTGCTGGTCGATCGGAAGCGGCAGTGGGACCAATGGCGCAACGTCCGCAAGAACGCCGGGATCCGGACGGCGCTGCACATGTTCAGCACGCCGTTCCGCGCGATAGCCAAGCCGTTCAAGCGCAAGAGCAAGGAGCCTGCTGAGCAGTCATGACTGACGGGGCGAGATCTAGGGATGAGGACCACTGGGCGAAGCCCGTCAGTGAGCTGCACCTAGAGCACGAGGTCCCGGTCGGAGCCGTAAACCTGAACGTCGAGGGGCATCGCCCGGCCAGCCTCGTCGGCGGTTTCGGAAAGATGTGGCAGAAGAAGTACTGGATCCACTTTCCTCCCGGCCCACTCACGCCCCAGCTAGTGATCAAAACGTGGAAGGAGAACTTCCCCAAGTTCTGGCCCAAGGGCGCCCAGTTCTTCGGACCGATGTCAAACATGACTCCGGGCGACGTTGCCCTGATCAATCTCAAGATGCCCGGCGGGGTGACTATGTCGACCGGCGTGCGCGTGATCTACGCCGACGACGTGTCGTTCTCGTTCCAAACGCCGGAAGGACATCAGTTCAACAGCATGATCACGTTCAGCGCGCGCGAAGAAGACGGACACATTGTTGCCGAAGCGCAGGCCAACTTACGAACTCAAGAACCGATCGCCGAGCTGGGCATGATGCTCGGCGGGCACCGCATGGAAGACAAGCACTGGAAGCACGTGCTCGAGTCTCTCGCTCGCTCCCTCGGAGTCGAGGCCACGGCCGAGAAAAGCCGGAAGCTGATCGACCGCCGACGGCAGTGGAGGAACTTCGGGAACATCCGTCGCTCGGTGGCGCTGTCCTCTCTCGCGTACTCGCTGAAACGTCCATTCCGCCGGCGTGGCTGAGTTCGACGCCGTCGTCGTCGGCGCCGGACCCAACGGCCTGGCCGCAGCGATCGAGATCGCGCGGCAAGGACGTTCGGTCCTCGTCCTCGAAGGCGCCGATACCGTCGGCGGTGGGAGCCGCACGCAAGAGCTGACGCTCCCCGGCTTCAAACACGACGTGTGTTCGGCGATCCACCCGATGGCCGCTGCCTCGCCGATCTTCAATTCGTTGCCGTTGGCCGACCACGGTCTGGACTGGATCCATCCACCCGCTCCGATCGGCCACCCTCTAGACGACGGGCCGGCCGTTCTCGTCCACAAGTCACTGGATGCGACGGCGGACGGCCTCGGCTCCGACGCTCGCGCCTATCACAAGCTGTTCGATCCGTTGGTGCGTAACGCCGACAAGATCGCGCGAGGCTTCCTAGGTCCACTGCTGCGCGTTCCGCGAAACCCGTTCGCGATGGCACGATTCGGACTGCGCGCGCTGCCCTCGGCCGAGAAGTACCTCGGCTCCCGTTTCAAAGGTGAACGCGCGAAGGGCATGCTCGCCGGGAACGCTGCGCATGCTCTCCAACAGCTGGACAGACCGCTCACGATGGGGTTCGCACTGATCTACAACATCTTTGCGCACTCCGTCGGATGGCCCTATCCGCGCGGAGGATCGCAAGCGATCCCCGACGCGCTCGCGTCTTATTTCACGTCTCTAGGTGGACGCATCGAGTGCGGGACGCCGGTCAAGTCCTTCGCCGACATCCCGTCTGCACGCGCCGTTCTCTTCGATCTATCGCCTCGCCAGATAGTCGAGATCGCCGGAGACGAGCTCCCTTCGCGTTATAGAGGCAAGCTCGAGCGCTTCAAGTACGGACCTGCCGTCTTCAAGATCGACTGGGCGCTGAGCGAACCGATCCCGTGGAAAGCCGAAGGGGCGGCATCGGCGGGCTGCTTGCACCTCGGAGGAACGCTCGAGGAGATCGCTGAGTCGGAGCGACGAACCGCCGCCGGCGAGCACGCGGAACGTCCGTGGGTGATCTTGGCTCAGCAGAGCCTTTTCGATCCGACTCGCGCACCTTCGGGGAAGCACACGGCGTGGGGCTACTGCCACGTGCCCAACGGGTCGACGGTGGACATGACGGAAGTCATAGAGGCCCAGTTGGAACGGTTCGCGCCGGGGTTCCGCGACACCGTTCTCGGGAAAAGCACAAAGACCGCAGCCGAGCTCGAGGCCTACAACCCCAACTACGTGGGTGGCGACATTGCGTCGGGCATGGCCAGCCTCGGCCAGATCCTCGGACGGCCCGTGATGAGTCCGTCGCCACACAAGACGCCGAACAAGAAGATCTACATCTGCTCGCAGTCATCGGCACCCGGGCCGGGCGTGCACGGGATGTGCGGGTACTACGCCGCGCGATCGGCTCTTCGCCAGCTCGGCTAGGTCTCTACGCCGAAGACGAAGAGTCCCGTCTCCAAGACTCCGATGTTGTCCTCATCGGAGGTACCGGAAGTCGTATCGACGTCCTCGCTGGAGTTCGACAGCACCAGGTCTGCACGACCGTTGTAGGTGCGCGCTCCCACGTATTGCCCGCCGACCGCGTCACCGCTGGTCGAGTCGACGTCCTGGGAGAGACTTCCGTCGTTGTCGCCGTCTTGAACGTTTATGGCTTCGCCCGCGGTGGCGTCCTGTGAGTTGGCATCGTCACCGAAGACCAACCCGACCAACACGTCGGCGTTGTTGGATCCGTCGGACTCACCGGTCTCGGCGGTTGAGTCTTCAACGGAGTTGGTGGCGTTGATCAAAAGGTCGTCGTCCGACACTCCCCCGATGACCTGACCGCTGATCGCTGCGCCCGAATGCGTCGTGGCCTGCTGCGAGGTGTCGGCGTCGTTGCTGCCGTCCTGGACGTTTGCGGCCTCGCCGGCGGTTGCGTCCTGCGTCTTGGTCTCACCGTCGCTGGACTGACCGACTTGAGCCGTCGAGTTGTTGGTCGCGGTGGCATCGCCCGACTTGGTGTTGACGTTGTCACCGCCGTTCGAGCTGGTGATGGAGGTCTCGGCGAAGGCCTGCTGCCCGAATACCAGGGAGGCTAAAGCGACCACAAGCCCCACTACCAGGCATTTTGGTCGCATCTCGTCCCCAAGCATTGTCGCCCCACAGAGCTACGTCAAGCACTTTAGCCACGCTTGGTAACAGAGGCCTCAGGTCGCGAGACGCCGACGCAAGGCGCCTAGTGGGAGAAGTGACGCACGCCGGTCATGACCATGGCCATGCCCGCTGCGTCGGCGGCGGCGATGACCTCGTCGTCTCGGTTCGATCCTCCGGTCTGGATGATCGCGGTGACCCCCGCCTCGGCCCCCACTTCGACGTTGTCGGCGAACGGCAATAGAGCATCCGAAGCCGCCACCGATCCCTTGGCCCGGTCCCCCGCCCGTCTGATGGCGATCTCGAAGGACTCGACCCGGGACATCTGGCCCGCCCCGACCCCGACCGCCTGGCGGCCGTTGGCTAGGACGATCGAGTTCGACTTCACGCGGGCACACACCGTCCACGCGAAGAGCAGGTCGATCCATTCCGACTCGGATGGCTCCCGCTTGGTCACGACCTTCATCTGATACCGGTCGTCGGCGAGCATGTCCGTCGTCTGGAGCAGTAGCCCTCCGGAGATCGAGCGGATGTCGATCGGATCGAGGGCCCAGCGGTCGTCCGGCAGCAGCATCAACCGAAGGTTCTTCTTCTTGCGGAACAGCTCGAGCGCACCCTCTTCATAGGCCGGAGCGACGATGCACTCGAGAAAGAGCTCGCGCATCTGCTCGGCCACACCGCGCGTGACCGGACGGTTCAGTCCGACGATGCCTCCGAACGCCGCGCGTGTGTCGCATTCGTAGGCCAGCCGGTAGGCCTCGTCGATGTCGGCGCCGATGGCGGCTCCGCAGGGATTGGTGTGCTTGATGATGCAAGCCGCGGGGTCGCTGAAAGCCGATGACAATCGGAAGGCGGCATCGAGGTCGAGATAGTTGATGAAGGAAAGCTCCTTGCCCTGTAACTGCTCGGCCCAGGCGATACCTCCGGACGAACCCGCAAGCTTGTAGGCAGCTGCGCGCTGGTGCGGGTTCTCTCCGTATCGGAGGATCTCGAGCATCTCCGCGCTGATGTTCACCTTCTGGAGCAGTTCCTCATCTCCGAACCAGTTCGCTATGGCCGCGTCGTATGCCGACAAGGTCGCGAAGGCCTTGGCGGCCAGCAACCGCCGGGTCTCGGCTGTTATCCCACCCTCTGAAGTCTGGGTGACGACGGTTTCGTAATCGTCAGGCGAGACGACCACCGCAACAGACTCGAAGTTCTTCGCAGCGGCGCGAACCATCGATGGTCCGCCCACATCTATCAGCGGAACGGCCTCGGAGTCGGGAGCGCCGGACGCAACCTGCCGGTCGAACGGATAGAGGTTGCATACGACGAGGTCGATGGGCTCTATCCCGTGCTCGGCGATGGTCGCCATGTGTTCGCTCTTCGAGCGATCGGCCAGGATGCCGCCGTGCAGCATGGGGTGAAGGGTCTTGACGCGGCCGTCCAGCATCTCTGGGAACCCGGTGACGTCGGAGACGTCGACGACGTCGATCCCGGCTTCGCGCAAAGCTTTCGCGGTCCCGCCGGACGAAACGATCTCGGCCCCTGAGCCAACCAGCGCCCGTGCCAGATCGACCAGGCCGGTTTTGTCCCAGACGGACAGAAGCGCGCGGCGGATCTTCACGCGATCGCTCATGCGGCCAACCCCGGCGGTAGCGCGCCGGCCCACGGCGGGTCTTCGACGTCTCGCTCGATGACGAAACGCCGGCCGTCGATGTGGAAGCGTCCTTCGGCGAAGAGCTTCAGCGCCTTCGGATACAGCGTGTACTCGAGCACGTGGATCCGCTGCTCGAGGTCCTCGAGCGTTGCGCTTTCAGAGATGTCGAGGGCGCGCTGGTACACGATCGGTCCGGCGTCGAGGTCTTCGGTCATCACGTGCACCGTAACGCCCGTGGTCTTCGCCCCCCAGTTCCAGGCTTCTTCGATGACGTTGGTACCGGGGAACGCGGGCAGCAGCGATGGGTGGACGTTGAGGAGGTTGTCCCGATAGGCGTCGATGAACAGCTCGGAAAAGATCCGCATGAACCCGGAGCCGCAGACGAGGTCCGCCTTGTACTCCTCGAGAGCCTCGAGAAGGCGGGCGTCGTAGACCTCTCGGGTGGCCACTCCTTTGGAAGGCACGACGACCGAGTCCACCCCGGCCGCTTCGGCCCTGCTCAAGACCCCGGACGAAGGCCGGTTGGTGGCAACACAGACGATCTCGGCGTCGGCATATCCACTCGCGCAGGCATCGTGGAGGGCCTGGAAATTCGTCCCTTTTCCGGAGGCTAAAACGGCGACCCTGAGCATGGGAGCCGAGCGTAACAACCGCTACTGATGACCGTGGCCCCCGCCAGACCTCCATTTGAAACGGGGTCTATCATCGACAAAGCAAGGGGCGCACCGGTTCGAGGACGGTTTTGCGATTGATGACAGGGGCAAGGGGCTCGAAGTACTCAGCCCTTCGAGGGGCAGCATGAAGCGGTTCTGGACGATCGTGCTCGTAGTCATTACGACTGTCATGGCTCCCGTCATGACCGTCATCGCACCAAACATGGCATCGGCCCAGGACGATCTCTGTCCGAACCCCAACCCCAGCCCGGGCCCCACCCCCACCCCTCTTCCGGACACCGACGGCGACGGGACACCCGACCTTTGTGACACCGACAACGACAACGATGGCCAACCCGACACCCTTGACAACTGCCTGGGGCTGGCGAACCCCGGCCAAGAGAACGCCGACCAAGATGCACAAGGAGACGCCTGCGATCCGGACGACGACAACGACGGCACACTTGACGCTGCCGACAACTGTCCGACGACGGCCAACGCTGACCAAGCCGATCAGAACGGAAACGGGATAGGCGATGCGTGCGAAACTGCAGCCACGCCTACGCCCACGCCCACACCCACACCCGTCCCGGCACCCACACCCGTCCCGGACGAGCCGGCGGAGACAAATCAGCCCGTCGCCCAGCCGACTGTGCCCGCACAGCCCGCCCGAGTGGCGAGCGCTCGTGGCTCTGCCCTACCGACAACCGGCACGGACCCCACGGACGTGTTCGGGCTCGGCATCGCCTGCCTCTTGGTCGGTGTGCCGCTACTAAAGCTCACCCGGCGGCGGCGGCGGCCGGTCATCTATCGGAACGCAACGATGATCACGGCTCCACCGAAGCCTGCGGCACATGCCGAGCAGGTTGTAGGACCTCAAACCGCTGTGCAACCGACCGAGTCGCAATCCCGGACCTGCACCAGCGAGGCGGACCTACTCCTCCCCTACTGGCACTAACGCACCTGCCTCAAGGCATGCGCATAAGCGCTGGTCGCGGGCACCCGCTGGTCATCTCTCAGCAAAGGACGTATGCTCTCTTGTGAACATGACGGTCTCGAGTGTCGAGGCGCGTGAGGTGCGTATCGCGGGGAAGCACCTCCGGTGCCAAGTCTGCGACTACACGCGGTTCTTCCGTCGAGAGGCAAGCCTCTCGACGGGCGCTTCGACGACCTTCGGCCAGGACTGGGCCAACTCCAAGGCGAACTGCTTCATCTGCGAGCAGTGCGGGTTCGTCCATTGGTTCGCCCGGACGCATGCCACAGGCGTAGCGGCGGAGGACACCACTCTGGCCGCAGAGATCGAGGGTCTCCGCCAGCGTCTCGAGGCCGAGTACGGCGAGAGCCTCGAAAAGACCCACAGCTAAAAGCCGGCCGTTTCCTTCACTTTCTGCACTGGCACAACGCCGCTCGTCGCGCCTAGGCCGGAACAGCTAGCGACAATCACCGAGGTTTGACGATCTTGCGGTACTCACCCTCTATCTGATCAACGACCGAAGCGATCGGATATCTCTCCGCCACCTTGAGCGATGCGGCTGCATAGCTCTCGCGGAGTTCTTGGTCCAGTACCAATCGCTCGATCGCGGATCGAATCTCTTCGCTGTTCCGCGGATCGATCAGCAACGTGTCGTCGTCGGTGAGAAAATCGGTCGTCCCGCCGTGACGGCCTGCAATGATCGGCAGTCCGCAGGCCATCGCCTCGAGCACAGCGTTCGACATGCCCTCGGATATCGTGGGCGACACGAAGATATCCGCGGCGCGCATGTAGTCCTCAACCCGGTCGGTCATGGACCTAACGGTGACATTTTCTCCATAACCGGCCGGTACGACGGGTCGCCCGAAGGGCGCACCGACTAGCACTAGGTGAGCGCCGTCTGCATTTACGGAGCGCCAGGCCTCCAGAAGTTCTTCGGTGCCTTTGACCTTCGAAAACCGACCTGCGTAGAGCACGAGCGTCGAATCCAACGGGAGGTCGAGCTTCGCCCGCAGGTGTCGGGCTTCGTCTGCACTACTTGGATGAAATCGACTGAGCTGGAGTCCGTTGGGTATTCGGACAACTCGGGACGCGTCGACGCTGATCGATTGCAACTCTGCGTCGATCTCTGACGAGAGTGATTGAACTCGCGCAGCATGCCGCAAACCGAACCACCGCGTGACGAATGCATACTTCTTGAGGTTCCGAACCTCGCCGAATTCACCTCCACATTCGACTGTGATGTAGAGGGGTTTTCGGTGGATCCAGCTAATCAATCCGGCCACATCGGCTTGAAGGTGCGCAAGGTGAACGTGCACAAGATCGAACCGTCTCAGTCGTAGCGCCATGAAGACTGCAAGCGACAGGAGATAGCTGGTTAGCAGCACCACTCTCATCGGACCCATCAACGGACGCCGCGGGGCCCCAGCTGGAGTCCTCCAGAGGCGCCATAACCACAGCCCTGGGACCGACCACAAACGACGCACGACAACGCCTTCGTAATTCTCTTTCGACACACTGGATCTTCGAGGACAAACGGCGGTTACAAGGTGCCCGCGTCGGGCCAACTCGACGGCTTGCAGACCAGCCTGTTTCTCTGCGCCGCCGCTAGGCCCCGGGGGGAAGCCTAGAGTGCAGAAAAGGATCCGCAAGGGTCGTTGCTCGTCCGTCATGGGCGTCTCCGGAAATTCCCATCGGAGCTAGAGCTCGGACAATTTCCTTCTACGAGATAGCATCGACAAGCTCGCCAACCTCTGTCGGCGTACGTCCGACCTTCACTCCCTTGCTTTCGAGCGCCTTGGCTTTGCCCTCGGCCGTTCCCGAAGAGCCGGTGACGATCGCACCGGCGTGACCCATTCGCTTGCCTGGGGCGCGCTGAGAACCCGGCGATGTACGCGACGACGGGCTTGGTCATGTGCTCGTCGATGAAGTCGGCAGCTCGCTCCTCGGCGTCGCCGCCGATCTCGCCGATCATCACTACGGCCTTCGTATCCGGATCCTGCTCGAAGCGACCGAGCATGTCGATGAAGCTCGAGCCGACGATCGGGTCGCCGCCGATCCCAACGCACGTCGTCTGTCCGATGCCGCGGGTCGTCAGCTCGTTGATGATCTGGTAGGTGAGGGTTCCGCTGCGCGAAACCAATCCGACCGGGCCCGGCGTCGTGATGTCCGGCGAGATGATCCCCATGTTGCCTTTCCCCGGCGAGATCAGACCCGGGACAGTTCGGGACCGATCAGCGTGCAGTCGCGTCCGTTCAGGTAGTCGACGGCGAGCATCATCTCGCGCACGGGAACCGGGTCGGTGATGCACACCACAAGGTTGCAACCCGCGGCTTCGGCCTCGAGCACCGCATCGGCCGCGGCCACCCCGGGCACGAAGATCAAGCTCGCGTTGCACCCGGTCTCGTCGGCGGCTTCCGAGACCGTGTTGAAAACGGGGACCCGTCCGTCGAGCGCAGTTTGTCCGCCCTTACCCGGCGTCACACCGGCCACGATCTTCGTGCCGTAGTCGAGGTTGCGCGTGCCGTGGAAGGTTCCCTCGCGTCCCGGTAAGTCCCTGGACGCACACGCGCGTGTCTTCAGTTAGAAGGATCGCCATGGGTCGCTAAGGTTACAGAACCGCTAGTCCTCGTCGGGTTTGAGCGGCGTCCACTCTTCGAGGTCTTCCGGCCTTCTGGTCGGTGCGCGGCGGCGGCGGCGGCACCCGGTCCTTGAATCGGTCCCACGGGTTCTCGCGCTCGCGCCACGGCTTGCCGATCCAGCGGATCAATCCGCGCTTGATCTTCGTCTGTGGCGAAGGCTTGCGCTCCGTCTTGCTCGAGCAGATCGGCGATCACCTCGGCGTGTGTCCGCCCGCTCTTTGTCGCCGACGTCTCGATGAACACGACGACTTCGTCCCACTCGTTGATCGAAGAGCTCTTCGAGCTTAGATTGGATCTCGTCGAACGGGCGTCCGACCTTCGATTCGATCTCCGCGCGGTACGTCGGATCAGCCACGCGCCGCTTCGACGGCAGCTTGTGCGGCTTCCCACATCGTGGGTACCGACTTCGACGCCGTCGACGTTTGCTTCCTCGAGGATCTTGCGACCTGCTTCCGCATTCGTTCCGTCGAGTCGGACGACCATCGGCACCTTCAGATCGACACGCGTAAGCGCGTCCAGGATGCCTTCGGCCACGAGATCGCACCGGACGATCCCGCCGAAGATGTTCACCAGGACGCTGCGCACCTTCGGATCCGACAGGACGATCTCGAGGCCAGCGGCGATCTGCTCGCCGGACGCACCGCCGCCGACATCCAGGAAGTTCGCAGCCCCCCCACCGGCCAGCTGCACGAGATCGAGCGTCGACATCACGAGGCCGGCGCCGTTGCCCATGACGCCGACCTCTCCGTCGAGCTTGATGTACGCGATCCCCTTCTCCTTCGCGATCTTCTCCTGGGGATCGGTCGTGAGGATGTCCCGGTACTCCTTGTAGTCGTCGTGGCGGAACAGCGCGTTGTCGTCGACGGAGACCTTTGCGTCCAGCGCGTGCACGCGTCCGTCGGTGGTCAGCACCAGCGGGTTGATCTCGACGAGGGACGCGTCGCCGTCCATGAAGCACGTCGAAGAGCTTGGTGAAGATGTCGGCGGCGCCCTCGCGTGCTTCTTCGTCGAGATCCATCGTCAGGTAGCGCGTGTGGAACGGCTTGATTCCGACGAGCGGATCGATGTGGATGCGCTTGAGTGCTTTCGGGTCCTTCTCGGCCACTTCTTCGATGTCGACGCCGCCTTGCGCCGAACACATGGCGAGCGGACGTCCCTCGCGGCGGTCGAGCAGGATCGACGCGTAGTACTCCTTGGCGATGTCGGTCGAGCTTCGACCCACACGCGCTCGACGACGTGGCCCTTGATGTCCATGCCGAGGATGTTCTCGGCGTGCTTGCTTGCGCTTCTTCGGGTGAGTTGGCGAGCTGGATGCCGCCGGCCTTGCCCGCGGCCGCCGACCTGAACCTGCGCTTTGACGACGACCTGCCCGCCGATCTCCTTGGCCGCCGCTTCGGCTTCCTCGGGCGTCGTGCAGATCCGTCCGTCGGAGACCGGGATCCCGTACTTGGCGAAGACCTGCTTGCCCATGTACTCGAGAGGATCCATTACGCAGCCTCTCCGAGGGCTCCGCGAAGCCACTCGATGATCGTCTGAGTCGTCGTCCCCGGCGTGAAGATCTCGGCCATGCCTTGGGACTTGAGTGTGTCGACGTCGTCGCCGGGGATTATCCCGCCGCCGAACACGAGGACCTGATCGGCTCCCTTGGCTCTTGAGGCCCTCGATGACCTTGGGGAACAGCGCCATGTGGGCGCCGGAAAGCGAAGAGAGACCGACGGCGTCGACGTCCTCTTGGATGGCGATCTCCACGATCTGCTCCGGCGTTTGGTGAAGTCCGGAGTAGATCGACCTCGAAGCCGGCGTCCCGGAGCGCGCGGGACACGACCTTTACGCCCCGGTCGTGGCCGTCCAGACCGGGCTTCGCCATGAGGATTCGGTGTCGACCAGCCATCAGAGGATTGATGCTACCGACGCGCGCGGCGGAGCGGCGAGCCCCACATGCTGAGGACGGCACCCAGCGGCGGCCGGAGCCCGGTGAATTAGAATCCACTCTTGCGTTTTCCGGGTGTAGGGGTGGGCATGAAGCGCCGACAGAACGACTCAAAGAAAAGACCAAGGATCGCAGCAGACGTCCCGGTGATCAGAACCCTGGATGAAATTGTCGCCGAGCAACCCGCGCAGACGAGGATGCGCGAGGTACCGAAGGATCCCCGACGACCCATAGCAAGCGGGACCCGGACGAAAAGCCCCACGACCGGTCCTGCTGCCCCGCACAAGCGGTCGACCAGGACCTTCGGACCGAGTTCGGCGGGTCTCGCCTCGAGAGTGGAGCGAGGTAACTACAGTGAACCTCCGCCCCGGTCGGAGGAAGTTATCGATCGTCCTCAGCGGCGTCCGACGTTGGAATCTCACGAAACCGAACTTGTTTTTGTCGAGCCCGACCAGATCGAGTCTGCGCAGCTCGAGTCCGGCGGCGATCACGAGTCCATCGGAGAAGCGAAGCGCGATGACTTCCTGAGGAAGGAGCTGCGCACTGCGATCGACGCCATCGAAAACGTACAACACGCACTTGCGCAGGAAGCTGCCGATGAGGAAACGGACGGCAGCGACACGATCGCGAAGCTCGAATACGACCTAGACCAAGCGAACGAAGCGCTTGAGCACGCAAAGGCGAAACAAAACGCGTTAGAGCAGTTGCTAAGTGAGAAGCAGCAGGATGCAGAAGAACTCTCAAAGGCTCTCGAGGAGATGCAAGCGCAACACGCCGCTGCGCTGGACGAAGCCGAAGCCGAGTGGCGAACTCGTGAGCAGGAGCTGCTGGACCGCCTTGAAGAAGAGGACCTCCCTCTGGCCGGCTCGGCTCAGCGGCAGGCCAGGAAGTCGAAGAAGAGCAAACAAGTGGACACCGCCTCTACCCGGCGCGCCGCGAATTCGTCTCGGCGGCAGCCGCCGGCGAAGAAGGCCCGTAAGAAATCGCAGGCTCGCTAGATCAGGCCCGAGTGGACGGCAATAGATCTAGATTTTCGCTAGCCGAAGACAGTTCGCCGGCCTCGATCTCCTTCAACGCGGAATAGACCGCAGCACTCAACGGCGTAGCGATCCCATGCAGTTCGCCTCTGCGAACGATCTCGCCGGTCACAGCATCGATCTCCGTGGGACGGCCCAGTTCGAAGTCGCGCCAGGTGACGGACTTGATCGCCCCGTATGCCTCTCCCACCCGGACGAGGACGCGCTCCATCACCGTTCGCCATTGCGCCGGTGAGTTCACGAGCGCCGGTGGGACGAGCCCGAACACGTTTGGAAGCTGGACTCCTTCGGCCCCCGCCACGCGCACGCCTTCGGCGACGATCTCGGCAACGACCCGACGGCGCTCCGGCGTCACCAACAGGTCGCCGGTCAGCATCCCGCCCAGGGCGCCGAGCACCGTCATCGAGTTCACGAGCATCTTCGCCCACAGCTCGCCCTGGATATTGGACGAAACCGTAGTTGGAAACGCTCTACCGAGAAGCTCCATTGTTCGCTCGAGACGTTCATCGATCGTTCCGTCGAGCCTTCCGATCCGCAGGTCGCCGGTCGCGTCAAGCGAGATCCGGCCGGGTGCTATCCATGTCGCGCCGAATCCAACTACGCAGCCGATAGTGCGCTCGGCTCCGGCCAGCTCCGCGATGGATTGTTCGTTCAACCCGTTCTGAAGTGAAACGACGTCGGCGTCGTCCCGAAGATCACCGGCCACCCTGCTCAGCGCCCGCGACGTCGAACGGGACCGAACGGCGAGTAGCACGACATCTGCTTGGGCTATGCGCTCTGTACTGAGGCTCGGCGGGATGACGGCGTCCAGCGGTGTGACACGACCCTCGTCGAGGCCGGCGACCTCGAGGCCGGGATCGCGAAGCATCCGGACGTGCTCGATGCTCGTGTCGACGACGGTGAGGTCTACTCCCGCCGAACTGAGACGAGACGCAACCGCACCGCCCACAGCTCCCGCACCGATGCTCAGGACGTTCACGGCGTCTAGAGTCCGCGCGCTTCGGCTTCCGACTTAGTCAGGTAAAAATCGCCGCGTCCCCAGTCATGGGACACGATGTCTTCGGGGGGCTCGGCTCCCTCACCGCACAGCACATTCATTTCCTTGCGAGTGGCGGTGGGCCACGTCGCGAAGACGTCGTCGGGCGTGGGATCGGTGCGGGGCGCCTGCGTCGATCCCGGCAGGGCCGATTCCATGGCCTCCAGGTAATCGGCCATAGGACACCAACCCGGAACGGTGCCTTCCCCGCCGGGCCCGCGGAAGATCACCGTCGGGAAGACGAACCGCCAATGGCCTTCGGTGTTCTTCGCGCGACCGATCCCGGGACGATCACCTTCGAGCCTCATCACGTAATCGTTCGGACGCCGCGTCTCCTCCCAGTCCTCTCCGAAGGACTTGGCCGCGACATCTCCGGTGAGGTCGGAACGGAAACGCGCGAGGTCGAGACCCTCCACACCTGTAACGGCGTCGACTATGCGATCCGTGTTGTCCGCGGGACGACCGAAGATGAAGATCGACTCGCGCAAGCGTCGCAGAACGCGCTCCGCCACTTCGTCCGACTGGAGCTCCGCGGCCTTGACGGCCTTCCCCGCCGGCTCCGTTGACGTATACATCCATTCGAGATCGACGGGATAGCTCATGCCGGTGTGCTCGTAGACGACGCCCCAGTAATCGATGTACTTCGCCGCCGCACGCGCGGGGTCGAAGTCGGGGATGTAGTTGTTCATGTCGCCGATGAGACCGCCCAGAGCGGTGCGCCACTCGAGACGATCGCCGTACCTCCAGCGCAGCAGGCGCAGCTTGGGTTCGGTGCCCCAGGCCCAAGAGCAGCCGGGATCGGTGAACTCAACGACCTCGATCCTGTCCAAGGATTCCCCCGCTGCGCTCCGGCTCGGCTCCCGCATACTACTTGGCGTGTTCAAGTTGCTCCGGAGCCCCTTATGAGCGGGAAGGCCTTCTACGACGACGTGGCGGACGCGCTGGCTGCATTCTTGCCGCCGAAGCTGCGTGACTTCGGGTCGTATCGGAGTTCTTACAACATCAAGATCTGGTACGGGGACGAAACCCGCGAGCACTACGAGGCGCAGTACATGAAGCACAACCGAAAGATCGTGCTCGAGATCGGGTTCCACACTGAGCACAAAGACCGGTCTCGCAACGACGAAGTGCTGGAGAAGCTCCTGTCCGACGAAAAGAAATGGCGGAAGGCCCTCGGCCGCGAACCAGAGGCCGGTCCATTCATCGGACCTCAATCTGGGTCTTGGCGGCGCATCTCCGAGCTATGGGAAGGCCAGATCGGCGGGGACGCTGCCGTTGATGCTGCCGAGCGCCTTGCGGCTTACATCCGCGCACTCGAGCCGGTTCGCAACAGGGACTCGGGCGCTAAGCGCCGAACCGCACGAGTTTGAGCGACCGCCTCTCCGCCAGAAAACGCGTCACCTCTCTGACGACATCTTTCGAAGAGGTGCATGCAAATCTCGTCGGCAAGGATCCCCTCGCCTTTCCCCGCTACAAACAGCAACTCGAAGGCGCCCGGGCCGAGTCGGGACTACCCGAAGCGTGCATCTGGGGCTGGGCCGAGATCGCCGGCGTCAAGTGCGCGCTGGTCGTCGGCGACTTCGGTTTCCTGGGTGGATCGATGGGAGTGGCCGTCGGGGAAAAGGTCGCCGAAGCCTTCGACGCCGCGCGCCGCGTACGGATGCCTGTCGTCACGGTCACCGCTTCGGGAGGCGCCCGCATGCAAGAAGGCATGGCTGCACTCGCCCAGATGGCGTCGACTACCGAAGCCATTCGACAGCATCGCGAAGCCGGCCTCGCACATGTCTGCCTGCTCACTTCGCCGACGACGGGTGGCGTCTATGCATCTTTCGCGTCACTGGCCGACGTGATCCTCGCCGAGCCCGGAGCGACGCTAGGCTTCGCCGGCCCACGTGTTGTCGCCGAGCTGACCGGTGAACAACCGCCGGCGGACGTACATACGGCCGAGTTCGCATTCCAACACGGAATGGTCGACTCCATCGTCGATCGATCGGACCAAGCCACAACGATCGCCGGCATCTTGCACTCGTTGGAGGGGCGCGCGATCGACGAAAGGATGGAAAGGCTCGCGGCGAAGGATTCGAGTGCGGACAAAGGCAACACTCGAAGGAGGGCGCAGCAAGACGAGCCGCACGGACCTACCGCCTGGGAACGCGTGCAGATGGTGCGCGACCTCTCTCGACCGAAGGCACGGGTGATCCTCGATGGTCTGCTGTCGTCGGCGTTCGAGCTGCACGGTGATCGCTCGGGAGCGTCCGACGACACAGCGGTGAGCGTTCGTCTGGGTTCGATCGTCGGGGCGGAGAACCCTCTTGTGGCGATCGGGCTCGATGCGTCCGGGGATGGACGCATCCGTCCTCAAGGTTTTCGGAAGGCCATCCGGGCTATCGAGCTTGCGGGCAGGGTCGGTCTGCCCGTCCTTACTCTCATCGACACCAGGGGAGCCGATCCGCTCCCGTCCTCAGAAGGTGGCGGGATAGCGTCGGCGATCGCCCATACATTCCTCGCGATGCTCGAGTGCCCGACTCCCACCCTGGCCGCCCTGACCGGCGAAGGCGGCAGCGGCGGCGCCCTGGCCCTGTCCGTCGCCGACCGCGTCGTCGCCTGGGAGAATTCGGTCTTCTCGGTGATCGCCCCGGAGGGAGCCGCGGCCATCCTTTATAGGGACGCCGCCCGGGCCCCCGAATTGGCCGAGCAGCTGGGGATAACCGTGGACGACCTGGTCGGTTTGGGCATCGTGGACGAGGTGGTTCCCGAGCCCGACGGCGGGGTACAGAACGATCCCCAGGGTGCGATCGCGGCGCTGGCCACGGTCCTGTCCGGGGAGCTGGAGACCCTCATGAGCACTAGAAATGCCGTACGCCGACGCCGGAGGACCCGGAAGTGGCGCCGCCTGGCTGCTCAGCTTCTTGGTCAAAAGGCCGACTGACCTGAGAGAATGTCCTTAACTCCGGTTAACACTGGAACAGGGAATCTCGTGGGGGACGACCTGGAAGAACAAGCGCGGTTTGCGTCCACGCCCCTGGGCGCCGTACCGCACCTGACGCGACTGGCACGGGATCTGGCTACGAGCCGAGGACTCCGGGGGCTCGTGAGCGAAGCCCGGGGCATCGGCACGCACATCCTCCGCTACCCTATGGGCCTGCCGCCGGTGAAGGTCCGACCCAACGGAAACGGCAACGGCAGCAAAGTCGACAAGATCCACGACACACCGGTGGCTCTGGTCCACGGCTACTTCCACAACCGCTCGGGATTCGTAGTCCTGACCAAGGAGCTCCGCGATCGCGGGTTCCGCTGGATCCACGGCATGAACTACAACCCGATCGGACACGGCGTCGCCGACCTCGCCGAGCGATTCGGACGCTACGTCGAAGACGTGCGCAAGGTCTCCGGCAGCAGCCGTGTCCACGTCGTCGGACACTCGCTCGGCGGCGTCATCGCTCGGTGGTACGTGGAGCAGCTCGGCGGACACAAGATCGTCGACACCTGCGTGACGATCGGGACACCCCACCAGGGCACCTACGCCGCGTACCTAGGGATCGGGCAAGCGGCGAAAGACATGCGTCCGGGATCCGATGTTTGCAAGGCGCTGGAGGCCGGCCTTCGCAAGAAGCGAACGAAGTACGTCAACCTCTACAGCGATCTAGACATCCTTCTCATCCCGCCGGAGACGGCGATCCTTCCGGACCGCCCGAACGTGCACAACCATCTGATCGAGGACATCGGCCACACATCGCTGCTGCTTTCACCGCAGTTGGTCGATCAGGTGTGCCGGCACCTCGAGAAGGTCGAGCAGACGGCGCGTCTCTCGAAACTCATCGCCTAAGAACGCGTTCTAGTCAGCGTCATCGTCTTCGGGCTCGCCTATTTCATGCAACTTGCTTCGCAGTGGCCTTAGAAGAAGCAGGCTCGCGAGCGTGATCACGACCGTGACACCGCTGGCCCAGTACATGCCGAGAGCGACGGCCATGCCGACGGCAGCCACGATCCACATCGTCGCCGCAGTCGTTAGCCCTCGAACTGAAAGGCCCTCGCGCAGGATCGATCCGGCGCCGAGAAAACCCACGCCGGTCACGATGTTGGACGCGACACGCGTGGGCTCGGGATGGGCGAGCGCGCCGCCTTGGATTGCTTCGAACCCGTAGGCACTCACGAGCGTGAACAAGCACGCACCGAGCGCCACGAGCATGTGGGTGCGCAGACCGGCGGAATGCTCGCGGATCTCGCGCTCGATCCCGATGGCCATGCCCATGCCGGCCGCGACCGCCAACCGCACGAGCATGTCGATCTGCGCCTGGTCTATGCCCATACGCGAAGCATGACCTCGGCAGACGACACCCAGATGCGCGATGGCAAATCGACCCACCGCGGGAGTACGATTCGACAGCGCCAACGCCCCGGCGCCAGGACAGGGATCCGCGAGCATCGATGTTCGTGGGCAATCGCAAAGGGGGCGCAATGCTCGACACCTTTAAGGCGCGACGGCGTCTGGCCATCGGTCTTGCCGTTGGAGTCGTAGTCGCGGGTGGTCTCGGCATCGGCGCAAAAGCCGGGATCCTCAGCCGGGCCGACACCGATGGGAACCAGTCCAGCCACGCGGCTGCTGCCGCGATCGGCGATCCGAGCACTGGACAGGACGTCGTCGCCGTCAACGAGACCGATTCGTCGTTCGACCCCGAAAGCGAGAGCTACCAAGCCAGCGCAACCGCGCTTCGCGTGGGCGACACGAAGGTCGGCGAAGCGCCGGCAGGCCAGAGCGACCCGCTCGGACAGGCGCTGAACGGCCAGCCGACCGAGCAGCTGATCGACGCGGGCTGCGACAACTACACCCTGCCGCAGGCGCCCTTGTGCGCGTCCGTGCTGAACACCCAGGTAGCGAACGGAGGGTCGAGCGGGGCAACAGCCGTGATGTGGCTCGCCCAGGTTAGGGCAGGAGGCACTTTCGTTTACGTGCTGCCGTCGGGGGCCGGCTCTGAACCGTGCGGCGGGCAATCCATCGGGGCTCTCGTCTACACCATCGACGCCACCATGGGTACCGATGACGGAGTGGACGTGTCCCAGGACGGCGCGAACATCTGCAACCAATAGCTGGGATTCATCTGTTGGGTGACGTGAATGCCGCGGGGCATCAGGTTGGAGGAGAACGCCGGGGACAAGCGTCCCCGTCCTTCACCTTCTTGGGTGACGTGAAGCTGCCGCCTCTGCGTCCTTTTACCTAGTGACTTACGTCCTTTAGGCATACGTTCGGACTGCGCCGGAACTTAGGCGCGTGGGCAGGCCACCGCCGGGATTCCGGTGGTGAACGAAAGGAAGGGCGTAATGGGCGACGCCTCGAAGAGACGCCGGCTGCTGATGGTCGCGGCCGTCGTGGTAGCTGTTTTGGCAGGTGTGGGTGCTGCAGCGCAGGCCGGGCTGCTGAGCCGGGCCGAATCCAACGGCGACGGCACGAGTCGTGGGGCGGGAGCCGCGATCGCGGACCCGAGTGGGAACGGAAACGACGTGGTCGCCGTGAGTGAATCCACAGCGAACGTCGACGAAGGGGGCCAGGGGCACTCCAGCGCCGCGCCTCTGCGTGTCGGTAACACAATCGTGGGCGAGGCTCCGCTAGGTGAGTCCAACCCGCTCAGCGATGCTCTGGGCGATCAGGCCGAGATGATCACAGACGTCGGTTGCAACGACGGGCCCGACAACCTGACACAAAGCTGCATATCCCTGCTCCACTCGTATCGAGGAGAGGACGAGGGTTATGCGGAAGCGTACATGGCAGGCGTTGAGTTCTACACGCCTATGACGGGCTTCAACGTCCTTCTAGAGTCGGGCGCCTACCAAGATGTTTGCTACGGAGGAGCATATGGAGCCGTAGCCTACGGAGACCTCTTGGATCAGATTGACGTTTCGCAGGAAAACTCCAACGGTTGCGATAATTAATTGCTGAGGTATCGAAGGCCGGGGACATCGTCCCCGGCCTTCACCTTTATGCAGGACAACGACCGTTTGATTCGACTTTTCGAGAGGCGTACCGTGGCGTCGCGCCGGGCCTCCGGCGCGACGGGCAGGAAGAAAAGGAGGGCGTTTTGGGCGACGCCTTGACGGGCAAACGGCTGCTCATCGCAGCCGCGATATCAGCAGCGATCCTCGCGGGAGTAGGGGCCGCAGCTCAGGCCGGACTACTCAGTCGCGCGGAGGCAGGACAAGGATCTGCTCGAGGGGCGGCAGCAGCCGTTGGCTCCCCGGAGACCGGCGACGTGATCGCGGTCGGCGAGAGCACGGCCATGGCCGGCGAGGACGAGGGGCCGTCGTCGGCGAGCACGACGCTGCTTAGAGTCGGCGACACCAAGGTGGGCGAGTCGGCCCCAGGGTTCTCGAACCCGTTGGCCGACGCACTCAACGGTCAGCCCACGGAGGCGCTGATCGACGGAGGGTGCGACAACACTTTCGGTGACGATGGCGGCGCGCCGTTGTGCGTGTACGCATTAGAGACCTTCACCTCTACAGGCGACGGTGAATCCGAAGCACACTTCCGAGGGCTGGGCGTAGGCGTCGGGAACACGGGCATAGCGATTCTGAATTCGGACGCCGTACAGGACCGTTGCGATTCGCAGGCACTTGGATCGCTCGTTTCGATTTACCCAGACGTCCATGAAAATGAGACGGAAGACGTCGATCCGTCCGAGGCGTTCCACGAAAACCCCGAGTGCAATATCGGCTGAGTACCAAGAGTGGCGACCGGAAGAACGGATTCATAGATCGAAGCGTCTAAGGCCGGGAAGGCCGGGACCACCGTCCCCGGCCTTCTTCGTGTCAGAGCGTGGGGGCTGGCCGTGGTTTGTAGGGTGGTATCGCAATGACGGAGTCGCGCTTCGAGCTGCCCGAGGGTCCGGTGACGATCATGTTCACCGACGTCGAGGGCTCGACCGCGCTCCGCACGTCCCTCGGCGACGCCGAAGCCGACGCGCTATTCGAGGAGCACGGGAAGCTCCTGCGCACCGTGATCGCCGAACACCGCGGGCAGGACCAGAAAGCCGCCCTCGGTGACGGTTTCCTCGCCGTGTTCGTTTCGACGCGCCGCGCCATCGCATGCGCCATCGAGATCCAGCGCGGCCTCGATGCGTTCAACCGTTCTCGCGCCATCCCTCTCCGTGTGCGGATCGGGCTGAACACAGGCGAAGTCACGGTCAAGGACGACCAGCTGTCCGGCGAAGCGATCCATGCGGCCTCGCGTGTGTGCGCTGCCGCTAACGGCGGACAGATCCTCGTGTCCGACGTCACGCGGCAGCTCGGCGGCACGATCCCCGACGTCTCCTTCAACGACACCGGAGAGCATGACCTCAAGGGATTCCCGCATCCCTGGCGCTTATGGGATGTCATCTGGGTTCGCGAGACGACGCAAATCACTCAGCAGTGCTTCGTTGGTCGAGAGAACGAGCTCGCCGTGCTACGAAAGCGGCTCAATTCGATGCTTGAAGGCCGCGGTGGCCTCGTCCTCGTCGGCGGGGAGCCGGGGGTAGGTAAGACCACTCTCGTGAAACAGCTCCTTCAAGAGGCGGAGAAGCGCGGCGCTCTTTCGCTGTTCGGACGTTGCTACGAGTCGGAAGGCACGATCCCCTATTCGCCTTACGTCGAGATGCTCGAGCAGACTCTCGCGATCATGCCGCCGGAGATGGTGCGCGAGGACATGGGCGAAGACGCCGCGGAAGTAGCACGTCTGGTGCCGGAGCTTCGGCGCCGTTTCCCGGACATCCCCGAGCCCCTCGACCTTCCACCCGAGCAACAGCGCCGTTACTTCTTCAATGCCGTCGCTTCATTCGTGGGGCGCGGATCCAACCGGTTCCCGCTGGTTCTCGTGATGGACGACCTCCACTGGGCGGACGAATCGACTCTGCTCCTCATCGAGCACACGGCTGCACTTTGGTCGGAGATGCGCGTGCTCGCCGTGGGCACGTACCGGGACGTTGAGCTTGAAGTCTCTCGTCCCCTGGCCGCAACCCTCGAACGTTTGATGCGCGCTCGCCTCGTCGAACGGATACCGGTCAAGAGATTCGACCGCGACGGCGTGGCCACGATGATCGCCGCGCTGGCAGGAAAGACTCCGCCGGACGCCATCGTCGATGCGATCTTCAACGAGACCGAAGGCAACCCGTTCTTCGTCGAAGAGGTGTTTCGCCACCTCAACGAGGAGCACAAGCTCTTCGACGAGACCGGCGACTTCCGTTCCGACATCGAGGTGGACGAGCTCGACGTGCCGGAGAGCGTCCGGCTCGTCGTCGGACGTCGACTCGAGCGCTTGGGCGAACAGGCCCAGAAAGTGCTCGCCGCAGGTGCCGTCGTCGGTCGTGCTTTCCCGTTCTCGCTCTTGGAAGAGATCTCGGACGTCGAGTCCGGCGGCCTTCTCGACATCGTCGAGGAAGCGGAAGCGGCCCGGGTCATCGTTCCGGAGGAGCGCGACGGCGCCGTTCACTTCTTCTTCGCTCACGAGCTGATCCGACAGACGCTTCTCTCGAGCCTGTCGCTGTTGAGGAGGCAACGACTGCACCTCACGGTCGCCAATGCGCTCGAGCGTTTGGACCCGGACGGTCGCGAGCACCGTCCGTCGGAGATCGCGAACCACCTTGTGCAGGCCGGAGCTGCGGCCGAGACCGAACGAACGCTCGACTATCTCGAGCGAACGTTTGATCGCGCGATGGAAGCAGCCGCGTTCGAGGAAGCTCTCAAGGCGATCGACGACGCTCTTTCGGTTGTCGACGAAAGCGATACGGCGCGACGCGCCCAGCTCCTCGAAAAGAAAGGTTGGGCGGTCCGGGCGCTTGGCCGTTTCGAAGAGTGCATAGCGATCTGGGAACAAGTCGTCGAGCTTTACGCTCCGCTGGGGAAGACCGAGGAAGCGGGCAGGCTCGCGTGGGAGATGGGCTATCAATTGTTGTGGCTGACCCGATTCCCGGACGCTTACGCGAAATACGCGCAGGGTCTGGCAGTTGTAGGCGACGAACCCTCATCCATTCGGGCCGAATTGATCGGAGCCGCTGCGGCGCTAACAGGTTTAGCCGGTGTGTTCGACCAAGCGGAGTCGGGTTTCGCCGAGGCACTCGAGATTGCCGAACAAGTAGGCGACGAGCGCGCTCTCGGACGCATCAATTGGGGCCGTTGCATCTCTCTCTGGTCGCATATGCGGACGTCGGAAGCCATCGACGCCGGACGCCAGGCGATCGAGCATCTCGAACGAGCCGGCGACATCTGGACCGTAGTCGATGCGTTGGACTGGCTCGCCTATCCCTTGGCGACACTGGGCGAACCACGTGAAGCCTTAGAACTAGGAAAAAGGGCGATCGAGCTCGGAGCGAAACTCGGACATCAGGGCGGAGAGATCCTGGGCTGGCGCGCCACGATCATCAGTCAGGTCTTACTGGGAGTAGATCTGAACGAAGCGATTAGCTTGGCCTCCTACGAGCTGCAGCGGATGCAGGCCATCGACTCTCCGTGGGTGTCGCAATCCCACGACTGGGTGGCAGCTTTCCTGACTCTGCGTGGCGACTTGGACGAAGCCTTCCAACACACCGAGACTTCGCAGGCTATCGAGCCCGCCTCGGCGTGGACCGGTTTTGGTTTGAGCACAAGGATCATCAACCGCGCTTACGCCGGGGACATCGACGCATGCCGCGCCATTGTCGAGGGGAACATCGGATTGCTCCGGGATCCCGAAGCGCTTACGTCCGGCCGCTGCTTCCTTCTTCATTCCAGCCTGGAGGCGATGGCGATGCTCGGCCTGGCCGATGAGGTGGAGCAGCTGTACCCAGTTCTGTCGGCGATTGCCGAACGTATGCCGGTGAGACCCTTGGACGGCACCTCGACCGACCGGGTTTTGGGCATGGCTGCAGCCGTCCTCCAACATTGGGACGAAGCAGAGAGTCACTTCGAAGCCGCGCTTGAAACCGCTCAGAACTATCCGGCACGCTTCGATTCGCCGATCACCTGGCATCGCTACGCCGAGGCGTTGATCCGGAGGGGCCGACCTGAGGATGCGTCCCGCGCCGAAGAACTTCTCAAAAGCGCGATCGCCGCCTACGAGGAGCGGGGCATGCCGATCCTGCTTGCCCAGGCCGAGGCGCTTGTGCGTTCGAGCGTGTAAATCTCCACAGACCGGCGGAGCTAGAAGGCCTACCCTGAAGCAGGTAGGAGGGGGCTTTTGAGCGAACAGCTTCGGGAACTTCCCGAGGGTCCTGTGACGGTGATGTTTACCGACGTCGAGGGCTCTACAGCACTTCGCACCAGCCTGGGTGACGGCGAGGCCGACAAGCTCTTCCGGCAGCACGACGAGATCATCTCCGCCGAGATCGAAGCCAACCGGGGCCAGGACCTCCAGGCGGCGCTCGGCGACGGTTTCCTCGCCGTGTTCGTGTCAACGCGCCGGGCGATCGCCTGCGCTGTGGGGATCCAGCAAACCATCGAGCGTTTCAATCGCGAACGCGCCGGCGCACCTATGAAGGTCAGGATCGGACTCAACACCGGCGAAGTCGCCTGGCAGAACGGACAGCCGTCGGGCGAAGCGATCCATGCGGCTTCGCGCGTGTGTGGCGCCGCTGACGGAGGCGACGTGTTCGTGTCGGATGTGACGCGGCAGCTCGCGGGAACGATCCCCGACGTTACCTTCTCCGACCGCGGCGAGCACACCCTCAAGGGATTCCCGCAGCCGTGGAAACTTTGGTCCCTCGCTTGGCGCGGCTTGGCTCCCGATTCTCCCGAAGCCGTCTTCGTCGGCCGCGAGCACGAAGTAGCCGAGCTCCGCAAACAACTTCTTTCCGCATTGGACGGAAAAGGCGGGCTCGTTCTGATCGGCGGTGAGCCCGGCGTTGGCAAGACAACGCTCACGAAGCAACTCATAAAGGAAGCGGAGGCACGAGGCGCGGTGGCGTTGTTCGGACGTTGCTACGAGTCCGAGGGAGCAGTTCCCTACTCGCCCTTCGTCGAGTTCATCGAACAATCGCTTACGCACGGTTCCGGCCGAGTGGCTTCGCGAAGATATGGGCGAGGATGCTCCGGAGATGGCACGCATGGTGCCCGAGCTTCGTCGCTACTTCCCGGACATCCCCGAGCCGCTGGATCTCCCCCCGGAGCAGCAACGCCGCTACTTCTTCAACGCCGTCAGCTCGTTCATCGACTCGCGCAGCCGCGAGGCTGCCCGTGGTTCTGGTGCTGGACGACGTTCACTGGGCGGACGAACCAACGCTTCTACTGATCGAGCACGTAGCCGACCAGCTGAAAGATCTACGCGTGCTCGGGGTAGGTACGTATCGCGACGTTGAGCTCGACGTGTCGCGTCCACTGGCAGGTTCGCTCGAACGTCTGCTGCGCGCGCGACTGGCCACCCGAATATCCGTCTCGCGCTTCGACAAAGCCGGTGTGTCTCAGATGCTGGGTGCCCTAGCCGGCGGCGAACCGCCTCCGAGACTTGTCGATGCGATCTTCAGTGAGACAGAGGGCAATCCGTTCTTCGTAGAAGAGATATTCCGTCACTTCGTCGAGGAAGGGAAGGTTTTCGAAGAAGACGGCTCCTTCCGTACAGATATCGACGTAGACGAGCTCGACGTCCCGGAGAGCGTTCGTTTAGTAGTTGGACGTCGGCTCGAACGTCTGGGAGCAGAAGCCAAAAGGGCCTTAGCGGCCGGAGCCGTCGTCGGCCGCGCCTTCTCGTTCCGGCTCCTGGAAACCATCTCGGACGTCGTACCCGACGCGCTTCTGGACATAATCGATGAAGCCGAGGCCGCAAAGGTGATCGTGCCAGAAGAGCGCGAGGGCGATGTCCATTACACCTTCGCTCATGAGCTCATCAGGCAGACGCTGCTATCGAGCCTTTCGATACCGCGCAGGCAACGCCTCCATCTCGCCGTTGCCGACGCTATCGAGCGCCTCGATCCGACAGCGTCGGAAACCAAGCCGTCCGAGATCGCGACACATCTGCTCGAAGCCGGCGTCGCGGCCGACGCCAAGCGCACGATCAAGGCCCTGACTAGAGCCGCCGACCGCGCCTACGATGCCGCCGCCTTTGAAGATGTCGTGCGGCTCGTCCAGAGCACGCTGGACATGCTCCCCGCCGACGATGCGCTTCGACGCACTCAGATGCTCGAAAAGCTCGGACGAGCGCAGCGAGCTATCGGTCACTTCGAAGAAGTCTCTCGCGACGATGCGCGAGACGATCACCGCTTACCAGCAGCTCGGTGAAGCCGAGGCCGCAGGACGCGTGACCTTCGACGCCGGCTATCTGCTGACGTTCCTCGGGCGCTTCCAAGAAGCCGTAACCATCAACCAAGAAGGGATCGAGCTGCTCGGCGATCGCATCGTGCCCGAACGTGCAAACCTTCTAGCTGGTGTGGGTGCAATCGCCACCTTCGCCGGATTCTTCGACATGGCCGAGGATTACTTTCAGAAGTCGCAGATAGTCGCTGAAACACTCGGGCCTGCCGTTCAAGGGCGGATCTCTTGGCTCCGCTGCCTGAACCGTCAGGTAGTGATGGATATCCCCGGGGCCGTAGAGGCCGGCCGTCGCGCGGTCGATCTCTTGAGAGGCTGTGGTGATCTCTGGAATCTCGCAGACGCGATCGGATGGCTCTCAATCAACATGAACTTCTTTGGCGACTTCAACGAAGCGGCCCGCCTCGGGCGAGAAGGAGTCGAGCTTTCGACCAAGCTCGGCCACGCCGCGGCGAACATGGCGGCGCAACGAGCTGTTGACATCTCATACGGCACTACTAGCGGCGATCTCGAAGCGTTCGAGAATGCCGCCCGCGATGACCTAGTAGTCAACGAAGCGCTTGCAAGCCCTTTCGCTTCGCAGTCGTATACGTGGATTGCTGTTGTAGCTCAATTGCGCGGCCGCATCGACGAAGCGCTGACCTATCACGACAAAGCATGCGCAGTGGAGACGCCGTCGGAGTTTGCCTCGGCTTGGGGATTTCGCGTCCTGAATCGGGCCTTCGCTGGCGATCGCGAGGCGGTGGTGGGAGCTCTCGCCGACCGCACACCAGAACTCACCGCTTCGACGCTCCGATGACCGTAAGACGGGGGTCGACGCTGCTCAACTTGGCCGCGAATCGGCGGCCATCCTAGGACTCGCCACGGAAGCCACCAATCTCTATTCGGCGATATTCGTCCCCGAGCTTTGGCTGGGAGGCCGCTTCTACGACGGCGCATTCCCCGCGCGCATCGCGGGCATGACCGCGGCGGCTGCCGGGGAGTGGGATGCCGCCGAAGAGCGGTTCGCGCTTGCTCTTTCCCAGATCGAGCGCTACGAGCAAGTCTTCGAGGCTCCGCAGATCCGCCACTGGTACGGGAAGATGCTGCTCGATCGCGGACGAACAGAAGATCGCGATCGAGCTCGCGAATGATCGGCTCCGCGCTCGACGATTACCGGCGGATTGGCATGCCGCTGCACGCAGGCTGGGCCGAGGAACTCCTCAAATAGCTAGCCCGCCTTCGTGAGGTTCGCGTAGGCCAGGACCAGTCTCTTCTGGCCTTCGTCGTCGAAGTTCACGATGACTTCCGTGTCGGCACCGGCTCCCGAGACCTCGACGATCTCGCCGGCGCCGAAGGCTTCGTGGAAAACGCGGTCGCCACGTGACACTCGGATCGTCATGCCTTCCGGGGCGCGGGGCTTGCGATTCTTCGGCTCCCAAGCTGAGTCCGGCGGCGCCCACCTCTCGTTACCACGGCGTGTTCCCGCTCCATCCACGGTCGCGAGGTTTCTCGGCCTCACGCAGGACGTCGATCAACTCTTCCGGAATCTCACCGATGAATCGGGACTGCGGGTTGTAGTTCGTACCGCCCCACAGACTCCGCGACCATGCATGCGTCAGGTACAAAGTCTCTGCGCGCGCGTTATCCCGACGTAAGCGAGTCGACGCTCCTCCTCCAGCTGATCGGGCTCGTTCATCGACCGGATGTGAGGGAAGACGCCTTCCTCCAGTCCGGTGAGGAACACGACAGGGAACTCGAGCCCCTTCGCGTTGTGGAGGGTCATCATCGTCACGACTTCTTCGGCCTCCGCCATGAGGTCGACCTCGGAGATGAGCGAAGTGCGTTCTAGGAAGTCGGCCAGCCGCGCTTCGGCCCCTTCCTGCTGCGCGGCCTTTTCGAACTCTTCGGCGACACCGATCAGTTCCTGGAGGTTCTCGACGCGGCTCTGCGACTCGATCGTGTTCTCAGCCTTGAAGGACTCGAGCAGTCCGGAGTCTTCGATGGCGGTCCGCACGACATCTGCCAACGGAGCGTTGGCCGAGTCGCGCTCCCTTATCAGTCGAAGGATGCGCGCGAACTCGTAAGCGCCTCCCTTGCTGCGTCCGGTGAGACCCGCGACCTCATCGGCACGTGAAAACGCATCGGCCAGGGCCAACCCTTGCTCAGCAGCAAAGTCGGAGATCTTGGCTACCGACCCCTCGCCGACACCGCGCTTGGGAGCGCCGGCGGCGCGCACAACTGAAACGCGGTCAGCCGGATTGTTCGCCGCACGGAGGTACGCGATCGCATCGCGCACCTCCTTTCGGTCGTAGAACTTGAGGCCACCGACCACGCGGTATGCGATGCCGTAACGCAAGAAACGTTTCCTCGAGCACACGCGACTGGGCGTTGGTCCGGTAGAAGACGGCGACGTCGCTCCCCTTGTATCCCTGTTCGGGTCCCGTGAGCCGCGCGATCTCCCCGGACACGAAGTGCGCCTCGTCATGCTCATCGTCCGCCTGATATCGAACGACCTTCGTCCCTTCACCGAGGTCGGTGAAGAGCTTCTTGTCCTTGCGCTGGGTGTTGTTCCGGATCAGCGCGTTCGCGGCGTCGAGGATGGTCTGTGTCGACCGGTAGTTCTGCTCGAGCTTGAAGACCTTGGCGTTGGGATAGTCGCGCTCGAACTCCAAGATGTTGCGGATCGTGGCACCGCGGAATGCATAAACGGACTGGTCCTCGTCCCCGACTACGCATAGGTTCTGGTACTTGGCGGCGAGCAGATTGACCATCCGGTACTGCGCGTGGTTGGTGTCCTGGTACTCGTCGATGACGATGTAGCGGAACCGCTCCTGCCATTTCGCAAGCACTTCGGGCTTGGTCTCGAACAGTTGAACGGTCCGCATCAGCAGGTCGTCGAAGTCGAGCGCGTTGGCTTGGCTACAGTCGCGACTTCGTAGTGCTCGTAGACCTTCGCAGCCATGCGCTCGGGATAGCTATCGGCAACCTGGGCGAGCTGGGCTGCGCTCACGCAGACGTTCTTGGCGGACGAGATGGCGTGCTTGAGCGACCGCGGCGTCCAGCGCTTTGGATCGACGTCGAGGTCCTTCAAGATCCCGGATATGACGCGTTCGGCGTCCTGGTCGTCGTAGATCGTGAAGTTGCGTCCGAAACCGAGGTTCTCCGCTTCGTACCGCAGGAGCCGGGCGCAGCAGGAGTGGAAAGTCATGATCCACATGTCCTCGGCGATCGCCGACCCGACCAGTTGCCGGATCCGGGCACGCATCTCGCCGGCGGCCTTGTTGGTGAAGGTGATGGCCAGGACCTGACGGGGGCGCACGCCGGAGCGCAGCAGGTGCGCGACTCGATAGGTGATGACCCGGGTCTTGCCCGAACCTGCCCCGGCCACGATGAGGACGGGCCCTTCCGTTGCCAGCACGGCCTCGCGCTGGACGGGGTTCAGGTCCGCAAGGAGCTCGGAGTCGGATTGCGTCTGGGTCACAGACGCTAAGTATCCCTTCGGTTCCGACAGAGGGCTTTGGACGCGAGCCTAGGCCGACGCGTAGTGCGGGATGAGCTAGGCGCCCTCCCGTCCAGCGAGCGGGCACTGGGTATTGGTCACGGCGACAGGACACGGATAAAATCCCGCAGGACTTGCTGGCAGCAGGACCACCGGCGGACTCCAAGCAGAAGGGGCAGGCACAAAGACATGACCAAGATTTTCAAACTGTGGCTGGTAGCGCTGCTCGCGCTCGGTAGCTCCTCGATTGCAGGGATCGCCAACGCCGGCGTGGAGTGCACCGGCACTGCGATAAGTTGCGACAACGCGCAGGACGGCGACAACGAGTCGGGCACCGACCAGTCCGGATCGTCGGCATCCGGCGATGCGGTTGGCGGTCAGGTCGTAGGCTCGGTTTCGTCCGGCGACACAAGTATCGATTCGACGAACCGCTCCGAGGACGTCGACATCTCGACTGGTGACACGAGCGCGGCCAACATCTCGTCGAACTTCACCGGCCAGCATGAAGGCTCCCGGATCGACGTGCTGACGTCCGACGTCGACGGGGACGTTATTCAGAACGCCCAAGACGGCGACAACTCTTCCGACGTTGTTCAGGCCGCTGAGGCCTCGTCTGGCGACGGCGTAGGAGGCACGGTCATCGGCGTGGTGACCTCCGCCGGCGGGTCGGCCGACGTCGTAGCCGCTAACACTTCCGAGGACGTCGACATCGACACAGGCGACGGCGATGCCGCCAACACGTTGGCATCACTCGTTGGTCAGAACCATTCCTTCGCGATCATCGACACGTCCGACGTGACGCTGACCGCAGCCTCCAACGCACAGGACGGCGACAACGACCTGAGCTCCGACCAGTCGGCATCGTCGGGATCGGGTGACGGCGTAGGTGGGCAGGTCATAGGAATCGTTTCGGCGGGCGACACGTCGGTCGACTCGACGAACGCTTCAGAGGACGTCGACATCTCGAGTGGTGACACAGCGACGGAGAACCTTGCCGCGAACTTCACGGGCCAGAACGGCGAAGCCGAGACTCTCGCCGTGAGGACTGACGACGTGGACGCCAATGAGGCCTCGAACGCGCAGGACGGCGACAACTCGACCGACATGGTTCAGGCGGCTGAGGCCACCTCCGGCGACGGCGTCGGCGGTTCGGTGATCGGCGTGGTGACCGCCGCCGGCGGGTCGGCCGACGTCGTTACCGCGAACACTTCTCAAGACATCGACGTCGATACCGGTGACGGTACAGCGGACAACGCCCTCCAAACCATCGTCGGCCAGGACACTGCCAATAACGTTTTCGTCGGAGATGTCTTTGGTGCCGCGACCAACGCGCAAGACGGCGACAACGACCTGAGCTCCGATCAGTCGGCATCGTCGGGCTCGGGTGACGGCGTGGGCGGGTTAGTCGTCGGCATCGTTTCGGCCGGTGAGACCTCCATCGATGCGACCAACCGCTCAGAGGACGTCGACATCTCCACAGGCGACACGACGTCGGACAACGAGGTCGCGAGCGTCACTGGACAGAACGACAGCGGGCAGACCATCATCGCGACGGATGTGACCGACGCCGAAGGCTCCAACGCCCAGGACGGCGACAACTCGACCGACATCGGTCAAGCCGCTGAGGCAACCTCCGGCGACGGCGTGGGCGGTTCGGTGATCGGTGTCGTAACGTCAGCGGGCGGGTCGGCCGACGTCGTGGCTGCCAACACCTCCGAGGACGTCGGCATCGACACGGGCGACGGCACAGCCACCAACGGCATCGCAGCATTCGTCGGTCAGGCCAGCGACGGCTCGATGCAGGTATTTGCCGACGACGTGACCGCCGAAGTCATCGATAACGCGCAAAACGGTGATAACGACCTGAACGGCGATCAGTCGGCGTCCGGCGCTTCCGGCGACGGAGTAGGTGGCCAGGTGCTCGGCATCGTGTCCGCCGGTGAAACGTCCGTCGATGCGACCAACAACTCGACGGACGTCGACCTCGAGACGGGCGACGGCGATGCGACGAACGCCTTTGCGGCTTTCGTCGGCCAGCGCGACGGATTCACCAACATAGTGGCGGCGGACGTCGAGGCCGGGACGGCAACCAACGTCCAGGACGGCGACAACTCCAAGGAACTGACGCAGGACGCAGTAGCGTCGACCGGAGATGCCGTCGGGGGCCAGGTGGCCGGCGTGGTGACCTCGGCTGGTGGCTCGGCAGATCTCGTGCTCGCCAACACCTCCGAGGACGTCGACGGTGAATCCGGTGACTCCTCGTTCCACAACTCCGACGATGAGTTCGTCGGACAAAGCGTCGGTGGCCTGTTCATCGGCATCGTGCTCGGCGACTAGCCGAAGGGTCTATTCCAGTTCGAGAACGGGCCCTTGCGGGGGCCCGTTCTCTTATTCTTGCGGAAGGCGCCCTATGACTAAACCCGAGCGGGTGCCGACTCGAAGTGCGCGACCAGCTCGGCGTTCACTTCGTCCGAATATTCGGCGTTGAGCGCGTGGCCCGCGTGCTCCCAGATGCGCAGCCGTGCACCGGGGATGTCCCGGGCCAGGATCTTGCCGTTGCCGACGGGCAGTAGCAGGTCCTCCCCGCCGTGCAGAACGAGGGTCGGCTTGTCGATCTCCTTCAACCGTGCGGCCGCACCCCCGGCTCCCATCCACGCCGCCACCGCACCGAGCTGCCCGAAGAAGCCCTCCGCCCCGTGCTCCCGAACCGCCGCCGCCCTCGCCGAGCGAGCTCATCCCGGGAATCCCGGCCATCATCGTTCCGGCGATCAGGTCCATCATCGCGGGGTTCTCTTCGCCGGAACTTCTTGCCGAAAGTGAGCTCCAACGTCCGGCGCATCCGCGCTTGGGGCTCGGAGATCATCATCGCCGTCCCGAACTCCGGAGACATCGGCACGGCCTCCGGACCGCCCGGTATCGTCGACATGCAGCGTCAGCGTCCGAACGCGCTCGGGCCAGTTCAGGACGAGTTCTTGGAGATCATCCCGCCCATGGAGATGCCCACCAGATGGAAGGTCTCGAAGCCGGCCGCGTCGGCCAGAGCGATCGGCGTCGCCGCCATGTCGCTCATCGTCCACGGCACTGCGCACATCGTCTCGCCGCAGCCCCGGTTGTCGTAGCAGATCGACGTCGTAGGACTGGGACAGGAACTGGAACTGCGGGAACCAGCCGATGCGCGGAGTCCCCAGACCCATGACGAGAATGACCGGCTCGCCCGATCCCGGCGCGGTCGTAACCGATCTCGACGTCCCCGATCTGGAGTTTCATCGCCAGATGCTCTCACCTGTAGTGTCTTAGTGCACATCTAGGCAGGGCAGGGGATGCGGAAAGTCTGGAAGACCTCGCTCGTGGGCGCGTGCGCCATGCTCGATGGCGGCTACGCTCCTGACCGCGCAGCCTGCGGCGGCGGCACCGATCCTCGACGGCGGGGCCGATCTGGCCGAGGCCGCGCGTCTGGAAAAGATAATCGTCGATAACCTTCGCTCGGCCGGTCCCTTCGGCGGCTCTCAGCTCTTCGAGATCGAGTACGGCACACCGGACCGCGACCCGGGGGACGTGGCCGACACAGGCGCGTACGCCGATTCGGCGCTCTGGACAGGCACATATCTGGCGGCCGAATCGTTCCGCTACTCCCTGGCCAAGAAGTATCTGGCCGACGACCCCGGGGATGTCTTCTGGAACACACAGAAACTCGAAGCCAAAGGACGCATCGATGAGATGGTCGAGAAGTTCCACGTGCTGGTGAACATCTCTGCCAGCTGGAACCACGTCTTCCAGCCGTCGCTGGAACAGGCCGGATTCGGCGGCGGCATCTTCGCCGGGGAGCCGGGCTACCTCATGCGGGCCTGCGTACCGACCGACTTCCCCGAGTCCGAGCGATGGAAGAACGCCGACGAGCCCGACGCCACGGGCATGCCCCCGCCGTACACCGCCAACCGGCGCGTATTCGGGCCCTTGGCCTGGACGAACCCGGACAAATCAGTGACGCAGTACTACTGCGAGGACGGAACCAGCCGCGACGCGTACGCCGGCACCACGTTCGGGATGCTCACGGCCTTCGACCTCGTCAGTCAGGACGACCCGGCGATGCGCTCACAGCTGCGCGACGACATCGTCACGCTGACTAATTTCGCCTTCAAGTACGTGTGGAACACACCCCGTCCGCACGGACGCATCTCGATCCCCTTCGGCACGAATCAGAACGAGTCACCGTGCTCGGAGATCAACGCGATCCTTCGCATCTGCGGACACGACTTCGAGAACTTCTTCTCGCCGCTGTTCCTCATCACACCGACGGCACGATTGAACATGGCGCAAGCTGCGTCCCATGTGGTGACGGCGGCGCCCGGACGTGTCGACTCGATCTTCTGGCAGGCGGTCTACCTCGAGGAGCTCGCGACGATGGCGCCTTTTGTCGCCTTGACTCAGTTCTTCGATCAGTCGATGCCCTACAACGACTACTACAAACACAACCTCGACCACTTGATCGGATACAACCTCGCGCGCAACGCACCTAACGACGTGGCACAAACCGTCTACTCACTCGCGATGAGCTCGATGGACTCGACCACCCGCACGCACCTGAACGCTCATTTCGAGACCATCACCTACGCCATGACGGCCGATCAGAGCAGGCTCGACGATGCCGTACTTCACCTGAGGCAATGGCGCGATTACCGAGCCAAGATCGAGGCCGGTGGGACGTTCAACAACCAGCAGTTCTGTGCGACGACACTCCCATGCGTGCCGGAGGACCAGGTCGACATGACGCTGTTCCCGGGACTTCCCGTCGTCACCCTCCCCGGGAGCTCGGGGACGTACCGGGCGCGTGACCCGTTGCCGATCGTCGACCGCACACCGACCGACTTCCTGTGGCAGCGGGCGCCCAATCAGCTGAACGGCTCCGTATCCAACACGCATCAGGCGCCCGGCGTCGACTACCTGCTGCCGTACTGGATGCTCCGGTATTACACGGAAGGTGGAGCGGCTCCGGGCTTCGCGCCGTTCGGACCCTGGCCGGGGCCGACGTTCAAGTAGCGTGCGGCGACTCAGACTTGCTGTAGCCGTCGTTCTACTAGCACCGATCCTGGTTTGGCAGCACACGGGCGATGCGGCAACCGGTGAATGGCTGGCCGGCGACCTCCACGTCCACACGTGCTATTCGCACGACGCTTACTGTCCGCCGGACGACGACAACACGGGCATCGACGAGTGGTACACGCTTTCCGCGCCCGTCTCTGAGCGCTTCCTCGAGGCCTCGCTTCGCGGACTCGATTTCCTAGCGATCACCGATCACAACGACGTTCGTTCGGTCACAGATCCCGGCTTCGGAGCGTTCGGTGTCCTAGGCATACCGGGTTACGAGAACTCGCTGCACGGACACGCCCAGATGCTGGGAGCCGACCACATCTACGACAGCGGGTCATCGACGGCCGCCGACGTCAATGCGGCCGCCTCAGCCCTGAGGAACGACGGCGGCGTCTTCCAGATCAACCATCCGGCAGGCGACCTTCTAACGCCGTTGGACGATGACTGCACTGACACGTCGCAATTGGATTGGACGTACGGCTTCGACGTGACTCCCGACACCGTCGAGGTATGGAACACCTCCAACCTTCACCAGCCCCCGCTGCCCGCCGGCACGTCCAACGAGGACGCAGTGACGTATTGGGAATGCTGGCTCAACCGCGGCTATCGGGTCGGCGCAACGGGTGGCAGCGACTCGCATTGGCTGGTCCTCTCATTGCCGCTGGGACCGGGGAACCCGACGACTTGGGTGTTCTCGAGCGAACGAAGCAAGGCCGGCGTACTTCAAGGCCTCAGTGATGGACGTACATCCATCTCACTGGTTCCGCCGCTGCTGGGCGACCTTCGACTGCTTCTGGAAGCCGACGCAGACGGTGACGGCAACTACGAAGCCATGATCGGCGACGAGGTCCCGCCCGGCTCCCGCATGCGCGTTCGGGCCGAGGGTCTGCTCGGCGCGGGCTTCGTTCAAGTCAGGGCGAACGGCCAGACGCTATTGGACCAGGTGTTGGTGTTGCCCGGACAGAACGTTGACTTCACCGCACCAAACGAAGCGGGCTGGGTTCGAGCAACACTGTCGCTCCCGGACCTGAAGGCCGAGCGAAAGGAGTCGTGCGATCCGCTCGTTGGCACATCGACGACGTACTGCCGCAATCAACTCATGCTCACGGCGCTTACGTCGCCGATCTATCTCACCGACGCCGACTAGCGCGGGTCGCGCCACATGGGCCGCATAAGCGGCCCGCCGTCGATCGGATAAACGTCAGAGAGAACCTTGTAGCCCTCGCGCTCGTAGAAGGTCACGTTCCGCGGGTTCGACGAGACGAGATAGGCGCCGATCCCTTCGCTATCGCACACCTGAGTCACGCGCCGCATGACTTCCGCCCCGTAGCCGCAGCTCCGCGAAGCGCTCCGGCATGCGATGTAAACACACTGGAAGTGGGACTTGTCTTTCGGTTCGTGGTCGGCCATCGCTCCCAGCACGGTTAGGACTTCCATGGCCCTTCCTTCTCCGAGTTGCTCGCTCAACAGCATCGCCGTGCGACGGAGGTCTGCGTCCTCAGCCAGCGGCACGTCGGGAGGTATGAAGATCGCCGCCGCCGCGCCGTCGTCGACGAGATAGGTGTGCCCGCGAGAGAAGCAGGCTTCGGTAATGAGACCGAACCACTCGCCTGCGAGTTTCTCGTAGGTCGAGTCGTCACGGTACTGCCATCGGAAGTACGGATCTTCGAAGAAGCCATCGACGAGGGTGTCGCGGACGGTATCGATGTCGGCCCGCAATGCGTGACGAACCGTCATTCCCATTCGATGGTCCCGGGCGGCTTCGACGTTATGTCATAGACCACCCGGTTGACACCACGGACCTCTCCCGTGATCCGGTTCGAGATGCGCTCGAGCACGTTGTGCGGGATGCGAGCCCAATCTGCGGTCATCGCGTCCTCAGACGTGACGGCTCGCACCACGATCGGATACGCATACGTGCGCTCGTCACCCTGCACACCTACAGACTGGACGCCGATCAACGCGGCGTAGCATTGCCAGATCTCGCGCTCGAGACCGGCGCGATGCAACTCGTCACGGACGATCGCATCGGCTTTTCGGACGATCTCTAGGCGCTCATCAGTTACCTCGCCGATGATCCGAACGGCGAGGCCTGGTCCGGGGAAGGGCTGACGCTGGACGATCTCCGGCGGCAGGCCGAGCTCTTCGCCGATCGTGCGCACCTCGTCCTTGAACAGGTTGCGCAGCGGCTCGACGAGCTCGAAATCCATCCAGTCGGGCAGTCCCCCTACGTTGTGATGACTCTTGATCGTCGAAGCACCACTCCCGCTTTTTTCGCCGCCCGATTCGATGACGTCCGGGTACAACGTCCCTTGCACAAGGAACTTTGGTCCGCCCAAGCTCTTCGCGACGTCTTCGAACGTCCGGATGAACAGCTCACCGATGATCTTGCGCTTGTGCTCCGGCTCGGTAACGCCGGCCAGCGCGGTGAGGAACTTCTCACGAGCATCGACGTGGATCAACTCGACGTGGAAGTGACGACGGAATGTGGCCACTACTTGCTCCGCTTCGCCTTCCCGAAGCAAGCCGTGATCAACGAAGATGCACGTGAGCTGATCACCGATCGCACGATGGACTAGGAGCGCGGCAACGGACGAGTCGACGCCGCCCGACAATGCACACACGACCTCTTTCTTGTCGACCTGGGCGCGGATACGTTCGATCGCTTCATCGATGATCGACACCGGCGTCCACGTGGGTGCCGCTTCGCATCCCTTGTAGAGGAAGTTGCGCATCACATCCATGCCTCGCGGCGTGTGAGCAACCTCGGGATGGAACTGAACGCCGTACAGGCCGCCGTCTACATCTTCCATAGCCGCAACCGGGCATGTCGGCGTCGACGCCGTGACCGTGAACCCCGGCGGCGGCTTGATCACCGCGTCGCGGTGCGACATCCAGGCCGATGTTCGTTCTGGGAGCCCGGAAAGCAACACCGAATCTTGGGCGGTTACGTCCAGATCGGCCTTTCCGTATTCACCGACCTCCGTATGGCCCACCTCCCCGCCCAACGCTTGCGCGACGACCTGGTGTCCGTAGCAGATACCAAGAACCGGGACCCGAGACGCAGGATGCGTTCGTCGCAGTCGGGCGCGCCGGGCTCGTATACCGACGACGGTCCGCCGGAAAGGATTAGCCCCTGCGGGTTACGGCGAACTACGTCGTCCGCGTTGATCGAGTGCGGAACGATCTCCGAGTACACATGGCACTCGCGCACACGACGGGCGATGAGCTGGGCGTACTGCGCACCGAAATCCAGTACCAGGACTGGGTCCGGCGCTGCGGGTCGACACGTGTTAGACGGACCCCACGCCTTGGGTGTGCTGAAGGAGCTTGCCTTCGCTCTTTACCGCCGGCGCAACCGCGACCTCCGCCTTCTGGAACTCCCGAACCGTGCCGTAGCCCGATGTCGCCATCGAGAACCGAAGGGCGCCGAAGAGGTTGAGCGTTCCGTCGTTGACGTCGGCCGGACCGATGAGGATCTCCTTCAACGTCGCCGTTTGTCCCGCTTCGACGCGAACACCGCGCGGGAGCTCGGGATGGAACGTAGCCATGCCCCAGTGGTAGCCGCGGCCCGGGGCTTCGAAAGCCGCCGCCAGCGGCGAAGCGATCATCACGGCGTCGGCTCCGCACGCGATGGCCTTCGAGATATCTCCACCGGTGCGCATGCCGCCGTCGGCGATGACGTGGCAGTACCGTCCCGTTTCTTCGAGGTGTCGCGTCCGTGCACCGGCCGCGTCGGCGACCGCCGTGGCTTGCGGCACACCGATCCCGAGCACCTGACGCGACGTGCACGCAGCGCCCGGCCCGATGCCGACGAGCACGCCGGCCGCTCCGGTCTTCATCAAGTGGTAGGCGGTCTCGTAGGCCGCGCACCCGCCGACGATCACCGGCAGGTCGAAGGTGCGGATGAACTCCTTGAGGTTGAGCGGCTCGCGCGTCTTGGACACGTGCTCCGCGGACACGACCGTGCCCTGGATGACGAGGATGTCGAGCTCGGCCTCGAGGACGTCCTTCGAGAACTGCTCGACGAGCTGCGGCGTCAGCGACGCGCTGGCCACGACGCCGCCTTCCTTGATCTCGCGGATGCGCTCGCCGATGAGCTCGCCCTTGATCGGCTCGGCGTAGACGGACTGGATCACCTTCGTCGCCTCGGAGGCCGAGGCCTCGGCGATCCGCTCGTAGACCGGGATCGGGTCTTCGTAGCGGGTCCACAGTCCCTCGAGGTTCAGGACGGCCAGCCCGCCGAGCTTTCCTATCTCGATGGCCGTCTGCGGGCGAGACGACGGCGTCCATGGCCGAACCCATGAGCGGGAGCCCGAAGGTCCACGCGTCGAGGTTCCAGGAGATGTCTACGTCGTCGGGGTCTCGCGTCCGGCGGGAGGGCACGATCGAGACTTCGTCGAGTCCGTAGGCCCGCCGGGCCGACTTGCCCATCCCGATCTCGATGTCCATCGGCTCCCCTTCAGACGCTTAGAAAGAGAAAGCCTATCGGACGAAAACGACGGTCGCGGGCCGACTACGCGGCCTGGCCGAGAACGGCCTCACACGCCACGAGCTGGAACGCGAAGTGGCGCTGCATGATCTCGCGCACCTGCTCGGTGATCTCCCAGGTTTCGCCGCCCTCGTGCGCCGCCGGGACGAAGAAGCGGAAGAGCTTCCTCAGGAAGGCCCCTTCGACGAAGGCACGATGGATGCCGGCCGGCTCGTCGGCCAGCACCTTCAGGACGAGCGCCGGACAGGTGACCAGCTTGCGGTCGTCGAGCCGAACGAGAACGGGATCGCGAAGATCGGATTCGATGCTGCTCAAGAAGCCGGTCTCCACTGCGAAGCGGATGTCCGGGTCGTCCGATGCCGCATCGAAGTAGACGGTCGGATCGACGTGGTGCAGAACCAGCTTGGACGCCTTGTGTCTGAAGTCGGCCATCTTCTTGTCGAAGATGGCTTGGACCTCGGCTCTCCTCACGGGGCGCGCGTCTAGACCCATCCTTATGAGAAGTATCGCCCCTATGGGGGACGAATCCATCGATGTCGTGCGGGCTAAATGTCTAAGCCGCCCTCGACGGAGAAGGCCTGTCCGACGAAGTCTTCGTCCAGGTTGGCGAACGTGGAGTCGCCCGTGTCGCCGTCGACATCCTCGGACGTGTTCGACAGAACAAGGTCGGCCGAGCCGCCGGCCGAGGTCACCACGCCGGCAACCTGCCCGCCGACCGCATCACCCGTCGCAGCGTTCGCAGCCTGGGAGAGATCGCCGCTGTTGTCGCCCTCTTGGAGGTTGGCCGCCGAGGAACCCGTGATGTCGGCGACGTCGACATTCGTATCCCCGAGGAACGAGACGTTCTGCCCCGTGAGCCGGGCCGCCGCGTTTGTGGCCAGTGCGTCGCCCGTGACCACATCTACGTCGTCGGTGCGGTTCGTCGCATCAACTGATGCGTCGCCGGCGGAGACGACACCGAGGATCTGGCCGGCAACGCCATCGCCCGTCGTCGCGTTGGCCGCCTGGTCGGCCGAAAGGTCGTTGTCGCCTTCCTGGAGATTTCCGAAGTCGGCCGACGAGTCGATGATGTCGGCGACGCCGACGTTCGTGTCGTTGAACGCGTTGTTCTGACCCGTTAACGAAGCGAGCTCGTTCTCGGCTTCAGCCCCGCCTGTTTCGATATCGGCGTCTGTCGTGGTGTTGGCCGCAACGATGTCGGCCGAACCACCGGCCGACGTCACTGCGCCGATGACCTGTCCGCCGACACCATCGCCGGTAGCGGCACTAGCGTCCTGAGACTGTTCGGTTTCGTTGTCGCCTTCCTGGATGTTCCCTGCGTCGGCGTGCGAGTTCACGATGTCGGCGACGTCGACATTCGTGTCGCCGAATTCCGACTCGTTCAGGCCGACGAGCGAGGCGGCAGCGTTCTCGGCCTCGGCGCCACCGGTCTCGATGTCGACGTCGTCGCTGCGGTTAGTCGCATCGATCGATGCGTCTCCGGCGGATACCGCACCGATCACCTGTCCGGCCACTCCATCACCAGTTGTAGCGTTGGCGCTTTGATCGGACGACAGATCGTTGTCGCCCTCCTGGATGTTCCCGCCGGGCGCCGACGAGTCGATGATGTCGGCAACACCTACGTTGGTGTCTTGGAAAGCGTTGTTCTGACCGACGAGGGCCGCCAGCGTGTTCTCAGTCTCGGCCTCACCGGTTTCGACGTCCGAGTCGGTCGTTGTGTTGGCCGCCACGATGTCGGCCGATCCGCCTGCGGCCGTCACGACTCCGATGACCTGCCCGGCTACGCCGTCACCGGTAGTTGCATCTGCTGCTTGCGCGACGCTCGAGGAGTTGTCGCCTTCTTGGATGTTCCCGAAGGGCGCTTCGGCGCCGATGATGTCCGAGGTTCCCACGTTCAGGGAGCCGAGGAACTCCGTGGTCTGTCCGGTGAGGTTGGAGGTCTCATTCGAGCCGCTCGCCTCACCGGTAGTTATGTCGACGTCCTCGGAGCGATTGGTGGCGTCGACGGATGCATCTCCGGACGAAACAACGCCGACGACCTGGCCCGCCGACGGCATCTCCCGGACGCCCCAATGCCGGTCTGCTCGGTAGCTCGAGTCGTTGTCGCCCTCCTGGATGTTGGTTGCGTCTGCCCTCGACGTCGGCGTGGGCGTTAGGCGCGAGCCAGCCCGCCCCCAGGGCGAGGGTGGCAACGACTAATAGACGTACAAAAGTTTTGGCGGCCATTTGTTTCCCCGCTAGAGCGGTACTAACAGTATCGACAGGGGGTCTGACTAGCACAAGTAGCCTTCTCAAGGACCGAATTCAGTCGCTGCGTCAGGCTTCGCAGCCGGACTTGGTGGTCGTCCCCGCGCCGCCGGAACAGCCGTCGGTACCCGCGCCGCCGATGAGCGTGTCGTTGCCGTTCTCACCGAACAGCCGGTCATTGCCGGTCCCGCCGTCGATCGTGTCGTCGCCGTCCCCGCCATACAGGAGATCGTCGCCCGATCCGCCGAAGATCTTGTCGTTGCCGCCTGAGGCCGTCACGCGGTCGTTGCCGCCCAGGGTGCAGATGGTCTCGCCCGACGTCGTCCCAGAGATGACATCGGGGCCCGACGTACCGATCTTGCCCGCGGTGCAGGCGGTTACCTTCGCGTCCGTCGACGAGTTGGGGTGTGTGGTGTCCGGCACAGGCTCGGTCGAGCCGCTCGAAGCCGCGGTTGCGACGTTGGTGATCGTGCCGGCGACGTCCTCGCCGACCTTCACTTGGAACTGGAAGGGGAAGGAATCGCCACTGTTCAGGTCACCTATCGAGCAGCTGACGCGCGGGGTACCGGTGGAGATGTAGCTGCAACCCCCGGGGGTTCCGATGAAGCCCACGAAGGTCGTACCCGTCGGGATGTTGTCGGTGATCGTCACGCCATGCGCCGTCGACGGTCCAAAGTTGGTCGTGGTCACTGTGTAGGTCAAAACACCACCGGGGACGTTCGTTCCGGTTCCGGTCTTCACTACGCCGAGATCAGCGACGCTCTTGACTTGCGTGGTCTCAGTGTCGGAGTTCGGATGCGGGTCGACCGTGAGCTCCGGTGTCAGTGACGACGCGGTTGCTGTATTGGAAAGCATCGAGTTGTTGGCGAGGTTCGGGTTGACCGTGGCGACGATCCGCACCGTCTTCGCGTTTGCGGCGCCCACAGCGACATTCCCCAGTGATGTCGAGCCCGTCCAGGTCGCGCCGGAGTTGGGGTTACACGCAAGTGCGATGTCGACGCAGAATTTCGCGCCGGTAAGACCAGCGGGAAGGCTGTCGGTCAGCGTGACTGTGCTCGCGACAGACGGACCGTGGTTCGTGACCACGATCGTGTAGTTGAGGTTGTTACCGGCGAACACCGGATCGGGCGAGTCGGTCTTCACGACCTCGAGGTCGGCGTTGTTGGCGACCGTGGTAGTGACGGAGTCTGAGTCATTCGCCGGATTGGAATCGGGAGTGCCGCTGTCGGCTGTCGCCGAGTTGGTGAAAGTTACGCCCTCGGCCAATCCAGAGAACACGTCGACCTTGATCTTGACGACCTGATCGGCGCCCCCGTCAGGCATATTGCCGAGTGCGATCGCGCTTCCATTGGTGTAAGCCGTGTACTGACCGTCGGACAAACAATCAACCAGATTCGTCACGACGCAGTACTTCGCACTCGGGTGTGAGACCAGCAAGCTCGACGGGAGTGTGTCGCTGACGGTCGCACTCGCAGCGTCCGAAGGACCGCCGTTGTGGACGGTGAGCGTGTAGGTCACCGTCGAGGGGCTCACGGCAGTGGCCGGACCCGACTTGTCCACGGACATGTCTGCATCGACGGACGTAGTCGTGTCCTCTCCCTCAGTGTTGTTCGCCGTGTCGAGGTCGGCCGTGTCGCTGGTAGCCGAAGCTGAGTTAGTGAGTGTCGAGGCGTTGGCGACGTTGGAGAGAACGTCCACCCGAATGTGTACGAACTTGCTCCCGCCGGCGGGAACGATGCCGACGGAGATCGGGTCCGGCGAATCGTCCGGATACGCGTAGGCCAAGTAATTCGCTTCGTCCGTGCAGTCCACGACTAGATCCACGACGCACGCACGTACATTCGTGATCCCGCTGGTCGGCAAGGTGTCGAAGACGTTCACGTTTGCCGCGTCCGAAGGACCGGTGGTGTTGTCGACCTCGATCGTGTACTCGAGCGTCGCGCCGGCGTTGACGGGATCCGGCGAATCGTCCTTCGTAACGACTAGGTCGGCCTGTGTAGCGACGGTCGTTTCCGTGGTGCTCAAGTTGTCGTCCGTGTCCGGGTCGGTTGTCGTTGCTGACTCCGCAGAGGCCGTGTTCGAGATGGAACCTACCCCGCCGGCATTCGAAGGGAGGGTTGCGACGATCCGAACCGTGGCGGTGTTGTTCGGACTCGTCGCGCTGATGGTTCCGACGTTGGTAGAGCCCGTCCATGGGTCGACCGAGAGGCTCGGGTCGCATACAGAACCGCTGTCGACGCAGAACTTCGGGCCCACTAGTGGAGGCGCGGGCAGCGCGTCGGTCACAGTGACGGACTGCGCATCGGACGGGCCATTGTTCGTCACGACAATGGTGTAGGTCAGATCGTTACCGGCGATAACCGGTTCGGGCGAAGCGGTTTTCAAGACTGCAAGATTCGCGGAAGTCGTGATTGTCGTAGAGACGGCCGGCGTGCTCGTGTTGTTGGCGCCGTTCGGATCTGTCGACGTCGAGCTGACCGTTCCTGTGTTACTGATCACTGTGCCGTCGGCAGTCGACGCCGGAATCGTGCCAGTGATCTTCACAGTGATCGCGCCACCCGCCCCGGGCGCAATGATTCCGCTAGTTGGAACCGGGATCGAGTTAGTGATCGGCCATGCGAAGTTTCCGCCGGAGCAATTATTAGCGCCGGGATTTGATCTACAGAACTGCACACCGGTCAACTCGGTCGGCAGTACGTCGGAAAGGGAAACTCCTGCGGCATTAGACGGTCCGTTGTTCGTAACGACCATCGTGTACGTAAGGCTTTCACCTGCATTTACAGAGGCCGGACCTGACTTCGTGATGGACAGGTCTGAAACCTTGTCAACTGTGTTCGTATCGGTCGCCGTGTAGTCGCTGCTGTCGGGGTCGCTAATGTTGGCCGACACTGACGCCGAATCAATCGTTGCTGTGTTGGCCAGGGTCGAAGAGCTATACCCCGGAGCCACATTCAGAGTGATCAGGAAGGTCTTCGTCCCCCCCGAAGCGATTGGGGCACTCGTCGTGCACCTAATGTTGTTACCGACGCCAGGACCAGTCTGAACGCATCCGCTATCCAAAGCGCCCGCGGTTGTACCGGCGGGGATCGGGTCATTGACAATGACTCCCGTGGGAATTGCAGCAGCGCCGAATCCGGCAACGGCTGTGTTCGTCAGGATCACGGTGTACGTCACTGAAGTACCCGCTACAACGGAGCTGGCTCCATCGCTCTTCGAAATCGACAGATCTGTCGTGGCGGGACGCAAAGCAACCAGATGCGCGATCCATTCCGCACTCGTGGCCGTCACAGACTTAGTTCCGGTAGCACCTGCAGTCGCTTGGGTGGTGTCGTAGCCGGATGACGACGGACCGATCGCACCACCGCTCGTTCCATTTCTGACGTCGTACTGCTCAGTGCCTGCCGTAGCTGGCGCTCCGAATGTGGTCGAGATGTTTACACCGAAAAACGAAACTATCTTTGTCTGGGGAGTCACGGTCGTCACACCCGTTGCGGTTGGTGTTGTGGACGCGTTAGTCGCCGAGGTTGAGGCAACGTCGAAAGGCTGTGTGACATCGACACCCTGGTAGCTGATGATTCCGCCTGAGGCGCGTAGAGACGACGGGAACGTCCAGGTATACGTAGCCGGTTCGGAGGCACCAGCGAACTTGTAGTAGACGGCCTGGCTAATGCCGGTTCCGTTGGTCCTCGCCGGAGCGTTCGTACTGATCGAGCACGCGTCCCCCGCGGTGCACCATCCGGTCGGTGGGGTAATTGCGCCCGCAGCCAACCCTTTAACTGTGATCTGCGCGATAAGGAAGTCGCCTTCTACTGTTCCGGTCGGCTTCGCGATGACCAACGTTGTGGCAGTGGCACCTGCACCCGTAGCATTTCCAGAACCCCCCATGGCTCCAGTGGCCGCACCCACCGCCGCTCGAATGTTGACCGAATCGTTGAAGGTCATTGTGGCCAGCACAACGCCGTTGGCGCCGATCACGTCGATTACGTACTCGCCCTGGATGCCGTCCAGCTGGTAGTCGTAAGCGAAAGTTCCGTCCTCAGCTGTGATGACGGTGTCGCTGCCTGGTTCGAAGCTCCCGTCGCCAACGACAACCGATCCGTCCGGACGCGTTACTTTGATCGTGAGCTCGCATTGCGGGGCGTATCCCGTGCCGCTTATCGGGACTACTTCTTCTGGGGCGTAGTCCTCTTTCGTTGTGGCAACCGTTTCGTTACCCGTTGCCGTGCAAGCTTCCGCACCAACGGCAGGCGCCGACGCGGGTGGTAAAGCAATGCTCAGCGAAAGGATCGACATCAGGCCGAACATCCACAGCGCTGCGAGGCGTCGGCGTGAAAACGCGGGTCGGTCAGTCAACTCGGTTGCACCTCTGAGGACCACACCTGCGGCCCTCCCCTTGGCCCTGCCCAGGCGGAATAAGCAGCTAGACAACGATACCGCCGGCGTCATCCCCCCGCACTCAAAGCGCGCTGCTCAGCCCCCAGAAATGAAGAAAACCCCCGCCGAGGCGAGGGTCTTCTTCGTGGGTTGTTTCTGAACTAGAAGTCCATGTCGCCCATGCCGCCGCCCGGCATTCCGCCGCCGGCGGGCATACCGGCCGAAGCCTTCTCGGGCTTCTCGGCCACGACAGCTTCGGTGGTCAGGAACAGGGCCGCGATCGAAGCCGCGTTCTGCAGCGCCGAGCGCGTCACCTTGGCCGGGTCGGGGACGCCGAACTTGAACATGTCGCCGTACTCGCCGGTCGCGGCGTTGAAGCCCTCGTTGGCCTTCAGGCCGCGCACCTTCTCGATGACGACGCCGCCTTCGTAGCCGGCGTTGATCGCGATCTGCTTGAGCGGCTCCTCGAGCGCCTTGCGCACGATGAGCGCGCCGGTGCGCTCGTCGTCCTTGAGAGCGTCGGCCGCCTTCTCGACGGCCACGGTCGCACGGATGAGCGCGACGCCGCCACCGGGGACGATGCCCTCCTCAACTGCGGCCTTCGTCGACTGGACGGCGTCCTCGATGCGGTGCTTCTTCTCCTTGAGCTCGACCTCGGTCGCCGCGCCGACCTTGATCACCGCGACACCGCCGGCGAGCTTCGCCAGCCGCTCCTGCAGCTTCTCGCGGTCGTAGTCGGAGTCGGTGCGCTCGAGCTCGCCCTTGATCTGGTTGATGCGGCCCTTGACGTCGTCGGCCGAACCGGCGCCCTCGACGATCGTCGTCTCGTCCTTCGTGACGATGATCTTGCGGGCCTTGCCGAGCATGTCCACGCCGACGTTCTCGAGCTTGATGCCGAGCTCCTCGGAGATGACCTGGGCACCGCACAGGATCGCGATGTCCTGGAGCATCGCCTTGCGGCGCTCACCGAACCCGGGGGCCTTGATCGCGACGGACTTGAACGTCCCGCGGATCTTGTTGACCACCAGCGTCGCGAGCGCTTCGCCCTCGACGTCCTCGGCGATGACGGCCAGCGGCTTGCCGGCCTGCATGACGTTCTCGAGGACGGGCAGCAGATCGCGGACGTTCGAGATCTTCTGGTTCGCGATGAGCACGAACGGGTCGTCGAGGACCGCTTCCATCCGGTCGGGGTCGGTGACGAAGTACGGCGAGATGTAGCCCTTGTCGAAGCGCATGCCCTCGACGAGCTCCAGCTCCATGCCGAAGGTCTGCGACTCCTCGACGGTGATGACTCCGTCCTTGCCGACCTTGTCCATCGCCTCGGCGATCAGGTCGCCGACCTCGGGGTCGGCCGCGGAGTTGGCAGCGACGTGCGCGATCTCGTCCTTCGAGGCGATCTCTCGCGACTGGCTGCGGATCGAGTCGACGGCGGCTTCGACGGCAGGCTCGATGCCCGTGCGAAGCGACATCGGGTTCGCGCCGGCCGCGAGGTTCTGAAGACCCTGACGGACCATCGCCCACGCGAGAACGGTGGCGGTAGTCGTGCCGTCACCGGCGACGTCGTCGGTCTTCTTCGCTACCTCCTTGACGAGCTCGGCACCGATCTTCTCCGCCGGATCCTCGAGCTCGATCTCCTTGGCGATGGTGACGCCGTCGTTGGTGATCGTGGGGCTCCCCACTTCTTCTCCAGGACGACGTTTCGGCCCTTCGGGCCGAGTGTTACGCGTACGGCGTCGGCCAGCTTGTTCATGCCCTCCTCGAGGGCGCGCCGAGCTTCGGCCGAGTACGTGATGGTCTTTGCCGGCATACCTTCTACCTCCCTGAACGCGGTCTGATTAGCACTCCTAGGATAAGAGTGCTAGCACGCGCATGTGGCTTGTGTCAATTGGAACGCGGCCCCCATCAGCCCGGACGACCTGCGAAGCGGGCCGAATTCGGCTCCCGGGCGCCCAGTAGGATTCGCCTATGCGCGTGGCCCTGGGCGTCGATCACCGCGGATTCAGCGTGAAGGAAGATCTGATCGCTCTGCTCAAGGAATCCGGCAACGAGGTTCTCGACCTCGGCACCCATTCGACCGATTCCGTCGACTATCCCGGACATCGCGAAAGCCGTCGGCGAAGCCGTCCGAAGCGGTGAAGCCGAGCGCGGGATCATCGTCTGCGGCTCGGGAGCCGGAGCGGTCATCGCGGCGAACAAGATGCGCGGCATCCGCTGCGCGCAGGCGCACGACACGTACACCGCGCACCAATGGTGGAGCACGACGACGCGAACGTCCTGGCGCTGGGTTCGGGGATCATCGGCATCGAAGTGATCCGCGAGATCGTTCGCGCCTTCCTCGGCGGCGAGTTTCGACGGCGGCGAGCGCTACGCCCGCCGTCTGAAGAAGGTCGAGGCAGCTCGAACAAGAGGACTGAGCGGCCATCTGGCCGACGGTCAGCACCTGACCTCGCTTCGGCAAACAGCGCCTCAGCGACCTAGGCGTCGGTCAACCCGCTTCTCCTACCCTTGTCGCCCATGCTTGTTCGCCCGCTCGGGCACACCCGAGCCCCTCCAAGCCGGTTCTGGATCGACGGCCCCTCCAGAACCTCCTGGTCCTGGCCGCGATCGGCATCAGCGTCTACATGCTGGCTCCGCCGTCTCTCGCCCGTCCTGTCCGGACGACAGACTGCCGTTCTTCGGCAACAAGCCCGAACAGGTCCAGTCGTTCTCCGGTCGATCCACTGCCCAAGGACTTCGAGCCGGTTCGCCGAGCGGCCCCCAACGCAAGCCAAGGGCATCCTCATGACGGGCTACACCGCGGGCGGGCGCAACTTCGACGAGCTGCTCAAGCTCATCGAACGCGACCGAGCTCAACGCCGTCGTGATCGACATCAAGGACGAGCGCGGCGAGATCTCGTGGGTGCCGCGGTCGCCGCAAGCGCGCATGGCCGGCGCCGGCCTCCCGAAGATGATCGACCCGGCAGCGACGATCCGGAAGCTGAAGCGCGCCGGGACATCTACGTGATCGGACGGATCGTCACCTTCCAGGACTCCTACCTGGCGAAGGTCCGTCCGGACCTGGCCGTTCAGGACATCGGGCGGCGGGGCCTGGCAGAGCGACCAAGGGACTGGGCTGGCTCGATCCCGTACTCGACGGAGGCGCAGGACTACGACATCTCGCTGGCCGTCGAGGCCGTCGAGCTCGGGTTCGACGAGATCCAGTTCGACTACGTCCGCTTCCCGACCGACGGCGACACGACCCGGATGTGGTTCCCGCACCGGGACGAGCGCCTGCCCCACGACGTGATCCGCGACTTCCTGGAGAGGGCGCGGGCCCAGATCGTCCCGCGGGGCGCATACATGTCGGCCGACCTTTTCGGACTCGACGGCGCTGGTCTCCGACGACCTCGGGATCGGGCAGAAGCTCGAGCTGATCGCGCGGCAGGTCGACTACATCTCGCTGATGCTCTACCCGTCGCACTACAACAAGCCCGAGTACGGAATCGCCGATCCCGAGAAGGAGCCGTACAAGACGGTGTCGGTGTCGCTAAACGACGCGAAGCGGCGCATCAAGGGAACGGGAGCGAAGCTACGGCCGTGGCTGCAGGACTTCACTCTGCGCGTGCCGTACACGCCGGCCGAGGTGCGCGCGCAGATCGAGGCGGTCGAGGACGCGGGCGTCGACGAGTGGCTGCTGTGGAACGCGCAGCAACCGCTACACCGAGGACGCGCTGAGGTCGACGGCGACGCAAGCCGCCGGACCCGAGACGAGCGACGTGTCGAGCGCTAGGCTCGCGGGTGACGCTCGCATCCGTCCGCGTGGATCGCGTGGCTCACGCGGTATCAGCGTGTTCGCGTTCGTCGTCACGAACCCGCTGTACATCGCTGCTCGCGCTGGGCGCGGTGCTCGTCGTCCACCTGTCCTTCCCTGCCGACACGTCGCCGGTCGGACGGGCCGTCCGGCTGTTCGTCGTGTTCGGGACTCGTGCTGCTGGTCGTCCGCGTCGCTGTTCGTCGGCGCTTGTTGCCCAACCCCGGGACGACCGTCCTGTTCGTCGCTCCCGAGCTTCGAGACGCCGCGCTGGCTCGGGCGGCCTCGAGCTCGGCGGGCCGGTCTCGGCCGAGGTCCTCGTCGCCGCGGTCGCGCGAGGGCCTGCGGCTCATCGTCGTGCTCGCGGCGTTCGGCGTCTTCAACGCGCACGCCGACCTCGCGGACTGCTGCGGACGGTCCCGGCGGCTTTCCGCGACGTCGGGCTCGTCGCTGTCGATCGCCGTCGCGTTCGTCCCCGGGATGTTGCGCACCGTGCGCGACGTCCGGGACGCGCAGCGGCTGCGCGGTGAGTGGGGGTTGCGCCGACTCGCGCCGTCGCTCGCCGTGCCCGGTACTCGGGATGTCGCTCGAGCGCGCGCTGCTGCTCGCGGAGTCGATGGACGCGCGCGGCTACGGACGCGGCAGGCGCTCGCGGTTCGTCGCGGATGTCGCTGTGGGCCGGGCTCGTCGGTGCTGCCTCGCGATCGCCGCGTGGATCGCCGGCGGCGACGCAGTGGCGACGGCACTGGCCGTGGCCGGCGCGGCGGCGATCGCCGTCGGGCTTCCGGACGGCATCGGTCCGTCGCCGACAACTCGCGACTGCGCCGGCGTCCCGTCACGTCGTTCGACGTCGCGGTGATCGTCGCGTCGGCCGCGGTCTGCGTCGTGGCGGCGCTGCGCCGGGCCGGACGCGCTGCTACGACCCCTTCCCGGTCGTGTCGTGGCCCGCTCTTCGCGTGGCGCACCGCCGTGCGTCACCTTGCTTGTTCGCGCTTGCCGGCGACTCGCGGGGGCCGAGTCGCGATGATCCGGCTGCACGATGTCACGTTCACGTATCCGGGCGTCGCACGAGCCGGCGCTCGCGACGATCGATCTCGAGGTGCGCGACGGCGACCTGCTGCTCGTCGCCGGTGCGTCGGGCAGCGGGAAGTCGACGCTGCTCCGCGTGCCGCCGGGCCTCGTGCCGCACCACTCGGGCGGCACGTTCTCCGGACGCATCTGTCTCGGCGGACGCGACGTCACCGGCCTGCCGCCGCGCGACCTGGCCGGCGTCGATCGGCTTCGTGCCGCAGGATCCCGAAGCGCACGCGACGACCGGACCGCGTGATCCCCGAGCTCGCGTTCGCGATGGAGAACCTCGGCGTCGCCGCCGACCACGATGCGCAAGCGCGTCGAGGAGGTGCTCGACGCGCTCGGCATCGCGCATCTGCGCGAGCGGCGGCTGGACACGCTGTCCGGCGGCGAGCGTCAGCGCGTCGCGATCGCCGCGGTGCTGACGGCGCAGCCACGCGTGCTCGTCCTCGACGAACCGACGTCGGCGCTCGATCCGCAGTCGGCCGAAGACGTCTTCAGCGTCCTCGGCCGACTGCGCGACGAGCTCGGCCTGACGATCGTGTGCGCCGAACACCGGCTCGAGCGCGTCGTCTCGTTCACCGATCAGGTTGCTTCTTCGAACGGGACGCGCGTTGATCGGCCCGCCGCGCGAAGTCTTCGCGCGCGCGCCGTTCGCGCCGCCGGTCTCGATGCTCGGCCGCGAGCTCGGCTGGCAGCCGCTGCCGCTCACCGTTCGCGAGGGCCGGGCGTTCGCTGCCGGCATACAGTCCGAACCTCCGGCGTCGCCGCCGATCGCAGCCGGGCGAAACGGCGCTGCGCATGCGAAGGCCTCGCGCGTCGAAGTCGGCGGGCGCGAGGTTGTGCGCGGCGTGTCGCTGCAGCTGCACCGCGGCGAGATCGCCGCGCTCGTCGGACGCAACGGCGCCGGCAAGACGACGCTGCTGCGCGCGCCTGGCCGGCCTCATCGAGCCGTCGCGAGGAACGATCACCGTCGACGACGAACCCGTCGCCGGCACATCGCGACGGCTCTTCGCCGCGCGAAAACGCGATCGGAGGACGGCCAACCGTGTTGCCTACGTCCCGCAGCGGGCCGAGATGCTGCTGTTCCGCGACACCGTTCGCGCCGAGCTGGAGACATCGGCTCCGTCGACGGCGGAAGCCCGCGTCTGGCTTCGCCGGCTCGGACTGTTCGATCTTGCCGACCGACACCCGTGGACGCTTTCTGCCGGCCAGCGTCTGTGGGCCGCACTCGGGCACGGCGTTCGTGCGTTCGCCCGACGTCTACCTCCTGGACGAACCGACGCGCGGTCTCGACCCGCCGGGCAAGGACCGGCTGGCGCGCGATCCTGCGGGAGAAGGCCGACGACGGTGCGGCCGTCCTTCTCGTCACGCACGACGTCGAGCTCGTCGCGCGCGCGGCCGACCGCGTGCACCTGTTGGCCGAAGGCGACATCGTCGCGTCGGGCCGGGTGCGCGACGTGCTCGGCGAATCGCTGCTGTTCTCGTCTCAGACCTCGAAGGTCATGGGCGACCCGCGCTTCCTCATCCCAGACGACGTGATCCAAGGATGCCGGCCGACGTACCGGAGATCGATCACGTGGAGGCGATCCATCAGGACGAAACCGACATCGAGGAATCAAGCGACCCGGAATGATCAAACGACACCTCGGCCTCGGTGCGTTCGTCGCGACCAACGTCCTCGGCTTGGTCGCGACTCGGCTGGCCGCTGCTGCTCGGCGTCCGCGGACCGGCCGGCGAGAACCAGGCTCATGCCACCGACGCTCCGGCTCTGATCGCGATGCTTCGTCCCGCTGCTGATCCTCGTCGCGATCGACACGGCGCCGCGAAGGGCGTCGGCGATGCGCGCCTCATCGCGCTGCTCGGCGTGCTGGTCGCGGTGAACGCGTTCCTGCGGATCCCGAAGGGACCGTCCGGCGAAGGATTGATGTTCATCCTTCCGATCCTCGCCGGCTGGTTCATCGGGTCACGCTTCGCGTTCCTGCTCGGCGCGTTCTCGATCCTCGTCGTCGTCGGTGCTCACCGGCGGGGTCGGGCCGTGGATGCCGTTCCAGATGTTCGCGCTCGGCTGGGTGGGAGCAGGTGTCGGGCTTGCTGCGCAATCGCCGCGCGGACGGTTCCCGGTCGTCGCCCTCGGCGCCTACGCGTACGCGTCGTCGATCGCTTACGGATTCGTGATGACGCTGTGGTTCTGGCCGTTCCTCGGCGAAGGTGGCCGACGTCTTCTTCGCAGCGGGGCTCGGCCCCCTCGAGACGCTCACGCGCTACCTGCGCTTCTACTCGCTCACGTCACTGCCGTGGGACACGGGCCGCGCGATCCTCACAACGTGCCGCTCGTGATGATCCTTGCAAACCGGTCGGGAATCTCTTCGGTCGTGTTCGCGAGCGCTTCGTGGCGCGGATCGAGTTCGTCGATCCTTCGTCGCGTGAAACGATTGGTCCCAGCCCGCAAGCAGCGCGACTCTGATCCGCTAGATGCGTTCCTTGATCGCAGCAAGGATGGCGGCTTCGTCGTAGCCCTGCTTCTTGTCGAAGATCTCCTCGCCATTGACGCGGATCTTGAAAACGCCCTTGTCACCGGTGACCAACGCCACGGCGTGCAGATCCTGTCCGAACTCGGTAAGGATGGCCCGCTGAGTATCGATCGCCATCTCTAGGTGCCCGCAGGGCACGCAGTATTCAATCTCGACGTCCGTGGGCATACATCAATTGTACTTCGACACATACCACTTCCCACAAGCGATGAAGTGCGGTAATACTGCTGCTCGTTTGTCGGCTTAGGAGTCTTTTGACACCAACGGAGCTCGAGCTCGAGCAGTCACACGTCGATCACGCTTACGAACGCCTCGAAGAACTCCGCTCTGAAGCGAGATCAGCAGCCGCGCGCGCGGGGTCGTCCCCGGGAACCGGGTCGGCACACAGCCTGTGGGAACGGGACGCCTTGTTCTCCGCAAGTCGCGCGCGCTTCGTTGCGCTGACGATCGGTGACGACGAGCCGCTCGTCTTCGGCCGCATCGACACCTCCGACCGCGAGAACTTCCATATCGGGCGCGTGGAGTAACCGACCTCGATAGAAACCGGCTCGTCGTCGACTGGCGCGCCCCGGCGGCCGAAGCCTTCTACCGGGCAACGCCCGGCGACCCGAAGGGCGTGGTGCGCCGGCGCCATCTGCATTGCCGGGGCAAGCGTGTCCTCGGCCTGGACGACGAGCTCCTCGACACAACCGACCCTTTGGTATCCGAGCTGTCGCTCGTCGGCGAAGCGGCTCTGTTGCGCGCGGTCGATCGCGAGCGCACCGGACGGATGCGCGACATCGTTTCGACCATCCAGGTCGAGCAGGACCGCGTGATCCGCGCACCGCTCGACGGCATCCTCGTCGTCCAAGGGGGGCCGGGCACGGGCAAGACGGCGGTCGGCCTTCACCGCGCCGCCTACCTTCTATATACGCACCGCCATCGGCTCGAGCGGTCCGGAGTGCTGCTCGTCGGACCGGACCCGATCTTCCTCAGATACGTGGAGCAGGTTCTGCCGTCCCTAGGGGAGGGATCGGTTCGCTTGGCCACCGCATCGGAGCTCGTTGAGGGTGTGACCGCGAACGGGACCGATTCGCCAGCGGCGGCTCGGGTCAAAGCCGACACCCGGATGATCAAGGTGTTGCGTGCGGCCGTACGTGATCGTGAGCGAGGGATCGCGCAACCGGTTCGCATCTTGTACGACGGAGAGGTTCTCGAACTCACACCCGAAGACACCGCGCACATCACGGCCGGTGTCGCAAAGATGCGCGGCACGCACAACGAACGGCGGCGTCGATTGGAGATGGCGGTACTGCTTCATCTGCTCGATCTGTATCGCAGCGGAGCCAAGAGGTCGGCGGCGGCCGGGACACGCGGTCCGGCTCCCTGGGGTACCAACGTTCCGCGCGAGGAGCGCATCGAGTTCTTCGAAGCGATGCTCGATCAGGAACGCGTCACGAAGGCTATCGACGAGATGTGGCCGATCCTTTCGCCGCAGCGGCTGCTGCGTGATCTGCTCGCGGACACCGAAGCGCTGCAGAGCGCAACGGCGCGCGTTTTGACGAAGGACGAAGCGGATGCGTTGGCGCGGCCCGAGGATCACCCATGGACGCCGGCCGACGTTGCTTTGATCGATGAAGCACGTGTGATGCTCGGCATCTCACAGCCGCAGCAGCAGCCGGATCGCGAGCCGCAGCTGGACGAGGAAGAACGATGGATGATCGAGCGCATGCTCGACGACATCCAGGAGTTCGAGCCGATTGTCGGCATGGAGCGCGGCTGGCTGGCCGATCGATACTTGCAGGAGAGATCGGACCTCGACCGCGGTCGATCAGTACCGCAGGAACGCAAGACCTACGGGCACGTCATCATCGACGAAGCCCAGGACCTGTCTCCGATGCAGTGGCGGATGATCGCGCGTCGGTGTCCGTCCCGCTCGATGACGATCCTCGGCGACCTGGCGCAAGCCTCCGGAGCGTGGGTTCCGTCCGATTGGGAAGAGGTGCTCGATGCGCTGCGGTCGCGACGGGAGCCGAGTGTGGCCGAGCTCACGATCAACTACCGAACGCCGGCCGCGATCATGGACGTTGCCGATCGGATCATCCGCGAAGTCGTGCCCGGTCTCGCGCGTGCGCGCTCCGTGCGATCGGGGGACGGGCCGCCGCGCTTCCATAGGGCCGAAGATCCATCCAATCTCGTCGACGAAGCGGCGTTGCTCGTTCTGGCCGAACGAAAGACGGCTGAAGGAACGGTGGCGGTGATCGTCCCTTCCGATCTCGTTTCGGACATGCACGAGCGGCTGGGCGACGATGCCGGGAGTGCGCCGGGAGATCTCGACGCAGGGATCGTCGTCCTCGATCCGCGCCGGGCCAAGGGTCTGGAGTTCGACGTGGTCGTGGTCGTCGAGCCGCAGGCCGTTCAGGATGAAGCCGGCGCGCGCGGGCTGTACGTAACGCTTACGCGGCCGACCCAACGGCTGCTGGTCGTCCACTCGCAGGAGCTACCGAAGGCGCTTCAGCCCGCCTAGCTCACTTGACATCGTACGAACGTATGTTCGATGGTAGTTGGTCCAATGACGGACCGCCTCGGAGCCCTCCTCGCCGAGAACCCCGGCCTCGAGCGGGCATCACGCCTCACCCCACGCGACGCTCCCCGTCCTCCCGGCGTTCGAGCCGACTGCTCCCCGACGCGGGACTGCGTCCGGGAACGACGACGTCGGTCACCGGTATCGGCGCGACATCGCTCGCGTCTCTCGCTGGTCGCTAAGGCATCGAAGGACTCCTGGACGGCATCGGTCGGCCTGCCCGCGCTGGGTCTGCGCGCCGCCGACGAGCTCGGCATCGACCTCGACCGGTTCGTCGTCGTCGACGACCCCGGGAAGCAATGGATCGACGTGCTCGCCGCTCTGGTCGACGCGTTCGACGTCGTGCTCGCGCACCCGCCTGCCACGCGCCACGCCAGAAAGGTCGGCGCGACGGGTGCGCGAGCAGGACGCCGTGCTCGTCGTGGTCGGCCGTGGGCCGAAAGCGACGTGCGGATCGCCGGGTGCGACTTCGCGATGGCACGGGATCGGCGACGGTCACGGACACCTCGAAGCACGCACTCTCGACGTGACCGTTACCGGACGGCGCGCCGCCACCAGACCGGAACGCAACGCTTTGGCTCCCGGACGCCGACGGCCACGTCGTCGCTCTTCGAACGCGACAACGTTGTGAGGCTGCGCGCACGATGACATGCGAACGATGGCCGTCGGATGTCCGCGGTGGCCGATCGTGGCCGCCGACCTCCCGCCGGACGCACCCGCCGCCGTCTTCCTCGCGAACCGCGTCGTTTCGGCATCGCCGGAAGCACTCGCGCTGGGGGATCCGCAAGGGGATGCGACGGCGCGAAGCGCAAGCGCGCTGTCCGGAAGTCGAAGTGCTCCTGCACGATCCCGCGCGCGACATGCGCGCACTTCGAAGTCGTCGTAATCACGTCCATCGAGTCGTTCTCGCCGCGCGTGGAGATCGTCCGTCCCGGGTTTGTGTGTTCTGGCTTCGCGCGGACCGGCCCGGTACTTCGGCGGCGAGGAAGCGCTGCGCGAGCGCGTCGCGAACGCAGTGGACGAGGCCATCGCCGGTCGTGCGCACGCATCCGTTGCACATCGACGACCGCACGAGAACGGGAATCGCCGACGGTCCGTTCGCCGCTCAGCTGGCGGCCATGCAGCGGACGCGTCATACCACCGCTCAGAAGCGCGACTTTCCTCGCGCCGTTCGCCGATCGATCAGTTGGATCAGACCCGATCTTTGCGATCTGCTTCGCCGACTGGGGATCCGATCGCTCGGCGATCTGGCTGCCTCCCGCGCGAACGGGTCGTCGCCCGATTCGGTGCCGACGGCGAGATCGCCCATCGCCTTGCCTCAGGAGACGACGCACGGCTTGCTCGAGCCACGCCAGGTTCCTCCCGACCTGAGCGTGGTGCGCGAGCTCGAACACCCCGCGCATCGCGTCGACATCGCGATGTTCGCAGGCAAGTCGGCGGCCGACGAGCTCGCGATCAAGCTCGGTGGAGCTCGGGTTGGCGTGCGCCAAGCTCGCGATCGGTATCGAGACCGAGCACGGCGAAGAGCACACACGAGTGTGGCGATACTCGTCGGCCTTCACGCCGGCGGCCATCGCCGAGCGCGTGCGCTGGCAGCTGGAAGGGTGGCTGCACGAACGCGATCGTCCGACGGGTGGTATCGCGATCATCCGCCTGCTGCCCGAGGATGTCGGTCCGGCCACGGGAACCAAGGTCGGTTTCTGGAGCCGGCGCGGCGAAGTCAGCGATCGCGTGCGCCGTTCGATCGCGCGCGTGCAGGGATTGCTCGGACAGCGCGGCGCGCAACAAGCGACGCTTTCCGGCGGACGTCATCCGAGCGAGCAAGCGAGCCTCGTCCCCTGGGGCGATCCGGTTGAGCCGGAGCGACCCGGGACTGCCCGGGTCACAAGACCGTGGCCGGTCCCGTCGAGGTCGAGCTGCCGCCGTGGCCGGGCCGGCTGCCTTCGCCCACACCGGCGATGGTCTACGCGCAGGCGTTGAGCGCCGACGTTGTCGACGCGAACAGGCATCGCGTCGGTGTGTCCGGACGGTTCACTGCGACGTCGACAGCCTTCACGCGTGCGCTTCGCAGGACGAGGCTGGACCGAAGTTACAGCGTGGGCCGGTCCGTGGCCGGTCGACGAGAAGTGGTGGGACAGCAAGTGCATCGCCGCCGCGCACGCTTCCAAGTCGCGCTGGCGGACGGCACCGCGCATCTTCTCGTTCTCGAGGACGGGCGTTGGTTCGTGGAAGCAACCTACGATTGATGCTTGCTACGGATCCATCCCATCACCGAACAGGACGCGCGCGAGTTCGCGGCGTGGACCTATCCAGAGCCGTACTCGATCTACAACTCCTCGCCCGATGCCTTCGAACATTTTCTTGATCCGGCCAACGGCTACCTCGCCATGGAAGAGCGAGGCCAGGTCGTCGCCTACTGCTGCTTCGGTGAGGAGGCTCGTGTCCCGGGAGGGAACTACGAGGACGAGGCCGTCGACATCGGGTTAGGCACGCGTCCGGACCTCACCGGCCAAGGCCGCGGCACGGCACTCCTAGAGACTGCGATCGCCGAGGCCGAACGGCGATTCCCCGGACAATCGCTCCGCGCAACCATCGCGGCCTTCAACGAGCGCGCGCGGCATCTCGCAGACAAGTTCGGTTTCGAGGAGGTCGAGCGATTCCGGGCAAAACGACGAGAGTTCGTCGTTGTAGTGAAGCGATAGCGATCGCAACCGCACCTCCCCGATTGGCTCAAGACGGGCCCGTGCCACGAGCATTGGCGCAAGCGGACAGGAGGATGGCATGTCACTTCAAGAGTTCACTCGGAAGGTCGGGAAGAGGATCAACGTAACGGGAACCGGGTTCATGATGAGCCCGACACCGGGAAACGCGGAGAAGAGATCGCGCTCGACTTCTTCGGTTACTACACGCTCGGTCGAGGCGGAGTCCTGGGCAATGTCGCGGGCGACGTTGTGGCTTCGGCCTTCTTCTTCTTCGAGCCGACATTGGTCTGCGCGATCTGGAACGCCGCGCGCGAGAAGGCTGATCCGATGCAGACCGCCACGCATTACTACGAGTCGTGCGCTGAGTGGGCTCGTCCTCGTTTGTCCGGAGTCGAAGGTCTCGAGGACTTCTGCAAGTCGTCCGAGCGCGTGATGCGAAGCCGCAGACGTCCGGGGGCTGTCCCTGTTCGCCGGCTGGCGCACCATGCCGCTGGCCGATGACGCACCGGGCCGGGCGCTGCAGCTCATCCACGTCCTTCGAGAGTTCCGCGGCGGTGCGAACGGCATTGCTACGCGGGCGCTCGGATTGACCGCGCCCGAAGCGGTCGCGACGAACTCGCCCGGCATGTACCAGCTCTTCGGTTGGCAGGACGAGATGCCGGATCGCCGACCAGCTTCGCGACCGGATGGCGCAGGCCGAGGACCTGACCGACGAGATCGTTGGTCAGGCCTTCGGTGTGTTGAGCGAGAGCGAGCAGGAGGCTTTCGCAACAGCGGTCGAATCCTGCGCCGCTGCGGCGGGGGTGTGATCTGACCTCACTGTCTACGCTGGGGTCCGCGATGACCAGAGAGCGAACAGGCGACGAAGAGCAGATCCTTTCGGAGTTCCTCGACCAGCAGCTCGAGGCCATCTTCTGGAAGCTCGACGGGCTCACGGATGACCAACTCCGGCAGCCCGGGACCCCCAGCGGGATGTGTCTGCTGGCTCTGGCCAAGCACGTGGCGGGCGTCGCCTACTACTGGTTCTACGACGTGTTCGGGCTGCCGTGTGAGCCGTGGCCCGGGGCCCCGACTGACGACATGGAACTAGATCCGAGCTGACACCACAGACAGCATCCTCGGGTACTACACGCGATCGCGGGCTGCATCTGGCCAAGCGATCAGAGAGCTTGATCTCGATGCGACTGGCACAACGTGGCTTGGCCACACTGTGTCGTTTCGATGGGCGATCCTCCACGTGATCGAAGAAGCCGCACGCCATGCCGGGCACGCTGATCTGATGCGCGAGCGGATCGACGGCGCAACCGGACATCTGCCGGCCCAGAACCTTCCTTACTAACCCCGACATTGTTATACGAACGTGTGTTCGTATAACATGTCTCGCCCATGGGTTGGAACAACGGGCCGCGGAGCTGGAAGGAGTTCCACCGGAGCTCGCGGACGGGCGGCCCAGGAACGTTCCCCGCGGGCGCCGAAGGCGACTCGCCGGCGTGGTCGCGCAAGCGCCAGCCCTACGAGCTCCCCGACCACGATTCGAGCGCGGACTCGAGCGTGTCCCGTACGCGGAGCTGCACTGCCACTCCGCCTTCTCGTTCCTCGACGGCGCATCGCATCCCGAGCAGCTAGCAGAAGAAGCTGCGCGGCTCGGACTCGATGCACTGGCGCTCACCGACCACGACGGGATGTACGGGTCGTCCGGTTCGCCGAAGCCGCGCGCGCCGTCGGACTGCCGACGATCTTCGGCGCCGAGCTGACCGTCGGCGCAACGCGCGTTCCCGAACGGCATCGCCGACCCGGAAGGCGATCACCTCGTCGTCCATCGCGCGCGATCCATACGGATACGCGACGCCTGTGCCGCGCGATCTCACTCGCGCAGCTGCGCGGCGAGAAGGGTCGTCCGGTTCACGACATCGCCGAGCTCGTCGTCGCTGCACGGCGACCGCTGGCTCGTCCTCACCGGATGCCGCAAAGGCGCGGTGCCGAGAGCGTTGGTCGAACGCGGACCCGTCGGCCGCGCGCGATCGAGCTCGAGAGGCTGATCGAAGCTTTCGGACGAGACAATGTCGCCGTCGAGCTCTGGGACCACGGCGATCCGCTCGACTCCCATCGCAACGACGCACTCGCACAGATCGCAGCCGAGATGGACGTCGATCTGGTCGCGACGAACAACGTCCACTACGCGACCCCGCGCTCTTACGGCCTTTACACCGCGACTCGCGGCCGTACGGGCGCGGCGGTCGCTGGACGAGATCGACGGCTGGCTTCCGCCCGCCGGAACCGCGCACCTGCGCTCGGGGGCCGAGCAACGCCCGCGGTTCGCGCGCTACCCGGGCGTCGTCGAACGCGCGGCCGAGCTCGGGAGCGAGTGCGCGTTCGATCTGCGGCTGATCGCGCCGAACCTTCCGCCGTATCCCCGTCCCCCAAGGCGAGACCGAAGCGACGTTCCTGCGCCAGCATCACCTACGAAGGGGCGCTGAAACGTTACGGACCGCGGGAATCGGAACGCGTCGCCGGCGCGTGGGCGCAGATCGACCGCGAGCTGCACGTCATCGAGCAGATGGGCTTCCCCGGCTACTTCCTGATCGTCTGGGACATCGTCGAGTTCTGCCGGCGAAACGACATCCTGTGTCAGGGACGCGGCTCGGCCGCCAACTCCGCCGTCTGCTACGCACTCGGGATCACCAACGCCGACGCGGTGTCGCTCGGCCTCCTCTTCGAGCGTTTCCTCTCACCGGCGCGCGACGGCCCTCCGGACATCGACGTCGACATCGAAGCCGGACGCCGCGAAGAAGCGATCCAGTACGTCTACGAACGCTACGGACGTCACAACGCCGCGCAGGTCGCGAACGTCATCACCTACCGGCCGCGCGCGGCGGTGCGCGACGCAGGCGAAGGCGCTCGGTCATTCGCACGGGACAGCAGGACGCGTGGTCGAAGCAGGTCGACGGCTGGACGGGAGCCGTTGACGACGGCGACATCCCGGCACCACGTCCTGAAGCTCGCGCGCGACATCGAGAACCTCCCGCGTCATCTCGGCATCCATTCCGGCGGGATGGTGCTGTGCTCGCGTCCGGTGATCGAGGTGTGTCCGGTCGAGTGGGGACGCATGGAGGACCGCACCGTCCTGCAGTGGGACAAGGACGACTGCGCCGAGGCCGGCCTCGTGAAGTTCGACCTGCTCGGCCTCGGGATGCTCACCGCGATCCACGAAGCGCTCGACATCGTGCGCGAAGCGCACGGTGTCGACATCGACATCGCGACTGCTCCCGCAAGACCCGACGGTCTACGACATGTTCTGCGAGGCCGACACCGTCGGCGTGTTCCAGATCGAGAGCCGGGCGCAGATGGCGACGCTTCCGCGCCTGCAGTCCGCGCACGTTCTACGACCTCGTCGTCGAGGTCGCGTTGATCCGTCCCGGACCGATCCAAGGTGGATCGGTGCATCCGTACATCAGCCGGCGCAACGGCAAGGAGCCGGTCACTTATCTGCACCCGTTGCTGCGAGCCGGCGCTGAAGAAGACGCTCGGCGTCCCGCTGTTCCAGGAGCAGCTGATGCAGATCGCGATCGACGTCGCGGGATTCTCCGCCGCCGACGCCGACGAGCTGCGCCAGGCCATGGGCTCGAAGCGTTCGCGCGAGCGGATGAACCGTCTGAAGGGACGCTTCTACGACGGCATGGCCAAGCGCCGCATCACCGGTGACGTCGCCGATCAGATCTGGGACAAGCTCGAAGCGTTCGCGAACTTCGGCTTCCCCGAGAGCGCACTCGGTGTCGTTCGCCTACCTCGTCTACATCTCGGCCTGGCTCAAGTACCACTACCCGGCCGCGTTCTGCGCGCCGCTGCTGAACGCGCAGCCGATGGGGTTCTGGGCGCCGCACACGCTCGTCGCCGACGCACGGCGCCACGGCGTCAAGCGTGCGCAGCGTCGACATCAACGCTAGCGAAAGCCGAAGGCGACCGATCGACGAGAACGGTGCGCTTCGGCTCGGGCATCGACTACGTCCGGCACGATCGGTGACGACCTCGCGAAGACGATCGCGGACGGACGTCCCTACTCGTCTGTCGACGACGTCGTCACGTCGTTGCGGTCTAACCGAAGACGCACGCCGAAGCGCTGGCGACGTCCGGTGCGTTCGGTGCTTCGAACCGTCGCGGCGCAAGACGCTGTGGACGGCGGGCGCCGCCGCGCGCACGCCGAGCAGGGAACGCTGCAGGGCACTGGTTCCGGGTCGGCGTCGACGCACCCGATCTTGCCGAGATGTACGAGATCGAAGAGGCGGCGGCCGACCTGTGGTCGACGTCGATGATGCCGAACGGCTCACCGATGGAGTTCGTCCGTCCGAGGCTCGAACGAAAAGGGCGTCCTCACAGCCGCAGACCTGAAGACGTGCGGAGCACGGACGCACGGTGAAGGTCGCCGGCGTCGTGACGCACCGGCAGCGTCCGTCGACGGCCGACGGCGTGACGTTCCTGAACCTCGAGGACGAGACCGGCCTGGTGAATGTGATCTGCTCGCGGTCGGGGTCTGGAAGCGCTACCGGCGGATCGGCGCGTGACGGCGAAGGCGATGGTCATCACCGGACGCTCGAGCGCGTCGAGGGTGTGATCAACCTGGTCGCGTTCAAGCTGGAGCGCTCGAGCTGAACCTGGCGACGGCGTCCCGCGACTTCCGTTAACTCCTGACGATCAAGACACCGAGCAAGCCGGCCATCGTTGCCCACATCGGAACCAAGAACGCGAGCATGAAGCGGAGCAGGCGCGAATCGATGTAGCCCTTCGAGCTCAGCAATTTCGGTTCTCAGTCCCGTGATGTCGCTCTTAGAGCGAGACGTCGGACTTCGTCGCGATGTCCTCCGCCTTCGGGTACGGCTTCCGCGATCATCCTGGCCGAGTCCTCACTGACGTCCTTCTTCAAAGCCTCGTACAGCTCGATATTCGTCAACGCCATTGTGCCTCCAATAGCGATACAGGGGAAGCGATGCGGGAAGGAATTCGAACTTAGCGGCGGCTTACCGACAGCTACAGGTCGAGGACGCCGTCCCGGATCGGCCGCGTGTCGTCCAGGTACTTCTTCGGGTTGCGTCCGTCGACGTTGCCGAGCAGGCCGTGCACCGAGTATCCGAGCAGCTCCTGGAGCTTCGGGTCGAGGTCCTTCACGATCTCCTTCGGCACGCCGAGGATGTGGTTCTCCTGCGGACGCACCCAAGCCGCGCAGTACTCGAGGATCACGCCGAGCCGCGACTTGTCCGTCGTGTTCGCTCCGCCGCCGTGGAAGATGCTGCCGACGAACATCAGCACCGACCCGGCGGGCATCACCGCGCGGAACACCTCGCGTGTCCTTCGTCGGACGCTCGCCCGACCCACTTGTGGCTCCCCGGGACGACGACGGTTGCGCCGTTCTCCTCGGTGAAATCGTCCAGCGCCCACATCGTGTTCACCACCAGATGCTTGTGCGGACGCGGGACCGGATAGACGCCGTCGTCGGTGTGGATCGGCTGCGCCTTCTCGCCCGGCCCGATCGAGATCCCGACCGGCGCACTGAGCTGGAAGCCCGGGCCGAGGATGTGCTCGAGCACGCCGAGGATCAGCGGATCGGTGGCCTGCGCGTCGAACGTCCGCGTCTTGGCGAAGATCGCGTAGATGCGCTGCGTCGAGAAGCCTTCGAAGTCGTTGCGTCCCGTCGGGTTCTTCGCGAGCACGCGCGCGAGATCGGCCCGCTTCGCTGCGACGTCCTCGGAGCTCAGATAGCTCTCGAGGATCGCGAAACCGTCGCGTTCCAACTGACTCACTAACGGATCGACCGTGTGCTCGCCCATCGGGGCACAAGGCTACGCTGAGCAGGTGGACAGCCGCGACGGCCGCGTCGCCTTCGACGCCCTGTCCGAAGCGGTTCTGCAGATCGCTTCGGAGACCGAGCTCGAGCCCGTCCTCCTGAAGCTCGTCCACGCGGCGCGCGAACTGGTCGGCGCGCGTTACGCGGCACTCGGGATCCCGGACGGACGCGGCGGGTTCGAGCGGTTCCTGACCTCGGGCATGTCGGACGAGCTCATCGCCGAGATCGGCCCCCTCCCGCGCACGCACGGCCTGCTCGGCGCGATGCTCGAAGACACCGCCTCGTTCTCGCACCGACGACATCCGCGACGACCCGCGCTTCGAGTGGTGGCCGCGCGACGCATCCGGTGATGACGTCGTTCCTCGGCGTGCCGATCGTGGCGAAGGGATCGATCCTCGGCGCCTTCTATCTCACCGACAAAGAAGGGGCCGAAGAGTTCTCGGACGACGACCAGCATCTGATCGAGCTGTTCGCCGCGCACGCTGCCATCGCGATCGAGAACGCCACGCTCTTCGAGCGCAGCCGCGAGCTGACCGTCGTCGAGGAGCGCAACCGTCTCGCTCGCGACCTGCACGACTCCGTGGCGCAGACGCTGTTCAGCTTGTCGTACTTCTGAAGCGGCTCAGAAGCTCATCACGGAAGCGCCGGCGGAACGGCGGCCGAGATGCGGAAGGTCAGCGACCTCGCCCGCAATGCCTTGGCGGAAGTCCGCTCGATCGTGTTCGAGCTGCGTCCGGCCGATCTCGCCGCCGACGGTCTCGTCCCGACGCTCGTCAAGCACACCGACGTGTTTCGCGGGTCTTCGGCCAGGACATCGACGTCTCTGTCATCTCGGAGACGCGCCTCGAGGCCGAGACCGAGCTCGAGCTGTTCCGCATCGCGCAGGAAGCGCTGTCCAACGCGCTTGAAGCACGCGCAGCCTCGCGCATCGAAGTGAACGTCGACCTCGAGAATCATCCCGTTCGCTTCGAGGTCAGCGACGACGGCGTCGGCTTCGATCCTGCCTCGTCGCTGGTCCGCGCACGGCATCTCGGCCTCACTTCGATGGAGGAACGAGCGAATGAGGTCGGCGCCAGATTTGAACTGCCATCTGCCCCCGGACGTGGCACCACGTCACGGTGAGGTCGATGGCTGAAACGATCCGCGTGCTCATCGTCGACGACCATCCAGTGGTGCGCGAGGGCCTTCGCTCGTTCCTCGGAACCGTCGACGGGATCGAAGTCGTCGGGGACGCCTCTGACGGAGCCGAAGCCATCGAGCTGGTCGCCGAGCACTCTCCCGACGTCGTCCTCATGGACCTCTCGATGCCGAACGTGGACGGGATCGAGGCCACGCGGCGGATCACTGAGGCATCGTCGTCCACCAAGGTCATCGCGCTGACGTCCTTCGCCACCGACGACAAGGTCTTCCCGGCGATCCGTGCTGGCGCTGCGGGCTATCTGCTCAAGGAGGCCGAGCCGGCCGAGGTCGCCGAGGCGATCAAGAAGGTGCACCGCGGAGAGTCCGATCCTTCATCCCAATGTTGCGGCACGGCTGATGCAGGAGGTCGCGGCGGCCACACCCACGAGCGCACCGCACGGATCTGACGCGGCGCGAGCTCGAGGTGCTGAGGCTGATCGCGCGCGGGATGTCGAACCGTCAGATCGCGTCGGAGCTGTCGGTGGCCGAGAAGACGGTGAAGACACACGTGTCGAACGTTCTGTCGAAGCTCGGAGTCGCCGACCGGACGCAGGCCGCGCTCTACGCGGTGCAGCACGATTTGGCCAATCCCTAGGTCCTAAGACCTAGACCCGATCGCCGACCTCCGCCTGATGTGCTCACGCGCCTTCGCTCCTAACGTTGGGTCAAAAGGAGACATGGACATGAGCAAGACCGCACTCGTAACAGGAGCAAGCAAGGGACTCGGGGAAGTCATTGCCACTTATCTGGCCCGCGACGGCTACGACCTCGTACTGACGGCACGAGGGTCTGAAGAGCTCGAATCGGTCACTCGCCGGCTGTCGCGCAACGGGGTTCGCGTTGTGGCCGTCCCCGGCGATGTTGCCGACTCAGATCACCGAGCTCGGCTGATCGAAACGGTTCGCGAGTTGGGTGGACTCGACCTCCTCGTGAACAACGCGTCCGATCTCGGTCCTTCTCCCATGCCTGCGCTTTCGGAGTACCCGGTCGAGGCGCTCGAACAAGTCTTCCGCGTCAACGTGGTCGCTCCCATCGCTTTGGCTCAAGAAGCTCTGTCGCTCCTAAGCGCGCGGCGCGGACTGATCGTCAACATCACATCGGACGCCGCCGTGGGCGCATACGAGAACTGGGGCGGCTACGGAGCAAGCAAAGCGGCCCTCGAGCTGGCTTCGCGGACGATGGCCGCCGAGCTCAAGGATGCGGGAGTCGGCGTTGTCGTGGTCGACCCCGGAGACATGCGAACGGACATGCACCAGGCAGCGTTCCCGGGTGAGGACATCTCGGATCGTCCGACGCCGGACGTGACGACGCCCTTCTGGGCCTGGCTCTTCGCCGCCGATCCGCAGACGGTGAACGGGCAGCGCTTCCAGGCACAGGGCGAAAGATGGGAGCTCGCATCGTGAAGACTTCTGAACTCAAGTTCGACAGACCGGCCGGCCTCGAGGCAACTGAACCTCCCGAGGCGAGAGGCGAACGTCGGGACAACGTCCGGCTCTTGGTCAGTACGCCCGACGGGCACACTCATGCATCCTTCCGTGATTTTCCGAAGTTCCTCGACCCAGGCGATCTGATCGTCGTAAACGACAGCGGAACCATGCCCGCAAGCCTGGCTGCACACAGCGACCTCGGACACTTCCGACTGAACGTGTCCACAAGGTTCGGTCCGAAGCTGTGGCTGACAGAGCCGAGGTGGGCGACGGATCGTCCAGGCCCGCTCCCCCTGCAACCCGGCGACCAAATAAGTGCGTGCGATCAAGAGGTCCGGCTCATATCTCCTTATCCGGGAGCCGAGCGACTCTGGTTCGTCGAAGGAGACCTGGCGCACGCCATGGCGCGGTGCGGGGAGCCGATCCGTTACGCCTACGTCGAGCGCCCTCAGCCCCTGACCGCGTACCAAACCCTATTCGCGAAGGCGCCGGGATCGGCCGAGATGCCGAACGCGGGCCGTCCATTCACGCAGCCGATCGTGGCCGAACTTCTCGACAAAGGTGTTCGCATGGCGACGATCCGTTTGCACACCGGTGTTTCGTCGCTCGAGATCGAGACCGAGGACGTCGAACAGCACACCCTGCCCCCCGAGCCCTTCCGCGTTTCCGCAGAGGCTGCCGCAGAGGTGAACGCGACACGCGAACGCGGCCGGCGCGTCGTTGCGATCGGCACGACCGTCGTCCGTGCATTGGAATCCGCTTGGTCGTATGAAGAAGAGAAGGTCGTCCCGCGCGCCGGTTTCACGCGGTTATTGGTTTCGCCTGAGCGCGGCACCTTCGCCGTAGACGGGATGCTCACCGGACTTCATGATCCCGGCGCGAGCCACTTGGCGATGCTCTACGCCGTCGCCGGCAAGGACCTGGTCCGCGAGGGTTACAAGGAAGCAGTGCTCGGCGGCTACAAGTGGCACGAGTTCGGCGACAGCCACCTTCTGCTGCCGCGGTGATCACTGCTCGCCGATAAAGCCTTCGCGCTCGAGGTACAGGATGATTTCCTGCGCCGCTTCTTCCGGCGACATGTCCGCTGTGTCGATGACGATCTCGGCGTCTTCGGGAGTCTCGTAAGGGTCGGAGATACCGGTGAACTCCTTGAGCACGCCGGCCCGCGCCTTGGCGTAGAGACCTTTCCGGTCACGCTCCTCGCACAGCTCGAGCGACGTCGCGACGTGAACGAGAACGAATCCACCGCTGGGCTCGATCCCTGAGCGAACATCTTTTCGCGTCGCGTCGTACGGAGCGATCGGCGCACAAAGGGCGACCCCGCCGTTCTTGGTGATCTGGAAAGCCACCCAGCCGATCCGGCGGATGTTGATGTCGCGATGTTCCTTCGAGAAACCGAGCTCAGAGGAAAGATGCTTTCGGACCAAATCGCCATCGAGGAGCGTTACCGGGCGCCCGCCCATCTCGAGCAGTTTCACGAGAAGCGCGTTGGCGATCGTCGACTTCCCAGATCCCGAGAGCCCGGTGAAGAACACAGTGAACCCTTGCTGCGCCCGCGGCGGATAAGACCGACGAAGCTCGTCTGCGACCTCGGGGAAGGTGAACCACGACGGGATCTCGCGACCCTGCGCGAGCCGCTGCCGGAGTTCGGTTCCCGAGATGTTGAGAGTGCGCGTTCCTTCGGGGACCTGATCGACCGGGAAGTAGGTGTCCTTCTCCTCGACGTACACCATCATCTGGAACGGAACCATCTCGACGCCGAGCTCTTCTTGATGCGAACGCAGCAGTTCCTGCGCATCGTACGGACCGTAGAAGGCCTTGCCGGACGAATCCGAACCCGGTCCCGCGTGGTCGCGTCCGACGATGAAATGCGTGCAGCCGTGGTTCTTGCGGATGATCGCGTGCCACACAGCTTCCCTCGGACCGCCCATACGCATGGCCAGAGGCAGCAACGAAAGCGTCGCCGTCCCCTTCGGGTAGTGGCGGCTCAACGCTTCGTAGCAACGGACCCTCGTGTAGTGATCGACGTCGCCTGGTTTGGTCATGCCGACAACGGGGTGGACGAGGAGGTTGGCGCCGGAGTCCTTTGCGGCTCGAACCGTCAGCTCGAAGTGAGCGCGGTGCATCGGGTTTCGCGTTTGGAATGCGACGACCTTGCGCCATCCCAGCCGGGAGAACTCGGCCCTCAGCTCGGCCGGTGTCTGTCGAAGCTCCCGGTAGTCGTAATGCGTCGGCGCCTCGGCGCCCTCGAGCCGTCCGGAGACATAGATGGGGTTCGTTCGGTTCAGGACGTGCGCGACGCCGGGATGCTCCGGAGACGTTGTGCCGTACACGGCTTCGGCCTCGGCCGACCGGTCCGGAGTCCAGACTTCTTCGACGTGCAGCGCGGCGAGCATCGTCCCTTCGGGATCGCGCAGCGCCACGGAACCGCCGCTACCCAAGCCGGACGCGAACTCCTCGGTGACATCGAGAACGATCGGGATCGGCCACAGGGTTCCGTCGGCCAGCCGCATCTTGTCTCGAACGGACTCGTAGTCGGCCTGTCCGAGAAAACCGTCGAGCGGTGAGAAGCCTCCGGACAACAGAAGTTCGAGATCGCACAGCTGCCGTTCGGTCAGATCCCACGACGTCCAGTCACGGGAGGACTTGCGTAGCTCACCGCGACGGTCTTCGTCGACGAGCAGCTCTTTTAGGACGCCGCCGTGCGGCGCGATCAGGTGGTCGGACACGAGCGTGGAGTCTACCGACTAGCTCTTACGGCGCAGCTCGACGGCGACAGGTTCACTGCCGTTCGCATAACCGTTGCCGTTGTTGCCCATGCCGTGGATGCCGCACTCGGCCTTGTCGAAGCCGTCCCAGCGACCCGAGCGCTCATCCTCGCCGTTGGCCACGGGCTTCGTGCAGGGCGCGCAACCGATCGACAGGTAACCCTTGTCGTAGAGCGGGTGCCGAGGGAGCTCGTGCTGCTTCGAGTACTCCTCGACCTGCGCGCGACTCCAGAACGCCTGAGGATTGACCTTCCAGATCTTGCGTCCGGATGTGAGCTCCTGGATCTCGAAGATCTCGGTGTTCTCCCGCGACGGGGACTGGTCGCGACGCACGCCGGTAACCCAGCCGCCGAGCTCCTCGAGTGCGGCCTCCATGGGCAACACCTTGTTCAGCTGGCAGCACTGGTCGGGATCGACCCGGTAGAGCTCGGGGTGGATCTCCTTGGCCTGCCGCTCGGGTCCCAGGGTGGGTGTCGTCTGCAACAGCTCGAGCTTCCAGTCGCTCACCAACCGATCGCGGAAAGCGAGGGTCTCCGGGAAGTGAAAGCCGGTCTCTAGGAAGAGGACGCGAACCGGATCGACCACAGCGCGCGCGATGTGGATGTTGATGAGGCCGCCGAGTTGGAAGCTCGTGCCGATGGCGAGGTTCGGGATGTATTCGAACGCCCACGCAAGGATCTCCTCGGGGTGCGCGTTGCGCGAACCGCGTACTGAGCTCGTGGAGATCACCCGGCTCGGGGTGATACTCAGCGAGCGGGAGCTGCGATTCGTTGCGCAAAGCGCTCACGTTCCTCGTCTCGATTGTCATCAGGACGGATGTCCTCCTCCGCGACGGGCTTCGGCCCGACGCGCTCTAGTCCTTTGGCCGCTTCCTGCGCTATCTCGTTGACCTTTTTTGGATCGAGTGAGGTAACCCACTCGCCGAAGCTGTGATGCCCGTTGCGTTGCGACGTGTACAAACGGATGACTCGCTCCGCGAATGAAGAGAGCTCGTCGGCACGCAGGCGAAGACCGCGCACCTTCTGTCCGAAGGCTCGGGGCTCCCCGAGATGTCCGCCGAGGTGGACGTTGAACCCTTCGAGCTTCTCGACCTCTCCGTTGCCGTTGACCTTCTCCGTCACGAGCACGCCCATGAACCCGATGTCGGCTAGCTGGTAGCGCGCGCACGAGTTCGGGCAGCCGTTGACGTTGATCCGGATCGGCTTCGTCGAAGTCGGGAAGGCGCTTCTCGAGCTCGCCGTAAAGCCACTCGGCGCGGGCCTTGGTCTCGACGATCGAGAGCTTGCAGAACTCGATGCCGGTGCACGCCATCATGCCGTTGCGAAACGCCGAGGCGAACACCGGGAAGCCGAGGCCTTCGAGCTTGTCCATGGTTGCTGACGAGGCGCTCGTCGGGGATGTCGAGCAGAACCATCTTCTGTTGCGGGGTAGCACGCAGCCGGCCTTGGCCCTCGGAGTCGGCCAGGTCGGCCAAAGCGATGAGCTCGCTTCCGGTGATGCGCCCGTTGCGCAACGCGAATCCGAGGTAGTTCTGACCGTCCTTCTGACGTCCGACACCGGTGTGATCGCGGTGCACGTCCGACGAAGGCTTGGCCACCGGGCCGTCGGCGAGCTTGTAGCCGAGGTACTTCTCCTCGAGCACCTGACGGAACAGCTCCGGCCCCCACTCGCGCCATGAGGAACTTGAGACGGGCCTTATTGCGTGATCGGCGGTAGCCGTAGTCACGGAAGATCGACGTCACGCCGATGAACGTCTCTACGACCTGCTCGGGCTTCACGAACACCCCGAGGCGCTGGGCGAAGTGCGGCGTCGAGGACAGCCCGCCGCCGACCCAAAGGTCGAACCCGACAGAGCCGTCGTCGAGGACGTTGCCCGACGAACGAGACGTCGTTTGCTTCGTGCACGGCGCATTGATGCCGGCATCCCGTGATGGACGGCTTGTACTTGCGCGGAAGGTTGGAGAACTCCGGGATCGCCGACGATGCGCTCGTTGCACGCGAAGACGAGATCGGTGCCGTCGATGATCTCGTCGGCGTCCACGCCCGCCAGCGGGCAGCCGAGGATGTTGCGCGGCGTGTCGCCGCACGCTTCGGTGGTTTGCAAGCCCGACGGCTTCGAGCCGCTCCCAGATCTCGGGGACGTCGGTCAGCCGGATCCAGTGCAGCTGGATGTTCTGGCGATCCGTGATGTCGGCGACGTCGCGACCGAACTCTTTGGAGATGTTGCCGATCGTCCGCGTCTGCTCCGAGGTCAACACGCCACCCGGGATGCGGATGCGCCACATGAAGTAGCCGTCCTCTTCGGGACGCTGCGTGTAGAGCCCGTACCAGCGGAATCGCGAACGCAGGTCGGCGACGAAGATGTTCTCGATGCTCGTGATCTCGCCGCGCCGCCACTGATCGGCGTACTCGAAGATCCGTTCCTTGACGTTCAGGGGGTTGTCGTCCCGCTTCATCTGTTCCGCTGCATTCAGCGGTTCGCGGTAGCCGAGGCCCCACTGGCCCTCGGCTCCGCGCTTGGGACGCGGGATGACCAAAGGTTGATCGGTCATCAGATCTGGAAGACCAAGTAGGACGTGCGGTCGAGCTCGTCCTGACGCTTGATGAGGTCGGCCAGCGTCACGCTGGCCAGCCGGTCGCGGATCGTTATTTGGACGTCGAGCCAAAGCTCCTGGATGGACGAATGCGCCTGCGCCCTCGCGTCGTCGTCGAAGGGATCGAGGATCGCCTGAGTGACCACCGGGCCTTCGGCGACGTCGACGACTTCGCTGACGGTCAGGGTCGCCGGGTCCCGGGCCAGCCGGACGCCGCCTGTCGCTCCCCTCTGGCTCTCGATGAAGCCGGCCCGGCGAAGGTCGCCCAGGACCTGCTCGCAGAAGCGCTCGGGGATCCGCTGCGCGGCCGCTACCTCGCGGGAAGGTACCGGGCAGGGCTCCTTGCCCGCCTGAGCAGCGGCTTCAGCCCTGCGCCCCAGCTCGACCAGGGCCCTGAGGGCATACTCCGTGCGCTGCGAGAACCTCATATTTCGCTCCGGTTCGGGTGGGTATATAATTACCTATCGACCGGTAGGATTTCAACTGGACAAATCCCTACCAATTTCCTAGGATATCGGTCCAGCTAGGAGAAGGTGTAATGAGCGACCAGATCACAGCCCCGACCAGCCAAGACAGCCCCCAATCCGCCGGCGTGGGTACAAATGGGGGCCCGAAGAAGATGACGATCATCGCCTGGTCGGGCGAACTCGACAAGGTATGGCCCACCCTGATCCTGGCCACCACTGCTGCGGCCTCCGGTATCGAGGTAGCGGTCTTCTTCACCTTCTGGGGCCTACGGATCCTTCAACGCAACGACAAGCGACTCACGGGCAAGGGCTTCAAGCAGAAGATGCTCTCGATCTTCAACCGCGGCGGCACCAAGCACCTCGGCCTGTCCAAGCTCAACATGGGCGGGATGGGGCCGGTGATGATGCGTCAGCTGGCCAAGGAGTACAAGGTCGCCGAGCCTCAGGAGCTCCTGGAGATGGCCCAGCAGCTCGGCGTGAAGCTCTGGCCGTGCCAGATGACGATGGATCTCATGGGTCTCAAGCGCGAGGACTTCATCGACGGGCTCGGCGAGACCGTGGGAGCCGCAACTGCCCTGCAGCGGATGAGCGAGTCCGAAATCCAGCTTTTTATCTAAGAACTCTCGGGGGAGAGAAGTAGAAAGGACCGGTTCGCCGGTCCTTTCTGCGTTCTAGGACCAAAACTCGTCCAGCTTGTCCTGATCCGTCGGCAGCTCCCACGCCTCCGTGATCTTGCCGCCCGTGACGTTGAAAACGATCGCGTACGTCGAATCGAGGGCTTTTTCTTCAAGCCGGGCGGTGGCACGCAACAACGCAACGATGTGTTCATCGTTCGCGAGGACATCGTGGACTTCGGCGACGCTGTAGGTGCCGTCCGAAAGCTCGAATTCCTTAGCGAAGGACTCGAACACGGCGTCTCGGCCATGGAAGTCACCCGAGAGCGGATTGTTACCGGGCGTGTGCCAGATCGTGTCGTCGGCGAAGAAAGTAGCCAGCGTTTCCATGTCGCCGGCATCGAACGCTGCGTGGATGCCCCGAAACAGCTCGAGGTTCGGATGCTCCGCCACACCTTCCCTTTCCCTCGATGACCTTCGTGTCTCTATCTAATACCCGGCCGCAAGGGGTACGGAAGGTGACTTAGCCGCCGGCGACGGCGGGGATGATCGAGACCTGCTCCCCTTCCGGGATCTCGGTATCGAGCCCCTTCAGGAAGCGGATGTCCTCTTCGCCGACGTAGACGTTCACGAACCGGCGCAATTCGCCGGCGTCGTCGCACATCCGCTCTTTGAAGCCGGGGAACTGCTTCTCGAGATCTTCGACGACATCGCGGATCGTCGGCCCGGCCGCGTCGACTTCCGCTTGCTCCTTGGTCAGCTTCCGCAGCGGCGTTGGTATCCGAACCTTGACGCTCAATCCTTCTTCCTTCCGTTGGGGATGAGCCCCAGCTCCACCTTGTCTTCGAACTCGTCGAGGGACGGAGTGATCGTAACCGCCGGGCCCGCACGGTCGGCCACTGCTTCCACAGTCTTTAGGCCCATCCCCGTTATGAGTGCGACTACTCGCTCACCGGGAGAGAACACTCCTGCCTGAGCCAGCTTCGCAAGGACACCAACGGTCACCCCTCCGGCCGTCTCTGTGAAGATCCCCTCGGTTCGTGCCAAGAGGAGGATCGATTCGACGATCTCCTCCTCGGTCACCGTGTCCGCCCGGCCCCCGGTCTCGCGGATCGCCTGCAACGCGTACGGACCGTCGGCGGGATTGCCGATCGCGATCGACTTGGCGATCGTGTCCGGCTTCTGCGGACGGACGTGGTCGACTCCTTCGAGAAAGGCCTGCGCCACTGGAGAGCATCCGAGGGCCTGCGCGCCGTGCACCTTGGTGTGCGGCGCTGCGGGCATGAGTCTCACCATGTTCAGCTCATCGAGCCCCTTGCGCACCTTCACGAGCTGAGAACCGGAGCCGATCGGCACGACGATGTGCTCGGGGTATTTCCAGCCGAGCTGTTCGACGACCTCGAAGGCCAGGGTCTTCGACCCCTCCGAGTAGAAGGCGCGGACGTTTGTGTTGACGAACGCCCATGGATAGTTGTCGGCGACCTCCGCGCACAGGCGATTGACCTCGTCGTAGTTGCCTTTGATCGCAACGATCGTCGCGCCGTAAACCGAGGTCGTGATGATCTTTCCGGCCTCGAGATCGGACGGCATGAAGACTACGGCCGGCATGCCGGCCTTGGCCGCGTGCGCGGCAACAGCGTTCCCGAGGTTCCCGGTGGTGCCTGCGGCCGCCACCCGAAGACCGAACTCGCGGGCCTTCGTCAGCGCGACGGAAACCACGCGGTCCTTGAAAGAGAAGGTGGGATTGACGGTGTCGTTCTTCAACCACAGATCGCTGATACCGAGCTCGGCCCCCAGACGCGGAGCCGGAACGAGCGGCGTGAACCCGGCGCCCAGATCCACCCGCGGGCGTCGACTCCGCCACCGGAAGCAGGTCTACGTAACGCCATATCGAGCGTGGTCCGGACGCGATGTGCTCGCGGCTGATGGCCGCGTCGATCGGCCTCGTAGTCGTAGTCGGCCTCGAGGGGGCCGAAGCAGAACTCGCAGACGTGGATGGGCGCGAGGTCGTAGGTCCGCCCGCACTCCCTGCACTTGAGCTTGTCGATCTGCGCCACCGATTCCTCCTGCTAAGAGCCGAAAAACAAAAACCCCCGCCGATTAAGCGACGGGGGCGCTCTTCGCGCTCCTAGTTCATCGCCCCCGCGCTCGGGACGGCGTTAGCACCTCGCTCGGCTGGCTAGCCAGCCTCACCGGTTGCCGGGGCTTCACAGGGCCGGTCCCTCCACCCCTCTTGATGAACCGTCATCCATGATTCCAGAAACTCGGGAGCCGGGCAACGGGTGCCTTAGTCGGCTGGTGTAGGCCGTTCGGCGGACGCCGGATCTGTCGCTTTCTCCGGATCTTCCTCCGCCGCGCGTTCGGCTTCCACCTTCGCGTGAATGGCCGCTTCTATCTCCGCGGCCGATGCCTCCCCCTTCGGGTACATCTCCAGCTTCTCGCCCTCGGCGAAGACCTCTTGCCCCCAAGGAACACGCGTGCGCCAGAAGTGGCTCGCGATCATCTTCACGGACGCAACGATCGGAACGGCCAGCAACATCCCGAAGAACCCCGCCAGGGTCGCACCGGCGGTGAGCGAGATCATCACCGTCACCGGGTGCAGTCGGACGGTCCAGCGCATCACGTTGGGCGAGATGAAGTGGTTATCGATCTGCTGGACGCCCGTTAGGACGAGCACTACCCAAAGGATCGTGATGGGCGGCGCAAGCGCAGCCGCCACAAGGATCGCCGGAACGGCTCCTACGAAAGGTCCGATCAACGGGACCAGGTTGAAGAAACCGGCGATCATTCCGATCACCGCCCAATAAGGAAGACCGACCAGCCAGAGTCCCAGCGACGACATGATCCCGACGATCAGTGCGACGAGGAGCTGGCCGCGGAAGAAACCTCCCATCGCCGTGCCGATCTCTGATGCGACCTCTCTGGCCTCGTCCCGCCGGTCCGGCGGCATAAGGCGAATGGCTGCCCGGCGCAGCCGCGGAAGATCGACGAGGAGATAGAAACCGATAACGAAGCCGATCACGATCAACCCGGCGGTCGTGGCCGCCCCTTGCAGGAAACGGCCGATCCGTCCGAGGTTGTCGGTGAGCAGATCCGTCCGGCCCCCGAGCCACTCCCGAACGTTGATGCTGACGCCGAAACGTTTATCGACCCAAGCAGTGACGTTGTGGGCAACATCGGTGATCCGGTCCCACGTCCTTGGGAAGTCGCGCGCGAGGGCCTGGCCCTGATCGATCAACACCGGAATGAGCAGCGCGATGATGATCGCCACTATTGCCAGCAGGGCGAAGTAGGACAGACAACTTCCCGCAAGGCGAGGCACGCCCTTGCTCTCGAGCCGGGATACGAGGGGATTGAGGACGTACACAGCGATCAGCGCGACGACGAGCGATGGGAAGATCTCCTTCACCTGGGTGAGGGCCCACAACAATCCGCCGGCGAGGATCAGGACGCCGATCGTCGACCAGGCGATGATGCCCCAGCGTCGAAAACGCTCTTCCGTAGGGGGGTGGGCGGAGTCGGGCACGACTACGGGGCTCCTTGGAAGGGGGCGCATGCGCGCCATCCTGTGATCCTCATTTGCGCCTGGCCGACCCATCGTAGTTGACTCGTCCGCTGCGCGGTCTGTAGCTCGGCATGAAACGACGCAGCAGGAGTCCCGTCCGGTATAGATGGAGGGGCATCGCTTGAGGATCAGGAGCTTCGACTAGGCACATGCGATTCGTTCCCGTTTGGCCCCAGCCGATCGACAATTTCCGTTCGATCGTGTCCAACGAGGTCATCAACGACCTGCAGCGCCGGGCATGGGACCTGCAAGGCAAAAAGGTCCTGCACATCAATTCCACCGAGTACGGGGGCGGTGTCGCCGAATTGCTGTTGGCGCAGATCCCTCTTTTGGAAGATCTCGGGGTTGAACGCCCAATGGGGGGTCATCGACGGCGACGAGCGCTTCTTCGAGATCACCAAAGGCATCCACAACGGCTTCCAGGGCAACAAGCAAGTCGCTTGGGACGCCGACATGCAAGAGCACTATCTGGAGATCGTCCGGTCGAACCTGGAATCACTTCCTGGTGGCTACGACATTGCGGTCGTGCACGACCCGCAGCCGATGGCCATTCCCATGCTCCTCGGCGAGAAGCGGTTCGACATCGCCAAGCATTGGATCTGGCGTTGTCACATCGACTGTGCCGACCCTCACCCGGAGATCTGGGGGTTCGTCCGTCAATTCCTCGAGCCGTACGAGGCGATGGTGTTCACCATGAAGGAGTTCGTCCAGCCCGAGGTTCCCGGCGACCGGGTTGTTGTCTCGGCTCCCTCGATCGACCCGACTTCACCGAAGAACTCTCATCTCGAGCAGGTGACGGTCGCGGATATCTGCCGCCAATACGGGATAGATCTGAAACGACCGGTCATTACGCAAGTGTCGCGGTTCGATCCGTGGAAGGATCCACGAGGTGTGATCCGCGCATACCAGATGGTCAAGGAGCGGATACCCGAGGTGCAGCTGCTTCTCGCAGGTTCGTTGGCCCACGATGATCCCGAGGGACTCGTCCTCTATGACGAGCTGTTGCGCGAGCGAGGCGATGACAGGGATCTGCTCATCCTGTCCAACTTCCAGCAGGTGGGGAACACGACGATCAACTGCTTCCAGCGCGCGGCGAACGTGGTGATCCAGAAGTCGATCAAGGAAGGATTCGGACTCACCGTGGCCGAGGCCGCGTGGAAGGGAAAGCCTGTGCTCGGGGGCCGAGCCGGCGGCATCACACTGCAGATCGAGCATGGAAAAACGGGCTACCTGGTCGACACCGTCGAGGAGACGGCACAACGCACGATCGAGCTTCTCGAGAACCCCGAAGTCGCCGATTCGATGGGCACAGCGGGCCGAGAACTCGTTCGAGAGCGCTTCTTGACCACGCGGGAGCTCGGCGACTGGCTCAAGCTCTTCGACGATCTGGTTCGCGCCCGCTAGTGGCGCTCGCGCTGCGCCTCTGAAAGATGGGGACGGCGACATCAGGGCCTGAACTCGTCGTTTGCTCGAACCGCGGTCCCATCTCCTACGAGCGCAGGGACGGCCAAATATTCCCCAAGCGAGGCGGCGGTGGACTCATCGCTGCGATAGCGCCCGTCCTGGAAGCCACGGGAGGGACGTGGATCGCAGCAGCTTTGAGCGATGCCGACCGTGAGGCCGCCCGTATGTCGCCCGACGGCAGGGAGGAGCAGCACTTTCGGTCGCTCTTGCTCGACCTGCCCCCAAAGGTTCACGCCGCGCACTACGAGGTCGTGTCCAACGAGTACCTCTGGTTCCTCTTCCACTACCTATTCGAGGAGACCGGTGCACCAGTTTTCGACGCGACGTTCGAGCGAGCCTGGGAGGCCTACGGTGAGGTCAACCGCAGCTTCGCGGGTGCAGTTGCGCGCACCAAGGCGGACGCCGTTCTGATCGACGACTACCACCTCTTGCTCGTCGGCCGGATGCTGCGGGAGGAAGGCGACAGGCGGCCGATGAGCTATTTCCACCACACCCCGTGGTGCGACCCGAAGTACTTCTCGCACTTTCCCGACCCGCTGACCGCCGAGATCTTGACGTCGATGCTGGCGTACGACGCCGTCGGTTTTCACGCCCGCCGCTGGGCCGACGCCTTCCTCGCGTGCTGCGAGCAGTTGTTGCCCGACGTCCATGTAAACGGAGACATCGTGGAACACACCGGGGGTTCGGTCTCCGTGCTGGCAGCCCCGGTACCACTGGACGTACGAAGGCTGGAAGCCGACCTCGCCGATCCCCGAACACGGACATGGGTGGAGGCGCACGAACGCATGCGCGCGGGTCGCCGGCTCCTAGTCCGGGTGGATCGAACCGACATCTCGAAGAACCCGTTGCGCGGATTCCTCGCGTTCGAGCGGCTGCTCGAGCGAAGGCCGGAGCTCGGCCCCCAGGTGCACTTTCTGGCGCAGATGTACCCGTCGCGCCAGAGTGTGGCCGCTTATCAGCGTTACTTCGCCGAGTGCCGCAAGGTAGTCGACAGGATCGCCGGCAGATTCCCGAACTCGATCGAGCTTCACAGCGAAGACGATTTCCACAAGTCACTCGCAGCGCTGGAGCTCTACGACGTTCTCTTGATCAATCCTGTGATCGACGGGCTGAACCTGGTTGCCAAAGAAGGCCCGGTCGCGAACAAGCGCGCCGGATCGGTAGTGCTCTCCCGCAATGCGGGAGTGTTCGAGGAGATCGGATCGGACACGATCGACATCGACCCTTTCAACGTTGAGGAGACCGCCCAAGCGATCGAAAAAGCGCTCGAGCTTCCGGACGAGGAACGCACGCATAGCGCCGAACGGCTGCGCGAAATTGCTATGAGGTCTTCACCGCTCGAGTGGGTCTCCAAGCGCCTCCGCGCGGCCGGGGTCTCGATCTAGCGCTTTCGTCCGACTCCCCAAGCTCCGCGCTTTGTCAGCTTCGTCGGCACCTCGACTCCGTCTGCGCGCTTCATCGCCTCTTCCAAGGTGATCTGCGGGTAGTACCACGAATACAGATAATCGCGAACGACCTCGCGCGTCGGAAGCTCGAAGTACGGGAAGTCCCACGGATGCATCTCTACGTCCACGAAATAGATCTCGAGGATCGGTTGGATGTCTTCGGCCATGAAGATGTTCCCTTCCGACGGGATGACGTGAGCCAGCTCAGGTCCGTCGAACAGGCTCGGCGCACACGTTGCGAACCATCCGCCGGGCTCCAGCACCCGACGAGCCTCCTCGAGGACGACCCCAGGCTCCTCGAAGAAGTACAGGGTGTAGAGCGAAGCTGCTCCGTCGAAGACCTCGTCCGCGAATGGGAGCCGGGTGGCGTCGCCCAACACGCGCTTCCCCTCAGCTTTGCGCAGCTGCTCCACGGACATATCCATGCTCACGCAGTCGCCGTTCAGCTCACGGCCGAGGTTCCCCGCGCCGCACCCGATGTCAACGACGTTTTTCAGACCTTGAGCGTTGAACCACTCGGCGACGCCGGAATGTGTGTCCGTCGGCGGGCCGTACGTCTCCCAGGCTTCTTTCGACCAAAGATCGGCTATCGAGATGAGGTCGTTCTGGACTTCGGGGCTGTCGAAATCCTTCTTGATAACTTCGAATTTCATCGGTCCTTGGCCGAAACAAAGGCGCCGGAGGCAGCTGAGATGGTGGCCTCGATCTCCTTCTCGCCATGAGCCAAGGACGGGAACCATGCCTCGAACGGCGACGGCGGTATCAACACGCCGGACTCCCGCAGGGATCTGTGGAATCTCGCGAACGCGTCGCGGTCGGTGGCGTTCGAGTCCTCGAAGTTCACGGGTGCGTCCGCTGAGAAGAACACCGTCAGGAACGTTCCTGCGCGCACGACGCAAGCCTCAACTCCCGCATCCTTGGCCGCAGCGCTCAGGCCGTCGGCCAACCTCGTAGCCGTAGCTTCGAGCGTCGCGTAGTCGTCCGGGCTCAAGGCTTCGAGCACGGCCACACCGGCCGCCATCGCGTGGGGATGAGCTGCGTACGTTCCGGCCTGGTAGACAGGGCCGACCGGGGAGAGCTGGTCCATGAGATCGGCGCGCCCCGCGACAGCGCCGATGGGAAGTCCGCCGCCCAGCACCTTGCCGAGCATGGTGAGGTCGGGCTGGAGACCGAAGGCTTCTTGCGCACCGCCGGGTCCCAAACGGAAACCCGTGACCACCTCGTCGAAGACGCTCACTGCGCCGTGACCGCGGCAGCTCTCGAGGATCGCAGCGAGGAAGCCCGGCGCCGGAGCGATCGTCCCCATGTTGGCCGCCACCGGTTCAACGAATACCGCTGCGACGCTCGAGCCGTGCAGCTCGAACAGCTTCTCAATCTGTCCAACATCGTTGAACGGCAGGACCCGCGTTGTCTCGATGCTCTCGTCGGGAACACCTGCGGCCATCGGGACCGCAAAGGTTGCGACGCCGGAACCCGCTTTCGCCAGGAAAGCGTCGGAGTGACCGTGATAGCAGCCTTCGAACTTCACGATCACCGACCGTCCCGTCGCCGCGCGCGCGATGCGAGCGGCCGTCATGGACGCCTCGGTGCCCGACGTCACGAACCGAACCCTTTCGGCCGTCGGCACACGTTCAACGACGAGCTCGGCGAGTCGAATCTCGGCTTCCGTACCCAGGCCGACTGCACCACCGCGCTTAGCTGCCGTCGCGATCGCTTCGGCCACGCGCGGATCGGCGTGACCGAGGATCACCGCACCGAAGCCCTGGATGTAATCGACGTACCGCTTGCTGTTCGTGTCGACGAGATACGCGCCCATCGCCGTGCTCGGCGAAGATCGGATCACCGCCGACGGCGCCGAACGCGCGGGCGGGCGAGGAAACACCTCCTGGGATGAGCGATCGCGCCCGTTCGGACAGAGGGGGCAGGTCCGTCATCCTGCGAGCCGCTCGGCGAGCTCCTTCGCGAAGTACGTGATGACCAGATCGGCTCCTGCGCGTCGGATGGCCGTCAGGTGCTCGGCGGCCACTCGCTCGCCGTCGATCCATCCGCGCTCGGCCGCGGCCTTCACCATCGAGTACTCACCGGACACGTTGTAGGCGGCGACAGGCACCGGCGAGATCTCGGCCACGGCGCTGATGACGTCTAGATAGGAGAGAGCCGGCTTGACCATCACCAGATCGGCGCCTTCCTCGAGATCGAGCGCGGTCTCCCGTAGAGCCTCCCGCACGTTGGACGGGTCCATCTGATAGCCGCGACCGATCTCCTTCTTGCGGCGCGCACTCGGCGGCCTCGCGGAACGGACCGTAGTGAGCGGACGCGTACTTGGCTGCGTACGCCATGATCGCCGTGTCCTGGTGGCCGGTGGCGTCCAAAGCCTCGCGGATCACAGCGACCTGGCCGTCCATCATCCCGGACGGAGCAACGAGATCGACGCCGGCTAACGCTTGCGCCATCAGCGGTCTTCGCATAGAGCTCGAGCGTCTCGTCGTTGACGACCGAACCTTCCTCGCAGGACGCCGCAGTGTCCGTGGTCGGTGTACTCGCACAGACACAGGTCTCCGATGAGGACGGCCTCGTCGCCGAGCTCGTCCCGAAGCGCACGCAGAGCCTGCTGCGAGATACCGCCTTCGGCATAGGCCTGGGAGCCGGTGCCATCCTTCGCCGCGGGGATACCGAACAGGAGGAACGCGTGGACACCGCGCGACGAGATCTCGCGTGCCTCTTTCACCAGCGACTCGAGGGTGTGCTGGGCGTGTCCGGGCATCGACGAGATCGGCTCCGGATCGCGGATCCCCTCTTTGACGAAGAGCGGCGCGATCAGGTGCCGCGGGAGCACATCGGTCTCGCGTGCGAACGCGCGCAAGGCCGAAGTGCGACGCAGACGCCGGGGACGTTCGATCGGGAACGGCATGGGTAACTAGCGTCCCACAGCTGCGACGAGCGCGTTTACGAGGCCTTCGATGGTGTGGGATTCGGCCACCGCATCGACGCGGACGCCTGCTTCGCGGGCGGCCGCCTCGGTGCGCGGGCCGATGCAGCAAGCGACCACACCCTCGGGGGGCAGTCCCCAGAGATCGACGAAGTTGCGAGCGGTGCTTCCCGATGTGAAGAGCACGGCGTCCACACCCTCGTCAAGAGCTTGCCGTCCGGCGGCTACAGAGGAGTCGTCCACCTCGGTTCTGTACGCGTGAACGGCCACGCAACCCCAGCCCTGGGAGCCGAGACGAGATGAGAGATCGTCCGGCGCGTTCTCGGCTTGCGGTAGCAGGACAACGGATCCGCCCGTGGCTTCTCCCATCGCATCGGCCAGCGCCTCAGATGTGAAGGTCTCCGGCACGAGGTCGGGCTCGATGCCGTGTTCACGCAGCGCATCGGCCGTCGCCGGACCGACGGCCGCGACACGCAAACGGGCGAGCGCTCGCGCATCTTTGCCGATGCTCCGAAGCCTCGACCACACGGCATCGACGGTGTTGGTGCTCGTGAAGACGATCCAGCCGAAGCTCGACAGACCGGCGAGCGCCTTGTCGAGAGCTTCGTAGCTCGTGGGGTCGGCGATCCTTATCGCGGGGAACTCGAGCGCGTCGGCCCCCAGGTCGCGCAGGGCTTCGGACAACTTGCCCGCCTGCGTGCGAGTACGCGTGACGAAGACGCGCTTTCCGAAAAGTGGCTTACGACTGAGCCAGTCGATGCGATCGTTCAGCGTCACGACGTCGCCTACCACGAGAACGGCGGGTGGTTCGATGTCCGCCGTTTCGACGGCGTCGGCGATCTTCTCGAGCGTCGATCGCAGAACGCGCTGCTTCGGCCACGTGGCCCACGACACCACGGCCGCCGGCGTATCCGCGGCGCGTCCGGCGGTCTGCAGCTCACGCGAGATCTCGGCCAATCTTTGGATGCCCATCAAGAACACCGCTGTAGGTGCTCGTGCGAGGGCTTCCCAATCCAACGCCGATGACGTTTTCGTCGGATCCTCGTGCCCGGTTGCGATGGCCACCCACGACGCGTGATCGCGATGGGTAAGCGGGATCCCAGCGTAGGCCGGGCCGGCCACCGCCGACGTAACGCCGGGAACGATCTCGAACGGCACTCCTGCAGCAGCCAGAAGCTCGGCTTCTTCTCCGCCTCGTCCGAAGACGAACGGGTCGCCACCTTTCAAACGGACCACGATCTTTCCCGCGCGGGCTTCGTCCACGAGCAGCAGATTGATCCGCTCTTGTCCCGGCGCACTCTCTCCGGGTTGTTTGCCAACATCGACCAGCTCGGCGTTCTTCGCGAGCTTCAACAGATCGGGATGAACCAAACGGTCGTAGGCAACGACGTCGGCCCGGGCCAAGACTTCGGCTCCCCTTCTAGTGATCAGTCCGGGGTCGCCTGGTCCCGCTCCGACCAGATAGACGATGCCTCTGCTCAAGGCACCCAAGCGAGTCCGCAACCAACCACGTTTGTGCGGACCTGCTTCATGCGCCCACCACCGGTCTCGGCCGCGTAGAGGAGGCCGTTCCCCGGCGACATGTACACCCAGCCGCCGTCGTCGTCCCACGCGGGTACCGGGTCGCAGTCTCTGTACTTCGTGTCCAGTGGTTTCAGCGCAGTGTTTCCGCGCATGTCCGAGATGCCCAGGGTCAGACCGCCGTCGATACGCAACGCCATCGCCACACGATCGCCCGAGGACTCGAAGCTGGCCGCCACGACATCTGCGCCGTCCACTTGCACTCTCTCGAGAGTCCGGCCGTCCCACAAAGCCGGACCGTCGGATTCGACGAGCGCGCGCTTCCCGTCACCCGACAATGCGATGACGCTTCCCTTGGCGGGCAACGCGAGGCCCTTGCTGCTCAAAGCCTGTGATCCGTCGCGGAGCATCCCGTCGCGCTGGACTATGGCTCCCGCCGGCGTCTGCCAGATCCTGTCGGCACGGCCGGCCGGCTCCGAGCGCACCTCGTCTCCCTCGACCAGCCACCGGGTCAACGATCGATCCTTTTCGCGCACGAGCAGCTCTTCGGACGAAACCCACGCCGCCTCAACTCCGGTTACCCAGCCGTGTGGAGCACCGCCGGCCACGAACGCGACGAAGGAGTCGCGTCCGTCACCGGCGATGAATGCGACATTGCGATGAAGGGCGACCACCTCCGTGGAAACGTCGCCCGCGGCGATGGGAGCCGACAGTCGGAGCTTGGGTTCGACATCGCCCGACGCAAGATTCTGGGACGCCACGGTAGCCAACGCATCGCGCGACCACAGCGCGTAGATGGCTGATCCTTCGATGCCCTCGAGAGCCAGCGGATCGACAACGGGCAAGGCGCGCACGGTCGGGCCGGGGTTGGGAGTGACCGACGCGAGTCGTCCGAGAAGGAAACCGACCGCGAACACCAACATCGCAAGCGCGGCTATCAGGACGCGCGGCGACGGCCCTTTCGGCCCGGACAGCTTGTGGAGCGCGCGACGGTAGCGCCGAGAGACGGTGAGCCCGCGAAGGGCGGGGACGGACTCGATGGTGTCGGCCAGGTTCTCTGATTCACGCTGGATCAGCCGGGCATTGCACCGAGGGCACGCGGGGCCTTCGGGAAAAGTCTCGTCACACCGGGGACACCAGGGCATGGGACTCCAGCCTACCGCCGCCTCCGCCGGGCCAATGAAAGAGCGGGCCCCCGAGGGAGCCCGCCCTTACCGGCCGCGGGAAGTAAGTTCTTCCGCACCAGCTTCAAGGAATGCTCGAGCGAGGTCTGAGCCCACCAGTTGGGGATCGCTCCCTCGTACGACATCACGGATGTGTTTGGTTCCGTCCGACGAGGACAGGAATCCTTCGCAGACCAACTGCTCACCATCGAAGTGCGCCCAGGCTCCCAGTGGCACCTCGCATCCACCCTCGACGCCACGCATGAACGTGCGCTCGGCTTCGGTGCATGCGCGCGTCGCGGAATGGTCGGCGTTCTCGATCCATGACAGATCCGCTCCGAGACGATCGCTTCTCGTTTCTATCGCCAGCGTCCCCTGTCCCGGCGCGGGGACGAACTGCATGGGGTCGAGCCACTCGGTGATCTCGCTTTCTCGGCCCAGACGCACCAACCCGGCCCCCGCGAGGATGCCGGCGTCCATCTCACCGGACGCGATCTTCTCCAGCCGGGTATCCACGTTTCCGCGCAGAGCCACGGTTCGAAGGTCGGGTCGCGCGATGCCGAGCAATGCACGACGGCGCGATGAAGAGGTACCGACGACGGCATCCGGTGGGAGCTCAGACAGGACCTGGCCTACTCTCGACACGAGGACATCGCGAGGATCTTCGCGTTCGAGCACGGCTGAGATCACCAGGCCGTCGGGTTCGTCCGACGCAAGGTCTTTCAAACTGTGAACGGCAACGTCGATCTCGTCGTCCAGCAGCGCCCGCTCGATCTCCTTGGCGAACACACCCTTGGGCCCGATGGCTTCAAACGGCTTGTCGGTGACCTGGTCGCCCTTCGTGGTGATGCGGACGATCTCCACATCGAAGTCGACACCCTCCGCCTTCGCGGCCGTACGCAACGCGGCAACCGCGAGATCGGTTTGCGTCAGGGCAAGAACGCTCCCGCGGGTCCCGACCCGGAGAACGTTACTCGGCATCTAGATCGAAGATCTCCTGGAACGCCTCGAGGTATACCTGCCCGTCCTTGCCGCGGACGAGGTCGCGCACGTGCGTCATCGGACGGTGCAGGAGCTTGTTCACCAGCGCCCGTGTAACGCGCTCGAGGTCCTCGAGGTCTTTCTCACTCATTCCCTCTTTACGCGCCATCTTCTCGACCTCGCCGGCGCGAACGCGCTCCGCCCACTCGCGGAGCTCCGTGATGGCCGGACCGAGAGCAAGCGAGCGCTCCCATGCGCAGAAGTCTTCGACCTCTTCGTCAACGATCGATTCGACCTTGGGAAGCTCGGCCTTGCGGGCTTCGGCCCCCGCGTCGACGAAGGAACGCAGGTCGTCGAGATCTCGAAGTTCCACACCTTCGACTTCGCGCGCTTCCGGATCGATGTCGCGCGGAACGGCCACGTCGACTACAACCAGACGCCGGCCCTTCGTCGCCTCCGCGATCGTCCGCGCATCGACCACCGTGCCGGCCGACGACGTTCCGGAGATGAGGACGTCGGTAGTAGAAAGGAGCTCGCCTAGTGACTCGAGCGATGCCCCGCTGCCACCGAGCTCCGCGGCCAATCGCTCGGCCTTCTCGGGTGTGCGGTTGGCGATCGTGATGTTCGTGCATCCACCGTCCAGCGTCGCGCGCGCGGCCAGTTCGCCCATGCGCCCGGCCCCGATGACGAGCACGCGCTTGCCTTCGAGTCCGCCGGCGAGATCTGCAGCCACGCGAGCCGCGGCCTGTGGGAGCGAGACGACGTGACGCGAGATCGCGGTCTCACTTCGCGCGCGCTTGCCGACGCGAAGCGCGCGCTGGAAGAGCGCACCGAGCAGACGCCGTGCCGTGCCTTCTTCAGACGCGACGCGGAATGCCTCGCGCACCTGGCCGAGGATCTGCGGCTCGCCAACGACCATCGAGTCGGTTCCCGACGCGACGTTGAAAAGGTGACGCACCGCTGAGGTGTCGTAGTACGTGTAGAGACCGGCCGAGACTCGGTCCTGGGCCACACCTGTTACGTCGGACATGAAGCGCTGGACCGATTGAACGGCGGGGTGGAAACGGTGAACCGTCGCGTAGATCTCCGTCCGGTTGCACGTAGAAAGGATCACGGCCTCGTGGATCGGCTCGTGATCGAGGAGCTGGGTAAGCGCCTTCGGCAAAGCGTCGGGTGTGAAAGCCACCTGCTCCAGAACGGGCAGGGGAACGGTCTTGTGCGACAGGCCGCAGACGACGATCGCCATCAGGACGTCAGTCTACGGGGCCAATAGATCGAGCGATTCACGCCTTGGGGACCTTCCGGCCCGAGCCGCGCTGCTCGTAGAAGGCGAGGATCTGCAGCTCGACGGACAGGTCGACCTGCCGCAGGTGGATCTTGTCCGGCACGGTAAGCACGGTCGGCGCGAAGTTCAGAACCGACCGCACGCCGGCTGCGACCAGACGCTCGGCCGTCTCCTGGGCGGCCGGCGCCGGCGTGGCGATGATCGCGATCGAGATGTCCTTCTCCTTCAGCGATCGCTCGAGGTCGTCGATGTGCTCGATGACGAGATCACCGACTTTGTGACCGACCCGGCTGTCGTCCTTGTCGAAGAGAGCCGAGATGCGGAATCCCCGTTCGGGAAAACCCTTGTAGCCGGCCAGTGCTTGCCCGAGGTTCCCCATACCGACGATCGCCACGGGCCAGTCCTGCGTGAGACCGAGCTCGCGCGAGATCTGGTACACGAGGTACTCGACGTCGTAGCCCACTCCGCGGGTGCCGTAGCTTCCGAGATACGACAGGTCCTTGCGAACCTTCGGCGGATTTACGCCGGCCGCCTCGGCCAAGCGCTCCGAGGACACCGTCTGGATCTGCTGGACGCCGAGCTCGCCCAACACACGCAGGTACACGGGGAGTCGCGCGACCGTGGCTTCGGGGATGGGTTTGGTTCGGACCCGGGCGCCCGTGCGCGTGCGATCGGTCGGGCGCCCGCCTGCCGGATTGGTCATTTGAGGCCGGATGCTAGCGGGGGCTAGCGCTCGTCCACAAGTTCACAAGCGGTCAGAAATTCCAGAAATCGAGACCGATGTCGGACATGATCCGTTGCGCCCAGATCGTGATGTCGGTGAGGCGTCCGGTGACCATCAGCACTCCGACGATCACGAGAATGGCTCCGCCGACGAGCTGGATCGTGGCCGCGTGACGCTTGAGTCGTCCTCCGAACGTCATGAGACCGAGACCCGCCGCGACGAACGGAAGGCCGATACCGAGCGAGTACGCGAAGAGTAGGCCGATGCCGTCGACGAGCCCGTCGGATGTTGCGGCGAGATTCAATGCCGCACCGAGCGTCGGTCCGATGCACGGCGTCCAGGCGAAAGCGAAGGCTGCTCCGAGCACGAACGTGCGCACGATCCCGCCGCCTGGCCTGACGTCGAATCGTCTCTCGCGCAGGAACGGTGAACGGGGGCCGAGGACCATCAACCCACCGAGCACGATCGACGAACGCTCCGCTCACGATCTCGATCAAACGCTTGTGGTCGTTCAAGAAGGACGACAGCACCGACGCGGTCGCGCCGAGTGAGACGAAAACGACGGTCAGTCCGGCGACGAAAGCGAGGGTGCCGGGCAGTGCCTTACGGATGGGAACGCGTTCATCGACAGCTGCACCGGTCATGTAGCCGACGTAGCCCGGGAGCAAAGGAAGGACGCAGGGAGACAGGAAACCGACCAGCCCGGCGCCGAACGTGATCAGTCCGTCGACGAACACGAGCCCACGCTAGCGCGTCCTATGTTTGCGTCCTGACGAACCCGCCGTACATCAGGGCGATGCCGAAAGCCAGGCCCACTCCGAAAACGGCGACGTAGCCCGCGCGCGCGAACTCACTGGCTACACCGGCAACGACAACACCAGACGCTAGAAGCCCCAGGCCGAGGCTGTTCCTCTTTTGGGCGAGCGACATGCCAAGACCGGCGAGAACGACAACGGAGCCGGTGATCGAGAACCAACGCGACAGGTTCCGAGCAAGCACGGGCATGACGTGCGCGGGCCGCGGGGAGCTGCTCGGCGGCCAGGGCGGCGGTCGCTCCGGGGATGAAGTCCGCGGATGCCGACGACCCACAGAGCCCAGGCGCTAACGGCGATCAGGACGATCGTCATCACGGCAGCGGCCGAACGCTCCCAGACCAGCCACAGTGTTCCGAGTCCGAGCCAAGCCACGTTGAGGACGGCGCCGAACCCGTAGAAAACGCGATAGGTCGCGGGCGTTCCAGTCGAAGAGCGTTCCCCACACGACGGCTCCGCTCCCGATGGCGAAATGCGCGAGCGCGACCGACCAGATGCGCAAAGCCATCCCCGCGTCCTCGCGAGCGCTCGCCACGTGGCGACGGCGAACACGACGGCGACGAACGTCGCCATGATCGGAAAGACGATCACGTGAGTGTGTGCTGCAGCGCCCGGCGCAAAACCTTGCCGGTGGCGTTGCGCGGGATCTCGGAGACGATCGTCGACCTGGCTCGGGAGCTTGTACGGCGCGAGGCTGTGCGAGCAGAACTCGATCACTTCGTCCGCAGTTAGATCGGCATCGGGCGGATCTCGTACGACGACGGCCCGCACGCGTTCACCGGTTTGCTCGTCGTGGTCACCGACGACCGCGCAGTCCCCGACGTTCGGATGCTTGCGAAGAACTTCCTCGACCTCGCGCGGATAGACGTTGAAGCCGGACACCAAAATGACATCCTTCAACCGGTCGACGATGAAAAGATCTCCGTCATCGTCGGCGACGGCGACTGTCCCCCGACCGGAACCAGCCGTCGATGAATGCCTGCGCTGTGTAATCGGGGTGGTTCCAGTAGCCGCGGAAGACGTTCGGCCCCCGGACGACGATCTCGCCGGGATCGCCCTCCTCGACCTCTTCGCCGTCTTCGTCGACCAGACGGATCTCGACTCCGGGTAACGGCCGACCTATGGATCCGGGCTTCGCGACGCCGCCGATCCCGGTGAACGTCAACGCCGGCGACGTCTCGGTCAGCCCGTACCCCTCCCAGATCGTTACGCCGAACCGTTCGCGGAACGCGGCGAGCACTTCCTTGGACAAAGGCGCGGCGCCCGAAATCGCGATGCGTATGTTCGCGAATGCTTCCGGCGGTGCATCGGCAAGACCCAGCCATGCGACGTAGACCGGAGGCGCGCCGGCTATCGACCGTTACGACGTGTTCTTTGATCGGCGTCGACAGATGCCGCACCGGGTCGAACCCTCCATGAGGACGATCGTCGCCCCGACCGACACCGAAAGGTTCAAGACGACGTTCAGTCCGAAGATGTGGAAGAGCGGCAGGACGCAGAGCACAACGTCTTCCGGTCCGATGGCGATCGGGGAATTGCGCATCTGATCGATGTTCGCCCGGAGATTTCCGTGGCTGAGCATCGCGCCCTTCGGCACGCCGGACGTTCCGGATGTGTATGCGATCAGCGCGAGGTCATCCTCTCCGACCTCTGCGATCGAAGGTGGCGTCTCGGGTTCCGTGGCCGAAGAATCATCGGCGCCATCGGGCGCGTCCTTGGGAAGCACGAAGGCGAATATGCCCAGCTCCTGCAACAGACCTTCTGCTCCCGCGTCGAGCTGCTCCGGCCCGACGAACGCGAGCTTTGACACCGGCGTCGCTGAGGATGTGCCTCGCCTCGGGCTCGGTGAGCGCAGCGTGGACGGGAACTACGACGGCACCGACGTGCCAAACCGCGTACATCGCCGACGCGAAAGCCGGGTGGTTCGGGAGCCATAGAGCCACGCGATCGCCGGGGCGGATATCTTCTTCGATCAGTCGCGCCGCAGCCCGGCGAGCCTGCAATGCCAAAGCGCCGTAGGTGGTGGTCGAACCCTTCGACGACGGCGCTCCGGCCGGGACGAAGACGATGGCCGCATCGTCGGGAGATCGCTCTGCGGTGTCGGCGAGGTAGTTCGCGAGGTTGGTCATCAGGTCTCTAGCCGGAAGGCAATGCTCCGTCGGCGACCAGCTCGGCGCGCAGCTTCTCGCCGTCGATCTCGCGAGGAGTGGCCTGCTCGGCGACGCACATCGCTGCCGCCACGCCGGCGGCCTCGCCGATCGCCATGCACGTCCCCGTCACGCGCGACGACGCCAGCGCTTCGTGCGTCGCCGATATGCAACGCCCGGCGACGAGGAGATTGTCCACTCCGGATGCGATGAGGCTGCGAAACGGGATCTCGAACCAGTCTCCGTCCGGCAGGAACTCCCATCGCGTGTCGGCTCCTTCGGTATGGAACTCGAACGGCCACGTCGCAGCGGCCACGCCGTCCGGCATGCTTCGTGCACGCGGCCGCTTCCTCGAAGGTCAGGACGTGGTCGCCGAGCGCATGACGCGTCTCGCGCATGCCGAGCGTCGTCGCCGTGTCCTGCAGATAAGACGACGCGAATCCCGGCATCTCGTCCTTGAGGAACCGAGCAGATTCCTCGGCTATCGCGCGCCCACGGATCTCGGCGTCGGTCAGGTCGAAGACGTCGGTTCCGTCCGGTGGATCGCCGGACGGTTTGGCGACTCTGCGTCATCGCACCGACGACCTCACCCTCGCGCATCGTCGGGATAACTGCTCCGGCTGCACGCGTAAGGTCGTACGATCTGCTCTCGTATGCCTGCTTGATCTTCTCGGCGAGCAAACCGAGGCCCGCCTTCATCGCTTCGGCCAGGTCGACGTTCTGCATGTAGAACTGCATCGACGGATATTGCAGTCGTCCCGTGGTCACCCATCTCCCACGGGCTACCCGCGTGAAAGACGATGTCGGCATCGCCCGTCGCGTCGATGAACAAGCGTCCGCGCACGGCCTTCGGTCCCTGCTTCGTCGCGATCACGACGGCTTCGATCGCATCTCCGGAACGCACCACGCCGGAGATGAAGGAGTGAAGCAGCGGAGTGATCCGTTCTTCTTCCGTGATCAGACGGTCGGCCAGTCGCTTGTATCCCCACGGGACGTACGGCATCACCGCCGTTTCCTTGTACGGGATGGGCCCGAGCCCCCAGCCGGACGCAGACAATCCCTGCGCCCACTCGCGCGCTATGCCGTTGCTGATGTGCTCGAACCCCTCGCCGGACTTGCGAACGTACAAGCCGCAGATCGAACCGAGGCTGGCCGCCGTCGCGTTGCCGCCGAAGAACGGCCAGCGCTCGACGAGCGCCACCCGCATGCCGCTGCGCGCGGAGGACAACGCCGCTCCGAGTCCGGCCGAACCGGCCCCACAAACGACGACATCCGCCTCGATCACGACCGGAGCTTCGCTCGCCTCGAGGTTCACGCTCGCCGCCACTAGTCGCTCCCCTCACCGAGCATCAGCTCGACTTCGGCGCCGTTGACCTCAACGACCACGACACCCTCGCCGAGGCGAACGTCGGACCTCAAACCGTCGGGGAACTGCGGAAGCTGGACCAGGTTCCTGATCCGACCGGCTTCGGATCGGAAGCTCTCGTGGATCTGGGACAAGCTGGTCGGAACCAGGACGAGCCGTCTGCCTTCGACACGTGGCAGGTAGCGCGCCGGCTTGCTCAACTCGTCGGAGGACGGCGCTTCGTCACCTTCGAGACTTACGCCCTCCGTCAGGAAGTAGACCTCGATCCCGGAAGCCTTGACCTCGACGGAACCGATGCCCGGCACCTCCCCCTGGATGAAATCTTCGAGGTCGTCCTCAGCAAGCTCGATCGAGCCGAAGGGTTGAGACGCCGTCACTTTCGAGCGCGCGGCAAAGCGCGATCGCGCCAACGCAAACACCCGCCACGGGGAGAACCTCACGTCATCGAGCCGGACCGAGACGTTTTGAACCCTTAGCCCCCCGGGAGCCGATGCGCCTCTGATATGGACCTCGGCCCGGCCGAGGCGCCCGCGCAGGAAACCGGTCAGGAAGGGAACGTTTCCGAGATCGAGGCTTCCGTCCTCCGCAGCCATCGTCTGCACGATCTGATCGCGGCCACGTGACTCGAGATAACGAAGCGTTACCACGTCGAGGACGAAATACAAGCCGACGGCAACGAGCACGCCTACCGCCGCCCATCGAAGCCCCCGCCGTCGTCTCATGGAACGCCAGGCTAATCTGGCCGGGCTAACCTGAGAGGCTCAATGGCTGGATCGTCCCCAAACCCCACCCTGGCTATATCAACGGGCCCCCTGTGGCGCCTGGACCTCGAGGTCGCGTTCGAAGCTCTCAAAGGCGCGGGGGCCGAGGGCGTGGAGATCATGGTCACGCAGAGCCCGGAAACCCAGTCCGCCAACGAGCTCGAGCGGCTGGCGCAGCGCCACGACCTTCCGATCATCGCCGTACACGCACCGCAGCTGCTTCTCACCAGAGGCGTCTTCTCGACCAATCCGCTGGAGAAGATCCGGCGGACGGCCGAGCTGTGCAAAGCCCTGGACGTCCAAACCATCGTGCTGCACCCGCCTTACCTGTGGCAGCCCCGTTATGCGCTGTGGCTGCTGCACGAGCTCGAGGACGTGCTCCAGGAAGGCGGGCCGGCGATAACGATGGAGAACATGTATCCGGTGCACGTGGGGGCCCGGCGCATGAGCTTCCACCGTTTCCGAGGACTCGAGGGTCTACGTCGCTTCCGTTACGTGACACTCGACACATCACATCTCGCGGTTTCAGAGCAAGATCTGGTCGATTCCTACCGTGAGATCGCCGACCGCGTCATCCACATCCATCTCTCGGACAACCGAGGCAAGGGACGCGACAGTCACGCCCCCCTCGGCCAGGGCATCTTGCCCATCCCAGATTTCGTTCGCGCATTGGACGGCCCTGCCCTGCGCACCATCGCGCTCGAGATCGAGCCGGGGCCCGGTGTCCAAGATCCGCATGAGCTCGAACGACTCTTTGGAGAGTCGCTCGATCTCGTGCGCAGAAACCTGCCCGTCTCGCGTGGCACGCCGAACCCTCCGGCGTCGCGCGAACGCGGCTGAACGCGCGGAGCCATAACCTAGGCCGATGGAAGCCATCGATGCCCTCCGAGCTACGGCGCTGTTCGGCGATCTCGACGATCGCGCACAAGAGCGGATCGCCGAGATCGCGATCCATCGCCGCTACCGCAAGGGCAGCGTCCTATTCGTTCAGGGCGAGCAAGCCGAGCGCTGCTTCACGATCGTGAGCGGTGCGGTGAAGATCAGCGCCTACCACCCGGACGGCCGCGAGGCCGTGCTCGCCGTCCTAGGTCCGGGTGACGTCTTCGGCGAGCTAGCGCTCTTCGATCAATCGCCGAGATCCGCCGACGCAACGGCCCTCGAAGACTCAGAGCTGCTCTCGATCGACGCGAAGGGTCTCAACGACGCGATCTCGGAGAGTCCAAAGCTCGGCCTTGCTCTTTTGCGGGTGCTCGGCGAACGGCTGCGGCAGTCCAACGAAGCTTTCCAGGACATCGCTTTCTTCGACGTTCCGGGCCGCGTCGCCCGCCGCTTGGCCGATCTCGCCGACGCTCATGGGACCGAAGCCGCCGAGGGCGGCGTGCTCATCGACTTCAACCTTTCGCAGGAGAGCCTGGCGCAGATGGTCGGCGCCACGCGCGAGAGCGTGAACAAAGCGCTCGCGCTCTTGAAGCGCCGCGGGCTTGTCGCCCGCATAGGGAAGCGCTACGTAGTCAGCGACATCGCTCGCCTTCGCGAACGCGCCAAGTAATCGATCTCGCTAGCTCGGAGCCAACTTCTCGAGGATCTCGCGCGACGGCGGCGAATAGAAGGACAGCACGACGTGTTGCACCCCGACGTCCTCGTACTCCGCGAGCTGAGAGGGCAGAGCATCTATCGCTGCGTCGTCGGTGCTGAAGATGAAGTGCTGAACCGAACGTCTGATCTCGGACGAGTCCCGTCCTACATCCGCACAGTGCTCTTTGAGGATCCCGTCCAGGCGTGAGTACTCTTCGGCCGAGACTGCCGGAGCGTTCCACTCGTCGGCGTGCTTTGCTACGACGCGCAGGGTCTTCTTCGGTCCCGTTCCACCGATCACGATCGGGCACCTTCGCCTGCACCGGCTTCGGCTCGCAGATCGCATCGTGCAGCTTCCAGAATCGTCCGTCGTGGTCGACCTTGTCCTCCGTCCAAAGACGCCGGATGATCTCGCACGCTTCGTCGAGCATCGCGATACGCGTGCCGGCCGACGGGAACTCCATCCCGTACGTCAGGTGCTCGGGCTCGTGCCAGGCCGCGCCGAGACCGAACTCCAGCCGGCCGCCGGAGATGTGGTCGACGGAGACCGCCATATTCGCGAGCAGCGCAGGGTGCCGGTACGTGACGCCCGTGACCATGCACCCCACACGGGACCGCGACGTAACCTTGGCCATGGCGGCCAGGGTCGTCCAGCCCTCGAGGGTCGGCAGCTCCAACGGCTGGCCGGCCAGGTACAGGCCGTAGAAGTGGTCGTAGTTCCAGACGCGCGTGGTAACCGAGCTCGTCGGCATCCCGCCAGAAGCGCTCCAGCACGTCGTAGTAGAAGACGGGAGCGATCTTCGCCGAGCGCGAGCACGTCGCTGATGCTATAGAACCGGCGTCGTGACGGTTAAAGCCTGGTTCACCATTTCGGCCCTCGTCCTCGTGGCGCTGAGCGCGGCCGTCGTCATTCGGTTCCTCGCGCCGGTCGATCCGCCGCCGATCTTCGTGAGGCCGGAGCGGTGCGGCTGATCGGTGTGCTCGACGAAGGGTGCTGGCCCCAGCGAGGCAGCAAGCTTCGCTGCGAAGAAGGCGATCCGGACGAACGGCCGCGCGCCGGGACGCTACCGGGCGAAGGGCCGGCTGCGTGTCGTCGTCGCCTACCCGGCGCAGCCCGAAGATGGATCGGGATCGATAACCATCACAGATTCGTCCGGGGATGAGGTCGTCGACGAGAAGTGGGACGAATCCATCGAATACGAGCTCGACCCGGGCAGCTACGAGCTCACGGCCGACGCTCGGTATCCGGAGGACGCCTTCGTCCGCTACGTGTTCCGCTTCCGCGTCCGCTGACGACTCTCAGCCTGTAATCGTCACCGTCTCCGGATCGCCCAGGATTTCACGCGCGCTACCACCGTTGGACGCCACCGCGACGTGCCCCCCGGAATCGAGATACACGACTAGGCCACCTGGCTGGGCATCGGCGAAGGTGCGTCCGACACGAGCTTCGAGTGCCGCACCCAACCCGCCGACTCTCACTCGGTCACCAAATCGCGCCGCTGCCAGATCCAAGTCGCGTGCAGCGAGTTGGATATTGCCGTACCAGTCCGTCCGCAGCACGTCGGCGACCAGCCGGCCGTCCGAAACTTCTACATGCGACGGTCGGCAACCTCACGAGCGAGTTGGCGTCCAGAAGAGGACCGAACTCCCGAGGCTCAACACCCAGAGCCAGGTGCGCCGCCGCCGGGGCGAAGATGTCCCGTCCGTGGAAGGTGGCCGACACAGGGATGAGTTGGTAGTCGGGATTCGTCGAGCTCGAAGCCTGCCGCGACTCCGCCGAGGACATCGGCCGCTGAAGTGAGCAGGCCATTGTCGGGGCCGACGAGCAGCGACCCGCTTTCGCAGTCTCGATAACGACGGCTCTTCGATCCGTCCCTACACCGGGGTCGACGATCGGCGAGGTGGACGGCCTGGTGCACGAACGACAAGCTCTGCGCGAGCAGGGTCGCTCCCGCACGAACGCCATGAATGCCGTGCACCAGATCGATGATCCGGACGTCCGGCGCCAGGTGCGGCGATAACGAGATGGCACACGCCGACGTATTCGTCGGTGGGGCCGTAGTCGCTCGAGAACGTGATCAGCGGATGGGCCTTTGCGCCTCCGCTACGCTTCGGCGTGGCGCCCACCGATTACTTCTTGTGGAGACGTTCCCAGCGCGTCTTCTTCAGAAGCTTCTTGTGCTTCTTCTTGCGCATCTTCTTGCGGCGCTTCTTCAGTACCGAACCCACAACTCTCCTTGATCCCTATTCCTCGCTTCGGCAACAAGCGCCTCAGCGATGCTTAATCAGTCCCGAGCACCAGTGCGCAGATCTACTCGCTCGGTGATCTTTCCGTCCTGTGTCACGCGGACCGAACCGAGACGGAGCGCGCGTACACCCTCGGACACGGGCGTCAGCAGACGCAACGCATCCTCGCGGTACTCAAGGATACCCAACCCCAGGCAATCGCCCTCGCCGTTGTCCACGCCTACCAGAAGGCCGTCCAGCTCCTTGAGCTCGATGAGCGGCGGCAGCACCGGGTAGAAGACGGTCGGTTTCACGCGCCAGCGGTAGACCTGGCGGCCCCAGGAACGCGGCCAGTCGCTTCTCTCGATATGACGCCCGTTCGTCCACCGAGCGCATCCCGATGCTCGGGTGGACGGGCAGCGTGATGACCTCGGCCACCAGGAACCGCTCGAGCACCTCGACGATCGGCTCGAGCTCTCCTCCGCGAGCCAGGGCCACGACGTGCCGGGGCCGGCACAGCTCGGCCTTCGCGAGCTTGAGCATCTGCCCCGAGACGCCGTCGATCATCCCGGAGGTATCCACGATGATCAGCCGGGCCCCCATCTCGATCGCCCGCATTACGAGCTTGGCCGTCCCGGTGACGATGAGGAAGGAAGTACCCCCGGGCGGAGACCGCTCCGACGAAAGCAAGGGCATCGGAGGGAGCCTCGGCCTCGAGGTCGGCAGCCTCGCGTACGATCTTCAGCCCGACCGTTCCCGGAGGACCGATCGTCGGCTGGCCGAGATCGGCATCGATCAGCGGCGACACCGTGACCGGCTTCGAGTCCGGCGCGCGCGAGCGTCCTCGTGAACGTTGTCTTTCCGGAATCGACGCCGCCGAGAACGAAAACACGTCCGGGTTGAGCCGCCAGCTTGGCGATCGCATCGCTGTGCGACTTGTCGATGTCTTCCATCGCGTCCCCTGTAAGAGGAACGCGGACTAAAAGAAACTACGAGGTCAAATACCCGTGACGGCCTGTGACTCGAGGTAGGAGTTCAAGTCGTTTTCCCTGACTCTGTAGTTTCGTCCGACCCTGATGGCCTTCAGCTGTCCTCGCCGGATCAATCGGTAAACCGTCATCCGCGAAACTCGCATCACCAATGCGACTTCGGCGACGGTGAGCAATCGAGAAACCATCATCGGGGGGAATTCCCCCGGCCCCCAGGGTTCGTCCGCGTCATCCCTAGCTTCCTTCGATTTGAAGCGCTAAGGGTACTTCCACGGACGGCCGGCGCGCCAAGAGACAAATCGCGCAAAAGGCTTCGACGACGGAAAACTTACAAACGGTCGATCGCGAAACGTGCTAATGCGTCGTACGAAGCCGCCGGACGATTGTCGTCGCACAGGATCGGCGTCACATTCAGACCACGCGACCACGCCAGCACGAGCGCCGGGTCGTTGGTGTCCACGACGGCGACGGCAGCGATGTCTCGAGCCAGCGCAGCACCCGTGAACCCGTGATCACCGACGACCAGATCCGCGCGCAAACCGTTGCCGAGCAGGAATTCCATCGCGCGCGGCGAATGCGTGTGGACGAGATCGCCGCTCATCGAGACACAAGCCACGTCGCACACGTACCGGATCTGCGCGCCGTTGATGTAACCCTCGTAAGAGTCCCCTTCGGCGAACCGAACGACCTCCGCACCCCGGTCGTTCATGGCTTGCGCGAGGCGGGCATAGAGCTCGAGCGGTCCGGTGGGATGTCCGGTTCCGAAGAACACACGCTCTCCGCGTTCGCACGCGGCCCGGAGCCGCTCGATCGCAGTCTCGATATGTGCGACGGTCGCCGCGGGGGACACCCAGGACTTACCGCTTCCGGCGGATCCGTTTGACCCCTGGAAATCCCAATCCGCGAGGCGGTTGAGCCCCTCGAAGATCTCCTCGGTTGTGGCCGGGAGCAGGTCTCCCAGCCCGAAGGTCGTTCCGGGGTCGCCGGAGACCAGCATCCGGATCTTGCGATGCACGTCGTGGACGGGCGTGTCGATCCACCCGACGACGCGGTTGCGCTCCAGGGTCTCGGCGAGCTTCTTGGGGCTCAAGCTCCGAGCTCCTTGCTTCGCCGATGGGCCGCCCGCAACGCCTCTCCGAACGCCGCCCGCACCGCCATCGCTTCGAGCACGCTGAGGGCGGCTGCCGTCGTTCCCCCCGGCGAGGTCACCTGCGCGCGCAGAACGGCCGGAGGATCGCCGGTCGTGCGCAACATCGTTCCGGATCCCTCGATCGTTGCGAAGGTCAAAGTCTCTGCGACGTCTCTGGGGAGCCCGAGGGCTACACCGGCCTCGACCAACGCTTCCGCTACGAGGAAGATGTACGCGGGCCCCGATCCGGACAGAGCCGTCACCGCATCGAGCTTGTCTTCATCGAGCCACACCACCGGACCGACGGCGCGAAAGATGTCGTCGGCCAAAGTCTTCGTGTCGTCGGTCGCGTAGCGGCCGGGCGACAGCGCCGTTACCCCGCGGCCGACGCGGGCCGGCGTGTTGGGCATGGCGCGCACTACGGAGGCCCCCTTGCCGAGCTGATCCTCGATCGTCGATGTCTTCAGCCCGGCAACGATGGAGACGATGCCGGCGGCGTCGGCCGATCCGCCGATCGCCTCCAGTGCAGCGGCTGCGTCTTGCGGCTTGACCGCGAGAAGGACGCCGGTGGCGTCTATGGCCGCCTCGGCCGGACTCGTCGTTGTTGCGACGCCGAGTGCCTTGCCGACCTGAGCCAGGCGATCGGGGGCAATGTCGGCCAGGATCATCTCGTCGGGCGACCAGCCCGCATCGAGCAACCCGCGCGCTAATGCTTCGCCCATCATTCCGGCTCCGACGAAGGCCAATCGTCTCGTCACTTCGGTCTCACGATCCTTTCCTTTTCGCCTCGACGAAAGGTGCCTCTGCGATGACCACGTCGGCCCCTTCGAGACACGAACGAACCATCGCGTCCATGTCGAGGCTGGCTTCTGCCGTCCGGCAGGATGCCACGGTTGCACGGGTGGCGGGAGACCGGGGAACGAACAACGAACAGCAGTCCGCGTACGGGAGGATCGAGGTCTCGTAGGTTCCGATTCGCTTGGCTTGTTCGACGATCTCCTGCTTGTCGTCCCCGATCAATGGACGCAAGAGCGGCATCTCCATGACGTCGTCTATGCAGGCGATGTTGTCCAGAGTCTGAGAGGCAACCTGGCCGAGGCTGTCTCCGGTGACCAGAGCCTTGGCTCCCTCGCGCCTAGCGATCTCGGCGGCAACTCTCACCATCAAGCGCCGGTAAAGAACCACGCGCAGATCAGGGCGCGCTGCGACGACGATCTGCTGCTGTGCTTCCCCGAGAGGCACCACGTACATCCTCGTGTCGCCCTGCCACGACGCGACCATCCCGGCCAGCTCCGTCGATTTACGGATGCTCGACCGGTCGGTGAAGGGAGCCGAGTGGAAGTGGCACAGGATCGCCTTCGCCCCCCGCTTGAGGATTCGGTACGTAGCGACGGGAGAGTCGATGCCGCCGGAAAGCAACGACACGACCTTCCCGGATACGCCGACGGGAAGTCCGCCGGGCCCGGCGCGTCGATCGACGTAGACGTAAGCCCGCGTCCTCACGACTTCGACGTGAACGGTTACATCCGGACGGCCGAGATCGACCGCCGTCCCGAAGGCTGCTTGGACAGCCGCACCCAGCTCCACGTTGATCTGGCGGGAGGTGATCGAGAGCTCTTTGGTGGCGCGACGAGCCGCGACGGCGAACGACTCGAACTCGCACGGCTCGAGCAAAGCGACGGCCGCGTCGATCATCGGTGCTATCTCGGCATCGACGATGGCGCACGGAGCGAAGACCGCAACGCCGAAGGTCCGCGCGATCCCGTCGAGAAGCTCGTCGTCGGGTTCGGCCTGGGTGGTGTGCAGAACGATCCGTCCGTTGAGCGTTTCAATCCGGGCCTTGTCGCCCGCCACCGCCTCGAGATTTCGGACCAGACGTCGTTCGAAGAACCCGCGGTTGCGGCCCTTCAGGCCGATCTCGTTGTAGTGGACGATGACGGCAACCTCGACCGCCGATGCATCGGCGGTCGGGAAGGCGTGTTCGAGTGCCGTGTTCTCCACGACCCTAGGCTACGGCTACCGTCGGCTTGGCATCCCTTTACACTGTCTGGCACCCAGGGGAGGACCGCCCGCGCCGGAGCGTAGCGGAGGCGAAGGATTGGCAGACCGTATACCGCTCTTTCCACTACACACTCTCCTCCTACCCAATACGGACTTGGGAGTTCACGTCTTCGAAGAGCGATACCGGTCCCTCGTTACCGATTGCTTGAGCAACGGCCACACGTTCGGCATAGCCCTTATCCGCTACGGACGCGAGGTAGGCGGCCCCGCCAAGCCACATCCGGTTGGGACGCTCGCGAAGATCAGCGGGTACGCGCGGCTCCCCGACGGCAGGTACCTGCTGGAAGTGGAAGGAACGCGCCGGTTCCAGATCGAATCACCTGTCAGCAACGGTTCGTATCCCGCGGTCAAGGTGAACTGGCTGCCGGAACCGATAGGTAACTTCGCCCGCGCGCGTGTCGCGTCGAGTGAGGTTGCCCGGCTGTTCCGTCTTTACCGTGCGCATAACGGAGACGGCGACCTGCCGGTGCATCTGCCCGTCGACCCGGTGGCACGCTCCTACGTGATCGCCTCACTACTGAAGACCGATCTCACCGAGAAACAGCGACTGCTCGAAGCGCAATCGGCCGCCGACCGCTTGGGGGCCGAGGTCGAGATCCTGCGGCGAGAGATCGCCGTTCTCGACCACCTGCGTTCACGCCGCGGCTAATCCCGTTTCGGGAGCAGCCCCTCGATCTTCTCCTCCAGCTCGTCCGAGCGGATCTCGCCGTTGTGCACGAAGGCGACGTCCCCGTCCGCGTCGTAGAACTGGGTCACCGGAAGGCCCAGGATGCTTTCCTTCCGCCGGATGTCTCCGCCGCGGTCCGCAAGGCTGAGGAAGGGCATGCGGTAGCGCCGGACGAAATCAACGGCGGCGTCCGGATCGTCTTGGACGTCGATCCCCAGGAACGCGACGCGTCCTTTGTACTTCTCGTGAGCGGCCACCAGCCGAGGCATCTCTGCCTTGCACGGTTCGCACCAAGTCGCCCAGTAGTTGACGACGACGGGCGTACCGCGAAGCTCACGGAGAGCCGCGGCCATCTTCGACGTGGAGCCGGACTCGATCCTTGCTGCAAAGTTTCCCGAAGCAGCAGGCGGCTGCGCCGTGCTACACGAGCTCACGGTGACGGCGAGCGCAGCGGCGCCCGCTGCGATCATCCGTCGCACGATGAGGAACTCAGTGGGTTCCGAGCTCTTGTGAGATCCGCTCCAGCTGCTCGAGCCGGCGCTCGAGCGACGGATGCGTCGAAAAGATCTCCTTGATGCTCGTCGGGACGATAAAGAAGGCGTTCATCCGCTCGACTTGACGCTTCGCGGCCGGCGGAGTTTTCGCTACGTCGCTGGAGATCTTCACGAGTGCGCTGGCGAGATGTTCGGGATGGCCGGTCACGTACGCACCGCCGCGGTCCGCCGCCAGCTCTCGGTACCTACCGAGCGCGAGGATGAGGATCTGGGAGACGAAGTAGACGAGCATCGATACCAGGTACACGAGCCAGATCGACCCGCCGCCGTTGTCGTCATCGTCGCCGCCACCGCCGAAGAGTCCGGTGAAGAAGAACATCCTCATGGCGAAGAAAGCGATCATCGCGAAGAAGGACGCGAGCGTCATCACAGCAACGTCGCGATTAACGACGTGGTAGATCTCGTGTCCGAGCACGGCCTCGACCTCCTCCGGCTCGAGGCGCTGCATCAGGCCTTCCGTCACAGCCACGACCGCGTGGCGAGGGCTGCGTCCGGTTGCGAACGCGTTGGGGATCGGCAGCTTCGAGATCGCTACCTTGGGCTTGGGTATGCCGGCTTCGTCGGCCAGCCGCTTGACCATCGCGTGAAGCTCCGGTGCTTCCTCCTCGGAGACCTCCTTGGCCCCCATTCCCCACATCGCGAGCTTGTGCGAGAAGAAGTACTGGAACCCGAGCATGAGCGCCGCGATAACGATGAGCGGCCCAAACGAGACTCCCCGGGCCGATAGGTAGGAGAGAAAGCCGATATATAGAGCGGCCAGCAGGGCCATCGTTAGCAGCATGCGGAAGCGCAGGCCCCAATCTGCCTGTAGAACCCGGCGTGCCATCGCGTTTCCTTTCAGTTCGCAGAAGTAATTCCACGGCACCTCGGCGCCGCCTTCTTGATTGTAGATTCGCCTCGCATGGATAACGTCCCCTCCCCCGCCGTTTCTCCACGCCGTGTGCATCTGGGCAAAGGCGCCCAGGTGTGGGTCGCCGGCGGAGACGATCCCGACTCAGCCAACGCACAAGAGCACGTTCTACTGCTCCACGGCTGGGGGCTACGCCCCGAGGTCTTCTTGCCCAGCATGCGCCACCTTGCAGGACGTGGATTCGAGGTCGCGGTACCCGGACTGGCCGTGGTGGGCCGCCGATGGGACATGGACCGTGCCGTCCATCGCGTCAACCGGACGCTGGAAGAACTCGGGTGGGAACAGGCGATCGTCGTCGGCTACTCGCTCGGTGGCGCGATCGCAGCATCGTTGGCCTCAGCACATCCAGAGCACGTGCGGATGCTCGTCCTGGTGAACTCGGTCGGGCTGCGCATCGATCGAAGCATGGCCGGCTGGGCGATGCCGTTCACGCGCTACGCGCGGACGGGAAACCTCAAAGCGCTTCACGCTTTCGGCTTGAACGCACTGAAGATGGGCGGGTTACAGAACCTCGCAGCGGCCGGCCGTTATGCGCGACTCGCCACACTCAACATCGAGCTCGCGCGAGTACGCGACTCAGAGATCCCTTCGGTCGTCCTCTGGGGAGCGAATGACCGGTTGCTGCCACCCGAGATGGGGCGCGAGATCGCAACTCTCTTGGACGCGCCGTTCCATCTCATACCCGGCGCCGACCATGACTGGCCCGTCATCGACCCGGCGTTGTTCGCACGCGAGATCGATCACTTATTGCGATCGCACTTGGTCGACGAAAGAAGATCGAGGCTCAGCGTGCGCCGACCAAAGCGCGCCGCACGTCGGGGCACGCGGTAACCGAAGCGAACGCATCCAAGATCCCGTCGGCGGTCCGGGCCCACGGGAACCCGGCGGCCAAACGAACCGCGTTCGCACCCAAGCGTTCACGCGCGACCGGATCGGAGAGCACGCGCGACAGCGCCGCCGCGAACGCCTTCGGGTCCCGACGGCCGACCAAGTAGCCGGTCTCACCGTCACGAACGGTAAGTCGCAGTCCACCAACGGCCGTCGCGACCACCGGAGTGCCACAGGCCTGAGCCTCGAGTGCTACCAGCCCAAAAGATTCGGACGCCGACGGCACGACGACAACATCGGCCGCGCGATAAAGCTCGGGGAGCTCCGCATGAGTAACCGGCTCCAGGAAGTGGAGCCGATCGGCTACACCAAGGCGCCTGGCTTGAAGCCGCAAGCGCATCCGTTCGCCGCGGCTTCCGCGCGGCGAGTCGCCTCCGACGATCGCGAGCTGCGCGTCCGGGACCATCCGTTTCAAGCTTGCGAGAGCATGCACTGCTACATCGGTCCCTTTGAACGGCTGCAACCGGCCTACGAAAACAGCCAGCGGGTCGCTGCTGAATCCGAACCTCCGTCGGGCCGCATCACGATCGCCGGGCGTGAAACGCTCGAGGTCGACTCCGGGCGGCGCGACGTAGATCCCGGACGGATCGGCGTCGTACAACTCGATCAATTGACCACGTTCGATATCGGTCGGCGCGATGATGCGGTCGGCGGCACTGATCACACGCGCTTCCCCTCGCTTGCGGAACAACGGCTCGGGAGGCTCGCCCGTGCTGGCTACATCCTTCACGCGCGCCAGCGTGTGGAAGGAGACGACGAGAGGAACCTTCCATTCGTCCTTCAGTAGCGATCCCGCGACTCCGGACAGCCAGTAGTGCGCATGAATCACGTCGTACGGTCCGTAACTCGATGCGATCTCCTCGGCAAACCTTCGCACGAGACGCGGCTGCAGATCTTTGTGCACCGGCCGCGGAACTCCGGCTCGGATCTGGACGACCCGAACCCCCGGTGCGATGTCGACTATGTCGGGTGTGTCCGGCTCGGTACGGCGGGTGAAGATGTCCGACCGAACGCCGCGCCGAGCCATCTCGGCCGCCACTTCCCGGATGTACACGTTCATGCCACCCGCATCACCCGATCCCGGAAGGTCGAGAGGAGACGTGTGGAACGAAAGGACGGCAACCCGGCACGAGCCGGAATCGTCTGAAGGTGGGACGGTGACGTTCGTCACGCGCTCAATCGTGGCACGGCGACGAACCGGCTACAAACCCTGGCCCAGGATCACCTCGTATACCGGTCGCGGGATCGGACCGAACCGGCGCTTGTACGGCTCGTCGCCGCGCAAGAAGTCGAACAGGTGCTTTCCTTCTTCGATCGCCTGCTCGATCAGTGACCCGACAAGCACCATGCCCGGCGCCTGTTTGGCCAGATCCGGACGAAAAGAGGAGTTGTACAGAGCCAGCGTGTCCCGGTAGTCGTACGAGAAAGTACAAGCGACGGGTTCACCGTTCAGGTCCAAAACGTCGAGCCGCGCGAGACCAAATAGGAACAAGTCCGCGGCCAGTCGCCGGAAGAAACGTTCGCGTTCGGGAGTGAAGAAACCGGCCTTCTCACCCGGGGCTTGCCGATGGAATTCGAAGAAAGCCGTGAGATCGGCTTCCCAACCGATCTCATCGGCACGTCGGATGCGCCACTCGCCCACGTCACCCAGGCGCCGTCGCTTCCGGCGGAGCTCATGGCGGTCGTGGCCGGACAAACCTTGCAGGTAATCGTCGAAGGTCGACGGCAGCTGGATCGCGGGAGCGACGTCCACCTGGTCCTGGGTGAAGGACAGGTCCGATGACTTGGACAGCTCCTCGACGACCCCGAGCCAGCGAGTGCCCTCCAGCACGGAGTGGAAACGGATGCGGGTGAAGCCTTCGTCCGTGAAAGCCCAGTCGAGGAAGAACTTGAGGGCCTCGGCCTCCCGGCCCGGGACCGCGGTCGGGACCTGTTCGTCCGTCACGTCCTGGGAGCCGAGGAAGCTCAGTAGTCCGGGCTCGTCGACGCAATTGCACGTCGGAAAGATGGCGACCGGCGTGTCGTCGTCCCAAACGAGGGCCAGCAGCAGGTCGCCGGTGCCGAGCGTCTCCCACCACGCGCGGAGCCATGCCGGGTGACAGAAGATGCCGGCCGCCGCGTCGGCCTCCAGTATCCGTTCCCAAGGCCCGACGACATCGGGCGAGAACGCATCGAAGAGTCCGATTCGAAGCCCCATGTCCTCCGAACGTTATCGCCTCGAGTCTCGTCTTACTTTCCCAGACGCGGGGATGGGCTCGGGAGGGGCACCAGCTGGAGCCCCGGCGGTGCGCCCACCCCTCCCGATAGAAAAGAGAAGAGGCCCGCGCGGGGAGCGCGGGCCTCTTCGGGGGTGCGGGGAGGGGTTCTAGGAAGCCTCTGTGCTCGACTTGGCGGCAGCAGCGGCCTTGGAAACGTTCGACTTGCGAGCCGGCGCCTTGCCGTTGTCGCGGCCGAAAACCTTCTCGATCCGGCCACGGATCTCGGTTACCTGCTTGCGGGCGTCGGTCCGGATCGTCTCGACCTGCTTGCGAGCGTTGTCCGGAAGTTCTTGGATCTGCTTGCGAGCCTCGGCCGGGAACTCGCGGATCTTCTCGCGACGCTCCTTGGCCTCGGTGCGGAGCTGCTTCACGACTTTCTCGCCGCGCTTCTGAAGCTCCGACGCCTGCTTGCGGACCTTGGGCTCGATCTCGCGAGCCTGGTCGATAAGCGACGTGTCGCGGAGCTTCGATGTGCGCTCGACGACGAACTTCACTGCCGGCAGGTCACGGACCTTCTCGGCTGCGAGGTCGGCCGCGCCAACCGTTACGTACAAACCACGTTCTATGGCGCTCATGCGTCACCTCCTGTGACTGTCTCTTTGAATTCCTCTTGTGCCTGACGGCGACCGCGCCGCTCGACGGTGTCCGAGCGGAATCGCTCGTACGTCTCGGCGAGCTCGCGTCGCTGGCCATCCGTCAGGTCCGGGTCCCGGAAGATGGCCCGTAAGACGCCGGTCTCCCGGTCGTCGTCGGGGTCAACGTCCAAGATCCCGGCCTGCGCGAAGATCGTCTCCGCCGATACCTGCAGCGCCGTCGCGATCCCCTTGAGGATCTTCGCGCTCGGCTGTCGAAGCCCTCGCTCTATCTGGCTGAGATAGGGATTCGACACACCTGCGCGCTCGGCGAGCTTGCGCAACGACAGCTTCGCGTTGTGCCGCTGCTCACGGATATAGGCGCCTACGTCCGGGAGCCGGTGAGGTCGGGAGCCGTTATCGCTCGTCACCCACCGACCATAGCAACATCCATAGCCTTTTGCAAGCGCTCGTGAAAGCGAGCACAAGCGCCTCACGCCACTCGCACCGGCAAACCCGCAGGTCAGAGGGCTACGGACGGAGCTGGGCAACCGGAGCGCTTCGTCCCAAGGTTGCTTGCTGTTTCGGAATGTTGCTAGCGCGTAGGCTTGGGCGGCTCGAGGCCTTCTTTATAGCGCCTCGTCAGCTCGTCCTCGAGCGTGTCGATCACGTCGTGGAGCCGACCCCGCACGGCCGAGAGCTCCTTCTCCGCCTCGTCGACCTTGCTCAGCAACGACTCGATCTGCTCCTCGGAGAAGCTGGGCAGCTGCGCCAGATCGGCCTCGGTCAGGACGCGCTCGGCATCGCGCCGGCCGGCGACGGAGGCGGCGCGAAGCGCTACTCCCAGACGGGCCCCGCGGGTGTGACTTCCGTTGGACCCGAGGACTGCAACCAGCGCCTCGACGCTGTGGCTCGTCCCACGGCCCCCGCGGCGAGCCTCGAGCTCGTCCGCCAGAACCGCGAACTTGCCGTGCAGGTTGCGTCGGACATAGGAGACGGCGTCCTCCTCCTCCCGTGCATCGCGAAGCTTCGACCGGAGCTCAACCGGCGTTTCGTGGTCTAGAGCGTCCACGTAGCTCGGGTCGAGGACCTTGTCGATCCGGCGGCGGTGTGGGTTTGCCATCGACTTCGTCATCGTAGCGCGGAGGTCACGCCAGCAGCCCCCGGAAGGCCTTAAGGCTTTCGGTCGAAAGAGGGACAGTGTCTGTGACTCAACAGACCCGCGCCAAGGCTCGGATAGGGGTCGATCGAGCGCCCTCCGCCGGGCTTGATCTCGAAGTGAAGATGCGGCGGTCCGCCGCTTGCATTCCCGGTGGCCCCGTTGGCGCCGATCCTTTGGCCGGCCGACACGGATTGCCCAGCCCCGACTCCGATGCTCGAAAGGTGCGCGTAGTAGAACTCGGTGCCCCCTCCCGAACAGGTATACGGCGCGTCCTCCAAGGCCGCCGCTGCTGATGCGGGTGATCCGTCCCGAGACGGTGGCGATGATCGGCGTGTTCATCGGCGCCATGATGTCGTTGCCTTGGTGCCGTCGGGTCCCTCCACCGCGCGGGGCACCGAAGTTGTTGTGGACGACATGTGGGTCGGCGACGGGACAGGCGTCGAGAGGGATCGTTCGCCCCCGCACACCAGAACCACCCATCCGGAACAGGCGAGCGATCTGCTCGCGCGTAAGTTGCCCTTGCAGGTCTCGAACGAGACGGTTGGCTTCGTTGAGGCTGATGGTGAGCCGGCGCCCTTGCTCGGCCAGTCCGTCCTTCTGTGCGGAAAAGATCCCTTGCTGACGGTCCAGCTCGCGCTGGCGCTCGGCGAGCTCGGCTTGCTTCTTACGGAGCTTGAGGATCAGATCCTCGTCGTCGAGTGTTTGGCGCTGAAGGCTCACCAGCCGGAGGCTGAAGTCGCGGAAGGACCGGGCGTCCAACAGGAACTCGAAGAACCCGACACCGCCCATCCTGTAGGCCTGCCGCACTCGATCCCTCAGCTCTTCTCTTTGTTGTTCCAGGTCGGTCTCCGCCTTCGCGATCTCTCCCTTAGTTCGCGTCATGCGTTGCCGTGTGTCCTGAAGATCCTTCTCCGCTTGCGCGTACGCCCGAGCGATGCGCTCCACGGCAGATTTGGCTCGGGTGGCGCGCTGACGGGCCGTGTCCAGTTTCGACTGCGTGGACTGGGCGGCAGTGGGAGCCGAACTCGCTACCAATCCGAGCACACATACCACTGCTGCGACCCAAAAGCGATGACCAACTCGGTGGGGTACGCGCATTTAGTGGTTAGACGCTGCGAACGATCGCGGCGATCCCCAAGCCCAGCAGGAAAAGCGCTCCAGCGCGCCGGGCATGAACGAAAGCGACCGGCGCGTACCACAGGGGCCAGACGGGATAACCCTTCGGCGGCTCCGCAGGCTTCGGTTGCATGTACGCGCGCCACACTTGGACGAGTCGAAAAACTCCGGCGAAGCTAAGGAGCGTCCAAGCCGGCAACGCACCCGCTATCACCAACGCGGCGACGGAAACGTAGAAGCCCAGCATCATCCCGAGCGTTGCCGCGCGGGCCGTGTGCTCACCGAGCAGGACGGGGAGCGTCCTGATGTTGGCCGGCCCGTCCCAAGGAAGCTTGTCGATGTGCTTGCCCATCAGAACTGTGGTAGCCAGCAACGCGTACGGCACGGACGCCGCGATGATTTCTCCCGGTATCGATCCCGTGGCGGCGTAGTACGTCCCGCCGACCATCAACGGTCCCCAAACGATGAAAACGCCGGGCTCACCCAGTCCGCGCTTCTTGAGCCGGAAGGGCGGTGCCGCATAACCGGCACTGACGAAGAAGCCTGCGAGCGCGAAAGCGGGGATCGCCCAACCTCGTTCGATCGTGAGCAAGACCAGGACGCCGAGGGAGAGGAAATTCACCACCAACGAAGCAAAGGCGAGTCCTCGTCTCGAGATGAGGCCGGACAACACCGGATGCGGTGCGTACAAGGCGCGCGGGTAGCTTCGAGTGTCGATCGCCGACTCGAGATCGAACAGATCGTTCATCAGGTTGTTCGCTGCGTGCGCCAGCAGTAATCCGGCGCCGGCGAGTCCGAACAGCCATGGATCGAAGCCCGGCTCCCCGACGGCCAGCAATCCGCCGATGGCAGCAGAGGTAACGGTTAGGGGGAAGACGCATGCGCGAACAAGGACGAGCCATTTCGAGACGAGGTCGACCTTCCCCGGAGGTGGGTTGCACGTCTTTAGGACGAACCCCCATCGCCAGAAAACACTGCGCTGAGCGACAGGCGTGCGCGGCTCCGTCTTAGCCATGGCCGCCTAGCCTATAGAGCTATCGTCCGGAAGGCCCAGTAAAAAGCCGGAGCGGCGAAGAGCACGCTGTCGATGGCGTCCAGAGCGCCGCCGAGGGGGCCGAGATAACGGCCGGAGCTGCGTACGCCGGCGCTGCGCTTGATCGCAGAGAACACGAGGTCGCCCACCGGTGCCAACACGCCCATGCCCGCACCGAACGCCACACCGGAAGGAAGGTCGAACGGCGGATCGAGAGCGAGACCCGCGACGATCCCGACGACAACGCTCACAGCGAACCCGGCCGCAGTACCTTCCCACGTCTTGTTCGGGGACAGGACGGTGGCTACCGGATGCCGTCCGCGCCAGCGTCCGACGAAAAAGGCCGCCGCGTCGTTGAGGATGACCATCAAACCGAACACCATCAGTCCGCGAAAACCAAAGCGATCGACCTCTCGGATCAGCAGAACGTGGGCGCCGAGAACGCCGATGATGCCCGCCGCCCCCAACGTCGCAGCGACGTCCTGCGTAACACCCTCGGCCTTGCCCTGCGCTTCATGAAGAACGATCCGGCTTATGAGCAGCGCAACGATCAACGCAGCGGTCGAGGCGGAAAGAAGATCCAGCCGACCGACGTATCCCGACCATAGGGAGCCGAGCACACCACCGGCCCCCAGAACGAAGGTGACTACGTGTCCCCAATCGGCAAGTAACCGTCTCAGATCGTTGTAAGCAACGACGCAAAGCACGGCGAAGAAGACCGACACAGCGACGCGGCCGGCCACGAACGAGCCGAGCGCCGCGGCTCCCAGGGCCAAGCCGACGATCGCATGTGCCCCGGCGCTCGGTGGCGCCAACATCGGCTCGTGCCTCCCGCTGATTACTTCCTCCCGCATCGCCAGCCTTTTACGCCTTTGCTTCGCTCCGGCGTTGGTGGGCCGCCAGGGAATCGAACCCCGGACACCCGGGTTAAAAGCCCGGTGCTCTGCCAACTGAGCTAGCGGCCCCACACAAATCTAGCTGGGTAGCCGAACCCACCGGAGATGCGCGAGGCTCGGTGATACCCTGAGTCGCTCCGGGGGCGTGGAGCAGCGTGGAGTGCTCGCCACCCTGTCAAGGTGGAGGTCGCGGGTTCAAGTCCCGTCGCCCCCGCGAATCCCGCAAGACGCGCCGACAGGCGCTGTAGCGATCGAATCGGCAAGGTATCGGCCAGGTAGCTCAGTTGGTAGAGCACGGCACTGAAAATGCCGGTGTCGGCAGTTCGATTCTGCCCCTGGCCACGCAGCTGCGCGTTCGTCGCAGACTCCGGCAGGCCGCTCGCTATGTCGGCAGCGGCTGTCAGAACGAAGACGTGAGACGTTCCGCGTTACCGCTTATTGGTGTGCTGCTGGCGGCCGCTTGTGCTTGCGCCGTCCCTCGCACGGAAGCAAACCCCTTCTCTTTGACGCCGTCACCGCGGCCGTTGACGAGTGCACTTCCGTCGTCGAGCCCGGCTCCCGTCGACCAGCCCGGCATCGATCTACCGCGTGTGCCGCGAAGCGTACTTCGAGTGCATGTGGCGCGGGTCGTTGACGGGGACACGATCGTGTTATCCGGCATAGATGCGGGCGAGATCGATAGGCGCACCGGTGGACGCAAGGCGCGGCTCATCGGCATCGACACGCCGGAGGTGTACGGCGGCGTCGAATGCCATGGACGAGAGGCCTCGGCCTTCACGCGCCGGGCGCTCGACGGACGCGACGTGCTCGTCGACTTCGATGTCGGCATTACCGATCGCTACCGGCGAGCGCTCGTCTACGTATGGGAAGAGGACGGGTCGTTCTTCAACGCACGAATCGTTACGGAGGGATTCGCATTGCCGATGACCGTGCCGCCCAACGTGCGCTATGCGGATCTATTCACGAAGCTCGCCCGCGAAGCCCGCGAGCACGATCGAGGATTGTGGTCGGGGTGCGTAGCGGCAGCTTCGCCTCGTTAGCTCGAGTTGCCGCTCTTTACCTATTCCTTCGAACTAGCGGGTAGCGCCGTCGGGGTCGGGCTGGGCGCAGGTGACGCGAGTCCGGAGGGTCCACTCGGACCGGATGGATCCGGCGTCGGCGAAGCATCCGCATCTTCCTCATCGTCTTCGTCGGGTGTGGGTGTCGGGCTTGCGGTCGGCTTACCTCCGTCCTCGGACGACTCCTCGAGGTACTCGAGGAATTCATCGCCCGACAGCATCTCGCAGCCGTCCTCCCCACACACCTGTACGCCATCGACAAGCGGAAGGAGTAGCCCCCACTGCTCCAAGCAGGCAGCGTCGCAGTCCCTGATCTCGCTGTCGTTGTCGGTGATCGCTTCACCCGTCTCGAGATCTACGTCCTTCACGTCATTGATCGCGTCGATGTCGACGCCTCCGCAGGGGCCGCCGCCGCCGCGTACGCCGATAAGCTGCCCAGCGAGCGCAACGCCGCTGTCCGCGTCGGCGTCTTGGTCGATGTCGAGCTCGACGTCCTCGCGGTTGACGTCGGGATCGAACAGGACGACGCTCCGGTTCTTGGCCACGGCGTCGCCGCTTTCGACATCGGCGTCCTCGACGACGTTGCGGGCCTTGACCAGAACTCTGGCGCAACCTTCTCCGGCATCAACCGACAAGATCTGGCCGGCTATCGCGTCGCCCGACTTCGCCTCGGCCTCCTGGTCGATCTCGACCTCGCCCTTGAATCCCGGTGCGATGTACGTGAGGAGTGAATTCCTTACCTCGGCATCACCGGACTCGATGTCGGCGTCCTTAACGACGTTGGTTGCGTTGACTACGACGTCACGACATGTGCAGCCGGACGAGACGCGACGCGGAGGTGATACGGGATCGACTTGAGCAGCGAGAAGGTTTGGCCGATATAGGGCGGGAGCGGAGAGGGCGGGTGTCCCTGGGCTTCCGAGAGCCGCCAGGATCCCGAGCCATGGCCCGCACGACAGAGTCGCTATCGCGAATCCGACCACGGCTCTGCGCATTCACCCTCCCTGCGACGCGCAGGAGCGTATCACCTGCCGGTTCGCCGACTACCGAAATCGGGATCTCAGTTGAGTGATTCGTGGCGGCGAGGTTGCGCCCACCGCTCGTTGACACGCCGGTAGTACAAGCTCGCGTTCATCCCGTTGCCTTCACCGAGGGCGGCGATGGCGTTCCAGACGTCGGCAGACGAGTGATCGTCCGCAAGCTCGTCGGGATCGAAAAGTGAGGCAACGCTTGCGTAATCGAGCTCGAGCAGGGAGAGCTCATTGAACGAGCTCAGCCACTCCTTCAGCTCGTAGATCATCCCCACGATCACCGGATGGACGATCCCGCCGGTAAGCGTGTCCAAGGCGTTCGCCACACGGTCCCGGGCCTGGCCGATGCGAGTCTCGTACCGAATCGTCGGGTAGTCGCCTACTTGCTCAACACGGCGCTCCGCGTCGTCGAAACAAACGAACCACCTGACCGGCACGTGCCACACGCTCTGCACAACGCAGGGCCGGATGTCGGGTTGCGTGCGCTGGATCGTCTCCAGCTCTACGCGTGCCCGCGAGACCTCGCGTTCAGAGAAGAACGACGACACAACGACGTCTGGTATGGACCGCTCAAAGGCCACGAGTCCTAGAAGGTTGCGAAGGTGGTTGTGCGATGGACAGACATACACCGCGCCATCGACGACCTTTTCATAGATCTCCTGACATTCCTCGGGCGGAAGCAGGCCAAGGACAGGAAGTCGCGGCGAGCGGCCGCCGGTTGCTTGCTCTCGTTGCGCTCTTTCAACAAGTGACCGTTCGACCTCGGTCAGAGCCGAGATCGGCTGGTAAACGCGAAGATAGGCACAAGCCAAACGCGCTTTCATCGCCTGAGTGTAGTTGCGACCTTCATCGTCCGAAGGGTCAGCCCAGCGCTTCTTTCATCGCGGCGTCGAGTCGAGCAGCCGTCACGGGAGGAGCAAACTCTCGCTCCATCCGGGATCGTCCGGCCCCGCCAAGATGCGCGCACCGCGCGGGGTCTTTTCTCAGGTCCACAAGGACGGCTCCCAGCGATTTCGGCGTTGGATCGTCGAGCACTATTCCGGTAACGCCGTCCAGGACGGCTTCGGCCGAACCACCGCAGCGACCGGCAACACAGGGCAAACCCGTTGCCTGTGCTTCCAGGTAGACGACGCCGAACCCTTCGGTATCGAGCCCGCCGAATCTGTTGGAGCACGGCATGCAGAACACGTCGGCTGCTGCGTAGTAAGACGGGAGCTGCTCGTCGGGGATCAGCCCGGCGAACACGACGCGATCATCCGCGTCGTTCTCACGCGCCAGTCGCTGCAGCGACGCGGCCTCTGGTCCCGTCCCAACAATCAGGGCGGCCGTGCCTTGCATACCGGCCACGGCGCGGATGAGGACATCCGCGCCCTTTCTCTTCACCAAGCGACTCACGAACGTCACTACGAATCGGCGGCCCAGATTGTGATGCGCCCGAACGTCCGCGCCGCTGATATCCAACGAGAAGCGCTCCGTGTCGACCGACGGGGGCAACAGCACGGTCCGAGCCTTCTTGCGAGTAACGCGATCGACCTCGGCGCGCGTGAACTCGCTAACGGGCAACACAACATCGGCCGACGTGAGGACGTTGCGCAGTGCACGACGCGCAAACGGTACGCGCGCAGGAAGCAAGATCTCACCGGTCCCATGTGCCACAACACTCCAGGCGACGCCGGTCTGCGCCGCCAAACGGGGGCCGAGGCGTCCGAGCGGCAATGCGGCGAGGAAGTGCACGGCTTTGGGTTTTCGTCTTCGGACGGCATCCACTAGTCCCGCATACACACGTCGCGTCGCGCGCAGGTACGTTCCGGGGAACCTGATCACTTTGTAAGGGAGGGTCTGCGTCGACTTCCTCCCAACCGTCCCTCGTCGGTGCGACGACGGTTACGTCCTTGGGATCAAAGCCCGAGCAGAGATTCGTCAGATATGACTCGATGCCGCCGAGCTTGGGAGGGAAGTCGTTCGTTACGAACAGGTGCTTCAACTGTCACCGCACCTCGGCGACGAACTCGATCTCCACCGGGATGTCGAAAGGGAGCTCCGCGATGCCCACCGCCGAACGTGCATGCTTGCCGTCGCTCGCCGAAGACCTGCTCCAGCAGCTCGGATGCACCGTTCGCCACCAGCGGCTGGTCGGTAAAGCCGGGCGCGCTGGCCACGAACACCGTCAGCTTCACGATGCGGCGCACGTTGGCGAGATCGCCGATCTCGGCCTTGATGACGGCCAGGCCGTTGAGGCACGTCGATCCGGGCCGCTTCCTGAGCTTGCTCGAGGTGACCTCCGCGCCGACCTTTCCTGACCGTGTGCCGTCCCGAACGGGCCTTGGCCGGAGGTGAAAACAAGGTTCCCAGTCCGCACGGCTGGGACGTAAGCGGCAACCGGTTTGCGGCGGGTCGGGAAGCGTCAGGCCGAGCTCGCGCAGACGCTCCTCAGGATGCATGCCCGTCGCCTTGTCCGTTGGGGTGCGGGTGCGCATCGGTCACCTCGAGCTCGCCGCGAGCAACTGCACGAAGGTCGCGAAGCACTCGCGTCATCGCGCCGATCAGGAACGCCGTCATGCTGACGACTCCGAACGCGAGCACCCACGGCGACACGCGCAGGTAAGGACCCGGGAACAGCAGCAATGAGCCCGCGACGAGTGCGGCGAAGCCGAACACCGTGGGGAAGCTCGAGGCTCTGGTAACGAAGGTCGAGAGCGAACAACGCGACACCGACGACGATCGAGAGCGAAACCGATCCACGACCCGCCGAGGGAAACCATTCCGTAGATCGTCAGCGCGAGCGCGACCAACCCGGAGACCCCGGCCGGACCGGTCGACGGATGGAAAAGCTCGAAAACGATCCCGACGAGTGCGAGCAGCAGAAGGAGATAGACGATCGACGGCTGGGCCGCCGCGTGCAGGCCGCGTCCCAAGAGGTCGCCCTTGTGGAACCGGATGCTGGAGTCGTCAGGGTCCGTGGACAAGCGCACGTCTTCTCCGTTCACGTCAACGTGCGCGCCGTCGATGTCTTCCAGAAGGTCGGCAAGGGCGGGCACCGAGTACTTCGCGATCGGCTCGGAAGGACCTGCAGCCAATTCGCTCTTTGCAGCATCCGAAGCACTCATCCGATCGATCAGCTCGATCGATGGGCCCAAACGCGAGTTTCTCTCCGCAACGGCAGTCGCGCTGGATCGTCCAAGGCTCACGCTCTCCGGCGCACGGCTCAGATCCAGAGTCCGGATCGGGCCGATCGTTGCTCCCGGAGCGATCGCCCGTACATGTGCCGGCCAGCGCGATAGCAGCAGCTCCGTTCTCTGCTCGGGCAGCGGCCGGCCCGATCCACGTCAGCGATCGGAACCTCGGACGTCGCAATCGCCCGGAGGATCGAGTCGACGCGGTGCGCGCCCGCCGACGTTGCCCCGCGAGTCGATCTGCAGCACGACGAGCTCGGCTCCCTCGCGTCCCGCGTCCTTGATCGTCGTGACTATCGAGCGCTCGACGTTGCCGTCGATGATGCCCTTGACCTCGACGATCTCTATACGATGCCGCTGTCCTGCGCATCCGCACGCAAGCGGAACAGCAGGAGCGCAACAGCCGGCGAGCGTCGCCAAGAGAAAACGGCGCATGGGCACGAATCCTAACGGGTAGACTTGGCGACTCGGGACGTAGCGCAGCTTGGTAGCGCGCAGCGTTCGGGACGCTGAGGTCGCGGGTTCAAATCCCGCCGTCCCGACTCAGAAACGAAGGCGGGGGCCGCGCGCCCCGCGTGCGGGGAGGATTGTGAGCGAGCATCGTTGACGATCGCCGCACCGGTGGATCATGGACGAGTTGAACGCCTTCGTCCCGATCCATCGGCGCACCTATTTCATGTCGCCCGACGACGGGCAGGCCTGGGCCGACTGGGTCCCTGCCGTCGAGAACTTCCGCATCGCTCGCCGCGGCGACCGCACGATCGGTGGCTGACCTCGCTCGTCCCGATGGGGCAATGGTTCGGCGGACGCCCCGTCGCGGATGACCGGCATCTCCGCTCGTCGGCATCGAGCCCGCCGAGCGCGCCGGAGGCGCCGGAGGCGCGTTGATGCGTGAGATCGTCCTCGAGCTGCATCGCGAGGGCGTTCCACTCTCATCGCTATATCCGGCGACCAACACCGTGTACCGCCGCTGTGGCTACGAGCTCGCCGGCAGTCACATCAGGTACAGGCTCGAGACCGATCAAGCCGATGCCCGAGACCGGTCACTCCGGATCGAGTTCACCGAGGACCGTGACGCCATCAGAGACGTCTACGCTGAGTACGCTCGCCGCACGGCCGGCCTCCTCGACCGCAACGACGACTTATGGAACCGCGTGTTCGAACCGTACAAACAAGAGGCTTCGCAGTCCTATCTCGTTGAGGGCGAGAGGGGTCCTGAGGGTTACGTCGTTTACTACCGCACACCTCGCGAGGCCATGGGGCAGGACATGTACGCGAACGTCGTGGCCCTCACAGCAGATGCCGCGAGGCGCATCGTCACGTTCATTGCCGACCATCGCTCATTCATCCGGACGTTCAACTGGACCGGCCCGGTGGGCGATCCCCTCAACTTCGTCCTCTCCGAACCGCGAGGGACAGTAAGGATGTCGTGGCCGTGGATGACTCGAGTAGTCGATGTGGAGCGAGCGCTGAAAGATCGCGGTTATCCGGCTGGACTCAACGCCGAGCTTCACTTGGAGATCCGCGACAACCTCATAACGGGCAACGACGGCTCGTTCGTCCTTCGCGTTCGCGACGGCACCGGAGCGGTCGAACGGGGAGGACGCGGCAGCTTACGACTCGACGTCCGCGGACTGGCACCTCTGTACACGGGCTACATGAGTGCGCATGAGTTGCTGAACACCGGGTACATCGAGGGTTCGGATACTGACCTGGCTGCGCTGTCGGCAGCCTTTGCCGGCCCGGCTCCCTGGCTGGCGGATTTCTTCTAGAGACCGAGAACGAGCTCGGCCGTCTGGATCGCGTTCAGCGACGCACCCTTGCGCAGGTTGTCACCGCAGGCGAACAAGGTGATCCCGTTCTCCAGGATGGGATTGCGTCGTATCCGTCCCACGAGGACGTCGTCGATCCCGGTCGCTTGGTGCGGCGTCGGGTAGATCCCCTTGTGTGGATCGTCGAGCAGACCGTACGCCGGCGAAGTCGCCGAAGATCTCGCGGCCTCGCCGACGGAGACCTCGCGCTCGAGCGAGACGGACAGCGAAACCGAGTGGCCGACGACGACCGGCACCCGCACGGCGGTCGCCTGCAGAACGATGTCCGGGCTCCCGAGGATCTTGCGCGTCTCCGACTGCATCTTCTGTTCCTCGGTCGACTCGTCCGAGCCCTCCTCGAACGTCTCGCACTGCGGGAACACGTTGAAGGTCAAGGGATGCGGGAATGCGACCGGTTCCGGCAGATCGATCGGCTCCCGGCCCCACAACGCGTCCGTCTGGTCGAGGGCCTTGCGCGTTGTGTCGACGAGCTCGGCAACCGCGTCGCGTCCCACACCGGAGACCGACTGATAGGACGAGCTGATCGCGGACCGGACGCCGACCGCGCGATGAAGCGGCGCGAGCGCCATCACGGCAACGGCGGTCGTGCAGTTCGGGCTCGCGAGGATGCCTTTGTGCACCTTCGCGTCATCGGCGTTGATCTCGCGGATGACCAGGGGCGTCTCGGGGTCGAACCGGAAGGCAGACGACTTGTCGCTGACGATCGCACCGGCGTCGACCATGCGCGGCACCCATTCGCGTGCGAGCGCGGCTGACGTCGAGTTGAGGACGAGATCGAGGCCGGCGAAGTCGGCCGTCTTCCAGGGCCTCTACCTCGACCTCTGAGTTGCGCCACGGCACGCGACGACCGACCGACCGACGCGAGGCGAACAGCCGCAGCTCATCGACGGGGAAGTTCCGCTCGCGCAGCAGCGCGAGCGTGACCTGACCGGTTGCTCCGGTTGCACCGACGACTCCGACGCGAAATCCCATGTGGATACCCTACCGACGAGTCGCCGGTTAGTTGGGTGGTTCCTCTTCTTCGGGATGCTCGGCCCGGAGCACGACCTCGTCGGAGAGCTTGAAGCGGTCGTGTATGGCCCGGACGGCGTCGCCTACCTGGTGCTCTCGGATCACGCACGAGATACGGATCGTCGACGTCGAGATCATCTCGATGTTCACGCCGGCGTCGGCCAGAGCCTCGAACATGTCTGCGGCTACACCGGGATGGGATTTCATACCCGCGCCGATGAGGCTGACGCGCGCGATGTCGTCGTCTCTGGTGAAACCCTCGGCTCCCACCTTTCGCGCGATGGCTTCGATCGCCTCGGTTGAGCGCTCGAGATCCAGCCTGGGAAGGGTGAAGGAGATGTCCGTGCGCCCGTCGTGGGACACGTTCTGGACGATCATGTCGACGTTCGCGCCCAGCTCGGCCAACGGACGGAAGACCGAAGCCGCCACACCGGGACGGTCGGGCACACCGATCAGTGTGAGCTTGGACTCGGTGGCGTCGTGGGTGACGGCCGAGATGATCGCCTTCTCCATCATTCGTGCGTCTTCCTCTCTTACGAACGTTCCTTCAGCATCCTCGAACGACGACCGGACGTGCACGAGAACCTTTTCGTTTCGCGCCAGCTCGACCGACCGCGCCTGGAGCACCTTGGCACCCGTGGCGGCCATCTCCAGCATCTCTTCGTAGCTCACTGCGTGAAGCTTGCGCGCCTTGGGCTCAATGCGTGGATCGGCCGAGTAGACGCCGTCCACATCGGTGTAGATCTCGCATACTTTGGCCTGCAACGCCGCGGCCAAGGCGATTGCCGTCAGATCAGACGCGCCCTTGCCGAGGGTCGTGATGTCGAGGGTGTCCTCGGATACACCCTGGAATCCCGCGATGATCGGAATCGTTCCTCGCTCCAGAGCTTGAAGGATGCGTGTAGGTCGGACGTCGGCGATTCGCGCACTGCCGTGCAGAGCGTCGGTGATGATCCCGGCCTGCGAGCCGGTGAATGATTCCGCTCGATAGCCGAGTGCGTCGATCGCCATGGCCACCAGTGCCATGGAGATGCGCTCTCCTGACGACAGGAGCATGTCGAGCTCTCGCGGAGGAGGCCGTGTAGAAACCCCCGCGGCCAGACGGCGGAGGTCCTCGGTGCTCGAGCCCATCGCCGATACAACGGCAACGACCTGGTTGCCCTCAACCACCGTGGCAACGACGCGTGCAGCCACGTTGCGGATGCGGTCGGCATCGGCAACCGACGTGCCGCCGAACTTCTGAACGATGACGCTCATCGCCCCAGGTTATCTGGCCTACTCAGACGTCCCTGCGACCTTCGAGGGCGCGTCCGAGCGTCACTTCGTCGGCGTAGTCCAGGTCGCCACCGACGGGAAGTCCCGAAGCGATACGAGTCACTCGAATCCCCAACGGATGGATGAGCCCCGACAAGTACATGGCCGTCGCTTCGCCTTCGACGGTCGGCGATGTGGCCAGGATCGCTTCCTTGATCCCCTCGACCTTGATGCGCTCGAGCAGCTCTCGGATACGCAGGTCCTCCGGACCGATACCGTCCAAGGGAGAGATGCAGCCGCCGAGGACGTGATACTTCCCGCGGTACTCGGCTGTGCGCTCCAGTGCCGCCAGGTCCTTCACCTCTTCCACGACGCACACGATCGCGGGATCACGTCCGGCATCCGAGCAAACCGGGCACAGCATCCCTTCGGCGAGGTTGAAGCACGTCCGGCAGAACGAGACCTTGTCCTTCATCTCCTTCATGGACTCGGACAAACGATCGACGTCCTCTTGCGACGCACGAAGGATGTGCAGCGCCAACCTTTGAGCGCTCTTCGGGCCGATCCCTGGGAGCCGGTTGAGCTCGTCGATGAGTCGTTGGACGACCGGAGCGAAGCTCAGCTGTTACTGACCTCCTCGACGACCTCGGCCCCCAGGGTCTTTCGGACGAGATCCTCTGGCGACACCTCGCCGGCGTCGCTTGCTCCGGGCGGGCCCGTGTCGCCGGGACGTTCACCGGCTCTCACTTGCGGTTCGAGCCTGAGCTTTCTCCCGAACACTTCTTCCAGGACACCGGTTATGCGCTCGATGTGCTCGGGGCGCTTCTTCAATTGCTCGGCGTGGAAGTCTTTCTCGAACCCGACGACGAGCTTGTCCTCTGTGGCTTCTATGGCCCAGCCCTCTCGCAGATGCGTATGGGTAACGCGGCTGCGAGTTCGTACGCGGTCTAGAACGGCCTCCCATTGTTCGGCCAACGATCCGTCGACGGGCGTTGTAGGTTGCGCTGCCGATGGAGGCTTCGGCGCGTCTTCCTTCTTCTTGCGCGCTGGTGGCGATGAAGGTGCTGGTGCCGTCGGCGGAGACTTGGCTCCCGATTTAGCCGACGAAGTTGGCGGAGGTGTCGCTGCAGCTTGCGGAGCAGCGGGCTGCGCTGGAGCCGTTTCGGCAGCCGCGGGACGATCGCCGTGCAGCATGGCCCGTTCCAATCGTTCGAGGCGAGCCACGACCGTCTGCGTTTCGCGAACCTCGAGGTTCGATGCGCGCGCCAAAGCCACTTCCAACGTCAGCCGCGGATGCGTCGACAAGCGCATGTCGGCCTGTGCATCGGCCAGGGCTTGCAGCACCCATTCGAGATGGGCCCCCGTGAACTTCTGCGACAACGATCTCCGACGTTCGGCATGCTCGGGATCGACACCGGTTGCATCGACCACGCCGCGGTGCGCTAGGAACAATGCACGGAACTCCTCGAGCAGTTGGACGAGGAGCTGCCGCGGATCCCATCCGAGGGTCACGAGCTCCTCGACCTTGCCGAAGACGGCGAGGATGTCCTCCGACGAAATGGCTTCGGCAAGGTCGAGGAGCACGTCCTCGGGTGCCTCGCCCAGGATCTCGAGGATCACCTCGCGCGTAACCCTTCCGACCGCCGTACCGGCTGCTTGATCAAGAAGCGAAAGAGCATCCCGTACCGACCCGCGCGCGTGACGAACGATGAGAGCTATCGCCGTCTCTTCGACCTCGATCGATTCGGACTGCGCAACGTTGGCGAGATGTCCGGCCAGTACTTCACCGGTGATGCGACGGAACTCGAAGCGCTGGCATCGCGACACAACGGTGGCCGGAACGCGATGTGACTCCGTCGTGCACAGGACGAAGACGACGTGTTCGGGTGGCTCCTCGAGCATCTTCAGCAGAGCGTTGAAAGCGGGGTTCGAAAGCTGGTGGGCCTCGTCGATGATGTAGACCTTCCGTCCGCCGCCTGCCGTTGCGTAGGGGATCCGCTCTCGGATCTCTCGGACATCGTCCACAGAGGTGTGCGAAGCGGCGTCGAGCTCGAGCACATCGAGCGAGGTTCCTTCTGCGATCTCGCGACAACGTGTGCACTCACCACACGGGGTCTCCGAAACGCCCTTCTCGCAGTTGAGCGACTTGGCGAGGATGCGCGCCGTTGATGTTTTGCCCGTCCCCCTTGGACCGGCGAAGAGGTAAGCGTGAGAAAGGCGGTCATCGCGAATCGCGCCGGTCAGTGTCTCGGTGACGTGGGCCTGTCCGAGAACATCGGCAAAGGTGCCCGGCCGCCAGCGGCGGTACAAGGACAGGTAGGTCACCGGAAGACTCTACGACTCACTTGGGACGTCCTTTTCTCCAGAGATCCGAGAGCCATGGAGCGCCGGTCAGGCTTGCCCGCGGCACCCGGATTGCGCCGCTACCGTTGCTCCCTCCCGGGCCTGGCGGGGTTCACGGGCCTTCCGTCGCGCGGGACCCGACCGGCGCTCCATAGCTCCTCAAACCTGCGCGATTCTATCGGCGCTCACGGGTCAGGACGGATCGAGGCTCGTCAGCTCCAGCGTGATCGTTTGGTCGATCTGTTTGCGGGTCGACGGATCATGTCCCGTCCTTCTTTGAGTGCTGCGCACCATGAGACCGTATTTGGGAGAGAAAAGGCTCTTCGAAACTTCTTTCTGCTCGGTGGTCCCGGTGCCGGACTTGAACTTTATGTTTGCGACGGTGCGCACGACCCATACGATGGTGTCCTGTCCGCCGATAATCACTTGGGCAGCACCGGTTATCTCCGAAGTTGCCGAACGCTCGATGCTCACGCCCTCAAACGGTTCGCACGTCGACCGGTACATCCACTGGCCCACCTCCAAAGGAAACGCGAGCTCGCGGATGTCCGGCTGCCAATCACAGACAAGTCCGTTGGGCTGGCCAAACTTGTGTTCCAGCCCGTACTTACCATCGCTTCGCCAAGCCACTTCCACAACGAGTTGACCGTCGAGAGTTTCCGTCTGTCCGGTCGGTCCATTGTCTGTTATTCGCAGGGCGCGGGTTTGTTTTGGATCCTTCTCGTTGGGCGGCATCATCCGGTACTGATACGTGCCTGCTTTCGGACGATGAGGGGGCCCAGGTTCTAGAGGAGCAGGAGTGCCCAGTGCCTTCGGTGCCGGCGAAGGTGTGGCCCGGGGGGTCGCCGAGGGGAGAGTCAGATCGGTTCCAGAACGATCCCCGTCGTCGTCCCCCGAAGAAGTCGCGATGAGCGCAACGGCAACGACGGCCGCCACCAAAACGAAGGCTGCGGCCAACGAAACACGGGCTCTAACGTGCTTGTTCATAGGTGATAAGCCGCGACGGGCGCGAAGAGATCGAACAGTTCCTCAACGCGGAGGAGGTGGGATTTGAACCCACGTGGGAGTTGCCCCCCAACACGCTTTCCAAGCGTGCGCACTCGGCCGGGCTATGCGACTCCTCCGGAGTCCAGATTTTAACGACGGAACCTATATGGAGCGGGTCTTGCCGGCCCAGTAGGGATCGCGCAAGAGTCGCTTCTGCAGCTTGCCGACAGGCGTGCGTGGGAAGTCCTCGTGGAAGTCCCAGGATCGTGGGTTCTTGTATCCGGCTAGTTTCTCGCGCGCGAAGGATTTGAGATCGTTCTCCACGTCCGGCCCGGCCGTCACTCCGGGGACGAGCTGTACCGCGGCCTTCACCTCTTCGCCGAACTCATCGTTGGGGACGCCGAAAACGGCGACGTCCGCGACAGACGGATGCGTGATGAGAACCGACTCGATCTCGGCCGGGTAGATGTTCACTCCGCCGGAAACGATCATGTCGATCTTGCGATCTGAAAGGAACAGGTAAGCCGTCTTCGTCCAGATAGCCGACGTCTCCGTACGTATAGACACCCGGCTCCCGATGGACGTCCTTCGTCTTTTCCGGCGCGCCGAGGTATTCGAAGTCGGCGCCGATCAGGCTCTTGAACCAGATCTGACCGACCTCTCCGGTCGGAAGCTCATTGCCCTTCTCGTCCAGGATGAGCACCTGGCAGGTCGGTAGCGCTTTGCCCACTGTTCCGGGCTTCTTGAGCCATTCCTCCGACGTGACGAATGTGCCGGAGCCCAATCCTTCGGACGCGCCGTAGTACTCGCTGAGCACGGGTCCCCACCACTCGATGATCTGCTTCTTCACCTCCGGTGGACACGGTGCACCGGTGTGCCAGACGTTCTCGAGTGACGAGAGAGTCGAAGCTCTTCTTGGTCTCTTCGTCGAGCTTGAGGAAGCGGACGAAATGCGTCGGGACGAAGTACGCCTGGCGGATCTTCTCGTCCTGTATGAGCTGAAGGCTCTCGATCGGATCGAACTTGCGCCGCAAGAGGACGGCTCCGCGAAGCGCCGACGCGACTGTGGCCGCCGCATACGGTCCTGCATGGTAGAGGGGGGAGTTCACTAGCGTCTTCGCGTCCGACAGAAGGCCGAGAAGGGCACCGAGCCCTTGGATGGTGGCTACGAGGTTGTCGAGTGGCTGCCCGGGCTGCAGAGCCGTGGACCGAACACCCTTCGGCTTGCCGGTGGTGCCCGACGTGTAGAACATGTTGCCGCCACCCGACTGATCCTCTGGCTCGTCGGGTGAGGACGACTCCAGCAGCTCTTCGTAATCGACCCAGCCCGCCGCCGATGCTCCCGAGAAGAGGATCTTCACGTCCGGGCCGCCGGCGATCTTCACCGCTGCGTTCGCGGTCTCGAGAAAGTCGGGTTCGGTGACGATCGCCTTGGCTCCCGAGTCCGACAGGATGTAGGCGATCTCGTCGGGGACCAAGTGCCAGTTGACCGGCACCAGAACGCCGCCGCTGTGGAAGCTCGCGGCGTTTACTTCGAGGAACTCGTGCCTGTTGTTGGACAGGATCGCGATGGGATCGCCTACTCCTAGTCCAAGGCTTCGCAGTCCATGGATGAGACGGTTCACACGACCGTTGACTTCTTTCCACGTGAAAGAACCCGTCTCATCCGCGATCGCGAGTTCGTCGCCTCGCTCTTCCAGCAGATCCATCGCTAGCCGCAACCGATGTCCCCTTTAGTCGTATTCGGAGTCCAACAGTAAACTTCTCGGCGGAGGAGTACCGAAGCGGCCGAACGGGCGCGCCTCGAAAGCGCGTGAGCCCTCACGGGTTCCGTGGGTTCAAATCCCACCTCCTCCGCGCCTGTGTTATCTCGTGAAACCAGACACCATCTCCTCCACACACGAAATGTCCCGATGCCCGTGATCCGTCGGCCACCGTCAAACGCATGACTAAGAAAAAGGCCAAGAAGCTTCCGTCGAGTCCGTCAGAAAAGCGCGCGAAGAAATCATCTGCGAAGCGCCCGAACAAGAAGGAAAGTGACTACTCGACAGTGATCACCCCAAAGCTGCTCGACTGGGGAGATACAAGTCGCTCGATAATCGGGGCTCCGCCTGTCGAGCCGATCATCGCGGACGCACCGCCAGTCGTAGAACACGCGGCAGAACCACAACGCAAGGTGCGCGCCGATCTTTCCGCGGAGCTTGAAGTACCACCGTCCGTAGCTCTAGCCGAGACGACAGCCCGCTGGCTGGTCACTGCTGCCGTGTTCTTGGTGCCAATCGTGTTCCATCCGGGGACGATCGACGCCTTCAACCTCGCGAAGCTCACGGTTTTGTGGGTTCTGCTCGTAGGGGCCGCAGCGGCATGGCTGATAGGCGTCGCTCTCTCGCCGCGTACGTTCACGGTACCCAGAGGACCGTTGGTCGCCGGCTCCATAGTGCTCTTGGGCATCACATCGCTCGCGACCGCTACGTCTCCGAGTCGAGGCCTGTCCTTATTCGGTCTGTATCACAGGTACGAAGGTCTGATCTCGCTTTTTCTCTATGTTTCGCTTCTTCTCCTCATCGTGGCGCTTTACCGCCGAAACATCGCGCAGCTTCGCGAGCTGCTGCGGGCGATGGGTGCCGCTGCGGCTGTCGTCGCGGTTTACGTGCTCTTCCAGAGTGTTGGGCTTGACCCCTTTCAGTGGCGGGGCGCGACCGGATTAGATCCGTCGCATCCCGTGGGCGCGCTCGGCAACGCTGCTTTCACCGCTTCCTTCCTAGGTATCGCCACACCGATCGTCGCGTACCTGGCGATCACCGCTAAGGTTCGAGCAGCAAGGTTTGCATGGCTAGGAGCTGCCGGAGTGATCGTTATTTCCCTCTTCTGCACTCAAGGCCGGGGCGGCATGCTGGCGGCAGTGACCGGCATAGGTGCCTTCTTCTTGTTCGAATCTCGCCTGATGTCATGGCAGAAGGTCGGCTCGATCGCGCTGATCCTTTTGGTGTTGGGAACGATCCCGGTCATCGCGCCCAGATTCATAGACCCACCGAGCAGCGACTCCCGGGTGGACTACCGAACCGAGATCTGGACGGCTTCGGTCAAGACGGCGATCGCCAGGCCCATTCTCGGCTGGGGCCCGGAATCTTTTTACGGAGAACATGCTCGGTTCAGAACGGCTACTGAAGCGCGCGAGCAGGGTCTTGGACTAAGCGATAAACCGCACAACGTCTTCTTGTCTTGGGCTACGTCCACGGGGCTTGGTGGTCTGGCCACATACCTTCTTGTCGTCGGCTTGGCCTTGTTCGCAGTCGCCGGGGAGCCGAGCTCGAAAGGAACACCGAGACGGCTGCTGATCTCAACGATGGGTGCAGCGCTCGTGGCTTACCTCGTTCAGGGCTTGTACTCCGTTGACATCCCGCCCTTGGCTGTGAGCGGGTGGGTGATCCTCGCGGCGCTGGCGGCCACCCAAGTAGTCGTGCGAACTCGGCGTGTGCTCCCCATCCTCAGCCCGGTAGAGAAAGCCAGAAGCCCCATAGTTCCGGCCGCGATCTCGATCGCCGCAGTCGCATTAGCCCTGAGCGGACTGGCACCGCTCCGAGCCGACCACGCAGCGTGGGAGGCCGAACGGCGTGGACGGTCGGGCTGGTCGAGCTCGGCTCTGGAGTCGTATGAGTCCGCCGTCAGGCTCAATCCGCGGGAGTCTGCATATCTCGGCCTTGAGGCGTTCTACCTAGAACGCGTGGCGCAGGACGATGATGCAACGATCTCGGCCCCCCGCGCCTACCGCCGGGCTGTGTCTCTTTACGAGAGGGCAATCCGGGTGCAGCCGGGGAATCTGCAATTCATGATCGGAGCAGCTCGCGCCTACCTTTATCTCGGGGAGCAGGTCGACGTCCGGAACTTCCAAGATGGCGATCGTTGGTTGCGCCGGGCGGTCGCGCGTGACCCTCGGGATCCCCAGATACATGACCTCCACGCTGATCTGCTACGTGCATGGGCTGATGCTATCGACGGCAAAGCAGCCGCCGCGCTGAGGGCCCGCGCCAGATCGGCCGACGACCAGGCGCGAAGGCTTCGCAGCAGCAGTCCGTCGCGCTAGTCGCCAACCGCTAATCTGTCGGGATGCCAAAAAGCGAGGACAAGCGCAGCCCCCGCGCCAGCCGGCAGGATGCGTCCCCCCCGGGCCAAAGCCCAGCCGCCGACGAGCCCTTGCTCGACGTCCCGGTCTCCTCGCAGCCCATCTTCGAGCAGCCGCCAGACTCCGGGCCCATCCTCGCCGATCCGAAGGACCAAGAGACCGGTGGACGGGGAGCGTCGAGCTCCGCCGTGAGAGTTTCCCCGCGCGGCGGGCGGTCATCCCAAGCAACGACAATCCCCCGCTGGATGGCTGCCGTTTGGGGCTCGGATCCGGAGTCGGCAGCCGAGGGTGCAAGGCGCATGGCGAGTGTTCTGCTGGTTGCGGCCGTCTTTCTTGTGCCGGTGATCCTGGACCCGCGAACTAACGATTCCTTCAACCTCATAAAGATCACTACGCTTTGGGTGCTCCTGGCGGGCGCTGCAGCCGTTTGGTTCTTGTCCACCCGTCTCGCCCACATTCGAATCTTTCCGCGCTCCCACCTGGTAATCACGGCGTTGGTGTTACTCGGCGTCACCGCGCTCGCCACGGTGTTCTCGCCGAACCGGTCGCTATCCCTCCATGGCCTTTACCACCGCTACGAAGGCTTTGCCGCGATCGGGATGTACGTTGCTTTGCTGCTGCTCATGGTTCTGCTCTACCGAGGGCGGGTCGAGAAGCTGCGTGAGATCGTTATCGGCGTAGGTCTAGCGGCAGGAGTCGTCGGCGCTTACGTGTTGATCCAGAAGCTCGGCGTCGACCCGATCAAATGGCAGGAACTCAGCGGCGAAGCGCCCTCATCTCCCATCGGGAATCTGGGTAACACCTCTTTCACCGCTTCCTACCTGGGTATCGCGTCTCCTTTTGTTCTGTATTTGATCTTCTCGTCTCGGGCGATCCTGCTTCGCCTCGTTTGGGCGCTCGTTGGTGTTTTGGTTGTCTTAGGACTCGGGTTCACACAGGGTCGGGCAGGGATCATTGCCGCGATCATCGGGGTCGCCGCGCTGTTGTTGTTCACGTCCCGCATCGGCCCGATCACGAAGCTTGCTGCAGTTGTTCTCGTTCTCGTCGCCCTTGCGCTGATGCCGTTCGTCGTCGGTGATCCAACGGACACCGGTGAGGAGGGGCTTCTTCAGAGAGGTCCTTCCAGTACGCGCACTGACGTGTGGGGCACGTCTTGGCGCATGACGATGGGCCGTCCCCTGCTCGGTTGGGGTCCGGAATCATTCTTCGGTGAATACGGCGAATACCGCAGCGTGGCCGACGCACGCCGCCTCGGGTTGTCATTGACCGACAAGCCGCACAACATCTTCCTCGGTTGGTCGACATCGACGGGGCTCATCGGGGTCGGCGTTTACATCGTCTTGGTCCTCTCGGCTCTCTTTCTTGTTGCTCGAGCCACCGCAAACACCAAAGACAGGGCGAGGCGTATGCTCCTCGCGTCCTTTGGCGCAGGGCTCGTGGGCTATCTAGCTCAAGGGATCTTTTCGATTGATGTCCCGCCTCTTGCCTTCATGGGCTGGCTCGCCTTGGGCGGCATCACGGCAGCGTTGGACGGCGGCACGGGTCAGGACGGCCTTCGTGCGGAAAGTAAGGGGCAGTCGTGGGTCGCCGGAGGTCTCGTCCTGCTGATAGCGCTTGTCGCTATTGGTCTCGGAGTGAGTCCCTTGCGCGCCGACTACCAGGCGCGGTCGGCTCAAAACCGCGTTTCGCTGGGTTGGTCTGCAGACGTATTCAACATGTTCACGCGTGCCATAGGGCTCGACCCTCGGGAGAGTGCTTACCGCGGTTTGGCCGGCTCGTATCTCGAACAAGTCGCGGAGGACGACGCCCTGCCTTTCACAAGCGAGACCGCGCTTCGACGGGCGGCCCAGTACTACGAAGAAGCGATCGAGCTTCAGCCGCGCAACATCTACTTCATGATCAATGCTGGGCGGGTTTACGCACGGCTAGGTTCGGACGACTCTAGGTTCTTCAGCCAAGCGGATTCGTGGTTGTCCAAGGCTGTTGCTCTCGACCCGTTCAATCCGCAAAACCGCGACCTGCACGCCAGCCTCCTCGAAAAGTGGGCGCGAGAAACTGACGACGATGGCGACGCCGACAAGCTAAGCGAAAGAGCGAAAGAGCAGCGTGATGCTGCCCGTGCGATCCGACAAGGCCGCGTGATAGGCCGCTAATCCTCGGGCTGAACCTGCGCACTCGGATCGGTCGCAGCTCGCGGAGTCAGCGCACCGCCTCAGCTAGTTCCTTTCGGAATGCTCACGTTCCTTGCGACGCTCTGCCTCGAGCGCTGAAGTCTCGCCCTTGAGCTGCTTTCGCAACTCTTGCTCATACTCGGCGTGCTCGGCCCGCGCCTGCTCGCGTAGGGCTTGCTCCCGCGCCGCCATCTCGGTGCGAGCTTGCTCTCGGAGACCTTGCTCCCGAGCCGCCAGCTCCGCGCGGGCTTGCTCTCGGATGTAGGCCTCACGGTTGTCCATCTCTTTGAAGGCTTTCTGTCGGAAAGCGTCGAGTTCTCGTTGCGCCTGTTCGATCGCCTCGCGCTCGCGCCGTTCAGCGTCTTCGACCGCTTCTCTAGCAGCTTTCGTTGCGGCCTCCGCTTCCTCGCGCGCCTCCCGCAGCGCCTTGCGTTCGGCGGCGGCGGCCGCGAGCTCCGCGCGGGCTTGCTCACTGAGACGGCGAGATGAGGCGATCGCGCGATCGCGCGAAACCGCGGCGGCCCGAGCTTCTCTTTCGGCTACGCGCAGCCGTCGCTCCAGCTGCTTCGTCTCCGCAGGTTTTCGTCGCCCCGGGAGGAATCGAGCCGACCTTTGTTCGGGGGCGGCCGCCCGCTCAGCCTGCTCAAGCTGACGCGGCTTGCTCGCTCTTTTGGACTTAACGCTGGGCACGGCAGCGCCCTTTCCGCCGGCGGATGCGCCCTTTACCTTGGCTGACGGACCCTTTCCTCCGGTGGAGGAGCTCTTCCTGCTCCCGCTGCCGGCGGTATTTGCCCTGGTGGGAGCCACCCTTTTGTTGGAGCCCGTCCCGCGGGTTCTTGTCGCCGACGACTTCGCCCGCGCCGAACGCTGCGTCGGCTTCTTTCGGGCACCCGATCGACTTGCGCTCATGTCATCCCCTGCAACAAACCTGAGAGTCCCGCGGCCGCGGAGTCAGCCCGGTCCGGCGGGTGAGTTCTGGATATTAGCCGAACCGCTGTTTCCGCTGGTCACACGGTTTTCGGCGGCTCTTCCAAGACGGTATGCATTAAGGCCTTGACGAGGACTGGCCGTCCATGTAGTTATTCATTAATCTTTCGTCGGAGTAGGGATTCCAACTATGGCCTACCTTCCCTCTCGGGGAAGGTCGAGTTTGGGAGCAAAATTGATGCAACCACGATCTGGGGCGTCCGATAGTCGGCCGCCAGCTTTCTCACTGTCCCGAGCCCTAGCTCTGGTCAGTGGATTGGTCATTGCTGCCGGTTTGTTTGTGTCCGCGCCCGTCCACGGTCAAGCACCCGAGTGTCCGGGGGACCAGGGTTCAACGAGCGAGGGCTGCGTCAGCCAGGACGGCGATAACGAAAGCGACGTCGACATCGAAGGCAACACCAGCGGCGGCGACGGCGTGGCCGGCGGACAGGTCATCGGTGGCGCCGGCATTTCCGGCGACGTCAGCATCAACGCGAACAACGACTCTGAGCACGCCAATTCCGACGGCGGCGACGCCGAGACCCAAATCGACCTGAATGCAGACTCCGGTCCCAACGCAGATAACGGGACCGGGAGCATAAATATCGAGAACAACGTCACCGACACGTCCGAGATAACACAGGACGCCAATCCAACCGTGGACATTTCGTCCGATCAGACCTCTAACCCCACCGGTGAGGTCAACTACACCAACACCGCTACCTCGTCTCACACGCTCACTTCCGGTGCCGATACAACTACCGGCGGCGACGGCGGCGACGGCGGGGATGCTGGCGACGCCACGATTGATCTGCTGCTGGCTGGCGGTGACGGCGGTGACGGCGGTGATGGCGGTGACGCCACGAACAACGGAGAAGTCAACCAGACCGCATCGTCCGACCAAAGCAGCACGTTCGCTCCGGTCATGTCCGTGGACGGGAGCAACAACGCCGACATGACTGGTGAGGCTCCGGTGACGCAGTCCGCGGAGCACACGTTCAATCCGACGATCGAGAACACCGTCGAGCCTGCGACTCAAACCGCAACTCTCAGCCAGTCGGGCGATAACGAGTCTGAGTTCGACTTGCCGCTGGCCGTAGAGGGCGGTGACGGCGTTGCGGGTTCTCAGATCCTCGGACTCGCCGGAGTTACGGGCAGCGTCGACATCGACGCTGGCAACCGAAGCCGGTTCACGAACGGGGACGGCGGTGATGCTGAGTTCGCGATCGCGGCCGACATCGATTCCGGTCCGTCCATAGGTTTGGGCAGTGGCGACGTGAGCATCCTCAACAACGTGGATGGCGGGACGACCGTCTCTCAGACCGCTGCGCCGGAGGTCACCCTCGATAGCACTCAGAGCAGCACCCCGTCGGGCACGATGACGATCGACAACACAACCGACTGCACGACGTCGCTTGAAGATGAGGGCGATACCACGTCGGCCGGCAACGGCGGCGCCGGCGGCACCGGCGGCACCGGTCTGGTCGACGCCGACCTCCTCTTCGGCGGCGAAGGGGGCGACGGTGGCGCCGGCGGTGGCGCAGCCAACGACGGCAGCGTGACACAGGAGGCCACCTGCACACAGCCGAACGACTCCTCGCCGGAGATGACCACAGATGGGAGCAACGACGCAACGATGAGTGGTTCGGCACCGGTTGAGCAGACGGCGACGTCGAGCTCCGAACCAGTAATCACCAATTCGGTCTAGGCAGGACAGGAACGTCGAGAATCCCCTGGAGGAAGCAGGCTCCAGGGGATTTTCGATTAGTGAGGCGCCGGATGTGTATGAAGCCTCGGAGATCTAAGGCCTTGAATAAGACGGTGCACCGCCGACGTCACGTCAGCGAAGGATCGTCATGGCCTTCGACGATGCGGACGTCGGCTTTCGTCGGCGTCCTTGTACTCGGGGCCGCGATTTACGTGGCCGCTCCGACACACGCGCAGACCACCTCCGGATGCCCGAACAGCGAGGCCGAGAACACCGCTTGTGTCACTCAGACCGGCGACAACGAAAGCGAAGTTGATGCCGAAGGCGACGTCAGCGGCGGCGACGGTGTCGGCGGGGGGCAGGTCGTTGGCTATGCCGGCGTCAGCGGGGACGTCGATGTTGAGGCAGACAACAACTCCGAGCACGCCGATGCCGACGGGGGCGATGCCGGATCCGATTTCGATGTCGGTGTGAACTCCGGCCCGGCTCTAGAAATGGGAGGGACGGAAGTCGAGATAGAGAATAACGTCACAGGCACCTCGGAGATCACCCAAGATGCGGACCCGACAGTCACGCTCGATCTCGAACAAGCCTCCAACCCAACGGGCGAGGTCGAATACACCAACACTGCGACCTCTTCCCACACCCTATTCTCGGGCTCTGACTTGGTCACCGGGGGTAACGGGGGCAACGGAGGTAACAGCGCGTCTGGGCTGTTGACCGGCGGTGACGGTGGGGACGGCGGTGACGCCATCAACGACGAGGCGGTCAATCAGAACGCCTCTTCCGACCAAACAAGCACCTTCGCTCCGGTGATGTCGGTCGACGGGAGCAACAACGCCGACATGACTGGTGAGGCTCCCGTGACGCAAACCGCCGAGCACACCTTCAGTCCGTCTATCAACAACAACGCGAACGATGCTTTTACGGCGCAAGCGGCCGGTGGTTCGAGGCCGGGCGGCGAGGATCTTGCCTTCGGCGGGACTGCCACCGACGAAGACGCCGCCGCAGCTTCGGTCAGCGATCTCGGTAACACGGATGGTGAAGCCCGAATACAACAGACGGCAACACCCGATGCCGACGTTGGAGCGACCCAGGCCGCAGAGCCCACCAGCACGATGGTGATCGAGAATTCGACGGACTGCCAAACAGTCCTCGAGGACCAAAGCAGCGACCCGGAAGACGGCGGTGAGCCGACCACCGGCGGACCAGGAGGATCAGGAGGTAACACCCCCCCGGGAGGTGCGTCGTCGGGTGCCGCGGGAGACGGCGGCGATGGTGGCGACGCTACGAACAACAGTGCACTGACGCAGGAGGCTACCTGCACCCAGCCGAACGACTCCTCACCCGAGATGACAGTCGATGGCAGCAACGACGCAACGATGAGTGGTTCGGCTCCCGTAGAACAAACAGCGACGTCCTCCTCGGAACCCATGATCTAGGATCGCTTTCCACCGCACGCGTCTCAAATGCGATGCGCGGAGTCCGCTCCGTACTCCCTCGAGATTGTCAGGTCATCCCGGCCGCCGACCAATGGTGTTGTCCGACCTTGCGTACGCTATGATTCGCCGCGGCCGGTGTAAGGAAGTGGGCGGGACGGAGTCCTTCGATGCGATGCGCTCTTGCCACCGAGTTTCGGCTGCGCTCAAAAGGCCTGCACGCGAAGCTATCGGTTGGTGCCGTTGCAGCAACATTGGTCGTTAGTCTGCTGCCCGCTAATGCAATGGCGGAGTGCACGTCCAACTCCCAGTGCGTCGAGGAGACTGGCGACTACTCGACGCGGGTCGAAGGCAACCAAGTCGTCCAAGGAGGCGACGGAGTGGGCGGCTCGCAGGTGATCGACGGGGAAGACGTCGACGGCAGTTTCCGCGTCGATGCAGACAACGATTCCGACTACTCGGATGCCAGCGGCGGCGATGCACCGACCGGGGTGAAACGGAGTAATTCCAGCACGACCGTAATGAGTGGTCAGTCCACCAGCGACAGTGTTGTTGTGGGCTCAAACACGCAGGTCACGAGCGGTTCGGGTTCTTTCGGCCCGGACCAAACGGGTGAGCCAGATGAGGCCTCCTCTTCGCAGGCACCGGCCACCGGGGCGAGTGTCTTTTCCGGGACAGCGACGACATCAGAGCCGGATGTGAACGCGGAAAGGCCACGCGATACTTCGTCCATAGCGGCACCGGCCCGAGCATTTCCGACCATCGTTCAAGACGGTGACAGGCGGCTCGTCCTCCGGAGCGAAGGGTCGGCTGCTTCTGGTGACGCCGTCTCCGGGGGCCAAGTGGTCGCCGTCGTCGCCATGACGGGCGAAACAACGATCACGGCCACGAACCGGTCGGTCTTCTCGACCGCGCAGAGTGGAACCGCGAAAGGAAAACTCGAGCGGCAAGCGGTCGAAGGAGACCGCGAGGTGCAACGCACCGTCATCAGTGACGACGACAACGGGGAGCTCGACCTCGCGTCTCCGTCCTCAATTGAAACCTCGTCCGGCGGGGCCGGGATCGCTCAAACCGCCACACTTCTGGCGCCGGCGGAGATGAAAAGCGACGACGAAGTCACGTCTCAATCCGATTCCGGCGCCGCTCAGTCGGCCTCGCTGGACGACTCAGAAGATGTCATGGCCTTATCCGGAGAACAGACGATGAGTCGATCTGTCGTTTACGAGGCCGATGGAGTCGACGAACAAGAGACGATCGTCGGCGTCGCCGGGGGAGATGCGATCGCCGGCGGGCAGGTGATCGGAGTCGCGGCCATCGGTGGAGATGTCACGGTGAACGCCTCCAACCAGAGCTTCGACGCCACTGCTCTTGGAGGTGACGTTGCGCTCGAAGTCCAAACGCGAACCGGCGCGGCGCCACGCATCACCCTGACGGAAAATCCGACAGAGGGATCCGCTGACTTCAATGGAACTCCTCCGGACCCGTTCGGTTCCCAAACGGCGACCGGTGCGATCCAATCAAACTCGAATGAAGCGTCGACATCGGTCGGCTCCGGTCCAGCGACCGGTTCGGCAACCATGCAACAGACCGCTTCGACTGGTTCCGCTCCAGCTTCTTAGTCCGTTCTCCTTGCTACGGCCTAGAGGCGCAGGTCGTCGAAGAAGTCGCTAACGGCGGCCGAACACACCTCGGCCAGAACTCCGCGAACCACCTCAACGCGATGATTGAGTCGAGCGTCGTCGGCGATGTTGTAAAGGGACCCGGCTGCGCCCGCATTGGGGCTCCACGCGCCGAAGACGAGCCGATCGATGCGGTGCCAGACGATCGCCCCGGCGCACATAGGACACGGCTCCACCGTCACGAAGAGCTCGTGGCCGCTCAATCTCCAGTCGCCGTGCTTGACCGCGCCTTGTCGTAAGGCGCTCATCTCCGCGTGAGCGGTGCCGTCGCGGACGAGCTCGCGGGTGTTGTGGGTCTTGGCAACGACCTCATCGCCGCGGACGAGAACGGCGCCCACGGGAACGTCGCCGTGCTCGAGGGCAACCATCGCTTCGTCCAAGGCCAGGCGCATGAAGCGCTCGTCGCGATCCACGACCGGTAGCGTACGCGCCGGAGTCTTGACCTGAGACATCAAGGGCTCTACTGTCTCATCATCGAGACGACCACGACCGAGATGTCTCATCCCAGGGATCGCATCCTGGACGCGGCCTACGCGGAGTTCGAAGAGCGCGGCATTGGCCTGGGCACGATGAGAGAGGTCGCCGAACGTGCCGGCATCGGGCGCGCGACCCTTTATCGCTACTTCCCCGGCAAGGATCAGCTCGTCGAAGCTGTGGTTCTTCGCGAGGCCCGCGGGCTGATGTCGATGCTCGAGGAAGAATTGGGGGCCGAGGACGACCCGAACACCTTGCTCGAGCGCGGTCTGCTCAAAGCGGTCCAGCATCTGCGGATGCACACGCTTTTGCAGCGCGTGCTGAACGACGAACCCGACTCCATCCTTCCTTTCCTGACGACGAAAAGCGCGCCCCTTCTCGAAGCAGCCGTCGAGTTCGCATCGCCATACATCGAAAGAGCCATCAAGGCCGAACGAATGGCTCCGGTCGACCCTCGGTTGACCGCGGAGTGGGCTGCGCGCGTATTGCTGTCGTTGGTTTTGTCTCCGTCGGTGACCATCGACCTGGACGACCCCAAGGAGCTCCAGTGGTTCGTCGGCACATTGCTCGTTGGAACACAAGGAGGATCCACGTGAAGCTCGAGGAGAAGATCGACGCGGCACCACTTAGCGATCTCGGAACATTCGAACCCGACGAGATGATCGAAGACCTCGACCAGATCACCGAATCAAAGAAGGTCACTCTCCGTGATCTGTATTACCGCTGGGAACGAACGAACTGGTCTGTCCAGGAGCTCGACTTCTCCCAGGACATACGCGATTGGACTTCGCTCGGCGACGTCATCACCGAGCGGTTGCTCTGGGTCATGTCGATGTTCTTCCACGGCGAGGAGTGCGTGACGGCAACGCTGGCCCCGTGGGTCGACTCGGCCCCCACCGAAGAGATGCAGCTCTTTCTCGCGACGCAGCTGGCCGACGAAGCACGGCACACGGTGTTCTTCGATCGATTCTTCGAGGAAGTGATCGGCGAAAAAGGTGGACTGCGCGAACGTCTAGACGGCAGTCACCATCGCGTGAACGCCGGCTTCGACAAGCTCTTCTACGAGATGCTCCCGAGCGTCGCGCGCGAGGTAGCGGCCAGTCCGCGCGATCCCGTCGTTTTCGCTCGAGGGATCGCGATGTACCACATCCTTCTCGAGGGAGCGTTGGCCGTCCCCGGGCAGAAGTACATCCTTGCCTTCTGTCGGAACCAAAGGACGCTGCCGGCTTTCCGCGCCGGATTCACCGCCGTAGCGCGGGATGAATCGCGGCATGTGGGAGCTGGAGTTCGCATCCTCGAGGAGCTCGTTCAGATGGATCCGGGAGCCAAGGATGCGGTTCAGGAGCTGCTGGTCGAGGCCCTTCCGCATGTGGTTCACAACTTCCAGCCGCCGCGCGGCGATTTCACCTATCTAAGCGTGCTCGGCTACGACCCGGTCGAGCTTTTCCGCTTCGGGATCTTCTCCCTCAACAAGCGGCTGCGCGCAGCGGGAATCGAGATGCCGCGCATCGGACCGCTTCGAAATCCTGCGCTCGATGTTGAACCGATCCTGCCCGAACGAGAACTCACGCCGGTGCAGCAGATGATGCGTCCCATGCGCGATCAGATCACGCCGGCCATGGTGTTCCAAGGTCTGCCGATGGTGTTCAACTCCGAGCGAGCGAAGGGCTTGAACGCGGATTATCAGTTCGACATCATCGGAGACGGAGGCGGCACGTGGACGATCCGGATCGCCGACGGTACATGCGAGATCTTCGAAGGAACGACCGGACGACTGGCGGAATGGAGACTCGAGCTCGATCGTGATACCTGGATCGGGATGACCACCGGCGACTTCATCGGCCAAGAAGCTTTCCTTATGGGACGAGTGACGCTCGAAGGCGACCCAACGCTGGGACTTCACTTCGACGAGTTGTTCGTGCCGCCCGCTGCGTAGCGATTTGCCGAAGATCGCGTGGAGCGGTGGAAAGGTAACGATCGCGTGGGATCGTCCGAAAGGCGATGCGCGAGCGGTTCTAACTCTTGCTCACGGCGCGGGCGGGGATCTTAACGATCGATTGTTGAAATCGGTAGCCGCAGGTCTCGCGGCGAATGGCGTAGCCGTGATCCGGTTCAACTTTCCATATCGCGAGCAAGGCCGGAGTGCTCCGGGCTCCCAAGCCGTATCGGAAGAGTGCTACCGCGATGTCGCTGAGACCGTTCGCGAAGGCGGCGTGCCTTTGTACTGCGGCGGAAAGTCCTACGGCGGACGGATCGGCTCACACATCGTTTCCGAAGGGTTCGATGCGAACGGCTTGGTGTTCCTCAGCTATCCGTTGCACCCGCCGGGCAAGCCCGAACGGTTACGAGATGAGCACCTTCGGAAGATCGACAAGCCGATGCTCTTCTGCCAAGGGACGAACGACCCCTTCGCAAAGCCTGAGCTGCTTAAGAAGGTCGTCGGCTCTCTTCGGTCCGCAACGCTCAACGAAGTCGCGGGAGGGGATCACTCACTGAACGTCCGCGGAAGAAAACGAGACGACGTAGAACTCGAACTCGTTGCTGTGATCGATCAGTTCATCCGCTAGCCGCGCGGAGGGCTAAGCGGATCCAGCTGGCTGTGCTGGTTGTGCGGGTCCGGCCGGTTGCGCGGGTTGTGCGGGCCCTGCCGGTTGTGCTGGTTGTGCCGGACCCGCAGGCTGCGCGGGTTGCGCTGGGCCAGCCGGCTGCGCGGGTTGTGCGGGTCCTGCCGGCTGTCCTGGCTGTCCTGGCTGTCCTGGCTGTCCGGGACCTGCGGGCTGTGCGGGTTGTGCAGGACCCGCGGGAGCTGCGGGTTGCGCGGGACCTGCGGGCTGTGCGGGTTGTGCAGGACCCGCGGGAGCTGCGGGTTGCGCGGGACCTGCGGGCTGTGCGGGTTGTGCAGGACCCGCGGGAGCTGCGGGTTGCGCGGGACCTGCTGGAGCTGCCGGCTGAGCCGGACCGGCGGGTTGTGCTGGTTGCGCCGGACCTGCCGGAGCTGCGGGCTGAGCCGGACCGGCGGGTTGTGCCGGTTGCGCGGGACCGGCGGGTTGTGCTGGTTGCGCCGGACCTGCCGGAGCTGCGGGCTGAGCCGGACCGGCGGGAGCTGCCGGTTGTGCGGGACCGGCGGGTTGTGCTGGTTGCGCCGGACCTGCCGGAGCTGCGGGCTGAGCCGGACCGGCGGGTTGTGCTGGTTGCGCCGGACCTGCCGGAGCTGCGGGCTGTGCGGGACCGGCGGGAGCTGCCGGTTGTGCGGGACCGGCGGGTTGTGCTGGTTGCGCCGGACCTGCTGGAGCTGCGGGCTGAGCCGGACCGGCGGGTTGTGCTGGTTGCGCCGGACCTGCCGGAGCTGCCGGTTGTGCGGGAGCTGCGGGTTGCGCGGGCAAAGCAGGTTGTGCGGGAGCCGCAGGAGCAGCCGGTTGTGCGGGGGCCGCGGGTTGTGCAGGGAACGCAGGTTGGGCCGGTTGTGCGGGAGCGGCGGGTTGTGCGGGAGCGGCGGGTTGTGCCGGTGCTGCCGGCTGTGCGGGGGCGGCCGGTTGTGCAGGCAATGCGGGTTGGGCCGGTTGTGCGGGAGCCGCCGGTTGGGCGGGTGCTGCCGGTTGTGCAGGCAATGCCGGTTGTGCAGGCAATGCGGGTTGTGCCGGTGCGGCGGGTTGTGCCGGTAATGCGGGTTGAGCCGGTTGTGCGGGAGCGCCGGTTGTGCGGGAGCCGCCGGTTGTGCGGGAGCTGCGGGCAAAACAGGTTGTGCTGGTTGTGCCGGTGCTGCTGGTTGTGCCGGTGCTGCCGGTTGTGCGGGAGCAGCTGGTTGTGCGGGCAATGCAGGTTGTGCCGGTTGTGCAGGGGCGGCGGGTTGTGCAGGGGCGGCGGGTTGTGCAGGGGCGGCGGGCTGCGCGGGTAGTGCAGGTTGCGCCGGTTGTGCAGGGGCGGCGGGTTGTGCAGGGGCTGCGGGCTGGGCGGGTAGTGCAGGTTGGGCCGGTTGTGCAGGGGCAGCCGGTTGTGCAGGGGCGGCGGGCTGGGCGGGTAGTGCAGGTTGGGCCGGTTGTGCAGGGGCAGCCGGTTGTGCAGGGGCTGCGGGCTGGGCGGGTAGTGCAGGTTGGGCCGGTTGTGCAGGAGCAGCCGGTTGTGCAGGGGCTGCTGGCTGGGCGGGTAGTGCAGGTTGGGCCGGTTGTGCAGGGGCAGCCGGTTGTGCAGGGGCTGCTGGCTGGGCGGGTAGTGCAGGTTGGGCCGGTTGCGCAGGGGCTGCTGGCTGGGCGGGTAGTGCAGGTTGGGCCGGTTGCGCAGGCGCAGCCGGTTGTGCGGGAGCTGCTGGTTGTGCGGGCAACGCAGGTTGGGCCGGTTGTGCGGGAGCAGCGGGTTGTGTGGGTGCTGCCGGTTGTGCAGGCAATGCGGGTTGTGCAGGCAATGCGGGTTGCGCCGGTTGTGCGGGAGCCGCCGGCTGTGCGGGGGCGGCCGGTTGTGCAGGCAGTGCGGGTTGCGCCGGTTGTGCCGGTGCTGCCGGCTGTGCGGGAGCCGCGGGCTGTGCCGGTTGTGCGGGAGCGGCTGGTTGAGCAGGCAACGCGGGTTGTGCGGGTTGTGCCGGTGCTGCCGGCTGTGCGGGCAACGCGGGTTGTGCGGGTTGTGCCGGTGCTGCCGGCTGTGCGGGAGCCGCGGGTTGTGCCGGGCCGATCGGCAAAGCTGGCAGCGCCGGCGCGGCTGGACCACGTGGACGACGGGGGCCCGCGGGCTGTGCCGGAAGTGCCGGACCTAAAGGTTGAGCAGGCGCCGCCGGACCAGCAGGTTGTGCTGGTTGTGCCGGAGCTGCCGGTTGTGCTGGCAGTCCCGGAGCTGCTGGTTGCGCAGGACCTGCGGGAGCTGCGGGCTGTGCTGGACCGGCGGGTTGTGCCGGTTGTGCTGGACCGGCGGGTTGTGCCGGTTGTGCTGGACCGGCGGGTGCTGCGGGCTGTGCTGGACCAGCCGGAGCTGCCGGTTGTGCAGGACCCGCGGGAGCTGCCGGTTGTGCAGGACCGGCGGGTGCTGCGGGCTGTGCTGGACCGGCGGGTGCTGCGGGCTGTGCTGGACCGGCGGGTTGTCCCGGTTGCGCTGGACCTTCTGGCTGAGCCGGTCCGGCGGGTTGTGCTGGTTGTGCAGGACCTGCGGGTTGTGCAGGACCTGCGGGTTGCGCGGGTCCGCCCGGCTGTGCCGGGCCCCCGGGCGACGCCGGACCGCCAGGTCCCCCCGGGCCCCCGGGAGAACTGGGGCCATCGGCGGCTTGTACACCTTCAAGAGGTAACGCAGGGCTTGCGGGCGAGACCGGTTGAGCCGGACGGGGCACCTGTGCACCGACACTCGTGGAAAGAAGGAACGAGAGACCAAAGCCAACGGCAAAGGCCCACCGGATCTTCTTTATCGATCGCCTCCTGTTGCGCCGTGCGTCGGCTCCAAAGATGCACGGAGCCAACGACGGTGTCCAGCCAGGAACACAATTGACCTACCCCTGTTGGCCCAGTGCCAACCGGACACGTCGTGACGTTTCGCGTTAACGCGCGTGCCCTAGAGACAGATCCGCAGCATTCGGGCACGATCCTGAGCGGCCGAAAGGAGCCCGATTATCGACTGCATAGTTTCCTCGCAGTCGTCGACGCGGTCGAGCCTCTTGAAGGCCTGGCCCAGAAGCTCGTAGTAGCGAACATCGAATGGATTGAGGTCGATGGCCGACCGAGCGGACTTTGCGGCCTCGGCGTAATTACGAGACACAAGCTCAGCTTGTCCAAGCGCGTAATAGGCGGTTGGCAATCTCTCATCGAGTTCAAGGGCCCGGCCGGCGGCGCGGCGCGCTGGGGCCGCCTGATTCAGTAACGCGCTGGACTGCGCCACGTTCGTCAGAGCTCGCGTGTTCTCGCCTTCGGTCTCGAGAGCCGCGCGCCAGTCATTCAACGCGTCGCTGAGCAGCTCGCTTTCGCGCCTGTCGTCGTTTTGCAACTGCCGCGAACGACCCCACGACTTTTCGCCACGAAGGATCATCGCCTCGACGAACTTGTCGTCGATGTCCAATGCCCGATCGAGGTCGTCGATGGCTTCGTCGAAACGGCTCGCCGGCTGTGCTTGCGCGCGCAGGTATCTAAGCAAGGCATCGTCCGGATCGCGATCTATGAGCGGATCGTAGAGGTCTATGAGGTCGACATTGCCGGGGATACGCGCGCGGACTCTTACCTCTCGTTTGTCCCCGTTCTTACGAACCACTGCCAGACGCCGGTCTGCTCCGTTCTCCGAACGAAGCTGAACCACCCCGTATTCGGCGTTTGTAGACGGTTCGCCGTCGATCTCCGTGATCACATCGCCCTGCTCGATGCCCGCACGGTCCGCGGGTCCGCCGGGCTGCACGAAGAGAACGACGACCCCTTTGTCACCTCGCGAGTCGGCGTGACGTCTCAACGATGGCGTGTTGGTGGCGATCACCACGCCTACGCGACCGGTAAGAGTTGCGTCGGCCTTGGGCGGAGGTTTCACGCCGGACGCACCCCCGCCGCCGAAGATGCAGGCGCTGGTGGCCAGGCTCAACATGACGGCGACGATCGCGAGTCTGCCGGCAAGGGGTTTGGCGCACATAAAGCGATAGGTTACGTCACGTGTCTCGCCAGCACCTCAAAGTCGCGGTCGCAGGCTTCGGAAAGATGGGGATGCTCCACTCGGCGATCCTCCGACACCTTCCGGACGTCGAGCTTTGCGCTGTGGTTGAGCCGCAATTTGCCCTGCGCTACTTCGCGCCGCGCTTGATCGGCGGCCCTCGGTTCTACCGCGACTTCCAACGCATGCTGGACAAGGAGCATCCCGATGCCGTCTACGTCACGACTCCAACCGGCTCCCATCCTGCCCTTTGCGAAGCTGCTCTGGAGTCGGGCGCGGCACTGTTCGTCGAAAAGCCGCTGGCTGCAACGTGCGAGCACGCGGCTCGCACAAACGACCTGGCCACAAAGCTCGGCGTGACGACGATGGTGGGGTACGTCAAGCGGTTCACCCATACCTATCGCCACGCACGCGAATTGATCGCCAATGCTCGCATCGGCACGCTCGAATCGTTCACCTCGAGCGTCTACGTCGAGCAAGTGCTTTCGCGCGGACGCGGATGGCGCTTTCGCGGCGGAGGTGGCGGGGGCGCACTAACCGTTCTCGGCTGCCATCTCGTCGACACACTGCTTTGGCTCTTCGGAGATCTCGACGTTATCTCCGCACGCGCCGTGAAGATCTACTCCGACGAAGTCGACGACGAGTTCTCGGCTCGGGTCCGTTCGAGCTCCGGGGTCGAAGGAACATTGGAAGTCTCTTGGAGCCGGCGGGGGTTTCGGCTACCCGAGACAAAGATCTCTATCGAGGGTTCCGAGGGGTCGATGGAGATAACCGACGATTTCGTCCGCACGACTCGCAGGGACGGATCGAACGACCTCATCTACAAGCAACAGCTCATATATGGAGTGCCCGTGGACATAGGGGGGCCTGAGTTCACGGTCGAGAGCCAGGCGTTCATCGACGCCGTCCGCTCCTCTGCGCAAACCGAATGCTCCGTACAGGAGGGGTATCGGACGCAGCTGGCCATCGACGCTCTCTACAGCGCCGGCTCGGAGATTCAGCGGAGTCCGGTGACGTGATCAGCCAACCGGTGCCCTTGATCCTCGGTCACAACCCGCTCATCGGCGTAGACCATCTGTCGCAACAGCGGGCCCGCGATCGTGAGCAGCAGTTCGCAGAGATGAGCCGCCTCGTCGAACTCGTTCGTGACTCCATCCGGACCGGCGTCAGGGGTCTGATGGTTTCGACGCACAGCCGCGTCCGCGAGATCCTTCCGCAACTGGCGGCCGACGAGGAGATCCGTTCCTCGTTGCGCCTCTATCCGATCATTCCTTACGCGGCGGATTACGTTCGAAAGTCGAATCAATCTGGACTAACGAGCACGATCGTCGAAGCCGTGCGGGCCGCCGGAGCGACAAGCCGCGTCTCGATGGCTGCACGCGCTGCGCTTGCGGGGATAACTCGAAGTCCGTTCGGCCCCCTCGGCTCCCTGGTCGACGCAGAGCTCCTCGCATTCCGAGGCTTGAACGTCGACGCGGTGTTTCTGCACAACGTTCTTACCGACCTCCTCCTCGGCTGGCGCAGCGGCAACGTGCTCGCGTTCTTTTCTCGCTATGTCGAGCGCAAACACGGCATCAGAGCAGGCTTCGTGACGATGAACTACCCCACGCTGACGCAGACCCTGGTGGACCACGGCGTACAACGACCACTCGTGCTGGCGTCTTTCAATTCCATCGGCTTCCAGATGAATCCGTCGCGCGAAGCCTGCGAAGCTGAGCTAGGAATAGAGCGCTCTGATGTCATCGCGATGAGCATCCTCGCTTCGGGACTTCTGAGTCCGCGCGATGCAGCTAAGTACATCAATCAGTTCCCGGCGATCCGTTCCGTTGTCTTCGGTGCTTCGACCGCGGATCACATACGGGAAACGAGCCGGTTGCTACTTTCGCCGGCAGCAGCGAGTTGATCCTTCCCGACTGATGCGAGGACGGACACACCTTTCACGACGATGAGCATCTTGACGATCAGAAGCAGAGTGAGCCATACCCTCGAGGAAGTCCGAGGGCCGTCGGTGCTGCACGTGGGATGTGTCGGAGGGCGCTTAACCGACGAATCTCCGCCAATCGATGCGCCGTACTGGGTGCACAAGCATCTTCTTGCTGCCTATCCCGATGTTTGGGGGATCGACATCTCCCCCAGCGGCCTGGAGAAGCTTCGAGAAGAAGGCATGCCCAACCTCTACGTCGCCGACGCGGAGAACTTCGTCCTGGACAAGCGCTTCGAAACGATCTTCGCCGGAGAGTTGATCGAGCACTTGGCCAATCCCCGGGCCTTTCTGCAAACCGCGAAGCGCCACTTGGCTCCCAATGGCCGCATCGTGATCACAACGCCGTATGCACAAGGCGCGATCAACGTGGTCAACGCGTGGGTCAGGTATCCGAACACGTGTCCCAACCCGGAGCACACTCTTTGGCTGTGCCCGCGGACGCTACAAACTGTCGCAGAACAAAGCGGTTTGGAGATCGAAAGCTTGCAGCTGATCGAGGACTTCCGCGTGGGCGAGAAGCCCTTATGGCTGCGATTCCTCTTTTCCGTTTACGGTCTCGTTAGGTGGGTCATTCCCAAACGGATCCGCTGCAACTGCATGATCGCCGTGCTCGTTGCCCAAACCTAGAGCAGCGGCCGATCAAGAACGGTTGCGTTTGTCGATCAACTCCTGCAAGAGCCCCATGTGGATCGCTCCGAGGCTTTCCACCGAGGAGTTACCGGCGTCGGCCGCAGCCGCCTGAGCCAACCGTTGGCGTCTAGCTTCGTCGCTGTGCAAGGAAACGATCGCTTCGCGAAGTGTCGCCGCATTCCCCCAAGGCACGAGCAATCCATTCACATCGTGTGTGATCACCTCGTCGATCCCGGGAAGATCCGATGCAACGATCGGGCAGCCGGCCGCCATCGCCTCGACTAGAGACAAAGGACGGCCTTCCTGCTCTCCGGTCGATGCTCGGATCGAGGGAAGGACGAACATCTCGCAGGTCGCCATCTCTTTCGCTACGGCCTCGCGATCCAGCGCACCAACGAATTCCACTGCGGGATTGCCGGCGGCTGCCTCCTCCAACTGCGGGCGCAAGAGTCCCTCCCCGACGATGCGTAACGTGAAATCCGGACCGATGCCGCGCACGGCTTCGAGCAGTACGTCAACGCCTTTGCTCGAGGCCAGACGTCCGACGAATAACAGGCGCCCGGGGATCCGCTCGTGTCTGGCTGCGGCGTCCTCGAAGATCCCGACTTCGGCTCCCAGTGGCACAACGTGGATCCGCGGCGGTTCGCCGCCGAGCGCGATCAGCCGCTCGCGCATCTCCCGGTTGTAAACGGTTACCGCGGATGCGTGCCGCAATGCGAAACGCTTCAAGCGGAGCGAACCGCGCCCGCCGAGCCCATACACGTCGGTTCCGTGCGTTGTGAGCATCACCGGCACGGAACCGGCAACGGCTCCGGCAACAAAGCCCTGCGGCAGGATCCAATGCGCATGGATGGCGGCGGGTCGAAGCTTCGAGATCAATCGACGCAAAGACATCGCTTGCGCGCCGACGAAAGCCGGGACCTGCAACCAACGCGCCGGGTGTTGCCTGAGGTTCTCGAGGATCGCCCCACCGTGCAATCGCTCCCAGCGCTGGGGAAGGTAGCCGAACCTCCTGATCTCCAGGTCCCCGTCGTGCTCGACGGGAGCGGTGCCCGGGATCCGAGGGGTAAGCACGACGGTGTCGAAATGCTGGGCCTCCAGCAAAGCGAGGTCCCATACATAGGAGTTCGCTTGCCCGCGTCTTGCCGGAAGGCTCGACGTCAAGACGACGACGCGATGTTTTGTCACGGCGCAGGCGTCGAGACTTCCGAAGCGCGCGCGTCCGCCTTGCCGATGGGCAACGAGCACAACGCCACGAGGCCTTCCACGACGATGTAGAGAAGGCGTAACGACACTGCGAGCAGTACGGCCGTGGCCGTCGGGAACGACGTCCGAAGGATGAAGATGAACACCGCTTCGCGGACGCCCAAACCGCTCGGTACGGGTAGCGCCAGAAATCCAACGGCCCAAGCAACCGCGTAACCGCCCGTCAGCAACAACCAGTCACCAGGCTCGTTGATGTGCATCGCCCGCGCGGCGAGGAGGTTCGCGACGCCGAGGAGCAACCAGACGGGCAACTTCCCGCCCAGTGCCGTGTAGAGCCTTCGCGCAGGAACCAAGGAAACGTCGCCGGCATTGAGCCTGCGGATCAAACGCTGAGCCAGTCGCACGAACCTGCTCAGTACGCGGGGGTGTACAGCGGCCACGGACAGCGGGACGACCAACAGCAGCCATGCGAAGCCGGACGTCGCGTCGTTCAGAGCCAAGAGAAGGGGCCCGACGATGAGCGCCGACGCGACATCGAGCGCCATCAAAGCGAGAAGAGTGACCCCGGCAACAGATGCCGAGATCCCCAAACTGCTCGTCATCGCGATCCAGCTGACCGGTTGCCAGATGCCGCCGGGCACGTACTTCGCGATCTGAGACAGCGAGACGATCCGAATGGCCTGGCTTGCAGACAGATGCGTGCCCGGCCGTTGCATGAGGAAGCGCCAGACCAAGGCGTTCAAGACATAGGCGGCTGCGCCGACTACGACGGCCGCGACGGCGAACAAAGGCCGGATATCCAGCGTCTCGCGCGGAAGCCGGTCGTATGTCTTGACGAGAGCAAGCGCGAGGAACGCGATCGCTGCTGCGCCGAGGAGGACTCCTACGATGCGGCGCATCGGTGCGGGGAAGCTACCATTTCTCGATACCCGATAAAGGAGTAGCGGTGGCTCTTCGTGGTTCGAGTATCGCCGTGCTCATCCCCGCGTACAACGAGGAACGCAATATCGAACGCGTCCTTGCCGGCGTTCCCAGCTGCGTTGACCACGTCGTTGTCGTCGACGACGGCAGTAAGGACGCAACAGCGGCGATCGTGGGTCGATTGGCAAATTCGGATTCACGGATCCATCTGATCGAGTTCGAGCGGAACCGCGGTGTAGGAGCTGCGATCTCGGCCGCACTCGTATGGGCTCGAGATCAGCGCTGCGACGTCGCGGTGACCGTGGACGGCGACGGGCAGATGGCCTGGGAGGACATGGCTCACCTCATCGCACCCATCGTTGACGGTCGTGCAGACCTCACGAAGGGAAACCGCCTTTATTCACCGCGCGACTGGGCGACCATTCCGAAGCTTCGTCTATTCGGCAACGCGGCGCTGAGCTTGCTGACGAAGATCGCGTCCGGTTATTGGTCCGTCGCAGATTCTCAGACCGGTTACATGGCGTTTTCGGCCTACGCGCTCGAAAACATCGATTGGGACCGTCTTTACAAATCGTATGGACGGCCCAACGACATTCTGGTGAAAGCCAACGTCGCCAACTGCCGCGTCGCCGACGTTCCGATCCGGCCTATATACGGCGTTGGTGAACGCTCGAACATGCGCATCGCGAAAGTTCTGTTTGGGATCGCGTTCCTTTTGTTCCGCAGGTTTTGGTGGCGGCTCTTCTACAAATACGTTCTGCGCGATTTCCATCCACTCGTCTTCTTCTATCTGCTCGCGATCGTCGCAGCGCTGGCCGATATCGGGCTCGGAGTGCACATCGTCCTGTCGTGGATCAATAACGGCCGCATTCCTCAGATAAGTGCTCTGGCCGCCGCGTTCCTGGCTGTGACGGCCATGAATTCCCTCTTTTTTGCCTTCTGGATGGACATGCAGGTCAACGCCCCTTTGGCCGTGCGGCTGCCGGAGTTTTTCGGCATTCGTTCGGAAATCGCAACAGAGATGGAAAACGATCGTCCAAATGACGGCCCGGCGGACTGATTAGGCTCCTCCAAAACAGGCCATCTACCTGCGGTTTTAGACAAGTCTCTTAGGCCGCTTGACATGCATCCACCCCCGCCCCTTTAATGGGTCAGCTTTTGCGCAGCACGCGTATTCGTCGATGCAACCAAACAGGCAGGTGACCGTGGGCAAGAACAGATTCTTTCGCAGTGGAAGGCGACGTACGTTCGCTCTCCTCGTACTACCCGTTTTGCTCGCCGGAGCTCTCGGCCTCGGCGCGGTCGCTCAGGCGGCCGACGATGTATCCGGCCCCGTGGACGCTGATTCGGTCCAGGCCGGCAACAACGAGTTCGACGGCGGCCAGAGTGGCGATCTCCAGGGTGGAGACGCCGTCGCCGGCGGAAACGTTGTAGGCCACGCCGGCCGGGGTGACGCTGACATCAACGTCAGCAACACCTCGCGGGACGCGAAGGCGGAGTCCGGCGATATCGATGCCGAGAACCGCATTTCCGACATCCACGTCGGTGAGCAGACCGAAGATCCGGTCGGCCCACCCGGCGCACAGGGTCCGATCGGTATCACCGGCCCCGATGGCCCGCTAGGCCCTAACGGTCCTACCGGTCCTAGCGGCGTGACCGGCCCCGATGGCCCGACCGCCCCCACAGGCCCCACAGGCCCTGAAGGCGCGACCGGCCCGGTTGGCCCCAGCGGTCCTACAGGCCCGACCGGCCCCTCGGGTGGAACTGGCCCGCAGGGCCCGACCGGAGCCACTGGCCCTCCTGGCCCGACCGGAGCGACTGGCCCGACCGGCCCCACAGGTGGAACGGGCCCGACCGGTTTCAGCCCCCCCGGCCCTGATGGAGCGACCGGCGCCCAGGGTCCGACCGGCCTCTGCCCCTTCGCAGGCACCCCCAGTGAGTCTGAGTGCCCAGGCTTCTTCGACGCACTAGGCGCCGACGTGGCCGCGACCGAGGCCGCTGTTGCTAGTGAGGGCGGCGCGGGCTCAGGCGAAGCTACCGCCGCAGACCTCAACGACATATCCGGTGGAGTCGACGCCTTCGTGGTGCACGCAGGCAACAACGAAGTCGACCTCGACCAGGAGATCTCGGCTGCCGGCGGCGACGCCATTGCCGGCTCCAACGTCGTGGGTAGCGTTCAGGACGGAGCAACCAGCATCGACGTGAGCAACAACTCCGTCGACTCTGACGCCGAGTCCGGCGATATCGACATCACGAACGCCATATTCGGCATCCGTGCCGGCAACCAGGTCGTTTCCGGTCCTACCGGCCCGACGGGTGTCCAGGGTCCGCAGGGCCCGATCGGCATCGTCGGCCCGACCGGATTCCTTGGACCTCAGGGCACGACCGGCACCACCGGCGTGACCGGCCCGATAATCCCGGGTGCTACCGGCCCGACCGGCCCACAGGGTCCGACGGCTGGCACAGGCCCGACCGGCCCGACCGGATTCGAGCCGCCTGGACCCACGGGAACAACAGGCGGGACAGGACCGACCGGACCGACCGGACTGCAGGGTCCGACCGGATTCGAGCCGCCTGGACCCACGGGAACAACAGGCGCGACCGGACCTACGGGTGAAACGGGCCCGACCGGACCGACGGGTGAAACCTGTGTCCAGCAGATCTTCTTCCTGGACTGTCCGCCGCTGGGTGACGGCCCGATCGTTCTCCCAGACACCAATACAGGTGCCGGCATCGCCGACGCTGTGGCGGCCGATGAGGCCTCCGCGGGCGACGTGTCCGGCGGGTCTACGGCTTCGGATGGTTCCGGTGGAACGGCCAGCGACGTGGTTGGCCCGGTTACCGGCGCCCTGATCGTTCAGGACGGCGACAACGAGTTCAGCTGGGACCAGAGCGCAGACCTCGCCGGCGGAGACGCCGTCGCCGGGTCGAACGTTGTTGGTCTGGCTGGAGTTGGCGACGCCGAAGTGTCGGTGTCCAACAACTCCATCGACGCGGAATCTCAGTCCGGTGACCTGGAGCTCGTCAACTCGCTAAGCGACATACGGGTGGGAACGCTCGCTGAAGGCCCGCGTGGCCCGCGTGGCCCGACCGGTCCGGTTGGACCGCAGGGTGTGCAGGGTCCGCGTGGTGCGACCGGTGCCCAGGGTCCGGACGGTGCTCAGGGCGCAACCGGCGCCTCTGGTCCGCCTGGCCCGACGGGTGACTCTGGTCCGACCGGTGCCACAGGTCCGGAGATCCCGGGTCCGACAGGCCCGACTGGGTTCACGGGTCCTGAGGGTCCGACCGGTCCTGAGGGTCCGACCGGTGCTACCGGCCCGGATGGCCCGACTGGGGCAACCGGTGTGACTGGCCCGACGGGTGCGACGGGTGCGACGGGTGGTCAGGGTCCGCAAGGTCAGACGGGGATCCCGGGACCGACCTGCATCATCATCCCGCCCTTCGATGGCCCGCTCGAAATCGTCTGCTTCAACGTCTAAAAGGAAACACTGAGCTTGAAGAGAAGCGCCCCTCCGGGGGCGCTTCTCTTTTTCTCCGGATGGCTGCACACTGGAATGAGAGTTGATCGTTGAACGGGGCAGGTAGGGTGCCGGAACTGCAAAATCTGAGCTATTTCCGACCGATGATTCGGGCCGTGTCGGTGGTGTGCTTAGCGTCCGCGATCGCCGTGACCGGCGCCGTGCCGGCGCACGCCGACGTCGAGGCCGGCACGGTCGTCAACGCGCAAGAGGGTGACAACACCGCAACCACCGACCAGGACGGGGTCTCGAGCAGCGGCGATGCGATCAGCGGAGGCCAGGTGATCTCGACCGCAAGCAGCGGGAACACGACTATCAACGCGACCAACTTCGCGATCGACTCGACGTCGACCACCGGCGATGTGTCCGGGAGCAACGCAGAATCTCAGATAGTCGGACAGGTCTCGGGTGCCTCGACCCAAGCGGTGGTAACGGACGAGGGGGTCTTCCACGGCTACAGGACGGCTTCGATGAGCATGGGGCCGACGCTGTCGGTAGATCCCACCTATTCGGCTGCCGCATCGGTACCTGAGGGCGAGCCCGGTCCCACGGGACCCCCAGGGATCGGCGGACCGCGTGCGAACTCACCGCTCGAGTCGGCGGGAGCCGACGATGCGGTTCCTGCCAGAAGCGAGGCGGCCGTCCTGGCGATCGGGACCCTCGGCCCGATCGGTCCTATCGCGCCCTAGAGCCCTAGCGTCTTAGGGAGAGTCCTCAGGGAGCCTGTATGGAGGCTCCTCAGGGAACGTGTTTGGAGGCTCCTCTTGCCTCTCCACGACCGGCTCCGAGGTCCCCACTGATTGTCCCGATGAGGCGCCTGCGCTCACAGCCTGGATAGCCGTCGGGCGCACGCTTGTTGACAAACGACTAAGAGCTGCGCGGCGCGAACGTCCGCCGAAGACGTATCCAACAGCGAAGAGCGCAAGGACACCAAAGATGAATAGGAAGGGGTAGGAAGAGACCGGTACGTATCTGAACTCCACCGTGTGCACGCCCTTCTCGACGGTCACCGCCGGAAAGCCCGGCGCGGCGATGAACTTGCTGACCTTCTTGCCGTCCACCGTGACCTTCCACCGCGGGTGGTACGAAGCTTTGAGAACCACGGCTGTTGTGCGTTCGGCATTCACCTGCGCGCGGAAGATCCCCCGGTCGAGCTCGGTGACCTCGGGCTGGATCGTTCCGCGCGATCCCTCGGGGCTTTCCGATCCGCTTGCCGTCGGACGTCCTACGGACTGACCTCCGTAGTCGATGATCGGGAGCTGGCTCTCGCGCAGCTCCGGCGACGTCAGGAAGCGCGCGAACGTAACCGCGTACTGCCGGGCACTCGAGACCCTTACCGGACCGGTCGTATCGAACAAGCCCATGTAGCCGGAGTTCGGAACCTCCCACAGCACGTGATTGCCGCGACTCTCTAGAGGCTCAGCCGTTACGGCCGGAGCTCGTCCTCGAGGAATCAGGAGGTACCGGACGCCAAAGAGGTTCAGCTGGTACGGATTCCGCTCGTCCAGATAAGCCTCCATGTTGGTCAACACTGAGGGAACCCGGTATGTGAATCCGATCGCGTCCGCGTCGCGGTCGAGCAAGGAAGAGTACCCCGGGATGTATCCGACGACGTACGAGCGTCCCCAGTTGTTCGGCAACCCGGCATGGATCCGGCCGTCTCCGACTCTCTTGGCCACCTCTATCAGGTAACGCCGCGCGCCGCCGTCGAGGATCTCGGCCGTTCGCTGCCGGTCGATCAGCTGTTCACCAAAGGACGCGTAACGTGCCCGCTCGACCCAGGCCGGAGCCAACACTGCCAAGCCGATGATCAAGACGACGGCCGCAGCCATCGCCGGCTGCATGCGCGGACGGACAGCGCGGACCACGCCAACCACCAGTCCGAAGATGAAGCTTGCGGCCACACCTGCGAGCAGGATCCCGCTCATGTGAACGGCGATGATGTAGCGGTGGAAGATCAAGGTGTCCGAGGCGGGTAGCAGGTTGAGGATGAACCCGAATGTCTTGGGACCCGAATACAGGACGATCGATAACAAGAACAAGAAGAGCAACGCTCGGTAACGAACGTCGCTGCGGAAGCGCACGATGCAAAGCACAACACCGACCAGCACCAAGATCGTGATGATCGGGATGCGGGGACCGTCGAAGCCGGCATCGAAGATCTTCCCCGTGAACAGCCAACCCAAGACCTGCCCCAGACCATACGAGTTCCGACGGAAGTCGCCTTCCGGGGCCAGCGCACTGATCACCCAGCGCCGGTCGAGGAGCACCGGGATGAGCAGCCACGCACTGGCCGCCAAAGCACCCGCACCCACCGCGATCCCGCGCTTGAGGCGTTCGCCAAAGCCTTGCCGGCCACGCACGATGATCCAAACGGCAACGGCAAGTAAAGCGAGGTACCCGGTGATGATGTGGGAAACGATGGTCAGCGACAGAACCAGCGCGGCCAATACACCGTTGCGACCTTTGTCGACCGCCCGCCAGGACAGCCCAAGGGAGATCGGCAGGAGCCACATCGCCCACAGCTGGCTCCACACACCCAGTCCGGCAAAGGTGTAGCTGCCCAACTCGAGCCCGTAGCCCCGGAAGTTGGCGACCAAGGATGCGACAAGCGCCGCCGCCAAGGCCGCACGCATCCTCCACCCGAGCAGTCGCGCTCCGACATAAACGGCGATAGGCCATAGCGCAAGCAGCAAGTACAACGAAAGCGAGTAGGCGCGGTCGCCACCGATGAATCGCGCAAAGAATCCGGTGACGATGTGAGGGAACGTCTGGTACTCGTGGAACGCAGGCGAGCCGGTACTGAGATACGGGAACCACCCGTCCAGCGGGATGCGCCAGGATGCGAACATCCGGCCGGCCCATCTTATGAAGGCGGCGTGGACGGAACCGTCGTTCAGGTTGCCTACGTAACTGGCTTCAGCGCGAAGGAACCAAAGGTTGAACAGAACCGGAATAGCCAGAACCCAAGATGCTCGTGGACGGAACCGCCCACCGCGGTGTGGCGGATCGTCCGATCGATGAGTTTCGACCTGCGTCGTCAAGCCTCGTCGGCTCCCTCGCGCAAATAGCGCGCCGCGCGCTCGCGTAGCTCGCGCAAAGTCGCTTTCCGAGGTCGCTCCGGTTGCCGGGGAGTGGCACGTAGTTGAGCCGGTGACGGAGCCGGCAGCTCGCCCGTTGGGGATTCGTCCTCGACGATTGAGCCTTGCAGCTCCAGTTGCACGCGGCGAAGTGCGGTGCGAAGAGACTCGATGCGTTCGTCCTGTTCTCGCACGATCTCTTCGAGTCGTCCTTGCCTACGCAAAGACTCGATGGCGGTCTCTTCGAGCCTCTCCTTCTCCTCACGCAGCGCTTGTTCCCGGCCGGCCCACTCACCTTTTCCGCGCTCACGCTCAGTTCGCGCTTCCTCGATCGCCGCCTCTTCGCGACGTTCGGCAACCCCGCGCGCTTCGCGCTCGCTCTCGGCTAGTTCGGTCGCCTGCTGTGCGCGACGATCCGCTTCCTCTCGAGCCTGGCGCTCGCGCTGGACGAGTTCGTCCGCTTCGGCCGCGCGTTGCTCCGCTAGCTCGCGCTTCTCGCGCTCGGCTTGTGTCTCCTCGTTCGCCGCCTGTGCGCGGCGGGCGGCCTCCGAACGCGCTTCGCGCTCGGTCTCGGCTTCCTGGATCGCCAGCTGTTCGCGTCGCTCGGCAGCCCAGCGCCCGTCGCGCTCTTGCTGTGCCTCGGCAGAAGCGCTCTGGGCTTGCAGGAGAGCCTCTTGCATCCTCTCCTCGGCAGCGGTCTTCGCCGCACGGTCCGACTCGGCCTGCGCGACAACGGCTTGGTGGGTGGAGGTCGCTTCCTCGAGAGCAACTTGAGCTCGATCTGCCTCCGCACGTACGAGCCGAGCTTGCTCTTCGGCCGAAGAAGCGAGCTCATCGGCAGCGGCTCGAGCCTGGCGCTCGCGTTCGGCGGTTTCAGTCCCGCTTTGTTCGGCTACTGCTCGCGCCTGCCGCTCGCGATCCGCCTCTTCTTCTGCGGCGGTCGCACGAGCCTCGGCCTGTTCGCGGGCGGCACGTTCTTCTGAGGTCTGGGCTTCGGCGGCCTCGGCCCGCTGGACGGCTTCTGTTGCCCGTTCCTCGGCAGCACGGTGAGCGTCGGCCGTGGTGGCGACTTGGCCTTCGGCCGTCGCAACGCGAGACATCGCGTCCTCATGCGCCACCTGCGAAGCCGTCAATTGTGCGCGAAGCGTTTCCAGCTCTTCGGAGAGACCGCGGATGCGTCCCTGAACTTCCGTCTCTGAACCGCGCATGTCTTCCAGCTCTTGTTCGGCTGATGCGACTCGAGCATCGGCTTGCTCTCTCGCTGTGCGCTCGTGGTCTATCTGCGAACCCAGCGCCTGCGCGCGCGCATCGGCCTCTTTCCTGGCCTCCGACTCCCGGTCCGCGCGCTCTCGTGCCTCTTGCTCGCGAACGGCCGCTTCCTCGAGTGCGCGTCTCTCGATCTGTGCTTGGAGCAGTGCCTCTTCACTCTTCCGGTCTATCTCGGTGCTCAGTTGACGCTGATGCTCAACTTCTTTTCGCAGGGCTTCCTCGCGCTCGGCCAGCTCGTTGCGGGTGATCTCTAGTGCTTGAAGATCGAGCGTCACTTGTTGACGTACTTCCGTCTCTCGCTGGATCTCGTCCTGGAGTTCGGACCTGCGGGCCTGCAGCTCCTCCATCTCCTCGGCCATGCGAGCGCGAGCGACTTCTGCCTCACCGATCTGTTCGGCCGCACCCGAATATTCCCGATGCAGTTGTTCGGCGAGCTCGATCTCCCGTTTTTCCAGGGTGCGCATGGCCTCCGCACGTTCACGCTCGATGGCAGCCGTCGAGCTCCGCTCCGCCTCTTGCATCGCCTGGTCGAAGGCTTCACGTTCTTGAGTGATACGGGCAGAGGTCTCTGCCAGTCTTCGCTCGGCCTCTTGCCGTGCGCGACGTTCGTGCCGAAGCTCGGCCTCGATCTCTCGTGGCTGCTTCCTGACTCGCCGCTGCTCGCGAACGGCCGCTCGGGATACATCCGGGCCCGGCGTCACGGCTTCATCCACGTCTACGAGCCCATTTGCCACGAGAGGCGGCGCGGTGGGCGATTTGCGTGAAGAGCGTTCCGACTTGCGGGCACCTCGGGACGGGTTCTGCTCGGCAACCACTCGATCGAGGTCGGAGGGAGCGATGCGCGCCTCCATGGCTCCACCCACCGAAACTTGGCGTACTCGAAGCAAGCCCTTTCGCTCCCACGCCACGATGCTGTTCACGTGGACGCCGGCCCGCTCGGCCGCCTCACGCCGTGAGAGCAGCGTTTCGGTCCTGGCGCGTCGGGCTGGGGGTGTCTCTCTTCGGCGCCGGGCTCCCGTCATCCCCCCTACGGATTTTCAGCTTGTTGATCGGGTTCCGCTTCCTTATCGCCTTTGATGCGAGCCCGCAGGCTCGGATCGAGTGCGACAGCGCGGTCGAACTCCTTCTGGGCGTCATCGCCTCGTCCGAGTTGCCTCAGGACGAAGCCAAGATTGAGGTGTGCGCCGGCGTTGTCTGGCTGTAGCTCGATGAGGTCCTCGTAAACGTCCTTGGCCGAATCCGGATCGATCCTCGACATGATCGTCCCGAGATTGAAGAGCGCCGGCTGGAAGCGCGGATCGATCTCGAGTGCCAGCCGGTACTTGAATTCGGCGGCCCGGACACGCCCGGCGGCCTGGTCGATCACCGCGAGGTTGTAATAGGCGAACTTGTTCTCGGGGTCGTGGACCAGGGCCTCTCTATAGCTTCGAGCAGCCTGAGCCGCCTTGCCGTCCGAGTTCAGCTTCAGGCCATCCTTGACCAGGTCGTTCGAGAGTTCAGCTTCGGACTTGCCGCCGCAGGCCACCCCGGCCAGAAGAAGAAGTCCCGCGAGACTCAGTGCGATCCAGGCGCGCAGGCTGCGGCGCGTGGGCGTGGGGACGTAGCCGTCAGTTGACTTCACTCGGTCCTCCTGATTGCCGCGCTACTACAGGTCCGCCGCATTGTAACGGCTACGCCCAAACGGTCCCTGCATCCTCGTACCTGGGTGCAAGCTCGCATCAAATACAACATCAGTCACAACAACCTCAACTGAGAACAGAAACCACATTGTCCACCGAAGCGCGCCCGGAGGGACTCGAACCCCCAGCCTCCTGGTCCGTAGCCAGACGCTCTGTCCAGTTGAGCTACGGGCGCAGCAACTGCACACGGTACTTGAGTCCAGCGATGGAGCGGAGGAGGCGGGATTTGAACCCGCGAGGGAGCTTTCACCCCCAACCCGCTTAGCAGGCGGGCGCACTAGGCCGAACTATGCGACTCCTCCGTGTACTTCCAGTTGATTGTAGGGACCCGCTTCTATAACAGCCGGGACGAGGCGAGCTCGGCTCCCCTTCTCAGCGACCGCAACTTCTCCCACACCACGTCCTCGGCCACTTGGCCGCGGCCCGCCGAGGTGTCGAAACCGCAATCGGTGCCGGCCAGGACCCGGGTCGGATCGCCGATCGAACTCGCGACACGTTCGATGCGCTCGGCCACGACCTCCGGATGCTCGACGTAGTTGGTCGTGGTGTCGATCGCACCGGCGACAACGAGCCAATCGGCCGGAGGAGGCATCCGCTCCAACCAGCGCCACTCGTGTGCATGCCTCGGGTTCGCGAAAGGCAGCAGGATCGCTCCAACGGGGGCTTCGTACAGAAGCGGAAGTATCTCCTGCAACTCCACATCGTGATGATGCGGACCGTCGTAGTTACCCCAGCACACGTGCATCCGGATACGGTCGCGAGGTATCCCCTCGACGGCGTGCGCGATCGCGCGGATGTTCGTCCGAACGAACTCTTGGAACTCGGCTAACGAGCGGTCGCCGAAGCTGACATGGCGCTCCATCGCGAGGTCAGGACAGTCCAGCTGCAGGACGAGACCGTGCTCAACGATGGCCGAGTACTCCGTGCGCATCGCGTCGGCTACGGCCATCACGTAGTCCTCGTACGTCGCGTAGTGATCGTTGCTCATCGCAGCGCAGATGATCCCCGGAGACGCGGCGGTGAAGAAGCGCTCGCTGAATGTGCCGGTCGATCGCTCGATGAAGCGCTCGCACTCGCGATCGATCGCATCGCCACCGAGATGCTTCACATCGCCAACGGCTCGCGGTGGTGCAAGGAGATCCACCTGAGCACCGAACCGGGGCGCACGCCGGATGTATCCGGGCAGCTCCGCGATGTCGTGGAAGTTCCGAAAATCCGAGTTGCCGCCGAAGCCGCTGAGACGGTGCTGGACATAGGTGAAGAAGCTCTCCCTAGACTGCTCACCGTCGTTGCCGACATCGACGCCGGCCGCTTTCTGAAGTGAAACGACGTTCTTTACGCCGGCTTCGATACGGGACGTCAGCTCCTCCGAGGAGACCCGTTCGTGGCGGCTGACGGATACGAGAAGCTCGGTCAGCTCCTGCGACCTCGGCAAACTGCCGGCGTGAGTAGTGAGGATCCGCTTCTGGCTTCGCTCCACTGCTTCATCATCGCCAACTACAAAACCTGCTTGTCTCGGGTCCGTGAGCAGATGAGCGGAGGAGGTGGGATTCGAACCCACGGTGCCTCTCAGCACACCCGCTTTCAAGGCGGGGACCTTCGTCCGCTCGGCCACTCCTCCGCCGACTAGCGTACGGGCTTCGTTAGTCGCGCTTGGCCGAGATCTTCGTCATGCCCTCCGGCATGTAAGCGTGCAGGACCTTAGGAATCGCAACGTCGCCGCCGGAGTCCTGGAAGTTCTCGAGTATCGCGGCGATCGTCCGACCGACGGCGAAGGCCGTCCCGTTCAGCGTGTGGGGAAGCTGGCCTTTGGCTCCCTTTCCCTTCAGGCGGATCTGCAGGCGTCGGGACTGGTAGTCGGTGCAATTCGAGCACGACATCACCTCGCGAAAACGGCGCTGCTCGGGGAACCACGCTTCCAGATCGACCTTCTTGGCCGCCGGAGCGCCGAGCTCGCCGATGCAAACGTTCATAGCCCGGTACGGGATGTCCAGTGATTGCAGCAAACCCTCCTGGATCTCCACGAGGAACTCGTGTTCGTCCCAGGACCGCTCGGGAGCCGAGAAGGAAAACATCTCCACCTTGTCGAACTGATGGACGCGGAATATCCCGCGCGTGTCTCGTCCCCACGTTCCAGCCTCGCGCCGGAAGCAGGTCGAGAAAGCGCAGTAGCGCTTCGGCAGCTCGCCGACATCCAGTTCTTCCTCCATGTGGATGGCGGCCAACGCCTGCTCGGAGGTCCCCGTGAGATACAAGCCGTCCTGCACCACGTAGTACTGCGCCTCGTCGCCGGGGAGAGCTCCCGCGCCATACATGACCTCACGCCGTACGAGAACCGGAGGAACCACGGGCGTAAAGCCCTTCTTTGAAAGCTCGTCGAGCGCGAACCGAACGAGGGCGAATTCGAGATTGACGGCCGCACCGAACAGATAGCCGAAACGCGACCCGGAAGCGCGCGATGCGCGGTCCGTATCGATGATGCCGAGCCGTCGGCCGACGTCGAGATGATCTTCGGCGCCCGGGATGTGAAGGCGGATCGCCCCATCGACGCAGCTCGACATTGTCGTCGTCGCTTTCGCCATCGGGAACCGACTCGTGCGGGAGGTTGGGAAGCCCGGAGGCGAGCATCTGCAGCTGCTCGTCCGCGTCACGCAGCTTCGGGTCTAAGCGCTTCGACGTCACCCTTCAATGCCTTGGCTTGCTCGAGGAGCGGTTCGCGCTCGGAGGCGTCGACGCGCCCGATCTCTTTGGTTATGACGTTTTGTCTGTGCTTCAGCTCGTCGATCTTCTGGACGACTTCTCGGCGGCGGACATCGGCGGCGAGCACATCGTCCAGGAGGCGGTCCGCGCCGCGGCGCGCAAGCGCGGCGCGCATCTCCTCGGGCTCGTCCCGCAGTCGCTTGAGATCGAGCATGCCGACTTACTCCGATCCGGGCCGGGCCTGTGCCGCGCTCGCCCGCCGCGCTAGGCGCTCGGCGTCCAGCCGCCCGACGGCCCGAGGGTAGGAACCGAGCGATTTCAGCTTGGCAACCTGCCCGTCCAGGATCTTGATCGCATCGCCGACGGTCTCGTCCTCGACGTGTCCTTCCATGTCGATGAAGAAGCAGTACTCGCCCAAAACGCGCTTCGTCGGTCTGGATTCGAGCTTGGTGAGGTTGATCTTCCGCTCTGCGAACACCGTAAGTATGTCGAGCAGCGCGCCGGGCTTGTCCTCGGCGATGAATGCGATGAGTGAGGTCTTGTCACGTCCGGACGGTGAGGGAGAGGGTTCCTTGCCGACAACGACGAACCGGGTCTCCGCTTCCGGGTGGTCGGTCACGTCTCGAGCGATGACCTCGAGAGCAAAGAGCTGCGCGGCCAGATTCGGCCCGATGGCAACCGCCGAGCCCTTCTCGTATGCGACGCGGCCGGCCGCTTCCGCCGTCGAGTTCGCGGCAACGATCTTCGCGTCCGGGATGTTCTCTCGCAGCCACCGCCGGCATTGCGCCGTTGCGTGCGGCATCGAATAGACCTCTTTGACCGAAGCGAGATCCGTGCCCGCGCGGCCGAGGAGATGAAGTCGCACGTTGAGGATCACCTCGCGATGGATGAACAAGCCTTCGGTCTCGAATCCCAAAGCATCGACGGTAGCGTTCACCGTCCCCTCGACTGAGTTCTCGATCGGCACCATTCCCTGCTGAACGTCGCCGCGGTCGACGGCCAAGATCACTTCTTCGACCGACGGGTAATAGATGAGCTCGACGTTTTCGGGATCGACAACCTGCAACGCGGCTTCTTGAGTGAAGGTTCCCGGGGGGCCGAGGAAACCGAACGTCGGCTTGCTCATAGCCGAGTCCTAACCGGCCAGAGGAGCCAGCGCAAGGCGGATGGCTTCCTGCTCTTCAGGAGAAAGGTTGTAGGCCGAGGTCGCGCGCTGGATCGGCTTCGCGTACGTGCGGGCCTCTTGCCTTCCGTTTATGCAGGAGATCACGAGACCGTCCCCATGATCGTTCAGCAACGCGGCGGAGAATGAAAGCTGGCCGCCCATGTCCTCGAAGGCGTCGTAGCGGTAAACGGCGAAGCGTTGCAAAGCACCACGAAACGCCTCGGCCAACGTCTGCAGATCGGACGCCAGCTGCTTGATGTCCGTCCGAAGGCCCCGCACTTCTTCAACCTGGCGGGAGACCGCTTCGAGAAGGTCTTCTTGGCGGCCTCGGCCCTGAAGGAGGATAAGGCGCCTGCGCACGGCGGCGAAGGACAAGAAGACGGCGATCGCAACTATGAGCGCGAGCGCGCCGAGGACTACGGCAAGGAGGTCCGGGCCGGTGAGCATGGGCCTTCGATACTAACCGTCTGCCCTCGGCAATCAGATGGTCGCCCGAACCATCAGACTGGCCTTTATGGGATCAGGACCCGGGTGGGAGCCCGCCGAATTCGCACACCTCGACCACGACCGCGAAGAACGATGGGGACTTCCGGAAGCGGTTCTCGGCATCGGGAAAACGCCGGAGCAGATTGCCCACATCGTGGCTCGGCTGAGCGAACAAAACGCGGGGCCCGTTTTGGTTACAAAGACGACGAGCGAGGCTTTCGCCGCAGTCCGCGAGGTCGCCCCCGAAGCCGAGTTCTTCGCGGAGGCCTCGATCATCCGGGTCGCGCGCGATCCGGTCGTTGCGGCGGGAACGGTCGGGATAATCGCGGCCGGCACTGCCGATTATCCGATCGCTGAAGAAGCGGCGCTTACGGCCGATGCCGCCGGCGCGACGGTCGACCGTATCTACGACGTCGGAGTTGCGGGGATCCACCGACTCGTGTCGAAACTCGATCGGATCCGAAGCTGCGATGCGCTCGTCGTCGTGGCGGGGATGGAAGGAGCGCTACCGACGGTGGTCGGCGGGATGACCGGGCTCCCGATAGTGGCAGTTCCTACATCAATCGGTTACGGAACGTCCTTCGGAGGCTTAGCGGCACTGCTTGGGATGCTCAACTCATGCACGCCACAAGTAGTCGTCGTGAACATCGACAACGGATTCGGTGCGGGATTCTTCGCCGCACTGGTCACACGCAAGAGATGAACAGGATCGCGTACTTCGATCTCGCGAACGGGATCTCCGGTGACATGGTCCTGGCTGCTCTCGCGCACGCTGGACGAAAGCTCGGTGTCGATGTCGAGGCGACAATCACGCAAGCTGTCGGCTCGCTGGGTCTCGGGTGCACCGTGCATTTCGTCGACGACGAACGCGGCGGGATCGCCTGTCTGCGGGCCGAGGTGAAGACGACATCCGAAAGGTTCGGCGCGAAACGTTTGCGAACGGCGATCGAGGGAGCCGGCCTAACCGAGAGCGCACGCCAACACGCACTGCGCACCATCGACGCACTGATCGATGCCGAGGCGGCCGTTCACGGAACCGATCCTGAGGACGTGCACTTCCACGAGCTCGCTTCGGCAGACACCGCCGCCGATATCGTCGGGGCCGCGGCCGGGATCGACGCGCTGGAGGTAACGGCTCTGCACGCCGCTCCCGTTCCCGTCCCGTCCGGTTCGATCGAGACCGAGCACGGCACACTGCCTTTGCCCGCACCCGCCACTCTCGAACTGCTGAAAGGTGCCCCGATCCGTGGCATCGATTCCTCAGTCGAGCTGGTCACTCCGACCGGTGCGGCGATTCTTGTCGGTCACGGCGCGACCTTCGGGCCCGTTCCCGACCTCACGTTCGAAGCGGCAGGGGTCGGTGGAGGACAAAGGCGCTCTTCCGTTCCGAATATCTCGCGCGTCCTGATCGGTCGGCAGCAAACAGAGCCGAGCGTCGAAAGCTGCGTCCTCCTGGAGACGAACATCGACGACCAAACGCCGGAAGCCTTAGGTCACGCGATCGAACTGCTCATCGAAAACGGCGCGATGGATGCATGGGTGATGCCGATCGTGATGAAGCGCTCGCGTCCGGCTTTCTTGTTGTCTGTCCTGGTGAAGCACGCCGACGAGTCTCGTATCACGGAGACGGTCTTCCGCGAGACCTCCACTCTTGGGATCCGTCGTCGCGATACGACGCGTTGGGTGCTCGATCGGGAAATGATCACCGTCGACGTGGGTGGTCAACGTGTTCGCGTGAAGATCGGGCGGCTCGGCGCAGAAACCGTCAACGTCGCACCCGAGTTCTCTGATTGCGTTGCTGCAGCCAACGCAACGGGTGCAGCAACCAAGGACGTGTACGCGGAAGCGACTGCTCGCGCCAAGGAATCACTCGGTATCACCGACGACTGAGCGCCGGCTCCATCCGGATCACTAAACTGTCGTCACCGGCAGGAGGAAACGATGGTGAAGTTCGGTCTTCAGATCCCATGGTTCAGCTGGCCCGGCTCGCCCGAAAACCAATCAGAAGTTCTGACCGAGGTCGCACGAACGGCTGAGGAAGCGGGTTTCTCGTCTCTGTGGGTGATGGATCACTTCTTCCAGCTGCCGATGGTCGGCGACGCCGAGCTCGACATGCTCGAGGGCTACACGACTTTGGCTTATCTGGCCGGCGTGACCGAACGGATCACTCTCGGCACCCTCGTCACCGGAGTCACCTATAGGCATCCGGCCGTCCTGGTTAAGCAGGTCACGACGCTGGACGTGCTGTCGAAGGGGCGGGCCTGGCTGGGGATCGGAGCCGCCTGGTTCGAGCGCGAGCATCTGGGTCTCGGCGTGCCGTTCCCGCCGGTGAGCGAACGCTTCGAGCGTCTGGAGGAAACGCTCCAGATAGCCGACCAGATGTGGTCGCCGGAGAACGGCCCCTACAAAGGAAAGCACTACACCCTGGACGAGACGATCTGCTCACCCCAGCCCCTCCAACAGCCTCGCCCGCGGATCATGGTCGGCGGAGGCGGCGAGAATAAGACGCTGAGGCTCGTTGCCCAGTACGCCGACGCGTGCAACGTCGCCGGCAACGCCGAAGAGATCTCGCACAAGTTCGACGTCCTAAAACGTCACTGCGACGATCTCGGCCGCGACTACGACGAGATCGAGCGCACGGTAATGACGATCACGCCACCCGGGAATGCGGCCGTTGAACCGGCGCGCAAGCTGATCGATGCGGGAGCCCAGCACGTGATCTTCACCGGGCTTCCCGTTCATCACCCGGAGATCGTCGCGACGTTCGGTACCGACGTCTTCCCACTCCTGGACGAGGGATAGCAGGACGAGGCTTCATCGCTGAGGCTTTTCGCCGAAGCGAGGATCATCGCTGAGGCGCTTTCTGCCGAAGCGAGGACTAGTGGGCTCGGGGGGATTTGAACCCCCACCCTGTTTCCAGGACAGGTTCCTGAAACCTGCGTGTCTGCCGTTCCACCACGAGCCCAGTGTCCGGAGACGCCCAATCGTCTCCCAGAAAAGGCAGTGTACTCACCCCTACTCCGGGGCACTTGACCTGCGTGAACCCATGAAGGACCCGCGGAGTTGGACACACACGCACAGCCGTATACTTTTGTCCGCTTTCCGCGGGGGGACCCGAGGACACTGTGAGCCTTATCGGGCAATTCGAGGAACGTCTGGAGCGCGCCGTGGAAGGATTCTTCGCCCGGCTGTTCCGCTCCGGCGTGCATCCAGTCGAGATCGGAAAGCGCTTGCTCCGCGTCATGGAGGACGGGCGAACCGTGGCGCTTCGCAGGACGTACGTGCCCGAACGTCTATCGGATAACCATCGGTCATCAGGATTACGAACGGCTCGCGCCACTAGAGGCGAAGCTGGTCGAGGAGCTCGAGATCTTCGTCGGAGAAGCGGCGCGGCAACGCCAATGGGCGTTACCGGATTCGCCTCGAGTGTCCTTCGCCACCGACGGAAGGCTCGGTCAAGGAGAGTTCCGCATACAAGCGGAGGCCGTTGCGCTTCGAGGCGAAGAACCAGAGCGGGCACCGGCCAGGGCGCCCGAGCGCCCCAAGGCGGTCGCGCCGGAGCCGGGTCCCAGCGGACCGCCGACCCTCGTCTTGTTGTCCGACGATCAGCCGATCAAGACCTTGCCCATCGACAGACGAATCAGGATCGGCCGCCAGTCCGACAACGACTTGGTCGTGGCCGACCCCGGCATTTCCCGGCATCATGCCGAGGTGATCAACGAGAGCGGGACGTGCACTCTTCGGGACCTCGGGTCGACCAACGGCACGTATGTCAACGGGTCCGTTGTGCACGAGCACGCGCTCCGCGACGGGGACCGGATCTCACTGGGGTCGACCGTCGTGGAGTTTCGACGAGGCTGATCATTAAGTGACCGAGCTCCTGACCGGCCCGTTGGGCAAGGTCGTACTCCTAGGCGCCATGTACTTCTTGCTGGCCGTAGTCGTCTGGATGGAAGCACGCGAGCTAGCGCACGCCACGACGAGGCGTATATCGCCAGTGGCCCCGGTACGCGGGCGGCGCATCGCTTCCCGCCTCGTCCTCACCGAAGGTGGTGGTCCGCAGTCGACCGATCTCATCCCTCCGGAGACACTCATCGGACGCGACCCCTCCTGCCATATCCACATCCCCGACTCGTCTGTGTCGCATCGCCACGCCCGCGTCTACCACTCGGACGGCGAGTGGTACGTCGAAGACCTCGGCTCCACCAATGGGACGTACGTGAACGATCGACCCTTGACGCGCCCCGTCGTCCTTCGGCCCGGCGACACCGTTGCCATCGGACGCTCGATGCTCGAAGCGAGAGCGTGATGGAGCTGCGGATCGCCCAGCTTTCGGACGTCGGCCGCGTCCGCGAGGACAACGAAGACTCCGTTCTCACCGACTCGTTGCCGCTGGTTGCCGTCGCCGACGGCATGGGGGGTCACGAAGGCGGCGAGGTCGCATCGCAACTTGCCCTCGACCAACTCAAGGAGTGGAAGGACAGGCTGGCGTCCGCTTCAGATCTTTCCGAACAGCTGCGCGAGGCGTTCGGCGAAGCTCACCGTGCCGTCTTCCAACGCGGCCGCGAGGAGCAAAACCTCGCCGGGATGGGCACGACGCTGACTGCGGGCTGGATCCAAGACGACAAGTTGACCCTCGCCCACGTTGGCGACAGCCGCGCCTATCTACTTCGTAACGGGAAGCTTCGTCAGCTCACTCAGGACCAAACGGTTGCGCAAGAGTGGGTGCGCCGCGGTCGCCTCAGCGAGGACGAAGCTGCAACGAGTCCGCACCGCCACATCCTTCTGCAAGCGATCGGAGCGGATACCGACGACCTCGATATCGAAGTGTCCACCGTGCAGATGCGACCGGGCGATCGGATCGTTATGGCTACAGACGGCCTCTACGGCATGGTCCACGACGCTGATGCGATCCGCGACCTCCTGGTGAGTCACCCGGATCCCGACGAAGCCTGCCGCGCTCTCATCGATGCAGCGAACTCGGCAGGTGGTGAAGACAACATCTCCGTTGTCATCGTTGACGTTGACGGCGGGCCGGTCGCTCTTTCAGACGACGACGACGAACCGGTCATCGTCGAGAAGGTCGCGGCGCCCACGAAACGAGACGAACCGAAACCTTCCACGCCTGCGCGACGCTCTCGGCTACCGCGTGGCATTTTGCTCGCCGGCGCGGGAGTGCTGATCGTAGGCATCGTCGTTGCATTGTTCATCGCGTCGTCGACCACGACGTTGCTCGTCGCCTCACGCGGAGGCTCGGTCGTTGTGCTCGACGGGCGCCCCGGCGATGACAACTCACGCGCGTCCGGAAAGGTCGTTCGTCGATACCCCGACCAACCGGTGAGCCAGTTCCCCAGCCCGACGCAGCGTCAGCTGCGCGCCGGCATCGTCGTTGATTCGATGGACGACGCCGAGCGCGTTATAGAAAGGCTCAGCAGAACACTCGGCCCCCGGGAGACCCCAACTCCTCGTCCTACGACTACTCCTGAAGGCAGTCCCCGGCCGTCGGCCGGCACCACCCCCCTCGACGCCTGATGAGGCACCCTCGCCTGCGGGAACTCACGCTGCTCATCGCCACGGCCGGCGTCTTCGCCATCGGTTACATCCAGCTCGGTAACGACGTCGCTCTTCCGTTCCTCGGATTCTTGACGTCATTCGGCGCGATGCATCTGGGAGTTCGAGCGTGGGCGCCACGATCCGATCCTCTCCTGCTGCCTTTAACGGCACTGCTGTTCGCGATCGGATCCATGCAGCTTGCCTCTATCGATCACCTGCAATCTGAAGTCAGCTCCGGGTGGAAAGCGCTGGCGCCGCTACAGACGGGTTGGCTCGCGTTCAGCACGGCGGCGTTCCTGGTGATCCTGTATCTGTTCCGCAACGGACTAGGCCCGGCCTGGCGAACCCGCTACACACTTGCGCTGCTGGGCATCGTCTCCCTCCTTGCGCCTCTCCTTCCCGGGATCGGCTACCAGGTTCGCGGCGCCCGGCTATGGCTTCGTTTCGGCCCCCTTTCCTTCCAGCCCGGCGAGGCCGCAAAGGTCCTGATCGTCTTGTTCCTCGCCGCGTATCTATCCGAGACGACGGGAACTCCTCGGTCGTGGCCACTCGCCGGATCGGTCCGCTGCTGTTACCCGAGCCGCGCTACTTAGCGCCGCTGTTGGGCGTCATCGGGCTCTCGCTTGCTCGTCTTCGTCAGACAAAACGACCTCGGATCGTCGCTGCTGTTCTTCCTCACGTTCATGGCGATGCTCTGGATCGGCTCCGGGAAGGCTTACTACCCGGTTCTCGGCTTGCTGCTGTTCGCCGTCGGTGTCTACGTCGCGCTGCAAACCTTCGGCCACGTCGAAACGAGGTTCGCGGCCTGGCTGAATCCGTGGGGAGACCCGGCGCACTCCGGCTATCCAGATCTTGCAGGGCCAGTACGCCTTGGCCGAGGGAGGACTTTCCGGGATGGGTTTGGCGGGGGCCGATGCGCAGCCGCACTTGATCCCCTTCGGATGGACCGACCTAATCCTCGCGGCGATCGGGCACACACTCGGCCTCGGAGGCGTGATCGCCGTGGTCATGGCCTTCATCCTGCTGCTGACGAGAACGTTCTTCATCGCTCTGCGTTCCAACGCCGACCTTCACGCGCTGGCGGCGTCCGGGTTCGGAATCGTTCTCGGGGTCCAAGCTGCTTTGATCGCGGGCGGTGTACTGCGAGTCCTGCCGCTGACCGGCGTGACCTTACCCTTCGTCTCCTACGGGGGGTCGAGCTTGCTTTCCAACTTCGTGATCCTCGGCTGCCTCATCGCGATCTCGAACGCCGAGTCCACCACCGAAGCGCCGGTCGACCTCGAAGAGGTGACGGCGTAGGTGGACAGACGGATACGACAGATCGCCGGACTGATCACGATGCTGCTCTTGGCCGTTGCTGCCAGTGCCGGATGGGTCCAAGGGATCCGTGCGGAGAACATCGCATCCAAGGAACCGGTCGCTCCCGAACGGGGATCGCGCCATCAACCGCTTCCGGATCTTCCAGGAGTGTCGCTGGGAACGGGGGCCGATCCTGTCCATCGACGGAAAGGTTCTGGCGGAGAGCACCCGGGCCCCCGAAGGAAGACGTTGCTTGTACGAACGGCGTTACCCCTCGGGCGACCTCGCGCCGCACGTCGTCGGCCAATGGTCGCTGCACTACGGAAAGACAGGACTCGAGAGCAGCTACAACGCCGATCTCGTCGGGGAACCGGCCCCTGCTCGCAACTTCGCCGATCTGTTCCGTCAGCGACCGCGCGTCGGCCGCACGTTGGTTTCGACGATCGATACTCGGATACAGAAGGCGGCTCTGGACGCCCTGGGCGGACGGCGCGGCGGCGTCGTCGCGCTGAACCCGAAAACGGGCGCCGTCTCGCCGCGGCGTCCAACCCTTCCTACGAACCGAACGATCTCGCATCGAACGACCAGAACGTCGCCGACCGGGCACGGTGCGAGCTCGGCCTCGGGCTCCAACGGCTATCCGATGGTTCGCTGCAGAAGGACGCAGAAGGAAACCCGGTTCCCGTGCGAGAACCCCGGGTCCCCAACTCTGTCGGTCGCTCTTCAGGCACGACGCCCTCCCGGGTCGACCTTCAAAGTCGTCACGGCCGCGGCGGCGCTCGAGTCGGGCAAGTACACACCGGACACCCCTTCGATCGGCGAGCAGCGCTGCCTACACCCCGCCGGGTGAGACGAGCCGCTTCGCGATCAACAACTACGGCTCGGGTGGTTGCGGTGGGATCGCTCGCCAACGCGCTTCGTGTCTCGTGCAACACGGCATTCGCGCAAGTCGCGGTCGACATCGGAGCCGACCAGCTCTACGAACACCGCGCAGGCTCTGGGCCTGGACCAGTTCGGCGGCGATGCATTCGTCGGATGCGACGTCAGGCAGTCTTTGGCCGACATCGCGCTCACGCGAGCCGGTTGCCTACCGCGCGAGCTCAAAAGCAAGAACGCAGACGGCACCGATCGTGTCGAGAAGCTATCGACGCCGGGGTTCCGCGCGCGTGCCGGTTTCGGTCAATGGGTGATCCAGGCATCGCCTTTCGGCATGGCGATCGTTGCGGCCACCGTCGCCAACGGAGGATTCGTTCCCAAGCCTCGGTTCGCAGAGCGCGTGATCGATCGCACGCGGTGCAACGTCGTGCGCGAGATCCGCACGGGCATCGGACAGTCCGCGATATCGCCGGAGGCGGCCGGACAGCTCGCGCAGATGATGCGCGCGCGTCGTCACGGCCGGAACGGCATCGGGTGCCCTCGGTGGGTTCAGTCCTGCGGTAGCCGGGAAGACCGGCACCGCCGACCAGCCGACGTGTTCGAAGGACGAAGCCGCGATCTTCGGCGCCCAGTGCTGCGCGATTGGCGCACGCTTGGTTCATCGCTTTCGCGCCGCTGGAGGATCCGACCATCGCGATCGCCGTTCTCGTCGAGCGCGGAGGTGGACGGGTTCAGGCGACCGGAGGACGCGTTGCCGCGCCTGTTGCCCGGCAGGTTCTCGATGAGTACTTCAAGCTATATCCAGCGGCGGGGGGCGCCCGAGAGGAGCGGTGACCAGATCTCATGTCTAGCGGAGACCGAACACGACGAATAACGCGCAAGCCCCCGGCGCGAAAGCCCGGGAGGCGCGTTCCACAAACCCTCGCCAAGCGCTACGAGATCGTTCGACGTGTCGGCGTCGGCGGTATGGCAGACGTTTATCTCGCGGACGACAAGCAGCTCGGCCGCGAAGTCGCCATCAAGATCCTTCACCCTCAATACGCCGGGGACGAATCCTTCGTCGAGCGTTTCCGCCGCGAAGCCATGTCGGCGGCGAAGCTGCAGCACCCGAACATCGTCCAGATCTACGACTCGGGCAAAGACGGCGATTTCAACTTCATCGTCATGGAGTACGTCGAGGGCTTGTCCCTCAAGGATCACCTCGCCGAAGAAGGTCCGCTCGAGCTCGCGGACGCGACTCGCATCGCGCGGCGAGGTGCTAACCGCACTCGCTTACGCGCACCGCACCGGACTCGTCCATCGGGACATCAAGCCGGGCAACATCCTGCTGTCGCACGAAGGCAAGGTGCAGGTGACCGACTTCGGTATCGCACGAGCCGAAGCCGGCAGCACCATGACGCAAACCGGGACGATCCTCGGCACCGCGTACTACCTCTCCCCGGAGCAGGCACAAGGACTTCCGCTCGACGGCCGCTCGGACATCTACTCGCTCGGCATCGTCCTGTACGAGATGTTGACCGGTCGCCGGCCGTTCGAAGGCGACTCACCTGTGTCGATCGCGTACAAGCACGTGCGCGAGATGCCCAGGCCCGCCGTCGAACTTACCGGGAAGACATCCCGCGCCCGCTCGAAGCGATCGTTCTCAACGCACTCGCGAAGCGACCCGAAGACCGCTACAGCTCGGCGGCCCTGATGCGCGCGCGACCTCGAAGCGTTCACCGCCGGGCAAGGCCGTGACGGCGACGATGAAGGTGCCGACCGTCGACGATGGCACACAGGTCATCCGCAAAGTCGGCCCCATCCAGCGGCAGGCCGTCCGTCGTCCGGGCTGGTTGGTCGCTCTCGCTTTGTTACTGCTTGCCGCCGGGCTCGCTCTCGGAGCGTGGTCGCTTGTGACGCTATTCGACACGGTTGTCGGCCGCGTGGATGTTCCGACGCGTTGCCGACCGTCAACCGGATGAAGCCAATCGTCTGCTCCGATCCGCCGGCCTGGAGCCGGCGTTCCAGAAGCAGGAGTTCTCGCAGTCCGTCGAAGACGGGCTCATCACCCGGCAAGAACCTCCGGCCGGACGAAGCGTCGCGCGCGGGAGCCAAGTGAAGTATTGGGTGTCCAAAGGCCGGCCGATCGTGACGGTTCCGAACATCGTCGGGAAGTCACTTCAGGACGCCACCAATCAACTCAAGGAGCTAGGCCTGAGCATCGGAGAGCGAACTCAGGCCTTCAGCGACAAGGACGTCGGCACCGTGCTCGACCAAGACCCGAATCCCGGACGTGAGGTACGCAGTGGCGACCGGGTCGACGTGTCGATCTCTCAGGGTGAAGAACGGGGCATCGTGCCGTCCGTCATAGGACAGGACGAAGCCGATGCGTCGGCCATCCTTGCCAACGCCGGGTTCCGCGTGAATCGAGTTCGAGAGCCCCACCCAACGGCGGAAACCGGAACGGTTTTCGACCAAGACCCGGCGGGAGAAGCCGAAGCACCACCCGGATCGGTTGTCGACATCTTCATCTCGGAAGGCCCGGAGCAGTTCGGCATGCCCGATGTTCGCGGTGATCCCGAGGCCGACGCCGTGAACGAGCTGGAGTCGCGAGGGCTCGAGGTGCGCGTCGTGCGCCAATTCACCGCGGACCCGTCGGAGCGCGGAAAGGTCATCGATCAGAACCCGTCGTCGGGCACAACGGTCAGCCGCGGCGACACCGTGGAGATAACCGTCGGAACCGACTAGCGGGCGGTTCCGGCGCCGGCGACCGACAGGAAGTTCGCGAGCAGCGACATCCCTTCACCGGTGAGGATCGACTCCGGGTGGAACTGAACGCCTTCGATGGGCAACGATTCGTGTCGGAAACCCATCAACACTTCGTCTCCATCGGGGGCATCCCGAACCCCGGGCGTCCACGCCGTCACTTCGAGGACCGACGGAAGCGACGCGCGATCCACGACGAGCGAGTGATAACGCGTGGCTTCGAACGGATCGCTCAAGCCTTGTAAGACGCCGACACCGGTGTGATGGATCTGCGATGTCTTGCCGTGCATGATGCTGGGCGCCCGGACGACCCGGCCTCCGAAAGCCTCACCGATCGCCTGGTGTCCCAGACAGACTCCGAGCAAAGGAGTGGACGACTGCGCGCACCACTCGACGAGTGCGATCGAAATGCCGGCGTTAAGCGGTACTCCGGGGCCGGGCGATATGACAACCGCATCCGGCGCGCGCTGTGCGATGTCGTCGATCGTGATCTGGTCATTGCGCTCAACATCTAGCGTTGCACCGAGTTCGCCGAGGTACTGAACGAGGTTGAACGTGAACGAGTCGTAGTTGTCGAGTACGAAGATGCGAGGACCCGTCACGAAGACACCCCGTCGAACAGGTCCTTCTCTTGCTCGCTCGAATCACGCGAACCCGGGGGCGTGAGGACGTAAAACTCAGTGCCGAACAACAGGTGCCTGAGCTCTTCAGGGAGGTCTAACCAGGCCCGGATCGTGCCGAGTTGCGTTCGATGCGCTTCCAGTGAGTGGAACTTGGCCTTAACGAAGTCACCGACGTCTATCTCGGTCGTAACCAGATCATCGTCGGTACCTATGCGCACGATCTCCTCTTCACTGGCGAACTCGTCCTCGGCTCCCTCGCCGAGGGCTTCCTGAGCCAGCTTCATCCCCTCGCGCAGCAAAGAGATCGGGATGGCGTTGTAGTAGACCTTCGAAACTGCGTGCGGTTCTCCGAGGTCTGGTTCGTACTCCGCGTCGTTGGCGGACTCAACGGCCGCGAGCGCGGCCTGGTGCGCTCGGATGTGGTCCGGGTGTCCGTAGAACCCGTACTCGTTGTACGTGATCAACACCTGCGGCTTAACCTCGCGCAGGATGGCAACGATCTGTCGTACGGGCAGGTCGAGATCTTGATTCATGAAGGCCTGAGGAGCGTCGTTCTCCGGCGTGCCTTCCATGCCCGAATCGTGGAAGCCGAGCATCCTAAGGTCGACCCGACCCAGGCGCCGGCACGCCTCCTGGAGCTCCTCGCGCCTGATTTCTCCTAAGCGCGGAGCGATCTCCTCAGGAGTGCCGAGATCCGGCAGATCGGCGATCTCGCCGACCTCACCATTCGTGCATGTGATCAGGCAGACGTGAACGCCTTCGGAGGCGTAGCGCGCGATCGTTCCCCCCGTTGCCAGGCCTTCGTCGTCCGGATGGGCATGAACGAGAACCAGACTGCGCTGCGCCATCGATGAACCGTATCATCGCCTTTGCTCATGCCTGTCTCGAGATCGAAGCGCAAACGCGACGGACGCCGGCCGAAGCCGCCCGCCGTTCGAACGGCGCCGCGAAAGAGGCGCACCAAGCGTTGGGTTCCCTTCGTCTTCTTCGGCGCCGTCGGGATCGGTGTCGTGTTGATCCTCACGAGCTACGTCTTCTGGAACGGCGACCCGGTACCACTTTTCTCCGGGCTTGGACTGATCGGCCTCGCCTTCGCGGTCGCCACCCAGTGGTATTAGGGAGCGAAGCGACCTAAAGGCATCGGTCGGGCCAGCTCAGCTGGCACCGATCGAGCTACTGGGGAGCGAAGCGCTCACTGATTCCCGCTCACGCGCCGTAGAATCCGACTGATACCCCCACCGGGTATCCGGCGCTGTCGAAGAGGAGGGCTGGAATGGCCTACCCGTACGCATCCGATCGAGAGGAGTTGCTCTCGCGGTTGCGGAAGATCGAGGGCCAGATCCGCGGCGTACAACGGATGGTGTCGGAGGACGTCTACTGCGTTGACGTCCTAACCCAGATCTCGGCGGTCATCTCCGGCATGGAGAAGGTCGGGGTGCGCCTGTTGCGCGAGCACATGAAAGGGTGCGTGGCCGACGCCATCCGGACCAAAGGCAAGACGGACGACAAGATCGACGAGGTCGTCAGGGTCGTCGAAAGGTTCCTACAGGCCTGAAATTCCATCGGTGTCGTTCGTCCCCAGGTCATCCACAGTCTGTGGATTACCGGACGAACTCGCTGGTCAGAGGCGGTATTGCTCGTCCACGGCTACCATGGAGTCACATGCCGATCTTCGAGTACCGCTGTACGGGCTGCGAGAAGACCCTCGAGGTCATCGTGCTTCAGGGGGAAAAGGCGCCGGAGGCCTGCCCGGACTGCGGTAAGCCTCTGAAGCGCCGATGGAGCCGGGTAGGCGTCCGCCTCGTCGGGTGGGGCTTCGCTCGAAACGACGCCCTCCTGCCTTCCGACGGCAAGCGCAGACCCTTCAAAGAGGTCCGCGACAAGGCATCCGAGCTCTTCGACTAGCAGCGGCTCCCCTAGGGACTACTAGTCCCCCAGGACCATTAGCCGCCCCCCTCCCTGGACCGAATCCCCATCATGCGGGGAAGGTTCGCTTTCGCGTTGGTCCTGCTCGGCTTCATCGGCCCGGGCATCGGGGCCCTGCCCGCTACTGCCCAGCAGTACCTGGCCTCAGACGAGGCCCACGTCACCGCCATGGTGAACGGGACCCGCTCGGGCAAGGGGCTCCAGCGTCTGTCGACCAACGGTGGACTCGTGAATATGGCCCGTGAGCAGGCCGTTCGCATGCTCCAGAAGGGCAACATCTTCCACAACCCAAACCTGGGCACCGACATCCAGGCTCTCAACGTGATCTGGAAGATCGCCGGTGAGAACGTCGGTATGGGGCCCAACGTAGACCTGATCGAGCAGGCCTTCCTGGACAGCCCCCACCACTACGAGAACATCGTGCGGCCGAATTTCAACTCGATCGGGGTCGGCGTGGTGCCGGACGGCAAAGGTGGGGTGTTCGTGACCCAGGTCTTCGCCGAGATCCAGGGGGCCCAAGCCGCTCCTCCGGTGGCTGCGCCCGCACCGGCCCGAACGGCACCCCCGGTAGCGCAGCCGGCTCCCACGGCCCCGCCCACGTCGCCGCCGACACCCACACCCGAGCCCACGCCGACTCCGCCTCGCCCCGAGCCGAACGCCGTCACCGGCGGGATCACACCCGGGGACCCGTTCCCGGTCCTCACCGCACCGCGCAAGGCGCCTTCCGAGGAGGACTCGAGGTCCGCCATCGAGGTCTTCGTAGCGGGACTGCGGCAGGTTGCAGACTTCATCGGTTTCTGGGCCTGACCAGCCCAAAGGACTCGAAGAACTCGACGAAGCCGATTTGTCACCGGATCGTCACAATATTTGCCTGAACCCCCCTACGGCTGGTAAACATGCATAGGGCACGTGAGGGGCGTTCATCCCTCGGCGTGCCGTGGCCGATGTAAATCGAGACTTCCGATCGAGGAGATGCAACCGAGATGAAGAACATCCTGAGGTGGGCGCTCGTCGCGATGCTCATGTTCGGCGGAGCAACCGCGGCTCGTATCGCGACCGCAGCCGATGTCGAATGCGGCGTCGAAACACAAAGCGGCTGCGACAACGCGCAGGACGGCGACAACGAGTCGACCGCCGAACAGACGGGTTCGTCCAATTCCGGCGATGCCGTCGGCGGCCAAGTTGTCGGCGTCGTGTCGTCGGGCGACACATCGGTGGACGCGACCAACCACTCAGAAGACGTAGACATCACTACAGGAGACGCAACGGCTACGAACCAGACGGCCAACTTCACGGGCCAACACATCGGACAGTTCTTCGATGTCTCATCGGGCGACGCATCCGCAACGGATGTTGCCGTTGGCGGCGCTGGCAACGCGCAGGACGGCGACAACTCAACCGACGTCGTGCAAGCGGCGGAAGCCTCCTCCGGTGACGGTGTTGGCGGTTCGGTTATCGGTGTTGTCACATCTGCCGGCGGCTCGGCCGACGTAGTTGCTGCGAACACTTCCGAAGACATCGACATCGAGACCGGCGACGCGGATGCACTGAACGATCCGTCGACCTTCACCGGACAGGCCATCGCCCAGTCGACGACTGTGGGCAATGCATCTGAGCCCACCGTGTCCGACGTCACGTCCGACAGCTTCGTCAACAACGCGCAAGACGGCGACAACGAGTTCACCTCCGACCAGAGCGCAACAGCGTCGACCGGTGACGGTGTGGGCGGACAGGTCATCGGAATCGTTTCGGCCGGCGATGCTGAAGTCGACGCGACGAACCGCTCAGAGGACGTTGACATCGAGACCGGTGGTGCCTCGTCGACCAACCAGGTCGCCAGCTTCACGGGCCAGAACAACTCGGAAGAGCTCTCCGTGACCGTCTCGGATGTTGATGTCCCCTTCGCCAACAACGCGCAGGACGGGGACAACTCGACCGACATCACACAGGCGGCCGACTCCTCCTCCGGTGACGGAGTCGGTGGTCAGGTCATCGGTATCGTTACGTCCGCTGGTGGTTCGGCCGACGTTGTTGCGGCCAACACCTCCGAGGACGTCGACATCTCTACCGGCGACGCCGATTCGCTGAACGATCCGGCGAGCTTCGTCGGTCAGAACTTCGCATCCACTACGACGGTTGCGTCCACATCAGACGTAGACGCCGATTTCGCCACCAACGCGCAAGACGGAGACAACGACCTCACCATCGATCAAACCGCCGATTCGAGCTCCGGCGACGGAGTGGGCGGTCAGGTGCTCGGTATCGTGTCGGCCGGCGACGCTGAAGTCGATGCGACGAACCGGTCCGAAGATGTGGATGTCGCCACCGGCGATGCCGACTCGACGAACGTCGTGGCAGCTTTCGTCGGGCAGAACGCTAGCGGCAACGCACCGCTCGACATCTCTGCCTCTGATGTTGAGGTCGGGAATGCCACAAATGCGCAGGACGGCGACAACTCCAAGGATCTGACGCAGGTCGCCGATGCAAACTCCGGTGACGCCGTAGCCGGACAGGTGACCGGCGTTGTGACGTCGGCCGGCGGCTCGGCCGACCTGGTGCTCGCTAACACCTCAGAGGACGCGAGCGGCGAGTCCGGAGACGCCGATTTCTTCAACTCAGACGAGGAATTCGTCGGGCAGAACGAGGGCGAGATCGACGTTTAACCGCCCTTAACGGCAGGCAGATTCTCGAGAACGGGCCCTTCGGGGCCCGTTCTCTTCTTTTCAGGGGATTCTTACCTTCCGGACTGTCAGCGTTTTCCCAGGTCAGATGCATGTTAGGCAGGTCGGCCGTAATCGACCCGTCATGAGATCGTCACAAATACTTGCGCCCCGACTGGGGGCCTGGTAGACATACACGACCGTTCAAGCGGGCCGTGTGGGGCAGGAATGTGCCTCTGGAGCCCGAACGGAAAGTTCAGCAGGGCGGAAGGGAGGTGCAACGAATATGAACAAGACACTCAAATTGATGCTTGTAGCGCTCATCACTGCAGCCGGCTTCGTGGTTGGCGGCTTCCTGCTTTCCGGGATCGCCAGCGCCGATGTGGACTGCACGGGTGGTCCGGGTAACTCCGGTTCCTGCGACAACTTGCAGGACGGAGACAACGACTCTTCGACGGATCAGTCCGGTACGTCGGCTTCGGGTGACGCGGTCGGCGGTCAGGTCGTGGGAGTCGTTTCTTCCGGCGACGCTTCCGTCGACGCAACCAACCGCTCCGAGGACGTCGACATCTCGACGGGTGACACCACCGCCGAGAATGCCGCGGCCAACTTCACCGGTCAGAACGACGGCAGCGCGGATGTGTCCGCTGCCGACGTGATCTCCGCCGAGGCCGACAATTCGCAGGATGGTGACAACTCGTCCGACGTCGTTCAGGCGGCCGAGGCCACCTCCGGTGACGGCGTAGGTGGTTCGGTTATCGGTGTGGTGACCTCCGCGGGTGGATCGGCCGATGTCGTGGCCGCGAACACCTCCGAGGATGTCGACATCGACACTGGTGATGGTGACGCCAGCAACGAGCTGTCCGCATTCGTCGGTCAGGAAGACGGTGACGCCACGATCGGTGTGGAAGCCGCCGACGTTGACTGCACGGGTGGTCCGGGTAACTCCGGCTCCTGCGACAACCTGCAGGACGGTGACAACGATCTCAGCGCCGACCAGTCGGCCACCGGTTCGTCCGGTGACGGCGTGGGCGGTCAGGTGCTGGGTATCGTCTCGGCTGGTGACGCGTCCGTTGACGCGACCAACCACTCCGAGGACGTCGACGTGGAGACGGGTGACGGCGATGCTTCGAACGACTTCGCCGCCTTCGTCGGCCAGAACGACGGCACGCTTGACGTCGCAGCGGCGGACGTGCTCGCCGGTGAGGCTGACAACGCCCAGGACGGCGACAACCAGAAGGAGCTGTCCCAGGACGCCGTGGCTTCGACGGGTGATGCCGTCGGTGGTCAGGTGGCCGGTGTTGTGACGTCAGCGGGTGGTTCGGCGGACCTCGTGCTCGCCAACACCTCCGAGGATGTCGATGGTGAAACCGGTGACTCCGACTTCAACAACACGGACGAGGAGTTCGTCGGTCAGAACGATGGCGACATCACGGTTGGTCTCGAGGAAATCGACGTTTAAGAGACTGATCAGGTAATCGCTCGAAGTTCGAAAGAGGGCCCCTCCGGGGGCCCTCTTTCTTTTCCGGGCCGAGAAGTGCGAGTCCCCCAAACCGGCTCCAATGACTCCCATTCGTCACAGGATCGTCATAAAGGCTTGCGCATGAGGCGGCCGCCTGGTAGACATACATCACCGCTGAAGCGCGTATTCCATATGGACGCGCCTCAGCTGACTTTAGCTGGGCGGAAGGGAGGTGCAACGAATATGAACAAGACACTCAAATTGATGCTTGTAGCGCTCATCACTGCAGCCGGCTTCGTGGTTGGCGGCTTCCTGCTTTCCGGGATCGCCAGCGCCGATGTGGACTGCACGGGTGGTCCGGGTAACTCCGGTTCCTGCGACAACTTGCAGGACGGAGACAACGACTCTTCGACGGATCAGTCCGGTACGTCGGCTTCGGGTGACGCGGTCGGCGGTCAGGTCGTGGGAGTCGTTTCTTCCGGCGACGCTTCCGTCGACGCAACCAACCGCTCCGAGGATGTTGACATCTAGACCGGTGACACGAACGCTGCCAACCAGACGGCGAACTTCACCGGACAGAACGTCGGAAATATCGACGTAACGGCTGCCGATGTCATCGCCGGTGAGGCTGACAACGCGCAGGACGGTGACAACTCGACCGACATCGTGCAGGCGGCGGAAGCTTCCTCTGGTGACGGTGTAGGCGGCCAGGTGATCGGTGTGGTGACGTCCGCAGGTGGATCGGCCGATGTTGTAGCGGCCAACACTTCCGAGGACATCAACATCGACACGGGCGACGCTGACGCGCTGAACGATCCGGCGAGCTTCGTAGGCCAGAACAGCGCCGAATCGACGACCGTCGCGTCGATCGCCGACGTGGACTGCACGGGTGGGCCCGGTAACTCCGGCACCTGCACGAACTTGCAGGACGGTGACAACGATCTGAGCTCGGACCAGTCCGCCAACGCCACATCGGGCGACGGCGTGGGTGGTCAGGTGCTCGGTATCGTCTCGGCTGGTGACGCGTCGGTTGACGCGACCAACCACTCCGAGGACGTCGACCTGGAGACGGGTGGCGCGGAGGCCGAGAACGTCGCGGCTGCCTTCGTCGGCCAGCAGTCCGGCGACAGTTCCATCACGGCGTCGGATGTCATCGCTGGAGAGGCGGACAACGCCCAGGATGGCGACAACGAGAAGGAGCTGTCCCAGGACGCCGTGGCTTCGACGGGTGATGCCGTCGGTGGTCAGGTGGCCGGTGTTGTGACGTCAGCGGGTGGTTCGGCGGACCTTGTGCTCGCCAACACTTCCGAGGATGTCGATGGTGAATCCGGTGAATCCTTCTTCCGCAACACGGATGAGGAGTTCGTCGGTCAGAACGTGGGCGACATCGAGATCGGCGTTATTGAGTCTTAAGCCGATAGTCGTCTGAAGGTCGGAAGAGGGCCCCTTCGGGGGCCCTCTTCTTTTTGCCGGCCACGCGATTTCTTGGCCCGCTGCCTTCATTTCGCCTATGACTAGTCACCTCGGGGCCCTTCGCTGGCCCGCCCTCGTCATCTCTGGCGGCGTTCCGTCCACGTTTCTAGGCCAAGAGGGAACAAGGAGGAGCGCCATGCAGGAGCAGGGACAAGTTTCAGCTGAGAAGGGCCGCTTTACAGAAGGAATGGACCGCAACGATGCGATGGTGACCTGGTACCCGATGGTCCAGCGCATCGCCCACCGTGTCGCCACAACCTACGGACTGCCAGTCGGGGTTGACACGGCCGACCTCGTCTCGTGCGGGGTGCTGGGATTGGCCGAAGCCTTCGACCGCTTCGACCCCGAGCGGGGCGTCGCGTTCGAAGCCTTCGCCATCCCGCGTGTGAAGGGCGCCATCGTCGACGGCATCCGTGCCGCCGACTGGGTGCCCCGCAAGGCCCGTCTGCGCAGCCGGGAGACCGGCGCGCCGCTGGCGGTCCTGGTGAGCATCGACGAGCACAGCTCGTCTGATTCCGGTAGCCGGTCGGCTGCCGATCGTCTCTCCGACCCCATACAGCCCATCCCGGGTGATGAGATCGAGGCGACCGAGGGGCGTCGCGAGCTCGTCGAATCGCTGAACCGGCTACCCGAGCGCGAGCGTCTCATCGTGACCCTTCACTACTTCGAGGGTGTCGCCCTGCAGGAGATCGCCCAGTCGCTCGGGGTCACCGAGTCACGGGTTTCCCAGCTCCACACCCGCGCGCTGAAGATCATGCGCGGAACAATCGAGACTGCACAGCAAGAGCCCGCGACGGCCGCGTAGTTCCACTTCCTGCCCCGCCCGCTTGCTACGGGCATCGGTCGAGTCGGAGACTCGACCGATGCCCGTCACTCCGCGCGATGCCGCAACGGTTGTCCTCGTGCGTCCGGCCGAGGGCGGGGCCTACGAGGTGCTCATGACGCGCCGGCCCGCGTCCATGGCCTTCATGGGGGGAACCTTTGTCTTCCCCGGGGGAACCCTCGACGCGGCCGACACCATGGACGAGCTTGCCGAGCGCTCGGCTCTGAGCCGAGCCGAGGCGCTTCAGCGCCTCGGCGAGGAGATCGCAGCAGAACAAGCCCTCGGCCTGTACTGCTGCGGTGTTCGCGAGCTCTACGAGGAAGCCGGCGTCCTGTTGGCGACCGAGAGCCCGGGCCGCGTCCGGTGAACCCGGCCAAGGTCCGCGAGGTCTATGCGCCGCATCACGCCGATGTCGGACACGACGCGGCCGTCTTCGCGTCCTTCCTGGCCGGAGAGGGCCTCATGCTGGCCACCGACCTCCTCCAGCCGCACGGCCGGCTCGTCACGCCCGAGCAGGCGCCGATCCGTTTCGACGCGCGGTTCTTCATCGCGCCGATGCCCGAAGGCCAGGCCGTCTTTCCTCACCCGACCGAGGTAGTCGAGTGGCTGTGGATCACCCCGACGCAGGCGGTCGAGCGCGCGCGCAGCAAGGACGCTCGACGTACCGATCCCGACGCTGGCGATCTTGCAAGGACTCGCCGAGATCCCGGGCTACGAGCAGCTCCTCGAGGGAGTGCAACGTCCGCCGGGTGGTGGAGGCCGAGGAGCTCTCGCCACTCGTCACGGTCGTGCGTTCCCCCAACCCCGGGCTCATGACGGGCGGAGGCACGAACACCTACATCGTCGGACGCGGCGACGTCGCGATCATCGATCCCGCGGTTCCCGATCCCGTTTACATCGAACGCGTCGCACGTGAAGCGGGCAACCACGGCCGCGCGAAGATCGTCCTCATCACGCACAGCCACTATCGACCACATCGGTGGTGTCGTTCCGCTCGTCGAGCAGATGCGCATGGAGGTTGCGGCGTTCGGCGAGTTCGGCGACCCGCCGTTTGTTACCCGAACGATTACCGACGGCGAGAGGATCGAGCTCGGCGGAGCCACGCTTCGAGCGCTCCACACACCGGGACACGCGTCCGACCATCTCTGCTTCTTTCTCGAGGAGGAACAAGCAGTTTTCGCCGGAGACGTGGTCGCCGGCTTCGGCACGGTCGTCATCTCACCGCCGGACGGGAACCTGCGCGACTACATGTCGACGCTCGAGCGATTGCGGTCGCTCGAGTCCGGAACGCATCTACCCGGGACACGGTCCGGTCGTGGAGGACGGAAAAGCCAAGCTCGACGAGTACATCTCGCATCGGCGAGACCGGGAGCGTCAGGTTGTCGATGCGATGCGGTCGGGGCTGCACGAGATCCCGGCGATGGTGAAGCGGATCTACTCCGAGGTTCCCGAGGCGTTGCACCCGATGGCCGAGCGATCGGTGCTCGCACACCTGGAGATGCTCGAAGCCGAAGGTAAGGTCGATCGCACCGACGACACGCTGGGCGCTCGTCTAGCCGCGGCGAGAGTCTCGGCTCCATCTCCTCGCCGCAATGCTTGGGTGCTTTCCCGGTAGCCGCGACCTCCAGGCGAACGCGGGTGCCGCAGACGGGGCACGCGTAGACGACCTCGGCGCTCGCGCGTCCACGGTCGGCGGTGTCGGCGGCGGCGGCTCGGTCAACGCTCGCAGCATGCGACGCACGAACAACGAGATCACCAAACCGATCCCCAACCCCACGGCCGCTCGGATCGCCAGACTCCCTCGTCCCGTGTCGCCGGGGAGGCGCCCGAGGACCGTGATGACAACCGCTACCACGGCGATCAACCACGATCAAGACCAGAACGATCGACACGACCCGGCCCACGAAAGAGCGGGGGGCCCGCTCGGGGCCCCCCGTCACTTCGTTCGATTCGACGTCTTGATCGGACAACGTCGATCAGGCAATGCGCTCGATGATCATCGCGTTCGCCATGCCGCCGCCTTCGCACATCGTCTGCAGACCGTAGCGAGCGCCGCGGCGCTCGAGCTCGTGCAGCAACGTGGTGCACAGCCGCGCGCCGGAAGCGCCGAGCGGGTGGCCGAGAGCGATCGCGCCGCCGTTGGGGTTGATCTTCCCGTCCGGCTTGGCGACCGTCGTCTCGTCTGGCGACAGACCCATCTCGCGCTGCCATGCAGCCGATGCACGGAAGCGAAAGCCTCGTTGATCTCGACGACGTCGATGTCGTCCAGCGTCAGGCCGGCACGCGCGAGGACCTTCTGCGTCGCCGGGATAGGCGCGGTGAGCATGATCACCGGGTCGGCGCCGGCAAGAGCGAAGGAGTGGAAGCGAGCGCGCGGCTTGAGTCCGAGCTCCTCGGCCTTCTCCGGCGTCGTGATGACCACGGCTGAGGCGCCGTCGGTGATCTGAGACGAGTTCCCGGCCGTGACCTTGCCGCCTTCGGGCTTGAACGATGTCTTCAATCCACCCAGTACCTCGAGGCTGGTCTCCCGGATGCCCTCGTCGGTCGACACCGTCTCGCCGCCCTCGGTCGGGAACGGGGACGATCTCGCGGTCGAAGCGTCCCTCGTCGCGCGCAGACTTCGCGAGCTCCTGCGAACGAAGACCGATCTGGTCGAGCTCCTCGCGGGGGACATCCCACTTCTCCGCGATCATCTCGGCGGAGATCCCCTGCGGCACGTAGTCGAAACGCGCGGCGAGCTGCTTGGAGAACGGGAAGCCCGGTCCGTTCTGAACGCTCGCTCCCATCGGAACGCGCGACATCGACTCGACGCCGCAAGCGATCACGATGTCGTACGCGCCCGCCTGTACACCCTGGGCGCCGAAGTGGATGGCTTGCTGCGACGAACCGCACTGTCGGTCGACGCTCGTACCGGGAACCTCGACGGGGAAACCGGCCGCAAGCCAGTCCGTTACGGGCGACGTTGATGCCCTTGCTCGCCGACCTGGCTGACGCAGCCGGCGATGACGTCGTCGATGATTGCCGGATCGACACCGGAGCGTTCGACCGACGCTTTGAGCGCGTGGGCCAGAAGATCGACGGCATGTACTCCGGACAGCTTCCCGCCTTGCTTGCCGCGGCCGAGCGGAGTGCGGACGGCCTCGACGATTACGGCTTCGCGCATAGCTACACCTTCCTGGTGGACGGATGTGACAGCACTACTGTAACGCCGGAGGTCTATTCGGCCTTCCCGGCCTCCGGGTTGGGCTTCACGTCCTCGAACGTGACCGACACACGCTGACCTTTGACACGTTCCTCAACGCGAGCACGACGCTCGAGTGCCTCTCGGTCGGTCCCCGTCAGGTTGCCCATGTCGATCGCACGCGGCCACAGGCGGTACTTGCGGACAACGTTGACCTCGGCCGCCATCAGCGTGACCTGGGCGCCGAGATACAGCCACAACACAAGTCCGATCACAACGCCGAACACGCCGTAAAGCTGGCTGGCGCCCTCTAACCGGCTGCCTACGATGTAGGTTCCGGCAGCTTGAAGCGCCGCCCATGCGATACCGGCAACCACAGCGCCGGGAAGCACGTCGACCCAAGACACGTCTTTGCGCGTGAGCACTTTGAACGCCAGGAGAAACGCAACGACATTCAGGACGACCGAACTGGGAATCGTTATAGCCCGCACCAACCCCTCGACCGCACCTCCCGCACCGATCGCGGATATCAATGTCGAAGCGAGCCCGAACCCACCAAGGATCAGCAGCATGAGGAGAGCGGGCAGGATTCGCTGGAAAAAGCCCGGGCGTTCGCGATGAGGGACGTCCCAGACGATATTCATCGCGTCCTGCATGGCTCGGATTCCGCCTAATCCTCCCCAGAATGCGCCCACGAGTCCGATGGCTAGGGCCACACTGCTTCCTTCGATCGAGTGCAGGCTCTCCCGGATGTGCTCGCCGATCACCGGGAACTGCGAAAGAGCGGAGTCGAGCAAGCGGTCCTGGAGGTCGGGGTTGCCGCGCAGAACGAACCCGGCCACCGTCACCACTACGAGGAGCAACGGGAGCAAGGAAAAGAAGCCGTAATAGGCGAGAAGGGTGGCTTGCTGGCCTCCGCGGTCCTCGCCGAACTTCTTGATCACCGCGTGCGGGAACGCCAGAACCGCGTGTCTCTGCTGGAATTCGTCGATCCGTCTGAAGAGGCGTCCGATCATCGCTGGATAATCACAACATGCCCAGAGTCGACTACGACGAAATTGCCGACGTCTACGACCGCGACCCCTATCGGGTCAAGACCTTCGACCCAAAGCTCGCCGAATTCCTAGACGCGCGCGGGTCCATCGACGGCCTCTGCGTGCTCGACGTCGGGTGTGGGACGGGACAGCAGATAGCGGCCAACCTGGCCGCGCTCGACGGCGCCACGTTGGTGGGAGCCGATCGATACGGCGGCATGCTGCGGCACGCGAAGGCGCGGTGCGCCGGTATCGGGCTGATCCAGGCCGACGGCGTGGATCTTCCGTTCCCCGGTGCGATGTTCGACTACGTCTCCAACCAGTTCTCTTACCACCACATTGGCCGAACCCCGGAGTTCGTTCGCGAAGTTTTCCGGATCCTTCGTCCACGCGGACGTTTCGTCATCACGAACATGGACCCGTGGACCATGGACGACTGGGTCTGTTACCGGTACTTCCCGACCGCGCGCGACATCGACCACCGCGACTTCGTACCGGCCGAAACACTCGTCGAGCTGTTCCGCGACGCGGGGTTCGGCGACGTCGGTCTCGAACAGCCGCAACGTGCATCGTCGATCGAGACGCTCAAGGAGATGCTCGAGTGGTCTCTGTTGCGGAACACGACCTCGCAATTACTGGCCATCTCGGACGAAGACTACGAGGCAGGGATAGAGCGGATACGAGCCGATCTGGCAGAGGATCCGGACGCGGCCATCGGGACGGTGAGCTCCCGGATCGTGCTGTGGGGCACCAAGCCGGACTAGCTCGCTTCGATCGCCTCTTCGACTTCCTCTTCGACCGTGCCAATCTCGACGTCGGCCACCGACGAGCCTTTCGCGACCTCGATCACGGCCATACGCCGCTCGAGCGCGCGTTCACCGAACTGCTGGAACTCGGCTGCGATGGCGTCCGAGATCGCCTTCATGCCGGCGGCCTGCTCTTGGTCCATGCCCGTGAACTTCACCACCGAGCCGAACGCCATGTCCGCGGTGCAGGCTAGGAACTCGAGCCCGAGCTCACGAAGCTCTTCCATACGGCGCTCGACGAACGTCCACGTCTGCGGATCCTCGGCCACGATGCGGCGACATATATAGGTTCCGTAGGCCAAGTGGCGCCGTTCGTCGCGTTGGATCAGCTCTATACCGCGCTTCATCCCGGGATAGATGTCCTCCATCTGGAACAGGCGGCCCCAGGCCCAGTAGCCGGTCATGGCCAGGACACCTTCGACGAAATGGTTGTAGGTGAGCGCGGCATCCAGGAACGCCTCGGGCGAGCGATCGTTCTCGAGCCGTCCCATCGCGCGTGGGAGCTCTTCGTCGAAGACGCGGCGGTGTGCGTCGGTCAGGTAGTCCTCGACCGATACTGTGCCGGTTACTTGATCGAACCACGTCCGGAAGAACTCGGCGTGATGCGCTTCGTCCGAGATGAAGGTGGTAAGGAACAACGTTTCCTCGGCGCGACCCTCGGCGGCGATCGCGCGCATGAGCGGCATGATGTCGAGCGTCACCGCTTCCTCACCGGCCATGAACGTCGTCGCCAGTCCGGTCACCAGCTGCCTGCGCGCTTCGTCGGTTCTCTCCCAATCCTTGACGTCCTGAGAGAGATCGATCTCGGCCGGGTCCCACGCGAGCTGCTTGCCCTTCTGGTACAGCCGCCAGGGAAGGATGTCCTTGCGGAAGCCGCCCTTGGTCGTCGAGTAGCGGGAAAGTTGCGTAGCCATAGTTCCTCCTATGCCGTTATCGCTCGGATCTTCTCCGTAGCTTCTAGTGCGAGCGGATCGACGGGCACCGCGGTCAGTGCCATCAGCTTCATCACATCGCCTTCAACTCTTACATCGCCGGACATGAAGGCTTGCATCGCGGCGTTGGCGTCGGCGTCCACGATCAACGCCTTCGCAACGTCGTAGGAAGTGGTAACGGTCAGGTCCACGTCGTCGAGATGACCGAGATCGAACTCGACATCCCCCGACGTCGTGTCGAGGTGGGCATGCAAGGTCGATACGCCGAAGGGAACGTCGTTGACGATCTGGTTCACGCGCAGTGGCGGTGGAACAACCTTGTTGCGCCCGCGGTACGACTCGCGGATCTCGCGTGTGGCGTCCAGCCACTCCGGCGAAAGGAACAGGTGAGCTCCATCCGACGAAACGGGATCTAGCCAATGCGTGATCTGGCCGACGGACTGCAGGAAGCTGACCGGCAGCCCGAAGACGCTTCCGACGGCGCGGACGTAGCCCCGCAGACCGGCGGCTGTGAGCCTTCTGGTGATGGGGAAGAGCCTCATGGTGTCTGTTCGGGGACCGATCGGGCTTGACATCTACTACCAGTAAGTTACTGTCGGTAGGTGCGGAGCGCAACCCCTCGGAACAGCTCTAGGGATCGCCGCGTCGGACGCCCCCGGGGCCCGGCCCCCGATCCCGCCGTGCGCCGCGAGGAGCTGCTCCAGGCCTCCGTGAGGGCCATCAGGCGCCTCGGGCCCGAGGCCTCCATGGACGAGCTGGCCGCAGAAGCCGGACTCACCAAGCCCATCCTCTATACGCACTTCGGAGACAAGTCCGGTCTGGCCACGGCGATCGCCGAGAGGTTCGCCGTCGACCTGATCGAGGACGTGCTGGCCAGCTTCTCGTCCGGCGCCGAGCCCCGCAGTGCCGTCCGCACGGCAATCGACACATTCATCGCGTTCGTCGAATCCGAGCCCCACGTTTACCGCTTCCTCGCTCGCGGTGTCGCCGCGAGCGAAGACACGATCGCCGGGCAACGCCTGGTTATCGAAGTCGGTTTGCGTCTCGCCGACGTTCTGCGCGATCAGCTGCACGAGGCCGGCATAGACACGGCTCCCGCCGAGCTATGGGCGTTCGGCGTCCTCGGTTCGGTTTTCGTGGGAGCCGAGTGGTGGTTGTTCCGGCAAACGATGAGTCGCGACGAGCTGGTCGATCATCTGACCGACCTCGCCTGGTCGGGAATTTTCGGTTCGGCCACTGCCGTCGCAAATAATGAAAGGACCGATCGATGAGCATTCCCGAGGTAGCCGGCCCCGCTTCTCTGGTGCCGCCACTGCCGGACATGCGTGATGTAGTCCCTCACTCGCCTTGGATCGCGAAGCGCGAGGGCCTGCGCGAGGCGGCGGAATTGTGGTTGGAGAAGGCTCCCCTGGAACGCGTGAGGCTGCATCAAAAGGCGGCGCGCCTATCGCGGCCGTCTCTCGGATGGGGATCTATCTCCGCCGTCGCCCGAACGGGCGGGCGCGTCATCACCACCGTCGGACCGGACGGATTAGCCGAGATCTTCCGTGCAACCAGTGACGTCCGGCGCGTGCGCGACGGTAAGCCGCCCAAGGAGCGCCGAAACGGGAGCCGTTCGGCTTCGAGTGTTGCCGTCGAGCGTGCGCAAGAGCTCGTGGCGGCGGGGGGGCCGGCTTACGTCAAGCTGGGCCAGTTCATCGCATCGGCCAAGGGCCTCCTTCCCGACGAGTGGGTCGAAGCCTTCGCCTGGTGCCGCGACGAGGTTCCGCCACTCGCCCCGGGCGTAGCCGAATCGATAATCCGTCGAACATTCGACCAGTCGCCCCACGACATCTTTGCTCACTTCGATCCGGAGCCGATGGGCGCCGCGTCCATCGCGCAGGTACACAACGCGACGCTCAAGGACGGAACCGAGGTCGTCGTGAAAGTGCGCAGGCCGGGCTTACGGCGCAAGTTCACTGAGGACATCCGAGTCATGGCGTTGCTCTCGAGCGTTGCCGAGCGGCTGGTGGCCGAAGCTCGCATGGCCAACCTTTCCGGCTTCGTCAACCTCTTCGCGCAGATCGTCTTGGAAGAACTCGACTTCCGATTGGAAGCAGTGAACATCATCGAAGCGGCGCTGGCATCCGAGAGCGCCGGACACACCTACGTGACCTATCCCCGGCCTATACCGGATCTGGTCGCGAGCAACGTCCTGGTCATGGAGAAGGTCCCGGGTGTGCGCTACACCGACGCGCTGGAGGCATATCCGGGGATGGTGGACGGCGACAAGCTGCTCAGGCTGGCCATCACGAGTGTTCTCGAGCAGACGATGATCTACGGCCTGTTCCACGGAGATCTTCATGCAGGCAACGTCTTCATCTCTCCCGACGGCGACTTCTCGCTGGTCGACTTCGGCATCGTCGGCCGGCTCACAGCCGAGCAGCGTGCGGCTCTCGTGCGCTTCATGGTCGGGTTCGCCCGAAACGACGTCCGGCTGCAGCTAGTGGCCATGAGCGAGTTCGGCGCGATGCCCATAGGCGCCGACTTCGATCAGCTCGTCTCCGAGCTGCAGGTCTACGCCGATCAAGCCGCGGCGATGGAGATCAAGGCCGGACAGATCTCGCAGGGTCTGGAACAGATGGCCGAAGCGATGAGCGCGATCATCCGTCTCCTCTCGCGCTCGGGACTGGTCGTCCCCAAGGAGATGGTGCTGTTCTTCAAGAACATCCTCTACTTGAACGGATTCGGTGCGGCGCTGGCTCCCGAGGCCAACCTCATGGCCGAGATAGAACCGATCTTCATGTACTTCGCATCGAAGTACCCGGAAGCCATCCAGATGATGGCCGGCACTTGATTCACGATCCCGGACAAGGGCTCGATAGCCCAGGCCTACCATCCCGACGCGAAGATCGGCGCGATCCTCGGCAACGCCGCTTACGACTGCGTGCCCCGAGCGATAACTACGCCGCGCGCGCCAGGACGGCGGCGTGAGGAACACCCGTCCGCCGGGTCATAGCTAGTTGGAGCGCTGCGCGGCCGGTCTCGACGAGGCTCCGAGCCCCCTTGGGATGCGACGGACCATAAGGTTCCGAGTACGCACCGGTGGAGCGTTCAATAACGAACCCGGATGCGCGGACCATCTGCTTATGCGCTGCCACATTGGGCATCGTCCAATGCACGAGACTGCCGACTCCGTCGATCCGCTGAACCGGACGTCGGGGATGCGCGAGCGTGAGAGGAAGATCGATCGCTTCGATCGACATGAACTTGTCAGTGCACACGCTGCGGATGGACGCCATCGCGCGCAACGGGTCTCGCAGGTGCAACATGAGGCTTCCGCACACGACGACATCGAAGGTGCCGACCTTTTCCGGGCTCAGGTCGTAGACGCTCAGCTCGAGACGCTCCACCGACGAACCAAGGGCTTCTTTGGCGATCCGGAAGCCTCCGCCCTTCTCGGGACCCGCTAAACGGGCAAGCACATCGGGCCCCTGCGCTCTCATGTCGACCGGCCAGTCCCACTGCGTGTGGTCGCTGATATCGGTGGCGATCACCTCGGAGGCGCCTCGGCGCTCGAGCTCGAAGGCGAGGAAGCCGTCGTAGGTCCCGACGTCCAAACATCGCTTCCCCCGAACGTCCGGCCACGGAAGCAGGTCGACGATCGGGCGCAGGTCGAACCAGCCCGGTGTTACCACTCCCGAACCGAGGTCCAGCGTGTGGTACCACAACGGATGGTTACGGACTGCGGTCTGAAGATCACCGCTCACGGTTCGGACAGATTACTCGTCCGGCCTCGCACTTCGCGGCACGAGTCGCCCGCGAAGATCAGGACTTCAAGCGCAGATCCTTGGCAGCCTCAGGCTCTACACCCTCGGTCAGCGGGTGGGACGGCTTGCGCCCACGCTCCTCGCGCCAGATCTCGAAGGCCGCCGTCGACGCCGCCAGCCATGCCCCTCCGAGCACCACCCCGCCGAGCACATCGCTCATGAAGTGGACTCCCAGTGCGAGTCGTGAGAAAGCGATGGCCGCGACCAGCGAGACGTAGAGAGTGACGGCGGTCCACCGAACACGCCGGCTCAGGATGGGGAGGAACACCAGGAGCAACGCGCCGTAGATCGCCGTGGATGTGAACGTGTGGCCCGAAGGGAAGGACTGGCCAAACGCCGTGGCGACCGGATCCTCGAGCTTGGGACGCGGCCTCGACACCAACACCTTGACCGCCGTGTCTATAAGCCCCCCGAACAGCCCGGTCGTAACTAGATATATGACCAGGCGTAGACGCTTTCTCAGCAACAGGTAGACGCAAGCTGCGGTAACGAGGAAGTAGAACCAGATCGGTTTGCCCAGGAAGCTCAGGACTTGCAGCGGGCGTACCAGTCCCGGATGTGCCCGAACTACCTCATGCAGATCTTCGACAACCGCTCTGTCGTAAGTCGTGAGCGGGCCCTTGTCCACCACCTGCTCGAGCAGCACTCCAAACGGGACGAACACGAGGATGGTGGCCAGGGCGAAGAGAGTGAGCCTCAGACCGAAGCGCTGCTTGGGGTCCAGCCTTTGCCGAACGAAAGACGGCAGCGCATCAACGGACATAGCTTCCGAATGCCCAGATACGCCTCTGGGTAAAGCCCAAGACACGGGATGGGTTCAAGACCACACGAGACTTGAGAACTTCGAGCCGGCTGAAGGTCGGCCTCCTTGCGCTGGCCGGCGTCCGCGGCGTGATCGGTTTGTTAGCGATTCCCTTGGCGCCCTTTCTCTACGAGCACCACTTCATCGTGCTCGTCCTGATGCGTCCTACGAAGGAGGTGATGCTCGCCGGCGGCTTCCTGCTTCGGCTGGGCGATGTGGGGATAGTTCCACTCCTGGCCGCTGCCATCCCGCTCTCCATCTTCGGCGTCTGGCAGTTCTACTTGCTCGGGCGCCAGTACGCCGATCAGATCGAGAAGGGAAAGCTGCCGAAGTGGGCCAAACGCATCCTCGATCGAGATCGCCTGAAGACGATGCAGAAGCTCCTCGATCGAAAGGGCCCGCGCCTGGTTCTGCTCGGCCGGGTCGCGGCCTTTCCGTCCACTGTGGTCGCCGCGGCGGCAGGTTCGGGGGACATGTCTTCGCGTGAATTCCTTCCGATGGACGGTATCGGTGCCCTGCTGTCCATGGCAGAGGTGCTCGGCGCCGGCTATCTGCTGGGAGACGCCTACAAAAAGGCCGGGCCGTGGATAACCGTCGTTGGCGTAGCAGTTCTCGTTGCGATCGCCGTCGTCATCGCTCGTTTCCTAAGGCGACAGTGACTACTCCTCTTCGCGCGGCACGAGGACTACGATCCGGCGCTCGGCTTTCTCGATAGTGAAGGCACCAGACGAGGAGAACGTTTCGCCGTCGCGCGCCAGTCTCATATCCGGGTCGAGCGAACGCACCTCGACCGGCTCCTCGGTGACCTTGCTCTCATACACGGAACTTCGAGCCAGAGTGCCGGTTAGGACGGACCAAAGCAGCCGGGCTCGCGCGAACGGCTTCTCAGCACTGACGAATCTGATGTCGATGAGCCCGTCATCCAGGCGACGGCGCCAGGATGGAGCGAAGCCGTGCGGGTGGTAGTGGCAATTACCGATGAACGCCATCCAGACGCGCTTCAACTCGCCATCGACCTCGACGTTCACCGGTTCGGCCCGGGTCAGGACGCGAAAAAGGGCAAGAAACACGGCCGGCCACTTGCCTACGGACCGTTCGATACGCTCGCGAGCGTCGACTAGATCGACGTAGCTTCCAAAGCTCGCGGTGTTGACGAAGGGTCTTCCGTCGATCGTCGCCACGTCCACCGCTACGGGCTCACCGTCGCGCACCGCCCCAATGGCGTCGTCCACGGATTCGATCCCGAGATCCTTCGCGAAGTGGTTCAGCGTCCCGCCGGGGATCACTACGAGCGGCTTCTCGTTCTCGTATGCAACACGCGCGGCGGCGTTGACCGACCCGTCGCCACCGCATATGCCGATGGCTCGTCCGCTCGCCGCGGCTTTCTCGAGCGCCTCCTCGATCGAGATGGCCTCCGACGTTTCGATGAACTCCGCGCCCGGGAGCTCCTCTTTCAACTTTTCCAACGGCGGTTCCCCGAACCCGCTGCCGGCATCGGGGTTGACCACGACGGATAGGCCCGAGCCGTCATCTGTCGGGAAGCTCGGCGACGGACGCGGCGTGCCGGACGAGCCCGTGCCGGTTCGTCCGGCGCGACGGGCCAGAACCGTCTCGTCGCAAGAGAAACCGCTGTGCCCAGAACGGCCCCGGCAGCAACGTCCGAGGGGTAGTGCACGCCGACGTACACACGGGAGTAGGCGACGGCGGCCGCCAGACCGAAAAGCGGCAGGCCGACCACGGGCTTCTCGAGCGCGACGCCCGTTGCGAAAGCGAAAGCGGACGCTGAATGGCGCGATGGAAAAGACGGTGAGCTGGGCAACGCCCGGAGCCGGCGCACCGCCGGAACGCCCTTGATCGCCGGGCGTTTCCTGCGACCCAGCAAGGCGACGACGTTCCCGACTATCGATGCGACGATCAGACCGAACACGCCGCGCAGCGCGGCCCGTCGTCCGTACCTGCCGTCCAGCCCGCTCAGAGCTGCAGCGATGGCGGCCCACAGAAACGACTTGTTCGCCGCCACGCTCAGGCGAGGTAAGGCTTGATCTAAGACAGGCGCGTGCCAGCGCGCGGTCCGTTTGAACCAATCACGATCGGTTCTCTGGACCGCGCGAGGCAACGCTCGATGGGCTCCTCGTACATCCACTGGCTAGCGGCTACCCGCCCAACAACCGCTGCAAACGCGTTTCGGCTGGTCAAGACGGGTGGGGCCGGGAACGCGGTCAGTCGTCGGAAGCGCCTTCGTTCTCCTCGTCCGCCTCCTGATCCGACGACGTTGAAGCCGCGGTCCAGCTGGACGTCGACCTGGCTGCCGTCGTCCTTCGTGACCTCGACCTCGTAATAGCTCTCCTCGTCGCCTACCTCGGTTTCGGTCACGCGTCCCTCGCCGACGTGGTCGAGCGCCGCCGTGCTGGCGCTGTCCAGCTCGTTGCCCGAGCGGTGATGGGCTTGTCCGGCGGCTCGTTTTGCTCGGCCACTCGTTGGCGTCGTCGCCACCGCTGGCTGCGGCGATCCCCCACCGATCCCGGCTACGGCCAGAACACCGGCCGCGATCAGGGCCTTGGTCCTTCGCTTCATGGTCTACCTCCTCATGCAGTTTGGGCCCGCATCATGCCGTCTTCTGATTAGACGACCGTGAGCCCTTGATGAGAGGAGATCCCTTTGTGGAGATGGCCGGATTCGAACCGGCGGCCTCCGCCGTGCAAGGGCGGCGCTCTACCACCTGAGCTACATCCCCAAACCGACTACGACTCCTTCGGCGGCTCCCAGCGGCCCAGCTCGACCTCGTCGGATCGACGTCCCCGAACGAGCTTGACCGCCATGCCGACCAGCGTTCCCAGCAATCCGAGGAGAAACCATTTGCGCGTATTGGCCATGACTGCACCTTTCGTATCTAGCTTGTGGGCCTGGGTGGACTCGAACCACCGACCTCAGCTTTATCAGAGCTGCGCTCTAACCGCCTGAGCTACAGGCCCGGGGACGGGCCATAGTATCGCGCGGCAGATCACATCTCGCGCCGTTCGAACCCGATCGAATGGACGGGCAACCCCAGCCGCCGTGTCTCTCCGGACCGGCGGCGGCTCCGTGTCGATGGACACACGATCATCAAGGTCTGGGGCATACCTTCGAAGAACCACTCGGCCTGAACCGTGAAGCCGATCGTTTCTCCGTCCGCCACGACCTCTGCATCTTTTGCTCGGTGTCCGTTGAAGAAGATGCCGAGTGGAAGACGGTCGAGCTTGCGCACGCCTACCGTGCGGATCTCGGCGCGGTAATCGGTTTCCGGGATGTCGAGCTTGATCGACGCAACGGACCGGGACCAACGAAACGCTCGATCTTCGAGCATCTCCGGTAGGTAGAACCCGGCACGATGCCCGTCGTCCATGTCCGCCAGGGTGATCATCGCCAGGGATGACGGCTTTAGGGCCCGCTCTCCTGTTTGCGTCGCGGCGTACTCGATGCGCGCGCACCGGGTGGCCGCGTCCATCCACGACACCGCACGACTTCGCATCGCTCCCAGGCGCAGTCGGGATCGAATGTTCGCTCGTGCCCGCCTGGTTCTTGCCATCGCAACACGCAGCTTCGGCCCGAAGACGGCGTGCGGCAGACGCCTCGAGAATTCGATCCCCAGGGCTCCGATCTCTCGGTGTCCGCGTCTTCCCGGGAAAACGCTGAACAGCATGCGAGAGTGTCCGCGCTAGCGCAGCGGAGGCGGCGGGACGCGAGCTCCCTTCGAAGTTCCCTCGCTCGATCCATTCGTCCGGCAGGTCGATATACGGTTCCCATTCCGTGGCGTGGTGGTCGTCCCGATACCGGCACTCGCCGAATATGTACTCCGTCGTGTGGCCCGTAAGCTCACCGAGCGTGTGGCAGTTCGAGTGCAGCAAACCCAGATGCGGGATAGCGGCCATCCTGTGACCGCGCTGGTGGTAACGCATGGCTACGGCGAGCTCGAAGAAAGGGCCGTAGCCGCGGCACTGCTCGGCCATCTCGATGAAGGTGTTTCTCTCGAGGACCATGCCGCGCAGCCGCACGTTGTTCCAGCCCGAAGATGTCCAGATGGGGAACCATCTCTCGTACGAAGCCGTCTCCAGCCTCCCCACCCACGTCTTGTTTATGTGGCCGTACTCCATGAAGGCCCCAACGGAAGTCGCTGTAGGCACGAACTCGACGACGCGCGCCAGACAATCCGGTTCGCCACGGCAATGGTCCTCAGTTGTGAACACCCAATCCGCACGAGCGGCCACAGCGCCGGCGTGCAGGAGCTCGAGTCCACCTCTGGGGACTCCGAGGACCCGGTCCTGAGGCCGAAGGATGCCCTGGAATCGATCGTTCAAGCCGCTGTCGTCAGCGTGCCCGACGACGACGATCTCGTACAGGTCGGCCGGGCACGTTTGGCGGACCCAGCTCTCCGCAAACTCCCGCTCGTATCTTGGGTCTCCGTCGGAGAGGAGCACGACCGAGACGATCGGTCCCGGCGTCATCGCCTTTCTGAGCGTGTTTCAACCCCACCGACCAGCGGTTGCAGCGCGTTGTAGAGCAGTACGACCACACCCGCAACGATGCCGAGCAGAACGGAAGCCAGCAACGCCACCGCTATCAACGCCACGATGAACGGCAGGATCGTGAACTGGAACCCGGTGAACCCAAGGCTCGCGATGAATCCTTCCACCCCGCCGAGGCCACCAGAGACCAAGCCCAAGAGGTAAAGCGCTATCAGGCCGACGAGCAGGATGGCCCAGAAACATAGCGACAGCGCCACGACGACGCGAAAGGTCGAGCGGACGTCGATGGAACGAATGACACGATGCTCGGACAATCCCTACCCCTTCACTACGGCCAGCGGCCTGAGCCGGGCCACACGCCGGGACAAGCGGGCCTGCTCACAGACGCGCACGACCTCCGATACGTCCTTGTAGGCGTACGGCGCTTCCTCTGCAAGAAGACGCAGCTGGCTCGTCGACACCCAGATCCCTTCGTTCTGTAACTCGCGCTTCAAGTCGCCGCCGTGCATCTGCTTGGTAGCCGCCTTTCGCGACATCATCCGGCCCGCGCCGTGACAGGTCGACGCCCAGCCCACCTCATGCGCTCCTTGGCTCCCTGCGGTGCCCACGAGCACCCAGGAGGCCGTCCCCATGCTCCCAGGAACAAGGACGGGCTGGCCGACACCTCGGTAGGCCTCCGGGACCTCCGGATGACCAGGCCCGAACGCCGGCGTCGCTCCCTTGCGATGGACGCAGAGTGTTCGTTCAATACCGTCGACATCGTGCCGCTCGAGCTTGGCAAGGTTGTGCGACACGTCGTACAGGACAGACATCCCCAGATCACGCGCCGTCGAGCCGAACACGCGCTCGAAGGCCTGCCGTACACCATCGGTCAGTACGTGACGGTTCGCGCGTCCGTAGTTGGCGGCTGCCGACATCGCAGCGAAGTACTTCTCGCCTTCCTTCGACCTGACCGGCACGCAGGCCAGCTGACGGTCGGGAACCGATATCCCGTAACCCTTCATCGCCCGGTCCATCGTGCGCACCTCGTCGGTACACACCTGGTGTCCGATCCCGCGTGATCCGCAGTGGATCATCACCACGATCTGCGCATCGTGTAGTCCGAACGCTTCCGCAACACCGGCATCGACGATCCGATCGACGTACTGCACCTCGACGAAGTGGTTGCCGGCTCCCATCGAGCCGAGCTGGGGCGCCCCACGCTCCTTCGCCTTGTCACTCACCGCTGAGGGGTCGGCGTGATCCACGCGGCCGCCGTCCTCACACGTCTGTGCGTCCTCATCCCACCCGATGCCTTTGGACAGCGGGAACTCGACACCCTCGACCAGGACGCGCTCCATCTCCTCCGCATCCAGCCGCATGAGTCCCTTGCCGCCGACTCCTCTCGGGATCCTTCCGAGCTCACGCACGAGATCTTCCACTCGTTCGCGCACCGTGGAAACGTCCAGGTTCGTCCTCACGATCCGGACCCCGCACGAGATGTCGAAGCCGACGCCGCCCGGCGATACGACTCCGTCGTCGTCGACGTCGGTGGCCGCAACACCGCCGATGGGAAAGCCGTAGCCCCAATGGATGTCCGGCATGGCGAACGAGCTGCCGACGATCCCGGGCAGGTGCGCAACATTGGCGACCTGGTCGAGCGCGCGGTCGCTTTGTGCCTTGACGATCAGCTCTTCAGACGCAAACACCCGGCCGGTCACGCGCATCCCGTCGACAGCGGGGATCAGCCATTCGACATCGGACACTCGTTCCAAAGTCACGCGTCCAGATATACCCGCCCATTGTTCGGCGAGTAGGTCGGCTAAGACCTACGGCACTCCGGTCTTCGTCTCGCAGCTGGTAGCGGTGTCCGTGCCGGCATCGCCTGCGCAGGTGTCCGTTTGATTACCGCCGTCCAGGCCGTCGTCACCGTCTCCGGCCGTGATCTTGTCGTTTCCGTCCGAGCCCCTGAGGGTGTCGTTGCCGGCGCCACCGTTGACGACGTCGTTGCCGGCGCCACCGTCGATGACGTCGATCCCGTCGTTACCGGCGATGGAGTCGTCCCCGGCTACACCCTTTATCGAGTCGTCCCCGATCCCGCCTTCAAGGGTGTCGCTTCCGTCGCCACCGTCGATGAGGTCGCTTCCCTCACCACCGCACAGAAGGTCGTTACCACCAAGGCCCTTGATCGAGTCGTTTCCACCGTTTCCGAAGATCACGTCGTTGCCTTCCGTGCCCGTCAGGATCTCCGACCCCGATCCTCCGTTGATGCTCTTGGGGCCGGGGTTGGCACAGGTGACGCGAATGGTGAGCTTGGCTCCGGTAGTGGTGACGGTGTAGTTGGGGTTGGAGCCCGGGCTCACCGTGATCGGGTAGGGGTTGCCCTGGATACCGGATGTCGTGGTGGCCGTGGTGGAAAGGGTGTAGCTCAAGGTGTCGTTATTCACGGTTCCCGAGACGGTGGCGGTGAGCGGTGGGCTCGAGGATCCGTAGTTGCGGCTGACGTTGTTGGCCGTGATCGACGCGGCCTTCTTGGTCACGATGAGCTTTCCGGGAGTTGTCGTGATCGAGTAGTTGGGGTTGGAGCCCAAGGCGACGTTGATCGGGTAGGGACTTCCTGTTACACCCGAGAACTTCTGAGCCGTTGTGGAAAGCGTGTAGTTGAGGATGTCGCCGTTTATCGGACCGACGACAGTGGCGGTGAAGGCCGGGTTGTCTGAGCCGTAGACCTTGGTCTTGTCGTTGGCCGAGATCGTCGCCGGCCTCTTTGTCACAGTGAGCTTTCCGGCAGTGGTGGTGATTGAGTAGTTGAGGTTGGAACCGAGCGTCACGTTGATGGGGTAAGGACTTCCGGCTACTCCGGAGAACTTCTGAGCCGTCGTCGACAATGTGTAGGCCAGGGAGTCGCCGTTGATAGTTCCGACTACGGTGGCCGTAAGTGGTGGGTTGTCGGAGCCGTAGACCTTCGTCTTGTCGTTGGCCGTGATGGTAGCGGCCCTCCGGGCCACATTCAGCACTCCGTCTGCCGCCGTTACCGCGTAGTTCGGGTTGGAGCCCAAGGTCGTTCTGATCGCGTAGCTACCCACCGAGGAGTACTTCCCGGCTGTGTGTGCCAAGGAATAGGAAAGGTCGTCACCGTTGACCGTTCCGGTCACGATGGCGGAGGGTACGGGGTTGTCTGCTCCGTATGTCTTGGACTGGTTGTTCGCAGTCACCGTTGCGGCCTTGCGTGTGACGGTCAAAGCACCATTCACGCCCGTCACCGAGTAGTTCGGGTTCGTGCCGAGATTGACCTTGATCGAGTAGGGACTTCCCGCAACACCCGAGAACTTCTGGGCTGTGGTCGACAGCGTGTAGTTGATCGTGTCGCCGTTCAGCGCACCGGAGACAGTGGCGGTGAGGGCGGGGTTATCCGAGCCGTAGGTCTTGATCTTGTTGGTCGCGGCGACTGTGGCGGCCTTCTTTCTTATGGTCACTGTGGCCGTACCTGAGTCGGTGTCGGGATCCTGGTGGGCCCGCACAACGCACACGCCCGTTCCGGCCGTGATCGTCAATGTCGAGCCGCTTACCCTGCATGCGGTGGTGGCGTCCGAGGTTAGGAACGACGTGGTCGCCCCCGCGCGCCCGCCGGTGGCCGACAGCGTGATCCTGTCGCCGTAGGTCGCCGCGTCCGGGGCATTGACCACAAGCGGCGGTTGGTCTGTGAAGGCCACCGAAGCGGTCCCGGACGCAGTGCTAGCGTTGCCAGCGGCGTCCTCGGCAGCTCCGGTCTTGACAGAAGCGGTGATGGTGCCAACGGAGTTCATCGGGACGGAGACCGTGTATGCCGCACCGGATCCGGTGACGCTGGGAGTGCCGTGCCCGGCATCGCCGGTGAGCTCAACGTCATCAGCTTCGAAACCGGTGACCGATTCCGAGAAGGTCACAGCGAAGCGCACCGGCGACGTGTTCGTCGGGCTGGCTTGTCCATCGGCCCTGGCGATCGTGGCTGTGGGAGCGGTGGTGTCGCCGCCGCCGCCGCCACCGGTGAATGCGGCGTTTACCGACGCGTCCGGCTTCATCGTGAGCGTGCAAGGACCGGTTCCCGTGCAGGCGCCACTCCAGCCGGCGAAGGACGAACCAGCGCCCGGAGTCGCCGTCAAAGTGACAGGAGTGCGTGCTCCCAGCGAAAGGGCGCAGTCGGTGCCGCAATCGACGCCGGACGGCGACGACGTCACCGTGCCCGTTCCGATGCCGGACCCGCTCCCGAACACTTCGATCTCGTAGATCCGGACCGTGCCGTTGGGGACGTTCGGGTCGGTCGCATCGATGATGTTCGTCGCATGCGTGCTGACAAATTTGATGTACCGCGCATTGACGGACGACACGAGTGGGTGCGTGGACACATCGCCAGTGTTGCCTCGGTACTGGTGGGCCTCCGTGAACGTCGAGTTGTCGGTGCTCGTTAGGAACTTGAAGTCTCGCGTGTTGCGGGCGGGGTCTTCGCCGCCAGATCCGGCGTGACGAACCGTGAAGCCGGTGATGGTCCGGACCGAACCCAGATCGATCGTCATCGACTTCTGCGCGACCTGGTCGTCGTCCGATACCCACTTGGTCGTCGGGTCCCCGTCGATGGCTTTGCTCGCGTTCTCGGTCGTCTCGTTGCGAACCCGGTCGGGCGTGGTCGCCGTTGCGCCGAGCGCGAGATTGTTTCGTCCGACGGTCAGCAGGTCGGTCACACCGGTTGCCGCGAGCACCCGCGATCCGGCGCCCTCCAGGAACGTTTGATCGGGGCTGCTCCCGTCGAGAGTCGCACGACCGATATTGGTGCCGTGGCTCCAATAGATGAATCCGCCCCCGACCGTGACGGATGACGGGAAGCTCGCACCCGTGATGAACGACTCTTCGACCGAGCCGCTCTCGAGGCTGCCGTCCGCGGCCAGTGTTGCGCGGCCGATCGAGCCGCTTAGGTTGTTCAGCCAGTAAAGCTTTTCCCCACTCACGATCGGGCGGATCGGGACGGTGTCGGCGATCGCGAAGAGCGTCGACGGCGAACCGCCGCCGAGCGGGACGCGTGACATCGACGCGGTGTCCCCTGAGCTCTGATTGGTGAGGTACAGCCCATTAGCCGTCGCGGCGACCCCGGTAACGCCGCTCCCCGCAACGAAGGAGTTGTCCGGTGTCCCCGTACCGTTCTTCAAAGCACGGCCGATACCGAGGTCGCTGGCCCAGTAGACGTAGTCGCCGTGGACTGCGAGCGACTTCGGTGCCGCGCTCGTCTGGATGAACGACTGGTTGGGAGTGTCCCGGCCGTCGAGCCGCGCGCGGCCGATGGAATTCGAGCTGTCGTTTGACCAGTACAAGAAGGTGCCGTCGGTTGCCATTTGCGTTGCTCCGCTGGCGCCGGAGACGAACGGGTCGACGGCATTCGTTCCGTCGGCATCCACTCGCTTGATGACCGTCCGGCCCGGCTTGGCGATGTACAGATACGGGTCGCCGATCGTGAAGTCGTAGGAGATCACGTTGAGGGTGTAGTTGTCTCCCGCGGAAAGGGTGCCGATCGTGATCGGATACGCACCCGGATCCTCGCCGGGCTCACGACCGAGCGCACCGGAGAAGACGCTGTCGGTGTCACCCGAAGCGAGCGCCTCGTGAACGTACGTGATCACCGGATCGGGCGCGTCCTCGATCTTTGACTGTCCCCGCGTCGGCCTGACCAGGATGGGCTTCGGGACGATCTCGAGGTTCACCGTTGTCGATGACAAGCGCGATGGCGTAGTTGTTCCCTGCGCTGAGCGTTCCAAGCGTGATCGGCCAGGTGCCGGCGTTCGATCCCGACGTCGCGAGCTTTCCGCTGAAAACGCTTCCAGGTACATCTCCGGGAGCGAGTCCGGAGTGCGTATAGATGAGCTCGGGGGACTGCCCGTACTCCAGTTTCTGTCCCGAGGCCGGGGTGATCGTCAAAGCCTTCTTCGAAACGGTGACGCTCTTGGTGGCATCGGCGGCCAAGTAGTCGGAATCGCCGTCTTTGTGCACCTTGATCGAACACGTCCCCGTACCGGCTGAGACCGCGACCATGAGCGTTTCGGTCGTCCCTCCAGCCTTGAAGCACGCGGTCGACGAGGGGTCCACGTCGATCGACTGGGCGCCCGTGCCGGAACCACCGGCGGCATTGAAATTCAGGTTTATGTCCCCGTACACACCGGACGACGGGCCGGTTACCGAGAGCGCGGCCTGAGTAAGCTTAGGGCTCACCTGGAGCAGGGCCTCCGGCGAGGCCGCCTCGAGGACGTTCGCTGCAGTCGCGGTGCTCGGCGAGTAGGTCGCCGTGACTTTATGCGTCCCGGTCGTGGGTGGTGTGTACGTGAAGGTGGCGTCCGAGGGCCAGTTCCCGGTCTGCGTTTGTATGTTGAGGACTTGCTCGCCGGTCTTGAAGACCACGAAACCGTCTAGCGCCGGCGTAGAAGAAGCCTTGGTCATCGTGACGTCCGCCGAAAGCGTGACGCTCGTGCCGGCATGCGACGCAAAGGGCGATGGACTAACGGTCACCGATGGTTGGTTCTTGCCGACGACAATGGTGAGCTCTTTTGTGGCGGAGCCGTACCCGGTCGACTGGTCGTTCACCGCCGCCTGAACCGTAAACGTCGATGTTCCGACCGCAGTAGGTGCGCCGCTGATCAAACCGCTCGATGAGAGCGTCAAGCCGGCGGGCAGCGAGCCCGAAGAGCGAGTGAACGTCGTCGGCGACGTGCCGGCGTTCAACTGGAACGAGTACGGCACGTACGCGATGCCCGCGGACGGGTTCGGTCCAATGAAGTGCGCCGGACCGTTGACCTTCGTCACGGTCGTCACGCCTTCGCCCAGCCGCCCGTCAGAGTTGGTGATGCACACTCGGATCGGTGTCACACCGGGGGCAAAGTAGGACCGGACCTGGAGGGTGTGTTCCTTGGTGTTCTCGACGTCGTAGCCGCCGCTGAGCGCGTCGCCACCGCTCCTGGCGTTTTCGTCCACGAGCGTCGCCGTCTCGCAGCTACTGCCGCCGGTTCGTATCTCGTAGGAGCCACCTTGGCTGGCCCGCCACTTGAAGGTCGTCGACCCCGTCGTCTCGATGTGGTCCGAGGTTTGGGAATAGGTCAGCGAGGACGGCGTCGGTGTCTGCGTGAAGGTCACCACGGGGACGGGATCGAGGACCGTCGTCGTCGCGGACCCGGTCCCCGAAGCGGCTGTCACGCAGACGCGGACGGTCGTCCCTTCATCGCCTCGCGCCCTGAAGTTCGGTTCGGTGACGACGCTGTTGACGCTTCCGGTGTTGTAGACGCCCGCCGTGTTCGAACCCCCTGTCGCCAGTGGTGCGTCCGAGCAGCTCGTCCCTCCGATCCTGACGGCATACGTACCGCTCTTGTTGGCATTCCAAGTGATTGTCGAAGATCCGCCCGCCGGCACGGTTGTCGGATTGGTGTTCGTGATCGTCACCTTTGGCGCGCCGTTTGTCACCGTAGCCTCGGCGACGCTCCGATTGTTCTCGGTGTCGTCGAACTCGAGACAGACGTAGTTGAGGCCGGGACCCCAGGCATTGTTGACGAGGTCCGTTGTGATCTGCGAGCCCGCTTGGGCGGCCGAGATGCTCTCCACTTGGCCCGTTCCAGAAGTTGTTCCTGTTCGAACACTGCGTGGGCTGAACGCGGAAGAAATAGTGGCCACGCTCGTTGGACGTCCAGGTCGCATGCACGGTGTCTGAGTCGCCTGCGGTAGTCGTTGGAGAGACCGCAAGGCTGAGCGTCGACGCCACGTGGTCGTTGGTGAAGCCCGTGACGTTCTTCGAGGCCTCACTCCCGAGCAATGTTCCATCCCCGTCGAAGGTTGCTTTGTACGTATGCAGGCCTGTGGTCAGCGCCGGGGCGGTAAAGGTCGCGACCCCCGTCATCCGAAGCTGGCCGGCGACGGGCTGAAGCGACGCCGTACCGAGGACGGTGTCCCCGTCGTAAAACGTCACCGGCACGGTCGAGAGGGTGGAGCCGTCGTAGATCACACGCGCCTTCAGCGTGATCGTTTGCCCGGACTCACGACGCGAGCCGTTCTCGTCGGACTGTCCGGTAGCGCCGTTGCCCTCGACCTCGAGCGTGGTCGTCGTCGGCGTCGAGTAGTAGGTGATCTCGGCGTAGTGGCCTCTCGTGCCCTGCGTTTGCAGCGTCCGACCCCCGCTTGTGCCCGCGCCGAGGTGACCGCTCCCACCGCCGCCGCCGCCCTGGCTGTAGGAGAGAACGCCGAGGATGAAGACGCGACCGCTTCCGCCGCCTCCGCCGAGCCAGCCGCCGCCTCCTCCTCCTCCGCCTAACGCCGGCTTGCCCAAGAACGGCACGCCGATACCGCCGCCTCCGCCTTGGCCGAACGTTCCGTCGTCACCGCCACCCGATCCTGCTGGCCCACCGCCGCCGCCGCCGCCGAGCTGATTGGCAGAGCCTCCCGCTCCGTTGTAGTAAGGCCCCTCGCTAACGCCGCCTCCCCCGGAGAGTCCGCCGCCGTTGTAGCTCGAGGCGTTGCTTCCGCCGCTGCCGCCGGCGACGAGCACCCGGTCGTTCAGCCCATAGGGGGAAGTTCGGACATCTGTGGCACCGTCGCCGCCGCCGCCACAACGTGATCTCGTGGTGGCAAGAACAAAGCTGCAGCTGTATCCGAACCCGTCGTGGCCGCCCTTCCCGCCGCCGTTCCAACCGCCCGCGCTACCTTCAAAATCAGATGTCTGTCCGTAACCACCCACGTTGACCTGGAGGGCCTGGCCCGGCGTGACGGCTAGATCGGCCTCCGTGAAGCCGCCCGAACTGACCTCCACATGAACTTTCGTTGCGTGTTTCGGGACGGTGTACGTGTCTTGTATCCCGCTGTTGTCACCGGAGCTCGGGAGGGGCATGTGCTTCTGCCACCTGCAATGGATCCCGACCGAATCGATGGTCTGAACGCCGTAGGAGCCGCACAGCGATGTCGTAGCTTTGGCCGGAGATGCGGTCGGCCCAACGACCAGCGCGACCGCCGACGCAAAGGTCGCCAACGCTACACCGACTGCACGTCGCCTCGGGCGGCGTGCAAGGCCGTAGTTGAACCCCGCTTCTATACGCACGCCCTGCCCCCAGGTCGTGGAAAATCCCCACTTGAAGTTAGGCGTGATTAACCGGCAGCGCAACCCTCGGCAGCTCTAGACGTCCAGATATACGCGGGCCTCGAACCCGTCTCCGGACGGACCGACCTCGAGCGCTGTGATACGTCACGGCCTTCACAGCTGGGCCGTGCTCGCGGAAGCCTTCCGTCGATGGTCCTTCGATCGTTGCCGAGAGTCGCCGCTCATCTTCCACACGTACCCGAACGACAGTAGGCACGATCTCGCGGGCCTCGAATCGGAACAGCACTTCCGAGAGCCAATCGACGAGCAGACCGGCTAGGTCGGGTGCCTCGATCGCAACTTCTTCGCGTTTCGTCGGACTCGCCGGACGCCTCACCCATCACAGAGATCAGGCCGATGGCTGCTTCTTCGAACAGCTCGTCCAGCGTCGGCGCCCAGACGCGCAGGCCGACGTCGGCCGTGTGCTCGATCAGCTCGTGGCCCCGGGCCGAGGCCACGCTCGCTACTCCTCTTCGGTTGCCGGCTCTTCGCCGTTACCTCGGCTGGAGAACACCGGGGCGGCGGAGGCGACACGCTGGCCGCGCTCGAGGTTCATCACACGGACGCCGGTGGCGTCGCGTCCTTGCTCCGATATCCGCCGACCGGGATGCGCACGGTGATCCCGCCCGACGAAACCATGAACACCTCGTCGTCCGGACGAACCAGGAACGCCGCCGCAACGTGACCCTTCGTCTCGTTCGAGCTTGATCGCGCGGATGCCCTGGCCCCCGCGCCCGATGCGGCGCCAGTTCGACTGAGCTTGGTTCGCTTGCCGAAGCCCCCGTCCGTCACGATGAGGATCGCTCCCGTCGCCGTCGACGACGTCGCAGGACACGACCTTGTCGTCCGGCTTCAGACCGGATACCGCGCACACCGGCGGCTCCGCGTCCCATCGACGCGCACGTTCTCCTCGTGAAGCGGATCGACTGCCCTTGCGGAAGGTGACCATGATGATGTCGTCCTTGCCCGTCGTCTCGATGACGCGGACGAGTTCGTCCTTCCTGTTCACGCAAGTTGATCGCGATGAAGCCTTCCTTGCGGCTCTTGTCGTACTCGCGGATCGGCGTCTTCTTGACCTGACCCTGTCTTGGTTGCGAAGAACAGGAACCCGTCCTGATCGAAGGTCTTACGCCGCGATCATCGGCGGCGATCGATCTCGTCCTTGCGTAGTGGCAGCAGGTTGACGAGAGCCGTGCCCCGCGCGGTGCGCTCCTTCATCGGGATCTCGTGAGCTCGCAAGCGGAACACGCGGCCCTGGTTCGAGAAAAGCAGCAGGTGCGCGTGCGTACGTCGTGTGCACGATCTCGCACACCAGATCTGCCTCCTTCAGGTTCGCGCCCTGCACGCCGCGGCCCCCGCGCCCCTGCGTGCGGTACTTGTCGGCCTGCGACCGTCTTGATGTACCCGGCATCGGTGCGCACGACGACGATCTGCTCGTCGGCGATGAGGTCCTCGATGTTCATGTCGCCGACGTCGGCAGCCAAAGCTGTACGGCGCTCGTCGCCGAACTTCTTCTCGACGACTTCGAGCTCGTCCTTGATGACGCTGCGCAGCTTCTGCGATCGCTGGCCAGGATCGACCTGCAGGTCCTTGATCGTTCGCCTGGAGCTCGGCCATCTCGTCGCTTGCAGCTCCTTGACGCCGAGCCGCGTAAGGCGCGCGAGCGGCATGTCGAGGATGTAGTTGGCCTGGATCTCGCTGAACTTGAGCGGCGCCGCCATGAGCTTCTTGCGCGCGTCGTCGCGGTCGGCAGATCCGCGGATCAGCTTGATGATCGCGTCGATCTTGTCGAGCGCCTTGAGGAGACCCTCGACGATGTGTGCGCGGGCCTCGGCGATTTCCAGGCGGAACTTGCTTCGGCGCCGGACGACCTCGAGCTGGTGGTCGACGTAGTGCGCCGATCGCCTGGGCGAGGTTGAGCGTGCGCGGCACACCGTCGACGAGCGCGACCATGTTCACCGGGAACGTCGTCTGCAGCGCCGTCGTCTTCCAGAGGTTGTTCAGGACGACGTTCGCGTTGGCGTTCGCGCTTGAGCTCGATGACCAGCCGCGTCTGGCCCTTCGCCGACGCGTCGTTGATGTTGCGGATCCCGTCGAGCTGCTTGGCGTTGACGAGCTCGGCGATGCGCGCCGCGATGCTCCGACGCTCGTCTGGTACGGGATCTCGCGTGACGACGATCTCCGGCCGCGCCGGCCCTCGTCGATCTCGGCCTTCGCGCGCACCTTGATCGAGCCGCGTCCGGTCGTGTACGCCTCCTGGATCCCCTGGCGGCCGAGGATCGATGCCGCCCGTCGGGAAGTCGGGGCCCTTCACGAACTTCATCAGGTCCTTCGGCGTCGCCTCGGGGTTATCGATGATGTGGTTCGCTGGCGTCGATGATCTCGCGTCAGGTTGTGCGTCGGGATGTTTGTCGCCATACGCGACGGCGATGCCCTGGCGCCCCGTTGACGAGCAGGTTCGGGAAGCGCGCAGGAAGCACCGTCGGCTCCGTCGAGCTCGTTCGTGTAGTTCGGGACGAAGTCGACGGTGTTCTCGTCGATCCCGGCGAGCATCTCCATCGCCAGAGCGCCCAGTCGCGCCTCCGTGTAGCGCTCGGCGGCCGGGCCGTCGTCCGGGGAGCCGAAGTTCCCGTGGCCGTCGATGAGCGGGTAACGGAGCGAGAAGTCCTGCGCGAGCCGGGCCAGCGCGTCGTACGCCGCGGTGGTGCCGTACGGGTGGTACTTACCGATGACGTCACCGGTGATCCGCGCGCACTTCATGTGCGGACGGTCCGGACGGGCGCCGAGCTCCGCGGTGCTTCATCGCGTACAGGAACCGGCGGTGCACGGGCTTGAGTCCGTCGCGGACGTCGGGCAGCGCCCGCGCCATGATGACCGACATGGAGTAGTCGAGGAACGACCGCTCCATCTCCTCCTTCATCTCGATCGGGTTCGACGCTGCCGAAGACGAGCGGCTGCTGCGTCGGCTCCGTTGCCGTCGCCGCCGGGTTATGCGGGCTCGTGCGCGCGGCGCCGACTTCGGCGTGTCGGCTTGTTCGGCGGTCGCCGCTCATGCTCGGGGCTCGCTTTCGACTCGATCCTTAGATGTCCAGGAAACGGACGTCTTTGGCGTTCTTGATGATGAAGTCCTTGCGCGCCTCGACGTCTCGCCCATCAGCATGCTCGACGATCTCGTCGGCCTGCGCCGCCTCGTCGAGCGTCGACCTTGCAGCAGCGTACGCTTCGTCGCGTCCATCGTCGTTTCGTTCAGCTCCTCGTAGTCCATCTCACCCAGACCCTTCAGACGGATGAATTCGTGCTTGTGGTCCGGGTTGCTCCGTCGAGGAACTCTTCCTTCGCGCGCGTCGTCCTTGAGGTAGATCTTCTCCTTGCCGATGATCGTCGAGTACAGCGGCGGCTGCGCGATGTAGACGTAGCCCGCGTCGATCAGCGGCCTCATCTGACGGAAGAAGAACGTCAGCAGCAGCGTGCGGATGTGCTATCCGTCGACATCGGCGTCGGCCATGATGATGACCTTGTGGTACCGCGCCTTCTCGACCTCGAACTCTTCGTTCGCCCACGCCTGAGCCGATCGCGGCGATCGAGCGTCTGGATCACCTCGAGTTGCTTGCAGCATCTTGTCGATGCGCGCCTTCTCGACGTTCAGGATCTTTCCCGCGGAGGGGCAGGATCGCCTGCGTCGCGGGATCGCGCGCCTGGACGGCCGTACCACCGGCCGAGTCGCCCTCGATGATGAACAGCTCGGCGTCCTCGGCCGCGGTCCCCGACGCGCAGTCGCGCAGCTTGTCCGGCATGCCGGCGCCCTCGAGCGCCGACTTCCGGCGGGTGAGGTCGCGCGCCTCCTTGGCCGCCGCACGCGCGCGGGACGCGACGACCGACTTCGGACGACCTTACGCGCCTCGGGCGGGTTCTCCTCGAGCCACGACGCGAGCTTCTCGTTCGTCGCGCGCTCGACGAGCGAGCGGATGCAGACGTTGCCGAGCTTGGCTTTCGTCTGTCCTTCGAACTGCGGCTCGCGCAGCCGGACGGAGATCACCGCGGTCAATCCTTCGCGGATGTCCTCGCCCGTGAGGTTGCCGTCCTTCTCCTTGAGGATCCCCTTCTCGCGTCGCGTAGCGGTTCACGACGTTGGTGAGGGCCTTCTTGAAACCTTCCTCGTGCATCCCGCCTTCGGCGGTCTCGATGCCGTTGGCGAACGAGTGGATGCCCTCGTTGTAGCCGGTGTTCCACTGCATGGCGATCTCGACCTCTTGGTCGGTCTCGGCCATCTCGTAGTGCGCGATCTTGCGGAACAGCGGCTCCTTCGTCGTCGTTGAGGTACTTCACGAAGTCGACGATGCCGCCGTTGTACTTGTAGACGTCTGTTCCTGCTTCCGGTCCTTGCGCTCGTCGACGAAGCGGATCTCGAGACCCTTGTTGAGGAACGCGTAGGTCTGCAGTCGCTCGAGGATGGTCTGCGCACGGAACTCGGTGCCTTCGGAGCGAAGATCTCTGCGTCGGGCCAGAACGTGACCATGCGTGCCGGTGTGGCCACGCGGCGCCTTACCGATCGGGTGCAGCTTCTCCTTGACCTTGCCGCCGTTGTGGAACGACATCTGGTAGTGCTTGCCGTCGAGCGAGCAGTCGATCTCGAGCTCGAGACGTGTCGACAAGAGCGTTGACGACCGACACGCCGACACCGTGCAGACCGCCGGAGACCTTGTAGCCGCTGCCTTCGCCGAACTTCCCGCCGGCATGCAGCGTGGTCAGCACGATCTCGGCCGCCGACTTCGTCCTGAATCGCGGGTGCTTGTCGACCGGGATCCCGCGGCCGTTGTCGGTAACGCTGACGGCGCCGTCGGCGAGGAGCGTGACGTCGATGCGGGTGCAATGTCCGGCCATCGCTTCGTCGACGGCGTTGTCGACCACCTCGCGGACGAGGTGGTGCAGACCTTTGAGACCGGTCGACCCGATGTACATCCCCGGCCGTTTGCGGACCGGTTCGAGACCCTCGAGGACCGTGATGTCCTTCGCGGCGTAGCGAGCCGTTACCGGTTTTCGGCGGACGTTCGGGACGGTACCGACTTGGTTCGTCCGTGCCATTTGCGACCCTCTTTCTTGTCGGTCGCAAAGCGGCATAGGAGGCCCCAGGAGTGGACCTTGGAAAGTTCGGCTCCCGGAGCCTAAAACCGCAGGTCAGCGACCGTTTTCGTACTCCAGAAGTATATCACGAAACGTCACCGTCAAAAACGTTGTGATTTCGCGTCTTCTAACGACTATCTGAGTGACAACTTCGGCGCCGAGTTGGCCGTTCAATTTTTCGATCACGCGCCGGCGACAGGTACGTCAGTTCGGTGGCCCAGGAATCGGACGAAACCTCGACCTCGAGGACCTTTCCGCGAAGCCTGAGGACGTTCGCGTTCCCGGCAACCTGCTCGCCCACGGCATCTCGCCACAGCTTCCGGAGCTTGGCTTCGGTCCACACGCCTTTCGGTCCGATCCGCTCGAGGGCGGGCGCCAAGATCTCGCCGAGTCTGCACCGGCCAGCCACCGCGGATCCCGCCGCCGGGCGGTTCCGGCGTGCTCATGCAGCCTCCTTTGAAAGCTTTCCGTCCTCCACGCGCCAAACGCTCTCGACCTTCACGGATGCCGGCAGTGCTTCGGAGTCGGTGGCCGTGACGATCGTTTGTGAGCCCGCCGTCACCTCGAAAACGCGCCGGCGCCGGTCGGGGTCGAGCTCCGAAAGGACGTCGTCCAACAGCAGAACGGCATCGGGAAGAAGCCGCAGCTCGGCCAAGCGGAAGGCCAGCGTCGCCGACCGCTGCTCACCGCGGGACGCGTACCAACGCGCCTCCCGGCCGTCCAGGAGCACGTCGAGATCGTCCCGGTGGGGGCCGACCGTCGTACGGCCTCTGTCCATGTCGCTGTAGAGCGTCTCGCGATAGATCCGGGCGAAGTGCTCCACCAGCTCGGCCCCCGCCAGATCACCCGCAGCCGAGCTGTCCCTGTAGACGAGATCGAGCCGCCCTCGCTCGGCCAGCTCCGAATAGAGCTCATCGGCCGCCGGTCGGAGCCGGGCGGCCGCTTCGCGCCGGCTCTCCAGCACGACGGCTGCTGCTGCTGCGAGCGGATCGCCGTACAGCGCGGCTTCGGTCGGAAGCTTGTCGCGCAGGGCCGCGTTGCGCTGACGAAGTGCGCGCTCGAGATCCTGCCGGATCGACCGGAAGCGTGGTCGCAGCTGGACGAGAAGGTCGTCCAGAGCTCGACGGCGCAGCGCCGGCTCACCTCGGACGAGGTCGAGATCCTCCGGGGTGAAAAGGACCGACCGGAACCTCCCGAGGAAGTCGCGGGCTTGCGCCGTCGATCCTCCGCTCCGGAGCATCGCGCGCCCGCCGCGGATGTGGAACTCGAGCAGAGCGCCATCCGATATCTCCAAGCGCGCCCCGGCTTCGTCGCAGTCCTGGCGAACCAGCACTTTCAGGCTTCCGGCCCGCGGTGACGACAAGGTCGAGAACACTCCGATGGCTTCGAGCAAGCTCGATTTACCCGAACCGTTGCCGCCGATCACAATCGTCGTTCCGGGGGCCGGCGTGAACTCCGCCGACTCGTAGTTACGGAGGTCCTGCAGCCTGAGGACCTCCACGTCGCACTGGTTAGCTCACACGGATCGGCATAAGCAGGTACAGGAACTCGCGGTCGTCCGGTGAATGGATGAGCGCGGGTCGCTGCGAGTCGCGTGAAGTCGACGACGACGTCCTCGGTCTCGGCCGCCACCATCGCCCGCCTCGAGATAGGCGGCGTTGAATGCCACGCGCATGTCCTCGCCCGTGTAATCGCCTTCGACGTCTTCGTTCCTTCACCCAGACCTTGCGCGCTGCACGTCAGCCTGATTCCTTCTCCGCCAACTTCCAGGAAGACCGGGCGTTGCGTCCTGCGCGAGGACCGCCACGCGCTTGAGGGCTTCGAGGAACGGACCCTTGTTCACGCTGAGCCTGCTCGGAAGATCCTCGGGTAGCAGCTGACGGTAGGCCGGGAACTCACCCTCGATCAGACGGCTCTGGATCACGACGTCGCCGAGATGGAAGCCTGCCTGCGCGGAGCCGATCTCGAGTCGCACGCTCGACTCGGTGGCGGCCAGTCGCGCCACCTCGACCACCGCTCGAGCCGGGATCAGGACCTTGGTCCCGTCCACGCCGTCGACTTCGATCTCACGAACGGCCAGACGGTAAGAGTCCGTGGCCACGACGCGGAGCCGGCCGCCCTCTCCCTCGAGCAGCACGCCGGTGAGTACCGGTCGTGTCTCGTCGCGCGAAGCTGCCGGTGCAACCTGGCCGAGCGCGGTCGCCAGCGTCGAACCCTCGAGCGAGATCGTCTTCGTCTCTGCCGTCGACTCCACGCGCGGGAAGTCTTCGGGCGACAGAGAGCGGATGTTGAACTTCGACACGTCCGCCGGCGACACGGACCGATCCGTTCTCGGTCACGAGCTCCACCTGATCCGACGGCAAGCTCCGAACGATCTCTGCCAGCAGGCGTGCGGGCAACAGGATCCGTCCCGCTTCACCGGTCAGCCCCAGCTGAACGCTGGTTGTGAGCTCGAGGTCCGTAGTGGTGAGCGTCAGATCGGTGTCGGAGAGTTCCAGCAGTACACCGGACAACGCCGGTATGCCGGCTCTGGCACCAACGCTACGCAGCACGGTTTGCAAGTCCTCGAGAAAGCTCTTCTCGCGAGCAGACCAGCTTCATCGTGACCCTCCCCAGAACAAGGTCTTGCCTTCTACTAAAAATCTTTAGGTTTTTAGAGTCGTAGTAATAAGGGCCTGTGCATTCTGTGAGTATCCTCCCGTCCGGCCAGGTCACGACCGGAATGGCGGGTGGGGACAGTATCGGGACGGACAAGGACAACCTGGGGACGGCCGAGATCGGCAGGACGTGCGTCGACCACTTGTCCACAGTCGTTACACATCAGACGGACAAGACCTAGTTACTGCCGCCGCGCTTGCGGATACGGGCGTGAGGTCCTGGATCTGGTGATAGACCTGACGCTTCTCGGAGAGCTGCCCGACGATCTTCTGACAGGCGTGCAGGACCGTCGTGTGGTCCCGGCCCCCGAAGACTGCGCCGACCCTCGGCAACGACAGGTCCGTTAGGTCGCGAACGAGGTACATCGCGATCTGCCGGGCCTGCACGATCGGACGTGACCGGTTCTGCGAACGCAGATCGTCGACGGAGACACCGAAGTAGGACGCCGTCTCCGCAAGGATCGTTTCCGTTCGAACGGGCTCGGCCCCCGACGTCGGGAACAGGTGCTGAGAGCACCTCTTCGGCCAGATCGAGAGTGGCCGTCGTCTGGTTCAGTGATGCATAGGCGATGACGCGGATCAGTGCACCCTCGAGCTCGCGGATGTTGGACTCCACGCGCGACGCGATGTAGCTCATGACGTCCTCGTTCGACGGTGAGGTTGTCCATCTCCGCCTTCTTGCGCAAGGATCGCGATACGCGTTTCGAGATCGGGCGGCTGGATGTCGGTGATGAGTCCCCACTCGAATCGCGAACGCAGACGATCCTCGAGAGTGGCGATCTTCTTCGGCGGACGATCCGACGAGATGACGATCTGCCGGTTGGCGTTGTGCAGCGCGTTGAACGTGTGGAAGAACTCCTCCTGCGTCCGCTCCTTGTTCTCCAGGAATTGGATGTCGTCCACGAGCAGGACGTCACTTTCGCGATAGCGCCGCTGGAAGGCCTCGGAGCGGTCGTCCTTGATCGAGTTGATGAAGTCGTTCATGAACGACTCGGAGCTGATGTATTTCACGCGCAGGTGCGGGTAGAGCTCCCGGGAGTGCTTCCCGATGGCGTGGAGCAAGTGGGTCTTGCCGAGTCCGGCCCCGCCGTAGATGAACAGCGGGTTGTAGGCACTGGCCGGAGCCTCGGCCACGGCCATAGCCGCGGCGTGCGCGAACCGGTTGGAGGCCCCGATGACGAAAGTCTCGAAGTTGTACCGGGGGTTCAGGGCTCGCGGACTCATCCTCGGTCTGGGCCGGCGCCGGCGCCCTCGGCACGGGGATCGGAACGGGGCCGGCGCCGTTCGGAGCGGCCGACAGGATCTCCAGACGCAGCTCACGCCCACAGGCGCGGCGCAGGGCGTCCTGGAGGAGATTCCCGTATCGGTGCTCGAGCCATTCCTTGGCGAAGGAGTTCGGAGCGCGAAGTGTGATCGCCTCGTCGGACATCGCCAGGGGCTCGGTCTCCTCGAACCATGCCCGCGAGGCCGGGGTTGTGAGCCGGGCCTGAACGTCTTCCACACACTGCTGCCATACGGAGTGCACGTCGGTGGTACCAGCCGACGCTCCCATCGAGACTCCCCCCATTAAAAGGCCCCCTCGCAGCGTGTTCTGTGGGTTATCCACAGGAGTTTCCACAAGTGTGGAAACTCCCCCTAAACGTAAAAAACCGCGGCCCGAGGACCGCGATCTGTGCTCGCACGCACCACGTACTATTCCCCCTCATACGGCACCTTGTCAATGGCCCCTGACCTGCGGTTTTACCGCGATCACGGGGACCACTCCAGAGTCACAAAGTCGCCCAAAGTGACAAGCTGAAACACATGTGAACGGCCGGTTGGAAGTCGTCTGGTAGGTTGTGGATTCGGAGTTTTTCTCAAGCGAGCGGCCGAGCCATGAAGCGAACATTCCAGCCCCACAATCGGCGCAGGCAGCGCCGCCACGGCTTCCGCAAGCGCATGCGCTCTCCCGGGGGCCGGGCCATCCTTCGCCGGCGCCGGAGCAAAGGCCGCTCGCGGCTGGCCGCCTAGGCCTTCGGGGAACCTCTGGTGAGGCGGGAAAACCGCCTTCGCTCCCGGTCCGACCTCCAGCAGGTCACCAAGCAGGGCATTCGTGTGCCCACGCCCGAGTTCGTCCTGTACCATTTCGCGCGGGAGGCGCCGGAGGTGCCTCGCATCGGGTTCGCCGTGAGCCGCCGGATCGGCGGGTCGGTCGTCCGGAATCGGGCGAGACGGGTCCTTCGCGAGGCCATCCGACCGCTCATCCCGCGTCTTGTGGCGTGTGACATCGTCGTCGTGGCGCGACCGCCGGTAGTTGGTGCGGGCGTGGCGGACCTCGAAAGGTCGCTGGCCGACGCCGCAGCGCGAGCAGGATTGTTACTAACGCAAACTCAAGAGCCGGAAGCGCGATAGCGCTTCCAGGGAAGTGGACCTCGATATGAATCTCACAGCTCGCGCGCTCGTCGCGCCGATCAGGCTCTATCAGCGACTGATCTCCCCGCTGCTCGGCTCCCGGTGCCGCTTCTACCCGTCGTGCTCCGAGTACTCCGCGCAAGCGGTACTGCGATACGGCGTCTTTCGCGGGATGTATCTCGGCGTGCGCAGACTGCTTCGTTGCCACCCGTGGAATCCGGGAGGTTTCGACTATCTGCCTGAGAAGTTCTCGTGGCGACGGACTTCTTCGGCCGAGAGCACCACCAATTTGACCGGCAAGCGTGAGGCCGCATGAACATCTGGCATCAGTTCGTCGGTTACTTCGCAACCGGCCTGTCGAAGATCGCCGACTTCTATTCATTCGCCGGCGGACACCGTTGGGCGCTGGCGATCATCACGATCACGATCATCGTGCGGACGCTGCTGTTGCCGATAGCTGTTCGACAAATCAAGTCCATGCGCGAACAACAACGGCTGCAGCCCGAAGTTGCGCGCTTGCGGCAGAAGTACCGCAGCGATCGGCAGAAGATGACGCAGGAAATGATGGCGCTGTACCAGCGCGAAGGCGTCAATCCGTATGCCGCGTGCTTGCCGATGATCGCGCAGATGCCGGTGTTCATCGGCATGTATCAGGCGCTACGAAACCTCACAACTGTTACGAAGGCAATGGCCAAGCAGGTGAATCCGTCCGGCAAACTGGGTACCGTCGCCGTGCTGAATGCCGCGCAGGCGAGAGGCTTGGTGCCGGAGATGCCCTTCATCGGCCTCGGCGATCTGGCACACCCTGCCAACACCAGCGTTGCCGGATGGCTGCTGATCGCGTGGATGACGATCGCGCAATTGCTGAGCACGCGACAGCTCAACCCGGGACAGACGGATCAGCAGCGCCGCTTGCAGATGCTCATGCCGCTCGTCTTCGTCCTGCTGTTCCTTCGCTTCCCGGCGGCTCTCGTTCTGTATTGGGCAACGCAAAGCACGTATCAACTCGTTCAGCAGATGGTCATGACGCGCGACATGCGGGTGGGTCAGCCATGGTGGCGTCCTCTGTGGCCCTTCGGTGACTCGTCGAAGCCGGGCAAGAAGAAGCCGGTCAAGGAGAAGCCGAAGATCCCTCAGCGAGTCCCGGATGTTCCCGAGCAAGCATCGTCGGTGACGCCCGCTTTGACCGGTACTTCGACACCGGACTTCGCGCGCGAGCGCCGTGACATCGCCGAGAAGCGCGCGCGCAGGCGGCGCAAGAAGAAGAAGCGCAGACGCTAAAACCCCAGCTCAGGAGCCCATTTCGATGCCCTGGATCACCAAAGAAGGTCGCACCGTCGAGGAGGCCCAGAACGCGGCCGTTGCCGAAGCGGGAGTGTCGCCGGACGCCCTCGATATCGAGGTCGTAAGCGAAGGAGCCAAAGGTCTATTCGGGTTGGGCGGAGAACCGGCGATCGTTCGTGTGCGACCGAAGGACGAAGCCGCCGACGTGCGACACGCGTTTCGCGATGACATTACGCCGGCGCGTGACGACTCTGCAGTTGCAACCGAATCAGCTCCCCCACGTTCGCGCGACAGGGCACCGAGTCGTGATGTCGAGGCGAGTGCGGATTACATCGAGGACTCCGACGAAGACGAAGGCGACAAGATTTCGTTGTCCGAGCGACAGGAACAAGCTGCAGCGTTGGGAGGCGAGATCGTCCGCGGCATCCTCGAACGAATGGGTTTAGACGGCCAGGTGAACACTCGCATCGCCGGCGGAACCGTTTACGTCGAGATCTCCGGCGAAGAGATGGGGATACTCATCGGTCGGAGCGGCACGACGTTGGAAGCTTTGCAAGAGCTCGTTCGTGCCGGAGTACAGCGAAGGCTTAAGACGCGCCAGGCCCTCGTTGTCGATGTCGAGTCCTATTGGGAGCGTCGTCGTCGACCCGGTGGCGGCGGTGGTCGCGAAGGGAACGAACGCAGCGGCGGCGGACAACGTCGGCGGAACGGGAACAACCGTGGACGCGGACGAGGTGGACGCGGACGAGGTCGCGGACCGCGCGATGCAGAACCCGACGGCAATCGTGCCGAACCGGACGGTAACGTCGCCGCCGAACCGGACGGTAACGTCGCCGACGAACCCGACGGCAATCGGTAGAGGTTTCGGTTAGTCCGACCTCGTTGGAACGTTCAATCCGGAGGCTCGCCGAAACACCGCGTCTTTAGCGCGATCCGGCAGCACTCGTGAGACAGCACCGATCGCTTTGGCATCGGGCCCAACCAGATAACGCGCGCGAGGATTGGCGGTAAAGAGCGCGCGCTCGATGATCTTCGCAACGCGGGCGGGCGAGATGCCCGTACGATCCTGGCGGTCGATGAGTTTGCGCACAGCTGCATAGAGCGCACCGTATCGTTGCATCGCTTCGGGCCCGAGTCGCTGTTCGAGATCGTCGGCTTGCTCTCGTCCCTTGTCCCAGATGTTGGTTTTGATAGCGCCCGGCTCGATCAGAACGACCTTGATGTTCCATGGCCGGAGCTCTTCGCGAAGGGCTTCCGCGATGCCTACCAGGGCGAATTTCGATGCGTTGTAGGGGCCCATCATCGGAGTGCCGAGCCGGCCTCCGACGGAACCGATGAAGACGATCCGTCCGGTCGCTTTCCGTATGAGAGGCATGAAGGACTTGGTCACGGCGACCTGACCGATGACGTTCACCTCGAGCTGCTGGCGCCAGGACTCGACGGGCAGGTACTCGAGAGGACCGCCGAGGGCGATGCCGGCGTTGTTCACAAGACCGGCTAGGCCCCTGTCGCCCAGATCTGAGGTGAGGGATCGCGCGGCACTCTTGATGGCGGCGGGGTCGGTCACGTCCAGGAGGACGGGTCTGAGGTTTCCGACGGCTTCGCCGGCGAGGCTGTCGGCGTCGGCCTGCTTACGAACTCCGGCGTAGACGGTGTGTCCGCGCCCGGCCAGATGCAGGGCGCTGGCCCGGCCGATGCCGGTCGAAGCTCCGGTGACTAGGAAGGCGTAGGTCACGGGAGTGAGTGTGGGCGCCTCAGGCAGGCGCGCGCAACGCCCGGGCGTAACGCTCCTTCATGGCCGCGTACCGGTGCGCGGCATGGCCATCCAGCGCCGGGGTCAGTCTCCGGTCGAGCAGGGGCAGAACCCGCCGGAGCGCCGGGCCGCGGAGTATCCACTGAAAGTACGATCTGCCCGAATGGTGGTACGGCCCATAGAGCCGGGAGCCGGGAACGATCTCGACCAGGCGGAGGAACATGGCCTCATGGCGGATGTGCATGCGGACCGTGATCGACGGTTGCCGGCCGTCGCCGCCAAAGCTACCTTCACCTATAAGGATCCCGAGCAGGAATCCGATGTCGAAATCGTCTTCCATCAGTGTGATTTAGGGCACCTGACCAGGAGGTGTTGTTACACCGTATGGTATCACGTGAAACGGAGGTCGCTGCATATCTGACCCAGCTGGGCATTTCGTCGAACCCAGAGGGACGCGGCGGGAGGCTCCTGGCGCTGGCCGAGATCCTTGGAACAGAGGGTGTTTCACGTGGAATGCTCGGTCCGAACGAGAGTGAGCGCATCCTGACGCGCCACGTTCTGGAGTCGTGTGCCCTGTTCCCCTTTATCAACAGCGGTGGACGGATTGTGGATGTAGGTTCGGGCGCGGGCTTGCCAGGTTTGCCGTTGGCGGTTGTCACCGACGACCCCGTGACGCTGCTCGACTCCCAGGAACGCCGTGTGGCCTTCGTTCGGATGGTGATCAACCGCCTCGGCCTGGAGAATGTGGACGCCGTGCACACGCGGGCCGAGGACGCAGGACGGAGCGGGTTTCGGGAGGCGGCCGGCTCCGTCGTGGCCCGGGCGCTGGCCGCTCCTTCGGTGGCGCTCGAGCTCTGTCTGCCGCTGGCTCGGATCGGCGGGAACGTCGTGCTCGCAACTACAAGCGACTTGGTCGGGTCGGCCAAGCAGCGCGACTCGATCGGCGAAGTGGCGTCCGAACTGGGTGGCGGGGTGCCCTCCTATGTGGAGCTGGCCAGGATCCCGGCTCTCGAGCCGGACAAGGGAGGGCCGGCCCAACCCCGGATTGGAATCTGGGCCCACGATGAGTCAAGATTGGTGGTGATCGTGCCGAAGTTAGTCCAAACGGCCGATCGGTACCCTCGCCGGGCCGGAGTGCCTCAGCGGCGCCCCCTCGGCTAGGCGTGTTGTTACGTGTGTTAATTAGTGTGGTTATTGGGGAGAATGATATGCGCATAGCCGTGGCCAACCAAAAAGGCGGCGTGGGCAAGACGACCACGGCCGTTAACCTGGCCGCTGCCCTGGCCGCCCTCGGTCGGCGCATCCTGATCGTGGACCTCGACCCCCAGGCCAACGCCACGACGGGGGTCGGCATCGATCACCGCTCTCTCGAGTCGACGATCTACGACTGCCTGGTCGGAGGGGCCGATCCGCGCCCGATCGTGCGCGAGACGGGGTATCCGAACCTCTTCATACTCCCCTCCACCATCGATCTTGCGGGAGCCGAGCTCGAGCTGGTGTCGGCCCTGGCGCGTGAAACCAAGCTGAAGGGCGTTCTAGACCGGCTCGACCCCTACGACGTGATCTTCATCGACTGCCCGCCTTCACTCGGCCTGCTCACTGTGAATGCTATGACGGCCGCGGAGGGTGTTCTCATCCCGATCCAGTGCGAGTACTACGCCCTGGAGGGCCTCAGCCAGCTGCTGCGCAACGTTGACATCGTCCGGACCGGGCTAAACGCGTCTCTGGGGATCGTCGGGATCGTCCTGACCATGTACGACGCACGGACGAAGCTCTCCGAGGAGGTCGCCCGGGAGGTGCGGACGCACTTCGGGGACAAGGTCTTCTCGACGATCGTGCCGCGCAGCGTTCGCTTGTCGGAGGCCCCGTCCTACGGCCAGCCGGCCGTGGTCTACGAGCCCTCTGCTCGGGGCTCGAAGGCGTACGTCTGGCTGGCTGAAGAGTTCGACCATCGCGTCCTGGGTGGTCCGAGCACAGAAAGTGGCGGTACGACTACACCGAGTAGTGGGGAGGGAGCAGCATGACGAAGAGGGCCGGACTCGGCCGAGGGCTGTCGGCATTGTTGCCCGGGCGCGGACGCCGCAGTGGCACCGGGCGAAGCATCGGCGGTCGGCCTGCAGGAGATAGCCGTCGAAGAGATCCACCCGAACCCGAGGCAACCCCGGACCGTTTTCCGCCAGGAGGATCTGGACGAGCTGGCCTCTTCCATCCGCGAGCAGGGTGTTTTGCAACCCGTCGTGGTGCGCCCTCGCACGCAGGGCGGGTTCGAGCTGCTGGTCGGCGAGCGCCGGCTCCGCGCATCGAAGCTGGCCGGGGCGACGAAGGTGCCGGCCATCATCCGGCATGTCGACGATCGCCAAGCTCTCGAACAGGCCCTGGTGGAGAACGTGCAGCGCGCCGATCTCGGCCCCCTCGAGGAAGGCCAGGCCTACCGCAACCTCGTCGAGCTGTTCGAGCTCACCCAGGAAGACGTCGCGCGCCGTGTCGGAAAGAGCCGTGTGCACGTCACGAACACGCTGCGTTTGCTCGAGCTTACCCGAAGAGATCAAGACGTTCATGGACGAAGGCCGCCTGCAAGCGGGCCATGCGCGCGCTCTGCTCGGCATCAAGGATCCCGATCGCCAACTGGCTACCGCTAAACGTGCTGTGGAGCGCGGCCTGACCGTGCGCCAGATCGAAGAGATCGCGCGTGAGGTTGAATCGACAACGACGACGACGGATCGTGAAACGCGTAAGCGGCGCTTCCCGGATCTTGAGGAGTCTCTAGCCGATCATCTGAGTACGGAAGTCCGGATCGAATCGGGTCGCGGCCGTGGACGGATATCGATCGCGTTCGGTTCGCGCGACGACCTGCATCGCATAGTCGAGCTGCTTCTCGGTTACGAGTAACGGATTCCGCAGCTGCACTGCGGTATCCGTTGCCGCTCGCTCCTTCGTCGCTCGGGGTAAGACTTAAGCACGCGCGGTCGGTGCGCGCGTCAGAGCGGCGTCGACCAACCGGTCGACGAACTCTTCGAAGCTCGAACCGCTTTGCGCAACGGCGAGCGGTACCGTCGACGTTTCAGTGAGACCGGGACACGTCTTCACGTCGAGTATCGCGGGACCGTCGTCTCCTATGCGCATATCGACTCGTGCGAAGTCACGCACGCCGAGAACGCGGCCGGCTTCGGACGCGATGCGCTGCGCGATCTGAAGCTGTTCGTCGGAGATCGTTGCGGGGCAGATGTACTCGTACATGCCGGGGCTCACTCGCGTCTCGAAGTCGTACACGCCATCTTTGGTGCGTATCTCGACGGCGGGCAACGGATCGAGGTCCACGCCGTGAACCGGGATCGAGATCTCGGGACCATCGATGAATCGCTCGAGCAGCAACCGATCCCCGTGGTTCAGCGCACCCATGGCCGCCGAGGACAACTCGGCGGGATCGTCGACCACCGATAGACCTAGTGCGCTTCCCTGTGCCGCCGGCTTAACGGCCAAGGGATAGCCGAGTCTTTCCGCTCCGAGCCTGAGGGCGGTACCCGCGCCCATGTGCCGCACCGCTTCGGAAGAGAGCACGTACCCGGGAGGGGTAGGGAGGCCCGCGCGATGAAGGAAGCCTTTGGCGAGCCCCTTGTCGAAGCACAAGCGGCAGGTGAGGGGAGCCGAGCCCGTGTAGGGGGTCCCCAGCGCTTCACACGTGAGCTGAACGGTGCCGTCCTCGCCGTCGCGGCCGTGAAGAGCGATGAATGCGACGTCGACGGTCGTCGAGTGACTTGGCCAGATCCTGATCGACGTCGAGCTCCGAGACGTCGTGTCCGACGTGTCGTAAAGCCGTGGCTACATGATGTCCGGACCGCAACGAGAACTCTCGCTCGAGCGAGCGACCGCCCCGGACCACCGCTACGCGAGCCAAATCAACCCTCCACCGATCGGGCCAACTCCAGCTCGTCGGTGACTACGCCGCCGAGCCGGCGTATGCCCTCCTCGATCTCAGACACTGATGGATACGAGAAGTTCAAACGCATTGAGGTTCGCCCGTCTTGCTTCCGTGGATAGAACGCCGTTCCCGGAACATAAGCCACGCCTTCGTCCAAAGCCCGAGCAAGCATCCGTTGCGTGTCGATGGGCGCCGGAAGAGTGAGCCATAGGAACAGTCCGCCTTCCGGCACGCTCACGCGAGCCTCGGACGGGAACCGAACGTGAACCGCATCGAGCATCGCATCGCGTCGTTCCTTGTAAGTCTTGCGAACGATCTCCAAGTCTTCCTCGATGTGCGGCGAGCTGAGGTATTCGGCGGCGACAAGTTGCGTGAAAGGAGAGGAGCACAGATCTGCCGCCTCCTTCGCGAGAACCAGGCGCTCGCGCACGTGCTCCGGCGCCAGGATCCAACCCGTACGTATGCCCGGCGAGAACACCTTCGACAGAGTGCCGAGGTAGATGATCCCTTCGTCGGTCAGCGCGCGTAGCGGTGGGACCGGATCGCCTTCGAATCTGATCTGCGCGTACGGATCGTCCTCGACGATGAGAACGTCATTCCGCGTGCAGATGTCGATGACTTGAGGGCGCCGTTCGGCGGAGAGCGTGTAGCCGCTCGGGTTCTGGAACGTCGGGACCAGATATAGGAACTTGGCGCGCCGTCCGTCCGCGGCGATGTCGCTCAGCTTCTCGTCCAGCGATTCCGGAATTATCCCGTGCTCGTCTGTCGCAACGGCCTGCATCTCGGCTTGGAAGGACGTGAACGCGCCGAGCGCGCCGACGTACGTCGGCGCTTCGGTAAGGATCAGGTCGCCGGGTTCGCAGAAGACCTTCGCCATGAACTCCAGCGCTTGTTGTGCCCCGTTGGTTACGACCAGCTGATGCGGGTCGGCCTCGATGTTCTGGGTGGCCATGAGCCGGCACAGCTGCTCGCGCAGCACAAAGTGGCCTCCTGCCGCGCCGTAGCCCAGCGCGGCCCGCGAGTCCCTCTCTAGGACCGCCCGTACGCAGTCGACGACTCGATGGGCAACGATGTCGGTGTCTGTGTTTCCGCCGGCCAGCGAGATGATCTCCGGCCGTTCGAGCACGGAGAAGAGAGCCCGGATCTCCGAGCCGGTCATGCCCGCGGCGCGCTGTGCGTAGCGGTCGCTATAGGGGTCTACGGGGTTCGGCATCTATCCATTGTGCGGGACGCGTTTACTACTTGCGCGTCAGCTTGCGAAGTAATGCTCGATGCCGCCGGCTACCGCTTCTCCGAGCGCGGTGAGGTACGGATCCTCGGCCAGCAGCTGGTCGTTGCCCTCGCTACCGAGATCGACGATCACCGCCGGCATTCGCGTTTGCCGCAGGAAGGGAAGGTTCCGACCGAGGATCTGCGTTCGCCCCAATCGAGGACGCAGCGCTTCACCGATGATGCCGGCGAGCTCGCGTCCCATCGTCGACTGTGTTCCTTCTACCGACCAGAAGGCGACCGTTGGTCCGGGATCGGTTCGGCACGCCAGATGGAACGAGATCGCGAGGTCGGAGCTCGCGGTGTTGGCCGTCTCGCAACGTCGTTCTAAGTCCGGTCCCTGCTGAACGGCGCGGGATAGAACCGGGCTGGCGCCGAAGCGGCTCAGTTGTGCGGCCGCCGCTTCGGCCACGCGATAGACGACATACGCTTCCGGGATCCCGGGCGTTGTAAGGATCCCGGCGTCCGAGCCGCCGTGTCCTGGATCGAGGAAAACGGTCCGACCCTCGAGACCAGGAGATAGCTCACGTGCGATGCGTTCTCGCAGCTCGGCCTTCGAGCCCGGGCCGATGCGCCGCCGTAAACGATCGAGTGCTTCGAACGTTTCGTGTCCGGCGATCCCGTCGGGAGGCAGACGCGACGTTGCGCTGGAAGTCGTACAGGGCGTCGTGCGTCTCCATGCCGAAGATCGCCGTCGTCCTTGCCGGAATCGAAGCCCGAGCGCGTTCAGTTGCCGTTGCAGGTCGCGTACGTCGTCGCCGCGCATCGGAGGACGCCGGAGATACAGAGTGCGGCCGCCAAAGGTCCAGCCCGCCTCGACGAGCTCGCGCCAAGTGTGCTGGTCGACGATGCCGTCCGGGCTCAAGCCCCGGCGGATCTGGAAGACCTTGACGGCCGACTCGGTGTGAGGTCCGAACGCTCCGCGCTCGTCTTCGGATATCGGATATCCGAGGGCGACCAAGCGCGCCTGGACGTCGAGAACGGCGCTGCCTTGGTCACCGATACGCAAGGATGGGGGAGGGGCCACAGCCATCGCGAGCAGCCTAGCCGAGTAAGGCAGTCGTCGGACGACGGCCGGGGGTCAGCTACAGATGCGGATCGATGTCCTTGAGCAGCTGCTGCTTGGCGCGCGCTCCGATGATCCGTGTCTTCTCTTCGCCCTTGGCGAACAGGATCAAGCGTCGGGATGCTCATCACGCCGAGCTTGCGCACGACGTCGGGATGTTCGTCAGCGTTCAGTTTGACGATCCGGAGCTTTGACTCGTACTCGGTAGCGATCTCTTCGAAGATCGGCGAGATGGCCCGACACGGGGCGCACCACTCGGCCCAGAAATCAACGAGCGTGGGCAGCTCGGCGGCGACGGAGTCGTCGAAGGTCTCGGAGGTGAGTTCGGTCATGTTGGCCATGTGCGAGCCTTTCTTTAGGTCTGCTCTGAAACGCCGAAGGGCGCCATTCTATTCCGCGACGCCGTCAGATCCGGAACGCCTCGAGCTTGCCCTCGTCCAGCTCGATCCCGATGCCCGGACGGTCCTCGAAGACCAGGTCGCCGTCCTCCCAGCCGAACGGCTCGGCGACGATCTCGTCGAAGAAGCCGCGGGACATATAGATGCTCTCCTGGATCAGGAAGTTCGGGACGTTGACGTCGATCTGCATCGCGGCGGCGGTGATGACCGGCCCGCCCCAAACGTGCGGCGCCATCAGCACGTAGGAAGCTTCGGCCAACGCGGCGATCTGCTTGGCCGCCGTGATCCCACCGCAGCTGCCGAGGTCGGGCTGCGCGAAGTGACACGCACCGGCAGCGAACAGTCTTCTGGAAGTCGTGGACGTAGGCCAGGCGCTCGCCCGTCGCGATCGGGATCGACGTGCTCGCCGCGATCCGTGCCATCTCCTCGACGTTCTCGGGAGGACAGGGTTCCTCGAGCCACAGCGGGTCGTACTTCTCCAGGCGCTTCGCGAGGCGGCGTGACACCGACGGTGTGATCTGACCGTGCGTGCCGATGCAGATGTCGGCGCGGTTCCCGACGGCTTCGCGGATCGCTTCGATCGTCCGCTCGGCCCGGTCGTATTCCTCCATCGTGACCTCCCACGGGCTCACGGGAAGGATGCCGGGCAGCGTGTAGTACAGCGGGTCGAGCTTGATCGCGGTGAAGCCTTCGTCGACGTGCTTCGCGGCGAGCTCGCCGACGCGCTTCGGATCGTTCTGCCATTTCGACGCCGACGCTGCGAGCCCGCCTTCGTCCTCGGTGTCGTAGATGTAGGTGTACGTCCGGATGCGATCGCGGTAGCGGCCGCCGAGGAGGTCGGCGACGGGCACACCGAAGTGCTTGCCGCAGATGTCCCACATCGCGACGTCGAACGCGCTGATGATCCCGCCGACGAAGTAGTCGGTGTGTTGTGACGAGAGCCCCGCGTACATCACCTTGTTCAACGCATCGCGGTTCATCGGATCGCGACCGTCCAGGTAGCGGTTGAACACGCCGTCGACGAGCTGCTCGAACGCCCGCTCGTGGTTGTACATGCTGAACAGAACCGCCGTCTCACCCCAGCCGACGAGTCCGGAATCGGTCTCGAGCTTCACGAAGTACCAGAAGTAGCCGCCGTAGTTGGGCGGAGGTGTTCGGATGGCGTACGCAGTCGCCTTCGTTAGCTTCACGAGATCCTTCAGACACTAGCTAACCGCTCGGGGCCGGGGGACACTCGATCGGTGAAACCGAACGTCGTTCAAGCGATCGCGCTCGAAGAGCAAGTGCGGGCGCGGTCCATCGTCGCCAAGCTGGGTCCGTGTCCCATCAGGATCACGAGGACGACGACGGAGCTCGGATCGATCATCGTGGATCGCCGCACGAGCAAGGTCGTCGAGATCCGCATCAGCCGGCACATAGTGGACGAGGCTCAGGTTCGTGAGACCACGCGTCACGAGCTGGCGCACCAAGCGGCATGGGAGCGTTATCGGGATCTCGGCCACGGATCGCTCTGGCAGACGATGGCTCTGTATCTAGGGTGTTCGCTGGCTCCCTGCAGCGATCACGCACTCGATCCCGACGTCATCCGCAAGCGTCAACGCTACGAGATCTCATGCGCAGGATGCGGATGGACAACGCGACGTCAGCGCCGCTCGGCGTTGGTCGACCGGCCGTGGCGATTCGGGTGTGGGAACTGCGGCGGAGCGTTACAGGTGGCGATGCTGCCGGTTACGTGAATCAGGCGTGCTGCTTGGCCTCCAGCCATCGTTCCGCGTCTATCGCGGCCATGCATCCCAAGCCGGCTGCGGTGACGGCCTGCCGGTATTTGTGATCGACGCAGTCGCCGCCGGCAAAGACACCCTCGACCGACGTATACGACCCGTCGTGCACCTTTATGTAGCCGGCATCGTCGAGGTCGATCTGCCCCTCGAAGACCTTGGTGGCGGGATCGTGGCCGATCGCGATGAAGAGACCCTCGGTGGGCCGGTTCGATTCCTCACCGGTCTTCAGGTTGCGCAAATCGACTGAGGACAGCTTGCCGTTGTCACCGCGTGCCTCGGTGACCACCGTGTCCCAGATGAAATCGATCTTCGGATTGTCGAATGCACGCTGCTGCATGATCTTCGATGCACGAAGCTCATCACGGCGATGTATAGCGGTGACTTTGCTACCGAACCGCGATAGGAAGATCGCTTCCTCCATAGCCGAATCTCCCCCGCCGACGATGGTTATGTCCTTGTCCCTGAAGAAGAAGCCGTCACACGTGGCGCAGTAGGACACGCCGTGACCCGCGTACTCGTCCTCTCCCGATATGCCGAGGTGCCGGTATTCGGCGCCCGTCGAGATGATCACGGCCTTGGCGACTTCGAGCTGGTCGCCTACCCACACCTTGAAAGGTGCTTGTGAGAAGTCAACCTTCGTCACTTCCGACGAGATGATCTCCGCGCCGAATCGCTCGGATTGTTTGCGGAAGAGCTCCATCATCTCCGGGCCCTGGATCCCGTCCGGAAACCCGGGGTAGTTCTCGACGTCGGTCGTTTGCTGCAGCTGACCGCCCCACTCGAGGCCGGCGAAGACGAGCGGAGCGAGGTTGGCGCGTGCGGCATAGATCGCCGCCGTGAACCCAGCCGGGCCCGAGCCGATGATTATGAGGTTGCGTTCCGGGGGCATCTGCTCTCTATCTTCCTATCCGCGCTGCCTGACCCACCAACGCCCCCAACGCAGGACGTATTCCCGCAAGCCTAAGGGGCGAAAAGGTCGGCTTCCTTCACCGCACACGTGAAAGGAGGGTTGTTCGGTGGCTCGCTGGTTAGCTTGGTTATCCAAAGCATCCAGAAACGCGCTTTGGCGGCTTCGAAGATGATCGCCGAGGACAGAGGGCTCTCCTCGACGCTCGCGGCGACCTGCCAATCTTCCAGAGAAGCCGAGGCGTCGTTCGTATAGCGGAGCTCGAACGCGCACCCCGCAACCCGGTAGAGGATCTGGGCTTTTCCGACCTCACGATCTTGTCCGAGATCGAAGATCAGCCCGACACCAGGTTTCTTCCCGTTGAATTCGGCGCTTCCGCTGTAGCGTTCTGTCGACCAGAACGTCTGCGGGTCACCGTCTATCGCGAGCTGAATTGATCCGGCGCCTTCTCTGTCGTCCCCTCCGAGCGCCGGCGGATCGAAATCGTCTACCGAAGCGATCTCGAGGGGCTCGCCTTCGATCTTTCCGCCCTGAACGAACTCGGTCCCGGGTGATCGCCCACCGAGTCGCGTAACGCCGAAGGCCGCCAGTGCTGCGAGGACGACGATCACCGCGACGAGCCACCCGCGTCGGATCTGGGGGCGCTTCGGCTGCGCCGACGGGGGCCGAAGGGCCCGCAGATCCGTTAACGCATCGCCGGCCGATTCGTAGGCACCGTTGGCAAGACCTTCGACGACTCGATCGAAACCGACCGGTGCGCCGGGGCCGGGGGCCCGCGATACTCGTGCGAGCATCGCACCGAAGGCTCGAAGGTCGTCCATCTTCTCGGCCGAGTCGTCGAGACGTGCGAGTGAGAAGTCGGCGACCTTGGCCCCCGCCTCCGAAAGCAGGACGTTGGTCTCGTGGATATTCCCGTGCACCACCCCGCGTTCGTGTGCGTAGTGGAGAGCCTCGGCTACATCGATCGCGGTCTGAATGGCCGACGCGGGCGCCAGAGGAAGCCGAACCGTTGCGAGCGAAGCATGAAGGAGCTCGCTCACCGTGAAGAAGCTGTCGTCGTCTTGTCCGGTGTCGAAAACACGCACGACACGAGGGTGAGTCAAAGATGCGGCCGCACCGGCACGCTTCACCAACGTCGCCCGATCTAGACCGGCTTCGAAGATGCGAAGAGCTACGGGGCGGTCGAGGCGTTCATCCAGCGCTTCCCATGTGACGCAGTTCGTACCGAGACCGCGCTGTTCCGTCAGCCGGTAGCGGTCCCCGACCCGTTGGCCTCGGGCCAGGTGCGACTCCATGCCGGCTGGACTCGTCGCCTGTCTTCAGGCGCTCTACGCGCCATCCGGGCGCGTCACGAAGGCCACGCCGATCACGCCAGGACCCGCGTGCGCTCCGACGATCGCGCCCAGCGTCCAGATGTCATCCGGAGGGACGGTGGCGACGTCTTGGAGCAGCTCGACGAGTTTGTCGGTGTCCGGCGCGTCGCCGCTCAGCACGATGAGCCGGCCGATACGGTCCTTGTGCTCTCGGACGAGCCCGACCATGTGCTCGAGCGCCTTGGCGCGTGTGCGGACACGCCCGACCGGTTCGACGACGCCGTCCTCGAGACTGATGACCGGCTTCACCTTGAGCATTGTGCCGAGGAGCGCTTGCGCTCCGCCGATGCGTCCGCCGCGTCGGAGGTACTCGAGCGTGTCGATGGCCCCGAAGAGGTGAACGTTGTCGCGCTTTCGCACTGACTTCCGCCGCGATGTCGGCGGCCGATGCGCCCGCTTTTGCACGCTCGGCCGCTTCGATGGCGAGGAGTCCCTGCTTGCGGAGACGGCGAGTGTGTCCACGACCTCGACCGGCACAGCCGCCGATCTCCTTGGCGGCGACGGCGGCCGACTGGTAAGTCGCCGACAGCTTCGAAGACAGGTGGATCGACACGATGCCGGTCGCGCCCTCGGCGATGAGCTTCTCGTAGGCGTTTTGGAAGTCGCCGGCGCTCGGTGCGGCGGTCGCCGGCGGTTCCGTCGACGACTTCAGCTTCGCCCAGAACGCATCGGCGTCGAGGTCGACACCGGACACGAAGCTCTCGTCGCCGAAGCGGACGGTGAGCGGAACGACGGTGATGCCTGCTTCTTGAGCGATGCGGGCCGGAATGTCGGACGCCGAGTCGGTCACGATCCGTACGGTCACCTGCGTCCTCCTCGAAGGCGGCGCCCCATCTTCGACCAAAGGAGGTCGAGGAGAATCGAGCGCTCCCCAACACCTGCTACCTGCGAAAATGCGAGGTAGAGGATAGCACCGGCCCCCACGCAAGCCCCCACGACGAGAACGTCCGGGCTGCGGACGGCCCGCGTGATGGCCCAGACCGAAGCTCCCATAGCGGCCGCAGCGACCGCTATGCGTGTCAACGGCCCGGCGAGAGCGGACATGTGCAGGCCACCGGGCACCCGCCTTTCGAGCACCATGAGCAGAAGCAGGACACCCACTGCATAGGCGATGGCATGCCCGAAAGCCAGGCCGCGCACGCCGAGCCATGAATAAAGGGGGATGTTGACGGCGATATTCACGCCGACGGCAGCCGCGTTGAGCATCGTCGGGGTCCGCGCATCGGCCAGCGCGTAGAAGCAGCGGGTAAGGAGCTGGAAGGTCGAGAAGAAGACGAGGCTCCAGGCGAAGCCCTTGAGGACGGCGGCCACGGCCGCGGCGTCGCGCGCATCGGCGACGCCGCGGGCGAAGAGCAACCGCGCGATCGGGTCGGCCAGGAGCCCGTATCCGATCGCCGCCGGCACGAGAAGGAAGGCGATGCCCCGGACGCCTCGGACGAAGCCGTCGCGGAAGGCATCCCAGTCTCGGGCCGTGGCCGCTCGCGACAGATCGGGGAACAGGGCGGTATACATGCTCACGGCGAAGAGTCCGTGCGGAAGCTGGAAGAAGATGTACGCCACCTGCCATGACGTCACGCCGCCGCGGGTTCCGTTGGCCAGAGCGAGGACGACCCAGAGCCCGATCTGATTCACGGCGACGTATCCGGCGACGAAGACGGCGAGCCGGAGCATCTTGGTCACGGCCGGATCGCGGAAGTCGGGCCTGAACTTGATGCGCTCTCTTCTCAGGAACGGAAGCAGGACGAGCGCCTGCACGACGACGCCGGCCGTCGTGCCGGCGCCCAGCAGCACCTTGGCTCCCGTTGACAGATGAAGACTTTGCGATCCGATCACGCGCGCAAACGCAAACAGCGTCGCGGCGACGACGAGGTTGTTGAGCGCCGGAACGAAGCTCGCCGGTCCGAACGCGCCGCGCAGATTGAGCAACGCCTGCGCGATCGCCCAGACGCCGTAGAAGAAGATCTGCGGCGCGAACCACCGCAGCAGATACGTGGCCAGCTCGAGCTGCGCCGCCCGTGTGGACGGATCCGCTATGCGGAATGTGTAGATACGCATGATCAGCGGCGCTCCGACGGCTGCAAGAGCGGAGACGACCGCGAAGGCGATCAACGAGACGGATACCAGAGCGGAGTCGCCCTCGGTCGACGATCCGGATCGGCGGGCCCGGGCTTCAATGAGCACCGGTACGAAGACCGCGGTGAGGATCCCGCCGAGGAATAGCTCGTAGATGATGTTCGGTGTGGTGTTGGCGAGGTTGTAGGTGTCGGCCAGACGCGTTCCCGTGACTCCGAGGGCGTATGTCAACGCAGCAACGCGAAGCAACCCCGCGACGCGGGACACCGCCGTCCCGAGGGACATGACTCCGGCCGCGCGCCAGAAGCGGCGTTGATCCGTCGCGGATCCCGTGGCGGGTTCCGGTCCGCTCATTGCGTCGCCCGCTTGCGCCCACGGCGCCGCACGAGCCAAGCGATGAGGAAGAACGCGCCCCCGATCGTCAACACCAGCGCGGAGAAGTTGACCGCCGTCGACCGGACGGACAGCTCCGCGGTATCGAACACAACCGTTCGGTCGGGGCTGGTGAGTCTCACGATGGTTGGGAAGGTTCCCGTCGAACGAGCGATCGCGGAGAACTCAACGGGTAAGCCCGGTGGTTCGACGGTTACGACCTTGCTCGTTCCGTCCGGGAAGTCGAGCTTCGGCGACGAGACTTTCACGCGGATCTTCACCGGGTACTTCGCACCGTTCGAGACGGTAACCGGCACGCGGCCTCGTCTGGCCGAGAAGATGAACGAACCGCCGGGCGTCGTCACGCTGTGAAACTCGTCTTGAACGGCGTCCAAGAGAGCTTCGGACGATCGGATCGAGGCCTCTTCCGAGACTTTCTTTCCGTCTCGTTTTTCGTCGCTCCACACGGCCGACGCCGTCGCCAATGCGCGGGCGTGCCCGATACGGAATCGGCGGCGCAGCGGGTTGTCGCCGAGCGTGAAGTTCTCGAACGATTGCACCGCTCGGCGGGCGCGCACGATCGCCCGGCGGACGGCATCGTCCGGTGTCTCGGGATCCGGGAAGTCGACGAATACGCGTGGTGCTCCCTGTGCCAATCGGCCGATCGTTACGGCCTCGACCTCTCCTGCGGACGATGCTGTGGCGATGGTGCTCGCCCAGGAGGGATCGTCGGCGGGAACCAGGAGCGCCCCTTGAAGCCGGCCCGTGCCGAGGTCGGCGGCATTCGTCTGAGGCACGAGGGTGATCGCACCGTGTTCGTCCGTAGGATCGCTTCGAACCGGTGCTCCGGCGCGATTCGACAGCGCGGTATCGATCCCGAGACTGCGGGCGACGTCGACGGCTTGATCGTCGAGATCGAACCCGTGCGGTAGCAGAACGTCGATGGGTGCTCGTTCCAAACACTCGCGCAACGTCGCACGACCACGCTGGATCTCGTCACGGACCTCGGCCTCGCGGTCGAGATAAGAAAGGTCTACTTCTGAATAAGGCGCGCTGAGTACGTCTGCCCGGCGCGCCAGCGCGCGCATCGTGGACAGCACGCGGCGAGCTTCCGGCGTTGCGAGGGTCTCGAGCTCGTCACACAGAACCGGGCTCACGGCCAGGCTCAAAGGCAGGCCGGCGTCGGGGGATCGCCAGGTGTCCAACGCTTCGGCGATGGCAACCAGCTGTGTCCGCGCCGAACTCTCCGGCCGCCCGTCGAGGTTCAGGATCGGTTTTGTCGTGACGTGGATGACGACGGCCAGTGGTCGCGGTGCTGCTATGGCCGTTGGAGCGGCCGCGATGCCGGTCGTTCCGACCGCCAGGACCGCGGTAAATGCTGCCGCGCACCGCCGGATCATCTGTCCAAAGCGCGGATCTCGGTTACTGCGAATGCGACGGCCAGCAATGCCATTGCGATCGCGACGATCGTTCGAAGCTTCCGATCTTCAGCCGCGACCGCCAAGCGCGATCCGATGCGCGCCCCCGGCACGACGCCGATAACGAGTCCGCCTGCGATCGCCCAGTCGATGTTGCCGATGAGGGCGTGCGTGATCGTGCCGGGGATCGCTTGAGCGGCGACGACGGCGAGTGAAGTGCCGAGGGCCGTCTTGACCGGGAACTTCAGAAGCACAGTGAGCACCGGAACGAGGATGACTCCGCCGCCAACCCCCAACAGACCGGCGGCGAATCCGGACGTTGCCCCGACCACGAGGAGAACGGGCACGGTTGGACGAAAGGTCGCCGGGTGTACCTCGGCCCGCACGGGAAGCATGCGGACCGAAAGAACGAAGATCAGAACGGCGGTGGTTATCAGGAGCGCTTCGCCCGCAACGATCTTGGTTGTCAGGGCTCCGAAGACGGCGAAGACGCCCCCGGACAGCGCAGCAACGGAAGCGCTCCGGAGATCGACCATCCGTCCTCGGACGTAAGCGATCAGGCCGGTAAGAGCAGTGGGGATGATCACCGGCAGAGTGGTGCCGACCGCGATCAGCGCGGGTGCGTCAAAAGCCCAACGGATACCCGGCGTAGAAAGCAACGCACCTCCGATACCGAACGCGCCCGACGCTATGCCGGAGGCGAATCCGATCAGAGCGGCGACGAGTGTTCGCAAGCAGCTAGCTCACAAGGTCGGGGGACACCCCCGAGCCCCCGAGGCCCGCCACGAGCTCCGCCGCGCGCTGAAGCACGTTGCGATCCGTTTTATAGGAGAGGCGGCGGATCGCCTTCGACGCGGGAAGGAATCGCACTTCCTCGACCTCGTCGTCGTGATCTTTCGTGTTGCCGCCGGTCGCTCGCATCAGATAGAGGTGGACGGTTTTCCGGTATCGAACCTGCTCCGGTGGCCAGATGAACCAATAGGTGACGTCTTCGAGCGGCGCCACGATCTCCGCCTCCAATCCGGTCTCTTCGCGGACCTCTCGCAGCGCGGCCGCCGCTGCATCCTCGCCTTCTTCCCGGCCCCCTTTGGGGAGCGCCCACACTTCCTTACCGCGCAGGCTTCGTGTGCGGATGAGAGCGAACTCGACCTCGCCGGAGGCCGGGCGGAAGACGACGCCCCCGAAGGATTCGGCGCGTCGAACCGGCCACTTCTTGGGATCGGGACTCTCATGCGGGGGCATGTTCCCCCGCACCCCCTGTCCCTCTTCGGGCGGGGTCATGGCGGAAGTATGCCATCACGGGCACGATGTCTATGCGATGGAGAGTGTGATCGACTTCGTCGAGCCGTACTTCGAGAACTACGGCTACTTAATAGTGTTCGTCCTCGGCCTGCTCGAGAACTCGGCCTTCGTGGGTGCGATCGTCCCCGGGGATGTTGTCCTTCTGCTTGCCGGCTTCTACGTAGAGCGCAGCGATCTCGATCTGGCGCCCGTCGTAGTGCTCGCATTCTTCGGCGCGATCATCGGCGATTCGATCGGCTATAGCATCGGCCGCTTCTGGGGTCGCAGGGTCCTGGATCGATGGGGCAAGCGTTTCTTTCCGGACGATCGCCTCGCTCGAGTTGATCGCTACTTCCAGGAATACGGGATGTGGGCTGTTTCGTTCGGGCGGCTGGCGCCGGTTATCCGCACCGTCAACACGTTCGCGGCCGGCCTGGCGCGCATGCCGTACCCGGCCTTCGTTCTCGCGGTGACTGTGGCTGCAGCGATCTGGTCCGTGGCCGTCCCGGCCGCCGGTTTCGCTTTCGCCGGCTCGCTCGAGCTCGTCAAGTCGGCGCTGGGCTGGGCCGGTGTGGCGATCTTAGTGCTGTTCTTCGCAGGTCTTTACTTCACGTATCGGCGGATGAGTAAACGGCTGGCCGGTGAGGGGTTCCTGAGACGGACGCCGGAGTGACTCCGCAGGCCACCGTCGGGTTCGTCTCGCACGACAGTTCGCTGCGCCACGAGACCGCTCCGGGACATCCGGAGAACGCGACGCGCGTTCAAGCGATCGCCGATCACCTCGATACGACGGGTCTGATCCGGCGATTGGAACGTCACGAGCCCGAGCCGGCGGGCCGAGACCTGGTCGAGCTCGCGCACGAACGTGGGCTCATGGATCTGCTCGAGGAAATTCATGAGCAGGGTGGTGGACATATCGATCTCGACACGTCGATGGGTCCGAACTCGCTCGAAGCCACCTTGCGCACGACCCAGGGGACCGTCGATGCGACGGCCAATGTGCTCGACGGCACGTGGTCGTCGGCCTTCTTGTGTATGCGGCCTCCGGGGCACCATGCGCGGCCCCGGCTCCCGATGGGTTTCTGTCTTACGAATCACGTTGCCGTTGCCGCCCGGTGGGCGATCGGCGAACGAGGACTGAAGCGCGTGGCGATCATCGATTGGGATGCACATCACGGCAACGGGACGCAGGAGATCTTTTGGACGGAGGAGTCCGTTCTCTACGTATCGCTTCATCAGTACCCGTGGTATCCGGGCTCCGGGGATGCGACGGAGCGCGGCGAGGCGGACGGGTTTGGTTACACGCTCAACGTCCCGTTACCGGCCGGTACAGCCGAGGATGTCTACGAGCGCGCCTTCGAAGAGCTGATCGAGCCCGTCGTTTCTGACTTTGCGCCCGAGCTCGTTCTCGTGTCGGCCGGTTACGACGCACACGCTCAGGATCCGCTTTGCATGATGCGTTTGACCGCCGGCGCCTTCCATCGTTTCGCGCGACGAGTCGGCGAGTGGGGGCCGGGCCCCGTTTGCGTGCTCGAAGGCGGATACGACCTAGAGGCTCTTGCCTGGTCGGCTGCGGCCACCATCGAGGCCCTCCTCGGCTCCGACGAGCCCCGGCACATCCCAGAAGCTCAGCTCGCTGCCGCGACGAGCCCGCCCGACTCCTTCCGTCACTTGGAGCGGGTCGCCGCCCTGCGGGGGCGCCTGGCCTAGGCGGCCTTTCGGGGTCCCGACTCAAGCGGGGGCTCGGCGGCCCGATATCTATCGAGAGATGGCTGTGGGCTGCGCGGAGGGCAAATTTGAGCACTGAACTCGATCGTTATCTGAAGCACGTCGTTAGCGTGGGCGGATCGGACCTCCATCTGAAGGTCGGACATCCGCCCGTCGTTCGCGTTCAGGGCGATATCTCCGAGGTCGACGGTATGCGCGTCCTCGAGCCCGAAGATACGGAAGCCATAGCTCGCGAGATAATTCCGAGCAACCTTGCGACCCCCTTCGAGTACACCGGCGGCGCCGACTTCGCGCATTCGGTTCCCGGCCTCGGCCGCTTCCGAGTAAACGTCTTCCGGCAGCGGGGTGTTGTCGGGATCGTCATGCGGCACGTCCTTCCTGCGCCACCCGTCCTGGACTCCCTGCACGTTCCGGAAGCAGTGAAGCGTCTGGCGTCCGAGCCTCGCGGCTTGGTGCTCGTCACCGGTCCGACGGGTTCCGGAAAGACCACGACGTGTGCCGCGATGATCAACCACATCAACTCCTCTCGGGCATGCGCGATCGTCACACTCGAGGACCCCATCGAGATCCTGCACTCGGACAAGAAGGCGCTCATCAACCAGCGCGAGGTAGGAACCGACACCGAATCCTTCGCAGCCGGACTTCGTCACGTTCTGCGACAGGACCCCGACGTGATCTTCGTCGGTGAGATGCGCGACCCGGACACGGTCTGGGCGGCACTCGCTGCGGCCGAGACCGGTCACCTCGTCATCTCCACCCTGCACACCACCGACTGTCAGGAAACGGTCAACCGCATCGTCGAGTTCTTCCCGTCCGAACGACAGAGGCAGGTGCGCCACTCTCTCGCCGGCGCACTCAACGGGATCGTTTCGCAGCGATTGCTTCCGCGACGCGACGGCAACGGCCGTCTTCCCGCGGTCGAGACGCTCATCGCCAACGGCCGGGTCTTCGAGGCCATCGTGGATGCGGACCAGACGCGGATGATCCCGGACATCATCGCTGAAGGCGACTTCTACGGCATGCAGACTTTCGACCAGCACCTGCTCGAGCTCTTCGAGTCCGGCGCCGTTTCGATGGACGACGCTTTGCACGCTTCGACCAGCCCGCACGATCTGAGCCTTGCCATGCGCAAGGCCGGCGTCGCCTAGCCGCGACGTACGCAGCTAGATCGCGGCTTTTCCCTTTTCGCCTCCGCTGCGCTCCGGCGTGGCCTAGCCTGGGTTCGTGAGCGAAACCGCTCCCCGCATCCCCGAGCTCGTTGCCGACGCTGAAGTTGCGGCGGATATCGGCGCGCGCTTCGCCTCCGCCGGCTTCGAGACCTGGCTCGTCGGCGGCTGCGTGCGCGATTGGCTGCTCGGCCGCCGCGGCGGTGACCAGGGGGGCGCCGACCTCGACATCGCGACAGACGCCAAGCCCTCTCAGATGCTTCCGCTCCTGCGCGGATGGGCCGACGAGCTTTGGATGCAAGGAGTGAAGTACGGGACGATCGGTGCCCGCATCGGCGGCCGCACCGTCGAGATCACGACGTACCGCGAGGAGTGGTACGTCGAAGACTCTCGCAAGCCCGAAGTCCACTTCGCGCCGGACATCCGTTCCGACCTGTCCCGAAGAGACTTCACAGTGAATGCGATCGCGGTGAAGATCCCGACGGGCGAGGTTTTCGATCCCGCCGGAGGGCTGCAGGATCTCCGACTGAATGTGCTGCGGACACCGTCGCAGCCGGACCAGGCATTCACCGACGATCCCCTGAGGATGTTGCGAGCGTGTCGCTTCGCAGCGGCCCTCGAGTTCCAGGTGGCAGACGAGATCGTCGATGCGATCGGCCGTATGCGCGACCGGCTGTCGATCGTTTCACGCGAACGCGTTCGCGATGAGCTTTCGAAGCTATTGGTGGCCCGTCGTCCGTCGATCGGGTTGGAACTGTTGGTCAAGACCGGGCTCGCAGACTTCGTGATCCCCGAATTGCCGGCCTTGGCCATGGAGCAAGACCCCGTGCACCGCCACAAAGATGTTCTTCATCACACCTTCGCCGTCGTGGAAGGCGTGCCGCCGATCCTGGTGTCCCGTCTCGCGGCCTTGATGCACGACATCGGCAAGCCCGCGACGCGTGAGTTCTCGGGGGACGGCGTCACGTTCCACCACCACGAAGTCGTCGGCGCCCGCATGACTACGGAGCGTTTGAAGGAACTGCGTTATCCGAACGCGATCGTCGAGGACGTCCGCAAGCTCGTCTTCCTTCACCTGCGGTTCCACACCTACCGGTTGGGCTGGACCGACGCCGCCGTTCGTCGTTACGTGCGCGATGCCGGGCACCTTCTTGACCAGCTGAATGCCCTCGTCCGCGCCGACTGCACTACCCGGAACAAGCAGAAGGCACGGGAGCTCCAGGAGCGAATGGATGCGCTCGAGGCGCGCATCGCCGAGCTCACGGAAAAAGAGGAGCTCTCGAAGATCCGTCCTCCTCTGGACGGACACGACATCATGGCGTTCTTCGACCTCAAGCCCTCGCGCGACGTCGGTGAGGCCCTGTCGTTCTTGACCGAGCTGCGTCTCGAGCGTGGGCCCATGGGCCGCAAGGAGGCGTTCGGAGAGCTGGAACGCTGGGGGACGGACAGAGGGCTGGCCCCCAAGAGATCGATCGAGGAAGCTACCGAGTTGGCCGATGCGGCGCGCGCGAAGGCCGACGAAGAGGACGCTTAGCCGAGCCACTCAATTGGCGAGGTATGTGCAAGCTCGGGCACAGTTGCCCGCGTGAGCGGTCTCGCTGTGTCCCTTGCTCCGTCCGGCCTGTCCTTCCGCGACAACGTCGCGTTCGCGAAAGAGGCCGAAGAGCTCGGTTACGACTCCGCTTGGGTGCCCGAAGTCGGCGGTAACGATGCTTTCGCCCTCGGATCCGCCGTGGGGCTGGCCACCGAACACCTTCGTATCGGAACGGCCGTGGTTCCCATGAACATCAGGGGCCCCGCCCTGCTGGCGATGGCGGCATCGACCATGGACGCCATGTCCGGCGGCGGACGCGCGATCTGCGGCATCGGCGTGTCTTCTCCGCAGATCGTCAGCGATTGGAATGACGCCGACTACGACAAGCCCTTGAAGCGGGCCGAGGAGACGATCGAGGTCCTTCGTCAGATGTTCGCCGGAGAGAAGGTCACCTACGACGGCGAGGTAGTGAAGGTCAACGGGTACCGGATGATGCCGGGCCCCCGTCAGCCGATCCCTATCTACCTGGGAGCGCTCAACAAGAAGATGCTCCAATTGGCCGGCGAGAAGGCCGACGGCGTGATCATCAACATGCTGGGCGAGGAACACGTGCCCAAGGTCGTAGCCGAGGTGCGCAAGGGGGCCGAGCGCGCCGGCAAGGACCCCAACGACATCGAAGTCGTGATGCGGGTCCAATGCGCGGTGACCGACGATCCCCAGCAGATACGTGAAGCGTTCGCTCACGGATTCGGTGCGTACATCGTCGCCCCGGGCTACGACACGTTCTTCACGTGGCAGGGATACGGCGACGTCGTCGAAGGGGTACGAGCCGGACGAGCGGCCAAGGACCGCGCCGTGTCCCGTGCGGCCGTTTCCGACGACATCCTGGATGCCTTGGTCGTCGCCGGATCGGCCGAAGAAGTGCGCGGTCGCTTGAAGGCGTTCATGAACGCGGGTGTCACGACTCCGGCGATCCACATCTTCTGGCCCGATCCGGAAGTGGCGTGGCGGACGATGCGAGAGCTCGCGCCGGGGGCCTAGTCGCCGTTGTTGTTCCCCGAGCCGTTCCCGTTTCCAGAGTTCCCCGAGTCGTCCGGGAACTGACAGGACCACTCCCAGTCGCCGTCTTCGAGCCGGCAGTCGCAACGGTCGCCCGGCGGATCGCCGTCGCACAGGATGCTCGGCCGTCTCGTTCGTTCCGGCCGCTCAGTTGGCGAGGCTTCCGGCGACGTCGATGGTGAAGAGGATGAGGACGGCGAGCCGGCCGGACTTGGGCTCGCTAGCTCGGCTCCCTCTCCGACAACGGCGATGGCGACGTCGTAGCGTCCCGACAGGGCCGCGCGCAACGAGGAACCGACGAGCCAGCCGACCACGGCGGCAACGACGACACCGACGAAGATCAGCGAGATCCGTCGTCCACTCATCGATCAGCCATTGATTCGGTCATCCGAAGGAGAGTTGCTGCGTCGTGATAACAACAGTGTCTTCGCCCTGCTGGACGGGGATAACCCGCAACGTGTTGCCACGCGCGATCAGAAGGGCTCCGCCGTTGGGAGCCGGGAGCTCGATGGTGATGTCTTTCAGGAACGTCTGGTCGCTGGGCTCGAAGGCGTAGGCGGCCAGCTCGCCGCGCTCGTAAGTGATCGGGCGCTCGCCTTCCCTGTCGAGCTGCACCCGGCGGTCGACGCGCACACGGCGGACGGTGATGGTGGTGGCCGTGGACAGGGCTCCGGGTGGTACAGAGATGCGTCCTCCGTTATCGAAGGTCAACCCTCCGCCATCGGGCGTGACCCTTCCACCGGCGATGACGTCGTCTGCCGAATCGTTGTTCGCGTACCCGGCATAACCGGCGCCGAGCAAAGACGCGACGACCAATGCAGCTCCCGCGATCCCCATCCAACGAGCGCGGCTGTCGGGTGGAAGTGCCAGCCGTTGTGTCGGCGGTGAAGCTGGGCGGCGTCTTGGTTCGAACGGCGCCGGCATCCGGCCGGTCGCCTGTTCGGTCTCGGACGCGTCCGGCATCCGCTGGGTTGGTTCTTCGAAGCCGCCGGGCGGTCGTTCGCGGGTCATCGGCCGCTGCAGACGATTATCTGGCTGTTGCCGGGAAATTGACAGTCGCAGCCGACCGGACAGCGGGGATCTCGGGTTGTTCCTCCGCTGCGGCGGCGCGAGGGTTCGGGAGTCTCATCGGTCGGCGGCGAAGTGCTTGGTGCCGGGGTCGGTGTCGACGGCAAAGCAACCACGCTCAACCGCGCGGAGCTCGTCGGTGCATCGGGCGCGATCTGCCGTGTAACGACGAAACCTAGAACTACGGCAAGAACTGCGACGATCACCAGCGGGACGACCAACCCCGATCGGACGATGTTTCGCATCATCGTTTCGTCGGGTTCACGCTCGGCGATTCCTCGTCCGAGTCGCCGGATTCGAACCTGAAGTCCCGTACCTCGACGGTCGCGGTGCCGCGCGCTTGGTCGACGATCCCACTCAACAGAACGATGTCATTCCCGCTGCGGGCGAATGCCGAACCGTTGCGCGCACCGGATGGGAGCCGGAACGTAATCTGGACGGGCTTGGCGAACGTTACGTCAACTGGGGAGAACGAGTAGGCCACTAAGTGGCCGGGTTCGACGACGATCGGCTCCCCGGCTGCCCTGACGCGAACGCGGTCGTGGACCAAAGAGCGGCGGACGACGAATCGGGTCGGTTCGGAGACGGCGCCTTGCGGCACGCGTAGATCGCCGCCATCGAAACGGATGGTTCCTCCCGCCGGCCCCAGGGTCCTCGTGGCTACAGTCGATTCGTCGCTCTTCGTTCTCGTCGCTGTGGCCAGACCGATACCGATCAGGAACGCGCCGGCCGCAACCGCACAGAAGATCAGACCGAGGTATGCAGGACGACCGGGCGGTGTTGGAGAAGGCTTGTCGAACTCGTCGGTCGAGTCTGTGTGTGCGACCTCGGTCGTCGGATCGGAACCTTCGGGTGCCACCACAAGCCAACTTTCCCCGATGAGAAGGGAAAGAAACTACTCGGGTATGCCGTTCCGAGGAATCTCCGGCCGCGTCTCAGTCTCGATGAAGTCCTCGGTCATCTGCCGGGCGACGTCGTCCGGGTACTGGACGGCCGGCGACTTCATGAAGTACGCGCTCGGGCCGGTCAGCGACCCGCCGATGCCCCGGTCGAGTGCCAGCTTGCAGCACCGGACGGCATCGACGACGACTCCGGCCGAGTTCGGAGAGTCCCACACCTCGAGCTTGAGCTCGACCGACATAGGCGCGTTGCCGAACCCGTGGCCTTCCAGGCGGATGTAGGCCCACTTTCGATCGTCCAGCCACGGGACGTGATCGGAGGGCCCGATGTGGACGTCGCGATCGGCAATCTCTTGACTGACGTTCGAGCGCACGGCGTTCGTCTTGGAGAGCTTTTTGGAGGCCAGTCGCTCCCGCTCGAGCATGTTGCGGAAGTCCATGTTCCCGCCGAAGTTCAGCTGGTACGTGTGGTCGATGGTTATCCCGCGGTCTTCGAAGAGCTTGGCGAGCTGCCGGTGGACGATGGTTGCACCGACTTGCGACTTGATGTCGTCTCCGACGATCGGGAGGCCGGCTTCCTTGAACCTGCGTTCCCATTCGGGATCGGAAGCGATGAAGACGGGGATACAGTTCACCACCGCCACTTCGGCGTCGAGAGCTTGCTCCACGTAGTGGCGTGTCGCTTGCTCCGAACCGACCGGCAGGTAGCTGATGAGCACATCGACTTCGTGTTCTCGTAGCGCTTGCGCAACGTCGACCGGTTCTTCGTCCGACTCGTCCACTTCGTTTCTGTAGAAAGTGCCGAGGCCGTCGAGGGTTGGACCGCGCAAGACGGGAGCTCCGAGGTTCGGAACCTGCGCGAACATCATCGTGTTGTTCGGCCGAGCGAAGATCGCTTCGCTCAAGTCGCTGCCGACCTTTAGCGCGTCTACGTCGAATGCACAGACGAGCTCGATGTCTCCGATGGCGTAGCCGCCGAGAACGTTGTGCATCAGGCCCGGAATCGGGTCATCACCGCGAGCGTCCCTGTAGAACTGGACACCCTGGACGAACGAAGAGGCGCAGTTGCCGGCGCCTACGATCGCAACGCGGATCTTCGACACGCTATGACCCCCTTTTGGCACGGCGACTCTCCCCTGTGGCCGCCGCACGCTCCTGATCGATGACTCCCGCCAGCCACCTGATGTCCTGCTCGGTGGTCTCGACGCCGTGATCGATGAGCGATCGCGAGTAGCCGTCGAGTCGTTCCCGCGTGGCGCGGAGCGTCTCTTTGAATTCGGCGAGCTTTTCCTCGAGGTACGCCTTTCGATGCTCGAGGAGCCGTATGCGTTGATCACCGGGGAGATATCGGAAGAATGCGAATCGAGTCTGGAAGCGGTCGGTGTCGTACACCGCTCCCATCTCGAGCTGTTCGAAGAAGAGGGCCTCTCCCTCGGTGGTGATCTGGTAAACCTTCTTCGCGCGGCGGATCGCCGGACGCACCGCACGCGCATCCACCGTCTTGGTCGCTTTGCGACGGCGCGGCTTTGGTTCTATCGGGCCTTCTTCCACCAGCGCGGCCTTGCGCAGCCGTTTCAGGCACGGGTAAAGAGAGCCGTAAGAGACGGCATAGAGGGGGCCGAGCGTGAAGGCCAGCCTCTTGCGAAGCTCGTAGCCGTGCATCGGCCCCTCCTTGAGGAGGCCGAGGACGGCAAGTTCTAGTGAGGAAGCGCTCAATTTGGATTCCTTACGGGGTTTCCGATATATCGATTCGATATATCGAGTATCACGATACACAATCCGGTGTCAATAGTGGTCGGCTGCCCTTGCCCGCCCGATAGGGGTTGTGGACAATAGCCGCACTCATGGGGTCAAAGATGGAGGAGCCGAAGCTGCCCATCCGTCAAGGGGGCCCGGGTGCGCGTGTCGACTACTCTCTCGCGCGCAAGGCGGTCCTCCGGGCGTATCACTCGGGACGGGTCTCGCGGTTCGAGATCTGCGACGCACACCCCGATCTCTTGCGGGCAGCGCGGTTCTGCGGTGAGCGCACGACCTCGCCGTGCCCCGTGTGCGAAAACGGCCCGATCATCCTCGTGTCGTATCTGTTCTCGGACGAGCTCTCCAAGCAGGAGAACGGCCGTGTCTGGGAGCACGGAGATCTTGCCCCCCTCATGAAGTTCCGAGAGGCTCGCCTCTACACGGTCGAGGTTTGTCCCGACTGCTCGTGGAACCACGTCCGCTCACAGCTTTGGGTGGGTCGTGGCGGCCGCACTCGCCGGGCACGACCGGGCCGTCGCGCCTCCACCTGACCGGCGAGCGCTCTTGGCCCGACCGCGGACACGTTCGGGCTCCCGCACGGCTTTACGGCCCACCGGTGACGACCGTGCGCGCTCGGCCCTAGCGGCAGCAGCACTCGGAGCGGGCCTGGTCGGTCTCCTGGGGATGGATGCCGGCGTTCTTTGGATCGTCGCGGGCGTCTGGACGGCCCGCGCCGTGTCTGGCGTCTCCATGGGACTGGCTTGGGGTTTTGCCTGTTTCGCCGTTGCTCTGCGTTGGGGGACCCTTAGCTTGGGCGACGTCGAGGTGGCTACTCGCCTGACGGGCCCCACCCTTCTCAGTGGGACGACCCCAGTGCGGATCGCAATGGCGGCCGCGTTCGTCGGTGCCGTGATGGACGAAGCTCGGATCGACGGTCTGCGAGATCCATCTCGGGCCGGCCAGGCGGCTGCCGTCACCGCGTTGGTGGGACTTGCGGGATTGTTCTTCACCGGCGGACCGCAGGCGCCGTTCACCGAGGCGCTTGGTGGATGGGCCGCCGCCGCTGCGATCGTCGGCGCGGTCGTGCTTCTGACAGCGAAGCTGACCAGGCGTATGCCTGCGTGGGTTCCCGTCGTCGTGGCTCTGGCCGGGCTCGTCGGAGCCTCTTTGAGCACATGACGATCCTTCTCTTCGGCCTCGGCGCCCTTGCCGCCTCGGTCGGCACGAGGGTTGCCGCCGTCCTTTTCGTCGGCGCCGCCGTTGCCGGGGCGCTGAATGATTTCCTTCCGGCGTTGTCGGTCTGGACCGCGGCGATGGCTGCCGGGCTCATCGTGAGGCCGGGTCTGGCTTCCCGGCGCTTGGCTCTGCCGGCTCTCGGCGCCGGTGCGGTCTTGGCCGCCGCCTCGTCTTCCAACTCTGCCGCCGTGATGGGCCTGTGGGTCATCGGGACCGCGGTCGTGTACTTCGGCGCAGGCGAGGCCGCGGAGAGCCGTCGTTCAGCATTGATCGTCTGCCTGGCCGACCTGCCGCTCGCCGGGGTTGTGATCTACCACGCCATCGATACGGGATTCGAGGCGTGGCCGCCGGTCACCGGCAGCCGAATGACGATCGCACTTCTGGTCAGTGCGGCAATACGGATGCCTCTGGCCGCCGGCAGCGGCAGCGAAGATCAAGAGACGGCCCTGCTCGTGGTTCGTACTCAGGCGGCTGCGCTCATCCTGGTGGCGATGGGCTCCTCCGGCCCCGGGATCGCTCAGGGGGCAATTGCCGTTGCCGCGCTGGCGTTCGTCTTGGGCGGTTTGGCCGCCCGGGCGGGCCCGAGGGACGCCGTCCAGGAGCTATCACTCCTCACCATCGCCGCGAGCGCATCGGTTCTCGGATGGGTGCCCGCCGGCTGGGCCTGGGGGGCCCTGGCTGCCGGCACTTTAATCCATCACTTGAGGGTTAATTCGGACGAGGGAGCTCCGAATGTGCTGGTAGCCGGCGTTCTCCGCGGCGCCGGGCTCGGCCTGCCCTTCCTTCCAGCCATTGCAGCTCTACTTGAGGGTTCTATCCACGAAGGCAACTGGTATGCAGTTGCGCTGTCCATCGCCTTTCCATTGGGCCTGGCGCTGAGGGCGCGACCCTCACCGGAACCCGAAACCGCCGGACGACGCCTGCGCGGCTCGTCCGCGGCCGATCTCCTGACGCTGGGCTGGCTGGCTCTGGCCAGCGCCGCCGGACTGATTGGGGTGGTGCTCGCCCTCCCGCGGCCTCCGGCCGGCGATCCCGTGTCGTGGCCGCCCGTCTGGGCTGCCGCGGTGGTGGCGGTGTGCGGCGCGGTCGGCGCGCGATTCCCGAGCTTTTCGCTGCGTCGCGACGACCAAGCGGCCACGCGCGATGGGGCTTTCGTTCGTGTCCCGGGTGTGGTCAAAACCGTCGATCGAATGGCCCGGACGAGGGCTCTCGAGGCGAGTCTCGCTCTGCTCGTCGGGATCGGAGCCGTGCTCTGGGCCGCCGGTTTCGTGCGTGGGTTCCTCTAGCCGCGAGGACTTTCAGATCCGTGAGCTTTATCTCTGGCCCAGTTAACAAAGCGGGGCTAGAATCGAGCCTCCCGAGCCGCTAGGAGCTCTTCGTCGTGCGCAGCCGTCGATGGCCAGCCGCCTTTGCTTATTTCCTGATCGTCTCGGGCTTGTTTGCCGTTCCCTCTTTCACCGGCGCGGGCGAGAGCAGCAATCAGCCTCCGCATGGTCGCTCGGAACGGATCCCCGGACGCTACATCGTCGATCTCAAGCCCGGAGAGAACGTCGACGCGGTATCGCAAGACGTTGCGCAGGACGCCGGTGGAAATGTAACGGCGAAGTACAAGGAGGTCATCGGCGGTTTCGCGTTCAAGGGTCCGGACGACGCCCTAGACGATCTCAGGAATGACCCCAGGGTCGCGCGCGTCGACCCCGACTACGTCGTTACGGCGGTGGATACACCCGACGCCTCTGCGGATCACCTCGCAACGATCGGCGTGACCGGTACCAACAAGGCTTGGCAGCGAAGCCAAACGGATGGCCGCTGGGGCGGAGATGGTATCCGGATCGGCATCCTCGATACCGGGATCCAAACCAACATCGGAAACACTCAACCTCAACAGTTCTCGCTAAATGCGCACACAGTGTTCGCCGGACACTCGAACGTCGTCGCGGTCGAGAGCGTCGCCGACGGGAACTGCAACGGCGGAAGCGGGGGCCGAGATCTCAACGGTCACGGAACGGCAACAGCCAGCAACGCGGCGGGGCGGATAGGCGCCGCGCATCTGGCAAAGCTTCACGGGATCAAGGTCTTCCCCGGTTCTGGCACGACCACGGCGTGGGAACACGTGATCTGCGGACTCAACCGCGTTGTCAATTGGAACAACTCTCAGAGCGGAACGGCCAACGACATCCGTGTCGTCAACCTGAGTCTCACTGGAGGCGGCACGAGCGCACTTAACACGGCAGTGCAAAGCGTGATCAATTCGGGCGTCACCGTAGTGGCGGCCGCAGGTAACTCCGGTGCGTCGACTCCCGGGCAGCCGGCAAGCTACAACGGCGTGATCTCCACATCCGCTCTAAACCATGCGGGCACACAATTCGCCAGTTTCAGTAACAAGAACGGCACCGGGACAAGCGTTCATGTACCGGCAATGACGGCCCCCGGCGACACCATCTACTCTGCGAACTACTCGTCGAGCAGCACGACCGCGTTCGCGAATCGCTCGGGCACCAGCCGCTCATCGCCGATGGTGGCTGGCGCCGCTGCCGTTGCGCTGGCATTCAATCCGAATCTGACTCCCGCTCAGGTGGCGACCGTTCTCGAGCAGAGCGGCACATGTCCCAACGGGCAGATGCGTGGAGCAAACACGTGCTCAACCAACTGGTCGGGCGACACGTCGCCGGCCGAGCCTCGCGTAAACGTGCTGTGCGCGGGCGTATTGGCCGCCGGTATAACCGACCCTGCGTGCGCGTCCGTTGCCCCGCCTGCCGCCGCGAATATCGCCATCAACGATGTCTCGATAACTGAAGGAAACAGCGGCACCAAAAACCTTGGCTTCACGGTGACCAGAAGCGGAAACACCACTTCTACGGCGACGTTCAACTACGCCACGGGATCCTTCGGCGCCAACCCGGCCACTGCCGGAAGCGACTACGTCGCTATTCCGACAACCCAACGCACGATGTCGTCGGGCGTTACTCAGAGCACCATCAACGTCGTCATCAACGGCGGCACTGGGGTCGAGCAAAACGAGACATTCGCTGTGAATCTTTCCAGCCCCAACAGCGGGACGACGATCACCGACGGCCAGGGCGTCGGAACGATCCTCAACGACGACAGTCCGCCTGCCGCCGCGAATATCGCCATCAACGATGTCTCGATAACTGAAGGAAACAGCGGCACCAAAAACCTTGGCTTCACGGTGACCAGAAGCGGAAACACCACTTCTACGGCGACGTTCAACTACGCCACGGGATCCTTCGGCGCCAACCCGGCCACTGCCGGAAGCGACTACGTCGCTATTCCGACAACCCAACGCACGATGTCGTCGGGCGTTACTCAGAGCACCATCAACGTCGTCATCAACGGCGGCACTGGGGTCGAGCAAAACGAGACATTCGCTGTGAATCTTTCCAGCCCCAACAGCGGGACGACGATCACCGACGGCCAGGGCGTCGGAACGATCCTCAACGACGACTCATCCACGTTGCCGACGGTAGCGATCAACAACGTTTCCGCGACGGAGGGCGCAGCGGGAACGACGAAGACCTTCACCTTCACCGTGACCCGTTCCTCGAACGCGGGCGCTGTGAGCATGCAATACGCGACGTCGGACGGGACGGCCGCGGCCGACAGCGACTATGTGGCCGAGTCCGGCACCGTCAGCTTCACGTCGGGAGGTTTAACGTCGGCAACGATCGGCATCACGGTCAACGGCGATTCCGCCGTGGAGGGCAACGAGACCTTCAATGTGACGCTTTCCAACCTCACCGGCGCGACCTTCTCCGACGACACGGGAGTGGGCACGATCACCAACGACGACAGCGATAGCCCCCCAGGCTCCCCCGAGCTGTCGATAAACAACATCGCGGTGTCGGAGGGAGACGCCGGGACCACGGCCTTCACGTTCACCGTCACGCGCTCGTTCGCTACGCCTTCGGAGTCGTCCGTGAACTACGCGACCGCGAACAGCTCGGCCGTCGCCCCGAGTGACTACGTGGCCGAGAGTGGGGTAGCGACCATCGCCGCCAACCAGACGTCGACGACCATCACGATCTCGGTCAACGGGGACACGTCTGTCGAGACCAGCGAGCTGTTCATTGTGTATCTCTCCGGCCCCTCCGGCGCGTCGATCGACGACGACCGAGGGAACGGGACGATCCTGGACGACGATTAGCGGCGGACGGCACCCCTAGCCCACCGTCTGTGTCTCCCGCCGCTAACGGTCGGTAAGCGCCTTCCCATCGCCTTAACAAAGGTTGACCTCGCCCGTGGGCCTCGGCTACGCTTCCGCGGGCAGGGGTCTGTTCTGCGTCCCCTGTGCCGTGCCGTATTCCAGAAGCTTTTGAACGGACGAAAGGGCAGGTAACGCCGGTGAAAGGGCTGATTCGCGTAGGGCTCGTGGTGGCTGCGGCCGCCGGGTTCTTCGCGTTCCTTTCGACGACGGCCTCGGCCGACGTGGTCGAGCCGGAGTCGGCTCTTCAGCCGGCCTCGTCCAACCTCATGCCGCAGGATTCGGCGCCCAAGGAGGCAGCCGCCAAGCCTCAACCGCTGGAAGAGACCTTCCAGGCGGACCAGGCGGAGGCGGAGAAGGAAGCAGCGCCGGCGACGCCGGCACCGGAACAAGTGGTCAGCCGCGCTCCGGCGCGTCCGGTGGTTCAGGAGCCCGCACACAACGACAGCTCGGTGCTCGATCGCGCCGTGCAGCCGCTGCGTTCGGGTTTCCAACAGGTAGGGGCATACCTCGGGCGGGTGGCCAACGCCTGCCAGGTCGGTTTGGGCTCGGGGGCCGGAGGTCCGGTCCTCGTCCTAGGTGTCCTGTGCATGGCGCTTGCCCTCGAAAGGCGCTGGGTCCTGAGGGCCCAGCCGGCCACCGACGAGTCTGTGCCCGAGTTTCTCTTCGCACAGGAGCTAACGCCACCAGGATAAAAGGGCCTCTGACCTGCCCTTTTGTGTCGGCTGCAAAGCCGGCTCAAGGGCCGAGGAAGTTCCGTCGATGCAATTCAAAAGGACAAGGAGCTAGGAAATGAGCAAGAAGATGAAGGGCCTTCTGGTCGCCGGTATCGTGGCGATCTTCGGCCTTGCTTTCGGCGGTTCCGCGCTTGCGCAGCTCGGCGATATGCCGGGTATGGGCAGCGCGAACACGGGTGGCCTCGAGGCCCCCGCCGTCGGTGAGCTCGGCAACACCGAGCACGGTCCCTGCGTCGAGGATCTGTTGAATCTCCCCGCGTTGGACTCGTGCCGTGACGCCGAGGGACGCGTGATCATGGATCTCCCGGCCCTCAAGCTCGTCGGCCCTGCGGCACCGAAGAAGCTGCCCGCTACCGGTCTCAACACCGAGGACTTCGCGGCCATCGGCGCCGTGGCCCTCGCGGCCGGCGCGGTGCTTCTCCGTCGGGTTCGCTTGGCGCTCGCCAGCTAACCGACGTACAGATCAGGAGAGAAGGGGCCCGTTTGGGCCCCTTCTCTTTTTGTGTTTGTTAGCCTCCGGCAAGAAGCACTGAGAACCGTTGACCGTACCGGCGGACGGGCCGTAGAATCCCTGAAGTGGGTTGGGTCGTTGATTGTTATGTATTGGGAAAGGGGTCATGAAATGAGCAAGAGGCTCCGAATGATGTTCCTCGCGGCGCTGTTGGCCGCGTTCGGGTTTGCGTTTGGTGGTTCGGCACTCGCGCAGTCGACCGATCTGCCGGCCGACGCTCCCGATGACTGTGTCGAGAACGTGATGGACCTTCCGGCGCTGAACGTCTGTAAGGACGCCCAGGGCCGTCACATCCTGAACCTCCCGGCGATCGGTGAGCTTCGCGAGCCTGCGCCGGCTGCAGCGCCGAGCAAGGGCTCGTTGCCCAAGACCGGTGTGAACACTGCTGACTTCGCAGCGATCGGGTTCGCTGCGCTAGCGGGTGGTGCGGTGCTCCTCCGCCGTCTCCGCCTCGCGGTGTCGTAAGACTCAAACCCACGCGCTTCGCGCAGAAGAAGGGGCCCTCAGGGCCCCTTCTTCTTTTTCGGATGTCGGGGGCCGGTGGTAGGTTGCCCACGAACGAGGCGTCCATGGGGGGCGCGCTTCCCTCTCGAAAAACAGAGAGCCCGAAGGGGGACAAGATATGGCGCAAGGAAACCAAGTCACATTGGTCGGCAACCTGACCGACGATCCGGAGCTGCGGTACACACCTACCGGCGTTCCGGTCGCGACGTTCACCGTCGCCATCAACCGCCGGCAGCGTGATCCCGTCACCAACGAGTGGAAGGACGGCGAAACGTCGTTCATCCGTTGCAACGTCTGGCGTCAGCAGGCCGAGAACGCCGCCGAGTCGCTCACGAAGGGCACGCGGGCCATCGTCGTTGGACGTCTCCGTCAGCGTTCGTGGGAGACGCCGGAAGGCCAGAAGCGTTCGGTCACCGAGGTCGAGGTCGAGAACGTCGGGCCTTCGCTCGAGTGGGCCACGGCCAGCATCACGAAGACGCCGCGTTCCGAAGGCGGAGACGCAACGGCGGCCTTCGCAGCCGCGACGGCGCCGTCCTCGGGCAGCAACGGCGCGCCGCGACGAGGAACCGCCGTTCTAGAGCGGCAAGGCAGCGGCGCCGTGTCGTATCGCTAATCTCGGACATACTCGCTCGCTCCGGCTACGCCGTCGCGTCGCTGCGTAACTCGCGCGATCCAACACGGCGCCGCCCCACCCATCCCGATCCGAGACGTTGGGTGCGTTGGAAGTGGCCGTGGATCGCGACCGCAGCGACTCATGGCAGGCGCGCAGCATCGCCTGTGGGTTGGTGAAGAGTAGATGGCGTCGCTGCGCGCCGAATGGTGGAGCGGAGGACTCGTGCCACGGCCCTTCCGCAGACGCAACAGCTTCTTGGTAGCCTCATGCGACTCCTGTTCCATGTAAGGCGTGGAACCGCATAGACCAGAGGAGAGCTAATTGCGTCCGTACGAAACGGTGCTACTTCTCGATGCCCGGCGCGACGACGCCGAGATCGAAGAGACCATCACGAAGTTCAGTGCGCTCGTCACCGAGCGCGGCGGCGAGATCGCCAACGTCGACAGATGGGGACGCCGCAAGCTGGCGTACGAGATAGAAGATCACTCCGACGGCTACTACGCAGTGTTCACGTATTCCGTCGAACCCGAACAGAGGGCAGAGATCGAGGCGGCCCTGCCGTTCGTAGAAGGACTTGTGCGCTCCAAGACCGTCCGCCGCGACGTCCGGACGAGGGGAACCTAACCATGCCGAGAGCGTCCAGGGACAAAGGCTCGCGCGACCGCGATCGCAAGGAAAAGCGAGACGCCAAAGGAGGCTTTCGTCGCCCACGCGTACGCGTCTGCTACTTCTGCAAGGAGAAGATCGGTTACGTGGATTACAAGGACACAGCGCTTCTACGTCGTTTCGTTTCAGATCGAGGAAAGATTCGTGCGCGGCGCGTAACCGGGAGCTGCCAGCGTCATCAGCGCGATATCGCGCTCGCCGTCAAGAATGCTCGAGAGATCGGGCTGCTGCCCTACACGGTGAGGTGATCCGGTGGCTCGCGTGAAGATCGTCCTGCGTCAAGCTGTCGCCAAGCTCGGGGAGCCCGGCGACATCGTTTCCGTAGCCGGCGGATATGCGCGCAACTTTTTGATCCCGCGGGGACTTGCCGTACCCGCGACCAAAGGCAACGTACGTCATGCGGAGACCTGGAAGACCAGCCGGGCGACCAAGGACGCCAAAGATCTGTCGTCTGCGGAGGAGCTGAGGGCCCGTCTGTCGGCTCAGCCTTTCGCTCTTACTGCACAAGCCGGCCCCGATGGTCGTCTTTTCGGGTCGGTCACGGCGGCCGATGTCGCGGAGGCCGTGAACCGGCAGATCGGGGTGGAGCTCGATCGGCGCGACATCGATTTCGAGCCGATCAAGCACCTCGGGATGCACGAGGTGCGTATTTCACTGCATCCAGAGGTAACGGCCGAGGTCACAGTGGAAGTATCCGAAGCTACGTCGGGCTAGCCCGACTCAACTCCCGGACGTCCACAAGTAATCCACAGGGATTCCCGCCTCAATTGGGCGGCTATCCCCTTGCGCGTCCACAAGCCTTCAAAGCACTCTTTGGAGCCCGGCTCGGGCAGGTGCCGGCTTGGTGAGATGTCCCAGGTGGGGGGCAAAATACACGTGTGTGATTCCGAACGTGCGTTCTAAGGACTGCTGCTCACGTACCTAACATGACGACCCTTCAGCAAGCGCCGCAGCGAGTCCCGCCCCACTCCGTGGAGGCGGAGGAATCCGTCCTGGGCGCGATGCTGCTATCGGAGTCCTCGATCTCCGATGTCCTAGAGAAGCTTCGCGCCGATGACTTCTACAAGCCGGCTCACCGGAAGATATTCGACGGTGTCGTCTCCCTTTTCGGCCGCGGAGAAGCCGTCGACTCGGTGACCGTTGCTGAGGAGCTCCGCCGCGGCGGACAACTCGAGGAAGTCGGCGGCAAGCCCTACCTCTTCCATCTCGTCAACTCCGTTCCTGCAGCCTCGAACGCAACTTATTACGCGCGGATCGTCGAGGAGACATCGATCCTTCGCCGCATGATCGATGCAACGCAGCAAGCCGCTGCCATGGCCTTCGAGTCGGCCGAAGACGTCGATCACATCGTCGATCAAGTTGAGGCTCTGATCTTCTCCGTTGCGGAGAAGCGATTGGGTGATCGCTTCTCGCACATCCGTGACCTACTCCACGAACACCTCGAGCATGTCGAGGCTTTGCAGCTGAAGGGCGCCAGTGTCACTGGTGTGCCTACCGGATTCGTCGACCTGGACAACCTCACCAGCGGTCTGCAGCCGTCGAACCTCGTGCATCGTTGCGGCTAGGCCGAGCTTCGGCAAGACGTCCTTCGCTCTCAACATCGCGCAACAAGCGGCGACCGAGCATGCGATCCCCGTTGCGATCTTCTCCCTTGAGATGTCCAAGATGGAGCTCGTGCAGCGCTTGGTTTGTGCCGAGGCTCTCGTCGACGTGCAGAAGCTTCGCACCGGCAGGCTGAGCGATCAGGATTGGTCGCGATTGGCCACGGCCGTTGGTCGGCTGGCCGATGCGCCGATCTACATCGACGATACGGAGTCGGTAACCGTCCTCGAGATCCGGGCAAAAGCTCGGAGGCTGAAACAGAAGTCCGGACTCGGACTCGTGATCATCGATTACCTGCAGCTGATGAGTGGGCCTCGCCGATCCGAGAACCGCCAGCAAGAGATCTCGGAGATCTCGCGTTCTCTCAAGATCCTCGCTCGCGAGCTCCAGGTGCCGGTCATAGCCGTGTCGCAGCTATCTCGAGCAGTTGAGGCCAGGCAGGATAAGCGTCCGATGCTCGCCGATCTCCGCGAATCCGGAGCGCTCGAGCAGGACGCAGATGTGGTCCTGTTCATCTACCGCGACGAGGTCTATAACCGCGACTCGACGGACAAGGGCACCGCCGAGATAATCCTGGCGAAGCATCGCAACGGTCCCGTTGGACGTATGAAGCTCACCTTCCTCGAGAACTACACGAAGTTCGCTAGCTACATGGGCACGTAGCACCCCACCCGGGCCGTTAGCATGTCCGCCGCATGAATGAAATGACGGCCAAGCGACCGGGGCCGGACGCCGGGCGTGGGCTCGGGGCGATCCGAGTCCTTCTGATCGGCGTCGTCTTCATGACCCCGGTCTTCTTCGACCTCGGCGCCGCAAAGCCTTTCGACTACCCGAAGCTTGCGACGGTTTGGGTTCTGGCTTGGATCGCCGCGGGGGTTTACTTCGCACGGATGATCCGGGCCGGATTCAGACCGGCGCGTTCTCTCATGGTCGTGCTGGCCGTCTGTTTCTTGGGTGCATCAGCTTTGGCGACAGTTCTGTCGAGCACACGTTGGACGTCGCTGCTGGGATGGTACGGCCGGTACGACGGTTTGCTGACGGTGCTGGTGATGGTGCTGGTCTTCATCCTGATCTTCAACGTCTATCGCGATCGGGCCGACCGGCTATTCGAGCTGATCTGGGCCGTTGCGGCGTCATCGATGGTCATGTCGATCTACATCGTCATGCAGGCCGCAAAGATCGACCCGTTCGGATGGGCGAAGACCACGAGCCGGACAGCGTCTCCCCTGTACGGAACCATGGGCAACTCGAACTTCGCCGGTGGATACCTCGGATTAGCAGCTCCTTGGATCTACTTCGCTTACATGAATGCTCGGAGTCGGCGGCAACGGATCCTGATCGGCCTTGCCGGCTTGGTGCATCTGTTAGCGATGACGGCGACGTTTGCGCGCAACGGCTTGGTCGCGTTTCTGATGGTTGTGCTGGTCCTTCTGTATGTGAACCGTTCTCGCGTTCCGCGGATTCTCAAGATGGCTGCCGCCGCGACCATAGCGGTAGTCGTTCTTCTGGCGACGGTGATCATCTTGCATCCGGGTTCGGAGGAGTCCTATTCGTTCGCAACCGGCGCTAGTCCTCTGCGCAGCGAGACGCTTCGTCTGCGCGGGTTCTGGTGGTTGGCCGGTATTAAGGTCTTCGCGCATGACCCAGTCATCGGTACCGGACCAGAGACGTTCGGCCTCGAATATCAGAAGTATCTGTCTCCTGACGCGGTGCAGTTTCGAGGTGCTGAGAACGCAGATAAGCCCCACAGCATCATCGTCGAGCACTTGGCGGAAACCGGCCTTTTGGGGTTCGGTTCGTACATTGCGCTCGTGATCGTTGCTTTCCGGCGCGGACTACGCCGAATACGCGAACTCGACGGCAAGGATCGGCTCGTGTTGACGACATTCCTGGCCATGCTCGGCGGCTATCTGGGCCAAGGGATCTTCTCCATCGACGTGACGGCTATATGCCTTGCGGGTTGGGTGGCCCTTGGTGCGATCGCAGCGATGGGTGATCCGGGGCGAAGCATCAGCGGTACATCCGTTACCTCGCGGCCCCTCCGATCCCGTTCGAGGACGGTGATGGCGGGCGCCACGCTGGCGGTCGGTGCTCTTGTGGCGGTCACAGGGTTGGCGCCCATGGTTGCCGAGCACGATCTGCAACAGGCGAATCGGATAAAGGCTGAATTCGAGCCTTTCGATTCGGTTGCATCAAAGTTCCGCAGCGCCATCGCCTGGGATCCCGTCGATCCTGTCTACCGAGGCTTCTATGCGGCTTTCTTGGAGGTGGAAGCTCGAAAGTTGTCTGAGAAAGAAGACCGGCTGCCCTTGTTCAGGGAGGCTACGAACCAGTACAAGGAGATGGAAGCTCTTCAGCCGGGGTTCCATCGATGGGCGATTGCGATCGCACGATCAACGACCCGGCTCGCGACGGTAGGAGCTGCACGCTTCTCGGACGCCGAAAGGATGTTCAAGGAAGCCCAGATGAGGTCTCCTTTCGACTGGACCGTCTACGACGGCTACGCCGACCTGCTGCGCACCTGGGCGGTCGCAAGCAATGAGCCCGAACGATTCTGCCGCGCGATCGAGAAGCTCAACCACGCCCTGTCGTTCCGAGTGGAGCGAGCGCCGTTGCTCGCGCTCGTCGACACGTATCGGCGCCTGGATGACTTCGACAAAGCGGAGAAGGTGCTGCTGGATGCCACCAAACGGCTTTCAGCTTTCGAGACTCGACTGCGACAGCAAAACGATGCACTCCTAAAGGACATAAGGCGCGAGAAGATGAAAGCCGGTGACGTTACGCCCTACCGCTGTGACTAGAATTCTGAGCGCGCTAAACGGTCAACGACGCGGGCGATCCGCTCGGCATTGGCCGGATCCGGACCGCTGCCTCCTGCGGGCGGACGCAAGCCGCCGGTGAGCGCGATGGCCGGCCGTCTCCTGCGCAAGGCAGCGCGGGCGTCCGAATGTGACACTCGAACGCGCCTTATCGAAAGTGGGTCCCCCGAAGCACGAGCGGCTGCGGCGATCGCTCGGCTCATCACCTGAGGCGTACCGGGATAGGGCAGACGTGCGTGGATAGGGGAGGCGACAACCTCGCCCGTCCCCAGCGCATCGATGTCTACAACCCATGCATCACGCAGGTCGTTGTGACGGCGCAGGAATGCGGCTATTCCGAAGCTTCCGGGGGTGCTGGCGCCGGTAGCGACCAACCAAACTGAATGTGCGGGTCCGCTTGCTACGAGTAGTTCGGCCAGGCGTGTGATCGCGAGAAGGCCGGACGTGTTGTCGTCGGGTTGGTCGCTCGGCGCGGCCAGCTCGCGCCGGGCGAGCCAGGCCAGCGTTCCCACGGCCTCGGCGGCCACGAAGGCCGCGAGCCAGCGCGAACCGGTTATGCCCGGCCGGCCGACCAAAGCTCCGATGAGGGCGACGACGCCGGAGATCATGCCGAGCGCAGCTTGTGCACGGTGCATCGGAGCTTCGGCGCTGGGGTGTGTGTCCAGATGTGCCGAGACGATGAGCGGGCGAGCCTCGGGGTCCGATCCTTTGCGCACGGCAACGACGTTCTGCGAGATCGCTCCGAGTAAAGGGACGTACCGGATCAATCCGGCGATGGACGGGATCGTCCCGGCGATCGATATCGCGGCCAGGATGCCGGCTGCCAAGGGCAAACCAGCAGCGAGGAAGGCAGCCGCCCACACGCGTAACAGCGCGCGCACCAACGGGACCCAAGTGGGGCTCGTCGGCGCGCGGAGCTCCTCGGCGTTCGGACGCAGGCCGAGTGCACGCAAACGAGAGATGACTGTATTGGCTGCGTCGCGCTCGGCTATCGAGCACGGGGGCCGAGCCGGAGCAAAGTCGGTGATCTGCAACTGATCCAAGATTAGGCCACCTCCGCCGCCGGTTCGCGAAGATGTGGTCATGGGATTCATCCCGGTCGGCGACCTAATGCGGGAGCTGGTCCTGGCGCTCGGCGCCGCTCTCCTCGTGGGCAACATCGCCGTTCTGATCCGTGAGCGGCGCCGAGCGCCGGGAGATGTCCGCCCCAGGCCGAACATGAAGATCGTTGTGCTGAACCTGGTGCTGGGGTCTGTGATGACGCTCTGGGGCCTGGCGTCCTTGCTGGCCGCCTAGCCCTTGCGCTTGGGCACGTCGAATCCCGGAAGCCTGATCAGGGCCGCCGCGCGCTGACGATACCCGGAGGTGTCGTTGACGGAGTCGGCGGACTTCAAGTGGTCGTCCAGACACTTGGAGCACAGATCCACCAAGTGGTAGCTGTTGTTGCCGATCTCGAACATTGCTTCCTTACCCTGCTCGATGGGAACCCTTGTTCCACAAAGATCGCAATCGATGGTGATCTTGCGCATGTGCCCTCCCAAGCGGCTCAACAACTGCGGCGGTGAGCGGGTGAGGGGAATCGAACCCCCGTCTCAAGCTTGGGAAGCTTGCGTTCTGCCGTTGAACTACACCCGCTTGGCCCGGACATTCTAGCCGTGTCCGGATGTGGTTCTAGAATCCGTCCCGTGATCCTTTCCGACGTCGACATCCGTAAGGAGATCTCGTCCGGTCGAGTGGTTATCGACCCTTTCGACGAGAACGCGGTACAGCCGTCGTCGGTCGACCTGCGCGTCGATCGCTGGTTCCGTGTCTTCGCTAACAGTCGATATGCGTACATCGACGTGAAGGAACCGATGGAGGACCTTACCGAGCTGGTCGAGGCCTCCGACGACCAGCCGCTCATCCTTCACCCCGGCGAGTTCATCCTGGGCAGCACGCTGGAGAGAGTCAGCCTTCCGGACGACCTCGTCGCTCGCGTAGAGGGCAAGAGCTCGCTCGGCCGACTCGGTTTGCTGATCCACTCCACCGCCGGGTTCGTCGACGCCGGATGGGACGGCCATCTGACGCTCGAGCTCTCGAACGTCGCGAACCTTCCGATCACTATCTATCCCGAGATGAAGATCGGACAGCTCTGCCTGTTCCAGATGACGTCGGCGGCCGAGCGTCCCTACGGGTCCAAGGAAATGACGTCCAAGTACCAAGGACAGAAGGGCCCGACGCCCTCGAAGTACTACAAGAACTTCGAGACCTAAGAAGAGGGCTCGGGAGCCGACACTTCTTCTTCGACGGCGGCCGTAGCCGGCGCGCTGCCGTTCATCGACCTCAGAAGGACGCTCGCGACGTCCATCACCTGAACGTGCTCGTGCTCACCCGACATCTGCTTGTCCTTCACGCCGTCGTCGAGCATCACCAGACAGAACGGACACGCGGTGCCCGACGATGTCGGCGTTGGTCCCGAGAGCCTCCTCGATGCGCTCGACGTTTATGCGCTTGCCCTCGGTCTCCTCCATGAAGAAGCGCGCGCCGCCGGCCCCGCAGCAGAACGTTCTCTTTCCGCACCGGTGCATCTCGGTTTGACGGGCTCCCGTGGCCGTTATCACGTGACGGGGGTCGTCGAGCAGGTCATTGTGGCGAGCGAGATAGCAGGGGTCGTGATACGTGACGTTTACGTCGAGCGGCGTCGTCGGCTGAAGCTTTCCTTCTCCGACGAGATTGGCCAGAAGTTGCGCATGGTGCACCACGTCGTACAGGCCGCCGTAGTCCGGATACTCGTTGCGGAACGTGTTGTAGCAGTGCGGGCACTGCGTGATGATCTGCTTGACGCCGGCGCCATTGAACTTCTCGACGTTCTGCTTGGCCATCTCCTGGAACAAGAATTCGTTCCCGATACGCCGGGCGGGATCTCCGTTGCACGTCTCTTGGGGGCCGAGGACGGCGAACTTCACGCCCGCGCGCTTGAGCAGAGCGGCGACGGCTCGAGTCGTCTTGATCGCTCGGTCATCCGAGGCGCCCGCGCAGCCGACGTAGAAGAGGTATTCGACGTCGTCCGGGATCTTGCCTCCGGCCGGGATGACGGGCACGTCGTCCTCCATACCTTTGGCCCATTGCATTCGTGCGTCGCCGGCGATACCCCACGGGTTCCCGGTCGACTCGATGTTGTTGAGCATCCCGGTCGCTTCGCGCGGGAACTGCGATTCCATCATCACCTGGTTGTCGGCGCATCTCGACGATCATGTCGACGTGCTCGATATCCACCGGGCACTCGTAGACACATGCGCCGCAGGTGACGCAGGCCCAGAGCACGTCCTGAGTGATCACGTCACCGACGAGTGATTGCTCGCACGCGACTTTTGCGTCGCCGGTCGCATTCTCGGCCGTCGTCACGCCGGTCAGGACAGGCGCCTTGGCCATGGCGTGATCGCGCAGGTTCATCACGAGCAACTTCGGGTTTAGTTCCTTTCCGGTATTCCAGGCGGGACAGACGGACTGGCACCGGCCGCACTCGGTGCACGTGAGCATGTCGAGGAAGTGCTTCCATTCGAAGTCCTCGACGACACCTGCTCCGATCTTGGTGTTCTCGTCCATCGTCTCGATGTCGATGTGAAGAGGGCGAAGGCGGCCGAGCGCCAGCGGATGACGGCCGAAGAGGACGTTGAGCAGGTGACGTGAAGATGTGGAGGTGCTTCGAGTTCAGAACGATGATGAGGAAAACCGCCGACGATCCCGACGTGCAGCATCAGCAGTCCGTATTCCACGGTCTCCAGCGTTCCGTGTGAGATGCGAGCGGCGATGAAGTTCCCCAGAGGCCGCGACGCGAAGGCGCCGTCCGAGTAGGGCAGAGTGCCGAGCGCATGCCGCGTCGAGTTGAGCGCGAGCAAGCTCGCGACTACGCCGAAGATCATGAACAAGATGAGATAAGCCGGGCCCATGTGGGACTCGTAGAAGCGGGACTTGCGCTGCCAGAAGCGAGGATTGTTCCTCAGCCGGATGATCGGCGAAGGCCGCCAGAGATGTGGCTACGGCGAGCGCGAAGAAGTCGAAGATCGCGCCCAGCCACGCCATCTTTCCGATGATCGGAAGGCTGGCTTCCGCCCAGAAGAACTCGAACACACCTTCGGCCAGCGCGATCTGCACGACGAGGAAGCCCCAGAAGGTGAATGCGTGGGCCAGTCCGGGCCCGGACCACTGGAGCAGTTTCTTCTGTCCGATGACCTTGACCAGCTCGTACCTCAGACGCTGTGGGATGTTGCGCATACGCTCTGGGTTTGGTGCCCCCGCCATCACGAGCTTGGTCAGCTCGAGGACCCGTTTTCCAGCGAAGGGACCGATGACAACGATGAGGACCAGAAGACCGATCGGGCGCCACCACGTCATAGCGTGCGTTCCTCCTGGGGGTCGAGACGGCGTAAGCGTAACGCCCGAGACCGCCGCGATGCCTGCAGGTAAAGTGCCTGGATGACGGCGCGAAAACCGCATCCGGAGGGGCGAAGCCTCGTCATGCCACCCGGACGCAAGATCCCCCGGCAACCCTCTGCTCGCCGATCCCGTCCGGAGCCGCCAACCGACACGAGCGAGGCCATACCTGAGGTTGTGAAGGCCGCCGGCGAGCTCATGCAGCTGGCGGCGCAGATCCGGGAGTGCAAGGTGTGTGGGAAAGCCGGATCGTTCGTTCTCGGGACAGGCTCTCCGCGAGCGCCGCTGATGCTGCTCAAGGGATATCCGTCTCTCGCGGACCTCGAGTCCGGCGCCGCTTTTGCCGATGAAGCCGAAGCGCTGACGAAAGCCTTTGAGGCGCTGGGCATCCCGCTGGGTTGGACGTACGGGACGACAGCTGTGCGCGTGGCCAAGACCGCGGCCGGCGCCGGCAGCGAGATGGATCCGATCGAACACGGCGCGAGCCATCTTCTCGTCGAGATCGAAGCCGTCGGGCCAAGAGTCGTTGTCGCGTTCGGTCCGGAGGCGGCGGCCGTGCTATCACACCTCAACGGACGCTGCGGTTTGGAGGTTCCGGCCGACCTTCCACGCGGCGAGCTCGTTCGGGTCCGAACCGACATTCAGGTGCTCGTTACCGAGACCTTGCCGGAGGGCGTAACGAACAAGGAGGCGAAACGCCGTTTGTGGCGCGACCTGCACGCCGTGCCTGCGGCACTCGAGCCGTAGTGCGGCGGATCGCAGTCTGCTTCCTCGTCTTATTGGCAGCGTGCGGCGGTGGCCGGCAAGCTGAGCCGCAGGAGTCCGCCGAGGTCACGGCGCCCCCGGGCGGGACACTCGTCCACTTCGGTGACCGGGTCATCGCTGCCGAGATCGCCGACGAGCTCGAGGAATGGGGCCGCGGACTGATGTTCCGCGAGCGAATGGACGAAGACGCCGGGATGGTCTTCCTGTTCCCGATCCAACGCCCGGGCACCAACGGCTTCTACATGAAGAACACGCTGATCCCGCTGTCGATCGCCTATCTGGAGTCGGCGGACGGGGGCAAATACAGAGTCGTCGCCATCCGGAACATGGACCCCTGCCCGCCGGAAACGGTGAAATGCCCGACCTACCCCGGCGGTGCCCCCTACGATGCCGCGCTGGAGGTCAACCAGGGGTGGTTCGAAGCGGCGGGCGTGCGGGTGGGGGACCTCGCCACCGTAGAGGAATAGACCCTCTGACCTGCGGGGTTTCTCCAGAGGTTGACAGCTTAGCACTCAAGTTAGTAGAGTGCTAGAGCCGTAGTAATCAAGGGCTCTTACGCCCGGTTCCAGGAGGGAACATTCATGCCAAGAGTCGTAGGTATCGATCTCGGCACCACCAACTCAGTGGTCGCCACCGTAGAGGGTGGTGAGCCGGTCGTTATCCCGAACGCCGAGGGATCGCGGATCACGCCGTCCGTCGTCGCGTTCTCCAAGCAAGGTGAGGTGCTCGTCGGCGAGATCGCCAAGCGCCAGGCCATCACGAACCCGGACCGGACGATCCGGTCGGTCAAGCGTGAGATGGGAAACAAGGACTGGAAGTTCGAGATCGACGGCAAGGACTACCTGCCGCAGCAGATCTCGGCCTTCGTCCTGCAGAAGCTGAAGAGGGACGCTGAGTCCTACCTCGGCGACAAGGTCGAAGAGGCGGTGATCACCGTCCCGGCCTACTTCGACGACTCACAGCGCCAGGCCACGAAGGAAGCCGGTGAGATCGCCGGCCTGAAGGTTCTGCGCATCATCAACGAGCCCACCGCGGCCGCACTCGCCTACGGGCTCGAGAAGGGCGCGCACGACGAGCGCATCCTCGTCTTCGACCTCGGCGGCGGAACGTTCGACGTCACCGTGCTCGAGATCGGTGACGGCGTCTTCGAGGTAAAGGCCACGCACGGGAACACGAAGCTCGGTGGCGACGACTGGGACCAGCGCATCATCGATTGGCTGGTCTCCGAGTTCAAGAACAACCACGGCGTCGATCTTTCGACCGACCGCATGGCGCTCCAGCGCCTCCAGGAGGCGGCCGAGAAGGCGAAGATCGAGCTGTCGCAAGCGCAGGAAGCCTCGATCTCACTTCCGTTCGTTACCGCAACTGCTGATGGTCCTCTCCATTTGGAGACTTCGTTGACCCGGGCGAAATTCGAGCAGATGACGGCCGATCTGGTCGAGCAGCTTCGCTCACCGTTCGAGCAGGCCCTGCGCGATGCCAAGATCTCGACCGGCGAGTTGAGCCACGTGATCCTCGTCGGCGGTTCGACGCGTATGCCGATGGTGCAGGAGCTCGTGAAGTCGCTGTCGGGCAAGGAGCCGCACAAGGGCGTGAACCCCGACGAAGTCGTCGCTGCGGGTGCCGCCGTGCAGGCTTCGATCATCAAGGGCGACATGAAGGAGATCCTCCTTCTCGACGTCACCCCACTTTCGATGGGCGTCGAAACGCTCGGACACATCAACACGAAGATGATCGAGCGCAACACGCACATCCCGACGCGTCGTTCGGAGATCTACTCAACGGCTGCGGACAACCAGACGTCGGTCGAGGTTCACGTCCTGCAGGGAGAAGGCGAGATGGCCGACTCCCCCGGCGTTCGCTCGCTCGGACGGTTCCAGCTCGTCGGCATCCCGCCGGCGCCGCGCGGCGTGCCGCAGATCGAAGTGACGTTCGACATCGACGCGAACGGCATCGTCAACGTGTCGGCCAAGGACGTCGCCTCCGGCAAGGAGCAGGCGATGACCATCACCGGCGGCACGTCGCTTCCGCGCGACGAGATCGACCGCATGGTGAAGGACGCCGAAGGCGCACGCGAACGGAGAAGCAGCGTCGCGAGGAAGCCGAAGCACGCAACCAGGCCGACAACGCGATCTACGCCGTCGAGAAGGCGCTCGGCGAGTCGGGCGACAAGGTTCCGGCCGAAGAGCGCACGGACATCGAAGGCAAAGATCGAGGCGGCGAAGGAAGCCCTGAAGGGCAGCGACGTCGAGCTGTGAAGAAGACGACCGAGGAGCTCCTCGAGGCCTCGCACAAGCTCGCGCAGGCGGCCTACGGTCAGGCCGGCGAGCCGGGGCAGGCAGCCGCAGCAGCCGGCGGCGGCGATCAGGCCGCGACCGGTGGTGACGACGTCGTCGAGGGCGAGGTCGTCGACGAGGGTGATGCTTCGTGACGCATGTCGGTGGTCCCGAAGACCGCGACCGCGCGCCGCGCATCCACGTGACCGATAAGCGCGGCCAGGACGAAGCCGCCGGCGGAACGACCGGCGGCGGACCAGCGGCGCGTCCGAGGACGCGGCGAAGCTCGCCGAGGACCGGCTCGATCAGCTGATCCGGCTGAAGGCCGACTTCGAGAACTTCCGCAAGCGCGTGATCCGCGAGCAGACCGAGCTCGTCGAGCGCGCGAGCTTGCGCATCGTAGAACGGCTGCTTCCCGTCCTCGACGATCTCGACCGAGCGCTCGCCGCAGCAAACGAGCACCAGCAGCTCGACGCGATCGTCCGCGGCATCGAGTTGGTTCAGAAGCAACTTCAAGAGGTGCTCGTCGACGAAGGACTGGAACGTGTCGCTGCCGAAGGTGCTTTCGATCCGCACGAGCACGAGGCTGTCTCGACGGCTCCGGGCGACGTCGACGAGCCCACTGTGCTGGAGGTCGTGCGTCCGGGCTACAAGCTGAAGGGCAAGACGATCCGTCCGGCTCTCGTTCACGTCTCGGTTCCCGATGCAACGGGCCAATCTCCCAGGAGGGGAGTGAGTAAGTAGTGGCCTCTCAGTCCTGGATCGACAAGGACTTCTACGCGATCCTCGGCGTCGCCAAGACGGCGATCGGCGGCCGACATCAAGAAGGCCTACCGCGAAGCTCGCGCTGCAGTACCACCCCGACCGCAACCCAGAGAAGGCGGGCGAGGAGAAGTTCAAGGAGATCGGCGAGGCGTACAGCGTCCTGTCCGATACGGCAAAGCGCGCCGAGTACGACAAGCTGCGCGATGCCGTCGCTTCCGGTTACGGCCGCGGAGCGCCCGGGCGGGTTCCGGGTGCGAGGACTTCGGCTTCGGCGAGGAGTTCGACGTCGAGGACCTGCTACGCCAGATCTTCGGCGGCGGTGCGGGCGGATTCCGATCGGCCGGTCAAGGCGGTTTCACTCCTTTCGGTTTCGGTCGACGTCCAGCAGCGCGCGCGTCGCGGACGCGATGTCGAGACGAACGTCTCGCTTTCGTTCGAAGAGGCCGCGGAAGGCACGGAGCGCAAGGTTCGCTTCGACCTTCCCGGCGGACGCCGCGACGTCACCGTGAAGATCCCGGCCGGCGTCGCCGACGGTGCGCGCATCCGCGCGCAAGGGCGCGGGGAGCCCGGGGAGCAGGGAGCCGAGTCCGGCGACCTGTTCGTTCGCGTGAACGTGCGAACCGCACAAGTTCTTCGGACGCAAGGGGAACGATCTGACTCTGACCCTGCCCGTCACGTTCGCGGAAGCGGCGCTGGGATCGGAGGTGAAGGTGCCGACGCTCAACGGGCCGGTCACGCTCAAGATCCCGGCCGGGACGTCGTCCGGCAAGCACCTTCCGCATCCGCGGCCGCGGCATCAAGCGTTCCGATGGCACGGCGGGCGACCTGCTCGCGACGGCTCAGGTCGCCGTGCCGTCAGAAGCTTTCGAAGAAGAAGCAGGAACTCGTGCAGGAGCTGGCGGACGGCGAGGAGTCGCCGCGGAAGCATCTGGAGGTGTGACGATGGCGAAGCGCAGACGAAGCAGCGAGACGGCGGTGTACGTGATCAGCGTCGCGGCCGAGCTCGCCGGCGTGCACCCGCAGACTTTGCGTGTATACGAGCGCAAGGGGTTGCTGGCAGCCGGAGCGGACGATCGGGCAACACGCGCCGCTACTCCGCGCAGGACATCGAGCGGCTCCGGCGCATCCAGGAGCTCACGCAGCGACGAGGGCGTGAACCTCGCGGGAGCCAAGATGGTCCTGCGGCTCGAAGAGCAGCTCGACCGCATGCGGCGCGAGCTCGAGTCGCATGGCTTCGCGCGTGCAGGACCTCGAAGCCGACGTCGCGCGCGAGATGCGCCGCATGGCGCAGCAGGCCGGCGAGATCGTCCCGGCCCGCGAATACAGGTCGCTGCAGGAGCTCTGGAATCGAGCAGCGCAAAAGGAAGGAAAGACGCGGCGGCCCATCGAGATGGGTCCCACCGCGACGTAACGACAGATGGATCTGAACAAGCTCACATTCAAATCACAAGAAGCGCTCGCAGGCCGCGCAGCGGCTGGCCGACGAGCGCAACGCATCAGGAGATAGCTCCCGAGCATCTTCTAGCTGCTTTGCTTGGCGAGGCCGAGGGAGCTGTTTACCCGACGCTGCAGAAGCTCGGCGCGTCGCCCCGCGTGCTGCGCGACAGTGTCGGCGAAGCTCCTCGACCGGATCCCGAAGGCCTACGTGCAGCGGCCGGCCGGGCAGCCCGGCCAGGTTTACGTCTCGGCCGTCGCTGGCGGCGGTCTCGATCGCGCGGAGAAGGAAGCCGACGCGCTCAAGGACTCCTACGTCTCGACCGAGCACCTGCTTCTCGCCCTCGCTGCCGACGACGGAGCAGTCGGAGAACTCCTGCGCGAAGCCGGCGCGACGCAAAGACGAGATCCTGAGGGCGCTGGTCGAGGTTCGCGGCGCGCACCAGGTGCACGACCAGGACCCGGAGTCGAAGTACCAGGCCCTGGAGAAGTTCGGACGCGACCTGACCGAGCTCGCGAAGCGCTCCAAGCTCGACCCGGTCATCGGCCGGGACGACGAGATCCGCCGTGTCATCCACGTTCTCTCACGACGGACGAAGAACAACCCCGTCCTCATCGGGGAGCCGGGCACCGGCAAGACCGCGATCGTCGAGGGCCTCGCGCAGCGCATCGCGTCCGGCGACGTTCCCGAATCGCTGAAGGACAAGCGCGTGATCGCGCTCGACCTGTCCGGGATGATCGCGGGCACCAAGTTCCGCGGCGAGTTCGAGGAGCGGATGAAGGCCTTCCTGAAGGAGGTCACCGAGTCCGACGGCAAGATCGTCGTGTTCATCGACGAGCTGCACACGCTCGTGGGTGCCGGCGCCGCCGAAGGCGCCGTCGACGCCGCGAACATGCTGAAGCCGATGCTCGCGCGCGGCGAGCTCCGCGCGATCGGTGCGACGACGCTCGACGAGTTCCGCAAGTACATCGAGCGCGATCCGGCCCTCGAGCGACGGTTCCAGCCGGTGTTCGTCGACCAGCCGTCCGTCGAGGACACGATCGGGATCCTTCGCGGTCTCAAGGAGCGCTATGAGGTGCACCACGGAGTGCGCATCACCGACTCGGCTCTCGTAGCGGCGGCGACGCTTTCGCACCGCTACATCACCGGACGCTTCCTGCCCGACAAGGCGATCGACCTCGTCGACGAAGCGGCCGCGCGGCTGCGCATGGAGATCGACTCCGTTCCGACGGAGATCGACGAGGTGCAGCGGCGCGTGCAGCAGCTCGAGATCGAGCGCGCTGCGCTGCGCAAGGAGAAGGACAAGGCATCCGCCGACCGACTCGAGAAGGTGGAGCGTGAGCTCGCCGATCTGAACGAGCAGCTGTCGGGTCTGCGCGCGCAGTGGGAGCACGAGCGCGACGCGATCGCGCGCGATCCGCGAGATCGACGAGCGCATCGAGCAGGCGAAGGCCGAGGCCGAGCAGGCCGAGCGTGCCGGCGACCTCGAGAAGGCCGCCGAGATCCGGTACGGAACGCTGATCGAGCTGGACAAGGAGCTCGAGCAGGCCGAACGAGAAGCTCAAGGAGATCCACGCGGACGGCCGCAGCATGCTCTCCGAGGAGGTCACCGAGGAAGACATCGCCGACGTCGTCTCGCGCTGGACGGGCATCCCTGTGTCGCGACTGCTCGAGGGCGAGATGGCAGAAGCTCCTTCGCATGGAGGAAGAGCTGCACAAGCGAGTCATCGGACAGCACGAGGCCGTCGAAGCGGTGTCGAACGCGATCCGACGCTCTCGCACCGGGTTGGCCGACCCCGATCGTCCGATCGCGCAGTTCCTGTTCGTCGGACCGACGGGTGTCGGCAAGACGGAGCTGGCGCGCGCCCTCGCCGAGTACCTCTTCGACGACGAGACGCGCGATGGTCCGGCTCGACATGTCCGAGTACCAGGAGCGGCACACGGTCTCGCGTCTGGTCGGCGCGCCTCCGGGCTACGTCGGCCACGACGAAGGCGGTCAGCTCACGGAAGCCGTTCGACGTCGTCCCTACTCGGTCGTCCTGCTCGACGAGGTCGAGAAGGCGCACCAGGACGTGTTCAACGTCCTGCTTGCAGGTCATGGACGAGGGACGTCTCACCGACTCGAAGGGCCGCACCGTCGACTTCCGCAACGCGATCTTGATCATGACGTCGAACCTGGGCTCGGAGTTCCTGCTGCAGGAGACCGTCAACGAGGACAAGGTGCTCGACGTCGTGAACCAGTTCTTCCGTCCGGAGTTCCTGAACCGGCTCGACGAGATCCTGATCTTCCGCCGGCTTTCGCTCGGAGCAGGTTCGTCAGATCGTCGACATCCAGATCGACCGCGTCGCGAAGCGGCTCGCCGAGCGCAACATCATCGCTCGATGTCTCCGTGGCTGCTCGAGATCTGCTCGGACGGATGGGCTACGACCCGGCGTTCGGTGCGCGTCCGCTGAAGCGCGTTATCCGGCGCGAGCTGGAGGACGGGATCGCGAAGCTGCTACTCGAGGGCCACGTCGGAGATGGGGGCCGCGTCGTCGTTGATGCAATGGGCGACGAGCTCACGCTCAACGTCGTTCCGGCAGCTGCGTAACGCTACGCAAGGCCCATCTGGCTGACGAGCAGACGGACGAGCCGTTCGGTCTCATCCCGGATCATCCGCACGTCGGCCACGGACATCCCGCTAGGGTCTGGGAGGTCCCAATCCAGCTTCTGGGCCCCCGGGATGACCGGGCAGGCGTCCCCGCAGCCCATCCCGACCACGACGTCGACGCCTTCGACGACGTGCGGCGTCAGTCCCTGCGGCTTGGCCCCCGCGAGGTCGATGCCGATCTCCCCGAGCGCCTGCACCACAACTGAGTGGACCTCGGCCGCAGGTTTGCTCCCGGCTGAACGAGCCAGCGCGCGACCCCCGACGATGTTGTTGAACAGCGCCTGGGCGATCTGCGAGCGCCCGGCGTTCTGCACGCACACGAAGAGCACCGTCGGAAGTTTGGCCGTCATGTCCTCATTTTGCTCCGGTAAGTGAACCCCGAATCACGCCGTGGTCATGCCCCGTTCGGCAAACGTTCATGACGCACCCGTACGTTCGGCTGGGCGCCCGATCGTCACTAGGTTTGGCGCGCCTTCGTTCGGTAACGCTTAGGGGCCGCACCGGGCGGAGGCGCGCCAGCCCTAGCCCGATGGGCGCTCAGCGCGCTGCGGCCAGATCCCTCGTAGCGTCTTCGATCGCTTCGAGGACGAGCCCTTCGCGAAGGCCGCCGTCGCTGACGGTGATCCCCGGAAGATCGAGTTGCTCGCACAGCGTCGAGAGAACGAGTGCGCCGGCGGGAAGGACATCGACTCGACGTTCCGCCATGCCCGGAAGGCGCATACGGCGTGCGCGGTTGAGCCGCGCGAGGTGACTGGCCCAGGAGTTGAGCCTCGCCGTCGGCAAAACAACCCCGTTGACCGTTTCCGTGTTAACGCCGCGGCGAGCAAGCTCGAGGCGAGCAAGTGCACGGATCGTTCCCCCGGTTCCGACACACGGTAGGAACGGATTGTTGATGCTCAAGTACGACGCGGCGTCCTTCAAGGTCGAGTGAACATGCTGGATGATCGCGTCGCACTCGGCCTGAGTTGGCGGGTCCTCGCGCATCAACTGTCCCGTCAGACGAGAAGCACCCAGGGCATAGCTCGCATCCCACTTCACTTCGCCGTCGATGCCAACGGCAAGCTCCAGGCTTCCTCCACCGAGATCGACGACGAGGGTTGGAGCGTCTCCCAGCGGCAGGGACCACCGAACACCCTGATATACGATCCGCGCTTCTTCACCGCCGTCCAGCAGGCGGATCGGGCAGCGCGTCGCCGTCGAGAGCTGTTCCAGCAGCTCGCCACCGTTGGCGGCTTCGCGCAACGCGTGTGTGGCTGCAGCGACGGTGATGTCGGGCTTGGTTGTGTCGGCAGCTCGACGAAGGACGCGAGCCGACCGGACGGCTGCCGCTGCGCTGTCGGCCGGCAGATGTCCGTGCACGGCGACCTCGGCAGCCAGATGAAGGACCTCGCGGCGCCGAACCACCTTGGTTATCCGGCCCTTGGGGTCGACGTCGACCACCAATAGGTGGAAGGACGTGCTGCCCAGGTCGAGAACGGCCACTCTCATGTTCTTCACGGTCGCGGAGGCAGCTTACAGTGATGTAACTCCGGGGTGAACGAAGCTTGAACGAGGGGAGCTCCAGCCCCGGCCAAGGGCTGTGACCTGCGTCTTTAGGCGGGCGGCTCCAGATAGACGGCCCGAACTACCCGCCGGGATTCAACGGAAAGGACCCAGGTGCACCCTTTCTTACCCAGGCGCGGGTCGGCGCCGTCGACGCCTGCATCCAGAAGGCGGCCGATAACGAGCTCGAGCACGTCGCCATGAGTGCAGAGGGCAACAGGCTGCGTCGCCGTCTGGATCACGTCGAGTGCCGCGCCCGCACCCGCACCCTCTACGAGAGCCTCGTGCGGCTCGACCCGCAGCTGCCGGGCTTGCGCCAAGGGTTCGACGGTCTGCACGCAGCGCAGGTAATGACTGGAAAATATGCGGTCGACGGCCTCGTCTTTCAGCAGCTCGACGAGACCCTCTGCTTGTCTCCAGCCGTCCTTCGTCAAAGGCCGGACATCATCTGGTTCGGTCCAGCGGTCGCGGTCACCGGCCTTGGCGTGCCGAATGAAGAAAACCTTGATCATCGCGACATCCAAGCAGTGGCGCGTTTCCTACCGAGCCGTTTCCAAGCCTCACGCCACCGACCAAGAGCCTCGTCACCCGCTGCGAACTGCATCTGCGCCAACCGTCCCGCGGTGGAAGACACCGACGGCGTGGCGTCGGCGTACATCTGTAACCATTGCCCGGCCACAGTGGCGTCCTGTAACTCGCCCAGGATGTCTTGGACCGCGGATGCTCTCCGTACGAAGTGCGTAGCGCTTGAACCTGCCACAGGGATCACGATTTCAGCCGCATATCGAGCCCGCTTGGTCAAGATCCTCACGCGGTGCAGGCTGGACGGATGCGGCTCGGCTCCCAGCTCGTTCACGGCGCGCCGCACCTTGGAGAAGGCTCGTGCGGAGTAATGGATCAGCGACTTCGCGGAGCGGTCGCTTGTAGAGGAGAAGTGAGGTTCGCGAGCAGCCGAGTACAGATCCTTCAAGAGTCGATCGTGGCCCGGGTCGCGTAACACCGAGGTGAGGCGCTCGCGCGCGACATCTCCATCGGTTTGCAGGCGATCCAAGATGACCATGGCCGCGGGATGGTCGTCCGGCCCCAACGTCGCGACTTGATCATGCAGACGCGCCTGCAACACGTCCGTGTCCCGCACGTCGCCGAGTGCGTCGGCTAAACCCTTGGCCTCTTTCCGCAGCGACTGACTCCAGTCGTCGTCGAACATAACTTCGAATTCCTTGAGGATCGTGCGGAATCGCCGCATACCGACCCGCGCCTGATGGACGTGCTCCGGCTCCTCGGAGTCCACGCGCAACCCGGCGTCGTGGCTCGTTACCCGATAGACCGCATCGGAGAGAGCACTGCGTAGAAGGCTGCGCGAGCTCCCTGTGGTCACGAACTCTACGGTGATTGCGTTCGCACGGTTGCGAGCCGCTGCAGTTCGTGGTGCGCGTCCAGCCCGCGATCCCCGGTGGCGCGTTTCCACTGTCCATCGGGTTGTAACTGCCACGCCAGAGAGTCGTCGTTAAGGCTGACGTCCAGGATCTCGGCGAGCCGAACCTTGAGCACAGGGTCCTTCACGGGCAGCAGCACCTCGACGCGGCCATCGAGATTGCGTCCCATGAGATCGGACGAGCCGATGTAGTAAGTCGCCTCCTTGGGGTCTGCACCGAACCGAAATATCCTCGAATGTTCCAGGAAGCGTCCGAGGATCGAGCGAACCTGGATGTTCTCGGACAGATCGGATACGCCAGGACGAAGCGAGCACGTACCTCGACAGATCAGATCGATGCGTGTCCCGCGCTGAGACGCCGCATACAACGCGTCGATCATGGCGGGGTCGACGATGTGGTTGACCTTCATGATGATGCGGCCGTTCGGCCGGGCCGATTCTTGCGCTATCAGGTCCAAGAGCTGATCCCTGAGCATCAGGGGAGCAACGAGGATGTTCCGGAACGCGCGCTGCCGGCTGTAACCAGTTAGGAAATTGAATAGATCGGACAGGTCGGCACCGACGTCCGCGTCGGCAGACAGCACGCCGACGTCCTCGTAGATCGTCGCGGTGTTCGGGTTGTAGTTACCGGTTCCGACGTGCGTGTAGCGAACCAAGCGGTCGCCTTCTTGGCGAACGACAAGGGCGATCTTTGCGTGAGTCTTCAGACCGACCAATCCGTACACGACGTGCACACCGGCTTCTTCGAGAGCGCGGGCCCAGGCGATGTTGGCCTCCTCGTCGAACCTTGCTTTCAGCTCGACGAGCGCCACGACCTGCTTTCCGTTCTCCGCCGCGCGTATCAGGTTGCGGATGATCGGGCTGTCTCCGCCGGACGTCCGGTACAGGGTCCATTTGATGGCCAAGACGTGCGCATCGTCGGCCGCTTGCTCGATGAAGGTCTCGATCGATGTGGGGAAGGAGTCGTAGGGATGGTGTACGAGCACGTCGCCGGCCCTAAGGATGTCGAAGATCGTCGTGCGGTCGTGATCGGCGAACGCTGCTGGACGGTGGTCGGGCACAGTTGTTCCGGGACCGATCACGCGGCGCTTTCGGATCCCGGCCAAACGCGGATGGGTCACCGGAGTCCAGGATTCGTCCTTTAGCTCGGGCCGGTTGAGTGCGTAGATCTCCCAAAGCCCCGTGAGGTCCAAGGGGGCCGGGCCCGTGTAGACATCGGCGTCGACCAGCTCCAGCTCGTCGAGCAACAGCTCGCGCACGTAATCGGCCAGCCCGGGACCGATCTCCAGCCGAACCACGTGAGGAGACCGGCGACGCTGACGGAGCCCGCCCTCGATGGCGGCGAGCAGGTCGTCGGCTTCGTCCTCTTCGACCTCGAGGTCTGCGTTGCGGGTCACCCGGAAGGAGTGGTGTCCGAGGATCTGCATGCCGGGGAAAAGAGTCTCCAGCCGTGCCGCGATCAATTGCTCGAAGGGGAGGAACCGTTCGCCGTCCGGCACGGGTATGAATCGGGCCAGGGACGGAGGCACCTTCACGCGGGCGAAGCGGGGCTCGGGATCCGTCGGGTCGGAGATGACAACGGCGAGGTTGAGCGAAAGGTTGGATATATACGGGAAGGGATGGCCGGGGTCCACGGCCAGTGGCGTAAGCACGGGATGGATCTTGTTGTCGAAGTACTCCGCCAGCGACTCCTGTTCTTCGTGCGAAAGGTCGTCCCAGGCGCAGAAGCTGATCCCTTCCTTGGCCAGAGCGGGAGCGATCTCGTCGACGAACAGCAGGTCGCGCCGGGCCGTGAGGTTGGCGACACGGTCTCGTATGAGCTCGAGCTGCTCGGCGGGCGTCAACGCTTCCGTTGCCGATCGGCCGATACCCGCCTGCAACTGCGCTTTCAGTCCGGCAACGCGAACCTGGAAGAACTCGTCGACGTTCTCGCTGAAGATCGCGAGGAACTTGGCCCTCTCGAGCAGTGGCCGGTTCGCATCCTCGGCCAGGGCGAGCACGCGCGCCTGGAAGTCGAGCAGGGACAGCTCTCGATTGAGGTACTTCCCTGCTGCTCCGAGATGGGGGGCCGCAACCACCTCGATCTTTTCATCGAGGTCGGTCATTAGGTTCCTGAGTCTACAAGAGCGCTTAAATCCCGGCCCCGACCGGCGTCCGAGAAAGCGTCGAGGATGCGATCCGCGGGATCAGTCCCTTGAGTCGCCGTTTCGCGGCGGCGCGCTCGCGCGTCCGAGCTCGTCGAAGTAGAACAGCACGGCTAGGAGTGCGTAGAGACACCCGATCGCCAAAGGCACCCAGCGGTGCTCGGGCTCGATCACTAGAAGGGTCGCCCAGCAGATCACCGCCGCTAAGGCGAAGAATCCTTGTCGTGTGGAGAAGGCGCGTTTCATCGATCGCCTTTCTAGAGGAAGGGTTTCAGGGCGAGATACGTCAAGAAAGAGATCAGGAACGCGCCTGGGATCGTGAAGATCCATGCCCACACGACCCGGCCGGCGATTCCCCAGCGCACAGCCGAGAGACGGCGCACCGCGCCGACCCCAACGATGGCTCCGGTGATGGTGTGTGTGGTCGAGACGGGGATCCCAGCGCTCGAGGTGAAGAACAGTGTCGCGGCGGCGGCGCTTTCGGCGCACATGCCACCGAGCGGCTGGAGGTGTGTGATTCGGCTCCCCATCGTCTTTACGATCCTCCACCCACCGGTGAACGTTCCCAGACCGATGGCCGTATGTGCCGACAAGACCACCCAGAGAGGGATGTGGTCACCTGGTCCGGCCAAACCCTGCGCGATGAGCAGAGCGAAGATGATCCCCATCGTCTTCTGAGCGTCGTTGGCCCCGTGCCCGAGCGAGAACGCCGCAGCGGACACCAGCTGCATGCGCCGGAACCCCCTGTTGAGAGTCGCTACCCCCTTGGTGCGGTGAAACGCCCACAGAACGATGAGCATGAACGTGACACCCAGGGCCAGGCCGATCAGGGGTGACAGAAGGATAAAAACGCCGATCCGCCGGATCCCTTCGCTGACCAGGCTGTCCCATCCAGCCTTCGCCACGGCAGCTCCCGCCATCCCACCTATGAGCGCGTGCGAAGAGGAAGTCGGGAGCCCGAACCACCACGTCAGCAGGTCCCACGCGATTGCTCCGAGCAATCCAGCGAAGATCACCGGTTGCGAAAGCACTTCCTGAACGACGACATCCTTGGCGATCGTCGATGCGACGTGTGTGCCGAAGACCAGAAACGCAGCGAAGTTGAAGAAGGCCGCCCACGCTACGGCAACCCGCGGCGTGAGGACCCGTGTTGAGACGACCGTGGCGATCGAGTTGGCTGCGTCGTGGAAGCCGTTGACGAAGTCGAATGCCAATGCGACGAGAACGATCAGGACGACGCTCGGGGTGATCGCTCCTCTCACCGACGTCGGCTCAAGCGTGCTTCAGGACGATCGACTCGATGACGTTCGCGACGTCTTCCATCGAGTCGAGTGCGGCCTCGATCTCGTCGACGATGTCCTTGTTCTTCAACACGTCCATCGCCTTGAAGTCGCCCGAATAAAGGTTTGCGATGGTGCGGCGGAAGATCCGGTCGCCTTCGTTCTCGAGCCGGTTGATCTCGACCCAGTACTGCTCGAGCTTCCTGAGGGTGTGAAGCCGTTCCATCGCTTCTTGTGCCACGAAGGCCGCCCGCACCAGAACGTCCGACTGTTTTACGAGCTCGGGGAGGGGTTCCTCCGGGTTGTGGAGAACGACGTAGTCGGCGGCGGCGTCGATGTGGTCGAGGACGTCGTCGAGGTTCGAGGCCAGGCTATAGATGTCCTCTCGGTCAAACGGAGTAACGAAGGTTGTGTTGAGGTTTCGCATCACCTGATGGGTGATCTCGTCGCCGTCATGCTCGGCCTGCCGGATTCGTTCGCGGATGCTCTCTCGCTCGGAGTAGTCGGTGAACAGGTCACGTAGGAGCACGGCTGCCCTGTGGTTGTTCGCCGCCGCGTCCGTGAAGAGCCCGAAGAAGCCCTCGTCCGCGGGAATGACCCGGAATCTCACGCCCGCATGGTGCCCGGAGCCTGTGACATCCCGCAAACGGGGCGCCTAAGGGCCCGGGTGCGTTAATGAAGCCTTTGCCCGGCGTTCATGAATCTAGGGGGGACCGGCCTGACGGCAGGCTTAGGTTCGGCGGGAAATGGATCAGAGACCCACGTCAGGCTCGCCGGACGACGTCGTAGGTACGCTTGGGTCCGTGCGGACGAGCTTTCATCAGCAGCTGGCCGAGGCCGAGCGGCTAATAGTCGAGACCGCGGGTATCGTGCTCCAGCAAATCGATAGAGCCCTGCGGACCCTCGAAACCCGCGATCCGGACCTGGCCGACGTCGTGATCTCCGGGGACGACGCCGTTGACGAGAAGTACATCGAGATTGAACAGCGCGTCCTGACCCTGCTCGCTACACAGGCGCCCGTTGCATCAGACCTGCGCCTCGTTTCGGCGGTTCTGCACATCAACATCCATCTGGAACGGATGGCCGACCTGTGCACAAATACGGCCAAGTTCGTGAAGCTGGCACCAGTTGGCCCGTTCTCCGAGGAGATCGTCCGCGAAGTTATCGAGATGGGACGGCAAGGAGCGCGGATGCTCGAGGTCGTTATCACGGCCTTCGCCGAGCGTGACCTCGAAAAAGCGCTGTCCCTACAGAATCTCGACGAGATGATCGATCGGCTCAATCGGAGTCTTTTCAAGAAGGTAGCCCAGCAGTTCGCGGGGACCGAAGAGGAAGTGGAATGGGGCAGCCGCATGGTTCTTGTGTCTCGCCAGCTCGAGCGACTGGGCGACCATGCGGTTGACATCGCAGAACAGGTCGCGTTCATGATCACGGGCGAGTTTCGCGAGTTCAGCGACGCGAGCAGCTAGCAAGACCACGTCGTGGTCGAGCTCCATCGAGACAGAAACTTTCGCGATGTTGGTGATTTGCCAACGGTCGATGGTCGCAGGATCAAGAGAGGCGTCCTCTTCAGGTGCGGTTCTCCGCATCTGTTGAGTGACGATGATGCAGGCGCATTACGAGCGCAGGTCGCGCCACGGGTAATGATCGATCTCCGGAACCCGGCGGAAGCCGGTCGCTATCCGGTACGCATGGACAGGTTCCAGAGTCGGCTCGTACATCTACCTTTTCCTTCGTCCTCGACGGGCAATGAAGGTCGCGATAGCGACTTGCCGGATTTGCCGACCGCATACCGCTTTATCGCGGAGCTATCGAGACCTTCAATCAAGAAGTTGTTCGAAACCCTGGCCGACCACGAAAATCTTCCCGCCGTGCTCTTCTGTGCGGCAGGAAAGGACCGGACGGGCGTTGCCGTCGCTCTTGTCCTCGGCGCTCTCCAGGTCGAGCACGAGACTATCGCCGCCGAATACTCCATCACCGGCCGCTTCGATCCGCGATCGATCGGAGGAGAATACGCCGCGCGATACGAGTTTCTGCCCGACGCGTACCGCGACTCTGACCCTCAAACGATGCGCGATCTGCTAGAAGGGATCGCCGCGGATTACGGATCGGTACGCGGATACGTGACCGCCGCAGGAGTAGATGAAGTAGTTCTGGGCGATTTGGAGAAGCGGCTGGTCGTCTAACCGACGCGCCCGGTGACGTAGTCCTCGGTTCGTTGGTCACCCGGGTTGGTGAAGAGCTTCTTGGTCTCGTCGTACTCGACCAGCATTCCGGTGCGATCTCCCTCGGCTCCCACCTCGACCGTCATAAACGCCGTCATGTCGGCGACGCGCGCCGCCTGCTGCATGTTGTGAGTGACGATGATGATCGAGTAGCGCGACTTCAATTCCTGCATCAAGTCCTCGATACGCGTGGTAGCGATCGGGTCCAGAGCCGAGCATGGCTCGTCCATCAAGATGGCCTCTGGTCCGACCGCTATTGCCCGGGCTATGCACAAGCGCTGCTGCTGCCCACCCGATAGCGAGTAGGCGTTCTGCTTGAGCTTGTCCTTTACTTCTTCCCAGAGCGCGGCGCGGCGCAGGGCACCCTCGACGATCTCGTCCATCCCGTCACGGATCCCGTTGACCCGAGGACCGAAGGCGACGTTGTCGTAGATCGATTTGGGGAATGGGTTCGGCTTCTGGAAGACCATGCCGATCCGGCGCCGGACCTCGACGGCGTCGACGTCGGGCGCATAAAGATCGGTTCCGTGATAGCTGATGTGGCCTTCGACGCGAGCGTTCGGAACCAAGTCGTTCATCCGGTTGAAACAGCGGATGAGCGTGGACTTGCCGCAGCCGGACGGACCGATTAGGGACGTGATGCGATTCGTCTGTGATGTCCAGACTGATGTCTTTCAAGGCCCGGAAAGTTGCCGTAGAAAACGTTCAGCCCTCGGACCTGGAAGACCGGACCTTGATGTTTTGCAGCTTCGTCGGGCAAGTGCGGCGTCCGTTCTCCGTTGGGGCTACGGACATCGATCTTGATGTCCTTCTGCTTGCTCCGTGCGATGTTACTCACGCTCCTTACCATTCTTGTCGGTAGCGGTTCCTGAGCCATATCGCGACCGCATTCATGGAGAGCAGCACGACCAGGAGCACGATACTCGCCGCGGCTGCGAGTTGAGCGAAGCCCGGCCTCGCGTCGACGACCCAGCCGAGGATCTGGATGGGCATCGCTGTGAACGCGCTGAGAGGGGTTGGGTCGGTGGTGATGTAGACGATCCCTCCGAGGAGGATCAAGGGAGCCGACTCTCCGATCGCTCGCGAAAGCGCGAGGATCGTCCCCGTCATCATCCCAGGCACGGCGGCGGGCAGCACCTGACGTCTTACTACCTCCCACCGCGTAGCGCCCAACGCGAATGCACCTTCGCGGATGCCGGCGGGAACCGCTCGCAAGGCTTCGCGCGACGCGATGATCACGACGGGAAGTACGAGCAAAGACAGAGTCATCGCTCCGGCCAGCAAGATCCGTCCCATGTTCAGCGCCTGAACGAATACTCCGAGGCCCAGGAGCCCGTACACAACGGACGGTACCCCGGCCAGGTTTCCGATGTTCGTTTCGATGGCGCGCGTCAATCGGTTGGTCGGTGCGAACTCCTCCAGATAAAGGGCAGCGCCGATCCCCAGCGGGACGGTAATGACCGCCGTCATCACCATCAGCCATAAGGTTCCGACCAGCGCGGCCCGAGCTCCGGCCCTCTTCGGCAGGAAGGACGCGTAGTTCGTGAGGAAGTGAGGCCGGATCCACGAAGCGCCGTCGGTGAACAGATCGACGAGAAGCGTCAACAGCACCACGATCGACGCCAGCGTGGCCAACAGGAGCACGACTTTGAACAGCCGGTCTCGGCGTCCGACCTTGGCGGGAGCTTCGAGCTTCGGAGAAACCGTAGCGACGGCCATCAGTACACCTGCCGGAACCGACGAACGAGGCGCTGGCTGATGACGTTGAGCCCGAGCGTGAGGAAGAAAAGGACGGCGCCTACGGCAAAGATTCCTTTGAATCGAAGGGAACCCTGAGGAATATCACCGAACGCAACCTGCGCTATGTAACCGGTCAGCGTTTGGATACTGTCGCGCGGATCCAACGTCAGGCGAGGCGTCGAGCCGGCGGCTATGGCAACGATCATCGTCTCTCCCACCGCGCGTGAGATGCCCAAGATGACCGAGGCCATGATCCCGGACAGGGCCGCAGGCACGACCACGCGCGTTGCGACGTTCATGCGCGATGCGCCGAGGCCGTAAGCGCCTTCGCGAAGAGAACGCGGCACGGCAGTCATCGCGTCCTCGGAAACGGACGCGATGATCGGCACGATCATGATCCCGACGACGACGCTCGCCGACAGCCCGTTGTAGAAACCGGTGCCGGGCAAGATCTTGCGCACGATGAGCGGCGTGATGAATGTCAGCGCGAAATAGCCGAGAACGACCGTGGGCATTCCGGCCAGGATCTCCAGGACCGGCTTCAGCCGCCGACGAACGCGAGGGGTGGCGTACTCGGACAGGTAGATCGCCGTTCCGAGTCCGAGCGGGACACCCACCAGACCGCTGATGATGCCGACCATGAGCGTTCCGCCGACCAACGGGAGCACACCGTAGCTGTAGGGATGGATCAGCGGTGACCACCTCGTGCCCGTCAAGAAGCCGACGATCGGAACCTCGCGGAAGAACTCGATCGTCTCGAATGCAAGCGTGCCGACGATGCCGGCGGTGATGGCGATGGAAAGGGCCCCGCACGCGAAGAGGAACGCTTTGATTACCCGTTCTTTGGTCCGACGGCGCCCTACGAATCCCGTAGGGGGAGAGCGGCCGGGACCTGAGGTCCCGGCCGCAAGCTCCTGGGGGGGTGTGGGGGTAACGGTCAAGCCGTCATCGGCGGGCTAGCCTGCCGCGTCGATCGCCTCGGTCAATGTGTTACGCGTGTCCTGGAAGTCGACCGTCGGGAGCGACACGTACTTCACGGTGCCGGCCTCGAAAAGGTCGTTGACGGTGTCCAGGTAGAACTTCGCGAACTCCTGAACCTCCGTACGGGCGAGCGCCGCGTTCGAGATGTAGATGAACAGAGGACGAGAAAGCGGCTTGTAAGACTCGTCCTTGATCGACTGCTCGGAAGGCTCGACGCAACCCTGGCCGGAGTCGACGCCCAACGCCTTCAGCTTGTCGGTGTTCTCGGCGAAGTAGTTGTAACCGAAGTAGCCGAGGCCGCTCTTCTCGTTAGACACACCTTGGACGAGCACGTTGTCGTCCTCGCTCGGCGAGTAGTCGGTGCGCGACACACCCTCTTCACCGTTGATCTCCTTCGTGAAGAAGTCGAAGGTTCCGGAGTCGGCGCCCGGTCCGAAGAGCTTGATCTCTTCGGCCGGCCAATCGGACCGCACGTCCTTCCACGTCTTGACCGTGCTGCCCTCGTTCCAGATCTTCTTCAGTTCGGCCGTGGTCAAGGCACTCCGCAAAGTCGTTCTCCGCGTTCACGACCAGAGAGATGCCGTCGAGGCCGATCTTCAGGGCGGTGTACTCGATGCCCTTGGCGTCGCAGGCCGGCTTCTCCTTCTCGTCGTCCTCCTTTATGGGACGCGAGGCGTCGGAGATGTCGGTGTCTCCCGCACAGAACTTCGCGAAGCCACCGCCAGTGCCGGCTTCGCCAACCCTTATCTGGACGCCGGGTTCGTCCTCCCGGAAGGTCTCAGCCACCGCCTGGCTGATCGGGAAGACCGTCGAGGAACCGTCGATCGTGATGGTCCCGGAAAGATCGCCGCCGCCTCCGCCGCCGTTGTCGCCCTCGGAGCTACAGGCCACGGCCAAGAGGCCAAGGGTGACGGCGAGGGCTGCCGCCGTGAGTGGACGTCTCAAGCGCGTTCTCCTTCTCGGATGTCTATGTCCGCCGAACGCTAGCTACGCGGTATGAATCGCCAACGGTCCGAATGTGAACAGTCGATGAACGTGGGCCCTGCTCGCTTCGTTGTTCACGCTTCGTTCGCGCCGCGATGGCGGGCGATTCAAGACGCCCTCCTAGGGTTGCGTCGCCATCAGGCGGAAGGGCTGACGTTGCCCGCTGCTGATGGCCACCGAGGTTCATGACACAGGAGGCGGTTGCTCTGGTTCCCGATCCCACCGCGGCCGAGACGGTGCAGCGCATATGTGGCTCTCTCGAGGTCGCAAGTGACCTGACCAAGCGAGCGGGGGACCTATACCTAAGCCAGTCTGCCGGGCGTGAGCACGATGTGATCGAAGGACTCGTGCGTGCAGTCGCAGCCCTGGAGGCGGCCCGTAGTGCCCTCGTGAGCCAGCATGCGATCGCAACGGGACCTGCGGTTTAGTGCCGCCGGGGGCTACCCTTACGCCCCATGCCGATGTACTCATTCGAGGGCCGAAGCCCGAAGGTCCATCCCACCGCGTTCATCGCGCCGACCGCGACTCTCGTCGGCGAGGTCGTAGTCGAGGAAGGAGCTTCCGTCTGGTACGGAGCGGTGATTCGCGCCGATTTCTCAGCGGTGATCGTCCGCTCCGGTGCCAACGTCCAGGACGGAGCCGTGATCCATGGCCCACCCGGCGAGCCGACGGAGATAGGCGCGAGGTGCGACGGTGGCTCACAACTGCGTTGTGCACGGAGCGGTCCTCGGCGAAGAGTGCCTGATCGCCAACGGAGCGATCGTTCTGGATGGTGCGAAGGTAGGCGCTCGATCGCTGGTGGCGGCCGGTTCCGTGGTCTCGTCGGGCCAAGAGATCCCCGAGGGTGTGCTCGCGGCCGGCGCACCGGCCGTGGTAAAACGGCCGATCGAGGGCACTCCGTCGGAGTTCTGGGTGAAGGCGAACCCCGGCGCATATCAGGATCTAGCCCAGCGACACCGTAAGGGCGTAGAAGAAGCGGGCTAAGTCTCGAACCGGTAGCCGAGTCCTCGAACGGTTCGCACGTGCCGCGGGCTGCGCGGGTCCTCCTCGATCTTTGCGCGGATCCGCTTCACGTGTACGTCCAGCGTTCGGGTGTCGCCGTAGTAGTCCTCGCCCCAGACCTGAGCGATGATCGCGTCGCGCGTAACGAGCTTGCCGGCGCGGCGAAGAAGCACCTCGAGGAGGGCGAACTCCTTGGGAGGCATGTCGACCACGTCGCCGTTGACCCGCACCTCGTGGCGCTCGGTGTCGATCGGACGGGCCCGGCCGCCAAGGCCGTCGCGTCGTCCTGCGGTTTCGGCGGCAACGCCCGCCCGCCGGAGAACGGCGCGGACGCGCGCGATCAGCTCGCGCATGCTGAACGGTTTGGTGATGTAGTCGTCGGCGCCGAGCTCGAGCCCGAGGACCTTGTCGGCCTCGGTGTCCTTGGCCGTGACCATCACGATCGGGACGTTCCCGATCCGTCGGATCTCGCGGCAGACGTCGGTGCCGGGCATGCCCGGGAGCATCAGGTCGAGCAGAACGAGGTCCGGGCGCCAGGAACGGACGAAGTCGACGGCGCGGATTCCGTCCGACAGGACCGTGCACTCGTAGCCCTCACGCTCGAGGCCGTAGCGGATGGAGTCGGCGAGGGCGGGTTCGTCCTCGACGATCAGGACCCGGTTCATGCGCGCTCCATCCTTCGGTCGTGCTCGGCGCCGGCGAAGCGATCGAGCGTGAATGTCGATCCGACCCCGAGCTCGCTCTCGACCTCGACGCTGCCGCCGTGGTTCTCGACGACGTGACGAACGATCGCCAGCCCGAGCCCGGTCCCGCCGGTGCTGCGTGATCGCGCCTTGTCCACGCGGTAGAAGCGCTCGAAGATTCGAGTCAGCTCGTCGGACGGGATCCCGATCCCCTGATCGGCGACCGCGATGGCTGATCGATTCGCCCTCGCTTTTCGGCCGCAAGTTCGATCTTGCCGTGCTCGGAGTAGCGGACGGCGTTGTCGACGAGGTTCTTGACCGCCATCGCGAGCTGCGACAGGATCGGCCTCGAACCGTGATATCCGTCTCGTTGAACGCACGAGCTCGAGCTCCTTGACCTCCGCGATCGACACGGGCGCGGTCGGCAGCCTCGACGAGTAGTTGGTCGATGTCGATCGTGGAGACGATCAGTTCGGCGCCCGCTTCGACGCGCGAGAGATCGAGCAGATCGGACACCAATGCCGGCCAGGCGAGCCGACTTCGACGCCGAGCCGCTCGACGAAGCGGAGCGGTGTCCAGATCGTCGGACGCCAAGTGCGGTTGCAGCCGTTTCCGCGAGCGCTCGGATGGCTGCAACCGGCGTCTTGAGCTCGTGCGACACGTTCGCGACGAAGTCCCGACGAACCCGGTCGAGGCGGTAGGACTCGGATAGGTCGGACAACAACAAGACGGTTGCGCCGTCGGCCAGCGGCACGGCTCGCGCACGCGCCGGTCTTGGCCCCGGGGATCCAGAGAGTTACGTCTTCGGCGAGGTTGTCTCGAGTAGTCCTTGCCTGCTCGACCAGCCTCTCGAGATCTGGCTGACCCAGCTGTCGACTCACGTCGATGGTCGGGCCGTGAAGGATCGATCGCGCCATTTGATTCGCGAATGCGATCGTGCCCGTTCTTCGATGATCAGGACTGCGTCCGAGGTTTCGCGTAACGCTGCCTCTAAGCGAAGGCTCTCCGAGGACGGCATCGTGGAGACGATCCAGTGTCCGCCGGTGTCCGATGTTGAGGTGGACGGTTCGATCCGCCCATGTCGCAACACCGATCGCGATCACGACCGCGCCTACCGCCAGAACAGCCACGGCCGCCGCCATGCCACCGCTGCCGAGGCGACTGGTCGCCAGGGCGATGCGCGCCGGTGGCGAGGATTGACGCTGCTACCCAGAAGGAGACGCGGCGCATCGGCTGTAACACTAGAGCCACAAAGAGAGCGTCCGCGGAAGCGTGCGTGAACGGAACCTGAACGCGCCCGGCAGGCTGCGTTGGCCTGCTTCCCCCGGGTCACAAGACGGCGTAAACTCTCTCAACGGGACCCAAGTGCCGCCCAGCCGGGCGGTGACGTCCAAAGCCCCCTCGAAGGAGCTGAGTAACGCATGCCCGTCACGGTTGTTGTGGGCGCCCAGTGGGGCGACGAAGGGAAGGGGAAGGTCACCGACCTCTTGGCCCTGGGCGGGCGCGACGAAGATCGCGTCGAGATGGTCGTCCGCTACCAGGGCGGTGACAACGCCGGGCACACGATCGTCGTCGGCGAGCAGATCCACAAGCTCAACCTCATCCCTTCCGGCGTCCTGCACCCGCACATCACGCCGGTTATCGGCAACGGCGTCGTCGTGAACCCTCAGCGGCTGATCGAGGAGATCGAGGAGCTCGAATCGATCGGCATCTCGTGCGCGAAGCTGCGGCTATCGGTGAACGCGCACCTGATCATGCCGTACCACCTAGCTCTCGATAAGGTCACGGAGCGCTATCTGGGAAAGAATGCTCTCGGAACGACCAAGCGCGGCATCGGACCGACTTACGCCGACAAGAACGCGAGAGTGGGCCTGCGCGTTCAGGACCTCGAGGACCCGAAGATATTCCGGGAGAAGCTCGATGTCGTCCTGCGCGAGAAGAACGCGATCCTCGCGAAGATCTACAACACGCTTGCCGTCTGCGCGCCGACGACATCGTCACGGAGTACATGGCCTACGCCGAACGCCTGAAGCCGTACGTTGCCGATACGACCTTCGAGATCCACGAAGCCGTGCACCAGGGCAAGCACGTCCTGCTCGAGGGTGCGCAGGCGACGCTACTGGACCTCGACCACGGCACGTATCCGTTCGTCACTTCGTCCAACCCGGTGGCCGGCGGAGCGTGCGTTGGCGCCGGCGTTGCGCCGCGCGACATCACTCGGGTGATCGGAGTGGCCAAGGGTTACATCACGCGCGTGGGTAGCGGACCCTTCCCGACCGAGCTGCACGGCGAGGAGGACGAGCTGATGCGCAAGCGCGGCGAGGAGTACGGGACTCGCACCGGCCGCGCTCGCCGGACGGGCTGGTTCGACGCCGTCCTCATGAGATATGCGGATCGGTTGAACGGGTTCACCGAGCTGTGCATCACCAAGCTCGACGTGCTTGTCCGGGTATGGACGAGCTCAGCGTTTGCACCGAGTACGAGTTCGAAGGTGAACGCTACCGCGAGTTTCCATACCACCAGACGGTGTTTCACAAGTGCGTTCCCGTCTACAAGAAGCTACCGGGCTGGTGGGAGGACCTGTCGGCCGCGACGACCTTCGACGATCTGCCGCAGCAGGCCCGGGACTACCTCGCTTTCCTCGAGGAGGAGTGCGGTGTCCCGATCCGGATGGTTTCGGTGGGACCGGAGCGAGAGCAGACGCTGCGCGGCGCAGCCTGAGGCATCGTCTGGGCCGTCCGGCTCCGGATGTCGATGCTTGAACGTACTGTGTTGGCATGCGCGTCCTCGTCATCGGCTCCGGCGGACGTGAGCACGCGCTGGCCTGGAAGCTCGCGCGGAGCCCCAGCGTCGATGAGCTGATCTCGGCTCCCGGGAGCCCGGGCATGGCGACCCTAGGCCGCACGGTCGACGTCAAGGTGGACGACCTCGAAGGGCTCGCAAACCTTGCCAGAGACGAAGCGATAGATCTCACCGTCGTCGGGCCCGAGATCCCGCTCGTAGCGGGGATCGCCGACGTCTTCGCAGATGAAGGGCTGACCGTTTTCGGTCCGTCCAAAGCAGCGGCGGAGATAGAGGGAAGCAAGGTGTTCTGCCGCGAGCTGGCGCGCCGGCACGGGGCTCCAATGGCCGAAGGCGAGACATTCGACGATGCCGACGCGGCGATCGACTACGCGAAGACCATCGCCGGACCGGTCGTGGTCAAGGCCGAAGGACTCGCGGCCGGCAAAGGAGTCCTCATCTGCCGCGACCACAAAGAAGCAACCGACGCCATCGAACAGATTATGCGCGCGCGCGTCTTCGGCGATTCCGGCAATCGCGTTGTGGTCGAAGAGTTCCTCGAAGGACGTGAGACCTCGATCTTCTGTCTCACCGATGGCGAGACCAAGCTCATCCTCGAACCGGCGCAGGACTACAAACGCGCTCGCGATAACGATGAGGGCCTCAACACCGGCGGGATGGGCTCTTACTCGCCCGTCCCCTGGCTCGCGCCCGAATCTCGCGAGAAAGCCGTGAGCGAGATCATCTTTCCACTGATCGACGGACTGGCATCCGAAGGCCGTCCGTATAAAGGTTGCTTCTATCTAGGGGCGATGTTCACCGCGAAGGGTCCGCGTTTGATCGAGGTCAACTGCCGGTTCGGCGATCCCGAGACCCAAGTGTTGATGCCGCGTCTGCGCAGCGACCTCGGAGAGGTGCTTCTTGCGTGTGCGACATCAAGTTTGAGCGGCACCAAGCTCGAATGGACCGATGACTCTTGCGTAAGCGTCGTCGTTGCGTCGGGCGGGTATCCCGAGGACTACGAAACAGGGAAACCCATCTCCGGGATCGAGAGCGCAGAGGCCTTGGGCGACGTTGCCGTGTTCCACGCCGGCACGACGACCAAGGACGGCAAGCTCGCAAGTGCAGGCGGGCGCGTTCTGAACGTCAGCGCACTAGGCTCGTCCATCCCTGAGGCACGCAAGCGCGCCTACGACGCAGTTGAGAAGATAGAGATGGACGGCCGGCATTTCCGGCGCGACATAGCAGAAGGGATCTCGTGAGTTTCGTCGCCATTCTCATGGGCTCGGAGTCGGACCGCGACGTGATGAAGCGGGCCGAGGAGGCGCTCGCCGACTTCGGCGTCGAGTCGGAAACCAACGTGATCAGCGCTCACAGGAAGCCCGAGGCGCTGGTCGCTTACATAAAGGAGGCCGAGGGCCGGGGGGTGAAGGCTTTCATCTGCGGTGCCGGTCTGGCCGCCCATCTGCCCGGCGTGGTCGCCGCCCATACAGCTCGGCCGGTCATCGGAGTGCCCATCGAATCGGGCGGTCTTGGCGGTATGGACTCGCTCCTGGCGATCGTGCAGATGCCCAAAGGCGTGCCCGTTGCGACCGTTGCCGTGAACGGCGCCCAGAACGCAGGATTGCTGGCCGTTCAGATCCTGGCGACGGCCGACGAAGACCTCGCGAAGCGATTCGAGGAGTTCAAGCGCCGCCAAGCCGAGAGCTAGATCGTGTCGACGGCTCTGATCAACGGGACCAACCTCTATTACGAGGTACTCGGCGAAGGGATCCCATGTATCGCGTTGCACGGCGGGCTCGGCATGGACCACACCTACTTCAAGGCCTCTTTCGGTCCCCTGAACGACCACCTGCAGTTCATTTACCTGGACCAGAGAGGCAACGGGCGCTCGGATCGCCCACCGTCCGAGACGATCACTATTCCCCAGCTTGCCGCCGACGTTGACGCGCTGCGACACCACCTCGGATACGAGAAGATCGCTTTGCTCGGTCACTCATTCGGAGGGTTCATCGCCCTCGAGTACGCAACGACGTATCCCGAATCTCTTACTCACCTCATGCTCTTCGACACATCTCCCGGAAGGTTCGAGCCGACACCCGAAGAGCTCGCTGAGCGCCCCGACCCCTCGACGGTTTCTCAAGAAGCGGTCGAGGCTGCGCAAAAGTTGTTCTCGTCCCCACCTTCCCCCGATGAGGCGACCGGTGGCTTGTCGCTCGGGCACGCGCGGGCTTATGTCCACAAAACGGACCCGGCAGTTCTGGTCTCCGACTTTTCGGAAGTGATTCGTGACATGTCTACAGCGATCCTGGGGTTCATGGCCCTCTCCGGATGGTCGGTTGTCGACAAGCTCGACCGCATCGCTTGCCCCACCTTGGTGACGTGCGGGCGTTACGACCTGCAAACAACTCCCGAGTGTGCGAAGCGGCTGTCGACCGCGATCCCCGACGCCGAGCTCGTTTGGCTCGAGGACAGTGCGCATTTCCCGTGGGTGGAGGAGCCCGAGGTGTTCTTCGCTGCAGTCGAGGAGTGGCTCACACGTCACGTTTGAGCGCCGGGCACGGTTTCGAAGAGTTTCCGTCGGACGCTGAAATGAAGTCCGTTGTTCACCGCTTCCGGCTCATCTCTGATCGGTACAAGGATCGGCTGGCCGTTCGCCATGGGACGGAGTCCTTGACCTACCGAGACCTCGAGGCCGCCGCCGGGGAGGCGGCGGCGCGGATGATCACCGAATTCGGCGAGGGGCCGGCTGCGGTCGTCGCCGATCCCGGGCCCGGCATCGAGCAGGTGGTGACGATGCTCGGCTCCCAGATGGCCGGCAAGACTTTCGTGGCGGTCGAACCCACTCGGATCTCTGCAGACGAGATAAGCGAGATGTTCCGTCAGAGTCCGCACGGCCGCCCGCATGACGGTGATGAGCTCGACAGGGTTTCCCACATCCTGTTCACCTCGGGCTCGACGGGCCGTCAGAAAGGAGTAACGCGAACCGATCGAGCTCTGGCTTATTCGGCCCGGGTGCACGTCGAGGCCATGGGTATCGATCGCCACGATCGATTGACGATCCTGCGTCCCTACAACTTCGTAGGCACATTCACAGAGACGTATGCAGGACTCCTAACCGGCGCATCCATCCATATCCGCGACATGCGCATCGAGGGTTTGGTCGGAATGGCGGATTGGATCACTGAGAACGGGATCACGACATTGGACTGGGCGCCCACCGTGTTCAGAAGATTCGCCGAAAGCCTGGAACCGTCCAGGCGACTAGAAGGTGTCCGCGCGGTATTCCTAGGAGGTGAGCCGGTATTCGGCCACGACTTGGTCACGGTGCACAGGATCTTCGGAGAAGAGTGCCGTCTCATCAACAAGTACGGCGCGACCGAGATGGGTTCGATCGCATTACACGAGTCGGACGGCAGCGAAGCAGCGGACGCTCCGTTCCCTATCGGGCGGCCGACGCGCGGTATCGAGATCCTGCTGCTCGATGAGGACGGCCGGGTCGTTCCCGAGGGTGAAGTGGGCGAAATCGTTGCTGTGGGCATAACGGGCAGCCCGGGATATCTCGGGGACGCCGAAAGATCGGAGTCGGTCTTCTCCGACGACCCGCGCGGTGGAAACCTGCGCCGGTACAGAACAGGCGACCTCGGGAGGCTCCGGTCCGACGGCACTTACGAGTACTGCGGACGCAAGCCCGGCCGGCTGAAGGTCCGCGGGCACACCGTCGAGGTGGCCGACATCGAAGCGGCACTCGTAGCCGTTGCCGGTGTAAGCGGAGCCGCGGTCTCTGCGCGCGAGGACGCGTCCGGGGACGCTCAACTCGTCGCGTTCTTCACCGCCGAACAGGGGTCGATGCTGACGCCGGCCGTGCTGCGTGCGTCGTTGGCCGAGTCGTTGCCTGAGCAACTCGTCCCATCCCTGTTAGTCGAGCTCGATGTGTTGCCGCTGACATCGAGCGGCAAGATCGATAGAGGCGCGCTGGTTCCACCGGACGTCGAAGTCGTCCGGACGGGAACGGCGCGCGTCGCACCGCAGGGGAAAACGCAAGAGACGATGGCTCGGCTATGGAGCGAGATCCTGGGCGTCGCCGATGTAGGCGCGGACGACCACTTCCTCGATCTGGGTGGTCACTCTCTGCTCGGCGCGCGTCTGCTGGTTCGCGTCCAACAGGTGTTCGGTACCGCGCTGCCTCTGCGCGCGCTCTTCGATCACCCGACGGTGGCCGAATTGTCGGAGCTGATCGACCACCACGAATCCCCGACCGAAGACCGGCCCCCGATCGAGCCGGTGTCCCGTGCTCGCGCTCATCCCTTGTCGTACTTCCAGGAGGCCAACTGGCGGGTGATGTGGACCAAGCGGCGCCTGGGCAACAACGTGACGTCGATATTCGATCTGCGGGGCCCGCTCGACGTAGCGGCGTTGGAATCGGCGCTGGCCGCACTGGTCGCCCGCCACGAGCCCCTTCGCACTCAGTACAGAGCGCGTCTTCGGGGCCCGGTGCAGAAAGTCACAAAGCGCGGCCTCGAGCTGCGCGTTCTCGACGTGAGCGGGAGCGACGAAGGATCCGTTGCGCAGTTAGTCCTCGACGAGTCGCTGATGCCCTTCGAGCTTTCCGGCGGCCTCTTGATCCGCGCGACGTTGATCCGGCTGGGAGCCGACCACCACCGGCTGGTTCTCTCCATGCACCACCTCGCTTTCGACGCCGACAGCACGGGCGTGCTGCTGGAAGACCTCGGCATCCTGTACGACGCATTCCGCCGAGGAGAGGCGCCTCGACTCGCCGAGCCCGGAGTGCAAGCCATGGACTACGCGGCCTGGGTCAGACGATGGCTCGCGCGCGGGAGCCCGGCCTACAAGGCGCGGATCGACTATTGGAAGAGTGAGCTCTTTCCCGCTTCTCCAGCGCTGAAGTTTCCGTTCTCGCGCTCGGCACCGGCCGTACAGGACCTAACGGGCCGCATCCAGCACTTCACGATCGATGGTGATGTCACGAGATCGTTCGTGGGCATGTGCGCCGAGCGCAATGCAACCCCGTACATGGGGCTGTCGGCAGCCTTCTTAGCGCTTCTCGGAGCTACGTGCCGAGCCGAGGACATAACCATCGGCACATACGCATCAACGCGGACGCACCCCGACCTCGAGCGCGCCGTCGGGTTCTTCATCAACCTCCTTCCGCTGCGTGCCGATCTCTCGGGCGACCCCACCTTCGAGGTGCTGCTCGATCGCGTTCGTACCAAGGCCCTGGGCCTGGCGGCGAACCTGGAGCTTCCCTTCTCGGAGATCACCCGGGCCTTTCGGAAGGCGCACCTACAGGCGCCGGCCCATCAGGTCACGTTCCAGCTCGTCGACCGAGAATCGGTCGAGCTGCACTTGGGCGACGCTGAAGTCACGCGGCAGGCGGCCGAACCGTCGACTCAAGGTTGGGGCCTCGAATTCGTCATCCGCCGCCGCGAAGGCCGGCTCGTGGTCGCGGTGTCGATCGACACGGACCGTTTCGATCCGGAAGGGGCGGAGCGTTTCGGGAGTACATACGTCGAGCTGCTGGAGCGGATCGTTCACGACCCCGGGCGCCGGATCTCCGAACTCACTCGCTCAAGCGGAGGCTCGTCTTGAGCAAGGTGCACATCTGGCTCGCGTACGTGGACCACACCGGGGATCGGCTGGACTCCTACGCCTGTTTGCTCGACGCCCAGGAGAGCCGGAGATACGCGAGACTACGCAGCGACGAGAGCCGCTCTGAGTTCCTAACGACGCGCGCCCTTGTTCGCACCGTGCTGTCCAGACTTGTTCCTCGGTCCCCAGAGTCTTGGCGCTTCACCACCAATGAAGTGGGACGGCTTCGCGTCGAAGATGCGCCCGGATTGTCTTTCAGCCTTTCGCACTCGCGGGGCGCCGTCGTGTGCGCTGTGTCGAGGGAAGTTCCCATCGGTGTGGACATGGAGCGATACCCGATCGGTTTCGACGCGACAGAGATTTTCGGCCTTCTCGCCCGGGACGAGGCCCGCGCCTTGCGCGATCTCCCTCACGAGCAGCTCGAATCGTCCTTCCTCGAGTGCTGGACGCTCAAGGAGGCGTATCTGAAAGCTCGCGGTGTCGGATTCATCCATGGAGCAGATCGTGTCTGGTTCCCGCCCGGAGAGCGCCCGATCAGAGCACGCTTCGCCGAAGGCTGGAGTGATGATCCCGACCGGTGGACATTCGGATCTCTCGACTTCGCCGGCGAATACCGGCTGGGGCTGGCCGTCGGTATCCACAACACCCGGCCGGTCGAGATCGAAGCATGGCGGTCGGTGCCCCTCGGCGAGTCGCCCGACATCCCGCTGTGCGAGATGGACCGGCCGCAGATCCTCGCGCCTGCGCTATGATATCCGTAGCGCTTCGAAAGGCGTAGCGCTCCTACGAGGAGGACGCAGATGGCCGCAGGTGTGCCCGGCCGGCCCGTTCGGGGTTCACAGACCGGGCGACCGATCATGGCGTTGCTCGATCTCTTCGGACGCCGCTGGACCCTGCGGATCCTCTGGGAGCTCTTCGACTCCAGCCCGGCGAGCTTTCGGGAGCTGCGTGATCGATGCGATGACATGTCCCCGAGCGTGCTGAATCAGCGTTTGCGCGAGCTGCGAGACGCGCGCATCGTCGAGCTCGGCGACGAAGGATTCGACTTGACTAAAGAGGGACGCGAGCTCATGACGTTGTTCAAGCCGGTGAGCACGTGGGCCAAGGGCTGGGGCAGAAGGATGGCCCGATCCGGCCCTTCTAGGATGGCCGGATGATCCCCCGGTACACGCGCCCGGAGATGGGCCGGCTGTGGTCGGACGACGCACGCTACCAGCGATGGCTCGACGTCGAGCTGGCCGCTCTGGACGCCTGGGAGAGAGAAGGACGGATACCTGCGGGAACGGCCGACGCGTGTCGCGCGACGGCACGGGTCGACGCCGCACGCATCGCCGAGCTGGACGCGCAGGTCTCGCACGAGACGGCGGCCTTCGTCTCGCAGGTCCAGGAGACGTGCGGAGATGAAGGCCGCTTCATCCACTACGGGCTCACGTCCTACGACGTGGTCGACACAGCGCAGGGCATCGCGATGCGCGATGCCTGCGACGTGCTCGACGGCGGACTCCACCCCTTGGTCGCCGTGATCAAGCGCAAAGCGCTCGATCACCGCGACACAATCTGCATGGGACGCAGCCACGGCATCCATGCCGAGCCGACGACGTTCGGCGCGAAACTCGCAGGCTACGCCTTCGAGTTCTCGCGCCACACCGAACGGCTGCACTTCGTGCGGCGGCAGGTAGCCGTAGGAACGCTTTCGGGCCCGGTGGGGAGCTATGCGAGCGTCCCGCCATCGGTCGAAGCCCATGTGCTTGCCGCCGTAGGTTTGGCGCCGGAGCCCGCCCCAACCCAGATCACCAACCGTGACCGTCACGCGGAGTACCTCAATCTGCTCGCCCTCATCGGGGCATCGATCGAGCGCCTGTCGACCGAGATCCGGCACCTCGCGAGAACGGAGGTGCGCGAAGCCGAAGAGCCATTCGAGCAAGGCGCGCAGAAGGGGTCGTCCTCGATGCCGCACAAGCGCAACCCCTGGCGGAGCGAGCGGCTGGCCGGGCTCGCCCGATTGCTGCGCGGCTATGCGCAGGCCGGGCTGGAGAGCGTGATGACGTGGCACGAACGCGACATTGCGCAGTCCTCGGTGGAGCGGGTCGCCCTCGTCGACGCATCGTGCGTCTGCGACTTCGCTATCGCCGAGATCACCGAGATCATCGACGGACTCGTCGTGTACCCGGAGCGGATGCGATCCAACATGGACGCATCTCACGGCCTGGTCTTCTCACAGCACGTCCTGCTCGCTCTGATCGACGCTGGCCTGTCGCGCGACGACGCCTACCGGATCGTCCAGGGCGCGGCGATGCAGGCTTGGGAAGAGGACCGCTCGTATCTCGAGATCCTCAAGGAGGACCGCGTTGCTTCGGAGGCCCTACCCGGGCCGAAGCTCGACGAGATCTTCGACGAGCGCAGGTTCCTCGCCAACATCGGCGTGGTCTTCGAGCGGCTCGAAGCGCTTTAGGTGCCTCGCAGCGCGCGGGCTGCCCCTCGCAGGGGACCCCTGATCTCCGACCTCGACGGAACCATCGCCGACACCGCGCCGGCGATCTTCGAGTCGCTGCACATCGTGTGCGCAGCTTTCGATATCGAACTGAAGCCCGATGCCGACCTTTCCTTCGCGCTCGGCCCCCCGCTGCACTGGGTCCTCAACGAGCTCGGAATCGCCGAAGCGCGCATGAGTGACGCCATCGCGGTGTTCGAGACCGCACACACTGAACGAATGAGCCTCGTCGTTCCGATGCCGGGCGCAGGGACGGTGATCCCAGAGCTTGTAGCCACCGGTGTGGCTGTCGGTGTGGCGACGATAAAGCCGAAGTTCATCGCGAAGGTCGTCCTGCGCACGATCGGTCTGAACGGCCACATACACGCTCTCCACGCGCGCGACGACGACATGGATCCCCGCACCAAGACCGATCTCGTTCGCGGTGCGCTCGAGCAGCTAGCCGGCGACTCGCCCCTTTATGTAGGCGACCACGACAACGATGAGCTCGCCGCGCGCGAGCTGGGGATCCCGTTCCTGTCCTATCCGGACAACTCGTGGCTCGACATCCGCGCCGCCGTCCTCGACGGCTGACGCTTACGGCTGACGGCCGAGGAATCCCACCAAACGATCGGTGACCGGTGCGTCGTCCGGCACGGGAACGGCCGGTCCGCACACACCCGGCATCCGCCACATCGCGTCCATCGGTGTGACGAGATCGAGCGCCTCCTGCGCCAGGTCGTCGGGGAGCGCGGTTTCCTGTCCCGTCGCTTTCCGAACATCCCAAGCATGCGTGGTGTGCTCGACGAAGGCGATGCCGGCCATCATCTGTCCGGGCAGAGTCCCGAAGGGCATCTCCCAGTTCTTGTCGAACACGCCCGGCTCCCGGATGGCCTCGAGCAGCTTGTTACGCGCCGCATCGTAGCGGGCACCGACTTCGGATCCGTCGCCGACAAGATCGCCATCGGGCATCGCCGCCTTGCCGCCGGACGCCGCCGTGGAGAGCATGTTCATTCCACCGAGTAGGTGGTTCAGCAGCCCGCGCACGTCGAACTCCGTACACGGAGTCGGCTGTTCGAGCTGGTCCGGTTTCACGCCGTGGACGGCGTTAGAGGCCTCCTGTGTCGCCTTCTCGATGCGTTCGACTGCGTCCATTCTGGTCCTCCTGTTAGCGATCTCTTAAAAGGATGCGACTCGCCTGTGTCCTGCACCAAATCAAAGCATCGGCGGCGTACCCGTCAGCCCGATGTCGTCAATGTGCGCTCGAGGTTGCTCATCGCTCGGCGGAACATTGCCCGCATGCCGATCCGGACGAGTGGACCGCCCAAGCGGAAGATGATCCGGGGGTCGATCGCGAAGCGCCAGCGGACCAGCGCTCCGTTCCCTTGCGGTTGCATCGTCCATTCCTCGACGAGGGATTTGGCCACTGGCGCCGTCGTCTCGTCGATCCGGTAAGCCCAGCGCTCCGGCTCGTCCCAGGCCACGATCGTCTCGCGATACGTGACGCCGGTCGCGCGGACCGAGCGTTTCGTTCCGACGCCGAACGGCTCGGCCCCCTCATAGGGGAATCCCTTTACGCCGGGGAACCAAGTCCAAGTGGTCGGCTGTGCGCTCAGCGCGGCGAAGACCCGTTCCGGCGGCGCATCGAGGATCGCTTCGAATTCGTACACGCGCGGAGCCGAATCCAGGAAGTCCAGACCGACCTGCCGCAGCTTCGTCATCGGACCATGTTCGCGCCTGCCTCGTCCGTCGTGCCTCTCGGCCTGGGGTAGTCCCTTATGTCGGATAGTCTCGGGGCGTGACGGTCGCGCTCTCCGATATCGCGCTCGACCTTCCCCGCGTCGCCTCAGGCAAGGTCCGCGAGATATTCGACGCCGGGGAGCACCTGCTCATGGTCGCCACGGACCGAATATCTGTCTTCGACGTCGTCCTGCCCACTCCGATCCCCGACAAGGGCGCCGTGCTGTCCGGTCTTTCTGTGTTCTGGTTCGATCGCACCCGGCAGATCGTCCCGAACCATCTGGTCGAATGGCGCTCCGGCGCATTCCCCGATGGCGCTCGATCCCCAGAAGTAGCCGGGCGCGCCATGCTCACGCGCAAAGCAGACATGGTGAACCTCGAGTGCGTCGTCCGGGGGTACATCACCGGTTCGGGATGGAAGGACTACCAGAAGGCGGGCGAGGTCTGCGGTTACCGGCTCCCGGCCGGGCTCCTCGAGGCCCAGCAGCTGCCCGAGCCGCTGTTCACTCCGTCGACGAAGGCGCTGACCGGGCACGACGAGAACATCTCGGTTGCTCAGGCCAAGGAGATCGTCGGCGACGGCGCGCTCGTCGACCGCATCGCCGACGTCTCGATCCGTCTGTACGAGGACGCCAGGGATTTCGCCGCCACGAAGGGAATCATCCTCGCGGACACGAAGTTCGAGTTCGGCCTCGTCGACGGCGAGCTCACGCTGTGCGACGAAGCATTCACACCCGATTCCTCGCGATATTGGCCGGCCGACGAATGGGAGCCGGGAACGAACCCGCCCTCTTTCGACAAGCAGTACGTGCGCGACTATGCCGAGACGGTGTCGTGGAACAAGGCCTATCCGGGCCCGGAGCTCCCCGTCGACGTCGTGGAAGGCACCCGAGCGCGCTATCGCGAGGCCTACGAGAGGATCACCGGCGAGTCGTTCGACGAGTACATGAGGAAAGCGTCGTGACTTCGTCCAACGGATCTCGCGTGAAGGCCATCGCCCGCATCGACGTGATGCTCAAGCCGGGCATCTCGGACGTGCAGGGTCAGGTCGTCGAGCGCTCGTTGCCGGCGATGGGCTGGGAGAACGTGTCCGGCGTGCGTGTGGGCAAGCACCTGGAGCTGCTCGTCGAAGGGGCGTCGGTCGAAGCGCTCAAGGAGCAGGTAGAGCAGATGTGCGAGCGCTTCCTCGCCAACACTGTGATCGAGAGCTACACGGTTTCCGTCGAACCCGTCGACGCTTCTTGAAGCCCAACGTCGCGGTCGTTGTCTTCCCCGGCTCCAACTGCGAGCAGGACGTCGTCTACGCCTTGCGTCGCGAGGGCGCGGACGCCGACTATGCATGGCACGGCGACGACAGCCTGGGCGGCGCCGACGCCGTCGTCCTGCCCGGTGGTTTCGCGCACGGCGATTATCTAAGAACCGGCGCGATAGCCCGGTTCTCGCCGGTCATGGCTTCGGTCGCCGAGCTGGCCGACAAGGGGGCTCCCGTCCTGGGGATCTGCAACGGGTTCCAGGTGCTGGCCGAGGCCGGGCTGGTTCCCGGCGCTCTCCGGCGCAACGAGGGCCTTCGATTCCTTTGTATATGGACGGACCTCGAAGTCGTCGACACCGACACCGTCGCGACCCGGGCCTGCAGTCCGGGCCAGAGGCTGCGGATCCCGATCAACCACTACGAGGGAAATTTCACCCCACCTGAAGGAGCAGAGCCGAGAGTCGTGCTCCGCTACATGAACAACCCCAACGGCGCCTGGCGTGATGCTGCCGGTGTGGCCAACGAAGCGGGCAACGTCGTCGGGATGATGCCGCATCCGGAACGCGCATCCGAGTCGTGGCTCGGCTCGGAGGACGGACGGCTCGTGCTCGGCTCCCTCGTCGAGTCCTGCCGACTCGCGGCCCTCGCGTGACGACGGAAACCACTCCGCTCTACGCCGCCCTCGGTCTGACCACCGAGGAATACGAGCGCATCCAGAAGGTGATCGGGCGCGAGCCTACGCACACCGAGCTCGCGATGTACTCCGTCATGTGGTCGGAGCACTGCTCGTACAAGTCATCGCGCATCCATCTGCGCGAGCTCCCGACCGATGCGCCGTGGGTCGTCCTCGGCCCGGGTGAGGGAGCCGGCGTTGTGCAAGTCGCGCCCGGCGTGCGAGTGGCTTTCAAGATGGAGTCGCACAACCATCCGTCGGCCGTCGAGCCTTTCCAGGGAGCGGCCACCGGGGTCGGCGGTATCGTGCGCGACATCCTCTCGCTAGGTGCCCGTCCCATCGCCGTACTCGATCCTCTGCGTTTCGGACCTCTGTCCGACGAACGAAATCGATTCCTTTTCGACGGAGTCGTACGAGGCATCGCTGCGTACGGCAACTCGCTCGGACTTCCCACGGTCGGCGGCGAGGCGATCTTCGACCCGGCCTACTCCGGTAACCCGCTCGTCAACGCGATGTGTGTCGGGATCCTCGAAGACGACGAGCCGTTGCGTGCTTCTCCTTCCGGTGCCGGCGACCTCGCTTTGCTGATCGGATCCAAGACCGGACGCGACGGCATCGGCGGTGCGTCCATCCTTGCTTCGCAAGAGTTCGAGGAGGGGGCCGAGGCCAAGCGTCCTTCGGTTCAGGTCGGAGACCCGTTCACCGAGAAGCTCCTCATCGAAGCCTGCCTCGAGCTGAAGCGAGAAGGTTTGCTCACCGGCATGCAGGACCTCGGCGCCGCCGGCATCACATGTGCGCTATCGGAAACGGCCGCTGCGGCGGGACTCGGTGTCGAAGGGAACCTCGACGACGTTCCGCTCCGCGAGGGCGACATGGAGGCCTGGGAGATCTGCATGTCGGAGTCCCAGGAGCGCATGCTCGCCTGCATCTCTCCCGACCGCATCGACCGCGCGATCGCGGTGTGCGACAAGTGGGGACTGGACGCCACCGTCGTCGCCCGATACTCCGAAGGCGGTCGACTCGTATTGCGCGGCAAGGGCCAGCAACTTTCAGACGTCCCCGCTGCTTCTCTGGCCGAAGGTCCTTTGTACGAACGACCAGTCGTCACGGCCAATCGATCGCAGCTGAATTCACTTGATCCCCTCGAGCTGTCGTGGCCTCCTCTGAAAGAGATCCTCGTGCGCGTGCTCGCGTCGCCGTCGATCGCGTCGAAGGCGTGGATCTGGCGGCAGTACGACCACATGGTGCGTCTGAACGCGCTGGTGGGACCCGGGGCGGACGCCGCCGTGCTTCGGCTCCCGGAGACCAGGCGCGGTGAAGAACGTCAGCCGGGTATCGCGCTCGCGACCGACGGGCCCGGACGCATCGGCGCCCTCGATCCGTACATCGGCGGGGCGCTGGCCGTGTGCGAGTCCGCGCGCAACGTCGCTTGTCTCGGCGCTCGTCCTCTAGCGATAACGAACTGCCTCAACTTCGGTTCGCCGGAACGCCCCGAGGTCATGGGCGACTTCGCAGCGAGCGTGCGTGGGATGGCCGACGCGTGCCGTGCGTTCGGGATCCCGGTGACCGGAGGCAACGTGTCCTTCTACAACGAGTCTCCGCAGGGTGCCGTCCACCCGACGACGATCGTGGGGATGCTGGGCGCCCTCGACGATGCCTACTTGCATCGCCCGGCAACGGGGCGCGCGGGCGATGCCATCGTCCTGCTCGGCACTACCAAACCCGAGCTCGGCGGCAGCGAGGCGTTGGCCGTGATCCACGACACGATCGCGGGGCTCGCACCCGCCCTCGATCTGGGGGCCGAGGTTGCGCTATCGAAGCTGCTCGGCACCACCGGACTCGGTGGGCACGCACACGATCTTTCCGAAGGCGGCCTGGCCGTGGCCGTAGCGGAGGTTTGCATCCGTTCGGGCGTGGGAGCACAGATCGAGCTCGACTCGGAACCCGAGCTCTGGCAACTTTTTGGGGAATCAACGGCTCGCGCACTCATCACGTGTTCCACCGATGGAGTCGACCGGCTGCTATCCCGCGCGGCCGAGCTCGGTGTGCCGGCGCAGCCGATCGGACGCCTCGACGGCACGAGCTTGGAGTTCGGACCGGCGCTTGCCATCGCTTTGGATGAAGTCATCGAGGTCTTCGAGAAGGCGATCCCAGCTCTGATGGAACGCTGAACTCATGAGGCGACCACAGAAGGTGATGGTGTTGTTGTTCGTCTTCGTCTTTTCGTCCTGCATCTTCGACAACTCACCCCAAGGCGGAGCCGAGGAGCTCTCCCAGCTCTCGTCGAAAGCTGCGGATGCGACCTACGCCGCTATCTACCGCTTCACCGTCACCGGTCAGCTGGCCGGCGCGGTGACCACACGCATGGAGATCGTTCAGGACCCGCCCGTCTCACTTCGCAAGCTGGACACGACCACCCAACCGGAGACCGGGGAGCCGATCACGCTCACCAGCTGGTTCGTCCGGAACGCCGATGGGGACTTCGCGTGCACGACGTATCCCGACGTCGGCGTCAAGTGCCTGGCCGACCCCGTGGCCAGCGGCACATTCGGCAACGCACAGCTCGACGCCTTTTTCGACGCGCCTCTCGACGCCACCGCTTTCACATCTGTACGCAAGAGCGGCCGTCCCATACGGATCGAAGGAGAGCAGGGGCAGTGCTTTGAGGCCGTGCCGGCCGGCGAGGACGAAGGAACGGCGGCGCCCCAAGCGACGGCCGCCACCGAGAGGTTCCGCTTCGAGCTTTGCTACGCGGAGGACGGGATCCTTCTACGGGGCCGCCGGACCAACCTGGCCGATACCGATAGGGGCGGATCGACGACCGAGGGCCTGGTCGAGATCGTGTCCCTGTCCCGGGTCGTCGAGCCCAGCGAGCTGAGGCTCCCGGGCCAGGTCGTACAGCCGGGTGATGTTCGCCGATGAAGACAGGCCCGAATACTTGGGCAACGGCGGATAGACTGACCCTGTCGCTAAGCGAACGACGAGACCTTGTCTAGAGGCCACCGATGACCACGCCGTTCGACAAGCCCCACGATGAGTGCGGGGTCTTCGGCGTCTACGCTCCAGGTGAAGACGTCGGCCAGCTCACGTACTTCGGCCTCTATGCGTTGCAGCACCGGGGCCAGGAATCGGCCGGTATCGCGGTCGGTGACGGCGAAGACGTACTCGTCTACTCCAATCTCGGTCTGGTCAATCAGGTTTTCGACGAGAAGGTGCTGGACGGCCTGGCCGGACACATCGCCATCGGTCACGTGCGCTACTCGACAACCGGCTCGTCCGGAATGTTAGAGAACGCCCAACCCGCCTTCATGACACGCCGCGGACGGCACCGGGATCGCGCTGGGTCACAACGGGAACCTCGTCAATCCGCTCGAGCTCGCCACAGAGCTGGCCGAGGCCGACATACGGCTCGAGTCGACTACCGATTCGCATCTGGTCTGTGCCTTGCTCGCTCTGCAGGACACTCCCGACCTAGTCGAGGCGTGGAAGCGCGTTGCCCCCAAGCTGAAGGGCGCGTACTCGATCACGGCCATGGACTCCAAGCGCGTGATGGCCATTCGCGATCCGCACGGTGTCCGCCCGCTGGTGATCGGACGGACGGCTAACGGTGGCTGGGTCTTCGCCTCCGAGACATGCGCGCTGGACATCATCGGCGCCGACTTCATCCGGGACGTCGAACCCGGCGAGCTCGTGGTTGTCGACGAAGACGGTCAGCTCCACAGCCACCAGCTGGCCGAGCCGACTCCGCGGCTGTGCGTCTTCGAGTTCGTGTACTTCGCTCGTCCCGACTCGACTCTCTTCGGCCGTAGCGTGTACTCCGTGCGCCGAGCTATGGGCAAGCAGCTGGCCGATGAGGCACCGGCCGAGGCAGACCTGGTGATCCCGGTCCCGCAATGCGCTACGGCGGCGGCGCAGGGCTACGCCGACCGGGCCGGGCTCCCGTACGCCGACGGGATAGTCGTGAATCGGTATGTCGGGCGCACGTTCATCGAACCCACGCAGTCGGTTCGAGAGCAGGGCGTGCGCATGAAGCTGAATCCGATGTCCGAGGTGATCGAAGGCAAGCGCTTGGTCGTCGTGGACGACTCGATCTTCCGCGGGACGACAACACGCGAGGTCGTGGACATGCTCAGGCGTGCCGGCGCGCGTGAGGTCCACCTGCGCGTGAGCTCTCCTCCCGTTCAGTGGCCGTGCTTCTACGGGATCGACATCCCAAGTCGCGACGAGCTCGTGGGGGCGAATCGCGATGTCGAGCAGATCAGGGAGCTCATAGGCGCCGACTCTCTCGGCTATCTGTCGATCGACGGGATGCTCACGTCGACGGGGATCGCCACCGAGCGTTTCTGCCACGCATGCTTCTCCGGCGGTTACCCGATCGAGATTCCCGATGAGACCGCACGCACAAAGAGTGTGCTGGAGGCTCCCCTCTCCCCGAACGGCTCGTCTAACGGCGACGGCTCCACGCGCCGTCCGTTGCCGGTTCTTTCCGGTAACGAAGAGACGCTTCCGGGTCTAGAGCGGGAGTGAGCTCGAGCTACCGCGAAGCCGGCGTCGATCAGGACGCCGCCGACGCACTGATCCCGAGGTACGCGGCTGAGGCCGCCCGTACCCGGCGATCTCAAGCGCCTCAGGACATCGGTGGCTTCGCGGGACTCTTCTCACTCGAGGATCTGGGCTCCCGCGGTTACCGGCGCCCCGCGCTGGCGTTGTCGACGGACACCACCGGCACGAAGATCGAGCTGCTCCGCAAGGCCGGGTTGCATCGCACGGCCGGATGGGATTGCGTCGCGATGAATGTGGACGACGTCGTTTGCTGCGGCGCCGAGCCGTTGTTGTTCGTCGATTGCATCGCGACCGAGCGACTAGATCCCGACGAGGCGGCCGAGATCGTCGGCGGCGTCGCCGACGCTTGCGTCGAAGCCGGGTGTGAGCTCGTCGGCGGCGAGACTGCGCAGCTCCCCGGATTGCTGGCGCCGAGCGCATACGAAGTCATGGGGACGTGCGTCGGCGTGGTCGACCTTGATCGGACGTGGGGACCGAACAAGGTTCGCGAGGACGACGACATCGTCGCGCTCGCCGCGACCGGCCTGCACTCGAACGGGTTCTCGCTCGTGCGTCGCGTGCTCGGCGACGACGATCCACCGCAGGGATTGCTAGCGCCGACCGCGATCTACGCGCGCAAGCTGCTGGCGCTCGCCGAAGAGGTGGAGGTGCGTGCCGCGGTCCACGTGACCGGAGGCGGGATCGGCGGGAACCTCCCTCGCGCCCTGCCGGACGGCTTGGGCGCCCACGTCGACCTCTCGACCTGGGAGCGCCCGGGCATCTACGACTGGCTGTCCGAACGCGGGATCTCCGAGGACGAGATGCGCGCAACCTTCAACCTGGGGGCCGGGATGCTGGTCATCACGCCCGAGGGCGCCCGGGGGGCCGAGGTCCTGAGCGGCCTGGGCGTATCAGCCTGGGTTGCGGGTCGCGTGGGCGGACCGTCTATCGAGGTTCATTAGAAATCCTGGGGTAGCCTGCCTGTCGTGTCCAAGATCGATCGACGTGGATTCCTCGCGCTCGGGCTCGGAGCATTGGCCTGGGCGTGCTCTCGAGGTGGGAGCGACGGCGACACCGCCGACGACCTCGGTCCCGAGGCTCCGGACCCGAACCAGGCCATTAACATCCGAATCACTACGCCAGTCCTCATAGCGCGCAGTGACTCCCGCCAGGCCTTCGCGGTGTTCCGCGGAGAACGCCCAATAGTTCCGGAAGGCGTCGAAGCAAGGGTTGTCACTCCGGACGAGAGAAAGATCGACATTGACGTCGACCGTCAGCGAATAAGCCGAGGAATCGGTGGTCGAATCTGAGCCGACAGACGTTACGGACATCTTCGTATTTCGGCACGAGTTCAGCGATCCGGGCATTTGGGGAGTCGAGGTCTCCTTCGACGGCGGCCGTGGAAAGGCGCAGTTCCAGGTTTTGAAGGACGACGAGTTCCCGTCACCGCGCGTCGGTCAGAAGGCATTGGCCACCGAGAGCCCGACCAAAGACAACCCACGAGGTGTTTCGCCCATCTGTACGCGCGATCCTGCATGCTCGATGCACGAGATGACGGTGGCCGATGCCGTCACGTCGGGCAAGCCGGCCGTTCTCGTGTTCGCTACGCCTCAGTTCTGCACATCCCGCACATGCGGGCCGGTCGTCGACATCGTCGAGGAGCAGAAGGAAAGGGTCGGAGACGACATCGGCTTCGTGCACGTCGAGGTGTGGCGCAACGACGAGGAAGCCGTGAACAAGCCGCCGGACGGATGGGCTCCCGCGTTCGCCGAGTGGAAGCTCCAAACTGAGCCCTGGGCCATCTTCGTCGGCTCCGATGGAGTCATCAAGGATCGCTGGCTCGGTGCGTTCGGTCCCGACGAGCTGCGCCGGGCCGTCGACGACTTGAAGTAGACGTCAGCGGAGCCGCGCTACAACGTTGAGCCGGACGTAGTCGATCCTCCGATCGGGAAGCCTCTCGGCGACGGCGCTCACGAACGCATTTCGTTCTTCAGAATTGATGCGTTCCAGGTGGGGACCCAAGCACACAGTGCGCAGATACTCTTCGAAAGATTCGCGCGTCTCGAAGTCGGCCGGGTCGCCGTGCGTCCACACCTTGAAATCGATGAATCCGGCCGACCGAAGGTCTCGCACGGTTTGGTCGACGTCGGCGAAGTACCACGGGCCGGCCCATCCGTCTCCGACTTCACTCAACACGTCGACGAGGCGGGCGATGTTTTCTCCTCCGCCCCATTGCGCAACGAGCTGACCACCGGAGCGCAGAACACTCGCCAGATTGCGAAAGAGGCATTCGTGGTCGGTGATCCAATGGAACGCGGCGGTGGAGAAGACGACGTCGACCGGTGGAATATCCGGCAGTTCCTGAGCGAGATCGGCGTTCGTGAATCCGACGCGGTCTCCGAATCCCTCGAGCCGCTCACGGGCCTCACTGAGCATGGCCTCGGAGACATCGACGGCCGTCACCCGTACGTCGGGAAAGCGTTCGAGCACCATCTGGGTGACGCGTCCACTTCCGCACCCCGCGTCTAGAAGGTGGGTCAGCCCGTCAGGATCGATCCGCTCGATGACGGGGACGGCCCAGCGAACGTGGGGGTCGGAGACGCGATCGTAGGTTGCCGCGTCCCACTCGTGGGACACGGACTCAGCTCGCCGGACGGAACTTCGGAAGGACGTACATCCCCTCGTCGACGAAGGTGACCTCGACGGGCATGTCAACCCGAACGTCGGCCGGCGAACACTCGACGACTCCTGCCGTCATGCGCACGCCTTCTTCGAGGTCGATGATCGCCGAGACGTAGGGCACCTCCTCGCGCCAGCCCGGCATTCCTTGCTGATGGATGACGGTGAAGGTGTGCACCGTCCCCCGGCCCGTAGCCTGCAGCCACTCGACGTCCGGGGAACCGCAGTGGATGCACAGCTTGCGTGGATAGAACTGGCGACGTCCGCACGACGGGCAGTTCTGGATGAGGAGCTTGCCTTCTTTGGTGGCTTCGAAGAACGGCTCGGCCCCCTCGGGCGGGCTCATGAAGAACTTGCGCGGCATCTCGCTCATAGGTCTTTCCCCACGATCAATGTCGCGTGCGACGAGAGCTGGCCGCCCACGCCGTGCACCAAACAGGTGTCGACGCCGCCCTCGCGGGCGATGGCGCGTCCCGGCCCTTGCTCACCGCGTATCTGCCGGACCGCCTCCGTCACCAGGAACATCCCGCGCATGCCGGGATGAACGGCGGACAGTCCGCCGCCGTCGGTGTTGATGGGAAGCGGGCCGCCGACGCGCAGGTGCTCGCGAACGAACGAACCTCCTTCACCCTTGCTGCAGAACCCCAGGTCCTCGAGGAGAAGCATCACGGTGATCGTGAAGGAGTCGTAGAGCTCGGCGCACTCGATATCGCCCGGCTTGAGTCCGGCCATGCCGAAGGCCATCTTCCCGGTGTCGACGGCGGCCGTCTCTGTGAAGTCGGGCATCTGACCGATGCCCGCGTGACCTATGCGCTCGCCGTAGCCGAGCATGCGGACGGCGGGCTTCGGCAGATCTTTCGCACGTTCTGCCGTCGTTACGACGTACGCGCCGCCGCCGTCGGAGACGACGCAACAGTCCAAGAGATGCAAAGGCTCCGCCACCCAACGCGAAGACAGAACGTCGTCCACTGTTATCGGATCCTGGTACTGCGCTTTGGGATTCATCGATGCGTGGTAGCGCGCCGCTACGGCGATCTCCGCCAGATCTTCCGAGGTCGTTCCGTACGTGTGCATGTGCCGGCGAGCGGCCATCGCGTACGCACCGATCAACGGGAGCCCGGTCAGGGAGTCCCAGAAGAAGGAGCCGAAACCTTGCGGCGGGCCCCCGCCTCCGCCACCGCCGCGCATCCCTCGGCCGGGGCGGCTTCCCGATTTCCCGGTCTGTCCCATCGCGACAACGGCTACCTCGCAAAGGCCGGACCCGACGGCCAGGGCCGCCCGAGCTGCGTGGTAGACGAAGGACGAACCACCCACGCTCAAACCGTCCACGAAGGTCGGACGGATGCCGAGGTACTCGGCCATGCCCATGGGCGTCATGCCTCCCCCCATCCCTCCGGAAGCGAGGATGAGGCCGTCGACGTCCGCGAGCTTGAGCCCAGCATCGGAGAGCGCCTTCTGGATGCCGACGATGTGATGGTCGAAAGCGGACATCTCGGGCGTGACCGGATAGTCGGACACGGCCGCACCGACGATGCGCGTTCGTTCGAAGGCGTCCTTCAGGACTTCGTGATCCACGGCAGTCAGCTTGACTGAAGAGTCAAGAGGCGCGCTACTTCGTCGGAGCTGCCCGCCGGTGTCCTATTTGGGCATCGGCGACACGGTGAGGACGTCGAAGTCACCGAACTCGAAGTAGCATCCCCAGCCGTAATTCTCGGCCGTCCAGATCCACCGCACCTCGACGAGTTCCGTCGGACGGTCGGGGTGGTTCGCGGTCACCCAGCGCTGGCAAGCATCGACGCTGGGTGCTGTGAGGCTCAGTGTCCCGGGGTCCCAGACGTTGGTGATATTCAGCGCAAGCAGAGCACCGCCGATCAGGACGGCGATAGCCAGGAAGACCTTGAATATGAGGCCGATCATCTACTAATAGTGATCGGCCGAAACGGGCTCTTGGTAAACCCGCCGATCCTCGCTTCGGCAGAAAGCGCCTCAGCGATGGCTAATTCGCCAGCCAGTGCTCGTAGAGCTTCGCGTACAAGCCGCCGTCGATCCCCAGCAGCTCGTCGTGGGTGCCGAGCTCGATGATCTTGCCGTGGTCGACCACGGCCACCCGGTTCGCCCGGGCCGCCGTAGACAGCCTGTGTGCGATAACGATCGTCGTGCGGCCGTGGGACGCGAGTCGCAGCGCCGACTCCACGTGCGCTTCCGTTCCGGCATCGAGGGCGGACGTTGCTTCGTCCAGGATCATCAGGCGCGGGTCGACCAGGACGGCCCGCGCCAGGGCGATGAGCTGTCTCTCTCCTCCGGAGAGCGCAGCTCCGCGCTCGCGCACCTCGGTGTCGAAGCCCTGCGGCATGCGCTGGATCGCTTCGTCGATCCCGAGCAGACGGCAGACCTGCTCGACCTCTTCGTCGGTCGCATCGGGCCGTCCGAAACGGATGTTGTCCCGGATTGTGCCGCGGAAGAGGAACCCTTCCTGCGGCACCATCGACGTCCGTTCCCGGAGTGACGCCAAACGGACGTCGCGAAGGTCTGTGCCGTCGAGGGTTATGCGTCCGGACGTCGGGTCGTAGAAGCGCAGCAACAACTTGGCGATCGAAGACTTGCCCGCACCCGTCGGACCCACCAGCGCCAGCACCTCGCCGGCCGGGATGTCGATGGTGACGTCGGCCAGCGCGTCCGGGAGCCCGTCCCGATAGCGGAACGTTACATCGTCGACGCCCGCAGATCCGTTCACGGATGCGAGATCGACGGCATGGTCGCTGTCGACCAAGCGTGAGCTGCGATCGAGAAGACTCGCGAGCTTTGCAAGACCGGCCATCGCCTGCTGGAACGTGTCGTACAGCTGCGACAGCTGAGTGATGGGATCCAGCGTGGTGTTCAGGTACAGGATGAACGCAGCCAGCAATCCGACCGATATGTCGCCGTGGGCAGTAAGCCAGCCGCCGTAGGCGAGGAGCACACCGGTCCCCAGCACGCCGACGAACTCGACCAGCGGGAAGAAGACGGCGCTCGGACGGAAGGACTCGACGTTTGCCTCCACCCAGTCCGCATTGACCTGGCGGAAGCGCCGGTTGTTCACGCGTTCGCGACCGAAGGCCTGGACGACCTGTACACCCCGAACCGTTTCCTGCATGAACGAAAGAACCGATGCGATGCGATCGCGCACGCGACGGTAGGCGCGCTCCGACCGCACACGGAAGATCATCGAGGCCACCGTCAGCAGAGGCAGCGTGGCCGCGAAGCCGGCCGCGGCCAGCTTCCAGTCCATAAGGAAGAGCACGGTCAGCGATCCGGCCAGATACATCAAAGTCGAGATGGAAGAGACCAGCCCTTCCGTGACGAAGAGCTGGATGGTTTCCACGTCGGAAGTAAGTCGCGCTACCAAACGCCCGACCTTCTCGCGTTCGAAGAATCCCAGATCGAGGTGAGTGAGATGGTCGAAGACCCGAACCCGGATCGAACGAAGCGCACGCTCGCCGAACTTGCCGCCGAGCATCATGGAGCTGCGAAGCGTTATCCAGTTCACCAACGCACCGATCGCCAGACCTATGGCGGCGATGGTGAGGCGCGAGTTGTCCTTGGCGAGGATGCCCTTGTCGATCCCGTACCGGATGAGGAAGGGCGTGGCGAGAGCAGCGGCTTGCGCGACGATCAGTAGAAGCCCGGAAGCCAGCGCGAGCTTCAAGTGAGGCTTCAGGTGCGGCCACAGGACCTTTAGTTCGCGGCGGCCGAATCGTGCCTCGCCCTCGTCGCGCGGGTCGCTGTCGTCCAGAGCTCGACCGAGCGGCGACCACCTCAATGGACCGTCTCCTCGACCTCTTCGATGTGCTCGACCTCGAGGCCGGCTTCGCCGGCAACGGCGTCGACATCCACGGTCGCCAGCAGCGTTTCCCTGTATTCGGTGTTCGATCTCCAGAGATCGGCGTGAGTACCGGTATCGACGATGCGGCCGGCCACCATGAACGCGACGCTGTCGGCCATAGCGGCGGTCTGCGGACGTCGCGCGACGATGATTGTCGTCCTGTTCTCCATCGCCCTGCGAAGACCCTTGCGGATGGCTGCCTCGACGCGGGCGTCGACGTTGGAGGTGGCGTCGTCCAAGATGAGGATGCGAGGGTTCATCAAGATCGCTCGTGCGATCGCCACGCGCTGGCGCTGGCCGCCCGACAACGTGAAGCCGTGCTCTCCGACCTGTGTGTCGTAACCCTGCGGTAGCTCTTCGATGAACTCGTGCGCCTGCGCGATGACGGCGGCCCTGACGATCTCCTCCTCACTCGCGTCCGGCCGGCCGAACGCGATGTTGGCCGCGACGGAGTCACTGAACAGAAGCGTGTCCTCGAACACGATCCCGATCTGCGCCCGCAGTGATTGAAGGGTGACCGAGGACACGTCCTGGTCGTCGATAGTCACGTGACCGGACGTCGGCTCGATGAACCGCGGGACCAAACGCATCAAGGTGGACTTCCCGCACCCGGTGTGTCCGACCAGAGCCACCGATCGGCCGGCCGGCACCTCGAGATCTACTCCGCCGAGGACCGGCCCTCCGTCCGCATAAGAGAAGTGGACGTCGGAGAAGAGGACCCTGCCGCTGGTCAGCTGGATCTTGCTCGCATCCGGCTGGTCGGCGATACCGGGCGACGTGTCGAGGATCTCGAAGACGCGACTGGCCGATGTCGTAGCCCTCTGGGCCCAGGCCACGATCATCCCGACGGATCGGAGGGGCCAGATGAGCATGAACAGATAGGAGAAGAGCGCAACGATCGTTCCGGCGCTCATTCCCCCGGTGATGGCCAGCCGGCCTCCGTACCAGAGGACGGCGATCAGGCCGATCTGGGGAAGCAGATTGAAGATCGGGACGAACTTCGCGCGGAGTGCGACGGACTGCATGGCCGCGTCGTAGACGCGATCGGCGTCTGCGGCGAGCTTGTCGACCTGCTGACGCTCCTGACCGAAACCCTTCACGACGCGGACTCCGACGACGGTTTCCTCAACTACGGACGCGAGATCGCCGAGGCGTTGCTGCATCTCCCACACGATCGGGTCGAACTTGTCGGCGAACCTATACGTGAACCAGCCGAGAATCGGCGCCATCGCCATGAAGATCCCTGCGAGAGGTGCGCTCAGGTAGAACATCACGCCGTAGATGACGACGATCTGGATCACCAGCGTCAGCGACCACGCGACGCTCATCAGGTACTGACGGATGGCCTGGATGTCGCTCGTTGCCCGCGACATTATCTGGCCGGTCGAGATCCGTTCGTGATAGCCGACGTCCAGGGCCTGGACGTGGTTGTAGAGCTTCTCCCGCAGATCGGCCTCGACTCCTATAGAGAGCTCGCCGGCGATCTGTCGTCGAACGCCGTGTAATACGGCTTTAAGCACCGCGACGCCCAACATCGCCCCGACCAGGATCGCGAGCAGGCGGAAGTTGCTACGCGGGATCGCGTTGTCGATCGACGCCCTGACGAACAACGGGATCGTGGGGACCGCCACTGCGACGCCGGCCGCCGCCAGGAACGCGACGACCAGCTTGCGCCGGTACGGCCGGCAATACCGCATCAAGCGGACGAAGGTTGGCCACCGACGCATCAGGCTTCGGGTAACCCGAACGCGCGACACCCCAGTCGAGTGATCTGCTCCAGCCTCTGGTCGAAACTCTTGGGGTCCTCCCGCCGCAAGTCGGCCAGGATGTCGGTCACACCGCGAACGATGATGGTTGCAGAGAGGTCGAGCTCGTCGGCCGTCAAAGGGGAACCGAGACGATGACCGAGCGTGACGAAGAAATGGATGACCCGGTGCATGTTCTGCTCGCGTTGAACGACAACGTTCTGCTGTGAAGCATCACTAGCAGCCCTAAGTACCTCGGCTAGACGGGGATTGCGGTCGGCGTATCCGACCAACGAGCGGATCACCGCTCCAAGACATGCCGCCGGGCCCTGATCGATCGTGGCTTCGGCCGTGTCGACGGCCTCGCGGAGCATCTGGCTGGATGTCCGGCCGTTGAGCTCGACGAAACAGTCCTCTTTGGAGGCGAAATGCTCATAAAAGGTGCTCTTCGAAAGGCCCGCCTCGGCAACGATGTCGGCGACGCGCGTCTTTTCGTAGCCCTCGCGCGCCGCGAGCCGGGCAGCAGCCCGCAGCAGGTCCCGCCGCTGGCGCCGGAATCTGTCGGAGTGGGACACCTTCCCCCACGACCGCCGCTCGCGAGCAGGCTGCGGCTCGCTGACTTCGGGAGGGACGGGCCAATCGGTGGGCGACTGGGACATACCTCTTATCCTCGCATGTTCGAGCAATTCGGTCCCCCGCGGTACAGGTTTGAAAGATTAACCGGCGGAGACGACTGAGGGTGCTGGGCACCCCTTCCTTATATAGACGCGGATGTTAGTGAGAAGGTGCGCCGAGCCGGACGTCGGTGACCAGATCGGCCACCTCGACCGCGAGCTCTCCGGCCCGGCTCCGATCCTCCTCGACCAGCATGAGGTCGGAGCGCCGCCTGATCTCGTCCGTCGTGGGGTCGGCGTGCGTGTGAAGCGTGGCGAGCAGTCTGGGGGCCGAGAAGATCTCGGGCACAAGTGAGCGGAACCGATCAGATAGAAGCTCCATGCGGCCGATCTCGTCCACGATGAGCGTGGAGCCGAGCTCCAAGCCGTTCTCGAGCTCAAGAAGGGCAACTTCCTCGAACGCCTGTACGTCCACGCCGTAGCTGCCCACCCTCGGGCCTTTCCCGTCCCGGACAGCCAGAGTCCGTTCGAGCCCGCCCATGCCGGCCATCGTGAACCCCGTCCGGCGGCCGCCGCGTCGGATCTCCGAAGTGGTGAAGCCGGCCAGCACTTCGCCGCGCTCCCTAAGGATCTCGACGACGCGAAGCGTGAGTGTGGTCTTCCCGCTCCCAGGCGGGCCGGTGATGATGATTCGTGCCACCTACAGTCATGGTAGCTGCGATGCACGGGCTAGACTTGCGTTCTTTAGGAGATAGGGATGAGCGCAGCCGCCTACATCTTGGTGTCGGTGGAAGCCGGACACGCGAAAGAGACGCTCGAGAAATTGCGTTCACTGGATGGAGTACGACAGGCACATACGTGCTGGGGCCAGCCGGACATCTTCGCCTTCTGTGAGTTTCCGGACGACAAACACCTGGCCGAGGTCGTTTTGGATCAGATCCACAATCTGCCGGGCGTTCGCTCAACAGAAACGCACCTCGTCGTAGAGATGTAAGCGTGCGCAAGAAACTGGCGTTACTCCTTCTTGGCTTGGGCCTTGCCGTACTTGGCGGCGGGGCTGTGTCCGCGCAGATCATTTCGCCGACGCCTTCGCCTACCCCCCGCCCAACGACCACGCCTTGCGTGAGCACGGCATTCGTTGCTTGTCCGACCCGGAGACCGATCGCTACGCCCCCGTCGACGCCTGCTCCCACGCCTCGTAAGACGGCCGCACCCACGGCTTCACCAACAACGGCACCGACGAGGGCTCCGTCCGCGACGCCTCAGTCAACCGAGACATTTCCGCCGACGCCAACACCCGATCCGTCGGAATCGTCACCCAACCGCGGACTGGCCGTGCTCGGACTCTTCGGTTCGGGCGCGATGATCGGCTCTTCCTATTGGGTGTGGCGCCGCTATCTCGTTTGATCGCAACACAGACCGGATAGCGCGAAGCATTTCCATCAGTTCCAACAAGCGAAATGCTGCGCGCAGAGCGTTATGAACACCGTATTGCCTACCCCTTGACAGAACGAGGCCAATACCTACAATTACACGAACGTAATTACAATCCTGTTTCTCATCAGGGGGGCAGCGGGCGTGTGGCGAATCCGTTACGACTGGCAAGAAAGCGCCGCGTGTCGCGGCGAGGATCCGGATCTCTTTTTTCCCGAACGCGGAAGTCCGGGCGACTCAGCGAAACGCGTTTGCGTCAATTGCAACGTTCGTCTTGATTGCTTGGAATACGCGCTCGCAAACAGCGAGCGTTACGGCATTTGGGGCGGCCTCACAGAGCGCGAACGCACGCGTTTGCGAAGGCAAGCGCAGCGCCTATTCGGATTGATCGCAGACGGAGAAGACATACGCGACGTGCTTGCACGCGTAGCTTCCGTGCGCATAGGACGCAGACCTCGCGCGCGCGTTGCGTCCTGATGCGTAACACGCGTGCGTTACGCGTTCGCGCAAACGGGTAATCAGGGCGAAAGCGTTACGGATCCCTCAAAAGTCCGACAAACACGCGCTTGACAAAGCTTGCGAAAACCCTTCACACGCGCACTTTTCACGGCTATGGTTAATTCGTGACCTCGTGATCGAGGTCGTTTGTGTGTTTGTTGTTTGAAACAAACGGTCATCTGACTGTAGGAGGGAGGTGAACCCTATGCCACGCAAGGCAGCAAAGCGTTCAACGCGTCGTAAGCCTGCGCGTCGCAAGGCCGCCAAGCGGACGACTGCGAAGCGCAAGCCGGCACGGAGGAAGGCTGCGAAGCGCAAGCCCGCGCGGAAGAAGGCTGCGAAGCGCAAGCCGGCCCGTAAGAAGGCCGCCAAGCGCAAGCCTGCACGCCGCAAGAAGGCTGCGAAGCGTAAGCCCGCGCGCAGGAAGAAGGCTGCGAAGCGCAAGCCGGCCCGTAAGAAGGCCGCCAAGCGCAAGCCTGCACGCCGCAAGAAGGCTGCGAAGCGCAAGCCAGCCCGGAAGAAGAAAGCCGCCGCGCGCAAGAAGCCCGCGCGCAGGCGTCGCCGGAAGGCTGCCTCCGCTCCGGAAATCGCGATGAAGCGACCCGCGCGGAGAAAGAAGAGGTAGAGCCACCGTGCGAGTGCGGTACTGAGACTCCCCCGCGGATTTCCGCGGGGGAGTCCCTTTTTCGCTGATGTTTACCGGCCGTGATGCGCGCTCCGCGTTGCGTAAAGGAAACTGGTCGGAATGTCAGAAGAGATCCGTGAAGCTTTCGCGCGAGCCCGGGCCCGGGTCGAAGAGCTTTCGCGTGGCGACCTGACAGCCGACGAGGTCGTTCGGGCGCATACGGCGGATGTGGATGTGATCGTCATCGGAGCTTTCGAAGCCGCGCTGGCTCGTTCGGGACGAGATGCGACCGGAATAGCCCTCGTTGCTCTCGGAGGGTACGGCCGCAGTGAGCTTGCGCCGAGCTCCGATCTCGATCTGCTGATCCTGTACAGCGGTTGGCCGTCGAGCGACGTAACCAGCCTCAATCGTGAGGTGATGTACCCACTCTGGGACTCGGGGCGTGAGCTCGGCGATCGCATCCGGGAGCCGCGCGACGTGATCCGGAGCTTGACCGGCCGCGTCGACGAGGTTTGCGCGCTGCTTGATGCGAGATTGCTGACCGGCGATCGCTCGCTTTTCACGGATCTCGACGCACAGGTCCGGCGGCGGCTGGACCGGGGCCGGCATTCCTTCTTCAAGGACCTGGTCGAATCGATCGTCGATCGTCATCGGCGTTACGGACACGCCGGGCATCTGCTCGAACCGAACATCCGGGACTCGGCCGGAGGCCTCAGAGATATCCACACACTCGCCTGGGCGTCGAAGCTCCTGCCCGGAGGAGAAGATTTGGTCGGGCTGACCGAGTCGGGATTCCTTAGCGAGATCGATGCGCGTTTCGTCGAGGAAGCGCGCTCCTTCATCTTGGCGGTACGGATCGAGCTGCACCTCGCGACCAATCGTCACCAAGATCAGCTCTACCTGCCCGATCAAGATGACGTTGCCCGCCGTCTCGGTTACGTCTCCTCCGATGACCGGCCCCCAGCCGACCAGCTGATGCAGCAGCTGTACCGACACGCGCGACAGGTCGAAGTGATCGTCGACAGTTTCTGGGATCGCACGATGCACTCCAGGCGGAAGCGATTCCGCCGCCCTTCCTCCAGCGAGTCGATCGGCGACGGGTGCATCCTTCACGAGGGGCACGTCGAGGTGCTTGCAGTAACGCTGGCTCGCGACGATCCCGCCGGATGGCTGCGCGTATTTCGCCAGTCGGTTCGTCACTCCGCCCCGGTTGGGAGAGCCGCCATCAACCGGCTGCACGAGGAGCTCGCATCTTCGCCGGAGCTCGAATGGTCCGCCGACGCTCGGGAAGTGTTCCTCGATCTGATCCAGGCCGGGCAACCGGGCGTTGATGCGCTCGAAGCCATGGATCTGGCCGGCTTCCTCGGAGCCCTGTTTCGCGAGTGGGAGCCGATACGTACCTATCCCCAGCGCGACATCTATCACCGGTACACGGTCGATCGCCATCTTCTGGCTGCCGTCGGAGAACTCGCTGCAAGCCGTTCACTGGACGAGGGCGATGTCCGCGACGCTTGGGCGCTTGTTCCGGAGCCCGACGTGCTCTTCCTGGCCACTCTCTTCCACGACGTCGGAAAGGGGCGAGGCGGAGACCATTCCGCGATCGGTGCCGAACTGGTCGTCGCGGCAGCGAAGCGGATGGGGATCGACGCCGGGCAGCGAGAGGATCTCGAGTTCCTGGTGCGTGAACACCTCACCCTGGTGACGCTGGCAACCAGACGGGACCTGAATGACTCCGCGACGATCGACGATGCTGCCGCTCGGATGTTCGATCAGCGGCGTTTGGCGATGCTTTTCCTCTTGACTCGCGCCGACTCACTCGCTACGGGACCCGAGGCGTGGTCGTCCTTCCGTTCCTCACTGGTTCGCGAGCTCTACACCAAGACCAAGCAACGGTTCCAGGGCATCGAGCCCGGACCGGCCGAAGCTTCGCAATCCCTCGATGAACTGGTCGCCGGACTGGGCATAACCCGCGAGGAAGCGGTCACTTTGATCGGTCCGATGCCCGAGTCGTGGCTTGGTGCGTCCGATTCCGACTCGGCGAAACGTCAGCTAGAGCTGCTCAGAAGCCCGCTGGCGCCCGGCGAAGTGCGGACCGCACTGCACAGCGCGAAAGAAGCGGACGAATTCATCGTCGTGGCCCAAGACAGGCCGGGGATGTTCTCGGCCATCGCCGGAGTCCTCTCTCTGCGAGGAATAGATGTTCACGACGCAGAGATCTACACGCGCTCTGACGGTGTGGCGGTCGAGGTCTTCCGGGTCATCGGTTCACACGGCGCCATCCCCGAGGACCGCTGGGCGCGTGTTCGGGCCGACATCCCGCTCGCTCTGGACGGCAGTCTCGATCTCGATGCCGAGCTTGTGCGCAAGGCGACCCAATCACGACGCCGCCGGGGCTCAACGCGAGCCGGCGCTCCCTCGCAGGTGGTTGTGGACGACGCCGCATCGGAGAGCCATCTCGTTGTCGAGGTTCACTCCGAGGACAGCCTCGGCCTGCTGCGCAGAATCACAAAGGCGCTTTCCGACGCCGGCTGCGATCTTTCGCTTGCCAGGGTCAATACGTACGGCACGCACGTGGTCGATGTGTTCTACGTCCGCGATCTCGAGGGCCACAAGATCACGGATCCCGAGCATATGAAGCGCATCGAGACCGGGCTGCGGTCGGCATTGGGCACGCCGGATACCTCTAGCGCCTGACCCAGCGCGTTCCTTCGCTCGAGTCGAGCAGCTCGATGCCCTGGGAGCGCAGCCGGTCGCGGATCTCGTCGGCCAGTGAGAAGTCCCCGCGGGTGCGCGCGTCCTCGCGCTGCTTGATCAGATCGGAGAGTTCGGAGTCCAGCTCGCCCGCGCGCACGAGATCGAGACCGAGCACCTGATCCCAGGAAGCTGCGAGCGACCACCTGTCCGCCGGAGCAACAGATGCGTCGGCGATCGTCTCGTGTAGGACGGTGATGGCCGCAGGAAGGTCGAGGTCCTCGTCGAGCGCCGCGACGCACCTCTCGTGGTATTCGAGTGCTCTATCAGACGCACGGGCTCGCATCTCGCCGTCGGTGACTGCGGCATCGCCGGAAGCGCCGAGCAGAGCTACTTGCTCTCGCAACCGGCGCAGGGCTGTAGCAGCAGCCTCGAGCGCTTCCTGCGTGAAGTGGACCTGACGGCGATAACGTCCTGTGAAGCACAAGTAGCGAAAGGCCAAGGGATCGATCCCGGCCGCGGCTATGTCCTGGATGGTCACGACGTTGCCCGCAGACTTCGCCATGCGCACCTGCCCCATCAGTAAGTGCTCGCCGTGTACCCAGGTCTCGACGACGCGGTGCCCGACGGCTCCTTCCGATTGCGCTATCTCGTCCTCGTGGTGAGGAAATCGGTTGTCCACGCCTCCGGTGTGAAGGTCGAAATGGTCGCCCAGGTAGTGGAGCGACATGGCCGAGCATTCGATGTGCCACCCGGGGTAGCCGGTTCCCCAGGGCGAGTCGAAGACGAGCTCCCGCCGTGGTCCCGCTGCCACCCAAAGGGTGAAGTCCTGGTGATGGCGTTTGGCCGTATCGACGTTCTCGATGCGATGACCCGCGCGCATAGCGTCGAGGGACTGTCCGGACAGCGCGCCGTAACCCTCGAAAGTTGTGACGTCGTAGTAGACGGTTCCGTCGACCTCGTAAGCGTGTCCGCGCTCGATAAGCTTTGCGATCAGCTCGATGATCTGAGGGATGTGTCCCGTGGCGCGGGGGTACTCCGCCGCGCGCCGGATGTTCACGGCGTCGGTGTCGGCCAGGAATCGTTCGGTGTACTTCTCGGCGATCTCCGCCGTGGTGAGGTTTTCGTCCTCCATGGCCAGGAGCATCTTGTCCCGGCCCTCATCGGTGAGCTCGTCGGTCATGTGGCCGACGTCGGTGATGTTCATGATCCTGTGTACTGCCAGGCCGTGATAGGCGAGGACGCGTTCGACGAGATCGGACAGTAGGAACGAGCGCAGGTTTCCGATGGTGACGGGCCGGTAGACGGTCGGTCCACACGAATACATCCCGATGCGCCCGGGTTCAATGGGCGTGATCTCTTCTATCTGCTTGGTGAGGGTGTTCCGCAGGCGCAGCATGGGCACGCCAAGGGTAGCTTGGAGTCGTTGTGCCCTCTCTTGACGAGTCTTACGACGCAGCGCGCGCGTCTGCCGTTCGTATCGACTGGCCACAGAACCCGCGTCTGGTAAGGCTCACCGGTCCCCAGCGCATCTGGTTCCTCCAGAACACGATCACGACCGATGTCGATGGCGTCGCGGACGGCCGATGGGTGGAGTCGTTCCTCTTGGAGCCGAAGGGAAAGGTCTTCGCGCACTTCCGCGTCGCCATCCTCACCGACGATGTGTGGCTCGAGACCGACTCGTCGGCCGAGGAGCTTGCCGAGCGTCTCCAGTCGATGCGATTCCGGACCAAAGTCGAGATCGAAGTCGCCGGTCGAAGCCGAACCACCGTGATCGGCCCAGGAGCTCGAGAGTTCGCAAAACCGGGTGAGGCGACGCTGGATCCGGCTTCTCTCACCTTCGGCGGGTCGTTAGGTGATGTCCCCATCTCCGATGTCTACGAAGTGGATCCCGGTTCGGTTGCGGCACTGGCCGATCTACCGTCGGCCGACCCCCTCGTGTACGAGATCCTCAGGATCGAGGCAGCAGTGCCGGCTTTCGGCGTCGACTACGGGACCGAGAACCTCCCGCAAGAGGCCGGTCTGACGCGCGCAGTCTCCGTCGAGAAGGGCTGCTACATCGGTCAGGAGACGATCGCCCGGATCCACTTCCGCGGGCACATCAACAAGGTCGTCCGTCCGCTCGCGTTCGAAGGAGTCGATGTTGCAACCGCTGTCGGCAAAGTTTTGAGGCATGAAGGACGGGACGTCGGGAAGGTAACCAGTGCCGTCCTGTCGCCGACGCGCGGAGCGATCGGTCTCGGCATGGTGAGTGTCGATCCCGCCGAGGAGAGCGAACTGGAAGTGGACGGAGGAGGAATCGCTCCCCTCGGCCCCATACCGGCCGGGACGAAGGTCAAGACTGGTTAAGCGCCATCTTCAAGAAGGGACGAAGCTCGGCGACGATCTCGTCCGGTGACTCGATCGGCAGGGTATGCGAGCCATCTTCGATGACCACGAGCTTTGCGTTCGGGATGCGCTCGGCCATCTCCCGGGCGACGACCAGCGGAGTAAACGGGTCCGATGTCCCGTGCACGATCAGGACGGGCACCGCGATGGACTCCAGGATGTCCTCTGCCGAGTGCGCATGCATGCCGCGGACCATCTTTGCGGCGATCAGCGGGTCGACCATAGACACGTGATCGAAGTAACCGGCCATGTCGTCGGCTTTGGCCTTTGCGCCGATAGCCCGGACGAGCTTCCCGGCGTGATACGAGAGCGGGTTGTGTACCAATGCGCGCCAGCCCAGGAGGCTCACGCGAGGCAGGATGTGGAGGAGAGGAAGCGCAACCGGCATGAGGCGGGAGCCGAGATCGGTGCCGTAGAACGTTCGTAGCGGAGTTCGATACGGGCCGGCCAGGGAGACGATGGCGCTCACGTGCTCCGGGAACTGCTTGTAGGCCTCGAGCGCCACCTGTACGCCCATCGAGTGCCCAATCAGCGCGGCGTTCTCTATGCCTTCGGCCTCGAAGATGACGTGTAGGTCACGGGCGTTGCTCTCGATCCCCAGCTCGCCGTCGGCGATCCTGACCGCGTGATAGCCGGGCGGCCGCGGCAGCTCGGACACGCCGATGCCTCTGTAGTTCCAGACCAACACGCGGTAGTCGCCGATCAGCTCCGGAACTATGTACTTCCAATAGATATCCGGACAGACGAATCCGGCGCAGAAGGCGACCACGGGAGCGTCCTGCCGACCAAGCAGGGTGTAGCGGATCAGTGTTCCGTCGAACGATCGGACGGACCGGTCCTTCGGCCACACCTCGCCGCCGTGCTTCGGCCCCCACCACCAGCGTGAGATCACGCCGAGAATCTAAGCGGCGCGGCGTTAACCCTGCCCGGCCTTCGGTCCGATCGCCAGGCGCCGGCGCAGCCGCTTCGTTGACCAGCGGCGGAGGGGCTTGCCTTCGAAGGCGAGCTGCAGATCGGTCTCTCCGTCGGGGCCGAGCTTGTGCCCGTTCGCGTTCGTCACCAAGAAGGTATCGACGGCGACATCGCCGTCCGTGCGGACCGTAGCGTGTTGGATCTGAAGCCCCGCCCTTGCGAACGCCTCGGCCACTCGGTGCAGGAGACCTTTGCGATCCTTCGCCCGTATCTCGACGATCGTGTGCCAGGGCGAAGCGATGTTGTCGATCTCCAGCGCGCCGGCGATGGCAACCGGACCGCCGTTGCTTTCGCCGCCGGCCAATAGACCTTTTACCGTGTCACGCACCGCGCCGAAATCGACGTCGCGTGGAGCTGCTACGCGGAAGGAATCAACAACTGCGCCGTTCGCCCACGTGGAGATCCACGCTTCGGCGATGGGGATGTCGCATGTCGAGAAGGCGCGGGTGATCGCGGCCAGTACGCCCGGCTTGTCGAGCGTGACGACGTGGGCCGTCCATTCACCCTTTTCCAGATCGGGGTCGGCGTGGATCCGTACTTCATCGCGAACGGGCAGCGGATCCAGCATCCGGGCGTGGCGCGCGATCGTCTGAGGGTCGTGCACGAGAAGGTAGCGGCGCGGCGCGTCATCAAGCAGACGCCGCGCCACCGTCTCGGGTATACGTGAGAGCGCCGCGACGGCTGCTTGCTTCTTGGCCTCAACAAGATCCGACGTTGCCGCACCGGTCAGCTCCGGGTGCGCAATGGCCGACGTGATCAGGCCGTACAACTCGTCCAGGGCATCTCTCGCCGTTGGGTCCGTAGTCGTCGCGGCCGCCAATAAGTACAACGCGTCGGCGCGTGGCCTGATGCCGACATGCGCGGCCAGCTCGAGCACAGCTTCCTCTCGTCCCATAGACATGCGCGTTGCCGCTGCCGTCAGCAACGCTCGTTCAGTCACGAGGAACTCCACCTCTTCTGCTTGGCGCGGCTCGAGACCGATGGTCTCGGCGAGCTTTCGGGCGGAAGCGGCGGCATCGCGTCCTCGGAACGCACTTCGTGCCAACGCCGCGACGAGAACGACATCCTGATCGACAACCGACCACAATCTCGCGGCGGGATCGCCGGTGTTGTGGACCAGTTCGTTAAGGGCCTCGAGCTCGTCCCAGCGAAGCGCCCCGGCAGGATCCAGATCGAACGGATCTTGCTGGCGCTTTCGCAGCGCGGCATCGATGTCGGGAAGGAGCAAGCGCAGCACGCCGGTTACGTCCAGCAGACGCCACGATCGCGGATTACCGCCGCGCAGCAACGTAAGGAAGCGATGGCGAAGATCGTCGTCCCATCGCGGTGACTCGGCCGGCGCTCTCGTCAGCCAGTCGAGGAGGCGGGGGCCGGGTCGCCGCTCCCGGCACAGAAAGGCTGCGTCCAGGCCGATGGACGCAGCCAGACCGCCCGGCGGTTCCGCCCGGAGCTCGACCTCGTCGTCCTCGACTATGAGCCACCCTTCGGGCGGTGCCGATTCGACCGCGCGCTCGAAGGCGACGCGACGGCTCTTCTCGATGCGCCGTCGCAGCCACGGCGGCGCGACCATGGTCGTCGCCAGCACGACGAGCAGCAGAGACGCGTGCGCCCGCGCGTTCAATACGCCGCTTGCCAAGCCGAGTGTGGCGAAGACCACACCAACCTCACCGCGAGGGATCATGCCGATGCCGACCAGGAGCCGGTCGGCCGAGCCGCGCTTCACGGCCAGACCCGCAACAACCTTGCTGAGCACCGCGACGACGCCGAGAACGCCAACGATCAGCAAGGCCTGAGGATCGGCAAGCGCGCTCGCGCGTGCCTCAGCGCCGATGAGCAGGAAGAAGACGGGGACGAAGAGATGGCTGACCGGCGCGAGACGGCGGCTCAGGTCGTCGCGGTCCTGGATACGGCCGAGCGATACGCCGGCGACGAAGGCACCGACGATCGCCGCGAGTCCCGAGATAGCGGCCAGACCGGCGAAGGCGAGGGTGAAGGCGACGCCGCCACCGAGCAGCGTTCCTTCTGTTCGAGCTTTGCCGATGAGCCGGTCGAAGATGAGCGGCGCGAGCCATGCACCAACCAGGGTTGCGACGATGACGAATCCGAGACCTATGGCGGCAACCCGGATGACACCGGTGACTTCTACGTTGCCCGTGACGGACAGACGCGTCACAACGGTGAGTATCAGCAGGCCGATTACGTCGTCGGCCACGGCCGCTCCGAGGACAGTTTGTGCCTCAGAACTCGCGAGAGACCGCATGTCGGCGAAGACTCGTGCGGTGATGCCGACGCTGGTGGCGGTGATGCCCGCGGCGAGAAAGAGGGCAACTTGGCCGTCTACGCCCAGCGCGCGCATGGCGAAGAAACCCCCGACCATCGGAACGGCAACACCGACGACGGCTACCGACAGCGCCGACCGCCCGACGCGGCGGAGGTCGGCGAGATCCATGTGCAAACCAACCTCGAGCAGCAGAAAGATCGCGCCGAGCTCGCCGAGGAACTTGAGTGACTCGTCGTGCCCTATGAATCCGAGGAGCGAAGGGCCGAGTGCTACGCCGGCGGAGATCTCGACGAGGACGGCGGGCAGCCGAAGCCGCTCCGCCAGCTCGGCCGCGCAGCGTGCGGCAACCAAAAGGGCAAGAAGTCGGAGGAGCAGCCCGGCGGCTTCCACCGGCTTAGCGCTCGAAGACCGACGGCTCGAGGATCCAGCCGCGGTTACGGATGTTTCGGACGAACCCGTCGGGTAGCAACCGTCGGAGCGAGGTCAACACGACATCGACCGATCGTTCCTGCTCGAGGCCCGACGCGTCGGCCAGCTCGGCCCGCGTGACTACTCGATGCCTGTTGGCCACCAGGGTGCTCAATAGCTCGAGCTGGGAGGGCGTCAGGTCCAGCGAGCGCCCGTGAAGCAACGCCTTATAGGCGCCCGGATCGATCTCCAGATACCCGACGACGAGCGGTGTGACGGGGGGTTGTTCCATGACCTTGGCCATCACCGAAAGCTACGGGCCCAGCGTTTCGGTGATGTTGGCCTTTGTTACCAGCCCGTTAAGAAGCCGCTAAGACAACCGTGCCTTAGGCGTAAGCGAGCCGCTAGGCGCTGGAAACATGCAGCAACTTGAGGGACACGAGCGCGCAACTCCTCCTGTCTAGATTCCCACCTGAACCGGTTCGCGGTGGGCGGACGCGGTCAGACATGGAGGTGAAGGCTTGAGCAGACGTTTGCGCGCCTTCCTGCTCCTGTCACTCGTTGGGGCGGCCCTGTTCACGCTCGGCTCGCCTCCGGCAAGTGCGCAGGACGCATGTGGAGGCAAGGTCGAAGCGGTCGAAGGGGCAGGCGACCCATGCGGCGACCTGACCGGCACGATGGGCGACGTCGTCACGGACGCGAATGGAGATTCCGTGACGGAGGCGCCCAGCGTCTACGACCCAGGGACCGTCCAGCAGATCGCCGACGCGACCGGCAAGAATAAGATCGCCGTGAACTTCGTCTGGGTCTTGTTCACGGGGTTCCTTGTCATGTTCATGCAGGCGGGGTTCGCGCTCGTTGAGACGGGTTTCTGTCGCAGGAAGAACGCGGCCCACGTGCTGATGACCAACTTCCTGATCTACGGCATCGGCATCATCGGGTTCTTCCTGGTCGGGTACGCATTGATGTTCGGCAGCTACGGCGGCGTCGCGACGCTCGGCGGGGCTGGTGCGATCAATGGAACGGCGATCGACATCGGCGGCTGGAACATCCTCGGCACGAAGGGATTCGCGTTCAACGGGATCTACGACGTCGGGGTGATGACGCACTTCCTCTTCAACCTGGTGTTCATGGACACCACGGCCACGATCGTGACCGGCGCGATGGCCGAACGGTGGAAGTTCTCGGCCTTCGTCGTTTACGGCTTCGTCGTGTCGATGGTCTTCTACCCGGTGTTCGGGAACTGGGCCTGGGGTGGCGGTTGGCTCGCGCAGCTCGGGACGAAGTCGAGTCTCGGACACGGCTATGTGGACTTCGCCGGTTCGGGAGTCGTGCACGGTATCGGTGGGTTCCTGGGGTTGGCCGGTGCGGCCGTGATCGGTCCAAGAAGAGGCAAGTACAACGCCGACGGAACGGCTAACACCTTCCCGGCGTACAACTTGCCGTTGGCGATCCTGGGAACGTTCATCCTGGCTTTCGGGTGGTTCGGGTTCAACCCGGGCTCGACCTTGGCCGCCACGGACCTGAGGATCTCCGTCGTTGCAGTGAACACGATGCTCGCCTCGGCCACAGGCGCTTTCGTTGCCGTGTTGTGGGCTTGGAAGGTCAGGACTAACGTCTACGGCAAGCCGGATCCGGGAATGGCCGCGAATGGGATGCTCGCCGGTCTGGTGGCCATCACCGCACCGTCGGGCTTCGTTGCGCCGTGGGCCGCTCTCGCGATCGGAGCGATCGCCGGTCCGCTCGTCGTGGAGTCGATGCTGTTCTTCGAGCGCAAGGCGAAGATCGACGATCCGGTAGGCGCCATCTCGGTGCACGGCATCAACGGCCTTTGGGGCGTTTTGGCCCTTGGGCTTTTCGCGGACGGCACCTACGGCGCCGGTTGGAACGGTGTGGACGGAACCGTCACGGGCCTTTTCTACGGCGACTCGAAGCAGATCATCGCGCAGGCCATCGGCTGCCTGACGATCGTCGTCTGGGCCGGTGGCATCGGCTGGCTGTTCTTCAAGGCGCAGGACCTCATCCAGGGCATCCGGTCCAGGGATGAGGACGAGGACGTCGGGCTCGACCTGCCGGAGATGGGCGTCTACGCCTACCCGGACCTCGAGCCGCCGGCCATCGCGAACGCGATAGCGGCGCTTGGACAGAAAGCGCCTTCACGCAGCCGTTCATAGGCCAAGGAGACAAGACGGATGGCAACTCGAGTCATGACGAAAACGCAAGCAGCCGACAGTTGTGAGATGTGCGGGGCCCGCCTGGAGGGCGGGCCCCGCAAGCAGCTCGCGCATCTCCGCTCGGAGCATCCCGCGTACGCGCGCGGGGTGCTCCTCGCCTTACCGCACCGGTCGTCTTCGTCCTGGGGCTGCTTGGCTCTGGGAGCGACGGGCGCGCCGCAGTGGACGTACTTCGTACCGATCGGGCGCCGGCCTGCTGATGATGCTTGGAGGACGTCAGCGGTCCCGCACGGAGCGCGCGCAGGCGGGGGCTCGCAAGAGCCTGCCCATCGCGCAAGCCATCAAAGCCGGCGGCTGGCGCATCGCGCTAGCGGTGGCTGCGCTCGGCGCGATGGTCTACATGGCCGGGAGGGGATAACAACAACTCCGGAGCGCGGACGGACATGTCGTCATGGTGAAGCTCGTCACGGCCATCGTGAAGCCGTTCGCGCTCGAGGACGTTAAGGAAGCGCTAACAAGCATCGGTGTTCACGGCATGACGGTCACCGAGTCGAGGGGCTTCGGCCGTCAACGCGGACACACCGAGGTCTACCGCGGCGCCGAGTACCACATCGACTTCCTGCCCAAGGTGCGCATCGAGGTGCTGATCCCCGAGGAGCTGGTGGACCCGGCCATCGATGCGATCCTCAAAGCAGCGCGTACGGGGGAGATCGGTGACGGGAAGGTCTGGGTCACCGATGCCGAAGGCGTGTACCGGATAAGGACCGGAGAGATGGGGGCCGAGGCGATCTAGAAGCCGGCCGTCGCCTCGGCCCGTAACGACTTCACTCAGCACTCGCCACACTCTCTTCTATAGGTAAACGACGCCGCCGACCCTCTGCTAGGTATGCTCCTCGCGGTTTCGCCTTTGTTACCGACGAGAAGGGGGAGTCGATGAGCATCTGGCGGCGGGCAGGCGTCGTCGGCGGTGTTTCGGTCGCGGTACTCGGGCTGAGCGCACTACCGGCAGCGGCAGAGACCGCATCGGCAGTAAACACCGGGGACACGGCGTGGATCCTCGTGTCGGCAGCTTTGGTGATGTTCATGACTCCCGGGCTTGCGTTCTTCTACGGCGGGCTCGTCCGCTCCAAGAACGTGCTCGGAACGATCATGCACTCGTTCATGGCCCTGGGGATCGTCAGCGATCCTCTGGGTCGTCATCGGCCACACGCTCGCCTTCGGGCCGGACATCGGCAAGCTTATCGGCGAAGGCGGGTGGATCGGCGGGCTCGACTTCATCGGGTTCAAGGACGTCGGCGACGCGCCCAGCGCTCTGGCGGCAACGATTCCCCACACTGCGTACGGCATCTACCAGATGATGTTCGCCGTCATCACGCCGGCACTTATCGCCGGCGCGTTCGCGGAACGCATCAAGTTCAGCGCGTACATGGTCTTCACGGCTATCTGGGTTGTCGTCGTCTACGCACCGGTTGCGCACTGGGTCTGGGGCGGAGGATTCCTCAACGGTTTGGACGGCCTCGGCGCCCTGGACTTCGCCGGCGGAACGGTCGTCCACCAGAACGCCGGTATAGCGGCGCTGGCCTTCGTGTTCGTTCTCGGCAAGCGCAAGGGCTGGCCGAAAGATCCGTTCGTGCCGCACAACGTCCCCTTCGTCGTGCTGGGCGCGTCCATCCTGTGGTTCGGCTGGTTCGGATTCAACGGCGGAAGCGCGCTGGCGTCAGGCGGGCTCGCCGCGCTTGCTTTCACCAACACGCACGTGGCTACGGCAGCCGCGATCTTCGGGTGGATTATCCCCGAATGGTTCCAGCACAAGAAGCCGACGACGGTCGGAGCCGCGACGGGTGCTGTCGCCGGATCTGGTCGCGATAACACCAGCGTCGGGGTTCGTGCGGCCGTGGTCGGCCATCTGCATCGGTCTGGCCGCCGGCCTGGTCTGTTATCTCGCAGTCAACCTCAAGCACAAGTTCGGGTATGACGACGCACTCGACGTCGTCGGTGTCCACTACGTCGGCGGACTTATCGGGGCACTGCTCACAGGAGTGTTCGCTACCGAGCAGACGGCTCTTATGGGCCAAAAGGGCCTGGTCTATGGAGGTGGGTTCGAGCTCTTGGGCAAGCAGGCCGCTGCTTCGGGCATCACGACGGTCTGGTCCTTCGTCCTGACGATCATCATCCTCAAGGCCATCGATCTCGTCATCGGTCTGCGCGTGAGCGAGGAAGACGAGGACACGGGTCTCGACCTGTCGCAACATGGCGAAGCCGGCTACTCGTTGACCGGTTGAGGGTGAGCGAGGCGATGAGATCACAATCCGAACCTGTTAGGTCACCAATCAAAGAGGGGGAGCTTGGGAGATGAAGCTCGTAACGGCGATCGTGAAGCCCTTCAAGCTCGACGATGTGAAGGAAGCTTTGAAGGACGCCGGAATCCAAGGAATGACGGTTACCGAGTCGCGCGGCTTCGGCCGGCAACGCGGACACACCGAGGTCTACCGCGGAGCGGAATACCAGATCGACTTCGTGCCGAAGGTGCGCATCGAAGTGCTGGTGGACGAATCGCTCGTGGACCGGGTCGTGGAAGCCATCACCGATTCGGCCCGGACGGGCTCGATCGGCGACGGAAAGATCTGGGTGACGCCGGCCGAGAGCGTGACTCGGATCCGCACCGGAGAGACCGGATCCGAAGCGATCTAGACCGTTACGCGGCTGTAACCGCGGGACATCCAGCGGAAAAGCCGTGAGCTTAGTTTCTGAGATAGCAGCTCCCCCACACGGACGGGGGCCGGTGAAGAAGGTTTGAGACCGTCGTACACCGCACCGGCAACCGTCGTCGCTCGCCGGAGCCCCGCGCATGTGCGCGGGGCTCCGCGTTTCTCAGGGGCTACGTTTTGACTTGAGCTCGCCAGCTCGCACCAACGCCCCAACGATGAGGATGAGCGCGAAGGCGCCGAGCAGGTAGGGGTCCGCTCGACTTGCCCCCCAGGTCGCGATCGATCACGTGGGAGATCGCATGCAGAGCGGCGCCGAGTCCTACGGCCGTCAGCGCGAGGAGCGCCATGTCCTTCATGAAGAGCGGCAAAAGGAGAACGGCGCCCAGGCCGATCTGGAACGCGCCGACGTCGTGGAAGAGGTGCTTGTTGTAAGGCGGAAAGGTTGCGAGCTGCTCGTAGAAGGAAAGCGGATCGACCATCGCCCAAACACCGAGGGCAACGAGGAACAGACCAGCGAGCGCGCAGATGGTCTTGACCAGCCATCCCATGTCTCTAGGCTCCCGTTGGCGGAGATTGCGGGCGAGTCGTCGGCGTCTCGCCTCTCGAAGCCACCGGCTTGGCCGACGAGGCGGCAGCGACCTGCATCTCCTCGCGCTCGTTGGATCCGTTCGCCTCGGCGCGCGAGGCAACCTCCTCGGCAGCCTGCAACAGCTCCGCTATCGACTTCTCCAGGCCTTCGGCGATAACGCCGAGATCGGGGATGGCGTCGAAGTCCGCGATCAATCCGAACCCGAGCTGGCCGTTGTAGGACATGACGGCAATGTTCAGCGCCTGATTCGCACCGAGCGGCGCCATAGGGAACAGATCGATGAGCTTGTGGCCCTGTGTGTACAGCGGGAACTGGGGGCCGGGCACGTTGGTCACCAGGAGGTTCACGAACCGCTGCTGCGCCTGCAGTCGAGCGGCCTGTCCGAGGATGGTCGGTGGAGCGAAACCGGACAGCTGCATGACCATCTCCGCACCGACGGCTTGCTTCGAGCTCTTGACGTCCTTCATCGATTCGCGAACGATCGCCAGACGCAGAACGGGCTCTTCCTCGTAGATAGGAAGCGGAGCCGCCATCGACGTCACCCGGTTACCGAGCGCCCCCTGGTCGCTTTCCGAACGGGTCGAAACGGGAACCATCGCTTTCAGCTCCAGACCGCGCACGTCGATCGCGCGGTGTTCGAGGAACCTCCGGAGCGCGCCCGTGACGACGGCCAGCACGACATCGTTCACGGTTCCGCCGAGCGCGCTCTTGATCGACTTGAAGTCGGCGAGCGACGAACGAACGAACTCGACGCGGCGGTGCGGGCCGATCGGAACATTGAGCGCCGTCTTGGGAGCCGGGTTGAGTCCGGCCCAGGCCAAAGCGCCCATGGCCTCGAGGAACTCGGCCCCCGTCTTGGCCACGCGACGCGGTGTGCGCACCATGCGCCTGACACCACGGACGATCTCCATCGGCTCGGTCATCCGTTCGCGTATCGCGTCGGTGACGAGTTGCGCATCGGTCGGCTCGGGCTCGGGCGTCCAGGGCTCCGCCCTAAGGTCCGGAGGCTTCTCGGTCAGATCGAGGAGCACGGCGGTGATGTCCGCACCCGAAACGCCGTCGACGAGGCAGTGATGTGTCTTGGCGATCATCGCAAAGCGATCGCCGGCCAGCTTGTCGACGAGCCAGATCTCCCACAGCGGCTTGGTGCGATCGAGCTGCTGCGACATGATGCGTCCGGCGAGGTTCTTGAGCTGCTCTTCCGATCCCGGCGCCGGTAGCGCTGTGTGGCGAAGGTGGTACTCGATGTTGAAGTGCTGATCGTCGACCCACACCGGACGCCCCGCACCGAGCGGAACGAAGGCGAGCTTCTGACGGAACCGTGGGACGAGGTGAAGCCGGCGCCGGACCTCTTCGACCGCCTCCTCGTAGTCGACCGAACCTTCGAAGATCGTGCACGAAGCAACGTGCATATGCGTGTGGTCGTCCTCCAGATGGAGGAACAGTGCGTCAGCCGGTGATAGACGTTCCCTGCTCATTCAGCCTCCTAATCGCTCTCCCCGCGAAGACCTATAAGCCTGCGCTCGGCGGCGGGCGGACGCAACCGCCGCGAACGCCGGAGCCCGCTAGCTGCTGCAAGCTATCCTCGTCCTCGTGCCGGAAGACAAGAAGGGAAAGCCGGAAGTAGAGAAGGCGAAGGCGGAAGAAGCGCGCCGGCGCGCCGCGGCCGACTTCGATCTACTGCGAAAAGCCGAAGCGGTTCTCGCAGAGCTCGATCGCAACCAGGGATTGGAGGACCGCCACGCCGACGTCCTGGCCGCGCTTCGTATTCGCATCGAAGGGGCACCGCGTAAGTCGCTGGAACAGCTCATGTCTGCTGCCGGGGACATCCGCGGGAAACAACGAGAACTCGACGAGCGTTTGAAGGCCGAGGAAGCGAAGAAAAAGGAGGATCTGGGGGACCTGATGGCGCGGGAGCCGAAGAAGGGCAAGTCGTTGGACGACTTGCTCGGCGGCTGAGAGTGCTCAATCCCTTATCGCTGCCGCTGCATCCGGTGTTCGTCCATTTTCCATTGGCGATGCTCAGCGTTGCATGGGCCTGCGTGCTCATCCGGTACGCGACCGGCAACGTCACATGGGACGGAAAAGTGCGCTTGTTCGAGGTGGTCGGCGTTGCCGCACTCCCGTTCACGATCGTTGCAGCCTTCATAGACACTCGAGGCTTCGATTTCGTGTTCGATCCGCGTGCCGACGCACCCCTCATCTGGCACATGACATCTGGACTGGTGGCGACCATCGCCTTCGGCGTCCACTACTTCTGGCGCCGCGGCAAAGGCTCGGACGAGCTCACCGGACGCACCGCAGTCCAGGATGTAGCTCTCGCGACCTTCGGGATGGTCGCGCTTCTTTCCGCCTCGTTCCTGGCGGCCGAGGTGGTGTACGGCGGATGAAGCGCTTGGTGATCGTCCCGGCCGTCGTCGGCATGATACTTGCCGCTACGCCGGCGTTGGCAGAAACGCATCAAGTCACCAGCGGCAACTACTACTTCCAGGACAACTCGACGGGAAGTCGCTCTCAGATCTTTGTTCGTGTTGGGGATCAGATCGTCGTCACGGTCGCCGAGGCTCCGGTCGCGGCCTTCCTGGGAGCCCACACCGTCGACGTGGACGAGCTGAACATCCACTCTGGAAATCTCACGCTAGGGCAGACGTTCACTACCCCGCCGCTGCGGAAAGCCGGCACCTTCACGCTGTACTGCGACAACCACCGCAACATGGGACATCACGCACGCTTGGTGGTGAAGGCTGCGCCGGCGCCGTCGACCCCGCAGCCCGGTCAACCATCCCAGGCCCCAACAAGCGACGACTCTGCATCGAGTAACAGCGGACTCCTGCAACAGGTACCGCTCACGGGCCAGCCGATCCCACTGCCGGCGCTCACCGTCCCGTCGACGGCACCGACTACCGAGCCGGCCGGTGTTGGAGAGGCGAATCCTCAACAGCTGCGTGCAGCGGGTGTCGATCCGGATTCGCTGGAAGGGTTGATCGGCCGCGAAGTGGGCGGTAATCAGCCCTGGACGAGAGCGCTGTGGTTCTTGTTGATCGGCGGACTGGTGGCGGTCGCTGCCGCCGTGGTTGCGATGGTCCGCGGACGCAGCCTGGCTGCTATCACCGCGACCGAAGCTGCTAAGCAGTCAGGAACTGCTGCGTCGTCTTCGGGTCGACGGAGCTCGTCCGGCAGATCTCGGAAAAGTATTCGGCCGAAGGCTTCGGCGTCCGCTCGAAAGTCTCGCGGTCGACGCCGATGAGGCCGAACGTCATCCGGTAACCGGCGTTCCACTCGAAGTTGTCCATCGAGCACCAGTAGATGTAGCCACGAAGGTCCACGCCCTCGTCCATCGCTTTCTTGGCAGCAGCCAGATGTGTGGCGATGTACCGGACGCGCTGCTTGTCGTCGGCCGTCCCGATCCCGTTCTCGGTGACAAAAACGGGAAGCTCGGCGTCCATCGCGCCTTTCAGGACGGTGGTAAAGCTCTCCGGCACAACCTCATAGCCCATCTGCGTGATCTCGGCGCCCTCGGGCGGTGCAAGCATGCCTAGCGAAGCCGAGATGACGGCTCGCGAATAGAACTGAACGCCGACAAAGTCACTCGAACGCGCGAGGCCCGGTATCTCCTCCTCGAGCTTCGGACCCTTGACGATGCCGCTGCGAAGAGCGTCGTAGTACACCTGTCCCATCCGGTGGTGGACACGGTTGCGGATCTCGACAGAGTCGTCGTCGGCCGGCTGGAAATCGGTGATCGCCAGCGTGATGCCGATCTGCGCATCTGAATTGTGTTCCTTGAACGCCTCCACTGCGGCTTGGTGCGCGGCTATGAAGTTGCGCGTAACAGGCCAGAAGAGCGCCTTGTCGCCGACGCCCGGCGGGAACCCTTTGGTCTGGTATCCGGCCATCGCGACGACCTGGGGCTCGTTGATCGTGCACACGTAAGGGATACGGTCGCCCAGCCGGCGGGCGACCACGTCGGTGTACCGACGGAAGCGCTCGACGATCTCAGGATTGGCCCATCCGCCGTCGTTGTGCACCCACCGAGGCGATGAGAAGTGATGCAGAGTCACGAATGGCGTCATGCCGTTGCGATGGACGCTGTCGAGAACACGAGAGTAGTGATCGAGCGCAGCGTTGGAGTACTGGCCGGGCTCGGGCTCAATGCGTGCCCACTCGATCGAGAAGCGGTTGGCGTTGTGGCCGTAGGAGCCGAGGAGAGCGAAATCCTCCTCGAATCGGTGGTAGTGGTCGATGGCGTCACCCGAAACGTCGGTAGTTGGAGTTCCCGGGGTGTGCTCCCACTGCCACCAATCGTTGTTCCAGTTGCCGCCCTCGGCCTGATGCGCCGCCGCCGCGGTGCCCCAGACGAAACCGTCGGGGAACTCGATTTGCTCGGTGGGAGCGTCGTTCACTGATCGAAGGCCGTGGCGATCTTCGGCCACGGCTGGACCTTCTCGAAGGCCGCGGCCAGCTGCAATGCGACGTGGTCGTCGTGCCTGCGCGTGACGATCTGCAGCCCGACCGGAAGTCCCTCGGAGTCGAACCCGCACGGCACGCTGACTCCGGGGTGCATCGAGACATTGAAGGGATAGGTGAATGTGATCGTGTGCATGAGTCTCACATCGCGGCCGTCGATCTTCGACGGCATCGGTCCCTCCGCGCGGAACGCCGTCGTCGCCGTCGTCGGCGTCAGGATGATGTCGACGTCCTCGAAGACTTCGGCTAGACGGTGGTTGTTTTCATTCCGCCGCTCGATGGCGCGGGCGATCTCCTGGACATTGAAGCGCTCCTCACTCATCTGAACCCCGGCGCGAACGGCGGGCGTAAAGTCCTCTCGCCGCTCCGGCCAGAAGTCCCTGACGTTGAGCCAAGTGCCCGGGGCACCGAGCAATGCCCAACCCGCCGACATGTCCTTCAGCTCGATGAGGCGGTCGACCCACTTCATGCTGGTGGCTTCGACCAAGCGCTCGGCCGCGGCTCGCGCGATGTCCGCGACTTCTTTGGCGCACGCACCGTAGCCCAAGTCCTGGGACCAGGCGACGCGAAGTCCGGTTGGGGTCTCGTCCAAAACGGCCTCGTAGCTGAAACCGGGATGCGGCAGTGAGAGTGCGTCGCGTTCGTGCGATCCGACTACGCAGTCCCAGTAACGAGCGGTGTCGCGAACCGATCGGGATACGCAACCTAGAACGCTGGTATTGGACGAGTCGGCGCTGTCGCCCATCGGTATTCGTCCGAAGGTGGCCTTTGCACCGACCAGTCCGGTGTATGCCGCGGGGATGCGGATCGAGCCGCCGCCGTCCGATGCCGACGCGATGGGCAGTAGCGCAGCGGCGACGGCCGAAGAGGAACCGCCGGACGAGCCACCCGGCGTGCGTTCGAGGTTCCACGGATTGCGAGCCGTGCCGTTCAGGAACGTTCGCGTAAAGGCGGTCGAACCGAACTCCGGAGAATGGGTCTTACCTACGATCACCGCTCCCGCACTGCGCAGGCGCTCGGTTTGAACGCCGTCGTGGCCGGCAACGTAATCCTTGTATGGAACCGATCCCCTTGTGGTGGGCATGCCTGCGACGTGTTCGAGGTCTTTGATGCCGATCGGCACGCCGGCCAGGGGGCCGGGGTCGTCGCCGGAGGCCACCGCCGAATCGATCTCGGCCGCGCGCGCGCGTGCTCCGTCGATGTCGAGATGGACGAATGAGGCCAGGGCTTCGTTGTGCTCCTCGATGCGCTGGACGAAGGTCTCGAGCACTTCCTTGGCGGAGCGTTCGCCGCTGCGCACACGGTCGGCGATTACGTGGGCGTCGAGTCTCCAGATGGGATCGGCCATATTCGCCTGGCGAGCGTAGTGACAAGAACTATGTTGCTGCCAGTCGCTGGATGGGTACCATCCAAGCCTCGGACCCAAAGACGGGAGGATTGTGTGCGCAAGCTCTTTGTCGTTCTCGCTGCCTTCGCGCTGGTGTTTGTGGCCTGTAGTTCGGACGAACCGACGGTGGATGATGTTTCAGGGTCGCCGCAGGCCACCGCGACATCGGAGGCGATGCACGAAGATCACGGCACGAAGACGTTCACAATCGAGAACTTCGAGCTGGAGATGGAGCTCGACGACTTCTACTTCAAGCCGACTACGGTCAAAGCCCCCGGTGGCTCAACTGCCACGCTGAAGCTATTCAACGAAGGCGAGCAGACCCACACGTTCACGATCGATTCCTTGGATGTCGACGAGGAGCTTAAGCCCGAAGCGACCAAGACCATCGAGGTCGAGCTGGGCACCGACTCCAAGGTCGACTTCTACTGCAGGTTCCACGGGGAGTCGAACGGAATGAAGGGCTCGTTCTCGCTGCATTGATCGAGCTCGAGCTCGGTCTGAGCTAGATCCTTCGCCGGACGAGGAACAGGACGCCGAAGGCGAATAGCAACAGCGCAGCTAATGCCGCGTACTCCCGGGGGCCGAGGACCGGGTCCGACGAGGACGCTGCGGCGTCTTCGGCCAAGACGGATGAGCGCGGGCCCTCGGGCTGCGGTGTAGCGGTCGGTTCGGCCGTAGGCGCAGCCGTCGGCGTCGATCCGGGCGGATCGTCACCGTAGTTCTCCGGCCTCGCTTCGACCGCCGGGGCTTTCGGCGCGTCGGTTGACTGTGCGACCTGCGGCTTGGGGGTCGAGACCGGCACGGTGATCGGCGTCGGCGTCTTGGTGGTGGTTGTAGAACCGCGAACCTGGGCGAACTCCATGGTCACCCACAGCAATTCGCCGTCGGAGTAGGTACCGACGCCAGCGACGGTCATCCTCGTGTCGTGCATGCAGGCGTTATGACTCGACGAATTGCGCCAGCCGTTGTAGATGATCTGGGCCGGGTCCGGGTTTCGCGCGTTCTCGCTGACGTAGCCGATGTTCTCGCAGAACGTGCCTGTGTAGCCGTCGGGAGCTGCGTTGGCTATGCGCGACGAGGCTCCGGCGTGGGTGAGGTTGCCCTGCTGCGCCATGTCCCGAGAATGGGCTCGCGCGGCCGACTGTAGTCCGGAGCTTGAAGCGAGTTTGGAGGATCGCCCTCCGTTTACAAGCGAGAAGATCTCAGCTTCGTACGAGTTCGCGCGGGCGCTGGGCAGCGCCGTCACGCTCACGGCTACCGCCGTGAGGAATAGGAAGCCTAGACGTAGTCCCCGCAACTTTGTCGACCTTCCGGATGGCTGTCGTCATTGTCCTCGGTAACCGTGTTCTTCGCTTGAGTCTGAGCAACATCACGAGGAACCCACAGATCGAGGCGGCGAAGGCTCCGGCCACCTCGTTTACTCCTACTTTGGGGTTCCGGACGGCGGCCAGCAGCGCGTCGGCGTAGCTCTCCGTACCGGCCTTCGACACCGGCGCCGCCTTGGCACCGGGTTCCGGTATCACCAGGATCCGGCGTGGGGCCGGCTCGGATGACGGCTGGACCGTGGATTCGTCCGTCTCCTTCGGCGTGACCGAACCTGCGTTCGATGATTCGGCCGGGCTATCGGTACTCGCAGCCTGGCTCGTATCAGAGGTGGTCTCGGGAGCCGCGGCGACGGCCGTCTTCTTCTTGGCGACGGGCTCCGAGGAGCTTTGGGGCGGTGTCGTCGTATCCGCCGTCCCGGGCGGGGTGTGGTCGATGTAGGCGATGAACGTCGCCCACCAGGTCGTTCCGTCGTAGTAGATCCCCACAGCTCCCGTGTTCAGCGTCGTGTCCTGCATACATCGCTGGTGCGCACCCGACCGGCGCCACGCCTCGTAGATACGGCCGGCGGCTTCCGCCTCCGTTCCGAAGTTCACGTAGGTGACGTTCTCGCACCAGTCGTGGCCGTAGCCGTCATCGGGCGCGCCGTTGCCTTCCGCGGGATCGGGGGCGGCGTTCGATATCCGGGCGTCCGCGTTGTCATGGTTCAGCCCTCCAGCGCTGGACATGTCCGCGGAGTGCTGCCATGCGACGGAGTGAACGCCGGAATGGAAGATGAGCTTCTTGGACCGTGCGGCGTTGATCTTCGCGAAGACCTCGCTCTCCATCGACGGCTGGGCCCGGGCCACGGCAGGCGTCAGAAGGGCGAAGGCGACTACGGCGAGGAGGACGAGTCGGCGGCCTGCCATCCAGGAGCCAGCATGTAACACGAGCAACATTAGGTACAGGAACTTAACTCTTATAAGCACGCCTTGCGATGACCGGCGGGAACGGCCCATGCTTGGGGCTCGTCCACCCACCCAGGGGGTCCCAATGAAGCTCGGATTGCAGGTCGGATACTCGGGAGCCGATATCGCCGATCAGGTCGAGTCGGCCAAGCTCGCCGACGACCTCGGGTTCCATTCGATCTGGACGGCCGAGGCCTACGGCTCGGACGCGATCTCACCGCTGGTCTGGATGGGCGCACACACCAAGAAGGTGAAGCTGGCCACGGGCATCATGCAGATGCCGGCCCGCACTCCCGCCATGACTGCCATGACCGCGGCCACCATCGACGCGTTGACCGGCGGGCGCTTCATCTGCGGACTCGGTTTGTCAGGCCCCCAGGTGGTCGAAGGCTGGCACGGCGTTCCCTACGGCAAGCCGCTTCCGAAGACACGCGAGTACATCGAGATCCTTCGAACGATCTGGAAGCGCGAGAAGCCTCTCGAGTTCTCCGGGACTCACTACGAGATCCCCTACGCCGGTCCGAACGCGACGGGACTTGGAAAGCCGCTCAAGTCGATCCTTCATCCGCGTCCCGACATCCCGATCGTGATCGCCGCGATCGGTCCGAAGAACATCGCTCTTGCCGCCGAGATCTCGGATGGTTTCCTTCCGGCTTTTTTCAACCCGTACCGCTCCGACGTGTTCAAGCCGTCGATGGACGAAGGTTTCTCGAAGCGTTCGACCGATCTGCGCCCGGCTTCGGAGTTCGACGTCATAGCGTCCTGCGCGGTGATAGTCACCGACGATGTCGCCGGCGCTTTGAAGTTCGTGAAGCCGATGCTCGCTCTATACATCGGGGGCATGGGCGCGCGCGGCCGCAACTTCTACAACGACCTCGCGTGCCGTTACGGCTACGAGGCCGCCGCCAAGGAGATCCAAGATCTGTATCTGGACGGCAAGAAGGGAGAAGCGATGGCTGCCGTCCCGGACGAATTGGCCGATGCGATCTCGCTCGTCGGTCCGAAGGAACGGATCCGCGACCGCTATTCCGCGTGGAAGGAGAGCCCGTGCTCGGTGATGCTGCTCGGCGGCGGCGGCCGAGAGATCTTCGAGATGATGGCGGAGCTTACGGCCTAGCTCAGGGCAGCGTCAGCGGTACATCGGGCAGCAGTGGAGGTATCCCTGCGATGTGCCTCTCTGCATTCGCCCGAATAACGAGCGTCTCGAGCAGGCTGAAGCGCAGGTTCTCCAAGCCGACGTCGTTGAACATCAGCGAGCACACGTCGGCAGTGCCGGCCAGAAGTCCGGGGACGAGGTATTCGGCGCAGTTCGCGTAGTGGTGGTGGGCGCCGAACGCATGTCCTATCTCGTGCGCGGCTATCTTTGCGTCGATGTCGTCGTAGAAATCGATCAGGCCCTCAAGGGAGAACGGATCCAGCGTCCCGGACTCGCTTATCGAGTACGAGTCGTTGGATCCGATCGACCCGATGCAGTTGTCGATACCGGCAACCGCATCGCCCAGTGAGCCTCCGGTGATGTCGCGATTGGTTATCAGGTGCACGTGATCGCGTTTCAGGTTCGGATAGTGCTCTCGGTAGTAGCGGATCAGCTGAGCCATCAGATCGTTCCCTAGAGTTTGGCCTTCGTAATAAAAGCCGCTTACCTCTCGTCCTGAGAGGACACCGGTCAGATCGTGGACGGCCACGACGTTGAGCTTCACGCGGGGAGTCACTCGTGCGTGGTTCCCGGAGGGAGCGTAGGGTTCGGCCGCCTTGGCCATGATCTCGCGAGCCTTCGCTTCGCTGATCCCGTCGCGAGCCACAACGATGTCGGCCGTGATGACGTCGCCTCTGATCGTGGTCGGCAGATGAGGGACGTACCCGTCGCAGTCGAAAGAGGGATCGATGTCGATCGGTAGGCCGTCATCGGCTCCCGTCGGCTGAGCGGTCCAGGAAACGGCGAAGGCGGCCAATAAGGTGACGAGCACCGATACGAGCCTGAACCGCGGGTTGTTAATGACGCTCATCTATCTAAGACAACGATCGAGCGGTCGATGCGGTTCGCCTCAGTCTGTCCGGCCAGGGCCATCGCGTTGTGCAGCTCGGCCTTGAATCGTGCGAGTAGCTCGCGAACGCCTTGCTCCCCGTCCACGGCCAGGGCCCACAGGTAGGGCCGTCCGATGAGCACGGCGCGGGCGCCGAGGGCAAGGGCGCGCAAGACGTCGATGCCCGTGCGCACACCGCCGTCGACGTAGACCTCGAGTGCATCTCCGGAGGCTTCGACGACGTCGGGCAGGGCGAGGGCGGGCGGCAAGGAGCCGTCGAGTTGGCGTCCGCCGTGGTTGGAGACGATGACTCCCTTGGCTCCGTGGTTCGGCGCAATCCGTGCGTCGTCGGGGTGAAGAAGACCCTTGAGGATCACAGGTAGCTTCGTGTGCGATGCGATCCGCTCTATCTCCTTCCAGTCGAGGCTTTGCGTGAACGAAAGGATCGGAGAATCAGCGCCAATCGATTGAAGCTCGAGCAGGAAGGCTTCGATGTCGGCGAGCCCCTGGTATCGGATGCCGAGCTGAGGTGTGTCGACGGTTATCGCTACGGCGAGAAAGCCGGCATCCTCGGCCGCCGCTACGCGCTGATCGGTCACGCCTTTGTCGACGTCGGCGTAAAGCTGGAGCCATTTCGGTCCGTTCGATATGGCGGAGACCTCGGCCGGAGGCAACGCCGTCGCCGACGAAAGAACCTGAATAGTTCCTTCCGCTTCGCATGCGCGCGCGACGGCGAACTCGCCGTCGGGATGGGCGAACTTGTTGAAGCCGCATGGCGCCGTTAGCACGGGCACCGAGATCTTGGTGCCGAGGACGGTGGTGCTCAGGTCGACGTGCGCCACGTCGACGCCGACACGGTTGCGCAGGTACCAGCGCGACCACGAGGTGACGTTGTCCTTGACGCTCTTCTCGGCGAACGACCCGGCCGAGTAGTACGCCCACGCCACCGGAGACACGCGCTCGCGCGCTGCTGCCTCCAGGGCCTCGGCTGTGGTCGGAAGGGTCATGCCGCGGTGACCCCATATAGATGCCAATCCCCTGGAACGCCCTTCAGCGCGTGGATGCCGCGATCGGCCAGTTCGATGCCCGCGCCGGCGACCAGATCCTTGACGCTCTGGGACACGAGGATCTCGCCGTCGCCGGCCTGTTGCATCACGCGCGCACCGATGTTCATGGCCAGGCCGGAGAGGTCGTCACCTCGCAGCAATACTTCGCCGGAGTGAAGACCGGAGCGGGTTTCGACACCGAGCTCGTGCGTCGCGGTGCGCGCTTCCATCGCGCAGCGGATTGCGCCGGCCGGACGGTCGAACGTGGCAAGGAAGCCGTCGCCGGTATGTCTTAGCCACGTTCCGTTGAAGCGGTCTAGCTGGCGTCGAACGATGGCATCGTGCCTGTCCATGAGCTGCCGCCACGCGTGGTCTCCCATCTCGGCTGAGATCTTCGTCGATTCGACCAGGTCGGTGAACAGGATCGTGGCCAGCACGCGATCAGGCTCTGTCGTCGGGCGATTCCCGGTAACGAATTCCTCGACCTCGTCCGCGATGGCGTGGAGGTCTCCGGCGGGAAGGAAGGCATCTGTGCCCGCAAGCTCGACGTAGCGGCCGTTCGGCACATGCTCGGCGATGAATTTCGCATGGGGTGGGCCGTAGAACTTGTCGTCCACTCGAGCGATAGCCAGCGTCGGCGCCGCGATCATCGGCAGAACTTGCCGGAGGTCGACCCTTGCGTACATCGCCATCTGACGACGGCTCGCATCGGGCGTTGCCGAAACACGCGTCAGTCTCATCATGAAGTCGAGGGTCTCTTCGTCGGACTTGAGGCCCGGATTTATGAACGTTGCGAAAGCGACATTCGCAGCACGGTCGGCCCAGGCGTGCTCCATGCTCTCCAGCATCGAATCGACGCCTTCCTCAACCAGGCCCCAGGGGTAGTCGGGTGCGGCCATGAACCTAGCGCGCGTTCCGAATGTCACGAGGCCTCGCGTGCGCTCGGGATGTGTTGCGGCAAAGAACATGCCGATCGATGCGCCGTCTTGGGCGCCGAAGAGCACTGCCTGCCGGCTTCCGACGGCGTCGAGGACTGCGCGGAGATCGTCCATCTGTTCATCCAGTGAGAGACGGTCGACGATGCGATCTGACGCGCCCGTCCCGCGCTTGTCGTAAAGGATCAAGCGGCTGAAGGACGCGAGCCGATCTAGGAATCTTTTGTACTTGGGTAGGAGCCATATCTCTTCGAGGTGCGAGACCCAACCGGGTATGTACACGAGGTCGATGTCGCCTTCCCCGACGACCTGGTACGCGATGTGGAGGTCGCCGCTGGTCGTATATCTGGTTTCGGGCATCGTCTAGATACCTGCACTTCGACGTACATCGGTGGCAATGACCGAAAGATCTTCGTCCCCGTGTTCGTCCAGGAGCGCCTTCTCGATCTCGCGAACAAGTCCGGAAAGTCGAAGATCAACACCCCATCCCTGGGCGGTTGCGTTCGCGATCTCGAGGTCTTTTAGATGCAGCGCGAGTTTGAAACCCAAGGGGTAGCTGTCGGCGAGCATGTTCCCGCTACGCATCTCCAGCACGGCGGAGCGGCACATCCCCTGCGATATCGCTTCGAGCACTTTCTCCATATCCAGGCCGGCCTTCATCCCGAAGACGAGCCCTTCGGCGAGAGCCAGGAAGTAGCCGCCGATGATGATCTGATTGACGGCCTTGGTCAGCTGACCCGAGCCCAGCGGTCCTATGTGGGTGACCTTGGCTCCCAGGGCGTCCAGTACCGGACGAACACGCTCGACGTCCGAGGCTTCGCCGCCGGCCATGATCGTGAGCGTGCCCTTCTCGGCTCCCTCGGAGCCGCCCGACACAGGGGCGTCGAGGAAACCGATGCTTCTGTCCGCGAGTCTTTCACCGAATGCGCGCGTCGCTTCCGGGGAGATCGTCGACATGTCTACGACTACCGTTCCCTGTCGCGCCGTCTGCGCGATCCCATCCTCACCGAAAAGCACATGCTCGACGTCAGGTGTGTCCGACACGATCGTCACGACCACATCGGCTTCGGCGGCGGCCTCGGCCGGCGTCGCTGCTCGCTCCGCGCCCTCGGCCGCCAGTTCTTCTTCTTTCGAGCGCGTCCGATTGTGCACCGTGACGTCGAAACCGGCCCGCAAGAGATTGCGCGCCATTGGCATGCCCATGGTTCCGAGCCCTACGAATCCGACCCTCATCGAGCCGTAAACCTACCGGGCTAGACCCGCCAGCCGCCCCCGACTTCGAGCACGGCGCTGGTGATGTAGTCGGCTTCGGGGCGCACCAGGAATGCCACGGCTTCGGCGACGTCCTGTGCCGACCCGACGCGGCCGACCGGTGTGTGCTTCACGAAGCCGATCGCGACCGCGTCCTCACGCGTCGGCGCGTTGTCCGAAACGATGCCCGGCGCGATGACGTTCACGGTGATGTGCTCGGGTCCCAGTTCGCGGGCGAGAGCCCGAGAGAAGCCGACGACGGCGGCCTTGGCCGCCGCATATGCAGCGAAACCCGTCTGTCGCGCCGGCTGGTCGGCCCCCGCTGCTGCAAAGTTCACAATGCGTCCCGCACCGGCGGCCTTCATGTGCGGAAGGGCGGCTCGGATGCAGAAGAACATCGTGTCGGTGTTCTGCGCGAACTGTTCACGCCACTCCTGTGTGGTCGTCTCCTCGAAGGGCTTCTTGAGGAAACCGCCGACGTTGCAGACCAGGATGTCGAGTCGTCCGAAACGCTTCACCACCGCTTCGATCAGCCCGGCCGCGCCTTCTTCAGTCGTGAGGTCGAAGCCGAAAGCATCTGCTTCACCACCGGCCTTCGCGATCTCCCCAACGAGCTCCTCTGCCATGTCCTTGTTACGGACGTAGCAGACGGCCGCCTTCGCGCCGAGCGATGCCAGATGGGCGGCGGTTACGCGTCCCATGCCGCGGGACGAGCCCGTGACGATGGCGACTTTTCCGTCGAGGGAGCCGGGCACCTTGCGAGGCCTTAGACGCGCGACGAGATGTCGGCGCGAACGCGCTTCGTTGCTTCCGCGATCGCCCGCATCTTGCCCATCGACTCTTCGACCGTGCGCGTCTTGAGTCCGCAGTCCGGGTCGGGCCAGATGGTCTCAGCTGGGAGGATGTCGATCGCCTTCCGGATGCGCTGCTCGACCTCGTCGGTGTCGTCGATGACGTGCGTGTGCACGTCGACGACTCCAAGTGACAGGTCCTTGTCGAAGCCGAAATCTCGAAGTCCCTCCAAGAAGGCGAAGTCCGAGTTGGCGAACTCCATGTCGAAGTTGTCGACGGCGAGATCGAGAACGTCTGGGAAGACGGTCTGCGGGTAGCCGTACTCGAGCGCGTGGGTGATGAAGTAGGCATCGATGCCTTCGCAGGTGATCTGCATCGCTTCGATCGCGATGTCGATCTCGTCGGCGCGGACGGAAACGGCCGGCTCGTCCACCTGGATGATCTTGCAGCCGGCCTCGACCAGAGCCTCGACCTCCTTGCGGAACTCGCGTGCGAGAGCCAGCGCCACGGCTTTGCGATCGGGGTAGTGCTCGTTGAAGGACCAGTCCATGGTCGTGTAGCCGCCGGTGAACATCCCCTTGACCGGTTTGTCGGTCAGAGACTGCGCGAACTTCCACCAGTCGACGGTGATCGGTCCGCGCCAGCGGATCTCGTTGGTGATGATCGGCTTGCGGTAGTAGCGGTTCCCGTAGGAGCGGACCCAGCCGCCCTTCTCGAAACCGTCCATCTCCTCGGCGAAGTACTCGACCATGTCGGTTCGGTACATCTCGCCGTCGACGGGGACGTCGACCCCGATCTCGTTCTGGAAACCCATCCACATAGCGGTGGCTTCCTCTTGGTACTTGCGCAGCTCGTCCTTGGTTATGTCACCGCGGACGAACTTCGCGCGCGCTTTGGTGAGCTCCTCGGGTTTGGCGTACGAGCCAACAGCGGTTATCGGAAGCATCGGCAGCTCGATACCGAGGCTTTTCAGCTTTTCGCGTCCGCTCATGTTCCCGCCTTCATTACCGCGTCCCGGATCTGTGCGAGTCGCTCCAGCTTACGTTTGGCGCGATCACGCGGGAGAAACTCAAGACCGTTGGACGGTTGGATGTGGACCTCACCGACGCCTTTGGCGTCGAGCGCGTCGACCACGCGTCCGACTCGGGCCGCGACCTCATTGGTGTCGTCCAGCTTCGTGTTGCGCGCGTCGACGATGCCGAGAGCTACCGGGCGGTCGGAGCCGTGTTGCACGATCGTTTCCAGCAGTCCGGAACCGTAGATGAGATCGACGGCGAGCATGTCACAGGGCATGTTGAGCAGCTCCCCCCAGATCGTGGTGGCGTCACCGAAATAGGTGGAGAGGCTGATCGTGATACCCCCCTTCGACGCCACGGCGCGCTTCAGCACGTTGCGGACCATCTCGGCGTCGTCCGGGAACTTCAGCAGGGACGGCTCCTCGATCTGCACGATGGTCGCGCCGGCGGCGTTCAAAGCCTCGAGCTCTCGTCCGAGCGCCTCGGCGTACGCCATCGCCAGCGAAGAGAGGTCGCCGTTGGACTTGATGATCGAATGCCGGGCCAGCGTGTAGGGACCCGGGACGACGGCCTTCAGCTCCTTTGTCGTCTGTCCCTTGGCTTTGGTGAAGTCGTCCGCGATCCCGAAGGTGCCGCCGATATTGCCGTTGATCTCGGGCTGGCGGACGTAGGTGTTCGTGTCGAAGAAGCGGACCAACCCGTTGATCGTGATGTTGTCCAAGCGCCCTGCCGGGTGGGCGAGAAGGTCGTACCAGTAGACGAGGCCGTCGGTGACGAGGTCGAGGCCCGCGTCTTCTTGCTCCTTGATGACCTCCGCGACGTAGTCGCGGGCGATGGTCTCGAACTCGTTGTCGTCGATCTTGCCCGTCTCGCGGTTGGCGTACGCACGCCGGAGGCGCTGGGCACCGGGCCCCTCACCTACACGTGGATAGCTGGAGTGGTTAGCCAGAACGAGACGCAAGAGGGGCACAGAGTACCGAAAATCCTGTGCCGGCCCGGCTCAGGCTTCCGGTGCGCTCCTCCGGCGACGGACGGTCCGGACACCGAACCAGATCGCCAAACCAAGTGCGGCCAGCGGGATCAGGCCGCCGAGTACGACGACGGTTCCGGCCACGATCGTGAGCCCGATATCGAGAGCCGTATCCCACGCGTCGACGACGATGCCGTCGTCTCCGTCGTCCGGTTCGGCTCCCTGTTCGAAGACCGTCACGTTGATCGTTGCGTAGTCCACCTGGTCCTCGAAGTACTGCTGCTGCGCCTTGAGCGACTCGATCTCTTGCCGGACGCTGTCCAGCCGGTTGCGGATCTCGAGGACTTCGGACACGTTGTTCGTGCGACCCAACAGGTCGACGATCTGAAGCTCTTCGGCTTCCAGGGTTTTCACGCGGGCTTGCAGGTCGACGATCGAGGACGACACATCCGTTCCGCCCGTGCGTTGGTTGGCGATCGTGCCGATCTTGCCGAGCTCGTCTACGGCGGCCTGGTACTTGTCGGCCGGGACGCGCATGGTCAGGGTGCCGCGGCCTAGTTCGTCCTTGATCTGTTCGGTGTTGGAGTTGGTTACGAAGCCGCCGTGCTTACCAGCAACCGCGTTGGCGCGGCTCCATGCGTTGTCGAAGCCTTCTACCTCGATCTGTATGTCGGCCGTCCTAACGACCTTCGGCGGGACGTTGCCCGCTCGCGGCTGGGTAACCGGGGGAATAACGGGCGCTATGTCCGGCTCGGATTGAGGCTGAGTTACGCCGGCCGAATCCCCACTTTGTGTTTGGCCGGAAAGCGTTCTCTGTGCCCCGGAGCCCTCTGCGCTCTCGGCGGCCGGGGCCGACTTCGCCGCATCGTCCGCGGACTCGGCAGGCGCCTCGAAGGTCGACGGTTGATCTTCGTCGGCCAGCCGTGTCCCGCCTTCTGCACCCACGGGCACCTCGCCCGCGTCCGATCCCTTCCGAACTACTTCGCCGGAGTTGTCTCTACTTGCCAGATCGCCGGTGATCTTGGGCTCGCGCGTTACCAGCGTTCCAATCGCGAACAGAAGGATCGCCGCGCCGAGGGCCGCGCCCGCGTACATCCACCGCGGGTAGCCGCTGGCAGGCAGTCGCATCTTGCGGGAGTCGCGGAGGGAGCGAATCCGGTCGCGCAGCGACCGCTTCGCTTCCTCCGCCGCCAGTTGCATCGTTCGGCTCATGAGGTCGACCGGAAGGTCGACCTCATGAGCCTGTGCGTCCAGCGCTTGCCGGATCTCGGTATCGAGCGACTCGTTCACCATGTCCTCATCACCCCGTCGTTCCTGCGGCTGCAACGAGCGTTTCGTCGCCGGCAAGCAACTTGCGCGCTTCGTACAGACGCGACTTGATCGTCCCGGGGCGGACTTTCAGTACCTGCGCCATCTCTTGCTCGGATAGATCGAGGAAGTAGCGGCATATGACTGCGACGCGCAGCCGTTCGGGAAGCTTGTCGATGGCTTGCGACACCACCGACGTGCGGTCGCTTGCGTCCATCGGGTCGTAGCCCTCTTGTGGCCTGATGCGTTCCACTGCAGTGCGCTCACGTTTCCGTCGACGCACCTCGTTCAGCGCCGTGTTGACCGCGATTCGGTAAAGCCACGCGCGAACGCCGTCTCCCGGATCCGCGCGGCGAGCGGCGTTGTATGCGCGGATGAAGGTCTCCTGGGCTACGTCCTCGGCGGCTTGTGTGTCTCGCAAGATCAGGTAAGCGGCACGGAAGACCACAGGCTGAAATGCCCGAACCCAACGCTCGAGCATTACCATCGCCCGCTCTTGGTCTTCGTCCATCCGTCTCACCTCTTGGACACCGCAGGCTCTAACAAGGTTCGGCGGCCGCTACAGGATCGCCCGTAGGGCGCCCCTGCGAAATGGTCGGCCTCCGGAGATAACCTACGGGTCCATGGCGGACATCATCGACGGCAAGAAGATCGCAGGCGAGATCTTCGACGAGCTCCGTGACCGCGTGGCCGGATTGAAAGAGAAAGGGGTCGTCCCGGGGCTGGCGGTGATCCTGGTCGGCGAGGACCCGGCGTCGGTGACTTACGTCCGCTTGAAGGGAAAGGACGCCCTCAAGGTCGGCATCGAGAGCGTCACGCACAAGATGCCCGAGGCGACCGAGCCCGACGACCTCGAAGAGATCATCGACTCGCTCAACGCCGACGACTCCATCCACGGCATCCTCCTGCAGACCCCGATCCCCAAGCACTTGGACGAGCCCGGTTTCCTGGCCCGGATCGACCCCAAGAAGGACATCGACGGCCTGCACCCGGTCAGTCAGGGCCTTCTGATGGCGGGTCGTCCCCGGTTCGTGCCGTGCACGCCCTTCGGTGTGCAGCAACTTCTCGTCCGGACCGGTGTCGAGATCGCCGGCCAGCACGTGGTCGTCGTCGGACGAAGCGTTCTGGTCGGGCGTCCGTTGTCGGTGCTGCTGTCCAACAAGGCCGACGCAGCCAACGCCACGGTCACGATCTGTCACACGGGAACCCGCGACCTTCAGCGCTACACGACGCAGGCCGACATCCTCGTCGCCGCGGCTGGGAGCCCGGGGATGATCACGGCTGATCACGTTTCCGAGGGGGCGGTTGTGATCGACGTCGGGACGACGGCCAACGCCGAGGGCAAGCTGATCGGCGACGTCGACTTCGACGCCGTTTCTCAGAAGGCGCGGGCGATAACTCCGGTTCCCGGAGGCGTCGGACCCATGACGCGCGCCATGCTCATGGCCAACACGGTCAGGTCGGCGGAGCTTCTAACCGAAGGGGCTTGAGCCGGCAGATCTCCAGTGTTGCCGGATTGCGTTCCTCGGGCTGCATCAATCCGGCGGCGATCCCGATCGCCAGCGAGCACATCATCGCTGCGGCGAGGAAGCCGACGAAGGTCTCGCCGGGCTGACGATCCAAGATCGACAGCCACAGATATAGGACGGCGACCGACATGAAGACGTTCCAGGCGCCACGCGCGATCACTGTGCGACGCGCCTCCCTGCGAACCGGGCCCTTGAATCTCCATATGCGCGCCACACCGAGCAGGAAACCCAGCCAGCGCCAAGCTATGAGAACGCTTAGTACCCAGGCGGCCCAGCGCACCTAGGCGCTGTACAACCAGGGATCGCTTATGTCGACGTACTCGACATTACCGACTACCTCGCCGTACTCCTTCATCATCTCCTGCATCTCGGCGGGCATCTCACCCTTTTCGCCGGCGCGAGCTTCGGCTTCTGATGTGAAGTAGTTCGTGTCGATAAACGTCCCGTCGGATGAAACAGCCGAGGTACCTCCGATGATGTCGGGTCGGCCGCTCATGTCCACGTTCTCGAACTTCTTGTTCAGCTCCTTGGCCTTGTTGGCGTCGGCTGGCTTGTAGATCATCAATTGAACGAAGCCTGCGTCGTCCGACCCGCCGCCCATGAACTCGGTTACGTCGTTGCAGTTATGGAACGTCGGCTGACCGTCGAGGAGCGGAGACAGCTCCTTCTCGAACCACGCGCTCTGCTCGGGCAGATCACTGTTCGCCTGAGCCGCCGCCTCGGACTCGAAACGGACGACGGCGATCGTCGTGCCGTCGGCAGTAACGCCGCTTGTGCTACCGAGGTATCCCTTGGCTACGGGCTTGACGTCGGTCTGCCACTTTGCGACGGCGGCCTTAATACCCGCCGCGTCCTTCGTCTTGCCTTTCACGACCTGGATGAACATCGCAGGCCTCCTTTCCTAACTTCCCGGTTTGACGACCATGTCGAAGACAACGGCAATGAGAAGCACCGCATTGAGGATCGAGAAAACTCTCTGTCTCTTGACGAGTCTTTGCGTCACAGGGTCCTGCGGGCCGCGCTGCATCATGGCCGGACCTATCTTTCTTCCGTTGGGACCGAGGATCCCATTGCCGATTCCAGCCGTGAGGATGATGCCGAGCAACCCCAGGCCTATCCAGGCATCGCTGAACTCCCACGGGCCGTCTAGGACCATCACGATGCCGAGGATCAGGACCAAGGCCGATACCGGTGCGAATATCCGCGTCCCGACCCACAGAGCGAGCTGCCCGATCCGACCGCTCTCGGACGGATCTTTCGTCGCCGAAGCCCTCGCCGAAAGAACTATCAAAACGATGGAACCCCCGACCCAGATCATGGCCGCGATCACATGAAGGAATTTCCAGATCTCGTAGCGGCTCACTTCGCTCCTTCCTCTACGTCCCGGGCTTGACAATCATGTCGAAGACGACGGCGACGAGGATTACCGAGTCGATACGAGCAACGGCAAGAACCCGCTTCACCTTTTCTAGGACTAGTGGATGCGTGTCGCCGTGCTCATCGGAGAGCGCGGCGATCTTTCCAAACTGGGGGCCGAGGTAGCCCGCGCCGATGATGAATGACAGGCCGAAGCCGGCGAGACCGAGGATCACCCACGTGTCGGTAAAACCCCAATCGCCGACGAGGACGGTGATGATGCCGAAGATCAAGGCAAGGAGTGACGCAGGTATGAAGAAATGCTCGCCCAGCCAGGCGGCGTCCCGTCCGATCTTGACGATCTCGGCCCGATCGCTGGAACGACCGGCCCGAAGCGCATAAAAGATAATCACCAGCCCCGCGCCGACCCAGATGACGGCGAACAGCACGTGGAAGAACTTGAAGATGTCGTAGGCGTCCATAGCTCTCCCTAGCTCGGAAGCATCTGTTTGACGGCCTCACGCTCGGACACCAGTTCGTCCGTCGTGACCTTGATCTTCTCCTTGGCGAATTCGTCGTGCTGGAAGCCTTCGATCACATCCCAATCCTTCCCGGTGCTGCGGACCGGGAAACCGAACTGAAGCCCCTCGGGGATCCCGTATTCACCGCGGCTCGGCACGGCCAGGGCGACGTTGTCGCCGGCCGGTGTCGGCTCCCAGATGCTGCGGACCGAGTCAACCGCGGCGTTGGCAGCCGAAGCAGCCGAGGACGCCCCGCGCGCCTTGATGATTGCCGCGCCGCGCTCCTGGATCGTCTTCAAAAAGTCGCCCTTTAGCCAGGCCTCGTCCCCTATGACCTCGGTCGCCGCTCGACCGTCGATCGTTGCGTTCTGGAAGTCGGGGAACTGTGTGGCGGAGTGGTTGCCCCAGATGGCGACGTTCGCCACCTGCGACACGAGCACACCGGCCTTCTTTGCGAGCTGCGCTTTCGCACGGTTCTGGTCGAGCCTGGTCATAGCGAACCAGCGCTCATCGGGGATGTCCGGTGCATTGGATCGGGCGATCAAACAGTTCGTGTTGCACGGATTGCCGACAACGAGGATGCGTACGTCCGGTGCGGCCGCCGCGTTAAGAGCTTCACCGTAAGGACCGAAGATGCTGCCGTTGATCTTGAGGAGATCGCCGCGCTCCATGCCTTCCTTGCGAGGAATCGATCCGACCAGCAGGCCCCAGGAAACGCCGTCGAAGGCGGTTTTGGGATCGGCTGTCGCCTCGATGGAATGCAGTAACGGGAAAGCGCAGTCGTCCAACTCCATGACGACGCCCTCGAGGGCCGGAAGGGCCGGTTCGATATCGAGCAACTGCAGGGCGATGGGCTTGTCCGGGCCGAGGAGCTGACCGGAAGCGATTCGAAAAAGAAGTGCGTACGAGACGTTTCCTACGGCGCCGCTGACGGCGACTCGAACTGGTGCGGTGCTCACGACGCGTCCTCCTTTTGAGCCTTACGCCGTGAGCATAAGCCGTCCCAGGTGGGCTGCGACGAAGTCGCGCTAGTTACGAGTTCGGCGAACCAGAGGGATCACGTACCAGACGAGAAGGAAGGCGACGCCTAGGCCGGCGGCGACCCCGGCGGCGAGATTCGATCCGTAGATGACTTCGGCAACCAGGAACAGTGCGCAGGTCATCGCCGTAGCGAGAAACACCGTCCCGGTTATGGCGAGCCTGTTGGACGTAACGATCATCCACTCCTTGTCACGCTCGCGGAAGAGGATCCGGTGAAAGGCGCTCGGCGCCACGAGGAAAACGGACGCAAGTGCGGCGCTTATCAGTGCGGTTAGGAACAGTCCTTTCTCCGAATCGGTGGCCGCGTCGAATCGATCGGTAAAGGGGACAGCCAATAGGAACGCGAACAGGACCTGGACACCGGGCAGCAAGACCCGAAGCTCTTGGAGGAGTTCGCCCAGCTCTCGGTCGAGACGATCGGCTTTGGTCTCAGCGCGGGCCACGTTCGTACAGATACCCGGGTGGACGCCGGGGGCAACGTCCTACAGCCTTGAAGCTCTAACCCGCTCGACTAAGGAGTATCGATGCCCTTCGCCGACGTGACCCCGCCGGAAGGCGGAAAGATCTCGATCTCAGACGGCGTTCTCCAAGTTCCCGACGATCCGGTCCTGCCCTTCATCCAAGGCGACGGAACGGGTCCGGACATATGGGCGGCCTCGCAGCTCGTGTTCGATGCGGCCGTGGCGAAGGCTTACGGCGGGAAGAAGTCGATCTCGTGGTTCGAGGTCTTCGCCGGCCAAGCCGCGTTCGACAAGTTCGGTAGCTGGCTGCCCGACGACACGGTCGAGGCCTTCCGCTCCTACCTCGTCGGAATCAAGGGGCCTCTGACCACCCCGGTCGGCGGAGGGATCCGTTCGCTGAACGTAGCGCTCCGGCAGATCCTCGACCTCTATGTGTGTTTGCGTCCGGTGCGTTGGTACCAAGGAGTGCCGTCGCCGGTGAAGGAGCCGCAGAAGGTCGACATGGTGATCTTCCGCGAGAACACGGAGGACATCTACGCCGGCATCGAATGGGAGGGCGGATCCAAGAAGGCAAGGAAGGTCATCAAGTTCCTCGAGGACGAGATGAAAGTGAAGAACATCCGGTTCCCGAAGACGAGCGGGATCGGTATCAAGCCGGTGTCGCAAGAGGGGACCCGAAGGCTGGTTCGCGCGGCACTAGAGTTCGCGATCAAGCAGAACCGGCGCTCGGTGTGTTTGGTGCACAAGGGCAACATCATGAAGTTCACGGAAGGCGCGTTCCGCGACTGGGGCTACGAGCTCGTGCGCGAGGAGTACCAAGGCAAGGCCGTCGCCTGGGAGGACTGCGGTGGAAAGCCGCCGAAGGGTCAGCTCCTCGTCTGGGACAACATCGCCGACATAACGCTTCAGCAGGTACTGACGCGTCCCGACGAGTTCGACGTAATCGCGACGATGAACCTCAACGGCGATTACCTGTCGGATGCGTTGGCAGCGCAAGTCGGCGGGATCGGTATAGCTCCCGGCGGCAACATCAACTACGTCACCGGACACGCGATCTTCGAAGCAACGCACGGCACGGCTCCGAAGTACGCCGGGCAGGACAAAGTGAACCCGTCGTCGGTGATCTTGTCCGGAGTGATGATGTTCCGCTTCCTGGGCTGGGACGAAGCCGCCGACCTCATCGAGAAGGGGATCGAGAACGCGATCGCCGAGAAGGTCGTTACCTACGACTTCGCCCGGCTGATGGAACCGCCGGTCGAACCGGTGGCCTGCTCGGCCTTCGGCCAAGCGATCGTCGATCGCATGGCCTGACCGCCTTACTTCCGGCGGATCTTGCGGATGATGAAGGCCACTGGGTCGTACTTCGCGTCCACAACGCGTTCCTTGAGCGGGATGATCCCGTTGTCGGTGATCTTGATGTGCTCGGGACAGACCTCGGTGCAGCATTTCGTGATGTTGCAGTATCCGAGTCCGAACTGATCCTGCGAGATGTCTCTCCTGTCGAGCGTGTCGAGCGGATGCATCTCGAGCTCGGCGAGGCGGATGAAGAAGCGCGGACCCGCGAAGTAAGTCTTGTTCTCTTCGTGGTCTCGGATCACGTGGCAGACGTTCTGGCACAGGAAGCACTCGATGCATTTGCGGAACTCCTGTCCGCGATCGATGTCCTGCTGGAACATCCTGTGGTGTCCGTCTGAACCCTCGGGAGCCTTGGGCTTCAGCGGCGGGATCTGCTTGGCTACGTCGTAGTTGAAGGAGACGTCGGTGACGAGGTCCTTGATCACCGGGAAGGTACGCATCGGTGTGACGGTGATCGGCTCCCCGTCCTCGAAGATGTTCATGCGCGTCATGCATGTGAGCCGCGGTTTCCCGTTGACCTCGGCCGAGCACGATCCACACTTTCCGGCCTTGCAGTTCCATCGCACGGCAAGGTCCGGGGCTTGTGTGGCTTGGATGCGGTGAAGAACGTCGAGGACTACTTCGCCCTCTTCATACGCGACCGAGAACTCTTCGATAGACCCGCCCCGTTCGTCACCGCGCCAGACGCGCATCCTCGCCGTCTGCGTGCCGGTGACGGGATGGTCGTCGGCCCACTGCTCCAGCCCGCGCGTGTGCGCCATCGTCATTACGTCGGCTCCTCGTCGAGGATCTTCTGCAGTTCTTCGGGCACTTCGGGGAGCGGCTCTTGGCTTGTCGTCATGCCGTCCGGACCGATCCGGCAGGCGATGTTCACCTTGGCGAAAGCGCTGTCGGGAGCCGGATAGTCGTCGCGGGTGTGTCCGCCGCGGCTCTCCTTGCGCTCGAAGGCTGCGCGCGCGCAGCACTCGGACACCGTGAGCATCGCTTGCAGGTCGAGCGCCATATGCCAGCCCGGGTTGTATGTGCGGGAACCGGTGATGCGCACTTTCGATGCGCGATCCCGAAGCGTAGTCAGCTCATCGAGGGCCTTGGCCAGATCACTTTCGGTGCGGATGATGCCGACCAGGGTCTGCATCGTTTCCTGCAGGTCGTGGTGGACCTCGAAGGGGTTCTCGCCATCGACATGAGTGAACGGCGCAAGTGCTTCGCGCTCGAGATCGGTGAGCCGGCTCTCGTCGATCTGCGGGTCGCCTTCCCGGCCTTGTGCGTACTGAGCGGCGTACTCACCGGATCTCTTGCCGAAGACCAACAGGTCGGACAGTGAGTTCCCGCCCAGACGATTCGCTCCGTGCAAGTCCGGCGGCCGATTCGCCCGATGCGAAGAGTCCGGGAACGGTTGCCGCGGTCGTATCCGCATCGACGCGGATGCCGCCCATCACGTAGTGGCAGGTCGGGCCGACCTCCATTGGCTCCTTGGTGATGTCGACGTCGGCCAGCTCCTTGAACTGGTGGTACATCGACGGGAGTCGTCGCTGGATCGTGGCCGGATCGAGCCGGCTGGCTATGTCGAGGAAGACGCCACCATGTGGACTCCCTCGTCCGGCTCGCACTTCGGAGTTGATGGCCCGAGCGACTTCGTCTCGCGGAAGGAGATCGGGAGTCCGGCGCGCGTTCTCGCGGTCCTTGGCGAGCCAGCGGTCGGCTTCTTCCTCTGTCTCCGCGGTCTCCTTGCGGAACAGATCGGGGATGTAGTTGAACATGAAGCGGTCGCCGACCGAGTTGCGCAGAACCCCACCGTCGCCGCGGACACCCTCGGTAACGAGGATCCCGCGAACCGAAGGCGGCCAGACCATGCCCGTTGGATGGAACTGGACGAACTCCATGTCGATGAGGTCTGCGCCGGCCCACATCGCCATCGCGTGGCCGTCCCCGGTGTACTCCCAGGAGTTGGACGTGATCTTCCATGCCTTCCCGATCCCGCCCGTGGCCAGGACCACCGCTTTCGCGCTGAAGGCGATGAACTCACCTGTAGGCCGCCAATAGCCGAAGGCTCCCGAGATCTGCCCGTTCGAGTCGTTGAGCAAGCTGCGTGATCGTGCATTCCATGAACACGTCGATCTGACCGGTGCCGACGGCGTTCTGCTGGAGCGTACGGATCATCTCGAGACCGGTGCGGTCACCGACGTGCGCGAGCCGTGCGTAACGGTGTCCGCCGAAGTCGCGTTGAAGGATCCGTCCATCCGGCGTTCGATCGAAGAGGGCGCCCCACTCCTCGAGTTCCCAGACGCGATCCGGCGCTTCCTGCGCGTGGATCTGTGCCATGCGCCAGTTGTTGAGGAACTTGCCGCCGCGCATGGTGTCCCGGAAATGCACGCGCCAGTTGTCTTCGGAGTAGACGTTGCCGAGAGCTGCGGCGACGCCACCTTCGGCCATGACCGTGTGGGCCTTCCCGAGCAACGATTTGCAGACGAGGGCAGTCTTAACGCCGGCCGCCGAAGCTTCGATCGCCGCGCGCAGTCCCGCACCGCCGGCACCGATGACGACTACGTCGTAGTTGTGTGTTTCGAAGGGCATCAGAACAGTCGCAGGTCGGTGATCGTCCCGTTGGCGACGAGTCGGACATACAGATCGGTGACCGGGATCCAGAGAAGGCTCGCGAGCGCGAACTGGCCGTGGAAGCGGTTGAGCTTCGTTACCGTCGTCCATGCGCGGTAACGCGTTGGGGAGCGCGAGAAAAGATCGGTGTGGCCTCCGACGGCGTGACGACACGAGTGGCATGACACGATGTACAGCGTCATCGTCGCGATCATCACGACGAACACCAGGCTCCCGACACCGATGCCGAATCCTTCGGGGAACATGAACGCCTTCACCGTGTCGAAGAACAAAAAGCCCAGGTTCACGATCATCAGATAGAAGAAGTAACGGTGGACGTTCTGGAGGATGAAGGGGAACTTAGTTTCGCCATGCTTACCCAACGCGATGGGCGGCTCCCGGACGGCGCAAGCGGCGGGCGAGAAGAACATTCCGCGGTAGTAGGCCTTTCGGTAGTAGTAGCAGGTGAGCCGGAAGAAGATCGGGAGCCACATGACGATCAATGCCGGGGAAAGGAACCACCACTCCCCGAGCAGGCGGAAGGTGGCGTGCTCGCAGTTGACGGCTAGGCACGGCGAGAAGATCGGGGAGATGTATGGCTCTGCGAAGTAGCCGCTGGTTTGCAGTCCGGCCCATGTCGAATAGGCGATCGTTACGGTGAGAAAACCGGCGATGGACAGCGGGTACGCCCACCACGGGTCCGTGCGAAGCGTGACCTGGTCGATGGCCGCGCGGGCCTTCGTCTGTATGCGGTTGCGGTCGGACTCGGTCAGCACGGACCGAAGCATATCGATTGATAATCCCGGGACGTAGCGCGAGTCGGTCGAGGAGGATTGATGACGAGTGCCGAGCTGGACATGAGCAAGGCCGAAGCCTTCGTGGAGCGACTCTTCGAGGCGGCCGGGCAGACCATGGAGACGTTTGCCATATTCATTGGAGACCGTCTCGGTCTCTACCGCGTACTTGCGGACAAGGGACCGATGCGCGCCGGCGATATTGCCGGTGAGTCGAGGATCGATGAGCGCTACGCGACGGAGTGGCTTGAGTATCAGGTCGTGACCGGTGTTTTGGAGGTCGATGATCCGACGGCCGACTCCGGCGCGAGAAAGTACTCGCTGCCGAACGAGCATGCGATCGCGCTAACCGATCCGGACAGTCCGCTAAGCATCGTGCCGATGTCACGGTTTGTAGCTGCTCTGGGACCGGCTCTTCCTCGCGTGCTCGAAGCCTTCCGATCGGGCGGCGGGGTTCCGTGGGCAGACTTCGGTTCCGATGTGATCGAAGCTCAGGGAGACTTCAACAGGCCTTGGCTCCGCGCCGATCTTGCCGGGTCTTATCTGCCTTTCGTGCCCGATCTGCACGAGAAGCTCTCCAATGGAGCTTGTGTCGTGGACATCGCGTGTGGTGTCGCGTGGGCTTCCTTTGCGATTGCCAAGGGCTACCCCCAAACGTCGGTCGTAGGGCTCGATCCGGACACCGATTCGATTGAGATGTCGAAGACGATTGCTGTCTCTGAAGGCGTAGCCGACCGCGTGAGCTTCTACGCACACGATTGCGTCGATCCGCTCCCCGGAGGACCCTTCGACTTTGCGATCATGGTCGAGTCGCTCCATGACGTGGCTCGTCCTGTAGAGATCCTCAGCCGAGTTCGGGAGAGTCTCGCTGAAGGCGGCACGATGATCGTTGCCGACGAGAAGACCGGCGAATCGTTCGCGGAGCCCGGTCCCAGCGATGCCATCTTTTACGGCTTCAGCGTTCTCTGCTGTCTCCCAGCCGGTATGTCGGAAGACCCCACGGCCAAGACCGGAACTGTGATGCGCGCCTCGACGTTGGAGCGCTACGCACGGGAAGCAGGGTTCTCTCGCGTGGAAGTGCTAAGCCAGATCGACCATCCCCTGCTGCGGTTCTACAGGTTGTCTCCCTAGCTATGTCGATCCTTGACGGAATCCGCGGCCGGGAGCCGTTCGCCGGTGAGTGGGGCAGGACGGGAGCCAAGTTCGAGCGAGGCGTCCTGACCGATGGCACGCCGGTCGTCATCAAGCACATCACCCCCGACGATTGGCTGATAGCCGTCAGCGGGGGCGCGTCTTACCTGAATGAGGTGTGGCAAACCGGCATCTTCGAGCGTGTGCCCGCGCAGATCGACCACACAATGCTTGCGATCGAGGAAGACGCCGACGGCTGGATCTGCGTGATGCGCGATGCATCCGATTCGATGCTGGCCGAAGGATGCCTGTTGAGCCGGGACGAGAGTCGCCGGCTTATGACGGCTCGTCGATGCGCTTCATGCGGAGTTTTGGGGCGAGAGCGTTCCGGCGGCCATGCCGTTGTACGAGCACTACGCCGCGATGATCACCCAAACGATCGGCGGTCGCTGAGCACCTTGACACTCCGATCCCGGCGCTCATACGCCGAGGCTGGGATCTCTTCGGCGATGTTGCTCCCAGCGACGTTACAGAAGCGATCCACCACCTCCTCGACGAACCCGCTCCCCTCGTCACGGAGATGGAAAAGCATCCGACGACTCTCATCCACGGCGACTATCGCCTTCACAACCTCGGACTCAACGACGAGAAGGTCGTCGCTATCGACTGGGAGGTCGTGGGAATCGCTCCGCCGAGCGTCGATCTTGCTTGGTATCTGATCATCTCGGCATCTCGGATCGATGCGACCAGAGAAGAAGTGATCGCCGACTACCGAGAGATCGCCGGCGAGCGCTTCGATCCCGATGCTTGGGATCTCGCATGCATCGGAGCGCTCATGTGGCTGGGTTGGAACAAGGCCGTAGACATCGTCGAGAACCCCGATCCGGCTATCCGGGCCCAGGAACGTGAAGATCTCGACTGGTGGGTCGCTCGAGTTCGGCAGTCACTCGAAGCTTGGTCGCCGGTGTGACCGGGTAATATCCCCGACGTGCCACAAAGAGAATCGTCGACTCGCGACCTGGTGTTCGCGCTCCCCGACATCCTTCGCTTGCTCTGGCGAGTCGTCCGAGACGATCGCGTCCCTCGGCTAGTTCGAGGCGGCCTTATCGCGATCGCCGGCTACCTGGCCGTCCCCTTCGACGTCGTTCCCGACTGGATCCCATTGCTGGGTCAGGTCGACGACGTGTTCGTCCTGACGGTGGGTGTGCGGACATTGCTGCGCCGAGTTCCAGAGCCGATCCTGCGCGAGCACTGGAGAGGCGAGCCGCGCACGCTCGAAGCCTTGCTGGGCCGTTCGGTCCGCGACCCCTCCGCTAACGGCGCCTAAACAAGACAACCGCCGATCTACCTGAGCTCGCTTACTTTCGATCCACGTGCTACCCGGTTTGTACGCCGACCCCGGTGACGCCCGGGCGCGTCCACTGGGGCACCGGTCGACCGCCGTTTCTGGGCCCCCTCGGCGCACCGTGCTCGTCGGTGCGCAAAAAGGAGTGGGTCGGGAACTGCGGCCACCCCTCGGGCGAGTCCTCAAATTTCTCCCGCCGCCCGTAGGCGGTCATGTCGAGCAGTCCGAACGAGGGACTCATCACCTCGTCGCCCCGGCCGGTCGTCCAGTACGTCAGGTAGATCTTGTTCTCCCGCCGCAGGTAGCAGGAGATCCGGCCGGCGACGGCCACGGTGGGGTCGTCGAGGTGGGCGATGGAGTACCACGGCGCTGTGTAGCCCATGAAGTCGCGGAATGCCGCGATCTCCTCGTACGGCCCGTCGCCGAGGAAGGCGAAGGTGATCCCGTTGGCGTTGAGGTAGGCCGCGTCGGCGGCGTCCCCCATGTTCCAGGAGTTCCTGGTGCAGCCTTCACACTGCGACTCCCATGACTCGCCGTCGTAGAACATGTGGCTGTAGACGACCAGCTCGTCGCGCCCCTCAAAGACATCGCCGAACGGGACCGAGCCGTCGGGGCCGATGACGGTGGTGTCGGGCGGCACCTCTGTCATGGGCAGCCGGCGCCGGGCCGCGGCGATCGCGTCGCCCGCGCGGGTGTGTGCCTTCTCGCGCTTGCGCAACTCGAGGAGCTGTCGCTCGAAGGAGTCGTGGTCGGTGACGGTCGGGGCTGGCGTGGTCATGGTTTCCTCTTTCAGTTTGTCTTGGGAGGCCGGCCGACCGGCGGCGCCGACGGAACGGGCGTACTAAGCGCTCCGCTCGCTCGCCAGCGCGGCCATCTGTTCGAACGCCTGCATCCCGTTGATGCGTTCGGTCGCACGCTTGCCGTCCAGCTCGAGCCACAAGCGCATGAGGTTCATTACGAGCCGCTCGGGCTCTTTCCACTGGGAGTACGCACCGATATCGATCTCATGGGCCGCTTCCATCGGCGATAGTCCCTTCTCCTTCAGGGCGGCTCCGTGCGTAACGAGATGGCTGAGGTAGGCCTGCATCGCCCGCAACCCTTCGATGTCGGTGATCGGCCCGTGGCCCGGAACGATCACGTTCGGCCGGAGAGCGATCATGCGCTCGACCGTGTCGATCCAATTCAGAAGAGATCCTTCCCACACCATGGGGGTCGAGCCGATAAAAGCCAGGTCGCCGGCGAACAGGACGCGTTCGTCGGCGACGAACGCGATTATGTCGCCGAGCGTGTGACACGGACCGAAGTACTCGAGCCGCACACCCACGCCGCCGGGATGCAGCCAGAGCCTGTCTTCGAACGTGATTGTGGGCGGGACCGCCGTGATTCCGCTGAAGTCGAAGGACTTGAAGGCTTCTTTCATGTAACCGACGCCGCCGTTCTGGGCTTCGGCCGCCTGCATCCCGGCCAGCATCGACGGCTGGGTCCCCGTGATGATCTCGGTCCGACAGCGGTGGTGCCCGACGATCTTCGCCCCTTCGACGAGCTGGTTGCCCCATGTGTGGTCGCCGTTGTGGTGCGTGTTGACGACCGTCCGGATCGGGCGATCGGTCACCGTGCGTATGGCGTCGAGAAGCTCGCGTGTTTTTGGGAGATCCATGAAGGTGTCGACGAGGACGGCCTCGTTATCGCCGACGATGAGCCCGGCGTTGGACCATCCCCATCCGCCATCGGGCTGCAGGAACGCGTAGGAGCGATCGCCTACCTGAGTGAGCCCGCGCTCGAACGTCACAGGTGGGCCTGTACCCAAATCAGCCGAAAGGCATGCCCGCCGATCAGTCGACGACGATCGTCACGGCGTCGGCGCAGTTACGAGTGACCACGCACCTCAAGCGGCTCGGTGAGCGACACGTTCGACTCGACGTGCAGCTCGCCGGCCGGGATGTACACGAAGTCTCCGGGGTCGGCGATGATCTCGTGCTCCGTGCCGGTGGGGCCCCACGTGAACCGTGCCCGCCCGGAAACGATGTAGACAGACGTCTCGCAGTCGCCGTGATGGTGTATTCGCGTAGAGCCACCGGGAGGCGTATTCACCACTGAGGCGTAGATCCCGGCGCTGCCGACCGTCGCGTTGCTTATCGCGATCTCTCGGGACATGCCTGGGTGATTGCCTTGCTCCACCCGGCGTTCACCCGGTCGTACGCGCTTGGCCATTCGACCTCCCCTGTAAAGCTCTACCATCGAATCATGGCAGCAGACGAAAAGCCTCGCCTGACCTCCTCGGACATCGAAGTACAACCCGTCTACACCGAAGCCCACGTCGCCGACCTCGACCTTCCCGAGCGCCTCGGCCCCCCCGGCGAATTCCCGTTCACGCGGGGCGTCCAGCCGACGATGTACCGCGGCCGTCTGTGGACGATGCGTCAGTACGCGGGATTCGGAACGGCCGAGGAGACGAACGAGCGCTTCCGTTACCTGCTCGAACACGGGCAGACGGGATTGTCAGTGGCTTTCGATCTCCCGACGCAGATGGGATACGACTCGGACGACCCGATCGCCGCGACTGAGGTCGGAAAGGTCGGCGTCGCGATCGACACCGTCGAAGACATGAAGACGCTCTTCGACCAGATCCCGATGGCAACAGGTCACGACGTCCATGACGATCAACGCGCCGGCGGCGATGCTGCTTGTTGCTCTACGAGCTGGCGGCCGAGGAACAGGGCGCCGACACATCGAAGCTCGGCGGGACGATCCAGAACGATGTCCTGAAGGAGTACATCGCGCGCGGAACCTTTATCTACCCGCCCAAGCCCGCGCTGAGGCTGATCACGGACACCTTCGCCTACTGCGCGCAGAACATTCCCGCGGTGGAACACGATCTCGATCTCCGGCTACCACATGCGCGAGGCTGGCTGCACGGCCGTCCAGGAGATCGCGTTTACGTTCGCCGATGGCATCGCCTATGTGGAGGCGGCGCTGGCTGCGGGCCTCGATGTCGAAGAGTTCGCGCCTCGGCTCTCGTTCTTCTGGGGCTGCCACAACAACTTCTTCGAAGAGGTTGCGAAGTTCCGGGCGGCGCGCCGTCTGTGGGCGCAGATCATGTCGGAGCGGTTCGGCGCCAAGTCGCCGAACGCTCTGAAGCTCCGTTTCCACACCCAGACCGACGGCGCAACGCTCACCGCCCAGCAGCCTGAGAACAACGTCGTTCGCGTTGCCTACCAGGCGATGGCCGCGGTTCTCGGCGGAACGCAATCACTGCACACCAACTCGATGGACGAGGCGCTCGGTCTCCCGACGGATAACTCGGCGCGGTCTCGCACTGCGGACGCAGCAGATCCTCGCGCACGAGACCGGCGTCGCCGACACCGTCGACCCGCTCGCCGGGTCGTACTTCGTCGAGTCTCTCACGGCCGAAGTGGAGTCCCGGGCAAGGGAGCTGCTCGACAAAGTTCTTGCTCGCGGCGGCGCCGTTGAGTCGATCACGTGGATGAAGCGCGAGATCGAGGAAGCGGCCTACCGTGAGGTCGAAGCGCATCGAGGCGAACGAACAAGTCGTCGTCGGCGTAAACGACTTCGTCGTCGCCGAGGAGAAACCGACCGAGGTACTCAAGCTCGATCCCGACGATCGGTGCGCGTCAGGTCGCGAAGCTCGAACGCATCCGGGCCGAACGTGACAACGCGGCGGTGAAGGAAGCACTCGAGGACGTGCGGGCAGCGGCGAAAGGCTCGGACAACCTGCTTCCGGTGATGAAGGAAGCCTTCCGCCGCATGGCGACGCTCGGCGAGGTGTGCGGAGTCCTGCGTGAAGAGTGGGGAACCTATAAGCCGGAGTCGACGCTGTAACTATTTCTTGAACTTCGCAGCTTCCTCCGAACCCCCGGTCGCGTCTCCCTCGCTGTAGGAGTGCGCTCCGGCGCCGGCAAGGTGCCCGCCCTGAACGATCAGGTACTCCTCGCGGATCGGTTTTCCATCGAAGAAGCACTCGAGGATCTCGCGTGTGCCGGCCGAATACCGAGTCTGTGCCGAAAGCGATGTGCCCGATGTGTGCGTCGTCATCCCGTGGTGCGGCATCGTCCGCCACGGATGGTCTTGCGGCGCCGGCTGCGGGAACCAAACGTCGCCGGCGTACCCTGCGAGCTGCCCTGACTCCAGACCACGGACGATCGCGTCGCGGTCGCAGATCTTGCCCCTAGCGGTGTTCACGATGTAGGCGCCGCGCTTCATCTTTCCGATGAGTTCGTCGTTGAACATGTGCTCCGTCTCCGGGTGAAGGGGAGCGTTGATGGTCACGACGTCGCAGACCCTCACCAACGACTCGACGTTTTCGTGGAAGGTGACGCCGAGCTCGTCCTCGACCTCTTTGGGGAGACGGTGGCGGTCGGTGTAATGCAGGCCGACCTCGAAAGGCTTGAGTCTGCGAAGCACGGCCGAGCCGATCCTTCCGGCAGCCACGGTGCCGACCTGCATTCCCTCGAGGTCGTAGGAGCGCGACACGGCATCGGCGATGTTCCAGCCGCCGTCGAGCACGATCTGATGCTGTGGAATGTAGTTGCGCACGAGCGACAGGATCATCATCACCACGTGCTCGGACACGCTGATGGAGTTCGAGTACGTCACCTCGGCGACCGTGACTCCTCGCTCGATCGCGGACTGCAAGTCGGTGTGGTCCGACCCGATCCCGGCGGTGATGACCAGCTTCAGATTCGGAGCCTTCGCGAAGCGCTCGGCCGTCATGTAGGCCGGCCAGAAGGGTTGCGAAATCACGACGTCGGCGTCGGGAAGGTTGCGATCCAGCTCGGAGTCGTCGCCGTCCTTGTCCGAGGTTACGACCAGCGTGTGCCCCCGCTCCTCCAGGAACTTTCGCAACCCCAGAGCGCCGGATACGCAGCCGAGCAATTCGCCGGGATTGAAGTCGAGGGACTGCGGCGTCGGCGCCGTCTGGCCTCCGTGGTAGCTCTCGATCTTCGGGATGTCGTCTCTTGCATAGGTGGGTGGATAGCCATCGACGGGATCGTCGTAGAGCACGCATACGACCTTCACTCGAGAGACCTCCTGGATTCGCGGCCGGCCGTCAGGCTAAGTCGTTGCCGGTCAGAAAGGCCAGCGTGCGATCGAGCGTTTCATCCGGATTCTCCATCGGGAAGAAATGTCCGCCATGGACCCGCTCACCGTGACCGTTGGGCAACCGATCAGCAGCCTGTTCTGCGCGATCGCCGAACCACATCGGCGAATCGTCACCGGTCAGGAGAAGGGTCCGTGGCTGGAGGTCGGCTAGCCGGTCCCAACCGTCGTGTCGTCCGCCCATCTGGTAGATCTGCGCTTCGATCTCGGGCGGACATTTGAGCTCGATCATTCCGTCTTCGCGCGGACTCGTCCCGTAAGTCACGTACGCGCGAAGGAACTCCTCTTTCCAGGCGGACAGAGGGCTGCCTTGTTTGAGGCGTTCGATCATCTCTTCGGCCGAGTCCCAGATCGCGCGCCGGCGGCGCGCCTGGTCCGACATCGGGTTCTCACCGGACGCCATGAAGGCACCGATGTCGGGCTCCGGCGTGACGGGATCCATCAGGACGAGTTGAGAGAAAGAGCCGGGTCTCTTGGTCTCGGCCAGGACCAGTGCTGCCGCGCCGGCGGAGTGGCCGATACCGGCCGGTCTCACGAGCTCCAGCTCGTCCAACACGGCGAGGACGTCATCTCCGAACCTCGACCATTCGTAACCGTCGGCCGGCTTGTCGGAGTCTCCGTGACCGCGCTGATCGAAGGAGATGATCGCGAAGTGCTCACGCAGCCTCGGCACGAACGGCTCCCAGACGCGACCGTGGAATCCGGTGGCGTGAGCGCATAACAGTGGGGGCCCCGTGCCGCCGAGGTGGTGGATCTGGATCCGAACTCCATCCGCGCTAGCGGTAGGCAACGCCCCTACTCCTCGATGATGGTCGCGCGCTCGATGTAGGTGAAGACGTCGGGAGTCTGGCTTGCGGTGCTTGCGGTCCCAATGATTTTGGCGACAACGTCCATGCCCTTGGTTACCTTCCCGAGCAGGGCGTATTCCGGTGGCAGGTTCTTTCCCTGTGGTCCCGAAACGATGAACAGCTGTGAACCCGAGGCGCCGGGAGGATCGTTGGGTCCCTTAGCCATCGCCACGACGCCCTCGTCGTACTTCAAGTCGGCTGGAGGTTTCTCGACCACCTGGTATCCGGATCCTCCGGATCCTTGGCCCGTCGGATCCCCTCCCTGAATGACGAATTGCGGGACTAGTCGGTGGAAGAATGTGCCGTCGTAGAACTTCTCTCGAGTGAGAAAAGCGACGGAATTCGAAGTCGTCGGTGCGCGCTTCACGTCGAGGGCGATCTCGATGTCTCCGCAAGAAGTCTTCAGCTTCAGGGTGTAGGCCTTTTTCGGATCCAAGTCTTGATCCTTGGCCTTGCCGTATTGCTTCTTGGACGACCCGGCCGCATCCGGGACGTCGGCGCCGCACGCGACCTTGCGTTCGATCGGCACGGAGATCGCTTCTCCGTCGCCGGTGGGGGCTGGTGAGTCCGAAGGTCCCGACGGCGATCGCACGACGTAGACCACAGCAAGCGCTATCGCAGCTGCGGCGCCGATCGTGCCGGCCAAGACGCCCAGCCTGCGGCGTCTGCGACGCCGGACGTAACGGTTCACCTCAGCCCGGCGGGCTTGTCGCCGTTCTTTGTGTCTGGCGCGCTTTTCCGCTCGGCCGCTGGACATGACTGGGAAGTGTGTACCAGATACTCGCCCGAGCCGAGGCCGTCCAGGGCAGGGATCGGCCGGGATCCGCTCCGCTTGCAGGAGCGAGCGATGCAGGTCGGTGTGACCAAGTTCACACGGCGACCACTCCAAAATGCTCCTTGCCTGGGGTAGGCTCAGCCCTTATGGGTGCGGTGCGACAGCGAAACGTCGCGCTGATTCTTGCAAGAGAACTCGCGGTGAATGTCGCGACGCCCATGTGGATTTGGGACGAGGAGGGGGAGCTCGTCTATTACAACGAACATGTCCAGGAGCTTCTCGGTAGTCCCGAGCGTGAGATCGGCGTTGGTCGACTCGAGGAGCTTCCTCAATTCGAGCCTTGCGATCTCGACGGGAACCCCGTCGACGTGGCCGAGCTCCCATCGGCGATCGCATTGAACAGGCACGTCCCCGCGCATCGGGAGCTGCGGATCAAGGGACTGGATGGCGTGCGGCGCAAGATCGCCATTACCGCCTACCCGTTGCTCGCACGGGACGGCGAGTTCTGTGGCGCCGTATCCGTCTTCTGGCAGTTGGAAGACATGGGATAAGAGTGCGCATCCGGATCTGGGGTTGCCGAGGATCGCTCGCGTCACCGGGTCCGAGCACGGTCAAGTACGGGGGCAACACCTCGAGTGTCGAGGTTCGCCTGGAAGACGGCGAGCTGATCATCCTCGACGCGGGGACTGGCATCCGGGATCTGGGACGTCATATCGCCGGGCTCTCCACCTCGATCGCGCAGCCTGACCCACTGCACTACGGGACGGCCGGCGGCCCTGAGCTGGCCGATCCAATCAAGAAGATCAACCTTTTTCTGACCCACCTGCACCTCGATCATGTCGAGGGGATCGGATTCTTCTCCGCGCTGTGGAACCCCGATGTCGAGCTGCACGTATGGGGTCCACCTTCGCCGTTGCGGTCACTGCAGGACCGGATCGCAACTCTTATGTCTCCGCCCTTGTTCCCTGTCCATCTGGCCGACGTACCTTGCCGGCCGATCTACCACGACGTACCGGAAGAGGAGCTGCGGATCGGAAGCGCTCGCGTTCTAGTGCAACCCGTTGCGCACCGCGGCTCCACCGTGGCGTATCGGATAGAGGAGAACGGACGCTCGTTCGCCTACATCCCCGACCATGAGCCGGCCCTTGGCCAAGACCTCGACACCGTCGAGCCGGAGTGGGTCTCGGGCTTCTCGGTGGCTCACGGAGCCGACCTTCTGTTCCACGACTCTCAGTACACGGAGGGCGAGTACCCGAACCACCGAGCCTGGGGACACTCGAGCATCGCCCACACTGTTTCGTTTGGGCTAATGACGAAGGTTCGCAACCTCGTTCTCTTCCACCACGACCCTGCGCACTCCGACGAGCAGCTGGACATGCATTTGCGTCGTGCCAAGGACCTTTGGGGATCGGCGAACGATGCACCCGAGCTCGCTCACGAAGGTATGGAGATCGTTCTGAAGTAGCGGTTGTTCTAAAGCTTCCACTTCTGGACGAAGGTTCTGATCCTTTCGCGCTCAACGTCGGTCATGTTGCGATCCTTGAGGCGATACCGCGCCGCGAGCTCGAGCCGCCGGCGTACGGCATCACGATCGAAATGCTTGATGAACGCGTTAACGAAGACGCGCCGTCCGATCCTTATGAAGAAGCGCTCGACGGCGCTCACCGGAGGGTTTGCGCTCGACATGAGCAACCACAGATCCGCCACCTCGGCTTCTGGGATTCCCCGTCCGGCGTTGGACCAGTCGATCACGATGGGCCCATGCGACGTGAGCATCACGTTGTCCGGATGGAGATCGAGATGTACGAGAGCCGCCCCTTCTCCATCGTGCTTCGGTTTGAGCCAGTCGGGGGCCGGTATCCGATGGAGCTGTTTCATCAACTCGGCGATCGTTTCGCCGTATCGATCAAGCCTCCACGGGTGCTTGGTGAAGTCGGAGAGCATGGTCGTCCCGTCCAGCCGCTCCATCACGATGTCGCGGCCTTCGGTCTCGTAGACCTTGGGGACGGGATAGCCATGCTCGGCGACGTGGCGCATAACGTCGGCTTCATGGTCGCAATCGAAGTCGGTCCGGTAGCGGCGCAGCACCTTGCCCTCGCCGAAGTCGTAGACGTCGGCCGCGCGGCCTTTGGCGATGAGAGGGCCGGTCTCGTGCATTCTGAGCATCATGCGCGAGTTGATCAGGTTCCTGCTCGTCGGGTTCGTGGCGGGTTGGATAGCGAGCATTGTCGTGCGCGGCCGGACCCGGCTGCGCGGGTGCCTGACCTATCTCGTCGTCGGGATCGTCGGAGCGCTCATCGGCGGTTACATCTTCCGAGCGCTGGGCGTGCACGAGGTGGCGCGTGTCATCAGTGCCACGGTCGGGGCGATCGTGTTCCTGTTGCTGATCAGGGTGCTGCGTAACGCCTAGCGTTACCCGCTGCGGTCGGGTCCGGCATGTTCGATCGTGATGCGGATCACCAGGCGCTTGTCGCGTTGCATCGCCGAGCGGTAATCGTCCCAATCATCGTGCTCACCCGAGAGACGGCGGTAGTAATCGATGAGCATGTCCATGGCCTCGGGCAACGAGATGATCTCGGCAGTCCCGTCCACCTGGATCCAGTCGCCGTAGAACGCATCGCTAACGAAGCACAGTGAGACGCGTGGGTCGCGTCGGAGGTTGCGCACTTTGTAAGCGGGTTCGCGGCTCGAGATCATCAGACGTCCTTCGTCGTCGATGGCCGAGAGGATCGGCGACGTTTGCGGACGTCCGTTCTTACGTTGGGTGATCAGAACGGCTTTCGGATGCTCTTTGATGAAAGCGCGTGCTTTGTCGAGGTCCATTTGGCCGTTCCCTTCCACTCGTCGGATGCGCCGTACCATTAAGGCTATGGGACAACGCGCAGCTTTCTTCGACCTCGACAAAACTCTCATTCCCGGCTCGTCACTTTTCCTCTTGGCCCGCGGCATGTACGCGCGCGACTACTACCGTGTCCGAGACCTCTTGAGGTTCGGATGGCGACAGATGATGTTCCGCGCATCGGGCGAGTCCGAGAAGGGCCTGGACTCCTCGCGCGAGTCCACCTTGGAATTCGTCGCCGGCCGGCCGGTCAGCGAGCTTCAGGAGATGGGGCGGGAGATCGCAGAGGAGCGGATCCTTCCGCGCGTGTACGAAGGAATCACCCGGGTTATCGACCATCACCGCGAGGTCGGAGACCTGACTTTCCTGTGCACGGCATCACCGGTCGAGCTGGCCGACCTCCTCGCCGACAGCCTCGAGATGACCGGAGCCTTGGGGACGAGGGCCGAGGTCGAGAACGGTCGCTACACCGGCCGGCTTTCTTCTGAAGGGGTGCTGCACGGGGAGGCCAAGGCTGCAGCGGTTGCCGACCTCGCGTCGCGCATGGACATCGACCTCGAGGAGTCCTACGCGTACTCGGACTCGATCAACGACTTGCCGTTGCTCGAGCTCGTCGGGCACCCCATCGCCGTGAACCCAGATGCCGAGCTGAAGCGAGCGGCGCGAGCGTGTGGCTGGCCGGTCTATGAGTTGAGAACGCGCCGGCCGCTGTTGTTGTTCGGCATCCCCTCGGCCTTCGCCGCTGTTGCGATCTTCGGCGGCGGCGTAGCCATCGGCAGCTGGCTCAGTCGCCGCCGCGACTATTAGTCGACGAGCACGGAGACCAGCGCGCGCGGCGGCGCCGCGAATCGCAGTGACCTTCCATCGAGACGGACGTCTTCGTCCGTCGGTGTTTCGTCCAAACGGACGATCTGCGCGCTCGAAGTATCGAGGCCGAGCTCGACGTGAGCGTCGACCGGCGCATCGGTGGGATTGAGGACGCGGATGACGAACCCGTTGCCATGCTCGGCCGGCTTGAGCGCGCTCAACTGGAGCGACGACGGCTCGATCGTGATGAGCGACGTCGTCGGCTCGAGCATCGGCTCGGCCCCCGCGGCCGTGGCGAGCAGTCCGAGCTCGGCATCACGCGCCGTCCGTGGCATGTCGTTTCCGGGCAGCAAGGACACGCGGGCTTCGAAGGTCCGGATGCATTGGGCGCCCGGTGTGGGAAGGGCCGGGCCGGCATGACTCGGTCTGGTCGTCAGGTCCATGCGTGACAGCCAGCCGACGGAACGAAGGAGAGTGATAGCGATTACTCCATCCGGCGTCACCTCGCCTTCGCCGAGACCCGGCGCTACAACCGTCAGTCCGTTCGCGCTCACCCAGCCCTGATGGGGGAAGGTGGTGGGAGCCGGGTGCAGCCACTGCGAACCGTCCCGGGGTGCGGTCGATCGATCGGCAACATCGAAGGTCGTGGCGGCGGCGAAGTGTTCGACGGGGGCACCGGTCGGGAAGAGCATCCGGAGCCGGTGATCGGTGGCCTCGTTCCTGACCGTGATCCGCAGATCGACGCGTTCGACACCCGGTGCGATGCGCACCTCGGTGCCGAGCTCGAGGTAGGAGTTGATGACCGTGCGCTGCGTCCGGGTCTCGTCCAATCGAGGCACTCCGAAGAATCTCTTGGTGCGCAGCAGCTGGATGCCGTTCGGATTCATCGCGCGCTCGAACTGGACGTCACCCACCTTCCACTCACCCGGCACCGGGTCGAAGTCGTAGGTGTCGCCGCGGTCGCCGATGTTCTCTAGGTCGAAGAGCCTTTCGTAGGTGCGATCTCCGAACGAAACGTTCAAGGTGCCGTCGGGGTTGGCATCGACGGAGACGAGATCTGAGGAAATCATGGTTCCGTCGTCGATGACGTCCGGGCTCTCGTTCTCGCTTCGGCGAAGCGAGAAGGTGCGGTAGCCGAAAGCCGGCACATCGGCGGCGACGAACTCGACGTCCCAATCCTCCTGCTCGTTGATGATTCGTACGCGATCGTGCGTGTCGACCGGAACGAGGCGCGCGGGTTCCCCGTCGACGTCGTAGCCCACCGGACGCATGTTGGACCAGTTGATGGGGTGGATCCCGTGACGCTCGGCGTTGTCGAAGGGCGGGAAGCCCTGCAAGGGGAAGCGGACGACGTCCGTCCGCGTATGCGGTGAGGGATTGAAGACGGCGATGTCGATATCCGTCGTCCAGTCCACCCGACGCTGGGGGCCGAGCCCGGCGAGCCGCTCGCACACGCGCATCGTCGTTTCCCGGGCGATCTCGCGGGCCGCGTCGTACCTCGAAAGCATCTGCTCGTGCACCGCATCCTGTGAACAGCCGCAGATCGAGTCGTGCGCTTGGTTCTGCAGCAGCTGGCGCCACGCCAGCCGGATCGCAGGGCTCTCGTCGGTGCACCCCAGCACTCGTCCGAGCGCGGCCCACGGCTCGGCCCATCCGTCCAGGGCTGTCTCGCACGCGCGGTTGTGCAGCTTCAGGTAAGTGCGCGTCGACCACACAGAAGGCAAAAGGTTCGCGATCCGGCCGCCGAGGAGCTCACCCTTGAACTCGGGACGGCCATCGACGGTGGTTCCCTCGACGAAATCCTTTAGCACGCCGCGTCTGACCTTCCATCCCGTCGTTTCGGCTAGGGCATCGCACACGTCACGCGTGTGCGGGTCTGGCGGCTGGTGGTCGGTCCCCGCCAGCAAGAGCACTCGATCGGTCTTCGTTCTGGACGCGAGCACCTCGACGGTTTTCTGAAGGCGGCCGACCGCGTGATCGATGTCGCGAGGGAGTCCGGCGGCCGCCCCGTAGCCTTGCCACAGATGGCACGCGACGATCGCCGTGCCGTCCGGTGCGACCCAGGCGTATTCGGCCGGCAGCTCGGCTATCTCGTCTGAGTTGCCGCGCCAGTAGACGAAGTGCTGCATGCCGAAGCCGGCGAAGATCTGTGGGAACTGAGCCGGGTGGCCGAAGGAGTCCGGGGTGTAGGCAACGCGCGACACGGGCCCGAAAGCCTCGCCGGCCCGCCGTCCCTCGAGCAGGTTCCGGACATGGGCCTCACCGCCGGGGATCAGCGAGTCCGGCTGCACGTACCACGGGCCGATCTCGACGCGGCCGTCCCGAATGTATTGCTCCAACTCGGCCCGGCGATGAGGCCTTATCTCCGCGTAGTCCTCGCAGACGATGGTCTGACCGTCCAGCAAGAAGGTGTAGCCGGAGTCGGAGGCGAGCAGACCCAGAACGAAGTCAACGGTGTCGACCAGGCGCGAGCGAAAAGCTTGGAACGTGCGGTACCACTCGCGATCCCAATGCGTGGTCGGAACGAGGATGACTTCCACGTTATGCATGATGCGGCACGAAAGGACGGGAGCGACAAGTGCAGCGGTCGGCGGCTACGCAGCGCAGGGTCCGGTGTCGACCTCTCCAGATCCGCGGGCCTGCTGGACGCGCGGAACGATCTCCTGAGAAGTCAACGCGTAGCCGATGTTGGACTCCGAGGTCGACGCTGCGAACACAACGCCGAGGACCGTTCCGTCCTGGCGGACGAATGGGCCGCCGGAGTTCCCCTGCCTGATGTTGGCCTGCACCTGATAGACGTCGCGTCTGGTTAGGTCTCGGCCGTAGATATCACGGCCCGTCGCGATGAACTTGCGCAAGATCGCTGCCGGACCGGCATTGAACGCGCCGCCGCCCGGATAGCCGAGGACGGCACCGCCTTGACCGCGTCCCACCTCGTCGTTGAGCACCGGGAGCGCAGTTCCGGCGAGGCCGGTCGTTCGCAGGACGGCGACGTCGAGCGCCGGATCGAACAGAACGGGCACGGAACGGTGCGTCCCGTGAATCCTCGATCTGGGGCGAGGTGATGCCGGCGACGACGTGCGCGTTGGTTACGACCAGACCGTTATCGACGACGAATCCGGAGCCCGTTTGGATGCCGCCGCATCCCACACCGATGATGCGCACCGTCGATCGCTGCGCGGCGTTCACCGCTGCCTGAACCACCGCATTGTCCGGGACGTTTATCGGGCCGGCCGGGATCGGCTCGATCCCTTCGAACACGCGCGGGAACGGCGTCTGGGCGATGAAGCTGCTGAAGGCGCGAGAACACGCTCGGCGCCGGCGGCAAGCGATCCACAAGAGTTCGCACGATCACCGACTGGTTCATCGCGCGGGCGACGTTCCGCGTCGGACCGGCCGTGAGCAGGATCGCGAGCAGCCAGATCGCCGCAAGCGCAGCGACGACCGCGACGATCGCTCCTAGCACCGCGTCCAGGACGCCGAGCTTGAGGCGGCGCAACGCGCCCCACGCATGCGTGCCGACGTAGCGCCCGATGGCTCCGCCGAGAAGAGCGAGACCCAGGAACGTGACGAGAGAGATGAACACGTTGGCGAAGTCGGAGTCGGCGATGCTCGACGTTACGGGCGCCAGTGCCGCGCCGAGAAGCAGTCCGATCCAGAAACCGCCGAAGGACAGGACCTGAAGCGCGGCCCCCTGGGTTACTCCGTGCGCGGCAGCGAGTCCGAGTACGAGGATGATGCCGAGATCGACGAGGTTCACCGATCGCCGCGCTGGTTCCTCAAGTAACGCTCGACCTCCGCGGCGAGTTCTTCGCCGGACGGGATCTCGTTCATGTCCTCGGCGTCGGCTTGACGCTCGAGCTCTTCGACGGTGGCGGTGATGTCGGGATCGGATCGCACGGCTTCGTCGACGCGAGCCTCGTGCGAACGCGAGCGCTCCTCGAGTTCCGTCAGATCGATCGGGATCTCGAGCAACGCAGAGAGTCGTTGGAGGACGGCCAGCGCGGCCGGCGGCGACGGGCTCCCCTGCAGGTAATGCGGGACCCAGCCCCACAGTGTTACGGCCGGGATGTTCTCGTTCCGGCAAGCGTCCATCAACACGCCGAGGATCCCGGTCGGTCCTTCGTACCGGGGGTTGGCCAGGCCGAAGCGGGACGAAAGCTCGGGCGTCGAAGCCGTCCCGGAAACGCGGATCGGTCGTGTATGCGGGCGGCCGGCCAGCAAGGCACCGAGCCCGACGACGAGCTCGGCCCCCGATTCCTTTGCAACGTCGAGAACGTGCTTGGTGAAGGTAGGCCAGCGCATCGACGGCTCGATGCCTTGCAGCAGAACGGCATCGCGTTCGACGCCCGGAACGTTCGCGTGCGTGAACTCCGTTGCCGGCCACGTGATCTCGCGGATGCCCTCTTCGTTGACGCGTACCAACGGTCGATGCGCCTGGAAGTCGAAGAAGTCCTCGGGATCGATCTCGGCGAACGGCTGGGCGTTCCACGTGCCGCGCAGATACCGAACGGCAGATGTCGCGGCATCACCGGCGTCGCTCCAACCTTCGAACCCGGCGATCAGGAAGGGTCGGCGCAGCTCGGGGCGCGACAGGTAGACGAGCGAGGTCATCGAGGATGATGCTAACCCTCATGCCGCGCTTCGAGTCGTTCGACCAAGTTGCCCTTTCTTATGAGATCGACGGCGACGCCTCGCCCGTTCTACTCCTGCACGGGTTCGCGTCCGATTCGTTCATCAATTGGGTAAGGCCCGGCGTCGTCGACGCACTCGTGCGCAACGGGTACCGCGCCATCGCGCTCGATCAGCGCGGACACGGTTTGTCGGACAAGCCGCACGATCCTGAGGCGTACGCAGACGGCACGATGGTTCGCGACGCGCAGGCCCTACTCGATCATCTGTCGATCGAACGCGCGCGGTCGTCGGGTTCTCGATGGGATCGATCAACACCGTCGGACTGATCAAGACCGACGATCGCATCAAAGCCGCCGTCCTCGGCGGTGTTGGGTCGCACACGATCATGGTGCGTAGCCAAGGCGGCAACTTCCTCGCCGACGCGATGGCGGCCGAGGACAAATCGACGATCACCAACCCGTTCGCGAAGTCGTTCCGCGATTTCGCAGACCTCACGCGCGCGGACCGAAAGGCGCTCGCCGCGATCCAAACCGCGAGCCGCCCGCCGATGGACGACCTGGGCTCGATCGGTATCCCGGTGCTCGTGCTCGGCGCCGACAACGATCCTCTGGTCGGCGACCCGCAGGCGCTCGCCGCCAAGATCCCGGGGGCCAAGGCTGCGACCGTCCCGGGAACGCACTTGAACGTGGTGAACAACCCGCAGTTCCACCAGAACATCGTCGATTTCCTGAACGAACATCGAGGGTTGGTCGAAGGGGGAGCCGCATGAAAGATCTACGAGGTGCGAATGCGATCGTCACCGGCGCATCGCGAGGGCTCGGGGTCCTGATCGCAGATGCACTGGCCGATGAGGGGGTGAATCTGGTTCTCGCCGCGCGCTCGGCCGAAGGCTTGGAGAAGGTGCGAGGGGACATCGCCGCGAAGGGCGTGAAAGTAGTCAGCGTGCCAACCGACGTGTCCGAGCGCTCTCAACTGGAGAACCTCGTGGCGCGCTCCGAAGCCGAGCTCGGCCCGATCGACATCCTCGTCAACAACGCCGGTATCGGTGACATGCACCCGTACGAGTACTACCCGCTGGAGGAGATCGAGCAGCTGATCAAGATCAATCTCACTGCGCCGATGTTGCTAACGCGTCTTGTTCTTCCGCAGATGATCGAGCGCGACCGCGGGCACATCGTGCAGGTTGCCTCGATGGCCGGAAAGGCAGGGTTTCCCAGCCAGGCGCCTTATGCCGCCAGCAAGGCCGGGCTGATCATGTTCACGCACAGTCTTCGTGCTGAGCTTCTGGAGACCAACGTCGGATGTTCGGCCGTTTGCCCCGGTTTCGTTGCGGATGACGGCATGTACGCAGACAGGGTAAGCGATACGGGTCAGAAGTCTTCTTGGCTGCTCGGCGAGTCGAGACCGGAGAGGGTACCCGCGGCTGTTATCAAGGCGATCAGGCGCAACTCATCGGAGCTCTTCGTGAACGCGCGGCCGATGCGGCCAATAACCACGCTCTCGCAGATCTTCCCCGACATCTCCCCGCGAGTTCTGAAAGCGTTCGGCGTTATCGCTTTGTCTCGCCGAATGGTCGCCGGATACGAGCAAAGCGGCCGCGAAGCCCGCGGGAGCTCTCGCCCCACCTGATCCCGGCCCCCTGCGCGACCAGCAGGGCGCCGGCCGCGACGAGGATCGTCGCGACCGAAGCCGCGCCGGCGGGCACCCACGGGAAGCCGGACGAGGTTCCCGCCGCGCTGCGGCGCGCCGGCAACGTCGCTGCCTTCCCAACCTGCGCGAAGCTGCCGAACTTCGCTTCCACCTCGGTGCGGGGAAGCTCGATGTCGAACCACGTCGACCGCAAGCTCAAGGCCTTCTTGAACGTCGTTCCGCGGACGACCTGTTGCTCGTCTAGTCCTCCGGCCACACGTAGCCGCATCACACGTGGCGAGTCGCCCCGCTCTGTGACCTCGACCAGCTGAAGTGGGCTCGGTACTGCGACCCCCTCCGCGCGCAGCGCGCCGGCGATCTCACTCAATGTCGTGCGGCGATCCCAGCTGCTCGGGTCGGCAAAGGGGTACTTCACCGACTTGAGGTAGGGGTGCGGATCGCCGCCACCGTCGGCGACCCGGCTGTAGGTCTCGGTCTGTCCGCCGCCGTTGCCGTGATACATCGCCATGATCGCGCGGCCGTTGTATGTCCTGATCTCCCCGGACGTCTCGGCTACCGCGCGACGCATCGACGGTTCCTCTCCGTCGTAGCCGAGATAGACCTGGCAGTTGGACGACGCACAGATGTCGAAGCCCTTCTCATGCTGCTTGGCGTACCAGGTCATCGTCGCGGCGCCGAGCGTGCGCGCGGCCACCGCCAGGGTCTTGAGGCCCTCGAGCGGCCAGCCCGCTCCTTTCTCTTCGGCGATGCCGGCAACGTAGGTCTCCAGATCGACGTGGTTCACGACTCGAGTGGAACCACCTCCGATCCGCCGCACTTCCATCACCCCGCGGTATCGACGGCCGGTGGCGTCCACACCGATCAACGCGGGATCACCCGCCCCCCTGACCCAGAACGAGCTCACCTTAGGGGGAGCCGGACGCGGCGTCGCAGCCGGAGACGATTTCTTGGGCGCCGGTGTCGGGGACGGCGCAAGCGACGGTAGCGGGGTGATCTCCAGCGGATCATCTTCTTGCTTCCCAACCTGCGCGTAGCCAGATCCGCGTTCGCTCCCTGCAGCCGCTTGGGCTCCGGGTGCGGCGCCGACCGTCTTCAGTGTCAGGCCGCCGGCGCTTTCACCGATCTCGAGCGCGCCGCCGGGATCGATGCGGATCGGATAGCCGTCTCCGGCTCCGGCTTGGAACGGCCGATCTGAGATCTCTCCCCCAGACGGAAGAGTGAGGCGCTGTCCGCCGCCGTCGCCAAGTCCGACGCGGATCTTCCCCGACTTTCGGCCGCCTACCGTCCCGGGATAGAAGAGCGACAGGATCCGTTCGTGAGTCCATCCGGCGCGGGCCTGTCCTTCCACGCCGTCCATCGCCAAGCCGAACCCGTGGGCGGCGCCGTGGCCCTTGATGATCACGGCTGCGTCGGGAGTCGTTTGTGCACCGGCGCTCGACGCCGAAACGGCGACGAGCAATACGGCCGTGAACAGGAGGGTGCCCCGCAGCATTGATGCCAACGCTAGGCCATCCTCGGTGGCCCGCGCACAGCGGGTCTCCGGCCGGGCTAGTTGGCGACCGGCCGGGATCCGCCGACCGCGTTGCCGTGTAGGGGGACGATCTCCACGTGTCCGCCCGTTTGCGGCGAATGGATCATCTTGCCCTCCCCGACGTACATGCCGATGTGTCCGGGGGAGTAGACGAGGTCGCCCGGCCTCAGATCGGCAAGGGCCACATGCGGAAACATGCCGTATTGCGCTCGGGAGCTGTGCGGCATGCCGACGCCCACCTTGGACCAGATGAATTGCGTGAACCCGGAACAGTCGAAGCGGTCGGGCCCGGCCGCACCATAGCTATAGGGATCGCCGAGCTGCTCGCGTGCTACTTCCATCACTTTCTTGATGATGGTCGAGGGGGTCTTGACCCTGGGGAACTCGGCCGTGAGCACTTCCTGAGGCTTGGGAGCCGCGGCCCGGATCGGGTTGACGACGACACGCTTCGTTTCATTGGGTCGTCCCCAGAACATGTTTCCGGGCCAGAGGAGCACCTCCGGCGCGTTCTTGGCTTTGTGAACCTTGAGCGCAGCGGGTGTTCCCTTGCGCTTCGTTTTCTTGGCGGCCTTGCCGTTGGTCGATTCCGCCACGGTGGCGTTCGGCTTGTCGGCGCCTTCTGCTTTCGGCCATCCCGTCAGCACCGTTGCCAGCGCGAGGACGGCCACTATCACGTATGCCCGCAAATCGTCGTGCAGCATCAGCTATGTCCCTTTGGTTTGCCCTGCCCGATAGAGCCCGAGATTGGCTTGAGGCCTGGGTCCTCAGCGTTTGAGCTCTGGGAAGTTTTCCAGACCCTACAGAAGTGTCAACGAAGGTGCTTGTGCGAATGTGAACAGTAGTAAACGGACGCCGATGGTCTACACTTCTGCAGCCGGGGCTACCAGCGATATGGGCGTTGACCAGGGGTTTTACGGGCCGAGCACGATCACGTGGCAGTTAACGCGTGAGCGCGTTTTGCTGGTCGGAGGGCCGCGCGCTTTGCTGCTCCAGCTGGCACACCCTTTGGTGGCGGCCGGCGTCGCGGAGTACTCGACCTTCGCTACCGACCCTCTTTCTCGTCTGCGACGAACGTTGGAGTCGACGCTGGCCATGGTTTACGGCACGAGATCCGAAGGCGAAGCAGCCGCCGCCAAGATCAACTCCGTGCACGAGCACGTCCACGGAACTCTTCCGGAGACGGCGGGACGATTCGCGGCCGGCACCCGCTACGACGCGACTGACCCGGAGCTGCTCCTGTGGGTGCACGCAACGCTCGTCGACACCACGTTCGAGGTCTTCAGCCGATACATCCGGCCGTTGTCGGAAAGTGAGCTCGCTCAGGCCTATGAGGAATCGAAGATCGCCGCGGAGCTTCTCCGCGTTCCCTCTGGGGTGTTGCCGCCCGATATCGCGTCCTTCCGGAAGTATTTCGACGACATGATCGCCTCGGATGCGATAGCCGTAGCGCCATTCCAGCGGGCACTCGTCCAGGACATCATCTATCCGAACCTGCGCTTCGTGCCCAAGCGGGTTCTCTGGCCGACCGTAGCCGTCACGGCGTCGTTACTCCCGGCCAAGCTGCGCAGGGAGTTCGGTCTCGAGATGTCGTTCATCGAGCGCCAGATCGCGGGTTGGTCGCATCGATTGGTGCGTGCAATGCTCCCGGTGACACCGTCGGCCTTGCGCGAGATGCCGCAGGCCAGGCGGGCCGAGCTTAGGGTTCGAGAGGAACTGGCGTGACCGACGGCGACGACTTCGAGCACCTCGTCCCGGCCGAGGGCCTGCGCACCTACCTCGATGAGCGTTTCGGACCTTCGGAGGCCGAGCCCACGGTCGAGCGGCTGGGCGACGGACATTCCAATCTCAACTTCTTGATCCGTCGCGGCGAAGAGCGGTGGGTGCTCCGGCGTCCACCGCGAGGAAACATCCAGGCCGGCACGCATGAGATGCATCGAGAGTTCGGTGTGACCAAGGCGCTGTCCGACGCCGGGTTCCCGGTTCCGGTTCCACGCCCGATCGATCTGTGTCGGGACGAGAGCTACATCGGGGCGCCTTTCTACCTGATGGAGTACGTGGACGGGATCGTCATCCGGGGGCCGATACCCGACGTGTTCTCGTCGGACGAAGACCGTCGCGGCGTGGGGTTAGAGCTTTGCGACAAGCTCGCGGATATTCACGGCATCGACTGGCGCACGCTCGGGCTCGAAGAGATGGCCAGAAAGCCCGAAGAGTTCCTCTCGCGCAACCTGGACCGCATGCAGCAGCTGTACGAAGGTGTCCGGCACCGGGACGTGCCGGAGGTGGACGAGGTCGGGGAGTGGCTGCGCGCCAACAAACCGCAGCAGCGCGATGTCACGCTCACACACGGCGACTACAAGCTCGACAACGTCATGTACGCGCCCGACGCTCCTCCGCGGATCGTTGCCGTCGTGGATTGGGAGATATCGACGATCGGAGACCCGCTGGTGGACCTCGGGTGGATGCTCTACTTCTCCCCGGAGCCCGGCACCGGTGGCGCAACGCCGATCGATCAAGGCGCGGAGGACGGCTATCCGACGAGGGCCGACCTGGCGAATAGGTATTCGGAGCGGACCGGCCGTGCCTTGGACGATCTTCGTTTCTACTGCGCGTTCGCCGGATGGAAGATCGCGATCATCATGGAAGGGTCGAACCACCGCTTCAAGCAGGGCCACGCCGACGACTCGATGTTCTCTGCGTTGGACGCGGTCGTGCCGATGCTCGCTCAACGATCCCTTCAGCTGATCTCGGGGGAGTCGCCCGTCGGCGTCTGAACGCTTCTATATAAGGACGACAGACCGCAGCACTTCGCCGCGCTGCATCTTCTCGAAGGCTTCCTCGACGTCTTCGATCCCGATCGTCTCGCTGACGAACTTGTCCAGATCGATCCGGCCTTGCATATGCAGGTCGATGAGCAGCGGGAAGTCGCGCGAGGGCAGGCAGTCTCCGTACCAGGAAGGCTTTAGCGCGCCGCCCCGGCCGAAGAACTCGATCATCGGCAGCTCGACCTTCATCGAAGGATCGGGCACGCCCACCTGTACCAGGGTCCCGGCCAAGTCGCGAGCGTAGAAAGCCTGCACCATCGTCTCCGGACGGCCGACGGCTTCGATCGCGACGTCGACTCCGAAGCCGTCCGTGAGCTCCTTGATGGCCTCGACGGGGTCGGTCTTGGCGGCGTCGATCGTGTGGGTCGCGCCGAACTCCTTCGCCCACTCGAGCTTCTTTGCGTCAACGTCGACGGCGATGATCTTGCGAGCACCGGCCAGACGGGAGCCGAGGATGGCAGCGTCGCCTACTCCACCGCACCCGAATACGGCAACGGCGTCACCGCGCGCCACACCTCCCGTATATAGGGCGGCTCCCAATCCGGCCATGACGCCACACCCGATGAGCCCGGCGGCCTCGGGTTTGGCGGCCGGATCCACGCGGACGGCTTGCCCCGCGGCGACGAGCGTCAGCTCGGTGAAGGCTCCGATCCCGAGTGCTGGGCTGAGCTTGGTCCCATCCGTGAGCGTCATCGGCTGAGACGCATGGAGGCTGTCGAAGCAGTACCAAGGTCGGCCGCGCCGGCACGAACGGCATGTGCCGCACGGTGCTCGCCACGCGATGATCACGAAGTCGCCGGCGACTACGTTGTCGACACCGTCGCCGACCGACTCGACAAGACCGGCGGCTTCGTGGCCGAGGAGGAAGGGGAAGTCGTTGTTGATCGCGCCTTCCCGGTAGTGCAGGTCGGTGTGACACACACCGCAGGCCTGCACCCGAACGCGCACCTCACCCGGGCCGGGATCGGGAACAACGATCGTTTCTAAAGTGACGGGTGCGCCTTTAGCGCGGGAAACGACACCGCGTACGTCGGCCGCCATTGACCTTTCCTACTATTTCGTGCCGGCTAGGCGCGACTCAGCGAGGTGATCGGCCGCCGCGGCCGTGGTCGTTCCGTTCTTCTCGGCGAGGTCGAGAATGCGAACGAGCGTCTCGCCGATGCGTGCGCAATGGGCGAAGGCCTTGTTTCGGTCGTATCCACCCGGTGCCAGCTCGTAGGAGATGTTGATCACGCCGCCGGCGTTCACGATGTAGTCCGGCGCATAAACGATCGACCGATCGGCAAGAATCTGAGCCGACTCGGGTGTCGCCAGCTGGTTGTTGGCACAACCGGCCACGGCGGTGCATCGCAGCTCGGGGATCGTCTTCGAGTTCAAGGCTCCGCCTAGAGCGCACGGAGCGTAGATGTCGCACTCGATCTCGTGCGCTTCGTCCGGCGTGACTACGTCGGCACCATGTGCGTTCTTGATTCGGGCGGCGGCCTCCGGAAGAACGTCGGCGACGGTTAACCGCGACCCGTCGTCGGCAAGGTGCCCGGCAAGGTACGTCCCGACCTTTCCTACACCTTGGATCACAACGTGGCGGCCCTCGAGCGTTTCGGCATTCCAGAACCGGCGTGCAAGTGCTCGGATCGCGTGGAAAGCACCCCACGCAGTCGCTTCGGAAGGGTCACCTGAACCGCCGTCCTCGATCGCGAACCCGGTGACGTGCTTCGTAACCGTGCGGATCACGTTCATGTCGGCGACGGCCGTCCCAACATCCTCGGTCGTTATGTAGCGGCCACCCAGTGAATCGACGTACTTCGCGTAGGAGCGCAGCAGGGCCTCGGTCTTGTCCGTCTTCGGGTCCCCGATGACCACGGCCTTGCCACCACCGAGGTTGAGTCCGGCGGCTGCCGACTTGTAGGTCATCGCGCGCGACAGCCTGAGGACGTCGGCCAACGCGTCATCCTCAGTGGCAAAGGGATAGAAGCGTGTCCCGCCCAATGACGGGCCGAGCGTTGTCGAGTGGATCGCGATGATCGAGCGCAGACCCGTCCTCCGGTCCTGGCAGAAGACGATCTGCTCGTGGTCGTTGGTGTCCAGAAGGCTCATGTCTTCCTCTTACCTACCATCGGCCGATACGAACCGCCTTAGACGTTAGGTCGCCACCTCGCCGAAACGTTCGGTGGCCTCCTCGGCAACGGGCGCCGGCAGCTGCCGCATGGCGACGGCCGTTCCGGTGAGGGCTATCGCTGCACCGAGTGCGTGCAGGGGGCCGAACTTCTCGTCGAGAAATAGCGCCGCTCCGAGCGAAGCCACGATAGGCACGAGGAGGTTGAGGCTGGACGACGCCGCCACGTGGATGCGCGGCTGAGCCCAAGTCACGAGGAAGTGACCCATCGTCGCCGGACCGAGCGCGATGGCGACCAGCTTTATCCACTCCTCCGAGTCGGCATCGAAGAACGGCTGCCTCGCGATCAGAGCGATCGCCGTGACGATCAAGCCGGACACGATCGTCATGACCAACAGCCAGGAAATTGTGGTCACCTGCTCCCGCGCGCGCTTGGTTGCGAGGTAGTACGCGGACCACGCGATGAGGTTCAGAGTCGCGAGCAACGTGCCGACCGGCGTCGCTTCTGCTTGCCCGGACGACGCCAAGATGAGGACGACACAACCGGAGATCGCGACGACGGACCAAAGGAAAAAGCGTCTGGACGCGACATCGCCGGTGACTCGCCGGCCGAAGGCGCCGACCAGGATTGGCTGCAGCGAGAAGAGGATCGTGACGACGGCCGCCGTCGAATATCGCAGGGAGCTCAGGTGCGCGAGCTGATGCAGCGCGAAGAGCACTCCGCCGAAGCTCGCGACACGCCACGGCAGGCGCCGGTCCGACGCGAACAACCAGGCCACGAAGAGGATTGGGATCGAGAAGGCGTGCCGGTAGACCGAAACGATCAGGAACGGCGACACCGTTAGCTTGATCACGATGATGCCCATGCCCCAGACGGTCACACCGCCGGTCATAGCGAGCAGGCCTACCGGTGTGTACGGGCGCGTTCGGGTGTTCTTCACGTCCGTATAGTCGCAGGATGCGCGACGTTGCCCTCGTGGGTTTGCCGGTGTCCGGAAAGTCGACGGTGTTCACCGCCGTCTCCGGACATGTTCCTCAGCGCGGATCGAATGCGCCGGGCGCCGTCGTGTCCGTGCCCGACGCTCGCGTGGACAAGCTCGCCGAGATCTACCGATCGAAGAAGACGACGTACGAGCAACTGGAGATCGTGGACGTCGCCGGTCTCGATCCTCACTCGCTCGGCACCGCCCGGGCGGCCGACGCTCTGGCCATCGTGCTACGAGCCTTCGGAGATGACGTCGACATCTCGCGCGATGTCGCATCGTTCCGCGCAGAGCTGGCCGTGGCCGACTTGGCGACCATGGAGAAGGTTCTCGACCGGGCGGGGAAGAAGGCGAAGGCCGGATCACCGCTCGAGCTCGAGGTGGCCGAGAGAGCCGAGGCGGCGCTGTCAGACGGGCATTGGCTGTCCGAGGTGGAGTGGACAACCGAACAACGCCAGGCTGCGGCGCTCTGGACTCCCCTGACGCTGAAGCCGTTCATGTTCGTGCTGAACGGCGACCACGAGTTGTTGAGCGAGTCGCTGGTTTCCGGTCCCGCCGTCTCGTTGCTCGGCGCGGTGGAGGCCGAGGCGCGCGATCTTCCCGACGCCGATGCCGAAGAGCTCCTGCGCGAATACGGGATAACCGCACCGGCGAACGAACGGTTCGTGCGCGCCGCTTACGACGCCATGAATCTCATAACGTTCCTCACCGGCAATGCGGAGGAAGCGCGAGCCTGGGCCATCCCGGACGGCGCGAGGGCGCCGCAAGCGGCCGGCGCCATCCATACCGACCTGGAGAAGGGATTCATCCGCGCCGAACGACTCTCCTTCGACGACTTGGTCGAGGCCGGCTCATACGAGGCGGCACGAGAAAAGGGACGCGTTCGAGTCGAAGGCAAGGACTACGTCGTCAACGACGGCGATTACCTCGCGATCCTCCACTCGTGACCGACCTGGTTTGGTACGCCGCCTACGGATCAAATCTCAGTCGCCAAAGATTCGATTTCTACATCAAAGGCGGAAAGCCTGAAGGTGCGCTGCACGACTACTCGGGCTGCCGGGACCGTTCCGATCCCGAATCGGTGGAGCCTTGGGAACTCAAGGGTGCACTTGTCTTCGGAAAGGAGTCCGTTAATTGGACGGGACATGGTGTGGCCTTTCTGGACACGACTGCAGAGGGGACGGTGTTAAGTCGTCTCTACCTCGTTACGCACCAACAATTCGAGGACATCGCCGCACAGGAGAATCACTTCCAGGTTGGTGATGTGGCCCTGCCGCAGTTGTCCATAGGCGAAATGCACGACTTGGGGAAAGGCTTCTACCCATCCGTCGTTTGTTTGGCCGAACACAAGGGCCACTTCGTGATGTCGGTTACAGACGAGGTGGCGGAACATCGAAAACCCTCTCCCTCGTACTTGCGCTACGTAGCTGAAGGGTTGCGTGAGACGCATCACATGTCCGCGTACCAAGTAGCCGACTACCTCGCCGGACGGCCCGGGATCGCCGGTCAGATGTCGCCCGAAGACCTCCTTGAAGCGGTGCGTTCGAACTAATAAATGAGTTAGGCTCGGCTAAATATGGCCGAGACGACTGCCGTACAGGACTACCTGAAGGCCATTCACCAGCTCGGTGGAAGCCGCACCGATGTTCCGACCTCGGCCCTCGCCGATCGTCTCGGCGTCAAAGCACCGTCGGTGTCCGGCATGCTCCGGCGCTTGGACGAGATGGGGTTGGTCAGCCACCGGCCCTATCGCGGAGTCCGGCTGACGAAGCGCGGAACGCGCGAAGCCGTCGAGATGATTCGTCACCATCGGCTCATCGAGCTCTACCTCGCCGAGGTCGTCGGCATGCCGTGGGACAAGGTGCACGCCGAAGCCGACGCACTGGAGCACGTCATCTCGGAGGACCTCGAGTCGCGCCTAGACGAGCTACTCGGCTTCCCAACCGAAGATCCTCACGGCCACCCGATCCCCACCGCACACCTCGAGTTGGACGAAGACGTTTACCCCACGCTCGCAAGAGTGCAACCGGGGGAGCGTTGCGTCGTGCGCCGCGTCAGTGACCGGGACCCCGAGTTGCTTCGGCATCTCGACGAGCTCGGACTGCGTCCCGGCACTGCAGTGACCGATCACCGAGGTCATACCGTTCCGCGGCGGCCTCCGCGTACAGATCGAGTCCGGCGAAGTCGTCGTCGGATCGGACGCAGCCGAAGCCGTCCAGGTCTCGGCGGCGCAGGGAGAGGGAGCCGCATGAGGATCTCGCGACGCGATCTGCTACGCCGAGCCGGAGGGATCACCGCGGCCACGGCTGTGTCCGGGGGTTTGCTCGGGAGGATGGTCAGTGCCCAGACGCATTCGCACGAGCAGCAATACCCGGAAGGATCTGCGCACACCGGTCACGGCGCGATGGGGACCGTCGGAACCGTCGATCACAAGAAGAACGGGTTCGACCCTTCGGAGATCCTGTACGACTGGGACTTCGGCGAGGTGTCGAAGGACCGGAGCGGCCGTACGGTGCGCGAGTACACGGTGGTCGCGCAGGATCGCCAGATCGAGATCGCACCGGGTCTCTTCTTCCCGGCCTGGACTTACAACGGACGCGTTCCCGGACCGACTCTGCGCGCGCAAGAAGGGGACCATGTGCGCATCGAGTTCATCAACGGAAGCTCACACCCGCACACGATGCACTTCCACGGCTTCCACTCGGCCCGCATGGACGGTGTGCCCGGCATAGGCGCCGGTGACGTTCAACCGAACGATCGCACCATCTACGAGTTCGATGCGGCGCCCTTCGGTTGCCACCTGTACCACTGCCACTCGGTTCCCTTGAAGCGTCACATCCACAAGGGTCTGTACGGCGCGTTCATCATCGATCCCGACCCGGCCAAGCACGGCGATAAGTCCGAGGCGGCCACGAAGCGGACCTTCGCCGGCGCACGAGATGCCGGCATCAAAGAGATGGTCATGGTGATGAACGCCTTCGACACCGACTTCGACGCGGAGAACGAGGTCTACGCGGTCAACTCGATCGCATTCGCCTATCAGAACGCGCCGATCAAAGTCGGGACCGACGAGGACGTACGCGTCTACCTGGTGAACCTCACGGAGTTCGACCCGCTCAACTCGTTCCATCTGCACGGCAACTTCTTCAACTACTACGACACGGGGACGTCACTCGAGCCCACGGTGTTCACCGACATCATCATGCAGATCCAGGCACAGCGCGGGATCCTCGAGTTCAACTTCCGCAACTTCGAGCCCGGGATGCACATGTTCCATGCGCATCAATCGGAGTTCGTCGAGCTCGGCTGGATGGGTTTCTACGACGTGGTGGAAGGCCGCCCGTGAGCGTCACCGAGAAGCGTCCGGAACGCGGGACGAAAGGGCGCGTTGTCGTCCTGGGTCTCCTGCCACTCGTCGCTCTGCTTGCTCTCGTCGTGGCGTTCGTTCAGACCGATCCGCTCGAGGGAGTTCGCAAGGCTTTCCCGCCGGTAGAGGAACTCAATTTCGAGCGGGTAACCCTCAAAAGCGATCCGCAGGAGATCGTGGTTCGGGTGCGCAATGGCGGCCCCGACCCCGTGACCATCGCGCAGGTCCAGGTCGACGACGCTTATTGGCAGTTCACCGTTTCGCCGGACTCGAAGGTCGGGCGCCTCGGAACGGCGACGCTGCACATCCCCTATCCCTGGGTGGAGGGTGAGGCGCATGCGCTAGTCCTCCTCTCCTCGAACGGCGTGAAGTTCGTCCATGAGATCGCTGTTGCCGTCGAGACCCCCGACGTAGACGGCAGCACGCTGCTGACCTTCACTTTGGTGGGGCTTTTCGTCGGTGTGATCCCGGTCTTCCTCGGATTGTGCTGGCTCCCGTTCGTTCGCCGCCTTCCGGAGCGTTGGGTCAGCTTCCTGCTCGCGCTCACCGCCGGACTTCTGGTCTTCCTCGCCGTGGACGCGATCGACGAGGCGCTGGAGCTATCGGGCAACGTCGCCGGCGCGTTCCAAGGAGTGGGATTGATCGTGCTCGGCTTCATCGCTGCACTGGCCGCGTTGTGGGGCGTCGACGGATGGCTCCGTCAGCGCCGAAGTGAGATGACCGCGACCTATGTCGCCGCGCTTATCGCGATCGGTATCGGGCTCCACAACCTGGGCGAGGGCCTGGCGATCGGCGCCGCGTACTCACTCGGTGAGATCGGGCTGACGACCTTCCTGATCCTGGGCTTCACCCTGCACAACGTGACCGAAGGCCTCGGCATCGTCACGCCGTTGGCACGCGCGCGGCCGAGCATCCGTCAGCTCTTCCTGCTCGGCTTAGTCGCCGGCGCCCCGACGATCGCCGGCACGTGGTTCGGCGGCCTTGCTTATTCGCCGGTGCTGGCCGTGCTGTTCCTCGCGATCGGCGCGGGGGCGATCGTGCAAGTCATCTGGGAGGTCGGCAAGCTGCTCGGCCGCCAGGGCAAGGGCATAACGACGCCGCTGAACGCGCTGGGCTTTACCGCCGGCGTTCTCGTCATGTATCTGACCGGGCTCTTCGTCTCCGCATGAAGTAGAGCGCCGCTGCGGCGACGGCGAAGATCAAAGCGAAGGCGACGAACGTCAGGTAATCCCGGGGCCCGCTCTCGTCGTCGCCGGCGAGCGCTTGATCTTTCCCGTCCGAGTCTCCTCGCGAGTTGTCGTCTTCCGGATCTGGGGACGAGCTCTTCAGGTCGACGGATACCTCGGCCGACGGCGACTCGTTCGGTGCGCCGTCTTTGCCGTCGTCGGACGCCGAGGTGTCGGGCTGCGTTTGTGAAGACCCCGGCGCACGCGGAGCGTTCGTCGAACGGCTGGAAGGGGAGTCGTCATGGGGCGCAGTGGTTGTTGCGGCTGCCGCCGGACACACATCGGAGAACGGGACGGCCGGGGGCTTGGGGGCCTGGCTTCCTTCACCCCAGGACCAGCCGTCCAGGTAGCCGTTGTGCACGTTGCGTCGATCTGCGCCGACCGACGAATATCCCCAGGTCGAATCGCCTGCGTTACGGAGGTAGTAACTCCACGCATTCGGCTCCTTGCACTTGAGGCAGTCCTCTCCGTGCGACGGGCTGCAGCCTTCGGAGCCGATCTTGCAGATAGCGTGGTCCGTCCCGTAGGACTCGGCTTCGAAGGTGATGCCCGAGCGCTCCAAGAGCTCGTAGCCGGAGATCTCTTCCTCATCGAAGAAGACGCACATGTCTCGAACTGTTCCATCTGAATGACGGACGATTACGCCGGCGCGGTTCTTTCCCGCGGCCACGAGTGGGGACGGAATCACCAGAGCTGCCACTGCACCGGAAAGGACGACGAGCAGGGCGGCCAGACGGAGGCCCGTTAGCTTCATCGGACCCTTTTTCGCAACGCGATCCCGCTCGCACCCGCGGCGACGACAGCGATGGCGATCGCCGGGAACGGACTTGTTGTGCCCGGATCGGTGCCCGTGTCGGGAAGCTTGATCCGCGGATCGTTCGTGTCCGTCTCGGACGAGACCGTTGCGGGTCCATCTTCGTCGTCGTCATCATCGCCCGGCGTGGCGGTCGGGTCGGGGTCGGGATCGGGATCGGGGTTGGGTTCGTCCGCCGGGATCGGATACGTCTCTCCGGCCATGCCCGGCGTCGCATTAACCGTCGAGATGGAATTCCCCTCGGTGATCGGGTCGCCGTTGAAATCCTCTTCGGCGAACCTGAAGGATCCTTCAGACGTCTGAAGGCTCTCGAGCGCCTTCACCGGATCGTCGCCGTCTGCTTGCAGCCACGGCTGGGCCTCGGCGTCCTCGCCCAAAGCCGCGATGGCCGTAAGTGCGAGGCCTGTTGAATCACTCGAAGTCAGGCCGCCGCAGCAGAACGTGAAGCCGCCGTCGTCGTTCTGGATTCCCAAAAGATGGGTACGCGCTGCGGTAAGCGCGTCGCCTATGTCCGTCCCGTTGAGACCGGAGTTCGCGAGGGCGTTCACCGCCAAGGCCGTGGCGTCTACGTCGTTGAATGCGCAGTCGCCGACGCCTCCGAATGCGAAGCCTCCATCCGGACACTGCTGACTGAGGATGTAGTCCTTGGCTTCAGTAGGGAGCAGTCCGTCGGCCGCGATGTCGCCGTTGGCGGCAATGAGGTTCGAGAAAAGATCGGTATAGAGCGTCGTTGCGTCCTTCCGGTAGGTGCCCGTCGCCGTGTCGAACTGCGACGTGAGGATGGCGACGTAATCCACACCCCCGAAGTCGGACGGATCTTCGCCACCGGCGTGCAGGCCGGCGATGATTCGTCCGGTGCGCGCACCTTCTGTCGCACCGGCCTCGCCGTTCTCCTCGAGATAGCCGAGAGCCGCATCGAGGGTCGAAGCATCGATGCCGCCGGCAACGACCGCGGCGAGCGCTTCGGCGTGCAGATCGACACGGAACGTTTCCGAAAAGAACGCGCCGTTGTCCTGTTGCTGATCGGACATCCAATCCGCCGCAGCCTGGGCCGATGCCGCCCTGGACGCGGGTGACGCCACGGCGCTCATCGGGATGAACGCCACGAGCGAAAGTGCGCCGGCGAGCACGAGAACGTGCATCAACCGGAAGTGCGTGGCCATACGTGAGCCACTCATGAAGCTCCACCTCCTCGTTCCTCGAAGGAGACCGGAGCACCGCGGCGGACGAGTCGTCCTGGCTCGTGGGATCAAAAGAGCGTCCCACTTACAGTTGCGGGTCAGCGCCGGACTTTCACCGGCTTCGCTGCGTTCTCACGCCCCCAGGGCATCCGGGCCGCTGGGGCACCCACCGCGCTGCTTGTCCCAGATTCTATACGGCAGTTGCAACAACGGCTTATTGCAATACTCTTGCAACTGCTCATGGCCGCAACACGCACTGAGGAGATCCTGCAGGCATTGTCTTCGGCCGGCCGAAGACGAACGGCGGCCAGACAGGTGATCGTCGAAACGCTGCTGGATGCGCGCGACCATCTGACGGCCGAAGAGCTGGCCGATCGCGTGCAGCGGAAATTTCCATCGGTGAACATCTCGACGGTCTACCGGACTCTCGAGACCCTCGAAGACCTGGGCATCGTCGATCACGTTCATCTCGGCCACGGGCGGGCCATCTATCACCTGGCCGATGAGGAGCACCAGCACCTGGTGTGCGAGAAGTGCGAAGACGTCGTCGAGCTCCCGTCGGCCAAACTCCGGCCGTTTCTGCGATCGATCGAGCGCGACCACGGGTTCGAGGTGGACCGGCGCCACTTCGCGATCGTCGGGCTTTGCGCGAAGTGCCGCTGAAGTCCTAGCCGCCGAAGAACACCGGCAGCCAGCGTGTCCTTACCGAGAACGAAGGCGAACCCCAGCACCAAGCTTGCGACGGCCGTAACGACCGAAACCGTCGCGTAGACGCTGAAGCGTCGCGACGCGGCGAGGAATCCGGACGCCGACGCGAGCGCTAGCCCGGTGTTCGCCGTGAAGAGCCCGAAGAAGGAAGACGCCGAGCACGACGACGCCGGCCCGGACGCCGCCCGCGCCGGCCGCGGTCAGGAAGATCAAGACCTGTGTCGGCGTCTCGGCCCCCACGCCGTGGAGCATCCCGACGGCCAGCGAGGTTCCCGTCCCGTAGTTCATGAAGGCGTCGCTGTGCGTGTGCGTGGTGTGGGTGTGAGTGCGCGTGGCCACCGACGCGCCGCCGTCGGACGCGTCGTAGGATCGTGATCGTGGTGCTCGAATCCGTCGTGCGATACGTGAGCGTGCTCGTGCTCGATGTCCATCGCCGCCGATCGGACGCCGCGCCCGCGGAACCATCGATATCCCCGACGCACGCCGCTGAAGAGGAGCATCCACCGGCTGCGCAGACGGAAGTCCTCCCGGTACCGGATGAGCGCATAAAGGACGTAGACCCCGAGGACGATCAAGGTCACGCCGACGACCCGCCCCATCGCAGAGTCGACGGAGTCGGGCAGCTCCTTGCCGAGCGCAATCGCAACGACGCCGATCACGAACACGACCAGAGCATGGCCGGCGGCGTAAAGGGTCGCGAACCTCAAACCCGTGCGAACGGAGCGCTGCGAGGACGTGATGTCGGTGATCGCCGCGATGTGGTCCCAGTCGATGCCGTGCCTGAACCCGAAGGCGAAGGACGAAAAGAGCAGGGCGGCGCCGAAGCCGGTGCGGAAGAGTCCATCCATCGTTGATACCGGGTCCTGGTCGCTTCTGCAACCTGGTCGCGATAAGAGAGGAGAGCTCTAGACGTCCTTTATGTACGCCCGGTCGACGTGGTCTTTCTCGAAGCCGAGCTTCCGGTACATCGACAGCGGCGCCTCCTCGGCCGAGTCGACGTACAGACACCCGGCCTTCACGCCCTTGCGGGCCATGTGTTGCAGACCGGCAATAGTCAGCGCTTTGCCGAGGCCCGAACCGTGGCGGGACGGATCCACACCGATGACGTAGATCTCGCCGCACTCGGGATTTATCTTCGTCCAGCAGAAGCCGACGATCCCCGTGTCGTCTTCCGCAAGCAGGAACCCTTCAGGGTCGAACCACGGCTCGGCCATGCGCCTGTCGAGCGTTTCGCGATCCCAGGCGCCTTGCTCGGGATGGTGGTCGAAGGCGCGGTTGTTTACCTCGATCCATGCGTCCTCGTCGCGTCCGACCTCGAAGGAGCGCAAGCGAACGCCGGCCGGTAGCTCAGGGGTGCGGTCGAGATGCAGTTGGACCTTCATGTGCAGCAGGTCACGCCCCTTGATGAAGCCGAGACGAGCGGCGACATCGTCGTGGACCTTGGCCGGCTGGAAGACCCACCAATGGATGTGACCACCGCCAACCGCTGCCACCTCTTCCAGGGCGCGCTCGACGAGCGCTGACTCGACGTCTTCGTTTCGCTGCTCCGGGTGGACGACAACCTCGAGCCCCCAGTGCGCCCCTTCGGTCTTGTGATGCCGCGAAAGGTGCGCGTAACCGATCACCTCATCTCCGTCGCGACCGATGACGCCGGCGAAGGTGCGCCGGCCGCCGTGGACGAGGTCGAGCCACTTGTGCTCGCCGAGCGGCTCGTGGTGATCGTTCTCGCGGACGGCGTCGAACAGCGACTTGAGCGCCGACAGCTGCGCTTCGTCGATCTCGCGGACGACCTCGAGCTCCATTGAAGGTCATCGTCGCACGCGGCCTGCCCGTCCCGACTGGCCCCGGCGTCCGATAGCGCGGGAAGCTTTCGGTCGTGCCGGACTTTGGACTCGACGGGAAGGTGGCTCTGGTCACCGGGGGCAACTCCGGTATCGGGCGGGCGCTCGCGATCGCGCTCGCCGAGCACGGCGCGCGCATCGCGATCGCCGCGCGCAACGAGGAGCGAAATGCCGAGGCGGTGGGGGTGCTCGGCGAGGGACACCGCGCCTACCGGCTGGACGTCGGTGACGCCGACGCGGTAACCGAAGTCGTCGACCGCGTGGTCGAAGACTTCGGCTCCCTGGACGTCCTGGTCAACAACGCCGGCATGGCGGTCTGGGGCCCTGCGCCAAACCATCCGCTGGATGGCTGGCGGCGTGTCCTGGACGTCAACCTGACGTCTGCGCTCGTCGCGTCGCAGCGCTTCGCGCAGCACGCGGAGCGCGGCAAGATCATCAACATCGTCAGCGAGTACGCGACCTTCGGCGGCCCGAACCTGATCTCATACTCGGCCTCCAAGCACGGACTCGAAGGTCTTACCAAGACGCTGGCTATCGATCTCGCACCCAACTTCCAGGTGAACGCGATACAGCCCGGCTGGATCGCGACGCCGATGACCGAGCCGGTGCAGAACTTTCCCGATATGAACGACGAGGTTCTTCTGCGAACGCCGATGGGGCGCTGGGGTCAGCCGGAGGATCACGCGGGGGCCGTGGTTTTCTTGGCCTCGTCGGCGTCGGACTTCGTGACGGGTGTGACCATTCCCGTGGACGGCGGGTACCGCATCAGATAAAGGAGGCGTTTATGGATCTGAAGGGAACCGAAGCGACATGGCTGGGCCACGGCACGTACAAGTTCCGCACGACCGAGGGAAAGGTCGTCCTTGTCGATCCATGGGTGATGAACAACCCCGGCTGTCCGGACGATCAGAAGGAGTTCGATCAGCTCGATCTCGTCCTGATCACGCATGCCCACTTCGACCACATCGGGGACGCCGTCGAGATCTGCAAGAAGCACGAGCCGCAGACGTTTGCGATCTTCGAGATCGCCAACTGGCTCGGCTCGAAGGACGTACCGAACGTGACGGGCATGAACCTCGGCGGCACGGCCGAATCGGAAGGCGTTCGCTTCACCATGACGACAGGCCGCTCACTCGTGCGGCATCACCGATGGAGACCAGATCCTCTACGGCGGTGTCGCCGCCGGTTACGTCATCGAGTTCCCCGGCGGACTTGCGGATCTATTACGCCGGCGACACGACGGTGTTCAGCGACATGGAGATCATCGGTGAGCTGTATCAGCCACAGACTCTGCTTCCTGCCCATCGGTGACTTCTACACGATGTCACCGAAGGAAGCGGCGTTCGCCGTCGACCTTCTCGACGCCAAGGTCGTCGTGCCCATGCACTACGGGACGTTCCCGGTGCTGACGGGAACACCGGACGAGCTCAGCGAGCTGGTGGGCGACGCTGTCGAAGTTGTCCCGATCAAGCCGGGCGAGACGATCCGCTGAGCGAGCCACTGCGCTGGATCGCGTTCATCGGCGGGATCGCTCTTGTCGCTAGCGACAGTAATGAGCGTCCTCGGAACGTTCGTCGTCCCGCGCGACACTCCGTCTCGGATATCCGGCTGGGTGGCTCGTATCTTCACGATCCTGTTCCGGCGGGTCGCGAATCGCATCAAGGACTGGGAGCGGAAGGACGCGTTCCTCGCGTTCTACGCGCCCGACTTACGTCCTCGTCCTGCTCTTTTCCTGGCTCGGCATGCTGTTGGCCGGTTTCGGCTGGATCGAGTGGGCCGAGACGGGGCTCGACATAGCTACGGCCTTCCGCGAGGCCGCGTCATCGATGTTCACGCTCGGGTTCGCGAGTACACCGACGCCGGGCGCCACGGTTGTCGACATCCTCGCCGCGGGGTTCGGTCTGGGCGTTGTTGCTTTGCTGATCGGTTATTTGCCGGTGCTGTACAACGCGTTCAATCGGCGCGAGACGCTCGTCACGCTGCTGGAGGCGCGGGCCGGCGCTCCCGCTTGGGGGCCGGAGCTGCTCTGGCGTCACCAGCGGATCGGAATCACCGACAGCCTGCCGTCCTTCTATGAGGAGTGGGAGAAGTGGTGCGCCGATGTCGCGGAGAGTCACTCCGCGTACTTCGTACTTCCTTTCTTCCGGTCGCCCGACCCGCTGCGCTCTTGGCTCACCGGGCTACTGGCCGTTCTCGACTCGGCGGCCATGTACATGGCGCTGTGCCCGACGACCGCACCGAACCAAGCGAGGTTGTGCCTGCGCATGGGCTTCACCTGTTTGCGCACTCTGGCCGACACGTTCTCCATCCCGTACAACCCGGATCCCATGCCGGACGATCCGCTCGTCGTCACCTACGACGATTACGTCAAGGGCGTCGAGCGCCTGCAACAGATCGGATTTCCGTTGGAGCGAACGGCTGAGGAGTCGTGGCAAGACTTCCGAGGGTGGCGGGTTAACTACGAAAGCAACGCGCTGGCGCTGGCCGAGCTCATCGTCGCGACGCCGGGTCCTTGGATGGGCGGCCGCGTTGCCGGCATGACGATCCCGACGAAGCGGCCCGTCGACCGGACACCCCAAGAGCCTGAGGGAACCGAGTTCACGCGTCCGGGAACCTACGATCAGGACTGGCATCGACCGCCAAGTTGATCCCGACGGAGATCTAAGAACCTTTAAGCGCAGCACGAACGAATGCGATGTCGTCGGCGACATCATCGACCGTCCCCGGCGTCTCGCAGACGACGGGCGCTTTGGCCGTAGCGATCATGTGGCGCATCACATCGGGATCGATGTTTCCCGCGCCGAGGTTGGTGTGACGATCGCGTCCGCGCCCGGCCTCGTCCTTCGAATCGTTCGCGTGGACGAGGTCTATCTTTCCGGTGATCGCGATGACTCTTTCGACGGCGTCCGAAAGCTCTTCGCCTGCGGCGTGAGCGTGACAGGTGTCGAAGCACAGTCCGATCGGATAGTCCGGCGGCCTTTTGTGGATCGCTTCCCACAAACGTGCTAGGTCGTCGAAGCGTTTGGCGACGGCGTTCTTGCCGCCCGGAGTGTTTTCGATGAACAGCGGCACTTCGGACTTCAGCATCTCCAGGCTTCGAACCCATCTGCCAAAACCTTCGTTCACATCGTCGTCGGCGTGTCCACCGTGCACGATCACTGCCGCCGCTCCAACGGCGGCTGCTGCATCGCACGTCTCCTGAAGGATCTTTCGGGAGCCGAACCGGATGTTGTTCTTCGGTGAGCAAACGTTGATCAGGTAGGGCGCGTGGATATAGACGGCGATATCGGAATCGCGCAGCTCGTCGGCGTCCGGACGCGGCGGTGGCTTCTTGAAGCTCTGCGGGTCGGACAAGAAGATCTGGACGCAGTCCGCCTTCAGGGTCTCGGCGATCTTCAGTGGTTGGTCTGGTGCGACGTGGGCACCGACGGGCTGTTTGGAAGCCATCCAGGGAGGATAGCCCCCGTCTACATCAGTGCTTTGCGCCGTTGACGTTCTTCTCCGCCGGAACGGATGGAACGAATGCGCCCAAACGATCGAGATTCCGAGGCTCAATGACCGAGTCGATGAGTCCGTAGGCCGCGGCCTCGGCCGGCGACATGATGTTGTCCCGGTCGGTGTCGCGCGCGATGGTCTCGACTTCTTGTCCGGTGTGCCGTGCAAGGATCTCGTTCATCATCTGCCGCTGCTCCAGCATCTCCTTGGCCCGGATCTGGATGTCGCTCACCTGTCCGTGTCCGGTCTCGCCGTGCGGCTGGTGGATGAGGATGCGGCTGTTCGGGAGTGCCGATCTCTTACCCGCCGACCCGGCGGCGAGAAGGACGGCGGCGGCCGACGCGGCGAAGCCCATGCAGATGGTCTGAACGTCCGGACGGATGTACTGCATGACGTCGTAGACCGCGAAAAGCGCGGTCGATGCACCACCCGGCGAGTTGATGTAAAGCGAGATGTCCCTCTCCGAGTCCTCGTGCTCGAGCATCAAGAGCTGAGCGTTGATGAGGTTCGCGACGTTGTCGTCCAACGGGGTGCCGAGGAAAACGATCCGGTCGCGCAGGAGCCGCGAGTAGATGTCGAAGGACCGCTCGACGTTACCTGCCTGCTCGACGACCATCGGGATCAGCAAATCGCCCATAAGAGCCTCCTTGGAACGTGCAACCCTATGGTTGCGAGTCTAGCGGAGATCCGAGGATGCGCAACTGCTAGGTTGCGCTATAGTTGGCCGGTGAGCGACGTCCAGCGCGAGGTCTTCTTGCCCGCCGATGCCGAAGACGTTTGGTCGGCCGTCGCCGAACCGGACAAGCTCGGGGACTGGTTCGGCGCCGACGTCGACGGCGATCTGGAGAAGGGCGAGGTCGCGACCTTCCACTTCCCGGACGGGACGGAGCGCAGAGCCGTCGTCGAGGAAGCGGACGCGCCGCGACGACTGATCTTCCGGTGGCTGGGCGACGATCCGTCCCGCGTTTCGATCGAGATCGACGAAGTGCCCGACGGTTCGGTCGTTCGCGTCGTCGAGCGGCAGGTGGAACCCGCCGTCACGCCCTCTCCGCAGATCGGTTTCAGACCACTCGCGCGCGCGGGCGTCTGATCATGAAAGGCGACGCGGGCGCGGTGTTCGATGCGCTCGGGGACCCGACGAGGCGCAGGGTTGTGGCCGAGCTGTCGGCTTTGGGCGGAGCTACTCCGACGGAACTCTCCGAGCGACTTCCAATAACGCGGCAGGCGATAAGCAAGCACCTCGCCTTGCTGGCTTCGGCCGGCCTCGTTTCGTCGAGGCGTAGCGGCCGAGTCTTGGTCTTCCAACTGACGCCCAGGCCGTTCGCCGACGCGATGGGTTGGATGACCCAGGTCGGCGCGCAATGGGACGAACGCCTCGCGCGCCTACGCTCCCAGCTCGGGCATCGTCGAAGTTAGGAAACCGGCGGACGCCGGTCGATCCAGGGACGCGCTTCTTCCAGCTGCGCCGACAATCTGATCAGCGTCGACTCGGCCCCCGGGCGCCCAACGAGCTGCACACCGACGGGCAGACCGTGCTCGTCCCAAAGCAGCGGGATCGAAACGGCGGGCTGTCCTGTCGTGTTCCAAGCAGGTGTGAACGGGACGAAGTTTCCCGCTGCGAGGAACTCCATCAACGGGTTGTCAGGGTCGTGGTACTCGCCGACCTTCGGCGGTGGTATCGCAACCGTAGGCGTCATGACCACATCGACATCATCGAAGAACGAAACGAGCTTGCGGCTTTCTCTTTGGATCAGACGCTGCGCCCGCTCGAACTGCGGCGCGTTGTACTCACGTCCCACTTCGATCAGGGCGCGATTCAAAGGTTCGACCGTTTCCAACGGAGGCATCGGATCGTAGGCATCGGTTCGGACGCACCACGTGATCAGGAACGCGTCGATGAGGTCCGGCGGCCATGTCGGTGGGTCTGAGTCGACGATGTCGTGCCCCAGTTCCGACAACAGCTTGGCCGTCTCTTCGACGGCCTTCTTGTTCCCCGGCGCGACAACCGTGTCCATCTCGGCTCGGGTCGACCACGCGATGCGCAGGTTCTCCACGGGCCGTCCGACTTCCTCGGCGAACGGGCGCTCGGGCGGCGGCGCGTACCAAGCATCACCGGTTGAGTATCCGGCGATCGCGTCGAGAAGACCGGCTGCATCTGCGACCGTGCGTGCGATCGGTCCGTCCTGTGAAAGGAACGATTGGGGGCCGGGCGCCGCGGAGACGCGTCCACGAGAAGGCTTGATGCCAAACAGACCGCATACGGACGACGGGATGCGGATCGACCCGCCGCCATCGGAACCCTGCGAGATGGGACACAAGCCTGCCGCCAGCGCGGCCGCCGCTCCGCCCGATGATCCGCCCGGAGTGCGTTCAGTGTCCCAGGGGTTGCGCGCAGGGCCGTAAGCGATCGGTTCGGTCCACGGCGTCGTCCCGAATTCGGGTGTGTTCGTTTTGCCGAGCATGATGAACCCTGCCCTCTTGATGCGCGCGACGACCTCTTCGTCCTCGTCCGGGATGCGATCGCTGAACGCAGCCGTTCCATGAGTGGTCCGAACTCCCGCCGTGTCGTTGAGGTCCTTTATCGAGATCGGCACGCCGTGGAACGGTGGGAGGTCGTCTCCGTTGACCGCTGCCTCCGCACGCTTCGCTTCTTCTCGCGCTTGGTCGATCGTCAGTGTGAGGTAGGCATTCAGCTTCGGGTTCAACTGCTCTATGCGGGATGCGTAGAGATCGACCAGCTCGACCGGCGAGATCTTCTTGAGCCGGATCATCTCGGCCAGCTCCGTAGCCGGCGTGAACGCGAGTTCTGCGTCGCTCATCGATGTCTCCCCTTCGTCCCCGGATGACGAGGGCATAGCCTAACCATCGTCCAGCGAGCGAGGAGTTTCCAGATGCCGCGAGAGAAGGGCGCACCGCCGCAAGTGACGCCGAAGAAGCTCGATGACTACCTCGAGGCCATGACGAAGTCGGCCTTTCAAGCCGGCATCAGCTGGGACGTGATCTACGCGAAGTGGGACGGCTTCCGCGAAGCATTCCGCGGTTTCGATGTCGAGCACGTCGCCAGCTTGTCTCCGCGCGACGTCGACAAGTTGGCGAAGGACACCCGGATCGTACGCAACCGGGCGAAGATCGAAGCCACCGTCCATAACGCGCAAACGCTGATCGATCTCGACACGGAGCACAAAGGCTTCCGCAAGTACCTGCGGTCGTTCGATTCCTACGAGGCTCTCGTCAAGGACCTGCGCAAGCGGTTCAAGTTCCTCGGCGAGACCGGCTGCTACATCTTCCTTTACGTCGTGAAGGAGAAGGTGCCCGAGTACCACGAGTGGCGCGGCCGCAACCCCATGCAGCGCAGCCGCCGCTAGACCGTTTCCTTACGCTCCGGGGGTTCCATGATCGCAACGCCCCAACCGACGTGGCCGCCCCAGACGCTGGCTATGCGTCCTCCTTGCACGGCCGGCTTCGGATCTCCGACCGGGCCCCCGGCTGCGCGGATGGCCTCGACGGTCGCATCGAGGTCTGGAGAACTGAACGCGATCCCCATCAATTCAGGCGGACGGCCGGACGAGACCACTTCTATGAAGGCCTCGCCCACGCGGAAGAAGGCCATCTCGGGACCTTCCGGTCCGCGCGGATGAAAACGACGGCGCGGCGGCATGCCGAGCGTCAGCGTCAGCCCATCGACTGCTTCGTCCAGATCCAGGACGGTGTACACGATGTGGTCGACAATGTTGATGCCGTTGGGATGCTTCGTTCCGTCGCGAGTTGCGGCGATCGCTTCCGTCTTCACGCCTAACTTCGACGCGTCTCCCAGCAGCTCATCGAACCCCCACGAGGGATCACCGGCCGTCTGACATCGAACCTGTCCGACCTGGAACCCATCGCCGTCGACCTCAAAAGCGAGTTGCGACCAAGCCTCCGCGCTGCCGGGAACGCCGAGCCAGGTCAAAAGCGCCATTGCGTCAGCATAGGCACGGGCATACGGTGGACCAGTCCAAAGAACGAGGGGGAAACGATGGGCGACGCATTTCCGCGCGGGCCGGAGGCTGTGACCGCTGAGTGGCTGTCCAAGAACGTCGGGGGAACGGTCGATTCCTTCGACATCGAGCAGATCGGTATCGGAGTTGGACTGCTCGGCCGTCTGTACCGGCTGAAGTTGAACGGAGACGGCGTGCCGGACAGTGTGATCGCGAAGTTCCCAACGCTGGACGATGGCGCTCGGATGAACGTGGTCGAGCCGCTGCAACTTCTACTAGAAGGAAGTGCGCTTCTACAAGCGAGGCGGCAGAGCTCACGCCCGTCGCGACACCCAAGGCGTACTTCGCCGAGCACGACGCCGAGTCGGGAGACTTCGCACTGCTCCTCGAAGACCTAAGTGACCGGCGCATGTGCGACCAGATGGAGGGTTGCGTCCTCGCCGATGCCCACGTTGCGATCGACGCGATGGTGGACCTGCACGCGTCGTGGTGGTCAAGCGATCGCTTCTCGGCTATGCCGTGGATCCCTTCCTACTCCGATCCTCCCTTCCCCCAGGTGCTGGCCGGGATGTTCAAGCAGTCCTGGCCCCGCGCGCTCGAGATCGTAGGCGGTCAACTGGACGACGCTTATCGGGACTTCGGCGATCGGTTCCCCGAGCTCGTCGCCGTGGTTCGTGGACGAGGCCGCCGACGAACCCGTTACCTTCTGCCACGGCGACTTCCGGCTCGACAACGTCTTCTTCGGCAAGAACGATCAGGCTCCAGTGACTCTCGTCGATTGGCAGATCTGCTTCCGCGGACGCGGCGGATACGACCTCGGCTACTTCATCAGCCAGAGCCTCGATACCGAAGTCCGCCGAGCGCACGAGACCGAGTTGCGGGATCGGTACCTCGAGGGTATAGCCGCACGAGGAATCGACTACCCAGAGGACGACTTCGACTCGCGACTACCGGCGCACCGTCGCGTGGTGCTTCATCTATCCGGTTGTCGCCACGGGCTCAGATCGAGATCACCAACGAGCGCCATCGCGCGCTGATCCAAGGCATGACCGACCGGGCGGTGCAGGCCATCGAGGACAACGACGCCCTGGAGCTGCTGCCCAAGTAGCTCTATAGGGTCAGCGCCGCTGACCCTATAGATGCTGCCGCCTCACTTCGCTCGGCGGTAGCTCTTTCGGCAGTAGGCTCAGTTCGATGGCTAAGGCTCAGACTCGGGCCGCTCGCAAGCACCGCGGGGTCTCCGCGGACGAAGCCATCGAAGACTTCCGGCTCGCATGCATCTCACGCGCGATCGACGACCGAGAGATCGTCCTGCGTCAGCAATCGAAGGTGTTCTTCCAGATCTCGGGCGCCGGCCACGAAGCGCTTTACCTCGGGCTCATGCGATACCTGCGTCCGGTTACGACTGGTTCTTTCCTTATTACCGCGACGGTGCGCTCATGCTCGGAATGGGCGTCGACGCGAAGACGTTGCTGTTGCAGGCCGTCGGTTCGGCGGACGACCCGGCGTCGGCGGCCGGCAGATGCCGTGCCACTGGAGCTTCCCCGACCTGAACGTCGTCACCGAGTCGTCGGCGACGGGGAGCCAAGTGCATACCGGCGGTCGGCTGTGCCGAAGCCTCGCGGTACATCGTCCGTCGCGATCTTCCCGGATGTACCGCGTACGGCGACGAGCTCACGTATGTGTCGCTCGGGGAAGGGGCGTGCTCGCAAGGCGAGTTCTGGGAAGCGCTCAACACGGCGTGCACATTGCACCTGCCCGTCCTGTTCGTCGTTGCCGACAACGGCTATGCGATCTCCGTCCCTTCGGACGACCAGCACCCGGCTCCCGTTTCCGAGCTCGTGCGCGGCTTCCGCGGCCTGGCGATCCACAAGATGGACGGACGCGACTACTTCGAGGTGCGGCAGAAGGGAAAGAAGGCGATCGAGCGTGTGCGCGCCGGTGAGGGACCGGGGCTGATCCACGCGATCGTGACGAGGCCGTACTCGCACTCTCTATCCGACGATCAGCGCAAGTACAGGCCTGCCGAAGAGCTGGCCGAGGAGCAGGAGTACGACCCGATCGACCAGCTGGAGCGCGAGCTCGTCCAGGCCGGGATGCTTTCGCCCGACGAAGCCAAGCAGATCAGGGACGATGCCAAGGCTCACGTCGTCCAGGCCGCCAACGAAGCTCTGGCTGCGCGCCGTCCCGATCCGGCGACGGTGCTCGAGAACATCACCGGACCGCTGCCGGAAGTGATCGAACCGGACGATGCCGGAACAGGGGAGGTCGTCACGTTCGGAGAGGCGATCCGTCTGACGTTGCACGAGGTGATGGAGCGCGACGAACGCGTGCGCGTCTTCGGTGAGGACGTGGCGGACGCTGCATCGCTCGAGAAGCTCGAGCACGTGCCCGGGCAAGGGCGGAGTGTTCGGGATCACGCACGGACTAACGCGGCAATTCGGGATGGCCCGCTGCTTCAACACACCGCTGGCCGAGGCCAACATCGTCGGCAGAGCGATCGGACAAGGGATCCGAGGCTTGCGTCCGTCGCCGGAGATCCAGTTCTTCGACTACATCTGGACGGCCATGCAGCAGATCCGCACCGAGGCCGCGACGACGCGCTGGCGTTCCAACGGCGGATTCAAGGTGCCGATGGTGCTGCGGGTACCGATCGGCGGCTACTTGCAGGGCGGCTCGATCTGGCACTCGCAGTCGGGTGAGTCGATCTTCACGCACACACCGGGCCTGTTCGTCGTGATGCCTTCACGCGCGCGAGACGCCGCGGGGCTTCTTCGCACCGCGTTCGAGTGCGAAGACCCCGTCCTGTTCCTCGAGCACAAGCACCTGTACCGGCAGATGTACAACCGCGATCCGTTCCCGCCCGCCGAATACAAGATCCCGCTGGGCAAGGCCGCGGTTGCGAGTCCGGGCGACGGACATAACGCTCGTCACTTACGGCGCGACCGTGCAACGTTCGATGCAGGCCGCGCGGGAGCTCGAGAAGTCACAGGGCTTGTCGGTCGAAGTGATCGATCTGCGTTCGCTCTGGCCCTGGGATCAGGAAGCGGTGGCGGCATCGGTGGCCAAGACTTCACGGCTGCTCGTCGTGCACGAGGACATCCTCGAGTTCGGCATGGGGGCCGAGATCTCGGCCTGGGTGACCGAGCACTGCTTCTGGGACCTCGATGCCCCGGTGATGCGCGTGGGAGCCAAGCACACCTGGGTGGCATACGAACCCACGCTCGAGGACGCGATCCTTCCTCAGTCCTCCGACATCGCCGAGGCCCTGCAGCGACTCGCGTCGTCTTAGCGTGACGGACGACGTCCGCGTCAGTCGTTCCTGCGTCATACCGGGACGCGAGATCTCGTTCAAGTTCTCCAGGTCCGGAGGGCCCGGCGGACAGAACGTCAATCGACGCGAGACGCAGGTGGAGTTGGTCTTCGACGTCGCGGGCTCGCCGTCGCTCGGCCCGGTCCAGCGATCACGTGCGCTTCAGCGGCTGGCTACTCGACTGGACTCCGACGGGAAGCTGCACATCGTTGCCTCGGAGTCACGGACCCAAGGGGCCAACCGAGAGGCCGTGGTAGAGCGATTCCGAAAGCTGATGGCGGATGCTCTGAAGCCCCCACCGCCGAAGCGACGGCCGTCCAGGCCGAGCAAGGCGGCGCGGGAGCGCCGTCTTCAAGAGAAGCGGCTCCGCTCGCGCCGGAAGCGCGAAAGGCGCGTCGAGCTGGACGACTAGACGCCACCAGCCGTCGGGCCTTGTATAAGAAACATTGATGGAATCCTCTTTCACGCTGTTCCGCGTCCGGGGGATCAGGATCGGCGCCAACTGGTCCTGGCTGCTCGTCTTCGCGCTCTTCGCGTGGTCGTTCGCGACCGGTTACTTCCCGCGCACCTACCACGACCTCGACTCAAGCACGTACTGGGCGATGGGCATCATCACCGCCGTTCTCTTCTTCGGCTGCATCATCCTTCACGAGCTCGGGCATGCCTTTCGCGCTCAGCGCGAAGGGATGGAGATCGAGAGCATCTCGCTCTGGATCTTCGGGGGCGTGGCGAAGTTCAAAGGCGACTTTCCTTCGGCGGGGGCCGAGTTCCGGATCGCGATCGCCGGCCCCGCCGTTACGGCCGTCCTCTTTGGTGTGTTCCTCGGTATTCGAGCCGCGTTCGACGCCGCGGGGCTTGCCGTTCCCGTCGTCGGAGTCGTCGACTACCTGTCCCGAATAAATCTCGTCCTGCTTGCCTTCAACATGATCCCGGCACTGCCGCTCGACGGCGGGCGAGTGCTTCGTTCCTACCTTTGGCACCGAGGCGGAAGTTATGGCGCAGCGACGGTGAGCGCTGCGCGACTGGCCAGAGTGCTGGCTATCGGATTGATGGTCGTTGGGATCCTTCAGTTCGTTACGGGTGCGAATACCGGCGGTATCTGGTTCGTATTCATCGGCTGGTTCCTGATGCAGGCTGCGCAATCCGAGGTCGCATACGCGCAGTTCCGTCAGTCACTCGGTGGGCGCCACGTCGCAGATCTGATGACACCCGACCCCGAGGTGGTCGATGCCGACCTGTCCATCACTTCGTTCATCGACGACGTTGCTCACATGCGCGGCCATTCCACTTATCCGGTAGTTGGCGATGGGCGGCTACTGGGAATGGTTTCTCTTCGTCAGGCGGGCCGCGTTCCGGCAGAGGCGAGACCGACGACCTTCGTCCGCGACGTGATGCTCCCGGCTGATGAGGTAGTCGTATTGCGTCCGGACAGCGAAGTGACCGAGGCCGCCATCGCTTTGCAGAAGGGACCGGGACGTGCCGCGGTTTTGGACGACGGGCGGCTCGTCGGGATCATCTCGCCGTCGGACATAGGCCGGGCCATGGATCTCGAGCGAATCCGGGGAACCGACGAGGTGACGACTCCGCGTCGTCGCAGCGGCCCGCTTCTATGGATCCTGGGCATAGCCGCCGTTGTGATCGCCGTCGGACTTTTCTATCAGCCACCGGTGGTCGTCCTGCGGCCTGGGACGTCCTTCGACGTGTCCGAAGACATCAGCATCCGCGGAATGAAGACCGACCCTGTGGACGGCGGGTTCCTATTGACATCGGTTGCCGTTCAGCAACCGACCGGATTCGGATTCTTGTTCGCAGTCATGCAAGGAAGAGACATCACTCCCATCTCGAACCTCGTCCCCCGCGGTGTCGATGCCGACCAGTATTTCGAAGAGCAGAGGACGCTCTTCCAGCAAACGCAGCGGATCGCCGCCGCGGCCGCCGCGAAAGCGGCCGGACTGGAGGTCGACATAAAGGGAACCGGGGCGATCGTTTCCGCACTCATTCCCGGAGCGCCCGCAGCGCGCGTCCTGAAGGAAGGCGATGTGATCACCAAAGTGGACGGACAACCCGTTCGTCTAGCCGACGATGTTGGCCGCCCTATCCGCAACCGGCCTCAGGGTACGAGCTTCAAGATCACGTTCGACCGCGACAAGCGCGAACGAACTGTGACGCTCAAGAGCCGGGCCGGCGTCGTAGAGGGAGCACCTGGAGTGGGCGTGTTCCTGGAGACCCGTGACTTCGACGTCGAGCTGCCCTTCGACGTGACCTTCCGCGAGCGAGAGATCGGAGGCCCGTCCGCCGGTCTTGCCTATGCGCTTGCCATCTACGACCTGATAAAGGACGCCAACGTTGCCGACGGCCGCGACGTGGCCACTACCGGCACCATCGATCTGGACGGCCGCGTCGGGCCTGTGGGAGGTCTCGAGGAGAAGGCGATCTCTGCAAAGCGAGCGGGAGCGGAGCTTTTCCTCGTCCCCGAGGACGAGGTGCGTGACGCGAGGTCGTCGGGACTCGATGTCGTGGGTGTCAGCACGTTGGAGGACGCCCTCAAAGCGCTGAGTTAGCCGCAGGCGGCGCAGAGTCCGTAGACGTCAACCGTGTGGCCGAGCACCTTGAAGCGTCGCTGCCGTGCAACGCGCTTCACCCATGACTCAACCGCCTCGGCACCCACCTCTTCGATAGACCCGCACGAACGACACACGAGATGGTGGTGGTGGTCGGGGCCGCACAGCCGGAAGGCTTGCTCGCCTTCCTTCGGGAAGGTGTCCAGATCGCCTGATGTGCTTAGGGCGGTGAGAGTCCGATAGATCGTTGCAAGTCCTGGTGCACCGGACGACCGCCGCAACTCGTGATGGAGATCCTGCGCCGTCACCGCTTCGGGGCGTGCTCTCAAGGCGTCGATAACCGCGACGCGCTGGCGAGTCGGACGTAGGCCGGCGCGTTCCAGCATCTCCCGGACTTCCTGGCGGTTGGCGGATCTGGGTGCCATGGCTGCTATTGTATATCGATAATCATTCTCATTCAACGAAAGACGGAGATGCGGCGGCTGCTTCTCGGGGGGATCGTCCTCGCGCTCGTCGTTGTCGGCTGCTCCCAAGGCGGGCCCAAGAGCGCTTCGGGGGATCTTTCGGTAATTGCCGCTTTCTATCCTCTGGCCGAGGCGGCAAAGCAGATCGGTGGCGATCGCGTCGAGGTAAAGAATCTGACGCCGCCGGGAGCCGAGCCGCATGACATCGAGCTAACGACCGATCAGCTGGATGACATCATCGACGCCGATGTTGTCCTTTACCTCGGTCGTGGATTCCAGCCGGCGCTCGAAGAGGCGGTGGACCAGGCCAAGGGCGTAGCGCTGGACTTGCTCGAAGGCGAAGACCTGCGGGAAGCGGCTGCGCAGGAGCATGCTGTCGATCCCCACATCTGGCTCGATCCTCCGCGGTGGGCCGCCGCTGTCGAGCGGATCGCCGTTGCTCTGGCCGAGGCCGACGACGACAACGCTGACGGCTACAGGGACGGCGCCCGAGAGTACGCCGACCGGATCGAAGAGCTCGATGAGGAATTCGAGGAAGGACTCGGCTTTTGTGACCGTCATTTGCTCGTCACAAGCCACGGCGCGTTCGCTTACTTGGCGACGCGGTACGGCTTGCAACAGGAGTCGATCGCGGGGATTTCGCCCGAAGCGGAGCCCGATCCCGAGCATCTGTCAGAGCTGAGCGATCTCGTCAAGGAGCATGGCGTGACAACGATCTTTGCGGAAGTCCTTGTGTCCGAAGAGGTGGCACGGACCCTGGCCCGTGAAACGGGAGCCCAAGTCGCAACGTTGAATCCGATCGAAGGCCTCACACCTGATCAGATCGGGAACGGTGAGGACTACGCCAGCGTTATGCGCGAGAACCTCGAGGCACTGCGCGCAGGTCTGGGGTGCAAGTGATCGCGCCGGCATCTGTGCTCAGCGCCGACGGCGTTTCGTTCGCTTACAACGGCGAATTCGTGCTCGAAGACGTCTCTCTGGGGGTCGAGCGCAAGGAGTTCGTCGCCTTGGTGGGCCCCAACGGCTCGGGCAAGTCGACACTTATAAGGGTGTTGCTCGGGTTGCTCCGGCCGACCGCCGGCAGCACGACGTTATTCGGTAACGGTCCGGATCGGTTCGAGGAAAGATGGCGACTCGGCTATGTCCCACAGAGGCCTCAACTGGCCGCCAGTCTCCCGGCGACCGTCGAAGAAGTCGTAACGACGGGTCGTCTGGCGAGAGGCCGTTGGTGGAGGCGTTTGGGCAACAAGGATCGGGGCGCCATCACGCACGCGTTGGAGATCGTCGAACTCGAGTCGATGCGTGATCGGCGTGTGAGTGAGCTGTCCGGCGGGCAGCAGCAGAGGGCGTTCATCGCCCGCGCGTTGGCCAGCGAGCCGGAGCTACTCGTTCTCGACGAACCGATCGCCGGAGTGGACACCGAAGCTCAGACCCGCTTCCGCGACGCGCTCGTCCATCACGTACGTGCGCATGATGGGACGGTCCTGCTCGTTTCGCATGAGCTTGGGTCGGTGGCCTCCGATCTGGATCGCGTGATCGTGTTGCGCAATCGCATCCGCTTCGACGGAACCCCGCAACAGCTGATCGAGTCCGGCGTGAGCCTGGGTGTGCACGCCGAGGACCTCCCGGCTTGGCTCGAGGAGCTCAGATAGCGATGCCGTGGCCCTTCGACCGCGAATACATGCAGCTGGCGCTGGCCGCTGGTGTGATCGTTGGAGCTTCGGCGCCGTTGATAGGAACCTTCCTCGTGCAGCGGCGCATGTCGCTCATGGGTGACGGCATCGGCCACGTCGCGTTCGCCGGCGTGGCGGCCGGCCTGTTGCTACGCACCGAGCCGGTTTGGACGGCGCTCGTGCTCGCCGTGATCGCTTCGATAGCGATGGAGCGATTGCGCGCTCGGGCTCAGGCGACGGGGGACGTGGCGCTGGCGCTGTTCTTCTATTCGGGGATAGCCGGGGGGGTCGTTCTTTTAGGACTCGCCGACTCGTTCAACGCCGGTGTTTTTTCTTATCTGTTTGGATCCGTCCTCTTCGTCGATCGCGGCGAATTGGCAACGATCGCCGTCCTCGGTGCAGTTGTTCTGTCGACGATCGCATTCACACGTCGTGCCTTGTTCGGGTTGGTCATGGACGAAGAATGGGCAGGCGTGGCTGGGGTGCCCGCCGGAGCGCTCAACTTGATGCTCGCCGCCCTAACGGCAGTCACGATCGTGGCCGCTATGCGCATCGTCGGTCTGCTGCTGGTCGCCGCACTGATGGTGCTTCCGGTCGCATCGGCGCAGCTACTGTCCAAATCTTTCAGGGGCACGATGCGATGGTCGGTTGTGATCGGGATTGGATCAGTCGTAGTTGGACTGACGGCCGCTCGCGTCTGGGCTCTGGCTCCCGGTGGAACGATCGTCCTTGCCTGTGCGGCGTTCTTCGCTGTTGTTGCGCTCGTGCGCCGAGGCGCGACCTCGGTAGTGCACGCAGGTTAGGGCTTCTCGGCTCCCACGATCCACATCGCGTAGTACTGCGATCCGCCACCGTACGCGTGGCCCATCGCGATCCGAGCACCGTCGATCTGATGCTCGCCGCCTTGTCCGCGCACCTGCATGGCCGCCTCCGCGAATCGAAGCATCCCCGAAGCTCCGATGGGGTTCGAGCACATCACTCCGCCGGATGGATTGATCGGCATGTCGCCGTCCATGGCGGTTGCGCCGGTGTCGGTCATCTTCCAGCCTTCACCCTCCGGGGCGAAGTGTAGGTTCTCCATCCACATCGCCTCGAACCAGCTGAAGGGCACGTAGATCTCCGCCGCGTCGATCTCCTTGCGCGGGTCCGTGATGCCGGCTTGCTTGTACACGTCGCGGGCGCATTCCTGTCCGGCGACGGGGTTCACCTCGTCGCGTCCCGCGAACATCGTTGGTTCCGAGCGCATGGCCGTGCCGTGTACCCACGCCGGAGGCGTCGGTGCCTTGGCCGCCGACTCACTTGCCAGCACCAGCGCGCAAGCTCCGTCCGAAGATGGGCACGTTTCGAGATACCGGATGGGGGCCCACAGCATCAGCGAGTCGCGGACCTCTTCGTAAGTGATGTCCGGTAGGTGCAGATGTGCGTACGGATTCTTCACGCCGTTGAGGCGATCCTTCACCGCAACCTTGATCCCGATGTCGTCGGGCGCGTTCGATCGCCTGATGTACTCGCGGATGTGCGGGGCGAAGTAGCCGCCGGCACCGGCGACCAGCGGCGGTGAGAAAGGTATGCGCATCGACAAGGCCCACATGGCGTCGGACTCGGACTGCTTCTCGTAGGCGACGGTCAGCACGCGATCGTGCACGCCGGCTTGTATGAGACTCGCCGCGACAAGCGCGGTGGATCCACCGACGCTGCCCGCCGTGTGAACGCGCATCATCGGTTTGCCGACGGCGCCGAGCGCGTCGGCGAGGAAGAGTCTCGGGCATCATCACGCCCTCGAAGGTGTCGGGAGCTTTGCCGATGACGACGGCGTCGATGTCCTTCCACGTGAGGTCGGCGTCCCGGAGTGCGCGTTCGCGGCTTCTCGCACGAGGTCGATCTGCGAGCAGTCCTCACGCTTCGTGTCGTGCTTCGTCTGGCCGATGCCGATGACGGCGCAGGGATTGGCCATCAGTCACCCTCCAGCACGCACACGAGGTTCTGCTGAAGACACGGACCGGACGTTGCATGCGCGACTGCGCGCTTTGACGTCGCCGGAGATGACACGTTGTGCGGCCTCGCCGATTCGGTGAGTCCGGCGACCATCACGGGATTCGCCGACAGTGCGCCTCCGGATGGGTTGATCGTGACGTCGTCGCCCAGCCCGAGCGCGGAACGAAGGATCAGCTCCTGGTGAGTGAACGGCGCGTGAAGCTCGGCCAAGTCGACCGGTTTTTCGTTGACGCCGGCCTTCGTTCGCCGGCGAGTTTCGTGGATGCGGAGTGTCGTCAGATCGCGCGCGCCGAGCGAGTGATGCCTCGATGCGGTGGTCGATACCGCGGATCCAAGCCGGACGCCCGCGCACACTCTTTCGCGCGAGTCTCCGACGGCGAGTACCACAGCCGACTGCTCCGTCGGAGATCGGCGGACAGTCGTGCTTGCGAAGTGGCGATGCGATGTACGGCTCGTCCAGTAGCGCGGCAGCGTCGAAGTCACCCGAGACCTGTGCGGACGGATTGCTCTTGGCGTTCGCACGACTCCGCGCGGCCACATCGGCGAGATCGCGTTCGCTCTTGCCCGTCTTCTCGAGATATGCGCGAGCCTGCAGCGCGGCGAGGCTTATCGAATCCGGCCAAAGCGGCGTCAGAACGTAGGGGTCGAGCTGCAGGCACAGGACGTCCAGCAGATCTCCCATCGACGACTTGCCCACCGCGTACACGAGCGCGGTGTCGACGTCGCCGTGCTGCAGCCGGACCCACGCTTCGTAAAGAGCCCACGCGCCGTCCATCTCGACGTGCGACTCGACGATCGGGGGCCAAGCGCCCACCGCGTCGAGAGCCGACACGAACGAGAAGGGCTGCCCGGCCAAGAAATCGGATGTGCCGGAGCAAGTGAAGCCGATGTCGTCCTTGGTCAGCCCAACGGCGTCGAACACCTCCTTCACGACGGGCATGAGGATCTCGACCTCGTTGCGCTCCGGCTCCTTGCGGACGCTCGGTGCCTGCGCGAAAGCGACGATGGCAACGTCCCGCATCACTCGCCGTCCTTTATCGGACGGAAGTATGCGATGGACTCGGTGGTTGGACCCCACTCCTCGCGTCGGCTTCCACACCGGCTTCGACGCGCATGCCGATGTGGATCTCGTCGTAGGGCACTTCCTGGATCAGGTGGTAGAAGCCGATGTCGGCGCCGTCCAGCTTGATCGTGGCGTTTACGTAGGGAACCTCGACGGCCTGTCCCATGAAGGGGATGTTGACGATGCAGAAGCCGGTGATCGTTCCCTGTCTGCTCGAGCGTTATCTCTTCTTCGGTCGGAACCCCGCACGTCGGACAAGAACCACGCGGTGGGACGTAGACCTTCTTGCACTTCGGACACCGCTGCCCGACGAGCTCGCCCTCCGCGACCTTACGCAGGTAGCGCGACGCAGCGGTTCCCGGCGTGTAGTCGTATTCCAAACGCAAGGGCGTGACGATGCCCGTAACTTCCCCGGATGAGGTGCTGGTGTTGTCTTCTTGGTTTGTCATTCAGGCTCGAAGCACTCGATGTCGGTGATGTAGCCAACGGTTTCGTCCGCCCATCGCACGCTTACGCGCATACCGGTCGACATCTTCGATTCATCGCCCGCGTCGACGGCGTGAAGCATTGCCGTATCGGCGCCGTCGAGTTGGACGAGGGCCCAGGCGAACGGCTTGTCCATGGGATGGTTCGGTCGTGGGTTGTCGACCCACGCCCACGTCGTAACTACTCCGGCCGTGCCGACCTCGACGAGTTCGGCGACCTCTTCGCCGGTCTCCGGGTCGTGAGGCGTCGGCGGAACGATCACCTTCCCGGCGGCCGTCTTGGCGCCGAAGATCTTCTTGTCGCGTAGCCCGGTGAAGAACTTCGTGAGCGTAGGGCCGAGGCTTCGCGTGTAGCCGAACTCCAGGACGTGCTGTGCGACGAGCGGTTCGGGCATGTGGGGCTTAGATACCGAGCCGGTCGGCGATCAGTTCGCGGTGATACGTCGGGTCTCCGAGGAAGAGCTCGGACGACTTCGCCCGGCGGTAGTAGAGGTGGCAGTCGTGCTCGTAGGTGAAACCGATGCCGCCGTGGATCTGGATGTTCTCGCGGGAGTTCGCGAAGTACGACTCGGTGCAGAACGCCTTGGCCAGGCTCGAGGCCACCGTCAACTCCTCGTTGTCCTCTGTGGCCGCCCACGCTGCGTAGTACGCCGCCGACTTCGCCGACTCGAGGCGCAGCAACATGTCGGCGCACTTGTGCTTGATCGCCTGGAACGAGCCGATGGGGCGGCCGAACTGGTAACGGTCCTTTGCGTACTGGACGGCCATGTCCATCGTCTTCTCGCGACCCGCCGACAGCACTCGGCTGCGAGACAAACGGCGGCCTGGTTGAGCGTCTTGCGCAAAGCTGGCCACCCTTCGCCCTTCGCACCGAGCGGAGTTGCTTCGACTCCATCGAAGACGAGTTCGGCCTGCTTGCGAGTAAGGTCCAGTGTCTCGAGCGGCGTTCGTGTGAGCCCTTTTGTCTCGGCTGTGACCGTGAAGAGAGAGATGCCGTCGACGCCCGAGGTTCCCGGCTCCCGTGCGGTTACGACGATGAGGTCGGCTGTGTGTCCGTCGATCACGTAGGTCTTGGTTCCGCTCAGAACGTTGCCGTCGGCTTGAACGGTGATGCCTTCGGCACTCCAGTCCCCGCTCGGTTCGGTGAAGGCGAAGCGCTGCCCTTACATCTCCCGATGCGATCTGCGGGAGGAGCTTATGGCGTTCGTCGTCCGTGCCGGCGTTCGCGATCGCGTTCGCCGCCAGGCAGATGCTCGAGAAGTAGGGCGCGCAGAGAAGCGCTCGTCCCATCTCCTCGAGGACGATCGTGAGTTCTACGAACGTGAAGCCCTGTCCGCCGTCTTCCTCGGCGATGTTGATCCCGGTGAGTCCGAGTTCGTTCGCGAGCTGCTTCCAAACGTCGGGGTCGAAGCCTTCCGGCGTTTCCATGAGCCGCCGGACCTCGGATGACCCGGACCGTTCGTCACAGAACCGACGAACGGTCGCGCGCAGCGCGTCCTGCTCCTCGTTGAACGCGAAATCGGGCATGAGCGCTGGACAGTATGTCAGACCTGATGAAGTGTCAGGTCCGGTAGGTCTGAGGCGATGCGGCTACGATTTCGTCATGGATGGGATGGGGGGCGATTTCGCCGCGCGTCTGGAAAAGAAGATCTGGATCCGTATCTGGCTGGCCAACCTGGTCGGGGTCATTCCCATCAACATCTTCATAGTCCTCGGGGCGGACTACTTCACAAGACGGGCGAGATTCGATCTGCCTTCATCGCTCGATTTCCTTCCCGCGGTCATCGTTTATCTGCCGGCGCTCGTCTGGACCCGAATAAGAGCGCGGCGTTTGTTTGCGCCAATCGCTTCGTGGCTGGCGGCCGGCCGGGAACCCACCTTAGAAGAACAATCGGCCACCATCTCGCACCCGCGAGCGCTTGCAGTAATGTCGGCGTGGGCCTGGGCCTGGGCGTTCTTCGCCACGTACGTGGCGGCACTGATCTTCTTCAGATCCCTGGGCGTTCAGTACATCCGAATGGGCGTCACCGTTGTGTTATCGGCCGGTATCGCCTGCGCTTTGACCTATCTAGTCGCGGAGGATGCATTGAGGCCCCTCTTCTCAGTTGTGCTGGGGAAGAGCACCTCGAAGTCTTCGGGCGTCGGAGTCATGCCCCGACTCACGTCGGCATGGTTCGTCGGTTCGGGTTCCTATCTCGTTGCGATAGCTCTGACCGTCGGCGCTGTTCCCCGCGAATTTGTCGGCCCGTGGGTGATCGGCGGTTGTGTGTTCGGCCTTCTCGTCGGTGCTCTCGTGACCCTTGTCGGCGCGAGGTCGGTGGCCCGCCCGCTAGAAAGCCTTCGTCGGGGCTTGCAGCGCGTCGAGAAGGGTGATTTCGAAACCTCGGTCGATGTCGACGATGCCGGTGAGGTGGGCCGACTCCAGTCCGGTTTCAACCGGATGGTGACGGGTCTGCGTGAACGGGATCGGCTACAGCAATTGTTCAGCCGTCACGTTGGCGACGAGGTAGCCCAGCGCGCGGTGGCTGCTGCAACTTTTGGCGGGGTGCAGCTCGATGTGAGCGTCATGTTCGTCGACGTCATTGGGTCCACAACGCTTGCCGCCGAACGGCCGCCCGAGGCCGTTGTCTCAATGCTCAACTCGTTGTTTGCAGAGGTGGTGCGGATCGTTGGCGACCACGGTGGGCTCGTGAATCAGTTCCAAGGTGACGGGGCGCTTTGCGTGTTCGGCGCCCCTGTGGAGTTGCCCGATCACGCCGAGCGCGCGTTGCGAGCGACCACAGCCCTAAGGGCCGAGATCGAGACTCTCGGCAATACCTATCCAGGCTTCGACGCTGCGATCGGTGTTTCGTCTGGACGAGTCGTTGCCGGGGACGTGGGAACCGAGGACCGCAGCGAGTACACGGTCATCGGCGACGCCGCGAACGAGGCTTCGAGGTTGGTGGACGAGGCGAAGCGGCGTGAGGGACGCGTGCTGGTGAGCGCTACGACGATCATTTCGGCCGGCGACGCTGCCGGCGGCTGGCTGGCGTGCGACGAGCTCTCGCTCCGAGGACGCCGTCAGCCCACTCTCGTTTACGAGCCGGAGGCGCTGTAGATCCTTAGCACAGCTAAATGTTTGCTATGCTAACGATATGGCGACCTTGACCAAGAGCCAACTGGCCTCCCGCCTGCGGGTATCCGTCGCGCGGCTGGCTCGCCGGCTTCGCCAGGAGGGGAGCCGGGAGGACGCGACCCCGTCCCAGCTCACGACGCTTGCCACCCTCTACCGGGACGGCCCGATGACCCTGGGTGCTCTCGCGGACGCAGAACGCGTTCGGCCTCCCTCGATGACCAAGATCGTCAGCTCACTCGTTGAGCGCGGGCTGGTCAGTCGCGTGCCGTCCACTGAAGACGCGCGCGTAGTGCGCGTTGAGGCCACGGCCAAGGGCCGGGCGGAGCACGAGGAGTACCAGAAACGCAGGGAGGCCTGGCTCAACCACCGGCTTGCGGAACTCACGCCGGAGGAGCGCGCACTTCTAACGGAGGCCGTCGAGATCCTCGACCGGATGGGCGATCAATGAAGAACGCCTTCCGCGCTCTGCGAACTCGCAACTACCGGCTGTTCTTCGGTGGCCAGCTCATCTCGCTGTTCGGCACCTGGATGCAGATCATCGGACAGTCCTGGCTCGTCCTGAAGCTGAGCAACAGTGGCGTAGCCGTCGGCTTTGCAACCGCGCTGCAGTTCGGACCAACTCTTTTCCTAGGTGTTTGGGGTGGACTGATAGCGGACAGGCTCAACAAACGACGCATCCTGCTCGTCACTCAGTCGCTCTTTCTTATAGAAGCCCTTGCGCTCGCAACGCTTACGGCGTCGGGACACATCGAGCTGTGGATGGTCTACGGATTCGCGTTGCTGTACGGCCTCATCCAGGTCATCGATGTGCCGGCACGTCAGGCCTTCGTCTCCGAGATGGTCCCGGAGGACGACGTGATGAATGCCGTAAGCCTGAACAGCGCGGTATTCAACGTCGCCCGTACCGTCGGTTCGGCGGCGGCCGGGCTCGTGATCGCGACGGTGTCTATCGCCGCCTGCTTCTTCGTGAATGCGTTCAGCTTCCTCGGAGTGCTCGTGGCTCTGTGGTTGATGCGGGAAGCCGAGCTGCGGAGAACTAAGCCCGTCGGTAAGGAGAAAGGTCAGATACGAGCGGGCTTGCGTTACGTGAGATCGGAGCCCGACGTGCTGCTCCCGATCGTGCTCGTCGGCATCGTCTCCAGCCTCGGGCTGAACTTCCAGATCGTGCTTCCGTTGCTCGCCAAGTTCACCTATCACGGCGACGCGACTACCTTCGGGAACTTGACCGCGGTGATGGCCATCGGGTCCTTGGTAGGAGCCATGTACGCCGCGACGCTGAAGAAGCCGACCCGTAAGTTGCTCGTGGGAGCGGCGGGAGCCTTCGGCGCGCTCGAGATCGTTGCTGCTTTTGCTCCCGGCCTTCAAACGGCCTACTTCGCCCTGCTCGTCGTCGGCTTGGCCGGGTTCCTTTTCATCGTCGTCGCCAACAGCACTGTGCAGCTGAGCTCGGCTCCCGAGATGCGTGGCCGCTCTATGGCGTTGTTTTTCCTCGTGCTTCTAGGCAGCACACCGATAGGTGGTCCATTCCTGGGTTGGGTGTCGGAGACCTGGTCGCCGCGAGTCGGGCTCGGCCTCGGAGGTGTGACGAGCCTTATCGCGGCCCTGATCGTCGGTGCCGTTCTGATGTCCCGTCGGCGGCGCGACCGAGGCGCTGTCACCGAACCCGTAGTTCCCGAAGAGGTGCTCGCGGCCGAAGCGTCCTAGATCTGGCGTTCCTTGCCGGCCCAGTAGGGCTCGCGCAGCTCCCGCTTGAGAAGCTTGCCGGTATCTGTTCGCGGAAGATGCTCGCGGAACTCGATCGACCGCGGAACCTTGTAGCCGGCGAAGTTCTCCCGGCAGTACTCACCGAGCTCGGCGATCAGCTCATCTGAACTTTCGTAACCGGTGTTGAGCTCGATGAGCGCTTTGACTTCCTCGCCCCAGTCGTCGTTCGGGACGCCGATAACACCGACGTCGGCGACCGACGGGTGTTGGAGCAAGACGTTCTCGATCTCGGCCGGGTAGATGTTCACGCCGCCCGAGATGATCATGTCGACCTTCCGGTCCGACAGGAACAGCCACCCGTCTTCGTCGACGTAACCGATGTCGCCGACGGTGAAGAAGCCGTCCTTCCAGCTGTCGGAGGTCTTCTTCTTGTCCTTGTGGTATTCGAACGCGGCTGCGCCGGGAGGCTTGATCCACACGGTGCCCGGAACGTTCGGAGGCTGCTCGTTGCCGTCGTCGTCGAGGATCTTGATCTCGGCTGTTGGCCACGGCTGACCGACCGTGCCGGGTTTCTTCAGCCACTCGTCCGGCTTCACGGTCGTGCCGCCGCCTTCTGTGGCCGCGTAGTACTCGTAGATAACCGGCCCCCACCAGTCGAACATCGCCTGTTTCGTCGGAACGGGACACGGCGCCGCGGCGTGCACGACGTTTGTCCAGCTGGAGACGTCGTACTTGTTCCGCTCCTCCTCCGGAAGGGCGAGCAACCGATGGAACATCGTCGGGACGAGGTGCGACGTTGTCACCTTGTACTTCTCGACGCGCTCGAGCGTTCCCTCGGGCGTCCATTTGTCCATCAGGACGTCGGTGTGACCGAGATGCAGCGACGACGTCGCGAACATGATCTGCGCCGCGTGATAGAGCGGCCCGACTGTCAGGTGCACGCCTTCACCAGGGCTGAAGTCGAACATCAAAGGGAAGAACGCCATCGCAGCACCGGCCTCGTCCGGATGGGCTCCGGCCATCTTTCGCCGCACGCCCTTCGGATTCCCTGTTGTCCCGGACGTGTACATCATCGCCTGGCCGGCCACTAGATCGTCCGGACGCGTGGTCGGCTGACCCGCCGCGAGCTCGCTGATATCGCGGAACCCTTCGATCTTCCCGGAAGCGAAGCGTACTGCTGCCGGCACACCGGCGGCGTCACACGCCTTCTTCACGGCTTCGGCGAATCGCTCGCTTCCCACTACGACCTTGGCGTCCGAGTCCTTGAGGATGTACTCGATCTCTCGAGCGACGAGGTGCCAGTTGACCGGCGTGAAGTACACGCCCGATCTGCAGTGCCGCCATGTAGAGCTCTATGAGCGTGTGCTCGTTGGGAAGGATCGTCGCTATGCCATCACCGGCCTTGACGCCGAGCGCCCGCAGACCGTGCGTGTACTGGTGAACGCGGTCGAGCACTTCGCCGAAAGTGTGCTCGGTGCCGTCCGGATCGACGATGCACAGCTTGTCCCTGTTCTCGGCCGCATAGGCCCAGAACCCGAGAGTGGGTCCGTTGCTCACTTCGTTACCTCCCGCTTCATGTCCCCGTGAAGTTCGGTTTCCGCTTCTCTTTGAAAGCGCGCGGACCTTCGCGCGCGTCCTTCGACATCATCACTTCCATGCCGAGCTCGAGCTCGCGGTCGAGGGCTTGCTCCTCTGGGAGCCACGCCGTCTCGACGACGGATTGCTTGATCTTGCGCACCGCGAGCGGACCGTTCTCGGCGACCTGATCCGCGAGCTCCCGGGCCTTCTTTAGCGCCTCGCCGTCCGGCACTACGTGTCCGATAAGTCCGAACGATCAGCGCTTCGCGTGCCGGGTAGCGTCCGGCCGTCAGCAGCATCTCCATCGCCTTCGTGTACGGGATCTGCCGCTTGAGACGCACGGTCGATCCGGCGATCGGGAAGAGCCCCCACTTGGCCTCGGTGATGCCGAGCTCGGCGCTCTCGCCGGCGACGCGGATGTCGCAGGACTGCAGACAGCTCGCCGCCGCCGGCGAGGCAGAACCCTTCGATCGCTGCGATCAGAGGCTTGGCGAGCCGATGGTTGCGCAGGAAGCCCTTGTAGATGATCGAGTAGTCCTCTTGGATCCGGGCTTCGAACTCGTCGGCGGGCTCACCGCCGGCCATTAGCTTGCCGACGAGCTTGTCCAGGTCGGCCCCCGCGCAGAAGTGCCCGCCGGCGCCGGTGAGGATCGCGACGCGGACGTTGTCGTCGCCGTCGATCGCGTCCCACGCATCGGCGAGCCGGACGATGACTTCGGGATTGACGGCGTTGCGCGCGTCCGGACGGTTGAAGGTGACGGTTGCGACGTGCCCGTCGACTTCGTACAGGACGGCTGGGCTCAGGCACGAGCTTTGGCTTTGCGCGTCTCCGCCCAAGGCTTGTCGGCGTCTTCTTCGCGCTCGCGCGGAAGACCGAGCATCCGTTCGGCGATGACGTTGCGGAGCACTTCGGAGGTCCCGCCGCCGACGGTGAGTGCCGGCGCGAAGAGGAATCCGCGCGCCCACCACTCCGGGTTCGTGCCCAGGGGGCCGCTGTTCATGCAGCATGCCCTGCGCGCCGGCGAGGTCTTTCGAGAGGATGAATGTCTTCTGTCCGTGCGGGTCGCTCAAGGCCTTGCGAAGCGACGCTTCCGGGCCGGGCCGTCCGGAAACCGCCGCCGCAACCATGCGCAGCCCGTGGATACGGATGATCTCGTGCTCGATGTATGCGTCGACGAGTCGCATGCGCAGAACGGGATCGGGTACCCCGCCGCGCTCGCGCGCGACCTCGACGAGATCTTCTGCCGTCGGTCCCCATCCCCATTGCAGGCCGGCGCGGGAAAGCGTCACGCGCTCGTTGTCGAGCGTGTCGCGCGCCATTGCCCAGCCGTTGCCTTCCTCACCGATGAGCGCGTCGGCAGGGATGTGCACGTCGGTGAAGAACACCTCGTTGAAGAGGTGATCGCCGGTCATCTCGACGAGCGGACGGACCTCGACGCCGGGCGTCTTCATGTCGATGAGGAAGTAGCTCAGCCCCTGGTGCTTGGGGACGTCCGGGTTCGTTCGCGCGAGAAGGATCCCGAAGGCCGCGTCGTGCGCGAGCGACGTCCAGACCTTCTGTCCGTTGACGACCCAGCCGTCGGAGGTTCGTCTCGACGCGCGTCGACACACCGGCGAGGTCGGAGCCGGCCCCCGGTTCGGAGAAGAGCTGGCACCAGATCTCCTCCGCCGAAAGCATGGGCGGGATGTAGCGCTGCTTCTGCTCGTCCGTGCCGTGAATGACGAGGATCGGTCCGCAGTGTCCGATGCCGATCGGGTTGATCGGACGGCTGATGCCGGCGCGCTTCAGCTCGTCGGAGATGAGCAGCTGCTCGATCGGGTCCGCATCGAGCCCCCAAGGCTTCGGCCAGTGCGGGACGACGTAGCCGGCGTCGGCGAGTTCGCGCGGTGTCGGTGTCGGGTGCTCCGCGAGCCAATCGCGAACTGCGGTGCGGGCCGGATGCTCGTCGGGAAGCTCGAAATCCATCGGACGAAAACCCTAGCGCATCACACAGTGACGGAAGTTAGGTCGGGGCCAATCACGACGTCACCGTCGAAGTTCGCCCGCGCTTGATCTTCCCATTCCCGCTCGGTTCCCGCCGGGCAGAACGGCAGCATATGGGTCAGGACTAACGTGCCCACGCCCGCGCGTTTCGCGGTGTTCGCAGCGTCTTCGACGGACGAGTGGTAATCGAGGATGTCAATGAGCCGCTTCACATGCATCGACTCTACGAGCGCCTTCACCAACTCCGGACGCAGGACGGTTTGAACGTACGCATCGGCGCCGTCGCACAGACGATCCAAACCGTCGCACGGCTTGGTGTCGCCGGCCAGCACCGCTGCGGCGCCGCCGTGCTCGAAACGGAACCCGAGTGCCGGCTTGACCGGGCCGTGGTCCTCTAGAGCTGCGGTTACTCGCAAGCCGTCGACGTCGTAAGCCCTTCCGTCTTCAACCTCGGTCACGTCGCAGCGCGGCCGCCAGGTTAGGTCGGCATGGTGGTCCATGCGGAACTTGATGTCGTCCGCCATCATCGCCAACGTCCGATCGACCCAGTCGCGGGTACCGACCGGACCGACGACCTTCAGCGGAACATCGGTGGGACCGGCGGCCCACCACATCGTCAATACCTCGTTGAAGTCGCAGGTGTGATCGGAATGCAGGTGAGTGATGAACACCGCTTCCAAGAAGTTCGGGTTCCTTATTCCGGCACCGGCCAATCGCATAAGAACGCCACGGCCGCAGTCGACTAGGAAGTTGCGTCCGGCTGCTCGGACGAGTGAAGCCGGACCTGCACGATCCGGGTCCGGAAGCGGGGTGCCGGTGCCGAGCAACACAACGTCCATCGGTGCAGCGTGGCACAGGTGCCCGACGTCATGACTGTTCCACATGCGGAACAAGGATTTGTTCTGTGGTTTGTCAGCGCACCTACCGGCTGAGACTATGGTCCCGCCACTCCGGCGACCGATTGAAAACTATGGCGCGCACAGCAACCGATGTAGATCTCACCGACCCTGAGCTCTTTCAGAAGGGTGATCCGCTCGCCGTCTTCAGACGGTTGCAACGCGAAGCGCCCGTTTACTACAACGCCGGCATGCAAGACACCTTCTGGGCGCTGACGAAGTATGAAGACGTCGTTCACGTCTCGAAGAATCCCGAGATCTTCAGCTCGGGCCTGGGGACGATCATCGGCCTCGAGCCCGAGGGCTCGATGCTGTCGATGGACAACCCTCGGCACAAGAAGCTTCGTTCATTGGTGGAGAAGGGATTCACTGCGCGGTTGGTGCGCGACCTCGAGCCGCATACGCGCGAAGTGACGAATCTGGTCTTCGACGAGATCGGCGACTCAGATGAGATCGACTTCGTCGACAAGATCTCCGCCGAGCTCCCCTTGCGCGTGATCATCGAGATGCTCGGGACGCCGCGCGAGGATGCGAAACACCTCAAGGACCTCGGCGACATCATGGTCGGCAACGCCGATCCCGACTACAACCCGGCCGGTGCGCGCGACGAAGACTCGGGGCCCGCCCAGGCTCAGATGGACATGTTCAACTACTTCAAGTCTCTCGCCACCGAGCGCGCCAAGAATCCGGGCGACGATCTCGTGAGTGTCCTGCTACAAGCCGAGCTGGACGGCGAGAAGTTCGACGAGCTCGACTTCCTGATCTTCTGCATGCTGTTGGTGATCGCCGGCAACGAGACGACTCGGAACCTGATCTCCGGCGCCATGCTTCTCCTCTTCGACCATCCCGACGAGAGGAAGCGTCTGCAGGAGGACCCGTCGCTCATAGTTCCCGCCGTCGAGGAGATGTTGCGCATGACGACGTCGGTTATGCACTTCGAGCGCACGGCGACACAGGACACGGAGATCCGCGGTCAGCGGATAGCCGAAGGCGAGAAAGTGTGCATGTGGTACGTGGCGGCGAACCGGGACGCGGACATCTTCCCGGACCCCGACCGGTTCATCGCCGACCGTGCGCCGAATGCGCACCTGGCTTTCGGCGGCGGCGGACCACACTTCTGCTTGGGAGCGAGCCTTGCGCGTCAGGAGATCCGCATGCTCTTCGACGAGTTGCTGCGCCGCTATCCCAAGATCGAGAAGGCCGGGAACGAAGAGCGTTTGCGCTCGAACTTCATCCGGGGGATCAAGAGCCTTCCGGTAAAGCTCGGCCCCCGCGCGAACTAGCCGCCTTCTATCCGACCAGCTCCGGCAGAAGCTTCACCGTTTCCTCGTCGCGCGCGCCTACCAAGAGTGTCGTGACGGGACTCTCTTCCCAGGCCGCCAGGCGATCGCGGATACGTTCCCTAGAACCGACCAATGAGATCTCATCTGCCAGCGCGTCGGGAACCGCTTGCACGGCTTCGTCCCGCTTGCCGTCCATGAATAGCTCTTGCACCTTGCGTGCCTCACCTTCGAATCCCATCCGCGAGACAACGTCTAGATGGAAGTTGCGGTCCTTGGCCCCCATCCCGCCGATGTAGAAGGAGAGCGACATCTTGATGAACCCGAGCGCGGCTTCGACGTCGTCGGTGACCATCATCGTCACCGGGCACGCAACCTCGAAACCGGGCTTGAACGTGATCCCCTCGTACATATCGTTTCGGAGGGGCGAGTAGAAGATCGGAAGCCAGCCGTCGGCGATCTCTGTCGTTTGCTTCACGTTCTTCGGCCCTTCGGCTCCCAGGTAGATCGGTATCTCGTTGCGCAGCGGATGGACGGTCAGCTTCAGCGGTTTTCCCAGGCCGGTTCCGCCGGGATAGGGGAGGGGATAGTGAGGTCCGTCGTTGGTGACCGGTCCGTCGCGGCGAAGGACCTTCCGGATGATCTCGACGTACTCCTTGGTGCGTTCCAACGGTTTGGGGAACGGCGTGCCGTACCAGCCCTCGGCCACTTGGGGGCCGGAAACGCCGAGGCCGAGGATCAAGCGTCCGTTCGACAGGTGATCGATGGTCGCCGCCGTCATCGCCACGGAGGTCGGCGTTCGTCCGGCGATCTGTATGAGCCCCGTTCCCAGCTTGATCGTCGACGTATGTGCGCCGATCCAGCACAAGGGCGAGATCGCGTCCGAGCCGTACGCTTCGGCCGTCCAAACGGAGTCGTATCCGGCGGACTCCGCGAGCTGAGCGAGGCCGACGAGGTTGGGCGGTGGTTGTGCCGTCCAATAGCCGATCATGAGGCCGAGCTTCACTTGGTTGTTATATATGTGTGAGGACGGAGAGGGCGAAATGACCGCAATGGTCGTGCTGGTGCACGGCGCGTGGGCCGGCTCCTGGACTTGGCGCGATGTGATCGCTGGGCTCGATGAGCGAGGCGTCTCGAGCGTTGCCGTAGACCTACCGAGTTGCAACGCAACCGCGCCGACCGTGGACTTCCACGACGATGCGGCTCACGTCCGCAAGGTCGTCGATGAAATAGACGGACCCATCGTTCTCGCCGCCAACTCCTACGGTGGATTGGTCATCACCGAAGCCGCCGATCAGCACCCCGCGGTCCGGCGTCTCGTCTACATCGCCGCCTTCATGCCATCACCGGAGGAGTCGTTGATGCAGATTGCAACCGAAGCACCGAATCCCGAGATGAACGCGTTGCTGACTTTTCGCGACGACGGACTCGTCGACCTCGATCCGGTTGCGGACGTGAAGTTCTCTCTGCAGCAAGCTCCCCCGGAATCGGTGGATTTCTTCCTCCAGAACGCAGGAAAGCCGATGTCACTGAAGGGGATGGACGGATCGGTCAGAGGCGCGGCCTGGCGATCGATCCCGTCGACGTACGTCGTTTGCACCGAGGACCATTCATTGCGTCCCGAGGCTCAGCTCGAGTGGGCCAAGTCGAGGGCGACGGACTACGTCGAGTGGCCGTCGGATCATTGCCCCCAGCACTCGCATCCCGAACAGGTCGCCGAGCTTCTGGCCGACCTGGCCGGAAGCGCCTAGCCGTCCAAGCCGTAGACTCCATATCTGACGGACCGTCAGATATCGCATGCACATCGACCTCACCCCGGAACAACTTGCGCTGCGCGACGAATTGCGCACCTACTTCGAGTCGATCCCGCGCACCCACGGCAAGACGGCGTGGAACGAGCCGCGAGCTCCCGACTATCGAGCCGTTTGCAAGCGGCTCGGCGACGACGGGTGGCTGGGCGTCGGCTGGCCGGTCGAGTACGGCGGGCAAGGACGCGGCCCGATCGAGCAGCTGATCTTCTTCGAGGAGGCCGAGCGGGCTCGCGTGCCGATGCCGGTGATCGCGCTGAACACCGTCGGCCCAACGCTGATGAAGTACGGCTCGGACGAACAGAAGGATTACTTCCTGCCCAAGATCCTGGCGGGCGACCTCGACTTCGCGATCGGTTACAGCGAGCCGGAAGCCGGCACCGACCTTGCTGCGCTACGCACACGCGCGGTGCGCGAAGGCGACGAGTATGTCGTCAACGGCAGCAAGATCTTCACGTCGGGCGCCGACGAATGCGAGTGGGTCTGGCTGGCCGCTCGCACCGATCCCGACGCGCCGAAGCACAAGGGCATCTCGATCCTTCTCATGGACACGCAGACACCGGGCTTCAAAGCCACGCCGATCACGACGCTCGCCGGACTCGCAGACGACGGCGACCTATTACGAGGACGTCCGCATACCCGGCCAACATGCTCGTCGGCGAGGAGAACCAGGGCTGGTCGCTCATAACCAACCAGCTCAACCACGAACGCGTCGCACTGGCGACGACGGGCTGGGTGCGCAAGATCTGGGAAGACGTCCTCGACTGGGCGCGCGAGGAAGGCGTGATCCGCGTGCCGTGGGTGCAGCTCAACCTGGCTCGTGTCGACGCGTTGATCGAGGCGTTGAAACTCTTCAACTGGCGAGTAGCGGCCGGACTTCAGGACGAGGCGTTGAATCCGGCCGACGCGTCGGCGCAGAAGGTCTATGGAACCGAGATGTACATCGAAGCCTACCGATTGATGCTCGAGGTTCTCGGGCGAGAAGGGGGCATCCGCCGTGGGTCGGCCGGTGCCGTCCTCAACGGGGTTCTGGAGCAGGCCTATCGATCAGCCGTGATCCTGACCTTCGGCGGCGGCGTGAACGAGATCCAGCGCATGATCATCGCCACCGCCGGCCTGAAGATGCCGCGATGACGCAAACACCTGCTCGTCCTCATCCAGCGCAGAGCGCGGATACCGCGTTCTTCTGGGAGGGCGCCCGTAACGGCCAGTTGCTGATTCAGCAGTGCAACCAGTGCGGCAAACTGCGACATCCACCCGGTCCAGCTTGTCCGACGTGCGCGTCTCTTGAGTGGAAAGCAACGGAAGCATCGGGACGGGGGACCGTTTACAGCTTCGCGATCCACCACTACCCACCCGTCCCCGGCTTCGACTACCCGAACGTGGTTGGTCTGATCGAACTCGAGGAAGGCGTGCGGTTCATCTCGAACATCGTCGGGATCGAAGCGGATGCGCTCGAGATCGGTATGCCGGTCGAGGTTACGTTCGAGATCATTCGAAGGGGACCTTGTTCTCCCGCAGTTCAAGGTGCGCTGATGGACTTCAACTTCGACGACACGCAGAAGTCCCTCGCAGAGCTGGCTCGTCGCGTATTCACTGAACACGCGACGCACGACCGCCTAAAGGAATTGGAGGCCGGAGGCCAGAGCTTCGACTCCGATCTGTGGTCTGCGCTGGACCAAGCGGGCATTACGTCGCTCGGATCCGAGGCCGGACTTATCGAGCAATGCATTGTGCTCATCGAGCAGGGACGAGCTGTGGCACCAGTTCCACTCTGGTCGCATCTGATCGGAAGCGGCGCCGCGGGATCGACTGATGGAATCGTCACTCTCGCTTTGGACGAGCCGGGCGCGGACGACGCATTCGCGGTGGCCACTAACGCTGAGGAACGGGACGGATCGTGGGTGCTGACCGGCGAGAAGGTTGGCGTCCCCGCCGCTCGACCAAGGCTCCGCAGTGGTCGTCACAGCCTCGACGTCCGTCCGGTCCCGGCGTCTTCCTCACGCAGGGCGCCGATCTCGAAAGTGAAGCTCGGATCGCAACTACCCAGATCCCGGTGTTTGCAGTTCGGTTCTTGGAGACTCCGGCAACGAAGATCAACACCGATCCCTGGGCACTTGCGCGAACGAGCCACCGTCGCGCTGTGTGCTGTCGGTGTTGGAGTAGCCGAGCGCGCGCTCGAGCTGACGGCGGCCTACACAACCGAGCGCAAACAGTTCGATCGTCCGCTCGGCACATTCCAGGCCGTACAGCAGCGTGCCGCCGACGCTTACATCGACGTCCAAGCCATGCGCTGGACGATGTGGCAGGCCGCATGGCGGATCGAGCAAGGGTTGGATGCGGAGCGAGAAGTGTCCATCGCGAAGTTCTGGGCCGCCGAAGGTGGGCAACGCGTCGTCTCGGCCGCGCAACACCTACACGGTGGCATGGGCTCCGACATCGACTACCCGCTTTTCCGATACACGCTGTGGGCCAAGGACATCGAGCTTTGTTTTGGAGCAGCAACGCCGACGTTGGCCCGGATGGGAGCCGAGCTCGCTACATGACCGAACGGATCGAGAACAAGAACTGGTCGAACGCCCACATCCGCAACGTCAGCTTGGCCGGCGCACGGATGAGGGACATAGACCTCCTCAACGCGAAGATCTCGGGCCGCGTCGATGGTCTCGTAATAAACGACGTTGAGATCGGGCCACTGATGCGTCGAGAGATTGACCGCACAAATCCTGAACGCAAGAAGCTCTTTGGCGCCGATCCCGCATCCATGAGAGTGGGCGTCGACATCGTCCTCGCCCAGCTAGAGGCGACCTGGGAGCGCGCGCGTGCGCTGACGGAAGAACAACGCAACCAACGAGTGGACGATGAGTGGTCGGTCGTAGAGACCATCCGTCACCTGATCTTCGCTTTCGACGCTTGGATCAAGCGTGCGTTGCTTGGCGAGAACGACCCATTCGACCCCATCGCGTTGGCGCCAACCTTCCTGCCGCCAACCGCGCCGGGCATGTCCTGCGACCCCGATGCCAAGCCATCGTTCGAGGAAGCACTGGCGGTCTGGAAAGATCGCGGGGGCTGCTGAACGAGATAGTCGACGCGTTAACGCCCGAAGAGCTCGTGCGTCCGATCGTCACCAAGGGCGTGGGCTACCCCCCGCCGGGACACGAGACGCAAGTGATCGGACCTCTGTGGACCATCATCGAAGAGTCCTGGTGGCACAACCGCTTCATGAACCGCGATATGACCGCGATCGAGTCCTCATGACGCTTTCGCGCAAGGCCGCCATCGTCGGCATCGGACACACGGAGTTCTCGAAGGACTCCGAGCGCACCGAGCTGCGGATGGCCGTCGAAGCCACGCTTGTCGGCTCTCGATGACGCCGGTCTGAAGCCGAACGACGTCGACGGGATGTCGTCCTTCTCGATGGACGGCAACGAAGAGACGGACATCGCGCGGCAACATCGGCTGCGACCTCAGGTTCTTCAGCCGAGTCGAGTACGGCGGCGGCGCGGCATGCGCGACGGTGCAGCAGGCGGCGATGGCCGTAGCAACCGGCGTCGCCGACGTCGTCGTTTGCTACCGCTCGCTCAACGGACGGTCGTGGCAGCGTCTCGGTGGTGGTGGGGTGTCCGGGTGGGGGACGTCGCCCAAGGCATCCATCGTCCGGTACTCATGGGTACATCCCGTTCGGACTGGTCACTCCCGCCGGATGGGTTGCCATACGTGCACGGCGTTACATGCACGAGAGCGGGGCAACGAGTGAAGACTTCGGACGTGTTGCCGTGGTTGACCGCAAGCACGGGCGAACAACGAGCACGCCTTCTTCTACGGAAAGCCGATCACGCTCGAAGATCATCAGGACTCCCGTTGGATCGTCGAGCCGCTTCGTCTCCTCGATTGCTGCCAAGAGTCGGACGGCGCCGTCGCTGTCGTCGTCACATCGGTCGAGCGTGCGAAGGACCTCAAGCAGGAACCTGCCGTAGTCGCCGCCGCCGCACAGGGAGCTCCCGCCGGGACAGCAGACCGTCATGTCCTATTACGGCGACGAGATCACGACGCATGCCGGAGGTCAAGATCGTCGCCGACCAGCTGTGGGAGCAGTCGGGTCTCGGTCCCGACGACATGCAGGTCGCCAACCTCTACGACCACTTCACTCCGTTGGTGCTGATCCAGCTCGAGGACCTCGGCTTCTGCGCGAGAGGTGAAGGCGAAGGAGTTCGTCCGCGACGGCCACCTCGAGATCGGCGGCAAGCTGCCCACCAACACCAACGGCGGCCAGCTCGGCGAGGCCTACATCCACGGCATGAACGGGATCGCCGAGGGCGTGCGGCAGATCCGCGGGACGTCGTCCAACCAGGTGGACACGGTAGAACACGTTCTCGTCACTGCCGGGACGGGTGTCCCGTCCAGCGCATTGATCTTGGAGAAGGGCTGATGGTGGAGAACGCCACCCACGAAGCGCTCCGCGAAGAAGCGACGGCGTTCCTCGACGAGCACCTGCCGAAGTGGAGGGCGCACGAAGGCATCGAGGACCGTCGGATCTCGATCGCGAGCAGCGCCGATCGTTGCAGCGATACCTCGTACGAGCACGGCTGGGGCGTTCCGACGTGGCCCGATCGAGTTCGGCGGACGCGGCCTCGGCATGGTCGAGTCGCTCATCTGGAACCAGTGCAAAGTCCGCGGCCGGGCTCAGTTCATCTTCGACTTCGTCGGGATGGGACTGGCCGGGCCGACGATCATCGCGCGCGGAACACCGGAGCAGAAGGACAAATACCTCGACGAAGATCGCGCGAGGCGACGAGGCCGTGGTGCCAGCTCTTCAGCGAGCCCGGCGCCGGCTCGGATCTCGGCGCGATCGCGACGAAGGCCGAACGTCACGGACGACGGCTGGGTCGTCAACGGACAGAAGGTTTGGAGCTCCGGCGCTCTCGAGTCGGACCGCGGGCTTGCTCGTCGCGCGCCACGACTGGGACCTACCCAAGCAGAAGGGGCTCGTCTATCCTTCTTCTGGACATGCACGCGCCCGGCGTCGAGGTGCGTCCGCTGCGTCAGATCGACGGCGGCGCGCACTTCGCCGAGGTGTTCTTCAACGATGTGGTGGTCCCCGACGCGGATCGCGTGGGCGAGCCGGGCGAAGGCTGGTCGCGTCGCGATGACGACCCTGCTGCACGAGCGCTCGTCGATCGGCGGCGGCATCGGCAGCTTCTCGATGCCGTTCGAGCAGGTCGTCGAACTCGCGCAGGCAGAGCGGCAAGAACGCCGATCCTTTGGTCCGTCAGCGGCTCGTCGACGTCTATCACGCGCAAGAAGATCCTGGACGTTCTGAACACGCGAGTGCAGACGAAGCTCCTGTCCGGACAGATCCCAGAAGCCGAAGGTTCGGTCATCAAGATCCTCATGGCGCAGCTGGGCACGGCCACGGCGACGACGCGCGATCGAGTTGCTCGGCGCGGCAGGGACGCTGTCTGGCGCGGGACGGCGACCGGCGTCCAGGTCGCCGCAGCAGCGCTTCCTGGGCATGGCGTCGCTGCACATCGGCGGCGGAACGGACGAAGTGCAGCGCAACGCGATCGCCGAGCGCGTGCTCGGTCTCCCACGGGAGCCGCGCCCGGACAAGGAAGTACCGTTCAAAGACACGAGGAGGTCCTAGATGGGGAAGCCCGTCATCGTCGAAGCCGTCCGCACGCCGATCGGACGCCGCAGCGGCTGGTTGTCCGGACTGCATGCCGCGGAGCTGCTCGCGGCGTCGCAGGTCGAGGTCGTGAAGCGAGCGGGTATCGACCCGTCGCTCGTCGAGCAGATCGTCGGCGGATGCGTCACGCAGGCCGGTGAGCAGGCCGGCAACGTCGCGCGGCAGGCGTGGCTTCTCGCCGGGCTCCCGTACGAGGCGGCCGCGACGACCGTCGACACGCAATGCGGTTCGTCGCAGCAGGCGAACCACATGATCGCCGGGATCATCGCCGCCGGACGGCATCGACGTCGGCATCGCGTGCGGCGTCGAGGCGATGAGTCGCGTGCCGCTCGGGTCGAACATGATCCACGGCCCGGGTGCTTGGATCGCCGACGGCTGGCCGTGGGACTCGCCCGATCAGTTCACGGGGGCCGCAGCGCATCGCCGAGAACCGTGGCATCACGCGCGAGCACGTCGACGCGTTCGCGCTCGTCGTCCCAGCAGAAGGCGAAGCTCGCATGGGACGAAGGCCACTTCGATCGTGAGGTCATGAAGCTCGAAGCGCCCGGTCATCGGCGAGGACAAGCAACCGACGGCGGAGAAGACGATCGTCGATCGCAGGATCAAGGCCTGCGCGACACGATCGATCGAAGCCCTGCCGCAGCTGAAGCCCGTGATCGAGGGACGGTCAACACGGCCGGCAACTCGTCCCAGATCTCGGACGGTGCTGCCGCGGTGCTGTGGATGTCCGAGGAGCGCGCGAAGGCCGAAGGTCTCAAGCCGCGCGCGCGGATCGTCGCCCAGGCCGTCGTCGGCTCGGATCCGTACTACCTGCTGGACGGTCCGGTCGACGTCACGCGGAAGCTGCTCGAGAAGACCGGGATGTCGATCGGCGACTTCGACATCTTCGAGGTGAACGAGGCGTTCGCGTCCGTCGTGCTGTCGTGGGCCGGCGTGCACAACGTCGCCATCGACCGGTGAACGTGAACGGCGGCGCGATCGCGATCGGCCACCCGGTCGGCGCGACCGGCAGTCGCTTGATCACGACGGCGCTGCACGAGCTCGAGCGGCGCGACGCGAACCTCGCGCTCGTCGCGATGTGCTGCGGCGGCGCGATCGGTACCGGAACGATCATCGAAAGGATCTGAGGTATGGGACTTCTCGACGGAAAGGTCGCGGATCGTCACAGGCGCGGGCCGAGGGCTCGGCCGGGCCGAGGCGATCGAGCTTGCGGCAAGCAGGGAGCGACGGTCGTCGTCCAGGACCTGGGTGTCGCGCTGGACGGATCGAACCCGAGACGAGACCCGTCGAACGACGTCGTCTCCGAGATCGAAGCGGCCGGCGGCAAGGCCGACGCTCACTTCGGCGATGTCGTCCGACTACGACTACGCAAAGTCACTCATCGATCGACGCTGTCGAGAGGTACGGCGACCTCAACATCCTCGTCAACAACGCCGGGATCCTTCGCGACCGCATGATCTTCAACATGGAGGAGGCCGAGTGGGACGCCGTGATCCGCGTCCACCTCAAGGGCCACTTCACCACGATGCGTCACGCCGCCGCGTACTGGCGCAATCGCGCAAAGGAAGGCCAGGAGGTCTACGGACGCATTATCAACACGACGTCCGAGGCAGCGCTCGTTCGGTTCGCCCGGACAGCCGAACTACGCAGCGGCGAAGGCCGGGATCATCGTCGCTCACGACGTCGATGGCCAACGGGATGGTCAAGTACGGCGTGACGGCCGAACGCGATCGCGCCGCGCGCTCGCACGTTGATGACGACGACGTCGCATGCCGGAGATGTTCGCGGCAGGAAGTGAAGGAAGGCGCGTTCGACGTGTGGGCTCCTGAGAACGTGGCGCCGCTCGTCTCGTTCCTCGCATCGCCGGCGGCGCGCGAAGTAACCGGGCAGGTCTTCATCGTCTGGGGCAACCAGGTGTCGCTCCTGCAGGGACCGCGCGTCGAGCAGCGCTTCGAGACCGAAGGACGCTGGACCGCCGAGGGCCTCGCCAAGGAGATGGCGACCGGCCTTCGAGAGGACGCGAACCGCTCGCCGGCTTCGTGCTGCCGATGGGCTGATGAGTGGCCGACCGACCTGCGTGACCTGATCGATCCCGCCCACACGGCGGTCGTTACGCAGGAGTGCCAGAAGGGCGTGCTCGGCGACGACGTCGTCTTCCCGCAGCTGGCCGAGATCGCCCGGGCCGAAATGATCCCGAACGGGGCGCGCCTGCTGAAGGCGGCGCGAGCCGCCGGCGTGAACGTGGTCCACTGCATCGCCGCGCGGCGTCCGGACGGGCGCGGCTACAACACGAACGCACGGCTGTTCGGTGCGGCTCGCAAGTCGGGTATCGTCCTCGCAACCGGGAACCGAAGCTACGGACGTGATCGACGAGTTCGAGCCCGCAGGACACCGACATCATCAGCATGCGCATGCACGGGATCGGCCCGATGTGGGACACCGACCTCGATCCGATCCTGCGCAACCTCGACGTGAGGACCATCGTTGCGATCGGTGCGTCGGTGAACATCGGTATCACCAACCTCGTGATGGACGCGGTGAACGCCGGCTACCAGGTGGTGCTGCCGCGGGATGCCGTCGCGGGCATCCCGATTGAGTACGCGGACGCGGTCATCGACAACACGCTTTCGCTGCTGGCGACGATCGTGGACGACCGACGAAGTGATCGAAGCCTGGCTCATGAGCGCCGAGCTGCGAGCGGTCGACGGACGGGTGCCGGGACGGCGCGGGCGCGCGACGCGGGACGAAGCTCCTCAAGGCGACGGCCGATCTGCTGGACAAGTCCTCGTATCGCGACATCACGGTGGTCGAGATCGCACGACGCGCGACGACGTCGACCGGGACCTTCTATCAGTACTTCACCGACGTCGAAGCTGCGCTGGTCGAGCTCGCGCGCGAGCTGACCGACGAAGGGCCGAGGATCGTCGAGATTGATCCGGACCGGCGACTGGAAAACGGACGGGAACGACGCCGCGCTGAAGCTCGTCGACGCGTTCGTCGATCTCTGGGAACGGCATCACGCGATCCTTCGCGTCGTCGATCTGGCGACGTCGGAGGGCGACCTTCGGTTCCGCAACATCCGAACGCACCTGCTGAGCCAGGTGACCGACGAGCTGCGAGACGCGATCATCCGGGCCGGCGACTCGACGGTTCGAGCCTCGGGCTCAGGCGGCAACGGTTGTTTCGTTGCTTGCGCACGTTGCCGAGCACCGCTACGGCTACGAGTTCTGGGGAATCAAGCTCGACGACGTGCGTCGCTCAACGGCACACATGGTGGCCTGGGGCGTTACGGGACGCGATCCGACCTAGGCAACACTGCCGACGCGTGCAAGTAGATCGTCTGGCGAAACAGAGCCGGCCTGCACGCCGTCGCGAACGGCTTCACGCATCACTTGTTGCATAAGGGCGTTCGCGGGCGTGGGGATGCCGTCAAGGCGTCCGAGCTTGGTGATCTCTCCGTTCAGGTAATCGGTTTCGACGCTGGTGAGCCCCCGGGCCAGGCTCTGCCATGTCGAGCCGCCGCCGCGCATCGCTTCGCCGATCGGTTTCATCGTCATGATGTCGCCGCGGCGTTCGCGATCCTCGTCGCGGTCGACGAAGTCGATGCCCGCCGCGTTGAGCACGTCGACGGCCTCGCTGCGAAGCATCCGGTAGAGATCGCCACCGCGTGCGCCGGCTCCGCACAGGGCGTCGATCCCGTTGCCCAGATTCATGAGGAGCTTGCCGTACTTCCATCGCATGATGTCCGGCCGCGGCTCGGAAACGAACGTCGACTTCGATAGCGCTTCGGTGATGGAGCGGGCGATGTCATCGACGCCGTCCGGGTAGCGACCGGTATCCAGGATCCCCGACACGGGTGATGAGTACGCCTGAACGATCCCTGGTTCGAGATGGTTGGTCGGGCACATCACGCAGGTTCCGTACACGTTCGCGAAATACCTGAGCGCGGCGGGTTCGTTGGCGACGCCGTTCTGCGCGCAAGCTACGGAGATCGAAGGCGGAGCGGCGGACGCCAACGCGTCGAGCGCCGGCGGCGTGTCCTGTGACTTCATCGCGAGTATCGCGACGTCGTCGTCGTTCCAGTCGACCTTGCTCGGATGGTCGAATGCGTCGATCTTCAGGACGATGTCCTCATCTGCGGACTGAAGTCTCAGGCCCTTGCTCCGGATCGCTTCGTAGTGGGCACCGCGCGCGATGAGGACGACCTCGTGTCCGCTCTGGTGCAGGCGTCCGCCGATGACGCCTCCGATCCCGCCGGCTCCGTAGATCACGAAACGCACGAAGATAGTTTCCCCAAATGAAGACCCGCCCGGGAGTGTGACAAGCCGGACGGGTCTTCGGGCAGGGGCGGGGAAATGCGAGTTACGCAGCTGAGGCCGAACTCTCCTCAGTGACCGGCCCGTCACCGGGCGCGACCGCGCCAGGTCCACCGAAGCGGTGGAACCGCGGTCCGCAGTTGTCGGCCGAAGGGTCGTCCTCACACGCCTGCCGCTGCTGCTCCATCTCGGCGTACTTCTCGGCCGAGAGTGCGCCGACGTGCTCGGTAACGAACTCGCCGTCACCTTCCTTCATCTGGTGAGTGCGGACGTGATCGCCGACCTTGAGATCACCGAGCTCGGCCTCCTCACCGTCACGGCGGATATCGGTGTCGTCCGTCACACCTACCCCGGCCTTCTGACCGTCGGCTTGCGCGATGGTCAGCGTGCTTCCGTTGATCGACTCGATGGTTCCGGAGTATGTCTGGACCGTCCGGAACTCACCGCCCTCCTCCTCGGGCTCGAGCACGGCCGTCGAACGGATGGCTTTGCCGTGACCCGGACCGTGGGGGCCGAAGCCCATCCCTTCGCCGGGTGCCCTCTCCACCTCGGCCGAGGGGCTCGGCGATGGATCGTCTGTCTGCGCGGCGACCGATCCGACGGAACCGACTACTGCTGCTCCCAGGACGAGCCCGATAAGCATCTTGCGGGAGATCTGCACATCTACCTCCTTCGCTCTTTACGAGCACCTTGTGTGCCCGCGAGCGAATGAAAGCCGATGGTCATGAGTCCGGCCTGAAGGTCCGATGAGAGTTACCTAGGACGCTTGTCAGGCCTTTGTAAAGAGGAGATGCAACTCGAGCTTTCCGGTGTCCGCGATGCTGCGTACCCGTCCGACGACCGGTTTCTCGATGTTGTAGTCGGACAAGGCCACCTCATAGCTGGCGGCGATCTCGATCGCCGAGCCCATCCACTTCGCTTGTATTGGAATCTCTACCTTCTTCGTCACGCCATGGATCGTCAGGTCGCCGGTGGCAGTCTTATTGATGGTTTGGCCCGACTCAGGGGTTGAACCAATGACGATCGGCTCAGACAGCTCGAACGTGGCGGTCGGATATGTACCGGTTGCAAGGCCTCGACTCCGCAGGGTGTTGTCGCGCATGTCGCGGTCGCTGCGCAGAGTAGTCATGTCGACCTCGGCGGACACGTCAGTTATGGACGTACCCTCGATGGTCATCTCGCCGGAGACGTCTTGAGTGCGGCCAACCGCTGTGTTAGTCCCGAAGCCGGCTAACTCTTCCTGGACCCTGTAGCCGGCGAACGACGACGTTCCTTCCTCCAGGGAGCCGGTCTGCGAGTCGACAGTCCACTTGCCTTCGAAGTTTCCACCGAAAGACCCCTTCGACGTCGGCGGGTCCGTGCTAAGACTTACTTCCTCCGGGGCATCACCGCGTACGTACAACCACGTCCCGATCCCACCGCCGACCACTAGGGCGAGAGCGAGCGCGAGCAACCATCGATTCCTGTTCATGAAGGGTCTCCTTAGCGTCCCGATCGAGGTTTACCGCAGTGGGTGAGCGCCGTGTGACGAAACGATGAGAAGTTCCTAAGACTTCTGCGCTTCGTCGCCGATGAAGCGGTATCCCATGCCCGGCTCGGTGATGAAGTAGCGGGGCCGCGCTGGATCCGGCTCGAGCTTCCGGCGGATCTGCGCCATGAAGACGCGCAGGTAGTTCGTCTCGTCCTCGTACTTGGGCCCCCATACCTCTTGCAGGAGCTGTCGCTGGGAAACGAGCTTGCCGCGGTTCCTCACGAGCACTTCGACCAGATGCCATTCCGTCGGAGTGAGACGGAGGTCGCCATTCCGTGTCGATATTCGCTTGGCCGATAGGTCGACCTTGAAGTGTTCGGTTTCAACGAGGGCTTCTTCCGAATCCGGGGTGGCTCGACGAACAGCGGCACGAAGACGCGCAAGGAGCTCGTCCATCCCGAAAGGCTTCGTTACGTAGTCGTCGGCCCCGGCATCCAACGCGGATACCTTGTCGCGTTCGCCATCGCGGACGGACAAAACGATGATGGGAACCGAGCTCCAGCCGCGCAGTCCTTTCACGACCTCGGTGCCGTCGATCCCCGGGAGCCCGAGGTCGAGGATGATCGCGTCCGGGTGCAACTTGGCGGCAAGGTCCAGCGCCTTCTCTCCTGATCCCGCAATGTCGACCTCGTAACCGCGGGCTTTCAGGTTCACGGCGAGCGCCCGAGCGATCTGTGGTTCATCGTCGACCACCAGCACCCTGGTCACGATGCGGCTTCCAAGCTGATCCGTACAGTCAGCCCGCCGCCCGGCGTTTCGTCCAGAACGAGCCTGCCCTGCATGGCCTCGATGAATCCGCGTGCCACGGGCAGCCCTAGGCCGACGCCGGCCGTGTGCGCCTGATCATCGAGTCTTTGGAAGGGCAAGAAAGCCGTCGTCCTTCGTTCTCGCGGAATGCCCGGGCCGTGATCAACGACGCTTAGCTCAACGCGACCGTTCTCCTCTAAAGCATTGAGCTCGACGCCGGCAGAGTCGCGCCCATGCGTGAGTGCGTTGGCGACGACGTTCGCGACCGCTCGTTCCAACAGCGCGGGGTCGGCGTGCACACGAGATAGCGTCTCGGGGACATCGACCTCGACCGCATGCGCGCGGTCCCCGATCTCCGAGAGGGCCGCGCCGACCACTTCCTCGATACCTACTTCCCGCAAGTCGAGGTTTAGCCCGCCCGTTTGGAGCCTGCTCATATCGAGCAGGTTGCCGACCAGCTTGTTCAGTCGGTCGGCTTCAGTATCGATGGTTCGCAAGAACTCCGTCGTGGTTGCCGGAGGCCAGTCGATGTCCGTCTGCAGCAATGTCGTCACCGAGGCCTTTATGGACGACAGCGGTGTACGCAGATCGTGTGACACGGCTGCCAACAGGGCAGCGCGAAGATCGTTAACTGCAGCCGCGCGGGTTGCCTCCGTTTCCCGCCGAGCTGCAGTCGAGACCAGCGCGCTGACGGTGGCAGCAACGACCACGAAGACGACGAGTGCTAGGACGTTATGTGTTTCGTAGATCGTGAACGTGTATAGGGGCGGCGTGAAGTAGTAGTTGGCAACGACGAACGCAGCGAGCGCTGTTGCAACGGCGGGCCAGATCCCGCCGACTACAGAAACGGCTACTACCAAAACCAGGAAGAGCAGCAGAACGCCGGATAGTTCGATGTGGTCGCGCAGATTGACGAGAAGCAGCGTCAGGAGCGGAATACCAACCAACCCCACGGCCCAACCGCGCGCTACGCGGCGAGCAGGAAGGACCAATGGATGCCGGTCCGATTTCGTGTTGCTCGGACTCCGCATCCCGGGGGTTACCTCAGCGATACGTCTCTCCATCAGCACAAGCGTACGGCTCGCGCGGTTCCCACGAATCGGCCGTTAAGGGTGCGTTAAGACCGCACATCCCGGCGTTAGACCGTCGTCAAAACCAGCGATGACCGGCCCCTTTGCGCATAGAACGGACGAAGAACACAGATGAATGGCAGGCGGAAAACGTGATCAACATCGCAGTGGGTCTCGTGATCGGCGTCGGTTTGGGATTACTTCTGCGGCCGGCCCTCGATTCCTACGTGTCCTGGCGTTACGCGCGGTCGATGATCATCGACGACGAGCGCCGCGAGTCTCGGGTACAGAGTGACTCGCACGTCTGAGTCGCAACCTTCCAAACCGACGGCTCAACCAGGCTCGCCCGGTTTGTCGCGACGCATCAAGCGCGTTGCGATCGGTACTCCGAAACCAACCGAGCACCTCAAACACGAGCGGCTCGGCAAGATCACCGCCCTGGCTGTGTTCGCGAGTGACAACCTCTCGTCCTCGGCCTACGCCACCGAAGAGATCCTGCGCGTGCTGCTGGTTACGACCGCCGTCGGTGCCGTTGCTTTCAGTCTCGTCGTTCCCATCACGGTGGCCATGCTGTGCGTGCTGGCGATTCTGATCTTCTCGTACCGGCAGACAATAAAGGCCTATCCGCAGGCCGGCGGTGCTTATCTCGTCACCAAGGACAACTTCGGTCTTTTCCCGGCGCAGATCGCCGGGGTGGCACTGCTCACCGATTACATCCTCACGGTCTCGGTTTCCGTGTCGGCGGGCACGGCGGCTCTCACATCAGCCGTTCCCGAGCTGCTTCCGTGGAAGGTGGTCATCTCGATCGCCTTCATCGCGATCGTCGCCTTGGGGAACCTGCGCGGTGTTAAGGAGTCGGGCCGCATCTTCGCTCTTCCCACCTACTTCTTCATCGCCATGATGGGCGCCCTGCTCGTCGCGGGTTTCTACCGGATGGTCGCCGGTGATCTCGAGCCCGTCCGGACGTTTGCCGTACCGGCGGAGGCGGAGTCGCTTACCTGGTTCATCATCCTCCACGCTTTCGCGTCCGGCGGTGCTGCGGTGACGGGTGTTGAGGCGATCTCCAACGGCGTACCGGCCTTCCGCTCACCGGAGTGGCGTAACGCTCGAACAACTCTCGTGTGGATGGGAGGGATCCTGGGCGTGATGTTCCTGGGCCTGTCTCTGCTCGCGCGTCACATGCGCGTCGTTCCCGATCCTCACGAGACCGTCACAGTGATCGCTCAGATCGGCCGGGGCGTGTTCGGCGAACAAGCGGTCGGGCACGTCTTGTTCAACATGCTCCAGATCGGAACGTTGCTGATCCTCGTGCTCGCTGCGAACACGAGTTACGCGGACTTTCCTCGACTCGCCAGCTTCCAGGCCGGAGACCGCTTCCTACCTCGACAACTGACTCGTTACGGAGATCGCCTAGTCTTTTCGAACGGGATCATCGTCCTGTCGGCGTTCGCTGCAATTCTCGTAGTCGTCTTTCAGGCCAGCGTTACTCGCCTGATTCCCTTGTACGCGGTCGGCGTGTTCACTTCGTTCACCTTTTCGCAGGCTGGGATGGCGAGACGCCACACTCGCCTCAAGGAGAAGGGCTGGCGGCGCGGGCTCGTCATCAATGGAGTGGGCGCGGTCGTCAGTGGAGTGATGACCGTCGTCATCGCAGGGACGAAGTTCGTCGACGGTGCATGGATCATCCTCGTGACCATTCCGATCGTGGTGTTCGTCCTATACCGGATCAACGGGCACTACCGGCAGGTCGGCCGCGATCTGCGCGATCCGGAGCGCCGTCCCGGGCCTGCGGAGCAGCACAGCGTGATCCTTCTAGTGGGCCGTCCGAGCGTGGCCGAGAGACGGGCTTACGCATATGCGGAGCTGCTGAATCCCAGCGAGTTCGAGTGCGTTCACTTCGCAGAGTCGGGGGAGCCGAAAGGCCTCGAGGCTCAATGGGCGCGCCGCATCGGAATCGCTCTGACAGCGCCGTCCTTCAGCACGGTTGCGATCCCGCGAGGTGGGCTCGCGAAAGGTCTTCGGACCTTCGCCCGCGCGATCCGAGCTCGCTTGGGACCGGATGACTTTGTCACCTTCGTCGTCTCCGAACGCATCCGCCCGGGATTGGTCAGAAGCCGGCTCGGGAACCCCAAGGCGTTCCTTGTCAAGGCCGCGCTGCTGTTCACTCCCGGGATCGTTGTCACCGACGTCCCAACGGTCGAGCTCGGCGGAGCGGAAACGCTCGTTCCCGGCCGTCGGCCACGACACGAAGTCGTGGTTCTGGTAAGTGGCGTGCACAACGCGACGCTGCGGGCGATCGAGTATGCGCGGGCGCTTGGGTCCGATGGACTTCGAGCGGTCCACGTATCGGTCGAGGAAAAAGAGAGCGAGATAGTCACGCGCGACTGGGCGAGCTGGGACCCGGGACTGCCTTTGGAAGTTCTCGAAACGCCGTATCGCGAGATAGGGGAACCTTTGCTCGAATATCTGCGTTCCCTGCGATCGGGATCGAACACCGTGGTGACCGTGGTCCTGCCCGAGTTCCTTCCTGCCAAGCTTTGGCACCACCTGCTTCACAACCAGACGGCGTTGACGCTGAAGGGGATGTTCCTCAGGGAGCCGGGAGTGATCCTCACCTCCGTTCCCTATCGCCTGGGCCGCAACGGAGCCTCGCGGCCGAGCGCTTAGTTGCCTGGTATTGTTCGCACCAGGTGTGCCGGGAAGCCTGGTCGGCGACTTAGTTGTCGTCGTCCAAGAGGAGCGTTATGTCCCGGCAGCGTCCACGGTTCGATCGCTCCAGGACCGTCCTTGCCCGCTTCCTTCAAACGGAGACCACCGGCGGTCTCGTCCTGTTGGGCGCCACCGTGGCCGCACTGGTATGGGCGAATGTTTCAACTGAGGCCTACGAGTCCTTTTGGCACACCGAACTGAACATCGGCACGCTCACCAACGATCTGCGCCATTGGGCCAACGATGGACTGATGACGCTTTTCTTCTTCGTCGTGGGGTTAGAGATAAAGCGGGAGTTCGCCTCCGGAGAGCTGCGTGATCCACGCGTCGCCGCTGCACCCGTTTTTGCGGCGGTCGGTGGAATGGTCGTCCCCGCGGCGATCTACCTCGCCCTGAACGCTGGGGGATCGGGCTCAGCGGGTTGGGGGATCCCGATGGCTACGGACATCGCTTTCGTTCTCGGATTGAACGCTCTGCTCGGCCCCCGAACCCCGCAAGGCCTGCGGATCTTCTTGTTGACGCTGGCTGTGGTCGACGATGTTGGGGCGATCGTGGTCATCGCGTTCTTCTATTCCGGCGGTACGCGATGGCTTTGGGTTGCGGCGGCGGCCGGCGCGGTCGTATTCGTCGTCGCGCTACGCGCAGTCAAGGTCGCCAGTCCGCTCGCGTACGTCCTGCCCGCGATCGCCCTGTGGATCGCCATGTTCGAGTCCGGCATCCACCCGACCATCGCCGGCGTCGTGCTCGGACTCTTAACCCCGGCCGGTATTTTCGCCGGACGTTCGGTTCTATCCACCCTGGAAGACACGTTGCATCCGGCGTCGTCTTACCTCGTAGTTCCTGTGTTCGCGCTGGCCAACGCCGGACTGATATTGACGGTCGACTCGTTGCGTGACGCGGCCGGGTCACGGGTGTTTTGGGGAATCGCCGCGGGATTGTTGCTCGGAAAGCTGGTCGGAATCGTCGGCGCGGCCGTACTGAGCCGCCGCTTGGGCTTCGGTCGCCTTCCCAGGAACGTCGGAACGCGCGACTTGGTGGGGGGAGCGGCACTGGCCGGCATCGGCTTCACCGTTTCTTTGTTCATCACCGGATTGGCTTTCACCGACGAGCGGCTCGTCACCGAGGCGAAGATGGGCGTGCTGGGTGGATCGCTGATCAGCGCGTTGGTCGGTTTGGCGATCTCATGGCGTCCAACGCACCACCCGGCACGCGCTTGACAGTCCCGAGGCCTTGTGTCTAGGGTTTCCTATCTGGACCACTGATTTGCTCTAGCAAACAAGCCGCTAGGAGGCCACCATGAAGCTCGACCTGCTCTACGAGATCGACGTCCCCAAGCCCTGGCCCAACAAGCCTCACCCCTACGGCCAGAAGGAGGCCGAGCAGAAGGCCTACCGCGAGGCTTTCGAGCAGATCAAGCTCGCCGACAAGTTCGGCTTCAACACGATCTGGTCGGTCGAGCACCACTTCCGTGAGGGCCGCTCGCACTCGCCGTCCTCGGAGGTCGTCCTCGGCGCCCTTTCTCAGATCACTCGAGAACCTGCGCCTCGGCTTCGGCGTAACTCTCTGTCCGCCCGGATTCATCCATCCCGCCCGCGTCGCCGAGAAGGTTGCGACGGTCGACGTCCTTTCCGGGGGCCGAGTCGAGTGGGGCATCGGCCGCTCGACGCCGATGGAGCAGACGGCTTTCGGCGTGAACACCGAAACATCTAAGGACGACATGTACGAGACGGCCCGCACCGTCGTCGACATGTGGGAATCGGAGTACTACGAGCGCGACGACGACTGGCTTGAAGTTTCCCAGGCGCATGGTCACGCCTAAGCCGGTGCAGGACCCGCACCCGCCGTGCTGGCAGGCCGCGGTCTCGACGGGCAGCGCGCGCCAGGCCGGCGAGCATGGGCTCGGGTCTCCTCTCCTTCGCGATCATGCAGCCGCTGTCGAAGATGGCCGAGCACATCAACGACTACCGCGAAGGCCAGAAGAATCGCGAAGCCGCTCACGAAGGTGCACACGAACAAGGTGAGCGCATACACGCTCGTCCACTGCGCGGACACCTTCGAGCGCTGCGAACGCAACGGCATCTGGGACTCCGTGTGGTGGTGGTACCAGCACCTCGCCGAGTTCACGCTCGAGTGGGAGTTCCCGCACTTCGCGCAGGAGGAGAAGGACCGTCTCTTCCCGATGCTGTCCAAGCACGCCGCCGGCGAGCTGGACCCGAAGGTCTTCAACGACGTCCACATGATCATCGTGGGCGACCCCGACCAGTGCTACGCGAAGTTCAAGGAGTACGAGAAGCTCGGCGTCGACCAGGTGATCTGCTACGTGCAGTTCGGGTTCCTGTCGCACGCATCGATCATGCGGACGATCGAGCTACTCGGCACCCACGTGATCCCGGCGCTCGAGCAGGACGGCATCCAGGTCTCGCAGCGCGTCACGGCGAAGACCGACCCGAGTGACACGACGCTTTCGTCGATCGTCGACTGAGGCATCCATATGGTTTCAACCGACGACACGCCGGTTCCCGACTACCCGGGGCTGCTTCGCCTCGACGGAAAGCGGTTCGTCGTCGTCGGGGCCGGCCAGGGCATCGGACGTCAGGCGTCGCACGCCTTGTCCTCCGTCGGCGCGAAGCTCATCTGCATCGACAACCGCGAGGACCTCGCCAAGGAGATCTCGGCCGAGGTGGGCGGCGTTCCGTGCGTGGCCGACGCGACCAAACGCGAGGACGCTCAGAAGGCCGTCGAACTGTGTGTCTCCGAGTTCGGAGGCATCGACGGGCTCGTCGACATCGTCGGCATGGCCAAGTACCTCGACGCCGTCGAAACGTCGGACGAGGACTGGGAATGGACGTTCGACATCGTGCTGCGCCACGCCTTCGTCTTCTCGCAGGCTGCGGCCAAAGCGATGACCAACGGCGGCGCGATGGTCTTCGTCGCGTCCGTCAGCGGGATCTCGTCGGCCCCCGGCACGCCGCTTACGGCGCAGCGAAGGCCGCTTTGATGTCGTGGGTCCGGTCCCTGGCGGTCGAGCTCGGTCCCAAGGGGATCCGCGTCAATGCCGTCGCACCCGGTGTGGTGTGGACGCCGCGCGTCTCGCAGTACCTCGGTGAGAAAGGCCGCGAGGGACAGAGCCGCAACGCTCCGCTCGGACGCGTGGCGCTTCCCGAGGACATCGCCTCCGGGATCTTGTTCCTCGCATCCGACCTCGCCGGCTACGTCACCGGACAGACGCTCGTCGTGGACGGCGGTGTCGGCGTCAAGTTCCCGTACCCGATGAACCTCTGATGGCCCGCCGCGCCCCCGCCGTCGAACGTTCGATCGCCGTTCTGAACTTCCTCGCGGCTCATCCCGACGACCGGTACACGCTGTCTGAGATCGCGCGGTCGACCGATCTGAACAAGGCAACGCTGCACGCGATCCTCGGCGCCCTCACAGAGTCGGGTTTCGTCCTGCGCGAAGAAGAGAAGAAGACCTACGGCCTGGGCCCGGCTCTCGTCGCGCTGGGTGGCGCGGCCGTTGAAGCGAACCCGGCTGTGCAGCTGGCCGTCCCGCAGATGCAGGGGCTCTCCGACGAGCTCGGTCTGGATTGCGTTGCATCGACCGCCATCGAGGACCAGATCGTGATCCTCACGCAGACCAGCTCGCGTCGTCCGTTCGGTATCGACGTGCAGCCCGGCCAGCGACTGCCGATGGCGCCGCCGCTGGGAACGGTCTTCGTCGCCTGGTCGTCACCAGCCGATATCGATCACTGGCTTGCGACATGGTCGGCCCGACGGCGACCAAAGCCGACCTCGCCGCGCTACCGCCATGCCGTGGAGTCGGTGCGGGCACGCGGCTACTCGCTCGGCCTCGGCGGAGAGCCCGTCAAGACCGAGGAGTCGGCTTCGCAGCGCCGGCGGCGCCGAACGCTCGAGGAGAACGTCCGGACGATCCGCGTCGACGAATACGCGCTCATCGAGCTCGATAACTCTTCGAGCTACCGGCTCAACCACATCGGCGCGCCGGTTTTCGATCCTTCGGGCCGCGTCGCCCTTGCGCTCTTCCTCATTGGGTTCCAAGGCGACATCGGCGCCGGAGAAGTTCCTCGCTACGCGGAACGGCTTCGTTACGCGTGCAGCGTGATCACAGAGAAGATCGGCGGCCGGGAGCCCGACTAGCCGTCGGACGCTTTTACATCAGGTGCGTTCTCCGCCGCGCGATGGGGTACGTTCCCGTTGTCGATGAAGACGACTGCGGACGTCATCGTGCTCGGTCTGGGCCCGGGCGGCGAGCATGCTGCCGGCAAGCTGGCCGAGGCCGGGCTCGATGTCATCGGGATCGAGAACAACCTGGTTGGCGGTGAATGTCCGTACTGGGCGTGCATCCCGTCCAAGATGATGATCCGCGCGGGCAACCTGGTTGCCGAGGCGCGGCGGATCGAGTCCATGGTCGGTCACGCCACCATCACGCGTGACTGGGGCCGCGTCGCAGCCCGTATCCGCAGGGAAGCCACGGACGACTGGAATGACGACGTCGCCGTCGAGCGGTTCGAATCGAAGGGCGGCCGGTTCCTGCGAGGGAAGGGAAAGCTGACCGGGACGAAGTCGGTCGAGGTCGACGGCGCCGAGTACACAGCCGGGCGCGCCGTAATCGTCGCGACCGGCAGCAAACCGTTGATCCCGGACATCGACGGTCTCGACGGCGTCGATTATTGGACGAATCGCGAAGCGATCGAGACCGAGACGGTTCCGCACTCACTGCTTGTGCTCGGCGGAGGTCCCATGGGGGCCGAGCTGGGCCAGGTGTTCTCTCGCTTCGGAGCGCGTGTGGCCATCATCGAGGGAGGGAGCCGCCTGCTAGAGAAGGAAGAGCCGGAAGCATGCGAGATCATCGCCGGCGCTTTCGAGGAAGAGGCCATCTTCGTCGTGCGTGGGTCCAAAGCAGCGTCCGCGGCCAAGGTGGACGGAAAGATCGGTTTGATCCTCGAGGACGGAAGGGAGATCGCGGCCGAACGTTTGTTGGTCGCCACCGGCCGCCGCGCCGATCTCGAAGAGATCGGCATCGCGGCGGCCGGTGGCGACCCCAAAGCCCACTACGTCGAAGTCGACGAGCACATGCGCGTCGCCGAAGGCCTGTGGGCCATCGGCGACGTCACCGGGAAGGGCGCGTTCACGCACGTCTCGATGTACCAGGCTGGAATTGCGATCGCCGACATCCTGGGACAAGAGCACGCGCCGGCCGACTACAGAGCGCTTCCGCGCGTGACGTTCACCGACCCTGAGATCGGAGCTACCGGGAAGACGGAGGCCGAGGCGCGCGAAGACGGGATCGATGTCGCCGTCGGCATGTCGGATGTGTCCAAGTCGACGCGCGGCTGGATCCACAAGGGCGTGGGGTTCATCAAGCTCATCGCGGACCGCGAACGCGGAGTCCTCGTCGGCGCGACGTCAGCAGGTCCCGTCGGAGGCGAGGTGCTGTCGATGCTCACGCTTGCAGTGCACGCGCGGATCCCGATCCCAACTCTGCGCCAGATGATCTATGCCTACCCTACGTTCCATCGGGGCGTCGAGGACGCGTTGCGCGAGCTCGACGCGTAAATCACCAGCTGAAGGTCTGGCCCCCGTTTGCACGCCAGATCGCACCGGTGGCGAAGCGCGCGGCATCGGACAGCAGGTACTGGATCAGGTACGCCTGATCGACAGGATCGCCGACGATCCCGAGTGGCGACTGCTTTCGCATCGCCTCGACGAACTTGTCGTAGTACTCCTCGTTGACTTTTCCGTCCGGACCGACGAGATGCCGCTCGGTGAACGGCGTGATGGTCGAGCCCGGTGCGATCGCGTTTACGCGGATGCCGGCTTTGCCGACCTCGACGGCCAGCGTCTTCGTAAGCATCGAAACGGCAGCTTTCGTCAGTGCGTAAAGCCCGTAACGCTTCGCCGGCGCATCGGTTCCCGAAGACGACACGTTGACGATCGATCCCGACCCCTGGGGTGTCATCACTCGAACAGCGGCTTGGCATCCGAAGAAGACGCCCTTCAGGTTCACGGCGATGATCTTGTCCAGCTCTTCTTCTGTTGCTTCGGCGATCAACCTGTCGAGGGGTATCCCCGCGATGTTGCACATGCCGTCGAGCCTTCCGTACGTCTCGACGGCGGCATCGACCGCGGCATCGACGTCGGCTTTGCTCGTGACATTGCAGCGCAGGCTGATGGCAGTTCCGCCGTCCGAGGTGATCGAGTCGGCGGTCTTCGCCGCGCCACCCTCGTCGAGATCGACGGCAACGACCTTGGCTCCCGCTTGGGCCAGGACCTTGGCCGTGGCCTCGCCGATGCCGGACGCGGCCCCCGTGACCACGGCTACCTTGCCCGCTAGATCGAAGACGGAGGACATTGGAACCACCTTGACTTGAGGTTTCCGGGGAGTATAGGGTTTCGATATCTGGACCGTCAATTCGAAATAGGAAACAATCGAGGGATCTGATGGCCAAGCCGTACGTCGTGGGTATAGGCGGGACGACGCGGGCGGAATCCGGAACGGAGCTCGCGATCCGCATCACGCTGCGGCGCTGCGAAGAGCTCGGCGCGACCACGCGGCTCTTCTCGGGACCCGAGATCGAGAAGCTCCCGCACTACGCTCCCGAACGTCCCGAGCGGACTGACCTCGCCGTCGAGCTCGTCAACGAGCTGCGGAAGGCCGACGGAGTCGTCCTGGCCTCGTCCTCCTACCACGGCAGCGTCGCCGGTCTGGTGAAGAACGCTCTCGATTACACGCAGGACATGATGAACGACGATCGTCCGTACTTCGCCGGACGTCCTGTCGGCTGCATCGCAACCGGTGCGGGCTGGCAGGGCGTCGTTGCAACGCTCGAGCACCTGCGAACGATCGTCCACTCTTTGCGGGGATGGCCGACGCCGCTCGGCGCCGCCCTCAACACATTGGAAAAACAGTTCACCCCAGAAGGAGAGCCGATCAACGAGAAGGTGGCCTTCCAGCTGAACATGGTGGGCGAAGAGGTCGTCACGTTCATCCAACGCTGGAACGCTTGAGCGCTACGGTGCCGGCGCTTCGCGCCTGACCTTTTCCAGGTCGGCTTCGAATTTCTCGCGGCAGTGGTCCGAGCAGAAGTAGACGAGCTTGCCGTTGTGCATCGTCGACGCCGGCGCATCGGCGATGCGGACCTGCATCCCGCAAACCGGATCCAGGGCGTAACCTCTTCCACCGCCGAGCCGCTCACGATTGCGGTACAGCCAGTACAAGATGCCGAACAGGATGAGGAACACGAAGTTGAGGAAGGTCGTGTAGTTCCACTCGAACCGCACATGCACTACCTCGCCGTGCCCGACCTCCGGGATCCATCCGGCCTGCTCGAAGATGAGCTCGGTGATCAGGCCCGCAGCCGACATGACGATCCAGAACGCCGCCAGTAGCCGAAGCGTCAGCTTTGTGCCGTAGTACTTCCGGTAGATGAGCAACAAGGGGAAGGTGATGAGATCGGCGAAGATGAACGAGATCACCCCGCCGAAACCCAGACCACTGTGCCAAAGGGCTGCCGCCAGCGGGACGTTACCGATCGAGCAGACGAAGCTAACGACCGCGATGAATGGACCAATGAGGGCGTTTTCCAGCCGTCGTCAGGAACCCGTGTCCCTCGAAGAAGACCGCCTCCCAGATCTCGTGGGAGACGTAGACCATGAGGAAGCCGGCAACGGCGTAGCCGATAACCAGCTCTTTTCGGAGCATCTTGATGTCGGCGATCGTGTAGCTCGCCGCATCGGCCCAGGCAGCCTTCGAGGTCAACTTCGTACGCCACGGCGTTTGTTCGAGCTCGTGCTGCCGCTCCTCGGTGACGCCGACCATCGCCGTGTGGTCGTGGCCGCCGATGTGTCCTGATCGAAGCCGGTCACGTGCCGGGTCTGTGAGCCGACGGCGGAGCACAAAACCGCCGAGCGCGGCGAACAAGATGATCATGATCGGCCCGCCGACGAACTCTGCGGCCGCGAACTGCCAGCCCATCAGGATGAGCAAAACGATCCCGAGCTCGAGCACGAGATTGGTGCTCGCGAACATGAAGACCATGGCCGTGATGAAGTCCGCACCCTTCTGGAAGAGCGACTTGGACATCGCCGTCGCTGCGTATGAACAAGAGGACGAAACCATGCCGAGGACGCTGGCCCTGGCCACGGTGACGGGACGGTGATCGCCCAAGGTGCGCTGCATCTGCTCGCGTGACACGAAGGCCTGAACGGCGCCGGAGAGTCCGAAGCCCAGGACGAGAGCCCACAGGGTCTCCCAGACCATGAAGAACGACATCTTCAGGGCTTCGACGAACTGGCTCACGACTTCACGAGCCTCGCTATCGCAGCCGACGCCTCGGTAACTTTCGCCGACGCCTCCGCACCGCCCTCCTCGATCGCCTCCGCTACGCAATGTGCCAAGTGGTCGTCGAGCAGGGCGAGCGCGACTCCCTGTAGAGCCTTCGTAGCCGACGAGACCTGGGTCAGGATGTCGATGCAGTACTTATCGGTGTCGACCATGCGCTCGAGCCCGCGGATCTGTCCCTCGATCCGGCGGAGCCGAGCTTTGAGCTCTTCCTTGTTCCCGCTGTAACCGGGCATGCTTCCTCCTTTTCCAGGAGATAGCATACCCCCCTACCCTAACGACGTGTCCGCTCCTTAGCCTTGGCCCCCGTCACAGACGCAGAACTCGTTGCCTTCCGGGTCGTTCATGACGATCCAATGGCTGCCGTGCTCCTCCTGCACTGGACCCATACGCCGCGCGCCGGCGCCCTCGAGCTCGGTGGCCAAGGCCTCGATGTCGATGGTGTCGATGTCGAAGTGGACGCGGTTCTTCACCGACTTCTCCTCCGGCACCTTCTGTATCAGCAACTTGGGGCCCGCCTCCTCGGTCGGCATCAACAGGACGTAGTTGTCGACATCGGCAATCACGGCGTAGCCGAGCGCCTTTGCCCAGAACGGCGCCAGCGCTTGCGGGTCGCGGCTGTCGAGCACGAGCCCGAGGGTTCGGGCGCTCATCGCGCGACGACCCAGGTGAAAGGTTGCATGTGGCCTGTTGGCGTCACGTGCTCCTCCCTCTCCGTTGCGACGAGTTTGAATTCGCCAAGCCCGGCGACAAGCTCGGAAGGCCCGTACCGTGCAACCGGAAGACCCGAGCACTTATCGGGTCCGTCGGGTGCGAACGTGGCCAGTACCACATGACCGTCATCCGCAATGCTCGCCTTCAGGATGTCGGCGTAGCGCCGGCGATCCAAAACATCGACGAGGAAGTGATACACGGCCCGGTCGTGCCACACCGCATACCGTCGCGGAGGGGTCCAAGCCAATAAGTCCTGGCACAGCCATTGCACCTTCGCCGCGCGGCTGCCCAACCGTTTGCGCGCGGCATCCAGCGCCGTTTGCGACACGTCCAGAACGGAGACGTCGATGAAACCCCGGTCGATCAGCCCGTCCGCCAACGTCGAAGCTCCACCACCTATGTCGATGATCGGAGCATCGGGACCAACGCCGAGCGACTCGATGAGGCGGAGCGAGACGGACGCCTCGGGCTGGAACCAGCTCACGCCGGTGGTCGACCCTCGTTCGTAGGCGGTGTTCCAGTGCTTCGCCCGTGCCGACGACCCCATGCCTCCAGTGTCCCAGCAGGCCCGCGGTCGAAATCTGACGACCCGTCAGATATTCTCGGGAGTCCTCCCCACGCACCTCTATAGAGGAGAGCCTGCGTGGACTTCGAGTTCGGCCCCGAAGAGAAGGCCTTCCAGGCCCAGGTCCGGCAGTTCCTCGAGGACAACCACGACCCCGAGGTCATGGACCCCACCCGGGAGGGCATGGCCCAGCTCGTCGACACGCCCAAGCGCCGCGAGTTCATGAAGAAGCTCGCCGAGCGCGGCTGGATCGGGATGTCGTGGCCCAAGGAGTACGGCGGCGAGGAAGCGCCCGGGATGTTCGAGTACCTCCTCAACGAGGAACTCGCGACCGTCGGCGCCCCGCTGATCGGCAAGGGCGTCGGGATCGTCGGCAAGACGATCATGCGGCACGGCAACGAGCGGCTGAAGAAGGAGTTCCTCCCGAAGATCCTCAACGGCGAGATCGAGTTCGCGATCGGCTACTCCGAGCCCAACTCCGGATCCGACCTCGCCTCGCTGCAGCTGAAGTGCACGAAGACGGACGGCGGCTGGCTCCTCAACGGACAGAAGCGCTTCACCACGTCCGCGCACTTCGCCGACTGGTACTGGGTCGCCGCGCGCACCGACCCCGACGCGCCGAAGCACAAGGGCATCACGCTCTTCCTCGTCCCGATGGACGCCAAGGGCATCGAGGTCGTCAACATGCCGTGCCTCGCGGGCGAACGAACGAATGAGGTGTTCCTCGACGACGTCTTCGTCCGGGACGACTACGTCGTCGGCGAGCTCAACAAGGGCTTCTACTACATCTCCGAGGCGCTGGACTTCGAGCGCTTCACGCTGTTCACGGTCTCGGCCTTCGCGAAGAAGTACGAGGCGCTGCGCACGTACCTGCGTACCGCGACGCGTGACGGCAAGCCGATGCGGACGATCCCGAGGTTCGCCGTGACGCTCGCGCGCCTCGCGACGACGCATCGAGGTGTGCAAGATGCACTGTCTTCCGCGTTATCGCGAAGGCCGCGAAAGGCGAGGTGCCGAACATCGAAGCGGCGATGTTCAAGCTCTGGCTGTCGCATGACGGCGCAGGAGGTCGCCGAGGCGTTCATCACGCTTGCCGGTCCGGACGGCGTGCTGCGCCGAGGCGACGAGCACGCGCCGATCGACGGCCGCTTCGAGAACTACTACCAGTACTCGGTCCTCGAGACGGTCGGCGCCGGCACCTCCGAGGTGCAGCGCAACATCATCGCGCGACGGGGACTCGGCCTCCCGGTCCAATAGGCGATGGGGCATTCTCGAAGGCTTCACCGTCCTCGATCTTTCGTCGGTCGGTCCCGGCGCCCGTTGCACGTGGCTGCTGGCCGACCTCGGCGCCGACGTGATCAAGATCGCCGCGCCGAAGTCGCAGGGTCGCCTCGAACCGCCCTTCCACTCCTACGGCGCCGGACGCGGTACCGCAGAAGATCCGCATCGACCTCAAGTCCGACGACGGACGCGAAGAGTTCCTGAAGCTCGCGGCCGACGCCGACGCGATCGTCGAGTCCTACCGTCCGGGCGTGGCCGACCGTCTCGGCATCGGTTACGACGTCGTGCGCGAAGCGCAACCCGCGGATCGTCTACGCCGCGGTCACCGGCTACGGCCAGGACGGACCGGCCGCGTCCGTGGGCCGGACACGACCTGAACTACCTCGCCGTCGGCGGTTACCTCGCGTGTCAGAGCCCACGCTCGATGGGGGCCCCGCTTTGCCGGGTGCGACGGTCGCCGACTCGGCCGGCGGGGGGATGCAGGCCGCGATCTCGATCCTGGCGGCGCTGCTCAGTCGCGAGACGCACCGGCGAGGGCGCATACCTCGACGTGTCGACGACCGAAGGCGTCCTGTACCTCATGGCGCTGCAGATCGATCAGTACCTCGCGACCGGGAGGAGGCCGGGCCGGGAACGACGCTGCTCACCGGCAAGTACGCGTGCTACGACGTCTACGAGTGCCGGGACGGCAAGTGGGTGTCCGTCGGCGCGATCGAGCACCAGTTCTTCACGAATCTCTGCCGATGCGCTCGGAGCTCGACCAGTACGCGCATGCGCAGTTCGACGACAAAGCGCAGGACGAGATCCGCGCGGCTTTCCGAGCAGCGTTCGCCGAACGCGACCGCGACGACTGGGTGGCCGAGCTCGCGCCGCTGGATACCTGCGTGGCGCCGGTACTGGCCGTCGCCGAGGTGTGTCCCATCCGCAGCTCGTTGCCCGCGGGATCCTTGCGGAGGCCGAGCACCCGGAGCACGGCCGCTTCAAGCAGCTCGGCCCGCTCATCGCGGGAGCCGATGAGTGAAGACGCAAGCTCGCGTTGAGGACTGGGTCGGCAGGAGCACACCGACGCGCCCGGCGACATCGAGTGCGAGCGCGGCTACATCCTGCACTGGCTCGAGGCCACCGAGAACGCCAACCCGCTCTTCTGGGACGAAGCCGTCGCGAAAGAGCTCACCGACGGTTGGATCGCTCCGCCGTCGATGCTTTCGGTCTGGATGCGTCCTCTGCAGTTCGTGCCCGGGCGCGAGGAGACGTCGATGCCGCTGTCCTTGCACTTCGATCTCAAGGAAGCGTTCGAGCTCCCGGACGGCGTCGTCTCCGCGAGCGAGATGACCCTGCACGCGCCGGTGCGACTCGGCGACCGGATCACGACGACGCAGACCATCCGCGACATCTAGCGATGAGAAGACGACGCGTGTCGGCACGGGACGTTTCTGGACGATCGACGTCACTCACCGCGACCAAGACGGAGAGGTCAAGGGCGTCGAGACCTACGAGATGTTCTCTTACCGTCGCACGGGGACACCCCGACCCCGGGCGATGACGACCTTCGGCGCGATCTCGACCGGTGACGCTCTGCCGACCCTCGAGGTCAAGATCCGCGCGCGCCACGTCGTGATGGGCGCCTCGTCCTCGCGCGACTGGCAGCCGCAGCACCACGACACGCACTGGGCCGTCGAGCGCGTGAAGGTGAAGGACATCTTCCTGAACACCCCGAACCAGGCCGGATGGATCGAGCGGTACCTCACCGACTGGACGGGGCCGAAGGGCCGACTCGGGAAGCTGCGCTTCAAGATGAAGAAGTCCGTGTGCGCGGGCGACAAGCTGACGTTCGACGGAACCGTTACCGGAACGTCGACCGACGAGCAGGGCATCGGCTGGGTCGACGTCGACCTTCGCTCTATCCGTCGAAGGCGAGCTCGCGACGGAATGCCGAGCGCGGGTCGGCCGTCCCCGTTTCCGACGACGACAACCCGTGGCAGCGCCGCGGTGACGAATGGAGACCCGAATGGAGCTGAGGCTGTCCGAAGAGCAGGAGATGCTGCGCGACGCCGTCCGATCGCTGTGCGAACGGCTTTCTCCGATCGAGATCGTCCGATCGCTCGAAGGCGACGAGAAGGGATTCAGCGCCGATCTGTGGACCGAGCTGCAGCGCATGGACCTGCTCGGACTTCTCGTCCCGGAGGAGAAAGGTGGCGCGGGCTGGCTCCCGATCGAAGTGTCGGTCGTCTGCGAAGAGCTCGGGCGCGCGCTGGCTCCCGCTCCTTACGTCGACACGGCCGTGTTCGGAGCGGAGCTGCTGGGGCGCGCCGAAGGTGTCGTCGTCGCTGGCGTGGCACGAGGCCGAGCGTTCCGACAGCGAAGAGGGTGTGGCGGTTCGCTTCGACGGCTCGAAGGTCACTGGGGAGAAGATCCTCGTACCATTCGCCGCCGCTGCGACCGAGATGATCGTGTTGGCGCGCGACGACACCGGCATCGTTTTGGTGTCCGTCGATCCGACTCAGCCGGGGGTCACCTTCGACCTCGAGGGCACGCTTGCTTCCGATGCTCGGTACCGTGTTCGCTTCGACGGTGCGACCGGAGAAGTCGTCGGCCGCGGATGGGACCGCTTCATGCAAGCTGCTGCGCCGGCCCTGGTGGCAGTGGCGGCATTACTCCGTCGGGGCCGCAGCCAAGGCCCACGAGCTCGCTGTGGCGTACGCGAACGAGCGAGTGCAATTCGACAGGCCGATCGGCGCGTTCCAAGCGATGGCTCACCCATTAGCCGATCTGCGTACGGAGATAGACGGCGCTCGGACGCTCGTGCATCAAGCGGCGTGGACTTTGGCCGAGCACCGTCCGGACGCGCCCGCGCTGGCGGCGATGGCGAAGTACTACGCATGCGACGTGTTCCGCCGGACGGCGAAGTTCGGGCACCAGGTCTTCGGCGGGATCGGATTCACGCTGGACATCGACATCCAGCTGTTCATGCGCCGCGCCAAGCAGCTCGAGGTGACGTGGTTCGGCCCCCGTCGCCTGGAGGAGATGATCGCGGCGGCCGAGCTCGATGCAGAAGTCCCATTGGTGACCCCAGATCCCGTCGCGTCGGGAGCCAAATAGCTAGGGCTTCGCTTTCCCGATCTTCCCGAGGTGGGTGTCGCTGAAGGCCGTCGGGTACTTGAACCCGTAGCCGGCCAAACGGTCCATCCCGATGTGCGCGATCCAGATGAGCCCGATCGCATAAAGCATCGGATGATCCGTTGCTACACCGATCGCAATGAGTGCCAGCGGCCAGAGCTCGAGGTGGACCACGTCGTACGCGTAGGCGCCGATACGTGGCCCGGCCAAGTACCCGACGGCCGACAGATCCGGGGCAAGGAGCAGGACCGCGAAAAACCACCAAGCCTGTCCGTAGCGTTCGTAAAAGAAGATCGCCGCCGCGGGGACGGCGGCTCCCTCGACCCGCAACAGCACGAGCGGGAGCCCGGAGACCACGAACTACTCGCGACCGCGGAGCAGCGAAACGACGAAGGGACGTAACTCGCCGCGTCCGATCCCGCTGGAGATCGCCGGATCTTCTTCCATGATCTTGCGAGCGGCATCTTCGTCCGGGGCTTCGAAGACCGCGATCCCGGTGTTGACCGGGCCGAGCGTCGGTCCGACGAGGATCATCACGCCCTCGGCATGAAGTCGTTGTAGCCGCTGGAAGTGCTCGCCCCAGACGGCTTTCTCCTCATCCGTCATCGTCGCGGCAAAGTTCTCACGCGGAGCGTGGATGAAGTAGATCCACTCGGCCACTAACGGACCTTCGCGATGATCTCGTCGGCGAAGCGTTTGGTGGCGTCCACCCGTCCCTGGACGGTCTTGTCCTTCGTGAACATCCACGGTGCGCACAGGAACCCCGTGACACCCATAGCCGCGAACCTCTCGCACAGATCAGCGTCGATGTGCGCCCACAGGGCGAGGATCATCTCGAACGGTTCTTCGCTGCGTCCGACGCGCTCGAGCCGAGCGCGGATCTTGCGGACGACGTCCTCGGCTTCGTCAAGCTTGTAGTCGACACCTATCCATCCGTCGGCGAGCCCGGCGGCTCGTCTTACGGCGGCCGGGCTGTGTCCACCGATGTAGATCGGTATGGGCTCGGACGGCACCGGAGCCATCTTCAACGGTGGGAAGTCGATGTGCTCGCCGTGGTACTCGGCCCAGTCTCCCGTCCAGATCTTGCGGAGCGCGCTGATCATCTCCTCGAGACGCTTGCCGCGCGCATCGAAGTCTTGCCCGGTCTGATCGAACTCTTCGCGCATCCAGCCCGCGCCCAGACCGAGAGCGACACGGTTGTTGGAGATGACTGCTGCCGTCGATACGGCCTTGGCGACTGTGAACACGTCGCGCATGGGTGCGACGTAAACGTTCGTGGTGAAGCGGATGTTCTGTGTGCGCGCGGCCATGGCGCTTATGAGCGACCACGGCTCCGGCCACGGAGACTCCGGAGTGAAGCCGGGCTTGCCGTCCTCCGAGTACGGATACTTCGACTTCAGATCCTTCGGATAGAAGAGATGGTCGGGGACGGTTATCCCGTCGTAACCCGATTCATCGGACGCAACGGCCAGGGCGATGCCTTCCGCCGGATCCATAAAAGGCAGGGCGTGCCAGAACTTCATCAGGGCAGCCAGTGCCCCCCGTTGACGTCGAGCTGGATCCCCGTCACACCATGGGACAGGCCGGAGGCGAGGAACAGGATCGCTCCCGCCACGTCTTCCGGCGTCACGATGCGGTTCAACGCCGTCTCCGCTGCGATCTCCTTGTGCACCTGCTCGGGCGTAATTCCGCGTTCTTGCGCCATCCACCCGAAGTAGACGTCGAGCGATTGGCCTTCGACCCAACCCGGAAGAACGGAGTTCACCCTTATCCCGCGGCCCCCGACCTCTTGGGCAAGCGTTCGCACCATCGAAAGCAGGGCCGACTTCGAAGCGGCGTAAGCGCCCGAGCTCGGCTCGGAGTTGCGGGCCGACATGGAGTTCGTCACGACGATGGAAGAGCCATCGCCCATGTGCGGCAGCACCGCTTGGATCATATGGAGGGTGCCGAGCACGTTCACCTTGAACGCGCGGCGCCAATCGTCCGGATCGGCCTGGTCGACGGTGCTGAAGGTCGGATGCATGAACGCGTTCTGGACGAGGATGTCGATGCGCCCGAGCTCCTCGACGGCTTTTCGAGCCAACTCGTTGCAATCATCCGCTTCGGCGATGTTCGTCGTGTGCCAGACCGCGTGGCGACCGGTAGCGGCCACCTCGTTGGCGACTTGTGTGAGCGTGGCTTCGGTGCGGGCGCCGAGAGCGATGTCCGCGCCGGCTTCTGCGAGCGCAATCGCGGCCGCCCGTCCGATGCCGGGACCAACGCCGGTCACCACGGCGACCTTTCCGGTAAGAAGGGCGTCGGACATGTCGGTTCAGGCCGGTCCGCTCGGCCCGCTGGCCTCTGGCCCGCCGGCCATCCAACCGGAGTCGCAAACCCGTTCGGAGATCTTCCAGCCCGACGAAGTGCGCCGGAATGTGTCCTTGTAGATGCCGCCGGTGTACATGAGATTGATCTTGCCTTCTCCGGCCCCCATGCCCATGACCGCCAATAGGTCCGCTCTGCTCGTTGCAGCGTCGCCGTCGATGTCGAAGATGCGGTTGGTGATGTGGTGCTGGGTCATGGGGAAGCCCGCGACGGCGTTCGAGATCCAGTCGAACACCTCGGCCGCCGTCCCTTTTGGTCCTCCGAACGCGGTGTAGTCAAGGGCGGCGTCGTCGGTGAAGAGTGACCGTACGAGCGCGAAGTCCTTGGTGTCGATGCCGCGCGCATACGCGTCCAATACGTCGGACAGGGCGAGCCGGTCTGACACTCCGTCAGATGTCACGCCGCGCAGGTTATCAGGGGCGGGGACTGGCTATGGCGCCGAGTGTCCGGCGAAGATTTCTTCGCTGTTGCTCTCGTCGTTGTCGCCCGTAAAGATGTCCGCGTTCCGTGACTCGTTCCGGACGGTTATGTCCGAGGATCGTGCTCCGGGAGCCTGGACGCCGATGAGCTGGCCGCCTACCCCATCACCCGACGAAGAGCCGGCGCTTTGGAACACGTCGGCCGAGTTGTCACCTTCCTGGGTGTTGGAGCTCCCGATCAGGCCCACGATGATGTCGGCGTCGTTGTCCGAATCCGCGTCGCCGCTAACGAGGTCGACGTCCTCCGACACGTTGGTAGCGCTGATCGAGACGTCGCCGGATGAGCCGGTCACTCCAATCATCTGACCGCCGACGGCGTCACCCGTCGTTGCGCTGGCCGACTGATTCACGTCGGCGTCGTTGTCGCCGTTCTGTTTGTTCGCACCGTCGGGGCCCTTTTCGTCGTTGCTTAGTCCCGTGAAGGAATCGGACGAGTTCTCTCCGTCCGCGTCACCGGTCCGAGCGTTCACGTTTCTCGAGGAGTTCGCGGCGTTTATCCGGGTCCTGCTCCCCCCAGTGACGCCGATCTCTTGGCCGCCGACGGCGTCGCCTGTATCCGCGTCGGCGTCTTGGTTGACGTCGGTCGAGTTCTGGCCTTCCTGTGAGTTCTGTGCGAGGGCCGGCGATGAGATCCACATCGCCGACGCGAAGAGCAGGACAACGGCAGCGGTGATCCGAGGGGAGAGCATCTGTACGCGACGTTCTCTCATGGCCCCTCCGCCGACATCTGACACACTGTCAGACGCGCACCGGCGACAGCGTAACAGGAGCGCACTAGACGACTTATGGGACGACTCGACGGCAAGGTTGCACTGATCACCGGCGCTGCGCGCGGACAAGGCGCAGCGTTCGCGCGGCGCTTCGTGGCCGAGGGGGCCGAGGTGCTGCTCACCGACGTCATGGACGACGACGGGAAGCAGCTCGCCGGTGAGCTCGGGGAGTCGGCGCGCTACTTGCATCACGATGTGACGAACGAGGCGTCCTGGGACGAAGCCGTGGGCTCGGCCGTCGATAGCTTCGGGAAGTTGAACGTCTTGATCAACAACGCCGGGATCCTCAAGTGGTCTCCGATGCACCGCGTCACCTTGGACGACTACATGGCCGTGATCACCGTCAATCAAGTCGGGTGCTTCCTGGGCATGAAGGCCGTCATCCGTTCGATGCGAGAGGCGGGCGGCGGTTCGATCATCAATCAGTCCTCCACCTCGGGCCTCGAGGGCATGGCCGGCGTCATCAGCTACTCGGCCAGCAAGTTCGCTGTGCGCGGTATGACCAAGACGGCCGCACTGGAGCTGGGACGTTTCGGGATACGCGTAAACGCTGTCTGTCCGGGCGGCATCAACACGCAGATGGGCAACCCCTTCGAACAAGAAGGCGAAGACCTCAAGAAGAACTACGAGATGAATCCGATCCCACGCATCGGTTCCCCCGAGGAAGTCGCGGGCATGATGGTGTTCTTGGCCTCGGACGAGAGCTCGTTCTGCACGGGAGCCGATTTTGTCGTTGACGGTGGTTACACGATCGGCAAGAACCCGATGTACCAGAAGAGCTAAGAGGTCATCCGCTAGTCGAGATTCTCTTTCGCGTAGTCGACGAACTCCGGCGTCCAGAACTCGCCTTCGGTCAAGAGCGTGTCGACCTGATCGTGGTCATGCGCCCACTTTTGAAGTGCATCGACCGTTGGCCAAGAGATGTGCCCGTTCGTTCGAAACGATGTCCAGCAAGCCTTTCGTACGATTTCCCTCGATTCGTCAGTAATCCGTGCGACGATTTCAACGTTGCGATCGGTCTTACCTCTTCGCCACTCGCGAACACCCTTTAGAAAGCCGATCATGAATCTGCGACCAAGATCGGGCTTGCCTTCGAGTAGCTTCGGACCGTACGCGATCGTGCCGCTCTGGAACTCCGGCAGCACCTCTCGTGTCTCGATCAACTTCTTGCCCCCGTTTGCGAGGACCTCCTCTATAGCGGGGCCCTGGATATGAGCCACGTCGAGCGCGCCGCCGGCTAATGCTTGGGGGACGGCACTATCCTCCACGTCGGCCACCTTCACGTCTGCAGGCGTAAGTCCGACTCGTGCAAGGAGTGAGGACACGATGTACTCGGTTATCGATCCCGAGTCCATCTGGATCGTCTTGCCGCGCAAGCTTTCGGCAGTGAAATCGATGGAGGGCTTTGCCAGTAGCGCGGCGTCCGCGCAACCGTCACGAGCAAAGTTCCCCTTGTCGGCGACGACCTTGATCTCGCCGGTCTTCTTGATCGCATTGATCAAGGCGAAGCTTGCAGAACCACTGAACACGTCTATCTTTCCTTGCGCCATGACCGGTAAGGCGTCAGAGCTGATCTCGAACGGGACGTATTCGATATCTATCCCTTGTTCCTTGAAGAACCCGAGCTCGTCCGCGATAAAGATGGGTCCGTTGGAGACGCGTGTTGTAGCCACGACCTTCAGCGTTTCAAGCTGCGACCGGGGTTCGTTTTCTGCACCGCAGGCCGATGCGAACAGCGTGAGAGAAATCAAGACTGCGCAGAGTGGCTTCCGGCCCAGCTTCATAGTTCGGCCTTTCGTTCGACGCGGAGGGGTACGACCTTGCCGGCACCGGTCACCGTTGGGACCTCCCGTCGAACTCGAATCGAGTCGCCCTTACCCCAATGCGCCCGGATGTCTGCGGCTAAGTTACTAGCACCTAGTCCCTGCAGGATGCAATCAATCAGTTCGCGTTCGTTGAGCGGACCCACGACCGGACTGACCACCACAACCAGCCGGGTGACGCCTTCTTGCTCCTCCTCGACCAGCTGATAGTCGAGCGGAGTGCCGCCGAACCGTTCTGGCAACAGCGTGTCGAGTATCTGCGCCATCTCTGTGCCGGCGAATGTGACGCCCTCGCCGGTCAGCTTGCCGAAGCTGTACACGCTGTGGATATGACGCTTCAGTCCAACGTCACCGAGGATGCATCCGCATTCACGTTCCTCGATCGTTGCGCAATCGTCGCTCTCGACGTTCAGCAAGATCATGGTGGCGAATTCGCTGAGCGTCGTGAACAACAACGGTTCTAAGGTCTCGCCTCCAGGCAACACCCGTGGGTGTTGGATGACTGCGTTCACGTCATCGAGCAGGTGCATGTCGTCGGCCAACGCTGGGTTCGCGCAACCCGTCCCGATATGGCCGGCCTCGGTGATGACGTAAGCCGGTATCCACCCTGCCCCGGTGGACTTGATCAGTGCCGCTTTTGCCTCCGAAGAACGTTCACCACCGCCACTCAGCCACACACCGGTCAAGTCGACTCCGGAGTCGATTGCGGCGCGCGCTATACGCGTGGACATGCTTACCGTCGCGCGAACCTCGACGGGTTCGGACGGTCGGACGCGCTGAGCCGCCCATCGCGCGACAGCCGCAGCATCGTCGACGCCAACGAATTGCGGTCGCGGGAATTTCACTCCAGCTACAGCGAAAGCCAGTCCGAGTCCCCGCATGAAAGCGTTCGTCTTGATCCTCGTCCGGAGATCGCGATCGACGGGAAGAGCGAACCACTTCTCCAGCTTTAATCCGCCGATAACTGCCGCAATCGCGTTTGCCACTCCGGTAGGAGCCGGCGGCAGTGGTCGCCATAGACCCTGAACTGCTCCACGGAGTCCGTGTGCCTCCGTGGAAAGCACGCGATACGCAACCGCGTCTACGGTCCTGCTCAAGTTGTGAGGGATCGAAACGGGTTTTCCGGTCGACCCTCCCGTGGTGCCGCCGAAGTAGCTGCCCAAGAACGGGTTGAAGAATTGGCTCGTGCGCACGGGCAGGCTTAGCCCGTTTCGCTCGATCGGCTTGCGACCCTTGAGCTCATCGAGCGTGAGATAGACATCGGAGGCTCTCAGCTTGTGTAGGGCGCCCTCGAGCCCATCAGCCCTGACGGAACGCTCGAGATCCCCGTATTCGCAGCCTGCCCACGTGAGCAGCGGGAGGTAGGGACTGGCGGTGTTTGCGAAGATCGCCCGGCGAGCGAGTTCCAGAAATCGCTGCTCCCTATTGTCGAGGGCATGGCGCATACGCGACTCGGCCGCTTCGACAGACATGGGGCTGCGCAATGCTCGTGCCGTGTCCTTCAGGAATCGAGCGCTTGCAAGAAGCTCGGACGGCACGGTGCTCAGCCCCTCAGTCGAGCTGCTTTAACGCGTACTCGACGTACTCAGGGGTCCAGAACTCATCCTCAGTCAGAAGCCCGTCGATCTGGTCGTGCTCGAATGCCCATTTCTGGAGTTTGTCCACAGCCGACCAGTTGATACGCCCATCGGTTCGGAACTGCGTCCAGCACGCTTTACGGACGACGTCCTCGTCAAGATCGGTTATCCGCATGGCGACAGCGACGTTCTCCTTCGTCTTGCCGCGCTCCCACTCGAGGACCCCTTTCATGTACGCGACCATGAATCTCCGGCCGAGATCCGGGTCCTCCTTGAGAAGCCGAGAGCCGAACGCGAAAAGACCTGTCTGCAGTCCGGGGGCGAGCTCGGCATTGGCTTGAAGGATCTTGTCTCCGTCTTGGAGTGCCCTCTGGATAGCCGGCCCATTTAGAGTGGCCACGTCGACCCCGCCGCTGGAGAGCGCCTCGGGAACGGCGTTGTCGGCAACGTCAAGAGTTTGAACGTCGTTGATCGTGAGACCGACCTTTTCCAGCATGAGGTTCGCCGTGTACTCGCCGATCGACCCGGTTCGCATGACGATCTTTTTGCCCCGCAGTGACTCTCGCGTCAGTTCGATCGACGGCTTTGAGACGTATGCGCTGTCCGGGCAGTCGCTGTCACCATAGTGGCCCTTGTCCGAAACGACCCTTATTTCGCCTGTTCGCTTGATCGCGTTTATCAAAGCGAACGACGGCGCGCCGCCATAGATATCGATCTTGCCCTGGACGACCGCGGGGATCGCGTCGGAGCTTCGCTCGAGCTCAACGACTTCTAGATCGATTCCTTGATCCTTGAAATAACCGGAGTAGTCGGCGAGGTACATCGGGCCATAACTCAGCCGCGGTGTCGCGGCGACCTTGAGCTTGGTCAGGTCGGAGGCCTTGCGCGGCCCCTCGCTGCCACACGCCACTCCTACTAGTAGAACGAAACCAATCAGTCCGTAACCAACCGCTCGCCATCCTCGCCTCATCGCCATCTCTCCTTGTCCGTGCGGAGCGGCATTACCTTGCCGGCATTAGTGATGGTTGGTGCCTCCCGCCGTACTCGAATCGCATTTGATCCGCGCCAGTAGGCACGGATATCGGCGGCAAGATTACTAGTCCCCAGTCCATCCAGGATGCATTGAGTCACGGCTGTCTCCTCCACAGCGCCCACGGATGGACTGATCACGACTACGAGCCGTGTGTGGCCATCGTGTTCTTCCTCGACCATCTGGTAGTCGTTCGGCGTGCCGCCAAATCGTGCCGGAAGAAGCGTGTCCAGAATTCGGCTCATCTCGGTGCCCGCGAAGGTAACTCCACCTCCGGTCAACTTCCCAAAGCTGTAGATCGAATGGATGTGTTTGTGAAACCCAAGTTCGTCCCATAAGCAGCCACATCGCCGCTCCTCGATCACGGCGCAGTCATCCGCCTCAACGTTAAGCAAGGTCAAAGCCGAGAACGAACTGAGACTGGTGAATAGGAGCGGTAACACGGTTTCGCCGCTTGGCAGTACGCGGGGATGTTGGATTACAGCTTGCTTGTCTTCGAGCAGATGCAGGTCATCTCCTTGCACCGGGTTTGCGCATGCCATACCGATGTGACCGATCTCCGTCGCGATGTAGTTCGGCAACCAACCTGCACCTGTGGCGCGGATGATCCTGGCCTTGGCTTCGGTGGACGGTTCGCCGCCGCCGTTCATCCACACGCCGGTGAGGTCGATCCCAGCATCGGTAGCTGCCTGAGCAACACGCATGGCCATGCTTACCGTGGTGCGCAGTACGGCGGATTCGGACTTCGTGGCTCTCCCGGCAGCCCAGCGTGCGATGACGACCGCGTCGTCTATTGCAACGGGTTCAGGTCTTGGCAACCTCAGTCCGGCCATCCTCCACGCGAGACCCAAACCCCGCATGTAAGCGGCCGACCTCATCTTCGTTCTTAGGTCTCTATCGACCGGTAGCGAAAACCACTTCTCGAACTTGTGACCGGTGAGGATCGCGGAGATCGCATTTGTCACACCAGTAGGTGCCGGCGGCAGCGGCCGCCACGAAGCCGATGCGCCGTGCTCCACGCCATGGGCTTTGTAGACCACGATCCGATAAGGTGCGGCGTCGACCAACCGGTCAAGACTCAACGGGATAGGCGTGGGACGTCCGGTCGACCCGCCGGTGGATCCGGGTATGTATCGGCGGTTGCGCGGATTGATGAACTGACTCGGCTGTACGGACAGCGATCGGCCATTCCGCTCGATCGGCTTTCGTCCCTTTAGCTCGTCGAATGTGACGAAAACGCCGGCTTCTCGAAGTTTGTGGAGAGTGCCCTCGATGCCGTGGGACCTCACCGAGTTGCTCAGGTCGCCGTACTCACATCCGGCTGAGTCGAGCAAGGGATGGTATGGGCTATGTGCGTTCTCGAAGATCGACGTCCGAGCGATATCCAAAAAGCTCTTCTCGCGATCCCCGAGCGAGCGACGCAGAGCCTCCTCCGCCTCGGCCGGTCGGATTGGATGTCGAAGCGTCCGTGCTACGCCCGTGAAGAATCGTGCGTGAGCCAGGAACTCTGATGGCACGAGTTTAGATCTCGCTGCGATGCCGCCACGGGACGAGGCGCTGGGTGAGCACCTTGATCATCGCTGTGGAGGAGACACCGATCAAACAAAGAACAACGAGTGCTGCGTAGATCTCTTCAGGCCGGAAGGTTTCCCACGCGTGCCATAAAACGTGACCGAGTCCGTTGTTCGCGGCAACTAGTTCAACAGCGATCGTGATTAGCAAACCGATGTTGAACGCGAGCCGCAGGCCGGCCATGACAAATGGCAGGCTCCCGGGGATCACAATGCGGGTCAAAACCTTGGCTCTTGAAGCCCCAAGGTTTTTGGCGACCTCGAAGTGAATGGGGCTGATCTCTCGCGTGCCCGTCATTGAGTTGATGAGCAACGGGAAGAACACTCCGATAGATATCGCCACCGTCTTGGAGGCTTCCCCGATACCGAAGATGATCATGATCAGGGGAAGCAACGCGATCTTTGGGATGGGATGTATGGCAGCGATGAAGGGGTCGGCCGTTGCGCGAGCTCGTGGCGACCAGCCCATCAACCAGCCGGCCAGTAGTCCGGGGATCCCACCCAATATGAAGCCGCGCGAGAGGCGCCAGAGCGTCTTGCCGGCATCTAACAGGAGGCCGTCCTCCGCGATCATCTTCACGAGGGTCTTCGCCGTTGTTGATGGAGGCGGGAAGAAAAGCGCGTTGATCAAACCAAGGCGAGCCACGGTTTCCCAAATGATGAGAATTGCCAGCAAGATCGCCGGTGCCAGCATCCACGGACGCCAAAGTCCGGGTTGTGTCAGTTCGAGAGATTGAGGCTCTCGCGCGCCTCTCTCTTCAGCAGTTTCAATACGTGCCATTCGGTCGATTTCGCCTCAGGTCGCTTGCCGCCAATTTGCACGCAGGCGCGCAAGTTTAACCGGGTTCGAGCCGGGGGTCATCAGATCTCGTCAGAGCTCCTATTGTGCCGACGCGGCAGGAACTGCGCGCAACCCTCTTTGCGTCAGCGGTAAAGCCTCAGGCTCTCGCGTACCTCTTGCTCCAACAGTTTCCACACATGCCATTCGATCGGTGTCGCTTCTGGTGATTTTTTGGGCCCCAGCGCTCGAGGACGCGCGAGTGTGACCGAAATCTCCTCCTTGATCTTCCCCGGCCTGCCCGTCATCACGAGTACGCGGTCGCCGAGAGCTACGGCCTCTTCGATGTCGTGGGTGACGTAAAGGACCGACTTCTTTTCTTGCGCCCAGATGGAGAGCAGGTCCTCTTGTAGCACGATCTTCGTCTGAGGGTCGAGCGAACCGAAGGGCTCGTCCATCAGGAGCAGTGGCGATCCCGCGAGGAAGGCCCGGGCGATGGCAACGCGTTGGCGCATACCCACCGACAGCTGATGCGGATAAGCGTTCGCGAATTCGCCGAGGCCTACGCGCTCGATGTGGCGCCGAGCGCCTTCGCGCCTTTCGGCGCGCGCTACGCCGCGCGCTTCGAGCGCGAACGCTACGTTGTCCAGGACGTCCATCCACTCGAAGATCCCGTGCTCTTGGAAAACGAGTGTCGTTGGGGGTGTCCCATCGTTTCGGCCATCGATCTCGACCCTTCCGGAGGTTGGCGTCAGGAGCCCCGCGACGAGTCTCAGGAGTGTCGTTTTCCCGCAACCGCTCGGTCCGACGACGCAAACGAATTCGCCTTCGGCGACTTCGAAGCTGACGTCCTCTAGGGCGCGAGTGATCCCGCCCTGCTGGTTTCGAAATTCTCTGGTGAGACCGGTGCATCGGAAGGCCATGCGGTCGAGTATGCCAGTGAGAGAGTGTCTACTCCGACACCCACTAGACTCCTGACGGAGCGTCAGATATGCCTATATCCCAGCAGGTCAGCGACCACATAGCTGAAGTTGTCGTCGACGTGCCGCCGGTGAACGCCTTGAGCGTCGCCGCCTGGTTCCAACTCGCCGACACCATCACTTCGCTCGGCCGCGATCCGGAGGTCCACGTCGTCGTGTTGCGCGCAGAAGGTCGCGGGTTCAACGCGGGCGTCGACATCAAGGAGATCCAGGCCGACACCGGAAACGAGGCGATCATCGGCGCCAATCGCGGGTGCTTCGCTGCGTTCAAAGCCGTCTACGAGTGCGAGGTGCCGGTCATTTGCGCGGTTCACGGCTATTGCCTCGGCGGGGGGATCGGCTTGGCCGGCAACGCCGACGTCATCGTCGCCTCCGACGACGCAACCTTCGGCTTACCCGAGGTGGAACGGGGCGCCCTCGGGGCTGCGACACATCTTTCGCGCCTCGTTCCTCAGCACGTGATGAGGGCGATGTTCTTCACCGGCGAGACGCTGACCGCCGCCCAGCTACAGCAATTCGGGTCGGTGTGGCGGGTGGTGCCGAAGGACCAGCTGCGCGACGCCGCATTCGATGTTGCTCGATCGATCGCGTCCAAACACCCCCGTGTCATTCGCGCGGCCAAGGAGGCGCTCAACGGGATCGATCCCGTGGACGTCAACCGCAGCTATCGATACGAGCAGGGCTTCACGTTCGAGCTCAATCTCACGAACGTCTCCGACGAGCTGCGCCAAGACTTCGTCGAGCGCAAAGACTGACCGCTCGTGTCCGACAAGCGGATGTCGTTGGACGATGTCGTCGCTCAGCTCGACGATGGCATGACCATCGGTATCGGAGGCTGGGGTTCACGGCGAAAGCCGATGTCTCTTGTTCGTGCGATCTGCCGGTCTTCCGTTAAGGACCTGACCGTCGTGTCGTACGGCGGTGCGGACGTCGGCCTGCTCTGTGCCTATAAGAAAGTGCGCAAGGTCGTCTTTGGGTTCGTCACGTTGGACTCCATTCCCCTCGAGCCCCATTTCCGAGCAGCGCGCCAAGGCGGAGATATCGAAGTCATGGAGATCGACGAGGGCATGTTCCAGTGGGGCCTTTACGCGGCGGCCAACCGGCTCCCGTTCATGCCGACGCGGGCCGGCCTCGGCTCGGACGTCCTGACAACCAACCCCGAACTGAAGACCGTTACGTCTCCCTACGGCGACGGCGACGAGGTTGTGGCCATGCCGCCCCTGCCCTTGGACGTCGCTCTCGTCCACATGAACCGGGCCGATGCGAGCGGGAATGCGCAATACCTGGGTCCGGACATCTATTTCGACGACCTGATGTGCATGGCCGCCGAGAAGGCGTTCGTCTCATGCGAGCGGATCGTACCGACCGATGACTTCGCGAAGGAAGGATCGATCCACACGCTCCGGATATCCCGCATCTACGTCGATGGGGTGGTCGAAACTCCGCGCGGCGCCCACTTCACGTCGTGCGTACCCGACTACGACCGGGACGAGAGCTTCCAGAACGAGTACGCAAAGTCGGCGGCATCGGAAGAGAGCTGGGCCGAGTTCCGCGCCGCCTACATCGATGTGCCCGAGGCCCAGTACCAAAAGGCCACGGCTTGAACGACGTAACTCGGGACGAGCACTGCGTCATCGCATGCGCTGAAGCTCTGCGTGGTTCGGGCGAGATTCTCGTCAGCCCTTTCGGTCTGATACCGCCCATCGCCGCCCGCCTGGCCCGGGCCACCTTCGAGCCGGACATCGTGCTCACCGACGGTGAGGCCCGAGCTCTGACTCCGTCCGGTGCCGTCGAGTCCTGGTTCCCGTTCCGATTCGTATTCGATCTGTTGTCGACGGGACGCCGCCACGTCTTCATGATGCCGGTGCAGATCGATCGCTACGGCAACATGAACCTGTCCAGTGTCGGAGACCACGCCAAGCCGAAGGTGCAGATGATCGGTTGCCGCGGTGCTCCCGGCAACACGCTCGCGCACGCCACGAGCTATTGGGTGCCGCGGCATGGCCCTCGCGTGTTCGTCGAGAAGGTCGACTTCGTGTCGGGTGTCGGGCACGACCGCGGCGTGGAGTCGCACGCTCGGTACGTGATCTCCAACCTCGGTGTGTTCGATTTCGACTCGCCCGACCGCCGGTTGCAGCTCCGTGCCCTGCACCCCGGCGTCACTATCGAAGAGGTGCAAGAGAACACGGGTTTCGAGGTTGCCATCGCCACGGACCTCGTCGAAACCCGCGACCCCACCCCCGAGGAGCTCACCCTGATCCGCGAGAGTCTCGACCCGGACGACAACCGCAAGAAGGAGCTATGAGCAAGCTCCACACGAGACTGTGCGACCTGCTCGACGTGGAGGTCCCGATAGTCCAGACCGGGATGGGCTGGGTGGCGGGTCCACGACTGGCCGCCGCTACGTCCAACGCTGGAGGTCTGGGGATCCTGGCCTCCGCGACGATGAACCTCGAAGAGCTGAGCTCGGCGATCGCCGAGATGAAGTCGAGGACGACCAAGCCCTTCGGCGTGAACCTCCGAACCGACTCGCCGGACGTTGACGATCGCGTCGAGTTGCTGATCGACAGAGCAGGTGAAGGTCGCGTCTTTCGCGATGGCGCCGCGCGCCGATCTCGTCCAGAGACTGCGGTCCGGCGGCCTGGTCGTGATCCCGTCGATCGGCGCGAAGCGCCACGCCGAGAAGGTCGCCGAGATGGGCGTCGACGCCGTTCTCGTCCAGGGCGGAGAAGGCGGAGGACACACGGGCTCGGTTCCCACGACGCTCCTCCTCCCGCAAGTGGTCGACGCGGTCAACGTTCCGGTGATCGCGGCCGGCGGTTTCTTCGACGGGCGCGGCTTGGTGGCCGCGCTGGCCTACGGCGCCGACGGGATCGCCATGGGTACGCGCTTCCTGCTGACGAAGGAGAGCACGGTTCCTGAAGGCGTCAAGGAGTTCTACCTCGCACGCTCGGTTCTCGACACGCTGGTCACAGACAAGGTGGACGGGTTTCCTCATCGCGTCCTGAGAACCGATTTCGTGAACGAGTTGGTCGACGCCGGACGCATGCGAACGCTCCTTCGCGCCATCCGTAACGCGTGGGCTTACAAGCGGTACGCAGGTGCGAAGTGGTCGGACATGCTCCGCGAGGGCCGGGCCATGCGAAAGGCCTACGAGCTGAGCTACGGACAGATGCTGATGGCCGCGAACACGCCGATGTTGTTACGCGCCGCGATGGTGGAGGGGAAGCTCGATTTCGGCGTGATGGCTTCGGGTCAGGTCGTCGGACTCATCGACGATCTCCCCACGGTGGCCGAAGTCATCGAGCGAATCATGAAAGAAGCCGATGCGACGCTCAGCCGGTTGCGCGAGTCGGGCTCTCCGCCCGTTTGACGAGTTCGGCCAGCTCGTCGCCGAGTGCGTCCGTCAACGCCCCAAGGTCGGGCGCGAACTCGGGACAGGACACGACGCCGAAGTTGAGCGAGTCCACGTAGCTCCAGACGGTGACGTTGAGTCCGATGCCTTCGAGGATTGGCCCCATCGAATAGAGAGCGACGATCCGCGCGTCGGCGATAGACAGCGGCGCCGGAGGGCCGGGGACGTTCGAAACGACGAGGTTGATCGGTGGGCGATGCCTCGATGCGTAACCGCGACGCGAGTACATGCGCATGAACCAGGCGAACGGCCGGGGCGGCGTGATCTCCGACCAGTCACGAAGCATCTCGGACCCGAGCACGTTGTGGAATTCCTTCGCGGCTGCTGTGACGTCGTGGATCGCGTGTAGCCGTTCGACAGGGTCTTCGATGTCGGTACGCAGCCCCGTGAACATGTTCGAGACCTTATTGCCGCCTAGGCGATCCGGATCGGCAGCGGTCGACACAGGCACGCCGGCAACGAGAGGCCGGTCCGGCAGCTCGCCTCTCTCATATAGGTAGCGCCGCAATGCGCCGGCGACGACGGCGAGCACGACGTCGTTCAATGACGTACCGAACGCGTTCTTCACCGTCTTCACGTCGTCGAGAGAGAGCGTCGACATCTTGAACAGCCGATGTGGAGTGAGCGAAGCGTTGAACCGTGTTCTCGGCGTATCGAATGGGAGAGGTGGTGTCAGCTCCGTGTCCCGGCGTTTGCGGCGGACGGCAATCATGTTGCGCACGGTTCGCCGCAAGAGCCGAGGGAAACCTCTGAACTCGCCGCGCGAGGTCCCGGACGGCGTCCTTGAACAGCTGCCACTTGCGTGGGAACGTCCTCGGATGACCACCCAGGTGATGGTGTTGATGTTGTGAAGTCGTCGGCGATGTTCGCAAGCAGTGAAGCCGCGGCGATGCCGTCGGCGACCGAGTGATGGATCTTCGCGACGAACGCGACCTTGCCGCCCTCGAGGCCTTCGATCACCCAGATCTCCCACAAAGGACGATCACGTCGAAGCTGTCTCGACGCGATGTCCGACACGAGCTCGGCGAACTCGTCCATCCCCCCGGGGGCCGGGCATCCGACACGCCGGACGTGCTGAGCGAGGTCGAAGTTCTGATCCTCGATCCACACCGGGTGGTGCAACCGCAGGGAACTTCGACGATGCGTCGCCGGAACGGCGGAAGGAGATGCAGGCGGTCCTCGAGGACATCCTTGAAACGCTTGAAGGTGTATCCACCGGGCACATCAGAGGCGTCGACGACTGCGATCTTGAGCGTGTGCATGTGGAGCGTGGGCGTTTCCATGTAGAGGAAGCCGGCATCCAAACCGGTGAGGCGCTCCACGACTTCTTATTGTGCGCGCCGTGCGGGGCCGGTGCCTACGCGGCGCGGCGCCTAGGCTGCGCGCGGTTGGTCGAGGATCTTGGCCAGCGAACGTCTCACGAATTCGTTGATCGCGCCGCTCCAGATGAAAGCCATGTGGTTGACGTCGAACCAGGCGATCTCTGGTTCGTTCCAGTGCTTCCACAACTCGATGGCCTGCTTGGGAGGCGACATGCGGTCGCCCGTCCCGGCGAAGATGAAGAGGCGGTCCTTGGGGATGAGTGCCGGGTAGGTCAAACGGCGAGGTCACCTTCAGCAATGCGCGCGTCTCGGGGCTGATGAGCTTGTGCTCTTCGGCCCGGGGCTTGATGCGCGCAGGGACGTGACGCAAGAACACCTCGAGGAGATCGCATGTCGGCACTCCGGCGACGACGCCGGCGAGCTGATCGTCCAACCCGGCGACCGTCGCGCTCACATGGGCGCCGAGGGAAACGCCATAGAGCGCGACGGGACCCGAGTTCGATTCTGCGGATCCACGCGAGGAAGCGGCGGACGTCCCAGACGGATTGCGTAAGGCCCGAGGAGGAAGTCGACGGGGTTGTAAGTCATGAACGCCGTTGTGCTCCACACTCCGGCTCCCCTGCGCTCCGTGCAGCGGCAGCACGACGAGCGCGACGTTGGCGCCGAGCTCGTCGCCGAGCTGATTCGCCCGGAACATGTAGCTCGAAACGAGGCTGCGTCCGGTGCCGTAGGGATGGACGCAGACGATCCAGGGAGCCGATCGATCCTTCTCCCGGATCCATGCATGCATCGTCGAGTTCGGCTCGAAGCCGAGCCAGCGTGCGCGACGTCGACTCTTGGACGAACGGCTCGAAGCCGCTGTCGAACCGCATGTGCTTCCAATCCGTGCCCATCCAGAAACCCGGGAGTTATCTCGACGTTGTCGGGGGGCGGGGGGGCAACGTGATAGGTGCTCGGGTCTCCGTCCCATCCGTGCTCGCGGAACAGCTCGTAGGCGGCGAGCATCTCGTCCCGCGCGTTCTCGTAATCCTGGCGGCGCGGGAACCGGCCGGGTGTCTTCATGGCGGCGAGGATGATCTCGTCCAGTGCGACCTGGGCGACGAACGCGCGGTGAAAGATGCGGCGTGAGCTTCGCCGGTGCTTCTTCGCTCACGGAGCCATGCGCTTCCGGCGAACGCGACGGTGCGCGGGACCGCCATCCCGATGCCCATGCCGTAGACCATCGCGCGGCGCGCGCGGCGCGAGAAAGGAACGTTCGGGGGGGTGTCCGGCATCGCCGACATGGATATTAGTGGTTCGACCCGACTTAGAGGTGTGAGGTTACGGCGCTCCGCCGATGAAGTCGTTCAGTCCGGTCGGCTGGTGAGGCCCGATAGCGAGCTGTTCGAGGACGCCGATCCCGACCTGTTCGCCATTGCGAACACGACATACCTGCTGGCAGTGGAAGTTTGTGATGTCCAGAAGGTTGAGATCGGCCGTTTTCCACCCGTCACTTCCTTCTTTGTATTCACCATGCCACCGTCCGTGGCCCCATTCCGGATGCGTGTAACCGATGCCCTTCATCTGGAAGTCGAGCAGCGGCTCGTAGCTGAACTCCTCCGTGCGTCCGTCCGGATAGTTGAATGTGAACGTTGCGTCCTCCATGCGGCGCGTACCGCTGCGCCAACGGATCTTGTACGTGGGTTCGTGCGCGTGGGTGACCGTGTCCTGCGTGCCGAATACAGGATCGTCCGGACCGATCACCGGGACCGACGATGCCGATGCGGCTTGGCGCGTCCCGTCCGGTCGCTCGAAAAGGAGCGCGTGCGTGCACCGGTCCTCCCAGTGCACCGGCGTCCAAAGGAAGAAGATCCCGCCGCCGCTGAGGTTGGGAGCCGCGGTGGGCTGATCGCCGACCGGACGCACGCCCCACGAGCGGTCCTTCGTTCCGCGATTACGCTCGGCCGTGACCTCGAGAGGTACGCCGTCGACGTTGACCGATTCCTTCCCAAGTCCCCCACTGCGTGAAGCGAGTCGAGTCGAGCATCGCTTTCGTTCCGGTGACGAGGGTTTGACGAGGTTCCTCGACGGCGATCGTTCGGGGGCGCCAGAGCAGGTCGGCGGTGATCCCGAGGTGTTCGGCGGAGACGCGTGACGCGAGTCTCGCGCAACGGCTCGACGATCTCGATGCGATATCGGGCCGATCTTGGTTTCGCGACGATCGAGCGGTGCTCGGCCCGATGCGAACACGGAGCGTTGCTGGCCGTCCCGCAGAAGGCTGAACGCTCCGTCGATGATGCCCCGGTTCGGATAGATCCCCATGGCGATCCCGAAGTACCACTCGGCCTCGATGTCGTAACCGTTGAACCAGTAACGGTCGTAATGATTCGGGTCACCGGTCGCCATGTGCGCGACCGGCAGACGGCGTCTGGTGGATCGGGTAGTCGTCGAACGGCGTGACCGTCATGGGATGCCTTTCTCCTCGCACAGCTTCGTCAAGTGGTCGGAAGCAAAGTTCTCGGTCGGGAAGGTGGAATCCGCCGGCAAGATCCCCCGCCGAACCATCAGGTTCCCGAGGTGCTGCATGATCGCGGTGAACCTCAAGCCCGCCAGAACGTAGAAGTATTCGAAGTTTCGAACCGTCACGCCCCGTGAGCTCCTGGTAACGGGCGATGGACGGTTCGCGGCCCGGCAGGCCCGGGATGTCGCCACCACCGCGGTACAGCTCATCGAAGTAGATGAACCATGCGAGGTCTTCGACGGGATCGGACAGCGTCGCCATTTCCCAGTCGAGCAGTGCGACGCATCGTCCGTCCTTGAACATCTGATTGCCGAGGCGCGAATCGCCCCAGCACAAGACGACTTCTGTATCGGACGGAGCGTTTGCGGCAACCCAGTCGAGCGCCCGACGAGCCGGAGAGCACAGGCCGCCCATGAAATCCGCGTAGTGGTTCCAGTACTCGATCTCCCCTTCTAGGCCGAGCGTGCGGTCGCCGATGATGAAGCCGAGATCCTTCGCCTTCCAGTCCACTTGGTGCACGGCTGCCATGGCCTCGAGCCCGCTCCACCAGATGTTCTCTTTGGTTTCGGGCGGCGCATCCGCAAGCCAGCCAATGAAGGTGTAAGGCGGCGTGTCGGACGGGACCTGTCCCTCGATGTGCTCCATAACGTAGAAGGGCTGCCCAAGGAACACGCGATTGGACTCGAATCCGAGAAGACCCGGAAGGATGATCCCGTCCGGTGCGATCGCTTCCAGCAAGCGGTACTCGATGCTCAGGTCCGGCTCGGGGAACAGAGAGATGTCGCCCGGCTCGACCCGAGCAACCAGCCGCTGCGCTCCCTCTGGTGTCGTCAGGTCGAAGACCACCGTTTCGTGGGAGTAGCCGGTGGCCTGGGGGCCGGGCTGAATATCGACGGTCGCATCTTCCGATCCGCGCCTTGAGAACCACTCCTCGAGTCCGGCTTTGATGCGAGCGGGATCGAGACCGGTGACCACCTTGGCGTCGGACACGAACAGATGGTAGCCATCTGTTTGCGATCGGCGCCTGGTCGCAGCGCCAACAGGACAGGCATCCTTAGGGCGTGCCGACTTTCAACATCGCCGATCTGTTCGAGGTCGTTGTCGACGCCGCCCCCGAACGCGAGGCGATCGTCGCCGGCGACCGGCGCCTCACATATCGGGCCTTGGACGAGCGGTCCAATCGTCTGGCGCATCACCTAAAGGAGCTGGGAGTCGGCCAGGGCGATCACGTCGGCCTTCAGATGGTCAATGGGACCGAGTACGCGGAAGGCATGCTCGCCTGCTTCAAGCTCCGCGCCGTTCCGGTCAACGTGAACTTCCGGTATGTAACGGACGAGCTCAAGTACTTGTTCGACGACGCCGACATCGTGGTGAACATCACCAACGAGCAGTTCGCCGACCGCGTCGAGGCGATAAGGAGCGATCTGCCCAAGCTGCGCGAGGTCATCGTCGTCGAACGCGACTACGAGGACCGGCTTGGGTCGTCCGATCTCGCCCGGGACTTCGGCCCCCGAGCGAGCGACGACCTCTACATCGCTTACACGGGTGGGACTACGGGATTACCCAAGGGCGTGGTGTGGAGACACGACGACATCTTTTTCGCCGGCATGGGCGGCGGCGATGTCTTTCATTCGGGCAACTACATAACGAATCCTGAAGAGCTGGTCGAGCGCATGCCCGAGGTCGGGCTCGTCGCGCTTGCGACACCGCCGTTCATGCACGTGAGCGCGCACTGGCTCCTGTATTCGGTCTTGTTCGGCGGAGGGAAGATGGTGGTCACGCCGCAAGGCAAGTTCGATCCCAAGCTCATCTGGAAGCTCATCAGCGAAGAGGGCGTGAACATGCTGATCATCGTCGGCGATGCGATGGCGCGCCCGTTGGCGGCCGAGCTCGAATCGAACGCGGACGCATATACGACGTCGAGCTTGCTCGTGATCGGGTCCGGCGGCGCGGTTCTCTCGCCGTCCACAAAGGCGCAGCTATCCGCGCTTCTTCCGTCGACGATGATCACCGACGGCTACGGATCCTCCGAGACCGGAACGATGGGAACCCAGCGCATGACGTCGGGCGAGGAGGCCAGGGGCGCGCGCTTTGCCATGGGAGACGCAGCTCGCGTGTTCGACGACGACCTGAAGCCCGTCGAGCCGGGGTCCGAGGTCATCGGCCGGCTCGCGCGAAGAGGTCACATCCCGTTGCGCTATCACAAGGACCCCGAAAAGACCGCGAACACTTTCGTCCAAGTCGACGGCGAGCGTTGGGTTCTGCCCGGCGATTACGCGAAGGTTCTCGAGGACGGAACGATCGAGCTGCTCGGCCGCGGCTCCGTGAGCATCAACACCGGCGGAGAGAAGGTCTATCCCGAAGAGGTCGAAGCGGTGGTCAAAGGCCACCCGGACATCGCGGACGCGGTCGTCGTCGGTGTTGCCGACGAGCGATGGGGAGAAAAGGTCGTCGTGGTGGCCAGACCGGCCGAAGGAACGAGGCCGACGATCGAAGAGGTCCAAGAGGTGTGCCGCGAAAAGCTCGCCGGCTACAAGGTGCCGCGGGATCTGGTGCTCGTGGACGAGATCGTCCGCTCTCCGGCTGGGAAGACCGACTATCGCTGGGCCAAGGAGTACGCAGCTAAGGCGCTCCCCGCTAAGACTTAGACCTCCTCGGCTGCGAAGAATGTGGCCTTCATTCCGCGCATCGTGTTCGTCATCAAGGCCCGCTTGGGAAGGCCGAGGGTGCGCAGCTCGTCGGCGATCGGATGGGAGCCGAGCTCTATCCTTGCCCCTCCCAGGCGTGCGCGTGTCTCGGCCTGCTGGTCCCAGAGCGTCCGGCGCAGGACTCCATCGAGATTCGAGTACGTCGGTAACTCGCGCTGCGGAAGCTTGATCGATCCGCCTTCTTTCAAGGAAAGGGTCATTACGTGCGCGCCATCGTGAGTGAGCGTGCACGTGACGCGACCGTGCCCTTCGGTTATGTCGATGTCGGCCAGGATCTTCGGATATCCCCAGATGCGTCGTCCCGCTTCGAGCGTGAACGACTGCGTAACCGGTAGCTCGTGGATGTACACACCGATCTCGCCGCGTACGAACTCCCGCATCTTGTCGCGCGCGCTTCCTCTCACCGCCGAGTCCGGACGAACCAGGTACGCAACCGCGAGCTCGTTGTAGGTGTCCAGATCGCTATCGATGTAGCGGACGAAAGCGAGGTTCACGACGGCGCGGCCCGGAAGCGGCTGCGCGACCTCCAGACCCGTCGGATCGACGATCGCTTGCGCGGCTTTGGCCGGCACCAAGAACTGCGCGGCCCAGGAATCTGCTTCTCGAACGTAGACGGGAAGAGCGATCATCCGGCCCTGGATCTCGAAGGCCGGCGCGCTGGTGGTCAACGACTCAGAGGCGCTCGACGATGGTGACGTTGGCCTGTCCGCCGCCTTCACACATCGTCTGCAGTCCGTAACGACCGCCCGTTCGCTCCAGCTCGTGAAGCAGAGTCGTGAACAAACGGGTTCCCGTTGCGCCCAGTGGGTGTCCGAGCGCGATCGCCCCGCCGTTCACGTTCACCTTGCTCAGGTCGGCTCCCGTCTCCTTCTGCCAAGCGAGAACGACGGAAGCGAATGCTTCGTTGATCTCGACGAGATCGATGTCGTCCAGCTTCATGCCCGTCTTCTCGAGGGCGTAGGAAGTGGCCGGGATGGGCGCGGTGAGCATGTAGATGGGATCGGCGCCGCGGCAGGAGATGTGGTGGATGCGCGCACGTGGCTTCAGCCCGTGCGCGCGGACCGCACCTTCCGACGCAACCAGCACCGCCGTCGCTGCATCGGAGATCTGCGAGGAAACCGCTGCAGTCAGCCGCTGGCAGTCGGGGAGCGTGGGTAGGGTCGCCATCTTCTCGAGCGACGTCTCGCGCGGGCCTTCGTCGGACCGCACGCCGTTGAGCGGGACGATCTCGCGATCGAAGCGTCCGTCGGCGATCGCGCGCCGCGCACGTTCGTGACTCTCGAGCGCGAAGCGCTCCATCTCCTCGCGCGTGATGCCCCATTTCTCAGCGATCATCTCGGCCCCCCGGAACTGCGAGACCTCCTGATCGCCGTAACGGGCGAGCCAGCCCTTCGATCCGTGGAACGGGTTCTCGTGCCCTAGGTCCTGCGGCAACCGTCATCGCCGAGGCGATCGGGATCATCGACATGTTCTGGACGCCGCCGGCAACGATGACGTCGCTGGTGCCGCTCATCACGGCTTGCGCCGCGAAATGAAGGGCCTGCTGGGACGACCCACACTGGCGGTCGATGGTGACCCCCGGCACTTCTTCGGGCAGTCCCGCCGCGAGCCAGCACGTTCGTGCGATGTCGCCGGCCTGCGGGCCTATGGCGTCGACGCAGCCGAAGAAGACGTCTTCGACGGCGAGTGGGTCGATGTCGGTCCGATCCATCAGCGCGCCGAGAACGTGGGCGCCGAGATCCGCGGGGTGAACCTCGGCCAGTCCGCCGCCGCGTTTGCCGACCGGCGTGCGGATCGCGTCGATGATGTAGGCCTCGGGCATCTGACTACCTCCGCTTACCTAACAACGATGACCGATGATCCATGCCCGAACAGGCCCTGATTGATGGACAGGCCGACCTTCGCGCCCTCGACCTGCCGGCCGTCGGCCTGCCCTCGCAGCTGCCAGACGAGCTCGCAGACCTGAGCTATGGCTTGAGCGGGAACGGCTTCTCCGAAGCAGGCCAGGCCACCGGACGGGTTGACCGGTATGCGCCCGCCGATAGTGGTGTCGCCGTCGCGGATCAGCTGCTCGGCCTCGCCTTCTTTGCAGATTCCGATGTTCTCGTACCAGTCGAGCTCGAGAGCGCTGGACAGGTCGTAGACCTCGGCGACGTCCAGGTCGTCCGGGCCGAGGCCTGCTTGGTCGTATGCCGCCTCGGCGATCGCATCGCGGAACGACGACGGTGGAGGTGCAACGACCGCCGCAGAATCCGTCGCGAAGTTGGGCATCTCGATAACGGTGTTTGGGTAAGTCGGTGTGACGGTCGAAACCGCAGCGACACGAACGGGATCGTCCAGACCATGGCTCTTCGCGTAGTCCATCGACGACAACACGATCGCCGCACCGCCGTCCGATGTCGCGCATATCTGCAGCAGGCGAAGTGGATCCGAAACGATCGGCGAGGCGAGGACGTCCTCGATCGTGAACTCCTTTCGGTAGCGAGCGCGTGGGTTCTCCAAACCATGCTTCGCGTTCTTCACCTTGACCTTGGCGAAGTCCTCTTCCGTCGCGCCGTAAAGCTCCATCCGGCGACGGGCATAAAGAGCGAAGTACGTCGGGTTGGTCGCTCCCAGCAGACGGAAACGTCGCCAGTCGGGATCGGATGGGTTGTCGCCCCATGTCGGAGCGAGGAAGCCTTTCGGCGTCGTGTCGGCACCGACGACGAGAGCGACGTCGCACAGTCCCGCCAGGATGCGGCTCCGCGCGATGTCGATCGCGGTGGCCCCGGCTGCGCACGCCGCGTAGCACGTCGCAACGGGAACGCCCGTCCAACCGAGGGCCTGAGCAAATGTCGCACCGGCGACGTAGCCGGCGTAGCCGTTTCGGATGGTCTCGCCGCCCGCGATGAAGCCGACGTCGGGCCAGGAGATGCCGGCATCGACCAATGCGTGCTGCGCGGCCTTTACCCCGTATTCGACGAAGGGCTGTCCCCATTTGCCCCAGGGGTGCATCCCTACGCCGAGGACCGCTACATCTCCCGTCACGAGATCGGTCTCCATTTCCAAACGAGTTGCTCGTTGCCTTCGTCGTCGACGAATAGTGGCTCGATCGCGATCTCGACCTCGTCGCCCACCGCGAGCTTGGAGGGGTCGGCATCGGAAGCGAGCTGCCCGAGGACGACCATCTGCTCCTCCGACAGCTCGACGGCGACGACCGTGTACGGCTCGAAGGGCTCCTTGCCGACGAAAGGCTCGGGAGCTGCGTAGTGGTTGACCGAGAAGGACCAGACCCGTCCTCGGGTGCTGAGTTCAGTGTCGTTCAGGTCGGTCGACGAGCAGGCCGGGTTCCGGCACAGGACCCGCTCGGGCGGGAAGAAATACGACCCGCACTCACCGCAACGCGTGCCGAGCAGCGCTGCTGGTGCGGTTGTGAACCAGCCCTCGATGGCGGGGATCTGAACCCGGTCGGTCGTCAACGTGCCCATTGTTTCCTGACGACCCGTCAGATGCAAAGGGTCAGTCCCCAAATGGCCGCCCTCAGGTAGCCATATGACGGCGCTTCGAACTTGTCAGGAATCCGAGCGTTGTACGTATAAGAACTGAAGGGCGCACCTGGAGGGGGTGAGACATGCGCAAGTTCTTAGTTTTGATCGTGCTATGCGCTGCGACCGTGGGTCTGGCGGGATCGGCTGCGGCCGACTCGGTTGGCCCGACCGATTCGACCTTCGTCGGCGGCAACGTGATCTGCGGGAACGACCCAGGCAACTTCATACAGGGCCCGCCGATCTCGGCGTACAGCGGCGAGCAGGGGTTGGAGGTCTGTATAGACGGAAGTGGATCGAACCCAGGCCTCCGTGTGTTCATCGCCAACGATTTTCCGTACGGTGACCTGCCGGGTGTGAGCGAGATCCACGGGGATATCGATAAGGACACGCCGCTCCTCGGCCCGTCAGGCCACTTCCTGTTTATCGATTTACCGTTCTAAGCCTGGTTGGGTGTGCCGAAGAGGCGGTGGTAACCATCTCTTCGGCACACTCGGCCGGCCTCTTCGAGGCGGCCTAGGGCTCAGCGTTTCCGTTCCGGCGTTGGATCTCGATGTCGATCCACGATTTCGGCGCCGCCGGTATTGCCTCTCCTCGAAAGCTTCCCGTGACCGGGGAAGCTCCGGCGGGTTCCGACGAGGCCGCCAGGGTCACATGGCCGGTCGAGACGGCAAGACCCTGTGTGGGGTCGTAGCCGCGCCAGCCACCTCCCGGCAGGTAAACGCTCGCCCAGGCGTGTAGCTCGCGTACGCCGTCCGGCGCAGGCGCCTCTACGTAACCGCTCACGAACCGTGCCGCGACGCCGAGATGCCGGCAGGCTTCGATGAACAGCATCGTCTGATCGCGGCACGAGCCCTCTCCGGCATTCAAAGTCGTTGCGCCGAACCAGGGATCACCTTCCGGACGAACGATCTGGCGGCATCGCTCGTGGATGCGGCGTGCCAGTTCGGACGGAAAACCGACGATCGTGCCGCCCGCTGCTTGGGCGGCCTCGTCGGCCAACGCACGAACCTCGGGACTCAGCAGTGGCTGGGCGAGGAAAGGAGTAAGCGCCGCACGTGTCTCTTCCGAGTATGTGGGCGGCAACATCGCGCTCAGCTCGTCGGGGACGACGAAATCGAACGGGTTCTCCTGCAGGGTGTCCACCGTGAACCGTGTAGCGATCTCAAGTGTCGTGTGTTCACCCTCGAACCAAGCCCAGACGACGTCGTTGCCCCAAGCATCGATGCCCTCGGTCATGCCGCTGGGCTTGGGATCGATCTCAATCTCCCAGTCGCGGACGATCTGCAGAGGATCGGAGCGTGGGCGCAGCCTGATCGTGTGTGGCTGCAGATAGACGGGAGTCTCGTACTCGTAAAGCGTGTGATGCGACCCGCGGAATCGCATAGTTCAGTTGAAGGCGGTTGGCGTAGACGCCGCGGGATAACCCTGAGTCTGCTCCTGCATCTGTACCTGTCCGTTCGTGGGCGACGTCAGCGCGTAGATCGTCCGGTACATCTCGTCCCCGGCGGCGTTCAACTCGACCTGAACGCCGTCGAGGACTTCGTGCACGCCCGCTCTGAGGATCTCGTCGATCGTTGCGAAGTCGAGCTGAGCGCGCAAGCGACCGATGTGTCGTTCTGCTTCGCTCGGCTGGGATCCGGCGGGGGATCCGACGATGGCCCGCAACGACCTCTCGGCCTGGTGGACACAGAACCTCACCGAGCGCGGGAGCTCGGCGTCAAGTAAAAGGAACTCGACCACATTGTTGGGGACGATTCTCCCGTATCGCTTCCTGTACATCTCGAGCGCGCTGGCCGACCGGAGCAGCGCCGCCCATTGGATGTTGTCGTACGGGCTCCCGACATAGGTCTCGTCGGGCAGGAGGATGAAGTACTTCATGTCGAGGATCCGCGTCGTCTTGTCGGCTCGCTCGAGGTTCCTGCCGATCTGTCCGAAATGCCACGCTTCACCGTGGAACATCGTCGAATCCATCACACCGGCGAATGTGTGCCCGGCCATCTTCACCTGAGTGAAGAAATCGTGCGGTGCAGTCATCGTCGCGAAGTCGCGAAAGGCCGCATTGTGAACCATGAGATAGAAGCGGTTCAGCTGGATCCACGTCTCGGACGAGATCACTTCTCGAATGGAGCGGGCGTTCTCTCGTGCTCGGTGGACGCAGCCCAGGATCGAGTTCGGATAGTCCGGATCGAAGGTCAGGAATTGGATCACGTTCTCCCTCGAGTACGCGTCGAAGTGATCCTCGAAGACCTCGCGATCGCCGGTGGTGTTGATGAGGGGCTCCCATTGCTGCTCAGTCTCGGATGGCAGATCGAGCATGAGATGGAGGTTCACGTCGATGAACCGAGCGACGTTCTCCGCCCGCTCTATGTAGCGGGTGAGCCAGTAGATGGAATCTGCGACGCGGCTCAGCATCTCAACCCGTCAACACCCACGTGTCCTTGCTGCCTCCACCCTGGGATGAATTGACCACGAGGGAACCTTTCTTGAGAGCGACTCTCGTCAGGCCGCCGGGGAGCACGTCGATCCCCTCGCCGTAGAGGACGAAGGGCCGAAGGTCGACATGCCGTCCCTCCAGGGCACCCTCGACGATCACGGGGGCCCGGGACAGAGCAACGGTTGGCTGAGCGATGTAATTGCGCGGGTTGGCTTCGACGCGCTTCTTGAAGTCATCGCACTCTTCAGCCGTGGAGTGCGGACCGACGAGCATCCCGTAGCCGCCGGACTCGTTGGCCGCCTTCACGACCAGCTCGTCGATGTGCTCGGTGACGTACTTGCGTTGGTCGTCCTCCCAACAGACGTAGGTGTCGACGTTCGGAAGGATCAGGTCCTCACCGGTGTAGTACTTCACGATCTCAGGAACGTACGCGTAAATTACTTTGTCATCTGCTATTCCGTTGCCCGGAGCATTGGCCAACGCGACGCGGCCGGCACGGTACACGTCCATCAGTCCGGGAACCCCCAGAAGAGATTCGGCGCGGAACACCGTCGGATCCAGGAAATCGTCGCTCACCCTGCGATAGATGACGTCGACCCTCTCGAGTCCTTTCGTCGTCACCATGTGCACCCACCCGTCGACGACGACGAGGTCGCGGCCCTCGACGAGTTCCACTCCCATCTGTTGCGCGAGGAAGGAATGTTCGAAGTACGCGGAGTTCAAGGGCCCCGGGGTCAGAACGACGACGTTGGGCGAAGGTACGCCGTCAGGCGCGAGATATTGCAGCGTCTCCAGCAACCGGTTGGGGTAGTCGTCCACGGGCCGGACGTTGATCGCAGCGAACACCTGCGGGAACGTGCGCTTCAGTACCTGCCTGTTCTCCAGGACGTAAGACACTCCCGAGGGGCACCGGAGGTTGTCCTCCAAGACGTAGAAACCGCCGTAGCTGTCACGGACAAGGTCGGTGCCGGTCACGTGCGTCCAGATCCTTCGTGGCGGGTCGAGCCCGACGATTTGCGGCATGAACGAGTCGGCCGACTTGATGACGAACTCCGGGATGACGCCGTCCTGCAAGATCTTCTGGTCGTGGTACACGTCGTCGACGAATTCATTGAGCGCGTATGTCCGTTGGGTCAGTCCACGCTCGATCCGTTCGAAGTCCGAAGCGGACAGGATGCGCGGGATGATGTCGAACGGGAAGATGCGCTCGGCTCCCCGTTCGTCCTCCGAAACGGTGAATGTGATGCCCATCGCCAGCAGGGCTTGCTCGGCGGCCTGCTGACGCACCTCGAGCTCGCCATCCGGTAACCGGCTGAGGAAGTCGATCAGCAGCTGGGCGCCGTGTCGCGGCTGCGCGGAGCCCTCGAAGAGCTCGTCGTAGAAGCCGTCCAGCACGTATTCGGTGAACCTCACGTCCTTCAGAGTTTCCACTATGCAAAAGAGGTAATCAGAGCCAGATTTCTTGGCTGTTAACCCGAGATCCAGGGCCCGGCATCTGACGCAGCGTCAGATATCCTCCTCATCGCCGTGGACCTTCGATTCACTCCCGAACAAGAAGCCTTTCGAGCCGACGCGCGCGCGTGGCTGGAGCGAAGCGTTCCGCGTCCGGCGCTGCCGTCTATGGACACGGCCGACGGGTTCAAGGCGCATCGCGATTGGGAGCGCAAACTCTTCGAGGACGGCTGGGGCGTCGTGTCGTGGCCCGCCGAATACGGGGGCCGGGGTGCAGGCATCCTCGACTGGCTGATCTTCGAAGAGGAGTACTACCGGTCGGATGCACCGGGTCGCGTGAACCAGAACGGCCTGTTCCTGCTCGGGCCGACGTTGATGTCTCACGGCACCGACGACCAGAAGACACGGTTCCTTCCTTCGATGGCGCGCGGCGACGAGATCTGGTGCCAGGGATGGTCGGAGCCGAACGCCGGCAGCGACATGGCCGCCATAAGAACGAAGGCCACGTTGGACGGTGATCAATGGGTCATCGAGGGACAGAAGACGTGGTGCTCGCGCGGGGTGTGGGCCGATTGGATGTTCGGTCTGTTCCGTAGCCGAGCCGGCTCGGAGCGCCACCGCGGACTGACGATGATCCTGCTTCCGATGGACCTGGACGGGATCGACGCGCGGCCGATCGCGCAGATGGACGGAGAGACCGGATTCGCCGAGGTCTTTTTCGACGGGGCCCGCGTGCCAGTGGAGAACACGCTCGGGGAGCCGGGGCAGGGATGGAACGTCGCGATGACGACGGCCGGTTTCGAGCGAGGATTGTTGCTGCGTCCACCGGGCCGGTTCCTCGCGACCGCCGGCCGCTTACGGCAGCTCTTCGTCGATGCCGGGGAACCAGTGGATCTGCGTCAGGACGTTGCACGCGCGCAGATCGCCGCACGGTTGTACCGCTTGTACGTGTACTGGACGGCCGCGCGCTTGGAACGAGGCGAGAAGATCGGCCCGGAGTCGAGCGTCAACAAGATCGCGTGGTCGGAGATGGACATCCACATGCACGAGACGGCCTTCCGCCTGCTCGGCCTCACGGGGGCCGGTGCCCGTTCGGACGATGGCGGCGCCGAGCAATGGGTGGACGGCTACTACTTCTCGCTGGCCGGGCCGATCTACGCCGGCACCAACGAGATCCAGCGCAACATCATCGGCGAGCGGGTGCTCGGACTTCCGCGCGACTGATCTCCACTTCTATCCTGGGCGAGTGAGCGTCGAGGTCTCTCCCAAGATCGATCTGGTTGATCCGGACTCGTTCGAGATAGCCGCGATGCTGCGCGAGATCCGGACGCGATTACCGGACATCGAGCCCACAGGCGAAGCCGAGTGGCTCGAGTCGAACTTCATAAGCGGACCGAAGCATCTTCCCGTGCGCTTCACGGCCCGCAGTAACGGGTAAGAATCGCTCGCCGTAGTTCGAACTTCGAGCATGGAGGAGTTATGGCTCTCGAAGAGCTGAAGGCTAAGCAAGCCGTCATGTGGGGGAACGGCCCATATCAAGGCATCACCGAAACGCTCTCGGACTGTCAGGACCTTGTGGTCGAACGGATGGCTCCGGCTCCCGGGGTCAAATGGCTCGACGTCGCCTGCGGGACGGGAGCCACCGCGGAACGCGCCGCCGCCGGGGGGGCCGAGGTGACCGGCGTCGACATCTCGCCGGTGATGATCGATACGGCCAAAGAAAGAGCCGAGAAGCTCGGGCTGAACATCGATTACCGCGTCGGAGACTGCGAGAACCTCGATCTACCCGATGCGTCCTTCGATGTCGTTACTTCGACTTGCGGCGTAATGTTCGCCCCGGACCACGAGGCAACAGCCAAGGAGCTTGCGCGCGTAACGAAGCCGGGCGGCCGGCTCGCGATGGTGAACTGGACGGCCGAGGGCGGTGTCGGCCGCATGTTCAAGATGATGGCCCCGTTCCAGCCCGGGCCCCCGCCGAGCAGCCCTTTCGACTGGGGTAAGCGGGAAAGAGTCGCCGAGCTGCTGGGCGATGCCTTCGACCTAACCCTCGAGGACCAGGTCTCGATCGGTCGCGCCAAGTCCGGCGAGGAGTACTGGCAGCTCTTCTCGACCGGCTACGGACCGACCAAGACGTTGGCGGAGTCACTCGACCCAGACCGGCGCGAAGAATTGCACCAGACCTGGGTCGATTTCTTCGACAAGGAGTATGGGACCGACGAGGGTATGGTCCACACGCGTGAGTACCTGTTGGTGCTCGGCGCGCGCCGTTAAGACTTAAAAGCCACGCTGGCAGCGTCGCGGAACTTCGAGCTGCGGTGCACCGGGTCCTTGTCGAAGTGCGGCAGCACGTGTTTGCCGAACAGCGTGACGCTCTCGATCGCTGCATCGAGCGGCATGTCCACAGGCAGGCCGAAAACGATCTGATCGGCTCCCACTTCGTCGTACTTCTTGATCTGTTCCAGGACTTCGTCCGGGGTACCGCACAGGAGGTAGCCGGCCTTGATGCGCTGCTCGACCTCTTCGACGGTCGGGTCGGGAAGCAGATCGGGCCACTCGGGTATGCCGGGCGGCTTCGGGAAGGTCGTGTGGTAGCGGTAGACGAGCGATACCTGGAGCCCGCTGCCCATGTCTGCTGCGACCTGGCGAGCGCGAGCTCCGTCCTCCAAGCAGATCACGGTGTTGGTGATCATCACGTTGTCGTTCACGTAAGCACCTATCGGTTCGGCATCCGCGACGGCTTTCTTGTAGGCCTCGATCATCGGCGCCATCTGCGGCGCGGCCGAGAAGTTGAAGCCGATGGCGCCCAAACCCTTTGATCCGGCCTTCGCGAACGTCGGCGGGTTGCCGCACGCCTGCCAGATCGGCGGGTGCGGCTTCTTGAAAGGCTTGGGCAACACGTTGCGCTTCGGCGCGTCGAAGAACTTGCCGTGGAACTCGTATTCCTCGTCGCGGAACATCTTCGGGAGCTCGTTCAGAACCTCCTCGAACGGTTCCTTGGTCGCGTCCGTCGATTCGATGCCGAAACCTGTGACCTCGTGATGGCCGGCGCCACGTCCCACGCCGAGCTCGAATCGTCCGCCCGAGAGGTGATCCATCATCGTCACGCGCTCGGCGATGCGGTACGGGTGATTTACCTGTGGGTTGAGGTTCCAGATGGCCGAGCCGAGGTGGATGTTCTCCGTGACCCCGGCGGCGTACGCGAGGAACACTTCGGAGGCCGAAAGGTGTGAGTACTCGTCGAGGAAGTGATGCTCGGACGCCCACGCGTACTTGAAGCCGGCTTTGTCTGCGGCTTTTACGATCTCCATGTCCCCGACGAGCGCGTCGTGCTCGAAACCTGGGTTCTCCGCGACGCGGCGGCGGGGGACGTGGCCCTGGACGAATACGCCGAACTCCATACGGCGGTCAGCCTAGACGTCGCCGGCGCGGTACGTCAACCGAACGCGGGTTTCCTATAGCGAACGCTGACGTAGGGCCTCGTAGAGCAAAACGGCCGCCGCTGCGGCGGCGTTGAGGCTGTCGATCGCGTCGCCCGGCATGGGGATCCCGACCTTGTTGTCGGCAGCTGCCAGCCATGTTTCGGACAACCCGTATTGCTCGGCTCCCACGACGACCGCCGTCCTGTCGCCGAACACCGCGTGCCAGTGCGCGAGATCGGCGTCGGGAGTGGACACGGTGATCGTGATCCCGTGCTCGTGCAGCCAGTCGACCGCATCGTCCGTGCTGCAAACCGCGATGGGCATCGCGAACATCGTCCCGATCGACGCGCGGACGACGTTTGGATTGAAGACGTCGGTCGTCTGGTCGGTAACGATCACCGCGTCGGCGTGTGCTGCCGTTGCCGTGCGGATCATCGTGCCAAGGTTCCCGGGCTTCTCGATGGCTTCCACTACGAGAAGCAAGGGCGACTTGCCGATCTCGATGCGTTCGAGCGAAGTGTCGAACTGGCGGCATACGGCGAGGAGTCCCTCGGGTCGGTCTCGGTAAGCCATCTTGCGGAACGCCGCGTCGGCAACCTGAACCGTCTCGGCGCCGGCGACCGCCGCTCGGTCGACGAGCTCACCTTCAGACTCACCAAGGTAGAGCTCGGGACAGAACCACAAGGTCTGCATGTCGACCTTCGCGTCCAGGGCGCGACGGATCTCGCGGAACCCCTCTACGAGAAAGAGACCGGAGTCTCTGCGATCTCGTCTGTTGCGTAGTCGGAGGGTTTCCTTGACGCCCGGGTTGGACGTCGACCGAACGATCTTGGTCAACGGCTTACGGATGCTGGCTGGAAACCGAGACGATCTCGCCTGTCATGTAGGACGAATAGTCGCTCGCGAGGAACACGATGACGTTGGCAACCTCCCACGTCTCGGCCGAGCGCTTGAACAACTCCTTGGTGATGAGCTCGTCGAGCACTTCTTGACTCATCACCCTGGTCAGGAACTCGTGTATCGCCAGGCTCGGAGATACAGCGTTCACGCGAACTCCGTACGGTGCCGCCTCGATCGCCGCGCACCGTGTGAGGGCCATCACTCCGGCCTTTGCTGCTGCGTAGTGAGCCTGTCCTTCCTGCGCGCGCCAGCCCAAGATCGATGCGTTGTTCACGATCACGCCATCGCCCCGCTCGGTCATATGACGAAGAGCTGCGCGGTTGCAACGCATCGTTCCGTTGAGAGTCACGTCGAGGACGACACTCCACTCGTCGTCGGTCATGTCGACGAGGTGCTTCGTCCCGCCCAGTCCTGCATTGCAGACAACGACGTCGAGGCCACCCAGTTCCTTGATAGCGGTATCGAAGAGATTCTGGACCTCGTCCTCGGCCGTGACGTCGCACGGCACGGCCAGGGGTTTGCTCCCCGAGATCTTCTCGAGCTCTTCTGCCGCTTCTCGAAGCCTGCGCTCGTGCACGTCCGACAACACGACGGTGGCACCCTCTTCGGCGCATCTCTTGGCAGTCGCGAATCCGATCCCGACACCGGCGGACGCGGTGATTAGGACCCGCTTTCCCTTCAGGAGGTCGTGCGAGGCGGGGTAGTCGGGTGGCTGCGTCATATGAGTTCGTCCCAATCATGGACCCGCGTCAGGTTTCGACGTAGTTCCGCAGATGTACCGAACGAACCACGAAGCGCCATACCTCTCTTGAGCCAGAAGTGCAGGTCGTGCTCCCACGTGAACCCGATCCCCGCGTGGCATTGGAGCGCTTCTGCGTTGCACAAGGCTTCCGCGTCGTTCGCGGCGATCTTGGCGACCGCAGAGTCGACGGTGGCGCCGTCGCGGTCCTCCGCCAGTGCGTAGGCCGCGTACCAAGCGGCCGGACGTGCGGACTCGATCGCTACGTGCATGGATGCCAGTTTGTGCTTCACCGCCTGGAACGACCCAACCGGGCGTCCGAACTGCTTGCGGTCGGTGACGTACTCGACGGACATGTCGCGCATCTGCATGGCCAGTCCGTTCAGGATGCTCGCTGCGCCGGTGAAGGCGGCGCCCCAAAACAAGATGAGGGCATCGCGGTCGTCGATAGATACCAGCCTGGTCTGCGATCCCGTCTCGCATTCAACTCGTGCGACCGGGCGAGCCTGATCGAGCGAAGGAACAGGTGTCGCCTGAAAGCCTTTGCGGTCCAGGATGTGGATCGCGTCGTCGCGGCAGGCAACGATGAAGTCGGCGTCGTCGCCACCGGCAACCAATGAACCGTCGCCCTCCTGAATGCCGGCCGTCGCATCGCCGGAGGCGATGGCCGGCAACCACTTCTCTTTCAGAGCATCAGATCCGAAGCGAGCTATCAGCGGTGCTGCGATCCCTGTCGTCTCCAGAAGCGGTTCGGGCAAACAGGCGCGGCCGGCTTCTTCGTAGACCAAGGTCAGATCGAGAGTCGTTCCCGCCCGCCCCACCGAACTCTTCCGGAACGGTAAGTCCGCAGATGCCGGCTTCCGCCATGGTCTTCCACACCCGGCGATCGAACGGCTTTCCCTCCCAAAGCTCCCGTACGCGCGATGGCGGCGACTCCTTGCTGAAGAGGTCGCGCGCCATGTCGCGCAGCGCGTATTGTGTGTCGTCGAAGTCGAAGTTCACGACGGTCGTGGCTCCCGGGGAAGGCCGAGCACTCTCTCAGAGATGATGTTGCGCTGGATCTCGCTGGTCCCCGCGTAGATCGTCGCCGCTCGTGCGTACCAGTAGTTGTGCCAGAACTCCTCGGCCTCGGTTCCCGGACCGTCGAGTGATGCAGCTCGGGAGCCGAGAAGATCCACCCCGTCTTCGAACATCTTGCGTTCGAGCTCCGACCACTGGAGCTTCATGACGCTCGCATCGACGCCGATGTCGTCGCCTCGCGCGATTCGGGTGATCACATGACTCGTCGCGTGTGCGTAGCACTTTGCTTGCACGAACAGCTTGGCCAGCTCGTCGTTAACCGCGGGCTCGCCGTCGATCCCCCCGGCGCTTGGCGATCTCGATGAGTGTGCGCAGGTCGCGCAGATAGCGAGTCGCCGACCTTGGCGGCGAGTCGCGCTCGGCCCCCAGCGTTGTCATCGCGACCCGCCACCCGTCGTTGGGATCACCGATCACATGTGACGTCGGCACGCGCGCGTCGGTGAAGAAGACCTCGGCGAACCCCGCGTGACCATCGAGCTGAACGATCGGACGCGCCTCGACGCCCGGCGTCTTCATGTCGACCGCGAGGAACGTGATGCCGTGATGGCGCTCGGCCTGCGGGTCGGTTCGTACCAGAGCGAAGATCCAATCGGCGAACGCACCGTATGACGTCCAGATCTTCTGTCCGTTCACGACGTAGTGGTCGTCGGCGAGCTCGGCCTTCGTGCGGATCGCGGCCAGGTCGCTTCCGGCTTCGGGTTCGGAGAATCCCTGCGACCAGATGTCCTCGCTCGACAGGATCCGGGGGAGCCATCGACGCTTTCTGCTCGTCCGTCCCGTGCGCCCATAGCGTCGGAGCCATCAGCTTCTGGCCGACGATATTCACGCGTTCGGGAGCATCGGCGTACAGGTACTCCTCTTCGAAGATCGCCTGCTGGATCACGTCGGCCCCGCGCCCGCCGAACTCCACAGGCCAGGAGATGCCTCCGTAACCCGCGGCCGAAAGAGATCTCTCCCAGGCGGCGTGCGCAGCGAAGCCTTCGGCTGTACCCGGCGACGGGAGCCGGGTGGCGGGAACGTTGTCCGAAAGCCACGCCCGTACTTCGTTGCGGAACGCTTCTTGGTCGGGCGTGTAGGAGAGGTCCATCGAGACGGAATGCTAACGTTCCGTCAGATGTAGACACGAAAGCGGAGGTTCTTGGTTGACCGGCATCCTCGAAGGTAAGTCAGTCGCGGTCACGGGCGCGGGGCGCGGCATCGGACGAGCCGTTGCACTTGCTTGCGCGCACGCCGGAGCAGGAGTCGTCGTGGCCGACTACGGAGTGGGCATGGCCGGCGAGGATCCAACCAGCGAGGTCGCCGACGCCGTAGTTAAGGAGATCACTAACAACGGCGGCAACGCCGTCGCCTTGGCCGATGACGTGTCGTCGATGGACGGCGGCGCACGCGTCGTCCAGGCCGCCGTCGACGAGTGGGGACGGATCGACGGACTCGTTACCTGTCACGGCATCCTGCGCGAGCGGATGCTCTTCAACATGACCGAGGACGAATGGGACGACGTTGTCCGTGTGCACCTGAAGGGAACGTTCACGATCTTCCGCGCCGCGACCGCTCTCATGCGAAAACAAGGTTCGGGCTCGCTCGTCGCATTTACGTCTGGGGCTTTCCAGGGCAGCGTCGCGCAGGCCAACTACTCCGCGGCCAAGGGCGGGATCGTGTCGCTGGTTCGTTCCGCCGCGCTCGGCATGTACCGCTACGGCGTGCGGGCGAACGCCGTTGCTCCGGTGGCCCGTACGAGGATGTCCGAGAACGTTCCGGCGGGACTTGCCGAGATGGGCGATGCCGATGACGTAGCCCCGATGTGCGTATACCTGTTGTCGGACCGGGCCGCTCACATCACAGGGCAGATCTACACAGCCGTCGGCAACGCGCATCGCGGTTTGGAACCAGCCGCAAGGAAGAACGTTCGATGACTCACGGACGGTCGCTGGACACCCGAACAGATCGCCGACCGCTTGGACGAAGAGATCGGGCAGGAGGAGATGCCGCTTATGGGTCCCCTCAAAGAAGCTCTGACCAAGGCTGCACGGGAAGCTGAGGCGAAGAAGTGAGATTCGGCGTCACCGTCTTCCTGACCGACTACACGATCGATCCCGTCGAGTTGGCTCGCGAGGTCGAAGCCCGTGGGTTCCACTCGATGTGGACACCGGAGCACACCCACATCCCGGTCTCGCGGAAGACGCCGCCGCCCATGGGCGAACCTTTGCCGCAGCAGTACTACCACGCGCTCGATCCCTTCGTTGCGCTGTCCGCTGCGGCCGCGGCGACCGCGAACCTGCGTGTCGGCACCGGCATATGTCTGGTCGCTCAGCGCGACCCGATCGTTCTCGCGAAGGAAGTCGCAACCTTGGATCTGCTTTCGAACGGCCGCTTCGACTTCGGAGTCGGCTTCGGATGGAACCGTGACGAGATCGAGCATCACGGCGTCGATTTCAAGAAGCGCCGCGAAGTGGTCCGCGAGCGCATACAGGCGATCAAGGCACTGTGGACGGAAGAGGAAGCGTCGTACCACGGCGAGTTCACGAACTTCGAGCCTTCCTTCTCCTGGCCAAAGCCCAAGCAGCAGCCGTATCCGCCGATCCTGCTCGGCGGCGCTCCGGGTCCCAAGCTCTTCAAGCACATCGCCGATTGGGCGGACGGTTGGATACCGATCGGGGGCCGAGGCATCAAGGCGAGCCTTCCCGCTCTGCGCGAGGAGTACGAGAGAGCCGGACGAGACCCCGACAAGATAAAGATCGTGCCGTTCGGCTCCCTTCCCGACGAAGGCAAGCTCGAATACTTCGGAACTCTGGGGATCGAAGAGATCGTGCTCGGCGTGCAGCCCGGAGACCGCGAAGTCGTGCTGCCGGTGCTCGATAAGTTCGCGTCGGTGATCGAGACCTTCAAGACCTGATGAACGAGGAAGTACTCGAACGCCGCGACGGTGGTGTGCTGTGGATCACCCTGAACCGTCCGGACGTCAAGAACGCGATCTCGCCAGACCAGCGCAACCGCGTCATCGATCTGCTCGAACATGCCGGAGACGACGGCGACACGCGCTGCATCGTCCTGACGGGTAGCGGCGGATCCTTCTGTTCGGGCGCCGACCTGCGCGCATCCGGGTCCGATCAGTCGGCGGCGAAGGTGAGCGTTTCCCAAACGATCCGCGAGGGAGCCCAACGGCTCATCTCAGCGATCCTCGACTGTCCCAAACCGGTTATCGCCGCGGTCGACGGTGTAGCGGCCGGGATCGGCGCCCACATCGCGTTCGCGTGCGACCTGGTTATCGCGTCGGACAGTGCTCGCTTCATCGAGGTGTTCATGCGGCGCGCTCTGGTTCCCGATGGCGGAGGCGCCTACCTGCTGATCCGGTTGATCGGTCCGCAGCGCGCCAAGGAGCTCGTGTTCTTCGGTGACTCGGTTTCCGCCTCGGATGCCCACGAGCTCGGTTTGGTCAACCGCGTAGTTCCGGCCGGCGATCTCGAGGCCACGGCCAAAGAATGGGCAGATCGACTCGCGCGTGGGCCGACGGCGACCTTGATGCTCGCGAAGAAGCTCCTCAACGGCGCACACGATATCGACCGTGCGACGGCATTCGAAGCTGAGGCACTAGCGCAGGAACAGAACATGGAAACCGAGGACGCCCAAGAAGGTGTGAAGAGTTTCGTCGAGCGCCGGGAGCCGGATTTCAAGGGCCGGTGATGGCGAGGCTCGTTCTTCCTTCTGCGGAATATCGCGATAGCTATCTCGAAGCCGCCCAAGAGTTCCCTCCGGACGAAGACACGCTCGTCTACGAAAGGGAGCATGCCGAGCGTGACTTCGACGATTACGTCCGGCTCGTCCGGGCGTGGGCGCGGGGGGCCGAGCTTCCGCACGGCTGGGTGGCTTCGTCCAACTTCTGGCTCGTCGAGAACGGGGAGTACATCGGCTCGATAAACATCCGTCATGAGCTGACCGACTGGCTCCGGCGTTACGGAGGGCATATCGGCTACGCGATACGACCGGCTCGCCGCCGGATGGGATACGGCACGCTCATGTGCAAGCTCGCCTTGGAAGAAGCACGAAGTATCGGTTTGGAGCGCGTTCTCATCACCTGCGATGCCGACAATCCGGGATCGCGAAAGATCATCGAAGCCAACGGCGGCGTTTTCGAGAACGAAGTACCGCAACCCGATCGCTCCGTGGCGAAGCAGCGGTTCTGGATCGACCTATGAATCCGAACGCCTGCGCCACCAAGTAATCTGACGACCCGTCAGATGAGCACAGTCACCGAGCTTCGAGGCGATCTTTCGTGGGGCACCGTTCCCGGGCTCGTGCGTTCGGCCGCCGACCGGTTCGGAGATCGAGAAGCGGTCGTCGACGGCGACGTTCGCATGACCTTCTCGGGCCTGGCGGCCGCGGTCGATCAGGCCTCACGGGCGTTGATGGCCGTCGGCGTGCAGCGCGGCGATCGCGTCGCCATCTGGGCCCCCAATTGCTGGGAATGGATCGTGGCCGCGCTCGGCATCTTGGGAGCGGGTGGGGTCGTCGTCCCGATCAACACTCGGTTCAAGGGTCGCGAAGCCGGTTTCATCCTCGAGCGCTCCGGTGCGCAGCTGCTGTTCACGGTCTCCGGATTCTTGGACATCGACTACGTTGCGCTTCTGAGGTCGGAGTTCGGAGAGGACGACCCGGTCGATCGCATCGTGATGTTGAGGGGGCCGGCGCCCGAAGGAACGGCCAACTGGTCGACATTCCTCCTGGGAACCGAGCAGACGTCTATGGCCGAGCTCGGCAAGAGGAACGCCGAGGTCGCTTCCGACGATCTCGCCGACATCATCTTCACGTCGGGAACGACCGGGAAGCCCAAGGGCGTTATGACCACGCACGCCCAGACGCTCCGCGTGTTCGAAGTCTGGTCGCGCCTTGTTGGGCTCAACGACGACGACCGCTATCTCATCGTCAATCCGTTCTTCCACACCTTTGGCTACAAGGCCGGATTCATAGCCTGTCTGATGAGAGGGGCGACGATAATCCCGCACGCCGTTTTCGATGTGCCCTCGGTCCTTGCGCGGATCAACGAAGAGAAGGTGTCCGTGCTCCCGGGACCCCCAACTCTTTACCAGTCGATCCTCAACACCCCGGAGCGCGGTGACATCTCCTCGTTGCGCCTGGCCGTAACCGGGGCAGCGCCCGTGCCCGTCGAGCTGATCAACCGGATGCGTTCGGAGCTCACCTTCGAGACGATCCTCACGGCCTACGGCCTAACCGAGTCGACCGGAGTGGTCTCGATGTGCCGGCCTACCGACGACGCGGAGACGATCTCCAACACTTCGGGGTGTGCGATCCCCGACGTCGAAGTTCGCGTCGTAGACGATTCAGATCGAGAGCTGCCGCGGGGCGAACCCGGAGAGATCGTCGTGCGCGGCTACAACGTGATGCAGGGTTACTACCAGGACCCGCAAGCGACGGCCGAGACCATAGACGCCGACGGCTGGCTGCACACAGGAGACATCGGTGTGATGGATGCGCGCGGTTATCTCACGATCACCGATCGCAAGAAGGACATGTTCATAGTCGGCGGCTTCAACGCCTATCCGGCAGAGATCGAGAACGAATTGCTGGCACACCCATCGATCGCACAGGCGGCCGTGGTGGGCATGCCGGACGAGCGGATGGGCGAGGTTGGATGCGCTTTCGTCGTGCCACGTGCGGGCGAGTCGGTGGACCCCGACGAGGTCCTAGCGTGGGCGCGCGGCAAGATGGCCAACTTCAAGGTCCCGCGCCGCGTGGAGGTCGTAGATGCGCTGCCGCTGAACGCGAGCGGCAAAGTTCTGAAGTTCGAGTTGAGAGACCGAGTACCCGGGGTTCGGGGTGTCCCCGAAAAGAAGGGAAACTCATGAGCGAAGATCCGACGAAGGCGTTCCTCACCAACGATCCGATAGAGCTCGGCTCGATCCTGTTCACGATGGTCGAGCCGGACAAGGGGCAAGAGGTCGCTTACAACCGGTGGTACGAGCGGGACCACTTGTATTCGGGGGTGATGATCGGCCCGTATTCGTTGGCCGCCGGCCGATTCGTTTCGACGAAAGACCTGAAGGCGTTGCGTTACCCGGCCGACACGCCGATTACACCCGACCTGTCCGTCGGTTCGTATCTCGCGATCTACTTCATCCTCAAGCGACATCACGACGAGTGGTGGCGCTGGGGGCGCCGTCAGGTGAAGGTTCTGATCGACGCCGACCGGATGTTCGACAAGCGCACCCACATACACACTCAGCTCTACGACTACGTCGGTTCGGTTTTGCGCGACCCCGACGGCGTTCCAGCCGAGCTCGCGCTCGATCATCGATTCCCGGGTCTGGTCGTTGCGATCGGCCGCGCCAACGGCGACAGGGACGCGGCGGTCTCGAAGCTTCGTGAAGAAGTCATCCCCAAGGTGCTTGCCGGCTCCCGGGCTGCCCTGTGCCTGACCTTCCAGCCGTTCCCGATGCCACCCGGCCAGCCGAGTGACGTGCCCGCGTCGGCGGACGACGACGTCAGGTTCCTGCAGCTTTTCTTTACCGACACACCGCCGGACGAAGCCTGGAAGGCGACCTTCGCCGATCTGAACGAGAGCTATGGAGACGTTGCGGACGTGATCTTCGCGTCCCCGTTCAAGCACACGATCCCGGGGACGGACACGTACACCGACCAACTCTGGTGACGCTTAGACCGTAACCGGCAGCGAGCGCAATCCCCTGAACGGGAACGTCTTACGCCAATCGAGATCGTCGGTGGCGAAAGCAAGATTCGGTACTCGCTTGAGGAGCTCCGGTATCGCGGTGCGGGCCTCGATCCGTGCCAGCGGGGCGCCGAGGCAGAAGTGGATGCCGCCGCCGAAAGAAACGTGAGGGGCGGATGCCCGGTCGAGAACGAGCTCGTCCGCGCGATCGAAGTGTGCGGGGTCGCGGTTCGACGATGCGAGCAACGACGCTACGCGTGCATTCGCCGGGATCTCGACCCCGGCGACCTCGACCGGCTCCAAGGTCGTGCGGGCCGTCATCTGGACGGGTGAGTCATAGCGCAGGAGCTCCTCGATTCCGCTCGATGTGACTGAAGGGTCGTCGCGCATCCGCGCGAGAGCTTCTGGGTTGCGCAACAAGGCGACCGTGCCGTTGCCGATCAGATTCGCCGTCGTTTCATGTCCGGCGATCAACAGGATGAGACAGGTCGCGAGCAGTTCCTCGTGGTTCAGTTTTTCGCCCTCAGCCTCGGCCTCCACCAGCGCGGTCAGTAGGTCGTCCCGCGGTGCTCGCCGGCGTTCGTTCGAGAGTCCTTCGAAGTAATCGTTGAAGGCCACCACTGCGTTGTTCCCACGCTGCGTGCGCTCGGGTGTGAACTCCTCGAGGCTGAAGCTGAACATCTCGATCAGCTCGCGCCCCCACGTAGTGAATTCTCGCGATCTTCCAGCGGGACGCCGAGCAGCTCGGCGATGACCGTTACCGGCAGGGGATATGCGAACTCGGCCATCAGATCTGCTTCGTCGCGCTCGACGAGCGCGTCCAAGAGCTCGTCGGTGATGCGCTTGATCTCGGGACGCCAGTCCTCGACGGCCTTGCGGCTGAAGGCTGCGTTCGCGAGCGCACGCATCCGGGTGTGATCGGGTGGGTCCATGAGCAGTAGGAGGTTCTTGACGAGGCGGATGCCTGGGCCGTCCTCACCGCCGAGGAAAGTCTGGAAGAGCATCGCGAAGACCTCGGACTTCAATGGGTCGGATGAAACGGTGGGATTTCGCAAGAGGGCCGTTGCGTCTTCGTAGTGAGGAAGCATCCAGATGCCGAGCTCGTTCTGAAGGACTCGTCCCGACGCGCGCAGTTGCGCGTACATCGGGTACGGATCGGCGGCGAACTCGTCGGAGAAGGTGTTGAACTCGACCTGGGCGACCGCCGGCGCGCTCACGACTCTAGGTTCTCACGAACCGGATCGGCAGATGCTCGATCGCGTTGCGAGACGTTCGAGCGTAGACGCGTCACGTCGCCGGCCGGCTCGATATCGCCAAGCCTTCTGAAGACGGTGTCGATACGTGATCCGGATCTCCAGCCGCGCCAGGCTTGCACCCAGACAGAAGTGAGGACCTGCGCCGAACGTGATGTGTGGATTGGGATCGCGTCCGATGTCGAATGCGAAGGGATCGGCGAAGACTTCCTCGTCCCGGTTCGCCGACGGGTACCAGAGCGTGACCTTGTCGCCGGCTTTTATCGTGACCTCCCGCACCTCGATGTCCTCCGTCGCTGTGCGCACCATTCCGTTGAGGACGGGGGAAACGAAACGCAGGATCTCCTCAACGGCCTTGGGCCAAAGTGCCTGGTCTTGCTCGAGCCGGATCCTCTGCTCTGGGTTCTGCATGAAGGCGAGCAAGCCGCCGGAGATCCCGTTCATCGTCGTTTCGGATCCGGCGATGAACAGCAGGGAGCACGAGCGCCAGGATGTCGGCGTTGGACAAGCGATTCGCCCTCGACCTCGGCCCCCACGAGCCGAGAGATCAGGTCGTCACCGGGCGTGGTCCGCCGCTGCTCCGCGAGGTCGAGGAAGTAGCGTCCGAGCTCGAAGTCGTTGCGTGCCGGCAGCCTGGATGTGAGTCTTCGACTCCATGAAATGACCGACGGCGTGCGCGACGAGATCCGCGATCTTCTACCGGTGCACCGAGGAGCTCGCAGATGACGTTGAACGGGATCAGTGCCGCGACCTCGGCCGCGAAGTCGCACTCCTCACGCTCGAGCAGTCCGTCGACGATGCCGATCGACCACGCTCTGGACGTAGGTCTCGAGCGAGGCCACGACTCGTGGAGTGAAGGCCTTGTTGACGATCGTTCGGAGCTGGCGTGTGCTTGGGCGGATCCGTAACCACCAGCACTCGGCCACGACCGCGTCCGGCGCCGCCGGCGCGGACGTCGTCGAGCGCCCACCGGCGGAAGAGAGTCGTCGATCGGTCGACAACCGCAAGACGTCGTCGTACTTCGTGATCGCCCAGAAACCCGGACCGTACGCGTGCTCCTGCCAGAACACGGGCTCATGCTCGCCGGAGGTACGACCACACCGAGTGCGGATCGCCCGTCGCGTACAGCTCCGGGTCTGAAAGGTCGATCTCGCGCACCGACATCGAGCACCAATGTGGCAGAATTCCGCCGTGCTCGATCACCTCGGGATCAACTGCGACGACATCGAGGCAAGCGCCGCGTTCTACGATGCGGTCCTCGCTCCACTCGGCAACGCGCGTGTGATGGAGTTCGAAGTGCCCGGCGGTTGGGTCATCGGATACGGCGTAGCTCCCAAGCCGACGTTCTGGATAGCGCCGAACGGTGCGGGCCCGGCCAACCGCGAAACGCACATCGCGTTCGTCGCCTCCACGCGGTCCCAAGTCAAGGAGTTCTTCGATGCGGCCGTCGCTACGGGAGCTGAAGTGCTACACGAGCCCCGTGTGTTTCCCGAGTACCACGAGCATTACTACGGTGCGTTCGTTCGAGATCCCAACGGCCACAACGTCGAGGCCGTCTGTCACACCCCGGAGTAGTTACGCGCTCTTCGCGCTGGGGGTAAAGCTGACCGGCATCCGCTTGATGCCGCGGATGAAGTTCGAGCGCAACCGCTCGGGCTCGCCGGCGAGCTCCATGTCCGGTATCCGCTTCAGCAGCTCCTCGAACATGACCACGAGCTCGAGTCGGGCGAGGTTGGCTCCGAGGCAGAAGTGCTCGCCCTTGCCGAACGCGATGTGCTCGTTGGGGCTGCGGTCCGACGATCGAAGGTCTGAGGATTCTCGAAGACGGCTTCGTCCCGATTAGCCGATGTGTACCAGAGCGTTACCTCGTCACCTTCCTTGATCTGCTGACCGCCGATCTCAACGTCCTTGGTTGCGACGCGCTCGAAGTGCATAACCGGCGATGTCCATCGGACTATCTCTTCCACGGCCGTCGGGATCAGTGCGGGTTCGTCGATGAGCCGTTGTCTCTGATCCGGGTTGTTCATCATCGCGAGCATGCCGCCGGAGGTGGCGTTCCGCGTCGTCTCGTTGCCGGCGACTGATCAGCAGCAGGAACATCAGGAAGATCTCACCGTTGTTGAGCGTCTCGCCGTCGACTTCGGTGTTGACCAGGACGCTGAGCACGTCGTCCCTGGGATCCGTCCTACGGCTCGTGATGAGCTCTCCCATGTACTGGAACAGATTCAAAGAGAGCTGCATCTCTTCCGCAGTCACCTCGTCCCGAGAGAACTCGGGATCGTCGAATCCGATCACGCGATTCGTGAGATCGAACATCCCCTCCCAGTCGCCATCGGGGACGCCGACCATCTCGCAGATCACCTCGAGCGGGAGCCGGCGCGAGATGTCCAGGACGAAGTCGCACTCGCCGCGTTCGATGACGTCGTCCAAGATCTTGGTCACGAGCTCGCGGATGTGCGGCTCCATCCGGCGCACGGCGAGCGGAGTGAACCCCTTGTTCACGATCCGTCGCAGCACGGTGTGTCGTGGTGGGTCGGTCATGATCATCATGTTTCCGCGCGGGTCCATGCCGTACGCCCTGGCTCGACATCGCCTGCTCGCGCTCGGTGCGACGTCCATCGTTGTCGAGGATGATCCCCTTGCCGGAGATGAACGTTGTACGCGTCGGTCGAGACCCGCATGACGTCCTCGTAACGGGTGATGTTCCAGAAGCCCGGCCCCCACGAGCGTTCGTTCCAGTGCACGGGGGCTTCCCGGCGCAGCGTCGTCCAAACGGCGTCCGGATCACCATGGAGAAAGAGATCGACGTCGGTGAGATCGATCTGATCGACGGACGTTGGCGTGATCGTCATTTCGTCTCCTCGCTTGGGCCTGCGCGCGATTGATGTACTCGTGGGTACACGTTATGCGGCGGAATCCTCAGCGTCAACGCGGCACGTAGCATGTCCCGGCATGGACCTTCGCTACACCGACGCTGAAGAAGCCTTCCGCAAGGAGCTGCGCGCGTGGCTCGGCGACGTGCTTCCAACGCTTCCGTCCGAGCCCCCGGCTGAGGACTGGAAAGCAAGACGCGCTTTCGACACGAGCTGGCAGCGGACGCTCCACGAAGCCGGCTACGCCGGCATCAACTGGCCGTCGGAGTTCGGGGGCCGGGGCGGCACCCCCACCGAGCACCTCATCTTCTTGGAGGAGAGCGAGCGGGCCGGTGCTCCCTACGTCGGGGTGAACTTCGTCGGTCTCTTGCACGCCGGCCCCACTCTGATTGCCGAAGCAGGCGACCAGCAGCGATCGGTGCACCTGCCGAGGATCCTTAGCGGTGACGAGGTCTGGTGTCAGGGATTCAGTGAGCCCGGCGCCGGGAGCGATCTCGCTTCGCTGCAATGCCGAGCCGTTCGCGAAGGGGACGAGTACATCGTCAACGGCTCCAAGATCTGGACGTCCTTCGCCCAGGTCGCCGATTACTGCGAGCTCTTGGTGCGAACGGATCCCGATGCGCCCAAACATCGCGGGATCACATGGCTGATCTGCCCGATGGATACGCCCGGCATCGACGTTCGACCGCTCAAGACCATCCAGGGCTCTTCGGAGTTCAGCGAGGTGTTCCTCAACAACGTCCGGATACCGTTCGCCAACCGAGTCGGCGACGAGAACGACGGCTGGAGAGTAGCCATGGTCACGTTCTCCTTCGAGCGTGGGACGGCCTTCGTGTCGGAGCTCCTGGGGTCGATGCAGCTCTTGAGCAGGCTCGCCGAGATCGCGAGGCGTAGCGGTCACTTCGAAGACGGAGGTGTCCGTCGGGAACTCGGCCACCTTAAGGCGGAGCTCGATGCTCTGTGGGCCCTTACGAAACGGAACGTGACTCAGGCCGAACGCGACGGAGTGCCGGGTCCAGGCGGTTCTGTGTTCAAGCTTCACTACTCCGAGGTACGTCACAAGATGGGCGATCTTTCCCTGCGGATCCTCGATCGGTCGGCCGTGACTCTCGGCGATGACGCGGGAGCAGAGCACGTCCGCGGCTGGATGCACGCGATGTCGATAACGATCGCTGCGGGAACGTCGCAGATACAACGGAACATCGTTGCCGAGCGCGTTCTGGGAATGCCGAAAGGGTGAGCAAGTGGAGCGAGTGACGACGGCCGATGGTTTCGAGATCCCGTTCGTCATCGAAGGCGATGCGGACGGACCGGGGTTCGTCTTCGCACACGGTCTGATGGGCACGGGCGCCGCACAACGGCTGCAGCTTGCACCTCTTGTTGAAGCCGGATGGAAGACCGTGACCTTCGATCAGCGCGGCCACGGCGCGGCGACGCCCGTCACGGATGGTTCCGGCTACAACCCGGTCGCTATGGGAGCCGACCTTTGGGCCGTGGCCGATGCAGCGGGTCTGGACCGATGCTGGATAGGCGGGGGTTCGATGGGCGCTGCGACTTCTTTCTGCGCCACCCGTCTACAACCGCACCGCGTCGAAGGCCTAGTACAGGCAGTGCCTGCCCTTTGCGACGAGGCTCATCCGATGATCTTCGGCTTCGATGCGATCGCCGGCGTCCTGCACGACCAGGGCATCGACGGATTGATAGCCGCACTCAGGCAGTTCGCGACGGCGGCCGGCCGGGACGAGTCCGACGAGGTTTTCCTGGAGCAGCTGAAGACGCACGACACGGTAAGTCTTGAGTTGGCTCTAAGAAACGTTCCGCGGTGGATCTTTGACGACGTACCTTCGGCCTTCTCGGATCTCGGTCATCGCGTCGTCGTCATCGGTTGGGACAACGACCCGATCCATCCGCTGCAAACTGCCAAGGACATAGCAGCCGCCGCCGGAGTCGAGTTGATCGAGCTCGACCAGGTCCAGGTGTTCGCCGACCGCGAATTGTTCGGCAAGGTTCTGTTGGACTCCCTCTCGAAAGCGCCGGCTTGAACTTCGACCTCGGCCCGGACGAACTCGCGCTGCGGGACGGCATCCGCGAGCTCTGCGCCGGACGCTTTCCCATGGAGCGCGTTCGCGGAGGCTTCGATCGCGAGATGTGGCGTGAGCTCGGTGAGGCCGGCGTGTTCTCGCTTCGGCTCCCAGAAAGCGAAGGCGGTGTCGGGCTCGGGATGACGGAGGCCGTGATCGTGTTCGAGGAGTTGGGCCGCGCTCTCGTTCCCGGCCCGCTGGTTGCCACACACTTGGCCGCCGGACTAGTCGATGGCGCCGCGTCCGGAGAGAAGGTGGTTACGTTGGTCGAAAGGAGCGCCACCGAGGATGCTCCGCTGCTGATCGATCACGGAACCGAAGCCGATGCCGTCTTCGTCTTCGAGAACGATAGGGTCGCTGTGGCCGACCGCAAACCGGACGGCGAATCGGTCCTGTCGCTGGATCCCTTAACAACGATACTGTCCAATCGGGACGGACTCGAAGGTCAAAGCACCACGGACGCGAGTGTCGAACAGCTGCGCCGTGAAGGCGCAGTCCTAACCGCGGCGCTGTCGTCCGGCATCGCATCGAAGCTCGTCGATCTCGCCGTGGCCTACGCGAATGAGCGACGGCAGTTCGATCGTCCGATCGGTTCCTTCCAGGCCGTTAAGCACTTGTGCGCGGACATGTTCGTCCGAGCCGAGGTCGCGCGATCGGCCGTCGACGCCGCGGGCGTGCTCATGGGCGAAGACGATCCGGATGTCGCAAACGCCGTCGCTACCGCCAAGCTGCTGGCCTCGGAGGCGGCCGTTGCAAATGGGAAGACGTGCGTTCAGGTCCACGGCGGGATGGGATTCACGTGGGAGGTCGACGTGCACCTGTACTTGAAGCGCGCAGCCGTGCTCGCCACCCAATTCGGGAACGTCGATCTGCAAGCCGAAGCCATGGCGGGCGCTCTCTGACGATCGCGGGCTTCAACATCCGCAGCGCTCAGGCCGATGAGCTCGAGGAGATCCTCGACGTGTGGGCCGCCGCGGGCGCGCCCCCGACGGTCACCGACGACGTTGCGGCCCTCGAGGCGTTGCTGAACAAAGACGGCGAAGCATTGATCGTCGTTTGTTCGGACGATCAGATCGTCGGGACTTTGGTCGCGGCCTGGGACGGCTGGCGGGGCAACATGTACCGATTGGCCGTCCGCCCGAAGTTCAGGCGCCGCGGGCTGGCGCGAGCGCTCGTTGCCGAAGGAGAGCGGCGTCTGCGAGGGCAGGGATGCCGCCGGATAACCGCGTTGGTGCTCGGCGATGAGGCGCACGCCTTCGAGTTCTGGTCGGCGGCCGGTTACGACGTGCAGCCGGAGATGGAGCGGTTCAGAAAGAACCTCGAGGGCTAAACCAGTTACGCGTCAGGTCTGCGGCACCAAGGACGCGAGCACGAAGCTTGCTTGCTCGGTGTAGTGCACGTTTCCGAAGGCCGAGTTGGCGTTCGTGTCGACGTTGCGATCCCAACGCAGCGTCATGCCCGTGGATGCGTCGATCCACACGTCTTCTATCGAAGTTCCGGTCGCCATGCCCTTGAACGTCCCGACGATGTGCAGGTGAACCGCGTCGATCGACTCGCCGCCGATGACGAAAGGCTTCGTGTCCACCACGGTGCGCTTCACCTTCGACGTCGTTCCTTCTCCTGAGCATGTTCCTTCATACGTAGCTCCAGACGATTCACCCACCTTGTGGAGGACCATCGGCGGCGAGCACTTGGCGACATCACCGTCGCGCTGTCCGAAGAACTCAACCTCCCGGGCTTGCATGAGCTGAGTCAGGAGACCGGCTTTGCTGCACCACTGCCGACGATCGACGTGTTCCTTGATCACGTCGTTGCGGTGTTCCCAGTTGCATCCACCCAGATGGCGGACGGTGGCGTAGACGCGTTCGGGGTATTTGTGGTTCGCGCCGAGGATCGAGATTTGTTCGCCACCGGACGCGCGGTACACGTACACCCCTTCAGCCGGAAGTTCGTAGGGCCCCGCCTGGGCGGGGGCCGCTACCTTCGTTTCCGGTGCGGTATCCGTGGCCTCCGTCGGAGCGATATCATTCACCCGAGCGCCGGCGGTCGTCTGTCTCTGCAGGCCGCTTGAAGTGGCGTCGGAGGTTTCGGCTCGCTGACCCCGCTGCGCCCTGAACGTCTTGGTGGCTTCGTTCAGCGACACTTCGGTCGTCACGGCTCGCTGTGTGAGTACGAAAGTCCCGGCCGCCAGGATCGGCACCAAGACGATCGACGCAACTATTAGCAGGCGCCGGCGCTTTGCTCGCTTGCGACGGGCATGCTCGATCTTGCGGAGGGTTTGCTCGAAAAACAGTGTCGGCTCGAGCTCGAGCCGATCTATAGTCCCCGTCCCGCGGCGCGCCATGCCGGAAGTATCCGGGCGCACGCAGCCCGCTACTAGGGAAAACGACACACAACCAGGGACTTTCTGCCTGCTAGGACATACCCGTCAGCTGTTCGCTGACCTCCCACAGGCGCCGGGCGGCCTGGTCGTCCTGGGCCGCCTTGGTCGGCTTTGATGGACGGCTGCGTGACCAGTACAGGCCGGATTTCCCTTCTACTTCGGGTGAGGACGCGACGTGGATCTGCGTCCGGGCTCCCTTGGCCGGGCTGAGGATGAACGGCCGGATGAGGGCAAGCCCGACCTTCATGAACCCCCTCGCGTCGCCGTCCTGTCCGAAGCCGGTTCGCACGGTTCCCGGATGGAGCGAATTGGCCGTTACGCCGGTTCCCTCTAGGCGCCGGGCCAGCTCGCTCGTGAAGAGGATGTTGCAGAGCTTTGACGTGCCGTAGATGCGCATCCCGTTGTAGCTCTTTTCGCTCTGCAGGTCATCGAAGTCGAGGCTTCCTCCTCGGTGCGCCGTCGACGCGACGTTGACGATGCGTGCCGGCGCCGAAGCCTTCAGCTTGTCGAGCAGGAGGTTGGTCAGGAGGAACGGCCCGAGATGATTTACCTGGAAGGTGGTCTCCAAACCGTCCGGCGTCGTCGATCGCTCGCTCAACATCGCGCCGGCATTATTCACGAGGACGTGGAGCTTGTCGTGTCGGCTGTTGAACTCAGCGGCAAAGCGACGCACATCGTCCAGTCGCGAGAAGTCGACCAAGCCTGCATGCACATCGGCTTGCGGATGACGCGCTCGGATCTCCGCGACCGCGCTCTCTCCCTTCGTGGCATCACGTGCAGTGAGCACGACGCTGGCTCCCATCCTGGCGAGCTCGGCGGCGGTTTCTAGGCCGATGCCTGTGTTCGCTCCAGTGACCAGAACCGTCTTGCCTTGCACTCAGGCCTCCGCGAACTTCTTGCGAAGGTCCTGCTTGAGCACCTTTCCCGCCAGATTGCGGGGCAGCGTTTCGACAACTTCGAGCTGCTCGGGGATCGCCTGCATGCGCAGCCCTTTCTCCTTCAGGAAGTCGCGCATCTCGTCCATCGAGATCGGGTCCCAGCCCTTCGTCACGAGCACCGCGCATGCGCGCTCACCGGACGCTGGATCCGGAAGGCCGATCACGGCGGCATCGGCAACCTTTGGATGCATAAAGAGCAGGTCCTCGACCTCCTTGGCCGAGATGTTCTCTCCCTTGCGGATGATGATGTCTTTCACGCGGCCGGTTATGACGATGTATCCCCGATCTTCATGAAGAGCCAGGCGGCCGAGGTCCCCGGTCCGGAAATAGCCCTCTTCGTCGAACGCTTCCTTGTCGAGCGCCGTGTCGAGATATCCCTTCATCAGTTGAGGCGCCTTGGCGCGGATCTCGCCTTCCTCGCCGGGACCCGCGATCCTTCCTTCGAGCGTTACGAGCTTGAGGTCGACGCCGGGCATCGGCCCGCCCTCGGTGTTGGCAAGCGAATCGTCCGGGTCGTCCGCCGACGCCATCGTGAGGATCGGTGCCTCGGTGAGCCCGTAACCCGAGAGGATCGGCGCGCCCATCTCCTTGCGCAGGTCGTGATGAAGTTGCGGAGGCTTCGGTGCGCCACCGCCGGGGAAGCAACGAACCTTTGGGAACAGCGGCGTCGACGGGTCCTCTCGTTGTGCGGTGAGGTAACCCATGTGGAAGATCGTTCCGGAGCCGGCGATCGTTACGTCCTGCTCTTTGAAGAACGGAATGGTCGTCGGAGGATTCCACGAGCCGACGATCAGGTGGCGCAGTCCGACCATCAGCCCGGACGCAAGCCAGATAGGACCGGCGATGTGGGTAAAGGGGAAGACCAAACCATTTCGGTCCTCGGGAACCAGTTGCAGACGTTCGGCCATACCCTTCGCGGTCGCCATGATCGTTGCGTCCGTGTGCTTGTGCGCCCTTGGGGTCGGCCGTCGATCCCGACGTGTAGAAGAGCCAGCGCACGGGGATCTCCTCGCTCGGTTCGGGAGCCGGCGGAAGTGTCGCGGGATCGCCTTCGGGTATGGGTCCGTCGCAGACCAGCGTTTCGACGTCCGCGGCGACACGCTTCGCCATGTCCTCGAAGTCGAAGTCCCGGATCACGGACGGGATGATCAGCAGCTTCGGCTTCGCCTGCTTGGCGATGAATCCGACCTCGCGGTCGCGGTAGATCGGCAACACCGGGTTCTGCACGGCGCCGAGCCGGCAGAGGGCACCAACGAGTACGAAAGCGTGATTCGTGGTCGGAAGGATCCAGGTAACGACCGTGCCTTCGCCGACGCCCTTGGCCTGCAAGCCCGCAGCGGCTCGCTCGGCGGCGTCGCGATATTCGGCGAACGTCAACGTCGTGCGAGTCTCATCGACGACCATCGGCGCATCCGGAGTGGATTCGGCGCGCTTGGTGATCAGCTCCCAGATGTTGCGCGCCTCGAGCATCCTTTTCCTCCCAGATTCAGCGATCTGACGGTGTGTCATGCTACGGCCGAACGGAGTGAGGCCGCATCGGCTCCTTTGCGGCGCAGACGCTAAGGAGACCGTTACGGCGGCGATTACCTCATGAGCGAGCCGGACCGTTACGTGCGAAATCGACGGCCCCGTTGCGGTCGTCAGCTACAACCGGCCCGAGAAGCACAACGCCTTCAACGACGCTCTGGACGAAGCATTCTTCGGCGTCCTGGCCGAGCTGCACGAGCGTGACGACATACTCGCGATGGTGTGGCGTGGCGAGGGGAAGTCGTTCTCCTCCGGACGCGACACGACCGAGCTGGGGAAGCGGGCGCCCGGGATCTCCGACCTCGACTACATAGGACAGGGACACGCGCGGACGAAACTCCTGTGGACGGCTCCCTTCCCGATCGTCGTAGCGCTCAAGGGCTGGGTGATCGGCGGTTCCTTCGAGCGAGCCTTGCTGTGCGACATCCGAATCGCGTCCGAGGACGCACGGATGTCCTTGCCCGAGGTCAAGCACGGCGTCATCCCCGACTCCGGCGGTGTCGCGCGGCTCTTCCAGATGGCAGGCCATGGACTGGCAGCCGACTTAGCACTTACCGGACGCGTGCTCTCTGCGACCGAGGCTCTGCAGCACGGAGTCGTTTCTCGTGTGGTTCCGCTCGAAGAACTTGACGAAGCCGCGATGCAGTTGGCCCGTCAGATAGCCGAGCAATCACCGCTCGCCGTGAAGATGGCGCGGCGCGTTCTGCGCACGCTTTCATCTCCGGAGATCGAGTCTTCGATGCACGAAGAGCTGCTGTCGCAGTCGCTTGTCATGAGTGAGCGTCGTAAAGGGGCAGCCGAGTGAGCGATCAGCCGAGCGTCGTAGCCGCCGTCCAGCAACGGGGTTTCTTCGGGGGTGGAGAGCCGAAGGAAGTCGCGCCGCGCACGTTCCACGTGCCCACCATGGCCAATGCGACGGCTTTCCTTACAGATGACGGAGTGGTCCAGGTCGACAGTGGAGTCATCCAGACCGGGCCGCTGATCAGAGACGCCGTGCGCGGCTACACCGATGCACCCATCCACACCGTCATCTATACGCACGGGCACATCGATCACGCGATGGGTGTTGGGACGTGGATCGAGGCCGGTGAGACACCGGACATCGTCGCGCACGAGGGTGTACCGGTTCGGTTCGACCGATACCTGAAGATGGCCGAGCTCAACGAGCACATCAACACGATCCAGTTCGGCTTCCGCGACGTTGAGTGGCCCCGCGAGTACCACTGGCCGACCACCACCTACGCCGATGCGTTGACTCTCACAATCGGTGGCGAGCGCTTCGAGCTTCGCCACGGCAAGGGTGAAACCGACGACGCGACCTGGGTGTGGGCCCCCGAACGCGGCATCCTTTGTACCGGCGACTTCTGGATCTCGTGCGTTCCGAACTGCGGTAACCCGCAGAAGGTGCAGAGATACCCCGAGGAGTGGGTAGTGGCTTTCGAGCAGATGCTGACGCTGGATGCCGAGCTACTGCTTCCGGGACACGGGCCCAGGATCGATGGCGCAGGGAAGGTGAAGGCCGCGCTGACCGATGCTGCGGACTACCTTCGCTCGATCATCGATCAGACGTTGGCGGCAATGAATGAAGGACTACCGCACGACCAGATCATCGAGCGCGTGAAGCCGCCGGCCGAGCTGGCCGACCGTCCTTATCTGCAGCCGGTGTACGACCGTCCGGAGTTCATCGTGCGCAACCTGATCCGCCTCCATGGAGGCTGGTGGGACGGCTACGCGGCCAATCTCATGCCTGCGACGGAAGCGTCACAGGCGAAGGAGATCGCTTCACTGGCCGGCGGCGTCGATGTGCTTGTCGAACGCGCCATGAAGCTTGCCGACGAGGATGTTGCGCTGGCGTGCCACCTCGCCGAGTGGGCCGCACTGGCCGATCCGGCCAACGAATCGGCGCAACAAGCTGTGCGCGACTTGTTCTCCAAACGGGCCGAGGACGAGTCGTCACTAATGGGACGCGGCATATACATGCACGCAGCGCGACAGGCGAAGAGGGCGCTGGGCGACTAGTTCGCGGCGGCCTGCTCGGCCCGCTGCTGGCGACGCACGCGGATCGGGTGGGGCTTGCCGAACATCTCTTCGTAGTCGTTGAAGTTCTGCTCGTGCCTGGCCCACCACTGCTTCTCCAGTGACTCGAGCGCCTCGTCGTTGATGCCGGCGCTCTTCAGCCGCTTGCGCAGCTGCATGATCGGGAAGTGTCCGCCGCCGATGAACTCGTCGACGTTCACACTCTCGGGAAGCATTCCTTCCAGGAGAGCGATCTCTTCCGGGCCGGGCATCGGGATCTCAGTGTCCGAACGCGTGTTGACGTCGGCGATCGCGTTCATGTGGTCGCTCGTGAACTGAACGATGCGGTCGTGCAGTCCGGCCTTCACTGCTTCGGACAGCGCGTACACGCCGTAGTTGACGTGACGTGACTCGTCGCGGGTGACGGCGGTGAATCCTGCGCGGAAGCCGGGGACTACGTTGAACGCTCGAGCTCCGCGCAGGATCTGCCTCTGGCCTTGGAGCGCCAGCATGCCCTCTACGAGCATGTGGTACTCGACGATGGAGTCGACGAACTTGCCGTAATCGCTCGGATCCTCGCGAACAGCCTCGGTCGTTTCAACGAGGTCTACGTAGAAGACCTTTCCGTAGCCGTATTCCATCGTGTGCGTGAGGCCATAGCGCTGCGCCTTCTCTTTGGCTTGCTCGAAGGTCATGTCGATCACTTCGTTGAAGAAGCGTTCGAAAAAGATCGTGTGCCGGGCTTCGTCCACCAGTTGAGTGGAAAGGAACTGGCGGTCCTCGTCGGTCGGAGCGGCGTGAACCATCGGCGACAGGGTGTCGGTCACGGCGGCCTCACCAAGGAAGAACGCGAGGAAGATGCCGAGGATCTCGTTGCGCAGCATCTCGGGCAGCATCTGCCAGTCGGCCTTGTCCTGAGTGAGGTCGATGTCGCCGGCCGACCAGTTCTGGCGCTCCCATCGGTAGTAGAGCTCGCGGGGGCCGGGACGCTCGCGGAGCTGGACGTCCATGAGCGTGTACACGTCCTCGATGTCCATGTCGGACATCTGCTTGATCGATGCGGCTTCTACGTTCTTGGCAACGTCGATATCGGACATTGAGGGCCTCCGTTAGCGAGTTCCGACCGAACGGTATTAACATACCAGGTAGTCGGATTTCCAAACCTAGGGACCGATGGCGCAAAGACTCAAAAGAGCGGAATCCCGAGAGTTGACGCGAAAGCGCCTGCTCGACGCTGCCGAGCGCCTGTTCGCCCGCGACGGCTTCGACGCGACTTCGGTGGACGATGTTGCCGAGGCGGCGGGCTTCTCGAAGGGCGCCCTCTACTACAACTTCGAGAGCAAGGACGAGCTTCTCGAGGCACTGGTCGAGCGCAACATCGCCGATCTCGTCACCTCTCTAGAGACTGCGTTGGCGGATGCACACACCATCGAGGAGAAGCTGGCCGCAGCACAGCGATTGCTGACCGAACAGGAGCGGCATCAACACGGCGCCCAACTCGAGCTCGAGGTCTTTGTCCAAGCCGTCCGCGATCCGAAGCTGCGACGGATGGTGCGGAAGGCTTATGGACGAATGGTCGACGCCATCGCGTCCCTCATCGACGAGCAGTTCGCGCGAGCGGGCGTGCGTCCGCCGCATGCCGTCGGATCAGCTCGCTATTGCGATCGTTGCCGGTTCCTTGGGTCACGGATTGATGCAAGCTCTCGATCCGGATTCGATCCCGACGGGATTGCTGCCGTCGGTAGTTGCGTTGCTGCTCCGCCCCTAGCTCGCCTCGAACGGTTCTTTGCCGAGCTGATCGCGGATCGGTGTGAACTCCGGCTGCATCATCGTCCGGCGTTGCCAGTTCGCGCCGTCGACGACGAGCGTTGCGCCGGTGATGTAGGCCGCGTACGGCGACGCGAGGAACGTCGCCGCCCATCCGAACTCGCGCGGGTAGCCGACACGTCCGGCAGGGATCGTTGCGCCTTCCTTGCCGCCGCGTCCCGGAACGTTCTTGATCTGCTCCGGTTCGTCGTCGTGCGGGATGAGTCCGGGAACGAGGTAGTTCGACGCGGATCCCGTACGGCGCCCACTCGACCGCGAGCGTCTCGGTCAGGTTCTTCACGCCGGCCTTCGACGCCGCCGAGTGCGCGAAGCCCGGGCCCCCCGTCCATGAGTAGGACGCACCGATGTTCACGATCGCGCCCGGCGTTTGCTGCGGCGATGTGACGCCGTCCGAACTCGCGCGAACAGAAGAAGGTGCCGTCGAGGACGATCCGCGTGACGGCGCGCCATCCGTTCGGCGACAGGTCCTCGGCCGGGACGCGGGAAGTTGCCGGCGGCGTTGTTGACGAGGACGTCGGCGAGCCCGACTGCGATCTCGATGTCGTCGAACGCGCCGGCGACCTGATCCGGCTCGCGGACGTCGCACCCGACAGCGATGGCCTTGGCTCCGAGCTGCCTCGATCGCCGCTCGAGCCCGGCTGCGTGGTGGTCCGGGCTGCGGCTCCACGATCGCGATCGTCGCACCCAAGTCGCGCGAACTCCATCGCGATGCCTTTGCCCAGTCCCGTGCCGCCGCCGGTGACGATGACGACTCTGGCCGTCGAACGTCCCGGCGGGAAGCGCGGACGAGCCTCTCCGGCGGCGGATCGGGGAGTCCCATGTCGCGGACATGGTATGCCGGACGCCATGACCGACCTCAGCGTGGTGCCCGAAGTCTCTACGCCGAACGAGCGCGGATCCAAAGCGCGATCAACTCTTCGTCGAGTGCGCCGGCGTACGCCGGACCTTCGCGCGAGATGCACGAGCGCGCCGAGCGAATCGCTGCCGGTCTTGCGTCGCTCGGCGTCGAGAAGGGTGACCGCGTCGCGACGATCCTTCCGAACACGCATCGAGCACGTCGACCTGATCTTCGCGTGCGCGCGGCTCGGAGCGATCCACGTGCCCGTGAACGTCTTCCTCAAGGGCGAGTTCCTGCAGCTATCAGCTGCACGACGCGCAGGCATCGGTCGTCGTCGGCGACGCCGAGGGCATCGCCGCTGTCGACGCCGTACGCGACGGGCTCCCGGACCTGCGAGTTCACCTTCGGCGTGCATCACATTCCCGACGCGAGCCTTCGGCGGCCCCGGACGTCGATCTAACTGCGGCCGACACGGTCGCGATCATGTACACGTCCGGAACGACGGGCATGCCGAAGGGCTGCATGATCCCGCACGGCTACCACACGCGTTCGCCGATCGAGGCGAACACATTGCTCGAATACGGCGCCAGGCGACGTGCTGTACTCCGCGCTCCCGCTATTCCACGGCTGGGCGCGCGGGATGCTCTTCGGCGCCCTCGTGCACGGTGTAACCGCCGTTCTCGACGCCGAGTTCTCGCCCGGCGCCGCGCTGAGCCGATTCGCAGAGACGGGCGCGACAGTTTTCTCCGGTGTCGGCGCGATGGGTATGGCGCTTCTGGCGCAGCCGACATCGGAGCTGGACGGCGAAACACAACTTGCGCGTCGCGTTCATGATCCCGTTCGCTCCGGCGGACGAAGCGAGATTCACAGAACGATTCGGCGTGCGCGTGCAGTCCAACATGTTCGGGCAGACCGAAACTGGCGCGATCTCGTTCACGCCGTTGTCGGAGAAGGGCAAACCCGGAACGATCGGCCGTCCAGCGCCGCAGTACGAAGTACGCGTCGTCGACGACGACGACCGCGATGTACCGGTCGGAACGCCCGGCGAGGTTATCGTCCGGTCGCGAGATACAGGACGTTCTGTACACCGGCTACTGGAACAAGCCGGACGAGACCGCAGAGGCCATGCGCGGCGGCTGGCACCACACTGGCGACCTGGCACGTGTCGACGACGAGGGTTATCTGACATTCGTCGATCGAAAGAAGGACGCGGTCAGGCGTCGCGGCGAGAACGTGTCGTCGGTGCAGCTCGAGTACGCGATCAGCCGCACACCCGAAGATCGCCGAAGCGGCGATCGTCGCCATTCCATCGGCGATGACCGAGGACGACATCAAGGCGTGCATCGTTGTGACCGAGGGTGTGACGCCAGAGGAGTTGTTCGAATTCTTTAAGGAAAAGCTTCCCTACTTCGCGATCCCGAGGTACGTCGACGTCGTGAACGAATTACCGAAGACGGCGACTATGCGGGTGCAGAAGCATCTGCTCCGTTCCGCAGGTGTTACGCCGACGACGTGGGACTTCGATTCGCTTGGGCTGGCGGTTGCTCGCGATGAGCGCGCGTTAGCCTTCCAACGTTCGTAAGCCCAGTCTGCGAACCGGGCGGTCGCGCGCACGGTGTACAGCGATCGGATTGAGAGGAAAGTGTTGAACGCGTGCTGCGCTCCCGGTAGCTCGGCGTAGACCACCGGCGCCCTGGAAACATCTCGGAGCCGCGCTACGAAAGCACGTGCCTCGTCAACGAGAGTCAGTGAATCCATCGACCCGTGGATCACGAAGAACGGCGGCGCATCGGCGTCAACTCGGTACCACGGAGAGATCTTCTCGAAGAAGTCACGATCGGAGCCGAGGCGACGCTGGACGACGGCGCGTTCGAGGAAACGCAACATCCCCTTCTTGTGACGTCGCATCCACGGCTCGAGCTCGTCGAGCATCGCTCCGGTGAAGTCGTACACGCCGTACACCGGTGCTGCCGCCTGGATCGTCGTGTCGGCTTCCTCGAAGCCGGGCTGGAAATCCGGATCGCCGGGCGTCAGGGCGGCGAGTGAAGAAAGATGCCCGCCGGCAGAGTCTCCGCTGATCATCAGGAAGCTCGGATCGCCGCCGTACTCGTGCGCGTGCTCGCGGATCCATGCGATCGCTCTCTTCACCGCAACGATGTGGTCGGGGAACTTCGCCCGAGGGCTGACGGGGTAGTTGATCGCGAAGCACACCCACCCCCGCGCGACCATCTCGATCAGCAGCGGCTTGCCCTGCTGGTTCTTGTTCGGTGACGACGAGCAGACCAGCCACCGCCGGGGACGTAGAGCAGGCATGGTCGTCCTTCCCCGTCTATCTCCTTCGAACGCCATACGTCGAGTCGCAGGCGGCGTCCGCCCGGCTCCGCATACGGAAGGTTCCGGGTGCGATGGATGCGACGGCTCCAGAGCTTGAAGGGGTTCGCGAAGTCGCGCCATCGCAACAACCGCCTCGATTCTTCCGGGCCGATGACCTCCTTCAATGCGTCCTCGAAGAGCGCTTCCGATCGGAATGACTCCCGGACGAACCCGATCAAGAGCACGGCGCTGACAGCTGAGACAACCAAGGCGATCCAGCCCGGCCACTCAGCAGCGCCGCCGACGGCAACGAAGATCCGCGACTCCGGCCAGATGTAGAACCAGCAGCTGCGGGGCCAGCTCGATGGTCAGCCAGGAGGCGAAGAACGCCTGCACCACGCTGATGCGCCACCTGAGCGTCCGGCGTGCGTTGAGCGTGAACGCCAGACCGACGAGCGAAGCGGCGAGGAAGATGCGCGGCATGCCCTCAGTGTGCCGCAGGCCCGTCGTGCCGCAGGGACCATCGTGCCGCGGGCGCGTGGGCGCAGTAGCCTAGCGTTCCAACTTCTCCAGGGGGTGTGCGATGGAACGGATGAGCGGCCTCGACGCCACGTTCCTTTATTTCGAGACGCCGAACATGCACATGCACGTGATGGGCGTCATCGTTTTCGACCCGAGCACGGTCGCCGAGGGGTACTCGTTCGAGCGTGTCAAGGAGATCATGAGCAAGCGCCTGCACCTCGTGCCGCCGTTCCGGCGCAAGCTGGCGCCGATCCCGTTCAACCTGCACCACCCGGTCTGGGTCGAGGACGCCGACTTCGACCTCGACTACCACATCCACCGGATCGGTTGTCCGGCTCCGGGAAGCGAGAAAGAGCTGGCCGAGATCGTCGGCGACATCGCGAGCCGGCCGCTCGACCGGACGCGTCCGCTGTGGGAGATGTTCATCGTCGAAGGGTTGCAGAACGGCTACGTCGCGTCGGTCGCGAAGATGCACCACGCGACGATCGACGGGGTCTCCGGCGCGAACCTCATGGTCCACCTCTTCGACCTCGAGCCGGAGCCCGCAGAGCCGGTCGAGGAGCAGCCATGGGAGCCGGACCGGATGCCGACCGACGTCGAGCTTCTAGCGTTCTCGGCGGTTTCGCGGTTGCGGCGCCCGCTCAACATCTTCAAGGTCCTGCCGCAGACGGTGAAGTCGGTCGCCAACGTCGTGCAACGCCGCCGTGGCGGCGACGGGAGCGGGATGGCAACGCCCTTCACCGCGCCGCGCACATCGTTCAATCAGCCGGTCACCCCACATCGCAAGGTTGCGTTCGCGACTACTTCGCTCGACGAAGTGAAGGAGATCAAGCGGGCTTTCGGCGCGACCGTGAACGACGTCGTGCGTGAACATCGTTTCCGGCGCGTTGCGGAAGTACCTTGATCGACCACGACGAGCTTCCCGACAAGTCGTTGATCGCCACGTGTCCGGTGTCGGTCCGCGGGGAGGACGAGAAGGACGTCATCGGCAGCAACCGCGTGTCCGCGATGTTCACGTCGCTGCATACGGACATCGTCGATCCCGTCGAACGGTTGAACGCGATCCACGAGGCGAACAAGGGAGCCAAGGAAGAGCACAACGCGATCGGCGCCGACCTGCTGACGAACTGGACGGAGTTCGCCGCGCCGACGACGTTCTCGTTGGCCGCGCGGATGTACACGAGTCTTCGATTGGTCGAGCGGCACCCGGTGATCCACAACCTGGTGATCTCCAACGTTCCGGGACCACCGTTCCCGCTGTACTTCGCGGGAGCGAAGCTCGTCGGACTGAACCCACTTGGACCGGTCATGGACGGAGCGGGTTTCAACATCACGGTCCTCAGTTACGTGGACAACATCAACTGGGGCTTCATCGCCTGTCGCGAGCTCATGCCCGATCTCTGGGATCTCGCGGATGCGATACCCGAGGCACAGGCCGAGCTTCTCAAGGCTGCGCAAGAGCGCGGCTAGCTCAACCAAACGATGGCCCTGCCGCGCGAGTTCACCGATCTCGCGCGCGAAGTCAACAACTGGGGACGCTGGGGCGATGACGACGAGCTCGGCACGCTCAACCTGATCACGCCCGATGTTGTGGTCCGCGCGGCCGAGTGCGTGAAGCGCGGGGAGAGCTTCCCGCTCGGCCTTCCATTGCATGCGGAGGGTCCTCAGACCGGCGTGATGCCGGGACGCATCAATCCGATCCATCTCATGACGCAGGTCAATCAGCGGTACGGGAAGGAGCCCGAGTCTTTCCACGCGAGCGACGATGCGGTCGTGATGGGACTGCAATGCGCGACGCACTGGGACGCGTTCTCTCATGTGAGCTACGACGGACGGCTCTACAACGGTGTCGATGCGGATGTCATAACGGCCGGCGGAGCGACCCGACTGTCGATCAGACAAGGTCAAGACGCTGGTGAGCCGTGGCGTGCTCCTCGACATCGCGCGTGCAAAGGACGTCGACCGGCTCGAGCCGGGGTACTGCATCACGCGGCGCCGACCTCGATGCTGCTGCCGATAAGGCCGGGGTGAAGGTGGAAGCCGGCGACATCGTCCTCATCAGGACCGGACACATCCAGCTGCTGGACGCCGGCGACAAGCGCGCCTACGGGTACCCGAGCCCCGGCGTCGGCATGGATGCCGTTCGCTGGTTCCGCATGCACGACATCGCCGCCGTCGCCAACGACACGCTCACCTTCGAGGTGATGCCCGGGGAGGTAGACGGCCTGTTCTTGCCCGTCCATCTCCTCGATCTGGTGGAGATGGGCCTCATCCAGGGACAGAACTTCCATCTCGAAGCCCTGGCGGCGGACTGCGCATCCGACGGTGCATACGTGTTCCTTCTGGAGGCAACACCGGACCCATTCGTCGGCGCGGTCGGCGCCCCGGTTCAGCCGGTGGCGGTCAAATAGCATCGGTGCGATGAGCTTCGAAACGCTTCTCTACGAGGAGGACGAAGGCGTCGCGACCGTCACGCTGAACCGTCCCGACGTCTACAACGCTTTCAACAGCAAGATGTGCGACGAGCTTTCCGGGCTGTGGAAGTCGCTGCAAACCAATGACGACGTGCGATGCGTAGTGCTCACCGCCGCCGGCGAGAAAGCGTTCTGTACCGGGATCGATCGCAGCGAGATCCCCTCGGACGGCGCTGAGTTCGATCCGGAAACTTACGAGGACCCTGGCGCCCGCCTTGGACCGAAGTCCAATGAGCTGTTCAAGCCGGTGATCGCGGCTGTGAACGGGATGGCGTGTGGCGGCGCGTTCTACATGCTCGGTGAGGTCGAGTTCATCATCGCAGCCGACCACGCTACGTTCTTCGATCCGCATGTCACATACGGGATGACGGCGGTGTTCGAGCCGCTACTGATGATGCGCCGCATGCCGTTCGGTGAGATCGCACGGATGACGCTGACCGGCAACTACGAACGGATGTCGGCTAAGCGCGCTTACGAGATCGGCCTCGTGTCGGAGGTGGTTCCGCACGGTGAGCTTTCAGAAGCCGCGAATCGCGTGGCCCGAGACATCGCGTCGCAGCCCGCGCACGCCGTTCAGGCGACGGTAAGGGCGTTGTGGGCGGGCGCCGAGAAGTCGGTCAGCGGTGCGCTCGCCATGGGAGCCGAGCTATTGGCGGCAGGCACGACACCGGAAGCGCTGGCCGAAGGACAGCAAGCTTTCGCATCAGGAAAGCGCATCGAGCCGAGGGTCCGTTAGGGGCGAACTGTGGCTGGACAGGGAGCGATCGAACAGACGCTCGAATCTCTGCTCGATGCGCACAACTCCCGAGATTGGGCCCGCTCGCAACATGACGCACCACAGCGAACTCTCCGATTGCCATGACGGGGCTTAGCAGTCCGGACTATCGGGCATCTCGCGACCGGCGTAGGCTGAGATCGCCGGCGACCAAGGGAGGCTCACATGGCATGGTCGATTAACGCGGAACTCCACGAGTCCTGCAGCTGCGCTTCTATCTGTCCTTGCCTACTCGGTCCGGCGAAGCCTGATCAAGGCTGGTGCTCCGGTGCATTCGGAATCGACGTCCAAAGCGGCGAGTCAGATGGCGTCGACCTGTCCGGAGTGAAGATGGCCCTTCATTTCGAACTCCCCGGAGACTTCGTAAGCGGTATCGACAAGGCGAAGCTCTACGTGGACGAGAGCACTTCCGACGAGCAACGGCGCGAGATCGACGCGATCTTCCACGGCGAGAAGGGCGGTCTTTGGGGCGGCATGAAAGAGGCCATCGGGCAGTGGCTCCCGACGACCGTCACGAAGGTCGCCATGCAAAACGGTGACTCCCCGAGCACGACCATCGCCGGCGTCGGTCAGATCGTCCTCCAGCCGATCAAGACGGAGGACGGAAAGCCCACGAGATTGACCGATGCTCCGGTCCTCGCCGCGTTCCAGATAGGCCACGAGGACCTAGCTTTCGGCACCGGGACGAAGTTCTCCGATCCGGACATGCGGGAATGGGAGAGCCTGGGCCAGGGCGGTACTGCTCAAGCGGCGTGGAGCGGCTGATCTGACGCAGTCTCCACCAACGATTCCGTCGCCGGTCGCCCGGCAGCGCAACATCATCCTCGTCGCGTTGATCATCCTCGCGGCCGTTGGGTGGTACGTCGTAGTAGATCAGTCGCGCAGTCAGTCGGCCATGGGTGACGGGATGTCGATGGGTGACGGGATGTCGATGTCACCCATGGGTGGCCCGGATCTAACGATGGGCTCGGCGTCTCTCTTCTTCACGATGTGGGTCGCGATGATGGTCGCGATGATGTTCCCTGCTGCAGTGCCGATGGTCCTCATGTACAGCCGCATGAAACGCAGCGATGCTCTATCCGTCGTCGCTGTTCACGGGTTCATATCTCGCTCTCTGGGTCGCGTTCGGCGCGATCGCGTTCGGCTTGGCTTGGTTCGTGGAAGATCGTGTTGCCCACTCCATGTGGGTGGCGGACAACTGGAAACGCGGTGGAGGCATACTCCTGATCGCCGCCGGGTTGTATCAGCTGACTCCGCTCAAGGACGTCTGCCTCAGGCATTGCCGAACCCCTATGGCGTTCGTCATGCAGCATTGGCGCGACGGTCGGAGAGGAGCAGTCGAGATGGGCCTTCGCCATGGGCTTTACTGCGTCGGCTGCTGCTGGCTGCTTTTCGTCCTCCTCGTCCCTCTTGGAGTGATGAATATCGCCGCCATGGTCGCGGTGACACTCCTGGTCTTCGCCGAGAAGGTCTTTCCCTGGGGCCGGGGGGTCGCCCGAGTGGCCGCGGTCGGAATGGTCGTTTACGGCGCGCTCGTCATCGTCAGGCCGGCGCTCTTCCCCACGATGGCCTAGCGGCTCGTCGGAGTTTGTGACATCGGTCACAGACACTCGCTCACGGAGGCCGTTCCATAGGGGCATCCTGGGTAGGCCTGCATCCATGCGGGAGTGGGGGCTCTTTTGAATTGTCCGGGGTGTGACAGGAAGAACCGGGACGACGCCCGGTTCTGCAAGTTCTGCGGTGCCGATCTGTTCGTGCACTGCCGCATGTGCGGCGCCGTCCTGGACGAGGACGCTCGCTTCTGCGATGCCTGCGGCACTTCCGTCGGCGAGGCGGACGAACCCGTAGCCGCGGCGCGCAAGGTCGTCACCGTTCTCTTCGCCGATCTGACCGGCTCCACCGCACTCGAGGAACGGATGGACGCCGAGTCGGTACGTTCCGTGCTCGACCGCTTCTACGCCGCGATGCGGGCCGAGGTCGAACGTCACGGGGGACGCGTCGTGAAGTTCACCGGCGATGGAGCCATGGCTGCGTTCGGCGTTCCCGAGGTGCACGAGGACGATGCAGCGCGAGCGGTGGACGCCGCCCTGTCGATGCGCGAAGAGCTCGTGGAGCTCGCGTCGGACCTCGCGCTCGAACTTTCGCTAAAGGTCGGCATCAATACCGGCGAGGTCGTCGTCAGCGACACCGACGAAGACGTCGTTGGCGATGCGGTGAACGTTGCGTCCCGCCTCGAGGGCGCAGCAGCCGCCGGCGAGATCCTCGTCGGCGAGGAGACGTGGCGACTGACGCGCGGGACGTCCCGGTACGAACCCGTTGCACCGCTCACGCTCAAGGGGAAGTCGGAACCCGTTCCCGCGTGGAAGCTCCTCTCCGTCGACGAGCGCACGGCCGACTCGGCCGCGGCGCCTTTCGTCGGACGTGAGTCCGAGCTCGGCCGGTTGCTCGCCGTTTTCCAGGAAGCAGTCGACGCGAATGCGGCGCGGCTCGTCACGATCATCGGTTCTCCGGGACTCGGAAAGACGCGTCTGGCGCGCGAGCTGATGTCCGAGCTCGCCGACGTCGCGCGCGTTCGTGAAACGCGGTGCGATCCAGCCGGCGACGACCTTCGCGCCGATCGCCGACGCGCTGCGTGAACATGCCGGACTCTCCGAGACCGATACCGAAGAGCAGATCCTGTCGACGCTCGCGGACCGTCTGCCTGAGGACGACCCCGATCGCGAGCGCGTCGCCGCACGTGCCGGCGCCATCCTCGGTGTCGGTCAGCCGGGCACGCACCGAGGAGACGTTCTGGGCGATTCGACGTTTGATCGAAGCGGCAGCGCGCGACGCAGCCGGTCGTCCTCGTGTTCGACGACATGCACTGGGCCGAACCGCTGCTGCTCGATCTCGTCGAGCACCTGGCCGAGTGGATCCGCGACGCGCCCGTCCTGCTCGTCGGTACCGGCTCGTCCCGAGCTGCGTGACCTGCGCCCTTCGTTGGTCGAGGGCGGACGCGCCTCGGCCGTCATATCGCGCTCGAAGGGCTCGACCGGCGCGCGACCGCGCAGCTCGCGCTCAACCTCCTGGGGGCCGAAGAGCTCCCGGCCGAGTTGCTGGCGAAGATCCCCGCGTCGACGGAAGGCAATCCGCTGTTCGTCCGCGAGCTGGTTCGCATGCTCGTGGACGACGGTGTCCTCCTGCGGACGCCCGACGGGTGGAGCGTCACCGTGGACGTCGACGCGATCCAGGTCCCGCCGACGATCCAGTCGCTGCTATCTGCGCGCGTCGACCGCTTGCGCAACGACGAGCGAACGGTCGTCGAGCTCGCTTCCGTCATCGGTAAGGAGTTCTACCGCGGCGCGATCGCACGACCTTGCGCCGACCGGCGTGAAGGATCTGGTCGACGGGTGCCTGGAAAGTCTGCGCCGCAAGGAGCTCGTCGAGCCGGTCGGCACGTACTGGATCGACGAGCCCGTTTACCGCTTCCACCACGTCCTCATCCGGGACGCCGCGTATCGGCGCGTCCTGAAGGAGTCGCGGGCCGACCTCCACCAGCGTGTGGCTGCGTGGCTCGAGGCGAAGACGACCGGCGTTCTCGGTGAGCACGACGAGCTGATCGGCTATCCACCTCGAGCAGGCGCACGAATACAAGCATCAGCTCGGACGTCCGGACGAAGCGCTTGGGTGTCGTGCAGCCGAGCTGCTCGGCAATGCCGGCAAGCGCGCGCTCGACTGCGACGACCTTCCGGCCGCGGCGGCTTTGTCCGGCCGGGCGCTCGAGTGCCTGCCCTCAGACGATCCGGGGCGTCCCGACCTATTGATCGTCCGCTGTGAAGCGCTGCTGTCGATGGGAGATGTTGCGCAAGGTGCGGTGGCGGTCGCCGAGTTCGAAGCGCTGGCCACGACTCCGCGTCTCAAAGCGTGGGCGACGTGCTTCGACGGCCAGCTCGCGAACCTCACCACGCCCGAGCGTCTTCACGAGACCGAGGCGTTGGTCGCCGCCGCTGCGGCGGAGCTCGTCGAACTCGGGGACCAAGCCGGTGCGGCGAAGGCGCACACCGTGCACGCGTCGACGCTTGCGCCGGCCTCGGACGGTTCGGCGAGTGCGAACGCGTTCTCGACCTCGCGCTGACCGCAGCGCGTGGCGCCGATGACCGTCGACGGATCACCGCGACGCTCGGCTTCGCCCCCCACGCGGCGCTCTGGGGGCCGAACCCGGTGTCGCGTGCCGGCGGACGCTGCCTCGACATCGTCCGGTTGCTGCGAATCACGACCGGCTCCCCGGCGGTCGAAGCGACTTCGCTCCGATGCCAGGCCGTGCTCGAGGCGTTCCGGGGTCGTGATGAAGCGGCGCGCCGGATGCTGCGCAGCGCCAAGCGCCGACTCACCGAGCTCGGTCTCGATCACGAGCTGCTGGAGACCGAGCAGTTCGTCGGCATCGTCGAGCTCGTCTCGGGCGAATTCGATTGCGGCCGAAGGACACCTCAAATCCGCACATGACGGGTTCCTGGCGGCCGGAGTGGACGTCGCTCGCCGCGCAATCGCGCAGCGTTGCTCGCGCGCGCTCATCTCGCGCTCGGCGAGTACGAGGCGGCCGAACTGCTCGCGCTCGAAGCGGAGAACCTCGCGAGCCAAGACCTGAAGGCGTCGATCGCATGGCGTGCGGTCAAGGCCGAGCTGCTCGCCCGGAGGGGCGAGACCGACGAGGCCAAGCGGTTGGCCGAGGCAGCGGTCGAGCTCGCCGCACCCACCGACGCGTCTGATCGACCACGGCAACGCGTGCCGGTCGCTGGCCGTAGTTCTTCGCGCCGCCGGCGATGCCGACGGCGCGCGCCGAGCCGAGGACCGCGCCCTTGCGCTCTTCGAGCGCAAGGGCGCCACCGCACTGGTAGAAACCTCGACGGAGCCCCCAGCGGCGGGGCCGGATTCGCCACGAGAACCTTTCGCCGTTGGTCCGACTCTGTCGAACGAAGCCAGCCGTGCGCTCGACCAATGGCATGACGCCTACAACGCTCGCGACTTCGAGACGGTCGGCGCGTGGTGTGCGCCCGACATCTTCCACGACGATCGGCGGCCGTTGTTCGCCAGACAAGAAGTGGGGCGAGAAAACCAGGTTGAGTTGATGAAGCAGGTGGCGTACGAACTCGCTGCGAACGCTACGTCAACCGTGGTCGCGCTCCGAGGTGAGCATCTCTGCCTGACACGCCAACTATGGTTCCCCGCAGATCAGAAGCGCGGGGGCTTCGAGTACGAGCTGGTTGTGGTGTACGAGTTGAACGAACAGGGTCTCATCGCGGCCCAGGTGATTTTCGAGCCGGACAACCTCGACGAGGCCTTCGCTGATCTCGACGCGCGCTTCGCGGCAGGCGAGGGCTCCACGCATACTGCTGCTCTGCAGGTCGTCTCTCGCCTCCGCGAAGTCATCAATCAGCGCGAGCCGGATGGCTTGCGCGCCGTCTTCACGGATGACTTCGAGCTCGTGGACCACCGACCGGCTTCGCTCGGACGGATGGACGGTGACGCATATGCCGCAAGCATTCAGGAGATGTGGCGCATCGTCCCGCTCCGCAACGACGTCGTCATGTATCACGAGATGACTGAGGAGCGTGTGCTTGCGGAGATGCTCAATCGCGGCGTGACGGCAGAAGGCGCTTCCATCGAGACCGCGTTCCAGATGATCATCGAGATTAGAGAAGGTCGGGTCTCCCGTCTGGAACCCTTCCCGGTCGAGGCGATTGACGCCGCACGGGCGCGCTTTGCATCCAGCCCTGACTCCGAGAAAGTTCACCCCTGTCTCCGCTTTCACGAGCTCCGTAGTCGGTACATGGCAGCCGGTGAATGGGAAGCCGCAGCCGCGCTTTACTCGGACGAAGTTGCGTTCGAAGACCGTCGGAGCGGGTTGCGCACACGACTAGAAGGAAAGGTCGCCATCATCGAGCACGCGAGGGTTGCTGCTCGAGGGACCGAGATGCAGGCGAGCCTCGTGGCGACGCGAGGAGATCGTCTTGCGCTGATGCGGGGGCTCATATCGACGGGTCGCGAGTACGAGGTCGAGCTCCTCCTCCTGCATGAACTCGATGAAGACGGGCGCCTAGTGCTCAACATGCTCTTCGACGCGGACGACACCGAAGAAGCCATGGCCGAGCTCGATGAGCGCTATCGGTCCGGCGAGGGCGCGCCGCACGCCGACGTCGTGAGTCTGCTCAGCGCCTTCATGTCAACGATGAATGCCCGGGATTGGCAGGAGCTGAGCGAACTCTTCGTTCCGGATGCACGAGTTGTTGATCACACACCAGCCGGGCGCGGCGACATGTCGGTACAGCAATTCATTGAAAGCCTTCAAGCCCTTGTCGATTTGACCACAGAGATGTTCGGCAGCGTCACGGAATTCCATGACTTCGCGGATGGGTTGTCACTAGTCGACGCGCACAACTTTGGCTTATCGCTCGATGGGGCAGAGGTCGATATTGCCTACCAAATGGTGGCGGAATATCGGAATGGCCGATTCGCGCACATAGACCTCTTTCCGAGGGAGCGCCTCGATCTTGCGCGAGCGCGCTTCAAGCAGCTACGCGATAGCTCTCCATTGGGTAGCCGCACGATCGCTGCTCGTCCTTTCTCAAATCAGTGCACTCAGATGCTCGAGCGGCTAAGAGCCATCTTCGAAAGCCAAGATTGGGCAAGGCTCGCAGGACTTTTCGCCGACGAGTTTCCAGGCGGATCAGATGGAGCCGTCTCGTTCATGCGGAGCCTGTACGAGGTCGGCGGACTCTACGTGAAGGTCGACCCCATCGCCTTGCGAGGCGAAACGCTGGCTCTTGCCCGCTTCACCATCCGCGGCGAGCTCGACACGTTCGAAACTCGGGTGCTCTGTCTCTACGAGATAAACGAAGATCGACGGATCGTTAGCTGGACGGTCTTCGATTCCGATGAAGAAGACCAAGCACTGGCTGCTCTCGACGAGCGTTATGCCGCAGGGCGAGGGCGCACCGTTTGCGGAGGCCATCGGTCTGAGCCTTCGCGTCGTCCGCGCGAATAACACGAGGGATTGGGACCTCATGCGTTCAACTTTCGCGGACGACTTGGTCACAGTCGACCACCGGCCGGCGAGCCTCGGCGAAGTCCGTGGAGCGGACGAATACGTGTCGAGCCTCAGGCAGCTCATCGAACTGACGTCCTCGTACCGCGCCGTTATCGCGCGACATCACCTTCTCACCGACGAGGTCTCCGTCTTGGACTGGAGAAATAACGGGACAACGCTGGACGGCGTCGCTATTCGAGATCGTTTTAGTGGTCCTCGTCGTGATCCGTGACGGGCGGGTCGCGGGACTAGAGCTGTTCCCGGAGGATCAACTCGACCAAGCCTTGGCCCGAAGCCGAGAACTGGCGACCTCTGAAGCTGCAGAAGAGGTCTCAACCACTACTGGTACGCGCATCGAAAACGAATGCAGCCGAGTCCTTCACCGATTGGTTGAGCGTTGGCTGCAAGGGGACCGCGAAGCAGCTCGTGCATCCGTTTCAGACACGTACGTTCTTCAAGATCGGCGCCGCGGTTTGAGACACGAAGCAGCAGGCTCGGAGGCCTGGGAGACCTTCTCTGCAGGGTTCGCCGACATTGCAGGACCCGGGCGAGGTGGCACAGCCGACTTCACAACGGTCGCGGTTCGTGGCGAACGTCTGAGTCTCGTCCGCGTATCGCTGACCGATCCGAGTGGCTTCGAGATCCAGTTCCTCGAAGTCATGGAGATCGACGATCTGAGCCGTTTGGCGTTGGGTGTGATCTTCGACGCGGATGCGTTTGATGCGGCGTACGTCGAGCTCGACGAGCGCTTCATCGCCGGCGAGGGCGCCCAATTCGAGGCCGTCGTGCGATGGGGCACGCGGTTCGTTGTGGCATCCAATCGGTTTGACATGAGCGAGCTGCGGACGTTGCTCGCTGATGATTTGGTTCTCCACGACCACAGACCGGCTTCGTACGGCGAGATTGGTGCGGACCAGGTCATACGTACGACCGAGCCCCTCGGTGCACTGATCCAAAGCCGGCAAGTTTGCGTCCCGAGGTACCTCGCGATAGGGCGCGATGCCGGTGCAGGAGAGGTTCGAATCGAGGCCGTTACGGCAGAAGGTGCCACAGTCGATATGAGCAGGCTCGTTGTGACTGTTATTCGTGACCGGCGGGCCGTTCGGATGGAGTACTTCCCGCTCGACCAAGTTGACGAAGCCTTGGCCCGGCTCGGGGAGCTCACTGAACCAACGACCCAGCCCGGTCAGAACCTTGCCGCTCAAACGACGGCTCGCATAAACGACTGCGTCGTGCGGAGGGATTGGGAGACTCTCGAAACGCTGCTGACCGAGGGCTCCGTGTTCGACGACAGACGAGCCGGGGTTAGCGCGACGCTCGTAGGCACTGAAGCCCAACTCGCGAATTTCCGAGCTGTCGCCGATGTCGGCGCTGATCGCATCGATACAGCGGTTGTGGCGACCAGGGGTGATCGCCTCGCGCTGACTCGCATCCTCTTCGTAGTCGGTGATGGTCTTCCCGAGTCGGTAGAGGTCGAGATCTTCTTCGTGATGGAAGTCGACGCAGAAGGCCGGATGACGGGAGCCTCCGCTTTCGATCTCGCCGACGTAGACCATGCATACGCCGACCTGGACGAGCGATATGCCACCGGCGAGGGCCTTCCATTCGCACGAATGATGCGCGTCGCGGCGGAGCAGGCGCGCAGGCTCAATGCGGGCGACATGCTTGGTTATCGCCGAATGCTTTCCGACGACCTTTACGTCGTCGATCACCAGCGCGTATCAGTTGGCGATTATCAGGGCGCTGACGAATTTATGAACGTCACACACGTGATGCGAGAACTCGTCACGTCTTCTCGAGCGGAGATCGTGAACGTCCAGGCGATCGCCGAGGATCGTGGTCTTGGCGAGTACGTCTCCACTGTTGCGACGGCCGACGGCGTTGTGGCGGAGTTCCGTTACTACGTGCTGCAACAGCTTCACGCGCGCGATTACAAGGTTGTTCGCATAGAGGTCTTCCCGCTAGACATGCTTGACCAAGCACTCGCGCGCTTCGACGAGCTCGGCGCCCAGGCGCTCCCGACCGACGATCACCCCGCCTCTGCACCAGAGGAGCTCGACAATGCTTGCTCGTTGGCTGTAAAGAACATGGTTTCCCTGGCTGCGAGGCAAGACCGGGCAGGGCTCATGGCCCTCATCGCGGAAGACGGCGTCCTCGACGACAGGCGGCAGGGACTCTCCTGGCACGTCGAGGGGGGGAGTCAAGTCGTCGATCAGGTGCTGATCGTCTATCCAGAAGAGGTCCGATCCACGACTCACACGGTGGGTGTCCGGGGGGAACGCCTATCGCTTTGCCGGCTATTCGTGAACCTTCCCAACGGATATGACTTCGAGTTCCTCAATGTCAGCGAGATCAACGAACAGGGACGCTTGATCCTGGGTGTCCAGTTCGACCCGGACGACCTCGACGCGGCGTTCGCCGAGTTGGATGGGCGCTTCATCGCGGGTGAAGGCGCTCCGTACGCAGAGATCCTCAGAATCGGGACAGCCCAGCGCGACGCACTTCGAACCGGCGACATGCGTAGCTACCGGTCGTTGATCGACGACGATGTCGTTCTCGTTGACCACCGGCACGCGTCCCTCGGCGAGCTTCACGGAGCAGAGGCGGTTCTTGAAGCGTTGGGTGCGTTCCCGATTGTCCGTGACTTGCGGCCAAGAGCCGTTGCGTACCATGCGCTAACGTCGGATCGGATCCTGGTCGAGATCGCTGCCACAGGGACGTCCGAGCACGGTGGCAGCGTCGAAGTGACGCACCTCCGGATCCAGGAGATACGAAACGGGCGCGTATCCCGCATCGAGCTGTTCCCGCTTGACGCACTCGACGCCGCCGTTGCCCGCTTTGGGGAGCTCGGCCTCCAAGCCGAGCCACCGACCCTCGACAACGCCGCCACTCGAACACTTGCAGCTCACGGTGAACATCTCGCGCAGGGCTACGACGATCCGCTGTATTACGCCGAGGACGTCGTCCACGAAGATCGGCGCGTTGGCTTCGGTGGTTGGAGGTTCGAAGGACGCGAGGAGTTGATGGAGCACAACCGCGTCTCCATGGTCGGTGTTCGGCGAGTTGCGTTCGAACCAGTGGCCATTCGCGGCGATCGACATGCTCTAATTCGCCAGCTATTTACGAGCAAAGACTTCGAGATCGAGGCGCTCGTCCTATGCGAGTTGGACGAGAACGGTCGGATGAAGTACACGGCGCTTTTCGACACAAATGACGTGGACGTGGCATCGCGGGAGCTCGATGAGCGCTTCTTGGAGAAGCACGACAAGTCCACTCCCGACAAGTCGACTCCTGATGAGCTTCGTAATGCGACCTCGAACGTGTTCACAAGGGTTCTTAACGCTTTCGAAGCGCGTGATTGGGATGCGCTCGGAGACCTTTATGCAGACGACTTTCACGTTGAGAGCCGTCGAGTCGGTCTCGGGCACGAGGCGTCCGGACGCGAAGGTTCTCTCGAAGGATGGATCGCGGCGGCCGACGTCGGCGCGACGAGGGCGGATGCCACCGTCGTTGCTACCCGGGGCGATCACCTGGCGCTAACTCAGGTTCGGTTCCGAGATGATGACCAATCGCCGCAGGCGTTCACCACCGATGTTCTCTTCCTGAATGAACTCGACGCGGAAGGTCGGATCGTTAAGGCGTTGCTGTTCGACGCGGACGATTGGGACTCCGCGTTCGCCGAGCTCGACGAGCGGTTCATCGCCGGCGAAGGCCGTGAGAGCGCGAACCTTGTTCGTCTTTCCAATCTGTGGACAAGCGCTCTTCTTGAAAGGGACTGGACGGCCGCAGAAGACCTCCTGACCGAAGAGTTCGTCCTTGTCGACCACCGTCTGGCGTCCCTTGGAGAGATCAGGGGGAGAGATGCCTGGCTCGAGGCCGTGCGTGTCCATAGCGATCTAATTGCAAGCGGACAGTCGCATGCCCACATCGTTACCCACCACGTTTTGGGCTCGCATGGAGGCGTTGGACAGGTCTTAGAGGGTGGGGTTTCCGCCGAGGGCGCAGAGTTCGAGTACTCGTATCTGATAGTGGGCCTTATCCGCGGTAAGCAGATATCTCGGCTCGAAATCTTCCCGTTCGAAAGCCGCGCGGAAGCGATCGCGCGATTTCGCGAGCTTGAACTCCAGACCCAATCCTTTCTCGACTCACACCGACCAGCGAATGCGTGCACGCGAACCATTGACAGAATCTTTGAACTTGCCACCGGTCGGGACGAGGCATCTAGTCGATCCTTGTACGCCGAGTCCTACACCTTCTTTGACCGTCGAAGAGCATTGGGTTTCGGGGCCGAGGGCGCCGATGCCATTGACGTGGCGGTCGGCGGGCTTGGCTGGCATGACATAGAGATCTCGCGCGTTCGTTACGAGACGATCGCCACGCGCGGTGATTCGCTGGCCCTTCATCGCGTCGTCGTGCTGAGTGCGGATGACTTCGACGTCGAGTTCCTCACTTTTAACTCTGTCGATGATGAGGGTCGTCTGACCGCCGGAGTGGTCTTCGACCCCGATGACTTGGATAGTGCGTTCGCAGAGCTCGAGGAGAGATATCTCGCTGGTGAAGGCGCGCCGTTCGCGGATGTGTGGAGGCCCATCTTCACGCTTATGGATCGGTACAACAACAGGGATTGGGAAGCGTTCCGGAGCTTGCTGGACGACGATGTCGTCTTTACCGATCACCGTCCGGCTTCGTTCGGTGCGCTAACGGTGGAGAAGTGGCTCGAAAGCATCCACGTCCAGGTCGACTTGGCGCCCAACATGCGGTTTCGAATGCCGTCCGTCCCGTACCTCGGCCCGCGGTTCGTCGTTTGGGAGGCACTTATACGAGGGTCGACAAGACATGGAGGTGACGTCGAGCTTGCGTTTATCAACCTCGCGGAAGTTCGTCGTGGACGGATCATCCGGTACGAATGGTTCCCGCTGCCTGCTCTCAAGGCGGCGTTGGCTCGCGCACGAGAACTGTCTGCAGAATCGCCTGTTATCGGTCCCGGGCCGGAGAACAACGCGGTCCACTGGGGGCGAAGGCTGGAGGCGCTAAATGGAGGTCGTGACTGGGACGAGATTAGGTCGCTGATCCACGCCGACTTTGTGGGCGAGGACCGTCGCCGCGGCTTTGGCTCGGTTGTTCGCGGACCCGACGCCCAAATCGAAATGATGAAAACGACTATCGATGTCGGATCCGATCCCGACAGTCTGTTGTCCGAACCAATAGCGATACGAGGCGAGCGGCTCGCTCTCTGGGACGTTTGTTACCGCACAAGGGACTTCGACTTCGAAGTCCGAACCGTGGAGTTAGAGGAGTACACAGCTGATGGGCTTCTCTTCGCGACGGCCGCATTTGACCCCGAGGCTATTGATGACGCGTTCGCTGAGCTCGAAGAGCGTTGGCTCGCGAGCCAGGATGCAACGGAGACTGACCGCCTCGTCGCTCGGTTCTTCCGTGCTTACAGCGCGCTCAACACGGACGCGTGCCGCGAGGTGCTTGCCGACGACCTCGTCTACGTCGACAACCGCCCCGCGAGCTTCGGAACGAGACGCGGGGTGGATGCATTCATCGAGCAGATGGACGGACTTAGAAGTCTCGTCTCGGAGATGCGAGCCCGGATGCTGGCTTTGTACAAGGTCGGAAAGTCGGCCAATGTCACTGTCTGGCGGCGCCAGGCAAACGACGAGAACGGTAACCCCGTCGTCTGGGACCACCTCACCGCCGGCATCGTTCGTGATGGCCGGATCCAGCGGATCGAGCACTTCCCACCGGATCGGTTCGACCTTGCGATGCGCCGAGCCGAGGAGCTCGACCACGATGCATCCGGTTCGTTACTGGTCCTCGAGAACGCCGCCACGCGTGGCGCCGAGCGGTTCAGCGACGCATTCGTCCGACGCGACTGGACGTCGCTGGCCGAAGTCTTCGCGGATGACCTCGTCCGTGACGATCGTCGTCCGGGGATCGGTGGAATCGCGGGCAAAGATTCGGTAGTCGAGGCCTGGAAGGCGATGGCGGAACTTGGATATGACACTGTCCGCTTCGAGACTCTGGCCATCCGAGGGACTCGGCTTGCGTTGTCCAGAGCCCTAGTCACCGGAGAGCACGACTTCGAGAACGAAGCGTTCATCGTGTTCGAGGCCGACGATGAAGGTCACTGCAAGAGCCTCGTCTACTTCGAGAGTGATGACCTCGACGCGGCCACGGATGAGCTAAACGAGCGCTGGGTCGCCGGAGAGGCCAGCGAGTTCCCCGAGATGCTTCGCGCCGGAGCACGCGCGATTCAATTGATCAACGCTCAGGATTGGGAGGCGTTCGAGGATTTGTATGCCCCGGATTTCGTGTTCATGGACCATCGGCCCATCTCCGCTGCCGAGCTCCGCGGAGCGCTTCCGCTCCTCGAACTCGTTAAGGGCTTGGCCGATCTGGTTCCCGATATCCGGTATCAGGTCGTTGATGTTCCTCGGATGGGACGCGAAGCGTTGGTGTCTCGGTTAGCAGGTCACGGAACGAACTCCGAGGGTGGCCGTGTCGACTTCACGTACCTCCAGGTGCATCAGTTCGTCGGCGACAAACAGTTGCGGCTCGAACGCTTCGACCTCGATCAGTACGACCTGGCGGTCGCCCGCTTCGAAGAGCTGCTTCGTTCCGGGTCGTCGGACCTCGCAAACGACGCTTCGCGTTGGCAGGCGGAGATCCAAGAACTCTCGCAACGCCTGGATTGGACGACACTCGCTGAGCGGATCTCCCCGGACGCGGTCTATGTCGACAATCGGCGAGGACTGGGCTTCCGCGGTGTGGGTAGGGAAAAGGTTGTCGAGTTCGTCAAGGCGTCTTGGCCGGCGGACTCGGCCCGGATGACCCTGGAGTATTCCGTCTTGGCCGTGAGAGGCGACCTCCTTGAACTCCAGCGGACGTTAGCCGCAATGCGCGACGGTTACGAAGTCGAGCTACTCGGCGTTTTCGAATTTGATCGCGACGGGCTTCAGACGTACTGCGCGTTCTTCGACGCCGACGACCGCGACGCCGCGTTTGCGGAGCTCGACCGGCGATACATCGCGCAAGGGGAGCTAACTGAAGGTGTCCGCAACGCGCTCGAGTCCTTCGTCGCATACAACGCTCGCGACTGGGACCTGTGGGAGTCGATGGTTGCGCCCGACATCGTGTATATCGATCATGCCCCGGCGTCCATTGGTGAGCTGCATGGGCGAAGCGAGTATCTGCGTCATGTTCAACGATTGATCGCGCTTGCGCCGGATCTACAGATGAACCTTCTACAGCAGATCGGGGAATCGCCGGGGGTTTTACTGGGCGCTGCGCACTCGGTGGGCACCGATGAGCACGGCGGTCGGATCGAACGCGAGCATCTGGGAATCATGGTCGTCGAGAACGGCGTTTTCGTCCGGGTCGAGACGTTCCCACCGGAGCGGCGCGACGAGGCAGTCGTGCGGTACGAGGAACTCGCTGCCGAAAGCGATCGTTCCATTCCGGACTCATTTCACGACGATCGTTCGCAGAGCATTCTCCAGAACGCTTGCACGCGTGCTGGCGAGCGTTACCTGACCGCTTTCAACTCCCACGATTGGGAGGGCATCGTTGGCAGTCTTACGGAAGATGTTCGAACGTCGGACCGACGACTCGGAATGCGCAACGACATTCGTGGTCGGGACGAGGCACTCAGGCAATACAGCATGTGGGAGACGGATCCCGCGGGCGCCGTCCTTAGTCAGTCAGTCCTTGCGATAAGGGGCGATCGACTCGGCCTTTTTTCGCACTCATACACCATCCGCAATCGTGCTTACGAAATCGAGTTCCTCTCCGTTGTTGGAATCAACGAAGAAGGGCAGCGGACAGACGTCGTCTATTTCGATCACGAAGATCTCGACGCTGCGTTCGCTGAACTCGATGATCGTTACCTCTCCTCCGGCGACGCGCCGGATGATGAGCGGGTCGCGTTATCGATGGTCCATGCCTACAACGATCGCGATTGGGATCGTTACCGATCTGTTGTAGAGGGTTTCGTCAACGTCGATCACCATCCGGTTTCCAAAGGCACCGTCTTGAGCACCGACGAGTACTTACAAGGAGTGTTCGCGTTGGTCGAACTCGTTCCCGACTCGCGGATGCGCCTGTTACAGGTGTACGTGGGCGAGCCTCGCTGGGGAGGAGTCGGCCACGTACGATGGACCGGCACCAACGAAATCGGTGGAGAAGTCGAGTCCGACTTCGCGGCGGTCGTTCTCGTCGGTGGCGGTCGGATGACTCGTCTGGAGAACTACCCGATCGAAGATCTGGACGCAGCTCTCGCCCGCTTCGAAGATCTCGCGAAGCCCGGCCCAGTCGTCCGCCGCCGACACGCCACGCTTCTGTTCGCTGGCAGCGCGATCAGCAATCTCGAGCGGCGACTGGGCAGTTCGCGCGAAAATGCAGCCGGAACATCGTGTTCGATAACCGACGAGCGGTCTTGCGCTTCGCGGATCGAAGGCAAGATGCAGCCGTTATCGAGCATGCAAAAGCTCGCGCAGTCGGCGATATCGATTGCAGTCGACATCGTTGGCTACGCGGGGCGAGCGTCTCGCGCTGGTCCACGGTCGGATTAGCATGCCGACGGATATCGAGGTCGAACTCCTCTGCTCCACGAGTCAACGACGAAGGGCGCCAAACGTCGTCTATTTCGATCACGAAGATCTCGACGCTGCGTTCGCTGAACTCGATGATCGTTACCTCTCCTCCGGCGACGCGCCGGATGATGAGCGGGTCGCGTTATCGATGGTCCATGCCTACAACGATCGCGATTGGGATCGTTACCGATCTGTTGTAGAGGGTTTCGTCAACGTCGATCACCGTCCGGTTTCGAAGGGCACCGTCGTGAGCACCGACGAGTACTTACAAGGAGTGTTCGCGTTGGTCGAACTCGTTCCCGACTCGCGGATGCGCCTGTTACAGGTGTACGTGGGCGAGCCTGGCTGGGGAGGAGTCGGCCACGTGCGATGGACCGGCACCAACGACCTCGGTGGAGAAGTCGAGTCCGACTACGCGGCGGTCGTTCTCGTCGGTGACGGGCGGATCACTCGTCTGGAGAACTACCCGATCGAGGATCTGGACGCCGCACTGGCCCGGTTCGACGAGCTCAGGGCTCAAATCTGACGACCCGTCAGATTTTGGGCCACACTGGATGTCCCCATGAGAGGCATCCTCGCGGCCGCCGCCTACCTTCCTTATAGGCGCCTCCAGCGCTCCCAGGTCCGGGACGTCATGGGCTCGGGCGGCGGGAAGGGCACCCGTTCGGTCGCCTCCTTCGACGAGGACACCACGACCATGGCCGTCGAGGCCTGCCGCTTGATCGCGCGGGAGCCCAGTTCCCAGATGTTGATGTTCGCCACGGCGACACCCTCGTATCTGGACAAGACCAATGCAGCGGCCATACATGCAGCGCTTCGTCTGGACGACTCCGTCGCCGCTTTCGACACGGGCGGTGCGATCCGCTCCGGGATCGGAGCGTTGCGAGCAGCCCTCGATTCAAGCGGATCGGTTCTCGTAGCGGCATCGGATATGAGGACGGGTCTCCCTACGAGCGCGGACGAATCTGCCGGCGGCGACGGTGCGGCCGCACTGTTGGTCGGCGATGGTGACGTAGCGGCCGAGTACCTCGGCGGCGCCTCGGTTACCCGCGAGTTCCTAGAGCGCTGGCGCACACCGGGAGACATCCGATCCAAAGCTTGGGAAGACCGCTTCGGTGAGTCGATGTACGTCCCGCTGGGAGAGCAGGCGTTCGAATCTGCATTGAAGAGTGCAGGCGTGACTGCTGAGCAGGTAGACGTTGTTTGCGTCGCCGGCATGCACGCTCGTTCTGTTGGAAGACTGGCGAAGAAGTTCGGGAACGCCGCCGACGATCTATCCGGCTCGGTGGGCAACACGGGCACAGCGCAAGCTCTGCTGCTGTTGGTCAACGCTCTCGAGAATGCGAGTGCCGGACAGGTCGTCGCACTAGTTTCGCTCGCGGACGGAGCGGATGTCTTGATCTTTCGCAGGACGGATCGCGAGGTCGGCTCCCGTCGCAGCGTCGCCGATCAGATCTCAAGCGCCGCAGATGTTCCCTACACGCGGTTCCTTTCCTGGCGCGGGATGGTCACACCCGAGCCTCCGAACCGTCCCGAGCCCGCTCGCGTTTCGGCCCCCGCGGCGGAGAGAGCCGAGGAATGGAAGTTTGGTCTCGTACAGGACACCGATCAGGTTTCGGCGAACTCGCTCGCCGATACACAAGGCACGATCGTTACGTTCACGGTCGACCGGCTCGCGTACTCGCCGAGCCCTCCGATCGTCTTCGCGATCGTCGACTTTGACGGTGGCGGACAGACTCCCGATCGAGATGACCGATGTCGATCCCGATTCGCTCTCGGTGGGCGACCGCGTCGAGATGACGTTCCGTAAGCTCACGACCGCCGACGGCATACACAACTACTTCTGGAAGGCCAGGCCCGTCCGATGAGCTCGAAGGGGATCAAGGATCGCGTCGCGATCGTCGGTATGGGCTGCACGCGTTTCGGCGAACTCTGGGACAAAGGCACCGACGACTTGTTGATAGATGCCGCCGCCGAAGCGATGACCTCGGCCGGTGTCGACGCCGAAGCCATCGACGCCTTCTGGCTCGGCACCGCGCAGTCGGGGATGAGCGGTATCACACTCGCGCGACCGCTCGGCATCGACGGAAAACCCATCACGCGCGTCGAGAACTACTGCGCCTCGGGATCCGAGGCCTTACGGAACGCGTCGTACGCCGTGGCCTCCGGCGCCTACGACATCGCGATGGCTATCGGAGTGGAGAAGGTAAAGGACTCCGGTTACCAAGGCCTGAACGCCTTCCCGATCCCGAGTGACGGCACCGGACGAACCCTCACCGCCGCCGCGATGTTCTCGCTCGTCATCCCCGCGTACAAGCACAAGTACGGAGTTGGAGACGAGGAGATGAGAGATGCACTCGCGCATATCGCATCTCGTAACCACGCCAACGGCGCCCGCAATCCGCGCGCACAGTTCCGGCGCGAGATGAGCAAAGAGACGGTGATCGGCTCCCCGAAGGTTGCCGGCGAGCTCGGCGTGCTCGATTGCGCAGGCGTCGCCGACGGCGCCGCCTGCGCAATCGTCGTGCGCGCCGAGGACGCAGCCAAGTACACCGACAAACCTCTGTACGTGAAGGCGCTCTCCTTCGTGGCCGGGAGCGGGTCCGGCCTAACGGATCCGTCCTACGACTACACGCATTTCCCCGAGGTCGAAGCCAGCGTCCTCGATGCATACGCGCAGGCGGGGATCACCGACCCACGAAGCCAACTGGCCATGGCCGAAGTGCACGATTGCTTCACGCCGACCGAACTCGTGCTCATGGAGGAGCTTGGATTCTGCGAACGGGGAACTGCGTGGAAGGAGATCTTGTCCGGAGCGTTCGATCGCGACGGCGATCTTCCAGTGAATCCGGACGGCGGCCTCAAGAGCTTCGGACACCCAGTCGGTGCAACGGGCCTGCGCATGCTCTTCGAGTGCTGGCTGCAGCTCCGAGGTGAAGCACCCGACGAGAGCAGGGATCGGAAACGATCGAAAGCTCGCCCTGACGCAGAACCTCGGCGGCTATCCAGGCGAGATGGTCTCGTTCGTATCGGTCGTGGGTACGGAGATCGGTTGATACCCGGAGTCGTCCAAGAAGCCGCTCGACTTTTCCGAGACCGCGTCGCTTTCGTTTCCGCCGACGGCGTCGAGCTCACGTACATCGATCTGTATCAGCTGTCGGAGGCCGTGGCCTCCGGTCTGAGCGAGCGCGGCATCGGCCAAGGGGACGTCGTGGCTCTTGCCTTGCCGTCCGGACTCGACTACGTCATCGCGTATCTGGCCGCCGCGCGCATCGGTGCCGTGACAACCGGGGTAAATCCACGCTTCGGTCCAGAGGAGCGCGCCGCCGTGATCGATCGTGCGAAACCAAAGCTCGTCGATCGCATCGGACGACTTCGCCCAGAGTGTTCCGTCCGGGTTCGATACCGAAGTGGTCGTTTCCTCGGTCGCGAGGGAAGACATCCTCCCGTCGCTACTGATCGACCATACGGCGCCACAGCGACCGCCCCTGGATCCTTCTCGGCCCGCAACGATCGTCTTCACGTCCGGGAACGACGGGAGAGCCGAAAGGCGCCGTCTTCTGCAACCGTCAGCTCGCGGCGATCACGATGTTCGACAACGGCGGCAAATGGGACGGCGGAGTCCCGATGCTTTCGTCCACCGAGATGTGCCACGTCGGCTTCATGACGAAGCTCCCGTGGTACCTGCGCGCCGGCTCGCGCATCCACCTGCTGCGCAAGTGGCGGGCCGAAGACGCGCTGCGGACGATCTCCGAGCAGAAGATGCCGTCGGTCGGCGGCATCGGCGCCCAGGTCGCGCTCATGCTCCGGCTGCCGAACTTCGACGACTACGACGTGTCCAGCGTGAAAGCGATCATCGTCGGCGGCGGTCCGTCACCCAAAGCTCTCATCGAGGAAGCGAAGGAGCGGTTCGGCGCGGCTTACTCCGTGCGGTACTCGTCCACGGAGTCGGGTGGAGTCGGGACGCTCACGGCCTTCGATGCCCCGGACGAAGAGGCGTTGTACACGGTCGGGCGCCCGCGCGAGGGGATCGAGCTCGTCATCCGCGACGAGGAGCGGCGAACCGGTGCCGGACGGCGAAGTCGGCGAGGTGACGCTGCGAAGCCCGGCGATGCTCTCCGAGTACTGGAACGACCCGGAGAACACGGCAAAGACGCTTCAGCGACGGCTGGCTCTACACCGGAGACCTCGGCTTTATCGACGAGCGCGGGTGCCTGCGTCTGGCCGGACGCAGCAAGGAGATGTTCATCCGCGGCGGCTACAACGTGTACCCGATGGAGGTGGAGGCGGTCCTATCTGCTCACCCGGACGTCGCGCACGTGGCCGTGATCCCTCGTCCCGACGACGTGATGGGCGAGATCGGAGTGGCCGTCGTCGTGCCGCGTTCGCCCGAGCAAACACCGACGCTCGACGGAGCTGCGGGCATTCGGCGCCGACAAACTCGCCGCGTACAAGCTTCCGGAGGCGATCCGCGTCGTTGACGAGCTGCCGTATACGGGGATGCAGAAGGTCGATCGCCGCGAGCTGGCGGCCAGAGAGTCGGAGAGTTTGCCTCGTCGCATGTATTTGTGAACCTGACGGTCCGTCAGGTAACGGGGAGACGGAAGCATCTGGGGGAAGATGCGAGCACTCTTCAGTGGACGTACTCGGATCGTTGCGGCGCTTGCCGCGTTCATGTTGGTCATGGTCGGCTGCGGCTCCCGTTTGTCGGACGATGAACGCGCGGAAGCCATCGCTGCATTGACCGGCGGTGGTTCGGGCGGGACGACGTCCGGCGGCACGTCTACAGGCGACACATCGGGGGATACCGGCGGTGACACGGGCGGCGGCACAGACGCCGCCGGTGGAACGGATACCGGTGGCGGCGCAGACACGGGTGGCGGAGGCGGCACTACGGGCGGTGGCGGTGGTGCCGCGACCTGCGCCAAAGCCACCAAGGAGACCGACACCGGCGCGACGGCCAACAAGCTGACCGTCGCCACGCTGGCCGACATCAGCGGAGTGCAGCCCGGGCTGTTCCAGTCCGCTCATCAAGGAGCGCGGGCGGCTACGGCCTACATCAATAGCCAGGGTGGGATCTGCGGCCGGACGCTCGACCTCAAAACGCTCGACAGCAAGACCGACTCCGGCGGTAATCGCGCGGCGATGCTCGACGCTTGCTCGACCGCGTTCGCGGTTGTCGGTTCGGTCTCCGCCTTCGACGACGGCAGCGCGGCTCCCGGACAGGCGTGCGGGATCCCCGACATCACGGCCATCACGACGAACGCCGCTAAGTACAACGCGACGAACACTTTCCCGGCCTACCCCAACAGCGGCCCGAAGATCGCTACGAGCAGCGCCCGGTACATCGCCAAGCGTTTCCCCGAAGTGATCAAGAAGGCGGGGATCATCTGGCTGAACCAAGCTGTGACGAAGAACAACGCCGTAGCACGGAGAACGGGCTTGGAAGTCGGTCGGCTTCAATTTCATCTACCGGCAGAGGTCCAGGTACTGGAGCCCAACTACACGCGCTTCGTGATCGACATGCAGAACGGCGGCATCCAGTACGTAACGATGGTCTCCGACTACCAGAACATCCAGCGGCTGCAGAAGTCGATGAGACAGCAGAACTACGTTCCCAAGGTGAGGGACTGGGACTCCGTCGCCTACGACCAGGACTACCTGAAAGAAGCGGCCGCCGTGGAAGGCTCGTTCGTCTTCTTGAACAACGCCATCATCGAAGAAGGCGGCACCCGAGATGAACCTGTACAAGTCTTGGCTGCGGTAGAGCATCTCCAGGAGCCGTGCCCGACTACTTCGGGCTCTATGCATGGTCGGCGTTCCGGCTGTTCCAGAAGCTCGCGATGCAGATCGGTCCCGATCTGACACGCGAGAAGCTGCTCGCCGCACTCAAGGCGACGAAGGAATGGGACGGCAACGGGCTTCACGGTCCCCACCAAACGGGAGCCAAGCTGCCGACGACTTGCAACCTCTACGCACAGGTGAAGGGCGGCAAGTTCGTGCGCATGGCGCCGGCGTCGGGATTCGACTGCAGCGGGAACCTCGCATGATCTGCTCGCAGCGATGAGGGACTTCCTCTCTTTCACGATCATCGGGATCGTGACGGGCTCGATCTATGCCGTCGCCGCCAGCGGTCTCGTCCTCACCTACACCACGTCCGGCATCTTCAACTTCGCGCACGGCGGCATCGGCATGTTCATGGCCTTCGTTTACTGGGAGCTGCGCTTCAATCGCAATCTGGCCGGCGCCGCTGGCGATCTTCCTGGTTGTCTTCGTGATCGCGCCGCTCATGGGTGCCGTCATCGAGCGGGTCCTGATGCGCCACCTCGCACGGCCGGGCTACCGGCACATCGCTCGTCGTAACCATCGGACTGATGGTGATGCTCATGGGGCTGGCCCAGGGGATCTGGCCCCCTGCCGTCCAGACAGTTCCCAGAGTTCTTCGCCGGCAAGCGGTTTCCGCCTGGCCGGCGTTTTCGTTACGACGCATCAGGTGATCACCATCGCCGTCGCCGGCCGCGTCCGCCGGCTTCTTCTGGTACCTGCTGAACCGGACGCGCATCGGCGTGGCCATGCGCGCCGTCGTCGACGACCGCAATCTCGCCGCGCTGAACGGCGCCTCGCCCGCGCGCGTGAGCATGATGTCGTGGGCGATGGGAGCGTCGCTCGCGGCGGTCGCCGGGATCCTGATCGCGCCCGTCCTCAACCTCGAGATCCTCAAGCTGACGTTGCTCGTCGTCGTCGCGTACGCCGCGGCGGTTGTCGGGAAGCTGAAGAGCCTGCCCGTTGACGTTTGCCGGCGCGCTGATCCTCGGCCTTGTAACCGGGTACCTCGAGTTCCGCATGGCTGCACGCCGACAAGATCCCCGGGCTACGCGGCGCGCTGCCGACGCATCATGCTCTTCATCGTCCTGCTCCTCATGCCCGAGGAACGCCTGCGCGTCGGGCGGTTGGCCGGCGAGAAGGGACCCACGCGTGCCGAACTTCATCGAGTCGGTGCGGGGCGGCGTGTTGCTCGTCGTTGTCGCCCTCGGCGGTCTCCTTCCTGCTTTCGGACGCCGAACCTCGTGCGGGCCGGACAGGGGCTCGCGCTTGGCGATCGTGATGCTGTCGCTCGTCGTCCTCACGGGCTACGGCGGGCCAGGTGTCGCTCGCGCAGATGACTTTCGTCGGCATCGGCGCGTTCGCGATGGCCCGCTTCGGCGCCGGCGGCAACCCGCTTGGGTTCCTGATGGCGCCGCTGCTCGCAGCGCCCCTCGGGCGCGCTCGTCGCGATGCCCGCGCTGCGTCTGCAGGGCCTGTATCTCGCGCTCGCGACGATGGCGTTCGGCGTTCTCGCCGAAGAGATGCTCTTCCCGCGGTCGTGGCTGTTCGGCAGCGGCACGCGCGAAGTTCCGAGGCTCGACGTCTTCGGTATCTCCTTCGCCGGTGAGCAGACGTTCTTCGTCCTGCTGGCCGTGGCCTTCGCGCATTCTTGCCGTCTTCGTCCTCACGCTGCGGCGCGGACGGTTCGGCCGTTTCGTTTCGGCGATGCGTGACAGCCCGTCGGCATGCACGACGCTCGGCGTGAACCTCACGACGACGAAGCTCGGAGTATTCGCGTTCTCGGCCGCGATGGCCGGCTTCGCCGGTGCGTTCTACGGCGGGCTTGCGCGGTAGTGCTCAGACGAACGACTTCCTGATGTTCCAAAGCCTTCCCCGTTCTGTTGATGGCTGTCATCGGCGGGATCACGACGGTCTCGGGCGCGCTGATCGGCGGGCTGCTGCTCGGGCTGCTGCAGACGCAAGAGGCGACGGGCTCCCTGGCAGGAGCTGTGTTCCTGTTCACCGGAGCCGCAGCGGTCAGTCTCGGACGCAACCCGCACGGCGTCGGCTTCTTCATCTCGCAGCGGCTCGAGCTCCACTGCGAGGTCGGTTCTTCCAGACGGGAGCCGAGGAACCCGACGAAGGTCGAGGAGGTGCCGCGCGTTGCCGCTGCTGCAAGCTGAGGAGATCAACGTCACCTTCGGCGGCCACCGTGCTCTCGTCGACGTGTCGGTCGACTCCGACGAGGGGACGATCACCGGGCTCATCGGTCCCAACGGCGCCGGCAAGACGACGTGCTTCAACGTCCTCGGCGGACTGCAACCGACCGATCGCGGGCGCGTCATCTTCGACGAGGACGACATCAGCGACGTTCCGGCCTTCAAGCGCGGGCGTCTGGGGATGGCGCGGACGTTCCAGCGCATCGAGGTGTTCGGCTCCCTGACGGTTTTCGAGAACGTACTGGTGGCGGCCGAGATCCGGCAGCGATGGGCGCGCGGTGAGGACAAGAAGGACGCTCGGGAAGAATCGGACGAGATCGTCGACCTCGTCGGCCTGCACAAGGTCGCGCGACCACGGGTCGACTCGATCCCGACCGGGCTCGCGCGGCTAACCGAGCTTGCCCGCGCGCTGGCCACGCATCCGCGGCTGCTCCTGCTCGACGAACCGTCGTCGGGTCTGGACGACGACGAGTCGGAAGACTTCGGCAAGCTTCTGCGCACGCTCGCCAAGCGCGGCTTGTCGATCCTTCTGGTCGAGCACGACATCGATCTCGTGATGCAGGTATGCGATCGCATCCACGTGCTCGAGTTCGGCCAGATCATCGCCAACGGAACGCCCAAGCAGATCCGCGCCGACAAGCGCGTCCAGAAGGCGTACCTGGGGGCGGGATGAGCGAACCTCCTGTTCTCGAGCTGATCGGCGTCCGCGCGTCGTACGGACGCATCGAGGTCTTGCACGGGGTCGACCTGGTCGTGCCGGCGCGGAGCGTCGTCGCACTTCTCGGCCCCAACGGGGCCGGGAAGACGACCACGCTCCGAGTTGCTTGCGGCCAGCACCGGCCGACCCAAGGCTGCGTCCACGTGGCCGGCAAGCACGTGAATGGCGCAGACCCAGACGCGCTGTCGCGCGCCGGTGTCTGCACCATCCCCGAAGGCCGCGGGATCTTCGCGAACCTGTCCGTCGAGGAGAACCTGCAGATGATGACGTACGGGGGTGCGTCCTTCTCTCAAGTCAAGGAGCGCGCGTTCGACCGGTTCCCGCGCTTGCACGAGCGGCGTGACGCAGCTTGCCGGAACGATGTCCGGCGGCGAGCAGCAGATGCTCGCGATGGCGCGCGCGCTGGCGACCGAGCCCGCGCTGCTGCTTCTCGACGAGATCTCGATGGGCCTCGCGCCGCTGATCGTTGCCGAGCTCTTCGAGCACGTGAAGCGCATCGCCGAAGACGGCGTCGCGATCCTGCTCACCGAGCAGTACGCGCGAACTGCGCTCGAGGTAGCCGACTACGCGGCGATCATGACGCAGGGCAAGGTACGAGCCGATCGGCGAGCCCGCCGACATCGCCAAAGAGCTTTCCGGCGCTTATCTGGGAGGAACGAAGTGAGCAGCGCGCCGGGCCGATCCGCATCGGCGTCGTCCTCTTGCTTTGGGTTCCTGTCGTCGTGCTCGGGACGAAGTTCGCGATCGGCCTCAACGTCCGCCGACTTCGCCGGCTTCGACATGGGGACGAAAGCGACGGCCGTCCAGCTCGTGTTCGACTCGCCGAGCCTCGGAGTGCCGGCCAAGCCGACGGGCGAGCTGAACTTTGCGTACAGCGAGGCAACCTTCAAGTCCGGGCCGTCGGGCTACGGCCTGGGCAGCATCCTGTGGCCGGGACAGGTTGTCGCGGCGCTCCCGCCTTTCTTGCATCGGAATCATCGAAGAAAAGTCGCTGTGCAGGACATCCCACTTGACCTGCCCGACCTATCCCGTGCGCGCCGAGACCTTCTATCCCGCCGGCCCGCAAGACTCGAGCTTCCAGCTCGGCACGATGGTGATGAGCTCGAAAGCACACGATACGTTCACCGAAGCAAATGCCCATCTGAACAGCTTCGCCTTCCCCGGGATCATCAATCTCGGCACCCAGACGTCGATGACGTCAACAGGTTTCGACACGGCCGGCGCCGTCTCGATGGCCGAGGCTGCCGTGAACGACTTGTCGATACAAGGTGTCGCTGACCGATCGACGGCGTGGTCACCCGAGCCACTGCGCGAAGCAACGGAGAGAAGGGTTCGGTCGCCGGGACGACCACCGTCACGGGGGCCGAGGTGGCCGGAATCGCCGTGAAGATCGACAACGAGGGCGTGCACGTGGCCAACGCGAACGACCCCGGCTCAGCGGTCGCTGCAGCAAGCGGTCAACCAAGCTCTGGCGCAAGCCGGGATATCGGTCGAGCTGGCGGGCCCGGTCGACACCGATCGCCGGACCGAGCGCAACACGCGCGCTCGGTGGGGTCATCGTGACGATGAAGTGCCGACCGCTCAACGCCGTCATCGCGCTGCTGCCGCCGGACATCCAGAAGCAGATACACGGACACCATCACGTTCGATCAGAGGATCAGCATCTCGATCGCTCCGGCGGTCGTATCCGCTGGAGCGGGACTCGGCATCGACCAGGCGCCGCCGACGGATGTCGGAGCCGTTCCGCCGGCCGCCGATCTCGGCGACGGCACGACGACACCGGTCGATACGAGCGACACGGGTTCGGCGTCGATACGGGCGGGACGACGGTGCCGGTCGGCAGGAGGCTCGGCTCCCGTTGCCCTCAGCAACGACTTCGAAGGCGTGCCACTCTGGCTCGTGATCGTGCTGCTGCTAGTGGCGCTCGCCTCGTCCCGTCCGCTGATGATGGCTGCGGACCAGATTGTTCGCTGCTCGCGGAGTTGTAGCCGCCTGTCCCAACGGAGGAACCTAACGCCAATGGCGCGAACACAACGCAAGAGTTCAAGAACACGACGCAGGAACAAGGATGCCGAGGCCACCGCCGACTTGGTGGCCATAGGCCGGTTCGAGAGGCTTCGGGAATCCGTAGCGCGGGTCCGCGGTTCGCGTGGAGTCGACGCCGATCGCGTGATGCTCGCTCTGGGTGCCGTCCTGATCGTCGGGGGCTTCGTCGCGATCATCCTCGGCTGGCTGGGAGCTGCGAACACCGGCTTCGAGCTTCGAACAAACGCCGTACTTGATCTCCGGCGGCCTGCTCGGCCTGGCGCTCGTGTTCCTCGGCGGGTTCGTCTACTTCGCGTACTGGGTGACGCGCCTCGTGCGAGAGTCACGGACGCAGTCGGATCGGGCATCGGAGCTCCTGGACCGGATCGCCGAGACGCTGGACGGCGCGGCGCTCAACGGCCAGAACCCGCGCAGCCGGGTCACGTCAAGAGCGAGCGCTTCCGGCACGGGAACGTTCGTGGCGACACGCAGCGGTACGCAGTTCCATCGTGCCGGACTGCACGGTCGTCGCCGGTCGAAAGGATCTTCGACGCGTTTCAGCGAACGCGCGCGGCATGACCGCCATGCCGCATCTGCGACCCGCTCGGCTCCTAGCGATCCGGCCGCGTCGCGGCCGAACGTCAGCTGAAGTTGATGACCTGGCGGATGCCTTCGCCCGTCTCCATCGCTTCGAAGGCCGAAGGCACGTCCTCGATCGAGATGTGCTTGGAGATCAAGCCCTCGAGGTCGAGCTCGCCCTTCTGCCAGTGCTGGAGGAAGCGCAGGTAGTCCTTCTCGACGGCCGACGAGCCGTACACGCACCCGAGGATCCTCGGCTCCTTCAAGAGGAACTCGAGCGGCGAGAACTGAACCTGGTCCTCGGCCCGGCCGACGCCGACGACGACTGTCGTCCCGCCCTTGCGCGTGTGCGTCGAACGCCGCACGGATCGTCTGTCGACAGACCGATCACCTCGAACGCGTAGTCGAAGCCCTCGCCGCCGGTGAGCTCGGCCTTGATCGCGTCGACGCCCTCCGGCGTCGCCGCGTGCGTCGCGCCGAAGCGCTTGGCCTCCTCGGCCTTGTTCTCGAAGCGGTCCATCGCGACGATCGCGGACGCGCCGGCGATCTTGGCGCCCTGGATCACGTTCATCCCGACGCCACCGCAACCGATCACGAGAACGGTCGAACCCTTCTCGACCTTCGCTGTGTTGAGCGCTGCACCGACTCCGGTCGTCACGCCACAGCCGACGAGAGCGGCGATGTCCAAAGGGATGTCGTCGGGGATCTTGATCGCCGAAGACTTGTGGACGACGGCCTCTTCGGCAGAACGTGCCGGTGCCGGCCATCGGGAACGCCATGCCACCGTCGAAGGTCGCGGGGACCATGCCGAGCCCGTAGCCGTTACCGCACAGCCACGTCTCACCGCTTCTGGCAGAACTTGCACTGCCCGCAGAAGGGGACCCAGTTGAAGATCACGTGGTCGCCGACGGCGGGCCTGTCTACGCCCTCACCGACTTCGGTGACGACGCCGGCCCCCTCGTGGCCGAGCAGAGCCGGGAACATCCACGGGATCGTCCCGTTCTGAACGGATAGGTCGGAGTGGCATACGCCGGCGGCGGCGATCTTGACCTTGACCTGGCCGGGACCGACGGCTCCCGACCTGAGCGTCGATGATCTCGACGGGCGCGTTGAGCTCGCGAACGATCGCTGCCTTCATTGCGGTTCCCTCCCTGTATGCTAGAGGACGGGAAGGAGCCTAAACCGCTCGCAGCGGTAGACGCGCTTCGCGCAGGTCGACCAGCTCGTCGGCGAGCTTGGTCAGCGCGTCGCGCTCGATGCGGCGCACGCGGTCGCGCGTCGAGTCGAGCTCGTCGGCCACCTGCTGCAGCGTCATCGGCTCGTTGCCGTGCATGCCGAAGCGCAGGACGATCACCTTGCGCTCGTCCGACGGCAGGTCGGCGACGGCGCGGCGCAGGCTCGTCGCGCTCGTCCGTCTCGTGGATCTCGTCGGCGGCCTCGTCGGGAACCGAGCGACCAGATCACCGAGGGACGTCTCGCCGTCCTCACCGATGGGGACGTCGAGGCTCGTCACCGCGCGCGCGGCGTCGCGAACCTGCTTCAGCTCGCGCAGCGAGACCTTCGCGGCCTTCGCGACCTCCGTTGTCGGTCGGCTCGCGTCCGAGCTCGATCGCCAGCGTAGCGCACGGCCGTCTCGACCTTGCGCTCGCGGTCGAGCAGGTGCGCGGGCAGGCGGATCGTCCGCGAGTGGTTGTGGATCGCGCGGCCGATGGCCTGGCGGATCCACCACGTGCCGTACGTCGAAAACTTGAATCCGCGGCGCCAGTCGAACTTCTCGACACCGCGGATGAGGCCGAGCATGCCCTCCTGGATGAGATCCAGGAACGACAGTCCGCGGCCTTGGTAGCGCTTGGCGATGGACACCACGAGGCGCAGGTTGGACCGGATCATCTCGTCCCGCGCCTCGTCGTCCCCCTTCTCGATGCGCTTGGCCAGGGAGATCTCCTGGTCGGCGGTGAGCAGGGGGTACCGGCCGATCTCGTTCAGGAACAGCCGAACGAGGTCGGTGTACTGTTCCGTCGCCCCCTTGGGGGACGCGAATATCGATGTCGTTTTCGTGGTCCATAAAGGTCCTTCTCCGGGGCAGTTTCCGGGCGTCCGCCCGGTCAAACGCCAGCCGTGTACCTATGTAACGCAATAGGGCCGAAAAAAGTTCCGCCTTGCCCCCTTGTGACCAGGGATTTCTCTAGCATCGACCGTGATGGGCCGCAGGCCACTGGCCGAGGCGCCATGAGGCCGATGATCCGCCTCGATCGGGTGACGAAGACCTTCCCGGGCTCGGCCGAGCCGGCGGTTCGTGAGCTGTCTCTGGAGGTGGCCGAAGGCGAGGTCGCCTGCCTCGTGGGGCCCTCCGGGTGCGGCAAGACGACCACGCTGCGCGATGATCAACCGGCTCATCGAGCCCACGTCGGGGACGATCACGATCGGGGGCCGGGACATCCGCTCGGTTCCGCCCCACGAGCTTCGCCGTGGGATCGGCTACGTGATCCAGCAGGTCGGGCTGTTCGCCCATCGCACGGTCGCGGCGAACGTCGCGACCGTCCCGAAGCTGCTGGGCTGGGAAAAGGCGCGCACCGACGCCCGGGTAACCGGAGTTGCTCGAGCTGGTCGGGCTCGACGCGTCGACTCGCCGGAGCGGTATCCGTCGGAGCTCTCGGGCGGGCAGCAGCAGCGCGTCGGTGTCGCGCGCGCCCTAGCGGCCGATCCGCCCGTGCTCCTGATGGACGAACCCTTCGGAGCGGTCGATCCGATCGTCCGGTTCCGGCTGCAGGACGAGCTGCTGCGCCTACAGCAGCAGCTCCACAAGACGATCGTGTTCGTCACGCACGACATCGACGAGGCGATAAAGCTCGGCGACCGCGTCGTCGTCCTGAACGTCGGCGGCATCCTCGAGCAGAACGCGGCTCCCACCGAGCTCCTCGCCCACCCCGCGAACGAGTTCGTCGCCGAATTCGTCGGCTCGGAGCGCGGAATGCGTCGGCTTGCGTCTGATCCGGGCCTCGGAGATCGACTCTGGAGCAGTGCGAGACAATCGACGGCCGCCTGCGGTCGATCAAGCCGACGCAACTCTCCTCGACGCGCTGCAGGCGATCCTGCGAGCCGATGCGGAAGCGGCCGACGTCGAAGGCGCGACCGGCAGCTACCTCGGTTCGATCACCCTCGATCGCATCGGACGCGAGGTTCCGTGAGTGAGGAGTCAGGACTTCTTCCGCTGGGACTGGATCTTTTCGCATCTGGACGAGATCTGGTCCCGAACGCTCGAGCACCTGCAGCTCACGGGCGTCGCTCTCGGCGTCGGGCTCTTGATCGCGCTCGTTCTCTCAGCTGCGGCGATCAGATACCGGTGGACGCTACGCACCGATCACTTGGCTGGCCGGGATCCTCTACACGATCCCGAGCATCGCGGTGTTCGTCCTGCTCGTCCCGATCACCGGACTTACGCGGACGACCGCCGAGATCGGACTCGTTTCCTACACCCTTCTGATCCTCGTAAGGAAATACGGTGGCCGGCATCGACGCGGTTCCCGGCGCGGTTAGCGCGAGGCCGGTGCGGCGATGGGGTACCGGCGCTGGCGGCTGTTCTTCGAGATCGAGTTCCCTCTCGCAACCCCGGTGATCGTTGCCGGATTGCGTATCGCGCGGTGACGACCGTCGGCCTGGTCACGATCAGCGCGCTGATCGGTCAGGGCGGATACGGCTACTTCATCCTCGACGGCCTAAGGCGGCGCTTCAACACGCCGTTGTTCCTCGGCGCGACGTTGTCGGTCGCGCTGGCTGTGGTCTTCGATCTTCTCCTGCTCGGTGTCGAGCGAGTGCTCACGCCTTGGACCAAGCGGGTGCGGACGTGAACCTGCTTATTGACTCCGTGCATTGGATCTCGGACGGCGACCACTGGCAGGGAACGTGCCGGTATCCCGCATCGTCTTGCTCGAGCACATCGAACTGTCCGCTCTCGCGCTGGTTTGCGCGATGTTGATAGCGATTCCCGCCGGGATATTTCTCGGCCACATTCGCCGAGGTGGCCTGCTCGCCGTAAGCGTTGTGAACATCGGTCGAGCCATTCCGACCTTCGCGATCCTCGCCGTGACCCTGCCGGTCGCACTGTGGCTGAACATCGACTACGGGTTCTGGCCGACGTGGGCCGCCGTGTTCCTGCTTGCCTTGCCGCCGATGTTCACGAATGCATATACCGCCGTCCGCCAGGTCGATCCCGAATCCGTGGACGCCGCGAGAGGCATGGGTCTTACAGATACGAGAGGTTTTGCTCGGCGTGGAGGTGCCCCTGGGGGCTCCAGTGATCCTCGCAGCCATAAGGGTCTCTGCCGTCCAGGTCGTTGCCACCGTGCCGCTGGGCGCCGTTGTCGGTTGGGGAGGCCTCGGACGTTTCCTGTTGGACGGGCTTGCGTCGTACGACTATCCGCAGGTCGTTGTTGGGGCAACGTTGGTAGCGCTGCTCGCGATCGGCACCGAAGTTGCTTTCGGTTTGGGTGAGCGGCTTTTGCTTCCTCGCGGTGTCCGCCGTCTCAATCGGGCCGAGGCCGCGGCGACGGTCGTCACGGCCTCCTGACCGGCTTTGATATGGTCCCCAGGCTTTTCTGGGACCGGCGGGATTCGAAGGGGGAGAACTGTGCGGATCCGACGAGGACTGGTACTCGGTCTTTTTGCCTTGAGCCTGATCGCTTCGGCCTGCGACCAGGAGGGTGGCGGCACCACCATCACTATCGGGTCGGCCCCCTTCACGGAGTCGGTTCTCTTGGCCCAGATCTACTCGCAGGGTCTCGAAGCAAAGGGATACGAAACCGAACTCAAGCTGCGCTTGGGTCAGCGTCCGGCTTACTTCCCCGAGCTCGTCAAAGGGAACATCGACTTCTTCCCTGAGTACATCGGCTCCCTCGTGTCCTACAAGACGCAGGAGAAGGTCACGGCTTCCTCCAACACCGACGAGGCGCTCACTCAGCTGAAGGACGCGCTCGATGAGGAGCTCGTCGCTCTCGAGCCTTCCGAGGCCCAGGACAAGGACGGCATAGTCGCCAACAAGCAGACCGCCGATCAGTACAGCCTGCAGAAGGTCAGCGACTTGCAGCCGGTAGCGTCCAACCTCATCTTCGGAGCCCCCGAGAACTGCCCCGGCCGGCGCCCCTGCCTCGGCGGTCTCGAGGATGTTTATGACATCCACTTCAAGGAGTTCCGGCCCATCAACCCTGAGGGTCCGCAGACCGTCGATTTGCTCAAGGCCAATGAGATCCAGGTCGCCAACATCTTCACGACCAATCCGCAGATCGCCGTCAATGGCTTTGTCCTGCTCGACGATGACAAGGGGATCTCGGGGTCCGAGAACATCACCCCCATCGTGACGAAGGAGATCGTGGACGACCTCGGCGAAAAGTTCGAGGCCGACGTGAACGCGATCTCGGCCAAGTTCACTACGGCGGGTCTCACCGAATTGATCAAGCGGGTCGAAGTCGATCAAGAGGACGCCGAGGACGTAGCCGCCGACTGGCTGCAGAAGAACGGGCTCGACTAGCCCTCGAAACAGGTAATAACTGCCCGGTCCAAGGGTTGGGGATAGACTCGTAGGACCAAGGCGCACCGGCTCGGCCGGCTGTGGGGCTCGCCTTGAACGCGCATCGCTGAGGCGCTTTGTGCCGAAGCGAGTGACTGGAGGATTTTTTGTCTCGACGACGACGTCCGCCGCGCCCGGGGGGCAGACCCCGGGGCAGGCGCCGCAAGCCGCGGCGCCCACCGAAGGCTGCGGCGCCGACCGTCCCGAACACGCCCGTCGCGCAGCTCGAAGAGGAGACCCGCAAGGAGGTCGCCCGGCTCATGAAGGCGCTCCTCTCTGAGGGTGGAATGGTGGAGGGTGAGCGTCAGCTGGCGCGTATCGTCGAGCAGCATCCCGAGCACGCCGCCGCCTTCATGGACGCCGACAGCCACTTCAGCTCGGGAGACCACGACAGCCCGTTCGTTCACGTCGGGCTGCACATGATCGTCGAGCGCGGAGTGGTGTCGCGCGACCACGAGCAGCTTTCGCGGCTCTCCAGCGACAAGTCCTGGCACGACGCCGTGCACGAGCGCATGGAATCGGTCGCCGACGAGATGTTCGGCGCCGAGGACGACGCCGAGTCCGTCGAAGAAGCCTCTTAGCTAGAGCTTCCTCGCCCGCTCGATCCGCCGAACCATTTCGCCGTAGAACTCCGGCGTGTCCGCGAGTTCGGCGACTTCGGATCCCCATGTTCCGGCCTCATAGGACGACAGCGCTGAGCGGATCCGCGCGTGGTGCTCGACATCGAGAGCGCCGATCGCCCAAATGCCGGCCTGAAGCTTGGACAAGACGACGTCGCGGTTCTCGTAGCTCGCCAGGATCCGGCAGAGATTGAGGGTCACGTAGGCCGGGGCGTCGTCGAAGTGACCCGACAGTCCTTTGAGCTCGCGCTGCAGTGCATCGTCGAGCTCGGGCCACGTCGGGACCGGAACGATCTCGCGCGGATCAGGTCCAGCCGCCCGGACGAAACGTCCGGCGTGCACATGAGCTCGGTGAAGTGCCCAAGAGGAGTCGGACATCGTCGTCTTGCGTTGATGAGTGGGCGGCGCGGACAAGCGCGCGTCGTCGACGGTGACGTACCAGACGTCCATCGCATCGCCGAGAGGGAGTTCACGGAGTCGCGCGTGCGCCTCATCGAGTTTTGCGCGGTCGTCGTCTGTTAGCGGCTCGCTCAGAAGGACGTGAGCATCGAAGTCCATCACCGAGGACGGCGGGAAGCACGCCGCGCCGTACATGAACATGCCTGCGAATCGGGAGCCGAGCGCGGCCTCGAGCTCCGCAACGAATGCATCGCGGAGCCGTGCAACGTTTTCGGCCAGCTGAGTTACAGCCACGAGCGGTCTACGACCAGCGGGTCTGGGGACGCTCCAACTGCTCGCCGTCGACTTCGATGTCGACCTTCTCGTTGTAGAAGCAGACCAGCCCGGCGATCCCTTCGGCCCCCGGGATGGGCTCTGGGTACGACCATGCGATGTCCGTCAACACCTCACCGTCGATGTTCGCGGACCAGAACGTTGCGTCCCCTTTGAACGGGCAGTGCCAGGTGCTGGCCGTCGGCGCGAGGAGCTCCATCCGGACGTCCTCGCGGGGGATGTAGAACCGCGTCGGGAGCTTCCCTTCTTTCAGCAGCACTGGATTGGTGGTGTCCGCGAGTACCGTGCGGTTGTGACGGATCACCACGTGTGCGTCTGAAGAGGAGATGTCGATCCTGTGCGCGTCGGCTTGCGTGGTCACACGCGTAGACTACGCGGCTGGATGGAGCGAAGCGACTCCCTTTTATGAGCAGCACGGCGACGGCCCTCGTGCTGGAAGAACCGCGGCGCCTCGTTACGCGCGAGCTGCCTTTGCCCGAGATCGGCCCCGACGACGCGCTGCTTCGGGTCGAAGCCTGCGGGCTGTGTGGGACGGATCACGAGGAGTACACCGGTCATCTGCCGGCGAACTTCCAGTTCGTTCCCGGCCACGAAACGATCGGGATCGTCGATCGCATCGGCGCGTCGGCGTCGAAACGCTGGGGCGTCGACGAAGGAGATCGCGTCGCCGTCGAGGTCTTCCTCTCGTGCCGCGAGTGTGACGAGTGCCGCAGCGGGGCTTACAACCGTTGTCGCCAACACGGACTTCGGGACATGTACGGCTTCATCTCCGTGGACAAGTCGCCCGGCCTGTGGGGCGGCTACTCGACACATCAATACCTCGCGCCCGACTCGATCCTTCACAAGGTCCCGTCCTCGCTCGATCCGATTAACGCCACGCTCTTCAATCCGCTGGGCGCCGGAGTGCGCTGGGGGGTGACGGTGCCGGGGACCAAGGAGGGCGACGTGGTCGCCATCCTTGGTCCCGGCATCCGCGGGATCTCGGCCCTCGTTGCGGTCAAGGAAGCGGGGGCCGGGCCGGTCATGGTGACGGGAGCCGGGCCCCACGATCGGCCCCGCCTCGAGCAGGCAGGAGTCTTCGGTGCGGACGTCACCTGCGACGTCCGCACCGAAGACCCCGTCCAAGCGCTGCGCGACGCAACCGGCGGCCACTTGGCCGACGTCGTGATCGACGTGACGGCCAAGGCGCCCGACGCCTTGGCCCAGGCACTGTCCCTGGTGCGCGCCGGCGGCACAGTAGTGATGGCCGGCACGCGCGGTTCCAGCGAGACGCCGGGGTTCTGGCCCGACCTCATCGTGTTCAAGGAGATCCGCATCCTCGGCGCCCTGGGCGTCGACGGGGCGGCCTACCGTCGCGCACTGGAGATATTGGCTTCGGGCCGTCATCCTTTTGGGGGACTTCCGCGGAAAACTTCAGGCTTGGACGGTGCAAGTGCACTGCTCGAACTCATGGCCGGTGAGAGCAACGAGCCCCCGCCCGTGCATTCGGCCCTCGATTTGAGTAGGTTTTGACTGCATCCGATAGATTTGTTGGGGTAAGTCGAGTTCTGTACTGTCGGCGGACTTGGGTAAACAAAGGTGACGGGGCGCATGAGGCTTAGGGTGGGTAAGTCGGCTGCCGTACTGGGAACAATCGCTCTCCTTTGGCTCACGGTGCCCTCGGCCTGGGCGCAGACCACGTCCCCATCGACCTCTCCCGCGCAGGACTGCTCGGACTTCGACTCCCAAGAGGCCGCGCAGACCTTCTACGACGACCACAAGGACGACGAAGCCAGCAACCCCGACCCGTTCGGCCTCGACACCGACGGCGACGGCAAGGCGTGCGAGGGTCTCGCATCCGCTCAGGCCACCGCCTCGCCGGCGGCCTCTGCGAGCCCCACGGCAAGCCCGTCGGGCGAGCTCACGGAGACCGGCGCGGCCACAGGAGTGATGGCGCTCTCCGGTATCTCCCTTTTGGAGCTGGGCTACAGCCTCACGCTCCTCGCCAAGCGTTGGGGCGTCCGGAGCCGGCAACTTCCGACGTACCTGCTCCGTAAGTTCGTCCGAGCCAAGCGCGAGGGGCAGGACCGCGTCGAGCTGACCGACGAGCTGGTCATCGTCCACCGCTCGACCCTGGAAGAAAAAGATCAGGACGAAACCCCGGCCGCGGAGCCGACCGGTTTTGGCACCGCCGAGATCCCGGAACCCAGCGTGTACGCGCAGATCGCGCGCGACGCGGTTGGTCAGCGCAACGACCGCAGATAGCTCGCCCCCGACGACGCAGCACGCGACGCTTCCTCAGCGGACGCGCGTCTATCAGAACCACCATCTCGACTCCGCGCGCTGGGACGCGTTCAAGCCCCGCGACACCGACGTGATCATCTCCACGTCGGTCAAGGCCGGGACGACGTGGATGCAAAGGATCATGAGTCTGTTCGTCTTCGGGACGGGCGACCTTCCGACGAGTCTTTGGCAGCTCTCGCCGTGGGTCGACTCACGCTTCAACGAACCCGCCGGATTCATGCACGAGCGCATCGCGGGCATGGAGCACCGGCGGTTCCTGAAGAGTCACTTGCCGCTCGATGCGCTGCCCTACTACGACGAGGTGAAGTACATCTGCGTCGGACGAGACACTCGCGATGTATTCATGTCGCTCTGGAACCATTACGGGTCGTACACGCAATTCACCTACGACATCCTGGCGATGGGCGATCCTGTGGGAGGTCCGTGTCCGAGATGTCCGGACGACATCCACGAGCTATGGCGCGACTACATGACGCGGTCGAACTTCCCGTGGGAGACGGACGGGTATCCGTTCTGGTCGCACCACTATCACTTGATGTCTTTCTGGCCTCACCGCGACCTCCACAACGTCTTGCTCGTGCACTACAACGACATGAAGCGCGACCTGGAAGGACAGATGCGACGGATAGCCGACTTCGTCGGCATCGAGGTTGCCGAGGACGCATGGCACGGCCTGGTGGAGGCCGCGAGCTTCTCTTCGATGAAGGCGGACGCCGACAAGCTGCTGCCGGAGACCAACTTCGCCTTCGAAGGCGGTTCGCAGACATTCGTCAACAAAGGGACGAACGGACGCTGGATCGACACGTTCAGCGCCGAGGAGCTGGAGCTCTACGAAAGTGCCGTGACTCGTGCGGTGGATCCCGACGCCCGCGAGTGGCTCGAGAACGGCGGACCGTTCTAGTAGCGCTTGACGCTGCGGAGGCCCCGTCCTTCGACCCAGCTCTCGATGATTAGGTGATCGGCCGGATCTCCGATCTTGATCGAGACGACGTCGTTAACGTCGACCTTGGCCAGGTGCATCGAGTCGGGCGCAGCGCCTTCGGCGAACCGCTTGAACTCCTCCTCATCGGTAACGATCACGACTCGTCCCGATAGCTTCACGTCGATGAGATCACCGGGCGCCGATGTGAGTTCGGGGTCAACGGGAGCGCAATGAAGCGCCAGGCGGGGATCGCGGATCAGATCGAGGAACTTGAGCGACCGCAACATGCCGCCGATCCAGAGGTCTCCATCTGAGAAGGACGCCTCGATCCCGCTGATACGCGGTGAACCGTCCTTGCGCAATGTAGCCAGGACCTTGTGGCGGTGCGCGTCGAACCGTTCACGCGTCGTGCGCGCCAGCTCAGGTGCTTCGGCTTCTATCTGGCTCCAGCTCGCCATACCGCCAAACTAGCGGCGAAGGCTCAGCCGGCGCGGCGCCGGCGCGGAGCCGGACGTCCTTCGATCTGATCCGACAATCTGCGAACGAGATCCTGCAGTTCGAGAACCTCGGCCTCCAGGCGGCCGGCACGCTCACGGTCGGCGCGTACGTCCGAAGAGATGAGCAGAGCAGCGCCGATCGCCGTCAAAACCAATGCGCCGACGGCTCCACTGGCGAGATACGGCAGTTGCAATGCCTCTATGTCGCGGCCGCTGACGCCGATCCAACCGATCAGACCGACGACGACCCCCGCCACGATGAACGCCCACGCGAGCATCTGACGCCGGTCGAGCTTCCCAATGAACTCCTGCATGACTCTTTCCTCCTATCTAGTCCTCATGGTCGTACAGCCGCCATGAACGCCCGGCGGACGACCAACAACAACGGTGCTGCAAGCGCCGATAACGCGGCGACGGCGATCCAGTTGCCGCCGCGCACCGGCGTGGTCGTAACTACGGTCCTCGTTATCAGTGTTTCCTCGCCCGGCGTTCGCCGGACGACCGGCGTGGACGTATTGGATGCAACCGAGCTCGGTAGAGCGATGTTTTCGTTACTCGATGTATCCGTCGTCGTTGGCTCGGCGAGGTCGACCACGCGCGTGCGTGCGATGAGGTCTCCGATCGTCACGGTGAACTTGAACTCAGCGGCCGGCTGGTCGAGGGTGATGCGGAATCCGCCGAGGTGGATTTCGGCGATCTGTCCGTCCGGACTGAGAGTTCGTTCGTCGGCGAGCCGTTCGATCGTTATCCCGCCGAGAGGAAGGACGTCGCCGGTCGGCAAGCTCTCGATCGGAAGATCGATGGGGATGCCGGCCAGCCGGATCCCCGAAAGCGTGATCGTCCCTTCCGTGCTGCTCTCTCCTTGCGCTCCCGTTGCCCGAGCCCGTACCGAGCCGACGACGTGGTCGATGGAGAACAAGCCTTCGGACAGTGCGACACCTTCCATGTCGATGGACGACTCGGCCGTAACGCCGTTGGCGTCGGCCTGCACCGAGGACTCGGCTTTCCCCGTCCCGATGTCGAACAGGGGAGCGACCGCTCCGCGCACGACGACCGAACGTCCGGATGAGCCGGTCTCGCTGCTCTTGCCCGAGGACTCGAAGGCATTGGCGTCGACGGGAGCTTGTGGGGTCCCGGCCTCCGTCGGGCCTTGGGGGTAAAGCGTCTCGCTCGTTCCCGGTGGCGGTGGGAAACCGAACTGCTCGGCAGCGGCCGTCAAGAAGAACCCGAGATAAAGCGGAGCGTGATAGCTGTGAGAGGCGTCGTTGGACGCTTCGGAGAATGAGTACGGACCGAACGCCTCGAAGAACGCCGGCACGGCGAGCTCCGCGTGGAGTCCGCCGGCCGTGGCGGACGACTCGTATACGTCCGGAACGTCGGCCTGCGCGACTGCGGCTCCGGCGGGACCGAAGGCGAGCGTCGATGATCCCGATAGACGGTCAGGATGCGGCGCGCGGACGTGCGAAGCAGCGTCACCGGCGCACTCCCAAGGCCAGAGCGGCGACGCGATCCGCGCCGATCTTGCGTGCTTCGTCCGAGATCACGGCCGTGCCTCGTTCGAGCACGAGCACGCGGTCGGCGAGCGCGAGCGCGCGCGGCGCGTGTTGATCGACGACGACGAGACCGACGCCCTCGTCCAGCAATCGGCGAAGCTCGCCTTCGACACGATCGCGAGCGATCGGCGCCAGACCCGAGCGATAGCTCGTCGACGAGCGCATAACGCGGACGCTGGGCGATGAGCCGGCCGAGAGCGACGAGCACCTGCTCGCCTCCGGACAACGATCCCGACCCGCCGGCGTCCACCACGCCTCGAGCTCGGGGATCCGTTCGACGGCGCGTTGCGATAGCGGCGTCGCGCTCGGAGCGGCGGGTTCCCGCGGCTCCGAGCGCAACGTTGGCTGCGACGGTCAAACGCCGGAACAATCCCCGGCCCTGCGGAACGTGCGCTACGCCGGCGGCCAGCGCATGTTCCGGCGATCGTCAACATCGGCACCGTCTACCGTGACTTTTCCGCCGTGAGGGATCGAGCCCGGAGACGGCGCGGAGCAAGCTCGTCTTGCCCGCGCCGTTGGGGCCGAGAACGGCCAGCGCCTCGCCTTGGTTCGACGCGAAGCGAAACTCCGCGCACGGCCGTGATCGCGCCGTAACGGACCTCGACCTTGTCAGCGCGAAGCACGGGTGAGCTCATTCCTGCGACGGCCTCGCTTGGCCGGTCGCTTGGTCTTCTTGCGAATCGAACGTGTTCTGGTCGGTGCGAGCTCGCGCGCGGTCGTGCCGAGGAACGCTTCCTGCACTCCGCGATTCGACGCAACCTTGCGGGGAGTGTCGTCGGCGATGATCCGTCCCTGGTCCATTACGACCACGCGCTGTGCCACGCGGCCGACGAAGGCGAGGTCGTGATCGACGAGCAAGACTGATACGCCGCCGCGGCCGAGGTCTTCGAGCAGCTCGGCCAGGCGGTCGAGATCCGTTCCGTCGAGGCCGGCTGCGGGTTCGTCCAGAAGCAGCAGCCTGGGACGTCCGGCCAGCGCGAGTCCGACTTCCAAGAGACGTAGGGAACCGAAGGGAAGGGAGCCGGGCAACTCCGTTTCGACCTCGCGAAGGTCGAGTTGGTCGAGGAGCTTTCCAGCAACTGCGTGCGCGACCGCTCGTCCGGATTGATGCGCGGCGACGAGGAGGTTCTCACCAACCGACAACGATTGGAAGACACGTGCGGCCTGGAACGTTCGTCCGAGTCCGAGCGCGGCTCTGCCTTCGGGCGAGTGATCGGTGATGTCGCGTTCCGTCGAAGTAGACGCGCCCGGCGGCCGGCGATAGCAGGCCGCTGGCGACGTCGAAGACACTGGACTTGCCGGCGCCGTTCGGGCCGACCAGAGCGACGAACTCTCCGGGCGCCAAGCGAAGTGTGATGTCGTCGACAGCGCGAGTGCCGCCGTAGTCGACGCGCAGGGCTTCGATACGAAGGAGCGATCCACGTTCGGTGGGTGCGGCGGCCGGCGCCAGATCTTCACCACCGGCGAGATCGGGTTCCGGCCGCTTGTCGAGACCGAGCACAGCGGCGAGGCCGCCGCGCCGTGCAAGAAGGACGACGACCAACGCGATCCCGTAAACGAACGTCAGGCGGCCTTGCAAGGAAACGGAACGGGTCGACGCGCGCAAGCTCGGGAAGAACGGCCCCGAAAGCTCCGGCGATCACCGCGCCGCGGACCGATGCTCAAACCTCCGACGACGGCGATGGCGAGGAGGTTGAGCGACTCGAAGGCGGTGAAGGTTTCCGGCGTCACCGCTTCGCGCGCAGCGGCGAGGATCCCACCGGCGAGTGACGCGAGCATCGCCGGCGACGACGAACGCGTACATGCGCAGGCGTCCGACCGGAACACCGGCGACGGCCGCGCGCGTCGGATCGTCGCCGAGCGCCAAGCAGCTCGCGTCCCGTAGCGATCCGGCCGAGCCAGGCGACGGCGGCGTAGGCGAGTGCGCCGAGCACGAGTGCGTAGAGATAGAAGGCGCGGTTCGTATCGAGCTCGAGCGACCAACAGACTCGGCCGAACGACCTGAACGACCGAGGCCGTCCCGCTTGTGTCGTCGACGAGCGCGCGTCCGAGGCTCCCGAAGACGAGGAACTGACAGGAAAGCGCGAGAGCGAACGTACCGATCGCGAGATCGAGACCGCGCAGACGTTCGGCGGCGAGCCCGACGAGAGCCGACGCGGGTATGACGAGATGGCGGCCAGCGGGATCGCCAAGGCCATCGGGATCCCGACCTGATCACCAAGCCAGGCCGCGGCGTAACCGCCGAGACCGTAGGGAACGACCTGGCCGAGCGAGAGCTGGCCGGCCCAGCCGGTAAGGACGACGAACCCCAGCGCAACGAGTCCGAAGACGACGGCGAGGGTTCCCACGAGCGCCGGGTACTCGCCGATCAAAGGGATCGCGGCAGCGGCGACGACCGCGGCGAGGAAAGCGCGGCCGATCCAACCGGCGCGCGTCGGTTCGCCGAGCCCTGTATCACGCGCGCTCCAGCGAGATTCGAGAGCTGACGCGGTCGCAGGACCAGCACCACGACGATCACGGCGAGGAACCCGACCGACTCGACGAAGCCGGAGATGCGCGCGAGCTCGGGGAACGATGCGGCCGCCGCCGTCACCGCGCCGACGCCGGCCGAAGCCCCGATAGCCAGCGGGATCGATTCGAAGCCGGCCAGCAATGCGGCGGCGAGCGCCGCGATGAGGGCCAGCGTCATCTCGGTCGTGTTCAGCACGGTGAAGCCGGAGAGCAACACGCCGGCCACAGCTGCGCTGGCCCCGGAGATGGCCCACACGATCGTGGCGACTCGTTGCGGACGAACACCCAAGAGCCGTGCGGCATCGGTGTCCTCGGCGATGGCAAGCGTCGCGATGCCGGTTCGCGTCGCGCGGGTCCAGGCAACGACTCCGCCACCGACGACAAGCGACGCAAGGGCGGCGAGCAGGTGTTGGTGCGCGATCCGAAGTCCGCCGGAACCGATGCTGCCGGTCACGAGCAACGGCAGGAAGCGCTCTCCCGAGCCCCAGATCAATGCGATGACGGCCTGAGCCGACGAGCAGTAGCCCGAGAGCCGCAACGGCTTTCACGACCACGGTGGCGTTGGCGAGGGGCCGGAACACCTGCTCACCACCGGCTCCCAACACTGCCTCCGAGCGCGACGACGACGAGCAAAGCCGGGATAACCGGCCACGAGCCGGCACCCCACAACGTCGACATCAGGAACGCGCGAGATCGACGCGATGCCCGCCAGCGCGAAGTTCAGGACGCGCGTCGTGCGAAAAGTCAGAACCAGAGCGACGGCGAAAAGACCGGATCCGAGACCCGTGATCGCACCGCGAACTATCGCCTCGCCGAGAGTTTGGGCGTCCACGTCAGCGGCCGGGACGGAAGCCAGCCGGAGTCCTGCACCCACTTGGAACCCTGCATCCGGACGATGATCATGTCCCGCGGATGCTCGACGCCCGGCGTGAGATCGATCGGACGGTTGGGATTGGTAAAGCCGCCGGTGTCGTACGAAGTGAGTGAGCGCGCTGTAGCGAGGACGCCGGCGCGATCCGCGTTCGCTCCGGATCGCTTGATGAGATCGACGAGCAACCGAGCGGATGCGTAACCGAGCTCGGTGAAGTATCCGTACTCGACGTCCTGGTAGTAGGTGCCGACGATCTTTCGCATCTCGTTGGTCGCCGGGTTGGGGACCGTGGGCGGGAACAAGCTCGTGGGAGCCAGGATCCCGTTGCAGAAGTTCCCGCAGCTTTCCGGAACCAGGTCGAGGTAGATGCCGTGCTGGCCGAGGTAACCGCCGGGCGAAGGCTTGTAGTTCAGCGTCTTGCTTGGATCAGCAGCTTCACGGCCGACGCCGGGTCGGTGACGATGAAGATCCCATTGACGTTGGCCGATTGCATGCTGAGCAGGATCGAGACGTAGTCCGTCGTCGTGAACTGGACGGGCTGAGCGGCCACCACCTGGCACCCGATCTCGGGGCAGATGACGTCGCGTGTGTGCTCGAGGTATTCACGCGCGGGCGGGACATCGAGGTACACGACGCCGACGCGCTGCGCCTTCGTCCGCTTGTACCAGTACGGGACCAGGACCTCGGCGTGCGGAGGGATCGACGCGCCGAGGCTGATGGTCGATTTCGACTTGAATCCGTCCACCGTGTTGCCGTCGAAGCCGATGAACGGGACGCCTCGGTTCTCGAGGAAGCCGGTGAGATCGGGAGAGAAGGGCGTGAAGGACGGCCCCATCACGAAGATCTTGTCCTGATTCACGAGCTTCTCGGCCGCGCTGCGCGTGCGGTTGGGGTCGGCAGCGTCGTCCTCGGCGATGAAGTCGATCTTGCGTCCGTTGATGCCGCCGGTGTCGTTGACGTGACGGAAGTAGGCGCGCGCGGCTTGCTCGACCGGGCGTCCGAGCGCCGACAGAGCCGCCCGAAAGCGGGAAGATGCCGCCGACCTTGATCGAGCTCTGGTCGATGCCGGTGCGGTCGCCCGCCTCGATGTTCGGTGCTCCGCCCGTCGCTGCACCCGAGGAGGTTCCATTGGAACCGACGGTGGTCTCAGTTCCCGCCGATCGTCCGGTGCGATCGAAGGTCTGCTGGGTTCGCTGCGATTGCGCGGCGCGGACGTCGTCCTCGTCCAGCCTCGTACCGCAGGCTGCGGCCAGGAAGGCGAGAACCATGAGGATCCCGACTGCTGAGGTGCGTCGTGCTTTACGCAAGCTGGTCAAGGTTGGGCTCCGAGCAAACTCGACTGAATCAATCGTATTTATCTAGTACCCCTCGTATGCGTGCGCAACAGCGGGTCTCGGGGAAGAGAGGTGTACGGCCGTTGACCGTCGCGCGGATCAGCATAGCCCCAGGTCCGGGCCGCAGGAGTAGCCTCTGGGACGGGATGCGGGAGATCGTTTTCGATGTCGATCCGGACGCCCCTCCGTTCGCCCGGGGCGTCGGAACGATCGTCAAGCGGGCGGCCGCCCACCCGCGCGTCGCGAAACGATTGGCGCGGATGAAGGGCGTGCTCGGACTGCAATCGTCGAGCGATCTCCAGAAGGCGACGGTCTGGTTCGATCGCGGCCGTATCCGTCTGGCCGGTGGGCTCGCCGACGATGCCGGAGTAGTCATAACGCTCGACCCCAACGACGCAGAGGCGAAGCCGAAGATCAAAGGTGCGGCGAGACATCCGCTGTTCGCGCTGGGGCTGGCGAAGGTATTGGAGCCGCCGACGGGCACCTGGCAGGAGGAAGCCGCAAGTTCTGGGCTTTCGCCGGCAGCGCTCCGCGCATGCCCGCGGCTACGGGTCGTTTGCACCGACGACGGGACCGAAGCGCGTCTTCGGACAGCGGCGGTTCGGAGTACGAGATACAAGGAAGTGCGAAAGCTTTGATCTCGGTGTTTACCGGCGCATCGATCATCGGCGAGGACATGTTCAGCGGAAAGATCCTTGTCGTCGGGACGATCGAACACGCTTCCGTCCTCACGGGACGCTCTATCGCGTGGGCGATGGGAGAGGGCCGATGAATCTCGAAGAGCTCGGGGACATCAGGTTCGTCCGGACGGAAGCCACAACCACCGACGGCCTAGTTGTCGGTAAGTACCTGAGTCGCGAGAAGTTCGAGCGCTCACTCCCGCTGGGGCCGGCCGTGTCCGACCTCGTGTTCCAGTACGACATCGCAGGGAGCGCCGACGTTCGGTTGGTGGGACGACTGGCACAACGAAACACTCGGGGACATCCATCAACAGCCGGACCTCGACACGCTCGTACGGCTCTCGCATAGGGATGGTCTCGCGAGTTGCATCGCAGATTTCGTCGGAGTGGATGGCCAACCACTTCCCGTCTGTCCCAGGTCCACTCTGAAGCAGGTCGTCGCCCGGCTTGGAGCCAATGGACTAACGGCACGCGTCGCGTTCGAGATCGAAGGGATGATCTTCGCCGAGAGCTATAAGGAAGCGCGCGACAAGGGCTACCGAGGACTCACACCCCTCGGGTCGGCAGCACCGGTCGCCTATCTCACACACGACGCCCACCAGATGCATGGGTTCTTCGATGAGGTCGTGCAAAGACTCGAAGCGATCGGGATCTCCTGGGACGCCTGGAACGCCGAAGCCGCGCCGGGACAGTTCGAGTTCAACTTGCCGCCCGAAGACCCGGTCACGGCAGCCGATCACGCGATGCGGGCGCGCTCGATCATCAAGGAAACGGCGCTCGACCTTGGACTCTCCGTCACGTTCATGGCGAAGCCGACGGAGTCGTACGGGAACGGGATGCACATCCACCATTCCGCTCCTGCGCGACGGCGAACCCGCTTTCTATGACTCCACGTCCCCGGACCGCCGCACCCAGCTGATGCGGCACTGGATCGGCGGTCTCATCGCTACGATGCCCGCTTCGCATTCGTTCCTGACTCCCACTATCAACTCGTTCCGCCGGATGGTCGGCTTCGCAGCCGTACCTCTGGTCGTGAGCTGGGCAGAGGAGAACAAGTCAACGGGACTGCGCGTGATCTCACGGTCGCCCGGCGCAGCGCGGGTCGAGCACCGCGTAGGTTCTGCCGACCTGAACCTGTACCTCGCGCTAGCGGCGATCTTGGCCGGTGGGATCGTCGGCATCGAGCAGGGGATCGAGCCCCCCGAAGAGCTGAAGATCCTCGCCTGGGGCCTGCCCGATCGATTCCCTTTCCTCCCTCGGACGATCACCGAGTCTGCAGATGCACTGGCTGCCGACAAGGCGATCACCGACATTCTCGGAGCCACGGCCGTGAATCACTGGGTCCAGACACGTCGTTGGGAGTGGCTGATGTTCCACACGACCGGTGGCGATGCCGAGGCGACCACGGTCACCGATTGGGAGCTGAACCGCTATTTCGAGTTGGTCTAGATGCGCCCACTGATCGGTATCTCCGCTCACCAATCCCTAGTCACAGAGGGAGAGATCGAGGCGATACATGAGGTCGTCAACGTCGCTTACGTCAAAGCGGTTCGAAAGGCAGGCGGGGTCCCCGTGCTGTTGCCGGTGGTCGATCCGGAAGATGCAGGCGGCCTGCTCGAGCGGGTCGACGCGCTGTTGATGACCGGCGGGGGCGACGTCGATCCCACTAGCTATGGTGCCGACGCGCATCCCATGACGAGTCGCGTCGACGCAACGCGCGATGCACGCGACGTCGCGCTGTGCCGGATAGCCGTCGAGCGTGATCTTCCGACCCTGGCCATCTGCCGCGGTTCCCAGATCCTGAACGTGGCGCTCGGCGGAACCTTGGTCCAGCACATCGACGATCACTTCGCGCTGGATCGCTACAACGAGACCGTGCACGACGTCGAGATCGACGGTTCGAGTCTTCTTTCCGGCTGGACGGGCACGAAGGATCTGGGCGTCAACTCCTTGCATCATCAGTCCGTGGACGCCGTAGCTTCGGGAATGAAGGTCGTTGCCCGGGCTTCCGACGGCACCATTGAAGGGATCGAGGCCGAGGGTTCGCGAGCGGTCGGGGTGCAATGGCATCCGGAATTGCTACGTCATCGCCCCGAGCACCTGGCGCTCTTCGAGTCGCTTGTGCGATTGGGGGCCGAGTAAGGCCTAGGGCCAGCCGGCTTTGGGGGCCGGTGCGTCTGCGATCAGCACCCGGCCGGTTCGTTCCGCGGCGATGTCGTGCACGGCTTCGGGACCGCGCCACTCCGCGGTCACCATGAACAACGTTTTGCCGTCGGGGCCGCCCAGCATGCACGCGAAGCACATCTGGTCGTGCTCGATCCGTTCGGAGATTCGTCCGCCTTCGTGAACGCGCACCACGTATGGGCCTTCGTTGGCCGACGTCCAGATGGCTCCCTCGGCATCGATGGTGATCCCGTCGGGCCCGATGTCGTCCGCCCATGTCCGCCGGTTGGACAAGCGTTCCGTCGTCGCCTATGTCGAAAGCCGTGAGGCGACGCTGGAACGATTCGCCGACGATCAACGTCGAGTTGTCGGGTGTGACGACCATGCCGTTGGGGAAGGCAAGTTCCTCAGCGACCTGACGCACTTTTCCGTCGGGTGTGACGACGGCGATCAGCCCCGGCGTCTTGCCGCTGCTCATTACCTCGCCGAAGTCGGCGAAGTCGAAGTTGATTGAGTTGACGAAGATGTTGCCGCGGCCGTCCATGACGATCTCGTTCCACCCGAACTCGCGACACTGGACTGAGGTCGGCGTGGCGAACCTCGGATCCGTCAGGCTCCACGCGAGTCAGTTCCGGACCCGTTACGAGTAGCCGATCGTCGGGCAGCCAGTCGATCGACCAGCCCATGAGCTCGCGGCCCGGCTCGACCACCTCGCTCTTTCCCTGCATGTCCACGGCGACGATCTCACCGACGATCCAGTTGGCCAGCCATAACCGGCCGTCGTGCCATCGGGGCGACTCGCCCATAGCAAGACCGGAAAAGAGGACGCGTGGCTCTGCGGTGGTGGACGTTTGCGACATCGCAGACCTCCCAACTCGGCTGGGTTAATCGCGGGCGCCCAACCCATACCCGCGCGCCCCCGGGAGGACTCGAACCTCCGACACCCGGTTTAGGAAACCGGTGCTCTGTCCCCTGAGCTACGGGGGCGTTGCGCGAATCCTACGGTGTGTGATGGCGGGCTGAGTGTTGTGCCACTTTCCTGAGCGCGTGGGTGGTTCGAATCGCTCGTTCCTTGCGTCTGAGTAGTGGGCGGACACATATATCCTCGGCCCGTGGCCCGAACGGAGCGTTCCACCACATGGCCCGATCTCATGCGTGGCGTCGCAGGCGGAGTTGTTCTTGGTCTCCCGCTCGTGTACACGCAAGAGGTCTGGCTTCACGGAGCAACGCTCAAGCCCATCGTCATCCTCGGGTTGCTCGCGATCTCGTTCGGACTGAACCTCGCACTGTCTAGGTTCGTCGGGTTCGAGCGAGGCCGCACGTACCGCCCCCTTGAGGACGCGATTGTTGGCTTCGGTTGTTCCTTCGTCCTTGCGGCCGCACTTCTCTTCCTACTGGACCGGATCGATCTTTCGACCTCTTTCGAGAACGCCCTCGGCATCATCGCTCTGACGTCCATCCCGACCTCGCTCGGGTTCGCTCTGGGGAACGCGCTCGCTCCGGTCGGCGGTGGGGAAGGCGCCGACCAGATGAAAGGGAGCTCCGGCGAGCTCCTCGCGGCAGGTGCGGGAGCGGTTGTGCTGTCGCTCAACATCGCTCCGACGGAGGAGCCGATCCTTCTTGCGTACCAGCTCGATTCCTTCCGACTGATCGCGATCGTCATCGTGAGTCTTCTGCTCTCGCTGCTTATCGTGTTCCATGCCGAGTTCGGAGGCGTGAAGAAGCGAGTGCAGACACCGGGCCTGATCCATAGCCCGGCTGTTGAAACACTTCTCGCGTACCTCGTCGCGTTCGTTGTCGCCAGCCTTCTCCTAACGGCATTCGGAGAGTTGGATCGGTTGAACGGAACGAGCCTTGCCGAAATCGTCGTTCTCTCCTTCCCTGCATCGATGGGTGCCGCTCTGGGAAGGTTGCTCGTGTGAGCAAGAAGAAGAACACACTCAAGCGCGAGCGCACGGCCTTCGAGTGGGCGATCCTCGGGGTGTCGTTGGCTGCGATCGCCGCAATCGTCGCGGGACTCCTCATCTCGAGCATCAGCTACGAAACGGGGCCGGCCGATCTCAGTGCTGTGCTTAAGCCGGAAGGCCGCGGCCCGAACCGTTTCGTCCTTACCGTCACGAATCGCGGCGGGGCCACAGCGGAAGACGTCCATGTGAACGTGAGCCGAGAGTCGGAAGCCGTGGAGGTCGAGTTCCGCGCCGTCCCCAAGGGCGACGAAGAGGAGGCGGTGGTCGAGATCGGTGGATCGGGGAAGCCGACCGCGCGCGTCCAGTCCTACCAGGATCCCTAGCTCGCCCTACAGCTGACGCCCATCGGCGAAACGTATCCCGGGTCGGTCCGCGTTACGCTCGGCGGTCGTGATCACACTCTCCAACGTCCGGAAGTCCTTCGGCGCGCGCGACCTTTTGCGCGACACCGGCTTCCGCCTGGGTGCCCGCGACCGCATCGCGCTCGTCGGGCCGAACGGGTCGGGCAAGACCACCCTGCTCGAGATGATCACGGGGGCCCAGGCCCCCGACGAGGGGATGATCGAGAAGGCCACCGACGTCGTCGTCGGCTACCTCCCACAGGAGACCGACGCGCTGCGCGGACGCGACATCCTCACGGAGGTCGTCTCCGCGGGGGCCGCGATGTCGCAAGCCGGACACCGCCTCGAGATCGTCGAGCGCGACCTCGCCGAGGCCACCGATCCGGACGAGCGCACCGCGCTGCTCGCCGAGTTCACGCGGCTGCAGCAGCGCTTCGATGAGCTCGGCGGCTACTCGCTCGAGGCTCGCGCGAAGCGGATCCTGAGCGGTCTCGCGTTCAAGGAGAAGGACCTGTCGCGGCCGACGGACTCGTTGTCCGGTGGCTGGCTGATGCGCGTCGCGCTCGCGAAGCTGCTCCTCGCCGCGCCCGACGCGCTGCTCCTCGACGAGCCCACCAACCACCTCGACCTCGAGTCGATGAAGTGGCTCGAGCGGTTCCTGCTCGCCTACGAGGGCGCGATCCTCCTCGTCTCCCACGACCGCGACTTCATGAACGTCCTCGCGACGCGCGTCGTCGAGATCCGGGAAGCGAAGCTCAACCCGTACACGGGCGACTACGAGGCGTTCGTGAAGGCGCGTGAGCTCGAGATCGCCCAGCAGGAAGCGGCCGCGCGGAACCAGGCGAAGAAGATCCAGCGCACGGAGCGGTTCATCGAGCGGTTCCGCTACAAGTCGTCGAAGGCGCGGCAGGTCCAGAGCCGCATCAAGATGCTCGACAAGGTCGAGCGCATCCAAGCGCCGGTCAAGGGACGCAAGACGATGAAGCTCGGGTTCCCGCCGCCGCCGCGGTCGGGACAGACCGTGCTCACGCTCGACAAGGTCGACTTCGCGTACGAGCCGTCGGTGCCGGTCTACGAGGGCCTCGACCTCGTGATCGAGCGTGGACAGAAGATCGCGCTCGTCGGGCCGAACGGCGCCGGGAAGACGACGCTGCTCAAGCTGCTGGCCGGCGCCCTCACGCCCACGGGCGGGTCGCGCGAGCTCGGACACAACGTCGTCGCTCGGCTACTTCGCGCAGCACCAGATCGAAGCGCTCGACCCGTCCAACCGCGTGATCGAGGAGCTGCAGCGTTCGATCCCGCCGAGCGCGGACGTGAAGGCTCGCGATCTCCTCGGCCGGTTCCTGTTCTCCGGAGACGACACCGAGAAGCCGGTGTCGGTGCTGTCCGGTGGTGAGCGGACGCGCCTCGCGCTCGCGAAGCTGCTCGTCCAGCCGGTCAACTTCCTGTGCCTGGACGAGCCGACCAACCACCTCGACATCGCGAGCCGAGATCGTCTGGAAGACGCGCTCGTCCAGTACACGGGCACGATCGTGCTCGTGACGCACGACCGTCACCTCATCCGCAGCATCGCGGACCACATCATCGAGGTGACGTCCGGAGTGCCGCGACGATTCGTCGGCGACTACGAGGACTACCTGTGGAAGAAGGAGCAGGAACAGGAGTCCGAGAGCGCGCCGGTGAAACCGAAGGTCGTGAACGGGACGAAACCGGCCCGCGTCGACAAGGCCGAGATGCGTCGTCGCCGCGCGGCCGTGCGACAAGGTCGAGGCGGACATCAACGCCGCGCACGCGGAGAGGGAACGGCTGACTGCGTTGCTCGCGGACGTGAAGACCTACTCGTCCGGCGGGCCGCAGTCGAAGAACGCCGCGAAGGCGCTGCAGGAGTCCGAACGGAGGATCGCGCAGCTCGAGTCGGACTGGGAGCGCTTGACGGAAGGGCTCGACTCGGTCGGCTAGTTCGAGCGTTCAGGGTCGCGCGTATCCTGAGAGTCGTGGCGGCGCATCTCGAGGTTTGGGAACAGGACGGACGGCGCGTAGTGCCGCTCGATACCGACCAACTGACGCTGGGTGCCGATCCCACTAACGACATCGTCATCGACGATCCGAACGTTTCCCATCTGCATCTTGTACTGCAGCGTTTCGCGGCCGGTTGGTCGGTGCGGGACTTAGGATCCCGGAACGGCACATCTGTCAACGGTGAGCGCATATCTTCCGATCGAGTGCTCGGCGACGGCGACGAGATTCACATCGGGCGAGCGCGGATCGTTCTGCATACTGCTGCGCCTTCATCACGTTCGACGGAGGCTCTAGCCGACCCTCCTAACATCACCCCGCGTGAGCGGGATGTGTTGCTCGAACTCTGCCGTCCGTTGCTCAACGGCGATGCATTCACTGAGGCCGCGTCGGTCAGCGAGATCGCCCGAGCGCTCGTCGTTACAGAAGCCGCAGTGAAGCAGCACATCGGAAGGCTTTACGACAAGTTCGATCTCGTCGACGCGGACCGCAAACGCGTGCGGCTGGCGAACGCCGCGCTGCAGACGGGCGCCGTTAGCCTCGGCGACATTCGCCCCGCGTGACGGATCTTCTCCGCGAGCGTTACGAGCTTCTCGATGTAGTCGGTTCCGGCGGTGAAGGTCGCGTTGTTCGTGCCCTCGACCGTCAGCACTCACGAACCGTCGCGCTGAAGATCCGAACGGTGTCTGGCGACGCGAAACGCGAAGATATGCTGCGCGAAGCCGGGATCCTTCTTGCGCTCAAGCCCCACGCAGGTCTTCCCCTAGTTCGCGAGGACTTTTTCGAGGGTGACGAGTACGTCATCGCGATGGACTGGATCGATGGAACCGATCTCGCAAACCTGCTGCGAGAGAACGGCGATCCGGGGCTACCGGTCTCGCCCGTTCTGCGATACCTCGCGGACGCTTCCGAGGCGCTAACACATTTGCACACACACGATCCTCCGGTGATCCATTGCGACGTGAAGCCGGCGAACCTCGTCTTGTCGCGAGGCGGACGAGTCGTGCTCGTGGACTTCGGCGTGTCATCGTCGCGGCATGCCGGCGCCGTTCGAGCCGGCACTGCGGGGTTCGTTGCTCCTGAAGTCGCGGCCGGTGGTCAGCAGACGCGTGCATCGGACGTCTATGCGCTCGCCGCCACCGCGCATACGCTCCTCACAGGGACGCCGCCGGTGGGCGATATCGCGTCCATCGGCGAAGCGGTAGACGACCGTGGCGGTGCGATTGCAGACGCGATCCGTCACGGACTCGCGACGGATCCGGGGGCCAGGCCGGCTTCGCCTGGAGAATTCGTCGAGCGCCTTCGTGCCGGGCGGGAAGCAGACCTTCCGACCGGCGTCCTCACGTTTTGCCTCACTGACATCGAGGCATCGGCGGCGCTCTGGGATGAGTATCCAGAGTCGATGGCCCGAGCCCTCGTCCGGCACGACTCGATTGTTGCGGAGGTTGTCGAACGTGCCGGCGGACGACTGATCCAGTCCATGGGCGAAGGGGACTCGACCTTCTCCGTCTTCCAGGATCCCGGCGCGGGCGTTCGCGCGATGACCGACGTCGTCAGGAAGATCGATGCCGAGACTTGGCCAGATGACCTAGGCCTGCGGATACGTGCAGCTGCGCACACAGGTGAGGCTGAGTACCGCGACGGTACGTACTTCGGACCGGCAGTCAACGTTGCGGCGCGCGTACGGTCGCTCGCCGACGCCGGCCAGATCTTTGTGTCTCAGGTGACGTCAGATCTCGTCTCAAGCGATGTCGAGCTCGTCGATCTCGGCCCTCACACGCTGACCGGCCCTCGACGTCGCCAGAACGTATTCGCCGTGACGGCCCCCGACCTTCGCAGTCCGCCGTCGCCGATGCAGTGTCCGTTCCGCGGGCTCCTCGCCTTTGGACCGGAGCATCGACAATTCTTCTTCGGCCGCGAAGAAGTCATCACGGAGCTGGTGAGCCGGTTGCAAGCGAATCCCGTCGCCGCGCTTATCGGAGCCTCCGGTAGCGGGAAGTCGTCAGTTGTCGGCGCCGGGTTGATTGCCGCCCTCGGAAACCAACAGATCGTCACCCTCTCGCCCGGCGCCCACCCTTTAAAAGAGCTGGAGGCGGCTAGCAAGGATGATGTCCTGATCGTCGATCAGTTCGAAGAGCTCTTCACGCTCTGCGCCGATGCAGACGAGCGTGCCCGTTTCGTCGACGCGATTCTCAGCAGACCCGGCAAACTCGTTGTAGCGCTGCGGGCAGACTTCTACGGCGAATGCGCAGCGTTCCCCGAGCTCGCAAAGGCGTTAGCGCGGAACCACACCTTGCTCGGACCGATGGGCGCCGACGAGCTTCGTCGCGCAATCGAAGGACCGGCGGAGCAGGTAGGCATGCGCTTCGAACCCGGTGCGGTCGACGTGATCCTGCGTGACGTCACCGGGGAACCGGGAGCGCTGCCGCTCCTCTCGCACGCATTACTCGAGACGTGGGAGCGACGCGACGGCCGAACTTTGACACTCGCCGGATATCAAGCCGCGGGGGGAGTACAGGCCGCGATTGCACGTACGGCAGACCGTGAGTTCGAGGACCTCGACGAAACGGGACGAACGATCGCTCGGCGTATCTTGGTGCGGCTAACCCAGCTCGGCGAGGGGACCGAGGACACGCGTCGAAGAGCGCCTCGACGCGAGCTCCAATTCACGGACGCGCGCCCGGGCGAAGTGGACGAAGTTCTCGACCGCCTCGTCGAAGCTCGACTCGTGACCATTGACGAAGACACGATCGAGGTCGCGCATGAAGCGCTCATCCGAGAGTGGCCACGACTACGTGAGTGGCTCGATGAAGACCGCGAGGGATTGCGTCTTCATCGACATGTGACAGATGCCGCACGGTCGTGGGACTCGATGGGACGCGACTCCGGCGATCTGTATCGCGGAACGCGGCTGGCTGCCGTCGTGGACGCTCAGATCGGTGAACTCAACGTGCTCGAGAGCGAGTTCGTTGAGGAGAGTCGTGCAGCATCGGACCTCGAGCGCGCCGGGTTGGCTCGGACCAACCGGCGCCTGCGAATCCTCTTGAGCGCGGCGGCGATCACGCTCGCGCTTGCACTCATAGGTGGTGGCGTGGCTGTGCTCCAGCGCCGGAGTGCCCAACGCGCAGCGACGCGGGCCCAGGTCAGCAAGCTCGCCGCGCAGTCGCGCGAGGTCTCTCAAACCAAACCCGACCTCGGCCTGCTGTTGGCTGTCGAGGCGTACCGGCATGAGGGCTCGATCGAGTCGCGCGGCGCGGTACTCGGCGCGATCGCAACTCATCCGAGCCTGCTGACTCAGTTGTACGGTGTGACGAGCAACGTCGGCTCGTCCACATTCAGCCCCGACGGCAAGCTGCTCGCCGTCGTATCGAACGTCGAAGCGATCTTCTACGACGTCGCCACACACAAGCGTGTAGGGCCGGCGCTGAAGGCGAACGGGCGCAGATGGTGGGGAAGCAGCTTCACGCCGGACGGTCGTTATCTCGCGATCCCGAACGACCCCGGCGACGTCGAACTGTGGGACGTCGCGGCACGGAAGAAGACCGGCCAGCTCGATGGGATCGACACCGTAGCGATGGCGGCCATCAGGTTCAGTCCGGACGGCAAGATCGCCGTGGGCGGCGCCGTCGACATCCCTCACATCACGTTTTTCGACATGCGCACTCACCGTCCGATCGGAAACCCTGTCGTTGTGGATCCCGTCGACTCCGTTGACTCCGGCGGGGTTCACGAATACGCATTCAGCCCGGACGGCAAGACCCTCGCCGTGCCCCGGGGTGAAGGTGTCGACTTCTGGAGCGTGGAAACCCACGAGAAGATGGGATCGTTGGCAATCGGGGACACCGGCGCCAGCGGGTTCCAGTACCTGCCGGGCAACCGCGGAGTTGTAAGCGCAGGTGACGGAACAGTCTCGGTCTGGGATCTGGTCGGCAAGAAGCGCCTCGGCGAAGTTTCGACGGGCGAGCGTGGAGAACTAAGCACGCCGGCCGTCTCTCCGAACAAGAAGTTCGTTGCCGCAAGTACCGAGACCGGCCGGACCTTCATCTGGGAGATTGAAACGGCGGAACAGTTCGGCCCTGTGCTTCAAGCCGACTCGCAGACCTTCCTCGACTTGCAGTGGAGCCCCGACTCAAAGCTCCTCGCAACGGCACACAGCCGCTCGGTGGCGCTGTGGGACATGACGGGACGCCAGGCGATCAGCGCCCCGATCGGTGAAGAAGATGCCACCGTTCTCGGTGTTGCGTTCAGTCCCGACGGCAAGACGCTCGCCCTGGGTCATCGCGAAGGTCTCGTCGTACTTCGCGACGCCAAGACGCTGAAGAAGATCGGCGAGATTCATCCGAAGGGGGACACGCTCGCGATCGCGTTCAGTCCGGATGGACGCGTGATTGCTACCGCCGGTCAGGACGAGAAGGTCCAGCTCTGGGACGCCGCGAGCCGGAAGCCCGCAGGGTCACTCGATCTCGTTGACGCGTGGGCCTGGGACGTCGATTTCTCTCCGGACGGCAAGCTAGTAGCGGTCGGCACGGATCCGAATAGTTTCCGCAACTGGTACATCCCCAACCGTGAGGGTGCAGCTCTCCTCTTTGACGCCAAGACGCACAAACGTGTCGGCCGGCCGATGGTGCCGGGCAAGGGGAACTTCAACGTTCAGGGTGTCGCGTTCAGTCCGGATTCCAAGCTGCTCGTCACGGGGAGCTACTACTACAGGACGCAGCTCTGGGACGTTGACACACAGCGCAAGCATGGCAAAGCGATGGACATTCCCGATGACGCCCCGATAGCGGTTGCGTTCGCACCGGATGGCCGGACGATCGCAGCGGGGTACGGGTCAGGTGTAGAACGAATTTGGAATGTCGAGACGCAACGTCCTGCGGTTTCTCCGCTCGAAGGGCAATCCAACATCGTCACGGGAATAGCGTTCAGTGCGGACGGCCGCTATCTCGCGGACGCCACGATCAACGGCGGTGTCCGCCTCTGGGACGCGAAGACAGGAGTCGGATACGGAGACCGGGAGCTCGTAGCCAGCGATAGACCGGTGTCGGTCGAACCAAGCTTCGACTTCCCAGAGCCTCTGCGGGCGGCGTTCAGCCCGGATGGGCGTCAGCTGGCGATCGGCGGCATCGACAACCGGCCGATGCTCTTGCAGGTAGATCCGATCGCTTGGACGACGGCCGCCTGCAAAGTCGCGGGACGCAACCTGACCCGCGACGAGTGGAACCGCTACTTGCCCGGCGAGGGATACAGAAGAACCTGCGCCTCCTTCGGCGCAGGTTCTTCGTAACCGCCGGGACAGCCCGATGGGCCGCCCGAAGGCGGCCCATCGGTCCCAGCGATCTGACCGTTTCTACAGACCGCAGACCTGCTCGTCGTATGCGTTCAACCGTCGTTCGACGTCCCGGATCTCGACGGCAGACATGTCGATGGCGAACCGGTCGGCCGCGGGTGCCTGCAACTTCACCTTCGTGAAGTCGTAGCTCCACTTGGCCAGTGCCGGTATCTGCTTCGTCCTGATCCAGTCCACGTCGGCCTCGACGTCAGCCTTGATGTTGGCCGGCGCGTCGCGGAGTCTCGCCGGGAGACTGTCCGCGAGCTCCTTCGAGGTGAAGAAGGCCTTCACGACCGCGGGATCGAACCCGCTTTCGCGGACCTTGTTGAAGGCGTCCTGGCCCTCGGCTTCATCCTTGCAGTACGCGCTGTTCTTGTCGCCGGTGAACTTCACGTCGGTGGCCGAGTCGGGCGTGCCGTTCCCGCACACCTGCCACTCGTAGCCCAAGATGCGCTCGAACTGCTTGTCGAACTCCTGCGAGGTTTCCATGACGGCCTTCTTCTCCGCCGCCGTCGCCTCGCTCGTGAACCGCTTCTCGTCGAAGCCGTACTTGCGAAGGACGGGGATGACGTTGTTCAGCCCGTTGTTGGCGTATAGCTCCCATGCGGGTTTTATCTCCGACGGCGCGACATCCTGGCCGTGCTTCAGGAATGCGGCGTAGTCGTTCCAGTACTTCGTCTCGGAAGCGACGGAGCCGTCGCGCGGCTTCAACTCCACCAAGGCCCACTCAAGGGCCGCCCGACAGTACGCGCTCTCCGGATCGCCGGTGAAATCCGCCGTCTTCGCGTCGGCCGGCTTGGCGGTCTCCGCTTGCTTCGCTTCCTTGCCACACGCAGACGCGAGCACGAGGCCCGCTGCGATTAGCGCTACCCATCCGATGCTCCTGATTCGCTTCACAACTTCCTCCGTTCGGTTCGCTGGATGCTGCGGTGTGCACACGCTTCGCAGCATGGCGGCAGAGCGAAGGGAGAGGAATCCCCAAACGGGGTGGTTCGGGTCGCCAAAGGGTAAGGAGCGACCCCTGAGAGCCTTACTTCTTGGAAAGGGCCGCCGAATCAGGATTCCGTGAGCTCGATAACTCCTGTGTCCAGATCGTAAAGGCCGCCGACGATCTTGAGCCGGCCGTCCTCGATCGCAGGACCCAATACTTTCGAGAGCTTCAGTTTCTCGATGGTGAGCTCGATGTTTGCTCGCACAGCGTTGCCCAGCGGATCGCCGGCGGCGCTCTTCGCTTGGACCACCGCCGGCGAGATCGCTGCGATCAACGGGTTCGCCGGGTTAGAGCCGTCCGTTAGTTCGCTCGCATCTAGTGCGGCTTTGACTGCGCCGCATCCTTCGTGACCGAGGACGAATATGAGCGGGATGTGCAGCTGCTCCACTCCGAACTCGATCGTCGCGAGCACGGCCTCATCGATGACGTGGCCGGCGGTTCGAACTACGAACAGATCGCCGAGGCCGCGGTCGAACACGATCTCGGCCGGCACGCGCGAATCGGCGCACCCGACGATCGTGGCAAACGGCTCCTGCCCTTCCGTAAGCGCAGCACGTCGTTCCGCGCCGCGGTCGGAGTGAACGGTCTCATTAGACGAATACCGGCGGTTGCCCTCCAGCAACGCCTTCAAAGCATCGTCGGCTTGTTTTCGGTTGGGTTGCCCGTCGCTCAATCTGACCTCCGTTGTGCCGGTTGACGGTATCGCGTCGCGTGCATACGAGCTGCGCACAGGATGCTCCCAGCAAGGACACAGGCTCTTGGGTACCGAAGAGTCCTATCTTCTTGGCAGGCTGAGAGCGAGGAGGATCCCATGAGCGATAGCCACGAAGAGCATGAGGTGCACGACCACGACGGCGGCCTAGCCGTCGATCTGGTCAAGCTCATGGACCGGCGCAACGCCCTGCGCCTCCTTGGCGGCGTCGGTCTCGTCACGCTGATCGGTTGTGGCAACGGCGACGAGAACTCCGCTTTGGCCTCGCCCGGCGCGAGCACCTCAGCTGCCGCAACCGCGGCCGGATCGGGTTCAGATGGGTCATGCGACGAGATCCCATCGGAGACCGGAGGACCGTTCCCGGGCGACGGAACGAACGGTCCCAACGCGTTGACGGAGAGCGGTGTCATCCGAAGCGACATCCGCTCGAGCTTCGGCTCCCATTCCGGCGTTGCACAAGGCGTACCGCTGACGGTCAACATGACCGTCCTCCAGCTATCCAACGGATGCAAGGCGTACAAGGGTGCGGCGATCTACATCTGGCACTGCGACCGCGAAGGCGAGTACTCGATGTACGGGAACGCACAAGGCGCGAACTACCTGCGCGGCGTGCAGGCCGCAGATGCAGATGGGTTGGTGACCTTCAAGTCGATCTTCCCGGCTGCATACTCGGGACGCTGGCCCCACATCCACTTCGAGGTCTACCCGGATCTCGATTCGGCATCGAGTGCATCCGGAAAGCTCGCGACGTCCCAGCTCGCGCTGCCGAAGGATGTGTGCGATCAGGCCTATGCGACTACCGGCTACGAACAGAGCGTCTCGAACCTGTCGCGAACGTCGCTTGAGTCCGACATGGTGTTCGCGGACGGCTACTCGCAGCAGCTTGCAACGGTCACTGGCAACGCCGACAACGGATTCACCGCTGCGTTGACGATCGCCGTCTAATCGACGTTCCAGAGAAGGACTAGCGGTGGGGTGGTGGTTCGCCCTCTTCGAAGACGTAGATCATGCTCGCTGTCTGGCTCCCGGTGGCCAGGAGCTTCCCGTCCTGCGACCACACGCGGATCATGCCGTGTCCGTAGCCGCCGTCGGCGAAGTTGCCCTGCATCTCGAGCAGGATCCACTCGACATCCGGCACCTCGGCGAAGCGGAGGCTGTTGTCGAGACTCGTCCCGGCTCCCAACTTGCCGGCGGCGCGGGCTACCGCGACCGGCACCATGTCCGCCAGAAACGCGATGGCGGCGGGCGTCATCTCGCGTCTTTGGTTGAAGCGCGACCAAAGCATCATCGGTTCGGAGCCGGCCCGATCGGTGGCATTGATCGTGGCTTGCCGATACTCGGCCATTCGCCTGAACGTCACATCACCATCCGGATGGTCGAAGGGGAACTCGGGACGCGGATATTCAGTGCCCTGCGCCACATCCGGATCGTTAACGTCCGGCATCATCTCGTACTGCCCAACGAGCCCTCCTTCGCGAGGAGCTCCGGTCGAGCCGAGGGACGTGAAGACGACGGACCCTTCGACGGTGGCTGTCACGCGTACCTGTGAGATGCGTTTTCCGGCCGCGAGCTTTTCGGTGCGCAGCTCGATCGTGCTGCCGTTGGGGGCGGGTGCGACGAACTGTGTCGTGTTCCACAAGACTGGGTTCTGCGTCGCGGCCTCCATCGCCATGATCGAGGCGGCGATGGCGGTTCCGCCGTAGAGCGTGCCGTCATGGCGCAGAAGCGGAGGCTGAAGAAGGAAGGAACCACGCGCGCGGGACTCGTCGAACGCGATGTCGATCAGATCGAGATCGGCCCTCCGAGGGAGCAGGTGGGTCACTTGATTAGCGGATCACGCGGCAGACCCAGGATCCGTTCGCCGATCTGGTTACGCGTGATCTCGGACGTTCCTCCGGCGATCGTCATAGCGCGGCTGAAGATGTGGATGTTCGAGACCAGCCCACCGATGCCTTCGATAGAAACGGTCTCGTCCCCGGCCATCTTCAGCGCGAGGTCCGACGACCGCTGCATGTTCTCGGCGCTCACCAGCTTGGTGACGTTGCCCTCGGGGCCCGGCTCCCCGCCGGCGACCGCGCGCTCGGCCGAACGAAGGTTGAGCAACTTGAGCGTCTGCTCCTCGGCTACGTGCTTGCCGACTGCGGTCTTCATCCCGTCTTTGTCCCTGCCGTGCTCGTTGTAGATGGAAACGACATCGATAGCGATGCCGATGCCGACGCCGCCGCCGATGCTGATCCGCTCGTTGCCGAGCGTGGCCCGGGCGACGGTCCACCCGCCGTTCACCGGACCGACGACGTCCTCGTCCGGGACGAACACGTCTTTGAAGAAGACCTCGTTGAACATCGCGTGACCCGAGGCTTCCCGTAGAGGACGCACTTCGACACCCTCCGCGTGCATGTCGATCACCACCGTCGTCACGCCGGCATGTTTCTGTGCGTCGGGATCGGTTCGCACCGTGGCCAACCCCTTGTGGCAGTACTGCGCTCCCGACGTCCAGACCTTCTGTCCATTTATGACGAACCCGCCTTCGACCTTCTCGGCCTTCGTCTTCACGGCGGCGGCGTCCGACCCGGCGTCGGGCTCACTGAACAGCTGGCACCACACGAGCTCCTCCATGAGCGTCGGTTTCACCCAGCGCTCGACCTGGTCCTGGCTGCCGTGCTGGATGACGGTGAGTATGTTCCAAGCCGTGATCCCGTAGCTCGGACGGTGGATCTTCGCGCGCTTGAACTCTTCGTCGATGACGAGCTGCTCGAGAGCCTTCGCCTCGAGTCCCCACGGCTTTGGCCAGTGCGGCTGGATGTAGCCGTTCTCGACCATCTTGGCGAGCTGCTGATCCGTCGGTAGAGCGACGATCTCATCGGCGACCTTGCGCGTCTTCGTGCGGAGCTCCTCGGCTTCTGGAGGCAGGTCGATGCCGAACTCGCGCGCAAGTCCTGAAGAACGCATGTCGACGATGTCTCGCGCAGCGTCGTCTGCGTCGACGAACGCGACCAGGGCCGACGTTCGCCGGAGCAGCATGTGTCCGTCGTGCTCCCACGTGAAGCCGATACCGCCGTGCACCTGGATGTTGAGCTGAGCGTTCACGAGGGCAGTCGGGATCGACTCGACGGCAGCCACAGCAGCAGCCAGTCGGAACTGCTCTGGATCGTTCTCCGATGCTCGCGCTGCGTCCCAAGTCGTCGCGGTCGCCAGTTCTGAGTTCACGAGCATGTTCGCGCAGTGGTGCTTGACGGCCTGGAACGTTGCAATGACGCGGCCGAACTGCTCGCGCACCTTCGCGTACTCCGTCGCGCGCTCGACGCATTCCTGCGCGATCCCTGCGGCTTCAGCTGAGGCGAGTGCGCGGGCGACGTCGACAGCAACTCCGGCGGCCCCGGGCACGATGCGGTCCTCGTTCACAGCGACGTCCTTGGCGGTGATCCGAACATTGCGGCGCGTCTGATCGAACTGTCCTGGTGCCTTTACATCGAGTCCGCGTGCGTCGCGATCGACTATCACCACATCGTCTGCCGACGGTGAGAACAAACAGATCGGCCAAGTTGCCGCCGAGGACAAGCCCGCCGTCACCGTTGAGCTTGCCGTTCTTGAGCGAGAGGGAATTGGTCCAGCCGAGGGCGCCGATTTTGCTGCCGTCGGCCAGCGAGGGAAGAAGGTCGGCTTGCTGTTCCTTCGTGGCCGTCCGGACGATCGTGGTCGACGCCATCACGGTCGGCAGGAAGGGACCGGGCGCGTCGGCGCGACCCATCTCCTGCAGGATCACGACGAGTTCGGGAAGTCCATAGCCGGCACCGCCGAAGTCCTCCGAGATATGGAGGCCGAGCCAGCCGAGGCCGGCGATCTCCTTCCAAAAGGACGGCAGAGCGTCGTCCGTTGCATCGAGCAGCGCACGCGCTTCGGCTCGAGCTCCCGCCTTATCCAGGAACGTGCGGGCTACTGACTCCAGCTCCCGGTGCGAATCGATGATCGCTATGGGCATCCCGGCTCTCCTTTAGCTACCGACGTTGGCACGCGAATTCTACGCAGCCGGCGCCGGTTGAGAACTGGAGCCCTGCCTCCATGCGCCAAATGATGTGAGCCACTCATCCTCAATCGAACTCACGTGAATCTCACCCGGCGCTCACCGTTGGTTAATTCGCGCGCTTCTACGATCGGCCAGATCGATCGATTAGCGGACCGGGACGCGTGAACGGATCTCCGGTCGGCGAAGAACTCATGGATGTACGCGAAGCCACAGGAGGTCTAGTCATGAGAAAACGTTGGAAGTTGATCGCGGCCACCGTCGTTGCGGCGATCCTCGGGAGTGCCGTAAGTCTAGGCATCGTCACCGCGAACGCCGATGGCAAAACGGTGCGGTTCAAGGCGGCCGACTTAAAGGTCGAAGCGAACGATACGGACGGCGACGCCGGTCTGCAGGTGTTCCTGGATCACGAGCCGTGGAAGCAGATCTCGATCGCACGGCCCGACGGCACGAAGCTTCTCGACATATCCGCGCAAGGGGTTCTCGAGGATTACGGACTGACCGAGCTGTTCTCGGAGTCGAGCGAGCCGCCGTTCACGGAGTTTCCGCTGGCGGAGTTCAAGAAGCTCTTCCCCGAGGGGAACTACACATTCACCGGTGAAACCATCGACGGCGTGAAGATGCGCAGCCGGGTCCCGCTAACGCACGACATTCCTGACGGCCCGAAGATCACAGCTCCTTCGGACGGTTCGACCGTTCCGAACGGCGAGGTGACGGTGCACTGGGAGCCGGTGACGAACCAGACGATCGTTGCTTACCAGATCGTCGTCACGAAGGAGGGTCCGCAGCGAGTGCTCGAGGCCACGGTGCCGGCGACGGCCAGGGAGTTCAAGATCCCCTCGGCTTTCATCGAGCCGGGAACCGACTTCAAAGCAGAAGTGCTGGCGATCGAGAAGTCGAGCAACCAGACGCTCACCGAGGTGGCGTTCACTACGGAATAAGCGAACGACGGAAGTGAGGTAAGGAGGGCCGGTTTCGACCGGCCCTCCTTCTTTCGAAGAAGGCGGGCCGGGGGCTAGAGGCAAAGCAAGAACGCCGAGGTGGCCGAGCGTTGATTGGAGTTGATGCTCCTCCACGATGACCGCGACGACTTCAACACATAGAAGTAAGTAGTGCTCGGTGCTAGGGCCGTGTCGGTCGTTGTGGTCACGGTGCCGACGTGCTTGACGAGCGAGTATGGCCCGCCGTTGGTCGTGCTTCGGTAGATGTCATATCCGTCCGGAGCCACGCCTGTGGCCGGCGCCGTCCACGTCAGTGTGATCTTGCAGATCAAGATGAGGTCGGCCACCGCGCTGGTGAGGTTGGGCGGGTTCACTTGGCCCGTGCCGATCGTGTTCGTCCCGACCGCGGACCCGTCGGTGAATCGGGCGGCCGCCGGGACGGTTAGACCTCCCACGCTCACGGCAACGAGCACGGCGGCCGTGGCGGAGCGCCGCAAAGCTCTCCGCGGTTTCTTGGTCGCCCGTTTGGAGACCCTCGAGCGGCTCTGCAGGAGCCACAAGACCTCTCGCGCGATGAGGAAGAGAGCCGGCACGACGACGAGCAGCATCCGGCCGGTCCGTTGGGTAGCGAACAGCAAGGCGCGACCGAGACCGGGCACTCGGGCATCGACCCGACCGAGCATGTTAGCGGCCGGGGCGAGGTTGGGATCCGGCGTTGCGTTCGCGTCGCCCTTGGTACGGAAGTGCAGTTTGCCGTCGACCATGCGGACGTCGATCACTCGGTGCATCGTTAGACCCTCGGAGCGCAAGGGATGGAAAGCGATCACATCCCCGACGTTGATATCGTCGCGCGACGCCTCCTTCAGCAGTACGGCGTCACCGGCCTGCGCGTGGGGCGACATGCTCCCGCTGGTGACCACGTACGTCCGGTATCCGAAGGGCACTCCGATGAGGGGAAGCGTGAACAGGACGCAGCCGCAGACCAACGCGGCCGTGACCAGGATCCTCACCGCTCGCCGTATCAGCGAACGGCCGGATGCGTTCGCTTCTTCGTGTGCCGGTGCCGCCGGTGCAACGGTGTCGACCGGCAGCTCTAAAGTCGCCGGTTGCACGACGTCGACCGGCCGCCACGCCGTTACCTCCGGCCGTGCGATGAGCGGAGCGTCGAAACCGACGGGGACGCTTACCGGAAAAGGAAGGGTCCGAGCACGCACGTCGGCGTGCTCGGACCATGTCCTCACAGTCATCTTCTAGTTGTTAGCTGTTTGCTCCGCGACGAAGTCGAACGTCGCAGTGGTCGATGCCGCCTGCAGGGAATTGCCGGCAGTTGACGGAAGGACGACCGAGAAGCAGAGCACCTCGTTCGTCGCCGCAGCCAGGGTGCGGTCGCCCGTTTGGCTCCCTGGCGCGATGTCGCCGACCGTATTCGTGGCCGCGTTGGGGAATCCTGTGCCCACGTAGATCTCGGTGTCGTCGCCGATGCTCGTAACCACGCCGGCGGTGGTGTAGTACGGGAAGTTACATGCGCCGCCGCCGCGGACGGCGATCCTCAGTCCAAGAGCGTCGCGAAGGGCTTTGAGGTCTGCGTTCGTGGCCGACCGCTGGATCGCGTATCGCAGCTCGAGGCTGCCGTCGTTAGCGACGGTAAGAGAGTTCTCGACCCGGTCGCCGGGAGCCATCGTCGACGCCGTCAGCACGGCCGACGAAGGCGTCGCCGCTATGTCCACCGTCCCGGTCGTGAACGTGTTGCCCCCAACCGACTGCGAGTCGGTGAAGAGCGCGTCGGTCATCCCGATCACGAGAGCCGATATGGCCAGGACGAATACGACCAAGGCCGCGCCTAGACGCCGCCTTTGCTTGCTTTGAGTGCCGTCCATTTGATCCTCCTAGTGCGCGACGGCAACGAGGAGCGCCGCCTCCGCTAAGGAATCGAGTTAGACGGCCTAAAGGCCCGCGACCCGTACGGACTAGCCCGGCCCCCAGTCCTGACTAGACCCCCACCCGCCGGCCTCGACGCGCCCGCGACCCACCCCCTACCCTTTGCGCGTGCGCATAGGCCCCCCGCTCACGGACGAAGCCGTGCGCATCGTCCTGCTCGGCAGCGGAGAGCTCGGGCGCGAGGTCGCGATCGAGGCCATGCGATTGGGCTGCGAGGTCGTAGCCGTCGACCGTTATGCCAACGCTCCGGCCATGCAGGTGGCGCATCGGAGCCACGTTTGCTCCCCGATGACCGACGCCGCTGCCCTCCGCACGCTCCTCGAAAAGGAACGCGCTCGGCCGTGTGCCGAGCTGATCGTCGTCCCGGAGATCGAGGCCATAGCCACCGAGGAGCTCGTGAAGCTCGAAGCCCAAGGCCTGCGCGTGATACCAACCGCTCGCGCCGCGCGCCTGACCATGGATCGCGAGGGCATCCGGCGACTGGCCGCTGAAGAGCTCGGGCTCCCAACTTCGCCGTATCGCTTCTGCAGCTCACTGGACGAGGTTCGATCCGCAGTAGCCGAGCTTGGCGTGCCCTGCGTGGTGAAACCGGTTATGTCTTCTTCCGGAAAGGGACAAAGCGTCGTTCGCACAACCGAGGACGCGACGACGGCATGGGAGTACGCGCAGCAGGCGGGCCGCACGCAAGTCGCGCGGGTCATAGTCGAAGGGTTCGTCTCCTTCGATTACGAGATCACACAATTGACGGTCAGGCACGCGGGCGGCACGTCCTTCTGCGCTCCCGTCGGACATGTCCAGATCGAGGGCGACTATCGCGAGAGCTGGCAGCCACACCCGATGGCCCCAGAGGCGCTGGCACGAGGCCGGGAGATCGCAACCAGCGTCACCGACGCTCTCGGGGGCTACGGGATCTTCGGCGTCGAGCTTTTCGTTAAGAACGGCGACGATGTGCTGTTCAGCGAGGTCTCACCGCGTCCCCACGACACGGGCATGGTGACGATGGCGACCCAGGCCCTTTCGGAGTTCGCGCTGCACGTGCGCGCGATCCTCGGCCTGCCCGTTCCCACTCCCGAGGTCCCGATCAGCTCACACGGGGCCAGCGCCGTCCTGCTTGCCAAAGCCGAAGATGCGCAGCCGATCGTCGAGGGTCTCCCCGAAGCTTTAGGTGTTCACCCGAGCGTCGACGTCCGGATCTTCGGCAAGCCGGACGCCCGCCCCAACCGGCGCATGGGTGTGGCACTGGCGACGGGTCCCGATATCGACGTGGCGCGGGAGCGGGCTCAAGCCGCCGCGGCTGCGCTACGGGTCATATAACGCTACGGGTCATATAAAGAGAAAGACCCCGGTTTTACCCGGGGCCTTCTCTTGGTCGGTAGGTAGGTCGAAGTTTTCCGGTTCGCTACGGATTGCGGACTAGGCAGCAAGCTGCTTCGTCCGGCCCTCCTTCGCGTCCCTTCCCCTTCTCCCGTTGCTAACCGGCCTGACAGGGCCCGAAGGCTCTGCCGGGCTCGACGGGCGTTCCATCTGATCGGTTCCCTTGGCGACTCCGGCTTGCGCCTTTGCCGTTTCCGGGTCCCTCTCCGAGGTGCTTCCGTCGAGTTCTCGCGAAACTTACAGCCGGTTGCCTGTGGAGCGCTAGAGGGAAAACCTGTGGATTTCGTCTACGTGTGTTGCAGTTTGATGACGGCGTTCAGCTGACGTTCAGTAACTCGGTCATTCCGTCCTCTATGCCCCGGCACAGGACGTCTATGTCTTCCGTCGTGTCGTAGTCGCCGGTGACTCCGAAGTTGACCTGTCCGTCGTAGGAGAAGATCGCAACCCCTATCCGCACCGATCCGGCCAGCGGCACATACGGATAGGCCTTGAGCATGCGCCGGCCGGCAGCGTAGAGGGGCATCTGGGGGCCGGGGACGTTGGTCGTGACCGTATTGATGTTGCGCTGCGGGACTCGGGTGGCGATCCGGGTCCCGAGAGCGAGCAGCATCGGCGGTCCGAATCCCGTAAGCGAAGTAAGTGCTTCACCGGCCACGGCTTGCTTCGACTCCTTCAGTCCGGCCATCTGCAACGAGATCGAGCCGAGGCGCTCGAGCGGATCTTCGATCCCCACCGGAAGCTCGGCGAACATCGCCGACACCTTGTTCTCGAAGGTGCCGTCGCCGACGGCCCGGCCCGAGGTGTCGCGCGGACGTACCGAGACGGGGACCAAGGTCCGGACGACCCGATCCACCGACTCGCCACGGGAAAGCAGCAGGTCGCGGAACCCACGGGTGGCCGCGGCCAGGACGACATCGTTGAAGGTGGCGTTCGTCGATTTCCTCACGCGCTTTATGTCGTCGACGGTCGTCGATGCCCATGCCCATCGCCGGTGGGGGCCGATGGGCCCGTTCAGGCTCGACGGCTCGGTCGGAGTGATGAGACCGGCCAGCGCGCGAAGGCCCTTCGCGATGTCGGTCAGTGCCCCGAACGTCTGGCGGGGGAGACGGGTCGCGCTCCTTAGGCTGCGCACCAGCTCATAGGGGCTCCGAGTCCTTTCGGAGATGGCCGCGGCGACCAAGCCGGCACGTGATGGCGGGGTCTGAGGTCTCCAATCGTCGGGGACGGGGTCCGAACCCTCGGGTGTTGCGTCGAGCGTTATCGCGAGCAGATCGGTTCCGGAGACACCGTCGACCATGCAATGGTGCGTCTTCGACATCATCGCCCAGTTACCGTCCTCCAAACCCTGGACGACCCAGATCTCCCAAAGAGGTTTGGTGCGGTCGAGCTGCTGCGACATCACGCGCCCGACGAGCTTACGAAGCTCGGCTTCCCCGCCCGGTTGCGGCAAGGCGGTGTGCCGCACGTGGTACTCGATGTTGAAATGCGGGTCGTCCACCCATACCGGGCGTCCGAGATCGAACGGAACGAAGGAAACCATCTGCCGGTACCGCGGGACCAACGGGAGCTTGCCGCGCACCATGGCCACGACATCGGAGAAGGGCGGCTGCGGACCCTCGAAGATCGCGACCGACGCGATATGCATGTGACTCACGTCGTCCTCGACGTGAAGGAACGACGAATCCAATGGGCTCAAGCGTTCTGCGCTCATCGCGGACACCTCCCCCAAGCTCGAACCTCTAGGCTACGTGTGCTCCGGATCCGAGGACCAAAGGGGGAGGGCATGGCCAAGGTTCACAAGTCCCAGGAATTCGACATCTCGGCCGACGAGATGTGGGCCCTGATCGGTGACTTTCACGGTATGCACAAGTGGGCGCAGGGTCTCGAGCCGAGCGAATCGATCGAAGACGGCACCTGCCGCAAGTTCAAGATCGGACCGAACGCAATGGTCGAGCGCCTCCTCGAGACTGGCGAGCGGTCTTACACGTACGCCATCGACGAGGGCCCCATGCCCGTCAAGAACTATCGCTCGACGCTCAGCGTGAAGGAAGCCGGGGACTCCAAGTGCACCGTCGACTGGGTCGGAGAGTTCGACATCCCGGACGGCATGCCCGAGGAGCAGGCCATCCAGGTCATCGACATGGTCTACAGCGGGGGTTTGGACGGAATGGCCAAAACGCTTTCATCGCAGTGAGCTCGCCCGACGATGCCATCGCGGGAGCGATGGCCGTCACCGAAGAATTTCTCGCCACGTTCAACGCCGAAAACGCCCACGGGCACGCCGCGACGCTTGCCTACCCTCACATCCGTTTGGCCAGCGGTCGCGTCCTACTTTGGGAGACGTTGGGTGATGCCGTGGCGCGCATGGAGCTGGCGATGCCTTCGTTACGCGAGGCCGGTTGGGACCACAGCGAATGGAATCACCGCAATGTCATCCACGTCGGCGCGGATAAGGTTCATCTCGACGTCCAGTTCACGCGGTATCGAGCCGACGGTTCGGTCATCGGTGTTTTCCCGGCGGTTTATGTGATCGTGCAGCAAGAAGGCCGATGGTTGATCCAGTGCCGGTCCAGCTACGCTCCCTGATCGCATGGGACTGGATCTCTACGACAAGTCGACCTTCACGCACGAAGGTAAAACGCGCTACATCTTTCGTCGTGGCGACGGCCCCGCCGTCATCGTGATCGCCGAGCTGCCCGGCATCACACCGGAGGTGGTCGCTTTCGCCGATCGGGTCGTTGACCTGGGCTGCACCGCCGTCCTGCCCCATCTATTCGGAGATCCGGGACGGGCGATCTCGGTCGGTTACGGGGTGAGGAGCATCCCTCCCGCGTGTGTGTCCCGCGACTTCACAGCCTTCGCCACGCGTCGCACGTCTCCGATCATCGGCTGGCTTCGCGCGCTGGCCCGTGACGAGCACGCAAGATGCGGTGGACCGGGCGTCGGTGCCGTGGGCATGTGCTTCACCGGCGGATTCGCGCTGGGCATGGCCGTCGACGAGTCGATCATCGCGCCGGTTCTCAGCCAGCCATCGCTGCCCTTTCCGCTATCCAAGAACCACAAGCGGGACGTCGGACTCTCCGATGCGGATCTCGCCAAGGTCAAGCACCGGTGTGCGAGCGAAGACCTATGCGTCTTGGGCTTGCGCTTCACGGCCGATCGCGTAGTTCCGGCCGACCGTTTCAGGCGACTACGTGAAGAGCTGGGTGACGCGTTCGTTGGAGTAGAGATCGATTCCTCACCGGGGAACCAATGGGGCCACCCGCGCTCAGCACACTCCGTGCTGACGCACGAACTCAAGGACGAGCCCGGTCAGCCCACGCGCGATGCGCTCGACCAGGTCTTGGATCTGTTCAGGCGAAAACTTCTCGCTTCCCAGTCCTAGCCCGCCCGGCTTCAGGCGGCAAACGTCACCCATCTGGGTGATGGGCTTCGCCCGAAGGGATGCCGAGAGAGCTAGGGAGCCCGGAGGGGTGATGACAGACACGGCTGCCCGTAATACGTCACGGCGACATTCGTTGCCGGCACTCGAGCTGTTGGTCGATGCCGGCCATCTTTCCGTGGCGCAGGCCGGCGCCGTTCTGGGCCAAGCTGCGAAGACCGGCCGTCCCGTCGCCCAGATCATCCACGAGGCTCACCCGGGTCTGCGTGTGCCGGCCGGGCTGGATCTCCAATTCGTGGATCTGGTCGAGTGCGACATCGACCTCGGGGCGGTCAATTCGGTTCCCGAGGCGCTGGCGCGGCGCCACGGTGTGCTTCCGATCTTCTTCGACGGCGAGCGACTGGTAGTTGCCATCGCGGATCCGTCGAACGTGATCGCGATCGATGACCTGCGCACCGTGACGGGACGCGACCTCAGGCTCGTTCTGGCCGAAGCGAGCGCCATCAATGACATCTGGGTCCAGATGGGCAACCTCGACAATTCGACGGAAGCGCTCCTCGAGGAGGCGCTCCCCGAAGAAGAGGAGCAGGACCACCTCGGCTACGACTCAGCCGAGGACGCACCGATCGTCCGAGCGATAAATCAGATCATCGCCCAGGCAGTTCACCAGCGAGCGTCCGACCTGCACATCGAACCCCAAGAGCGTGACGTGCGTGTGCGGTTCCGGCTCGATGGCGTGCTCCACGAAACGATGCGGATACCAAAGTCCCTTCACGCCGGCGTTTCCTCACGGATCAAGATCATGGCCGAGCTCGATATCGCCGAGAAGCGCATCCCGCAGGACGGCCGAATGACCGTCGCTGTTTCCGGTCATCCCATCGATTTGCGCGTCACAACTGTGCCGTCGGTCTGGGGCGAGGAAGTGATCCTTCGGATCCTTGATCGCTCTTCGTCCTTGCTCGGGCTGGTCGAGCTCGGTTTCCTTCCGGGCGACCTACATCGTTTCGAGGAAGCATTCCGTAAGCCGTACGGGGCGATACTCGTGGTCGGTCCGACCGGGTCGGGAAAGTCGACGACGCTCTATTCGACGTTGAGCGTCATCAATGAGATCGACAGAAAGATCATCACCGTCGAAGATCCCGTCGAGTTCCGGCTGCCGGGTGTCAGCCAGATCCAGGTGAACCCGAAGATCCGGCTTACGTTCGCAACCGTGTTGCGATCGATCCTCCGCTCGGACCCCGACGTGTTGATGGTCGGAGAGATCCGGGACACGGAGACGGCCCGCATCGCCATCGAGGCCGCCATGACGGGTCACATGGTTCTGTCGACTCTGCACACCAACGACGCGCCCTCGGCCCTCACGCGGTTGATAGAGATCGGCGTCGAGCCGTTCCTCGTCGCCTCCGCTCTCGAATGCGTTCTCGCGCAGAGGCTCATTCGCAAGCTCTGCTTGCGCTGCCGCGAGGAATACGTTCCTCCGCCCGACGTCGCTCGCGAAGTGGGCCTTGACGACGGCCAGGTCCTGTACCGGCCGACCGGCTGCAACCACTGCTCCGGAACCGGTTACCGAGGGCGATTGGCGCTCTTCGAGCTGATGACCGTCACCGAGGAGATCGAGCTCATGGCCGTCGAAAGGCGTTCGTCCGACGACATCCGCCGGATGGCGCTTTCCCAAGGGATGCGGACACTGCGAGAAGACGGTTTCGAAAAGGTGCGCTCCGGTACAACTTCGCTGGAAGAGGTGCTGCGCATCGTGGAAGGAACCGGAAAGCCTTCGCCGCACACCGAAACCGTAGAGGCTGTTCCTGTCGATCCGGCAGGACTCATCCAGCCGGCCGGCTAACGCCCGAATACAGCGCGGCTACATACTTTCGGAATGGACTTCGGGCTGGCCGGAAAGGCTGCTCTCGTCACCGGCGCAACGTCGGGGCTGGGTCTGGCCAGCGCGCAGGCGCTGGCTGCGGAAGGTGCTTCGGTGGCCATCGTCGGCCGTCGTGGTGACCTTGCCCAGAGAGAAGCCGCCGCGCTGCCGAGCGCGATCGGTTTGCAAGGCGACATCACGGATCCGGACACGCCGCAGCGGCTCGTCGAAGCAACGGTCGAGGCATTCGGACGGCTCGACATTCTGGTTGGGTCGACCGGGGGCCCAACGCCCGGCACCGCTATGGACACCGACGCCGAGGCGTACGACGGAGCCCTCGATCTCCTAGTGAAACCGATGGTGCGTCTGGCTCACCTCGTTGTGCCGCACATGCGCGCCGACGGATGGGGACGCATCGTGTTCGTCACATCGGCGGCCGTTCGGGAGCCCATCCCGGTGCTCGTACTTTCGAATTCTGTCCGGATGGCGGTCCACGGCTTCGCCAAGTCGCTTTCGAAGCAGGTAGCAGCGGATGGGATCACTGTTAACTGCGTGCTTCCGGGACGGATCGCCACCGATCGAGTGGCTTCTCTGGACCAGGCTGCTGCTCAGGGCTCCGGTCGGTCGATCGAGGAAGTGCGCGCGGGAGCCGAGCGTGGGATCCCGGCCAAACGCTACGGCCGGCCGGACGAGTTCGGCGCGGTCGTCGCCTTCCTGTGTTCCGAACAGGCAGCGTTCGTGACGGGATCGTCTGTTCCCGTTGACGGCGGAGCATCCGCCAGTCACTGGTAGGGCCCGTTGATAGGCTCTGGCGCAATGAGGGTAGTCGTCACCGGGGGCGCCGGCTTCCTCGGCTCCCATCTCTGTGCTCGGTTCCTGGCCGACGGCCACGAGGTCGTCGGCTTGGACAACTTCATCACGGGCGCGCATCGAAATCTCGAGAGGTTCGCCGACCATCCCTCATTCACATTCATCCAGCAGGACGTAACCAACTTCATCGACATCCCGGGCGATATCGATCTGATCCTGCACTTCGCGTCACCTGCATCGCCTCGTGCATATATCGAATTCGGCATCCAAACGCTCAAGGTCGGGGCTCTCGGCACCCACAACGCGCTCGGACTGGCGCGGGCGAAGGACGCGCGGTTCCTTCTCGCTTCGACGTCCGAGGTGTACGGCGACCCTCTGGTTCATCCGCAGACCGAGGACTATTGGGGCAACGTAAACCCCGTCGGCCCCCGTGGGGTGTACGACGAAGGCAAGAGATTCGCCGAAGCGATGGCCATGGCCTACAACCTCAAGCACGGCATCGATACCAAGCTCGTCCGCATCTTCAACACCTACGGACCGTTCATGGATCGCGACGACGGACGGGCAGCGCCGGCCTTCATCTCGGCTGCCCTGGACGGCAAGCCACTCATCGTTCACGGCGACGGATCGCAGACGCGCTCGCTCTGTTATGTCGACGACTTGATCGAAGGGATCGTGCGGCTCGCGTTGTCCGATCACGTAGGGCCGATGAACATCGGTAACCCGCACGAGCTCAGCGTGCTCGAGCTGGCGAAGCTCATCGTGGACACAACCAACAGCCCTTCGCCGATCGAGTTCGGCCCCCGGCCGCCGGACGACCCGACGGTGCGCTGTCCGGACATAAGCCTGGCTCGGCGTGTCATCGGCTGGGAGCCCGCCGTTTCCCTCGAAGAGGGCCTACGGCGTACGGTTGCCTGGTTCGCCGACCACCCCGCAGCGGAGCGGAGGGGCAGATAGGGATGAAACTCGTCATCGTTGGCTGCGGCCACGTCGGTCTGGTCACGGCAGCCGGATTCGCCGAGATCGGACACGAGGTCGTCGGCGTCGACAACGATCCGCAGCGGCTGGAGCTTCTCGATCGCGGCGAGGCGCCCTTCTACGAGCCCGGACTCGACGACCTCGTTGCACGGCACCACGGGAAGGGCCTCACGTTCACCAGTGATGTGGCCCAAGCGCTCACGGGCGCCGACGCTGCTTTCATCTGCGTGAATACACCGCCCCGACCCGACGGACGAGCCAGCCTCGTTTACGTGGAGAAGGCGACGCGAGCCGTGGCCGAGGCCGCGCCCGGGCCCGTCGTGATCGTCGAGAAGTCAACGGTTCCGGTACACACAGCGCGGAGGATCGTAGAGGTCATACGCGACGAGGGACGGTCCGGAGAGATCGAGGTTGCAACGAATCCCGAGTTCCTCCGAGAAGGCTCGGCTGTCCACGACACGCTGGCGCCCGAGCGCATCGTCATCGGGCTGGAGAACGGCGGACGCGCTAAAGCGGTTCTGCAAGACATCTACGCGCCAATCGTCGAGCGCACCGGTTGTCCGATCGTCTTCACAGACCTGGAGACGGCTGAGTTGATCAAGCACGCCTCCAACAGCTTCCTGGCTATGAAGATCAGCTACATCAACGCAGTCGCGCGTCTCTGCGAAGCCGCCGGCGCCGACGTGTCAGTCGTTGCGAGAGGGATGGGGCTTGATCCACGGATCGGTCCACACCACTTGTCGGCGGGGATCGGGTATGGCGGATTCTGCTTCCCGAAGGACCTGGCGGCGTTCATATCGCAGGCCGAGGAACTCGGCGTCGACCTTTCCTTCCTCGACAACGTGCGTCGGATCAACGTGGAACAACGCCAGATCCTCGTGCAGAAGGTGCAACGCGCGGTGTGGAACATCGACGGAAAGACGATCGCGGTCTGGGGGCTTGCTTTCAAAGCCGGAACAGACGATCTCCGGGAAGCGCCTTCTCTCGACGTAATACCGGCCCTCGAGCGCGAAGGCGCCAAGATACGCGCCTACGATCCGGCGGCCGGGCCGATCGCAAAGGCCGAGTTCCCGCATGCGGAGATCACATCGGATGCGATGAGTGCTCTCGAGGGCGCAGATGCACTCGTCGTCCTGACCGAATGGCCCGAGTTCGTCGAAGCCGATCTTGAGCGTGTCAAGGACGCGTTGCGCCGCCCGGTCATCGTGGACGGACGCAACCTTTGGTCGGTGGACCGGATGGCCGAACTCGGATTCACCTACTTCTCGTTCGGACGGCCCGATGTCGTTACGGGCGAGGTGAAGCGCTAGCGTCCGAAAAGGACGCCGACTAGCTGCTGCACGACACTCGAGACCACGTTGGGTACGCGCTGTACGACATTTCCGACGTCTTGGACCGTGCCCCCGGTATTCAGCACGGCGATCTCTATCGGCTCGCTGTGCCCTACGTTGCCTGCGGCATCGATCGCCTCGGCTGAAACGCTGTACGCGGCGACGACGGCCGGGATCTTGGCCGTCCACCCGCATTGGCCGTTTTCTTGGCATGTCACTTCGGCCGGGACGGTGGTCGTCTTGCCCGACGGATCCGTGAACGTAACCAGGACCTCTTCGATGTTCGAGCCGACGTCGGCAACCGTGCCTGCGACCACCCCCGGTTGGCCAAGGGCCAGGGCCGCGCCGTTCTCCGTCGTTATGGCGACGGCCGGCGGAACGAGATCATTCGGCAGGACGGGAACCGGCGTCAGCTTCGGAGGGATCGGTGCGATACCCGGCACCAAGGTCGCGCCCGAGCCGATCAGTGGAGCAGCCAACGGGGCGACCGCCGGGGGAACACCCGTTGAAGCGGCACCCGGCGTAAGGGGCGATGGGACGAGACCGAAGTTGCCGGCCACCAGGTAGACGAGGAACGCCACGGCGGCTGCTGCCGCCGTGGCGTACCCGTAATCTTCACGACGCCAATCCATGCAGGTTATTCCTCCGATTTCAGTGTGTCGGGCGCGCTTGCCCCACACCCTGATCTCTGGTGGCCAGAGGGCATAGTCCGAACGGACTAGTCACTCCCTCGAATGCGGGCTAAACGTCGATGTCCGCCGAGCCTTGGCCCACGTTGTCACCCGATATGGCGGTGATGTGCTTGACCGTGTTGTCCACGACCAAGTCGGCGCGTCCGCCGGAAGCCGTCAACACGCCGATCACCTGGCCCCCGACCCCGTCGCCCGACGTGGCCTGCGCGGCTTGGGCGATGTCGGGAGCGTCATCGCCGTCCACCGCGGTTCCCGTAATGGCGTCGCCGCCGGATCCCCCCGCGCTATTCGACGACTTGATGGCGCCGCTCTTTGCGCTGACGTCCCTAGAGTTGTTCGTTGCGCCGACTTTGGTGTTGCCCTCCGACGCGAGGCCGACGACCTGTGCGGCGATGGCATCACCGCCCGTGATCTCGTTCCCCTGAGAACCGTCGGACTCGTTGTCGCCGTTCTTCGAGCTCGAGCACAAGGGAGGCGTTCCTTCATGGCAGTCGGTCTCGGCGCCGACCGTAGGTCCGATGAACGCTCCGGCCACGCCGAGCAGGACGACCAGAATCCAGCGATTAACCCAAACCATGTGCCTGCCCCTGTTGATCGGCGCCAGGCGGAATCGTACAGGAAGGTGCTGAAATCGCTCCCGTCAGTCTTTACGAGAGAGAGATCCCGGCTGCCAGGGCGAAGACGAGGCAATAAGCGGCAAATGGAAGGTAGGTGAAGCGACGAAGGTAGCGAAGCAGCAGCGCCACGCTCGCGTATCCGGTTATCAGCGCGGCGATAAAGCCGGCGATCTCTGGCGTTCCTAATCCGTCTTTCAGAACGTCTCCGAACTCCAGCACATTTGCACCGGCTATGGCCGGGATCGCCAACAAGAAGGAGAAGCGCGCAACGGCATCTCTGCGGACCCCGAGAGCCAGACCTGTGCTCATCGTGGCGCCCGACCGTGAAACACCAGGGAGCAAAGCAACGGCCTGCGCGATGCCTATGGCGACGGCGTTTCTCGTTCCGATCTCGGCCCCCAGAGGGCGAGGCAAGCGCCGGCCGATCTTGAACGTTCCGGCCAGCCACTCGGCGGCCACGAGCAAGACGGCCGTGGCGAGTAAAGCGAACGCCGCCTCGCGGGGATGCTCCAACAACCGCTCGAAGGTTTCCTCGAAGATCAGACCGATCACGGCGGCGGGGATCGTGGCGATCACCAGCAATCCGAAGAGCCGGCGTCCTTCACTTCCACTCTTGGGCAGATCGACAAGGATCCTCACGAGGTCGCGCGCGAAGTAGGCGACGAGTGCTACGAGAGTGCCCAGGTGAAGAAGTGCGATGAACGGAAGCGACGGCGAAGATTCGCCCAGGAGTGCAGGCACCACCACCAGATGCGTCTTCGATGAGATGGGCAGGAACTCGGTTACGCCCTGCACGACTCCCAGAAGGACGGCCAATCCGGTCGTCACGAGATGACTAGGGCCGCGCCGGTGTTCCGGTTAGAGCATCGTCGCACGAGCAATCGCGGTCGGGCGGAATGAGCTCGAGCAGCTCGAAGAGAGCTTGACGCAGCCGTCCCGTGTTCTCGGCAAAGACCCGAAGCGCTTCTTCCATCGTTACCGGCTCGATGTCCGGACGCCCCTCCACACCCACGTCGTAATCGGTTATCAGCGACATGTTCACGTAGCACATCTCCAACTCTCGAGCTAGGTACGCCTCCGGGTGCTGCGTCATGTTGATCACGTCCCAGCCTTGGTCCTGATAGAAGGACGATTCCGCCCGGGTCGCGAAGCGCGGTCCCTGGATGACCACCACGGTCCCTCCATCGTGAACGTCCATGCGGGCTGCAACTGCGGCCTTGATCGCGAGCGGCCTCAGTTGTGGGCAGTACGGATCGGCGAACGAGACGTGAACCGATAGGGGGCCGTCGTAATAGGTCGCGGCGCGGCCCGAGGTTCGGTCGACGAGCTGATCGCAGACGACGACATCGCCGGGGTGGATGTCTGGCTGGAGGCTTCCGGCCGCGCACGGCGCGAGAACACGGGTCACACCGAGTTCCTTGAACGCCCATAGGTTCGCGCGGTAGTTGATCGCGTGCGGCGGGAACTCGTGGTGGGGGCCGTGGCGCGGGAGGAAGGCGATGCTTCGTCCGCCGAGGTCGCCGATCGCGATGGGAGCCGAAGGCGAGCCGTAGGGAGTGCTGAGCGTGTGCTCGGTCAGCCCATCGACGAAGGAGTAGAACCCAGAGCCCCCGAAGACACCGATCTCAGCTTCCAGCACGTTCAGTCCTTGGAGGCCTTCGAGGTCGACGGCTTGGCCTCGGTCTTCGTATCAGACTTCGACTCGGACTTCGATTCCGTCCCCGAATCCGATTTCTTGTCCGTTGAGCCCTTGTCGGACGAACCCTCAGAGGAGGTCGACTCGGACTTCTTGTCGGCCGACTCGCCGGACTTTCTCGACGGCGAGCGGTAGTCGTTGCGGTGGAAGCCCGAGCCCTTGAGGACGATCCCTACGGGGTTGAATGTGCGTCGAAGGGCGCCGCGGCACTTCTTGCAGCGCTTGAGCGGCGGATCCGACATCGACTGGACGGCCTCGGTCTCGTCTCCGCACTTGGTGCACTTATAGGTGTACGTGGGCATGCGCTAAGTATTACGGCTCCCGGGGCGAGGGTTTTCGTCACTCCGCGTGGCTAAGGTTTGCGTTGTGAGCTCGACGATCTCGATTTTCCGTGGATGCGCCGGTGGATACGTGGGGGCCGGGCACGTCCACCCTGCCTTGCTGGACGCCGCGCGTGAGTCGCTGGCCGAGGCCAAAACCGCGGGGCTGGTCGCCGACGGCTATGTTGCCCGCTGCGGCGACGACATCGGACTGGTCCTGCTGCACACAGAGACGCCCGGTTCCGCTTCCATCAAGGCTCTTGCCGCCGACGTCTTCGACCGGGCGGCTGACGTCGGCCGCAGACTGCATCAATTCGGCGCGAACGGCCACTCGCCCGATGTGGACGGAGTCGAGCTGGGCCTCGACGTACGAGACAGCGAGCCCGTCCTTTGCTTCCTCTCGGACAAGGCCGGGCCCGGGTCGTGGAACGTTCACCTCTATCGGATGTTCGCCGACCCCTTCAACACCCCGGCTCTCGTCGCCGACTCCAGGCTCGCGGAAGGCTTCGCTTTCGCTGCCAAGAACGGGCTGCCCAGACACGAATTCGATCTGCCGGCCGATCTCTATCGGTTCTTGGCGCTGGCTCGCAGCCCGGGAACTAGCGTGGTCGAGGTTCGTTCGAAGGCGACGGGCGAGATAGCCGCCGTGGCTTCGTCGGGCAAGGATCCCGTCCTGGTCGTGCGCTGTGGTTCGCCGTTCCCGTCGGTCGAGGAAGTGCTCGAGGCTTTCACGATCCCGTACGCGTTCGGCGCGTCGGCCGGGGGGCCGAGTCCGCTGGTTCCGGTTTCGGCCAACGGTGATGCATCGACCCGTGCGCTCGGCAAGGCGATCGGTCTCGGCTTCCAAGTAGCGCCCGATCGTTTGGTGGGCCCGCGCGATCTGCTCGGTGATTCCGCTTTCGACCAGGCCCGCCGCGAAGCGGTCACCGCAGCCGACTACCTGCGCCGGCACGGGCCGTTCGGCATGCACCGCGCCGAGACGCCGGCGATCTAACTCCCCGACGGATCTGGTTTTCGCGTGCGATACAACGGCAGGACTTTCTCTGTGTTTCCCGCGATCGGCTCACGTCGAGTGACCCGGAGCGTTCCTGCCGCCTCCCACATCGCCCGGTCCAGGTAACGGTCCTGGGCGCTGAGCCCGCCCAGGAAGCATTTGACGACTTCCGCTTCGTCCAGAGGTCCCAAGCGCGGACTGACGGCGATCGTCACCTGAGTTTGTCCGGACTCGTTCTCTTCCTCTATCAGCTGATAGTCGATCGGCGTGCCTCCGAACTTCGCAGGCAGGAACTCCTCGAGGATGCGTAGCGTCCATCCGCCCACGAGGGTCACGCCCTCGCCGGTGAGCTTCGAGTGGCTGAAGATCTGGCGGAGGTGCGGCCTGAAGCCCCACTCGTGGTACAGGCAGCCGCAGTCGCGCTCTTCCATGATTCCGAAGTCGTCGAGCTCGACGTTGATCATCACTTTGGAACGCACTCGCCGAAAGTTCGTTATCCGGAAGATCTGGACGGTCTGGCCGCTAATGCCGACCTTGAACGGGCGCTGGATTATTCCGATCCCGGCACGAGCGACATGAACGTCGGTTGGATCTTCGGCGTTGGGACATGCCGCCCCTACCTCTCCCGCCTCGGCCAGTCCGTAACCGACAGCCCAGCGTGCTCCGGAAGCTCTGATGATCTTCGCCTTTGCCCATGTGGCCGGCTCTCCCGAACTGGTGATCACAGCTCCGGTCAGGTCGACCCCGTTCTCTGTCGCTGCGGCCGCGACACGAACTGCGTTGCTCACCCCCGTCCCAAGCAGGCAGCGGCCGTGTTGGTCCAGTTGCTGCCGCATCCACTGGGCTACGGCAAGCGGCGTCGCGACCTCGGGACGAGGTAGCCGAACGCCACAGATCCGCGAGACAAGCCTGATCCCATCGACTCCGAGGCGGCCTTGGAGGCCGCCTCGCAGATCGCTGAGCGGGATCGTCCTGAACCATTTCTCGGCGACATGACCGACCTTGGCCCCGACAAGAGAACCGACCCCCCAATTGGCCGGTGTCGTATCACCGAATCTCGCAATCGGGGCTCCGGTTAAGCCCTGTGCCTTGTGGTTCAAGATGAGAGACCAGGAGTCCTGTCCTTTCGCGCGCCAATCCGTCTTGAGCCTCGTCGGAGCTCCCGTCGACCCGCTCGTCGAGCGCCCGGCACCGCCGCGCACGAGTGGGTTGTCGAAGTCGGTGTCTGAAACATGCAGCTCGCGCCCGTTCCGTTCGATCGGAGCACGTCCCTTGAACTCGTCAAACTTCACGTAGACGCCGGCGTCGCTCAGCACCTCCAGCGCCTCGTCGAGCCCTTTGTCCTTCACGATCTGGGCGATGTCCCCGGCTTCGCATCCAGCCTGCTTGAACAAAAAGAGGTACGGGCTTTGCGGATTTGCGAATACTTCCTCGCTCACCATCTTCAGGAAGTACTCGTCCCTGCGTTCTAGCCGTTCCTTATATGTGGCGAGAGCCCACGCTTCGCTCAGCGGGTTTCTGACGTAAACGGGGACGTTCCTGAGGATCCGCAGGTAGTCGCCGACGTCGGCAAGCACTCCCATGCCGGAAACGATAGCGGAGCGGTCATCGGCGAGCTAAGACGCGACGCAGCGTGACTCCCGGCAGTCGAGCCTTCTGTCATCTTGTTGCCCGTGCCTCAAACGCATTCAGTGAGAAAGGCCGTCATTCCGGCCGCTGGTCTGGGCACCCGCATCTTGCCCGCCACCAAGGCCGTCCCCAAGGAGCTGCTCGCCGTCGTCGACCGGCCGATGATCCAGTGGATCGTCGAAGAGGCGGCCGGCGCGGGGGTCACCGACGTGATCTGATCGTGACGAGCCGGGAGAAGACCGCCCTGCGCGATCACTTCGCACCTGCGCCAGACCTCGAGGAGGCGCTGGCCGCGAAGGGGAAGGAAGATCTATTGCGCGCAACTAAGAGGCCGCAAGAGCTGGCGAACGTGATCTTCGTCGAGCAGAACGAGCCGCTCGGTCTCGGTCATGCCGTGTGGTGCGCGCGCGACGCCGTGGGAGCCGAGCCGTTCGCGGTGATGTTGCCGGACGAGTTGTTCGGCGGACCGATGCTTCTCGACGCGCTGATCGCCGCTCACGGCGAGTACGACGCATCCGTCATCGCCGTGATGGAGATGCCCAAGGACGAGATCGGCAACTACGGCGTGGTCGATCCAGAACCGATCAGGGATGACCTCGTAAGGATGAAGGACTTCATCGAGAAGCCTTCGCCGGACGATGCCCCATCCAATCTCGGATCGATCGGGCGCTACGTTCTGACGCCCGACGTCTTCGACGAGCTCGAGCGAACCAAGCCCGGCTCGGGTGGAGAGATCCAGCTGACAGACGCGATCGCCGCCGTTGCGCGATCGGGCGCCGGTTACGCACACATCCATCGCGGCCCGCGTCACGACGCGGGCCGCCCGCTCGGTTACCTCAAGGCGTTGGTGTCGCTGGGTGTGCAACACCCCGAGCTGGGTGAGGAATTCGAAGAATTCCTCACCCAGTTCGCACGCGCGAAGCGGTAACTACCCGAAGCGACGGAGAAGCGAAGGGCAAGCGATCCCGCTTCGGCGAAGCCGCTGCGGGTATCGCTTACCAGTCCCTCCACCGCGGATAGCCGTCCTTTTGGCACGTTCGCGGACGGAGTCTGGCTACAGGCCTCATTGTCGGGACCTTTAGGCCGGTAGTCGGACTCGGCGTACTTGGGGTCACCGCAGTAGGCGTTGTAGTACGGGCCGTCCTTCTCCCAGCCTTGCGATAGGTCGTTGGGCCACTTGTTGTAGTGGCGCTGGCAGTCCGGATACTCGACCCAGCCGAGCTTGGTCTCCGGTGGCGGTGAGACGAAACCGGCGCGCCATCGGTACTCGACCGCGTCGACGATGAAGTAGTACTTGCCCGGACCCGCTCCCAGAAGGGCGGCGAACGGCTTCTGCGTTGCTCCGGCTCCGCCGAACCGCGTAACGGGAACTCGTTGCAAACCGGTTGTGACGTTGGCGGGCTTCAAGTCGGGTCCTGCGAACAAGATCCCGGCGAGCGAGGGCAGCGTCGTATACAGCCACGTCACGATCGCCGCAGGCGCTTTACAGAAGTCGGGCGAGTGGTTCATCCCTGCTGCCGTGCTCGGGTCGCACTTCCGTCCGTTCGGTGCGTTCTTGTGGCGGTCGTGCCAGATGTAGAAGGAGTCACCGGCCGTGAACCCGAAACCGCCGGGTATTCCGAACGCAGAGATGCCGAAACTGTTTCCGTCCGTCTGGCTCTGGGCTCGTAGAGGCGTTGCACGGTGCTTGAGTCGTAATAGCCGGTAGGTGTGAAGACGTATTCGGGACGATAGTTCTGGGACACCTGCTGGAGGATCTGGAACAGCGGGAACACCGGGTCCATCAGGTATGTGATCGATGTCACACCGGCCAATTTGAAATTCACGGCGATGGTCGTCCCTTGCTCCGCGGCGCGGCTGATGTCGGGTTCGTATGCGAAGAAGTTCGATCCGTAGATATCGCTGCCGCAGTACTTCTTGACGGCGGCGCGCAAGTCATTGGCGACATTCTTGGCCTCTTGCAGGTTCGGGTAAAGCAGTCCGAACTTCCGCTTCGTGCCTCTTGTATTGCGGGCTCCGCGTCGCGTTCTTGCCGACCAATCGGGAGCAGACGTAGCTCGCGTATAGGTCGGCGGCCTTAGTCCCGGTGGTGAATTGCGTCCACGTGTAAGGAGCCCACCGTGCGTACTCCTTGTCCGACAGCCAGAGGGAGCCGAAGTGCATCGGCCGTTGTTTGCCCTGGGACTTGCCGTGCAGAGCTTCGGCCATGTTGTAGGCCGCGCCATCGAGGTTGTTGAAAACGAAGAACGGCTTGCGATCCTCGATGATGTCGACAGCAGCGGCAGTTGTCGTCTCCGGGCACTGGAAAGAGCCGCCGTCTATGAATTCGTGGACGAGCTTTCTTCCGTAGAACGGATGGGTCGGGTCGTTTCCGACGAGCGGTTTGATGTGAGGGAATTCCTGAGCGGCCTCGTAGCCGCGGTCGTTGTAGTACTGCACGATCGTGTTGATGGCCTCGACGTGCTCACGATTGGTCTCGTCGGCGTTGGACGGAGCAGCACGGAAGTAACGTCCCTCGGTCGCGAAGTTTGCCCCGGCTGCGCTCAGGGCGTTTATGAGGTTCGTGCCACAGTTCGCTTGGTCGTAGGAGAAGACGGCCTTGATCTTGTCCTTCGTTACTCCGGCCCACGTATTCGGATTCCCGTTGGGGAGCGATGTCGTTACCGGGTGGATGCTCGCGGCGAGTCGGCGGGCGTAATCGAGCTCGGCATCGGGGTTGTCGACGAGATCAGACGCAGGCGTCGCTTGAGGGCCGGCGGCCGCCGAGGACGTCGGGCCCGCCGAAGCAGTGGGACCGGCTTCGTCCGGTGCTTCTGTGGCCACCGCTTCGTCGCCCGAGGCGAGCTTGCCCTTGTCGTCGCCACCGGGGAGCGCGAAAAGCGCGGCGATGAGAGCTATCGCCGCCACGATGCTCGCGGCGCCGAGCTGACCCTTCTCTTCGCGAAGGTTGATGCGCCTGACGATCGAGAGGAGGGACTCCCAAAGCTCACTTAGGCGATTGCCCATGAACCTGGCGGCCGCATTGCGGGCGTGGCCGCGTCACCTCCCTCCCCATGACCTGATCCCCGCGCGATTCTCCGCGCCAATTGACTGACGCGTCAAGTGACGCGGAGAATCGCCGGGGATCAAAAGCAGGTTCACCTTTCCGGGGAGGGGCCAACCTGAAACTGGCTGATCGTCGCGTGCTCGATGGCGCCGGCGCTTTCCTTGCCGGATTCGCCGTCGTCGTTCTGTTCGGCAAGGTCATCTTTCCCGCGATCACCGACACCACAGACGTTCCGAACGGCTTGTACCTGCAGGGGATCGTCGTCGGACTTCTCTACTCGCTGATCGCGATCGGTCTCGTCCTCGTCTACCGGACGAACCGGATCATCAACTTCGCTCAAGGGGAGCTCGGTGCCTTCGCTGCCGTTCTGGCCGCCGAGCTGTTCACCGTCTACGAGGTGCCGTACGTGTTCGCCGTTCTGGCCGGGCTCGCAGCTGCGATAGTCACCAGCCTCATCGTGGAGTTCGGGATCATCCGTCGGTTCCGCAACGCGCCGCGGTTGATCCTGACGGTGGCGACGATCGGGGTGGCACAGATCCTCGGTGCGCTCGAGCTTGCGCTCCCGGGCTGGCTCGAAGGGGACATCGCCGCGAAACAGTTCTCCACCAAGCTCGAGAGTCCCGTGGGGCGTCTCCTTCGAGTTCGGCAGCGTGAACTTCACGGCCGACCACTTCATCGTCCTGATCGTCGGGCCCGTTGTCCTCATTGGGTTGGCGCTCTTCTTCCGCTTCACGCGGTACGGGATCGCCTCCCGCGCTGCGGCGGAGAACGCCGAGCGTGCGCGGCTGCTCGGCGTCCGCGTGAGCCGGGTCTCGCTCATCGTCTGGGGTATGGCCGGGCTGCTGTCCGCCATCACGGCGATCCTGCGTGCCCCGATCCTCGGCTTCCAGCTGGGCGCCATCGCCGGTCAGGGCCTGATCCTGCGAGCGCTCGCGGCCGCAGTGATCGCACGGATGGAGAGCCTGCCTATAGCCGTCGTGGCTTCGCTGGTCATAACGATGGCCGAGCAGACGATCTTCTTCTCGTTCGGAAGCACCGGACCCGTTGACGGCTTCCTGCTCGGCGTCATCGTCGTCGCCCTGTTGCTGCAACGCAACCGACTTGGCCGCGTCGACCCCGGCGCATCGACTTGGCGCGCCGTTCAGGAGATCAGGCGTACTCCGCGCGAGCTCAGGAAGCTGCCGCAGATCCGCAATGCCCAGATCGCCATCGTCGGTTTCGTCGGCGCTCGTCGTTGCGCGTCATCCCGTTCTTCCTGAGCGCTTCGGACACCAGCCTCGCCTCCGCGATCCTGATCTACGCGATGGTCGGGATCTCGCTCGTGATGCTGACCGGGTGGAGCGGGAACGTTTCTCTCGGCCATTGGGCGCTGGTCGGTATCGGGGCGATGCTCGCCGGCAAAGCTCGTGACGCGTGTCGATCGCTCCGGCTGCACCGCCGAACTTCTTCCTTGTGCTGTTGATCGCCGGTTTGGCCGGAGCCGTCGCTGCGGTTCTTATCGGACTGCCTGCGTCTGCGCATCCGCGGGCTCTTCCTCGGTGTTACGACGCTGGCCTTCGCCGTGGCTGCGCAGAGCTGGATCCTGCAATGGGAGATTCTCACGCCGGTCGGAGCGATCGTTCGTCCGAAGATATTGGGGATCGACGTGACCTCGGAGTTCGCCTTCTATTACGTGTGCCTGGTCGGGCTGTTGCTGGCGATGTTCGCCGGACGAAACGTGCGACGAACCACGGCTCGGACGAAACTTCATCGCGTTGCGCGACAACGAGATGCACGCGCAGGCCTTCGGCATCCGCCCCATTTCGGCGAAGCTCTCGGCGTTCGCGCTTTCAGGGTTCTTCGCGGCGCTGGCCGGTGGCTTGCTTGCTTATCACCAGCAAGCACTGCGGTTCGGACCGGTTCGCCGGCCGAGTACTCGCTGGCGATCTTCTCGATGGTGGTCATCGGAGGGATGGGATCGATGACCGGCGCGGTCATCGGCGCCGTTTACGTTCGCAGCATCCAGTTCTACCTGGCCGAACGAGTACCAGTTCCTCGCTACCGGCTTCGGTTTGCTCGTCCTGCTGATGCTCTTCCCTGGTGGTCTCGGCGAGATCGTGTTCCGGACACGCGACCGGTTGCTCAGATCGTTCGCCGACCGGCGAAAGATCGTTGTCCCGAGCTTGATCGCGGATAAACGGGTCGATGAAGCGCCCAAAGCCAAACCACCCGAAGCGCTCATCGGAGTTGGTGATCTGCCTTGAAGGCCAAGCCTAAGGCGAAAGCTCGAGTTAGAAAGCCCGCTCGGAGGGCGAAGACCAAACCAAAACCATCTCCTGCGCGGTTACGCAAGAGCGAAGACCCAGCACCTAAGAGCACGGGAACCAACGCGTCACTTCGGCGACAGGCTTGTGCTCCGATTCGCGCCGGAGCTTCGCGCGGTGGACCTTTTCCCGCTCATCGTCCTTTTCGCGCTGAATCTCGTCGACGAGTTCGACATCGCGGCGCTCAGCATCCTCGGCCCGGAGATCCGCGACGCCTTCGGTCTCACCAACGCGCAACTGGGGACCATCCGCGCGTTGCCGGCCATCGTCGGGCTGGCCATTCCGCTGGTGGGATGGCTCGGAGACCGTTCGAATCGTGTGCGTTTGGCATGGATGGGAGCGATCGTCTGGGGGGTCTTCGCCTTCTCGACCGGTTTGGCAAACGTCGTTGCGGTTCTGGTGTTGTTCCGCATCGGTTCGGGGACGGGCAAGCTCGTCAGCGGAGCGGTGCACCCATCACTGCTGACCGACTACTACCCGCCGGCCGTTACGAGGTCGCGTGTTCAGCCTTCACAGGTCGGCCGACGCCTGGGCTGCGATCATCGGGCCGGCTCTCGCGGGGCTGATCGCCTACCTGCTCGGCTGGCGGTACGCGTTCTTCATCCTGGCCGATCCCGACCTTCGTGCTCGCCTACGTCGCGATGAAGATGCGCGAGCCGGTGCGCGGGATCATGGACGACCGCGAGTCGGCGCTTCTCGCCGTCGATGAGCCGCATGTTCCCTTCGGTCGCGCCGTCCGCTGGCTGTATTCGGTTCCCACGATGAAACGGATCTTCCTCGGCTCGTTCTGCACGGGCATGGGAGCACTCGCGTTCGCCGTGTACTCGAACATTTACCTCGACGAGGTCTTCGGCGTAAACGAGCTCGGCCGCGGGATCATCGCGTCCGGAGTTGCCCCGTTCGCTCTGCTTTCGGTGGTCATTGGCGGTCGCATCACCGACCGACTCGTTCGGACGAAGTCGATGTCCCACGTGACGCTGTTCTTCGGCTTCTCGGTATCCGCGCTCGGGCTCAGTCTCGCGCTGTACTCCATGGCCCCCAACCTCGCCGTCGGCCGTCGTGATCCTCTGCCTGGTCTCATCGCTGATCGCCTTCTGGGCGCCGGCCTACCTCACGATCGTGGGCTTCGTCTCGCCGGCCAGGATCCGGACGCTCGGCTTCAGCTACGCGGGTTTCTTCGTGACGCTCGGCATCGTCGCCACGCCGATCATCGGTGCCATCGCCGATGGGCCGGGGATCCGCTGGGCGCTGTTCACTTCGGCGCTCATCCTCGCCGGTGGCGGACTGGTCCTCGCATCGGCCGCGCGGTTCGCCAACGCCGACGTCGCCCGGTCGTTCCAGGTCCTGGGGACCGAGGCTCGTCTGCGAAACGAGCGCCTGGCGCAAGGCGAACACTCGCTTCTGACCGTCCAGGACGTCGACGTCGCCTACGACGACGACGCAGGTGCTCTTCGGCGTGAACTTCGACGTTCAGCAAGGCGAGCTCGTCGCGCTTTGCTCGGTACGAACGGCGCAGGGAAGTCGACGTTGCTCAAAGCCGTGTCCGGGCTCGTGCATCCGCGCAGTGGCGTCGTTTACTTCGACGGAAACGACATCACGCACCTCGAGCCGGAGGAGACCGCGGCGCTCGGCATCATCCTCATGCCGGGAGGCAAGTCGATCTTCCCGACGCTGTCGGTCGAGCGAGAACCTCGACATGGCGGCCTGGCTGTACGACAAGGACCGCGACTACGTGGCCGGAGCGCGCAGCCGCGTCTTCGAGACCTTCCCCGTTCTCCAACAGCGTCTCGATCAGCAGGCCGGAAGCCTGTCCGGCGGTGAGCAGCAGATGCTCTCGCTCGCGCAGGCGTTCATCGCCAAGCCGCGCCTGCTGATGATCGACGAGCTCTCGCTCGGATTGGCGCCCGTGATCGTGCAGCAGCTCTTGCACATCGTCGAGGAGATCCATCAGTCGGGGACGACGGTCGTGCTGGTCGAGCAATCGGTGAACGTCGCGCTCACGGTCGCCCGTCATGCGTACTTCATGGAGAAGGGCGAGATCCGATTCAACGGCTCGACGCAGGAGCTGCTCGGCCGCCGGGACATCCTTCGTTCCGTATTCCTCGAGGGAGCCGGAAGCCTGATCGGCGGACGGAAGAAGCGATGAGCCGAAGTCCAAACAGCAAACGAGCTCCGAAGAATGCCAAGACACGCCGATCGAAGGAGTTAGCGCTTTCGGTCAGGGGCATAAGCGTTTCATTCGGCGGTGTCGTGGCCGTCGACGACGTGTCGTTCGATGTCGACCGAGGCGAGGTGCTGGGTCTTATCGGACCCAACGGCGCGGGGAAGACGACGTTGTTCGATGCGATCTGCGGCTTCGTGCCGCACCAGCACGGGACGGTCACGCTCGGCTCCAAAGACATAACCGGGTTCCCGCCCGCCGAACGTTCACGCGTCGGACTTGGTCGTTCGTTCCAGGACGCGAAGCTGTTCTCTTCGCTGACGGTTGCCGAAACGCTTGCCTGCGCACTCGAGCGGAAGGTCAAAACGCAGGGGCCGATCTCGACTCTGCTCGGCCTGCCATGGGTGTGGTCGGCCGAGCGCGAGGTGACGGCGCGCGTGGACGAGCTCATCGACCTACTGCACCTCGGGGCCTTCCACGACAAGTTCATCTCCGAGCTCTCGACCGGCTCCCGTCGCATCGTCGATCTCGCTTGCGTGCTCGCGCATGAACCCACTGTTCTTCTCTTGGACGAACCTTCGTCGGGTATCGCTCAGCGTGAGACCGAGGCGCTCGGGCCCTTGTTGCGCAGGGTGCAGAAAGCTACGGGGTGCACGATGCTTCTCGTCGAGCACGACATGCCACTCGTGACGGGCGTTGCGGACGAACTGATCGCTCTTGAGACCGGACGCATAATCGCGCGCGGTACCCCGAAGCAGGTGACCAACGACCCGCGCGTTGTCGAGGCCTACCTCGGAACCGACGAGCGCGTGGTCGGGCGTTCCGGTGTCGTCGCGAAGAGGCGCCGGAAGGTCGCGCGTCCGCGGACGGCAACGAAACGAGCGCCGGCGCGACGACGCTAGAAGACGTCTTGTGAAGCGTTTCGGGCCGTTGCTCGTCGGGGCGTTGCTGATCGCCTCCTTGGTTGTCGCTGCAACGGGCTCGAAGGTCACGCCCCGTCTGCGCGAACGAGCGGTCGACGGATACCGCGTCGTGTACCGGATAGAGGACCGGGCGTCGTCGTCGCGCGTGAGCACAAGCTCCGAGGTTCTGGAGGTTCGGCGTCCGTACGGCGGGCGCATCGAGGTGCCCGACCGGAACGGCCGTATCCGTTCCGGTCGTATCACCTCAAGGAAGCATCTGTGGGTGCTGGAAGAAGGCGGAAAGCTCCGCTTCGGTGTCTTGCGTCCTCCCGGCGGACCGGCGCGGGATGCGTCGTTTGCCGCGCTGCGCGACGCATCCCGCGCCGGCCTCGCGGAGGCGACCGGCTCCGGCGATGTCGCCGGGCGCAGATGCGCGTGGTTCGCCTACCGCAAGCCGGCACCCGATGAGGTCGCACCTCCGACGAGCAACGACCGCGTGGAAACTTGCGTCGACGCCGCAGGGATCGTCCTGCGTGAGGTATGGACGATCAAGGGACGCGCCGTTCGGCTGATCGAAGCGATCGAGGTCGACGAGTCGGTGCCTTCGCGCGCTCGTTTCATGGAAGGAAAGGATCCTGCAACTGAGAAGGTCACCCAACTGCAGGCTGCTCAGCTGATCGGAACCGGAACGCTTGTTGCGGAGGTCGATCGTTCACGCGAACGGGTTCCACTCAAAGTCACTCCGCCGTCGGGTTGGAGAGCAGACCGAGCTTCGGTGGTCGCGATAACGGCCGGCGGAAGCGGCCAGCCGACGCAATTCCTATCCGAAACCTTCCTGCGCGACACCCGGCTGGCGATAGTCGAGATCGCGTCCGGTGCCCGTCTGGCCCCGCCGTGGGCAACGGACGAAGGCGAGCGCATCCGGATCGGAGATGGGGAGGGGCGCGTTCTCTACTTCGTCGATCGCGTCGAGATCCGGCTGCTCAGCGCGATCGGCTTCGCTCGCGTGATCGCTCCGTCGCGCGCAGTAGCCCTCGACTTCGTTGAAGGACTAAGGCCTTCCCGCTGAACCTAGGCTTCGGCCGAGATGGGAGCGGGAGCCTGGACGAGCGCCTCGACCTCTTCGATGCCGTCCTCGGGTCCCGTTGCGATGATCCGGTCACCGGCGCGCAGAACGAAATGTTTCGCCGGACGGTAGATCCAACGTCCGTTGCGCTGGATCGCCAGCGCCGACATACCGGTCTCGGTCTTGAACGACACCTCACGCAGCGATTTGCCGGCCGCGGGTGAACCTTCTTCGACGATCGCGGACACGGCCATGGCATCGGATGCTTCGATGGATTCGGCAACGATCGGGTGAAGGTCTTCGCCGCGATCGACCAACCGCGTCATCGAACGCGCTGCATCGCAGATGCCTTCAGAGGCGTAAGCCAATCGAAGGAGTCCGCGAAGCTCTTCGGGGTTCGGCGCACTCTCCGTTGCCCGCAGGACCCACGACTCGAGCTCACTTTGAAGCTCATCGGAGCGCGACTCGAGAGTCGTTACCTCCGCGGCAAGAGCCGGCTCTCTCAGCATCAACGCCGAGTACGCCAGGCCCACGCCGACCTCGGCGGTGTTCTTCATCGCGATAAGGATGTCGACGGCACGGTCGAGCTCGGGATAGGCCGGTTCGTCCACGGGAGCCGCAATGGCTTCGTCGTCCGGGTGGATCGAAACGGGTGCTCCGACCAACTTGCGAATGAGCTGGACACCTTCCTCCGGCCCCCGGAAGACGAGGACGTCGCCTTCGCCGAGGATCGTGTCGCCGTGTGGGTCGAAGTCCCATTCCGATCCTCTGCGGATCGCGATGACCCACATGCCGGTCTCGGTCGGGAGCTCCAGATCCTCGAGCGAGCGGCCGACGCATTCCGAACCGACGCGTACGCGAACACGTCCGGATATCTCGTCGGCATGCGTCAGGTCGACGCGGAGGGCATTGGGTATGCCGAGATCGCCGGAGACGACGCGCGATATACCAACCGCTGCATCTGCGATCTGCTCGATGCACGAAGCCAGGTGAAGGACGTCGACCAACCCCTCTGCGTCCTCAGGACTGCGCGCAGCGAGCATGGAGATAAGACGAAGCTGCCGGCTGTACGTCCCCATGAGCTCCTCGAGGTGGTCGACTTCGTCGGCGAGCTTGGGGTCGGCAAAGAACACAGCGGCATACGCGAGGTCCACCATCAGCTCTGAGGTGTCCTTCGACTCCGCTAGGAGGTCTTTGACCGTACGTTTTGGCGGATCGCCCATCGGGTGCCTCACAGGATACTCACGCCAGGCCAACCACAACGAGGGAGACGATCAAAGCGAGGATGGCCAGCAGGTCCGAAGCGCTCGTGACGAGAGGCACTCCGTGGTTGTCCGGGTCGAGCCCCAAGCGGTAGGTGGCTACGGCGGCGTAGTACGCCAGGATCATGAGCACTGCCGTCGTCATGATCCCGGCCAGCAGGCCGACTTCGATCATCTTCAGCAGCCCCGGCGAGGCGAAGCCCATGGCCACCGACGCGTAGTGCGCGCTCACACCCACGAGCACGAAAACCCACAGACCGAACAACAGGACGATCGTGCTGTCGAGGAGCGCCAAGCCCTGAGGCAGACCACGCGCCTCCAAGGCACCGAGGTGAAGCTTCGAGGCCAGTCGTGAGGACAGAGAGGCCCCCAAGGCTCCGGTGTTGGACAACAAAGCCGGGATCAGGACCAGCAGAGCCGGAAATGTCAGGAAGCGATCTACGCGGGACTCCACGACGACCCCGGCCAGCAAGGACAGCGAACCCGTGATGACGAGCATGGGAAGGCTCTCTCGGACCGCCCGGCGCGACTGGGGGAGCTTCGAGCGCAACCCCACGATTGTGAAGAGCAGGGTCAGCAAGGTGAGGACGACGGCGACGCTCGGGGACAGGAATCGAATACCCACCGCGAACGTTGCGGCGTACAGGGCCGGGATGGTGACCATGTCGCCGATCGCAGTGATGACCGGTGTCGCGACGCTGTCGAGATCCCAGTTGTAGGAGTTCGCGGCCAGCGCGAGCACGACGGCCAACGCACCAACGATCGCGCTCGACAAGATCCCGCCGAGGATCGAGATGACGACCAGGTCGACGATGGCGATGCTCCGGACGCCGAGCACTGTGGCCGCACCCTTTGCGAGGACGCCCATGGCCAATGAGATCGAAAGAGTCAGTACGGCCGACGAGTAGACGTTCTGATAGAGCGCGCCTTCTCGGCGCCGGCTCGGCTCGAACATTCCGGTGTGGATGCTCGTTCCGAGCCGCGAAGACATCGCTCCGTAGATGCTTCCGCGCACCGAGTTCGCCGCCGGCAACAGGATCAGTAATCCGGGGAGCTTCGAAAGGGTGCCGGTCATGGCGCCGAGGGCTATGCCGGCGGCTACTTCACCTACCGTCGCAACGAGGAGCGAAACGAAGCCATGGCGGATCGTGCGCCGTTCGGCTCTCCAGTAGCCGAAGACGCGTGCGATGCCTGGAAGTCGCTTCGGAAAGCGCATCGTTGTCGCTCCATCTCATTGATCACAAGTGAGCTTATCCAGTAGTGCTGAACGGAGGATTGCCCTGCTACGCTCCCTGGAATGTTGTCCGTGGCCGAGGCTCAAGAACGCATCCTCGAGCGCATATCCGTGCTCGATCCGCTCGAACTGTCGGTTTCGGATGCACACGGCTGCGTGCTCGCAGAAACGGTGACGGCGCCCGAGGATCTGCCTCCGTTTCCGAGTGCAGCCTCGGAAGGATTCGCCTTGCGCGCCGAAGACACGGCCAGTGCCGGGTCGACGCCCGCGAGTCTCACGATCATCGGGGAAGCCGCGGCGGGTCGTCCTTTCGCGGGACGCATAGCTCACGGCGAAGCGGTGCGGGTATCAGGCGGCGCAACGTTGCCCGAGGGAGCGGACTCCGTCGTGCTGCGCGACGACGTAGCCGTCGTCGGTTCGTCCATGGCGATCGGTCGCGCAGTTCCGCACGGCGAGAACGTGCGGCCTGCGGGCGAGGACATCGCGCAAGGCGATCCCGTTATGCAGGAAGGCCAGCGGATAAGAGGTATGGACGTGGGCGTTCTGGCCGCCCTCGGTCGCGCCCGGGTCAAGGTGCGCCCGAGACCACGGGTCGTGGCCTTCGCGATGGGCGATGCGCTCCAGGAGCCCGGCCAACCCCTCGGCACGGGCGGGGTGCGCGACTCGAACTCCTTCGCCATCGCGGGCATGACCCGGGAAGCGGGGGCCGAGCCCACGAGGGCCGGGATAGTGGGGACCGACACGAACGCCCTGAGGGAGAAGTTCCGGTCCTACCTCCCGCAGGCCGACGTGTTCATCGTCTCCGGCAGCGTCGGATCCGATCCCGAGGGACCGCTCAAGGAGGTCACCGAGGGGCTGGGCGAGGTCGACATGTGGCCGATATCGGTCCGACCCGGCCTCAACCTGGCTTTCGGGATGGTGCAGGGCCGGCCGCTGTTCGGACTCCAGGAGACGCCCGTGTCGGTGGTGCTGGCGTACGAGCTTTTCGTCCGGCCTGCTCTTCTGAAGATGGGCGGCCGGCGCACGCTGACCCGTCCCGAGGTCGAAGGGCGCATGGAAGACGGCGTGGACCACAAGGCCGGCCGCGAGACCTACCTGCGCGTGCGCGCCTGGCGGGATGAGCAAGGGTGGCGCGCCCGCCTCTCCGGACGGCAGGGTCCCGGCGTGATCTCGTCGGTGGCCGGAGCCAACGCCCTGGCCGTGCTGCCGGCCGACCGCGGCACGATCGAGCCCGGATCTACAGTCCGGCTCGTGCTCCTCGAACCGCTCGAAGGCTGGTAGTAGGTCCATACTTTCCACCCGCGACACCACTGTTGCGTACCGTGGCGTAATTACATCCTTGTATTTATCCGTACCCGGTGCTAATTTCCGACCGACGGGGCCCACTACTGAGGTGGGAGCGGCACGTGGGAATACTGGTAGTGCTGTTGGTCGCGGCTTGGGGGTTGGTGCTGGGACCGGCTCTCTTACAGAGCGTCGGCAATTCCCCGATGGATACTGAACGTATGTTCCGTAGATCTCTCAGAGCATTGGGTGGACGAGGCGCAGCCAAGCAAAGCGTTCTCGGTGGTCGCAGCATCCTCGTCCCGCCGAAAGCGCCTTATCCCCTTCAAGAAGGCATGGTCGGCCGCCGGCGTCCGCAGACCCCCGCCTCTCGGACGGCATCCGAGCGTCGTAGGCGGAACCTCACCTACCTCGCCGTATTCATCATCGCGACGTTCCTTCTCGGTGTTTTCCCGCCGCTGCGCTTCTTGTTGGTGGTCAACCTGATCGCCGACGTGATGCTGATCGTCTATCTCGGTCTGGCTCTGTATCTGGCCGTTTGGCCGCCCGCCTCGGAGCGCGACGCGATCGCGCCGCCGCCCGCGGTCACCGAGATACCCGAATCGCAGCCGGCCGCCGACGGCACGCTCTAGCTTTACGCCAGCGGCGAATGCCTTTTCGTTCGGCGCTCTCTCGTGCCCGTTAAATCACTCAGGCCAGTAGGGCAGAAGGAGATCGCCCTCGCTCAACGGTTTCGGTCTCGGTTCAACGTCTCGAACCTGCGGTTCAGCGTGGTGGATCTGCGGCTCAGCGTGGTGGATCTGAGCTGCCGCAGTAACAGAGGTAACGCGTCGGCGGTCTCGCGCAAGGCCCACTAGGCCCCAGCCGGCCAATAAGAAGCCTGAGCCGAGCTCGAACGTCTCGGTTCCGTCGAAGCCCGTGATCGGCAACCCGGGATTCGGTGTGTTCGATAGCGCTGCCGGCGCGACAATGCCGGCGGCCGGCGTAGGCGTGGAGGTACCCGCAGGAGTTGCTGACGGAGTACCGGTCGGAGTTGTCGTCGGACCGGCGGTAGCCGTCGGTGTCGGCGTTGCCGTCGAAGGAACCGCCGTTGGTTCTACGACCTGCAGCTCGAACGCGCCGATATCGTCGGCGGCACCGCTCGGCCGCGGCAAAGCTCGCTGGTCCGCTGAGAGCACCGTCTCGCCGGCGTTGATCGCAGCACTTCCAGCGAGAAGCGCGTGTGTAGGAGTGGGGCCGCCGTTGTCCAGCAGGTCACCGAGGTTCGGATCGGCCATGAGCGGAGCGCCGTTGATCTGTCCGGTGCCCTCCGTGTCCTGCGTCACGACGAGATCGTGATCGCTAACGTCGACGGTGGCGGCCGCGGCCGTGTTCGCCAGGCCATTTGACACAACCGTCGGTGCATTGGAGACGACATCGAAGCAACCCGGACACAGAGTGCCCGGTGCCAAGATCGAGTTCCTGAAAAGGGCTGTGGCGGCATACGAGTGATCGACTTCATCGCCGGTGTCATCGGCCATGTAGCCGAGGTTGTAGAGACCCGTGCCTCTGCCGCTGGTCGCGTTGTTGAACGCGATCGTTACCGAGTCGGCGTCCACGAACCCGTTGAGGTTGAAGATCGCACCGCCGAGGCCGCCTCCCGAATCGCCGCCCCCACCGCCCTGCGCGGTGTTGCCCGAGAGCGTTGAGTTCTGGGCTATGAGCATGCCGTGCATATTGAAGACGGCGCCCCCCATGCCGGCGCCCCCTCCGCCACTGCCTCCGGTGGCGGCGGGCGCGGGATTGCCGTTGCCACCGTTCCCACCGCCGAAGCCGCCCGTGCCACCGCCGCTGCCGCCGAAACCGCCGCCCCCGCCCCCGCCGAATCCGCCGAAACCTCCGCCCGGGGTCGGTACCGCCCCGGTAGCGCCGCCACCCCCGCCGAAACCGCCTCCCCCGCCTGCCAATCCCGAGCTCGATGCGGCCCCTCCACCCCCGCCGACTCCGCCCCCGCCTCCACTCCCAAATGGCGGCGCACCATTCGACCCGCCGAATCCGAACGGACCGCCGGCCCCGCCGATAGCCGCCGGGATGACGGCGGCGCCGCCGCCTCCGCCGCTGCCGTTTCCTCCAGAACCTCCGTTGGCCGCTCCGCCGTTGCCCCCGATCCCGGTCGCCGGTCCGCCGCCGCCGCCTAGGGAGCCATCTTCCGCGTCGCGAAGCCCGCCGCCGCCACCGCCTATGCCGATCGGTCCGCCGCCCACGCCTCCGGCTGCGCCCCCTCCGCCGGTGAATTCGGTGCCGAAGCCTCCGCCGCCTGTTGCTTGCGCGTCTTGTCCAACGCCACCTCCGGCGCCGCCGGCTTCGACACCCGAAGATCCTCCTTCGGCGGTGTTGTCCGTGATGGTTACGCCGTCGAGCGTGACGTTGCCCTGGTTGAAGATCGCGCCGCCCATCCCGGCGCCGGCGCCGCCCGCGCCCGAGTCCCCACCTTTAGCCAAGCCCCCGCGCAGCGTTAATTCACGCAAGGTGAGATTTCCCGGACCGGGGGAGGTGTAGTTGAAGGTATCGGCGTCGTCGGGGTCGGCGCCGACGAAGAAGAGCCGGAACGGGTCCACCGCCGCGGCATCACGTTCGATCGTTGCGCCGTTGCCGTTGATGGTGATGGTGTTGGCTATGGCCGGGAGCGCGCTGGGCCCGTACCAGAAGTCGAAATTGCCGGGGGATGTGTACGGCGCAGTGAATGAATAGACGCAATCGGTCGCAAGCTCGATGACGTCCCCGCTTGCGTTGGCCGTCTCGATCGCCGTGATGAGAGCCGCTTCGTCTCCATCGCCAGCGACACAGCCCACCGCAACCGCCGAGGCGCGTGTTGTTAGGGCTGCTACCGCGAGAAACGTGCCAAGCGCGACGGCTGCTGCCTGCCTGAGCTTCCTCAGAGCGCCCCCCCAGCCACAACCATTAACAGTCGTGATCCCCTGGGGACTGAGGCTAACACGGGTGGTCAGTGTTTCGCTAAACGACCATTAGGCATCTTCGGGCCCGTGGTTCCTCTGCTTCGTCGGGGCTTCTTCGCGCAGCAAGCCCTGTTCTTTGAGAGCCGCCCAGAGCTCGGACGGAATCTCTAAATCGATCATCTCGAGGTTGTCATCGACCTCGGCCGGCGTCCGCGCGCCGACGACGACGGTCGCAACGCTGGGGTGGGCGAGCGGGAACTGTATGGCGGCTGCTCGCAGCGGCACACCGAACGACGTGCAGACGTCGCGGATCTTTAGCGCTTTGTCGATCAGTTCGGGGGGAGCCGGCGCGTAGTTGTACATCGCACGGGGGCCGGGGTCGGCGAGCAAGCCGCTGTTGTAGATGCCGCCGGCGATGATCGACATCCCCCGCTCGGCCACCGCGGGCATCAGCTCGTCCAGGGAGCCCTGTTCGAGCAGCGTGTAGCGGCCAGCCAACAGGAAGCAATCGAAGTTCGCTTCGCTCGCGAATCGAGCCAGCGGTTCGGAGAAGTTCATCCCGACGCCGATCGCTCCGATCGCTCCCGTAGATCTCAGCTCAACTAGTGCCCGATACGCGCCTTCCAAAGCCTCTTCGTGATGGTCGTCCGGATCGTGGATCAGGGCGATGTCGATGCGGTCGAGCTCGAGCCTCTGCCTGCTTTCTTCGAGCGACCGCCTCGTCCCTTCGTACGAGTAGTCGAAGACCGGCCGGAAAGGTCGCGCCTCTTTGAAGAAGCTGTTGTCGGGTACGGACCGCTCGAGCAAGCGTCCGACCTTCGTCGATAGCACTAAGTCGTCGCGATTCACCGAAGAGAGGGCCGCGCCCAGGTATTCCTCGGCTTGCCCGTAGCCGTAGTAAGGAGCTGTGTCGAAGAGCCGGAGCCCTGCATCCCAGGCCCGCCGGATGGTCGCGATGCCTTGGCTGCGTGGCTCAGCCTCCGGCCATCCGCCGAGCGGTGCCGTGCCCAATCCGAGAGGAGGCACCTCGACACCGGACGAACCGAGCCGGCGCTTCCGACCGAGATCCGGCTTCAACTTTGCTGCTTGAACCGGCGCATCGCTTCGATGGCTCCCGAGAAGTCTCCGGTGTAGAGGGGGGCTGCGGCCTGCGCCATCTCGAGCAATCTTCTCGCGCCGTCCGGCTCGTTCACCCGCCGAAATATGTCGAACGCCGTCGAGTAGACGGCGTCGCGCGCTTCTTCGTAGTCGGCCCCCAACGACGGAAGCATGTCGGACGCCTCGGGCAAGCCGAGCGGCGCAGCCTGCGGCGATTGATACCAGTACGCGACCGACGCGTAGTTGTTCGAGAAGTTGTTCGCGTGACCGTGTTCTATCGTCCAGCGAAGCGATCGCGAGAAATGGATCGGGTCGTTCAGGTACCACCTGTACATGGCGACCAGTCCGTCGTAGGAGGGCGACTCGACGAGGTGGAACCCCGTGTACGGCCCGGCGTACTCAGCGGACGGACACGCGCCGCCGCCGAAGATCTCCTCGCTTCCCGTTCCGTGGATCGACGGCGGCCACTTCTCGCCGTCGATGAACACCATGTCATCGCCCTCGCCGTACCAGACGGCGCCTTGCACGTTTTCGATCTCCAGGACGATGCCCGCCATACGTCCGGTGCCGGTCGTATCGAGAGCGATGTAGTTCTCGTCACCCGAGGTGTTGATCGCGTCGTGCAAGGCGATGTTGACCACGTCGCCGATCGCTTTGGTCGGTCGCTCCTGTGCATAACGAGCATGGAAGCGATGCACGTCGGGGGGCGATTCCGCGTACGTCTCGTACTCGATGTGGTACCAGAGGGCGCCGATGGGCCCGCCGAGCGCGGTCTGGCCCCGGTTGGTAACCGTGATCTTGGCTCCCGTGGCAAAGGGCATGGGGAAGTAGCAATTCATGCCGTGGGACGACCCGAACCCGGCGTTGACTGCCATCACGGCGCTGGCGTACTCGCGCGCGCGGCCGTGCGCGAGTCCGAAGAAATCGCCAATGGGAGCTTCAACTGATGGCTGGTCGGACCCGTCCCAGTAACAGCGGATGATCCCGTTCCGATAGTCCCGCAGATCAGGAAGGATCATGGCGCAATAGAAGTGCGTGATACATCCGCTGCCCTCGTGCTCCATCAGCACTTCCGTCGCACCCGGCTCTACGCGGATGTAGTCCTGATTGGCTCCCGACCTATCCCACGACGACGCCCGACGCGTGGTGGCACTTCTCGGCACGAAGAGGTTTGCCAGCGGGTGGTGCAGCAGGGGATGGGTCGGCGACATGGCGCCCGCTTATGGATTAAGCGTCGACGAGATGCGTCACGAGGTCCCGGTGGTGCGTCGGATCGCCCAGGAACACTTCGTTGGCCTTCGCCCGCTTGAAGTACAGGTGCATGTCGTGCTCCCACGTGAACCCGATCCCGCCGTGGACGTGGATGCCCGTGCTCGCCACGCGGGTGAATGCATCGCCGCAGAAAGCCTTGGCCATGGATGCAGCCAGAGGCAGCTCGGCGTCATCCTCCGATGCGGCCCATGCGGCGTAGTACATGGCCGACCGTCCGAGCTCGACATCGACGAGCATCTCGGCGCACTTGTGCTTCACCGCCTGGAACGAGCCGATGGGACGTCCGAACTGGATCCGCTCTCGCGCGTACTCCACCGACATGTCCAGAACCTTCTGCGCACCGCCGACGGATTCGGCGCACAGCAGGCCCGTGGCTTTGAGCAGTCGCTCGCTCGAGCGGGCGCCAGCCGTTGTCCCGGGGGCCGAGGACGGCGTCCTTCGCGACTTTCACGCCGTCGAAGGACACATCGCACAGCCGCCGCGTCATGTCCATCGCATTGAGCTGCGTGACTCCGATCCCAGTTGCCTTGGCGTCGACGACGAACAGGGTCACACCCTGCGTCGGATCGCTCGAGTCTGATCGTGCGAGCGGCCACGATGAGAGTGTCGGCGACGTGTGCGTCCAGGACGAACCGCTTGGTGCCGGAAAGCGTGAAGCCATCGCCCTCTTCCTTCGCGCTGAGCTCGATGCTGGATGCGTCGGAGCGGGCGCTTTCGGTGTAGGCCAGGGTCGCGTTCCGCTCACCCGACGCGATACCGGGGAGGATGTCCTGCTTCTGGGCGTCGGTTCCTGCTTCGAGGACGACCGGTGCCGCCAGACAAACGGTCGCGAAGAACGGACCGGGGACGAGCGCTCTTCCCATCTCCTCGAGCAGAACGGCCAGATCGACGTACGTCATGCCCTGACCGCCGAACTGTTCTGGGATGGCGATCCCCATCCACCCGAGCTCCGCCATCTTCTTGTAGAACCCCGGATCGCGAGCGGTGTCGTCGTCGAGCATCTTGCGAACGAACGTCGTCGGACATTCGTTGGTCAAGGAAGTCCCGCGCGTACTTCGCGAGGGTTTCTTGGTCTTCGTTCAGCCCGAAATCCACGGTGACCTCTCTTGCTTTAGTTGAGGGCGAATCGTACACAGGTGCTCGTCGATGCCGAAAGTGCACGAATGGGATTTGTCGACCGGATAAGATTGGCACCGATGGACCTTTCGAAGATCCAGGAATTCTGCCGCGATCGGCTCGATCGCAAGAGCGCGGGCGCGCGATGCGGCACTCGCCGGCTCGCGGACGACGATCCGTTACTGCGCGAACGCCATCCGCGCAGTGCACCGCAGCGACTGGAAGGAAGCCAAGCGCCTCACGAAGGAAGCCGAGAAGACGTTGCGCGAGGCCGAGAAGGCGCTGAAGCCCTTCCCCGAGATCTTCTTCGTCGGCTTCCTGATGGACGCGCAGAAGGAGTACGTAGAGGCGCGCGCCACTTACGCGATCATCCGCGGGGACCCGATCCCGACACCGGAAGAGCTCCAGATCGGCGAGGCGCCGTATCTGAACGGCCTGGGCGAGACGGTCGGCGAGCTGCGCCGTTTCATCCTCGACCTTCTGCGCCACGGCAACCACGAACAGTGCGAGACGCTGCTCGACGCGATGGACGATATCTACTACGTCCTGGTGTCGATCGACTATCCGGACGCGATCACCGGCGGATTGCGCCGTACCACCGATGTGGCTCGGAGTCTCATCGAGCGCACGCGCGGTGAGTTCTCCATCGCGCTGGTCCAGGAGAAGCTCGAGGCAGCGCTCAAAGAGCACGCGAAACGCTTGGCCTAGCTCAACCTACGAGCCGCTTCCTGAGCATCCGCAGCGGCACGAGCACCAGAACCAAAGCGACGACCACGAGCCACAAGGCCGAGCTCAGAGCTGCACCGGGCTCACCCCGCGTCATCAGCGACCGCATCAAGTTCGCAGCGTGGTACAGCGGCATGAACCATGCGATGGCTCGCACCCAATCCGGCATGCGCTCGAGAGGGAAGAACACGCCGGCGAACATGAACATCGGCGTGATGAAGAGCGTCCAGTAGTACGCGAGGTAGTCGACGCGTTTGATCGCAGTAGGTGTAGATCAGGCCGGTGATGGCGAAGACGACGCCCACGAGTGCGATGGCCGGGAGCGTGAGGAGCCCCCACCAAGACCGGAACACGCCGAACGCGGTGGCCACGACCATGAAGGCGCTCCCGTAGATCGTGGCTCGCGTCGCGCCCCACAGGATCTCACCGAGCGCGACGTCCTCGACCGACAGCGGCGTGCTGATCGCGGCGTGATAGACGCCCACGCGCTCCATCTTGAACCAGGCGTCCCACGTGACGGAGAACGTCGCGCCGAACATCGTCGAGACGGCGAGAAGTCCGGGCGCGATGAACTCGATGTACTGAACGCCTTGGACCCGCTCGAGGTACTTGCCGAGCCCGAGTCCCATCGCCACGAGATAGATCACCGGCTCCGCGAACCACGCCATGATCCCGAGCAGCCAGATCCGGCGGAAGACCATCGCGTTGCGGTGCCAGTAACGCCAGGCTCCAGGTAGGGAGAGGTCGAAGAAGCGTGGGCGGGGAAGAGCAGCGGTGCTCAATCGAGAAGCCCCCGTCCTGTGAGCGAGAGGAACACGTCTTCGAGTGTTGCACCGCGCAGCCACACGCAGCCGGGCGGCACGATCGCCCTGATCTTCTCCAACAGCAGGTCACCTTCATCCGTGTAGAAGAGCCACCGGTCGGCCAGCCTCTCGACGCCCTGCGCAACCGATGCGAGCCCTTCGAGCTGATCCTGGACGTCCTTTTCCGGCTCCAGCACCTCGACCACTTCGCGCGCCGTGTGTTCGGCGACGACATCGCGCGGGCGAGCCTTCGACGAGCACGCGACCCTCGTGCATGATCACCAGGCGGTCGCACAGCTGAGCGGCCTCCTCCATGTAGTGGGTGGTCAAAAGCAGCGTGACGCCTTGCCGCTTGAGTGACCGCAGACGGTCCCAAACCAGATGTCGCGCTTGAGGGTCGAGACCGGTCGTCGGTTCGTCAAGCACGAGAAGCTCGGGAGTGTTGAGCAGGCCGCGCGCGATCATCAGCCGTCGCTTCATACCGCCGGAAAGCTCGCGGATCTCCTGGTCCCGCTTCTCGGCCAGTTCCATGAACTCGAGCAACTCGATGGCTTTGGGACGTGCGATCCGCGGTTTGATCCCGTAGTAGCGCGCGTGGATCAAGAGGTTGTCGAGGACGGTGATCTCCTCGTCCAGATTGTCCTCTTGGGGCACCACGGCCATACGGGACTTGATACGCCGAGGTTCCGCAACGACCGACATACCGAGAACATCGAGAGCTCGCCGGCCGACGGCGGCATCGCGCACGAGATCATGCGCATCGTCGTCGTCTTCCCCGCTCCGTTCGGGCCCAGGAAGCCGAAGCATGTTTGCGTAGGAACTTCGAAAGAGATCGACTTGACTGCCTCGAGCCTGTCGTAGGTCTTGGACAGATCTCGCGCGGTAACGGCTATGGGATCGGATCTCATCGCGCCATCTTGCCAGCGATGGCTATATCCCGACTGAAAGATCGGCTGGGTCTAGAGGAACGAAGTACCCATCTGCCCGGCCATGGGTGAGTCGATCGAGTAATCGGGATCGAGTGCGGGAAGCTCCTCTTCGCCCTTACGAGCAAACGCCTTTTCGTTTAGCTCCTCGGCCCGTGCCTTCTTCTTGGGTTCGTTGGCTGCGTCGCGGTCCCAGAACTCGGGCAAGACTTCCTTCGCGAGCAGCTCGTACGACTCGCAGATGTCCTCGTGGGTGTTGTAGCCGGCTTGCGAGAAGAAAACGATCTGGTCGACACCGGCCTCTTCGTAACGCTTGAGTACCTCACGGATCTGGTCCGGCGTTCCGATGCATCCGCGGATCGCGTCCGGGGCCTGGTTGAGCTGTTGCATGCGGAAGAGCGAGAACTGGTCGCCGTTCTGCTCGTAGGAGTCCCAGATCGAGGTGCGGCCCGGGTAGTGCTTACCGAACACGTAGAACCAAGCCAAGGCGTAGCCGAAGAAGTTCACTCCCTTTTCGCCCTTGGCGATCGCTTCCTCTTCGGTCTTGGCGCACATGAGCGGCGAAACGCAGGCGATGTTGGGGTTCACGACCTTTCCGATCGGGACGCTCTGGTTCTCGAGGGTGTTGTAGTAGTCGTCCACCCAGTGCTTCGCCTCTTCGGAGGAGATGAACGAGAACGTGAGTGCTCCCATTCCGTTCTCGGCCGCCAGGTGGATGGTCGGACGCTGGGAGCAGGCAACCCATAGCGGCGGGTGCGGCTTCTGGACGGGCTTCGGTACGCAGTTCCGCGCCGGAGCGGTGACGTATTTACCCTCGTATCCGGTGAACGGTGTTTCGGTCATGTACCGGATGGCCAACTGAGTTCCCTCGCGCCACATCTCGCGCTTCTCCGCGCCGTTGAGATTGAAACCGCCGAGCTCTGAAAGGGATGAGGATTCACCCGTGCCGAATTCGACTCGTCCATTGGAGACGAGGTCGAGCGTGGCGATTCGCTCGGCGATCCGTGCGGGGTGGTTGTAGCCGGGTGGGGTCTGGACTATGCCGTGGCCCAAGCGGATGTTCTTCGTGCGCTGCGAGTACGCGGAGAGAAGCACTTCGGGGGCCGAGGAGTGCGCGTATTCCTCCAGGAAATGATGCTCGACCTGCCACACGTACTGGTATCCGAGCTTGTCGGCCAGCTCGACCTGTTCGAGCACCTCTTGGAACAGCTTGAGCTCGTCGCCTTCGTTCCACGGACGAGGCAGGTTGTGCTCGTAGAAAAGTCCGATCTTCACGACGTCATCCTCCTTATCGTCTCCTCCACAACGCGACAGGCTTCGTCGAATCCAAGTCCTTGGTGCTTACGTAACGATCGCCACGTCAACGAATCCGTCATCGCAACCACGACGCGCCGAGACTCTTCACTGCTGATCTCCGGGAACATCCGCTCGATCTCGGCCCGGTGCATCGAACGAAGCTGTTCAAGCTCCGGTTGGAGCTCGGGGAACTCCGACTCTGCGATCAAAGCGCGCCAACGGATGGGCGCGATCTCCTCTTGTATGCGCGCCCATACCGCCACCCACTCGCGCACGCGATCTTCGAACCTGTCCTGCGGTGAGGGCAGGTAGGCGAACAGGGGACGAAGCTTCTCGGCGCCGCGGTCGTACATCCCGGCGATCAATTCGCGAACGGAAGGGAAGTGGTTGTAGATGCTTCGCTCGGAAACGCCGGCGCGCTCCGCGATGTCCTCGATGGTGACGTCGGTTCGCTCGGCTCCCAACTCGAGTGCGGCGTCCAGGATGCGGTTGCGGTTGGCGATCCGCCGAGCCGTCCGGCCGTCCAGAGAAGTTGCAGTCGGCATGCAAATAGCAGTATCGCCTTCGAGGGCTGATGGTCGCAAGCCCGGCCGCCGATAGAATCAGGCGTTTCCGGGGGCGTAGCTCAGTTGGTAGAGCGCTGCGTTCGCAACGCAGAGGTCGGCGGTTCGAATCCGCTCGCCTCCACCGAGAAGGCTGAAGAAGTTCCGTGGAAGTTCGGCACATCTGTCCCACCTGGCTCCCGTACCTGTGACTCACGAGGCTGCCGTGCAGCAACGAGATCATCTCTGTGCGCGCGTGATCCGGTGGCGCAACATCCGCTTGGTCGTCACACGGTGGACCGGGCGCAGCAGCTGCCAGTACAGGAAGCCCGGCACGCCCTTCGGCCTGAACGCAGTCGCGATGCGCACCGCCGCGTCCTCCACCCGATAGCCGATCCATCCCTCGCCCGGCCACCATCCACGTGAACGGAGGACGAGCTCGCGGTCGCCGGCGCGCGCCACCCGCCACCAGTCGACGTCGACCCCAGTTTCGAGACGGTCCGGGCGGACGAGGGACGCTCGTTCGCCCACGAGCCGACCGAAGAGGTTGCGCAAGCGCCACGCCGCAGCGATGCCGTACCAATCGAGGCTGCCGCCGACGAGCGTGAGGTCCCGGACGACCTCCTTCGCCGTCGTCTCGTCGACCTCCGCGTCCTCGCGCGCCGTGTAGACGTTGTCGCGCAGCCCTTGAGGGATCTCGAAGAGGTGCGTGACGACGGCACGTTCCTGCTCGTCGAGTGCTTCCGCGAGCGCCTCGTCGATGGACATCGGCGTGATGCCGAACGCTTGATCGGTCTTCTCGCGGTGGTGCACCACCACTTCGGACGCAAGGCTCCCGATGAGCGCGTGCGAGACACGACGATCGACCGGCGTGACGAGGTCGACCCAGTACGCCGACAACGAGAGCGAGAGCAGTGGAACGTCCAGGATGAACCTGCGACGCAGGCCGCGGACCTGCGCGAAGCGATCGATCAGGTCGCGGTAAGTCGTCACCTCACTGCCGATCTCATAGGTCCCCGGCGGGACGTCGAGCGACCGTACGAGATAGCGCAACAGGTCCGGAAGCGCGATCGGCTGGATCTTCGTCCGAAGCCATCGCGGTGCGACCATGAGCGGTAGCCGCTCGACTAGGTAACGCATCATCTCGAACGAGATGCTCCCCGCGCCGAGCACGACCGCTGCACGCAACTCGACCACATCTGCGCCGGCCGACGCGAGCGCACGTCCGACGTCCTGCCGGCTCGACAGGTGATCCGACAGATCGTCGCTTCCGAGCGCACCGACGTACACGATCCGGCGAACTCCGCGGTCGTGCGCGGCGGCCGCGAAACCGTTCGCAAGCTCGAGGTCGCGCTCCGCGAAACTCGCGTCGCCGGCCATCGAGTGGACGAGATAGAACGCCGCGTCGCACCCAGCAAGCGCATCCCGCGTCGCCGCGCCGTCGGAGAGATCGGTCGGCCTCGACTCCATGTTGCGGCCGCTTGGCAGCCGCGAAGCGTCACGACCGACGGTGACGACGGTGTGGCCGAGAGCTGCGAGGTGAGGAGCGAGCTTCGACCCGACGAATCCGCTCGCCCCGACGACAGCGATCCGCATCCGAGCGAGGTCGGCGTCGCGGTTTCCCATGCCCACAGCATCCCTCACGCTCGCCCGCTACCCGCCTTCCGCTCGATCATCGTGGTGCTCGAGCCGAAGCCGCTCCATCGCGTGATGGACGCTGCGTCGATGGACACGCGCGCCTCGTGCTCTCCGAGCTCGACGATGCATCCACCGCCTCGAACGAGTGTCCCGTACTTGTCGGTCGGTCTGATCCCCTCCGCCCCATGGACGACGAAAGCGATCGACGCCTCAACGCTTCGGAGGTGGCCGACGACAGCGCGGGGTATCCGCGCGACACACCGGTCCCCGTCCAGCTCGGCCGGAACCGTGACTGGGCCATCATCGGTATCCCAGGCCAAAGCTCCCTGGTGCGTGCCGGTCAGTCCGGAGAGGCGTGGTGCGACCGGCCGCAGCATCGAGACTTCGTCGACAAGCTCCGGCGACTCCACATGTCCGGCCCACTCGCCGAAGCGTCCGCGCAGAGCCCCCCGATCCAACACGATCCGAGAGTGCGGACGCAGACTCAGCAGGACTCGGTTCGGAGGCAGCCACGCCAGAGGCAGCTGTCCGACGGAAAGCAGATATCCGAAGGCCTCCTCGGCCGTTCGAAGCGACAGGCGGAAGAGTGCGCGCGGGCTGCGGACGGCGTCCAGCGCCGAGCCGGCGATCGAGAGCGGGTCGATCGCGTCGAGGATGCTCATCGTCCCGCCGATCAGGACGGATCGATCTCCATCGACGAGAAGCACGCTTGCCTTGGGATCTTCACGGACCGCCCGCACCTTGCGGGCGTCACGGGAGGTCGTGAACCACAGGCGTCCGCCGCTCCCCGCGAAGGCATGCGGCGTGACATGCGGACCTCGAGCCGTGCGGACGGAGAGGAAGCAGGTCCGCGCGCGCGCGAGCACTTCCTTGGTAACAGGGTCGTCGGTCCAAGCTGGGATCGGCTCTCACTCCATCAGGGTCGCTGCACGCGTACAACCGTAGATACCCGTGCGCAGGGTGGAGGCACACGTCCCGGGTCTCGATTGCGCGAGAGCGGTCGAGTAGCCTGGCGTTGTTCCTCCGACGAACGCGAGGAGCAACTTCGATGATGTGGTTGGTGCGGGTCCGTGAGTCCATCCGTTCTGGGCTATGGGCGATCCCCGCTGTCTGTGTGCTTGTCAGCGTCGCCGTCGCTGCGGCCGCCATAGAGCTGGACAAGTCGTTCACCGAGAGCCGCTCGGCCTGGTACCTGTTCAGCGGTTCGGCCGAAGGGGCTCGCTCGCTGCTCTCGATGACCTCCGCGGCGATGCTTACCTTCATGGCATTGGTGTTCTCGATCACCATCGTCGCGCTGCAGCTCGCCAGCGGTCAGTTCTCCCCGCGGGTTCAGCGCACCTTCCTGCGCGACACGGTGAGCAAGCTCACGCTCGGCATGTTCATCGGAACGTTCACCTACTCCGTGCTCGTCCTCCGCGTCGTTCGTTCAGCGGCTGATGACGTGCCAGTCTTCGTTCCGCGTCTGGCGACTATGGGCGCGGTCGCCTTCGTATTACTGAGTGTGGCGTTCTTCGTCCGCTACATCGATCACATCGCTCGCTCGATCAGGGCCGTAGCGGTCATTAAGCGCGTGGCCTCAGAGACCGCCGACGTCATCGGCGATCTCTACCCGGAAGCGGTCGGCGACGATTCCGCGGCGCGAGCCGAGTGGACGGTGCCGGAAGACACCACCGACGTGTCCGTCCACACGAGCGGCGTGGTGGTCGGGATCGATGGCGACTCACTGATGGGGATCGCTTCGAAGCATGATCTCTCCATCACGATCGTCGTGCTCGTCGGAGACTTCGTTCCGTCGGGGGGCGTCGTCGCACGGATCTCAGGCGACCAGCCGGACGGCCTAGTCAAGGGCATCCGACACGCGATCAGCGTGGGACCGGAGCGCAGCATGCGCCAGGATGTTGGCTTCGGGCTTCGACAGCTCGTCGACATCGCCGATCGCGCTCTTTCCCCGGGGATCAACGACCCGACGACTGCTGTCCAGGTGCTCGACGCGATCGAGGACATCCTGCAGCGTCTGATCGTGCGCAGCTTCCCGAGCGAGGTCCGCACGGACGAGAGCGGAAGGTCGCGAGTGTTCGCGCCGGCACCGTCCTGGGACCAGCTACTGTCCCTCGCGCTCGATGAGATCCGGATCAGCGGCGCCGGATCGCTGCAGATCGCTCGGCGGATGAAGGCATTGCTCGACGGCCTGGAGGCGGTCGCGCCGCCTTCCCGCAAGGGAGCGGTCCTCACCCAGATGGAGCGGCTGCGCGAGTCCGTAACACGTGGCTTCGATCATGAGCGTGACCGTGCTCAGGCAGGCCTTCCGAGCCGTCAAGGTCAGGTCTGACGTCCCGAGCTGCTCGATGTCGACACCTTCGGGGATCTCGTAGTTCTGGTTGCCGCACGAAACGACCATTGCCGTTGGGGTTGCTCTGGGGTTGCTGAAACCTCGAAAACCGGCGAAGAGCGTCCAAGGCCACTGAAGTCCGAAGCGCGAGGTCAGCGGCGGTTTCGCCCCGAACCCGCAGGTCCTTCACTAGCCTGATCAGCGTTCGCAACGCAGAGGTCGGCGGTTCGAATCCGCTCGCCTCCACAAGAGAAGCCCAGGTCGTTGCCTGGGCTTCTCTTTTCGCAGGTGGCGACGTCGAGTGAGACGCAGGCGTTTAGGCAACACGAACTGCATCCATCGAAGCCGGCGCATCGGATTCGTTACGGTTTCTTGGGATGAGGATCCATGCGATCCAGACCGGGACGATCCGGATCAAAGCCGCGATTCACGACGGCCGCGCGTACCGCCCGAAGCAAGCCGTCACACTACTGCGATCCAAGGAATTCGAAACGATCCCGACGTTCGCGTACCTCGTCGAGCACGACGACGGCCACATCGTCATCGACACTGGAATGGCTCACAAGCTCCAGCTGGATTGGCCGAGGTTCGGGTCCCTTCTCGCAACGGTGTCGATCGCAGCCGATGAAGAGATAGGACCGGGTCTTCGGCGCATCGGCATCTCGCCGGAAGACGTGCGCGTTGTTGTGCCGACACATATGCATCCTGATCACGCCGGCGGCATCGGGCACTTCCCGCGATCCGAGATCTACCTTCATCGTCTAGAGCATGAATTCGCGCAGAAGCGGATCGGTCGTGTGCTTTGTCGAACGAAGGATCTGCCGCCCTGGTTCGCTCCGAAGATCTACGACATGGCCCAAGAGCCGTATGGATCGTTTCCGGAGAGTTTCGAACTTGCCCGCGGTGTGCGACTCGTTCCGATCCCCGGGCACAGCATCGGGCAGGTTGCCATCGCGATCGAAGACGGCGGTTGCACGATCCTTTTCACTGGTGATCACAGCGTTCGGCAGACAACGTTCGTCCGCGACGGAACGGGGATCCCTCGCGGGACGTTCTATCCGCACTGGAAGGCCGCAGTGGTAACTCAGAAACGTCTCGCGGAGTTCGTCCGGTCGCGTCCAACGGTGCTGATCCCCGCACACGACGTTGCGTCGCCGGAGCGCCTCGCGTCGCTCGAGACGGTAAAGCTCTAACGGGATCTACGCAGCTCACGACGCGAGCGACATGATGAGCTTCGCGACCGCCTCGGGCTGCTCGTAGATCACGCCGTGGGTGGCGTCGATCGTTTCTGCTCGGACGTTGGGACGCTCTTCGGCGATCCGGCGGACGTGTCGCACCAGACCTTGCCTTGCGATCGCGAAGTAGTCGGTGCCGCTGGACGCCGGCCCCATTCCCTTCGTGCACATGAGCATGGTCACGGGACACTCGATGCGTCGCAGCAATCCCAAAAGGTCCGCGCCGCCGGACGCAATGATCCGCCAGAACGAGTTCGGCGGTCGGCGCTGCCATCGGTCGTCGGAGATCTTCACGAACGAACGCGCGAGGACCGCCTTCGTTTGCTCGGGATGGACTCCCCAATGACCGTCCATTCCGCTCACGGTCGGGAGTTGTCGGTCGCGCCAAGCCTCGTCCCCCGAATCCTCCTCTGAGAAGGGGTTCGAGGGTCCGGCGAAAGCTTGTAGGAAGTCGTCCGCCTCCTGGTCGGGGAGCTCGTCATATAGCTCCGGTTGACGGAAGTCGTAGCCGTCGATGTTGAGGACGCCCGGGCATTCGGGATGCTCGACACCGTAGACCAACGCGTTCATGCCCCCCAGCGAGTGACCGACGACGTACGGGTTCGCGAGCGAGAGTTCTTCCGTCACCGCCTCGATATCGCGGGCCGGGTCCGATGGGGAGACCGACTCGGGAACACCGGAATGGCCGTGAAAGCGTTGATCGACCGAGACGGCGCGCATGCCGGTGAGGTGGTCCAGCACCATTCGCCAGTCCTCGAGGTTGCGCAACGCACCGTGGAGCAGGATCACGTCGGGCCCATCACCGCCGTAGTCGCGCGCAACGAGTTCGACCCCGTCGTGGGAGGTCGCCGTGATGTCGGGCATCAGGCGGCGACGAGATCCTTGTATTCCGGATGATCGTCGATGAAATCGGCGACGAACCAGCACTGGGGAACGACGGACAGCCCTCGATCCCGAACATCGTTGAGTGCCCACTCCACCAGCTCGGCCGCCAGTCCGCGGCCACGGAACTCGTCTGCGGTCTCCGTATGGAAGATGACCACGCGGTCACCTTCGATCCGGTAGTCGGCGACACTCGCCAACGTGTCGTCCGCGAAGAGTTCGTAGCGGCTCTGCTCCGTGTTGTGAGTGATTCTCGTCATGTGTCCATGATTACCCGGCCCGTAGACCGTCTATTCCGTCAAGCCATGTGACGTCATCCGTGCAGCGTGCGGGTCGAGAGTGGCAGGCTTTGTCGGTAAGGGTCACTTGGTGGTTGAGCATCGCCTCGCCGTTCGGGGAAAGGATGTCATGACCGTCACTGTCATTACTGGTTGCAGCACGGGGATCGGGTACTCGACTGCCTTGAGGCTTGCGGAGGACGGCCATCTAGTCGTCGCGACCATGCGCGATCCCTCGGCTTCGGACCTCGCGTCCGTAGCCAAGGAGCGTGACCTCGACGTTGACGTCAAGGCCCTGGATGTGAACGACGCCGCCGCTGTAGACGATCTGTTTCGGGAGGTCATCGCGTCGCGTGGAGCAGTGGACGTACTCGTCAACAATGCCGGGCTCGGTGGCGGTTCGTTTGTCGTAGAAGAGTCGAGCATCGACTACTTCCGCGAGATCATGGAGACGAACTTCTTCGGCGCGCTGCGCTGCGTGAAGGCCGTGTTGCCTTCGATGCGGGAACGGGGCAGCGGCTGCATTGTGAATGTGACGAGCCAGGCCGGTCGCATTGCCATGCCTGCTATGTCCGCATACGCAGGTTCGAAGTATGCACTGGAGGCAGCGACCGAATCGCTTGCTGTGGAAGTCGCTCCTTTCGGCATCCGGGTTGCGCTGATCGAACCCGGACTGATCCTGACTCCGATCTGGTCGAAGGTCGACGTAACTCGTCCCACGGGCCCGTACGCCCCCGTGCGCAAGCGTCTGGCCCGGTTGGTCATCGATGAGTTCCCCTTCGGATCTCCCCCGGAGGACGTGGCCGACTGTGTCGCAGAAGCGGTGGCAACCGAGAAACCGAAGCTCAGGTGGCTCGTTGGCCGCGGAGCGGAAAGGAATGTCGCCAACCGTTCGGCGATGACCGACGAAGAGTGGATCTCCGTCTGGCAGTTGCCGAACGAGGAGTTCCGGAGCCGTTTCCTCGGCGAGCCCGAATAATCAGGCGTCGCGCCAGACGACGGACGCGACCGGGACCGGCTCAGTCACTCCCTTGAGCTCGACCGTTCGCTGATCACTCGTCTGAACGCTCGCGCTGAAGCAGTCGATGGTTGAGACGCTGACGACGATCTCGCCGGCATCTGCGATCGAACCGATGCGAGCCGCTTCGTGAACGCCCTTTCCGTGATAATTACCTTTCACTTCCGCGGCCTCGGTGGCGTGCAACCCGATGCGGACCTGCGGTGAGAAGCCATGTGCTCGCCGGTGCTCAACTAGTGAGCGTTGGATGTCGATCGCACATCTGACGGCTTCGTCCGCGTTTGTAAAAGCCACGAAGAAGCCGTCCCCGGTGTGTGCAACTTCCTCGCCTCCGTGTTCGGCAAAGAGCTTGCGCAGCAGGTCGTCGTGCCACTTGAGGAGATCTCCCCAAGCGTCGTCGCCGATTGCATCAAGGAGGTTCGTCGACCGCACGATGTCGGAGAACAAAAATGTTTTGGCCACTCGATGTTCCGCCGGCGCCGTGGTTTCGGTTGCTGAAACGAGCGCGGTGCGCGCTTGGTCTGCGTCCGGCAAGGCGCCGAGCCTCTCGAATGTCGACAGGGCGCTGCTGATCTCGAACTGGGCGGCATCGGTGTCGCCCTCCGCTTCGTAGATCTGGCCCAGAAGCAGAGAAACCCTCGCAGCGTCGTAAGTGAGGTCGGCCTCCTTGTACAACCGAATCGCCACCTTGGCCGACTCCTCGGCGGCCCCTAGTTCCTTGTCGGCCAGGCCTACGGCGGCGTTGGACGCCTCGACGACGGCTCGGAGCGCGGCACTCGTATGTGGGGCGGCGATGTCTTTGAGATCGGCGGCAGCCTTCCGGGCCGTCTCTACGTCACCGAGCGAAAGCGCCACTTCGATCTGGGTAGGCAGGATCTTGGCTCTATCCATCGGTCCCATGCCTGGGTCGGCCAAGGCCCGGGCTAGAGCTTTCGCCGCCGCCTCCGGTTTTCCGCGTTGCACCTGCACGAGAGCGAGGCCCGGCTGCGGCGTAACGCCCATCTCATTGGCTTGGCGGAACGCTTCTTCGGCGCCATCGATCTCACCCATGCGAAGCCGGATCTCGCCGAGCTCTTTGAAGGCGAGGGCGGCGAACATAAGGTTGAAAGAAGCCAACTCGACGGTGGCGACCTGAGCTTCTTCCTCGGCCTCCGAGAAGGCGCCGCGCAACCGCATGATCTCGGCGCGGTGAACGCGGCATACACCGGGGAATCCGTTGATGGCCTGCCGGTCGCACCACCGCTTGGCCGCTTCTGTCCACTGGCCGGCGCGTTGCCAGTCCGCGAGATGTGAACTGGTGCTGATCATCATGCAGAAGATCCAGCCGGTCGCGAAGGGGCCGAGATCGCCGGACACCGCTCCGACGGTTGCTTCTTCGACCAACGCCATCCCGCGATCGATCTTGTCCTGGTAGACGAGGGTCATGCCCTGCAACGAGAGCGTGAGTGCAAAGAGGTCCTTGTCGCCGTGACGAGCGGCGATCTCGCCGGCTCGAGATGCGTGTTCGTATGCCTTGGGCCAATCCCCGAAAGAAGCTCGTGAGTAACCGAGCTCCAGCCACCCGTGCTCGGGTCCCTCAGGTTCATCCTCCAGGAGCTTGGCGGCGCGTTGCATCCACGCCGTGGACACGGAGAACTCCAAGAGATCGTGATGACTGTCGGCGATGTCGCCGGCGACGAGGGATGCCCGCCGTTTGTTGCCGTCCTTGAGGTACGCGGCGTAGGCACGCTCGCGGAGCGCGATGCAATGTCGCATCTTGCCGACCCACCAGGCGCACTCGGCCATGCTGGACAGATCGTCCGGCCCGAGGGGTGATATCGAGTCGGCTGCCCCGAAGAGCTCGAAAGCCTCGACCCAGGCGTAGCGCCCGGCAGCTTCCCTAGCCCCCTCCAGCTTCGAGTCCGCGTCCGCCATTACTGCATTGTTCCACCACCTGCCATTCGGTGCGGCACTAGGGGTGCGATCCCGCCTGCCGACGCCCCGATGCCGACCCATGGACAATGGTGCGTGGCCCAAACGACCGAACGCATCAACGCGCGACCCGTCATCTTCGCCGTAGACGACGACCCCGAAGTCATAAAGCTGATCGGCGAAGAGCTGACCAAGCGGTACGGCGAGGACTACCGCATCGTCACGGCTCGATCGTCGGCCTCGGCCCTCGAAGAGCTCGAGAGCATGCAAAACACCGGCGTTCGCGTCGCTCTCGTGTTGTCCGATCAGTGGCTGCCAGACAGCACGGGGGTCGAGCTGCTCACCCAAGCCTGCGCGTTACATCCCCACTCGAAGAGGGCGCTCCTGATCACGTGGGGAGAGTGGTCGATCGACGCGACGTCCCGGCCGCTTCGCAAAGGGATCGCCCTCGGGCACATCGACTACTACCTCCTCAAGCCGTGGAGGCCCGCCGACGAGTTGTTCCACCGGACCGTTACGGAGTTCTTAAACGAGTGGGTCGGGGCGGAAGCGTCGTACCCACGCGAGCTGACCGTGGTTGCCGACCCCGCTTCCGAACGCGGTCATACCATCCGCGATCTGCTCACCAGGAACCGCGTTCCGTTCCAGTTCATATCGACGGCATCGGACGAGGGCCGGGAGATACTCAGCGAGTCGGGTCAAGCCGGCGGCACGGTGCCGATCGTTGTCCAGCGAAACGGCGGCGTACTCGTCGACCCCACCAACTCCGAGCTGGCTCAGTCCTACGGCGTTTACACATCTCTCCACGGCCGCCGAGAATTCGATGTGGCCGTGATCGGCGCCGGGCCCTCCGGTTTGTCGGCGGCCGTGTATGCGTCCTCTGAAGGGCTGAAGACCGTCGTTATCGAGCGTGAAGCCATCGGAGGGCAAGCGGGTGCGAGCTCGAAGATCCGCAACTACCTCGGTTTCCAACGGGGGATCAGCGGCGCCGAGCTTGCGCAGCGCGCGTACCAGCAGGCCTGGGTGTTCGGAACGACGTTCGTGATGATGTGCGAGGCACTGGGCATAAGGACGGACGGTGAGCGCTATTACGTGAGCTCATCGAGCTGCATGGAGATCCCCGTCACAGCCGTCATGTTGTGCATGGGCGTTGAGTACCGGCATCTGGACGTGCCCGCACTCGAGCCTCTGACGGGAGCCGGAGTGTTCTACGGCGCATCGGCCGCGGAAGCGGAGCGGTTCTCCGGAGCAAGCGTTTTCGTCGTCGGAGGAGGGAACTCGGCGGGACAAGCCGCCGTCCACCTCGGCAAGTACGCACGGCGGGTCTCCATCCTCGTTCGTGGGAAGACACTGGGCGCGAGCATGTCGCAGTACTTGATCGATGAGATCGAAGGGACGCCGAACATCGAAGTGGTCAGCGAAACCGAGGTCGTGGACGGTGGAGGCGACGGCCGCTTGGAAACGCTGACGCTTCGCAACAAAGGGACGGGGAGCGAAGAGAAGGTCCAAGCCGATGGCTTGTTCGTGCTGATCGGCGCGCATCCGTTCACCGATTGGTTGCCGTCTGAGATCGAGCGCGACAAGTACGGCTTCGTCGTGACTGGAACGTCATCCTCGTCTTGGAATCAGGAACGCGCACCCTTCATGTTCGAATCGACGATGCCCGGCGTCTTTGCTGTGGGCGACGTGCGGTCGGGGTCGGTGAAGCGCGTGGCTTCAGCCGTAGGGGAGGGCTCAGTTGCGATCCAGCAGGTCCATCAGTACCTGGATCTCGTGACGCCCGGCCACTGATTTCCCCTTGTGCGCTGTCTGAAAGTGGAACGTAGAGGGCCCTTGCTTGCGCGGCTAGACTGCTCGCGATGGCCTGGTTGAGCACCGCGCGCCGAGTCGTGGAAACGGCTCGGACCATCCGAAGGAACGCTCTCGAGCAAGAAGAGCTCCCGCTTGATGAGGCCATAGCCGATGCTCGGGCTCTCATCGGATCTCGGGAAACGCGCTTCCTGCAGATGATGGATCGCTGCGTCTGGACACACGCCGCCAGCCCGTACCTGCCGCTACTCCGCCAGGCCGGGTGCGAAGCGGGCGACCTTCGCGTTCTTGTGCAGGACAGCGGTCTGGAACCGGCATTGCAGAAGCTTCGCGACGACGGTGTCTATTTTACCTTCGAAGAGTTCAAGGGAAGAAAGCCCGTCGAGCGCGGGAGCGTCAGCATCTCTCTTGATCAAGGGGACTTCGACAACCCACACGTCAGGCGATTGATAACAACAACGACGACGGGCTCCACGGGTCAACGGACACAGGTCTGGAGCAATCTCGACGCGCTCAAGGAATGGCGATTCCTCACAGCGGTCGCCAATAAGGCTCATGGCTTCGACGAGAGCTATCCCACCGCGACTTGGACGAGAAGTACCTGGCGAGGGCTCCTGCACGTCACGAAGCCGCGACCCGATCGCCCACGCCTAACCAGCTTCGTTACACAGGTAGGGCTCGAGGGGGCCGAGTTGCTCAAGTACAGGGCGTCCGCCCAGCTCATCCGTGCAGCGGCACGTGTTTCGGGGCTACGAGCGCCGAAACGGGTTTGGATCGATGCGGACGACGCTCTTTCGATCGCCCGTTGGGCTGAGAACGCGTTGAAGACAAGTAAGCGTTGCAGGATCTTGGCGAATCCCAGTCAGGCAGCCAGGATCGCGTTGGCGGCCATCGAGAACAGCATTGATCTAACAGGCACCTTGTTTGCCTCCACAGAGGAGCCCGCGACTCCCGGTAAGGTCAAGTTGATCTACCGCTCTGGTGCATCGCTCACTACGTTCTACGCATTCGCAGAGGGCGGAGCTATCGGCATAGGTTGCGCGAATCCCTCCGACCCCACGGACGTGCATCTGATGTCGGATCGTTTCGGTCTTATCCAGACACCAAGAAGCGTGCCGGGCATCGACATAACTGTCGACTCTTTCTGTCTAACGACGCTGTCCGACAGTGCACCCAAGATCCTCTTGAACGTCGAGATCGATGACTTCGGTGTGGTGGAGAAGCGCTCTTGCGGGTGCCTCCTGGGAGACGTTGGCTACGACACGCACATCCGCGAGATCTACAGCTTCAAGAAGCTGACGGGTGAGGGCGTTTCCCTCATCGGCAACGATCTCATCCGGATCCTCGAGGAGGTTCTCCCGCAACGTTTCGGAGGCTCATCGCTCGACTATCAGATCGTTGAGGAAGAAGAGGACGAGGGCCTCGAAAGCGTCACCAAGGTGAGCCTCATCATCGATCCGCGCGTCGAGATCACCGACGAGCAAGAGGTGATCGATGTTCTGGTCGAGGAACTCGAGAAGACGGACAAACCCTCGGCGATGGGCGGCAACATCTGGGCTCAGCTCGGCACGATCCGCGTGAAGCGCATGACGCCGATCACGACCGGTGGGCCACGAGCGAAGCTGCTGCCGTTGTACGTGTCACGCAGAGCCGAAGCAGCAAGGCGCTCGTGAGCGAGATCGCGGACCGCTACCGCAGTCGAGCCGACGCTTTCGAGGCCAAGGTCCGATCCGTTCGGCCCGACCAGTGGTCCAACCAGTCGCCGTGCAAGGACTGGGACGCCCGAGGAGTCGTGCAGCACATCATCGACATGCACGGCGTGATGCTGCGTCCTTTCGACCGCGTTCTGAGTTCTGCCCCGGGCGTGGACGAGGATCCGTTGGCGGCATTCCTTGCCGCACGTGCCGACATCGAAGCCGTCCTCGAGGATGAGTCGGTTGCCTCGAAGAACATCGAGGTACCGACAGGGCCGATGACCGTGGCCGAGCACATCGATCGCGTCGCAAGCGAGGACATGGTCCTTCACGGCTGGGACCTTGCCCGCGCGACCGGGCAGGACGACACGATCGACCCCCACGAGGTTGAGCGGATCTGGTCGGTGGTCAGTTCGTTCCCGAGCGAACTGCTGGAAAAGATGCGCACACCGGGAGCGTTCGGACCGGGGGTCGAGGTCTTCGGTCCTGAGGTGAAAGTGCCGGAGGACGCTCCGCTTCAGGACCGACTGCTGGGCATGGTCGGCCGCGACCCCAGCTAACGGCTACTCCAGAGCTATCTCAGCGGTAAGGCTGGAGCGGCTCGATCCAATCCGCGGGCGGGATGTACGGCCGCGGTACGCGCGCCAGGTCGCGATTGGGAAATATGAACATCTGCTCCGGACGTCCGTTGAGAGAAGCCACCGCCTCGACCCTCACCTCGACCTCGCGTCCTTGATCGGCGTAGTAGTCCTTCAAGTGATGCGCGAACTGCAAGATCATGTCCGGCAGTCTCGCCTTCGAGATCTGGTACGGGGTTAGATGCCGGCTGAGGTCTTCGACCCAGCGCTTGCCCGTTGACGGTTCTTCCACCAGGAACGCAAGCCGGGCCGTCTTGACCCGCAGCAGCAAGTGCCACGCGAACCTATTTCCCTCTTCGGTCCAATGGACATTGCCGGGGATCACGAAATGACGTAGCGGCAGAAGCGTTTGTACGGCTACCCATGCGACGAGGACGATCGCGGTAACTCGACCCAGCTTGAAGGTCGGGCGCGGCGGCATCGGATCGGATCGCACCGTTGATGGGGTGCGCAGCCGTTCGGGGGTCACGTGGAAAGCCAGGACGGCCAGTCCGAACGATCCGGACAAGGCCTGAACGATCGCGAACTCTCGCGGAAGGAACCCGCCGATCAGGAATCCAACGACGGCACCGAGGGCGACGACAACACGTACCAAGCTGCTGCCGGATGAGCGGAGCGACGCAAGGAGTCGCCTGGGCCAATCGGGATCGAAGAAAAGGGCGGTGCCGACGATCATCATCCACGGGAAGATCCCGAGGCCGAAAAGCCTGGAGTTCATGAAGTGGAATCCGACGGCCAGCGCGAAGGCGGGTACGCGAGTCCGACGGTGCAGCAATAGGAAAGGGACGGTGCAATCCAAAGCGGCGGATCCCCAAGCGAGAACGTGAGCGAGAGCGTTCGATTCGAAGAACCGCCCGATCAAGGGGAAGTCGGTCTGCTGGGCGAGCGCCGACTTCAGCGGCTCGGCCCGAAAGAGCCAGTCGAAGTTGAGCTTCCCGATCCCGGAGTAGAAGTAAGGGGCCCCGACCTGGAAGCGCAGCAGCCAAAGCGACCACGCGGGTATGAACGCTTTCGATCTGGACGGTTTCCTGCGCGCGTCCAAGGAGTAGGCGGCGTCCCCCGGAACGAGGAAGAGCAGGAAAGCAAACAACGCCGCCAGGTAGCGGTGATTCAGGTAGCTGGATTTGTCCAGGAGGAGCCAATACGCAAGACCCACGGACGTTACGGCTGCCGCGACTCGATAGAAGAGGCCGAGCGCCAGACATGCAGCAGCGACGCCGATTAGAGCGAACGCCACATAGATGAAGGGGCCGGGGAAGGGCCTTACCCACTCGAACAGCCACCAGCGGAACAGATAACCCGGCAAGTCGTAGTCGGCGCGGATGAGCCCGCCGTCGAAAGCCCTCCACACTTCCCAAGCGACGATCGAGCCGAAGCCGAACCTGAAGACCGCGATGTTCGCGGGATCGATGGGTCGGACCAGCGCGTCGCGTAACCGCCGGCGCAACGTGCTGCGCCCGATGACCGTCGCCTCCGATGTGCTTTCCATCTCCCCGGTTAGTGATGCTAGGCCCTATGAAACGGCGCTACATCTGGGACGAGTACTTCCGCCACGCGTGGATGATCCACTACGCCACGCTGCTTCTCGGCATATGGGCCTTGATGCTGTTTGCTTCCGACGATCCGTTCGGCTCAACCCCCGTGCATTCGCTGCGATTCGGACACCGATACGTCTCGGCCCTGATCCTTTTGGCGGCCTGCGCCATGGCCTTGCGGGGGGTGCGGCTCCGCGGTACGCCGCGCGGGCTCCTGCTGATGGTGCCCCAGCAATCGCTGTTGATCCTCTCGGCCGTCGGCGGTCTCATCGCGATCGCCGCCGGACACTATGCGGACCTGGAACCCCGTCCGCGGCTGTTCATCGCCGCCGACCAGCTGCCCGGAATGGTCGCAGCCTTCTGCCACTCATTTGCGATCTTCGACCTGCACTTTCGGCACCGGATACGGCGGATGAGCCGCGGCTAAAAGATCGGTCCAGCGGACCCACCGATTTGCCCGAGTAGCCAATCTGGGCTTTGATGAGTCCCCCTTCAACGGGCAAACCACCATGCGACGCCTTGCTTTGACTTGCTCGCTCCTCGCCGCGGTCGCCACGACCGCCGTCACTGCCGTACCCGCTTCGTCACAAACCACGACCTCAGCGCTGGAACGCGCGAGCGAGCGGTTGAGCCGGGTGACGGAGGCCTATGACGCCGCAAAGCTCAAACGTGCAGGCCTGGACGCAAAACTGAGTGAAGCCCAGGGCGATCTCACCAGATCCGAGCATCGGCTGGGGGTCGTTCGCGAGCGTCTGGGCGAGGCCGTCCGAGACATGTACATGCACCCGGCCGCGGGCCTGGACACCTTCTTCCAGGCCGATAGTTTCGGCGAGTTGTCTCGTGGTCGAGCGATGGCCGGACGCGTGGCCCTGTCCGCGGACAGTCTGTTGCTGCGGATCCGCAAGGCGAAGGCCGAGCAGCAAGCGTCGGCGAAGAACCTGCAGGCTCTTCGGGACCGAGCACGCGCGGAAGAGCTCGAGATTGGTAAGCAACGTCGTGCCGCCGCCGCCGCCTTCGAGAGCACGCAGCAACTACTGGCTCGAGCGAATGCAAGCGCGCTCGATGCAGCGCGACGCGCCCGGTTAGGCGCAGCCGGTGAACTGGCTTCGCAGATCCACGCGGCCGGTCCGGTGCGTAAGGGCGCCGGCGGTGCTGTGGCCGCCGCCGCATCGCAGATCGGCAAGCCGTATCGATGGGGCGCGGCCGGTCCTGGTGCGTACGATTGCTCGGGTTTGACGATGTGGGCCTGGGGCCGGGCCGGCGTCTCACTGCCGCATTCGTCCAAGGCTCAGTACTCGTCCTTGCCCCACGTGTCTCTATCGCAGTTGGCCCCAGGAGACTTGGTGTTCTACGGCAGCCCGATCCACCACGTGGGTATCTACAAAGGTGGTGGCGTCATGATCCACGCTCCGCAATCCGGTGAGACGGTGCGCGAGGAGTCGATCTACTACTCGAGACCGGTCGGCGCGGCTCGTCCTTAGCGCCGAGGGTCAAGCAGAGGGATCGAGCAGAACCTTTCCAACTCCGTCTTCGCGAGCGTCGAACATCCGGTAGGCGTCGGCTGCTTGCGACAAGCCCATCCGGTGCGTGAAGACGTCGTCCGGCTCGATCTTTCCCGAAGCAACGAGCGGGACGAGCGCCTCCCAGGTCATAGGTATCGATGCCAATGCCGCCCGCACTGTGAGCCGCTTGAAGAGGATCAGCGGGAAGGGGATCGGCAGCGCAAGATTCATGCTCACGCCGATCACCGAAACGGTTCCGCCCGGAGCAGACGACATGAGCGAATCGATGATCGTTTGATCGGCCCCGATCGCTTCGATCACGCAATCGGCACCGCGACCACCCGTGCGGTCCATGATCTGAGCAACCGAGCCGCCTTCGGACGGATCGATGGGCTCGGCCCCCAAGGCCTCGGCGCGCGCTCGGCGCTCGGGCAGCATGTCCACCGCGAGAACGCGACCCGGCCCAAACAGCGAGACGCAGTGCAGCGTCATCAGGCCGACCGGTCCGCAACCGAAGACGGCGACCGTTGAGCCGGGCCGGATGTCGGCCATCTGGGCGCCGAGGTAGCCGGTGGGCAGAATGTCGGTGAGCAGGACGGCCTGTTCGTCGGTGATCTCATCCGGGATCTTGAGCACGGACGTATCGGCGGCCGGAACGGCTACCGCTTCGGCTTGGCCTCCGGGCAGATCGAGGCTCGACCCGAAGACCTTCGGCCCACCGCCGGTGCAAACGACCGGATCGCGCCGCAAGCATGCGGGACATCGTCCGCATCCGATAACTCCGGACACGAGGACGCGATCGCCGGTCTGCACCGTTCGGACGTCGGCACCGGTTTCGGCGACCGTTCCTATGAACTCGTGACCCAGACGTACGCCGATGACGGGGATGCTTCCGTGATAGAAGTGCAGGTCCGATCCGCAGATGGCGGACTTCTCGACGCGGACGACAACTCCGTCCGGACCCGGTAGCTCGGGGTCGGGAACGTCGCCGACCTTCACATCGCGCTCACCCTCGAGGATCACGGCCTTCACGGTTGCCTCCACGCATCGATGACGTCGCTCGTATCTACCACGTTCGCCAGAAGCGACAGCGAATGCTCGAGCACCATCTCCGCGTAACCCATCGGTGCCCCGGCCACCGCGTCCCGCGGGACGACCATGCGGTATCCGGCGTTGACGCCGTCCATCACGCCGGAAAAGATCGCGACGTTGACGGAGACTCCAACCAGGACGATGGTGCGGGTGCCGAGATTCCGCAGCAACGCATCCAGTCCCGTTGCCGACAGAGGTGACACTCCGTGACCCCGGGGGAGAACGAAGTCCGATGCTTCTCGTGCGATCTCCGGGATCAGATCGGCGGCCGAGCTCCCGAGCTGAAGTCCGGCCTTTCGCCGCGCGGGCTTGAACAGCGGTGCGTTGTCGTTCGCGCCGCGGAAGTCCGGTCGCTTAGCTACGAGGCAGTGGACGACCGGAACATCGCGGCTACGCGCGGCCCGGGCGAGAGCGGCGATATTGGGGATCGCCTTCGCAGCGGCTTCGGCCAACGCCGGCCACAATGCTTCGGGCCGATCGATCCGTTCTGACACTCTTGGGTTATCAGCGCGGTATGCCGCGGGTCGACGAGCTCGGACAGCGTCGGCATCGCTGGGAGTTTAGTCGCGAGCAGTCGATCTACCGTGAGTGAGAATCGTTCATGCCTCGCTTCGACGTATATGTCGTTCCACGCTCGAGCAAGCCCGGCCCGGATGGCCGGCACGGCGGCGTTCCCCGCCTTCGCGTGAAGTCCCCGCCGAGCGATGGACGTGCCAACTCGGAGGCAGAGGAGAGGCTAACCGCGCTCTTGGGATCCGCCGTAAGACTCGTTGGAGGCGGGCGATCCCGCCGGAAGACGTTCGAGATCGAACCGGCTTTCACCGAGCGAGCTCGAGCGTGCAATCGTCCGCACCTTCGGCGATTGAGCCAAACTAGCGGCGTGCGGGACGGGATGGTGGAGCAAGTCCGATCTTGGCTGGAGTGGCCTGTGGATCCGGCCGAGGAACGCCTGCATGCTCTGGCGCGCACCGGCCCCTCGCCGAATGGTTTCAGGCTCCCACCGGCCGACGAAGCCCGCGAAGTGCTCGGACGTCTCGACGTTCCGCCGCATGCGGTCGACGAGATGATCGACGCTTTGCCGACAGCCACAGATGATCCAGAAGCTTGGTGGCTGCTCGAGCGGCTCCACCACTACGTCGTCAGTCGTAACGGCATCGCCACTGCGCCGCCGTGGCCGGCTCCCGTGGTGCGGCGTGACGATCCGTTCAGTCGTTACTTCCATCTATACGTCTTCCTTGGCGCTGTGACGGACGTACTTTCGGTACACGCCGCTCGAGGCATACCGGAATCCGTTACGTGGGACACGTTGCGTGATACCGGGCTCCAGGTGGCGAACTATCAAACGCGCAACGGGCAGGCCGGCTTCGATGGGGCGTTCTGGATCTGGCTCCACTTCCGCGGCGACATCTACCGGCTGGGCCGGCTGCAGTACAACGACGAACGCATCAGATTCGAAGGCGCTGATGTCGCCAAAGGCGGCTCCGCTCTCGGAGTGCACATACCGGCTCTGGGGCCGCTGACGCCGGAGGCCTGCGATACGTCCTTCTCCGCCGCGCGCTCCTTCTTCTCGAAGCACTTCCCCGAGCGCGACTACCGCGTGGCGATATGCAACTCATGGCTCTTGGACGAACAACTCGCGGAGTATCTGCAAGCGTCCTCAAACATCATCCGGTTCCAACGGCGCTTCACTCCGGTTGAGGGAGAAGTCCTCCCGGGTGATGACGACGTGATCAGATTCGTCTTCGGCCGGCTACCCGATTCACTCGATGAGCTTCCGATGGAGACGACTCTGCAACGCGCGATCGTCAAGCACCTGCAGGAAGGACGTCACTGGCGGATTCAGCTGGGCTGGCTGACGCTCTAGTCGATGTCCCGGGAGCCCGCTAAGCAGGACCGCTGGGCGGACTGGCTCACGAGTGGACGTCAGCGCGGACTCGACGAGAAGCAAGTCCGCGCGATGTACGCACAACTGAACAAGCTCCGCGATCGGGTGCTCAAGGGCGCAAAACTGAAGCGCGGCGACCGTGTTCTCGATGTTGGAGCGGGCACCGGATTGCTGGCCCTGGAAGCTCAGAAACGGCTCAAAGGGTCAGGCTTTGTCGTTGCGAGCGACATCTCTAACGACGCTCTTTCCGTATGCCGAAGCCAAACGCGCACGGACGGCGCGTCGTTATTGCCTGCCGTCGGCGATTCGATCGCCTTGCCGTTCGGCGACGAGGTCTTCGACGTCGTTCTCACGCGATCGGTTCTCATCTACCTGAAGGACAAACCCGCCGGGATCAGCGAGCTTCATCGCGTGTTGAAACCGGGCGGTCGATTCTCAATCTTTGAGCCCATAAATCAGGTCTGGCGAACAACCAACCAACGGATCATCGAAAGCGGCATCTACGATTCCTTCCAGCCGATATACGACAAGATCCAGGAGCACTACCGCAACAGTCCCGTCGGTCCGTTCACCGGTTGGGACGAACGCGATCTTCTGAGCTGGTTCGAGGAAGCGGGGTTCTCCGAGGTCACGCTCAGTTACGAGCACACCTACAGCCGCCCGCGCCCACCGAAGCGGGTTACCGATTCGGCCCGGCAGAATCTGCGGGCGCAGTGGGGAGCGAGACCGAACCCTTACGACCCGAGCTTTGAAGAACTGGTTCGCGATGTTGCCGGAAGCGAAGCCGAAGACTTCCTCGATCGGTTCTTGGAGCACACGCTGGCCGAGCCGCCGCCGAGAGCGCACGGGATGGCCTACATCTCCGGCCGTCGTTAAGGGTTGGTCGGCTCTCGCTTGCGCGATCTGATGTCGGCGCTCATGCCATGGACAGGTAGGGTTGCCGGGTGTCGATCGTCGAGAGGTGCTCCTGCGCGATCGCCGTCGCTTTGTGGCAGACCGTCGGCGCCTTATTGATCGGTGTGGCCACAATCTTCGTGATCAAGAACGATCCTCGCGAGCATTGGGCGATCCCACCAACGTCGAGGTTGGTTCTCGTGCTCGACGATGCGATCGGTCCGGACGAGCTCGACCCCGATGCTTGGCGGTTCGTTGTGCGCGACGGACTCAGATGGCCGCGCGATCTGGTCGACGCATAGGTTAGGAGAACGATGCGGAAGGTGCAGCCTGGCCGTTACACCGCCAAGATCGATGGTCCCTTCGTCGTGTTCCTGATCGGCATGCGGATAAACAAGTTCTACCGCTTGGACAAGTGGCTCCCGGTAGCCATGGCGATGCCGCCGATGATCAAGACACTTCAGGAGCATCCGCAGAAGGGCCTACTGAGCATTGAGAATTTCCTCTACTGGCGTGGTGCAGCGATCGTCCAGTACTGGCGGACCTTCGAGGATCTCGAGCGCTTCGCGAGCGACCCCGGCGATCCTCATCGCGGCTCCTGGCAGCGCTTTAACAAGGCGGTGGGCACAGACGGCACCGTCGGGATCTGGCACGAGACGTATAAGGTCGAAGCCGGAAGCTACGAGTGCGTGTACGGGAACATGCCCGTCTTCGGTCTTGCGTCGGCGACGACGCACGTCCCTGCCGTCGGTCAGCTAGAGAGAGCGCGCACGCGCATCGAGCGGCTCCGCATTCCTCAGCAATAAAAGAACGGGCCCCCACGGGGGCCCGTTCTAATTTCCCGTCCCTGACAGGCCGCTTAGTTATCGATCGTGTCCTCACCGATCTCAACCAGACCCGAGGCTTGCCCGACGAATTCCTCGTCAGTGTTGTTGAAGTCGGAGTCGCCGGACTCGCCGTCAACATCCTCTGAGGTGTTGGCGAGCACGAGGTCCGCGGAACCGCCGGCCGACGTCACGACACCGGCCACCTGACCACCGACGGCATCACCCGTCGAGGCCACGGCGTCCTGAGACAGTTCCTTCTCGTTATCGCCGTCCTGCACATTCGTCGCAGAGTCGACGAGTACATCGTCAGCGATGACTTCCAATCCGCCGTCGACCTGTCCGACGAAGGCGGCGAAGTCGTTCGAAGCATCCCCGTCGCCCGTCTCGACGTCGACGTCCTCGGAGTGGTTGGTCGCGTCAACCGACGCGTCACCGGCCGAGACGATACCCAGCACCTGACCGCCCACGCCGTCACCGGATGAGCCGGTGGCCGACTGGCCAGCACCCAGATCGTTGTCGCCGTCCTGTGCGTTGGTGATGTCGCCGCCCGTCACATCGGCGGTGACCGACTCGCCGGAGCTCCCAGAGTCCTGGCCGACGAAGGATGCGAGATCGTTGGCGGCATCGCCGTCGCCGGTCTCGATGTCGATGTCCTCGGAGGTGTTGGCGGCCACCACATCGGCGGCACCACCCGCGGAGGTCACTACACCGATCACCGAACCGCCCACGCCGTCACCGGACGTGGCTTCGGCGGCCTGAACGACGTCGGTCGAGTTGTCGCCGTCCTGCGCGTTCTCGGCGCTTTCGACCGAGACATCCGTTGCGTCAACTTGCAGTTGACCGCCGGTGTGCTGGCCGGTGAAGTTGGCTGAGGAGTTGTCCGCCGTGGTGTCGCCGGTTGAGATATCGACGTCCTCGGAGCGGTTGGTCGCATCGACCGACGTGTCGCCGGACGAGACCACACCGGTCACCTGTCCGCCCACCGCGTCACCGGATGCCGACTGGCCGCTCTGATCCGTGCCGGACTCGTTGTCGCCGTCCTGGGCGTTGTCACAGGTGTCGGTCGAGCCTTCACCGACACATGCGACGTCGGCCCGAGCGATGCCCATGAAGGGCAGGGTTCCGGCCGCGAGAAGACTTACGAGAAAGACCTTGAGAGACTTCGACATTCGATACTCCTTTGGTTGCACGACGGAATATCGCGGAATCGTAACAGAACCGTCATATCTGGGCAAGGAACCCTAGTGGGCGTGCTCGGCCGGGCGCCGCTCGTGGATCCACGTGTCGATCCGAGCCCACCAGTCGAACAGCCAGTCGATGCGCTTCTGGCCCTCAGGCGGGATCTCGGCCGGCGCCACCCGCCAATAGCGGCCTCGGATGGGTTCCTTGAGTGGGATGCGGGCCCGGATGGCACCGAAAGAATCGAGGTCCTCCAGACCCGTGTGGGCCACGAAGACCACGTCGGCATTGGCGGCGGAGGTGATCGCGGCCGAGGCCCCGCCCGGACGCGGCGGAAGTAGGTGCTGCATCTTCTCCGCCGCCGTTGCGTGACCCTCTAACCCACGCTTGCGCAGGCTTGCGATCGCGTTCGTCCAGCGGCTGAAAGTGAAATTGCCGCCTTCGGGGAAGAGCATCAGTGCTTCGTTATCGCGAAGGCCCTTGGCCAGCTGCCCGATGTTCGCGACGAACTTGTCGCCTTGTGTCGAGTTTGGCCGGACGAACGCGTTCGGGCAGCGATTGCCGGCGATGTCGATGACGGGATCGAACTGGAGCTCGGCCTTCATCACCACGCGACAGTGCCTCTTGAAGGCGACCATCAGCGTTTGTGCGATGAGTATCGAGTCGCCGGCACCGGCGTGGCGACTGAAGACGAGAACAGGTCCGGTCCGCGGAGGCTGCCGTTCTTCGATCTCGACTCTTAGTCCGAGGAGCAGCCTGGCTGCGCTGAAGAGGCCCGTCAGCCACCAACGCAACACCGCGTAATGCGCTTTTTGGAATGACCGTGTTCGGATCGCGATGCCGAAGCCGCTCGCGATCCAAAGAAGGAAGAGCATGGCTATCCCGCAGATCTCGCGATAGAGGAACACCACGCCAAGCGTTATGAGGCGGACCGTCGGCCAACGTCCGTGGGAGCCCAGATCGAGGACGATAGCGATCAAGAAGAAGAGCGGCGACAGCGCCAGCAAGACAATGCAAAGGACGAACGCCAGCGGATCGAGTACCAAACGACGAACCAACCGCGGTGGGAGTTTCAGTCCGGCCCCCTGCCCGACTCAGCTGTTGATCGTGTCCAAGTATGCCGAAGTGGCTTCGTACGCTTGTTGGATCCTGTCTGGAGCTTTGCCGAAGTTCCGATAGCGAAGCTGTTTGGGGTCGTTCCATTTCTCGGTCTCGCCCGTCGGAAGAACGTGCGCCTTCGTTCCTTCGGGCATGGTCGCCAGGTCACGCGCTACGCGGTGACGTCGTGCGACTTCGAACGCAACCATGGCGACCTCCCAGATGTTGCGCGGCTTGGTCAAAGGGCGCTCGATCCGTCCGACGTGTAGCACGTAGACCGTCGTTGCTCCGAGCTCTACAGCTCGACCGATCGGGATGCTGTTAACGGTGCCTCCGTCGATGAAGTTCTCCTCGCCGATCTTGACCGGCGGAAGGATGCCGGGAACCGCGCACGAAGCGAGGATCGCCTCGACGAGTGGTCCCGAGCTGAACCAATGCTCGGCCGCACGCTCGATGCTGGCAGCGACACATTGGAAGGGGACGACGAGACCCGAGAAGTCGTCCGGCAACGTTTTCGCCAGCAGCCTCCGCAACGGTGCGTTCGAGTGGAGGTGCGTCTTGGTGCGGACGAGGCTCGCGGCCTGGGAGATGATCGAGCTCGCGAACACGCCGGTGTCTTCCAGGTTCGTCCAAACCTGTTCCAAGCGGTTGACCGTGTCTGAAGAAGGATCGGCAGCGATCGACGCTCCGTTGATCGCGCCGATCGACGTCCCGATGACGAGGTCGGGCATGATGCCGCGCTCGATGAGCGCGCGCAACATGCCCACCTCGTATGCGCCGAGATGCCCGCCGCCACCTAGTACGAACGCGACCGTCACGCCGCGACGTTACCCGATGCCTCGTCTCCGATACGCGGCGAGTGCGACGCCTGCGGCTGAGAGAGTCGCCGCAGATGCGGCTAGGGCGAGAGCGATGCGCAGACCGCTGCTCGGGCTTCTCTCGCGTGGGACGACATACGAAAGCGGAGCGGCAGAAGGCGACTGCGCAGGATGGGGTGTTGGTGTCAGGTTTGCCGTCGGCGCGGCGCGAACGACTTTTGAGGGGCGACGCGTTCGAGCGGGTACGCGCGCCGGCGCAGGCTGGGGCGCGGGCGCTCCCGGAGGTCCGGCTCCCACCGAGCTGATCCGGTCGGGCGTCCGCTTGAACATCGGCCAGGGTCCGCGGCCGCGTCCAGGCGTCGAGACGATCCACACGAAGCCGCGGCGCGGGTTTGTCCCCGACAAGCCGGACGCCGCGACGATCTCGTTGCTTCCGTTGCCGTCGACGTCGGCCACCGCCGGCGAGTTGAAGAACATGTAGCTGCCCTTGCCCGGCGGCACCCCGAGGTTCTCGCTCAGGTACAGGCTGTCGATCACGACGTTGCCGGCTTCGTCCCACGCGCTGATGCTGCCGACCTGAGAAGTCGCGACGACCTCCGGTTTCGAATCGCCGTCAACGTCGGCGATTACGGGTGATCCCATGAACGCGCACGCGCAGACCTCGCGATGACCGCCTTCGTGGTGCCAGCGGATGCGTCCGGTGTGTGCGTCAAGCAGGAAGATCTCTCCGTAGTTGGTCGCCGGAAGGGTGCCGAATGCGATATCGAGCGTTCCGTCACCGCCGACATCGCCGATAGCCGCCGACGAGAACACGCGCGTTCCGGTTCCAAGCGCTGTTTGCCAGATCTGAGCTCCCGACTTCGTGTCGAAGGCCCGCACGATGCGCGGATCACCAACGACGACACCGTTCTCCTTGTAGTTGTTGGTCCCGATGACCACGTCGAGCGTGCCGTCACCGTTGACGTCCTGAACGGAAGGAGAAGACCAGATTGGCGTGTCGAGGCACTTCGGGAAGTTCGGCATGAAGCCGCCGCCGCCATCGAAGATCTTGATAGTCCCTCGGGTTGCCTTGGAGCATCCGAACACGGCATCGCCGCCGCCGAGATCGGTCCCGATGATGATCTCTTTCTTCCCGTCCCCGTTTATGTCGGCGAGAGCCGGTGACGACCAGATCGTGTCGAAGTTCTGATGGGGCCAGCCGGGTAGGTCCTTACCGTTGCGGTCCTTGACGTAGATCTTCTGGTCGAACGATCCGTAGACGACCTCGGGGGACCCGTCACCCGTCACGTCTCCGATGGCCGGCGACGAGAACACGCCCACATGGTTGGGGATGTCACCGACCGAAGCCGGCCAGAAGCGATGGTTGCGTCCGTGGCAGTCGAAGACGTGCACACCGGATCCCTTGGGGCGGAACTCATTACCTGCACCGACTACAACTTCCGGACATCCGTCGCCGTTCAGATCGCCGACGGCGGGGGACGAGTCGATGAACGTGTCGATCGCGCTGCCCGAGTCCCATACCTTCGTCAGCGATCCGTTGCGGTACTTGAGTGCGTAGAGCTTTCCGTTGAGCGAGCCGACGAGGATCACTGGGCCGTCGCCGAGGTCGGCGACGACAGGGCTCGAGTGCTTGACCCACGCTCCCATCTCCAACCGCTGGTTGGCGGTCTGCCACGACGGCGGGGGGTCGAGCTCGAAGTTGGCGGTGATGATCGGCGCCCCGTCGGCGGCGATCGGAAGCAGGACGGCGATCGTCAAGGCTGAAGCGAACGCGAGCAGGCGCCGGCGCATAACCGTGAATCGCACCGAGGTAGCCGGAGGTTAGGCCCTCTGACCGCGGGTCAGTCAGGAGCGTAAGATGTGGGCGTTTCGTCCCCGACCTTCATGGAGTGATCGAACGTGCTCGATACGCTCGCCCGGTCCTGCTACAAGCGCCGCTGGCTGACCCTCATCCTCTGGATCGCCGCCGGAATCGGCGTGTTCGTCGTCGGACAAACCGCCGGCGCCGACCTGAACGCGGACTTCCGCCTTCCCGCATCTGATTCGCAGCGCGCGTTCGAACTCCTGGAAGAGCGCTTCCCGGCACAGTCGGGCGACACGGCCCGCATCGTCTTCAAGGCGCCGCAAGGAGTGGACGACCCGGCCGTCAAGCAGCCTCTCGAGCAGGTTTTCGGCGAGATCGCGCGCATCGATCACGTCGCCGAAGTGCAGAGCCCGTATCAACCGGGCTTGCCGTTCGTGTCGCAGGACCGAAAGGTCGCGTTCGCGACGGTTGCCTTCGATGTGATCGGTCCCGATCTCCCGGACAAGGTGATCGACGACATCCGCGCACGTCTTGATGCAGCGGAACTCCCGCCCGGCGTTCAGATCGAGCTGGGTGGGACCGTCGTGCGCTTCTCGGATCAGGAACAGGGCGGATTACAAGAAGGAGTAGGCGTTCTTGCCGCGATCGTGATCCTTGTTGTGGCCTTCGGCTCAGTGATCGCGATGGGTCTGCCGATCATGACGGCGATCTTCGGTCTTTTGATCGGCATCGGTGCCATCGAGCTCTTTGCTCACTTCATCAACATCCCGGAATTCGCTCCGCAATTGGCCGGCATGATCGGACTCGGCGTTGGGATCGACTACGCGCTGTTCATCGTCACCCGTTACAGGCAAGCGCTTCATTCCGGGCTGGAGCCCGAGGACGCCATCGCGTTGTCCATCACAACCGCCGGACGCGCCGTGTTGTTTGCCGGAATCACGGTGGTCATCTCACTGCTTGGTCTCTTCCTCATAGGTCTAGAGTTCGTCCAGGGGTTGGCCGTCGGCGCATCGTTCACCGTCCTGGTGATCATGATCGCGTCCGTTACGTTGCTACCGGCCGTGCTCGGGTTCACGGGACATGCGATCGATCGCCTCCGCGTTCCTTTCTTGCATCGAGACGAGAGCGACCATCGGGATTCGTTCTGGTTCCGTTGGAGCCGCATCGTCCAGCGGCGCCCGTGGCCGGCTGCGGTCGCCGGCTCGCTGATCCTGATCGTTTTCGCGATCCCGTTCTTCTCGATCCGGCTCGGATTCTCCGACGAGGGCAACGATCCGGAAACGACCGGTGCGCGGCGCGCATACGACCTGCTGGCCGAAGGCTTCGGTCCCGGGTTCAACGGTCCGCTGCTACTGGCCGCCGAGATCGATGGCCCGGACGACGTGACGGCGCTCGCGACTCTTTCGTCGTCGTTGAGCCGGGTCGACGGCGTTGCCTTCGTATCGCCACCCCGCAACAGCCCGCGCGGCGATGCGGCCGTCATGACGGTCATACCGCGAAGCGCCCCTCAGGACGAAGCGACACAAAAGCTCGTCGACCGGCTCCACACCGAGATCCCGCGACTCGTGGGAACCGATGGACCGACGGTCCACGTCGGAGGATTCACGGCCGCCTTCGTTGACATGAGTGACTACCTCGAACGCCGGCTTCCTTACTTCATCGGCGCAGTGGTGGTCCTTTCCTTCCTGCTGTTGATGGTCGTCTTCCGATCGCTCCTGATCCCACTCAAGGCCGCGATCGTGAACATGCTGGGCATCGGAGCCGCCTACGGAGTGGTCGTCGCGATCTTCCAGTGGGGATGGATCAAGGACGTGTTCGGTGTCGAGCGCACCGGGCCGATCGAGCCCTTCCTGCCGATGATGCTGTTCGCGATCCTCTTCGGCCTGTCTATGGACTACGAGGTCTTCCTCATGTCGCGTATCCGCGAGGAGTACCTCCGCTCTAAGCGCAACGACATCGCCGTCGCCGATGGTCTCGCCGCAACCGCGCGCGTGATCACCGCCGCCGCGGCGATCATGGTCACGCTGTTCTTGTCCTTCGTGATCTTCGGCGGCGAGCGCACGATCAAGCTCTTCGGACTCGGGCTGGCCGTCGCGATCTTCCTGGACGCGACCATCATCCGAATGATCGTCGTCCCATCGCTGATGGAGCTCTTCGGGGACGCCAACTGGTGGCTGCCGCATTGGCTCGACCGGATCATCCCGAAGGTCTCGATCGAACGGGTGCCCGATGCCGTAGCCGATGCGCCGGCCACGGTCCTGGCTCCGGTTACTGCGCAAGCACGCGATGGCGGCTCCCGGAGACCGGCTTCCAAGAAGGTCTCGCGGCCGAAGGTGAAGAAGGCATCGAGCCGGAGCAAGGCGGGTGCGAAGCCGGCGGTGCGCAAGTCGGCGCCGAGGAAGTCCACGGCCAAGAAACCGGCGCGGAAGAGCTCGCCGCGCCGTTAGATCTGTGGCTTACGACGAACGTCTCGGCGACAGGATCCGCGAGCTTCTCGAGCCGCGCCGCGACATCTCCGAGCGAAAGATGTTCGGTGGCCTCGCCTTCATGGTCAACGGGAACATGTTCGTCGGGCTTTCCGGCGAGGACTTGATGGTTCGGGTGGGGGCAGAGGATCACGAGAAAGCGTTGGCGCGCCCACATGCCAGACCGATGGACTTCACTGGGCGCCCGATGAAGGGATACGTCTACGTCGGTCCCGGTGGCTATAGGACGCGCAAAGCACTCGAATCGTGGATCGATCGCGGGCTGAGCTTCGCCTCAACTCTGCCGAAGAAGGCGAAGAAGAACTCACGCGCTATCCGGTAGCCGGCGCACTTTCGCGCCCGACCCAGCTCATGTCCGCATAGCGGTCGCCCGCCACGGCATCGCCGCCGAGGATCGCTTCGAGTCGGGACAGGTCCTCCGGTGACAACGAGATGTCGAGGGCGGCGACGTTCTCCTCCAGGTACGAGCGGCGCTTGGTTCCCGGAATCGGCACGACGTCGTCGCCTTGCGCGTGCACCCAAGCCAGCGCCAGCTGTCCGGCCGTGCAACCTTTCTCGTCGGCGATCGCGCGTACCTGTTCGACCAGCTCGAGGTTGCGCGCGAAATTCTCTTCCGAGAAGCGCGGCAGGAACTGACGGAAGTCGTCCGGTGAAAAGTCGTCGCGCGACGTGATCTGACCGGTGAGAAATCCGCGTCCAAGCGGGCTGTAGGCCACGATCCCGATCCCCAGCTCCCGGGCTGCGCCGAGTGCTCCTGCTTCTAGGTCGCGTGCCCACAGGGACCACTCACTTTGTAACGCGCTGATGGGATGCGTCGCATGCGCTCGGGGGATCGTGTTCGGTCCGGCTTCCGAAAGTCCGAGATAACGGACCTTTCCGGCTTCGACCAACCCGGCCATGGCGCCGACGGTTTCCTCGATCGGGATAGTCGTGTCGACGCGGTGCTGGTAGTAGAGATCGATGTGATCGATGCCGAGCCGCTGCAGCGATGCATCGCAAGCCGAGCGAACGTAGTCCGGGCTCCCATTGACGCCGCTGCGAGCGGGATTGTCCGTGCCGCGGACGATGCCGAATTTCGTGGCAAGGACGACCTCGTCTCGCCGGGCGCGGATCGTTCGTCCGACGAGCTTTTCGTTCTTGTGCGGTCCGTAGACGTCGGCCGTATCTAGGAACGTCACACCGAGGTCGAGCGCGCGATTGATGGTTGCAACGCTCTCGCCCTCGTCGGCCGCGCCGTAGAACTCGCTCATACCCATGCAGCCGAGTCCTTGCGCGGAGACGACGAGTCCCTGAGTACCGAGCGGCCGGGTTTTTACCGTCAACGGCTGCCCCTGGGCACTTCGCGGAACGGCAGATCCTTATCGAGCTGTGGCTCCTTGGGAAGTCCGAGCACCCGCTCTCCCAAGATGTTCCGTTGTATCTCGTCGGTTCCACCGGCGATCGAGATCGCGGGAACCGAGATGAGTACCTCAGTGATCAGTCCATTCAGCGGAGCGTCGTTGCCGGCGACCAATCCCGAAGCCCCGGCGATCAGCCCATGCACCTCGGCGGCCGCTCGCGCAACCTCGCTGGCCATCAGCTTGCCGATCGATCCCTCGGGTCCCGGGGCACGACCGGCCTTCGCCGCGGCCAGAGCGCGCTCGGACGTCCACTGCGCCGCGCGTTGCATGCTCAGCAGCTTCGCGATCTTCTGCCGCACGACAGGGTCGTTGTTTACTCCGGCTGCCTGCGCTCGTTCGATCACGAGGTCAACTCGTCCTGTGCGCTGGGGATACCAAACGTATGAGCTGAAGTACGCGTCGGCTTCGGCTTCCGCCTCGCGAACGGCGCGTCCTTCCCCGCGCTTGGACTTGCCGCGCAGGCCGAATCGCGCGAAGGCGCGGCGTTCTTGCGCCAGAGTCATCATCGCCACCGTCCATCCCTTGCCGATCTCGCCGACGACGTTGGCCGCGGGGACGCGCGCGTCGCTCATGAAGACTTCGTTGAAGGACGAATACCCGTTGGCTTGACGAAGCGGACGCACTTCGATGCCCGGTTGCTTCATCGGCATCGCGAAATAAGTGACGCCTTGGTGCTTGGGGACGTCCCAATCTGTGCGAGCGACGAGTAGTCCGTAGTCGGCGTGATGCGCGCTCGTGTTCCAAACCTTCTGTCCGTTGACGATCCACTCGTCGCCGTGCAGCTCGGCGTGCGACGTGAGCCCGGCGAGATCCGAACCGCTACCGGGCTCGCTGAACAGCTGGCACCAGACGTGCTCGCCCGTGAGGATCGGACGGAGCAATCGACTCTTCAGCTCGTCCGATCCGTGAAGCAGGAGCGTCGGCGCCGCCAGACCCATGCCGACACCGGTCGGCGTACCTACCGCACCGGCGCGCGCCAGTTCCTGCTCGACGACGGAATCCAAGGATTCGGGCAGACCCCGCCCACAGAACTCCGTCGGCCAGGACGGTGCCGCCCACCCCGAGTCAACGAGAAGGTTCCTCCACTCGATGAGCGGAAGATCGGGATCCCAGTGCTCCTCTATCCAAGCGCGAGCCTCGGCTCTCACCTGGTCGGCGGTAACGGTCGCGGTCACGGCAGACATTCTGACCTACCCGCCGATCTTCTCCTCCCGGACCGCGAATCTCTTCGGATAGAAGCTCAATGCCGACCGGCGTTCTCCCTCGTCCAGTCCGAGCACGGTGAGGTCGTAGCGAACGGTACCGTGCCGGCCACGTGGATTGGCCTTCATGAAATCGTCCATCGCCCTGTGCACTTCCGCCGTCATCGGCTGTCCGGCGACCTTATACACGCGTTCGACCATAGCCACGTCGTCGGCCATGAACTCGTGGAACAGGACGTCGATCGACTGCGACTCGGGAATGATCTCGCGCTCCTCGACGCACGTCCGGAACATGTCCTCTAGGCGCTCGGCCCAGTAGCGGCCGATCTTCACCGGGTCAACGCGCTCGTGACTCAGCCGCGAGACGTAAGAGAGCATCGTCCCCGTCGAGGCCGTAACGGCCACCGGGTCGCGGTGCGTGATCACCACCGTGGCGTCGGGGAACGTTGTCATCAGCGGACCGAATTGTTCGAGGTGCTGTGGAGACTTCAGTAGCCAGCGATTTCCTCCGCGGAGCCACTGAAGGACCTTGAGTACCGTCTTCAAGTAGCCGTACGACCGGCGTTTGGTCCATCGACTTGTAGTAGTCGCGCCACGACGGCATCGGCTCCATCGTCTCGAACGCCATTGTCGAGAAGTCGATGGCGAGAAGGTGGATCTCTTCGTGAACGTGATCCGGCGTCATCTCGTGCATGCGCTTGAAATACGGCATGGCTGTGTTGATGACGTCTAGACCCAGTGCGGTTCGCTCGCGACGTGGGTCGATCTCGAGATCACGTTCACTGGCCGGTAGGACCGGTTCGTGGCTCTCCCAATAGGGAAGCGAGCGAAGAGAAGGATCGGAGGACATCAGGTTGTGCAGGTGTGTGGTTCCCGTTCGCGGTTGTCCTGCGATGACGATCGGTCTCTCGATGTTGAGCTCGTGGATCTCGGGATGCTTTTTCAGGAGGTCTTGTATGAGCAGGCGGTTGGCCAGAAGCTGCGCAAGCTGCGTGAACGTTGTCGTCTTTCCGGCGGCGCTGAGTCCGGCTTCCTCTCGCAGCGCTTTACAGAGCACATCCAAGCGTTCTTCGTAGGCACGGTCACCGAAATCGTCGAGGCCGGTCTGTGCGATTGCTGCTTCACGCAGAGCGTCGGGCTCGATGACGATCGAAGCTCCCATCTCGGCCATCGCTTCGCGGATAGGGACGGCCTCGGCGGGGAATCGAGGATCGGCAAGGTCGTCGATGGTCACGGGAGCGGGCCGGGTCGTCGTCATGTCACCTCGTCGACGCCGACAACGCGCGCTTCCACGCGCTCGGGCGTCTCGGCCGGCAGGAACCATCTGAACCAGATCCGTCCGCGGGGATGTCCGGCCGTCGACACCCAATTCGGGTGTCTCGGATCACGATGCGCGACGACGATCCGCCACGAACCGTCGGGCTCGTAGGTGACCTGGCCCCCGTTGATCGTGACGCGTTCGTAGTCGTAGTTGTAGGTGTGCAGGAACGGATTCCAGAGACACATGTTCCAGAACGCGCATTCCGGTGACCGGCCTTCCAACACGAGAGCTTGGTCGTCGCTCAGGTCGAAGCTTCCCATCGCATAGGCGGCATCGCCCGCAGCCCATCCAAATGTCGCCTGGGGAACCGGATAGGGATCGTCGACATGGTTGGGCTCCCCGAGCGGAAGGGGGACGATCGTCGCCTGCTCCCTGATCCACGTGAGCGTTGCCGTCAAACGCCGCGCGAGATCCTCGTCCGATTCGCGCCACGTGTCCGGGCCATCGATCGCTTCGATATCAAAGGTCGCCCGGCGCCCGGTCTGGGGATCGACCAGATAGTCGCGGGTGATCGCGCACACCCCGTCCGGTTCGAGCTTTAGCCAGGTCCCGTCGTTCGGATGCTCCGGACTCAACCAGAGCTCGAAGTTGCCCTCGGCGTCGAACGTGAGTTCCCGGTCGTTGATCGTCCCGACTATTCGTTCGGAGTAGCGACCGTCCCGCGGCCCGCCGTAGACGGTGAGGGAGAGATACACGCTGTCCCGGCGCGTTCCGGTCACGCGGTACGTCCGGGAAGGGTCGATCGGCGCATACAGATAGAAGGCGTCGGCGTTGTCGCCGCCCCACTTCTTGTAGGGGCCGACGATGTCGACGAAGCGCGGGCGGTCCGGATCGGCCCAGACGTGTGCGTCCAGGCCGACGGCCAGGATCGAGAACAGCCACTTGTAGCCTTCGAGGACACCCTGGGCGTCGAGCACGGTGTCCTCGCCGAACAGCTTCTCCTCCAAAGCCACCAGCTCCGAGACGATCTGTCGGAATGCAGCGCTAGATTGCGGAGCGGCGCGGAGTTGTTCGGCCCCCGGCATGGGTGCAACCTACTCCTCTCGCTTCGGGTGAAGAGCACCTCAGCGATGGCAAAGTCGAGGGACACTAGAAGGCATGAGTCACCGGTTGCTGGTCGTCGACGACGACCGATCCATTAGGGAGATCACGAGGATGGCCCTCGAAGAAGAGGGCTACGTCGTGGACACCGCGGTCGACGCGGAGGAGGCCTTGGAGGCCATCCGCCGCAACGCGCCGGATCTAATGGTGCTCGACGTGATGCTTCCCGGCCGGGACGGATTCGAGCTCGCCCGGGAGATCCGTAAGACATCCAACCTCCCGATAATCCTGCTCACCGCGAAGAGCGACACGATCGATGTCGTGGTCGGTCTGGAGTCCGGCGCCGACGACTACGTCACCAAACCCTTCGAGATGCGGGAGCTTCTGGCGCGGATGCGTTCGCTGCTCCGGCGCGCGCAAGCCGACGAGGACGAAGACGCCCCGCGCGTGTATCGGGTTGGTCCGCTGGAGATCAGGCCGGACGAGGGTGTGGTGCGCCGAAACGATGAACCTGTGTCTCTCACTCGTACCGAGTTCCGCTTACTGACGACCCTGGCGGCGAAAGCGGGACGCATCTTCTCCCGCGAGCAGTTGCTGTCCGAAGTCTGGGGCTACGACTACTTCGGCGATGCCCGGCTGGTTGACGTCCACATCCGCCGGCTTCGTTCGAAGATCGAGGACGACCCACACGAGCCGAACATCATCCAGACCGTTCGCGGCATGGGGTACAAGGTCGCGGAGGAGTGACGTGCTTCGCATCCGGTCTTTGCGCTTCCGGATCGCGCTCTCCTATATCTTGGGAGCGCTTCTAGTTTCAGGACTCGTTGCCCTAGGGACGTATGTGATTACTGCTCGCGTCCTGGTGAGTCAGGCCATCGAAGACGACAAATCGCAAACGTTCGATGAGCTCACGTTTCTCCGAGACAGAATCACCCTTGCGCAAAACAGCCAGGACCTTCAGAGCTATCTCCAGGTCCTTCAACAGAGAGGGTCCGACGTTGTTGCGAAGGTTCCAAACGCACCGGAAGCAGACTCGACATCAGTCGGACTTTCTCTAAGAACGATCCCGAAGGAACTACGCGATGCAGTCGAACGTGGATCATTTGCGTACGCGATCTTCGAGGGTCCGGGGCACAGGCAGATCGCCTTTGGCTCGCCGGTGCCGAACACAAGTAGGCCGATCTATGTGTACTTCGGTTACTCGCTCCAAGGCGTCGACGACACACTTCGGCTGCTGTGGCAGGTTCTCGTCGCCGTCGTAGCTGTCGCAGCAGTGATCGCCGGAGCGGTTGGTCTACGCCTTGCTGACCGCACCATCAGGCCGTTGCGTGCCGCCGCGGATGCCGCGAGAAAGGTCGCCGAGGGTGGCCTTGAGACCAGGCTTTCCGAGGAAGGGGAGGACGAACTTGCTCGCCTCGCGGCCGACTTCAATCGCATGACGCGAGCACTCGAGGAGCGAATGGCGCGCGAGCGCCAATTCGTTTCCGATGTTTCGCACGAGTTGCGCACCCCACTGACCACACTAAAGACGTCGATCGACTACATAGCCGACCGTGTGTCCGGCCAACCGCGGCTTGCGTCCGCCGTGGGATTGGCAGCAGAAGAGATGCGTTCTCTGGGAAGGCTGGTTAACGACCTACTTGAGCTGACGCGGGCTGAGGCGGGCGGTGTGCAAGTTTCCTCAGACGAAGTCGATCTTCGAGACTTCGCAACTGAGATCGTCCGGCGACGGGCTCCAGACACGCCCGTGGAGATCGATGGTCCGGATCACCTCGTTGTGCGTACAGATAAGGCACGCCTCGAGCGAGTCGTTGGCAATCTCGTAGAGAACGCGGTCATGCACGGCGGCGGAGACGACGTCCGGATCATTCTCGGTCAGGACAACGGTGTACCGACGATCACCGTTGCTGACAACGGCCCGGGTATCGGGGCGGAAGAGATCTCGCACATATTCGATCGATTCTGGCGAGGCGATCGTGCACGTCAACGCGATGGCAAGGTTGGGGCCGGTCTTGGTATGTCGATCGCGCGCGAGAACGCAAAACTTATCGGCGCTGATCTCCGAGTTGATTCGGGCCCGGGACGGGGCACTCGCTTCCACGTCTTGCTGCCAGCGAAGGATTCGTGATGAAGCGGTGGTTGGTGCTCGCGATGCTGATAGCACTCGTTGGATGCTCAAGCGGTCCACAAGTCACGGTGTTGAAGCAGAATGATCTGCCGCCAGAGCTCTTTGGGGAAGCAAGGCAACAGCAAACGGAAGCGAGAGCCGTACTGGCGGTGCTGTACTTCGTCGCAACCGACGCCAGCGGGCTCAACCTAGATGAGCCGGCTCGGCTTGTACGCTTCGAACACGAAGTCACATCAACGCGTCCAGAGGTAGAGGAGGTTGCTCGGTTAGTCCTCTCACGCCCGCGTGAACTCATACCAGGTGAGAAGACCGCCCGCGTTGGTACCGCCATCCCTCTGGGGACACAGCTTCTCAGCGTTTCCGTCAAGGATCGGTTGGCGGACGTGAACCTCTCCGCGCAGTTCGAGTCGGCGGACGCCGACGTGATCCAGCTTCTACGAGTGGCGCAGGTCGTTTACACGCTGACGGAACTGCCGAATGTCGACGCCGTACGCTTCCGAATCCATGGCGCCCCCCAGGCTGTCGTGGATCAGCAAGGAGTTGCGCACGAGATCGTCAGTCGATCCAGGTACTCGCAGTTCGAACCCACCGATCCCAGCGGGGGGGAGGTCGGGGACTCCCAGGTCGGGGCCGATTAGGAAAGGCCCTGAAACGCAAACGCCGCCGTCCGTGGCCTGCGGAGCGGCGGCGCTTCCGTCGATGCAACCGTCAATAGAATCGGCCATCGACATCGCGGTCCAAGGACGGCGTTATTACGGAAATGTGACATTTCCGCAGGTGAGGGGCCCAAAACAGGTTTTTCGGGCCCGTTTAGGTTCCCTTCGCCCCTTCCAGCAGCTCCAGAGCTTGCTCGTGCAGGCGTCCGTTGGTGGTGAGGCTGTTGAGGCCGTAGATGTGAGGGCGGCCGCTGAGGTCGGTGAGGCGCCCACCGGCCTCTTCGACGATCACGATCAGGGGGCCGAGATCCCAGGGCGCCATGATCGGCTCGACGACCAGATCGAGGGCTCCGGCCGCGACGAGCACGTGGGCGTAGAAATCACCGATCCCCCGGTCGTGGGCCACAGTGGTCATGAGCTTGTCGAAGGCCTCTCCCATCCCGAGCTTTCTGAATTCGGCGGCGGACGTGAAGCCCATGCGGGCTTCACTCAGATCCGAGATCTCGGACACCTTTATCGGCTCCCCGTTACGTGTCGCGCCCGCTCCCTGCGCTGCGGAGTAACGCTCGCCGATGGCCGGCGCACTCACCACGCCGCACACGATCTCGCCGTCGACCTCGAGCGCGATCAAGGTCGCCCAGTTGGGGATCCCCCACGAGTAATTCTTCGTCCCGTCGATGGGATCGAGGATCCACCTCGTCGTCTCGGACGTTCCGCTCGCGCCCTCCTCCTCGCCGAAGACGGAATGGTCGGGGTATGCGCTCTGGATCTCGGCGCGTAGAACGCTTTCCACCTCTTCGTCTGCCTGAGTGACCGGCGTTCCGTCGGGTTTCGTTCGGACGTTCATCGACGCGTTTCGGAAGTATCGGAGAGATATCGCGTCCGCCCGATCGGCGAGGTGATGGGCGAAGCGAAGCTCCGCCTCCCAATTGCTCACTTGACCGCCGGCGAAGCGTAGCCGCGCGCCGCAACGTCCCAAACGTGAATCACTTCGTCGCCGCGGAATGCAAAGAGTTGGTCGTGCAGATTCACCGTCGGGTCGACGTGGGAAGGACGCAGCCAGATCCGATCACCCGGCGTCGATGAGAACCCGTCGCGCGTTGCCAGTGTTGTGTGCTCGTCGGAGAGGAACAGGACGTCGGCGGCAACGTCCTCGGGCAACTTAGGGTCGCCGTGGTCGACCGTCAGCGTCTTGAGGCCCGCATCGAGCACGGCGATGTTGCCCTGGACGCTCACGAGCGTCGTCATACATCGCAGCGCCTCTTCGAAGGGGCTCGACACGGCGAACGCCGTGTCCATCAACGCATAACTGCCGGCCTGTATCTCGGTGATGCCTTCGATCACGCCGGTTACGTCGTACGAAAGCGTCGATCCGGCACTGACGATCCCGGTATCGAACCCGGCGCTCTTCAGGTCATCGACAACATCGATGAGGACGCCGATGGCTTTGCGTGTAGCGGCGGCGCGTTCGTCCACGTCCTCCATGACCGTGACGTGGCCCTCGTAGCCCATCACTCCGACGACGCGAAGACCGGCTTCGCCGGCAGCGCGTGCGATGGACACCGCGTCCTCGGGACGGCAACCGCAGCGGGGCAGTCCGATGTTCACGTCGACGAGAACGCGCAACCCGGTTCCCTCGAGAAGCTCGATGGCTCTGATGGAGTCGACGGCTACCGTGAGCGTTACGCGCTTGTCGAGTGCACGCAGCCGATCGATCTTGGTCGGGTCGCACACCTCGTTGGCTATGAGCAGATCGTCGAACCCGTGATCGGCGAAGATCTCGGCCTCCGAGACGACCGCGCAGCACAATCCGGTGCACGAGCCGGCGTCGATCTGGATTCGAGCGATGGCCGGCGTCTTGTGCGCCTTGACGTGAGGACGGATCCCGCACGGCCGGTTCTTGAAGAAGCCGTGCATTCTGTCGATATTCCTCTCAAAGGCTTCGAGATCGACGCACAGCGCAGGGGTTGGGAGGTCGGAGAGACGCATGTCAATCGGTATGCTGCTAGGTATCACCAAGCGGGTTCAAACGCGACTCACGGCGGGCATTACGAGTTCGAGACTCGATCACCGGAGGTGTTATGAGCGGCGCTGAAGCCACTCGCTCGACGGCCGAGCTAGTGATGGACGTCGCCGACGACCTCCGCCTGCTCATCCGTAAGGAGATCGAGCTCGCGCGGATCGAGCTCATGGAAGGCTTCAAGGCGCAGCTGTTGGGCGTCGGCCTCATATCCCTGGCGATCATCGGTCTGCTGCCCGCGCTCCTCTTCGGTCTCTTCTCTCTTGCTTATTGGCTGCCGTTCTCGGACGCCGTTTCGTTCGCCATCGTGGCCGGCGGCCTTCTACTGTTCGCCGTTCTGGGGGTGCTTGCAGGTCTTTGGATCATGCGCCGGCGGCGGATGCGGCTCGATCGCTCCGTAGCATCGATAAAGGAGGACGTCCGATGGGCTCGCGAGCAGATGACAAGCTAAAAGAGATCGAAGAGCTCCGGGCCTCGCTCGGCAACAAGCTCGAAGCGATAGAGCAGAAGTTCCCTTTCGCCGGTTATGGAAAGAAGGTTGCCGGCATCGTCGCCGGGTCGAGCGTCGGCGGGTCTGCTCTGGCGTTCGCGTTGCGCCGTATGCGGAAGGGACGCAAGAAGCAGAAGGGCGGCGCGTCGGCCGTTCCGACGGCTCCCGTCACAGTGAACGTGATCCCGAAGGGTGCGGCGTGGATCGCCGCCGCGGGCGTAGCCGCTTGGGCCGGGGCGAAGCTGTACGAATCGATCAAGCGCTCGCGAAACGGCGCCGCCGAGGATGGGTTTCGTCCGGCCGTAGTGAAGCCGATGCCGGAGTCGGGTCGGCAGTCCGGTTTAGGGAACTAGACGTTCGTCGTCGGGCGACGACCGAGCCAGTTCGAAAGCGGCTTGCGTCGCTTCCACAATCCCGGGTGCGCGGTCGCGCGCATGGGCGTCCGGCATGCGCGGCACCGCCAAAGGAACTTGGGTGCGCCGTTGTGTGTTTCGGCGCCGGCGCGAGCGTGGGAGCCGAGACGTCCCAAACTGGGGATGAGCCGACGACTTCCGCAGACCGGACAACGCGATCGCGTGGTGCGCGACCCACTCGGCGTCAAGCAGTTCCCCCTTTTCAAAGCAAGAGTAGACCTGGTGGGCAAGTGCCCAGGTAGCTCTAGCATTTGAGCGATGGTTAACAAACAGTTCCGCATCGTCGGACCGAAAGGAGTAGTCGCCGATCGCGTGCTCTACGGGAACACGTTCTATTTGCGATTGAGAGGCTTGCGCGGCCGGGAGACGTTGCAAGCAGGCGAAGCGATCGTTCTCGATCCCTGCCGCCAGGTCCACACCTTTGGTCTTCGTTTCTCGATAGACGCTGTGTTCCGGGACGGGGACCAGAAAGTCGTGCACGTGCAGACGCTGGTGCCCCGCCGGATCTCGAGGTTCGTTCGCAACGCTCGAACTTGTATCGAGCTGCCGGACGGTCGCGCATCGGAGTGCGGCGTCGAGGTCGGTGTGGATCTATGGGTCGAGGCGGCCGTTTGACCGCGGCGATCGGGCGGCTCTTCGTCGTGGCCACACCGATCGGCAACCTTGCCGATATAACTCTGCGCGCTCTGCGCGTCCTGGAAGAGGTAGACGTCGTGGCCGCGGAGGACACCAGGACGACGCGGAAGCTGCTGTCGCATCACGGCATCGGGACGACGCTGGTCTCGTATCACGAGCACAACGAAGCCGTAAGGACTCCCGAGCTGCTCGATCGCATCCAAAGAGGCGAATCGGTCGCGCTGGTGTCCGAGGCCGGGACACCTTCTATATCCGACCCCGGCTACCGCCTCATAACGGCAGCCATCGCCGGCGGTGTGCACGTCGAACCCGTGCCCGGGCCCTCGGCGTTGCTGGCGGCCGTTGTCGTCTCCGGCTTGCCCTCCGACGCGTTCGTGTTCGAAGGCTTCCTTCCCCGGCGGGCAGGGGAGAGGCGGCGGCGCCTCGAAGAACTCGCGGCCGAACGACGGACGCTCGTGTTCTTCGAGGCGCCGCACCGCCTCGACAAGACTCTGGCCGACATGGCTCGAGCTGCTCGGCGATCGCCAAGTAGCGCTGTGCCGGGAGCTGACGAAGCTCCACGAAGAGGTCCGGCGCGGCACGCTAACCGAGCTCGTTGACGAGCTCCAGCGACGGCCGGTCAAAGGAGAGCTCGTCCTGGTGGTCGAGGGAGCCGCGGAAGCGGTCGGAGATATCGAAGCCGCCGTCGACGAAGCACTCGGCCGCATCGGATCCGGCGAGAGTGTGCGCGAAGCGACGAGGGCCGTCGCCGAGCAGCGCGGGGTGCCGCGAAGAGCCTTGTACGATCGTGTGCTCCAACAGCGGAAAGGCTCGTCGTGACGGCAAAGAAGGACACCTTCTACATCACGACGCCCATCTATTACCCGAGCGACGTCCCGCATCTTGGGAGCGCATATCCGACCGTCGTGTGCGACTTCATCGCGCGCTGGCACCGATTGCACGGGCGCAAGGCGTACTTCCTTACCGGGACCGACGAACACGGCGGCGGTGTGGTGCCGGCCGCGGACGAGCACGGGATGAGCCCACGTGAATGGGTAGACCACATCGTCCCGCGCTGGAAGGAGCTTTGGCAGCGACTAGAGATTTCGAATGACGACTTCATCCGTACGAGCGAGGAACGCCACAAGCAAGGCGTGCAGCCGTTCATGGCCAAGCTCATGGAATCCGGAGACGTCTACCTCGGCACGTACGAGGGCTGGTACTGCGATCGCTGTGAGGAGTTCAAAGGTGACGACGAGCTGGTTGACGGGAACTGCGCCGATCCACAATCGGCCGGTGTCACGGCTGCAGGAGGAGAACTACTTCTTCCGCCTATCCGATTACAACGAAAGACTTCTGAAGCTCTACGACGACCAGCCCGATTTCCTTCAGCCGAAGCGAGCTTTCAACGAGATGTATTCGTTGCTCAATCAGGGGCTTCAGGATCAGCCGATCACGCGAACCTCTCTCACGTGGGGGATCCGTTCGCCTTGGAACGATGAGCACATCATCTACGTCTGGATCGAGGCGCTCCAGAACTACATCACCGCGCTCGGGTACCCGGACGGTGAGCTGTTCGAGAGGTGTTGGCCGGCGGACGTCCACGTGATCGGCAAAGAGATCGTCAGGCACCACGCCGTTGTTTGGCCGGCGATGTTGATGTCGGTAGGCCTTCCTCTGCCCAAGCGTGTCTTCGCCCACGGTTGGTTGCTCGTCGGAGGCGAGAAGATCTCGAAGTCCGGACGAGGCATCACCGATATCTCGCCTTACGAGCTCGTCGACGAATACGGGCTGGATGCGTACCGGTTCCAATTCCTGCGTGCGGGATCATGGTGGGAGGACGGCAACTTCTCCCTCGAGGACATGCAGGCGCGCTACAACGCCGAGCTCGCGAACGACTTGGGGAACCTCGTCAGCCGGACGCTCAACATGATCGAGCGTTACTGCGACGGTGTCGTCCCTCAGCCTGAGATCTCGGAAGCGCCGGAGGACGCGCTGCGATCGAAGGCGGCGTCGGCAGGTGCTGAGGCCGACGCGCTGGTCGAACGACCTCAAAGTCAACGATGCGATCGCCCGGTGTGGGAGATCGTCCGGCACGCGAACCGTTACCTGGTGGAACGGGAGCCGTGGAAGCTCGCTAAGGACGAGGACAACAAGCCTCTCGTGGCCGGCGTCCTCGCCGTCACGGCCGAGGCGCTGACGGTATTGGCGGCCTTGCTCTCACCGGTTATGCCCGTCGCTATGAAGGAGCTCTGGTCTCGTCTCGGCTTTGAGGGCGACCCGAAGCTGGAGGCCGGCAGCCCGAGCGGGAACCGCGTCCGCGTCGGTGATTCGCTCTTCCCAAGAATCGAAGCGTGACCGCTTCGTTCATCGACACTCACTGTCATCTCGGACACATCGAACGGCCTCTGGACGACGTCCTGAGCGATGCCGCCGAGGCCGGCGTCGACACCGTCATCGATATCGGGATGGGAACCGCCGAATCGGCGACCAGCGCCGGCCGCGCGGCGGAGAGAGCCGGGCAGATCTACGCGTGCGTCGGCATCCATCCCAACGACTTGGCGGAGTACGAAGCCGATCCGGACGGCGCGATCGCCAAGCTCGGCGAGCTCGCGCGCCTAGAAGGAGTCGTCGGGATAGGTGAGACCGGGATCGATACCTATCGGGAACGCTCGGCCCCCGAGCTCCAGGAACGCGCTTTCCGGGCATCACATCGCCCTGGCCAAACAAACCGACCGCACCTTGGTCATCCATTGCCGCGACGCGCACGACCGGGTGCTTCGGGTGCTGGACGAAGCCGGCGCCCCGTCCCGTGTCGTGATGCATTGCTTCAGCGGCGACGCCGCCTTCGCGCGCGAATGTGCCTCGAGAGGTTTCTTCGGATCCTTCGCGGGCAATCTCACCTATCAACGAAATGAGGAACTCCGGCGGGCGGCAGGGTTGCTTCCAATCGAGCTACTTCTTGTTGAAACCGACGCGCCGTTCCTCGCGCCGGATCCGCATCGCGGGAAGCCGAACCACCCCGGATTGCTCCCGAACACGGCCCGAGTACTCGCTTCCGAGCGCTCCTTGTCGCTCGAGGCGCTCGCCGAAGTGCTCGCGAAGAACACTCGCGCAGCGTTCCTGCTCTAAGGCGGCGCCCGAACATATGTTCGCGAGCAAAGGTTTGCACCGGTCGTTAGGGGCTGTTAGCTTCCGGCGAACCTAATGGCCCGCCCTGCGCAAGTAATCACTCTTCCCGCACGCCTTCCTTCGGCGGGGCTCCCGGAGCACAGGCTCCCTTCGCGGCCGCTGCACGCCGTACCACGCAGTCAGTCGGCGACCCAGCCCAGTCCGGCGGCGAAATGGCTCATCCGCGGACTGGTTCTGGTGCTCGCTCTGGTCGGCCCGGTGCTGGCCTTCGCCGGCCAGCGCGATATATCGCTCGACGTCGAAGGCGCCTCGCGAAGCATCAAGACCTACGCGAACAACGCGAAGGATCTCCTCGTCCGCGTCGGGATCGTCCCAGGCACGTCAGACCTAGTGAGCGGCGATCTCAAGGACGGCGGCGACGTCTCCTTTAGGAAGGCCAAGCCCGTCCGGCTGGTCCTCGACGGGGAAGCACGCAAGGTGACGGCGCGTGGCCTGACGGTTGGCGACGCGCTGAAGGATCTGGGGATGAGGCCGGGGCCGAAGGATCACGTTCACCCGGCCCTCGACACGAAGCTCGAGCCGAATATGTCGGTGTTCGTCCGCAACGCCATCCACGCCAAGGTCCGCGCGGACGGCCGCCTCCGTGACGTTGTATCGAGCGCCGACACCGTGGAGAACCTCCTCAAGCAAGCCGGGATTGCCGTGGGTGCACACGATTACGTCTTGCCCAGCCGCGAGGCCGAACCGTCCGACGAGATGTGGGTCCGCGTGGTCAGGGTCCGCCGGGTGGTCGAGAGTAAGAACGTTCGCATCCCGTTCGGGTATGTCACGCGTCGCGATCCGAAGATGGAGTCCGGCGTACGGAAGATCGTTCAGCAGGGGGCCGAGGGCCTGAAGGTTCGCACGACGCGGATCGTCACCGAGGACGGCCGGCGTGTCTCGACCAGCGTTCTGGGAGAGAAGATCGTCCGCAACCCACGCGATCACATCGTTCGGGTCGGCACCAAGGAGCCCACGTTCAAGGGTGGTGGCGGAACACAGGAAGGTGGTGCGTCATGGTTCCGTGCCGACGGTCTCGTCGGAGCGCATCGTTCCCTTCCGTTGGGATCGGTTGTGAAGGTCACGAACCTCGCGAACGGTAAGTCCGTCAGCGTGAAGATCAACCAGCGCGGCCCATACGTTGACGGCCGCGTCATCGATCTTTCGGACGACGCCTTCGAGCGCCTGGCACCCCTCGGCAAGGGGACGATCAAGGTCAAGGTTCAGTCCTAGCCGAGCAGCGCTGGGGTCCGGGGGCGCAGCGCCCCGCGCACAATGGGGACATGCCCAGGCATGTCACACCATCCGTTGCCGCCGATCTGCTCGACCGTCATCGCCTGCGTGCCGGACGACGGCACGGCCAGCATTTCCTCGTCGATCCCAACACGGTGGCTCGCATCGTCCGGCTCGCCGAGATCTCTGCCGACGAAACGATCCTCGAGGTCGGTCCCGGTCTCGGCTCCCTAACCGTCGAGCTGGCCTCCGCCGCCAAGCGCGTCGTCGCGATCGAGCTGGACGAAACCGTTGCCGAAGCTCTGCGCGAAGTACTGGCCGGCGTCTCCAATGTCGAGCTGGTTGTCGGCGATGCCGTCCGCGCCGATCTGGGCGAGCTCGCAGGAGGTCCGGCGCGGATGGTTGCGAATCTTCCGTATAACGTCGCCACTCCCGTTCTGATGCGCGTGCTCGACGATGCACCTCAGGTCTCGGGCGGGCTTGTGATGGTTCAGCGGGAGGTGGGAGAGAGGTGGACGGCGTCGCCTCGGACTCGTGCCTACGGTGCCGTGACTCTCCACGTCGGCTATCACGCCGAGGCCGCGATCGTGGGGGACGTCCCGCGGTCGGTGTTCATGCCGCCGCCGAAGGTCTCATCCGTTCTCGTGTCCTTCCGCCGGCACGAGCGCCCGCCGGTAGAGGTGGACGATCGCGCCGCGTTCGTCGGCTTCGTTCACAAGGCTTTCGCGCATCGCCGGAAGACCTTTCGGAACTCGCTCGCGGCGTCTGGGTACGTGGTGGGTGCCATCGAGGAGGCGCTTCGCGATGAGGGACTCGACCCTCGTTCGCGTCCCGAAGAGATCGATCTGCCGACCTTCGCGCACTTGTACGGGCGACTTGGATGAAATCCCCGCCGCGCCGTGCCACCGTCCACGCGGCCGCCAAGATCAACCTCGGCTGGCGAGTCGGTGAGCGAAGAGAAGACGGCTATCACGAGGTGTCCGGGCTACTGCAGACGATCTCGCTAACCGATCTGATCGAGATCTCGACCGATGCCGGTGACCACGCAGGAGAGGGTGTTGGCCTTCGGTTCGACGGGGGTTCGTCCATAACGCTTCGCGTCGACGGAGGGCCGCCCGAGCTCGAGTCCGAGGACAACCTCATCTTCCGAGCGTGCAAGCTCATGGCCGATTCCACGGAGGTCCGATCGACGAGGATCGTTCTTCACAAGAGCATCCCGGTGGCCGCCGGCCTGGGCGGTGGAAGCGCAGACGCAGCGGCTGTTCTCGTCGGCCTCAACACGGTGTGGGGCGCAAGACGGAGCGCATCGCAGCTCGTCGAGATGGGGGCCGAGATCGGCTCCGACGTTCCGGCGATGCTCACCGGCGGGTTGGTGCACGCTTCGGGACGCGGCGAGTGTGTGAGACGCGTCGGTTCGTACACGGACGGATGGATAGTGATCGGTATCGGTGCCGAACGTGTATCGACCGGCGCCGCCTACGACGCCTTGGACCGCATGGCAGACGACGGTGATCGCACGAGCGCTCTGCATCACAACGACCTGGAGCGTGCAGCCCTCGATCTGGTCGGCGGTTTGCGCGAACAGGTCGAGGGGATGCGCGAGGCCGCGGGCGTGGCCTTCGTATCCGGATCCGGCCCCGCGGTCATCGGTGTTCTCGAGTCCAAGAGCGCGGCGGAGACGGTGAAGGACCGTGTGAATTCGGTGTTCGACGAGGTCCTCGTCGCGCGCCCCATCGATTGGGGAGTTCGGCTCGTTTTGGGAGCCAAAAGCGGCCAATAGACTGGCCCCTCAATGACTTCGGTGGGAGGTCGTCCAATGGTAGGACCCGGGACTTTGGATCCCGTTATGGCGGTTCGAGTCCGCCCCTCCCAGCTGTGACGAACAATCGAAAACCGACGCTGTCGGCCGTGGTTCTCGCCGCGGGTCGCTCCACGCGATTTCGTGGGACGAGACCTAAAGTCCTGCACCCCGTCGTTGGGCGGACGATCATCTCGCACGTTCTCGAGTCTTTACGCGGCGTCCACAAGTCGATCCGGCTGACGGATGTATGTCTGGTTGTTGCGCCCGGCAAGCAGATCGAGAAGGCGCTCGCGGACGAGAAGTATCCGTTCAACCTCACCTTTGCCGTGCAAAGCGACCCGAAGGGAACCGGCGATGCGACGCGGATAGGTCTTCGCAAGCTCGGCCCGGTGGCCGAGGTGCTGGTTCTCGCCGGCGATATGCCGTTGATCTCATCCGAAAGCCTGGTCGGTCTCGTCAAGACCAAACGCGAATCGGGCGCTGCAGCCGCCGTGCTGACCTCCATCGACGGGCCTCCGGCCTACGGCCGAGTGTTGCGCTCCGGCGACCAGATCACGGGTGTCGTCGAAGTCCGTGACGCGTCCGGAGACGAACTCGACATCCGAGAGGTCAATACATCCACGTATGTCTTCTCCACCGACGTCCTGCAGCGCGTGCTCCCCAAGCTCGGCAAGGACAACGCGCAGGCCGAGTACTACCTGACCGATGCTGTCGGCGTCCTTACGAAGGAAGGGGAGGCGCTCGCAAGCCTTCAGGCTCCTCCGGAAGAAGTGGTTGGTACTAACACCCGGTACGACTTCGCCAACGTCGCGCGGCTCGCGCGCGAGCGCGTGGTCGGCGAGCTGATGGACCGCGGAGTCACCGTCATCGACCCCGACACCACCTATGTGGATGCCGGAGTCAGCGTCGGCCCAGACACCGTCCTTCACCCGAACACCTTTCTCGAGGGCGCGACGAAGATCGGCGGACACTGCGAGATCGGACCGAACACGCGTCTGGTTGACACGACGGTGAGCGATGAAGCCGTCGTAACTTTCACCGTGGCCCGGCAAGCGAAAATCGGCCCGGCGGCAACCGTCGGGCCCTTTGTCTCGCTTCGCCCCGGGACTGTTCTCAAGAAGGGTGCACACGTCGGGACGTTCGCTGAGATGAAGAATGCCGAGATCGGTGAGGGTGCCAAGGTCCCTCACTTCTCGTACCTCGGAGACGTGTCGGTCGGTCCCCGATCCAACATCGCAGCCGGCACGATCACTTCCAACTACGACGGCAAGGCCAAGCACCGAACGAAGATCGGCGACGACGTCTTCATCGGCTCGGACACGATCCTGGTCGCTCCCGTGCGCGTCGGTTCCGGTGCCTACACTGGCGCCGGATCGGTCGTGACCCATGACGTACCGGCCGGCGGGCTCGTTTACGGTGTCCCGGCCGAGCCGCGGAAGCGCAAGAAGAAGGCGATAGCCAAGACGTCCAAGAAGAAGCCGGCGAGGAAGCGAAAGGGGAGCTGATGGAATACGCGGAGAAGCGGCACCTGCTCCTCTACTCGGGCAGTTCGCACCCCGAGCTGGCAGAGGAGGTCGGCAAGCACCTCGGTGAGACGCTGGGCCCGGTGGACATCCACCACTTCGGAAACAGCGAGGTCTACGTCCGGTTCTTAACGTCCGTTCGCGGTGCCTACGTTTTCGTTCTCCAGACGCACGCGCCGCCCGTGAACGAGCACATCGTCGAGACGCTGATCATGCTCGACGCTCTCAAGCGCGGATCGGCGCGTCGCATCACGGCGGTGCTTCCTTTCTTCCCGTATTCGCGCCAGGACAAGAAACACCTCGCACGCGAGCCCGTCTCGGCCAAGCTCATGGCCGACCTTCTACACACGGCGGGAGCCGATCGCGTCATGTCGGTCGACTTGCACGCCGGACAGATCCAGGGCTTCTTCGACATGCCGTTCGATCACTTGACGGCGCATCCGTTGATCCTCGATTACCTCTCGAATGAGCTCGGAGGCGACCTGGTGATCACGGCCCCCGACGCCGGCCGTGTGGGTGTAGCCGACCGATTCGCGAAGAAGCTCGACCAAGAGCTGGCCATCGTGCACAAGCGACGCGACCCGAAGGTGCACGGAGAGGTCGAGACGTTGCACGTCGTCGGTGACGTTGATGGACGTCGGTGCGTGCTCGTCGACGACATGATCGACAGTGGCGGAACGATCGTTAAGGCGGCCGAGGCACTCATCGCCCACGGCGCTTCCGAGGTCTATGCCGCATGCACCCACGCCGTGCTGTCGGGCGAAGCGCCACGCCGGCTGGAGGCCTCGCCGATACGCAAGGTCATGGTGACCAACACGCTGCCGATCCCGCCGGAGCGAGGATTCTCGAAGCTCGAGGTGGTCTCGGTGGGCCAGATCATCGCCGATGCGATCAGGGCCGTATTCGAGGACGAATCCGTTTCGGGGATCTTCGGCGGGGACAACTAGCCGGACGACGTCTGGTAGCGTGTCTTTTCGTCGGCGAAGGTGCTAAGACGGGCCGCGAGGACCAATCCATGGCAGACAACATCGTTCTCACCGTGCAGCAGCGCTCCGAGCGCGGACGCAGTGATGTCCGCAAGCTTCGGGCCGAAGGTCTGCTTCCCGGCGTCATCTACGGTCCGGGCATCGAACCGCTTGCGCTATCCGTACCGCGCCACGAGTTGCTTCGCGTGCTGCACGCTCATGGCGCGCACCCACTGGTGACGGTAAAGGTCGAGGGCGGGCGTGAATATCTGGCCCTCGTGAAGGACCTGCAGATCGATGCCGTCCGTCAGCTCGCTCTCCACGTCGATTTCCACCGGGTTCAAGAGGACAAGCCGGTGCAGACCGAGGTCGAGATCGTCCTCATCGGTGACGCCCGAAGGCGTGAAGCTGGGCGGGATCCTCGAGCAGATGAGCCGCATGGTCGAGGTCGAAGCGCTGCCGCGCGACCTGCCCGAGTCGATCGAGATCGACGTGTCGGCGATGGTCATCGGCGACACGATCCGTTATGGAGATCTCACACCGCCGACCGGAGTCACCATCCTCTCCGACCTCGAGCAGGCCGTTGCATCTGTAGTCAGCGCCGCGGGTGGAAGAGGAGGTCCAGCTTTCGGCCGAGGACGCGGAAGCTCTGGCCGCGCTGTCGCCGGAAGATCTCGAAGCACTCAAGGAGCTCGCCGAAGCGGCGGAGGAAGCTCCGGAAGAGGGTGCCGAAGAGGGCGGAGCCGAGGGCGAGGCTGCAGAGTCGAGCGAGGGCGGCGAGGGCTAGTCGTTGTTCGGGCGCGGCGCTCGCCCGTCGTTCGTCATCGTGGGATTGGGCAACCCCGGTCCCGTCTTACTCGCGAACCAAGCACAACCTCGGCGCGAATCTCGTCGAAAGACTCGCGGCGGATGCCGGAGCAGACCTCAAGCGCGCTCGCGGCCAAGCGCGAGTCTCGGAAGCCACAGTAGATGGGACCTCGGTCGTGTTCGCCATCCCCACGACGTACATGAACGATTCAGGACGGCCGGTCGCCCGGCTCGTGCGCAAGCAAGGTGTCAAGCCCGATCAGCTCATGGTGGTGCACGACGAGCTCGACCTTCCTCCCGGGACCGTCCGGCTCAAAGGCCGGCGGCGGAACGGCGGGACACAACGGACTTCGCTCGATCGAGGCGGCGCTGCGGTCTAGGGACTTCCTCCGTCTGCGCATAGGTGTTGGGAAGCCTCCGTCCAAGGAAGAAGGGGCAGACCACGTCCTGTCGAAGTTCGCGCCGGGTGAGCGGGAGCTCATCGACGGCGCGATGGATCGAGGGCTGGAGGCCCTGAAGATCTTGATCCGCGAAGGGCTCGACGCGGCACAAAACGTTCTGCACGCTCGGGAATGAAGCCAGGAAGGCAGACACTCAAAACCAACACCCCATCCTGGGTGGTTGCGTTAGTACTGTAGATACGGCTCGACTGGTAGTTGGTTGGTGAAAAGAGCCTTTGGCAGGGCCCGGTTTTCGAACCGGGCCCTTAGTGGCGTTGTGCAGGAGGCACTTTGGCAGCACCTCTGCAGCACCTGTTGCAGCGTTGGGAGCGCGATCCCGTCTTCCGCGACGTCATGTACGGCGGGGCGGATGGGATCGCGGTCCCCGATGCCGCGCGCCCGTACTTCCTCGCCGGATTGGCCGATGCGATGGACCGGTGCGTACTGGCCGTCGTCCCCACGGAGGCCGATGCCGAGGCTCTGCGCGCTTCGGTCGACGAGTTCCTTCGACCGACGGCGGTCTTGCCGGGCTGGGACGTCCTTCCTTATGAGGGTCTGTCGCCCGACCCGCGGATATCGGCGCACCGACTCGAAGCGCTGCGTCTGCTCGCTCATGGTTCCGGCCCCCGGGTCGTAGTTGCGTCGGCTCGTGGCTTCATCTCCAAGCCGGCGCCGGGCGCCGCGCATCTCGAGCCGGTCGGTGTTCGCGTCGGCGATGTGATCGACCGGGACGACCTCGCTCGGACGACTGTCCGAGCTCGGCTACCTGCGGGAGGACGTCGCGATCGAGCCGGGGACCTTCGCCGTCCGCGGAGGCGATCGTCGATGTGTTCCCGGCACAGGACGATCGCGTCGCACGCATCGAGCTGTTCGGTGACGAGGTCGAGTCGATCCGGCTCGTCGATCCCGCCACCCAGCGATCGGTCGGCGACGCCACCGGAGTCGTTGCCGTCGCTCGCACCGAGCTCCCGCCGACGGCCGAGATCCGCGAGCGCGCAAGCCGCGCCGCTGCGATCGCGTCGGTGCGTCCTTATCTCGAATCCGTCGCCGACCGATCTGGAAAGGTTCGCGTCCGGTGCGGTTCCGGAAGGTTCGGAGTCGCTGCTTCCCCGGGTGTGGGACGCCGAGCGCGACGGACTGCAGACCGATCGTTGGACGATGGCTGCGTGGTCGTGGTGTTCGATCCCGCTCGTACCAACGACGAAGCAGCCAAGGCCGTCGAGCACGAAGAGGAGCTCGCTTCGCTGTGGGCCGATCCGGCGCATCTGGCTGAGGAGATCCTCGAGCGGCCCGACCCATAACCGCGACGAGTTCGGCGTGCTGCACCTTCCGATGGATCGCGTCATCGACGAGCTTCGCGCGGCCGGACGCGAAGTCTGGGGGATGCCGAGCTATGCCGCATCGACCCGACGACCCACGGATCGACGCGCGCACGTGGGAATCAGCTTCGCCGCGAGCGCTGCTCGAACGCTGCCGCGCGCTGCGGGCCGAGGGATACGACGTCGTGTTCTGCGCCTTCCCTCAGGAGACCGCGGTCGTCGGCACGCGCCTGGCCGAGGAGGGTCTGAGCGGATCGCCGGTCGTCGAGTCGCATCTGCACGGCGGATTCGTCTCGCCCGCTCTGGCTCTCGCCGTCGTCACGCACACCGAATGGCACGCGCGTCCGCCGGCTCCGAGCCGGCCCCAAAGGCCGAGTCGTCGTGCGGCGCTCGGTGAGCTGCATCCCGGTGACGTCGTCGTCCACTCGCACCACGGCATCGGACGCTACGTCGGGATGGAGACGCGAGAGGTTGCGGGGTTCGTCCGCGAGTACCTCGTCATCGAGTACGCGGCCGGGCGACCGTCTGTTCGTCCCGACCGACACGACCGAATCGCTGCAGCGCTACATCGGATCGGAAGAGCCGAGTCTCTCGCGCTTGGGCACCGCCGACTGGGAACGCGCCAAGGCTCGCGTCCGCAAGCGTGTGCGCGACATCGCCGCCGATCTCATCCGTCTGTATTCGGCCCGCATGAAGCTCGACGGGACACAGCTTCCCGCTGGACACGCCGTGGGAGCGCGAGCTCGCCGAGTCCTTTCCCTTCGACGAGACGCCCGACCAGCTTCGAGCGATCGAAGACGTCGGACGGCGACATGCACCGTGAGCTTCCGATGGACCGACTGGTGTGCGGCGACGTCGGTTTCGGAAAGACGGAAGTCGCCGTGCGTGCGGCGTTCAAGGCGATCGTTGAAGGCAAACAGGTCGCCGTGCTCGTGCCGACGACGCTGCTCGCTCAGCAACACTACGCTACGTTCTCCGACAGGTTCGAGCCGTTCCCCGTGAAGGTCGCGATGCTGTCGCGCTTCGTCGACGCTTCCCACCAGCAGGACGTCGTGGCTCAGCTCGCCACCGGTGAGGTCGACGTCGTGATCGGGACGCACCGGCTGCTCTCGTCGGACATCAAGTTCCACGACCTGGGTCTCCTGATCATCGACGAGGAGCATCGCTTCGGCGTCGCCCAGAAAGAAAAGCTTCGCAACATGCGGGTAGACGTAGATGTTCTCACTCTCACGGCGACACCGATCCCTCGGACGCTCGAGATGTCGATGTCGGGGATCCGCGACCTCTCGATCATCGACACGGCTCCGGCCGACCGGCGTCCGGTGCGCACGTTCGTCGGTCCGTTCGACGAGCGGTTGCTCACCGCGGCCATCCGTCGCGAGCTCTCGCGCGGAGGCCAGGTGTTCGTCGTGCACAACCGCGTGCAATCGATAGGACGGGAGCTCCGCCGGTTGCAGCGGCTCGTCCCCGAAGCGCGCATCGGTGTCGGACACGGGCAGATGGACCCGGAGCGCTTGGAGCGCGCCATGATCGACTTCTGGGAGCAGCGCACTGACGTCTTCCTGTGCACGACGATCATCGAGGCCGGTCTGGACATCCCGACCGTGAACACGCTTGATCGTGGACCGGGCCGACCGGCTCGGCCTCGCGCAGCTGTACCAGCTGCGCGGCCGAGTCGGCCGGGCTGGCGAGCAGGCTTACGCGTACCTCTTCTTTCCGCCGAACCTCCGGCTGACGCCGACCGCGCACGAGCGGCTCAAGACGCTCGCGCAGTACACGGAGCTCGGCTCCGGCATGTCGATCGCCATGCGCGACCTCGAGATCCGCGGCGCGGGCAACATGCTGGGGGCCGAGCAGCACGGCCACATCGAGGCCGTCGGATTCGAGATGTACGTGAAGCTGCTGGAGGATGCCGCGAAGGAACTTCGCGGCATCCGGAGAGGAGGAGCCGACCGAGGTACGCATCGACCTTCCGGTCGATGCGTACCTCCCAGCGTCCTTCATCGACCGCGAGCCGTTGCGGCTCGCGGCCTACCGCCGGATCGCAGAGACCGTCAGCGCGTCCGACGTCGAAGACGCGACCGACGAGCTGCGCGACCGCTTCGGCCCCCTGCCGAAGCCGGCGCGCATGCTGCTCGAGGTCGCGCGACTGCGAGCAGGACCTGCGGGAGCACGGCGATCACCGACGTATCGATCGCGCCGCACGAGCTGTACGGACGGGTGGCGAAGCTTCGTCCCGTCCATCTCGACCCGACGAGCGCGACCGGCTGCGGTCGTCCCACCCGCGGGCCGTGGTGTCCGAGGCCACCGAGACGCTGCTCCTGCCGGTGCCCGGAAGAGCGACGATCTCGACCTCATCGGCTGGTTGCGCGAAGAGGTGGGTTCCTTATTCACGCGTGGTACGGTTCCCGCCGAGCCATGACCCGGCGCCTCCTGATTCCCCTTGCAGCCGCCTGTGTCTCTGCGGTACTTCGTGCTCCACGCTGGCTGTGGCTGCGGCGACGGTCAACGGCGACAAGATCACCGAGGCCGAGGTGGAGACGTCAGCTCGACGTGCTTGCGCGGCGACCCGGTTTTCGGTGAGGCGCTCGCGCACCGACCCGGACGAGCGAGGCCGCGGACGCCGCGACATCCTGACGCAGTCTCATCTACTCCACGGTGGCCGAGCAAGAGGCCAAGCAGCTCGGGATCAAGCCGACCGCGCGGACAGGTCGATCGTCTCCTGCAACAACGAGCGCAGAGCGAAGGTCAAAGCGTCTCCGAGTTCCTGGATGCGCAGAACCTCTCCAACGCGGACGGCCGGCAGGATCGCCGAGCAACTCGTTCGCGAATTCGCGCTTCAGGAACGTGTCCTCCGAGGCATCGAGATCAACGACGACGACGTTAGCGGAGCAGTACGAGACGAACAAGCAAGCCTTCGTCGAGGCCCACGTAGAACGCATCACCGCGCGGACCGAAGCCGACGTGCAGGACGTCCTCGAGAAGGTCAACAACGGTCAGGACTTCGGAGACCTCGCGAAGGAGTCGTCTACCGACGACGCTGCATCGGACGGGCGGAGACCTCGGGTACGTCGCTCTCTCGACCCTTACACCGGAGGTGCAAAGCGCCGTCAGCGCAGCGGTGGTCGGCGGAGTGACCGATCCGATCCAGACGGCGACGGCTTCGAGATCTACCACGTCGTCGACAGGCGGACGAAGTCCTTCGAGGAAGCCGAGGACGAGATCCGGACGACGCATGACGCAAGCGCAACGTCAGGAGAACTACGCAACGTGGCTGGCCGGCGCGCGTTCGCCGAGCGAAGATCGTCGTCAATCCGAAGTACGGGGTGTTCGATCTCGAGCAGGTCCAGGTCGTCCCGGCACCGTCCGAGCTTGCAGCCTTAGTGTCCGGCGCCTCCCGAACTCACACCCGAGGTCGCCGAGCGAGTCGTCGCTCCATCGGCCGAAGCTTTTCGGCGTGTCGTCGAGGTGATGGCGAAGCTCCGGGAGCCGGGCGGCTGCCCGTGGGACATCGAACAGACGCACGCGTCCCTGGCGCGTCACTTGCTCGAGGAGACATACGAGACGCTGGAGGCGATCGACAACGACGACCTCGAGGCGTTGCGGGACGAGCTCGGGGATCTCGTCCTCCAGGTTGTGTTCCACGCCAAGATCGCGTCCGAAGAGGGCGCGTTCACGGTCTCCGACGTCTTGGACGGCTCTGCGCGAAAAGCTGGTGCGGCGCCATCCCCACGTATTCGGTGACGTCGAGGTCGCAGACGCCGAGCAGGTTCACCGGAACTGGGAGCGCATCAAGCGGGAGGAGAAGGGAACGGGGAGTTCTCTCCGGGATCCCGCGTGAGCTCCCGGCACTCGCGCGTGCGGCGAAGATCTACCGGCGCGCCGTCGGTGTCGGCTTCTCTTTCGAGACCATCGACGACGTGCTGAAGGATCTCGAGGACGAAGTCGCCGAGCTGAGAGCCGAGACGATGGCTCCGGAACCCGACCTGGAACGTGTCGAATCAGAGCTCGGCGATGTTCTTTTCTCGCGCGGTCTGCGTTGCTCAGCGTTTCGGGATTGAACCCGAGACTTCACTCCGGACGATGTTGGACAGGTTCATGGATCGGTTCTCTTCGATGGAATCCAGCGCGCAGAGCGACGGACGGGAGCTCGAATCGTTGTCCGCCGACGACTGGCGGAGATACTGGGAGCAGGCCAAACAGGAGCGCCAGTCGTGACGACACCAGCGACCACGATCGATCGGGTTCACGCGCGAGAGATCCTCGACTCGCGCGGTAACCCCACGATCGAAGTCGAGGTAACCCTCGCCGGAGGCGCATCGGGGCCGAGCTGCGGTGCCGTCGGGCGCGTCCACCGGTGCGCACGAAGCGCACGAACTGCGGGACGGCGACGACCGGTACGGCGGCAAGGGTGTGCGAAAGGCCGTAGCGAATGTGGTCGAGCGCATCGCGCCCGACGTCGTCGGGCGCGATGCGCTCGACCAACGCGGCCTCGATGAGGCGTTGCGCCTCATCGACGCCACCCCCAACCTGAGCGAGCTCGGCGCGAACGCCGTCCTCGGTGTCTCTCTCGCAACGGCCTGGGCCGGTGCCCGGCAGCTGGATGTTCCTCTCTACCGATTCCTCGGCGGCCCGGGTGCCAACACGCTCCCCGTCCCGTTCTTCAACGTGATCAACGGTGGAGCGCACGCCGACAACGCGCTCGACTTCCAGGAGTTCTTCATCGCGCCCGCCGGACTCGCCGTCGTTGTCGGAAGCCATGCGCGCGGGGGCCGAGGTGTACGCGACCCTCATAAAGATCGCCAAGAGCCGCGGGTTGTCGACCAACGTCGGCGACGAAGGTGGGATCGCGCCGGAGCTGGAGGGAACACGTGCGGCCCTCGATCTGGCGGGCGAAGCGATCGAAGCCGCCGGCTATACGCCGGCCGAGGTTGCATTGGCCGTCGACGCAGCGTCTTCGGAGTTCCACAAGGAAGACGGCTACCACCTCGACGGGAAGGTCCTCGACTCGCAAGCCATGGTCGACGTGCTGGAAGACCTCGCCGGCGCGTACGGCATCGCGTCGATCGAGGACGGCTGCGCCGAAGACGATTGGGACGGCTGGCGCGCACTAACCGAGCGCCTCGGCTCCCGGGTGCAGCTGCTAACCGACGACCTGACCGTGACCAACCCGACGCGCCTGCGTCGCGCGATCGAAGAAGGATGCGGCAACGCCCTTCTGGTGAAGGTCAATCAGATCGGCACGCTGTCGGACACGCTCGATGCGATCGACATCACCCGGAAGGCCGGCTGGGCCGCGCAGATGTCGCACCGTTCGGGCGAAACCGAAGACGTGACCATCGCGCACCTGGCCGTGGCGACGGGCGTTGGACAGATCAAGACGGGAGCCCCGGCCCGCGGCGAACGAACCGCCAAGTTCAACGAGTTGCTGCGGATCGAGGAACAGCTGGGATCCGGGGCACGTTATACGGGCTGGGATTCATTGAAAGCGAAACGACCATGAGCCCCAGCGGCGCTCCCACGCGTAACGCGCGCGTGGGCTTGAGCCAGCGACGGATCATGCTCATCATCGCCATGCTCGGTGCGGCTTTCATCCTCTTCTTCCCCGCGCGCCAGCTCGTCGATCAGCGCCAGCGCATCGATTCACTCGAGGAACGCCTCGACACCCTCGGCGATGAGAACCAACGCCTCGAGAAAGAGGTAACCCGGCTCTCCGATCCCGCCGAGCTCGAAGTGGAAGCGCGCAAGCGCCTCGGGCTGGTCAAGCCCGGAGAGCGTCTCTATTACCTGGACGGATCCGGGCGCCCGGATCAGCCACCTCCGGCGACACAGGAAGACGATCGTTCCTGGTTCGATCGAGCCTGGGACTGGATCAAGACGTTGATACGCGGGCGCGACTAACAACAGCCGATGCGCCGACTTCTGATCTTCGTCGCTGCAGCGTCCCTTCTGTTCGTGTCCTGTGGGGGACGATCCGGCGACGGCACGGTGAAGATCGAGGGACCCGAGTTCGAGCCTCGCCGTGTGCCGATCGAAACCCTCGAGCCCGGACCGACCGCGACGCCGACGCCTACACCCGGGCCGTCGGCAGCGCCGACCCCAACTCCTGTCCGGGTCGGACCTCCGCGAGGTGCAACGATCACCAGCGCCGCGGGGCGTCAATCCGGAAACGTTGCGTCCTTCTGCTGGGCCGAGCACGTCGGCGGGGCTTCGAAGTGCTTCAGCCATGAGCAGGTCCCGCCCGCTCAGCCGATCGCGGTGAAGTCCGGCGAGAAGACTTTGCTGCGCATCGACACCGATCTGGACCCCGACGACGAGTCCATACGGCCGTTCGAAGGATCGAGGTCGGGATCTCCGTCGCAACCGATCGACCCGGCCCGGGAAACCGATCTGACGATCGATCTGCCCAAGGGCCCATGGCAGATGGACGTCTGCGCGACCTGGCACGGACGCGGCCAGCCGATCTGCTGGTTGTTCCGCCTCGACGTCCGTTAGATAAGGGGGCAAAACGGCGCCCCCCTTAAGCCCCCCAAGACCCCGCCTCACGCCTGCGACCAGCGCAAATCGCAAGCGGCACACCGCCTATCCGTCATATAAGGGTCTTGACGACCCACGGTCAGCAGCGTATAAACGACCCTACGGTTGGCCCAAATAGGGCCGCCTATTGACGCTTGCGCCTGCCTGGCGCTACACTTGCCCTTCTGCGTGCCCGGGATCCGTTTCGCCTGCCGTTCATTAGTAGTTCTCCTTGACGGCTGGCGGACGCCCTAGAAGGGAGTGAGGCGATTGTCGGAGTCCACCCGGCTCGACCAAAACGAGGCGAGCCAAGCAACTGGACGACTCTCTTTCCAGAAGATCAAGGACATCCTCGAGCTGCCCGACCTGCTCGCGATCCAGCGCAAGTCCTTCGGCTGGTTCCGCGACGAGGGCCTCGGAGAGGCTTTCCGCGACGTTTCACCCATCGAGGACTTCACCGGCAACCTAGCCCTAGAGTTCGCCGAGCACTGGTTCGAACCACCCAAGCACGACGTCGAAGAGTGCCGCGAGAAGGACATGACCTTCTCGGCCCCCTTGTTCGTCAAGGCCCGTTTCGTCAACAAGCAGACGGGTGAGATCAAGGAACAGACGGTCTTCATGGGGGACTTCCCGATGATGACCGCCAAGGGCACCTTCATCATCAACGGCACCGAGCGCGTCGTTGTCTCGCAGCTCGTTCGTTCGCCGGGCATCTACTTCGACCGCGCGCTGGACAAGACCTCCGACCGTGAGCTCGTGTCCCTTCGCATCATCCCCGCCCGAGGCGCATGGCTCGAGTTCGAGATGGACCGCCGCGACACCATGGGCGTCCGCATCGACCGCAAGCGCCGCCAGAGTGCGGCCGTCCTTCTGCGTGCACTGGACGCCTTCAAGTTCAACATGCGCACCGGCGAAGCAGATATCGATCGCGACGCGCTCGAGAAGGAGATCCCGGACGAGAAGCTCTACAAGGAATTCGGTCAGTCCGAGGCAATGCGCGAGACCCTCGAGCGCGATCAGATCCGCACACCGGGCGAAGCGCTCATGGACATCTACCGCAAGCTGCGTCCGGGCGAGCCGCCCACGGCGGAGTCCGCGGCCGGGCTCCTGCAGGGCATGTACTTCAACCCGAAGCGCTACGACCTCGCGAAGGTCGGTCGCTACAAGGTCAACGCCAAGCTCGGGCTGAACCTCGCCGACAAGGTCACGATCATGACCAAGGAAGACCTCTACGCGGCCGTACGTTACCTGCTCGCGCTGCATGAGGGCGATCCCGAGCACGACATCGACGACATCGACCACTTCGGCAACCGCCGCGTGCGTTCGGTCGGCGAGCTCATCGCCAACCAGATCCGCATCGGTCTGGCCCGCATGGAGCGCGTCATCAAGGAGCGCATGTCCACACAGGATGCCGAAGCCATCACGCCGCAGTCGCTGGTCAACATCCGTCCACTGACGGCCGCCATAAAGGAGTTCTTCGGAACTTCGCAGCTCTCGCAGTTCATGCAGGAGACCAACCCCTTGGATCGCCTCACGCACCTCCGCCGCCTCTCGGCTCTCGGGCCGGGCGGTCTGTCGCGCGAGCGCGCCGGCGTGGAAGTGCGCGACGTGCACCCGTCCCACTACGGACGTATGTGCCCGATCGAGACTCCCGAGGGCCCGAACATCGGCCTTATCGGGTCGCTGGCGAGCTTCGCGCGCGTCAACGACTACGGGTTCATCGAGACGCCGTACCGCAAGGTCGACGCCGGCCGGGTCACCGACCAGCTCGACTACCTGACGGCCGATCGAGAGGACAAGTACGTCATCGCGCAGGCCAACGCCCAGCTCGACGAGAACGGCCGTTTCACCGACGACCACGTCCTTTGCAGGTCGCGGCGCGGCGAGGTCGTCTACGTCGAGCCGGACCGCATCGACTACATGGACGTCTCACCGCGACAGATCGTGTCGGTGTCGGCGTCGCTCATCCCGTTCCTCGAGCACGACGACGCGCCGCGAACCCTGATGGGCTCCAACATGCAGCGTCAATCGGTTCCGTTGCTGCGAAGCGAGGCTCCGCTCATCGGCACCGGTGTGGAGTTGCGCGCTGCCGCCGACGGTGGCGACATCCTGCTGTGCGAGAAGGCCGGAACCGTCAAAGAGGTGTGCGCCGACTTCGTCACCATCGGTCACCGCGACGGCTCAGACCAGACCTACTACCTGAACAAGTTCGGCCGCTCCAACCAGGGCACGTGCATCAACCAGCGTCCCATCGTTCGCGAAGGCGATGCCGTCACCGTCGGCCAGGTTCTGGCCGACGGACCGTGCACCGATCAGGGCGAGATCTCGCTCGGACGCAACCTGCTCGTCGCGTTCATGTCCTGGGAAGGCCACAACTACGAGGACGCGATCATCGTGTCCGACCGGCTGGTGCGTGACGACGTCCTCACCTCGGTGCACATCGAGGAGCACGAAGTCGAAGCCCGCGACACCAAGCTCGGCCCGGAAGAGATAACGCGCGACATCCCCAACGTCTCCGAGGAGCTGCTGAAGGACCTCGACGACCGGGGGATCATCCGCGTGGGAGCCGAGGTCAACCCCGGCGACATCCTGGTCGGCAAGGTCACGCCCAAGGGCGAGTCCGAGCTGACACCGGAAGAGCGCTTGCTTCGCGCGATCTTCGGTGAGAAGGCGCGCGACGTGCGTGACACCTCGCTGAAGGTTCCGCACGGCGAATCCGGCACCGTCATCAGCGTCAAGATGTTCACTCGCGAAGGCGGCGACGAGCTCTCTCCCGGCGTGAACCAGATGGTTCGGGTGTACGTCGCCCAGAAGAGGAAGATCTCCGACGGCGACAAGCTCGCCGGACGCCACGGCAACAAGGGCGTCATCTCGAAGATCCTTCCGGTCGAGGACATGCCGTTCCTCGCCGACGGAACACCGGTCGACATCATCCTGAACCCACTTGGGGTTCCGTCCCGAATGAACATCGGACAGATCCTCGAGACCCACCTCGGTTGGGCTGCACACACCGGCTGGGAGTTCGACTCGACGCCGGAGTGGATGAAGAACATGGGCTGGGGCGACCAGCACCGAAAGGTCGCCGGCAACCAGCGCATCGCCTCGCCCGTCTTCGACGGCGCCCGCGAGGAGGAGATCAAGGACCTGCTCCGCCACTCCAACGATCCCGGCTTGTATCGAGGGAACGGAAAGCCGGGCGAGCGCCTGGTCGACGAGCACGGCCGCGCCTACCTTTGGGACGGGCGCAGCGGTGAGCGTTTCGAGGCCTCCGTCACCGTCGGCATGATCTACATGCTGAAGCTGCTCCACCTCGTGGACGACAAGATCCACGCGCGCTCCACCGGCCCCTACTCGATGATCACGCAGCAGCCGCTCGGCGGTAAGGCGCAGTTCGGCGGCCAGCGCTTCGGAGAGATGGAGGTCTGGGCCCTGGAGGCTTACGGCGCAGCGTTCGCGCTTCAAGAGCTGCTGACCGTGAAGTCCGACGACGTGCTCGGGCGCGTGAAGGTCTACGAAGCCGTTGTGAAGGGAGAGAACATCCCCGAGCCCGGCATCCCGGAGTCCTTCAAGGTTCTGATCAAGGAGATGCAGTCGCTCTGTCTGAACGTCGAGGTTCTCTCGGCCGAAGGTAAGCAGATCGAAGTCAAGGAGACGGACGAGGACTACCGCGTCCAGGAAGAACTGGGCATCGACCTCTCAAGACCCGAGCGCGCGAGCGCCGGAGAGGAGCTCTAAGCCGTGACAGAGACACAACGCGTCCAGGACGTCAACGAGTTCGACCAGCTGCGGATCGGCCTGGCCACTGCGGAACAGATCCGCATGTGGTCCAACGGGGAGGTCCGCAAGCCCGAGACGATCAACTACCGCACGCTCAAGCCCGAGCGCGATGGTCTTTTCTGCGAGCGCATCTTCGGTCCGACGAAGGACTGGGAGTGTGCATGCGGTAAGTACAAGCGCGTTCGTTTCAAGGGCATCATCTGCGAGCGGTGCGGCGTCGAGGTCACTCGCGCGCGCGTGCGTCGCGAGCGGATGGGCTCCATCGAGCTGGCGGCTCCCGTCGCCCACATCTGGTTCTTCAAGGGCGTTCCGTCCCGCCTCGGTTACCTGCTCGACTTCGCTCCCAAAGACCTCGAGAAGATCATCTACTTCGCCTCACACGTCGTTACCTGGGTCGACAACGAGAAGCGCACCCGCGACCTGCCCAAGCTCGAGGCGCAGCTCAACCGCGAGAAGGAAGAGCTTCTCGCTGAAGCTGATGTCGCGAAGCAGAAGCGGCAGAAGGACTACGAGAAGGCAACCAAGGAGCTCGAGAAGCAGGGCGCCAAGGGCACACCGGTTCGCGCGAAGAAGCGTGAGTTCGACGCGGCCATCCGCGAGATCGACAAGCGCGTTACCGCGCGCCTCGAGCTCATGGATCAAGCGTGGGACGAGTTCAGCAAGCTCGCACCCAAGCAGCTCATCGCCGAGGACATCTGGCGCTACCTGCGCGACACCTACGGCGAGTACTTCCGCGGCGGCATGGGGGCCGAAGCCATAAAGGACCTCCTTCGCGCGCTCGACCTCGGCGACGAGGAGAAGTTCCTGCGCAAAACCATCAAGGAGAACAAGGGCCAGCGCCGGATCCGCGCGATCAAGCGCCTGAAGATCCTCGAGCAGCTCGTCCAATCCGGTAACCAGCCGTCGTCGATGATCCTCGACGCGATCCCGGTGATCCCGCCGGATCTGCGTCCGATGGTTCAGCTCGACGGTGGCCGCTTCGCGACCTCCGACCTAAACGACCTCTACCGCCGCGTGATCAACAGGAACAACCGGCTCAAGCGACTGCTCGACCTCGGTGCGCCCGAGATCATCGTCAACAACGAGAAGCGGATGCTCCAGGAGGCTGTCGACGCGTTGTTCGACAACGGCCGCCGCGGCCGTCCGGTAACCGGGCCCGGTAATCGTCCGCTCAAGTCGATCTCCGACATGCTCAAGGGCAAGCAGGGACGCTTCCGCCAGAACCTGCTCGGAAAGCGTGTCGACTACTCGGGCCGCTCCGTGATCGTCGTCGGTCCCGACCTTCACCTGCACCAGTGCGGTCTGCCGAAGGTCATGGCACTCGAGTTGTTCAAGCCCTTCGTCATGAAGCGTTTGGTCGACCAGCAGCTCGCAACGAACATCAAGTCCGCGAAGCGGATGGTGGAGCGCGCGCGTCCGCAAGTGTGGGACGTGCTCGAGGAGGTCATCGCCGACCACCCGGTGCTTCTGAACCGGGCGCCGACCTTGCACCGTCTCGGCATCCAGGCCTTCGAGCCGATCCTGGTCGAGGGCAAGGCCATCCAGATCCACCCGCTCGTGTGTCTGGCCTTCAACGCCGACTTCGACGGCGACCAGATGGCCGTCCACGTTCCGCTTTCACCGGAGGCTCAGGCCGAAGCGCGTCTGCTCATGCTCTCGACGCGCAACGTGCTGTCGCCGGCTCACGGTCGTCCGACCGTTGCTCCGATCTACGACATGATCCTGGGCGCCTACTACTTGACCAACATGCAGGACGGGCTTCCGGGTGAGGGAGCCGCCTTCGGTTCGGAGGGCGAAGCCATCCTGGCCTTCGACTCGCAGGACCCGAAGGACCCATGGCTCCACTTGCACGCGAAGATCAGGGTGCGCACGACGCGTCCGGTCCCCGACGCCGCGCCTGGAGAGGAGAACGGATCTTCCAATGGGACGCATCTGATCGAGACATCCGTCGGACGCGTGATGATGAATGCCGCGCTCCCCAACGACTATCCGTATGTGAACGCACAGCTCGGCAAGGCCGAGATGGCGCGCCTGACCGACACACTCATCACTACGTACCACTCGACGGTGATGGCTGCGACGCTCGACAAGATCAAGTCGCTCACGTTCAAGTGGGCGACGAAGTCGGGCATCACGTTTGCGCTGGACGATGTATCGGTCCCGCCGGACAAGCCGAAGATCCTTGACCGTTACGAGAAGGACGCCGAACGCATCGAGTCCCAGTACTCGCGCGGTCTGCTCACCGACGACGAGCGTCGTCAGGAGCTGATCGAGCTCTGGCTCAAGGCGACGGATGAAGTCACGCAGGCCATGCAGGCGAACTTTGCGCCCGATGAACTCGATCAACATGATGTCGAGGTCGGGAGCGCGAGGGAACATCGAGCAGGTCAAGCAGCTGGCCGGTATGCGCGGTCTCGTCGCCAACCCCAAGGGCGAGATCATCCCGCGTCCCGATCAAGTCGAACTTCCGCGAGGGACTGACAGTGCTCGAGTACTTCATCTCCACGCACGGTGCTCGAAAGGGTCTGGCCGACACGGCGCTTCGTACGGCCGACTCCGGATATCTGACTCGCCGGCTCGTCGACGTCTCGCAGGAAGTCATCGTTCGCGAGATCGACTGCGGTAGCGAGAAGGGCCTCACGATCCCGGGGGCCGAGCTCCGCACCGACCACGACTGGGACACGCGTATCTTCGGCCGCGTCCTCTCCGAGGCGATCAAGCGCGACCGCACAACGGTCGTCAAGAAGGACACCGAGGTCGACCGCGACACGCTGGCGATCCTTCGCGAGGAGCACCCCGACGAGCTCATCGTTCGCTCGGTGCTCACATGCGAATCGCGTGTCGGCGTGTGCGCGCGTTGCTACGGAACCAACCTCTCGCTCGGCAAGCTCGTCGACATCGGCGAAGCGGTCGGCATCATCGCCGCCCAGTCGATCGGGGAGCCGGGAACGCAGCTCACGATGCGTACGTTCCACACGGGTGGTGTGGCCGGTATCGACATCACCCACGGTCTGCCTCGCGTGATCGAGCTCTTCGATGCCCGTCACCCGAAGGGTGCTTCGGATCTAGCAGAGATCTCCGGAACGATTCGCATCGAAGAGAAGGAAAAGGCGCGCGAGATCGTCATCACCGACCCCGAGGGCCAGGAACAGAGCTACATGGTCCCGCGCCGAGTGCGTCTGCGGTACGGCGACGGCGATCAGATCAACGCCGGCGAGCAGCTGTTCGAGGGTGCCGCCGATCCGAAGGAGATCCTCAAGATCCGCGGTATCAACGCCGTGCAGCGCTACCTCGTCACCGAGGTGCAGTCGGTTTACACCTCGCAGGGTGTGACGATCCACGACAAGCACATCGAGCTGATCGTCAAGCAGATGCTCCGCCGTGTATCGGTTGTGGAGCCGGGTGATGCCGACTTCTTGCCCGGACAGCTCGTCGACCGTGTTGTCTTCCAGGCCGAGAACAGCAAGGTCGTGGAAGGCGGCGGTGAACCCGCGCGTGGTCGTCCGGAGCTTATGGGAATCACGAAGGCGGCTCTGGCTTCCGACTCATGGCTCGCGGCCGCGTCCTTCCAGGAGACGACGCGCGTCCTCACCGAGGCATCGATGTCCGGTAAGAGCGACCCGTTGCTCGGCCTCAAGGAGAACGTGATCATCGGCAAGCTCATCCCGGCCGGAACCGGCATGCGCCGCTACCGTTCGGTGAAGGTGCAGCCGATGGTCGAGGCGCCCGTGTTCGAAGAGCGCGTCGACGCCGACCTGCTCTCCGAGGCCGGCGCCGTCGCCGAGCTCCAGCAGTACGAGGAGCAGGACGAGGAGAGCGCGGACCTCGGCGCCGAAGGCAACGGCGAGGCTCCGGTCGAGGTGGAGGCCACCGAAGGCTGATCGTGGCGCGGAGAGTTCGTCTCATCGACGAGCTCGTTCGTGTTCGACCCGATCTTAGCGATGCGCGGTCCGCGATCGACGCGGGCCGCGTTCGCGTTAACGGGAGCGTTGTCGCTAATCCCGATTCGCGTGTCGAGCGCGGGGCGTCGATCGTCGTAGTCGAAGATGCCGATCTCCGCGGCTCCGAGAAGCTTCGCGAAGCCATCGTTGCCTTCGGCATCGTTGTTCAGGACAAGACGTGCGTAGACATCGGAGCTGCCGCCGGCGGATTCACCGCGGAGCTTCTCGCGAGGGGAGCGCGGCGGGTGTACGCCGTGGACGCCGGTCACGGACAACTGCTGGGCTCCCTTCGGCAAGATGCCCGAGTCGTGAACCTCGAAGCAACGAACGTGGCGGACCTCGATCAAGAGCTCGTGCCCGATCCCGTTGATCTGGTGACCATAGATGTCTCGTATCTATCCCTGAGCGACGCCGTTGGACAGGTAGGGGTTTTGAGCTTCAGTGCTTCGGCAGAACTCATCGGCTTGGTCAAGCCGATGTTCGAGCTCCGGCTCGCGGAGGCGCCGACAGACTCGGAGGCCCTGGCCCAAGCGGTGGGGTCCGCCGAGCGTGGGATCGCCGCTGCCGGTTGGACGGTCGAGAGCCACATCAAGTCGGCCGTCGGCGGTGCCAAAGGAGCGATCGAGGGATTCGTCCATGCCCGTCGGCAGCCCTGACGTTACGAGGCTGAAACCTAGCGACGCCTCGGTGAAACTCGCCGTGGCTACCGTTCAGGGTGATGAGCGACTCGGCGGCTGTGGAATCTCACTCGCCGGACCTGCCCCAGGCGCCGGATGCCGTGCAGTGCGGCCCGCTCTGGCTCTCACCAGGGCATCTGTGCGAGATCCGCGTGGACGGCCAAACCGTTGCGATGACCGTCTCCAAGATCCAGATGGTGGCCTGCCTCATCGCGGCCGACGGGGCGGTGGTGTCGCGGGACGACCTTTACGCAGCCGCTCACGGAGAAGCTCTGCCCAAGCGGTCGCGAGCCGTGGACGTGGAGGTGTGCCGGGTGAGACAGATGCTCGGCGGCCTCGGGAAGTACATAATCACCGTCCGCGATCGTGGCTATCGCATCGACGTTTTCGGTCTCCGTCGCGCGAACGGCATACGCCCTGCGTAGGGCGTTGACGCTATCCTGTCTACGTTGATAAGTTAGGTCGCTGTCCGGCCCCAGAAGTATCGGGTCCGGGCGTTCGCTTGTGCCGGTTTCGGCCCCAACCGGGGCTGGGCACTTCCGGCGATCGACATAGATAAAGGGATACCGACGTGCCGACGATTCAGCAGCTGGTTCGGAAGGGCCGCAAGGTCCCCCGCACCAAGATCAAGACGCCGCACCTCAAAGGCGCACCTCAGCGCCGTGGTGTTTGCGTCCGCGTGCACACGGCTACCCCCAAGAAACCCAACTCGGCACTCAGGAAGATCGCTCGCGTGCGTCTGTCGTCGGGCGTCGAAGTGACGGCTTACATCCCCGGCGAGCAGCACAACCTCCAGGAGCACTCGATCGTGCTGGTCCGCGGTGGACGCGTACGCGACCTCCCGGGCGTCCGGTACAAGATCGTTCGCGGGTCGCTCGACACGGCCGGTGTGAGCGGACGCAAGCAGAGCCGCTCGAAGTACGGCGCCAAGCGAGGGAGCTGAGGTTGCCTCGTCGTGGCGCAGTACCCAAGCGCGAGCTTCGTCCCGACCCGATCCATCAGGACCGGCTGGTAGCGCAGCTTGTGAACAAGGTCATGCAGAGCGGCAAGAAGACCCTTGCCGAACGGATCGTCTACCAAGCGCTCGACCAACTGACGCAGCGATCGGGGATGGAGCCCGTTCCGGCGCTCAAGAAGGCGGTCGACAACGTGAAGCCGATGCTCGAGGTCCGGTCGCGGCGTGTCGGCGGTGCCACTTATCAGGTGCCCGTCGAGGTGCCGCAGCGCCGAGGTACCTCGCTCGCGATCCGCTGGATCGTCGGCGTAGCGCAGGATCGCAAAGGAAAAGGGATGGCGGACAAGCTGAGCTCGGAGTTGCTCGATGCTCTCCAAGGAACAGGTGCCGCCGTGAAGAAACGCGAGGACCAGCACCGCATGGCGGAGGCGAACCGAGCCTTTGCCCACTACCGCTGGTAATCCCCTAACCGCATTACGCGCGGCCGGGTAGGAGCCCGGGCGAGCGCTTTGCCGCGGCTCGCGGTGAAAGAAACCTCCGAGAAGAGGAAATGGAAAAGGAAGCAGACATGGCAGCTCAAGCAGCTAAACAGACGGATTCGCTACAGACGCCTTCCAAGCCGGCGGAGGGTCGCCGGCGCTCGTCCGGATTGCCGATCCGGGAGTTCCCGCTCGCTCTGACCCGGAACATCGGGATCATGGCGCACATCGACGCCGGTAAGACGACGACCACCGAGCGGATCCTCTACTACACAGGCAAGACCTACAAGATGGGCGAGGTCCACGAAGGCGCCGCCGTCATGGACTGGATGGACCAGGAGCAGGAACGCGGTATCACCATCACTTCTGCCGCCACCACCGCTAAATGGAAAGACCACTGGATCAACATCATCGACACTCCCGGTCACGTCGACTTCACCGTCGAGGTTGAGCGGAGCCTTCGGGTGTTGGACGGAGCCGTAGCCGTGTTCGACGCCGTGCAAGGCGTGGAGCCGCAGACGGAGACAGTCTGGCGCCAGGCGAACCGTTACACCGTGCCCCGCGTGTGCTTCATAAACAAGATGGACAGGACGGGGGCCGACTTCTCCATGGCCGTGTCGATGATCAAGGAGAGGCTAAAGGAGCCACACCCGATCGCCATCCAGCTGCCGTGGGGAGCCGAAGATGGGTTTGTCGGCGTGATCGACCTCGTCGAGATGAATGCTCTGCGCTGGTCGGAAGGTTCGGGCGACGAGTGGGAAACCGTCGAGATTCCCGACGACATGGCGGAGGCTGCCAAGACGGCGCGAGCAGCTCTCATCGAGGACTTGGCCGAGGTCGAGCACGACGAGGAGATGCTCAACCACTACGTCAACGGCACCGAGCCAACCGGTGCCGAGCTACGCGCGGCCATCCGGCGCCACACGCTGACGCAGGAGATGGCCCCCGTTCTTTGCGGAGCCGCTTTCAAGAACCGCGGGGTGCAGCCGTTGCTGGACGCCATCGTCCATTACCTGCCTTCGCCCGACGACCTTCCGCCGATCGTCGGCGAGGATCCCAAGACGAGCGACAAGATCGAGAGAAAGGCGGACGACACCGAACCTTTCTCGGCCCTGGCGTTCAAGGTCGTGACCGACCCCTACGTGGGCCGGTTGACCTACTTCCGTGTGTATTCCGGGACGCTTCCGGCCGGCGCGCACGTGCACAACGCATCGCGAGACCGAAAGGAGCGCATCGGCCGCCTGCTGCGCATGCACGCCAACCATCGAGAAGACATAGACGCCGTGTTCACGGGCGACATCGTTGCCGCCGTCGGCCTAAAGCAGACCTTCACCGGCGACTCGCTCGCCGACCCCGACCATCCGATCATCCTCGAGTCGATGAACTTCCCCGAGCCGGTCATCTCCATCGCCATCGAGCCGAAGACTGCAGCCGACCAGGACAAGCTGGGCTCTGCTCTCCAGAAGCTTTCGGAGGAGGACCCGACATTCCGGGTCCATACGGATATCGACACGGGCCAGACCCTCATCTCCGGGATGGGCGAGCTGCACCTCGAGGTGCTCTGCGAGCGTCTCATCCGGGAGTTCAAGGTCGGCGCCACGGTCGGCCGGCCCCAGGTCGCATACCGCGAGACGATCCGCCAGCCCGTCCACAAACACACCTACACCCACGCCAAGCAGACCGGCGGCAAGGGCCAGTACGCCAAGGTCGAGATCGACCTCGAGCCGCTGGGCCCGGGCGGCGGGTTCGAGTTCGTCGACAAGATCCGAGGCGGCGACATCCCCAAGGAGTTCATCGCCGCCACCGACGACGGCGTTCAGGAGGCTATGCAAACCGGTGTTCTGGCCGGATATCCGATGGTCGATCTGCGCGTGACTCTGACAGGTGGAAACACCCACGACGTGGACTCCTCCGAGCTCGCCTTCAAGGTCGCCGGCTCGATGGCCTTCAAAGAGGCCGCGCGAAAGGCCAAGCCCGTCCTCCTCGAGCCGCTCATGGACCTCGAGGTTCATGCCCCCGAGGAGTATCTGGGCGAGGTCTTGGGCGACATCACTTCGCGCCGTGGCCGGGTGGAGCGGGTCGAAGCGCGTCACGGGAGCCAGGTAGTCAGGGCGCTGGTGCCTCTGGCCGAGGTGTTCGGGTATGCTACGGACCTGCGTTCACGGACGCAGGGACGAGGAACTTTCACCCTGCAGTTCCACTCCTATCAGGAGGTCCCGGAGTCCGTGTTGCGCGACCTAACGTAAAACATCAAGACCGCTGATCCGAGAAGGCGGGAGCATCGCTCCCGAACCGCCCGGTCGGCGGTCTTAGGCCGTTCGGAGAGCAAAAAAAGCCAGAGAGGGAAAGGGAAGGAAGCATGGCCAAGGCGAAGTTTGAGCGGAACAAGCCACACGTCAACATCGGCACGATCGGGCATATCGACCACGGCAAAACGACGCTGACGGCTGCCATCACATCCACCCTGGCCAAGCACAATCCCAGCGCGATCAATCAGGCCGTGGCCTTTGAGAACATCGACAACGCTCCGGAAGAGCGTGAGCGCGGCATCACGATCGCGATCACGCACGTTGAGTACGAGTCCGAGGCTCGCCACTACGCGCACGTCGACTGCCCCGGACACGTCGACTACATCAAGAACATGATCACCGGCGCCGCCCAGATGGACGGCGCCATTCTCGTTGTGGCCGCAGACGACGGCCCCATGCCGCAGACGCGCGAACACGTGCTGCTGGCCAAGCAGGTCGGAGTCCCCTACATCGTCGTCTTCTTGAACAAGGTCGACCTCGTCGACGACCCCGAGATCCTCGACCTCGTCGAGCTCGAGGTACGTGAGCTGCTGTCCAACAACGAGTTCCCCGGCGACGACCTTCCCGTAATCCGCGGATCGGCTCTCAAGGCCCTCCAGGGTGACGAGGCGATGGAGCAAGCCATCCTCGAGCTCGTCGCGGCCTGTGACTCGAACATCCCCGAGCCCGTCCGCGACGTCGACCAGGCGTTCCTCATGGCCGTCGAGGACGTGTTCACGATCACCGGACGAGGCACCGTTGCCACCGGACGCGTGGAGCGCGGCAAGATCACGCCGGGCGCAAAGATCCAGATCGTCGGTATGGGCCAGCAGAAGGAAACGGTGGCCACATCACTCGAGATGTTCCGGAAGATCCTGGATGACGCGCAGGCCGGTGACAACGTCGGCATCCTCCTCCGCGGCGTCGACCGTGAGGAGATCGAGCGCGGGATGGTCATCTGCGCGCCCGGCTCCATCACCCCGCACACCGAGTTCGGCGCTCAGGTCTACATCCTGTCCAAGGACGAGGGCGGACGGCACAGCCCCTTCTTCTCGGGCTACCGGCCGCAGTTCTACTTCCGGACGACGGACGTGACCGGCAACCTGGCGTTGCCCGAGGGTGTCGAGATGGTCATGCCTGGTGACAACACCGAGATGAACGTCGAGCTCATCACCCCGATCGCTATGCAGGAAGGTCAGCGCTTCGCCATCCGTGAAGGTGGCCGGACGGTGGGTGCAGGCCGCGTCACGACCATCACCAAGTAACCAATGGGCTCTAAGTAACCCGAAGGAACAAAAGAACAATAGGCAACTCGAAAAGGAAGAGATGTCAGCTTCGTCGACGCAAAGGATCCGTATCAGGCTGCAGGCCTTCGACCATGAGGTCGTCGACCTGTCGGCGAAGCGCATCGTCGACACAGTGCTGCGATCCGGGGCCCGAGTTTCGGGCCCCGTTCCTTTGCCCACCGATCGGAAGATCTTCTGTGTCACGACTTCGCCACACAAGGACAAGGACGCACGCGAGCACTTCGAGATGCGGACACATCGGCGGCTCATCGACGTCGTCGATCCCACACCTCGAACTATCGAAGACCTAACGCGGCTGGAGCTCCCGGCCGGCGTCGGCATCGAGATCAAGCTTCCAGGCATTGGTAGGTGACGTGATGGCCGTCGTTACCAAAGGGATCCTCGGCCGGAAGCTGGGAATGACTCAGATCTTCGACGAAGCGGCTCGCGCCATCCCGGTCACCGCTATAGAGGCCGGCCCCTGCCGGATCGCGCAAGTGCGTACACCCGAGCGCGACGGCTACTCCGCCATCCAGCTCGCCTTCGGCGAGATCAGGGAGGCGAAGCTCAACAGGCCCGAGCTCGGTCACCTGAAGACGAAGAAGCTCGATCCGCATCGTCATCTCGTCGAGCTGCGCGTAGCGGACGCTTCCCAGTTCCAAGTGGGACAGGAGGTCAAGGCCGATCTCTTCGAAGCCGGTGAGCTCACCGACATCATCGGCACGTCCAAGGGCAAGGGCTTCGCCGGCGTGATGAAGCGCCACGGGTTCCACGGTTTGGGCGCGAGCCACGGCACCGAGCGCAAGCACCGAACGCCGGGCTCGATCGGAGCCGGCACGACTCCTCACCACGTGTTCAAGGGACAGAAGATGGCCGGTCGCATGGGCCACGAGCGCGTGACGATGATGAATCTCGAAGTCGTTCGCGTGGATTCCGAGCGCAACCTCATCCTGGTCAAAGGTGCCGTGCCCGGCCCGGTGGGCGGACTGGTGATCGTCCGGTCGGCGGTTCGGAGGCCGTTGTGAACCTCAAGGTGCTCACGCCGGCCGGTTCCGAATCGGGCGAGGTAGCCCTGGACGACACCGTCTTCTCGGCGAAGATCAACGTTCCTCTGATGCATCAGGTCGTGACGGCGCAACTGGCCGCCCGGCGCTCCGGGACGCACTCCACGAAGACGCGCGCCGAGGTGCGTGGTGGAGGCGCGAAGCCGTGGCGTCAAAAAGGAACGGGCCGTGCACGCCACGGGTCCTCCCGTGAGCCGCAGTGGAAGGGCGGCGGTGTGACCTTCGGGCCCAAGCCACGCGACCACTCGGTCTCGGTTCCCAAGAAGATGAAGGCCCTCGCCCTTCGTTCGGCACTGTCCGCGCGCGTGCGCGACGGACGAGTCGTCGTCGTAGATGGATTCAGCTTCGACAAGCCGAAGACGAAAGAGGCGGTTGCGGCGCTCAAGGCCTGGAATGTCGAAGGCAAGGCCCTGGTTGTGCTCACGACCGCGGAAGACGACGTCAAGGTCGCGTTCGCGTTCCGAAACCTTCCGGCCGTACACGTGATCGCCGAGCACCAGCTGAACGTCTACGACATCCTCAACGCCGATTGGATCGTCTTTGGAAAGGCAGCTCTGGAAGCGCTTCAGTCGCGAGCGTCCGGAACTGGGAAACAACCAAGCAAAGAAGAAGACAAAACCAACACCGAGTCCCCGGGTGGTGATGGGGAATGACCAAGGACGCCAGGGACATCATCGTCAGCCCGATCGTTTCCGAGAAGACGTACGCGGAAGCCGAGAAGGGTAAGTACACGTTCGTCGTCGCTCCCGGCTCGACCAAGCCCGACATCCGCCGAGCCGTCGAGCAGATCTGGAACGTGCGTGTGCGCAGCGTCAACACGCTTCACCGGCGCGGTAAGTCCGTACGCCGTCGCTTCATCCGGGGCACGCGCTCCGATTCTCGTCGTGCGGTCGTAACTCTCGCTCCGGGCGAGAAGATCGCGATCTTCGAGGCCTAGACATGCCTGTACGCCAGAGAAAACCAACATCAGCCGGACGCCGGTTCCAGACCGTTGCGTCCTTCGACGAGCTGACGAAGAAGAAGCCCGAGAAGCAGCTCACCGTCAGCAAGCGCCGCACCAGCGGTCGCAACGTGCACGGCCGCATCACTTCCCGTCGCCGGGGCGGTGGCCATAAGAGAAAACTCCGGGTGATCGATTTCCGCCGGAACAAGGACGCGATCCCGGCCAAGGTGCAGGCCATCGAGTACGACCCCAACCGTTCGGCCCGCATTGCGCTACTCGCGTACGCCGACGGTGAGAAGCGGTACATCCTCGCGCCCGACGGCCTGAAGGCCGGCGATACCGTGCGCTCGGGCCCCAAATCCGAAATCAAGCCCGGCAACTCTCTGCCCTTGGCGAACATCCCCGACGGAACCGTCATCCACAACGTCGAGCTGGTCCCCGGTCAGGGCGGACGCATCGCACGCTCCGCCGGCGTATCCGTGCAGCTGATGGCGAAGGAGAAGGACTACGCGAATGTGCGCATGCCATCCGGCGAGATCCGACTCGTTCACATCCGGTGCAAGGCGACGATCGGCCAGGTCGGCAACGCCGAGCACGAGCTCGTGAAGATCGGAAAGGCCGGTCGCAACCGCTGGAAGGGCCGTCGTCCCAAGGTTCGCGGTGTGGCCATGAACCCCGTCGACCACCCGCTCGGCGGAGGCGAGGGCAAGGCTTCGGGCGGCCGCCCGGCCTCCAGCCCGTGGGGCAAGCTCGAGCGCCGCACGCGTTCCAAGCGCAAGCCGTCCAGCAAGTTCATCGTCCGTCGTCGCGAGAAGAGGAAGAGGCGATAGCGGATGCCGCGAAGCCTGAAGAAGGGCCCGTTCGTGGACGAGCCTCTAAAGAAGAAGGTCGAGCAGATGAATGCCCGCGGCGAGCGGCGCGTCATCCGCACGTGGTCCCGGCGGTCGACGATCACGCCCGAGATGGTTGGGCACACGATCGCCGTTCACGACGGACGCAAGCACGTCCCGGTCTTCATCACCGAGGCGATGGTCGGGCACAAGCTCGGCGAGTTCGCCGTTACCCGCACATACCGCAAGCACGGTGCGTCGGAGAGAGCTTCGAGGGTGCGCTAGTCATGGCCGATCGCAACGTGAGAGAGGGACGAGCCGTGGCCAAGTGGGTTCGCTCGTCTCCGATCAAGACGCGGCGCGCGGTGGACATCATCCGTGGCAAGCCGCTGATGGAGGCTCGGCGCGTCCTCGCCTTCACGCCACTGAAAGGGGCGCGGCTGGTCTCGAAGGTGCTGGAGTCGGCCGTAGCGAACGCCACGCACAATTTCGACCTCCCCGAAGACAGGCTTTACGTTCACAGCGCGGTCGTCGACGAGGGGATCCGGATCAAACGCTGGATCCCGCGCGCCTACGGCCGTGCCAACCGCATCCACAAGCCGACGGCCCACATCACGGTCATCGTCCGGGCCCGGGATCTCGATGAAGCTCCGGCGGGCGGCAGCAGGAGGGCTCGCTAATGGGACAGAAGATCAATCCATACGGATTCCGGCTTGGGATAACCACCGATTGGAAGGCCAAGTGGTTCGCGGATGGCAAGGAGTACCGCACCTACCTCCACGAGGACCTGGCGATACGCGACTACATAAAGAAAGAGCTCCCTCACGGGATGATCTCGCGCGTCGACATCGAGCGAACGCGTGACCGCGTACGTGTCGACATCCACACCGCCCGGCCGGGCATCGTGATCGGCCGCCGGGGAGCCGAAGTGGAGCACCTCAAGCAGAAGATCCAGCAGATGACCGGCACGACCGAGGTTCGCGTCGACGCGCTCGAGGTCCAACAGCCCGGGCTCGAGGCCGCATTGGTAGCGCAGGCCATCGCCGAGCAGATCGCCGGCCGCATCTCTTTCCGTCGCGCCATGCGCCGTGCGGTCCAGGACTGCATGCGTGCCGGTGCCAAGGGCATCAAGGTGCAGTGCTCCGGACGCCTCGCGGGGGCCGAGATGGCCCGGCGTGAGACGTACCGTGAGGGCCGGGTTCCGCTCACCACCCTGCGCGCCGACGTCGACTACGGCTTCTACGAATCCCGAACCAAATACGGACGGATCGGCTGTAAGGTCTGGATCTACCGCGGCGAGATCCTTCCAAGTGGTGAGGAGGAACGGATCCGCCAAGCCGCCAAGGAGAGAGTCCGGCGCCGTACGGCACGTCGCCAGCGGCCGGCCGAGCCCGAGGCGGGCGCGGTGGCCACGACCGAGACCACAGATACGGGCGCCGCCCCCAACGGCGAGACGCCCGCCGCCACGCCGCAAGGCGAAGGAGCAGGGGAATAGCCAGATGTTGATGCCGAAGCGCACCAAACACCGCAAGCAGCACCGGGCCCGGATCCGGTCACATCCCAAGGGGGGAACGGCCGTGAACTTCGGCGACTTCGGCCTGCAGGCGACCCACCACGGCTACCTGACGAACCGCCAGATCGAAGCGGCTCGTGTCGCCATGACCCGTCACATCAAGCGCGGCGGAAAGGTCTGGGTGACCGTGTTCCCCGACCGTCCCGTCACGAAGAAGGCCGCCGAGACACGGATGGGATCCGGTAAGGGCAACCCAGAAGAGTGGGTGGTTGCCATCCGGCCCGGACGCGTTCTGTTCGAGCTCGCGGGTGTGCCCGAGAACATCGCGAAGGACGCATTGCGTCTGGCCGCTCACAAGCTTCCACTTCCGAGCCGCGTCTTGAAGCGTGGGGAGATACCGACGGCATGAAGCCTGCAGAGGTTAGAGACCTCGAGACCGATGAGCTGCACGGTCGGATCGCCGAGCTGAAGGAGGAGCTCTTCAACCTCCGGTTCCAGCTCGCCACCGGTCAGCTCGACAACCACCGCCGGCTCCTTCAGGTGAAGCGGGACATCGCCAGGATCAAGACGGTGCTGCGCCAGCGTGATTTCGCCGCTGCGTCTGTTGCAACCGAAACGGCAGCGGCCACGCTGCAGCGAAGCGAAGGCGCAGGTGAGCAGTCATGACCGAGCGCGGTAATCGCAAGACCCAGGTCGGGCGCGTGGTGTCCGACAAGATGCAGAACACGGTCGTCGTCCGCGTCGAACAGACGTCGCGCCACCCGTTGTATTCGAAGACGATGCGGCGCCAGCGCAAGTTCTACGCGCACGACGCTGACAACAACTGCAAGGTCGGAGATGTCGTCCGGATCATGGAAGCCCGGCCGATGTCGAAGCTCAAGCGCTGGCGCGTCGTCGAAGTAGTCGAGAAGGCCAGAGAATGATCCAGCAAGAGTCCAGAGTGCGTGTCGCCGACAACACCGGCGCCCGCCAAGTGCTCGTGATACGGGTGCTCGGTGGTTCCGGCCGGCGTTACGCGCGTATCGGGGACCTCGTCGTCGGGACGGTGAAGGACGCCGTGCCCGGTGGCGCGATCTCGCCCGGGACGAAGATCAAAGGCGTCGTCGTCCGCACGCGCAAGGAGACCCGGCGGTCGGACGGCACCTACATCAAGTTCGACGACAACGCGATCGTGATCCTCGATGACGCCGGCAACCCACGCGGCACGCGCATCTTCGGCCCGGTTGCGCGTGAGCTCCGCGAGAAGCGTTTCATGCGGATCGTCTCTCTTGCGCCGGAGGTGCTCTAGATGACTTTGAAGACGAAGATCCGTCGAGGCGACACAGTCCGGGTGATGACGGGCAAGGATCGCGGTAAGGAAGGCCGTGTTCTCGCGGTTTTTCCCGCCGACACTCGGCTCATCATCGAGGGCGTCAATCTGGTGAAGCGCCACCTCAAGCTTCGCGCCGCCCGCGGGCGGTCCGGACAAGAGGGCGGAATCATCACGAAGGAAGCGCCCGTGCATTCCTCGAACGTTCAGATCATTTGTCCGTCCTGCGGCCCGACGCGCGTCGGCTACAAGGTCACCGAAACCGGTAAGCAGCGCGTCTGCCGTAAGTGCGGAGGAGAGCTTTAGTCATGTCCGAGCAGGCACAACCCACAACCGAACAAGAGCCCGCGGCCGCGGCCAAGGCGTCGAGCAACGGCCACGTGTCTCCGCGCATGCACGAGCGTTACAGGTCCGAGATAGTGCCTTCGCTCAAGGACAAGTTCGGATTCACAACAGTCATGCAAGTGCCCAGGCTGGAGAAGATCTCCGTGAACATGGGCCTGGGCGAGGCCGTCCGCGATCCGAAGATCCTGGAGGTAGCAGCCGAGGACCTCGCCGTGATCACGGGCCAGAAGGCCGTGATCACAAAAGCGCGCAAGTCGATCGCCGGGTTCAAGCTCCGGGCCGGCATGCCCATCGGCGCGAAGGTGACACTTCGCGGCGCTCGCATGTGGGAGTTCTGCGATCGGCTGCTCTCGATCGCCCTGCCGCGTATCCGCGACTTCCGAGGGTTGAACCCCGACGCCTTCGATGGACGGGGCAACTACACGATGGGAGTAACGGAGCAGCTGATCTTCCCCGAGATCGACTACGACAAGGTCCAGAAGCAGCTGGGCATGGACATCACATTCGTAACGACGGCTCGAACAAACGATGAGGGATTCGCACTCCTCGAGGCTCTCGGATTCCCGTTCCGAGCCCGCGGCGGCGAACAGGAAGTGGGTGTGCGATGACTCGGAAAGCACTTTACGAGAAGACATTCAAGAGGAAGCCCAAGTTCAAGGTTCGGGGCTACACGCGCTGCCGCCGTTGTGGGCGTCCGCGCGCGGTCTATCGCCGCTTCGAGCTGTGCCGTTTGTGCTTCCGCGAGCTGGCTCACGTCGGTGAGATCCCCGGCGTGAAGAAGGCGAGCTGGTAGATGAGCATCGGAGTGGTCACAGACCCGATCGCCGACCTCCTCACGAGGATCCGTAACGGACTGGGCGCTCGGCACGGTGAGGTACGTGTGCCTCACTCGCGAGTCAAGGTGCGCATAGCCGAGATCTTGATGAGCGAGGGCTACCTGGAAGAGGTAGAGGTGATCCCGGCCGCGATCCAGTCGGAGATCCGGATCCGTTTGAAGTACACGAACAGCCGCGAACCGGTGATCAAGGGCATCAAGAGAGTGTCCAAGCCCGGGCTGCGCGTCTACGCCGGCCGTCAAGACCTGCCGCGCGTTCAGGGCGGGCTGGGGATCGCAATAGTTTCGACTTCCAAAGGTTTGATGACGGACCGCGAAGCCCGCCGTCAGCAGGTAGGCGGCGAAGTCATGTGTGAGGTTTGGTGACATGAGCCGAGTAGGAAAGATGCCCGTGGTCGTGCCGAGCGGTGTCGATGTTCAGATCGCCGCCGGCGTCGTCACGGCCAAGGGTCCCCTCGGGACGCTCGAAGCGAAGTTCCCCGAGGTGATCAGCGTGCGCCGTGAGGAGGACACCCTCGTTCTCGAGCGACCGTCCGACAATCGTGACCACAAGGCCTTCCACGGCTTGGCGCGAGCGCTGGTGGCGAATATCGTCCAAGGCGTTTCGAGCGGATTCGAAAGAGCACTCGAGATCCAGGGCGTCGGGTACCGCGCACAACTACAGGGTCAGGACCTCGTTCTGCAGGTCGGCTACTCGCACCAGGTCGATGTGCCGGCTCCGGACGGGATCACTTTCGAGGTGCCGGCCCCCACGCGCATCGTGGTGAAGGGCGCGTCGAAGGAACTCGTCGGACAGACGGCTGCCAACATCAGGAAGATCCGTCCGCCCGAGCCGTACAAGGGCAAGGGGATCCGCTACGAGGGCGAAGCGGTGCGACGCAAGGTCGGAAAGGCTGCGAAGTGACGACGGCAACTATCTCTGGACGAAAGAAGGCCCGCGACCGGCGGGTCGCGCGCATCCGCCGGCACAAGCGCGTCCGCAAACAGATCATCGGCACTCCGGACCGGCCCCGGCTCTCGGTCTTCCGGTCGGCTCGGCATATCTACGCCCAAGTGGTCGACGACACCTCGGGCCGCACGCTGGCCGCCGCGTCGACGCTCGACAGCGGCCTTCGCGGTGCCAAGGAGGCGAAGAAGTCCCGGGCCAAGCAGGTCGGCGCTCTCGTTGCCGAAAGGGCGAAGGGAGCCGGAGTCAGCAAGGTCGCCTTCGACCGGGGTGGATACAACTACCACGGCCGCATCGCGTCGCTGGCCGATGGAGCCCGCGAGGGAGGACTTGAGTTTTGAGCAATCAACGAAGAGGAGGCCAGGGCCGCGGCCCGCGCGATGACGACTCGCGCTCGCAGTTCGAGCAGCGGGTAGTCGAGATCAACCGCGTCGCCAAGGTTCAGCAGGGTGGACGCCGCTTCTCGTTCACCGCGCTCGTCGTGCTCGGCGACCGCAACGGACGCGTGGGTATCGGCTACGGCAAAGCAAAGGAAGTTGCCTCCGCTATCCAGAAGGCCGAGGAATACGCGAAGCGCAGCATGATGACGGTGCCGATGATCGGCGCCACGATCCCGCACGAGATCATCGGCCAGGACGGAGCCGCCCGCGTGATGCTCAAGCCCGCAGCCCCGGGTACCGGAGTCATCGCCGGCGGTGCCGTGCGGGCTGTTATCGAGTGCGCCGGCATCGAAGATTGCCTCGCGAAGATCCTCGGGACGACCAACCCGATCAACGTCGTTCACGCCACGATGGCCGGCCTCAAGGGCCTCCGGCGTCCGGAGGAGGTCGCTCGCCTGCGCGGCCGCTCCCTCGAAGAGGTTGCTTCTCCGGTGATGCTGCGCCGGATGGAGGAAGCCGAAGTAAAGTCGGCCGCTCGGGCCGCCGAAGCCGGCTCGGCCGTGGCCGTCGATGACGAGACCGATTCCAAGCCGCGCAAGCCACGAGGTAAGCGCTGATGGCGAAGTTGAAGCTCACTCAAAAGCGAAGCACTATCGGCTGCAACCCGACCCAGCGGCGGACCATTCGCGCCCTCGGCCTTAGAAAGATCGGGTCCACCGCGGAACACCCCGACTCGCCAACGGTTAGGGGAATGATTTTCAAGGTCCAACACCTCATCGAAGTGACTGAGGGGCAGTCATGAGGCTTCACGACCTCAAGCCGGCGCCCGGATCCAAGCACCGCAAGAAGCGGGTGGGCCGGGGCAACGCGAACAAAGGAAAGACCTCGGGCCGGGGCCAGAAAGGCCAGAAGGCCCGCAACAGCGTGCACCCCTGGTTCGAAGGTGGACAGATGCCGCTGCAGCGGCGCCTTCCCGAAGTGGGGCGGGTTCACGAACCGCAACCGCGTCGAGTACGCGGTGGTCAACGTCGTCCCGGCTCGAAGACGTATTCGAAGCCGGCGCAGTCGTAACGCCGGATGAGCTCTCGGCTCGAGGGATCGTCCGGCGCCGCAGCAAGGTCAAGGTTCTCGCCGAAGGCGATATCACGAAGGCGCTGACTGTGCGCGCCCACCGCTTTTCCAAACAAGCAGAAGAGAAGATTCGGAGTGCCGGCGGTACGACCGAGGTGATCTAGCTCGTGCTGAATGCGATGCGCAACGCGTTCAAGGTCCCGGACCTACGCAAGAAGATCCTGTTCACCCTGCTGGTGATCGGCATCTATCGCCTCGGCGCCAACATTCCGAACCCAGGTATCGATCACGCGGCCGTCCAGCAGCTGATCGACCGGGGCCGTGAAGCCGGGGGTGTCGTCTCCTTCCTGAACCTCTTCTCCGGTGGTGCGCTGACGAGATTCGCGATCTTCTCGCTGGGGATCATGCCGTACATAACGGCGTCGATCATCATGCAGCTGCTCGCCGTCGTGATCCCGCGCATCGAGGAGTGGCAGAAGCAAGGCGAGATCGGACAGCGCAAGATCACGCAGTGGACGCGCTACATGACCATCGTCCTCGCGCTGATCCAGTCCACGGGTCTGGTCTTCCTGTTCCACAACCCGAACAACTTCGGTGTCGACCTGGTTCCAACGTTCACGCCGGCGCGTATCGGGCTGATCGTTCTGACGATGACGGCAGGCACCGGACTGATCATGTGGCTCGGCGAGCTCATCACCCAGCGCGGGATCGGCAACGGTATGTCGATCTTGATCTTCTCGAGCGTTATCTCCGACCTTCCCGCCAACTCCAGCGTCATCTACTCGACGCTCGGTCCGTTCGGCGCGGGGGTATTCCTCGTCATCGGCCTGGCGATCGTGGTCGCCGTGGTGCTGGTCGAACAAGGACAGCGTCGGATTCCGGTTCAGTACGCCAAGCGGATCGTTGGACGCCGGATGATGGGCGGTGGGTCGACCTACATCCCGATCAAGGTCAACCAGGCTGGTGTTATTCCGATCATCTTCGCGTCATCGGTCATGTACATCCCGGTGCTGATCTCGAGCGCGGCACCGTGGCAGTGGATGCGGGACTTCGTGACGAAGTACTTCGCAAGCGCCGACAGCATCCCGTACATCCTCATGTTCTTCATCCTGATCCTGGCCTTCACGTTCTTCTACGTCGCGATCACGTTCAACCCCGTGCAGCAGGCCGACTACATCCGGAAATACGGCGGATTCATCCCGGGGATCCGACCCGGACGGCCGACGGCCGAGTACTTGAACCGAGTTCTGACGAGGCTTACCGTTCCGGGAAGCCTCTTCCTCGCGGCTGTGGCGATCCTGCCGTCGATCGTTGCCGCCGCGACTCCCGTCCAGCGATCGGCGTTCCCGTTCGGTGGAACGTCCATCCTCATTGCCGTCGGTGTCGCGCTGGAGACGATGCGGCAGCTCGAGTCACAGCTCCTCATGCGTCACTACGAAGGTTTCCTGGGGTAGCGGGTAGCCATATGCGATTGCTCATGGCCGGCTCCCCAGGTTCGGGGAAAGGCACGCACAGCCGCCGGCTGGCCGCCGATATGGGACTCCCTCACATCGCCACCGGCGACCTTCTTCGAGAGCAAGTAGCACTCGACACACCGGTCGGACGCGAAGCCAAGTCCTACATGGATCGCGGCGACTATGTTCCCGACAAGGTGATGGTCGAGATGATCAAGCATCGCCTGAGTGAGCCGGATGCCGAGAAAGGCTTCGTGCTCGATGGCTACCCGCGCACGCAGACGCAAGCTACCGAGTTGGACAAGGTCCTGGCCGATATCGGCCAGCAGATCGACGCGGTGATCGTTCTCGAGGTTCCGGTCGACGAGATTGTCGAGCGGCTGTCGGCGCGCAGGACATGCCCAACGTGCCAACGCGCTTACCACATGCGTGACGACCCGCCTAAGGACGACGAGCGCTGCGATGACGACGGAACGCCGCTCGAGCGGCGAACAGACGACGAGCCGGATACCGTCCGTCATCGGCTGAAGGTCTACGCCGACCGAACGGCCGGTGTTATCGAGCACTACGACGTGGACAGCATCGTCCGCCGTGTAAGCGGCGAGGATTCGAGCGTCGACGAAGTAGCGAAGCGCATCGACGAAGCATTGGGGTTGTGACGTGATCATCAAGAAATCGGCCGACGAGATCGAGCGCATGAGGACGGCCGGACGGGTCGTGGCCAAGGTTTTCGACGAGGTCGAGTCCAAGCTCAAGCCCGGCGTCAAGACCATCGAGCTGGATCAGATCGTCGAACGGGTCATACGCGGTGAGGGGTGCGTCCCGTCGTTCAAGGGCTACCGCGGTTTCCCGGATCGGCATGCATCTCGCTCAACGAAGAGATCGTGCACGGCATCCCGGGCCCCCGGCGTCTCGAGGACGGCGACCTCGTGAAGTTCGACGTCGGCGCTATCTACGAGGGCTACCACGGCTGACTCGGCCTGGACGTTCTACGTCGGAGATGCAGCCGCCGGATCAGATCGCGAAGCTCATGCAGGCCACTGAGGAGTCGCTTTGGGCCGGGATCGGCGCAGGCCCGGGCCGGGAACCGGATGGGCGATATCGGAAACGCCGTTCAATCGGTGGCCGAAGGAGCTGGCTTCTCGGTCGTCCGCGAGTACGTGGGCCACGGGGTGGGCGCCCAGCTCCACGAAGACCTCCAAGTGCCCAATTACGGCCCTCCGGGGCGTGGTCCCGTGCTCGAGGAGGGCATGACGATCGCGCTGGAACCCATGGTCAACGTGGGTGACTGGCGCACCGAGGTGCTCTCCGACGATTGGACGGTCGTAACGGCCGACCGATCGCTGTCGGCGCACTACGAACATACGATCGCCGTGACGGACGGGGACGCGCAGGTCCTTACGGGGCGCGACCAGGCACGATGACTCCACCGGGGCTATACTTGTCGGCTGCTGCACTGGTGCCCGGAAACTCGTGGGTTATCAGTCCCTCGGAGCTCAAGTGGGAGTGATTTGGCGTGAAAGTGCGTGCCTCCGTGCGCAAGATGTGTGACAAGTGCAAGATCATCCGCCGGCGCGGTGTCGTCCGGGTGATCTGCACCAACCCACGCCATAAACAGAGGCAGGGCAGCTGATTGGCTCGTATAGCCGGCGTCGACCTCCCTCGCAACAAGCGCGCCGATATCGCGCTCACTTACATCTTCGGCGTCGGCAACACCACGGCGAAGAACATCTGCAACCACGCCAAGATCGACCCGGCGACGAAGATCCAGGACCTCACCGACGAGGAGGTCGCCCGGATCCGCCAGTGGATCGATGCGAACACCAAGGTCGAAGGTGAGCTACGACGCCAGGTTCAGCAGGACATCAGACGGAAGATCGAGATCGGTTCGTATCAAGGGATGCGGCACGTTCTCGGGCTTCCCGTCCGCGGCCAGCGCACGCGAACGAACTCGCGCACGCGCAAGGGTCCGCGTCGCACGGTGGCCGGCAAGAAGAAGACCGTCGGAAAGAAGGGCTAGCTAGTGGGTGGAGCCAAGAAGAAGAGTGACCGCGTAAGGCGCCGCGAGCGGAAGAACATCGCGGCCGGTCAAGCGCACATCAAGTCGAGCTTCAACAACACGATCATCTCGATCACCGATCCCGACCGGCGCCCTCGTGTCGTGGTCGTCGGGAGGCACCGTCGGTTTCAAAGGTTCGCGTAAGTCGACTCCGTTCGCCGCGCAGCTCGCCGCCGAAGCTGCGGCGCGTAAGGCGATGGAGCACGGCATGCGGCGCGTCGAAGTGATCGTCAAGGGTCCGGGCTCCGGACGCGAGACCGCGATCCGCGCGCTTCAGGCCGCGGGCCTCGAAGTCGCGAGCATCACGGACAACACGCCGGTTCCGCACAACGGCTGCCGGCCGCGCAAGCGCCCGAGGAACTAACTGATGGCTCGCTACAAGGACGCCGACTGCAAGCTGTGCCGCCGCGAGGGCATAAAGCTGTACCTCAAGGGCTCGAAGTGTGAGACGCCGAAGTGCCCCGTCGAGAAGCGACCCTTCCCGCCCGGCCAGCACGGCCGAGGACGGAAGCGCGACAGCGAGTACCTGCTGCGTCTGCGCGAGAAGCAGAAGGCCCGCCGGATCTACGGCGTGCTCGAGAAGTCAGTTCCGCAACTACTACGACAACGCGGCGCGGCAGAAGGGTGCGACGGGTGAGAACCTACTGCGTCTGCTCGAGCGCCGGCTGGACAGCGCCGTGTTCCGCGCGGGATTCGCGCAGTCGCGAGACGACGCACGGCAGCTCGTCCTGCACCGCCACGTTCTGCGTGAACGGAAAGATCGACGAAGACACCCTCGTTCCAGGTGCGCGTCGGGCGACACGATCGCGGTCAAAGAGAAGTCCAAGGGCGCCGTGCGCGTGCTCGAAGCTCGGGAGCGCGCGCAGTCCAGGACCATCCCGGCCTGGCTTGACACCGATCTCGAGAAGTTCGAGGCGAAGGTCGTTCAACTTGCCCGAGCGTCACGAGATCGACGCGCCTGTTAAAGAGTCGTTCATCGTCGAGTTCTACTCGCGCTAAGCGCAGTCGCAGCTGCGGAGGCACCTTGAGGAGGATCAGTTGCTCACACTTGTGAGAGCGTCGGTTTCCGAAGAGCAGATCGACGAGCGCCAGTCGCGCTTCATCGTCGAGCCGCTCGAGCCGGGCTTCGGCTACACGGTCGGCAACGCGATGCGGCGCACGCTGCTGTCGTCCGTGCCGGGCGCCGCGATCGCGCTCGTGAAGGTCGAAGGGGTGCTCCACGAGTTCACGACGATCCCCGGCGTGAACGAGGACGTCACCGAGCTCGTCCTGAACATCAAGGACGTCGTCGTGCGCATGGAGGCGGACGAGCCGTCCGGGCACACTGCAGCTGCGCGCGCGAGGGCCGAAGGACGTCAAGGCCGCCGACATCGAGACTCCGCCGGCCTGGTCATCGTGAACCCCGACCAGCACATCGCGACGCTCAACGCGAAGGGCCGCCTCGACATGGAGCTGACTGTCGAGCGCGGGATCGGCTTCGAGGTCGCCGACCGCATGAAGCGCAAGGACGTCATCGGTGTCATCCCGGTCGACGCGATCTTCTCGCCGGTCCGACGCGTGACCTACGTCGTCGAGCACACGCGGGTCGAGCAGATGACGAACTACGACCGCCTCGTCCTCGAGGTCGAGACGAACGGCGCCGTGTCGCCGTCCGAGGCCGTCATGCACGCGGCGCGCCGGCTCGGCGAGCTCATGGGACTGTTCCGCGAGCTCGTCGAGGGCCCGACCGCCGCCGAAGAGCCGCCGGCCGAGGCCGCTCCGCGCCTTACGCGGACGAGCCGATCGAGAAGCTCGACCTAACCGTCCGCTCGCTCAACTGCCTCAAGCGCGAAGGTGTGCACACCATCGGCGACCTGCTGAACTACTCGCTCGAGGACCTGATGGACATCCGGAACTTCGGAGAGAAGTCGGTCATCGAGGTCAAGGACAAGATCGAGGCCATGGGCCTGAATCTGAAGGAGAAGGACGCGTAGCGCCATGGCCCGACCGACGCGAGGACCACGGCTGGGCGCAGGCCCGGCCACGAGAAGGCGATCCTGCGTGGGCTCTCGCGTTCGCTGATCGAGCACGGCCGCATCGTCACGACCGAGACGAAGGCCAAGCGGGCGCGTCCTTACGTCGAGAAGCTCATCACCAAGGCGCGCAAGGGCGGCCTGCACAACCGCCGGCTCGCCCTGTCGGAGCTGCAGGACAAGAAGGTCGTCCACCGGCTGTTCGCCGAGGTCGCGACCGAAGGCGGGCGACCGTCCGGGTGGGTACACGCGGATCCTCAAGCTCGGCCCCCGTCGCGGCGACGCCGCGCCGATGGCGATCCTCGAGCTCGTCGACCAGCCGGCTGCTCCGGCCGCCAAGGCGACCGAAGCAGCGCGCCGAAGCGCAAGGACGCCGCGGTCGCCTTCGCCGGCGCAGGGCACGGGCCGAAGCTCACGACCACGACCACGACCACGACCACGATCACGAGCCGGACGTACCACGCCGAACCGAACGCCGAGCCCGAGCCGGCCGTCTCTCAAGAACCCGAGCCCGAGCCGGCCGTCTCTCAAGAAGCCGAGATCGCTTCGGAGCCCGAATCCGACCCGGAGAACAGGAAGCCTTGATCGCCCTCCGCCTCCTCGTCGCCTACGACGGCACGAATTTCGCCGGCTACCAGGTCCAGCCCGATCAGCGGACCGTGCAGGGCGTGCTCGAAGGCGCGCTCGCGCGAGCTCTCCATGCGACGACAACCGTGCGCGTCCGCGGCTGCCGGACGCACCGACGCCGGCGTTCACGCGCTCGGTCAGGTGGTCAGCCTCGACGAGCAGCCGACCTCGATGCCGGACATCGTCATGCGCGCGATGCCGTCGCTGCTGCCGTCACGACGTCGCCGTGCTCGACGCACAGCCGGCTCCGAGCGACTTCGACGCTCGCCTCTCGGCCAGCTGGCGCAGCTACGTCTACCTGCTGTGGTGCTGCGAAGCACCGAACCCGCTCTACTCGCAAGTACTCGCCGTGGGTCCGCGACCGCGTCGACACGTCCGACTGCTCGCCGAAGCGCTGCGGATCGATCGTCGGCACGCACGACTTCACTCGTTCGGCCGCGTCCGTCGACGACCAGACGCCCGTCCGCCGCATCATCGAGGCGACGGCCGTCGCCGACGGTCCGTTCGTCCGGATCCGCATCACCGGGAATCGTTCCTGCACCAGATGGTGCGGAGCCTCGTCGGGACGGCGCTCGAGATCGCGACCGGACGCAAGGCCGCTGGGCTTGATGCGCGACGCGCTCGAAGCGCGCGACCGCTCCGCCGCCGGCCCCGTCGCTCGCCCGCACGGGCTCACGCTCACGGATGTCGGCTACAACGGGACGTCGACTGGCCGCGCCGACGGCCGCAGATCGCAGTGGCCGTGGTCGGATCGCGTGCGTCGTCGCACGCCGAACGGAGGTACGCGTGACCGACGCGAAGACATATTCCGCGAAGCCCGGCGAGATCGAGCGACGTGGTTCGTCGTCGACGCGACCGATCAGGTGCTCGGACGCCTCGCGACACGCGCCGCGACGGTCATCCGCGGCAAGCACAAGCCGGTCTTCACCCCGCACACCGACGTCGGTGACTTCGTCGTCGTCGTGAACGCCGAGAAGGTGAAGCTCACCGGCGAACAAGCTCGACAAGAAGCAGTTCCGACGCCACACCGGCTACCCGGGTGGTCTCGTCGAGATCCCTTACCGCCGGCTGCTCGAGACGCATCCGGAGCGCGCGATCGAGCAGGCCGTCTGGGGCATGCTCCCCAAGGGCCGCCTCGGACGCCAGCTCCGCCACAAGCTCAAGGTGTACGCCGGCCCCGAGCACCCGCACTCCTCGCAGAAGCCGGAACCGCTCGACGGTGACGGGCCCGATCCCGGTGTACGTGGCACCTGACGCGCCGCCCGGGAAGCCGCGCAAGCGAAAACAAAGAAGACGAAGCCGGCAGCCGCTGAAGCGACGTCGAAAGCCAAGCCCGCGCGCAAGGCATCGAAGCCAAGCCGACCGCCCGAAGATCGAAGAGCAAGCCTACGGCTGCGCAAGGCCGAAGCCGCCGAACCGAAAGAGAGCATAGCGCGTGCCCGAGCTAGACACTCGCCGCAGGTACCGGCCGTCGCAAGCGTTCGATCGCCCGCGTTCGCCTGTTCAACGGCGACGGGACGATCACGGTCAACCATCGTCCGCTCGAGCATGCACATCACCTCGCTCGTCCAGCGCGTGAAGATCGTCGACCCGCTGCGGGTCGCCGGTGTGCAGTCCAGCTACAACGTCGAGCGCACGGTCAACGGCGGCGGTCCGTCCGGACAGGCCGGCGCTCTCCGTCTGGGTATCGCGCGGGCGCTGCTCCAGATCGACCCCGAGTGGCGTTCCCCGCTGAAGAAGGCCGGGCTGCTCACGCGCGATCCGCGCGTCAAGGAGCGCAAGAAGTACGGTCTGCGCAAGGCGCGCAAGCGCCCGCAGTACTCGAAGCGCTAGCATTTCGCTATGCCGCGCTACGACGCGGTCGTCGTCGGTGCGGGCCCGGCCGGTGCCGCGACCGCTCTGCGCATCTCGCACGAGCGGTGCACGCGTGCTGCTCTGCGATCGTTCGACGTTCCCGCGTGACAAAGCCTGCGGCGGCGGACTGACGCCGCGCGGCGTCGGCGCGCTCGACCGACCTCGGCGTCGAAGCTCGACGAGACGCAGGCCATCCGCGTCGGCGGGCTCGAGATGGCTTCGGCACGGACGGAACGTCAACGCGGCGTTCCCGCACACGGACGCGTGGCCGTCGACTACGGACTCGTCGCGCGCCGGTCGGTGCTGGACGAAGGATCCTCGACGCAGCCGTCGCCGCGGGGGCCGAGCTGCGGACGGTGCGCGTGTCCGGGCCGATCGTTCGACGACGGCGTGTGCCGCGGCGTGCGCATGAAGACGAACGGCACGTCGGAGGACGTCGATGCGACGTGGACGATCGCCGCCGACGGTGCGACGTCGACGACGGCACGCGCCGCGGGATTGTCGCCGACGACGTCGCGTCCGGCGGAGGCTTCTGGTACGCCGCCATGCGTTCCTACTTCGGGCCGTCGAGCCGATCACGCAGGAACGGCGAAGCGCAGCTCGAGTTCTATCCGTTGCGGACGTCGGCCGGACGGTGGCTCCCGGCGTACGGCTGGGTCTTCCCGCTTCCGGACGGGTCGGCCAACGTCGGCGTCGACCTTCCGCACGCGCCGTCGCTCGACGCAGCGCTTCCGCTGCGTGAGGCCTACGATGCGTTCGTCGAGCGGCATGCGCCGGACTCGTCCCGGTTTCGCGGGGGCCGTGATGCTGGAACCGGCCGCACGGTGCGCTGCTGCCGGAAGCGATGAAGGGTTTCCGTGCGGGAGCACCGGGCCTGCTCGCCGTAGGCGATGCCGCCGGGATGATCACGCCGTACTCGGGTGAGGGGATCGCTTACGCGCTGGAGGGAGCCGAGCTCGTTGCCAACGCAATCGCGTCGGACGCTTCACCCGGCGAAGTTGTGCGGAGGTACGCCCGAGATCTGGAGGAAGGCTACGGGTTCCACTTCAGCGCTGCCCTTCGCTTCATGAAGGTGATGCGCAAGGGTCCGCTGGCGAACGCGGCTGCAGCCATCGGCATGCGATCGCCACGCGTGCTCCGCGCCGCCGTTCGGATCATGGCCTACCTGATCGAGGACGACCCTCAAACTACGTCAACCGTTTCGAAGGGCTACCGCATGGCTAAGCGTGTGCGCCGGAGCCGAAGGTGACGCAGCACGGTGGTACCCGATCGGATACCACGTGGATACACCTTGGTCCGCCTTTGTACAGGGGAGACTGACTGGATATCGTCAGAAGAGAGCTCCGGCGCTCAAGGCGTCCGATGAATTGGGGGGAGTATGCGTCCGATGAAAGCGACCGTCGCATTGCTAATTGGCACCTGCACCGTTCTTTTGGGTGCGGCTTGTGGTAGCGAAGGGGGGGCGCAGCCTTCCGGGACGCCAGAGCCACCTTCGACGCTCGTTTCCTTTAACGGCGGTGCCGGTGAGTTCACCGAAGGCGTTGCCGTCGACTCCGACGGCAATGTGTTCGCCAGCATCACCAAGCAAGGTCGCCTCGTGCGCATCCCCGCCGACTCGAACAAGGCAGAGGATTTCGGCAAGGTTGACGGCATCCAGCCGGACGACTTCGGTCTCTTAGGCCTCACCGTCGACGAGGACGGCAATGTCCTCGGCGGGGTTGTGTCCAAGAACCCGGCGGCCAACGGCGTGTGGCGTTTCGACGCCGACTCCGGGGACGCGCAACGGCTGCCTGGAACGGAAAAGATCTCGTTCGCCAACGCGGTCATCGTCGACGGCGACAACATCTACGTCACGGACACGCAGGGCCCAGGCGGTAAGGGTGCTGTATGGCGCGTTCCCAAGGAAGGCGATGCGGCGATCTGGGCGCAGGGTGGTGCACTCGCCGGCACTGGAGCCGCCGGGTTCGGCTTCCCACTGGGCCCCAACGGCATCGATGTATATGACGGCACCGTGTACGTGGGTTTGACCGAGCCCGCCAAGATCGTCGCCATACCGATCAAGGACGATGGATCAGCCGGTGAAGTTACGGTTTTCGCCGATCTGACGAAGGCTGCCCCGGGGGATGCGCCGATATTCGTGGACGGCATCGACTTCGACGAAGACGGCAACGTTTACGTCGCCGCACCGCTCATCCACTTCATCTTCGAGGTCTCGTCGGACGGCAAGGACGTCACCGTGGTGGCGGATGCCGGCGACAACCTCGACAGCCCGGCCAGCGTGGCCATCGGCGAAGATGCGCTGTACATCGCGAACTTCTCCGCGGCGCTGGGTGAATCGTCGAACGGGAAGGGTCCGTCGATCGTTCGGGTGCCTATCTAGCTGCGGAGCTTCTTACAAAGGGACTAGTTACAGGACTAGTTACAAGTCACCCCTTGCGTTCCGTTTCCAAAGTGACCGATTCGGGAATCTTAAGTGCGTAGTTCGTCGGCTTTTTACGACGTGACCGGCAGAGATGCCAGGGAGGTGAGTAGGAATGCCAGGCCTCGGAGTTAGCCTTTTCCTCGTCGCTGTTGGTGCAATCTTGGCGTTTGCCGTTACGGCGACCGCAAACGGTTTCGATGTCAACACCGTCGGCGTGATTCTCATGATCGTGGGCGGAATAGGGTTCCTCGCGTCGATGATCTTTTGGGCGCCGTGGGCCCCTTACGGACGCGATCGGAGGACCGTCGTGAGTGACGGTGGCCGAACAGTCGTACGCGAACGCGAAGTCATCGAGCGGGACGTACCGCCCGCCTGATCGCTGGCACACACCTCGCCTAGTAACAGCACAACCTGCGCGCTAGGTCGCTCGGGCGACTCAGGGCGACGAGATGGCCCCCATCCATCTCGTTGACGCCGACCCTCAGTCGCTCGTGAGCGACGCGATTTTGGAAGTCCGCGGGGAATAGCCGGTCGTGACGGCTCGCTAGCACTTGAGTGCGTACGTCCGGCCATTCGTCCAGAGGAAGCGGATCCTCGAACGGTTTTCCCGATTGGTTGTGCACGTGATTCGCGCTCTCCGCCTTCACGTCCGGAGGAAGGTCGTGGAGGAACATGTAGTCGAAGTCGTTCATTAGCTCCATGTCGTCGTTGACCTTCTTGCCGTGGCGCTCAGCTTCCTTCCTCATCGCTTCCGGTTGTTCTGTGTTGGCCCACCAGTCGCCGGCGGACTCGCCGGGGTTCGGGATCATGGCGTTGACGAGGACGAGCAACTGGACGGGAACGCGATCACACACGAGCGGTGCCGTGAATCCACCCAAGGATTGAGCGACAAGGACCAGATCCGTTCGATCGCCGACTGCGTCGATAACCGTGTTCGCGTAGTCGGTAAAGGTCGCCGAGTCGTCGTCGCAGGGCAGGTCGACGGCGACCACGTCGTGTCCCTTGTTGTTCAACTCGGGTGCCACTAGGTGCCAGTACCAAGAGTCCGATCCTGCGCCGGGGATAAGTACGAACGTGGCCATCGTCCCTCACCTTCTTTTTGGGCAGTTCCTACCCGTGTATGACGCGTGAGTACCGCGGGATTCATCGGTGGCAGCCGAGATGGGGCCCTGACTATGGGACACTGGCTACCTTCCTTCCAGCCCATGGGCAACCTCTTTGGCACCGACGGCATACGCGGTAATGCCGACCACACCCTCACGCCGGATCTCGTGCGTGAGGTGGGCCGGGCCGTCGCCGTATGGGCGGGTTCCGGCGCCCGGATCGTCCTGGGACGCGACACGCGTGTATCTGGTCCGGTCCTGGAGGAGTCGTTCGTAGACGGTGCCCGTTCCGCCGGCGCCGACGTGCTGCTCGGTGGAGTGCTGCCGACGCCCGCCGTTGCCTACTTGACCACCTTGCTGGACGCCGATGCCGGCATCGTCATCTCCGCCTCCCACAACCCGCCGCAGGACAACGGCATCAAGTTCTTCTCGCGTGGTGGATGGAAGCTCACGACCGAGGCCGAAGAGATCGATAGAGGCTCTCGTCGAGTCGGGTGAGACCGGCTCCGGTTCCGGCGCCGTGCACGAGATCCCCGAGGCGCTCGATTCCTACATCGCCCACATCGATTCCGTGGCGTCGCACAACGTCCGGGGTTTGCGCGTCGTGGTCGACTGCGCCAACGGCGCCGCATCTCCTGTTGCCCCGGAAGCCCTGCGCCGAATCGGTGTCGACGTCACCGCTATCAACGCCTCGCTGGACGGTTCGTTGATAAACGAGGAAAGCGGTGCTCTCCACCCGGAGGTGATCGCAGAGGCGGCGAAGAGCCAAAGAGCGATCGGCCTCACCTTCGACGGCGACGCCGATCGCGTCCTCCTAGCCGACGAGAACGGACGCCTCATCGACGGTGACGCGATCCTCGCGATCCTGGCCAAGGAACTGAAGGACGAAGGACGGCTGGCCAGTGAAGCGATCGTGACCACAGTCATGGCCAACCAAGCCCTGCGCCGATGGTGTGACGGCGAGGGCATCAAGCTCATCGAGACACCGGTAGGTGATCGCCACGTCCTGGAGGCTCTTCGTCATCACGATCTGGTGCTCGGCGGCGAGCAATCCGGTCACATCATCCGTTTGGATCAGGCGACAACCGGCGACGGGATCCTGGCCGGCATCGCCGTCCTCGACGCCGTGGCGGCGACCGGCCGTCCTTTGGCCGATCTCGTTCCCTTCGAGCCGTTCCCACAAGTGCTCGTGAACGTGAAGACGAACAACCGAGAGCAGATTGGATCCAGCGATCGGGTCCGTTCGGCGATCGAGGCAGCGGAACAGCGCCTGCACTCCGAGGGTCGCGTGCTAGTGCGTCCTTCCGGAACCGAACCTCTCGTCCGCGTCATGGTGGAGGCTCCGGAAGCGTCGCTGGCCGCCGAAATCGCCGAGCAGGTTGCCGACGTCGTTCGCACCGAAGCCGAGGCAGACTCTTAAACATGTGCGGCATCGTCGGCGTCGTCCAGGGTGAGGAAACGTGGGAGCCGGTAGACCTGCGCCTCGTTTCGAAAGCGCTGGACGCGGCTCACGCGTCCATGCCTTCGTCCATCGTCGATCCGCATCTTGCGGCCGGATTGCTGGCGTGCGCGGGACGAGTTCAGGAGGCCGAGACGATGCTGCGCGGCGTGCGCGGCGTTGGATCGCTGGCGACCGAGCCCAACTCCATCCCCGGCTTCGAAGGCCTCCTCGACGACATCTGGAACCGTACGCAGTCCTTCGAAGCGGCCCTCGATGCCGGAGAGGGAACATCCGTAGCCGAAGACATCGAGGCCATCAATGCCGCGATCGTCAGCCTGAAGGACGCAGTATGGAAGGTGCGCCGCGACATCCTTCGCATCGCCGCCGCGGCCTTGGATCTTGCCGGCCGCGATGCCTCGCCCCATTCGGTGGCCCTATTCGGGCAGATCGAGATCGCGCTGCGAGCCATCGACCGCCTGGAAGTGCGCGGTCGCGATTCGGCCGGTATCGCCGTCGTCGTACGTGGCCACTCTCTCGACTTGGAGGCGCCGTCCGTTCGCGCATCTCTGGACGAGCGTGCCGGCGATCCATTGCTGCGCTCGGGCTCAGTGCGTGAATCGAAAGGGAACCTCTGCTTTATCTACAAGGTCGCCGCCGAGATCGGAGAGCTCGGCGACAACACGCGCGCGATCCGGGAGCAGCTCAGAGATGACGCTCTTCTTCATCTAGCGCTTGGTTCGGACGGCGCGCGCATCATCATCGCCGGACATACACGCTGGGCGAGCGTCGGCATGATCTCCGAGCCGAACGCACATCCACTGTCGAGCGACGAGCCACCCTTCGTGTTCGCCGTCCTCAACGGTGATATCGACAACCACGTCGACATCACGTCGGCCGAGGAACTCGACGCACCGCCGGAGATAACAACCGATACCAGGATCATCCCCTTGCTCGTTTCGCGGCGCATGCGCGAAGGGCTTTCGTTGGACGAAGCCTTCCGGCGCAGCGTGGCCGCCTTCGAAGGATCGGTCGCAATCGCTTTGGTTTCTTTGGACGAGCCCGACAAGCTTCTGCTCGCGCTCCGAGGAAGCGGGCAGGCTCTGTACGTCGGGCCGTCGCGGGACGGTTACGTCGTAGCCAGCGAACCGTACGGACTCGTCGAGCAAGCCGGTTCCTACTTGCGGATGGATGGGGAGACACCGGCAGATGCGTCCAACGCTTCGACGCGCGGACAGATCGTGGTCGTGTCGGAGCCGTCCGGCGAAGCAACCGGAGGCCTGCGCCGGATCGCCTACGACGGAACCGAGCTACCCGTCGTTTCCGGCGATCTGCGCGTGGCCGAGATCACGACGCGAGACGTCGACCGCGGAACCTTCCCGCACTTCTTGCTCAAAGAGCTCTACGAAGCGCCGCGTTCGTTCCGGCAGACGCTTCGAGGCCGTCTCATAGAAGACGGCGAACGCCTGAGCGTCGCTCTGGGGGCCGAGACACTTCCGGAGTCCGTGCGCGAGAAACTGCGGGACGGCCGGCTGCGCCATGTCGTCGTGATCGGTCAGGGCACGGCGGCCATCGCCGGCAGAGCTCTGGCCGGCGATCCTTTCCGCCGCTCTGCAGCCCGCACCTATCCGCGTGGAGGCGTTGGCCGCCACGGAGCTGTCGGGCTTCGGCGTCCGGGACGACATGTCCGACACTCTCGTGATCGCCATCTCGCAATCGGGGACCACGGCGGACACCAACCGCACGGTCGACGTGGTGCGCGGGCGGGGCGCGCACATCGTTGCCATCGTCAACCGCCGTCAAAGTGACTTGACGGATCGGTCCGACGGTGTCCTGTACACATCCGATGGACGCGACGTCGAGATGGCTGTTCCATCCACGAAGGCCTTCTACGCGCAGGTTGCCGCGGGCTTCCTTCTGTCTGCCGCCATCGCCTACGAGGTCGACGGCGCGACCGGTGTGGACGAGTCGGCTCTCCGCGCGCTGCGCGAAGTTCCGGCGGCTATGGAGCAAGTCCTCACGTTGCGCGCGGAGATCGCCGAAGTCGCACAACGCCACGTGCCGTCGCGACGGGACTGGGCTGTCGTCGGCAACGGCGCGAATCGCATCGCGGCCGAGGAGCTCCGGATAAAGCTGTCCGAGCTCTGCTACAAGTCGATCTCGTCGGATGTCACCGAGGACAAGAAGCACATAGACCTATCTGCCGAGCCCCTGATCCTCGTTTGCGCGGCGGGGCTTCAAGGTTCCAATGCCGAGGACGTCGCCAAAGAGGTCGTCTACTTCCGTGCGCACAAAGCTGCCCCGATCGTGATCTGCGGCGAAGGCGAGGGACGCTACGACGCAGCACTCGACGTCATCAGAGTGCCCGCACTCCATCCGCACGTCGCCTTCGTCCTGTCGGCGATGGCGGGTCACGTCTTCGGATACGAGGCCGCCCTGGTCATCGACGCGCTGGCAAATCCACTGAGGGAAGCTCGATCGGCTGATCGAAGCCGCCACCGAAGTGACGGCGGGCAACGGTCACGACCCTCTGCGCCTGCTCGAGCGTGTGCGCACGAGGGTCACGCCGCTTGCTGCGAGGTTCCAGGACGCGTTGCGCGTGGGCTCCTACGACGGCCACCTCGACCCGTCGGCGGCTGTTCGGATCGCGTCTCTCTTCCGTTTCGCGACGGGTGCTTCTCCTCTGGATGCGTTCCAGATCGAGCACGGGAAGATCGGCACTCCGACCGAAGTCCTCGGCGACCTCATGGACGCTCTGACGATCGGGATCGACAAGCTCACGCGTCCTATCGACGCCATCCGTCACCAGGCCAAGACCGTTACCGTCGGTATCTCGAGGGCGGAGGAGACGCTGCTCCAGGTACGGTTGGTGAAGGAAGTACTGGCGGCCGGGCTTGCCCGAGACCGCGTCACGTACACGACGCTGCGGGAGCTCGCCGCTCTCGATCCGAGCGTCGATCGGGTGACTGGCTACACGCTCTACCGCATCGAAGGCGACGTTCGAGGCGAAGCGATGGTTCGGATCACCGATCGCGGCGGTATCGCGCGCGATCTTCCGTCGCGCACCGACCGCGATCCGCGCTTGCGGGGCACCAAGCACCGTGTGGCCGTCGAGCGCGAGGTCCTCGTCACCCGGGGGCACGACGGGCGCACTCTGGTGATCGTGCCCGAGGTGAAGGGGAGCGAGGTCACCGGCATAGCGCTGCTGCACGTTCGCTTCCACGACCGGCTCCCGGCCGACACGATGCGCACCGTCCTCCAGGGCTATCGCGATCGCTACTCGGCCCTGCGGGACATCGTGACGGAGACCGAGCCGACCTTCCGCGACGATCTGCTCGGCGAGATCTCGGTCGAAGCACTCTTGATCGACTCCATCCAGGCTCTCGCCGGACGTTGGAGAAACCCATGATCCGGGGTGTCGGAGTGGACGCAGTTCCCGTCGCGCGCATGCGCAAGGCGCTCGAGCGCACTCCGCGTCTGGCCGAGCGCGTGTTCACCGCACACGAGCTGGACGTCTCGGCCCGGCGCGCGTCGCGCGAAGCTTCGCTGGCCGCTCGCTTCGCGGCGAAGGAAGCAACACGTAAAGCACTGGCTACGGTTCTGGCCTGGCGTGACGTCGAAGTCCGCTCCGAAGACCGGGTGCCGAGCCTGCATGTAAGCGGACACGATCACGTCCGCTTCCACGTCTCCTTGAGCCACACGGACGACGTGGCCGTTGCGGTGGTACTCGCCGAGGAGATGTAGCTGTGGAGCCGGTACTTACGCCGGACGAGATGCGCGCGGCCGATGCGGCCACGATCGCCGGCGGCGTACCCGAACCCGAGCTGATGGACCGCGCGGCTTTCGCCTGCTCGATCGTCGCCTTGAGGATGCTCGGTGGTGCTTACGGCAAGCGGGTCGTCGTTGTTGCCGGAAAAGGCAATAACGGCGGCGACGGGATCATGTGCGCCGATCACCTAGCGGCCCGGGGAGTGCACACAACGATCCTGCGCACAGAGGAATGGTCCCCGGACGGATTCGAACGCTCGGCAAGACGCGCCGACCTCGTGGTCGACGCGGTTCTCGGCACCGGTTTCTCCGGCGCGCCGCGCGACGACGTCGCCGCAGCAATCGCGGCCATCAATGCCGCCGCCAAGCCTGTGCTCGCCGTCGACATCGCCTCCGGAGTCTCGGGATCGGACGGTTCGATCCCGGGTGACGCCGTGAACGCCGATATCACTCTGGCGATCCAAGCGTTGAAGGTCGGGCACGTCGCTGGGCCCGGGGCGTTCCGCGCCGGGCGCATCGACGTGGCCGACATCGGCATCGCCGTTCGCGGGGCGCGCACATTCGTGCCCGGCCCGCGAGATGTGCGCGCCGTCCTTCCGGCGGCGAAACCGGATACGCACAAATACGAGGTCGGAGCGCTGGCCGTTCTCGCCGGCTCGGCCGGTATGACGGGAGCAGCCGTACTTACTGCTCGGGCCGGGATCCGCGCCGGCGCCGGCTTGCTGGTGCTGGGCGTTCCGTCGAGCACGCTGGAGGTATTCGAAGGCGCGGTGCTCGAAGCGATAAAGGTGCCGCTGCCGGAAGCAGAGGGCCAGCTCGAAGCCAAAGCCGTCGACGAGTTCGCCGACCGGCTCGAGCGGTGCAAAGCGCTCGCGATCGGTCCCGGCCTCGGGCCGCGGCCCGCGCGCCGTCGCCGTCGTCCGCCGGGCTCTCGACGTCGAGTTGCCGTTGGTCATCGACGGCGACGGTCTGTGGGCCCTCGCCGAGATCATGCGCGACGAGCCCGACGTCCTTCGGGAACGTGCACAGCCATCCGTCCTCACGCCGCACTCCGGTGAGTTCGCCTATCTCGCCGGACGTGCGCCCGCTCGACGATCGCGTGAACGATGTGCGAGAGGCGTCGGACGCTGGGGCGGCGTCGTCCATCTGAAGGGACGCCGGGCGCTCACGGCCTCGCCCGACGGCACGGTCTGGGTCAACACGACCGGCAATCCGGGAGCGGCCACGGGCGGCACCGGAGACGTGCTCACCGGCATCGTCGGATCGCTACTTGCGCAAGGGGCGGCACCGGAAGCGGCGATGTGGGCGGGTGCTTACCTCCACGGCGCTGCAGCCGACATCGTCGCCTCGCGTCTGGGCGAGCGCGCGTTGAGGGCTTCCGATCTTCCGGAGGCGTTGCCGCAAGCCCTGGCCTACGTCGAGCGTTCTCGGTTCGTGTCGGGCAAGCTGAGGACCGTCATCGGTCCGGCATGACCAACAAATAGATGATCAACGCCATGACTAACCTTCGGCCGACGTACGCCGAGATCGATCTCGGCGCCGTCCGTCACAACGTCGGTGCGCTCGGATCGTTCCTGCGATCCGAAGGTCGATCGGCTCGCGGTAGTTAAAGCCAACGGCTACGGACACGGCGACGTCGAGGTCGCACGCGCTGCCTCGACGCCGGCGCGACGTGGCTCGGTGTTGCTCTGGTCGAAGAGGGCATCCGCTTGCGCGATGCGGGAATCGACGCGCCCATCCTCCTCCTTATCGAAGCTCCGCCCGCGGCTGCGAAAGCGATCGTCGAGCACGAGCTGACACCGAGGGTCTCAACGCGATCGGGCGCGGAAACGCTCAACGAGGCCGCGAGCCTGTCCGGACGGAAGCTGCACGTGCACGTTTGCGTCGACACCGGTATGCATCGCGAGGGCGCGCCGAGTCGACGACGGCGTTCGTTTCGTCGACGGACGTGGCGCAGTTGGAAAGCCTCGAGGTGGAAGGGCTGTGGAGCCACTTCGCGATGGGCGAGCTGGCCGAGCACCCGTTCACGTCGCGCCAGATCGAGCGCTTCGCCGAGCTGTGCGAGCGAGGTCGAGCGCGCAGGCATCGAACCTCGCGTCCGGCATCTGTCGAGCTCGGCGGGCATCGTTCTCTACCCCGGCTCCCATTTCGATCTTGTCCGGATGGGGATCATGCTCTACGGCCTGTATCCGCTCCCGTCGCTCGCGACCGATGCGATCTTGCGTCCGGCGATGAGCTTGTCGTCGGCCGTCGGGCTCGTCCGCCGCGTACCGGCCGGCGAGGGCGTGTCGTACGGGCACACGTTCGCGCCCGAGCGGGACACGACGATCGCGAACGTTCCCATCGGATACGGCGACGGCTACTCGCGCCTGCTTTCCAACAACGGGGAGGTGCTGATCGGCGGACGCCGCCGTCCGATCGCGGGCCGCGTGACGATGGACACCGTCATGGCCGATTGCGGTGACGACGACGTAGTTCCCGGCGACGAGGTCGTGCTCATCGGCGCCCAGGGGGCCGAGGAGATCACGGCCACGGAGATCGCCGAAAAGACCGGAACGATCAACTACGAGGTCGTGTGCTCGATCGGCCCGCGCGTTCCGCGGCGGTACGTCTGATGCGCCGGTCGCTCGCGGTCGTGCTGGTCTTCGCGGCGCGCGGCAGCATGCTCGGGCAGCGAGGTCTCCGGCGACCGCCGGACCGTCGGCGGGATCGGCGTTACGTTTTCGGTCGCACCGGCTCGCGCCGAGATCGGCCGTCCCGTCCGTTTCACGCTCCGGCTGACCAACGTCACGGGCAAGATCGAGAAGCTCACGTTCCCAACCGGACAACGCTACGACTTCTGGGTCATGGACGGCGACGAAGAGGTGTGGCGGTGGTCGAGCGATCGCGCGTTCACGCAGGCGGTCACCACTGCCGAGATCGAGCCTCAGGGCACCCTCGTTCTGTCCGAGACCTGGATCGCCTGACCGATCGGGAACTTTCGAGGTTTTCGGCGAGCTGAACGCTGAGGGTTACAAACGTTCGTCGTCGGGAGAGCTTCGAGTCGGATGAAGAAGACGGAACGCCGCTCCTCGGGTTGGCCGTAGCAGGAGCCGGCGTTGCCGCGGGTGCCGCACTCGAGGAGCTTCTCTACCGCCGTCTGGCGAACCGTCCCGACCCCGAAGCGGACGAGCCCATCGGCTCGGTTCCCGGACGCACACAATGGGTCGAGTCTTTCGACGGGACCAAGCTCTACGCACGCGTCTACGGTCCGGAGGAAGCGAATGCCACCCTCGTCTTCGCGCACGGCGTCCTCGAGCACCAGATCATCTGGCACTACCTGATCCGCGATCTGCGCGCCGACGGAAGGTACAAGCTCGTCGCCTACGACCATCGCGGGCACGGCCACTCCGGAGCCGCCCGCGGTCCCAACGGAACAACGCCGTTCAACGGCGTCACCCTCGCCGGCGACATGGCCGCCGTGATCCATCAAGCCACGACGGGAGATGTCGTCACCGTCGGCCACTCGCTGGGCGGGATGGCCTCGCTTGCTTACCTCACCGCCGAATCGCCGCATCGGGAGCGCATCCGGGGAACGGTCCTCGTGAACTCGACCTTTACCGCCCAGCTCGGCGGATGGCGCGGCGGCGGAGACTCGGCGCAACGAGCCATGGAGCGTCTCGGCGACATCGGACGCCGTCGGCCGGCGACGACGCGAAGCGCATCGAGCGCTTCAGGCCACGTCGGCGGGGCGACCTGGGTCTGTTCGCGCGCGCGACTCTTTTTCGGACGCTCGCCGTCGCACAAGCTTCTGGCCGCGGCCTTTGACATGTATCGAACGCCGTCCGTCGCAGACCGTCGCCGCAGCGATCGACCTGCACGACTACGACGTCTACGAACTGCTGGACGACATCAAGGTTCCGACCTTGATCGTTGCCGGGAGCCGAGACCTCATCACGCCCGCTTTTCTGTCCGAAGAGATGCACCGGAAGATCCCCGGCTCCGAGCTCGTTGTCTTCGAGGGATCGGGACACATGGCGCCTTGGGAGCGTCACGAAGAGCTGACATCCCACGTCCGAAAGTTCGCGGACAAAGTCCTCGCGTGATCACCGACGTTCCCGGCGTAACCGTCGGCCACTACACCGATACGGAAGGGTGCACCGGCTGCACGGTGATTCTGCCGCCCCCGGGAACGGTCGGAGGCTACGCGCTGGCCGGCGCAGCTCCCGGCACGCGCGAGACGGACATGCTCGGCCCCCAGACCATCGAGAACGTGGTGCACGCGTTCGTCCTCACTGGCGGCAGCGCGTACGGGCTGGCGCAGCGCCGACGGTGTCGAGTCGTTTCTCGAGGAGCAGGGGATCGGTTTCGAGTTCGGCGGAGTGCGCGTGCCGCTGGTTCCCGGCCGCGGTGATCTTCGACCTCCCCATCGGCGACCCGAAGGCACGGCCGCGGCCGGAGCACGGACGTCAGCGCGGCGGAGACCGCGGGCGTGAACGTCGAGGAAGGATCTGTCGGAGCAGGGACCGGCGCGACGGTGGCAAGTACGCGGGACCCGAAGGCCGAGATGAAAGGCGGCCTCGGCACCGCATCTGCGCGCGATCGACGGAACCGACGCGTCGTCGGCGCGCTCGTCGTGTGCAATGCCGTGGGCGACGTCGTCGACGACGACGGAAGCATCATCGCCGGGCTCGCGCATCGCGCATGACGGTCCACCGACCGCGACGATACGCGGACCGTCGACGGTGCTCGGCTGCGTCGATGACGAACGCGATCCTCGACAAGGGACGAGGCATCCACATCGCGCAAGATGGGGTCGGCCGGCATCGCGCGGTCGGTTCGTCCGGCCCTCACGTTCTACGACGGTGACGTCGTGTTCTGCGGCGCGACGGGCAAGCCGTTGATGTCGAGCCGAACCTCGTCGGGATGGCCGCCGCCGATGTCGTCGCCGATGCCCTTCGCCGCGGCGTCCGCGCGGCCAAGGGCCTCGGCGGCGTGCCGGGCCTGGCCGACTGACCAATTTGTCGGTGGCGGCTGGCAGCCTGCCCGTCGTGGAGCGGGTGGTGACGGTGCCGGCCGGCGTGGCGAGCGAGCTCGCGCGTCTGGCGAAGGAGGCCGAGGCGTGCCGCGCCTGTCCCGCTCGGCGACATCCGGACGCAAGCCGTCTTCGGCGTGGGCAACCCCAGCGCCGACCTGATGTTCGTCGGCGAGGCGCCCGGCTTCCACGAGGACCAGAAGGGCGAGCCTTTCGTCGGCGCCGCCGGGCAACTGCTCACGAAGCTGATCGAGCAGAAGCTCGGCTTGCAGCGCTCGGACGTGTATGATCGTCAACGTCCTGAAATGCCGTCCGCCGGGGAACCGCGATCCGCTGCCGGCTGAGGTCGAGGCATGCAGCGGCTTCCTTCGCGAGCAGCTCCGATTGATAAGCCCTCGCCTCGTCGTCGCTCTCGGTAACTTCGCGGCCAAGCTACTCACCGGCAGCTCGCTCGGCATCACGAAGCTCCGCGAACGCGCGCTTCACGATGCAGGACGGCACGCCGCTCATGTGCACGTTCCATCCCGCCGCCGCTTTGCGCGGCGGCCGGGCCGCGGAGGGCATCGGACAAGACTTCGACGAGATACGAAGAGTCCTCGGCGAGATCGCCGGAGCCCACGCAGGATCCCGGCGAGCAACTGGGTCTGTTCTAGCTCCACCCGAGCCCGTAGTCTTGGGCTCACATGCGGGTCCCTTTCCTGGCCGTTCGTACGCGCTCGGCCGAAGAGACCATCTCCCTCGGCCGGCGCGTCGGGGGGCTCGTCCGTCCCGGTGAGGTTCTCTTGCTCGTCGGTGACCTCGGCACGGGGAAGACGACGTTCGTCCAGGGGCTCGCGGAGGGACTGGGCGTCGACGATCGCGCGCTTTCGCCGACCTTCACGATGGTCCACGCCTACGAAGGCGGACGCTATCCGCTCGTACATGTCGACCTCTACCGCTGCACGTCACCCGCCGAGGTCTTCGATCTCGGGCTGGACGAGCTGTTCGAGCCGCCGTCGGTCGCCGCCGTCGAGTGGGGGGAGAAGGCCTTCGAGGTCGCCGGACGCGACTACCTGGAGCTCGGCGTTCGCCTGGGAGGGCGACGATCGAAGACGTGCGCAACATCCAGTTCCGTCCCGTCGGGACGCTGGCGCGACCGCATGGGCGAGCTCTCCGAATCCGTGCGCAACTGGGCCGCCGAGGGTGCCTGATGCTCGTCTGCGGGATCGAGACGTCGACGCGGCACGCGTCGATCGCCATCGGAACCGAGAACGAAGTCGTCGCCTCCTACGAGCTCGGCCGCGGCCGGTCGCAGGACGAAGTCCTGATGCCGGCCGCCGAGAGATTGCTCGCCGACGCCGGGCTCGACTGGTCGCAGCTCGGCGGCGTCGCCGTCGGGACTGGGCCCGGGGACTGTTCACCGGACTGCGGGTCGGAGTCGCAACGGCCAAAGCCCTTGCGCAGACGCTCGGCATCTCGATCGTCGGCCTTTCTTCCCTCGATGTCCTCGCCTACAGTGTCCGGTACACGCGCCGCGCGATCTGCACCTGCATCGACGCCCGTCGCAACGAGGTGTTCTGGGCCTTCTATCGCGCCACGCCGGGTGGCGTTCAGCGGCTTACCGACTTCCGGTGCGCACCGGCCGATCATTGCGCCAACGAGATCGAGGCCCGCGGGTGAGCCAGCTGCTCATCGTCGGTAACGGCCCCTACGCGTATCCCACGGAGTTCGGCGACATGTCCCGCGACGTGGAAGTGGCGGGGGTCTCCGACTGCACGCCGACCGCAATATCTCTGGTCGAGCTGGCGGTATCCCGGCTCGTGCGCGAGGATTCCGATCGGCTCACTGACGTAAAACCCTTGTACATACGCAAGTCGGATGCCGAACTGAACTGGGAAAGATCGGGAACGTCGTAGAGATGGTCACAGAGCGCGCGCGCGAGGTCCTCGAGGTCGAGATCATCCCGATGCGACGCCGGCACCTTCCGGCCGTGCTTCGCATCGAAGGGAAGGTCTACCCGCGGCCGTGGTCGGCCGGCCTCTTCCTCTCCGAGCTCGCGCAGAAGGGATCCCGTGCGTACCTCGTCGCCCGGCATCAAGCCGAAAGTCGTCGGCTACGCGGGCGTGATGATCCTCGGAGACGAAGGTCACGTCACGAACATCGCCGTCGATCCGTCCTTCCATCGTCATCGGATAGGCATGCGTCTGTTTCTGTCCCTGGTCGAAGCAGCACTCAAGCGCGAAGTTCGGTCGATGACGCTCGAGGTGCGGCGCGCAAACGCCGGAGCCCAGGCGATGTACAGGAGGTTCGGATTCCAGACCGTCGGCGTGCGCAAGGGCTACTACGTCGAGACCGGAGAGGACGCCTACATCATGTGGGCCGAAGGAGTCTGACACGGCGGACTACCAGCGACGGCTCGACAAGATCCGGACCGAGGTCCGCGATTGAGCCAACCTCTCATCGGCGAGGACGCTCTCGTCCTCGGCATCGAGACTTCGTGCGACGAGACGGCAGTTGCCGTCGTCCGCGGCGGACGCGAGATCCTGTCCAACGTCATCGCTTCGCAGGTCGAGCTGCACGCGCCGTTCGGAGGTGTCGTTCCCGGAGCTCGCAGCGCGCGCGCACGTCGAGCAGATGCCGCTGGCCATCGAACGTGCGCTGCGCGACGCACGTATCGACGATGCGCGACATCGATGCCGTCGCCGCGACCCGGGGCCCGGGACTTATCGGCGCCTTGCTCGTCGGTTACGCGACGGGCAAGGCGATGGCCGCCGCGCTCGGCGTTCCGTTCTCGGGCGTTCATCACATCGAGGGCCACGTCTTCGCGAGCCTCCTGGACGACGACCCCGTCGAACCGCCCGTTCGTCGCGCTCGTTGTTTCCGGCGGCCACACATCGCTCTTCCACGTGAAGGAGCTGGGGAGCTACGAGGTCCTGGGGCGGACGCTGGACGATGCGGCCGGCGAGGCCTTCGACAAGATCGCGAGGTTCCTCGACCTCGGCTTCCCCGGCGGTCCGGCCATCGACAAGATCGCGAAGCGCGGCAACCCGAAGGCGATCGACTTCCCGCGAGCGATGAAGGGAAACAGCCTCGACTTCAGTTTCTCCGGGCTGAAGACGGCAGTCGTCCGCCACGTCCGGCGGGCGGAAGAGGCCGGGGAGAAACCGACGAAGTCGGACGTTGCCGCCTCCTTTCAGGAGGCCATCGTCGACGTCCAGGTCGACAAGACCATGCGGGCCGCGGCCGACCTCGGGGTTTCGACCGATCGTTCTGGGGGGCGGAGTAGCGGCGAACTCCCGGCTCCGCCAGCGGCTCGGGGAGGAGACGGAAGGTCACGGCTGGCGTCTGTCAAGTTCCCGATCCGACTCTGTGCGTCGACAACGGCGCGATGATCGCAGCCGCGGGCTATTTCCGGCTCCGCCGGGGTGAGTCCACCCCGCTGGACGCCCCGGCCGACGCCTCCTTGCGCCTCACCGCGTAGCGGCATTTCCGCCTCACGCCGTCTTAAGTTTCTGACCGCCGGTCGGTCCTTACTCGGCCGCGTGGAGGGCCGACTCAGTGGTTGCAGGCGCACCCCTCCGCCCGGGGGGCTTAGGCGTTAAGGCGCCCCTCGCCTGGGAGCTTGCTCCGGCAAGCCCCCAGGCGAGTGGGCCCCCCGGTTGATCCCTCCATTTGACGCTTGGCACTCACGTGGTTAGAGTGCTAATCCGTCTGATCAAATCAGCTCAAGGAGGGTGTTTAGTGGCTACCAAGACCAAGACCGGCATCGAGCCCCTCGAGGACCGCGTTGTCATCCGCCCTCTGGACGCCGAAGAAGTGACGTCCTCCGGCCTGGTGATCCCCGACACCGCCAAAGAGAAGCCCCAGGAAGGCGAAGTCCTGGCCGTCGGCCCGGGCCGCGTCGGACGACAACGGCAAGCGCGTGCCCGTCGAGGTGAAGGAAGGCGACCGCGTCCTGTACTCGAAGTACGCGGGAACCGAGGTCAAGATCGACGGCGAAGAGCTCCTCGTCGTACCGGCGCGCGACATCCTCGCGCGCATCAAGTAGTTCAGCGCTCCTTAGCCATGCCATCGAAGGAGCTGCTCTTCCGCGCCGATGCCCGTCGCGCCCTCGAAGAGGGCGTTGACCGGCTGGCCAACGCCGTCCGCATCACGCTCGGCCCCCGGGGGCGCAACGTCGTCCTCGAGAAGAAGTGGGGCGCACCCGTCATCACCAACGACGGAGTCACGATCGCCAAAGAAGTCGAGGTCGAGGAGCGTTTCGAGAACCTCGGCGCCCAGCTCGCCAAAGAGGTCGCCTCCAAGACCAACGACGTCGCCGGAGACGGAACCACGACGGCGACCGTGCTCGCTCAAGCGATGGTGCACGAAGGCATGCGCAATGTCGCCGCCGGGGCGAACGCCGATCGGTCTGCGCCGCGGCATCGAGAAGGGCGTGGCGGCTGCGGTCGAGGCGCTCCGCGCGCAAGCAAAAGACATCTCGGGACGCAAAGAGATCGCGCAAGTCGCAGCCAACTCCGCAGCCGATCCCGAGATCGGCGACATGATCGCCGAGGCCATGGACAAGGTCGGCAAGGACGGCGTCATCACCGTCGAGGAGTCGCAGACCTTCGGTCTCGAGCTCGAGATCGGTCGAAGGTATGCAGTTCGACCGCGGATACATCTCGCCGTACTTCGTCACCGATCAGGACCGGATGGAAGCGGTCCTCGAAGAACCCATGATCCTTTTCGCCAACAAGAAGATCTCGGCCGTGAGCGATCTGCTTCCGGTCCTCGAACGCGTCATGCAGTCCGGGAAGCCGTTGCTGATCGTCGCCGAGGACGTCGAAGGCGAAGCTCTGGCGACTCTCGTGGTCAACAAGATCCGCGGGACGATCAAAGCTGCCGCCGTCAAGGCCCCGGGCTTCGGGGACCGTCGCAAGGCGATGCTCGAGGACATGGCCATCCTCACCGGGGGCCAGGTCGTCTCCGATGAGCTCGGTATCAAGCTCGAGAACGTCGACCTCGACATGCTCGGCAAAGCGCGCAAGGTCGTCATCACTAAGGACGACACGACGATCGTCGAAGGCGCAGGCAAAGGTGGCGAAATCAAAGCCCGCATCAGCCAGATCAAGCAGGAGATCGACCGCACGGATTCCGACTGGGACCGCGAGAAGCTCCAGGAGCGGCTCGCCAAGCTCGCCGGCGGCGTCTCCGTGCTCAAGGTCGGTGCCGCGACCGAGGTCGAGCTCAAGGAGAAGAAGCACCGCATCGAGGACGCACTCTCGGCGACACGAGCCGCCGTCGAAGAAGGCATCGTTCCCGGCGGCGGTGTTGCGCTCGTCCGGGCCGAGGATCGGCAGTCGGTCAAAGCGGCCGACGCCCTCGAAGGTGACGAGCAGACGGGGGCCCGTATCGTTCTGGCGTCTCTCTCGACCCCGATGCGCTGGATCGCGACGAACGCCGGCTACGAGGGCTCAGTCATCGTCGAGCAAACCCGCGAAGCGAAGGATGCCAAGGGCTTCAACGCGGCGACGGGCGAGTTCGGAGACCTCTCGAAGGCCGGCATAGTCGATCCGCTCAAGGTCACGCGTTCGGCGTTGCAGAACGCGGCGTCGATCGCGGCGATCCTGCTGACCACCGAAGTGCTTGTAGTCGAGAAGCCCGAGGAAGAGCCTCCGGCCGACGAGCACGGTCATGGACACGCGCACTAGCTAAAGTTCCAGATTCTCGTCCGACCATTGATGGGTGCATGCGCGGCACACGCGGTCGCCTAAGGACTTGATCAGACGTTTCGACCCGCATTCCGGGCATGCCTCGGCGCGATCGATCCAATCCGGGTTCCGTTCCTGGCAATCGGGACAGACCAAGATCTGCTCGCCGTCGACAACCGCGCGCGCCCATCGCGACGGGCCCTTGCCGGGATCGATCGCCGGCGTGGCGCAGATCATGCATTTCGCCATCGCCCACGAAGGTAACCGAGACCTGCGGAAACAGGTCTCGGCTGCCGGTCGCTTCGATCGTCGTAGACGAAGAGAAGGGGGGCCGCGATGCGACCCCCCTTCGAACCCATCCCGCGAAGCTGCTTAGGCAGCCCGGCGGAGCGTCTTCTTCGGCTCAGCGTGGTCCTTGTGCGCGTAGCCGCGGAAGAAGTCGATCGCTTCCTCCCAGAGCAGCGCGAACCCGCCGACCATGAAACCCGTGATGATCGCTCCGACCGTGTGCGACCGGACGCTCATTCCCCAGGCTGTGAAGATCGAGAAGTCGACGAGGTAGGCGTAACCGACGCCCAGCCCCATCCACAGGACTACGTTGCTGGCGCGACCCATCTCCCGCCCGTACTGCGCCATCAGGCGCGTAGCGAGGGCCGTCACCAAACCTCCGAAAGCAAGGAGCGCGAACTCGTGCATGGCTCACCTCCTTTCTGCATACAGAAGAGAGACTCCTCAAGTTGCACCTAGGTTTCACCGTTGTCATTTACAGTAGGGCTCTTGTACCTTTGTGAACTATTGCGTGACCTGAGAAGGATTGTTAACTAGAGTGTTTTACAGATGCGTGTGAGGGTTCCCAGGGCCGCACTCGTGGCGGCCCTGTTCGGGCTGGCCATCGGGCAGATCATCCTGCCCGCGCCGGCGCGCGCTCAGATCGATGCCAAGCGAGCCGAGGCCGCGCGGCTCGAGGCCAAGATCCAGCAGCAGGGCCGCAAGCTGTCCGAGGCCAACGAGGACTACAACCAGGCCCAGCTCGAGCGGCAGAGCATCGCGGCGGACGCCGATACCGCGCGATCCGACGTGGCCGCGGCGGAGAAGCGCTGGGCCGAGCTACGCGACAGGCTCGGGAGCCGGGTCCGGCTCATGTACATGCGCGGCCCCGGGGCGCCCATCGACGCATTGCTGGGCGCGAAGTCGCTGTCTGAGATCGCGCGCGCACGCGCGTTCGGTTCGTCCGTGCTCGCCGCAGACACGGAGCTCGTGCTGGATACCGAGAAGGCGCGCCGGCTCGTCATGGATCGCGCCAATCAGTTGGAAGGTCTGGAGAGTCAAGCTCGATCCAAAGAGCAAGAGCTGGCCGGACGACGGTCTTCGGTTAACCGGGAGCTCCAGGGCCAGCGAGCACTGTTGACGAACGTGAAGGGCGACATCGCACAGATCATCGAAGCCCAGCACCAAGCCGAGATCGCCCGGGCGCGGTCATCCTCGTCATCTTCGTCCTCGCCGCGAACGACCTCCAGCGGTGGCTCCATCCCGGTTGTCGAGGAACCGACGTCCCCTCCTCCACCGGTCAAGGGTGGCGCCGGCACCGCGGTATCGACGGCCGCGGCGCAGGTAGGCAAGCCCTACGAGTGGGCCGCGGCCGGACCCGACTCCTTCGACTGCTCGGGCCTCACCATGTATGCGTGGGGCAAAGCCGGCGTCAGTCTTCCGCATTCGTCAAGAGCGCAGTATTCGTCTCTGCCTCACGTTTCGCGTAAGGAATTGAGGCCCGGCGACCTGGTTTTCTTCGGCAGCCCGATTCATCACGTCGGGATATACGAAGGTGGCGGCGTGATGATCAATGCTCCGGAGACGGGTGAGAACGTCCGGCGAGACTCGATCGGGCGCGCCGACTTCGCCGGCGCATCTCGTCCCTGAGACCCTCAGTACTCGGTCTTAACTTCCGCCATCACCGGCCCGAGCGCGTCGATCGCGGACTGGTTCTGTAGGAGCTTGCCCATGTTGCCCTTGACCTTCAGCTTTCCCTGCATGAACGCCGCCTGCGCGTTCAGCTCGGCACGGCTGAGGGCCACAGCGGTTTCGTAGTCCTGCGTGATCGTTACATCCGGCTCTTCGGTCTCACCCAGACCGCCTTCGACCTTGCCGTCGTCGAATCGCGTCCAATACGACACGTCGCCCTCGGGTCCGCCGGTTACGACCTGTTGGAGGATCAACTCGACCCCCTTGAGCGCTTGTCTTGCGTCATCGGAGTCGTTGAGGGCGCCGATCACGGATTCCGTCCACTGCGGACTGAGGAACTTGACCATCTCTATTCGCGCTCCTGACTTACGGGTAGGTACTGGACTGGATTGTGCTTCAGCTCACCCAGCTCAGCAAGTGCTCGACCGGCGACGCGGTGGCAGAATGATTGCTCGGAAACCTCGTCAGTACTTGGGACAAGGAGGTGACCAGTGGGTGTTCTGAGGATCCTTGGCCCGTCGGGTGACACGCGCGTCGCGTGGAATCCTGCCGACGTCGAGGACATCGCTTCGGTTCGACGCCGGTTCGACGAGATCGTTCGCGAAGGCTTTCTGGTGTTCGAGCTCGAGGAAGACTCGAAGGAAGGACGTCAGGTGCGGACGTTCGACCCCGACGCGGGAGAACTACGCGCGTTCCGTCCACTCGCCGGCGGATAGCTTGAGACGCTTGCTCGGGACCCTGCTCGGTCCCGACCTCGCCTCGGAAGACGTCGCCTGGCAGCGTGCCGAGCAGCTCCTGGCCGACTCGCTGACTGCGCAGCAGTACGCCACGTACCGCGCGCGAGGCTTCATCGAGGTACGAAGTCCCACCTATGAAGACCGTGTCTACCGCGTCGACGGCTGGCGGCCGGTGGCCGTCTACGAGAACCGCCAGTTCGTCGGCGCCGTTTGCATCCGGCCCCGCGAACACATCCCCGTCCCCGACGTGCTGCTGGCCCGCAAGCTCATGATCGAGGGGGCCGAGGCCGAGTTCCTTGGCAGCGGCAACTGGTTGCAACCGGCGTGGCGGCCGGCGGGTGCTGCGCCCACGATCTTCCTGATCCTGGCGTTGCTGAGCCCGTGGTTGCTCCAGCTCCGGGCACTCGGACCCTTCGGCGTGTTGTTCAGCCTCGTTCTGCTAGCCGCCCCTGTGGCACTCGGTCTGTGGCGGCGACGCGGTCGTCAGCAACGCCCGCAGCGCATCCCGGAAACAGGGTCAGTCGGGTCGTAGATCCGGACGGTCGGACAAGTACTCCTCGAGCGGCCGCATCAGCGGGTGCTTTTGGTCGGGGTCGGCTACCTGGGCGAGTTGGATGAGCACACCCGAAGTGTCGCGAGGATGCAGGAACGCCTCTTTCCAAAAGTCGTTGTGCAGGCTGATGTCCACGGGTTCGTAGTCCGCACCGCGGAGCTGCTCGATGGCGCGCGCAAGATCCGGAACATAGAGCGTTACGTGATGAAGTCCTTCGCCGCGCTTGGTGAGGAAACGGTAGAGGAAGCCCTCGCGATCCAGCGGCTCGATCACTTCGACCTTACCGCCGGGCAGCTGGAACTGAAGCCAGCGAAAGCCGTTGTGTGGCTCATCGGCTCCGTCGACGAACTCGGCTCCCAGGATCTCTGTTAGGAGGCGAGCTGGACCGGAGGCGTCCCACGTGGCGATCGCGATGTGGTCCATGCGGATCACGTCGATGGGCAGGTTGTCGTTTAAGCCGGACTTCGGAGTGCTCTCGGCCAAAGTCTGAAGAGACTACGCGAACACCAGAAGGCATCTGCCTGGCAAACTATGGCCGTGGAAACCCCATCGCGCGCACCTCTTTATGTAGGTATCGCTCTCCTGGTCATCGGCTGGGCCGTCATCTTCATCGGTTGGTACCAGGCCGGAAATCAGGATCTCGAGACAGGACAGCTGCCGTACGTGATCTCCGGCGGCTTCGGCGGATTCGGTCTGCTCCTGATGGGGATGGTTTCGATCCTTCTCGATGTTGTTCGTCAATCGGAGTTCAAGCTCCGCCGAAGCGCGGAGGAGCTCCACACCCGGATGGAGGAGCTGGCCGAGACCTTCGTCTCTAACTCTCGCTCGGCGCGAGCCCCGTCCCATGCTGCGGCGAGCTCGAGCGATCGTCCGAAGCCGGTGCGTCGACGCCGGCGTCGTCCGCCGTCGGGAAGGCCATCGCAGGCGGAATAGTCGTAGGTTCGCGCCTTTGGCTCGGCCGTACACCGGCTACCTATAATCAGCGCCTGTCTACGCCGTATCCGCGGCAACTGGCGAAAGACATCATCCGCGGAGTGAGGTAAATCGAGAATCGGGAGGGAAGCATGGGTCTTCTGGATGGAAAAGTAGCGATCGTCACCGGTGCCGGACGTGGTGTTGGACGAGGCCACGCTCTCGAGCTAGCTCGTAACGGAGCGAAGGTCGTCGTCAACGATCTCGGCGGCGAGTGGGACGGTTCCGGTGAGGACAACCGCCCGGCCTCCGAGGTCGTCGAGGAGATCAAGGCGCTGGGCGGTGAAGGCGCCGCGAACTTCGACAACGTGGCGACGTGGGAAGGCGCCGAGAACATGGTCAAGCAGGCCGTCGATACCTTCGGCGACCTTCACATCCTCATCAACAATGCCGGAATCCTGCGCGACCGGATGGCCTTCAACATGGACGAAGCCGAGTGGGACGCGGTCGTTACCGTGCACGGCAAGGGCCACTTCGCGCCGACGCGTTTCGCGTGCGCGCACTGGCGTCAGAAGTCGAAGGAGGCGGGCGGCCCGGTTCTCGGCCGGCTGATCCACACGTCCTCGGAGTCCGGGCTGTTCGGCAACGCCGGCCAGTGCAACTACGACTTCGCGAAGGCCGGACTCATCTCCTTCTCGCTGTGCATCGCGCGCGAGATGACGAAGTACGGCGTCACGTCGAACGTCATCGCCCCGCGCGCGCGGACGCGCATGACCGAAGGCACGTTCGGCAACATCCCGAAGCCGGAAGGCTTCGATCGCGTGGGATCCGGACAACGTCGCGCCGTGGGTCGTCTACCTGTGCACCGAGCAGGCCGCGCACATCTCCGGCCAGTGCTTCATAGTCACCGGCGGCGAGGTGCATCCTCATCGAGCAGCACCACGCTGTGCGTTCGATCAACAAGGGCGACCGGTGGACGGTCGAGGAGCTCGTCGAGCAAGTCAGCCGAGCTGTTCGGCGATCTGCCGACCAGCCCGCAACGGCGGACGCCCGTCTCCAGCGGCGCAACCGGATAGGGCGACGTGGGGGAGGTTCGCTGGACCAAATCCGTCGGCCCGGCGGAGATCACCAAGATCTCCGTGGGCTCGATGGACAACAACGTCTACATGATCGCCGTCGGCGACGACCTTGCCGTCGTCGATGCCGGTTCCAATGAAGCCGATTTCGTTCTAGGCCAGGTCGGTGACCAACCTTTGGCCGCCATCCTCCAGACGCACAATCACGGCGATCACGTCGTCACGCTGAAGGAAGTTGTCGAACGGACGGGCGCAGAGGTGTGCGCCCATCCGGCGGACGATCTGCCGGTTCCCGTGAAGATCCCGGTCGAGGACGGCACGGTGTTCCCGCCTATGGAAGGGGTCGAGATCACGGTCCTCCACACGCCCGGACACACGCCGGGAAGCGTTTGCTATCTGCTGAAGGCCGCCGGGGAGTCACATCTGTTCGCCGGCGACACCCTTTTCCCCGGGGGCCCGGGAAACACTTTCAACAACAAAGAGGCGTTCCAGACGATCATGCGCTCGCTCGACGAGAAGCTCTTCGTCCTTCCGGACGAGACCCATGTCTACCCCGGTCATGGAGACGACACGACGATCGGGAAGGAACGTCCGAGCCTGGAGGAGTGGCGAGCCCGAGGGTGGTAGCCGTGCGTGCCGCACGCTTCGCTTAGGGGTGATTAGTTAGGCGACGACGGTTGCGTCGCCGTCGATCTTCCTCTCGCCCTTCTCGTTGGTAACGATGAGCTCGATCTCCGCGCGCTGCTCGCCGTTCTGGTCATAGACCTTGGTCACTTCGCCGCTGCACACGATCTTCTCGCCCGGCCAGACCTGACCGACGAATCGCGTCCGGAACCGGCGGACCTTGTCCTCGCCGACCCAATTCGTCAGGAAGGTCCCGAGCACGCCGGCCGTGAACATCCCCTGCGCGAACACCCCCGGATATCCGGCCGACTTCGCGAAGTCCTCGTTCCAGTGGATCGGGTTGAAGTCGCCCGAGGCGCCGGCGTAACGGACGAACATGGCGCGGTCGACCTTCTCGACCATCGTCTCGCTGCGTTCTGTTCCCTGATCGAGAGTCATTCCGTCGCCGCCTTGCTCGTCACGATGGTCGTGCCGCGCGAGTAGGCGACGATCTCGCCGGCCTGATCCTTGAACACGGTCTCGGAGACGACGAACTGTCATCGTCCCGCCGCGCTTGCCTTCCTTCTCGTATCGGTCCTTCAGGTGCGTCGTCGCTGTGAGGACGTCGCCGGCACGCAGGGGGCGCACGTACTCGAACTCCTGCTCACCGTGCAGGACGCGGCGCATGTCCCGGCCGCCTCCGTCCTCCTCCGCCTCCTCCGCTGCCGCGGCGGGCCGCGCCGCGGGCGCGCCAAAGCGCCATCGACTGCGGGAACGTCGGCGGCGCGACGGAGTCGGGGCCTTCGTAGGCCTCGCTGGTGTTGAGCACGGCCTGCGCGAACTCGCCGATCTTTCCTCGCTCGACGACCCACTCCGCCGGTGGACCGCTCGCTGCCGTCTTGCTGGTCGCTCATGGCTGCGGTGTCGACCCCTCCCTGTTCAGCGGCGCGCAGCGCTCGAGGAAGGAGATGATCTCATCGATGGCTTCGGGCCGATCGGCGAGAAGATTGGTTCCGTGCGCGTCACCGTCGTAGACCTTCGTGTCCGGATTGCGGAAGTGCGTCCCTCGAACTCTTGCAGTGCCGCGAAGGCTTCTTCGTCACCGCGTGCGGCCAACAGCAGAACCGGTCGCTGCACCCGCCCCGCAGTGAACGACTGCATCGAGCTGTCGGAATCGCGTGGGGGCCGAGACAGCGACGACGGCCAGAGCGTCTTGTGTTTCGGACGCGGCCATGATCGAGGCGGTGCCGCCCATGCTCGCGCCGACGAACGCGATGTCCTTTGCGCCCGATGCCTTCAAGAAGTCGGCCGCAGCGCGCACGTCGCTCGGGTGCTTTGCGGATCACCGTCTCGCCTTCCGAATCCGCGTAGCCGCGGAAGTTGAAAGCCAGAGCCATGTAGCCTGCGGCCGCGATGCGCCGAGCAGCGGGGTACCAGCTCGTGGCGTCGGCCGGGATACATATGCGCGAGGGTTACGCCCACGCGGCCGCGACCGAACATCCGTCCGGTGAGGTCGAGTCCGTCGGTCGTCGCGAAGCGGACGTCGCGTTCTGCGACGTTGCTCGTTCCGTCGTCGGAATCGTTACCCGAACCGCCACCGCAGGCGCCGGCTACGACGAGCAAGCACGCTACGAGCAGCGGGGCCACTCTTCTAGAGCCCACGACCGCCCTGTCTACCACGCCTAGCGCGCCCGCCGCCGACACAGAATCGGAGTTGATAGACTCCTTCGGTCATGCCGAAAAAGGGACGCAAGCGCAAGCAACGGCGCAAGAAGAAGGCGAATCACGGAAAGCGGCCGAACGCGGGCAAGTAGCTCGCGCGGCTGACTTAGGTCTCTTCGGCTAAGCGGGCAGTCCTGTTCGATCTCCGTGGCGCCGCTGCGCGCCGCCAAACCTCCGGCGACCAGTGCTGCGCCGGCCATGAGGAACGCGTAGCGATTGCCGTCCCAGTCCGGGAGCACGGTGTCCGGGATGCGGTCCATTGCGGCGGCGATTCCGCCGACCACCACACCGCCGAGTATCAGGAAGATCCGGGCCAGAACGTGGATCGCAGACATCACACGTCCGCGGATATCGGGCGGAGCGGTGCGCTGCGCGATGGTGATGCCCGAGAACCATCGCGATCGATAGTCCGGCACCGAACGCAACCGATACGAGCAGGGCGAGCCACGGGCGCGGGATCAACGCCATGACGATGAGGATCATCCCGGCACCGCCCAAGGCCGAGTCGGAAAAGCTCAGATTCGCGCTTGTGCGTTCGCTGCGTGATGAATGCGCCGATCGCCATGCCGACGCCCCACAAAGCAATGAGCGCGCCGAAGACCGAGTCCGACGCGCGTAGCGTCGTCTTCACGTACGGGATGCCGATCGCGAATAGGCCGCCGCCGGCGCCGGTCGCGAAGCGCCATTCCGAAGATCATGTTGCGGCGTCCGTGGTCCTCGAGTAGGTAGCGAGCTCCTTCGACCATGTCGCTCTCGATCGCGTGCAGAGCGCTCTCGTCCTTCTCGCGGAGATGACGAACGACCTTGCCGATCGCTGCCGGCAACGCGTAGATCGCCCACGCCGAGACGAGGAACGTCAGTGCGTCGAAGAAGAAGGGAAGCGCGAATCGTTGTCGTAGCGAGCGATGCCGATGATCGGCGCGTGCGTTAGGGCGCGTGCTGCCGCATCCGAAGCGACGACGAGCCCACCGGCGATCGGGATCGTTCCCCACTGGAGGAGCATGATCAGTCCGTTCGCGCCGGCGAGCTTCTCCTTCGGGACGATGTTCGGGACGATGCGAGTCGCGGGCCGGCAGGAAAACGAGGCTCATGCCCTCGAGGCAGAACGCGATGGCGTAGACCGCGCCGAGATTGGGCGTGAAGGGCACGGCTGCGATCAGGCCGGCGCGGACGAGGTCGGTGGCGATCATCGTCCGACGACGGTCGAAACGGTCGGTCATCGAAGAGGCGATCGGAGCTGCGATCAGGGCCGGGAAGTATCCGGAAGCCGAGGATGCCCGAGATCGCGAGACCTTCGATCGAAGAGCCGCGAGTCAGGTCGCGGACGAAGAGCATCAGGCCGAAGGTGGCTACCCAGTCGCCGAGGCTGGTTACTGCGTGCCCGGTAAGGAGGAGCCTGAGCGGGCGATTGGCTAGGAGACCGCTCGCCCCGATTTCCTGTTGCAACTAGTTTTCTTCCGCCCAGGAGATGTTTGTCACACGTTCAACTCGCTAAGAACGCGCCCGATTCCCGCCGTGGCTAGCATACTTTGCCGCAGGTAATGGACGTCTTCATCTGGGCTCTAGTCGGTTACGCGGCCGGGACGTTTCCCTCGGCGTGGCTTGCAGCGGTGTCGAGCGGGCGCCGGATGGTGCTGGCCATGGTCCGCCGAAACGTCGGTGAATACGACGCGCACGTGGTTCTCAAAGCGTCCGGGAGCCGAGCCGCCACCGTGGCCGCTGTGATCGACGTCGTCAAGGGATTCGCGCCCGTCATCCTTGCCGTCCAGTTCGCCGGGCCGTACGAGATCGCGGCGTGTGCGATAGGTGCGGTGGTCGGGCATTGCTGGCCGCCATATCTCTACGCATACGCCGGGCGCGGTCTGGCAGCAGGGGCGGGGACTTTCCTCGGATTCCTTCCGGTGGAGATGGTCTTCGCCGGCATCATCCGTGTTATCGGCGACCGGCTGAAGGTGGGGGGCCTTTCATCGACGATCGGCTACGCCGCGATACCGCTCGTCGCGTGGTGGCGTGGCCAGCCGGCGCCGTATGTGGTCGCAGCCGTGGCGATCAACGTCCTTATCTTCATCCGCCGCCTCGAGGGGATATCGGAGGACCTCGAGGGCGGTGCACGCCCGGCTCGTGCCGCGGTGCGGCGGATCGTCCTCGACGCATCGACGAAATCGGAGGACGGAATCGTCGTGCCGACCCTTCCGCCAACACCTCCGCCAACACCGTTGGATGAATGACGAGGGTCGGCATCGATATCGGTGGCACGTTCACCGATCTGGTCGCCGAAACAGACGACGGGATCGTCGTCGTCAAGGTTCCGTCCACGCCGAGTGATCCGTCGCAGGCCTTCGACGATGCGCTGGGCCGGGTCGGTGCTGCGGACGAGGTACTGCACGGAACGACCGTAGGAACGAATGCAGTGCTGACCCGGACGGGCGCGCGCATCGCGTTCATCACGACCGAAGGATTTCGGCACCTGTTGCACCTCGCGCGTCAGAACCGTCCGTCGCTCTACGACTTGCAGTCGCGTCCGCTGGAGCCGCTGGTTGAGCGTGACCTGTGTATCGGCGTTCGTGAACGCGTCGACTAAGGACGGTTCTGTATTACGTGAGCTCGATGAGGACGAAACGCGTACGGCATTGGCTTCATTGGACGGGGTCGATGGTGTCGCCGTTACGTTGCTGCACTCGTACGCGAACCCTGTGGCACGAGCGCCGACGTGGCCGAACTGGTACGCGAGGTTCTCGGCGATGTGCCCGTGTCGCTTTCGTCGGATGTGCTTCCTGAGTTCCGCGAGTACGAACGCGCCTCGACGACCGCGCTCAATGCCTATGTTCAACCAGTCCTCTCGAAGTACCTGGATCGCATCGACAAGAAGTCCGGAGCCAGCCGGGTTGGTGTGATGTGGTCGGGCGGCGGCATCCGCGCGATCTCCCGGACGATCGAGCAACCTGTGCACACCCTGATGTCCGGACCGGCGGCGGGCGTTCTGGGAGCGGCGTGGGTCGCCGCACAGTGCGAAGAGCCCAACGTCATCACGCTCGACATGGGCGGGACGTCCGCGGACGTTGCGCTCATCGACAATGGCCGACCGCTCATAGCTGAGTCGTCGGAGCTCGACGGCCTGCCGTTCAAAACGCCTTGCTTGGACGTGATATCGGTCGGTGCCGGCGGCGGGAGCATCGCATGGGTCGACGAAGGCGGAGCGCTCCGGGTCGGGCCCGGCTCGGCGGGAGCCGAGCCGGGCCCCGCCTGCTACGGCCGCGGCGGAACGGAAGCCACGGTGACCGACGCGCAGGCCGTTCTCGGCTATCTCGGGGACGAAGGACTGGCGGGCGGCGAGCTCCGCCTCGACCACGAGGCGGCGCTCGCCGCTCTCGATCGTCTGGGCGCCCAAGCGGGACTCTCACGCTTAGAAGCAGCACAAGGCGTCCTGCGTGTCGTCCGGGCGACGATGGCTCGGGCGATCCGGAGCGTTTCGATCGAGCGCGGGAAGGACGTCCGCCGGTACGCGCTGGTCGTCTTCGGTGGTGCCGGTCCGCTGCACGGCTGCGAGCTCGCAGAGGAGCTCGGGATCTCGAGAGTGATGGTGCCACCGGCCCCCGGAGCGCTGGCCGCGCTCGGTCTGCTCGTGTCCGCGCGTCGTGCCGATGCTTCGCTGTCGCGACCGATGACCGCGGAGCGACGACGGGACGGCGAGCTTCGCTCGATCCTCCACGAACTGACCGAACAGGTCCTGGCCGAGCTCGAACCGGAAGGCGTGAAGTTCACGGACGCGGAGATAGAGCTCGCCGTCGATTGTCGCTACCGCGGCCAGTCTCACGAGCTTCGCGTCGATGTCGAGCGATCACCGTCATTCGTCCGGATCTCCGAGGAGTTCCATCGCGCGCACGCAGAGCGCTACGGGTTCTCACAAGAGGATGTGCCGGTCGAGGCGATCACGTTCCGCGCCACCGCGCTCGGCCCCCGGGGCGACCTCAACGTTGCGAAGGTCAGCGAAGGAGATGCGGAATCGCTCGGAACACGTCGTGTCGGAGACGACGAGGTACCGGTCTACGAACGCTCCGCCCTCGGTGGGGACTCAAGCATCGACGGGCCGTCCATCGTCGTAGAGCTCGACTCGACGACGTGGATAGCTCCGGGATGGCAAGGCAAGGTGCGTTCCGGCGGCACGATCGTGCTGACTCCGTCATGAGCGTCGATCCCGTCACGCTCGAGGTTCTTCGTCACGCCTTGGAAGGTGTGGCCGACGAGATGGGGCTCGTCCTGCGACGCACGGCGTATTCGCCCAACATCAAGGAGCGCGCCGACTGCTCGGCCGCTGTCTTCTCACCCGACGGTGAGCTCGTTGCGCAGGCCGAGCACATCCCGGTGCACTTGGGATCGATGCCGGCTTCGGTCGCGGCCGCGCTCGACGCTTTCCCCGAGATCGGTCCGGGCGATCAGATCATCCTCAACGACCCGTGGGCCGGAGGTACTCACCTCAACGACCTGACGCTTGTCGGCGGAGTCTTCGCCGGCGGCCGAACGATCGGCTACGTAGCCAACCGTGCCCATCACACCGACGTCGGCGGTGATGCGCCGGGATCGATCCCCGCGGGCGCTACGGACATCGCCCAGGAGGGGCTTCGCGTGCCGCCGACGATGCTGTATCGCAGCGGGGAGATCGTTGCCGAAACTCTCGAGCTCATCCTTTCCGCTTCACGCACTCCGGACGAGCGGCGCGGCGATCTCTTCGCTCAGGCCGGAGCCAATACACGGGGTGCGGCACGTCTTGTCGAGCTGGCCGACACCCATGGGATCGAGGGTCTGTTCGATATCGAGCGCGCTCTGGACGATTACGCCGCTGCACGCGTCGATGCGGTTATCCGCGAGCTTCCGGAGGGTTCGTGGTCGTTCACCGATTACCTCGACGACGACGGGCGCGGCAATGGCCCTATCGCCATCGCTTGCTCGCTTCGGGTCGACCAAGGTGTCGTAACGATCGATCTGAGCTCCAGCGACGCACAAGTGGAGGGCAACGTTAATTCGGTCGAGGCCGTAGCGCTGTCCGCAGCATGCTTCGTCCTGCGTTGTCTGATCCCGTCCGACGTTCCGCTCAACGCGGGCTGCTGGCGCAGCCTTCGGCTGGTGGCGCCGGAAGGAACGGTGGTCAATGCGCGTCCGCCGGCGGCCGTGGGGGCCGGCAACGTCGAGACATCGCAGCGGATATGCGACGCGATCTTCGGTGCGTTCGCGCAAGCCGTCCCCGATCTGATACCGGCGGCGAGTCAGGGAACGATGAACAACCTGCTCATCGGAGGGAGTGATGTGGACGGTAGGCCGTTCTCTTACTACGAGACCATCGCCGGAGGACAGGGAGCGGGCTCGTGGGGCCGGGAGCCGACGGCGTCCACACGAACATGACGAACACGCTGAACACGCCGATCGAAGCGTTGGAGCACGCATATCCGTTCCGCGCGATGCGTTACGAGCTGCGCGATGGATCGGGCGGTGCGGGAAGACATCGAGGCGGCGACGGTGTCGTCCGAGAGATCGAGATCCTCGGTGACGACGCCACGGTGACGCTGATCACCGAGCGCCGCGCGCGCGGACCATGGGGCCTGGCCGGTGGTGAGGACGGGGCGCCGGGTCGGAACCTCGTCGACGGGGAGGAAGTGCCCGCTAAGACAACGCTTGCTGTGGAGCGCGGCTCAGTTGTGCGCATCGAGACGCCCGGCGGCGGTGGATGGGGAGCGGCGGCCCCCTAGAAGCGTTCTCGGGCGCGAGCGCAGAAAGCCTCTACCTCGGAGCGATCTGGAAGTACTCCTTCGTTGAACATATGAACCTGAAGCTCCGGGCCCTTCGGCCCGTCCGGCCCAGGATTGCTAACCGGTTGCAGCACAAAATGGATGTGGCCGGGCACACCGCCGGCGTGCGACCACAAGCAGACGTAGACCTGATCGGGATCGGTGAGCTCGCGCACGACGTCGGCGCAACGTCGCAACAGCGGACCGAGCTCGACCGACTCGTCGACGTCGAGGTCCCATACATGGAGGACGTGTCGCCTCGGAGCCAGAACGACGCTGCCCACACCCAGCGGGCCGATGCAATGGCTGACCGACCAGTGCGCGGTCGAGTGGATCTCGCCGCCCGGGAGGTCGCGGCGACCGGCTTGCAGGTCACACGACAGACAGCCTTCGACCGACATCCCAACCTCCGCGCTCGGGCTAGCATGAATACCAGACCGACGGGGGAGTCCGGACTCGCCGGACTGAGAGGCCGAAGAGGCGACCCCTCGAACCTGATCGGGTTGATGCCCGCGGAGGGAGTCGGATGAGCAACGAAAAGAACGTCCCAAGCGAAGACCCGCTCGTCATCGCCGGACGTTCGTTCGGCTCCCGTTTGATCACCGGGACGGGCAAGTTCTCGTCCGGTGCGGTGATGGCGAAAGCTCTCGAGGCATCGGGGACGGAGCTCGTAACCGTCGCGCTCCGGCGCGTTGACCTCGACGCACCCGAAGGCACCGACATCCTCGACTTCATCGATCGCGACCGCTACCTACTTTTCCCGAACACGTCCGGTGCGATAGACGCCGACGAGGCCGTTGCGCCTCGCACGGCTCGCGCACGCGGCCGGTCTGGTCGATGCGGACGGACGTTGCTGGATCAAGCTCGAGGTCACGCCCGAACCCCGTTACTTGCTGCCCGACCCGATCGAGACGCTCAGGGCGGCCGAGCCGCTCGTCGAAGGAAGGGTTCGTCGTCCTGCCGTACATGCCGGCCGACCCCATCCTCGCCAAGCGACTCGAAGAAGTCGGCTGCGCAACTGTGATGCCGCTCGGTTCGTGGATCGGATCCAACCGCGGACTGCAGACGAACGGACGGCGTTCGAAGCGATCCTCGCGATGGCAAATGTTCCGGTCGTCGTCGACGCAGGTATCGGTGCGCCGTCGCATGCAGCGGAAGCGATGGAGATGGGATGCGACGCCGTCCTGGTCAACACGGCGATCGCGACGGCGCGCGATCCCGTCGAGATCGCGCACGCTTTCCGTCTCGCCGATCGAAGCCGGACGTCGCGGATACCTCGTCCGGGCTCCCGTCGGCCGGCCAGCGCTTCGGCAACGTCGCCGCTCACCGGGTTCCTGGACGATGACGCTCCCTGACGCCGAGCTCCTCCAGCTGCAACGCAAGGCCGAGCGTCAGCGCATCGTCGACTACGTGCCGGAGTTCGAGATCGACCAGCGCATACTGGACGAGCTCACGTCGATGGTCGCCAGCGCGAAGCGAACCGACGATGACGTCGCGCGCGCGCTGAAGCGCCAGGAACCACGACCTGCACGACGTCGCGGCGCTGCTTTCGCCGACGGCGCTCGCGCATCTCGAACCCATCGCTGCAGCGAGCCACGAGCTGACCGTTCGGCGGTTCGGCCGGACGATGCATCTGTTCGCGCCGCTCTACCTGTCCAACGAATGTGTTTCGGAGTGCACGTACTGCGGGTTCCAGGTGTGGAACCGCGACATCGTCCGGCGCACGCTCAGCCCCACCGAAGTCGCCGCCGAGACGCGATACCTGCAGCACCAGGGGTTCCGGCATGTGCTGCTGGTTGCCGGCGAGCACCCGAAGCACGTTTCGGCGCCGTACATCGCCGATTGCATCAGCGGCGGCGGCGGAGATCGTCCCGCAACGTTTCGATCGAGGTGCAGGCGTGGGACGAAGAAACGTACGCGGACTTCGTCGATCGCGGGATGCGACGGGCTCGTGATCTACCAGGAGGCTTACGACGCGCGCGTGTATCCGGACTTCCACCTGAAGGGGAACAAGCGGTTCTTCGACTGGCGCCTCGGAGCGGCCGAGCGCGGGGGCCGAGCCGGCATGCGGCGTCTGGGGATCGGGCGCTGCTCGGACTGAACCCGAACTGGCGGTGGGAGGTGCTCGCGCTCGTCGTCTCACGCGATGTTCCTGCAGAGACGTCTGGCGAAGCGACCTGACCGTGGCGCATGCCGCGCCTGGAGCCGGCGGCTGGATTCGATCAGCCGCCGCGGTTACTGACCGACGCCGAGTTCACCCTCGCGACGTGCGCGCTGCGTCTTGCGCTGCCGGACGTTGGGATCGTGCTGTCGACGCGTGAGACCGCGCCGAACTTCGTGACGGGCTGGCGCGGCTCGGCGTCACGCACATGTCCGCCGGGTCGCGCACGGAGCCCGGTGGCTACTCAGAGCCGGGTCGAGCGGAAGCAGCAGTTCGAGGTTGCGGACCACCGGACAGCAGCCGACGTATCCCTGGCACTCGCAGGAGCCGGCTCCGAGCCGGTGTGGAAAGACTCGAGCCCCGCCTTCCGCCAAGGCATCGTGGGTCGCGACAAGATCTAAGTGTGAATAGGGCCGAACTTGCACCCGAGATTGCCGCTGCGCGCCGCTCGCTAGTTGCGACTCTTGAATCGCTGCGACTTGCGGTTACGAGATGCTCCTGCGTTGGAGACGCTTACAGCATGCTGTATGCTGTAACGCATGACGGAGCGCAGGACCCAGCTTTACCTAGACGAGGCTCAATACCGCTGGCTACGGAGACAGGCCGAGGAGTCAGGGAGTATTGCCGCCGTCGTCCGAAGGCTGATCGACGAGGCGCGGGCCCGGGCTGGAACGCCCGAGGACGACCCCTTCCTCAATTACCTGTTGGTTGACCCTCCGGGCCGAGGGCCGGCAGCGACCACGGTGGAGACCCTGGACGAGGATCTCTACTCGTCGTGAGGCGAGTCTTCGTCGACACGAGTGCCTTCGTTGCACTCCGCAACGCATCCGAACGCGAGCACAAAGCGGCTCGCCGGACAATGCTCGATCTGGTCGGCGAGCGCGTGTCGATGTTTACGTCCAATTACGTCTTCGCCGAGACCTATACCGCTCTACTCGTCCGGGTAGGACGAGTAGAGGCGATGAACTGGGGGTCGGCCTTCCGCTCCGGGACGGCCGTGGAGCTCTTGCGGACGGACGAGACGATCGAAGAGGACGCCTGGGCCATCCTCGAAGACCGCGTCGATAAGGCGTGGAGCTACGTCGACGCGACTTCCTTCGCCGTAATGGCGCGCGAGGACGTAACAGAAGCCTTTTCCTTCGACCAGAATTTCCGGCAGCGCGGACTGCGAGTCTTGCCCGAAGTGGCCTGACCGGAAATACGCCCAGTAGCGTCTACTGATGCAGTTACGCGTTTTCACCGAGCCCCAGCAGGGTGCGTCCTACGAAACGCTGCTCGCTTTCGCCCAACTGACCGAAGAGCTCGGCTTCGACGCGTTCTTCCGCTCCGACCACTACCTCAAGATGGGAGAGGTATCCGGGCTCCCGGGACCGACCGACGCCTGGATAACGCTCGCCGGCATCGCGCGAGAAACGAGAGCATCCGGCTCGGCACCCTGGTCACCTCGGCCACGTTCCGTCTTCCCGGCCCTCTGGCGATCTCCGTCGCCCAGGTCGACGAGATGTCCGGTGGACGAGTCGAGCTCGGCATCGGCACCGGCTGGTACGAGACCGAGCACGACGCCTACGGCATCCCGTTCGGCGAGAACTTCAACGAACGCTTCGAGCGTCTGACCGAACAGCTCGAGATCATCACCGGGCTGTGGGGAACTACGGAAGGCGAGACCTTCTCCTACGACGGCAAGTACTACCACGTGAAGGACTCACCGGCTCTTCCCAAACCGGTGCAGCGCCCGCATCCGCCGATCATCCTCGGCGGGTTCGGTCCGCCGTCGCACCCCGAGGCTTGCCGCGCGATTCGCGGACGAGTTCAACATCCCCTTCGCTCCGCTAACGATCGTCGAAGACCGGATAGCGGCCGTTCGCGAAGCTTGCGAGAAGCGCGGACAGGATCCGTCCTCGATCGTCCTGTCTTCCGCCCAGGTTGTGTGTGTCGGAGCGAACGAGGAGGAGTTCAAGAAGAGGGCAGAAGCGATCGGGCGTCCGCCGGATCAGCTACGAAGCGGAGGAGTTGCCGGTACCCCGGACGAGGCCCGGGATTTCATCGCGAAGATGGGGGCCCTGGGGATCGAGCGCACCTACTTGCAGTTCCTGGACCTCGGCGACCACGAGCACTTGAGGCTCGTGGCCGCCGAGCTCCTGGCCGAGGTTCCAGGAAAGACTGACTAGTTTCCTGCAGTTAGCAGTCCGAGCAAGCCGCCCAGGCCACCCGAACCGCTTCCGCCGAGCTTGTCGGCAACGGCTTTGGAGATGATCGCGTTGAGGTCGACCTTCGCGAGCTTCTCCTCGACGAGCTTGTCGATGTCCACGGACGCAATGAGGCCCTTGGCCAGCTGCTCGAGATTGAGCTTGGCGATCTGGGCCTTGGCCTCGGCAATGAGCGCCGCGGTGACTTGGGAGACGATCCCGTCGGTCGAGATCCCGTCGAGCTTGCCGAGACCGGCTGCGACGACTTCACCCTTCAGGTCGTCGAGCAGACCATCGGTATTTACTCCATCGAGCTTCTTGCCTGCAGCACCGGCGAGTTCCTGGACGAAAGCGTTCTGCGCGCTATCCAGGGAACCGCCCTTTGCTCCTAGCTGGTCGACAACACTCTGTGGCGATGGAGTCCAGAACCTCTTCTGGGTTGTCGCCGAGCTTGCTGAAGGCCGCTGTGGCGAACTGATCGGTCGCCTGACGCGCGAAAACAACACCAGCACCGCTCACCACGACCAAACCGGCCGTAATGAGGGCGATCAGGCCTGCTTTCGGGCCGCCCGGCGCCTTACTGACAAACGTCCGGACGTTGTTCCAGGCACGCTGAAATAACTGCATCGCTACTCCCTCCGCAATAGGGGTCGCATTGGCTTCGGCCGGAAGGTCGATCGAATTAGGCCGGTCCCGTGGAGACCTCCGGCAGCGCACTACGATGGATTCATGAGCGATCAGAGCCCGACCCGAACGACTGGCTCGTCGACGACATGTACAGGCAGTACCAAGAGGACCCGTCGTCGGTGTCCGAGAGCTGGCAGGAGTTCTTCGAGGACTACAAGCCGCGCGGGCGGATCGCGTCCCGGCCGCGGCGAAGCCGCGCCGATACGAAGCGAGCTCAGAGCGAAGTCTGCACCCGCAAGAAGCCCGGACGAAGGCTGCAGCCCGAGGCCGTGCCCCGACAGACGCCCAACCGCTCAAGGGCGCCGCGGCTGCGATCGTCAAGAACATGGAGGTGTCACTCGACGTCCCGACGGCGACCTGCGTCCGGACGATCCCCGCCAAGCTCCTCGAGGAGAACCGCCGCGTCATCAACGACTACCTGGCGCGCGGACGCGGAGGGAAGGTCAGCTTCACGCACATCATCGGTTGGGCGATCGTCCGCGCTCTTCAATCCGTGCCGGCGCTGAACTCGTCGCTACGCAAGAGCTGGACGGCAAGCCTGCACGTCGTCCGGCACAAGTCGTCAACCTCGGCCTCGCCGTCGACATGCAGCGCAAGGACGGCTCGCGCACGCTGCTCGTCCCGAACATCAGAGAACGCCGGCTCGCTCGACTTCGCGGGATTCCATGCCGCGTACGAAGAAGTGATCCGCAAGGTGCGCTCGGGCAAGATCACGCCCGAGGACTTCGAAGGCACGACGGTCACGCTGACCAACCCGGGGATGATCGGGACGGTGCTGTCCGTCCCACGGCTGATGGCCGGGCAGGGCGCGATCATCGGCGCCGGCGCGATCGACTACCCGACGGAGTACAAGGGAACCGATCCCGCGACGCTTGCCGCTCTCGGCGTCGGCAAGATCGTCACGCTCACCTCGACCTACGACCACCGGATCATCCAGGGGGCCGAGTCGGGCGAGTTCCTCGACACCGTCGAGACGCTCCTGACCGGGCGAGGACCGCTTCTACGACGAGCTCTTCGAGGCGCTCGACATCCCGTACGAGCCCGTGCGCTGGACGCGCGACAAGGGCCGGCTCGCCTGGGGTCGGCAGCGACCCGGCGACGATCAAGAACGCGGCGCGTCCTGCAGCTGATCAACATCTACCGCGTTCGCGGGCACCTGATCGCCGACCTCAACCCGCTCGTGCGCGAGGCCGCGTCGCCACATCGAGCTCGATCCCGCGTACTACGGACTTGGGCATGTGGGACCTCGACCGCGCAGTTCTACACGGACGGCTTCGGCGGCAAGCAGCGCTTCGACGCCTGCGCGAGATCCTCGACGTCCTGCGCGCCGCATATTGCGGGACGGTCGGCATCGAGTTCATGCACATCCAGGAAGCCGACGAGAAGCGCTGGATCCAGGAGCGTGTCGAAGGGGTCGACCGTTCGCTTTCTCGCGAAGAGAAGCTGCGGCTGCTCGACCGGCTCAACGCCGCTGAAGCCTTCGAGCGCTTCCTGCACACGAAGTACGTCGGGCACAAGCGCTTCTCGCTCGAGGGGGCCGAGAGTCTGATCCCGATGCTCGCACTCCTGCTCGACGCGGCGGCAGGTGCCGGCATGACGGAAGTCGTGATGGGCATGGCGCACCGCGGGTCGGCTGAACGTCCTCACGAACATCGTCGGCAAGAGCTACGTCGAGGTCTTCCACGGCTTCGAGGGCGACATCGACCCGCGGACGACGCAGGGGTCGGGCGACGTCATGTACCACCTGGGCGCCGTCGGGACGCACACCTCGCCCCACGGGGGCCGAGCTGGCGGTCTCCGTTGCGTCCAACCCGTCGCATCTCGAAGCCGTGAACCCGGTCGTCGAAGGCATGGTGCGGCCAAGCAGAACCTCATCGGAACCCTGGACGACTTCCGCGACAAGGTACTGCCCGTCCTCATCCACGGCGACGCGGCGTTCGCGGGACAGGGCGTCGTCCAGGAGACGCTCAACCTCTCGCAGCTGCACGGCTACCGCACCGGCGGCACCGTCCACATCGTCGTGAACAACTCGATCGGCTTCACTGCCGGTCCAGAGTCGACGCGGTCGAGCGTGTACGCCACCGACGTCGCGAAGATGATCCAGGCGCCGATCTTCCACGTGAACGGCGACGACCCCGAAGCGTGCATCTGAGTCATCCGGCTCGCGTTCGCTTTCCGGCAGGCTTCCACAAGGACGTCGTGATCGACCTCCAGTGCTACCGGCGATGGGGTCACAACGAAGCCGACGAGCCCGCCTTCACGCAGCCGCTGATGTACGCGCGCATCGACGAGCACCGGTCGGTGCGCAAGCTCTACACCGAACAGCTCGTCAACCGCGGCGACATCACGCTCGAGGAGGCCGAGAAGGCGCTCGACGACTTCCGGGCGAAGCTCGCAGCAGGCTCTCGAGGAGACGCGCGCGGCGGCACCGCCGACGAAGATCAAGGCGCCGCCGCCGCAGCCGCCGAAGGGTGTGCGTCCGCACCTCCCGACCGGCGTTTCGCATCGAGTCGCTCGAACACATCGTCATCGACGCATCGCGACGTATCCCGGACGGCTTCGAGCCGCATCCGAAGCTCGCGAAGATCCTCGAGCGAGCATCTCGCACAGTTCGGCGAGCGACCAGATCGACTGGTCGCTCGCCGAAGCGCTGTCGTGGGGGTCGCTGATTGTCGAGGGAAGCACGGTGCGTCTGTCCGGGCAGGACTCACGACGCGGAACGTTCAGTCAGCGCCATTCCGTACTCATCGACCACCGGACGGGCGAGGAGTACGTCCGCGTTGCCGGCCGCTCGAGTCGACGAAGCCGGCGGGCACTTCCTCATCTACGACTCGCTCGTTGTCGGAGTACGCGGCCGTCGGCTACGAGTACGGCTACTCGGTCGCCGATCCGGACGCGCTGGTGCATGTGGGAGGCGCAGTTCGGCGACTTCGTCAACGGCGCGCAGATCATCATCGACCAGTACCTCGTCGCGTCCGAGGACAAGTGGTGGCAGACGAGCGGTCTCGTTCTGCTCCTGCCGCACGGCTTACGAAGGCCAGGGTCCCGAGCACTCGAGCGCGCGTATCGAGCGGTTCCTAACGGCGTGCGCCGAGGACAACATCCAGGTCGCGTACCCGACGCTGCCGCACTCAGTACTTCCATCTGCTGCGCCGTCAGATGTACATGCGCGACGCGCAAGCCGCTGATCGTTTTCACGCCGAAGTCGCTGCTGCGGCATCCGCGCAGCGCGCAGCGCACGCGACGATCTGACGCTCGGGCTCGCTTCGAGGAGGTTCTCGGCGATCCGGACGTCACCGGCCCCCGACGACGTCCAGCGCATGTTGATGTGCACGGGCAAGGATCGCGATCGACCTGCTCGCGCGCCGCGCGAGCTCGGCCTGGACAACGTCGCGATCGTGCGGATCGAGCAGCTCTATCCCGTTCCCGCACGCCGCGATCGACGCGCAGCTGCAGAACGCTACTCGGGGCTGCCGAGATCGCTCTGGGTGCAGGAGGAACCGGAGAACATGGGGGCCTGGACATTCGTCTTCGCGCAGTCTCCAGCACCACGTGCGACGACTCCAGCTCGTCTCGCGTCCCGAGAGCGGGTCGCCGGCGACGGGCAGCAAGACGATCCACGGCCAGGAGCAGGAAGAGCTGCTCGAGGAAGCCTTCGAAGGACTCGCGTACGGGCGTGGATGCGCGTCGCAAGTTCGACGACGTTGTCGATCGAGTGCGTTCGCGGCGATATCGCCGACCAGTCCGGACATCGATGCCGTCGTCAACGCAGCCAACGCGCAGCTCGCGCCGGGAGGCGGCGTCGCGGGAGCGATCCATCGGAAGGCCGGGCCCGGCCTGTTCGAAGAGTGCAAGCCGCTCGCGCCGATCGCGACGGGACAAGCCGTGATCACGTCCGGACACGGTCTTCCGAATCCGTGGTGCATACACGTCCTCGGACCGGTTTATGCGAGTTCCGGCGATCCGGCCGGCGAGCTTGCGTCCTGTTATCGGCAAGCACTCGAGCTCGCGGAGGAGAAAAGGCTCACATCCATCGCGACGCCGGCCGTCTCGACGGGCATCTTCGGTTACCCCGTGGACGAGGCGGCCGAGGTTGCGCTCGGCACCGTGGCCGAGCAAGCTCGAACGCTAGAGTTCGTGAAGCTGGTGCGTTTCGTCCTGTGGGACGAGGACGATCAAGCCGTTCACGCGCGTGAGCTCGAAAGGATCGTTAGTTGAGACGGATAAGGTTCGTGTTGGTGCTCGTGGCCATCGCCGCCGCGCTGACGGCGTGCGGTGACGACGCAGAGCCTCAAGCCACAGCCACGACTACGGAGCAATCGCCGGCCACGACGGCGACGCCGCCCACTCCCTGCTCAGTTGAGGGCGCGTCGAAGGATACGAAGAGCAGCGAGTCAAACGTCGAGGTCGCCGTGCTTGCTGATGTTCGCCAAACCAGCCAGGGATGCCCCCGTGTCGTCTTCGAGTTCCAGAACGCCGTACCGGGATACCTAGTCGAGTACGCCGAGCCGCCTTTCTCGGATTGTGGTTCGGGAGCGCGAGCGCAGACCGAATCCTGGGGAACCGATGCCTACCTGCGCGTGAAGCTCCAGCCGGCAAGAGGGGCGGATCGAGAGTGGGCAGCCGACTTACGACGGGCCATTCGATATCGCCGATCGGGGGATCTGTCCTCAAGCACATGAAACGGACGTGTGATTACGAGGCGGACATCCAGTGGATCGTCGGGTTGGACAAGCGCCACGACTTCAGCGTGCGGGCGCTGTCAGAGCCTCCGCGCATCGTGATCGACATCAGCCAATCGGCGTAGGGTAGGCATCGTGTCCGACCGCGGTGGGCCGAGGGATCCCGACGAGACGGTAGCGTTCTCGTCCGGACGCGGCGGCCCTCCCGCAGCGACTGCAACCGCTCTACATGCCAGGGGAGCAGCCGCCGGAGCGCGGGCGCCAGATCCTCATCTACATCCTCGTCCTGCTGCTGGGTTTGGCCGGCGGCTTCGGTCTAGCCCAATTCTTCGGCAACGACGACGACAAGGTCCCGGACGAGGATCTCGTCCTGTACGAGAACGCGTCGATGTCCTTCCCGGTCGAGGGGGCCCAGTTCACGCAATCGACTTTCGACCTGCAGACGCAAAGGTGCGATCGCGATCTGTTGAAGCAACGTCTGCGCGCCGACCGGCACCGGCTCGATGCATGGCTCGAGCTTGCAAGGCATAACCGAGAGCGAGTTCGATTCCTTCATCGATCGCTTGGAGACGCGGATCCTCACGGAACCGACACCGGTCACCAACCACGGGTGCTTCCCTGACGGCGAGGGACCCTGTCCGTTCGAGGTCCAGTCCGTGCTCGGGAAGGGCACGCCCGTCTGGTTCGACCCGCAGCAGGACCGCATCGTCGCGAAGTGCACGTGCTCGAACCCGATCAAGCCGCCGAAGTGCCCGCCGAACTGCGAGGAGGTTCCGACGCCGACGCCGACCGCGTCCGCAACTCCGACAACGACGTCGACGCCGACTCGTACACAGCCTCCGTCGACGACGGCTCCGCCCACCACCGCACCACCCCGGACGGCGCCACCGACTACAGCGCCTCCCACAGCGTCGCCTACGCCGCAGATCCCCGGCTAGCAGTCAGACGCGCGTCTTCTGCGTCCTTCCAGTACTCGTCGCGCAGCGTTCGCTTGAGCAGCTTTCCGGATTCGGTGCGCGGCAGTTGGTCGCGGAACTCGAAGCTACGAGGAACCTTGTAGCCGGCCAGGTGCTCGCGGCACAGTTCCGTTAGCTCTTCGGCCGTAGCCGACGCTGCCGGCCTTCAGCTGGACGACGGCGTGCACTTGCTCGCCCCATTCCTCGGACGGGATCCCGAAGACGCCGGCGTCCATCACGCACGGATGTGAGTGCAGGACGGCTTCGATCTCGGCGGGATAGATGTTCATCCCGCCGGAGATGATCATGTCCGAGCGCCGATCGCAGATGTAGTAGAAGCCTTCGTCGTCGCGGTAGGCGATGTCGCCGACCGTTCGCCACGCGGGATCGTCCGTCCAGCATGGTTTCGTCCGTCTTCTCCGGTGCTTTGTAGTACTCGTCGAAGATCGCGGGGGAGTGGATCCACATCGACGCCGGGCTCGCCTACCGGCGCGTTCGGTTCCGTCCTCGCGGATCAGACGTGATCTCGATGCCGCCGTAGGGCTTGCCGCACGACCCCGGCTTCCGCAGCTGATCTTCGGGCTTGATGATCGTGTCGACGCCGAGCTCGGTCGAGCCGTACACCTCGAAGAGGTGGCCTTCGCCGAACGTTTCGATCCATTGCTTCTTGAGCGCGAACGGAACGGGTGCAGCGTTGGCGATCACTACCCGAAGGCTGGAGGTGTCGTAACGCTCGCGGACCTCAGCCGGCACGTTGACCAGACGCTTCAGCTGCGTCGGAGCGGTGAAGGTCGTGTTGACCTTGTGCTCGTCCACGAGCTGAAGCCATTGCTCCGGGTCGAACTTGGGGAGGATCACGATCGTTCCGCCGAGCGCATGAGTTAGACCCGGCGAACGCCGACGGGCCCGAGTGATAAAGCGGACCGGTCGTGATGTGGACGTCGTCCGGCGTATAGCGAAGCTCCGCCACGAGCGCAGCAACGAGGTTCGGATCCGTGCGGGTGCGACGTGCACCCTTGGGCTTACCGGTCGTCCCGGACGTGTAGATCATCGATGCGCCGGCGGTTAAGTCGCCTTCGACGTCGATCGGCATCGGGCGAGTTGGACGAGATCAGCTCCTCGGCCCGGCCGTAATCGACGATCTCACGAACCTTTGGAAGGTCGAGCCCCTCGAGCGATTGCGCGGTAGTCGGCGTCGCAGAACACGAGCGTCGCGTCGGAGTCGTTGATGACGTACGCCATCTCTTCGGGAGTGAAGCGGTAGCTGACGGGAACCGAGACCAGCTGGGCCTTGCGCGCGGCGTGTCCCCAGAGAGTGATCTTCTCGTCGTTCGGGCCGATCCACACCGCCGTATTGCCCGGCCTTATACCGAGTCGAGGCCACTCCTCGAGCGAAGGCGTTGGCTCGCGCGTTGTGCTCGCGATAGGTCCAGCGATCCGTGCCTTGTATGACGGCCGCATCGATCGGGTTTGGCTTCCGCGTGCAGGTCGAGGATGTCGGGCACCTATGTTCTCCCTTCAGCACTTGGGTCGAGTTGTTCTTCGTGGGCGCGGCGAGGATATCGTCGCTACGTCGCAGGACGCGAAAGGGGAATCGCTGATGGGGGTGCTCGAAGGACGGCGCGCATTGATAACGGGTGGAGCGTCCGGGATCGGGCTCGCCACCGCGAAGCGGTTCATCGACGAAGGGGCAACGGTCGCCATCGTCGACCTCAACGAGGAAGCAGGAAAGGAGACGGCCGCCGATATCGGCGCGCACTTCATCCGCGCCGACGCGTCGTCATCGGACGACGTGGCCGAAGCGTTCCGCCAGGGGTTCGAGGCACTGGGAGGCCTCGACATCGCGTACATGAATGCCGGCGTTACGACGCAGCAGCCCGACTTTGCCAACCTGACGGACGATCAGTACTTCCGGATCTTGAACATCAACGTGAACGGCGTCGTCTTCGGCGTGCGCGAGGCGATCCGAGCGATGACTCCCGGCGGCGGTTCGATCTTGGCGACGGCCTCCCTTGCCGGTTTCATCGCATACGCAGGCGACCCTGTCTACGCGCTCACGAAGCACGCCGTCGTGGGACTCGTTCGAGGGCTCGGTCAGACGCTGCCCGACCGCGGCATCACGCTGAACGCGATCTGCCCGGGCATCACCGAGACGCCGCTGGTCGGTGAAGAGGCCGTGCGGATGCTGAAAGACGCGAAATTCCCGGTCATCCCGCCCGAGGACATCGCCAATGCGTGTGTGATGGCCATAACGGACGGCAGCTCCGGCAACTGCTGGGCCATCCAGGCCGGGCGCGATCCGGTGCGCTACGAGTTCCGGGGAGTACCCGGGCCCCGTACCGAGGGAGCCGAGGGCATGGTGCCGCCGGGGATGGGTCACCGAAGCTAGCGGCATTACGTTCCGCGCCGTTCTTCGCTGCTGGTGTTTTCGCCGGTTTCCGGGCGGGTACTTCCTTAATACGCGACTGCTGTAGGCGAGTAGTCGCATCCGACAGAGGAGGCATGCGCCATGGATGACCTCAAGCTAGAGGGCAAGTGGGACCAGGTGAAGGGCCGCGTGAAGGAAGCGTGGGGGTCGTTGACCGACGACGATCTCGACCGCACCAAGGAAAGTTGGACCAGCTCGTGGGCACCATCAAGGAAAAGACTGGCGAAACCGTCGACAAGATCGAGGAGAAGCTGAACCAGATCCTCGACAAGGTGCGTTGAGGAGGAGTCATGCCGCAGCAGGCATGGTCACGTAAGCGCGAGAGGCAGTACAAGCACATCAAGTCGGGCTTGCGAAAGAGCGGACGGTCGGAGTCGGCTGCCGAGGAGATCGCTGCTCGCACCGTGAACAAGGAGCGTGCCAGGTCGGGCGAAGCCCGGCAACGGTCGCGTACTTCGGTGCGTGACATCTCTTCGAGCCGCCGCGGAGGCTTGAGGTCGCACCGGGGGCCGGGCGGCCGTACGCGGGATCAGCTCTATGAAGAAGCCAGGGACATGAACATCCCCGGCCGGTCTCGGATGACCAAGAGCCAGCTCCTGCGCGCGGTCAATCGCCGTTCAGGACGGAAGAGCCGGTAAAGCTAGCCCGGCGAACGACGCCGCGAATGAAAGAGCGGCCGCAGCAGCTCACCGGCGTCCACCGATGCGCGGGTAAATCGCGTGTGCGGTGCGAGGAGGTTGAGGCGCGCGATCATCTGATTGAGAGCCGTCGCTTGAGTTCGCAGGCGCTCGGCTGCTTTCTCTCGCTGCCGGAGCGCCCGCTTGATATCACGGTCCATGACGAAGGTCTCTGTGGCGCGGCCGGCCTCGGCGACGAGGTTCTTCTTAGCTTCACGCACCCTGCTCAGAAGATCGACCCACTCCGGCGGCGAGGCCTCCTCATCGGTATAGGCCTGGCTCAAGTCGGCCTGAAAAGCTCTCCTTCGGGCGCGTCTGGCTGCGTCGGTATCCACACAAAGAGCCTAAACAGCGCCGACGTTGCACTATGACGGAGATCGCCGCGCATGCCGTACCCGGCTTTCGATGGAGCGCCGAGCGCGAAGGCGCCTCGACCAAACTCGTCCTGGCCGGCGAGCTCGACGTGGCCGTCGCGGACGACACTTCGGTCCGTTTGAAGCAGCTTATGTCGGGTGTCGACGGAGCGGTCGTGGTCGACCTAGGTCAGGTCACGTTCATGGACTCGAGCGGCCTGCGTCTCCTTCTCGACCTGCGACAGATGGCGTTCGGTCAAGGTCTCAGGATTTACCTCGGACGTTTGTCGTTGCCCGTGCAGCGATTGCTCGACGTTGCGGGGCTCAGTCACTGGTTCGAGTACATAGCGGGAGGCTCTCCTAAACTCGCCTATTGCCCGATCTGCGAAGGCGAGCTGCGTATCGATGTGACGCGTTGTCCTCATTGCGGAAGCGTGTTGTAACCGTTTTGCATCAATCGGACATGGGTACTTCTTTCCCAGACAAGGAGGAAGAGATGCCCAGCTCGATCCTTTGGATAGTTGCGGTAGTCGTGGCGATCATTGGAGTAGTCCAACTCTTGCAGGGTCAGCTACTCCTAGGAATCGTTCTTCTCGTTGTAGCCGCGATGATCGGCCCGGGAGGTTACAGCGTCTTCCGACCGCGCGGAACGCGGTACTAAGCGACGGGGAAGAAGCTGCACGGAACGCTCCTCACGAAGTGAGGAGCGTTCCTGCGTTCTTTACGAAGCCCGTAGTTAGTCGCACCGATGCGTCCAGGTCGGAGGGACGCAACATGGACACGGGAGCGTGGATGTAGCGGGCCGGCACGGCGATAACGCCAACCAAAGATCCGGCGCCGGCCGTTTGGATGGCTCCGGCATCGGTTCCTCCGCCGCCCGGGAGCTTGAGGTGGTACGGGATGTCCTCTTCGGTTGCGGTCTTCTCCAGAAGACCCACGACTTCGCGCGAGGCGAGGATGGATCGGTCGGCAAGAGTGATCGCTGGGCCCTGTCCCATGACGGCGAGCTTCCGTGCGCCGGACACGCCGGGAACATCCACGGCCGTCGTGCACTCCAGGGCCAAAGCCACGTGCGGCTCGACTTGGTTCGCGACTGTTCGGGCGCCGCGGAGGCCAACTTCTTCGGACGTTGTGAACGCGCATACGAGGGTCGCGTCGAGCTCGTGGTCCTTCAACGCGTCGAGCGTGCATGCTGCGATGGTGCAGCCGGCACGGTCGTCGAAGGCCTTGCCGATGACGAGGTCATCGGCCGGGCGTTCGAACGTGTAGCCGGGCACGCAACCCGAGCCCACGGCGATGCCCTGTTCTTCGACATCGGCGCGCGAACGCGCGCCGATGTCGACGAAAAGATCGTCGAGCTTGTGAGCCTTGCTGCGTTCGCTCTCCGACGTGACGTGTGGGGGCAGGCTGCCAATGACGCCACGAACGCGGTTTCCGTTCGCGGCACGAACGGTAACCGCGTGCCCCGGCAGCACCCGCGCGTCCCACCCGCCCAGCGGCGATAGACGCAGAAAGCCGCTCTCTTCGATGTACGAGATGAGGAAGCCGACCTCGTCCATGTGCGCATCGAGGAGGACGACCTCCTCCCGGCTCCCGCGCCGGGTTGCGATCAGGTTGCCGAGCCGGTCGGTTCGCACTTCGTCGACGAGGGGCTTCACGACGTCGAGCAAGATGTCGCGGACTTCGTCCTCGAATCCCGAAGGTCCGAACGTCTCGGACAGGCGCTGAAGGAGATCTACAGAGTTGATCGTCACGAGTTGGGGAGTCCGACCGCTTCGTCGGCTCCCAGCTTCTCGATCTCCTCGTCGCTGTAGCCGGCTTCACGCATTACATCGTGCGTGTGCTGTCCGGGCTGGGGTGGGCCGGCGTCGACAGCGCCCGGCGTGCGAGACAACCTCGGAGCGGGCGCCGGCTGCATGACGTCGAACGCGCCTTTGACGTGCGTCGCGCGCTCCGCGTTGAAGGGATGGGTTGCGGCCTCCTTCGGCGAAAGCACGGGATACGTGCATCGCGTCCCGTCCCTTGAAGATGTTCGTCCATTCTTCACGCGTCTTCGTCTTGAAGATGTCTGCGACGCGCCGTTGGAGCTCGGGCCACTTCGATTGATCGTGCTGCTTGGCGAAGTCGGGGTCGTCGTTCATGCCGATCCCGTCGAGGAACTCGGCGTAGAACTGCGGCTCGATGGCACCGACGGACATGAATCCTCCGTCGGAGGTCTCGTACACCTCGTAGAAGTGCGCGCCGGTGTCGATGAGATTGGTTCCGCGCGGCCCCCATAGGTCGGCCTGGAACGCGGAGGCCAGGAACGTGAGGAGGTTCATCGCGCCGTCGATCATGGCGGCGTCGACGACCTGTCCCTTGCCCGATCTTCTCGCGCTCGAGCAACGCCAGTGCGATACCGAACGCGCACATCAATCCGCCGCCGGCGAAGTCGCCGAGCAGGTTGATCGGTGGGAGCGGTCGCTCGCCACGACGGCCGAGGGCGTGGAGCACTCCGGACACGGCGATGTAGTTGATGTCGTGTCCGGCCTCCATCGACGAGCGGACCTTCCTGCCCCCAGCCCGTTAGCCGCGCGTAGACGATGCGCGGGTTGCGCTCGAGCACCTACGTCCGGGCCGAGTCCGAGCCTCTCCATCACGCCCGGACGGAAACCTTCGAGAAGGACGTCGCAAGTGTCGAGGATCCGCAGTGCGACCTCGACTCCGGCCGGCTTCTTCAGATCGAGACCGACCGAGCGCTTGCCGCGGCCGAGCGTGTCGCCGAAGGCAGCGCCCAGATCGGTCCCCAGAGGAGCACGATCGACGCGGATCACGTCGGCGCCCATGTCGGCCAGGAGCATCCCGCCGTACGGACCCGGCGCGAGACGTGAGAAGTCGAGGACGCGGAAACCTTCTAGTGGGCCGGCCATCGGGAAGGAAGTCTATGGGAGCATTGGTGCCGGTGACCAAGAGAGCGGCTTTCTTCGACCTCGACCGAACGCTCCTGGGCGATTCGTCCGGACTGTTGATCATGGACGCCATGAAGGAGCGCGGTCTGATCTCGGACCGCGAACAAGCGCTGGCCGATGTCGGCCGCCGTTTCTTCCGTTTGGTCGGCGAGACGTGGATCGGCATGCAGCTCACGAAGCGATCGCTGTCCCGAGTCGCCGGTTGGTCGCGCCAGGACCTACGTGAGGCGGCCGCGCGATCGATCGACAAGCTCGATGCCGCCGTTTACGAGGAGGCCCGAACTCTCATCCATCGGCACCAGGAGCAGGGCCATCTCGTGGTCATCGCTACGAGTACGGGGCGTGACATCGTCGAGCCTCTGGCCGACCGTCTCGGCGTCGACAGGCTCATCGCCACGGAGTACGAAGAGGACCAGCAAGGCATCTACACCGGCAACCTCATAGGCAAGTGGCTTTGGGGGCCGGACAAGGCCGACGCCGTCAAGGCCTTCTGCGAGCGCGAAGGCATCGACATCGAGGAGAGCTACGCGTACACCGACAGCTACTATCGACCGTCACCTGCTCGAGATGGTCGGCTACCCACGCGTTGTGAACCCGGACGCTGTGCTGCGCGCATATGCCGTTCGCAAAGGCTGGCCCGTACTGGGTTTCCGCAACCGCGAGGGGATCCCGAAGATGGCGCCGGAGGTCTACGACCTCTTGCGTCCCCTCGCGCATCCGCTGATCGCGCCGATCAACGTCGTGGCCGAAGGTGTGCAACTCATCCCGCGGGATGGGCCCATCATCATCGCCGCCAACCACCGGTCTTACGTCGATCCCGTCGCGCTCGCGTTCCTGGCGAGCCGGCGCGGACGAAAGCTCCGCTACTTAGGCAAGCGAGAGGTATTCGAGGCTCCCGTGCTCGGTCAAGCAGCGCGGGCGCTGGGCCAGATACGCGTCGAGCGTGGAACAGGAGACGTGACTCCTCTGCAGCAAGCCATCGATGCTTTGGGACGAGGCCAAGCCATCGGCATCTTCCCCCAGGGAACGATCCCGCGGGGCCGTGATTTCTTCGATCCGCACCTACGCGCACGCACCGGTGTGGCGCGCTTGGCCCTGGCGACCGATGTCCAAGTCGTACCGGTCGCGATGTGGGACACCGAAAAGCTCTGGCCGCGGAGCAGCCGCGTGCCGAAGGTCACCGAGCTGATCCAGCGCCGTCCCGTGTACGCAAAGGTCGGAGAGCCGATGTCTTTGAAGATCCCGCCGGGACGGGAAGACAACGCTGCGACCTATCACATGCTCGCTCAGGAAGTGATGGATCGGATCACGTCGCTGCTCCCGGAAGAGATCCGCAATCCTCCCGAGCCGACCGAGGAGCAGATCAAACACGCGACCCCGGCCAACGCCAAGGACGACGCGGATTAGGACTTAGTGGTCGTCCGCCTGTGCAGCGTCCTTGCGGCTTCGTTGTTGGTGGCCGGACTTGCTTGTTCAAATGGGATCTCCGGTCTGGTCGACGCGGTCGACGTGGGCGACTCCACTCTCCAGTTCCGCATCGTGCTTCGCGATGAGGCCGGCACATGCTCAGAATCGTTCCAGAACCCGAAAGCGAGCTCAGAGGTGACGGTGTCGACCCTCCGCGGCACATGCCTTCGGCTGGGCCCGGCACAGCTCGAGATCAGAAAGCTCGAGGCCGCCGTCGAAGAATCCGGTCAAGACTCCGACGTTGTTCTCTCGCTCGCCCTTCCGCCGCCCGAGACACAGCGATTCGCCGAGATAACAGCCGGGAATCTCAACCGGCGGCTTGCGATGGTGATGTTCGGCCGTGTGTTGACTACTCCGACCGTGCAGCAGCCGATCGTCGGCGGCCGAGTCGGTATCGGTGGGCTCACCCGTGAAGAGGCCGAGGCTTTGGCCGCCGAGCTCGAGAACTAGTGCTCAACTTAGCTTCGACCCAGAGCACTCAGGACGCGGTCCGGGTAGTCCGAGGTGATCCCGTCCAGGTCTTTCGCGAGTGCAGTTTTGATTTCGTCCGGCTCGTTCGTGGTCCAGACATGCACTTGGATGCCGTCGTCGTGAGCGGCGGCGACGTGATCCTTAGTGAGGTCGGGCGTCGAATGACGCGGCGCGCTGACGTGGAATCCGTGTTCCCGGCAGATGTCTAGGTTCTGGGAAGCCGTCAGCCCCATCCCGCCGGGGAGCTCGGGCACCGTCAGGTAACCGAGCGCTATCTCGCCGTTGAGCTTCTTCAGCGCATCGAGAGTGGGAGCCCAGAAACAGATCACCACCAGACGGTCGAGCGGGAACCTCGCGTCCTCGAAGATCTTGTTCAGTGCCTTCGCGTAGGTCTCGCCGGTGTTGTCGAAGCGAGGCTGGCCGGGGATGTTCTTCACCTCGCATATGAGACGCCAGCCGGCGTCTCGTCCTTCCTCGACCAGATCCTGAACGCGTGGGATCGGCTCGAAGTCCCACCCGGGATGCTTTGCCGCCGCGTTCACCTTGTGCAGCTCATCCGCCGTGCGGTCCGAGACGGAACCGGACGCGTCCGTTGTCCTATCCAGCGTGTCGTCGTGGATGGCCATCGGAACATCGTCGGATGAGAACTGAGCATCGAACTCCATCCAAACGTCCGGATAGGTTGCGTGGGCGCGGCGATAGGCGCCGAACGTGTTGGCCGGTGCGTGGCCGGACGCTCCCGCGTGTGCGACGACTATCGGACGTGACATGTGACTCGGAGGCTATCCTCTTGTCCCGCTACTAAGGAAACGAGGAGACATCGATGGGCAAGCTCGACGCACTACAGGAGATGGTCGGAGTCGATCTCGGTGCCGGTGATTGGCTCGAGGTATCGCAGGACCGCATAAATACTTTCGCCGAGGCCACGGGCGACCACCAGTGGATACACGTTGACGAGGACCGCGCAGCGCAGGGACCGTTCGGTGGAACGATCGCGCACGGTTTCCTCACACTTTCTCTAGTTGTCACGCTTCCCGGCGGAAAGCCTTTGCCGGTGCCCGAGGGCGTGAAGATGGGCATCAACTACGGGCTCGACCGCGTCCGGTTCATCACTCCGGTTCCCGCGGGTGCGCGCATCCGCGCGCGGCGCAAGCTGCTCGAGGTCAAGGAAGGCGAAGGCTTCGGACAGATGAAGACCGAAGTGACCATCGAGATCGAAGGCAAGGACAAGCCGGCCTGCGTGGCGGAGACGATCTCCCGGGTTTACTTCTAAGGTTCGTCAGCGCTTCGTGCGCGCCCAGCGGCGGCCCGGGCGGCGCTTGCCCGAGCGGGCGATGGCCGACTGGTCGGTGCCGAGGTAGGACTCGATCACCCGCGGGTGGTCGAGCACCTCGCTGGGCGTGCCCTTGGCGATCACCTGCGCCGAGCTCGAGGGCGATACATCTCGTCGCAGATGGCTGGCCAGCAGCGGCATGTCGTGCTCGATGACGAGGATCGACGTGCCGGTGTACGCCTGCACCCGCTGCAGCAGCGGGCCGAGCGCCTCGGTCTCCTTCTGGGCGACGCCGCCGGACGGCTCGTCGAGCACGATCGACGTCGGGGTCCGACGCGAGCAGGCAGGCGAGCTCGACGATGCGGCGGGTGCCGGTCGACAGCTCGCCGGTGAGCTTCTCGCGGAACGCCTGAGGCCCATCAGCTCGATGAGGAACTCGACCTTCTCCGCGACGTCGCCGTTCCGAGTCGCGCTGCGACACGGCTGGCCGAACGCGGCGGCGATGCATGCCCGCGACGAGCAGGTGGCGCTCGCGGCGACGGCGAGCGTCTCGGCCGTCGTGAGCGACGGGAACAGCCGCGCCTCCTGGAACGACCGGCCGAGGCCGAGCTCGGCGCGCTCGTGCGGCGGCAGCTCGGTGATGTCCTCGCCCTTGAAGAGGATGCGGCCGCCGTCGACGCGGCAGGAACCCGGAGACGCAGTCGAACAGCGTCGTCTTGCCGGCGCCGTTCTGGCCGATGAGCCCGAGGATCTGGCCTTGCTGCAGCTCGAGGTCGACGTCGGTCGACGGCGGTGATGCCGCCGAAGCGCTTCGTCACCTCCCGGCACTCGAGGATCACCGGCGCGTTCGGCCGGCGGCGGCCGACGCGGATCGGCGCTGTCGTGCCGGCGCCGCCTTGCCTCGCGCGCCGCTCGCGCGCCGTTCGTGCCGGTCGGCGCCCGCCTGGCGCCGGCGATGAACACCGAGCGCAGGATGTCGGGCCGGTCGAGCAGCTCCTGGGTCGGGCCGGTGAAGCGGAACTCGCCCTTCTCCATGAACACGGCGCGCTCGGCGAGGCTGCAGCGCGACGTTGATCGACTGCTCGACGACGACGATCGTCAGTCCCGGTGTCGTGGATCTGGTGGACGACGTCGATGAGCTGGCCGACGATCGTCGGCGCCAGGCCGAGCGACAGCTCGTCGATCAGCAGCAGCTTCGGGATCGGGGATCAGCGCCTGGCTCACCGCCAGCATCTGCTGCTCGCCGCCGGAGAGGTTGCCGGCCAGCTGGTCGATGCGGTCGCCAGCCGCGGGAACAGCTCGAGCACGCGCTCCTCGGCCTCGCGCGCGGCCTGCGCGTCGTTGCGCTTCATCCAGCGCCAGCCGCAGGTTCTCCCGCACGGTCAGCGTCGGGAAGACGCTCGTGCCGCCGGGCATCATCACCACGCCGCGCTCGGCGATCTCGTTGGTCGGGCAGACCGTGATGTCCTCGCCGGCGAAGCGCACCGTGCCCTTCGTTGGGTCAGCAGGTCCGGTGATCGCCTTGAACAGCGTCGACTTGCCGGCGCCGTTGGTGCCGAGCAGGGCGACGATCTCGCCCTCGTGGATGTCGAGGTCGAGCCCGAACAGGACCTGCACGGGCCCGTAGGACGCGTCGAGGTCTCGCACCTCGAGGAACGGCTCATCGCTTCGTTAGTTGCTCGGGGCGTCATTTGTCACCACTCGAGAGCGCTCCCGCGATCACGCCGGTCTCGTCCTCGACGCGTCGTCCTCGTCGACGTCCGGTTCGTCGTCGGCCACCAGGCTCGGGAGCCTCGATGCCCTCGCGGGCGGCGACCCAGCGCAGGTAGCGGTCGCGCACCCGCTGCACGAACTGCCAGAGGCCGCCGGGCAGGAAGTAGAGGATGAACAGCAGGCCGGCGCCCGTGAGGCTGAGGCGCAGGATGGCGGCGACGTCGCCGGAGAAGTGCTTCGGCCAGCACGAAGTCGATGACGCGGAAGAAGAACACGCCGGACAGCGCGCCGGCGACCGACCCGAGCCCGCCGATCACGGCGAAGGAGAACACCTCGAGCGACATGTTCGGCTGGAACGTGCCCTGGCCCGGCCCCCGGCGAGCACGAGCACGTAGAGCGCGCCGGCCAGGCCGGCGAGGCGCCCGAGAACACGAAGGTCTGCAGCTTCACCCGCGTCGTCGGCACGGCCATCGCGTCGGCGGCGCGGTCGTTGTCCCGCGTGCGCGATCATCACCCGGCCGGCACGCGAGTCTGACGCACGCCGCGGACGACCGCGACCGCCACGACGAGCATCGCCGAGGCAGAAGTAGAACGTGACCCACTCGCTGGCCATGTCGAAGCGCTTCAACAGCACCGGCCGCAGCGATCGAGTCGGGCACGAAGCTCGAGAAGTTGACCGGGTTGAGGAAGTACGAGTCGAGGGCGACGGCGAAGGCCAGCGTCGTGACGGCGAGGTACAGGCCGCGGATGCGCAGCGCGGGCAGGCCGATGAGCACGGCGACCACCGCGCCGATCACGGCCGCGAACGCCAGCGCTGACGAAGAAGTCGACGTTCCAGCGCATCATCAGGTTGCCGGCGGCCATCGCGCCGACGCCGACGATGCGCGAACTGGCCGAGGCTGATGTTGCCGCCCCAGCCGGTGAGCACGACGAGCGAGATCGCCACGATGCCCCACACGACGGCGAAGCTCATGAGGACCACCGTCGACGGCGCATGCGTGCAGCGGGACGAAGACGAGCAGCGGCGGCGAGCGAGCGACGGCGAGCCAGCACCGGGCGCCGCGCACCTCGGGCAGCGTGCGCAGCTCGTCGCGGGATCGGCTTGAGCACGCCGGCGCTGTCCCAGCTCGCTCTCGCCGGTCTCGGCCCGGGTGAGCGTGTTCGCGCCGGAGCAGGAGCGACGACGAGGATGACCACGAGGAACGTCACGTCGAAGATCGACTCGGCGTGGATGTTCCAGCGGATCGTCCACTCGGCGATGCCGAGGCCGATGCCGCCGGCCAGAGCGCATCGGCAGCGACTGGAACCGGGCGATCACCGCGACGGCCAGGCCCGGCAGGATCGACGTCGGCGCCGACGAGCGCCTGCGGGCACGACGCCGGTGAACGGCGCCTTGGTGATGAACGTGAGCGTCGGCCAGGCCCGCCGGCGACCGCCCACACGATCGTCTGCAGCCGCCGCACCGGGACGCCGAGCAGCAGGGCGCGGTCCTGGTTCTCGGCCGCGGCGCGCACGGCTCGCCCGCGTCGGTGCGCAGGAGGAACCAGCCGAGCCCGGCCAAGGACGATCGGCGCGACGCCGATCATCAGCAGGTGGTCGCCGCGGATCGGGTAGGGCCGGACGAAGAAGCTGGCGTCGATCGGCGTCTCGATGTTGCCGATCAGCGCGTCGGCGCCGAGGCCGACGTGATGATCAGCGCCGATGGCGCCGAGGATCTGGGCCAGGCCGATCGTCGCGACGGTGAGCACGAGGCGCGACGAGCTGGCGAAGCGGCGGATGACGAGGATGTCGATCAGCGCGCCCGACGCGCACGCCGACGAGCGACGCCGACGGCGATCGCGAGCCAGTAGTTCCAGCCCTTGGCCGACGAACAGCCCGACGGTGAGCGCGCCGGGCATCGCGCCCATCGCGCCGTACGCGAAGTTCACGATGCGCGTCGTGCGGTAGATGAGGATCAGGCCCATCGCGAGCAGCGCGTTACTACGTGCCGAAGATGACGCCCTGGGCGACGACGCCCCACGGCATCCGGTCGGGCAGCGGGCGAGCCCGGCACCCAGTACAGCGTGGAGTACAGGACGACGAGCGCGAGCACGATCTGCACGGGGCGGCGCTCGAGCTGTGCGCGAAGGCCGAGCTCACGGCGCGGGCGCTCGCGGTCGTCGTCGGTGTCGCGAGCCGGCGTCTGCACGACCGTCTCACGCTCGGGCGCGACCGTCGGCGCGAGCAGCGACCATCAGGACGAACAGGACGAGCGCCGACGACGAGCGGGCCGAAGCCGCGCAGAACGTGGCGGTTGACCGGCTCGCTCGCGCAGAGGGGCGATACGAAGTCGCGTCTTGATCGTCGGCTCATCGTCGCTCGCTCATTTGAAGTAACGGCGGGCCCGTCGGATGGGACTTGTCCGGGCAAGTAGCGGGCGCCGCCGTTCAGCTGCACCCACGCGCCCGGCTTGTTGTTCTGCGGCGAGATGCGGTCCGGGTCCCACCAGATCTCGCGGAAGTCGTCGGTCGGCGTGTAGTCGCCCGGGCCGAAGCGCCACGAACCGCTGCGGCCCGAGCCGCCCGGGTAGGCGAACATGCCCGCCTCGAACGTCTGCGGCGTGAGGTTCGGCCCGGCCATCTGCATGCCGATGGCCAGCATGTACATCTGGTAGTAGATCTCCTCGACGCCGAAGGCCGGCTCGTCGTTCGGGCCGCACCGACTTGTACGCGGCGTACGGGAACGAGCCGGCCCAGCGGCTCGGACTCGGCGTTGTAGGCGATGCCGAACGCGTGCTGCCACTGCGGTCTGGTCGATGAGCTGGGAGACGATGTCCTGGTCGACGAAGGCCAGACCGGCGGTCATCCACTCGGGCTCGTAGTCCTGCTCGTTGGCCTTCGGCGTGAGGCCGAGCGCGAGCATCACCGGGTCGCAGCCGCACAGGATCGACGTGATGCCGGCGTCCTTGAGCTGGGCGATGATGTTCGACGCCTGGTTCGGCATCGAGTTGATGTCGAGCTTGTACTTCATGTTCAGCGTCGACATGCATGCCCGGCTTGTCCATTCGATCGATGTAGGCGTTCACCGACTCCTGGTACTCGGCGTTCTCCGGCGCGACGACCGCGTACTTGCGCGGCTTGCCCTTGAGATCGCCGCCGGCGTACTCAAGCCGGACGACCGCGGAGTCGCGACGCCGATCCCGTTGGCGGCCGCCTCCACGACGTTCGTGCCGTCGGGGAACAGGCTCCACGCAGTAGGGCGCCCGGCGCTCGAACCACTTGCGCGACGGGTACGGCGAGCCGATGTTGACGACCTGCTGCTGGCCGAGCGCGTCGGCGTAGGGGATCGTGATCGCCGCTGATGTCGGCGAACGCCTTTACCTCCTTGGCGGCCTTGGACGGCGTCGGCCAGGGCCTTCTCCTTGCCGCCGCCGAGGAACTCGTGAAGCGCCGCGCCCTCGCCCTTGAAGAACTGGAGCCTGATCTTGCGGCCGTAGAACTGGAATCGGCTGTTGAAGTATTCGGCGAGCGCACGAAGCGTGTTCGCGCACGGACTCGTCGGAGTCGTTCACCTCCTGCCCCGAGATGCTGGCGAAGATCTCGGGAAGGCTGAAGTCTTCGGTCTGTCGCATCGAAACGACGACTTCCTTGTCCGTTACGCCGCGGCTGGTCGCGCCGCCGTTGGAGCCCGACAGGATGTAACAGGGGGGCGAGTAGGAGTCACCCGGCACTTGTGCGGCGCGGTCTGTGCACGCTTGTCCGCCGGGCGGAACGTAGTACACACCGGGCTGCGCGTTCGCCACGTTTGGGTTGGTTTGACCCGGTTGCACGGGCGCAGCTCCGCCGGTCGTGACGGTCCGCCCTGGAGTACCCGCTTGGTTCCTGGACCCCTGCGCGAGGACCTGTTGCTGACGATCGATCGGGTTGACGAGCGCGGCCATGATCAGGAAGATCGCCGTCGCGAGCGCGATGGGACCGTATGAACGGACGAGGTCCTTCGCCATCTCGCGAGGCTCCGGACTCATGTCTCCTCCGCCTTGGCTCGAGACCGTCGCTGGTGCCGCCAGTCGAGTCCGGCCATCCCGGCGACGCCGGCCAAGCCGATCAGACCGAGGAGTCCGGCGGCGCCCCTGCTGCACGGCGGCCAGTGGAACGGATGCACGCTCTGGCAGCCGGACGACACAGGTTTGGTGGTTCCGGTCACGGCCTGCCCCGGTAGCGTGGTGGTCGTCGATCCTTTCCCTGTCGAACCGGCCACCGTGTTCGGCGCGATGTTCGGCGGTGCGAAGACGGGCGGGGTGCCGAAGGGGTTGCCGCCTTCGCTCAACCCCGCCGTGGCCCGAACGCCGCCCACCTCGATGTTGAGTGAGCCGTTGCCCGACAGGATGCTTAAGCCAACGTCGCCGACGAAGAGACCGGACCCCAGCTGGCACGCGACGGCAACTACCTGATCGAAGAGCGCCGCTTTTTGCGCGCTCGATGCCTGAAGGATCGGATTGAGGACCTGGGAGCCCAGAGGCGTTTTCGTCAGATCGACGGCGAGAGGCGTCACACGAACCGACTCGATGGGCTCCTTTACGACGACTACTCTCGGCAACACCACGCTGATCCCCGTCGGCGCGAGCACGGCGTTGAGGATGTCGGCCACCGGTTGGAGAGTGCTCAGGTCGAAAGGAAGCGCACCCACGGTCGCCGACCCGATAGTGAACTGTCCTTCGGTCTTGTGCTCGGCCCCCATCCGGTGAAGGGCCTCCCAGTGCATGCCGGTCAGCTTCACGAGTCCGGCTATCTCTATCGAGCTGTCTGTTTGTGCGCGAGCTTCGTACGTCTTCCCGTCGATCACCTTTGTGTTGGATTCCGAGCGGCCGCCGCTGATGACAACCGGTCCGAGCTCTGCTTGCGTGCCGGTGGCGATCGCACGTGCACTTGGATCGGTCGTTGCGCGTACCTGCTCGCGTCCACCGCCGAGCTGAGTTCCGGCGATGGGGAATTCGTCCGACGAGTCTTCGGCGTTCCCTTGGCGGTTGTCGACGTACAAAGGTTGGGGGAGCGTTCCAGGCTCTACCGGCCTCATGCCCGTGCAGTCCTCGGCCGTCAAGGTTGTTTCTATGAGGCCCAGGTCGACGGATTGTGCCTGCGCCGATGCGATCGAGTTCTGAACTAGTGTGGCCGCCGCCCCTGTCCGTATACCGAACTCCAGCCCCCCGACGGATGGAACGACGGAGGCGATGGCCGCAACCGATGCAGCGGAACCGGGCACGCTCGGTGTGGCCGAGCGTGCACCTCCGGGGAACGCAACGAAACCGGCGATCGTGGACGCGCTCGCCAGCACAGCGACGACGGCTGTTCGCCGATACGTATGGAGTCCCCGACGTCTCAAGTGATCCCCCTCACCGGACATTCCCATTCTGGCGATGTCCGAGTCTTCCGCGACGGTGACCCGCGCGGGAGTTGGAGTACCATACCGCATGGTATGGTCGAGCGATCCGACCAAGAACGGAGGCGGACATGACGACCACGGACTTGTCGGCTAATCAGTCCATGACTCCGGCGGAAGCCGGACGGGTATTCGTTACGCCGCGAGCTTTCGCCGACATGGACCGGTTCCATCTTGCTGCGTCGATCTTGCGCGAGCGGGATCCGATCCATCTGGTCGAGCACGCCGATTACCCGCCCTTCTATGTGCTGACCAAGCACGCCGACGTGTGGGAGGTCGAGCACCACCATGAGGTCTGGCACAACGCGCCCCGATCGATCCTTGCCGACAAGACGGCGGCGGCGATACAGGAGCGGCAGGGCGAGGTTTTGCGGACGCTCGTGAACATGGACGGCCCCGACCACAAGGCGTACCGGAAGCTCACCGCCGATTGGTTCTCGCCGCGTAACCTCGCGAAGTTGGAGGTTCAGATGGCAACGCTCGCCCGCAGGTCGGTCGACCACATGGCCGAGCTCGGCAATGAATGTGATTTCGCCCGCGACATCGCGATGTGGTTCCCACTTCAGGTGATCTTGTCCCTGCTTGGGTTGCCGGAGTCCGACTACCCGCTGATGCTCAAGCTCACGCAGGAGATCTTCGGCGCCCAGGACCCCGAGCTCGCTCGCGGCGAGACACCGGAGGAGCTTTTCACCGTTCTCATCGATTTCTTCCAGTACTTCGGCGCCCTGATCGAAGATCGAAAGGCCAACCCGACGGAGGATCTCGCTTCGGTCATCGCCAACGCGACCTTTGACGGAGAGCCGATGCCTCCCCTCGACCAGGCGTCCTACTACGTGATCCTGGCCACGGCCGGCCACGACACGACGTCTTCGTCGATGGCCGGCGGGATGCAGGCACTGATCGAGAACCCGGATCAACTCGAGAGGCTCCGCGCAGATCCTTCATTGATGGCGACGGCAGCCGACGAGATCATCCGGTGGGTCACGCCGGTGCGGCACTTCATGCGCAACGCCGTCGAGCCATACACGTTGCGCGGACACGACTTCGAGGCCGGCGACGCGGTGCTCCTGTCCTATCTGTCGGTCAACCGAGACGAGGAAGCTTTCGTCGATCCGTTCCACTTCGATGTCGGACGCAACCCCAACCGGCACCTGGCCTTCGGTACCGGCGTGCACTATTGCTTGGGCGCGATGCTGGCGAAGATGGAGATCAAGGCCTTGTTCAACGAGCTCGTGCCGCGACTGCGCTCGGTCGAGCTGGTGGGTGCACCCGAGCTATCGAGCGGATACTTCGTGGGCGGACTCAAACGACTGCCGATCCGATACGAAGTCGCTCCAGCGACCGATTAGACGATGGCCGGCGATTCACTCAGCAAGACCGACTACTTCGAAGCTGCGCTCGAGCTGCTCGGGACCGGAGGCATCGGTGCCGTAACGATCTCGGCGCTTTGCTATCGCCTGGGGGTAACGAAGGGCTCCTTCTATCACCACTTCGAGTCGGGCAAGGTGTTCCAGAAGGCCCTGCTGCGTTACTGGGAGCACGATCGTGTCGATCAATTGCTGCCGTTCCTCGAGGCGATGGACCCCATCGACCGCCTCACCGCAGTGAAACTGGGCGCGGTCAGCATCAACCACGAAGCGGCCAGCGCGATCCGGGCGTGGGCACGAAACGACAAGCTGGCCGCCGCATCCCAAGCTCGTGTCGATCGCGAGACGGAGAAGTTGCTGTCGAGGTTCTTGACCGACGCCGGTGTGCCGGCGAAGCGAGCTCCGGTCCTAGCGCGGATCGGCTACTCGATCTTGATCGCCACCCAGCAGCTCGAGCGTCCCGTGGACCGGGATCGACTCCTCGCAACACTCGATGAATACCAGCGTTGGCTCGAATCGACCATCGAACAGCGCGCCGCAGCTCCAGTGGTCAGCGTCGTCGGACGCCGAGCTTCGAAGGCTTAGCTCAGCGGCGACTGGTCGCGGCCGGGTACCTCACGCAGGCGAACGTCGCGTCGGCGCCGTGGATGTTCTTGGCTTCGGCGACCGCGTCCTCGACGGTTGCGAAGGGCTCGAAGCCCGACGTGCTTCGGGATCGACGGGTCCTCGGCCCCCGCGACGAAGACGCGGGCCGCGTGCTTCAAACGTTTCAGCGGGAAGATCGCCATGATCCCGTGGACGCCGTGGAATGCGTTGTTGTGACGGTAGGCGTCGATGTAGTCCTCGCGCGTTGCGAACTCGTCCTCGAAGCGCTGCCCGATCTTCGTACGGGTCGAGCGTCTCGGGTAGCACGCGCTCCCACACCTCGGGATAGGAGGCGTGATGCTGGCGCTGCCACTCGTTGCGGCACGGCGTCGCCAGGATCACCGTGCACCCGGGCTTGCCGAAGGCTTCGATCACGCCGCCGAGGTAACCCGAGTCCGGTCGAGATCAGCGTGAGGATCGGGTTGAGGTGTGAGAACGCGGCGTACGGGCTGAAGTCCGGGATGCCGTAGACGACGACGTCGACCTTCTCTTGGACGAGGTCGCGGCGGTCCGACTGGTGCGCGCGCATGATCTCCACCGCCTTCGCGCGCGTGGCGTCGACGGTGCCGCCGAGGATCGACGAAACCATGATCGGGTTCGCCTGGATCGTCTCGAGCTTGAAGATCCGGTGGGGGCCGAGCTCCTTCGTGACCAGCTGCCCCATCTCGTCGAGCATCTCGTGCATGCGATTGCGGTTGAGCGACATCGACATGTCGTCCGGGTTGTGGTGGTGGGCGATCGACCTGTACGTCGATAGTCCGACGCAGATCGACTTCCAGCCGCCCTGGAACCCGCGGAACGTCGAGCAGTTCAGGTAGATCGTCAGGTCGTCGTCCACGACGGCCTTGTTGAGCTCGACGTGATATCCGTTCGGTGTCGTTCCGAGGTGGACGAGATTCTCCTGGTCCTCGGCGTCGTGGCAGTACAGACGGTCGCCGAACTCCTTGACCAGATCGTCGCCGATGAGCTTCGCCGAGCTCGTCGTGGGTGAACTTGCGGTGCAACGCGTTGGCGCAGATAAGCCGGACGTCGGAACGCGACACGCCGGCGCTCTCGAGCTCAGCGAGAAGGATCGGGATCGCCGTCGACCAAACCGGTGCGTACTGACCGACCGTGGCGTCGTCGAAGGCGATCGTGACGTGCGCGCCCGGCTTGACGAGGTCGCGCAGCGGCGGCGATCCGAGGGCTCGGCGATCGCTCGCCGGACCTCGGCCCCCATGTCGTCCGCTCGGGGGAGGGGGACCGAGATGCCCGGTGTCGGGTGTGACGGTGTCGTCCGGAAGCTCGACGGAGATCGTGTCGGCGCCGTACGCGAGCTCGGTCCGCACGGCGACCACTCTACCCATGCGTTAGTCGATGGGCCCCGCCCGAACGTGACGAACGCCGGGCCTGGGGGCCCGGCGTTCGTATTTCAACGGGGGATTACTTCATAGGCGTGGAGTGGGTCAGCGAGGCCACACGCGTATGAAATTTGGGTGGCCAAGGTATGAAGCGAAGGATTCCTTCGCCTAAGCCGGCACGCGTGAAACGAGTGCGTAGAGAGAGGCCGGCTCCGCCCGTCCCTTTATTTGAGCCGTTCCGCGCGATGCGAGTGCACCCGCTGGCTCGGTCACTTGATCGCTAGCGCGTTAGGCGGTGAGGCCACGCCCGCCTTCAAGTTCAAGGGGGCCGAGGTGAAGAAGAACTCGTAGGTGCCGTCGGCCGCGCAGTCGTCGGCCAGGGCGTCCAGGTCGAAGAACTCGCCGAGCGGCAGGCCGAACAGCGGCAGAAGCCGGATGTGCATGAAGACTTCGTCCAAGCGCTCGGGGTTCGCAAGGATCTCCTGCATTTCCTCGGGCTTCGCCAACGCGGCCGGCGGCCAAACCTCGACGGCCGGGTTGTCGGACCCGATCGCCGAGATGTGGAGGTTCCACAGGAGCTTCCAGTGATTCGCCCGGGCGGAGCCCGCAGAACGGATGTCCGGCGTCGTTGTACGCGACCCGACCGTCCGCGTCCAAAGACCGGTACCAAGACATCCAACCGGTGCGGACGAGCAGCACGTCGCCGGCTTCGACGGTGACGCCTTGCGATTCGAGCGTCGACGTCAGATCGTCAGGCTCGATGGGGTCGGAGATGTTCGGCTGAATAGGCCGCCCCTGCGCCTCACGCCACCGCGCAACGTCCGCGAGTACGCCGCGCCCGGCGATGCCGCGCTTGGCCCAGTGGTGGATCCCGTGGTCCTCGTCGGCGATGCCGTTGTAGAAGTTGTGCACCGGATGCTTGATGTGACGGAAGCCGTCCCATTGCGACGACGACTGCGTGTTCCAACCGTGCAGGTGCTCGTCGTGACCGGCTTCGTTCTGCAGCCATACCACCTCGTGCTTGTAAGGCTCGCGTCCGAACATCGGCGGATCGGGAAGATGCATGTCGAGGTTGATCGGGAACACCGCACCCTTGCGCACGCAACCCGCTCCACGGGTTACGCGGTCGGGCGTTAGAAGGTTGAGGGTGCCGAAGACGTCGTCGTCACCCCAAAGACCCCAGGACGATCCCGCAGGCTTGCCTTCGGCGACCGGCAGCTCGTCATACGAGGGAAGGTCCGGCATCGGCGTTGTTCGCGTTAAGCGTTCTGACGCGCGCGCTGGCGCGACTCCTTGAAGGAGATGTCGCGGTCGACCTGCGGCTCCTTCGGGAGCCCGAGCACGCGCTCACCGATGATGTTCTTCATGATCTCGTCGGTGCCGCCGGCGATATGGATGCCGGGCGCGGTCAGCCACGCGTTGGCCCACGCGCCGGCGTCCGGGGCGCCATCACCGAGCAGGACGCTGGCCTGACCGAGGATCTTCGACGCTGCATCGGCCATCTCGCTCGCCAGGCGCGTGCCGACCAGCTTCATCGCCGAGCCCTCCGGGCCCGGGATCCCGCCCTTGGCGATCTTCGTCATGCTCCGGTAGCCGGTAAGGGCGAGAAGCCGTCCGTGGATGTAGGCCTTCGCGAGGTCTTGCCGGATCGAGGCATCGTCGAACGCCGTGCCGCCGTTCGACTGTGTCTTCTTGGCGAGCTTGAACAAGGGGGCCAGGGAGCCGCCGCTCGACCCGCCGACGCCGATGGCGTACCGCTCGTTCATCAGAGTCGTTAGCGCGACTCGCCACCCGTCGTTCACGTCACCGACGCGTTGGTCGTCCGGGACGTGCACGTCGGCGAAGAAGACCTCGTTGAAGCCCGAAGCGCCGTTCAACTGCCTAAGCGGACGAACCTCGACGCCCCGGACCTTCCATGTCGACGACGAAGCAGGTGATGCCGCGGTGCTTCGGCGCGTCGGGATCGGTCCGCGCGATGATCAGTCCCCACTTGGAGTGCTGGGCGCCCGTCGTCCACACCTTCTGTCCGTTGAGCACCCAGTCGCCCGATGCGGCGTCGCGTTCGGCCCGCATCTCAAGCGACGCGACGTCCGATCCCGCGTTCGGCTCGCTCCACAGCTGACACCAGATCTCCGAGCCTTCGACCATGTTCGGGATGAAGCGCTCCTGCTGCTCGGGTGTGCCGTGCGACATGAGCGTCGGGCCGATCATCCCGAGGCCGATGGTGTAGACACCCGCCGGTACGTCGTAGTGAGCCATCTCCTGATTGAAGATGAACGCTTGCATCGGTGTGGCCTCGCGTCCGCCGAATTGCTTCGGCCACGTGATCGCGCCGTAGCCCGATTCGTACAAGGTCTTCTGCCATGCCTTGGCCTTGGCGATGACGGCGGCGGGATCTTCTGCGTCCTCACCGAGGATGTCGGGGACCGTCTCTTCGCCCTCCGGGACGACGCTCTGCGTGGGAGTCGAGCCACTTCGCGGACTTCTTCGCGCCACGCAGCGTCCTCAGGCGAGTCCTTGAAATCCATGCGGAGTTCCTCCTTGCAACGTTCGAGTGGCTATGTGGTCAGGATACGCGCCCACTGTGCGTCGCCGCGCGCGCGAACACGGCGTCGAGCATGTCCTCGGTGAGCCTGCCCGTGAAGGTGTTCTGCTGGCTCGGGTGGTACGAGCCGAGCAGCGTATATGGACCAACGTCGGCCTCAGCGGCGTGTCCGAAGCGAGGCTTACGACCTGCGGTGTGGCCCAGTCCGCGCACCGCCCTCAGAACGCACTCCCACGCAAACGATCCGAGGCAAACGATCACTTTCACTTTCTTCAGTAGCTCGAGCTCGCGGACGAGATAGGGGAGACAGTTGTCGCGTTCCTCGGGTGTCGGGCGATTGGCTGGAGGAGCGCAGCGAACCGCCGCGGTGACGTATGCATCCGTGAGTCGTAAGCCGTCGTCTCGATGAGTGGAGTGCGGCTGGTTGGCGAAGCCTGCACGATGCATGGCCCGGAAGAGCCAGTCGCCCGAGCGGTCCCCGGTGAAGATCCGTCCGGTCCGATTCCCGCCGTGCGCCGCGGGAGCCAAGCCGACGACGAGCACACGCGCCTTGGGGTCTCCGAATCCGGGCAGCGGTCGTCCCCAATAGTCCTCGTCGGCGAAGGACGCGCGCTTTGTGCGAGCGACCTCCTCTCGCCACGCAACCAGCCGGGGGCAGAGCCGGCAGTTGATGACCGTGTCGCAGAGGGCGTCCAGAGCGTTAGACAACTGAGAGATCGTCCCTCACCCTAGGACTCCACGCCATGCGCTCTGTAATTGACACCCGCTCGGAATCGGAACAGCCGGCCGGCAATGACCGGTCCAACTCGCCGTACCTGATTACGGCCGTCGTTCTTGCGCTGCTGCTGGTGACCACGATGGCGGTGTACTTCGGCACTCGCGAGCCAGCACCCGCTCTGGCCAGCGCGGCGGTCACCGTAGTCACTGCTCCCCCAACGGAAGCGCCGCGCGTACGCGTAGCCGGCTCGGGCGTGGCGACCCCGGAGTGCCCACAGCTGGATAACGCAGGTGGGCGCATGAGGTGGGTCCCATCGGCGAACGCCGGGCCGTGGCCGACCGACGGGAAGGTTGCTCTGCCGTCGCTCGGTGTGGAGGCACCAATCGTGCGCGTAGGTGTCGATACGAAGGCTCAGATGGTCGTCCCGAAGAATGCGCGCGATGTCGCGTGGCTCGACCAGGGAGACATGCTCACGGGCCCCACCCAGAACCTAGTGCTCGCCGGTCACATCAATTACTCACGGCGGGCAGGATCGTTCTCCCGGATCCAAAGCCTGAGGGCAGGCGACATCGTGAACGTGTCTCTGAACGGTAAAAAGCTGCAGTACCGCGTCCAATGGACGTGTCTCTTCGATCGCCAAACCACGCAAGCCGCACGGATCATGGGCTACACGGAGAATCCGTCCGTGACGCTGATCTCCTGCGGCGGGGTATTCGATCGCAGCGCCCGCACCCACAACAAACGTGTGGCCGTGCGGGCCGAGCTCATCTCCGAGGCCTAGACGCCCCACCACATTCGCCGCTCCAAGACGTCACCTGGGCTTCTTAGACTGAGGGGTATGAGGGGTGACCGCGTCGAAGTGCTCGTCGACACCGGAGATTCGGTGCGCACGTTCGAGATCGTGGCAACGAAGGACGGGCGGCGCATCGAAGTGGCGACGGTCCGCGGCAACGTTCACGTCACCGAGGTGACGCGGACCGGACAAGAAGTGCGAACCGCCCGGTTCATGGCCGCGCGCGTCGTCGCGATCGTCGAGCATCCGGCGGCCGAGGAAGCCAAGCAGCCGCGCAAACGCAAGCCGAAGCAGCAGGACGCGCTCGACATCTAGTGCGGCTGATCCAAGTCGACGCATTCACCGGCAAGCCGTTCGCCGGCAATCCCGCTGCCGTGTGCTTGCTCGACGACGAGCGTGATCCCACGTGGATGCAGGATGTGGCCGCCGAGATGAATCTCTCAGAGACGGCGTTCGTCTCGAGACGGAAAGGTGACTTCGATCTTCGTTGGTTCACACCGAAGATCGAAGTCGATCTCTGCGGACACGCAACGCTTGCATCCGCGCATGTCCTCTGGGCCGAGAACGAGGTTGGCGGATCTCAGTCGATCACCTTCCACACGCGCAGCGGTCCTTTGGTCTGCCACAAGCGGACCGACCGGATAGAAATGGACTTTCCGGCACGTCCGGTCGAAGAAGCCGACCCTCCACCGGGGATGATCGACGCTCTCGGGGTCAAGCCGGAATCAGTTTGGCGCAGCGCCGTCAGCTACCTGGTCGAACTCGGCTCGGAGGACGACGTGCGTGATGCAGCACCCGACTTCCCGGCCCTCGGAGCGATACCCGATGCGTGGGTCTGCATCACCGCTGTAGCCGGGACGAGCGGCTTCGATTTCGTCTCGCGCTTCTTCGGCCCCCAAGCCGGTATCGACGAAGATCCGGTCACGGGCTCGGCGCATTGCGCACTGGCCGACTTCTGGTCGAAGAAGTCGGGACGAACCGATTTCCGCGCTTATCAATGCTCGAAGCGCGGCGGTGTCGTCCAGGTGGCGATCGACGGGGATCGCATCCGATTGGGCGGCCAAGCCGTCACGGTCTTCAGGGGCGAACTCTCGGCGTAACCGGTATGGTTCTGCTCACGTTCGTCCACGTGCTCACGGACTCTGTGCGGCGATTGGCTCACCGCTAGCACGTCCGCACCGCCGACCGTCAGGATGTGGTTATGAAGATCCGCATCGGTGTCGGTCCGGGTATCGGTGCATCGGCCGGCCTGGGGGCCGAAGGATTCAACGCGCTACTCGACGCGTGCGAGTCGATCGGGTGGGACTCCTTCTGGTTCTCCGAGCGAGTGAGCGGAGATGTGCTCGATCCACTGGCCGCGATGGGCGTCGCCATCGGACGAACCAAGAAGCTGAAGTTCGGAACCAGCGTCATCGTCCTCCCGGGCCGGAACCCGGTCCTGCTCGCCAAGGAGCTGGCGTCGCTGGATGTGTTGTCCAACGGTCGCATCGTGCCGGTGTTCGGTCTCGGCTCCCCATTGCCGGCCGAGCACGAGTTCTTCGGTGTTAAGCGCTCTGAGCGGGCCGGACGAACCGACGAGGCCGTCGAGCTCATGGTCCGCCTGTGGACCGAGGACGGCGTCACCCATGAAGGGAAGTACTTCACCGTTCACGATCTGACGCTTCTGCCCAAGCCCATCCAGCAGCCGCACCCCGACGTCTGGTTCGGCGGACACTCGGAGGCCGCGTGCCGCCGCGTCGGAAGACTGGGAACGGGCTGGCTCCCGTCTTTCGTTGCCGGTCCCGAGTACAAGGTCAAGGTCGAACTCATCAAAGCCGTCGCCGCCGAGAAGGGACGTGAGATCGAAGAGGACCATTACGGCGCACTCGTCCCCTATGTGCCGATCGAGGCCTCCGAAGACCTGACGAAAACCGTTCTGTCGGTAGTCGGCACACGCCGACCGGAAGTCGATCCGAAGGACGTCGTGTCCGTCGGCGGCGACGATGCCCTCCGCCAGAGGCTGGAGGAGTTCATCGAAGTTGGAGCGACGAAGTTCGTGGTCGTCCCGGCCGTGCCCGTCACCGACTGGGGAGCCGAGCTCCAGCGTCTGTACGACAACGTCGTCACGCCACTCGAGAACTGACACTTCTCGTTTAACCGACTCTCTCTGCCGGGTAATAGGAATCAAGTCGGTAAGAGAGGAGAAACGATGGGTAAGGTCCTGCCCACCGCCGTTGCGGTGATCGTTCTCACGCTGGGCCCTGCCGCTGTAGCCCAGATCGGGACGCCGAGCCCCCCGACTATGGCGCCATCGACGCAAGAGCCGTCCGCTCCGGCAGTGTCACCCGGGCCTGCAACCGATGCGCCTGCCCAGCAGTCGGCGCTTCCGGGTACGACCTCGGATGACGACGATGGAGACGGGCTTTCCGACACAGCGATCCTTCTGCTGGTGCTTGGTGGAGTCGTCCTACTGCTTCTCATCTTCGCCATCGTCTTTTCACAGCGCCGGCGCCCCGGCGATCCTCGCCCGCTGGATTAGCCACCAAGATCACCCAAACGGTTGCGGCAGGCAACGGCCCGTGCGGCGTACCTTCATGTGCGACACCGCTGACCGGGAGGTCGCAACCCATGGGATTCAAGATCGACGCCGCTTTGCCGCCGGGTATCGAGATGGCCCGCGCCGCGGCCAAGCAGTACGAGGCCCTCGGCTACGACGGATTGTTCACCGCCGAGACGACGAACGACCCGTTCCTCGATCTGGCGTTTCCGGCCGTCGAGACCACTAAGCCGACGCTCGGCAACAACCTCGCCATCGCATTTGCGCGGTCGCCGTACGTGACGGCCGTCAACGCCTGGCGTCTGCAAGAGGCGTCGAAGGGACGATTCGTGCTCGGCCTGGGCACCCAGGTGAAGGGACACATCGAGCGCCGGTTCGGAATGCCGTGGGAATCACCGGGCCCGAAGTTCCGCGAGTACGTCGTCGCTCTGAAAGAGCTCTTCGCAGCGTTCGGCGAGGGCCGTCCGCCAAACCATCGCGGCAAGTTCTACAACCACACGGTCTCGAACCCTTTCTTCACGCCGGGCCCGATAGGCCAGCCCGCGCCGAAGGTCTTCATGGCTGCGATCAACGAGTACAACGCACAGTCGGTCGGCGTCGTAGCCGATGGGATCCTCGTCCATCCGCTGCACACGACGAGATATATCGACGAGGTATTGTTCCCGGCCATCGACAAGGGCCTGGCCAAGTCCGGACGTAGCCGCGAGGACATAACGGTTGTTTGCCCGGTTTTCATCGCCGCCGGCGACACGCCCGAGCAGGTGCAGCAGGCCGCCGGGTTTGTGAAGGCGCAAGCCTCTTTCTACGGATCTACGCGCTCGTACCGCCGGATCTTCGAGACCCACGGATGGGACGACACCCCCGCCAAGCTCCACGAGAAGATGGCCAAAGGCGACATCGGCGGCATGGCCTCGGAGATCACCGACGAGATGGTCGAGGAGTTCGCCATCACCGGGAAGCTCGACGACGTCGCCGACGGGATCAAGAAGAGGTACGACGGCCGCGCGCAGCGGATCTTCTTCTACAACCTGATGGGATCTCCGCTGGCCGACGAGGGACGCCAGCGGGAGCTCATCGCGACGTTGTCTTCTTAGACCTTCCGTTCGCCCACTTCTTCTTCGCCTGGCCGCCGAGCATCACCTCGGGGTGGTACTTCCAGTAGTGAAGGCGCGAAGCAGCTCCGACGCTCATGTCCTTGGCGCGCGGACGGATGACGGCTCCGCACGTGCGGCAGCGACCTGATCTGGCCATGACCGACCTCCCATGCTCATGGGGAAGAGCGAGGGGGAAGAGCGAGGGGGAAGGCGGTGGGAAGGAACCCGGATGCTAGCTGCGGACGAGGACAGAGATCGGCTGCCCGATCTCCCGGTGTCCGCGTACCCGGCGAGTGGCCACGATAACGGCCAGAACCGGGGCGGCGAGGGGCCAGACCGTGGCGAGGACGATGCCGGCCAGGAGGTCCTGGACGCCGCGCGGAACATCGGAGTCGGCCCGTAGCGCGAGCGCGAAGGGCAGCCAGAGCAATGCAGCTCCAGCCCAATAGGACAATCCAATGACCCACACCATCACTACCCCCGTATCGATCCCTGTTCGGGGAACTGTAGGCCGGATGGGTGACGGTGTCTGTGCACTAAGGCACACTCGGGAAGCGAGTTTTTACGCTTTTCAGCCGCCTGCGCCGCTGGTCAGAACCGATTTGCGCGCCTTCGGGCGGCCAGGGACGACCTGCCGGACCCAATGAAACCAAGGTCCAGCAGCACGGCCAGGACCACGACCAGAGCGTGGACGCCTCCGACCGACCCCCGGGTGTTGACCGCCCAGGCCCAGGCCAGGGTGGTCGTGGGCAGGAAGAAGAACCCCAGGAGCGGCCAAAGGAAGCTGTCGAAAGCCCGTCCGATGTAGTCGGTGAATATCACCAGCAGGACGATGACGACCCGGGGCGTGATCAGACCGAACAGGCCTAGTAGGCACGGCACGTGAGTACCGTAGCTGAATGGGAAGCGCGCACGCGGAGGGGTCCATAAGGCTCGTCGTCAACGGGAAAAGGCGCGAGGTGCCGGACGGTACAACGGTCTCGGCCCTCATCTCGGAGCTTGGCCTGCGTGACCGGAACGTCGTGGTCGAGCTGAATCGTGAGCCTCTGGATCGGGGTGACTATGGCTCGGTCCGCCTCGCGTCCGGCGACGTGATCGAGATCGTTCGTGCCGTCGCGGGCGGCTCAGGATGCGCCGCAGGCGCCCCTTGAGATGAAGCCTGCCGATCGCCGCGAGGCCTTCGAGCGTGCCCGTCTCTATCTGGTGGCGTCGGGTGATTTCCCCGCGGACGTTCTCGGCGCGGTGATAGAAGCCGGCGTTGATGTGGTTCAGCTGCGCATGAAGGACGCCGAGGCGGCGGAGCTGATCGAGGTAGCCGATCGCCTCCAAGGCGTTTGTGAGGACGCCGGTGTTCCCTTTGTCATCAACGACCGGCCCGACATCGCTCTGACACTGACTGCAGACGGCGTTCATCTGGGACAGGACGACCTGCCGCCGTTGGTCGCGCGAGACATACTCGGCCCGGACGTGATCATCGGTCGCTCCACGCACTCGGCCGAGGACATCTCGCGAGCGCTGCAGGAGCACGAAGACGGGTTGGCGGACTACATCGCCGTGGGTCCCGTGTTCGAAACACCCACAAAGGCGGGTCGTCCCGCTGTGGGGCTCGATCTGATCGCTCACGCCGCTCAGAGCGTTCAATTGCCGTGGTTCGCGATAGGTGGAATCAACACCTCAACCCTGTCCAATGTGGTCGAGAGCGGAGCGAACCGAATAGTCGTGGTGCGCGCGATCGTTGAATCGGAAGATCCGGTGCGCGCGGCGTCCGAGCTCAAGGGCCGGCTCGCGTGAACGCGATCTTCGTCTATGGATTGCTCAAGCCCGGCTTCTCCCTTTATGGAGTGGCCGAGCCGTTCGTCGTCTCCTCGGCCCCCGCCACGGCTTCCGGGCGCATATACGACGCAGGGGTGCCGGCCGCGCGCTTCGACGAGGAGGGGGCGATCGAAGGCTTCGTGTTCTGGCTAGATCCTGAGCGGATCGAAGAGGCGCTTCGCGTGCTCGACGAGCTGGAGGACGAAGGTGAGGTATACGTCCGGCAGGAGATCGATGTCCGGACCTCGGAAGGGGAGCAGCGCGTCTTCGCGTATCACTACTTACCGTCGGTCGAAGGGTTATCCGAAGTCGGCGCCGTGTGGGAGCGCAGGGAGGGCCGGGGCCCACACGCATAAGTGGTTTGATACTCTAACTATGTGAGTCACGAAGCTCCTAACGGTGAGCCCACAGGGCGCACGGCCGCGCGCCTGGCCAAGCAGGTCGAGCTTGCGCTGGCCGCCCTCGACCTCTCGATTTCGCAGTACCGATTGCTCGTCTTCTTGTCGGACGGCCCGTCACTAGCGTCGGCTTTGGCCGAGCGCTTGATCGTCAGTCGTCCGAGCGTTACTGCGCTCGCCGACGGGCTCGTCGAGCGAGGACTCGTTACGCGCGTGGGAGCCGAAGGCGATCGCCGGCAGGTCTTGCATGGACTCACCGGGGACGGACTCAAAGTTCTGGTGGAAGCCGATGACGCCATCGAGGCTCGGCTGACCAAGATCGCGGACAACGTCGCGGATAGCGAGCAGCGGCGTGCGTTCCGGGGGCTGGAAGCCTGGGAGAAGGCGATGAACGCTTGGCGCGCAAAGGCCGTTATAGCGCCGGCGCGGGGTAACGGAGGAGTTCGGTCGTGAAGACCGCCGACCGCTCCGAACGCGTCTTCTCTCCGGTAGGAGTCGAGGCGCGTTATCCGGCTCCCAAGTCCTGGATCGGCACGGACCCGTCCAGGTCGTGGGTCCGCCGGATGTGGCCGGTCATGTGGTCACACAAGCGGTACTTCCTCGCTGCCTGGGTGGCGAGCTTCGTCGTGATACTTCTCGGTTTGGCGAGCCCACTGCTCATACGAAGCGCCGTCAACCTCTTGACCAAGCGCGACATCCAACCGATACGCATGCTCGTCCTCGGCATGGTGGGGCTGGCCGTCGCGCGCTTCCTCGTAGGCATGGTGTCGCGACAGAGCATGATGCGCGCGGCCTACGGGATCGAATACGACCTTCGCTCGATCATCTACGAGCACCTCTCGCGGATGTCCTTCGCGTTCTACGACAGGGTCCAGACCGGGCCAGCTCATCTCGCGCGCCAACTCCGATATCCGATCCGTGCAGATGTTCCTCGCGTTCGCGCCGACGATGCTCATCGAGTTCCTGACGCTTCTTCTTCGCGCGCGGCGATCATGTTCTCGATCAATCCGCTGTTGACGATCGTCGCGCTAGCTCCGATGCCCGGTCGTCTTGGTCGTCGGCATGAAGATGCGGAAGCTGATGTTCCCGATCTCGTGGATCGTGCAAGCGCGTATGGCAGAAGTCGCCACGATCGTCGAGGAGAACGTCACCGGCGTTCGCATCGTGAAATCCTTCGCTGCCGAGCTCCAGCAGATCAAAGAGCTGGCCGGTGCTGCACGCCGTGTGCAGTGGGCGAACGTGAAGCAGGTCGATATCCGCGCGAACTACTCCCCGATTCTGCAGAACCTGCCCGGGCTGGGCCTGGTTCTCGTCCTCCTTTTCTACGGCGGTTATCTCGTCATCAACGAGCAGCTCGACATCGGAGCCATCGTCCTCTTCAGCTCGTACATCGTCCGGCTCATTGCGCCGTTCCGGATCCTCGGGTTCTTGCTCATCCTCAACGAACGGGCGCGTGCGTCTGCCGCTCGCATATACGAGATCCTCGACACGGCTCCCGATGATCGTCGACCGTCCGGGGGCCGTCGACCTCGTCGAGCCGGAGGGCAAGGTCGAGTTCAAGGAACGTCTCTTTCGCATACGCGAACGGTCCGAATGTGTTCTCGACGACTTCTCGCTGTCCCTCGAACGCGGTGAGACTGTGGCGCTGGTCGGGCGTACCGGTTGCGGAAAGTCGACCGTCGCCCGGCTGCTTGATGCGCTTTTACGACGTGACATCCGGCGGTGTCGTTGATCGATGAACGCGACGTGCGTGAGCTACACACAGTCGAGAGCCTCGGTCCCACATCGGACTCGTGGCCGACGACGCGTTCCTCTTCTCCGACAGATCCGGAACAACATCGCGTACGGACGCCCGGACGCACCGATGGAGGAGTCGTCTGCGGCGGCCAAGGCTGCGGGTGCCGACGAGTTCATCAAGCAGATGGCCGAGGGATACGAAGCGATCATCGGTGAACGCGGTTACGACCTTTCCGGCGGGCAACGCCAGCGCGTGTCGATCGCTCGTCTGCTTGTCACCGATCCGACGATCCTGATCCTGGACGACGCGACGAGCTCCGTCGACGTCCAGATCGAGCAGGAGATCCACGACGCGCTACACGGGGTGATGGAAGGCCGGACGACGCTGGTCATCGCGCACCGTCTATCGACGATCAATCTGGCCGACCGCGTCGTGCTCATGGAGCGCGGACGCATCGTCGCCTCCGGAGCGCACTCCGAGCTGATGCGAACGGAGCCTCGATACGTCGAAGTGCTGGCACACCTTCGCGAGGACGAAGAGGCATTGCTCGCGCGCCGCGAGAAGGCAGAGGGCAACGGATTCGATTCGGATGCCGATGAGGTCATTCCGCGACATCGATCCGTTCGGTGGGGGTGGACGGTAATGGGCATGTTCGGACCCGGTCGGATGCGGCGGCCCGATGTTTGGCGGCGGTCGCGCACTCATCGGCGCGGGCCGGTCTGCCTTTCGCCGGGATCCCACCGGAGCTGGCGGAGACGGCAGAACAGATCCTCGACGACCGAGCCGGAGCACCCGCCCGAGCAGGTCACGTTCGACCGGATCCCGCCGGACGACCGCCCGTTCACGCTGCGCCGATTCCTCGCGCCGCACAAGTGGTGGCTCGCTCGGCTCCTTCCTGTTCGTCGTCATCGAAACGGTTGCGACGCAGGCCGGTCCGTTGCTTACGAGTCGCGGCATCGACAACGGAATCCGCGCGCGCGACTTCCGCACCCTGCTGATCATCGCTGCCCTCTATATGGGAGCGGTCGTCTTCGGGACGGTCGCCGGTCGCCTCCGGCTGGCCTGGACCGGACGGGTAGGCGAGCGCCTCATGTTCCATTTGCGCGTACGGATCTTCACGCACCTGCAGCGGCTGGGCGTCGACTTGTACATCGCGCGAGAAGGCGGGCCGGATCATGACGCGCATGACGAGCGACGTCGAAGCCTTGCAGCAGCTTTTCAACGAAGGGCTGATCAATCTCGTCGTGCAAGGCCTGACGCTATTCGTCGTGTCGGCGCATCCTCTTCACGATGAACGTGCGCTTGGCGGCGTTCACGTCGGGCTTCGTCGTCCCGGTTATGACGGTCGCACGCTGTGGTTCCGTCGTGTTTCGGACCGCGGTTTCCTGGCCGTGCGAGAGCGGATCGCCGATGTTCTGGCCGACCTGCAGGAGTCATTGTCCGGCGTCCGGATCGTCGCTGCGCACAACCGACAACGGCACAACGTCGTCAAGCACCGCAACATCCTCGGCGAGCACCGCGATGCCAATGTCTACACGGCGAAGGTCTCTTCGATCTACGGGCCGGGGACCGAATCGATCGGGATCCTCGCCCAGGCGATCATCATCCTGGTCGGTGGGTCGATGGTGTCGACGGAAGCCTGTCCATCGGCGAGCTCACAGCGTTCGTCCTGTACGTCGCGCCAGTTCTTCGCTCCCATCCAGCAGTTCGTCCAGCCTCTACAACACGTACCAGTCAGGGCCGCGCCGCGATCATCAAGTTGCGTGATGTGTTCGGGGAGGGCCCCGAGCCGGCGGAAGTCCCCGGACGCCCAAGAGCTTCCGTCGGTTCTCGGGGACATCAACCTCGAGCACGTGACGTTCGGGTACGACCCGGAGCGCCCGGTTCTGGAGGACGTCGATCTGCACATCCGGCCCGGAGAGACGTTCGCGCTCGTCGGTCCGACGGGGGCCGGGAAGTCGACGATCGTGAAGCTGATCGCGCGCTTCTACGATCCGAACACCGGACGCATCCTCATAGACGGGCACGACATCAAGGGAGTTACGCAGACTTCGCTCCGATTGCAGATAGGCAACGTGCCGCAGGAGCCGTTCCTCTTCGCCGGATCTATCCGTGACAACATCGCGTTCGCTCGACCGGATGCGACGGACGAAGAGGTCTGGGACGCTTGCCGCGCCGTCGGTATCGAAGATCTGATCGAGCGCTTGCCGGACGGCCTCGACACGCCGTGCCACGAGCGTGGCGTCTCGTTGTCCTCCGGCGAGCGGCAGCTGCTTGCACTGGCGCGGGCCTTCCTGGCCCGACCGAGGGTGCTGATCCTGGACGAAGCGACGTCCAGCCTCGACTTGGCCTCAGAGTCGAAGATCGAACGAGCGCTCGATGCGCTACTCGAGGGAAGGACGGCGATCATCATCGCGCACCGGCTTTCAACGGCCATGCGCGCGCAGCGGCTCGGAGTCGTTGAGGACGGGAAGATCGTCGAGCTCGGCTCCCACGACGAGCTCGTTGCCCTTGGCGGCAGGTATGCCCACATGTACGAAACCTGGATGAGCCACGCGCATCCCGTAGTTGGCCGTCGCTGAGGCGCCGCTTGCCGAAGCGAGGACTAGCGCTGTCGGTAAGCGAAGCGCGTTCGCTTCACCTCGACGCCCAGGGGTTCGGTCCTCCGAAATCGAAGGGGACGCCGGCTAAGGTCGCAAAGCTAGCTACGCGGCTGAACGCTTTTCAGATCGATTCGGTCAACGTTCTCGTCCGCGCCCACTACATGCCGGCTTTCTCGCGACTCGGCCCCTACCAGATCGCATCTTTGGACGACCTCGCTTACAGCCAGCGGCGTTTGTTCGAGTACTGGGGCCACGCCGCGTGCTTGATGCCTACTTCGTTGTACCCACTCTTCCGTTGGCGGATGGAGAACCAGCAGTCCTCGCGGTGGTGGGGCGGAGCCGGGCCGGCGATAAAGAAGTACGTCGAATCCGTCTACGACTTCGTTGCTGCGAACGGGCCGGTAACGGCCGGCCAGCTTCCCAATGCCGGTAAGTCGACGGGTAACTGGTGGGGCTGGTCCGACGGCAAGCGGGCGATCGAGATCCTTTTCCGTCTCGGCCGCGTAGCTGTGTCCGGGCGTCGCAACTTCGCGAGACTTTACGACCTTCCAGAACGAGTGATCCCGAAAGAGTTCCTGAACGCGAAGTATCCGACTGCGGACGATGCCAAGAAGCAGCTTCTCGTCCTGGCCGCGAAGGCCCTCGGGATAGGAGCGGCTTCGGATATCGCCGGCTACTTCCACATCGAGACGTGGTGGGACCGGACGCACGTGAAAGGTCGCGCACGCTCGGAGCTCCCGCGCCTGATGTCTGAGCTCGTCGAGGAAGGCCGGCTGGAAGTCGCGACCGTCGAAGGGTGGCAGGAGAAGGCGTACGTCGTCCCGAAGACCAAGGTCCCGAAACCGGTGCACACTCGAGCTCTGGTCTCGCCGTTCGACCCGACGATGTGGAACCGGATCCCAACGCAACGGCTGTTCGGTTTCGACTACAAGATCGAGATCTACGTCCCCGAAGCCAAGCGCGTGTACGGCTACTACTCGCTGCCCTTCCTGCTCGGAGACCGGTTCGTGGCGCGGGTCGACTTGAAGGCCGACCGGAAGGCGAAGACCTTGCTCGTCCCCAGCGCGTTCGGCGAGAAGGGGATCGACGGCAAGCTCGTGGGGGCCGAGCTGGCCGACGAGCTGCGGCTTATGGCTTCGTGGCTCGAGCTGGATCGCATCACCGTTGGCGAGCGTGGCGACCTAGCCAAGCCGCTCGCGCGGGCGCTCTAGCCGGCGACCAGGCATCCTGGCTCGTGTGACATCACCCGCCGAGGTCGCGCGAGCGTTCGAGGGGAAGGTACGCGGGTCGGTCCGCATCGACCGGATCACGCGCGAGCTCTACTCGACGGACGCATCTCCGTATCGGATCCTTCCGGTCGCGGTTCTGCGGCCGGAGCACACCGACGATCTGCACGCGGCCGTCGAGGTGTGCAAGCAGATCGGGGTCTCGATAACTCCACGCGGCGCCGGGACCTCCTTCACCGGACAGTGCGTCGGCGACGGGCTGCAGATCGACTGCTCTTTACTGAACGGCATCGAGTGGATCGACTCCGAGCGCAAGATCGCGCGGGTGCAGCCCGGCGCGCGGTGGTGGGAACTGAACGAGCAGGCCGCGCGCGCCGGGCTGCACTTCGGACCCGACCCGGCCACGAAGCGCCAGTGCACGGTCGGAGGCATGACGGCGACCAACTCCGGAGGGACGCACTCCATCGTGTACGGCGCGACGGTGGACCACGTCCACGCCGTCGACGTCGTGCTGGCCGATGGGCGCCGGGGACGGCTGGAGGGCTCGTCGGACGATCTGATCGCCTCGGGTGGATTGCCCGGAGACATGTCCGCCCGCCTGACGAAGGTTCGCGAGCGTGCTTCCCCGTTGCTCGGGCCTGCGTTCTCGACCCTCGCGCGGCGCGGCGGCGGCTACCAGTTGGAGCATCTGTGCAGCGAGCGTCCGCACATGGCGAAGTTCATGGCCGGTTCGGAGGGAACTCTCGCCCTGCTCGAAGCCGTCGAGGTAACGCTCGATCCGTTGCCGACCCATCGCGTGCTCGCCGTTGTTGCCTTCGACGACCTCCACGCTGCTATAGCCGCCGTCCCCGGACTGGTCCAAACCGGACCCTGCGCCGTCGAAGTTGTTTCGAAGTCGATGATCGACATCGCTCGCAACGACCCCTTTCATTCGCGATCCGTATCAGCCATCGATGCCGATGCCGGCGCTCTGCTCTTCGTCGAGTACCACGGACGTTCGGAAAGCGAAGCCCGGGCGGGATTCGTCCGGATGGATCGCGAACTCGACGAGTGCGCCGGTGTGCGGACGCGCGATCACTACGTCGACCCGGCGGCACAGGCCAGCATGTGGGCCGTCAGGGAAGCCGGCATCGGAGCTCTTTCGAACGTTGCTGGCGGACCCAACCTCCCGCAGGCCTTCGTGGAGGACACGGTGGTTGCCGTCGATCGGCTCCCTCCCTACATCAAGGAACTCGACAAGCTCTTCGCAGCACACGGGATGGAAGTGGTTTGGTACGGCCACGCCGGGACGGGGCTCGTTCATGTGCGCCCGTTCCTGGATCTGTCCGACGGCAAGGACCTCCAGCGCTTGGAGGGTCTGATGGCGGCGGTAACGGATCTCGTCCGCGACTGGGGCGGCGACCATTCCGGGGAGCACGGTGAGGGTCTCGCGCGCACGCAGTGGAACGAGAGACTGTTCGGGCCCGAGCTTTATTCGGAGCTCTGCGAGATCAAAGCTATCTTCGATCCGTCCAACCTGCTCAATCCCGGCAAGGTCGTCGCCTCGCCGGCGCGGAGCGAAGGCGTCGAAGTACCCAAAACCATCGAGAACATGCGCTTCGGCGCGGAGTACGTGCGGCATCCTGTTTCGTCTGAGATCGGTTTCGCCGACTACGAAGGCTTCGAGCCGTTCGCCGAACGGTGTTACGGATCGGGTTTCTGCCGCAAGCACGTCGGCGTCATGTGTCCGCCGGCGGCGGCCACCGGATTGGAGGAGCACTCGACGCGTGCGCGCGCCAACCTATTGCGCGCCGTGGTGGCGGGCACGCTCGAGCTGAAGGACCTGGAGGACGACGTAGCCCGCGAAGTAATGGACACGTGTGTCGGGTGCAAGGCGTGCAAGACCGAGTGTCCGGCGCGCATCGACATCGCCCGGGCCAAGGTCTGGTGGAGCGACCGTGTTCGGCGATCGGACGGTGCCACACCACTACAGCGGGCCATCTCCAATTTCCGGCAGCTGGCCACGCTTGCCACACGCACGGGACCGTTGGCGAACATCACGCTCCGGACGGGATGGACGAAACGACGCCTAGGCATCGCCAAGGAGCGATCGCTGCCCGCGATCAACGCCAAGCCGCTAACGCGGCGGCTTCCGGAGGGGAAACAGGGACCCCTTCTCTTCGCCGATTGCTTCACGACATTCCAGGATCCCGAGATCGGGGAAGCTGCAGCCTCGGTGCTCGCCCGGGTCGGACAAACCTTGAGCATCGTGGACGCCGGATGCTGCGGCCGCGTGATGCTATCGGAGGGATACATCGGCAAGGCTCGGCGTGCCGCGCAGATGGGAGCCGAGGTCTTGCGCAACACCTCGGGTCCGATCCTCTTCACCGAGCCTTCGTGTATGTCGGCAGTGGTCGACGACTGGACGCATCTGATCGGTGACGTGTCGGACATCGCGGAGCGTTGCACGCTGGCCGAGTCGCACATCGCGGAGTCGTCCGGCGATATCTCGTTCCGCGGCGGTGGAAAGGTGCTGTTCCATCCGCACTGTCACCAGCGCGCACTCTGGGGAGCCGAGCCGACGGTCGCCGCGCTCGAGATCGTCGGAGATTGCGAAGTAACGGTCCCTGATTCCGGATGCTGCGGTATGGCCGGTGCTTTCGGGTACCGCGCAGATCGCTACGAGCTTTCGCTGGCCATGGGAGAACGTGTTCTAGCGCCGGCCGTGCGAGATGCGGCTACGGATGCGGATATCGTGGCGAACGGCACATCGTGCCGTCATCAGATCTCCGATCTGACAGGAAGGAAAGCCATGCACCCCGTCCAGTTCCTGGAAAGCCGTCTTGGATCCTGATCCGCAAACTGCGGCCGAGCGCCGGCGGCGCAGGAAGCGCCGGCTGATCTTCGAGATCGCCATCGGTGTCATCGCGGTGGCCGCGGTATCTGTCTACGTTGTCGTGCGCGACCGGCCGCCGGATCTCGGTTCCAATCCGAAATTGGCCGAGGAGCTGCTCGATTTGAGCGAGGCCGACATACAGGCGCGCAACGCGCAGATAAAGGCGGGGCTGCCGCCCGTTGGTGAAGAGCTGAAGGGCGAACAGCTGGAGGCGGCGCAGGAGGTGCAACGTGTCGATCGCCGGAACACGACCCGCTTAAAGGCGATCGTCGAGCGCTATGGCTGGCCGGGCAAAAGCCTGGTCGGCGAGCAGGGAGCTTCGGCTGCGTGGCTTGTCGCTCAGCATGCCCTGCACGATCGAGCGTTCCAGAAGCGCGCACTGTCCTTGATGAGGAAGGCGGGAGACGGAGAGGTGGATCCCAAGGACGTTGCGTTCCTCACCGACCGCGACCGCATCTTGGATCGCAAGAAGCAGGTGTACGGGACGCAGTTCCACTGCGTCGACGGTGACCACGAGCCGTATCCGATCGAAGATCCCGACAACATCGATCGGCGACGTGCCAGCGTCGGCCTCGACACACTCGACGAGGATCGAGACAGACAGCTCGAGATATACGGACGCTGTCCGGGCTAACGCCGATCCGGACTTAGGACGAGCTATCCGGCAGGCACGGCGCGGGACATCGTCCCGAATCGGGTCTTGAGACGGAGAGCCCGTCGTTCGATCAGTTCGTAAGACGCAATACCTAGGGCGAAGGTTGCCGCGAGTGCCAACATCGCGGTCCCGAGGTTTTCCTGTTCCCCGCGTATAGCGAAGACGACCGCGATCACAAAGCCGTGGTAGAGGTACAGGCCGTACGATATCCGGCCCGCGTACACGAACGGCTTGAACCCGAGGAACGGATGTAGCCATGCCCGCGACCCGGCGAGCACCAAGTGCGCCACTAGCAGCACAGAGCCGAGGTTAGAAGCGAACAGGACGCCGTCGTACGTTGCATCCGACGCGGGCGTAGTAGATATGTAGCTGAGGCCGATGACTAACGCCGCGATCGCACCGGCCGTTCTCGACGCGATCCATCCCTTCACCCGCTCGCCCGCTTCGGGGAGCATGAGCCCGAGCGCGCTGCCGAGCAGAACGCCGTCGGCACGTGCCGGGGTCGCATAGAAAGCGAAAGACGTGTGACCCTTCGCGTATGACCAAAACCTGATAGCAGCGCAGGCGGCGGCGCCTACGCAGAGCACGAGCGCGATTCGCTTGCGCGGCCAACGGGCAACGCAGAAGATGACGATCACCGGCCAAAGGATGTAGTACTGCTCCTCGACGTGCAGTGACCATGTCTGCGTGAAGAACCCGAGCGACTGGGGATCGAAGAAGTTACCAACGTACGACAGCACAAGGCCCGCGACCTGCCAATACGGACGACCAAGCGCACCCTCCACCGTCGCGGCGACGATTGCGCCTAGCACAAGGGCAAGAAACAACGCTGGCAATAGACGGAGCGCGCGGCGGACGTAGAAGTTGCCGAAGTTCACCCGGCCGCGCGTCTCGCGTTCTCTGAGCAAGAGCGTTGTGATGAGGTAGCCGCTCATCACAAAGAAGGTGTCAACGAGTACGTATGCGCTCCAAAAGTCCGGCCCGGGCATCCCCGGCGACAGATGGGCAAGGATGACGAGGATGATGCCGACGCCTCGGAAACCGTCGAGGTCGGGGTGATAGCCGAGCTTCCGACTTTCCGGCGCGGGTGACTGCGGCTCGCGGTTCTCGACGGTATCCATGTGCCCCCAGCGACGACACTCCAGCGCCCGGCTCATACTACGGCAGCCGATTGGATCGCCCGACGGACACATGGAAGTGCGGTAGGTGCGCCGGTTGGTCAATCGGTCGTCCGGGGGTACCGTCGAGGCATGGCCTTCGACGAATTCCACGACCAGCTGCCCGACGTCGACGCTGCCGAAACGAACGAGTGGCTGCAGGCTCTCAACGACCTCGCGGCCAATAAAGGGAACCCCAGGGCCGGCTACGTCCTGCGTCGATTGCTCGCCGAAGCCAGACGCTTGCAGATCGGCGTGCCACCGATGGTTTCGTCCCACTACGTCAACACGATCGCGCCCGAGGACGAGCCTCCGTTCCCGGGGGACGAGGACATGGAAGCCCGCATTCGGCGGCTCATCCGTTGGAACGCAGCCGTCATGGTGCTGCGTGCGAACATCAAGTCACCGGGCGTCGGTGGTCACCTTTCTACTTATGCGTCGGCGGCGAGCCTTTACGAGGTCGGCTTCAACCACTTCTTCCGTGGAAAGGACCACGAGGGAGGCGGAGACCAGATCTTCTATCAGGGACACGGAACACCCGGCATCTATGCGCGTTCTTTCCTCGAGTTCCGTTTCGACGAAGACCGGCTCGACAACTTCCGCCGGGAGTCCGGCGGCAAGCTCGGCCTTTCGTCGTATCCGCATCCGCGTCTCATGCCGCGCTATTGGGAGTTCCCGACGGTCTCGATGGGGCTCGGTCCGATCAACGCCGTCTACCAAGCACGGTTCAACCGATACCTGCATGCGCGCGGTCTGAAGGACACCTCACAGCAACGTGTTTGGTGCTTCGTCGGCGACGGCGAGATGGACGAACCGGAATCGACGGCCGGACTCGCTCTTGCTTCGCGCGAGAAACTCGACAACCTGATCTTCGTCGTCAACTGCAACTTGCAACGCCTCGACGGACCGGTGCGCGGCAACGGGAAAGTGATCCAAGAGTTTGAATCTCTCTTCCGCGGCGCCGGGTGGCACGTCATCAAGGTCGTCTGGGGACGCGAGTGGGACCCGTTGCTCGCGCGGGACACCGACGGCGTGCTGGTCGACAAGATGGACACGACAACAGACGGACAGTTCCAGCGTTACGCCGTGGCCGACGGTGCCTACATCCGCGAGCACTTCTTCGGTCCCGATCCGCGACTACGCAAGCTCGTCGAGCACTTGTCCGACTCGGATTTGCAACGCCTGCGACGCGGCGGTCACGACTACCGAAAGCTCTATGCGGCGTACAAGGTTGCGACTGATCTGGAGGGTGCGCCGGTCGTCATCCTCGCGAAGACGGTAAAAGGATGGGCCCTCGGCGAATCGATCGAGGCCCGCAACGTCACGCACCAGGCCAAGAAGATGACTGTGACCGACCTGCAGGGCTTCCGCGACCGACTGGGACTTCCGATTTCTGATCAGGAGCTCGACAAGGACCTGCCGCCGTACTACCGGCCGCCCCGCCACACATCGACCATCCAGTACATGCTCTGGCGCCGGGACGAGCTCGGCGGCCTGCTACCCGAGCGCAGGGTTTCCTTCGAGGCGCCGAAACTTCCGGCCAAGGAGTCCTACGAGGAATTCTTCGCGGGAACCGAAGAGAAGAAGCAGGAAGCATCGACGACGCAGGCGTTCGTTCGGCTGCTCCGCGCTTTGCTCAAAGATCCCGAGATCGGCAAGCGCATCGTCCCGATCATCCCGGACGAAGCCCGCACCTTCGGCATGGAATCGTTGTTCAAGCAGCTGAAGATCTACAACCCACTCGGCCAGAGCTACGAGCCGGTCGACGTAGAAACCTTGCTTCCCTATCTGGAAGCTGAAGATGGACAGGTTCTCGAGGAAGGGATCACCGAAGCGGGCTCGATGGCGGCGTTCACGGCGGCCGGCACTTCGTACGCGACCCACGATCAGCTGACGATCCCGTTCTTCATCTTCTATTCGATGTTCGGCTTCCAGCGTGTCGGCGATCTCATCTGGGCCTTCGGTGATGCGCGCGGGCGTGGATTCCTTATGGGCGCTACGGCCGGCCGGACCACTCTCGAGGGTGAAGGTCTGCAGCACCAGGACGGCCATTCGCCGCTGCTGGCTTCAACCGTGCCCAACGTTCTCGTCTACGACCCGGCGTATGCCTACGAGTTGGCGACGATCATCCGCGAAGGTTTGCGTCGCATGTACGAAGAAGGAGAGGACGTCTTCTACTACATCACCCTCTACAACGAACCTTATGTACAGGCGAAGATGCCGCGCGGAGCGACAGACGGGATCCTCAAGGGTCTGTATCGATTCAAGAAATCGTCGGCGAAGAACGGCACCCGCGTTCAACTTCTCGCCTCGGGACCGATCCTGCGTTTGGCTGTCGAAGCTCAAGAACTATTGAAGGAGCACGGCGTCGCGGCGGACATCTGGAGCGCAACGAGCTATCAGCAACTACGGAACGAAGCGCTCGATTGCGAGAGGTGGAACCGCTTGCATCCCACCGAGCCGCCACGCGTTCCTTATGTCTCGCAGGTGCTGGAGGAGGCCGAAGGCCCGATCGTCGCGGTTAGCGACTTCATGCGATCTGTTCCCGATCAGGTAGCGCGATGGATCCCCGAGCCGTACGTATCTCTCGGGACGGACGGGTTCGGCCGCTCCGACACGCGCACCGACCTTCGCCGTCACTTCGAGATAGACGCGGGCCACATCACCGCCGCTGCTCTCCACGCACTCGCGTTGTCCGGTGAGATGAAACCGGAGACGGCGCGGGACGCTCTCGAGGATGCCGGAATCGTCCCCGAAACCCCCGATCCGAGGAGCTCGTGACGGCGGACTGGCAGCCGGACGGCTGGGAAACGAAATGGCGCCTTGGGCTTCTTATCCCGCACGCCGATGTGGGTCCGGAGTCCGAGATGCAAGCGATGGCGCCGGCGGACGTGGTCGTACACGGCGCACGAGCGTTCTTCGGAGCGATGCGGGCAGGCGGCGAGATGGATCCGACCATCCCTCTCGCGCCCGTGCGTGCGTTCGCCGAAGCTCCGCATGTGGATGACGCGGCCGATTTGTTGTCCGATGCGCCGATCAACTCGATCGGTTACGCGTTCACGAGCTCGGCCTACGTGATCGGCGCAGCCGGAGAGGAGGCGATGACCGATCGGCTCACCGAGCGCGCAAAAGGGATCCCCGTCGTGGCGACGTGCGCCGCATCTCTTGAGGCGCTGCCTATGCTCGGCGCGTCCCGTATCGCATTCATCACCCCGCCGTGGTTCGACGCCGAGCTGAACGGACTCGGCCGCGCTTACTACGAGGCCGCCGGCTTCGAAGTTGTCTTCAGCGCGTCGTGTGAGATCCCCAGCGACCAGAAACTCATCAGCCCAGAAGGCGTCTTCGGTTTCGCGAAGTCGAACGTCCCGGACGAAGCGGAAGCCGTCGTTATCGGTGGGAACGGATTTCGCGCGGTAGGAACGATCGAAGCTCTCGAGAAGGAGCTCGGTCGCCCCGTCCTGACGGCAAACCAGGTGCTCTTTTGGGCGATGCTGCGCGCCGCCGGAGCCCCGGCCTCGGCCGTGAAGAACTACGGCCGGTTGTTCGCCCTCTAGCCCGCTGCGCTACGCCGAAGCCCGGACCTTCTCCCGCCGCTGACGGCTGAAGTTGGTTGGGCCGGCCGTCCTGACCTTCGTCTTCGTTCCACGGCTCGGCTCCGAGCCGTGGAACGCGAGAGCCAGGGCAGCCATGCGATTCGCCGCGAGCCTGACGTACTCGTTCGCGAAATCCCTCGTTCCGCCCATGGCGAAATCGTAAGACTCGATCGCGAATGGGACTACGTCGAAATGCACAGTCGCGCGAGTGGGCGAGGTCGCGCCTGGTATGGGACAGTGCTGGTGGCGAATCGGTCTTGCCTGAGGGGGTAAGTGCGATGAAGTTCCACTTCTTCCACCTGATGCCGTATCCGTATCTGCCGGACGACTTCCGGCAACGAGTCAGATCGGTGTGGGTCGACGTCCCGATCGATTACTACGACCCGATCAAGGGTCACGAGATCTACCACACCTATCTCGACGAGCTGATGTACGCGGACGAGATGGGATTCGATGGGATCTGCGTGAACGAGCACCACCAGAACGCCTACGGCTTGATGCCGTCGCCGAACCTGATGGGTTCGATCATGGCGCGCGAGTCCAAGAACGCGAAGGTCGTGGTGATGGGCAACTCTGTCGCGCTTTACAACCCGCCAACGCGCGTCGCCGAGGAATTCGCGATGCTCGACGTCCTGTCCGGCGGACGATTAGTGGCCGGGTTCCCGGTCGGCACGCCGATGGACTCCAACTTCTGCTACGGCACGCCGCCGGCGATCCTGCGCGAGAAATACCGCGAGGGCGTCGAGCTCATCGTGCGCGCCTGGCAGGAACGCGAGCCGTTCACCTTCAACGGCAAGTACACGCAACTGCGTTACGTGAATGTGTGGCCGCGTCCGATCCAGCAGCCGCGTCCTCCGGTGTGGATCCCCGGTGGGGGATCGGTCGAGACCTGGGAGTTCTGTATCCGTAACCACTTCAACTACTCGTACTTGTCGTACTTCGGCTACCAAGGCGCGAAGGACGTGATGAAGGGCTACTGGGACACTGTGGCCGAGCTGGGAGCCGAGCCGAACCCATACAGCGCGGGATTCCTTCAGTTCATCGGCGTCGCGAAGGACGATGCCGAAGCCGAGAAGCTCTACGCGCCTGCAGCGCTGTACTTCTACAACAAGTGTTTGCACCTCTATCCCGGATTCGTGCAGCCGCCGGGTTACTCGTCGATGGAAACGGTACGCCGGCGGATCCAGTCGCAGATCGCCGGTGCGTCCGCACTGAGCCCCGACCTGACTTGGAAGGACATCCTCGACCGCGGCTACGTCGTCGCCGGGAGCCCGGAGACGGTTATCGACCGTCTGCAAGAGGCGGCGGACACCCTGCGAATGGGACACCTGATGGTGCTCCTGCATTTCGGGAACATGCAGCAGGAGACGGTGAAGTACAACACCGAGCTCTTCGCGCGTGAAGTGATGCCGAAGCTGTCCGGATTGTTCTCCGACTGGGAGGACGAATACTGGCCGGCCGCCTCGCCCGTGGCGCCCCGATGAGCCGCACGGTCACGCTTTGGGATCCGCCGATCACAGCGAAGATCTACGAGTCCGGCGAGGGTGAGCCCGTTCTGTTCCTTCACTCCGGTAGCGGCATGACTCCCAGCGATCCATTGGTCGCCGCGTTGGCGGCGGATCGGAAGGTCATCGCGCCCAGGCACCCCGGCTTCGTCGATCCTGATGAGCTCGACGAACTGCGCGACGTGCACGACCTAGCGCTTTATCACGACGAGCTGCTGGACAAGCTCGAGCTCGATTCGGTCGCGGTGATCGGTCACTCCTTCGGCGGGATGGTCGCAGCGGAGCTCGCCGCGCATGTCCCGAACCGTGTGACGAAGCTCGTGCTCGCTGCACCCGTTGGTTTGTGGAACGAGGACTATCCGATGCCCGACTTCTTCACGGCGTTCCCCTTCGGGATGGCCGAGCTGCTTTGGCACGATGCGACCTCGCCCGAAGCAGCGACAGCGATGACCGCGATGGCGCAAGGCGACGACGAAGAGAAGTCTCAATCCGACGATCCGCTCACCGCGATGATGCTGCGAGTGCTGCCCGGCCTGGTCACTCTGGGCAAATACATCTGGCCGCTGCCGGACAAGGGACTCGGGCGCCGCCTTCGCCGGATCAAGGCCCCGACGCTGTTGGTGTGGGGAGAGAAGGACAAGCTCATGCCACCGCAATACGCAGACGACTTCGTTAAGGCCATCCCGGACGCGAAGGCCGCGTTCATCCCCGACGCCGGCCACATGGCTCCTTACGAAGCCACGGCGGACTTCGTGAGGCTAGTGGACGAGTTCCTGGGCTAGCCCCGACTCCCGACGTCCTTAACGAACGCAACGATTCGTCCACCTTCGGTGAAGCCGACCGCTGCGTGGAACTTGTGGCTATCGGTGTTGGCCAGCTCGGCGTCTGAGGCGAGCTCTGTGAAGCCCTTGGCAGACGCCCAACGCCCGGCGAAGTCGACCAGCGCTCGTCCAACCCCTCTTCCTCGCAGCGAAGGTTGGACGTAGATGCCCTCGATGTATCCCACGGGTGACGACTTCGTTCCCTCCACATAGTCGGTGCGGGTCGAAAGGTCGATGAAGCCGGCCGGAGATCCGTCCGGCAATCGACAGATGAACGGTTCCTCTTTCGGATCCTTGGTCAGACCCTCGAGGATCGCTTTCATCTCACCGGGCTCGTAGTCGGGCCACAGCTCCAGGGCCATAGCCAGCCATTCATCGAAGTCGTCCCGAGTGACCGGCGCGATCGACAGATCTTCCACTGCGCACGAAGGATAGCCGCCGCGTGGAAGCAGGCCGGGATGGTAGACAAGGGACCTCGTGACACTCCTCACCGAAATCGGCGCGAAGACGAACGGGTCCGTCCCGGAGCTTTCGTTCGACGATGCGCTCAGCATCCTCGAGCTCCCGGACGCCGAGGTTCCCGAGCTCGTCGCTCTCGCGCACCGGGTGCGGCTCCACCACGCCGGACCGGAGGTCGAGGTGGAGTCGATCATCTCGGCGAAGACCGGCGGATGCCCCGAGGACTGCTCCTTCTGTTCGCAATCCCGGCACTGGCCGACACCGGTGAGACCGGAACCATTCATCGATATTCCGCCGCTGGTCGAGGCGGCCAAACGCAGCCAAGAGGCGGGTGCAACCGAGTTCTGCATCGTCCTGGCCGTTCGCGGTCCGGACGAGCGAATAATGAAACAGGTTCTAGCCGCAGTGGACGCGTTGCACTCCGAAACCGACATGCACGTGGCGTGTTCTCTGGGGATCCTGACGCGCGAACAGGCTCAGGCACTTCACGACGCCGGTGTCCGTCGGTACAACCACAACCTGGAAACGGCGCGGTCCCATTTCCCGAAGATCTGCACGACGCACACCTGGGAAGAGCGGTGGGACACCTGCCAGCTGGTTCTCGATCTCGGCATGGAGTTGTGCTGCGGCGGCATCTTTGGGATGGGCGAGACCGTGCGTCAGCGCGTCGAGTTCGCCTTCGAGCTCAGGGAGCTCGGCCCCCGTGAGATCCCGATGAACTTCCTGAACCCCAGGCCGGGAACGCCGCTGGGCGAGCGGGATCTCGTGAATCCGCTCGACGCGATCCGGACCATCGCACTCTTCCGGTTGGTTTTCCCGGACATCGTCCTTCGGTATGCGGGCGGACGAGAAGTGACGCTGCGCGAGCTCCAATCGATGGGCCTCTATGCCGGCATCAACGGGATCATCATCGGCAACTACCTGACGACGCTCGGGCGAGAGCCCTCCGAAGATCTTGCGATGCTCCACGATCTCAAGATGCCTCTCAAGAGCCTGGGGATATAAACGGACGCGAACTTTTGCGAGCACTGCGGTAGGCCTCTCCAGGGCAACCACGAGACGTGCAAGCTCGATCCACCGCGCTTCTGTCGCAAGTGCGGTCGCCGTCTGAAAGTTCAGGTCTTTCCCGATCGGTACGACGCACGATGCGTCGTTTGTGACCCGACGCGAACTTAGGGTTCGAGAGTTGCCGGTCTGTATGATGGCTGCCTCGTGGCCAGGGGGAACGCGCAGGACGCGGCGATTTCGGTTGTCGGTCTGACTAAGCGTTTCGGGACGCAGACGATCTGGGAAGACGTCACGTTCGACGTTCCGCGGGGCGAGATCACCGTCATCCTGGGGCCGTCCGGCACAGGCAAGAGTGTGCTGCTCAAGCATTTCGTCGGACTGCTCAAGCCGACATCGGGACACGTCTATGTCGAAGGCAAGGACATCCCGACACTGAATGAACACGACCTCTTCGAGGTACGCAAGAAGTTCGGTGTTCTCTTCCAGGACGGTGCTCTGTTCGGCTCGATGAACATCGAGGACAACGTCGCCTTCCCGCTGCGCGAACACACGGATCTATCGGAAGGGACGATCCGGCAGCTCGTGCAGGAGAAGCTCGAGCTGGTCGGTCTCTCGGGGGCCGAGAGAAAGTTCCCCGCCGAGATCTCTGGGGGGATGAAGAAACGCGCCGGCCTCGCGCGTTCGCTGGTTCTGGAGCCGGAGATCCTCCTTTTCGACGAGCCGGACTCCGGGCTCGACCCCGTACGCACGGCGTTCCTCAACCTGCTCACCGTCGACCTCAAGAAACGCCTTGGGCCCACGATCATCATCGTCACCCACCACATCGACACGGCCCGCACCATCCCGGATTACATCGGCCTGATCTTTGCGCGCCGCTTGGTGAAGTTCGGAACGCGGGACGAAATGTTCACGTCGAAGGAAGCGGTCGTCCGGCAGTTCCTTACCGGGTCGACCGAGGGTCCGATCGGGATGTCTGAGGAGAAGGACGCGGGTGACGCCGCGAAGGCGTCGGGCAACGGCGCCAAGTTGGAGCGTGGCGCCTCCCAAGTAGGGCAGAGGAGGAAGAGGGCCAAGCCGAAGGCGGCCCGCCGGACGAGGCGCGCTTGAATCGCCTCCGCCAAGCCCTGCTGATCCCGGCGGGCAACATGTTCGCGCTCACGCTCGACGCGTTCCGTGTGTTCTTCAGGCGTCCCTGGCCGGTCCGCGAGTTCCTCACGGTGTCGTGGTTCATCGTCAGCGTCTCGATCGTGCCGGTCATCCTCGTATCGATCGCTTTCGGCGCGACGGTCGCTCTTCAGGTGGGCAACGTCACTCGACAATTGGGCGCCCAATCCCAAACGGGGGCGACCATGGTTCTCGCCGTTGTGCGAGAGGCGGCGCCCATCGCCACCGCGCTGCTGATCTCGGGTGCCGGTGGGTCCGCGATGACGGCGGATCTCGGTTCCCGCCGGATCCGTGACGAGATCTCGGCCATGGAGGTGCTCGCCGTCGATCCGATCCACCGGCTGATCGTCCCGCGCATCCTGGCGGCGACCCTCGTGGCCGTCCTTCTCAATGGATTCGTTTCCGTCGCGGGGATCGCCGGTGGCTACGTTTTCAACGTTCTGGTCCAGGGCGGCACGCCCGGGGCGTACATCGCGTCGTTCTCGCTTCTGGCGCAGCCCGCCGATCTCTACGTGGCTCTCGGCAAGGCCGGTGTGTTCGGGCTGGTTGTTGCGATGGTTGCAGCGTATTTCGGCATGTATTGCAAAGCCGGGCCCAAAGGCGTCGGCGAGGCAGTGAACCGCGCCGTAGTCGTGTCCTTCCTGATGATCTTCGTCGTCAACTTCGTAATGACCGCGATCTACTTCGCCCTCGTCCCGCCCAAGTTCGCGTGATGGGAGTTTGATTGGCTAAGACCGAAGAGAGGACCCTGGCCGGCGCTCCCATGCGCGCGATGCAAGGCGCCGGCGACGCCGGCGTGCGCGGCTTGGCTGCGCTCGGCGCGCACCTGGCCTTCTACGTCAAAGCCATCGCCAACATCCCTCTCGCTCTCAAGCGCCGGACGGAGATCATCCGGCACATCTCGGACATCACGATCGGCGCCGGTGCGCTGGTCGCCGGAGCGGGAACGGCCGGCGTCATCTTCTTCATGGCCTTCTTCACCGGCACACAGGTCGGGCTCGAAGGCTTCAAGGGGCTCGAGCTGATCGGCGCCGAGGCGTTCACGGGATTCGTCTCCGCCTTCGCGAACACTCGTGAGATCACGCCCTTGATCGCGGGGATCACGCTGGCGGCGCAGGTGGGAGCCGGATTCACGGCCGAGCTCGGTGCCATGCGCATCTCGGAGGAGATCGACGCAACCGAGGTCATCGCCGTGCGGCCGATCCCGTACCTCGTATCCACGCGCCTCGTCGGTGCTTTCGTCGCGGTCATCCCGCTGTACCTGATCTCGCTTTTCTCTTCCTACGTCGCCACGAGGTTCATGGTCGTCAACTATCTGGGACTTTCGGGAGGCACGTACGGCCACTACTTCACGCTGTTCCTGCCGATCCAAGACGTCATCTATTCATTGGCTAAAGCGCTCATCTTCGCTGTGGTCGTGGTGCTGATCCACTGTTACTACGGCTACTACGCGAGCGGAGGCCCCGCTGGCGTGGGCGTCGCCGTCGGCCGGGCTATCAGGACGTCTATCGTCGCCATCAACATCGTGAATCTTGTGATGTCGGCGATCTTCTGGGGCGCCGGCGAAACGGTGCGGATCGCCGGATAGCGCCCGTGGAGAATCGCGGACGTAACGCAATCTTCGGTGCCCTGGCGGTCGTGGTTCTCATCTTCTTCGTCTACGGCCTGTCGTTGTTCCTCGGCGGAAGCTTCAAGCCCGGCTTCGAGGTCTCGGCCACCTTCTCGCGAGCCGGTCAGCTCTTGCGATCGGGGAGCGACGTGAAGGAGCGCGGCGTTCTCGTCGGTACGGTCACAGGGATCAACGTGAGCCGGTCCGGCCGAGCCACGATCAAGATGCGGATCCTTCCGGATCAGGAGATCCCATCCAACGTCGGTGCCGCGATCCGAGCCAAGACGCTCTTCGGCGAGAAGTTCATCGATTTCCTGGTGCCGCCCAAGATGGCAAAGGACAATCTCAAAGACGGGTCCAAGATCCCCGAGAGCCGCACGATCCCGCCGCTGGAAGTCGAGACCATCCTCGAGAAGGGCGTGCCGGTCCTGGAGGCCATCGACCCCGAGGCATTCGGCGCTTCGTTGCACGCGCTCGCTCGCGCCTTCGTTGGCAACGAGCAGGCTCTCCGGAACGCGACCGTGCAAAGCGCGAAGTTCCTCACAGAAACCGAGCGCACGCTTCCGAACTTCGAGCGCAACCTCGTTCATCTTCGTTACTTCGCTGCCGCTCTCAAGGACACCGATTCGGATCTGCTCTCCGCCCTCGATGGCCTCATCGCCGTCGGCGAGGTGATCCGTTCGCACCCCGACGAGTTCCGCCGAACTGTCGATGGCCTCGTGCCCCTGTCGCGCGACCTCGGCGACATCTTGACGGCACGCGAGCGCGACCTCGGCGACATCGCCGGTAAGGGCCGCGCGGTGCTCGACGAAGTCGCCAAACGCGAAGCCAACCTTCCCAACGTGGTCAAGCTGCTCGACTCGTTCTTGGGCGTGTGGATCCTCGATCTCTCCGAGGGCCCGAACTGGCGCATCTACGTCACGGATCCTTTGATCATCGGCGGTACGCCTTATCCGCCGGGAGAAGAGCCGGCGCCGCGTAAGGTCGCGATCGCTCAGCTGACCGATGGCAATGCAGGTTTGTCCGACGTGTTGTCGATCATTCTCCAGGCCGTGCCGCTGGACGATCTTCTCGCACCCTCCGGGGACCCCACCGAACCCTCCCCGATCGGGAGCTTGCTGCGATGACGGGCTCGCTGCGATCGGTCCTCATCAAGCTCGGTCTCTTCACGGCGATCACGCTGTCCTTGACGGGCTTGCTCGCCGCGGTGATCGGCAACATCCAGCCGTTCACACGCTTCTACACCGTCAGGGCTCAGTTCTCTGACGCGACCGGTCTGCTGAAAACCGACGCCGTCAAGATCGCCGGCGTCACGGTAGGGAAGGTCGCTGGTGCCGACGTAGAAATGGACGGGCGCACGGGCAAGGCCCGAGCCCTGGTGACCTTCCGCGTCAAGCGCAACGTCGACATCCCCAACAACGCACGGGCGGCGATCCGGTTCCGGAACCTCCTCGGACAGCGAATGATCGTGATCTCGCGGGATAAGGAACATCCCAACGCGCCCTCGTTCCCGAAGAGCGGCGAGAATCTGATCCCGCTGTCTCGCACATCGCCGGCTTTCGACCTCGGGATCGTCTTCAACAACCTCAAGCCGGTGTTGCGGACCTTGTCCGCCGGCGATGTCAACACGATCTCCCGCGCGATAGTGAAAGTCTTCGGCGGGCGGGAGCAGCGTCTGCAGGACATGACCGCCCAGCTGGCCGACGTGACGGAAGCGCTGGGCGCACGTGGACCGGTCGTAACCGAAGTCGTCGAGCACCTCAGCGATGTTGTGTCGGCCATCGCCGCTCACGACGACGACCTCGGCGGTGTCGTCGATTCTCTCGACCGGATCCTCGGGACTCTGGCCGGCCGCTCGACCGAACTGGCCCGCGCCGCGGAGAACATCGGCGTTGCCGGCCGGGGGACGGCAAAGATCCTCGAGGACAACCGGCCCGGATTGGACGAAGCGATCCACCAGCTCACTGCCGTCCTCGGTGTCGTCGCGGAGGAGCGGGCGAATCTCGACGCCGCCGTGCGGAACCTTCCGCTCACAGTCGAAGCACTGAACCGCGCCACAACCTACGGCGAGTGGGTGAACCTGAACGGTGTCTGCATCAACGGCTTGTGCGGCCCGGGCTTCAGCTCGAACGCTGCCACTGAATCCAAGCCCGGCTCCCAGGGCGTGCTCGAGAACATCTTCGCTGCCGCGTATCAGGGCGGTGACCGATGAAGCCGATGAAGCGTCTCGGCGAGTTGCCTCCGATAAAGGCGGCCCGCTCCTCCGTAGTGATGCGCCGCGCTCGAGAGTCGAAGTTCTTCCGGCGCATCCGCGACATGACGCCGTTCCGGGAGCGCAATCCCATCACCGTCGGACTGGTGGTCGTCGCCGTGCTCGGCGTCCTCATGCTGTTCGCGTTCTCGCTCGGCCGTTTCCCGTTCCTCCGCGGTGTCTACTCGATCCAGGCCGACTTCCTCGATGCCGCCGGCCTCACGCCGGAGAACGAAGTGCGAATCGCCGGGCTCAAGGTGGGCAAGGTCACATCGATCGAGCTCGTCTCGCCGAACTCCAACGATGTGTTCGACCGGGTACGTGTCAAGCTCGAGCTGGCGTCCGGGATCCACATCGGTACGGCGTCGGAAGCCGAGATCAAACTCAAGACGATCCTCGGCTCGAAGTTCATCGACATCGCTCCGAAGGGAACCAAGCGGCTCGAGCCGGGAGAAACCATCTCCCTCGACCACACCCGCATCCCGTTCGAGCTCTACGAGGTCACCAACCGCGTGGTGGAAGAGGTCGGCGACATCGACGCCAAGGTCTTGAACGACGCGCTGCGCGAGCTCGGTGACCTGACCGAGGATCCGGAAGGGAACCTGGGCCGCGCTCTTCAGGGTCTCGCGAAGGCTTCTGAGGGCCTGAAGGATCGAAACGGGGATCTTCAGGAGATTGTCAGCGCGGGCTCTCGGATCCTCGAGGTGCTCGGCGACCGCTCGCAGGAGCTCGGTCGCATCCTTGATTCCGGTGGAAAGCTGCTCGGAGCCCTCGCGGAGCGGCGCGATGCGCTGAGCACGCTGGTCGATGGATCCAATCGCCTGTCCGCGCAGCTGTCAGATCTGTTGCGCGACAACCGGTCCGACCTTGATCCGGCCCTCCGCGATCTGCACGTGGTCTTGGAGGTGCTGAGGAAGGACATAGGTCCGCTGGAACGGGCCGTGAAGACCCTCGGCCCGAGCGCTAAGAGTTTCGGTCGACCTTTCACGCAGGGCAAGTGGGGCGACATCTGGCTGCAGACCGTGCTCGACCTCCCGCTTCCGCCGATCATTCCCGGCGGTACGGCGATGTCTTCGAGTTCGTCAGTGTCGTCGATCTTCACCGGAGCAATGCAATGAGCATGGTGATGACGCGAACGCGAGCGACGATCGCGGTCGTAGTTGCCGTCGTGCTGCTGCTCGTGGCCGCCGGCGGCATCTTCATGCGAGGCGGTGAGGAAACCTACAAGGTCACGGCGTTCTTCCCACGTGCGATCGGCTTGTTCCCGCGCTCGACGGTCCGCGTGCTGGGCGTCGAAGTGGGGAGAGTTTCGTCGGTGAAGCCGGAAGGCGACCGCGTCCGCGTCGAGATGGGGATCCAGGAAGGCACGCGGATTCCGCGCGACGCCTCGGCGATCATCGTCCCGATCTCGCTCATATCCGACCGATACATCCAGTTCTCGCCCGTCTGGCGCGGCGGGCCCGCGATGCGCGACGGCGATTCCGTGCCCTTAGAGCGAGGCATGGCGCCGTTCGAGCTCGACGACCTGCTCTCAACGCTCAAACGATTCCTCGAAGCACTCGAGCCCGGAACGGCGTCGGAGCCCGGAGCTCTCGGTCGTTTCGTTCAGAACGCCGAGCGCGCGCTGGCCGGGCAAGGCCAAGCGCTGGGCACAACCGTTGATGCGCTCACAACGATCCTCGAGACGCTCGGAACCAACGTCGGGAGCGTCGATTCGATCCTCGTCAGCCTCGACAAGCTCCTCGCCGAGTTATCTCAACATGACGACGCCCTTCAGCAGACCAACCGTGGGCTGGCGACCGTCTTCTCCTCATTGGCCGGCGAGCAAGAGGCGCTCCAGGCGGGAACCGGCAACTTGGCGTCGCTCGTCCAAGAGCTCGGAAGTTTGGTGCGGGCGCATCGCCAGGACCTCGAGGACGACCTGCAGTCGCTATCCGATGTCTCGGATGCGCTGTACCGGCAACGGCAGCGCATCCTTGACAACATCTTGTGGCTCCCCGTCCTCAGCAAAGGGGTCCGGCAAGAGTTCGACGACGTCAACAAGCGCATCCGAGTTCGCGACTGGCCGACGTCGGCCGGGGTCATCCACCCATGAAGCGCCTTATCGCACGTTCGCTGCTTTCGGCCCTCGTACTCGTCTTGTTGACGTCCGGGTGCAGTTTCGGTGGCGGCGGACGCACACTCGTCGCGGAGTTCGCCGAGGTCGGCGATCTCGTCGGCCGTGCCAACGTCCAGCAGGCGGACGCCGTCGTCGGCACCGTGGCCAGCATCGACCTCGTCGAACGACCAGGTGAATGGGTCGCGCGCGTGACGATGCGTCTGAGCGAAGATGCCCAGGTCCGCGAGGGCACGCGCGCAACCGTGCGCGCGACCTCACTGCTCGGTGAGAAGTTCGTCGACCTCGAGTCGCCCAAGGAGGGGAGCGATCTTCCGTCCGGCGCCGTGCTGCCCGTCGCACAGACCGCCAAGGCTCCCGAGCTCGAGCAGCTCCTGACGAGTCTCGGCGGACTCCTCGAGACCGGAGCCCTCGAAGATCTGGCGGCGATCACCTCGGCCGGGGCGATGATCCTCGAAGGTCAGGAGGACACCTTCGGCCGCGTCTTGGACCAAACGGCGAAGGTCGTCGCGTCCCTCCACCGTCAAAAGGACTCGCTCGCTTCGTCGGTGTCGGATCTCGCCGCGGCGTCGAAGACGCTCGCGGCGGGATCCGACACCCTTGGGCGTGCTCTGGATGTCGGCGACGATGCCCTCGGCATCGTCGCCGACCAACAACAGCAGCTCGATGACCTAGTTGTGCAGCTGGACCGCCTCGGCGGTCCGCTCGGCAACCTCACCCGAGCGCACCAAGGGGACATCGACGCGCAAGTGAAGGACCTCCGGAAGGTCATCCCGCGTCTCTACGAGGTGCGCGAGACGCTTCGCGAGGCCGTTCGTAAGCTGCCGGACTTCACCAGGTTGTTCGCGCGTGCGGCGCCCGGCGACTACATCCAGCTCGACATATTGGCGCAAGCCGTCCCGATCGATCTATCGACGCTGGGAGCGAACTCGAGCATGGCTTCGATCTTCATGCAGGCAACCGAGGCGGCCTCGAAATGAGCAACGACTTGATCTCGACTTCGACGAGGGCCGGGTTCTGGACGCGGAGAGCGAACAACCTCCGCGGCACTTGGCGCTGGGTCACCCACGAAGGCCGGATCCTGGTGAACGTTGGACTGTTTATCGTGCTGTCCGCGCTGCTCATCATCGTCCTCGTCTTCTCGATATTCCGAGTGCAGACCAGGTACACGATCAACGTCACGTTTGCCGAGTCGGGCGGCGTATTCACCGGGCAGGAGGTGACATACCGCGGCGTCACCATAGGTCGCGTCGGTGAGCTCAAGGTGGTGCGCGAAGGCGTTCGCATCTCGCTCATCATCGAGCAGACCTTCGACGAGATCCCGAAGGATGGCACCAAAGCGCGAGTGATGTTCAAGAGCGCGGTCGGCGAGCAGTTCATCGATCTGCTGCCGACCAAGAGCTCCGGTCCATATCTCCAAGAACGCGACGAGATCCCGATCTCCGCAACGCAGCTTCCCGTCCAGCAGGAAGATCTTCTCCGGTTGCTCGACCAAGTGCTCTCGGGCATACCACCCAAGGCGATCGGGAACCTCGTCGACGTGCTGGGTGAAGGCCTCGGCGGCCGGGGCGACGACCTGCACGCGGCCTTCGCGGCCCTCGATCCGTTAACCGAAACATTGGCGAACCGCACCCGCGAGGTGAACGACCTTGCCGTCAACGGAGACAAGCTCGGGACGGCCTTCGACGCCACTTCATCGGAGTTCGTGACCGGGATGAAAGGCGTTGGGGCGTCGGTGAGCGCGCTCGGCCGCGGCGCCGACGGGCTCGAGCGGCTCCTGGACTCGGGGGCCGAGTACCTGCCCGATCTCGGCAACCTCATCGCCACGCGCAAGGTGCAGCTCAACACGACCATCGCGAACCTCGCGGAGATCACTCGGATATCCGCCGACCACCTTCAGTCTGTGGCCGACACCCTCGATTGGCTCCCGCTGTTCCTCGATACGTTGGTACAGGCCTACGACGTCGATACGAACCGGTTCCGATTCGGCCAGATCATCGGTGAGCTGGGGAACCCACCCTGCAGCTACGGGACCCCGCGCAGAAACGCACAGGCGACGGGCAATGCCCCGTACCATCCGATACTCGACTTCGATTGCTGACGGGAAAGACCTGATGGAAGAAACCAACGAAGAAACGAAGGACGGATCGGGAGCCGAGAACGAGGCTCCTGAACCGTCGAGTATTCCGACCCCACAGACCCCCGAGCCGGCCTCCGATGCCGCCGCAGGGTCCGCAGCCACCGCCGCGGCGCCGTCGGGTGATGCGTCCGGGGCCTCGGCTCCTAAGGCCTCGATCATGCAGCGGATCAAGTTGCCGGATAACCTGGGTAGGTCGGGGATCGTCGCGATCGTCCTCGGCGTTCTCGTCGTCCTTCTGGCCTTGATGCTCTTCGCGCCGGGGATCATGCCGCTGAAGCTCGGGGCGGCCAGAACCGCTTCCAACGCGAATACCGAGCAGGACATCAAGGCCGTGGCGGGACGCTTCGCCAAGAACCTGCTGACCTTCGATTACAGGAGGCTCGACAAGGATCTCGATCGCATCGGGAAAGACGCCACGGGGACCTTCGAAAAGGAGTTCAGCGGCGTTTCGGCCATTAGCGGCAACGTCGTCGAGGCCAAGGCCATCTCGAAAGGCGAGACGCAGGGGGTATCGGTCACCTCGCGATCGGGGGATTCGGCGACGGTGCTGGTCTTCCTGAAGCGGACAATTCAGAACAAGTCCCAGACCGACCCCCGCGCGCAGTTCCAGTTCCTCGAGCTCACCCTGGTCCACACGTCCTCAGGGTGGAAGGTCGACGACGTCAAAGACCCCACCCTGGCGGGCCTTTAGGCCGGCGCCGCGAACGCCCAGATCGGGTAAGCCTTTGGTAGCCTCGCGAGGTTCCTCCAGGCTGAGCCCGCAAGACCGATAGAGGAGACCAATGACCGAGGACCGTCCGGTTCGCTGTCCACAGTGCGGGACCGCCAACCGCGTCGACGCCCGCTGGTGCGCGAATTGCGCTCAGCCCCTCACCGACGCGGCCCGCCAGGGCGGATCGGGAACACCTTCCGGCGAGAGCTCCACCTCGACGCCGCAGACGACGACGCCGATACCTGCGCCGCCCTCGACGCCGCCGCCTGCACCTCCGCCGCCGCCGACGCCGCCGCCGGCCGCGCCGACGCCTCCTCCACCGCCTGCGGCGCCATCGAGCCCGCCACCTTCGTCAACTCCGCCGGCTCCTCCCCGTCCGGCCCCGACTCCGCCTCCTCCGCCGGCTCCGCCACCACCTGCACCTCCACGTCCGGAACCTGCGGTAACGCCGCCGTCCCGGCCGGCCGCCCCATCGACCACACCTGCGGCCGACGCGGGCCGCATCCGCTTGCTGACCATCACGACGGTCATCCTGTTCATCACGACGATCCTGTTCGCCCTGATGGCGTTCGCCCCGGGCGCCGCTCCGGTCAAGACGCCGGCCATCAACCGGGCGGCCGAGACCTCGGCCGAGGATGAGATCGAAGCGGTTGCGGCGAGATTCACGGAGAACCTGATCACGTTCGATTACAAGACGATCAGCGAGGATTCTGCGCGGACCCTGCGGGACGCGACGCAGCAGTTCCCCTCGCAGAACCAATCCGCATTGCCGCAGGGGACCTACAACGCTTTCAAGCAACAGATCGTGGCCAGACAAACGGTGTCTACCGGTGAGGTGCGCGGCGCGGCCATCACATCTCGCGACGACGACACGGCCACGGTGATCGTCGTCTCGAGGCAGACGTCGGACAACAAGGACCGCGAGCAACGGACCAGGACCCAGGTTCTCGAGCTCACGCTTCTGAAGGTTTCGGGCTCGTGGAAGGTCGACAAGGTAGGGACGCCCTCGACTGGCTGATCGCGCCTCGCGGTTCAGCATGCGATTCGTCCTAACCGCACTCCTCGTCGTTGTCGCATGTGGCGTCGCCGCGCCCGCGGCAAGCGCGAAGAGCTACACGCTTCCCGACGCGGATATCGACATAGCCGTTCGCCGGGACGGATCGGTCGATATCACCGAACACATCACCTACGACTTCGACGGAACCTTCCAGGGCGCCTGGCGTGACATCCCGCGGCGTTTCAACGAGCGGGTGATCGCCGACTCGGTTCGCGTCGGCGAAGCGGGAGCCGGGTACGCACCCGGCGGCACGATCACGCTGGGTGAATCCGGCCCGGCCAACACCTTCGCCGTGGGTCCGTACGAGGACGGGACTCGCATCGTCTGGCGCTACAACGCAACCAGCGAACAGCGGACGTTCGACGTCAGTTATCGGATGATCGGTCTGGTCAAGCTCTACCGGGACACAGCCGAGCTGAACCTCCGGGTGTGGGGAGATCAATGGACCACGGCCCTCGGCTCCCTGAGCGCCGACCTGACGCTGCCGAACCCCGTTCAAACCCAGGACGATCAGCGGCTGCGCGTATGGGGACATCCGCGCGAGGTCGAGGGATCGGTTGCGCGCAAGCCCAGCTTGGATGGCGCCACGTTGGTTGCGAGCAACGTCCCAGCCGAGCAATGGGTCGAGCTGCGCGTCCTGTTCCCACTGAACGTCTTGCGAGATACGGGCGGGGCGATCGAGGTTCCGCCACCCGGCTCGGGAGGAGGCTTCGTCGATGCCTCGCAGTTCGGTGAGGACGCCTTCGACCGGATCGTCGCCGAGGAAGCCGGTGTCGATCAGGAGTTCGCCGAGCAACGCGAAAACATCGAGTTCTTCAAGCGCAACTGGTGGTGGATCATCCCCTTGCTGCTCCTGCTGGTGGTCCTGCCGGCCCTTTGGGTCTTCTTCTTCCTCGGACGGCGGTACGGGCGCGATCCGCACCCTTCCGATGGCGAGATCTCCTACGTCCGCGAGCCGCCGACAGACGACTCTCCAGCACTGGTCGGCGCCTTGATGCGCGAAGGGGGAGAGGTTGCGCAAGCGGAGTTCATCGCTACGTTCTTCGATCTCGTACGCCGCGGCTACTTCCACTCGCAGCACGAGACGACGGAGCGCAAGACGTGGCTCGGGATGAAGAGCGAGATCATCAGCGACCTTCGGATCAAGAAGACCGACAAGTCGCCGGACGATCTCCAGAAGTGGGAGAAGAAGGTCTACGAGTCCGTCGAATGGTTCCTCACCGACGCCGGACAGGTCGTTTCGAAGTTCGGCGATGAGCTACGACAGCGCGCGACGTCCTTCTACGAGATGTTCAAGGACTGGCGGCGATACGTGTCCGAAGAGGTTCGGAGCCGCAAGTGGGTCGATCGGAGCGGGCGCTACTTATGGGGGGGCGCCATTGCCATCTTCTTCGTGATCGCCGTTATTGGTTTGGTCATGGGCATGATCGAGGCACGGAAACCGAACACCGTGCCGGTCTTCGGACTTTCCGTCGGTGTGCCCGGAATCGTCAACGCCGTCGTGCTTCTGATCCTCGGGCTGGTTATGCCCAAGGCGCTGACGCGGCGGTCGCGGGCGGGGGCCGAGCTGGCCGCTTCGTGGGCCGGACTGCGCCGGTACCTCGAGGATTTCTCGGCCATGCAGGATGCGCCGCCGGCCGCGCTGCCTTTATGGGACAAGCTCCTCGTTTATGCCGTTGTGCTCGGTGTCGCGGACAAGGTGCTGCAGGCGGCCCAGATGGTCGCGCCGGCCGAGCTCGCCAACCAAAGCAGCCTGTACTGGATCGACAGTCACGGGAGTCTTGGAAGCGGACTCACGTCGTGGCATCTGACTAGTTTGTTCTCGGACATCGGCCGAACACTTTCTGCCGGCGCACCGAAGTCGTCCGGCGGTTTCGGAGGCGGCTTCAGCGGCGGCGGTGGAGGCGGCGGCGGTGGAGGCGGAGGAGGTGCGTGGTGATCCCAGTACTGATCGTGGTGGTTGTGATCGTCGTGATCCTGGCTCTGGTTGCCGTTTCGTTCTACAACCGTTTCGTACGTTCTCGTAACCGTGTCGACAACGCGTGGGCGCAAGTCGACGTTCAACTGAAACGCCGTTACGACCTGATCCCCAACCTCGTCGAGGCGGTCAAGGGCTACGCGTCACATGAAAGAGAGACCTTCGAAAGGGTGACGCAGGCGCGCACGGCCGGCGTCCAAGCTCGGACGGTCGAGGAGCAAGCGCAAGCCGAGAACATGCTCACGGCTGCTTTGCGTCAGCTGTTCGCCGTGGCCGAGGCGTATCCCGAGCTCCGAGCGAACGAGAACTTCCAACAGCTGCAGGCTCAGCTCGAACAGACCGAGGGCCAGATCGCCACGGCGCGCCAGATCTACAACGATTCCGTCCTCATCTACAACAACGGGATCCAGCAGTTCCCGGGGAACCTCATCGCAGGTTCGTTCGGCTTCGCTCCGCGGACTTACCTCGAGATCGAAGAGGGGTCACGGGGGCCGGTCAACGTCGACTTCCGCGACATGCCGGGCCGCGAGCCGCCGCCGGGTGGAGCCGCTCCGGCGTCCTAGGGAGCCGGGGAGGCCGTCGCCGCCGGAGACGATGACGCTCCGGGGGAGGAGACGGGAGCCGGTACCCCGGCCGTAGCCGGGCCGAGCGACGCGATGAAGTCGAGCAGCTCATCCTCGGACGCGTAGCCGCTCACGACAACGAAGACCTCACCAAGGAAGCCGTAAACGTGCGGCGGTACTTCGGGCGAGACGCCGTAGGAGAATCGTTTCTCGGCCCGCTCGACGGACCTGACCGTGATCGGCAAGCCCCCGCTCTGCAATGGCGATGATGGCGCGTTGAATGTCGGGACCTTGCGTTCCGAGATCGCGATAGTGGTCTTGCCGTCGAAGTACGTTGCGTTGAAGACAGAGGTCGGTTTCGGGTAGGCGTTGTTCGGCCCCCAGCCCTTGGGCTCTCCCGTGTACACGGCTACCTGCTGCTCGGCGTATCCGCCGGGCACATTCCGCGGGAAGAGAGGCTCGAAGTCGAGACGACCCGCGGCATCGTTCCGGCTCACGCGCGCGAAGCCGAAGTCGCTCTCTTGGGTCTTGGTTCCTTCCGGGGTATCGAGGACGAAGTCGCCGGGGAGGATGATGTCGTCGATGATCATGTTGTCGAGCTCGACGACTTCGGTCGTGATCCGATCGTTATCGGCGAACGCCGTGTCCAGCACGCCGTCGGTCACGGCTTGTGCCGGACCGAGAACCTGAGCGCGATCGCGAGAGATCGAACGCTTGATGACCACCGGCACAAGCGACTGGGAGTCGAGCAGCACTTCGATACGGTCGGCGCGAGTTAGCTCCGTTGCCTCGACGGGGAACTGGATCTTGTAAACGTCGCGGTCGTTCCGTTTCTCTGTCCCGAGCACTTCGATGTTCGCGGCCTTCGCTATCAGGCTCACGACCGAACCGATCGCATCTTCGAGAAGGCCAAGCTGAGGTCTGGTCTGGCCGTCGGGCGGTGCCAGCGGGGGGCGTTTCTCGACGTTGACGGTCGCGCTCGTGCCGGAGCCGACGACGCTTCGAGTCTCGTCTCCGCGCTGTACCAACTCGGCCCGGGAGATCTCTTGGTCGCGTCCCTGCACCGTCGCGTTGAGCGTGAACTCTTCGCGGTAGCCCTCGCCGCGGTCGTAGACCAGTCGTCCCACATATTTCCCGTTGGAGAACGTGTAGACGATCGAGTTGTCCTGCCTCCGCACGCGGTAGAGCCCGAGCCGTTGGATGTCGAATGAGGTCTTCAGCGACCTCATATCGGTGAACTGTTGCGCGACGCTCGACTTGATCTCGTCTACGGGCGGGGCGTCTCCTCCGCCTCCGAACAGGTTCTGTCCGCGCGTGATGAGCAGAACGGCGATCACGGCGAGCGCCACGCTGATGGCGATGGCGATGAGCCAGCCGCCGACGCCACCGCGCTGCTCCTCGACGTCGTCGGGAGCCGGACGTTTGCGCCGCATGTCGTACTCGCTCTGACCGAGCAATTCCTCGATCTCCGTGCGGCCGCGTGCGGCGCCCGTGTCGATGGGTGTGGTCGCGCCTACCCGGACCGGAGGTCGCGCCGGAGGTTCGAGGTCGATCGCGATCGGTTCTGGAAGAGGAGGCCCTTTCTTCGGCTCCGGTTTTTCCTCTTCGTCATCGAGCGCAGGAAGCGGCGGCAGTGGCGCGGGCTCCTCCTTGGGAGGTGTAGCGGCGGGAGGTATAGCCGGCCGCTCCGGCGGGAGAATCGGTGGTTCCGGTTTTGGCGGTGTTGGGGCCGGCGCCGGTACGGCCGGCTTCTTGGGTCCCAGGGGCGGGAGGGTCACGGCCGGCGGCGGTGACGGCGCGGGAGCCGGAGGTTTTACAGGGGGTTTGCTCTCGGGTTCGGCTTCCTTCGGCGCGGCGGGTTCGGGAGTCTTCGGAGGCGTTGCGCCGGGAGACTCAACAGCTTCGTCCCCGAGCAGTGGCCCGGTGTCGGTGGCCCAGATGGTTGTGCCCGTTTCGGCCTGTTGCGGCATGCCCATCGGACCGGGGTCCGCGTCCCCACGAAGGACGGTCGTCGCACGGAAGACGGCGGCGTCGACGGCCTGTGGGGGCGGTGATCCGGGGGCCAGCGAGGCGAGCGCGGGATGCGCGTGCTGCAGACCTTCGTACAGACGTTTGCACTCGTCGCAGCCGACCATGTGCATCGCGAGACTGCGCTCTTGAGCTTGGTCGAGCTTGCCCTCGACCGCTTCGGCCATCAGGCGGCGGGCGCTGGAGTGATCGAGGGTTGTGATGTCGCCGGTCATCCGCGGTTCTCACGCATACCGGCGGCGAGCTGAGCGTGGGCGGACATGATCCGCTCCGCCACATCATCGACCTTTACCCCGAGGACGGACGCGATGCGATCGGGTTTCCAATGCAGGAGCTCTTTGAGGACGATCACTTCGCGCATTTCCAAAGGAAGTGCCCGAAGTGATCGGCGCGCCCACTCAGCGGCTGCGGCATCGCCGTCGGCGGGCGGAATCTCTCCCGGTGGAGCGGACGGCGTCGGTCGTATGTCGCCGGCGACGCGTCGAGCGATGCCGAAGATCCAAGCTTCGGCATCGCTCGACGCGTCGAAACGTTCCGCGCCTCGCGCCACGCGCACGAAGGTTTCCTGCATTGCGTCCTCAGCTTCCCGCTCGTCACCGAGCATGCCGGCGAGGTACTCGTAGACGCGGTGCGCCGTGGAGCGGATCAGCTCCTCCAGCGCTCCGGCGTCCCCCGCGGCCGCCGAGGTGATGAGGCTTGCCTCCGTCACGGCGAGAGTCTATCTGCGCGCGAGGTCCGAAAGGACCTCCTCGGCGTCGGTGGACTCCAATCGGGCGCTCGTGGTCTGGATGGCCGTCTCGAGCACCTGCACGCGCCGGTTGGGGTCCATCAGGTTGATGCCCATGGCGTCGAGGTCGTCGGAGCCGGGCTGGATCAACAACAGTCGCACGCCCTTCTCTTTCAGGCGCCGGGCCTCACGGCCCAGCCGGCGCCCCATGGCTGAGCGCACGCGGCGCTCGACGCGCTCGACGATGGTCGTTGGCAGACCGGGTTGTATCGACGACATGGGGTTGAGCGCGACCACGGTGTCGACGTCGGCTTCGGACAGCAGGTCGAGGTTAGACGGCGACCAAACGCCGCCGTCTACATAAAGTCGGCCATCGATCCGCATCGGACGATAAAGGCCGGGGATCGCGCACGAAGCCTCGACGGCCCGCCACAGATCCGTTGCAGGTGCGCCGTCCCGGCCGAAGACGGCGCGCTTCCCGGTCGAATAGTCGAGCGTGACGATCCACAGATTCGGATGCGAGGACCAGCCGTCCGGCACCACGGTTCGGACGATCCGTCCGATCTCCTCGGTCTGCAGGAAGCCGCGGCCTACCCAGCCGGTGAGGAGCGCGGTCGGCGGATACCTCCAGGGCCGAAGCGCCGAACAAAGCGCGAGCTTCGGGGAGCCGAGCACCGGACGGGGCACCTGACCCGACCATGTGATGAGGCGTCTCGATCCTTCGTCCGCCGCCTCGATCGGGCGTCCTACGGCGTCGGTCATCCCTTCGACGTCTCCGCCGCGCTGATGGTGGACGATGAACCAGGGAGGCATGCGCTCGGCGATCAGGGCGCCGATGACAGATCCGGCTGACGTCCCGACAATGTGACTGGCCGCCGACAGGTCCCAGCCCGTCCGCTCGGCCAGGGCGTACAGAGAGCCGATGAGCCAGGCTCCCCCGAGGATGCCGCCGCCTCCGAGAACGAGACCCACTTTTCTGGACGGGCTCGTGCCGACGGCAGTGGGCAAGCTGGTCGTTGGGCTAGGCTCCACGATGCTCCACAGGCTAGTCGGCAGAAAGGCCCTAAACGTGGATGAAGCTGGCGGTGCGGAAAACGGTGACGAAGCGCTTCGGCGCTGGCTGACGGGGCTTCGTCGCGCTTGGATAACCTCCGGCGCGCTCGAGAGCTGGGTCGAGCACCGCGGCGTTACCGGCGTCATATGGACGCCGGCGTCCTACGACATAAACGACCTCGGCGAGCCGGTGGCCAGGCTCACGGCGGCCGGGGCCCGGGCCGACGCTGCTCTGCTGTGGGACCTCGCCATCGATGACGTCCGTGCAGCCGCAGACTTGCTCCGCGGCATCCACAGCTCCAGCGACGGGACCGATGGCTACGTCGTCGTGTGGCTCGATCCGGGCCGGACGAACGACCCCGAGCGCGCGCTCGGCGCTGCCGCCGACATCGCCGGGGACATCAGGAAGTCGAACATAGCCGTGGGGCTGGCCTGGACGTCGGCCCGTACCGGCGTCGTCCAAGCTCTGATCGGCTCGGGGATGCCTGTGGCTCTGTCCGGGGTTCGCGATGGTGCAGCCTTCGATTCCGTCGCATCCGTGAGAGCCGCCGGGATGGAACGGCGACGATCTCGAGCGACCTCGGACGAGAAGGACGACCTCCTCGAGGTGCCTCTGTTCGTTCTCGGCGGACCGAGCGGTGTGGCCGATAAGGACGCGGCGTACAACGTGCAGTTGACGAGCGAGCTCGAGCTGTTCGGGACGACGACTCCGACCGCACGCGTCCCTCTAACACCCGACGCCGAACAGTCCGGTGCGAACGCGGCTACGCAGCGGATCACCGAGCTGACGGGATCCGGACGCGACGACGAGTACGCACCCGAGTACTTCGCGCGGTCGGTTGTCTCCGAATGCGAAGAGCTGGACGAGGACGAGGTTCTCGAGGACATCTGGGCTCGCGATCACGAGGTGTGGAAGGACGACCCGACCGAGATCGCCGACCGATTGGGCTGGCTCGATGTGGCCGAGCGCATGCACGGCGAGCTCAAAGATCTGGCCGAGTTCGCACGCAAAGCCAGGGCCGGGGACGCCGTCCGTCACATAGTCCTGTGCGGGATGGGAGGGTCGGTCCTTGCCGGCGAGACCTTCCACTCGTCGATGGGCGGCGGCATCCCTCTGACCGTTATGGACACGACGCACCCCGACCACATCGAGGCGGTGCGGTCATCGCTCGACCTTCAACACACGTTGTTCGTCGTCGGCTCGAAGTCGGGGACGACGATCGAAACACGCGCGCACATGGAGTACTTCTGGTCGCTCCTTCCGCGCGGCGACCGCTTCGTCGCCGTGACCGATCCCGGCTCAGAGCTCGCTTCGTTGGCCAAGGAGCGCGGTTTCCATCGCGTCTTCGAGAATCCGCCGGACATCGGCGGACGTTACTCGGGCCTTTCGTACTTCGGGCTGGTTCCGGCAGCTCTCACCGGTGTCGACATCGACGCCATCGTGGCCGGAGCGCGCCGCGCGATCGCGCGGAACTCTCCCGGCGTACGAGCGGGCGATGCTCCGGCCGTTCGATTGGGTGCGGCTTTGTCCGAGGCGGGCGGCCGCGATCGTCGCGACAAGCTCACGATGGTTCTCCCCACGCGCCTGTATTCGCTCGGCGCGTGGATCGAGCAGCTCATCGCCGAGTCGACCGGGAAGGAAGGGACGGGCATCGTCCCGGTCGTGGGAGAAGAGGTCGGCCCCCCGGTCGCGTACGGGGACGACCGGGTCTTCTGCGTGTACACGCTCGGCGACGAGGCCGCGCCGCCCGCCATCGAGGCGCTCGAAGCCGATCACCCCGTCATCCGCATACGGATGCGCGACGTGAAGAACGTGGGAGCCGAGATGTTCCGCTGGGAGATGGCGACGGCAATCGTCGGCTACGAGCTCGACATCAACCCGTTCGATCAGCCCGACGTGGAAGCCGCCAAGGTCCGCGCGCGCGAGGCGCTGGCCGCGAGTGAGCAACATCGGCCGGATAACGGATCGGCTCCGAATCTGGTCGCCGACCTTGCGCCGCCGAGATACCTGGCGCTTCAGGCTTTCATCCCTCCGACTGAGGACAACTCAAGGCGACTCAAAGCGGCTGCCGGCAAGCTGCGCGATCGCTACAAGGTGGCGGTCACGGTCGGCTTCGGCCCCCGGTACCTGCACTCGACCGGTCAGCTCCATAAAGGAGGTCCTCCCACCGGCGCCTTCCTCCAGGTCACGGACGATCCGAAGACCGATATCGAGGTTCCGGGCCTGGGCTTCTCTTTCGGGCGTCTGATTCGAGCTCAAGCGGACGGCGATCTGCTTGCTCTTCGAGATGCGGGTCGCGAGGCGGTGCGTGTTTCGCTGAGCGAGCTCGAGGCAATGGGTTAAAGAGAGCGGAGAGTAGGCTCTGACTCCACGTACCGAGGGGGATCTATGTCACGGGGGAAGCGCAGAAGGGAAGCGGCGAGCCGCGCCACAGAGTTGCGCGACCAGGCCAAGGAAGTTGCCGGACAGTCCGGCGAAGCGCTGAAGGAGTTCGCAGGTTCCACCGGATCCGCGGCCAAGGAGTTCGCGGAGAGGGCCGGCACGGCGGTCAAGGAGCTCGTGGAATCGGTCGAGCGCGCGGCCAAGAAGGTGCAGGAGCCAGAGCACGAGAAGCGACGCGGGCGCCGCACGCTCCGCACCATCGTTGCTCTCGGTGTCGGAATCGGTGTGCTGACAAACGAGCGCGCGCGCAACGCGGTCAGTTCCGCCATCCGGCGCGCGCGAGGCGGGGGCAACCGGCCTCCGGAGCCGGAGATCTGGCGCACGCCGTCGGCCACCGCAGGCAACAACGAGGTCAAGCAGGCGGTTACGGAAGAGACGAGCTAAGCAACCAGCTGCTTCATCGTCAGAGCAGGACGGACGGAGTCCGGATTGTCCTCGTGCGCAAAGATCGCGTAGACGTCTGTGCCTGATGACGCCAGTCGTTTTACCAATTCGGCTCTTGCTTCAAGATCTTCCGGCTTGTAGTCCACGCGATGGAAGCGGAAGTACGCGATGGGTCCGGTCACGCGATACGTAGACGGGTCGAACAGGTCGTCATTGAGGCAGCGCGCAACCCGGTGGCGCGCAAGGATCTCATCGACTTCGTCGCCGTTGAAGGACTCGTGACGCGGTTCGAACGCGTACTGCCCGTCCGGCGGGAGGCACGCGCAGAAGTCCTCTAACACCGCCGCGTCGAACTTCAGCTTCGCCGAGACCTGGAAGAGAACCGGGCCAAGCTTGTCGCCGAGTCCCCGCGCCATCTTCATGAACTCGGCGACGTGATCGCCAACGCCGACAAGGCGCCACCAGTGAGTTATCAGCTGGTTGGCTTTCATCCCGAAGCGGAACTCGGGATCGACGCTGTCGCGCCAGCGATGGATGGTCTTCTCTTCCGGATCCCGCCGGAAAGTCATGTTGATCTCGACGGTTCGGAAGATCTTCGAGTACTCGGCAAGCATCGCCGTGCGTTTGGTCCCTTTCGGATAGACCTCGCCGATCCACTCCGGATATGAGAAGCCCGACATACCCACACGTATCGCGCCCGTCATCGAGCTATCGTTTCCACATCGGTGACGATATCGCTGCTCTCATCCGGCGAACCGCATGAAACGTAAAGACGCGTTGGCGATCGCAGCGTTTCTGCTCCTCGCGGCATATGTGTGCATCAGGTACTGGGCGGACCTGGACAGGATCTCGCCCTACAATCCGCCGGACAACACGTGGTTCCAGTGGGTCTTCTCGCACGCGGCCTACTCGGTGCGTCACTTGGAGAACCCTCTGTTCTCTACGCGGCAGAACTTTCCCGAAGGGGTGAACATGATGGCCAATACATCCCTGCTGGGCGTCACGTTGCCGTTGACGCCTCTCACCATGCTGGCAGGACCCCAAGTGTCCTACGTCTTCTTCCTCACTTTGTCTCTGGCGGCCACCGCTGCAACGTCGTACTGGATGCTTTTGCGCCATCTGGTGGTTTCTAGATCAGCGGCGTTCGTCGGCGGTGCCTTCTTGGGGTTCGCGCCGGGAGTAATCAGCCACGCGAACGGCCAACCCAACTTCGCTGCGAACTTCCTTCTCCCGCTCATCGTCGCACGCGTGCTATCTCTGGGCGAACAGTCACACCGGCGACTGCGCAGCGGCATCATCCTCGGTTTGCTCATCACCTACCAGGTCTTCATCAACGAGGAGATGTTGCTGATCACCGCATTGGCATGCGCCGCGGTAGTGGTTATATACGCGGTGCAGCGCTGGTCCGAGGCACGCAAGCGGTTCGTGCCGTTCGTGACGTCACTGAGTGTGGCGGGCGTCGTCGTGGCCGTGTTAGTGGGCCCAGCTCTTCTGTATCAGTTCACCGGCCCGCAGTCCTATCGAGGTTTGTTGGGAGGGATGTTCCAAGGGTTAGGCGAAGACCTCAAAGCCTTCGTGACCTTCGGCCGTGACGCGCTCGCTGGAACGCCGTTCGTTGCCCAGCCGATCGCACTAGCTGAGCAGAACACATGGCTGGGCTGGCCGTTGGTTCTGGTCTCTATCCTGATCGCCATCGCGCTCTGGCAGAGATCGCGTGCCGCTCGAATAGCCGTCGGCGTGGGAGCTTTATTTGCGCTCCTCGCCATGGGTCCGGAGATAACCATTGACGGACGACCGACCGGCATACCGGGGCTGTGGCGGTTGATTCCCCACGACCTGCCGATAGTCGACTTGGTGATACCGACCAGGCTCGGCCTTGTAGCCGTAGGAGCGATCGGAGTGCTTCTTGCGCTCGCGTGGGACCAAGCCGTTCGCACCCAGCAGCGAGGTCACACGTGGAGGCACCGAGCCGTGACCGCCCTGAGTGTGACCGCCATCGGCGCTGCGCTGATCCTTGTGCTACCTCGGCCATTGCCCGCCGAGAGCGTCGAGCCTATGCCTCGGTTCATCACATCCGATGCTTGGCGACGTTATGTGCCCGACGGCCGCACCCTCGTGCCCGTCCCGATCCCGAGCTTTTTCCATGGGGTCTCGACGCTGCGGTGGAGCGCGCTCACACAACAAGCGTTTCCCGTGCCGGGCGGTTACTTCGTCGGACCGGACCAACAGGGAACCGGTATCTGGGGCGCCCCTTATCGTCCAACCACGGGTCTCGTCTATGCCGCCATGGACACCGGCAACGTGCCCCCCACTTCCGCGGCGGATAAGGATCGGGCGATCGAGGACCTGGTGTATTGGCGAGCTTCTGTGGTGGTTTTGGGCAATCACCCGGACGATGCAGTGCTCCTGGAACTGATGACGCGTCTACTCGGTCCGCCCGAGCGCGTCGTCGACGTCTGGCTCTGGGACGTCCGAGAGGTTGTTGGCGAAGAGCGGGCCGGCTGATTGTTAGAGGAACGCGCGGCCGTACTTGATTACGTACTCCCCGTCGGGACCTTCCGCTTCGAGTCGCTCGGCGGCACCGTCCCGGTCGCGTCGCGTAACGATGCGGCACCAGTCGACGGCGCTGCCCCTGATGACGGTCGGCGCATTGGGCGGACCACTCGACCACTCCTCGCCGGACGGCAATCGCAGTTCGAGCCGAACTGGACCCGGCGGATCCAGGCCTTCGAGGTTGAAAGCGTAAGCCAGCGCGCGAAGGCCGAGGAACGCGATGTGAGCGACGCGGTCGGTCTGCTCGTAGTCGACGCCGGCCGCGTCGTGTACGTCGAGTGAATGCGCCCACGTTTCCATCATCCGGGCCGACCCAAGAGAAAGCGGGCTGATCATGTTCGGCCCCCATCGATACCGGCCGCCGGGGTCGAGGGATTCGATCGTGTCGTGCAGTCGCGCGCAGGACGATCGCCACCAGGCGTAAACGTCCTCCCGCTTCATCTGTCGGCCCCGTTCGACCTGAGCGGCCGTGAAAAGGTCTACCGCGTTGGGATCGCTCACCCAGGCCTCGCGATTCTGGGCGAGCGAACTGATCTCGCTCGATAGATCGCGGCTGCCTTGAGTTATCGAGTCGAACATCACGTCGTTGGTGTCGGACAGATGAGCGATGGTGTCGTGAGTGTCCCAACCGACGGCCGGCGTCTCCTTGTGCCAGCCGGCTTCGTCCAACGTGGCCAGTACGCTGTCGAGCACGGCCGTTTCCATCCTGAGGTCGGCCATCACCTCGCCGAGCGTCGTCACGAGCTCACCCCATCCCAGTTGGCTGCGAGCTGCTTCTTGTCCACCTTGCCGATGTCGTTGCGCGGAAGCGAGTCGAGGAAGTGGACCTCTTTGGGTACTGCGGCGTACGACGCGTTCTCCTTGCACCACGTGATGAGCTCGTCTTCGGACACCTCGCCGGACGGAACAACGGCCGCCACGATCTTCTGTCCCCACTTCGGATCATTGACCCCGAGCACGACGGACTCTTCGACCTTCGGGTGGCCGTTGAGAGCAACCTCGGTCTCGGCCGGATAGACGTTAACCCCACCCGAGATGATCATGTCGTCGGCGCGATCGACGACGAACAGATAGCCGTCGTCGTCTATATAGCCGATGTCGCGCACGGAGACGTATCCGTCCCGCAGTCTCTCGTCCGTTAGCTCGGGATCGTCGATGTAGCCCGACATCCTCGCTGCCGACGACGCCCAGATCTCTCCGCGCTCGCCGCGAGGAAGCACTTTTCCTTCGGTGTCCGTTATGCGGACGTCGACGCCGGGAACGGGTTTGCCGACCGAGCCCGGCTTTCGTTGCTGGTCTTCGGGAGTGGCGATCGTGACCATCGCCATCTCGGTGGATCCGTACAGGTCGTAGACGACGTCGCCGAGGAGATCACGTGCTTCCTTCCGCACTTCCTCACGAAGCGGAGATCCCGTGCAGACGACGACACGCAAGCTCGACAAGTCGTAATTGCGCACATCGGGCCAGGCCGCGAGCTGGTGCAGCATCGTCGGAACCACGGTCGTCGTTGTGACCTTGTGCTCCTGGACGTGCTCGCAGAACGCCTGCGGGGAGAACTTCTCAACGAGCACGAGCGTGTTGCCGAGCACTTGTCCGATGGTGGCGAAGCCCGAGCCAGATGCGTGGTACAGCGGACACACGACCATGTGAACGTCGCTCGTCTTTAGGGGGAGCAGCCGCAGGAATCCTCCGGCGAGCTTGGGAGAAACTGCCGATTCGAAAGACCTCACGGCGCCCTTTGGCCGTCCGGTCGTGCCGGAGGTGAACACGACCACTTCGCTCTTGGCTTTGCGGTCGACGGGAGGATCTCCGGCCGGTGCCCGGGCGATGGCGATCTCGTAGTCCTCGCCCGTTCGCAGGATGGCCCCGTCGGTCTCGACGTCATCCCGATGGGTCACGAGTACTCCGGCTCCCGCGCGCTCGACTAGAGAAGTTGCATCGGCGGACGGTGCGCGTGGGTTGATGAACGAGAGACGAGCGCCGATCCGCACCGCGGCGGCGTTGGCTTCCAGGAATTCCGGGCGGTTGGGAAGCATCACCGCGATGCCGTTCTTCTTCCCGGCACCGACCGAGACGAAGTGATTGGCCAGGCGCTTCATGCGATCGAGAAGCTCGCCCCACGTCGTCACGCGGCCCTCATGGATCAGAGCGGGTTTGTTCGCGTCCTGCGTGCCGTGAAGCGCGTAGATCAGGTGCGCTTTGAAGCCTTCTCGGATGAGCAGGCGTGTGAGCTCGAAAGTTGTCCGGGGGCCGAGCGGTCGCAGGACTCCGGATCGGACGATCGCCAGGGCGTCGTCGAACAAGCTCAAGGCGGGTGGGTCCTAGTTGAGGTCGAACATCATCGGGACTTGCTGGGCAAACATCATGTCGCCCTTGAGCTTGAGCTTGCCCTGCATGAAGGCCTGCATGCCGTCAAGGTCGCCGGAGATCAGGCGCAGGTAGTCGGTGAAGGATAGACCGAGCGTCACGCGAGCGTCGGTGGGCTCCCGCTTCTCGAAGGATGCTGCCTTGTCCTTGATGGTGACGGTGTAGCTGTAGGTCTTGTCGCCGTCGGTTAGCTCGTAGCCGATGACTGCGTCCTGGGCCTTGTCGGGGTTGAGCGCGGCCTTCTGTCCTTCGAAGGTGAGGTCAAGAACGGCCTCGACGCCACCCATGGTCTCGGCGAAGGACTTGATCTCGTCGTCCGACTTGCCCTTGACGGCAGTTTCGAGGATCTCGCGAGCGTCCTGAGCCATTACTCCTCCTTTTGTCGTTTTCGATCGCTGCCCACGTACGCTACTCCTTGTGTCAGAGATCACGTCAAAGACGAGGATCGCCGCGTCGCCGGAGGCGGTCTTCGACTACATCGACGACTGGCAGAACGCGATGAACTATCTGCGCCGCGTCGACAAATGGGTCCTGGTGGACAAGGACGGCGGGACGGGGGTTGGGGCGGTCTTCAAGATCGGCGTCCAGGCGGGACCCACTCATCTGGACGGCCGGCTCCAGGTAACCGAGCACGAGCGGCCGCGAACGATCGCTTTCCGTTCGATGGAGGGCCCGCGTTTCCAGGGTCGGTGGACACTCACACCAGACGGCGATGCCACGAACGTCGTTCTACATGCGGCCTACGAGTTGCCCGGTGGGATCCTCGGACGGGTAGTTTCCAGCTTCGTCAACCGCAACGCACAGAACGATCTGGACGCCTCGTTGCGCGAGCTAAAGCGTCAGGTCGAAGCGAGTACGTGACGCAGGTCGATCCTTCCGGTGTCCTGATCGGAGAGGATGAGGTCACCCGATGTCGTTGGTGCGTCGGCGATCCGCTGTACGAGCACTACCACGACGAGGAGTGGGGGCGCCCGGTCGCCGACGACGCCCGGCTCTTCGAGAAGCTGTGCCTCGAGGGATTCCAATCCGGCCTGAGCTGGCTCACGATCCTAAGGAAGCGGGAGAACTTCCGGCGGGCATTCAAGGGCTTCGATATCGAAGCGATCGCGAGGTTCAACGAGCGCAGCGTGACCCGCCTGCTTGCCGACGCCGGTATCGTTCGTCACCGCGGAAAGATCGAAGCGGTGCTCAACAACGCGCGCCGATATCTCGAGCTGATCGAGGAGTTCGGCACCCTTGCTGCCTTCATCTGGAGATTCGAGCCCGCGCCGAAAACCCGGCCCAAAAAGCTCGACTGGAAAGCTTTAGCGGCGGTCACAACGAGCCCTGAGGCTCAGGCGTTGAGTAAGGAATTGCGGCGACGGGAGTGGAAATTCGTTGGGCCCACCACGGCCTACGCGTTCATGCAGGCGATGGGATTGGTCAACGACCATCTCAGCTTGTGCGACTTCCGCGCCGAGGTCGAGCGCGACCGCAACCGCTTTAATCGGCCGGCGTAGCTCTCACTTCGCGAGAAGGTCCTTCAGCGGAATGTCATCGTCGGCGAGCTTCGCCGGGTCGGCGGTGATGCCACGCTCCATCAATCGGCGAAGTGCAGAGATGTCCCGGCCACGGTTCATCGCGATGGCGGCAGCGATCTGGTTGCCGAAGATGTAGATCGCGGTGAAGTCGCGATCCTCCAGGCTCCCTCTGACTACGCGCTCGGCATCGGCGGACGCATGTCCGAGCATCTGAAGATTGACGTCGTACTGGTCCGACCAGAACCACGGCACCTCGCGGAACGGGCTTTCGTTCCCGGCCATGCTTCGTCCGGCGGCCATGCCCTGGTTCTGCGCGTTCTGGAAATGCTCGACCCGGATGTGCCGACCTGAGTAATGGTCGGGATGGTTGGCGACGTCGCCGGCGGCAAAGACTTTTGGGGCCGACGTCCGGCAGTGCTCGTCGACGATGATCCCGTCCCCGCAGTCGATCCCGGCTTCCGCCGCGAGCTCGATGTTCGGCGCGATCCCGACTCCAACAACCACGATGTCTGCAGGATGGGATTCGCCCGAGCTGCTTTTGACCGATTCAACCCGGCCGCTGCCTTCGAAGCTCTCGACAACTTCGCCAAGATGAAGGTGCACGCCGTGGTCGCGATGGATCTGCGCGTACACCGCTCCGAGGTCCTCTCCGAGCACCCGTTGGAGTGGCACTTCGAAGAACTCGACGACGGTCACATCACATCCAACCTCACGCGCCGAGGCGGCTACCTCCGCACCGATGAATCCCGCGCCGACGACAAGCACATGAGGCTGCTGCTTGAGCTGTTCCGAAAGCGCAGCAGCATCGCGCAGCGTTCGCAGGTAGTAGATCCCATCCAGGTCCTTGCCCGGAACATCGAGCACGCGGGGACGTCCGCCGGTCGCCAGCAGACACCGGTCGAAAGCGAGCGTCTCGCCGTCGGAGAGCTCAATCGATCCGAACGGATCGAGCGCGGTCGCGCGGACGCCGAGCATCAGCTCCACGTCGTGTTCGACGTACCACTGCTCGGGATGGATGAAGACCGAGTCCGGCTCGGACTCTCCCCGCAACACGTCTTTGGACAACGGCGGACGGAAGTACGGCCGGTCCGGCTCCTCGCCCACGAGAACGACGCGGCCGTCGAAGCCTTCTTTGCGGAGGCCTTCGACGGCCCGGCCCCCGGTGAGATTGGCTCCCACGACGACGAAGGTCTGCCCACTCATCGCTGGGCATCGTAGTTGTCCAGGGTGTGTTCACGTCCCCGTGAGAGAATCCGCCCATGGCTCGTGCAGAAGACCGTCCGGTGGAAGGGGACACTCCCACCACGGAAGGGGACACCCCCAAAGCCCCCAAACGGCGCGGCCGTCGGTACTCGACGGGGGTCGAGGAGCTCGATCAGCGTATTGCTGAGCTGATCCGAGACTCGGATCTAACTGAGCGCGACGGCCCGCTCATCTCCGAAATCGTCACCACCGCGCTCCTGCTCGGACGCGACGCTGCATCCCGGCTCGACCTCAAGATCGTCAACGCCGCTCTGAAAGAGATGCGCTATGCGTTCAAGGTCTTCTCGCCGTACCGCGACGTCCGGAAGGTAAGCGTGTTCGGCTCGGCCCGGTCTCGTCCCGGAGATCCCGATTACGAGCATGCTCGGTCGTTCGGGAAGTTGATCGCCGAGAACGGTTGGATGGTCGTCACGGGCGCCGGCCCGGGAAGCATGGAAGCGGCCAACGAGGGTGCCGGCGCGGCCAAGAGCTTCGGTGTCAACATCCGGCTCCCATTCGAGTCGGAGCCGAACCCGGTCGTCGCCGACGACCCCAAGCTCATGAACTTCAAGTACTTCTTCACGCGGAAGCTGATGTTCATGAAGGAGGCTTCCGCCTTCGTCCTGTTGCCGGGCGGCTTCGGGACGATGGACGAAGCCTTCGAGCTCCTCACTCTTATCCAGACGGGGAAGAGCGACATGCATCCCGTGGTCCTTCTCGATCCGCCCGGCGGCGACTTTTGGCCAACCTTTCTCGAGTTCACGCGCCGCGACCTCGTGGGCAAGGGGTACGTGAGCGAATCCGACCTCGATCTCTTCACCCTCACCGACGAAGTCGAGGAGGCGGCCAAGCAGATCGCAGCCTTCTACGCGAACTTCCACTCCATGCGGTTCGTGAGCAACCGGTTGGTGATCCGGCTGGAACGGCCACCCGACGACGCGGCGCTGCAAAAGCTATCCGCCGACTTCGCCGACATCATCGCCAGCGGCTCGATCGAGCGCGTCGAGGCGGCGCCGGTCGAGGTCACCGATGACGACGCTCTCGATAAGGGGCGCATCGCCCTTCGGTTCGACCGAGCGTCCTATGGCCGGCTTCGAGCGTTCATCGACGCGCTCAACGAGCTCTAGATCTGCGGGCGGCAGAGCGGGACGAAGCAGCAACGCGGTGATCTCGCGAACCGAGTAGGCACGCATGTCGTCCTCGGCCGAGGCCGGAGTTATGGCGAGCCCCGCGCATTCGGGACAAGGCACCGCAACCGGATCGACGCGCGCACCGAAAGCGAGGACTCGTCCAAGTCCTGCGCACACCGGGCAACCGTTGGACATCTCCGAACCCCCTTTAGATTCCGGGGGAAGGAAACGTTGCAGGCCGAAAACTACGGTGTTGTACGCAAAGAGGATGTGACGACTATCACGTGGCAGATGTTCGCGTCGTCTCTACGAACCTTCTACGAACCGAGCGCGTCGACTTGGTCGGCGCTCATGGTGCTGCCGGGATCGACCGGATAGGCCTTTGCTTCGAGGACCGCCTTCTGCATCGGTTCGAGCAAGTCGAACAACTCATCGGTCCGGTCGCCGAGTCCTTCGACAACGTCGGTCTCCAGAGTGTCGGTGGCTGCTTCGATGTCGCGGCGGTACGCCCGGCCTGCCTCGGTGAACTGTCGATCGGCCAGATATCCCTTCTCTGTCAGTCGTTCGATACCGGCTTCGATCTGATCGGCCGTCCATCCACGCGTGCGGACATAGGTCCCGACCTGGAGTCCCCAGAAGAGCTCGGTCAGCAAACTGATCTCGACCGCATCACATCCCGCGCTGACCCAAGCCGCGATGTGACCATCGCCCCGGCGTTCCCTCACGTAGTCGCACATGCGCCACAGCGCGCCGATGGGGTCGTCGGGGAAGGGCAGAGAGCGCAAGCCGGCGAACAAGGTTCGTCCGGCGATGTTCACCGATTCCATCACCGGACGCAGGATCTCGACCGCCGGCGTTGGATCGGCTTCACCGAGGATCCGGCGCAATGCGGCAGTCGCACCGGCGTAGCGAGCTTCGAGCAAAGTCGGGGGATCGGTTTTGGACCATCCGGATTCGACCGCAGGCAGAACGATGTCCGGATTGAAGACACCGAACGACGAAACGATCAGCTCACCGGACGGATTCCCCAGGCACGCACCGCGGGACGGGAAGTAGCTCTCCGCGTAGTGAGAAAGACCGAGCGCCTTGTACTGTTCTTGCGCCTCGGGCACGAAATAGACCGAAGCGGCGATAGGCTCACAGAGGTCGCGCAGACGTCTGGATACCTGCCTGACCTTCTGGTCGCTCACCCGCGGAATTCTATGCGTGTCAGCGCATGCGGCGCGTTATGCGCCCCCGGCTCAGGTCGTAAGCGGAGAGCTCGATCATCACGCGGTCCCCGGGCATGATCCGGATGTAGTTCTTTCGCATCTTGCCGGATATGTGGCCGAGCACCTCATGGTCGTTGTCGAGCTTGACCTTGAACATGACGTTGGGCAGCGACTCCAGAACGACGCCTTCGGCCATGATCGCGTCGTCGCGGACCTTACGGTTGGCGTCCGCTGCAGCGAAATCGCCGCGGCGAGGGCCGCCGCGCTTCTGCCCGAACTGCTGCCTCTTCTTAGCCATCTATGTCGATGTTAACTCAGGTTGTGGGTTCGCCTTCGCACACCTCGGGAACGACGCGTGCGAGTCGTCCACCGCACAGATCGAGACCCAGCTTTTCGTTCGTCCAAGCTACGGCGGGCTCGACGCCCTCGAGGGCGCGTTTCGCGATGATCGAATCTTCGATCCGATCACCGACGAACGGCACGTCGGCAGAACGGGCGAACAGGAGCGCGACGATGATGATCGCGGCGGCCAAGGCCGCACCGAAGGCCGCACCGAGCACGCGGTTGGTCATGAAGACTCCGGGCCGGAACACGGCCTTGTGCGCTTTGGAGCCGACGATCGCGGTCAGGACGATCAGCGGGATGAAGATGATGAGCCCGCCGATGATCGCCGACGTTCGCTGTGAGGGCCCGATGTCTTCGATGACGGTTGCCGGTATCTCGTGGAATCGGATCGCCAGCAGGACGGAACCGACGAATCCGACGAGATCGATCACATAGAAGACGAATCCGCGGCGCCAGCCGGACCGAGCCGCGGCCAGCACGGCGAGGACGATGGCGAGATCTACGAAGAGGTACAGAGTGCTTCGATGAAATCAGCTCTCGACGACGTCGCCGTCGAGGCGGTCCACCTGCACGCCCATCTCCTTCATCCAAGAGATGCCCTGATCGAGGGCTTCCTCGGCCCCCTCCACCTCGAGGATCACCCAGCCGACGCTCTCCTCGACGTTGGCTCGGCGGATGTTCGTGATGATGTCGTACTGCCGTCCAAGCCTCCAGATGATCGGGTCCTTGATCAACGTCTCGGGAAACGTGAGGTGGAGCCGAAGCTTCGGCATCAGTCGGCCTTCAGGATCGGAAGTTTCGCCCCGCCACGACGGTAGCCATGTTCGTCCAGCACGACCTCCGCGTAACCGGCGGCTTTCACGGCTTGCGTTACCGCCGTCCGCAACGGCTCGGCCAGCAAGCGATCGACGTCGGCCGGATCGACCTCGACGCGCGCTGCGCTACCGTTGTGCCTGACGCGCACCAGCGAGAAGCCGAGCGATCGAACGGCCTCCTCCGCTGTCTCCACCGACCGGAGGGCTTGGAGCGTGACGGGCGTCCCGTGCGGAATCCGCGAAGAAAGACACGCGGCTTGCGGCTTGTCCCAGACCGGAAGGTCCGCCTCGAGTGCCAGCGCGCGAACGGCAACCTTGGACAGACCCGCTTCGAGCAGAGGTTGTTTCGCGCCGCGCTGCTTGGCGCTGACGAGTCCGGGCCGGGTGTCGCCGAGATCGTCGGTGACGGTTCCAAGTGCAACGTGTTCTAGTCCGCGATCGGCCGCGAGCGGGAAGAGCTGGTCGAACAACGCCTCTTTGCAGTGGAAGCACCGATCCGGTGCGTTGCGCAGGTACTCATCGCGTTCGAACTCGTCGGTTCGAACGACCTCGACCGGGAACCCGGCGTCGTTCGCTACGCGCAGCGCTTCGTCTAGCTCGCTTCGGGGAAGCGAGGCCGAGTCGGCGATCGCAGCGAGCGAACGGGAACCGAGCGTGGTGTGTGCGGCCCACGCGAGGTATGTGGAATCGACGCCGCCCGAGTACGCAACTAGGACAGAACCAAGGTCCTCGAGGACGAGCGCGAGCTCCTTAGCCAACGAGATCCTCTATGGCTTCGAGGGATACGAAGGGATTCACTTTCTTCTCGAACCCGACCGATGTCGGGGGCCCATGCCCGGGAAGGATCTTCGTCTCATCGGGCAGTACCCAGATCTTCTCTTTGACGGAGTTCACGAGAGTGCGCAGATCGCCACCCGGGAGATCGGTTCGTCCTATCGAGCCCATGAAGATGAGATCGCCACCGATCAGCGTTGGCTCGTCGGCGCTCTCGGCCAGAAAACAGACGTGGCCCGGTGAATGGCCGGGTGTGTGAAGCGACTTGAATCTCAAGCCGGCGACCTCGATGACGTCCTCGTCGCCGAGATGAGTGGCGTCGGCCGGCATGCCTACCGCAGGTCCGAATCTCTTCGTGTCGTAGAAGAAGGCGTCGTCCGGGTGCAGCCAAACGGGCGCGCCGGTCGCGGCGATCGCCGCATTCAGTCCGCCAATGTGATCGACGTGGCCGTGCGTGATAAGTATCGCCTCGATGTCGGCGTTGAGGTCTTGTGCGACCTGAAGAACGCGGCCCGTCTCTCCGCCCGGATCGACGAGCACGGCCGGGCCCCCACCTTCGGGGCAGACGATGGTGCAGTTCTGTGCCCACTGTGTGACGGTCACGATCTCGAAATGAATGCTCATCACTCGATCACCGCGATCAACGATCCGGTCTCGACCGTAGCACCGGCCTCGACGTTGAGCTCCACGATCGTTCCCTCTCTCGGCGAGATGACATGGTTCTCCATCTTCATCGCCTCCAGCGTGCACAGCAGCTCTCCGGCCTCTACCTCTTGACCCTGCTCGACCAGGACCTTAAGGATCTTGCCCTGCATCGGCGCTCGCACTTCGTCGTGCGCACCCGTTACATGATGGGACGACCTCTTCTCCAGCGGGCGAAACACCTTCTTGCCATCTCGATCCCAAAGCGTGACGTCATAACGACGCCCGCTTACCTCGACCGCGATGTCTCGTTTGGCCGACGTCGCGGGAGCGGATGAAGATGCGCCGGCGGTGGGTCGCTGAGGTTCCAGCTTCTCGAGGAGATCCGGCAATTGCTCGAGGAATTCGTCCTCAACGAAGCGCGTGTAGACGTCGCCCTTCGCGAACACTTTGTGGTCGAGGAACGCGCGGTGAAAAGGAATCGTCGTCGCGACTCCCTCGATCACGAACGACTCCAGCGCTTTAAGGGTGCGTTTCCTAGCCTGCTCGCGGTCGGTGCCGAAGCAGATGAGCTTGGCCACTAAGGAGTCGTAGTCCTGGGGGATGGTGCGTCCGGCGCCGAAGCCTTCGTCGACCCGGACGAAGGGGCCGATCGGAGCGTCCCAGGTCGTGATCGTCCCCGGTGAGGGCAGGAAGTTCATCGCGGGATCTTCGGCGTTTATCCGGCATTCGATGGCGTGGCCGCGAGGCGTGATGGCTTCGTAGCCGAGGGCTTGTCCGTCGGCGATGCGGATCTGTTCGGCGACGAGGTCTACGCCGCAAACGAGCTCCGTAACGGGGTGTTCGACCTGCAGCCTCGTGTTCATCTCCAAGAAGGAAAGTTCGCCGTCGGGAGAGAGGAGGAACTCGATAGTGCCGGCCGAGCGGTAGCCAACGGCTTTTGCAAGAGCAACGGCAGCTTCGCCGATCGCGTTGCGCAGGTCCTCGTCGACGGCGGGAGAAGGCGCTTCTTCTATGAGCTTCTGGTGGCGGCGTTGCGTCGAGCAGTCGCGTTCGCCGAGGAACGCGACGCCGCCTTTGGCGTCGGCCAGGATCTGCGCCTCGACGTGACGCGGACGATCCACGTAGCGCTCGCAGAAGACTGATGCATCACCGAAGTACGCCTGGGCTTCGCGGGTCGCGCCCTCGAGAGCTTCGTCCAAATCCTTTTCCGAGCGCACGACGCGGAAAGCCTTGCCGCCACCGCCCATAACGGCTTTCAGGGCGATGGGGTAGCCGTTTTCCTTGGCGAAGACGCGCGCACCTTTGGCGTCGACCGCTTCTGACGTTCCGGGCACGATCGGTACGGCAGCTTCGATCGCTGTTTTTCGGGCGGAGACCTTGTCTCCCATGCTTGCCATCGCGTCCGGAGGCGGACCGATCCAGGCGAGGCCGGCGTCCTCGACGGCACGTGCGAAGGACTCGTTCTCCGCCAGGAACCCGTAGCCGGGATGGATGGCATCGGCCTTCGCGCGCGCCGCCGCCTCCAAGATCTTGTCGATGCGCAGGTAGCTCTCGGCGGCTATTGGGGGGCCCAGGAGGTAAGCCTCGTCGGCGGTCTCGACGTGAAGAGCGTTGCGGTCCGCCTCGGAGTACACGGCGACCGAACGCAGGCCCAGATCGCGCAGCGTCCGCATGATGCGGACGGCGATCTCACCTCGGTTGGCGATCAGGACGGTGCGAAGCACGCGGGTAATAGTATCGGCCGCGCCGTGGACGACTCCCTTGCCGACCTGAGCGCGCCGCGGATCCTGAACAGCCTGCTCGCGACCCGATTCCGGCACGTCGAAGTCCATCCGTGGATGCCGTCCACGCAGACGTTTCTCGTTGCCGATGGTGGCATGCGGGACGGCCGCGTCGTTGTGGCCGACCACCAGACGGCCGGAAAAGGACGAGCCGGACGTTCATGGCTCGATGTTCCGGGCCGGATGCTTATGTTCTCTGCGCTGCTGCGGGACATCCCGGCCGATCGCACGCCGCTGGTCTCCTTGGCGGCGGGTGTTGCCGTGGCGCGCGGGATCGAATCGCTGACCGAAATCAAGACGGCCTTGAAGTGGCCGAACGATGTCCTCATCGCAGAACGCAAGGTGTGCGGGATCATCGGCGAGCTGGCTCCGTCTGCCGACTTCCTTGTTATCGGGATAGGTGTCAATGTCGCGCACGAGGCCGGCGAGCTCCCCGAGGGCCTGGACGCGACGAGCCTCAGGCTGGAGTCTTCGGACACTCCTCGCCGCGACGACCTATGCGCAGCGATCCTTTCAGAGCTGGACTCGGTGATAGGTCAAGGCCGGTGGATGGACGAATACCGAAGGCGCTGCGCGACGATCGGAACGAACGTGCGGGTGGATGTGGGTGACCGAACCGTCCACGGTGTAGCCGAAGATGTCAGAGACGACGGCTCATTGGTCGTTCACGGTGACGCGATCGTCGCCGGCGACGTCGTCCACGTGCGTTGAATCTGCCTCTGCTGGTGATCGTTTCCGGTCCACCGGGAGCCGGCAAAACGACGCTTGCACGCCAACTCGCGCCCGAGCTGAGCCTTCCATTGATCACGAGGGACGATCTAAAGGAGTCGCTGTTCGAATCGCTCGGATGGTCGGACCGCGAGTGGTCGAGGAAGGTGGGCGCGGCGTCATGGGATCTGCTTCTCCTAATTCTCAAGCGGATGCTCGAGGGGAGGGGATCTGCGATCTTCGAGTCCAACTTCGACCGAGAGTTGCATCACGAGCCGTTCCGCGATCTTCAACTAAAGGCACCGCACACGCTGGTGGAAGTCCACTGCACGACGGATGTCGAGACTCTCGCCGAGCGGTTTATCCGTCGCCAGGCGAGCGGCGAACGCCACGCCGGCCATGATGATGGCGTCTTCACCGCCGGGAGCTTCGCCGAAGAGCTAGCTCGGCGCAGTCATGTACCGCTTGGCATCGCGACGCTGACGCTCGAAGTGGACACGACGGCTGCTGAATCGGTCGACTTGGGTCACATCGTTTCGAAGATAAGGGAGGCGTGGGATGGACAGGGCATCGGTTGACGAGCTGCTGACGACGACAAGGGCGGTGCGCAAACGGCTCGACCTCGAGCGCCCAGTGGAGCCCGAAGTGATCCAGGAGTGCATAGACCTGGCCATCCAGGCTCCAACAGGGTCAAACGCACAGGGCTGGCGCTGGGTCGTGGTGACCGACGAAGACAAGCGGAAGGCCCTGGCCGACTGGTACATGCAGAGCTGGCAGGGCGTGTACGCGAATGTCGAAACGATGACGCAGGGATTGGACGAGGACCGCGCAGCACAGCAGACGCGTGTGTACAACTCGGCCGATTACCTGGCCAGCAACTTGGCAAAGGTCCCCGTGCACGTGATCCCGTGCTTGCTCGGCAAGCTTCCGGACGGGATCCCGAGCTGGATCGCCGCATCGATGATGGGCTCTATCTTCCCGGCCGTTTGGTCATTCCAGCTCGCCCTACGCAGCCGCGGCCTTGGTTCGGTGCTGACCACTCTGCATCTCGCGCATCACGACGCGGCTTCGGAGCTGCTCGGCATTCCAGAAACTGTGCAGCAGGCAGCGCTGATTCCTGTTGCCTATACGAAGGGAACCGACTTCAAGCCGGCCAAGCGACGTCCGGGTCGCGAGATCACCTACTGGAACACCTGGAAAGAGACGCGCTAGCGACTCCCGTGACGGAAAAGGTTCTCGTCGAACGCACGGACGGTGTCGTCGTGGTGACGATCAACCGTCCCGATATCCATAACTGCGTCGACACGGAGACAGCCGATGCTTTGGAGGCAACGGTTCGCGAATTCGATTCGTCGGACGAGGATCGGGCTCTCGTCGTCACCGGAGCCGGCACCAAATCCTTCTGCTCCGGTGCCGACCTCAAACATCCGCCGCGTTTCCGCGAGGCCGGGCCGATGGGTTTCTCCCGATTGGAGGTTTCCAAGCCGACGATCGCGGCCGTCAACGGCTACTGCTTCGCCGGTGGGCTAGAGCTCGCATGCTGGTGTGACTTCCGTATTGGTGACGAAGCTTCCGAGTACGGAGTCCTTAACCGCCGATGGGGCGTTCCGCTGATCGACGGTGGAACGCAACGCTTACCGAAGATCGTGGGACAGGGAAACGCGCTCTACCTGATCGAATCCGGCGCCCGTATCGACGCGCCCACGGCGTTGCGCATGGGTTTGATCCAAGAAATGGTCCCGCAGGGCAAGGCTGTCGACCGTGCTGTCGAGCTCGCGGCCCGCATCGCCGAGTATCCGCAGGCATCCCTGCTTGCCGACCGCGAGAGTGCGCTTGCACTCGATGGGATCGAGGCCGAAGCGCAACGCGGAGAGAAAACCGCGGGAATCGAGGAGATGGTCGAAGGTCTCGAGCGCTTCCGGTCGGGCGACCGACCGGAAGCGCCAAAAGGCTAAGAGGCGACGCTCGCGGCCGCGCGGGCCATGATCCGTCCGACGTTCTCCTCCGAGAAGAACTCCGGCGGCGAGATAACGCCGCTCTGCACCCGAACGAAGTCGTCCATCGAATCCTGGTTTTGCGCGATGGCTCCGAGAAGCTGCTGTTGTTCGGGTGGCGGATCCTCGAAGGACGCGAACTGGAAAGTCATCTCGTACATCGGCATCGCGTGCTCGTCTCGTATGCGGTGATAGTCACCCATGGCCTCGTCGAACGACCGGGTTCCCGAGAACGATTCGTCCAAAGCGGTAACGCACAACTCGACATCCCTGAAAGCGTCGAGGATGCCCATCGCCGTGATCGGATCCTTGTTGTAACCGGCGTCGCCGACCAGAGCCCAGCCGGGGCCGAACGGCTTACGGAAGAAACCGGGCAGCGCAGCACCGACGAACTTTGCCTCGCGTTTCGCTGATCGGACTCGCTCGGCGACCTCGGGAGCTAGCTCGAGTGTCTTGAGGTAATTCCCTTCTACGTCCTTCTTGTTGGCGTCGAACTCCGCGTACGGCCAGCCCATCCCGAGCAACGTCAAGTCGTCATGGGTCGGCATCATCGCCCATCCGCGTTCGGGGCGCATAGTGATTTCGAAACCTTCAACGGGTAGCCCGCTCCAATACGTGTAGTACATGGCGAGTGCGATCGGCTTCTCGTTGTACTGTTCGGGCCCCACAGCCTCCGCCACCCTCGAGTGGCGTCCGTCGGCTCCGATGACTACACGTGCGTGTTCGGTTACCGACTTGCCGTCCTTGCCGTGCCCTCGGATCCCGGCAACGCGCCCGTCATCGAACAGAACCTCTTCGACCGTGAAACCTTCGCGAACCTCGGCCCCCGCTTCGCCGGCAGCTTCCACGAGCAGGTTGTCGAGGATGATCCGTCGCGGGCTGTACCCGACCGGCGACTCAGCCGTACCGCACGCTCCTGAGATCGTGAAGTGGCCGAAGTCGAAGGAGTACGTGTCCACCGGTGGGCAGCCGGTTGCGGTCAGTCGATCGAGCAGTCCCCAGCGCTCCATGGCCGCCACCGCCGGTGGGTGCATGAAGTGCGTCGAGATCGTGTCGCTGGGAAACGTTGCCCGGTCGACGAGCAGGACTTTGTAACCCTTGCGCGCCAGGAGCATCGCAGTCGGCGAGCCCGCGCATCGCGCCCCCACGACGATGGCGTCGTAATCGTTGTTCGACATGTCCATCCCTCCCTAGGTTTGGTCTTCCAAGGCGAAGGATGGATGCAAAAGGCTCCCGAAGCATCCGGGAGGTCCCCTATTTACCGGCCGGCCTTCTCCCGCGTGGCGTAGGCGGCGGCCTCGGCCCGGCTGCGTAAGCCGAGCTTCGCCAGGACGTTTCCGACGTGGTGCTCCACGGTCTTCCGGCTGATGTACAGCCGGTCGCTGATCTCCGGATTCGTGAGGCCGTGGCCCAGGAGCTCCAGCACTTCGACTTCCCTCTTGGTGAGCCTGCCGTCGCCTTTCCGGCCCGTCCTCGCCGGCCCGCCCAGCTTGCGCACGAGCGCTGCTGCAGCGTCGGCGTGCCGGGCCGCCTCCAGTTTCTCGAATGCTTCCAGGGCTGCCTTTGCCTCAGCGATGGCTACCTCGGGGCTCTCGGCGGCTATGGCCGCTGCCAGCTCCATCCGCGCGCTCGCGAGCTCCATGGGCATCTGGGCCTGAGCGAATCCGGACAGGGCATCGCGCAAGCACGCTCGCGGATCGCCTTTACCCGAGATCAAGCAGTGGCGGCCGCGCGCAAGCGCCGCGGTAGCCGTCAGATAGTTGCCGGGATGCCGGCGCGCTACCTCCTCGAGGTTCAGGACGGCGGCCTCTGCTTCCTCAACCAATCCCCGTTCCAAGAGGACGTCGACCAGCAGCGCCCAGAGCTCCCCAGCGGCTGCTGACGTCGGTTCCATCTGTTGCAGCGCGCGTTCGATTACGTCGACGGCGCGAGCGTGCTCGCCACGCGCCAGATGAAGTGCGGCCAGGGGACGCGCGGACTCGGTGTAGACGTCGAGTCCATCGAGGAGCTGCTCGGCTTCCTCGAGCTTTCCCTGCCGCACTCTGAGATCGGCGAGACGGACGAGGGCTCCCCAGCGCAAGCCCGCATGGCCGAGGCTCCACAATCGGACGGCCTCGGTGAGCGCGACATCGGCCTCGGCCCACCGGCCGGCGGCCGTTAGCACGCCGCCGTAGTACGTCCGGCAGAACGCCGACACCGCCGGAAGCCTCCGGCGCGCGGCGATCTCTTCGCCGATGCGGATCCACTCGGTCGCTCGGCCGACGTCATGCGAGTACTCGCAGGCTGAGAAGAGCTGGCAGAAGATTTCTTCGAGGACGGAGAAGTCGTCTACGTCGCGACCGATCACGGCTGCGCATGCTTCGTCCAGTAGCAGCATCCCCTCCTCGACACGATCGTCGTGCACGAGGGTGGCGCCCAGATAGGCAAGAGTCACGAACTCGAGATCGGAGTCGTCGAATCTGCGCGCGATCCCGATCGCTTCGCGGAATTGCTCTTCGCGCTGGGACGTGTCGCTTTCGAACAGACCGTTGCTCAAAGCGAACCAGCCGAGCTCGGAGCTGGGTTCGACCCCCTCCAGCAGTGTCTTGGCCCGGGCATGCCAACCCTGCATCACCGCGCCGTTTCCGATGATGGCTCCGTTTATGTAGGCCAGCGTCCGCGCCATCCTGATCGCCCCCGCGCCGTTGCCTTCTTCGCGATATGCGGCGTAGGCGCGTTCGTACAGCTCGACGGCGCGAGCGAAATCGAGTTCGATGTACGCGACCTGGCCCAGACCGTCGAGCGCCGCGCCGATCGGGCCGTCTTCGAGAGCCGAGCTGAAGGCGGATCTCGCGCCGGCAGGGTCGCCGGCCCGCAACGCTGCGCGCCCTTCGGCGATCAGCTCTGCTTTCTCACCTTCCACTCACCCGATGATGGCACGGGCCCATCGCCTACGATGGCGGCCATGGCGCCGGTGCTGGACACGTCGTTCGATCCATCCTCGGAGGACTCGAGATCGAGACGAGAGGCGATGGCTGCTCTCGTCGAGGAGCTACGGTCAAAAGTCGGCGTTGCTGCGCAGGGCGGGCCCGAACGCGCTCGCGAGAAGCATCTGTCGCGCGGCAAGCTCCTTCCGCGCGAACGAGTGGAACGCGTTCTGGATCCGGGCACACCCTTCCTAGAGCTCTCGCCGCTGGCCGCCGGCGGCCTTTATGAAGACGAAGCGCCGGGTGCCGGGATCATCACAGGAGTCGGCCGCGTTTCGGGGGCCGAGTGCGTCGTCGTCTGCAACGACGCGACCGTCAAGGGCGGAACGTACTTCCCGATCACGGTGCACAAGCATTTGCGCGCGCAGGATGTTGCTCTCCGCAACAACCTTCCGTGCATCTACCTCGTCGACTCCGGCGGAGCGTTCCTGCCGCTCCAGGACCAGATCTTTCCGGCCGGCGATCACTTCGGGCGGATCTTCTTCAATCAAGCGACGATGTCGGCGCGCGGTATCCCGCAGGTCGCGGCCGTCATGGGGATGTGCACGGCCGGTGGCGCGTACATCCCGGCGATGTCGGACGAGACCGTGATCGTCAAGGACCAGGGGACCATCTATCTAGGCGGACCACCGCTGGTGAAAGCTGCCACGGGCGAGGACGTCACTGCAGAAGACCTTGGCGGCGCCGATGTGCACGCTCGCGTCTCCGGTGTTGTCGATCACTACGCGCTGGACGACGTGCATGCACTGGAGATCGTTCGCGAGATCGTTTCCAACCTCAATCGCCGCAAGGAGCTTCCTGGCGATCTCAGGGAGAGCGAAGAACCGAAGTACGACCCCAGTGAGCTCTACGGGGTGGTCCCGACCGATCTTCGCGTTCCGTACGACGTGCGCGAGGTGATCGCGCGCATCGTGGACGGCTCCCGGTTCCATGAGTTCAAGCAGTTGTACGGCGAGACCCTGGTGTGTGGGTTCGCTCACCTTCACGGATTCCCGGTGGGGATCATCGCCAACAACGGGATCCTGTTCAGTGAGTCTGCGCTGAAGGGCGCTCACTTCATCGAGCTCTGCGACCAGCGCAGGATACCTCTGGTCTTCCTGCAGAACATCACCGGCTTCATGGTGGGCAAGGAGTACGAGGCCGGCGGGATAATCAAGGACGGCGCGAAGATGGTCACGGCCGTGTCCTGCGCCGTTGTGCCGAAGTTCACGGTGATCATCGGAGGCTCCTTCGGCGCCGGGAACTACGCGATGTGCGGGCGCGCGTACGATCCGAGGTTCCTCTGGATGTGGCCGAACGGTCGGATCTCGGTCATGGGAGGCGAGCAGGCCGCGACCGTTCTCTCCATCGTGCGCGGCGACTTCGAGTCGGCTGAGGCGGAGGAGTCCTTCAAGTCGGAACTGCGCGATCAATACGAGGGTCAGGGAAATCCGTATTACTCGACGGCGCGTCTGTGGGACGACGGCATCATCGATCCGCTCGACACACGAACCGTTCTCGCGCTCGGCATCTCCGCCGCTTACAACGCGCCGATCCCCGAACCGCGCTACGGCGTCTTCCGGATGTGACCGAGTCTCGTTTCGAACGCGCGCTGGCCGTCGTTTCCGATCAGCTGCTCGCCGAGTTCGGGAACGATCTTCTCGGCCTCCTCTTCGCCGGCTCGGCCGCCTACGGCACGCCGATGAAGACAAGCGACCTCGATCTCTTCGTTCTCATCGCGCAATCGTGGAGGCAGCGGCGGAACATCGTCGTCGAGGGCGTCGAGGTCGAGCTGTTCATCAATCCGCTCGAACAGATCCGGAAGGAGCTCGCTAAGTCCTACAACTCGACCATCGAGATGTTCGCCAAAGGCCGCGTCGTCTACGACCCGCAAGGTTTGCTCGTGGAGCTGGCGGCCGAGGCGAGACAGATCAGGAGCCGACCACCCAAACCACCGACCGACACGTACTTCGTTCGCTACAAGCCGTCTGACGCGCTGAAAGATGTCGAAGATCTGATGGATGTCGACCCGCAGGCGGCATCGCTTCAGCTCTCGGTTGCCCTACGCGAAGCCCTCGAAGCGATGTTCCTGCGTGAGGGGCGCCGTCCTCCCAAACCGAAGCACTTGCTGCAGCAAGCTGCCGAGCACGCACCGGACGTCGCCGCCGACGCTCGAACCGTTCTTGATGCAAGCGTCCCTCTCGAGGAACGGGTCGAGTTGCTGCGATCGATCACAGAACGGATCCTCGCGCCGATCGGCGGGATCCTCCTCGAAGGAGAGACGGCTCCCGAACCCGTCACCGATTGAAGACCGCCGTCGCCGGCCATGTGGAGTGGGTCACGTTCGCTCGTGTCGAGCACGTTCCCGTCGCGGGAGAGATAGTTCACGCCTCCGACACGTTCGAACTTCCCGCGGGTGGAGGAGCGGTGGCGGCCGTCCAGCTCGCCGAGCTGGCAGGCAACTGCACTTTCTACACAGCGCTGGCCGACGACGAACTTGGACACCGAGCAAAAAGTGAGCTCGCAGGACTGGGTGTTGCTGTTGAATCGATCTTCCGCGACGTTGCCCAGCGCCGAGCTTTCACCCACGTCGATGGGAACGGCGAGCGGACCATAACGGTCATGGGTGAACGTCTCGGCCCCCACGCGAACGATGCGCTTCCTTGGGAATTGCTGAAGGACGTCGACGCGGTCTTCTTCACCGCCGGGGACGACGAAGCTCTACAAAGGTGCCGGGAAGCGAAGGTTCTGGTTGCGACCACACGCGAGGCGGCGCGAATCTCCCGCGTCGGCGTTTACCTGGATGCAGTCGTAGGAAGCGGACGGGATCCCAGTGAGCGATACAAAGACACAACACCGCATCCTGGGCTGATCGTGGAAACTCTCGGTGGCGAGGGTGGGCGCTACCGTGTGCCACCCGATGATTGGATCCCGTTCGACGCAGCGCCTCTGCCGGGTCCCATCGTTTGCACGTACGGCGCAGGAGATACATTCGCCGCCGGCCTGACGTTTGCCCTTGGATCCGGAAGATCCATCGACGATTCCATCTCGCTGGCTGCAAAGCTCGGAGCGGAAACGCTGACGGTGCCGGGACCGTACATGACTTCCTCCCAGCCATGACGACCCTGCTCGTGGCCAACCGTGGCGAGATCGCGATCCGCATCTTTCGGACGGCCAAACGCATGGGGATGCGGACGATCGCGATCTACTCGGATCCCGACGAGGACGCGCCGCACGTTCGCGCGGCCGACCGCGCCATCCACGTCGGTCCGGCTCCCGCGGTCGAGAGCTATCTCGACCGCGATCGGATACTCGAGGCGGCGCGCGAGGCGCGCGCCGACCTCGTGCATCCGGGCTACGGGTTCCTCGCCGAGGACGATCGCTTCGCACGTCAGTGCGAAGCGATGGGCCTGACGTTCGTCGGCCCGCCGGCGGACGTGCTCGCGCGCGTCGGCGACAAAGCCGCCGCGCGCGCGCTGGCGCAATCCTGCGGCGTTCCGGTCCTCGCCGGCTACGCCGGCGAGGACCGGTCCTCGCAAGCCATCGCCGAAGCAGCGCGAGCGATCGGGTTCCCCCTGTTGATAAAGCCGGCGGGAGGCGGAGGCGGCAAGGGTATGTCCGTGGTTCGGTCGCTCGACGACCTGAACGACGCGGTCGGATCGGCGCGGCGTATCGCGCTGGCAGCGTTCGACGACGGTCGGTTGATCCTCGAGCGATACCTCGAACACCCGCGCCACGTCGAAGTGCAAGTGCTCGCGGACACTCATGGGAACCTCGTCCACCTCGGCGAACGTGATTGCTCCCTCCAGCGACGTCACCAGAAGGTGCTCGAGGAATCACCGGCCCCCAACCTGGAGGATGCGACCAGGGTTCGGCTGTGCGAGTCGGCCGTGTCCTTCGCACGCGCCGGCGGCTATGTGGGCGCGGGCACGTGCGAGTTCCTGCTCTCACCGAGCGGCGACTTCGGGTTCATCGAGATGAACGCCAGGCTTCAGGTCGAGCACCCGGTCACCGAGGCGGTGACGGGTCTCGACCTTGTTGAGCTCCAGCTGCGCGTCGCGCTCGGCGAAGCACTACCGTTCGGGCAGGACGACATCCGTTCCTCCGGACACGCCATTGAGGTTCGCGTGTACGCCGAAGATCCCCACGAGGGCTCGTTCCTGCCGCAAGCCGGTCGCATCGAGCACGTGCGCTGGCCCGACTCCGCGCGGGTGGATGCCGGGATCGAAGAAGGCTCAGATGTAACGACGCACTACGACCCGCTGCTAGCCAAGATCGTTGTCTATTCACTCGACCGCGAAGCAGCGATGCGAGACCTTGCAGCTTCGCTGAACCAAACGGAGATCCTCGGGCCCCGGACGAACATCGCCTTCCTTCGCGATGTGGTCGCCGATGACGTCGTCCGGCGTGGTTCTGTCGCCACCGATTGGCTCGAGAGTGCATACGGCGGCTGGCGGCGCGCACCGTCGCCGTCGGATTCGGGCGAGCCGGCCGTCGTCGTGGCCGCAGCCGCCGAGGTCGATCGATCGCGCGAGCGTTCGTCCAGTGATCCCTGGCAGACGATCGGTGCGTGGCGCGGCACGAACGGTGCCGCGACCGTCGTCGTCCTTCGTAGCGATGAGAACGAGATGGCGGTACGTGTCGCCGGCACGGGACCCTACGAGGTCGGAAAGCGTGAGGTGCGAAGGTCGGACGATTGTCACGGCTGGTCCGTCGACGGGGAACGCGTGGCCGCTGCGCGCACAAGCGATGCGTGGCTCGTTTGGGACGCCGACCAGCACGAGCTCGCCGTCGGTCCCGCGACGCGCAAGCTGAAGGCCGTCGCGAACCGATTGGAGTCGCCGCTGCCCGGGCAGGTCATCGCGGTTCACGTGGAGGCCGGTCAGCACGTAGCCGAAGGAGACGAGATCGTCGTCGTCGAGGCGATGAAGATGGAACACGCGATCAAAGCTCCGGCCGTCGGGACGATCCGCGCCGTGCTCTGCTCTCCCGGCGATCAGGTCGAGCGCGGCCAAGCGCTCGTCGACTTCGAGCCGGATCCTCCCGCGTAACATGTCGCCGTGACCGCGCCGGTTCGCAGCCGACTTCCCGACGCCGTAACGATCGTCGAAGTCGGTCCCCGCGACGGTCTGCAGAACGAAGAGCAGATCGTTGCCACTGCCGACAAGGTCGAGTTCATCGAGCGGCTGGGCGAAGCCGGCCTCAAAGTCGTCGAAGCCACGTCCTTCGTGAATCCGAAATGGGTTCCACAACTCGCCGATGCGGCGGAGGTGCTCGAAACCCTCGATCGGAAACCGGGCGTCCGATATCCGGTTCTGGTTCCCAACGAACGCGGTCTCGACGACGCGCTGAAGACCGGTGTCGACGAGATCGCTATCTTCGCGTCGGCCACCGAGACTTTCTCGAAGCGCAATCTCAACCGAACGAGGGACGAAGCACTGGAGATGTTCCGTCCCGTCGTGAAACGCGCGATCGAATCGGATCTTCGCGTGCGCGGATATCTGTCGATGGTGGTGGGTGATCCGTGGGAAGGAGACGTCGATCCTGGTTCCGTAGTCGAGCAGGGCGAGCAGCTGCTCGACCTCGGCTGCTTCGAGCTCTCCCTCGGGGACACGATCGGAGTGGGAACGCCCGGACGCGTGCAGGACCTGATCGAAGCGTTCTCCAACGCTCACGTCGAGCCTTCCCGTTTGGCCGTCCATTTCCACGACACCTACGGGCAAGGTCTGGCCAACGTGCTCGCCGCGCTCGAGTGCGGGATAGGCGTCGTCGACGCCAGCGCGGGAGGGCTGGGTGGGTGCCCGTTCGCAGGCAGCGCCACAGGCAACCTGGCCACCGAGGACCTGGTGTGGATGCTCGACGGGCTCGGGATCGCGTCCGGAGTGGACGTAAAGAGGGTCGCGGAGGCTAGTTCGTGGATGTGCCGGCGCCTGGGCAAGGAGATCCCGGGCCGCGTCGCGCGGGCTCTGCAGGCCTAGATCCGACGGCGACCGCGCAGGTCAGAGCCCTTCTGTCCCGCGTGCTTGCAGGTGTTGAAGGCTGGAGTAGTCTGGCCGTCAAAGGCGGATCGCTAAGGGTCGCCAAGGCGGCCAAGGGCTATTGGGAGGAATCATGCGCTTGCGTTTACTTGCAGTTCTGACATTGGGGATGCTCGCCCTCGCCGGACCGGCGCTGGCCCAGTCGCAGGGGACGAGCTCGGACGGGAGCAACAGCGCTTCGGCCGGCGGATCGAGCGCTTCTACGGGTAGCTCGTCCTCGATCCGCGTCGATCAGCACGAACGGCGGCGGCAGCGTCGGCGTCGTGCAGGGCAACGTGAGCGGCGGAAGCACCGCGAGTGGGTCGTCCAGCAGCGGCGGGAGCTCCGGCGGCAGTTCGTCCCAAGGTGGAGGCTCGGCTTCGGCTTCCGACACGGCCGAGGAAGCTCCGAACGCGGCCCAGGACGGCGTCGTGTCGCAGCTCGACCTTCCCGCGATGGGAACCGTCGAGAACGCGATCCCGGCCTCGGGCGTGCGCTCCAACGTGATCATCTTGGCGCTGGCCGCGCTGTTCGCGGTCGGTCTTTTCGTTCTCTACCGCAAGCTGCCGAGGGCTCGCGCTACGGCGTAGAACACAGCTAACAACGGTTCGAGAAGGGCGGCCCACGGGCCGCCCTTCTCTTTTCCCGCAGCCCAAGGGCGTCACCCATTTGGGTGAGAAGCACTCAGTCCTCGGACGGGTGCTTCTGCGCCTCCGTCCCTCCGATGACGGATGCAAGAGGCCTCTATCGAAAGGGTTGGGATGCGTCTTCGTGGCGCGCGCGCGTTCGCGCGTCTTCGTCCATTGGGCGATGACAGCGGCTCGCACATAGTCGAGGTGTCGATCGCGATGCTGGTCATGTCCATCGCGATCTTGGGCGTCATCGGGTCGATGGGCTCGGGCCTGACGCTCGTCGGACACTCGCGCCAGCGTTCATCCGCATCCGCCGTCGCGCAGGAGCGGCTCGAGCGCGCCCGAAGCATTCCTTACGAAAACGTCGCGACCTACGAACAGCCGACTCATAATCCGGACGCCGAGCATCCGGATCATCGGGTAACCACTGACAACACAAGCTACGACGTCGAGGACGGTCCCACCGAGTCGCTCATCGTCGACATCGTTGACGGTGCACTCAAGCATCTGGACGACCCAGTCACCGTAGGTAATACGGAGTTCACGGTCCATCAGTTCGTGACGTGGGTCGACGACCCATCGATTACCGGAACGGAGAACTACAAGCGAGTTACAGCAGTCGTGACTTGGAAATATCCCGTTCAGTCCGGGTCCATTCGGCGCGTCTTTTTCTCCACTTTCGTCAGCGACGGCGCGGTAACGGTGCCGTCGCCGACACCCGGACCCTCCGGACCAACCGGGCCCGGTCCCACCGGTCCCACGGGCCCTCCTCCTCCAACGCCTAATCCCGGTGCGTGTCCCGGTGACACCACTCCACCCGACGGCACGGTAGAGGTTCTCTCCGGAGCGGGAGCCGAGCAGGGCTACACGAACTCGACAACCTTGCAGGTGCGCATGGACGCAACGGATCCGTGTGCCGACATCGTCGGCGAGCTCTCGAACGACGGAGTCACCTTCAACCCGGTGACCACCGTCGTTTCCGGAGGGTCGACGACCACGACGTGGACGATCCCGCCGGGCGAGGGCACAAAAGCCGTTTACGCCCGATTCCGGGATGGCGCCGCCAACACGTCGGCCATCACCACGGAGAGCCTCATCCTCGACCAGATCAAGCCATCAATCCCCGCAAACCTGCGCAAGTCAGCTTGCAACCTCCACGGTATGAACCGCACGGTGACGCTGACCTGGGACGCAGCTAGTGACGCGAACTTCCTCGGCTATCGGCTCTACCGAAGCATCAACTCGGCGACCTTCCAGGGCGTGGCGACGACGAGCACGGCGAACGTTTCGGACACCACGCAAAAGAGCCTGAACTCCGTGAGGTATGTCGTCCGGTCCTACGACAGGGCCGGCAATGAATCGGGAGATTCCAATGTGCTTTCGTTCTCGAAGAACAGCTGCTAGGTCCCTGATGAGGGACGATGCCGGCAACATCATGATCACGGTTGTGATCGTGGCCATGTTGATCGGCGCCCTCACGTCGCTGGCTATGTCGACCGGGCACCAGGCCAACACAGCATCGGCGCGTGACCGGAACAGCGAACAAGCGCTCGACGTTTCCGAAGCTGGCGTACACCAAGCGATTTCCAAGATCGACGCCCTGTCTCAAGACCGCTCGTTCGTGGACTCGTTCTCTTTCACCGGCTCGACCGCGGAGGGCAGCTACGACGTGGACGTGACGCGGATGGCCGACGACGGGTTCATCATCGAGTCGACCGGAGACGTAGGCGGCCCCACTCTCCATCGCAAGAGGAAGCTGAAAGTGACGTTTGCGCCACCGGAACTCTTTCCGGGTGAGCTCTTGGCCCTCTTCTCGTCCACCTCGATCGAGCTGAAGAACAACGACATCCTCGCGGGCGACATCTGGGCCAATGACAGCGTCCTCATCCGTCAAGGCGTCAACCACAACGGGTCGGTAACGGCGGCCCAGAGCTGGTTCGAGATCGAGGGCAACGGCCGCGTAGGCGGCAACGTCTGGTCCGGCGGATACCACTCGGACGGGACCTACGCCATCAAGATGGGCCAGCACTCCGAGATCGACGGCTGGGCCAAAGCATCGGTGACATCACCGGCGGACCCCGAGACGTGCGATGGCGAAACCCACAACAACTATGACGTCGTGATGGACAATGACTCGAGCATCGGCAAGGACCTGACGACGCTGGGCGAGCGCCTGGGCGGCGGTTTCGTCGGGGGGACCATCTCGCTCCACACGTGCACGGCTGCGCCCGCTCCGCGGCCCTTGCCCGCACCCAATATTGACCCCGACTTCATTTTCGGCCCGGGAAATGCGATGGACTTCAGCAGCGTGGCGGAATTCGAGTCTTGGCTCAGCACCCACGACGACATACATGGATACTTCCGGATCAACGATCCCGCTCCCTCGCAAACGAACCGGATCGACCTCTCGGGCGCCAATCTCGTTTGCGAAGGGGACCCCGCCAACTGCAGCACGATGATCGAAACGAACGCTCCGGTGTTTACGAACGGCATAGAGGATCGAGGGATCACTGAAGGCGGGCGGTTCGTCGTCATCTCGCACTACCAGCCGCCGACCTCAACGGGCTGCGACGTGAACCACGACGACAGCGAATGCGCAATCCACGCCAAGAACAAGTTCGACCCAGACTGCAAGACGGCGGTTCTCCTCTACGCCGACAACGGGGCCGTTTCCGTGAAGAACGACAACGAGATGTGCGGCAGTGTTGTGAGTAACGGAATCCTCATCAAGAACAACCAGGAGTTGAACGTCGACCCGCGCGTTCAGCGTGTCGCCGGCTTCAGCTCTACGGCGTGGGAGATCGCCCGTTGGGAAGAGGTCCGGCCGTGATCCGCCGTTTACGGGACGACAGGGGGGTAGGGATCATCGAGCTCGTGGTGGCCTCGGCCATCTTCATCATCCTCCTGCTGCCCGTCCTCTCCCTCCTCGATTCCGGCACGAAGACCGAGCGCGCCAATCAGGCGCGACACGTAGCTCTGGTCGACCTCAGGACGGCCATGACGCGGATAACCAAGGATGTGCGGCAGGCACTTTCGCTCGACCCGTCGTCCACGAGGACGAAGCTAGACATGGAGACGATCGTCGCCGGGATCGAACACAGGATCGTGTTCGAACTGACGGCGGGCACCCTCACGCGGGCGCTGGACGGAGGAGCGCCGGCACCTCTGGCGAGGAAGGTCTCGAGTACGCAGATCTTCTGTTACGACCCGCCCGACTGCACTCTTACGGCGCCCCCGGAGGACCCCTCCGCCGTGCGTGTGGACATAGCGCTGGAGCCGGAAGTGTTCTCCGGCGGCCCGATCACGCTGGCTACGGACGTAGACCTTCGCAATATCTAACCGGGCCCAAGGTCTTGGCTCAATCGAGAGAGGCGACCCGTGGGGCCGCCTCTCAAGCGCTTCGCTCCGGGACACGCCCGCCTGCGAGCGTGGCCTCGATTGAGTCATCGGCAGGCTCAGCGCGCCTGAAAGGGCGACATCTGGGTGACGATTCCGCCCTAGGGTCAACACAGCGTGGGATTTCAGACGCAGTGAGTGGTGGCCAGGCGTAAGATTCGCACCCATACCGCCTGGGCGCGGCAAGAATGGTGTAGCCCCCGCAGAGGAAAGGAGCTAGACAATGGCCTCCTACGAGGGTTACTGCGTGAAGTGCCGCGAGAAGCGGTCGTTCGAGGGGGACGTCAAGGAGCTCAAGAACGGCTCCAAGGCGGCCCAGGGCGCGTGCCCGGTCTGCGGGACGAAGATGACCCGCATGCTTCCCAAGAGCGCGTAGCGACTTAAACGCACAAGCAGAAGCGCCCCCTCGGTGGGGGCGCTTCTGCTTTGTGCGGGCCTAACCGTCGGGACGAAGCCGCACGTCTAGGCCCAGCTGCTGCGCGATGATGATCCGCTGGACCTCGGAGGTGCCTTCGCCGATCTCGAGGACCTTGGCGTCACGGTAGAAGCGCGCCACCGGCGTCTCCTCTATGTAGCCGTAGCCCCCGTGCACCTGAACGGCCTCCCGGGCGATGTCCACCGCCATCTCCGTTGCGAAGAGCTTGACCATCGAGGCCTCGATCTTGAACGGCTTGCCCTCCTGCCGCAGGCGCCCCGCGCTGTAGACGGCCAGCCGGGCGTGATGGATCTGAGTGGCCATGTCGGCGAGCTTGAACTGGATCGCCTGAAACTCACCGATCGGCTTACCGAACTGCTTGCGGTCCTTCACGTAAGCCAGGCACGCGTCCAGGCAGCCTTGCGACTGACCGACGGCCAAGGCCGCGATCGCGACCCGTCCATCGTCGAGCTGAGACAGGAACTGGCCGAATCCGCGTCCCGACTCCCCTAAGAGGTTTGCTGCCGGTACACGGCAGTCGACGAACGCAAGCTCTCGGGTGTCCGAGGCGTGCCAGCCGATCTTCCGCAGGCGGCGGCCTACCTCGAAACCCGGCGTCCCGACGGGAACGATGAAGGCCGAGATCTGTTTGTCGTCGGTGCGGGCCGTGGCGATCGCGAGGAGCGAGATGTCCGTCCCGGCGTTGGTGATGAACATCTTCGCGCCGTTGATGACGTACTCGTCGCCGTCCTTCTTGGCCGTGGTCTGGGTGCCGCCGGCGTCCGACCCGGCGCCCGGCTCGGTCAGCGCGAAGGCTCCGATGCTCTGGCCCCGCGCCAGCGGGACGAGCCACTGCTGCTTCTGATCCTCGGTTCCGAAGTGGTACAGCAGGTTGCACACCAGCGATGTGTGCGCTTCGACCGTGACTGACACCGAAGGGTCGACCCTCCCCAACTCCTCGATGCAGATCAGATAGGACAGGTAATCGGCGCCGGCGCCTCCGTATTTCTCGGGGATCGGAAGGCCGAGGTAGCCCTGCTCCCCGCACGCCAGCAGGACCTCGGTTGGGAACTCGGCCCTCTCGTCGAAGCCGGCGGCCTTGGGAGCAACCTCGCGCTCGACGAACGCACGGACGACCTTCCGGAACTCTTCGTGCTCCGTATCGAGTAGGGGGTTCATCGCACCAGACGGTAGCGCGTTCGATACTGACCGCGTGTCCCCGAGCGTTCGTAACGCATTGCTGGCCTTGTCTGCTCTGCTCATCCTCCTCGGAAGCTTCGTCGTTACAACCCGAGTCCTGGACGAAGACGGCGCAACGTCCACACCGATCAGGGCCGCAGCGCGCACAGCCACGCCGACCGCAGCTCTCACCGCAGCCCCGACCGGTGGTCCGATCGTCATCCACGGCGCTGGGGACGTGAACCTCGACATCGGCCAGCTCGGCCTGCTGCGAAGCTCCTTCGACGCGCCCTGGACATCGATACGCGAGCTCTTCGGATCCGACGACCTCACGGTCGTGAACCTCGAGTGCGCAGCCGGAGAGGGCGGCACGGCGCAGGACAAGCAGTACACCTTCCGGTGTCATCACCCGGCCTACAACGCGATGCGAGCGGCCGGCGTAGAGGTCGCAGGCCAGGCCAACAACCACTCCATGGACTTCGGCCCGGACGCGATGCTCGACGGCATCAGCCGGCTTCGAACGGCAGGTCTCGTCCCGGTCGGTTCCGGACGTAACACCGCCGAGGCCAACACACCGCATGTGTTCGATATCAAGGGCAAGAAGGTCGCCGTCCTAGGGTTCAGCGCTGTCGTGCCCAGTCCATCCTGGCTCGCCGGGCCGAACCATCCGGGACTGGCCAACGGCTACGACATCGCGAATCTGCAGAGCGCCGTCCGCGCCGCAGACCAGCAGGCCGACTACGTCGTGGTCTCGATACACATGGGAGTGGAGCGAGCGACGCAGCCGCGAGCGAGCGACATCGCCAGAGCGCACGCACTCGTCGATGCCGGAGCCGATGTCGTCTTCGGACATCACGCTCACGTTCTCCAGCCTTTGCAGATCTACAAGGAGCGCCCGATCTTCTTCGGTCTCGGCAACTTCGTATGGCCGAGCGGGAGTTCAACAGCCGTCGGCGAGGCGATCATCACGCCCGACGGCAGGGTTCACGCCTGCTTGTTGCCGGCAGCGACTCGAGGGGGGCGTCCTGCCTTGAACGATGCGGCCGTGCGCTGTCCGGTCGGTTAGACGCAGCCGGGCCAGGCATCCCAGCCGCGGGCCTGGAAGACCTTCCAAGCGATGCGCGTCTGTTGCGCTGCGGTGTGATCTCGCGGATCACCGGAGCCGCCGTAGTCCTCCCAGGTTTGCTGGCGCATCTGCCACAGCCCGAGGTTGATCCCGTTAGGCGAGGACGCACGCGTGTTCAAGCCGCTTTCGCAATCGGCGACGTCGATGGCCTTGTCGTCGTCGCCCTTCCACTCGGTTCTGATCGCCGCCTTGACCTGCTCGCGGCTTTCCGCGGTTGTGACTTCGGGCGTCGCAGTAGGCGTGGGCGTCGGTTTGTGAGTAGGGAAGGGCGGAGCGGTCACCTTCGGCTCAGCCGTCTTCTTCGGCTTGGTCGTTGCCTTTGCCGTCGGCGCGGCAGTCGGTGCCGCGGGAGCATGCGTCGGATCAGCCGACGGCGCGGGAGTTGGTGTCGCAGTGGGTGTCGGCGAGGGCGATGCCGTGATCTCCACGGAGATCGGTGCTACGGCGTTCCTGCTGGTTTCGAAGGGTCTCTCGGACGGACCCGTAAGAGCCGACCCGAGGGCGGCCAGGCCGGCCATGATCGTGCCAGTAGCCATCAGAAGGATCTTGAGCATCAGAAGTTAACTGGTGGAACATCAGGATAGCCAGGGCGGGCCCGAAGACCTCGGAACTCAATTCGCGCTGGTCAGGCGCCCTATCCGGACGATCGTCCGAAGGGTCAACTCGGCCCGGCGCATGAACTTCTCCCGCGCTTCGTGGGCCTCGGGGGCAAGAGCCGGGTTGTACGGACGGGACTGCTCCCAGGCCTCCAGCGTCGGGTAGCGGGTTAACAGCAGAAGTCGCACCGGCGCCTGATGCGGCACGCCGAGCAATCGCCAGAGGCCGACGATGCGCACGCCGGGGAAGGCTGCCTCCATGCCGGGCCAGGCCTCGTCGGACAACGCGACGAACTCGTCGGTGTTCTCCGCGGCCACCTCGAACCATCGATGTGCGTAGACGCCGTCCTCGCTCGGCGCAACGGAGTCCTTAGGGCGAACCGTCGGCTCAAGATCGTTCACGAGGGAGTACTCGACGTGTGGCACCGTGTCGAGGCCTTCGGTCGAGGTTTTCTCGTTAGGCCACGCGGTCATCAGCACGCCCTGATCGCTGTACCAGCCGATCTCGCCGCGCCAGAGACCGAACAAGATGCCACCTGCTTTTGTGATCTCTTCGGCGAGCTCGCCGTGAACGGCGGATATGACTTCTCGCCACGCACCGCGTTCGACGCGGATGGTGCGGTACTCGTATCGCATCACTCGCGCGCCGCTTCCATCTCAGCGCGCGACGTCACTCACGTGCTGCCGTTGCGAGCGAGGAGCTCGACGACCTCCCCGAGGTTGCGCGTCAGGTCGTAGTCCCGCGGGGTGAAGACCCGGGCCACGCCTAGCTCGATGAGCTTCTTCGCGTCGTCGTCGGGGATCGTTCCGCCGACGACGACGGGGACGCGTTCCAGATCCACGCCGCGCGCCCGGAGCTCGTCGAGCACCTCCGGGATGAGCAGATCGTGCGCACCGGACAGGATCGACAGACCGATCACGTGAACGTCCTCGTCGGCGGCCATCTGCGCGATCTCGGCCGGCGTGAGCCGGATGCCCGGGTACACCGCTTCCATCCCCAGATCCCGGGCGCGAACCGCGAGTTGCTCGGCGGCGTTGGAGTGCCCGTCGAGGCCCGGCTTGCCCACCAGGATCCGGATGCGACCGACGCCCATCTCGCTTGGCGATGGCTTCGACGCGGTCGCGCGCTTCGGAGATCTGTTCGCCGTCGGTGCCGGCCGAAGCCGTGCCGGACACGCCCGTGGGGGCCCGGTATCTGCCGTACACGTCTCGCAACGCGTCCGACCATTCGCCCGTGGTGACTCCGGCCTTCGCCGCGTCGATCGAAGCCGGCATGACGTTCGCGCCGTCTTGGGCCGCTTTCTTGAGTGCGTCGAGAGCCTTCGTAACACCGGCCTTGTCGCGCGTGCCGCGGAATCGCTCGAGGCGCTCGATCTGGTCGGCTTGCTGTTCCGAAGTGACCTTCACGATGTGGAAGTCGCCTTCGCCCACAAGGGGTGACGGCTCGGTCTGCGTCTCGGCGTTCACGCCGAGGATCTTGATGTCGCCCGATTCGATGCCGCGCACGCGCCGCGCGTGCGACGCAACCAGCTGCTCCTTCATGTATTCGATGGCTTCGACCGAGCCGCCCTTGTCCGAAAACGGTGTTGTATTCGTCCCACGCTGCTTCTTCGATCTCTTTGGTCTTGGCCTCGATGACCTCAGAGCCCTTGAAGATGTCTTCGTACTCGAGGAGATCGGTTTCGTAGGCGAGGATCTGCTGCGCGCGCCGCGACCATTGCTGGTCCCAGGCGCGGGGAAGGCCAAGGGCTTCGTTCCACGCCGGGAGCTGGATGGCGCGCGCTCGCGCGTCACGCGAGAGCGACACGCCCAAGGTCTCGAGCAGGATGCGGTACGACGTTGTTCTCGGGCTGCGAAGCGGTAAGTCCGAGCGAGTTCACCTGGACGCCGTAACGGAAGCGGCGGTATTTCTCGTCGGTGACTTCGTAGCGCTCGAGAGTGATGCGATCCCACAGTCGCGTGAACGCGCGCATCTTGCACGTCTCTTCGACGAAGCGGATGCCTGCGTTGCAGAAGAAGGACAGCGCGCCCACCCGTTCGGGGGTGAGGACACCGCGATCGCGCACTTCGTCCAGGAGACACACGGCGTTCGCGAGCGTGTAGGCGATCTCGAGCACGGGTTCGGCCCCCGCCTCTTGCAGGTGGTAGGAGCAAACGTTCACGGGGTTCCACTTGGGCACCTCGTCGCCGGTGAACTCGATCGTGTCGGCGGTGAGCTTCACCGAGGGCTCGGGCGGGAAGATGAACGTTCCGCGGGACAGGTACTCCTTGAGGATGTCGTTCTGCGTCGTCCCGCGCAGGGTCTTGCGATCGGCGCCCTGCTCGTCGGCCACAGCGATGTAGAGAGCCAGGAGCCAGGCCGCCGTGGCGTTGATCGTCATGGACGTATTCATCTCGGCCAGAGGGATCTGGTCGAAGACCGTTCGCATGTCCTCGATGTGCGAGATGGGAACGCCGACCTTGCCGACCTCGCCCGACGACATCAGATGGTCTGAGTCGTAGCCGGTCTGTGTAGGTAGGTCGAAGGCCACGGACAAACCCGTCTGGCCGTCGGCCAGACCCTTGCGATAGAGCTCGTTGGTTTGGCGCGCGGTGGCGTATCCGCCGTAGGTGCGGATGATCCAAGGCTTGTCCTTCGGACGGTTCACGCCCATGTCACAAGGTTACAGGCGTGCCGCATGCCTTCCCCGTGAACCCCGATACTTACGCGGTGCGGAGGGCGTCCACATGACGAGCTGGTTCGATGAGGCGCGCTTCGGCATGTTCATCCACTGGACGCACATCGCCCAGCGCGGATGGGAGCTGTCCTGGCCGTTGGTCGGCGGGATCGAGGCTCTCCCCGAAGGGCACGGTGTAGCGGTTGAGGACTATTACGCGCAGGCTCTCGACTTCCGTCCGGAGCGTGACGCTCCAAGCGAGTGGATGCGCATCGCGAAAAGAGCGGGTATGCGCTACGCCATCCTCACCACCAAGCATCACGACGGCTTCGCTCTATGGCCGACGAAGCACACGGACTTCTCGATCGCGCAAACCTCCTACGAAGGCGACATCGTCGGCGAGTACGTCAAGGCCGCGCGCGACGAGGGATTGAGGGTCGGCTTCTACTACTCGCTATCGGACTGGCACCATCCCGACTACCCGCCCTTCCGCGAAGAGGACAAGCCGTACCCCAAGTTTCTCGGCCGCCGATCCGACACGTGGGACTCCTACGTCGACGTGTTGTTCGGACAGGTACGGGAGCTTCTGACGAACTACGGAAAGATCGACGTGCTGTGGTTCGACGGTCAGTGGGAGCGCACCGCCGAAGAGTGGCGTGCGCCCGAGTTGATAAGCACCATCCGCGAGCTGCAGCCGGACATCTTGATCAACGATCGGCTCCCGGGCGGGGACTACGAAACTCCGGAGCAAGGTGTGCCGGAGAAGGTGCCGGAGGGACGCTGGGAGACGTGCATGACCATGAACCGGTCGTGGGGTTACGTCCCCGCCGACAAGACGTACAAGTCGACGACCGAGCTCGTGCACACGCTTTGCGAGGTGACCGGCAAGGGCGGAAACTTCCTGCTCAATGTGAGCCCGCGCGCCGACGGAACTCTTCCACCCGAGCAGCTCGAACGTCTGGAGGCTGTGGGTTCTTGGATGGAGCGCAACGGAGAAGCCATCCACGGCACGACGCCCGGTTTGGAACCTTGGCAGTTCTATGGGCCGTCGACTCGGAGAGGGAACCACGTCTACCTTCATGCGGTGATGCGTCCCTACGAGTCGATCGTGGCTCGAGGACTTCCCATCCGCCGCGTGATGTCCGCTAAGCATCTCGCCTCGGGATGCGAGCTTTCTTTCAGAACGCGAGCCACCGTGCAGCAGGAGCTGTTCAGCCGGGATCCGACCGGCGAGGTCTTCGTCCAGATTCCCGAGGACCTGATCGAGCCCTACGCAACCGTCGTCGAGCTGACGATCGAAAGCGGCGTATGACCATCGAGGACGAAGCCGGTCCTCCAGCTCCCGGAGACGAATTCGCGAGCGCGCCGGTTTCCCAAGCGAGCCTCGGCTCGCGTATCAAAGGTCTGTTCTCGATCGGCGACGGCCCACCTCTAAAAGAAGTCGCTGCGACGTCCGGCTGGTACCCGCTGATCATCCTGACGGTGCTCAACATCGTCGACGAGCTCGACCGTGCGGCACTCGGTGTGTTCGCCCCGAACATCCAGCGCTACTTCGACATCAACGACACCGTTCTCGGTGTTGTCACGGGCGCACAGTTCGCGTTGCTGATCTTGGCCGGAGTTCCCATCGGTTATTGGGCGACGAAGGTCGACCGGGCCCGGCTCCTCAGATGGTCTGCGGCCGCGTGGAGCGCGTTCTCGACGGCCACGGCGGTGGCGATCACGCTTCCGACATTCATCATCACGAGACTCGGTTCGGGGATCGGCAAGTCGGCCGTCGAGCCGGCCGGGAAGGCTTTGCTTGCGGATCAATATCCGCCGACCGCATGGAACCGCGTTTTCGCCATACACAATGCTGCTAACCCGGTCGGTGGCATCCTCGGCCCGGCCATGGCTGCCCTGATAGGTCTGTTCGCCACCGGCGACGCGGCGTGGCGTCTAGCTTTTCCGATCCTGACGATCCCATCTGTCATCACACTCGTAGCCGCCCGGCGATTGAAAGATCAGGAAGGCATGGCCAAGCAGATGCTCGGCGCGACCATGAGCGCAACGGGAGCGCCGAAAGGGCTTGGATTCATCCCGGCCACTCGACGACTCATCGGCATCCAGACGTTCCGTGCTCAGGTGATCGGGATCGGAGTGCTGGGCTTCGGGCTCGTAGGCATCATCACGTTCGGAAGCCTCTTCTACGAGCGGGTCTTCGATCTGGACGAAACCGGCCGCGGCATCGTGTTCACCATCCTTGGCTTCGCCTCACTGTTCGGCACGCTCCTCGGTGGGAACGTTGGGGAGCGTATCTATCAGAGGAGCCCATCGCGGTCCGTTCGGCTCGTCGGCATGGGTATATCGATCTTCTCGGTAGTGATTTCCGCGTCCGTGTTCATCCCGTGGCTGCCCCTTGTCGTCTTCGTTCAGTTCTTCGCGATCGTTGCCGTTTCTCTGGCCGTCGCGCCTATGAGTGCCGTCCTCACAGCCATCACTCCGGGCACGCTGCGCCCGTTGATGTTCTCTCTCCTCGGCCTGTGCATCGCGCTGTTCGGAGGGGTTCTCGGCGGGGCCATCGTCGGTGCGGTCAGCGAGGCCACCAACATCCAGATCGGACTGGCCATGCTCGCCCCGTCCGGCGTCATCGGAGGCCTCCTGATGGCACGCGGATCGCGCACCGTGGACGCCGACATCGCGGCGGCCAACGCGGCCTAAGAGCGGTCTGGCACTCTAGGCGCTCAACCAAGAGCGCAAGAGGGGGATCGAATGGACGTCAACACGATCGGGATCGTTGGAACGGGCCAGATGGCGACCGGGATCGCAGAGGTTACGGCCAAGGCCGGTTTGAAGACCATCATCCGGGGACGCAGCGCCGAGAAGGCCAAGTCCTCAGTCGACAAGATCGCGAAGTCACTGGACCGTGCGGTGGAGAAGGGGAGAGCGACGGCCGAGGAGAAGGAAGCCACGCTCGCAAACCTGAGCGGTACCGACAAGCTCGGAGACTTGGCCCAAGCCGACCTCGTCATCGAGGCCCTGGCCGAGGACCTCGAGCTCAAGCTCGATGTGTTCGGTCAGCTGGACAAGGCGTGCGAAGAGAGGGCGATCCTCTCGACCACGACGTCGTCGCTGTCGGTCACCAGCATCGCGATGGCTACCGAGCGTCCTTCGAAGGTCATCGGACTGCACTTCTTCAACCCTGCTCCCGTGATGAAGCTGGTCGAGGTAGTGCCCACGCTTCTAACCGACGAGGACATCACCGAAGGATCGCGGAAGCTGTGCGAGCAGCTCGGGAAGGTTCCCGTCGTCGCGAAGGACCGAGCGGGATTCATCGTCAACGCGTTGCTGTTCCCGTACCTCAACCACGCGGCCCGGATGTTGGAAGGCGGTTATGCGACGCGCGAGGACATCGATGCAGCGATGCAAGGGGGTTGCAATCACCCGATGGGCCCGCTTGCGCTGCTCGATCTCGTCGGTAACGACACTTCGCTCGAGATCATCGAGTCGCTGTACTCGGAGTTCCGTGACCCGTTCCTGGCGCCGGCACCTTTGCTCAAGCAGATGGTTGCTGCGGGCCTTTTGGGAAGGAAGACCGGCCGCGGGTTCTACGACTACTCGAAATAGGCCGGCCGACTTCGCGCTTGATGGGTGCAGTTGTGGCTCGTACGCGCCCCAACTACACCCAGAAGATCTGATCTAACAGCCGCAGCCGCATCCACAACCTGAGCACTCACACACGTTCGTTCACCTCCTCTCAGCAACAGTCGGGGTCTTCGGTGACCCATAGCTGGTAGCCCTCACGCGCCGCGAGCGCGGCGATGACGAGCGCGCTCGCGGGATCCGCCCACCACCAGCCGAATAGAGCATTGGCCCCAAGTCCGACGAGTAGAGCGGCGGAGAGATAGGTGCACAGCACCGTCTGCTTCGCGTCGGCATGCATCGCGTGGGAGCCGAGGGCTTTCGACGACCGGCGCTTGGCACGAGCGAGCAACGGCATACCCACCAGCGAAACGGCAGCCAAGATGATCCCGGCAAGACTTTCCTCCGGACGAGCTTGAGTCGCGAGGTCGACGATCGCTCGGGATGCCACGTAAGCGGCGAGGGCCCAAAACGCGACCGCCACTGCGCGGATCGCCGGACGCTCCAGCGTGTCGGCGGGACGGCCTCGTCGTTCGGAGGTCAGCCGCCAGACGATGATCGAAGCAGACGAAGCCTCGACCACCGAATCGAGGCCGAATCCGACCAGAGCGACGGATCCCGCTGCCACTCCCGCCGCGATCCCGACGGCAGCTTCGGCGACGTTCCAAGCGACGCTGAGGTATTCGAGCGACAGCCCGCGTCGGAGCTCGGCCGCGCGCGGGTCGGTCTTCATCAGCAGCAGGCGCCGTCCTGGAAGGTCGGCAGCGGCTTGAGCGACGGCTTGCTCAGCAGCGGAAGGTTCGACTCCTCGAAGGACAACCTCATCGCGGTGGCCGTCGAGCAGCACGTTCCGGTTACCAATGGACTGTCGGGAACGGCGGCGCGTGTGACCTTGCCCGACACGGCTTCGAATCCGAACTTCGTGAAGAAGTTCTGCGCGTCTTCGGTGAACAGGTGTACTTCGCCCGCGCCGGACCAACGTGCGACTTCGAGCGCTGCGATTACCAACGCCCGCCCGAGCCCCTGACGTCGCCGGTCCGCATCGATGACCAGCGAGCGCAGCATCGTCGCGTTCCCTAACCGCTCCAACGCAACCACGCCGGACAAGGTGTTGTTCTTCTCGTCGACAGCCACAAGGGCATCTTCGATACGCAGTCCGTCGAGTGGGAGAGAAGCTTCCGTCAGCAGATCATGGATGCGCTTGGTGTCAGCCGGCACCGCGGGACGGGTCGCCGGCGTTGCCTCACCCGGCTTGCGCGCCGTCACGGCTACGGCGAGCTCCTGCAGGCTGGTCGGCTCGCAGCTCTCGCCACACTCGGAAGCGATACGTCGGAGCTGGACGTCCTCGAAACCGATGTCGCGAAGCATGGCCTCGTACTCGGACTCCACGAGTGCCCCACCAACGCATGAGCACCATGAGTCGTTGCTCTCGCGAACTTCGGCCCCCGGTTCGGAAGTGAAAGCTGTATCGAGGACGGCGAAGCGTCCCCCGGGGCGAAGGGCCCGAAAGGCTTCGATGAGCGCGCGGCGCTTGTCGTCGACAAGATTGATGACGCAGTTGGAGATGACGACATCGACGGCGCCGCAGGGGACTGGAAGACGCTCCAGCTCTCCCTCGAGGATGGACACGTTTTTCAGACCGGCTTCGGCGGCCGATGCACGCGCGCGCTCGATCATCTCCGGAGTGAAGTCGACGCCGATCGCGCGGCCGGTCGGTCCGACGGCTTTAGCGGCGGCCAGCAGATCACGCCCCGGACCAGACCCCAGATCTAGGACCGTTTCTCCTTCGGCCAAGCGTGCGATCTCGATGACATCGCCTAAGCCGAGAGTGGGCGGAGTGTCGGCTCGCGGGAGCTCGACGGCGTGACGTGCGTAGCGTTCCCGTACGGCGTCCTTCATCTCAATCCACCTCCAATAATGCTCCGAGAGCACCGATGACTTCCTTGTTGGCGCGGTAGAACGCCCAGCGCCCGCGCTCGTTCGACTCCACGAGACCGGCCTTGCGAAGGATCCCCAAGTGATGGGAGATCGTCCCCTGAGAGAGGTCGAAGTTCGCGAGCAGGTCGCAAACGCACAGCTCGGGATTGCGCATGAGGATGTTCAGCAGGCGCACTCGCGTGGGGTCGGCCAGAGCCTTGAAGCGCTCGGCGACGACCACGGCCTCGTCATCACCCATACCGGGATCGACGAGGTTGCAACATCCCTGGATCAGCTCAACGGATACGGCGGTTTTGGTAGCCATTCATCGAAGATAGTCAATATATTGATGAATGTCAATATGGGCAGGAAGTACTGATAAGCACTGAAGGATGAATCCGGCTACGGCTTCCGGACTAGGAACGGCCCGGCAGCGAGCATGTCGAGACCGCCGGCTAAGAACGTTCGCAGTGCATCCGCAGGCGAGGCGGCGATGGGATCGGCACGCAAGTTGAAGCTCGTGTTGAGAAGGACGGGCACCGACGTCGCCTCACCGAATTGGCGGAGAACTCCGCGATAGACCGAATTACAGTCCGGCGTAACAAGCTGAGGTCGAGCGGTGCCCATGTGGGACACGGCAGGAATCGACGAGCGGCGCTCGGGCACCACATCACAGACCATGAGCATGAAGTGTGGGGGGTGTTGCTCAACGGCGGAGCCCAGGTCGAGAAATCTTGAAGCAGACTCTGGTTCGAGCACGGGTGCGAACGGCCGGAAGGGTTCGCGGAACTTGATCATCTCGTTCACTCGACCCTTCATCTCGGGTCGCCTGGGGTCGGCGATGATCGACCGATTCCCCAAAGCGCGCGGCCCCCATTCAAATCGACCCTGAAATAGTCCGACGACTAGCTGATCTATGAGCGCATCAACGACCATTCCGCAGAGCTTCGCTTCGTCTTCCACGTGCTCGTAAGCAACTCCAGATTCATCCAGCGCGCTCCTTACCTCCGCGTCGGAATAGCCCTGGCCGTAGAAGGCATGCTCCATGACGAAGGTTCTTGGCTTCTTGAGGTACACATGCCATGCGTACAACGCCGCTCCGAGGGCTCCGCCTGCGTCGCCGGCGTTCGGCTGGATGTAGATCCGCTCAAATGGGCCTTCGCGCATGATGCGCCCATTGGCCACGCTGTTGAGGGCCACTCCGCCGGCCATCACTAGATCAGACAGGCCGGTCTGTTCATGAAGATGCGCGATCATCCGTAAAAGCGTTTCTTCCGTGAACTCCTGAGCGCTCGCAGCGATATCGGCGTAGTACTGGTTCTGCTTGGCCTGCTCTTCGCGACCAGCGATGTCCGGCGTTGACTCTTCAGTGAAGAAGGCGCTTTCGGGGACGCGCGGCGTTCCGAACAGATCGACAAATTTAGAGCTGTAAGAGTCGGTCAGCGAATGGTGAAATGCGAAGTACTCGAGTGCGAGCTCGAGGCTCCCATCGTCATTGACGTGCGCAAGGCGCTCGATCTTGTCCCGATGGGATGGGCGGCCATAAGGGGCCATGCCCATGACTTTGTACTCCCCGCTGTTAACTCGAAAGCCCAGCCACGCAGTGAATGTCGAGTACAGCAAACCCAAAGAGTGGGGAAAGCGGAGCTCTTCGGTTAGCTCGATTGCATTTTCTGCTCCCGTATCCCAGTCGGCCCGAGCGTGACCTAAGGAAGTGGTGGTCCACTCTCCGACCCCGTCAACGGTCAGTACTGCAGCGTGTCTGAACGGAGAGGTGAACATGGCACTCGCAGCGTGGCTGAGATGATGCTCTACGAAGAGAACTTTGGACGCAGGAACATTAAGGCGCCTCATGATGTCGGTCTTGATCCATAGTTTTCCGCCAAACCAGGCGGTCATCGCCTCGCGGAAAACGCGCCAAGACCTGGGGAACGTCGCTAGTTGTGTGAGCAGGATTCGCTCGAACTTCGGCAGCGGCTTCTCATAGAACACCACGTAGTCGAGATCATCTGGGGTGATATCCGCTTCGTTGAGGCAATACGCGATTGCGCGGCCCGGATATTCGTGATCGAACTTCACACGAGAGAATCGTTCCTCCTGCGCCGCCGCCACGAGCTCGCCGTCACGCAGAAGAGCCGCTGCCGAGTCGTGGTAATAGGCAGAGACGCCCAGGATGTGTGTCACGGTGACGTCAGTACTGCTGACGGCCGGCGCTGAGGTCCTGCCGTGAGGACGCGTCTTGCCTGGCGGCGTATCCGCTGCCTCGGAGCGGTTTGACGACGAGCTTGACCACGAGGCTGAACGGCGCGACGAGGGTGAAGTAAAGGATCGTTAGGACGAGCCGCGCCTGAAAGTCACCGACATAGCCACCGAACTCTTTGATCCCCTCGGTAACTCGCTTGCGACCTCTCACTTAGAAGACTGTGTAGATGAATGGAGCCAGGCCGGTTGCAGCGCCGAGGATCAACAGAATCGCGAATAGCAAGAGGATTATCACCATCGGTAAGAGCCACCAGAGCTTTCGTGACCACAGGAAGCGAACGAACTCTCCGAGAGTGCCCGCGATTCCGCGCAAGAACCGCAATCGATATCTCCTTAGTCCGCGATCACAGTTGTCGCGTCGCTTCGGGACATGATACTTGCGAGGCCCAAGGTTAGGCCGTACACAACACAAGCGATCAGCCAGTGCCACGTGTGCGCGAGGTTTCGGATAGCAGGCGATTCGAAGAGGCGCAGTATTAGTCCCCCGACACCCCAGATGAGAGTTCCGTAAGAAGCGCCGACGACGACCAGTCCTGCTGTGCGGATCCGCTCTTGCGAGGCTCCGTACAACGCGCCGAGTAGTGCTCCAACGGCAACCATCACGACCAGCCCGACCCATACCGCCCCGTCCCGATTGGTCGCGAGCGCTCCGAGTGCTTCGAGCAACGAGCGCACCGAGAAAGGGCGGAGGAGGCTAGTCGCAACCAACGCGAGCAGCATCATCAGCGAGCCCGCGCAACCGACCAAAGCGGCTTTCAACGGATGCAGCACTAGCTTTGAAGAAAGGTACGGAGCATCGGCGATCATTGCCGGCTCGTTGTTAGGTTCGTGCTCACATCTCGCACGCGGTGCTGCCAAGTTGATTCAGTCGAACACGAAACCAAGGCGTCCCTTGGCGGGCAGCAGACGACCGAACTGCATGCCGGGGAAGTGAGGCGCAGCCATCGGGATGTTCGTCCCTTCGTATTCGCGGGCCAGAGCCTCACGCGTCTTCTTCGCAAGCTCCTTGTCGATGTCGCCGATCATCTCCCACTCGGATTCCAGTAACTCCGCTGGGCAATGAACGGCGTCGCCGAGCAATACCGCGCGCTCGGCCCCCGAGGAGATGACGAGCACCGTGCTGCCCGGCGTGTGTCCGGGCGCATCTCGGACGTCGAACCCGGGCAACACCGTCGAGTCGCCGTCCCAATTCGTGAATCGATCGCTCACTGGATCGAGCCAGAAGTTGGCCGTCGTCGGCAGCCCAGCCGATTCCGCCATCTCTCCTTGATGAGCTTGGCCAGTGATGAAGTAGTCCCAGTCCTTCGAATGGCATCGGTAGGTCGCGTTCGGGAACACGGCCTGTCCGTCCTTGGACGCCCATCCGATGTGATCGAAGTGCAGATGTGAGAAGAGAACGTCGGTGATGTCGGTAGGAGTGCATCCAAGCGCTGAGAGACTCTCCAGGAGCCGACCGCCGATTTTTGGAAAGTTCTCAACCACCCCGATACCGGCATCCACAAGAACGACGCGGCCGCCGTTGCCGCGAACCAAGAAGCCGCCGACGGGCATCGTGATGCGGCCGTCGTCCTCCAGGAACTGTTGGTGCGGGAGCCACTGGTAATCGGTGACGTTCGGGTAGAAGGCGGATGCGCGGAATCGCAAGTGACCGTCGATGACCGGATCGATCCGGTACTCACCGACGGTGAACGTCACGATTCGTCGTTGCCCGAGCTCGAGCCCGGAATCGCCTTGGTGATGCGAGTGCGAACCGCTCGAGGCAGCGCGGTGAGAGCACCCTCGACCTTCATCGTTGCGCGCTCGATGTTGAGCGCAGCCTCCTCGAGGCGGTCCATGCGTCCGATGACCTGACCGACGCCGCCGACTCGCTTCTCGACTTCTTTGATCGTTGAGTCGAGCCGCTCGACCACTCCGGCGAGCTTCTTGAGGATGTCGTGGGTGTCGCCCAGCATCTCGACGACGGCTTGCATGTGACGATCGGCGTTGAGCATGAACTCAGCGCGAGCCTGGAAGCTCTTCAGCAGTTCGGCGGGATTGAGAACAGACGCCATAGCGACCTCCCCCTAGTTCGACTCGACAACCCTAGCCAACCGGGCCGAGGCTGAGCTCAGACATGCCTCGCCGACGCCGTCAGCAGCGACCGAGCTCGAGGGAGCCGCGCAGCCAACCCACCACAACGCCAATCGAAGCTCCCAAAGGGTGGGTGGCCCAGATCTACCACGCACGAGACTCGGGTGCCGACTACATCTGTCCTCGTTGTAGCCGTCCCGTTTCGCGGAGCTCCCAGCACGTGGTTGCTTGGCCATCGGATGAGGACGACACCCATCGGCATTGGCACAGCGAGTGCTGGAGGTCGGCCGTCCGGGAAGGGATCGAGCGCTACCGCTGGAGCTAGCTCTTCTTTGCTTCTTGCTCCTCGTTGTGCTCGTTGATCGACTTCATGATGGCCTCGCCGACCTTCGGCATGAACTTCGGCCGGCTCTGGGCCGCCCAGTCGCGTGAGCGCTTGGTCGACGACGCTTCAACGTTGATCTGCGGCATGACGTAGCGAGCGAAGAGCTCGTAGGACTTCATCGTGCCCTCGCGATCGGCCCAGTCATGGGCCATGAAGAGGTAGCTCCCGAACCCGCCGGATTGCTTCTCCAGTCGCTCGATCTGCGCGACCGCGTCGTCCGGAGTGCCGATGACGGCGAAGCCGCTCTCGATGAACAGATCGACGACCTGGCTGGTCTCGACTCCCTGTGGCGCGATGGGAAGCGCGCCCACGTTGACGAAGTAGTCGATCCACTGGTCGAGGCCGAACTTCACGTCCTCTTTGGCCTTCTCGCGCGTCTCGGCGATGTGCATGGGACCGACGAGCCGCCAGCCGTCCCTGTCGACCGATGTTCCGAACTCCGACGCGCGCTCCTCCATGATCGACCACGCATGCTCCATCGCATTGAAGCCTTCGGTTTGCGTGGCTCCGATGGACAGCAGGCTCAGACCGTGCTTGCCCGCGAGACGGGGGCCGGACGGTGACACCATCGCCGCCACCGCCACCTCGAAGCGAGGACGTGTGTACGGCAAGACCTGCAGGCGCGCGTCCTGGAGCTTGAACCAGTCCGTCTCCATATCGACGATCTCGCCGTCGAGGAGCCTGAGGATCGCTTCGAGCGACTCCTCCATCATCCGGCGCTGCTCGACGGGATCGATGCCCATCATGAACGCGTCCGAGGGAAGAGCTCCCGGGCCGACACCGAACATGAATCGTCCGCGCGTGAGGTGATCGAGAAGGACGATGCGGTCGGCCAGGATCAGGGGGTGGTGGTAGGGGAGCGAGCTGACTCCGGTGCCGAGCTTGATGTTGCGCGTTCGCTCCGCCGCCGCGGCTATGAAGACCTCGGGCGAAGCGATGATCTCGTAGCCGGCCGAGTGGTGTTCGCCGATCCAGGCCTCGTCGAAGCCCAGGTGATCGAGCCATTGCACGAGCTCGAGGTCCCGGTGCAGGGCGAGGTTGGGGTTCTGGCCGTGCGGGTGAAATGGGGCAAGGAAGATTCCGAAGCGCATGATGCGACAGTATTGCTGTCAGATAGGCCCGGACGTCAAGTGGCTTGAGCCGTGAAGGCCTCGGTAGGAGTCGACCGTCCTCGCAGGACGACCGAGTCAGTGGCGGTCCATCCGTTGGAGGCACCCGCGCTCTCGATCGTGGCGCGCGCGACCAGGATCTTCGCCGCGGTCTCTTTCGCTGCGTCGCACAACCGCGATGCTTCGTTGACCGGATCGCCGATGACGGTGTACGCGTGTCGGTCCAGCGTGCCGATGTTTCCCGCCACCACCGAGCCCGATGAGACGCCGATGGCCGCCTGTATCCCCGACAAACCGGCGAGGTCCATGACCAAGGCGGAAGCTGCGCGCAGTGCTCTTGCGGCGTGATCGTCCTGGTCCAGCGGAGCGCCGAATATGCAAACCGCTCCGTCGCCTTGGAACTGGTTCACCAGTCCGCCATGTTCCGTCACATTCCGAATAACCGCCTCAAAGAAAGCGTTGAGTTTTGCCATCACCTCACGCGGTGGTAGTGATTCGGCCAACGGGGTCGACCCAACGACGTCGACGAACATCGCCGTCGCCTCACGTACTTCGCCGTCAAGACTCGGTTCGTCTGCAAGTGCGCGAGTTGCGACCTCTTTACCGACGTGGCGTCCGAAGACATCGCGCATTCGTTCTCGCTCGCGAAGACCGGCGACCATCTCGTTGAATCCGGACTGCAGCTGGCCGAGCTCGCCGGCTTCGTCGATAGGGATCTGGGAACCGAGGTCACCCGAACCGACGTTGCGTAAACCGCCTCGCACAACGTGGATGGGATCAGTGATCGCTCGAGCGGAGAAGGCCGTAACGATGACGCCGGCGAGTGCAGCCGCTCCACAGGCGGCCCAAATAAGCGGAACAGCGCGCTTCCTTTGAGAATCGTCCAGCCCGACCAATTGGAAAGCTATGAGGAACAACGGGATGCCGGACGCAACGACCCACGCGAAGAGCAGCCGCGCAAGCAAGCCCATGGTCCTAGGTGCGCGCTCGCGGGCATCGGCCAAGGCTCGGGCTCGAATTGGTCTGAGTGTCCGTTCGACGAGCAGATGGGTGATCACGCACGAGGGGATGCAGGCGATCAATATGGCGGCGTACGACTTGATCCACTGGAGGAGAGTTGGGCTTTCGCCGAATACGAAATAGATGACCGGTCCGCTCCAGACAACAACGACGATCCAGTAGAAGAAGATGTGCAGCGCCGTGCGGCCGGGCAGCCTCATCAGCAGAGTGAGCTCGTTGCTCGCCGGCGGTCGTTCCTCCTCGATCCACTTCACCGATCGTTTCAACGCGCGTCTGAATCGGACCGTCACGTGGGCAGAGGCTGCGACGAAGTAGACAACGGACATCGGCACAACCGTCAAGTAGGCCCGCACCAATGGGAACTCGGGAAATTGGACGGGCACGTAGACGAGGGCGCCGACGTAGAAGATCGATGCGCTGATGACGTTGACCGCTATGGCGCGCCGGATTGCCGATCGCTCTATCGCTCGAAGGTCCTCAGCGGTCAGCTCCATGGCCACTCTCGAACTCTAGGTCCTAAGGGCTTCCACGAGACCCAGCCTCTACGACGGGCTCGAAGGCGATCGTGGGATTCGACCGTCCTCGAAGGTGGATCGTCCCGGCCTGAGTCCAGTTCTCCCATTCGTCCGACGCGTTGCGGATTGCCGAGTCGCTAACGAGCACACGTGGGACTCGTGACTTCGCTTCCTCCGTGAGACGGGCCGCCTCATTCACCGGATCTCCGATGACCGTGTATTCGTAGCGGTTGGCCGCTCCAACATTGCCGGCCACGACCTCGCCGGACGAAACACCGATCGCAGCGTCCAGTGATTCCGATAGAGCGTTCAGCTCATGTCGGAGTGCACGTGCGGCGCGCAGAGCGCGGGTTGCGTGGTCGGGCTGCTCGACGGGAGCTCCGAAGATGCACAGGGCGCCGTCACCTTCGAACTTGTTGACGAAGCCACCCTCGGCCCCCACGCAGCGCACGACTGCGTCGAAGAAGGCGTTGAGAGTGGCAACGACCTCGTTCGGTGATCGCTGCTGAGCGAGGCTAGTGGAGCTGATTATGTCGACGAACAGTGCGGTCGCCTCGCGCAGCTCACCGCCCAGCGCAACGGGACCCGCGATGGCTCGCTGCGCGACTTCCGTTCCGACGTGATGACCGAAGACCTCGCGGAGACGCTCGCGCTCTCGGAGGCCGGCCGTCATCAGGTTGAAACCGATCTGCAGCTCACCGAGCTCGGCCGATTCGCTGACCGGAAGCTCGACGTCGATGTCTCCACTCGCGATCGTTCGCAACCCGCGTTGCACCTTTCGGATCGGGTCGGTGATTGCTTGTCCGCTGAAGGCCGCGACGGCGACCCCGGCGACAAGGCCGAGCCCACCGACCACATAGAGCAACGGAGTAAGGCTGCTCAACTGACGTTCGCCGAGGCCGGCGGCGGCGAGGACGATGCCGGCTATCGGCAGCCCGCCCGTGCATAGCCAGGCCAGCAAGAGGCGGCGGGAGACACCCATCGTCTTCGGAAGCACAGAAGCACCACGTAGGGCCTGCCCGACCAAAGATCTCAAGGCTCTCTCGATAAAGAGATAGGAGAGCGCCGCAGGGACGATGCCGACGAGGGGGATCGAAATAGCTGCCTTGATCCAGAAGGCATTCGCGGGCTCGTAATGGGCAACGAAACGCAAGAACCAATTGACGTAGATGCAGCCGAACATCCAGTAACAGAGACCGATGGTCGCACCCTCGCGCGGAAGCGAAAGAAGTTGCTGCCGTTCCGTCTCGGTGGCCTCGCGGTGCTCGAGCAACCAAAGCGCCGCACGCTTGATCCGTTTTCTGACATGGATATAGGCCAGAACCATCGCCAGCACTATCAGCGGAGACCCGCTGATAGCCATGTCGCGAAGCATGCCGGGGGCGGCCAACCCCGCATCAGGGTAGATCGGGACGTTGAACAAGAAGTACAAGGCCAGGATGCCGAGGCCGAGGAAATACGCAAGCACCACCAGCGCCCAGATCGACCATAGATGGCGTCTCAGAACGCGTGAGGCTCGAGCGATCTATCAGCGGGGCTCATACGCGATTGTTCGCTCTTTTCGGCCCCGCAAGGCCATCGCGCCTACGTTGGTCCAGTTGCCCGCCTCCTGCTCCGCGAAGCCGATCGATCGTTCGCTTGCCAGCACATGCGTGGGACGAGATTTCGCCTCGTCCGAGAGCCGGGATGCTTCGTTCACCGGGTCACCGACGACTGTGAACTCGTACCGGTCGGCCGCACCGACGTTCCCAGCAACGACGTCACCGGACGAGATCCCTATCGCAGCCTCGATCCCTTCGAGGCCCTCGAGCTCTTTGGCCAGAGCGCGTGCGCAGCGTAAGGCGCGGGCGGCGTGATCTTCCTGATCGACCGGCGCGCCGAAGATGCAGACCGCGCCGTCGCCTTGGAACTTGTTGATCAGTCCTGCTTCGGCCCCCACGCAGCGCACAACAGCGTCGAAGAAACCATTGAGCAGCGCGACAACCTCTTCCGGCTCCCGGGTCTCGGCGATGGTCGTCGAAGCGATGACGTCCACGAACATCGCGGAAGCGCAGCGCCGCTCACCGCCCAATGAGAACTCGCCGGACAACGCGCGTGACGCAACCTCGGCCCCCACGTGGTGGCCGAAGAGCTCGCGCATGCGCTCCCGCTCACGCAAACCGGTGACCATCTCATTCAGACCGGCCTGGAGGAGCCCGAGCTCGCCGGCTTCGTCGACGTCGATGGTGTCGAGTTGGCCCTCGCCGATGCGGTGAAGTCCGCGCCGTACACGATTCAGCGGATCGACAATGGCCCGGGCCGCATAGATCGTTACGGCGATGCCGGCAACTAGGCCGACGCCGCCCGTCGTCCAGATCACCGGTGCGGATCGAACGCGTTGCTCGGCCGTCGTACCGACCAGGTAGAGCACCATGCTGCCGATGGGTAGCAGGGCTGCGCCGGCCCAGGCCAGGATGAGCTTGGTGAACATGCCCATCGTCTTGTGTCCGGCGAGCATCGTTTCGCCGAAGAAGGCGGCGGCGCGAATGTGTCGGAGCCCTCGTTCGACCAGGAGATAAGCGAGCATCGTGGCCGCGAAGCCGAGCGCGATCCATGCCACGAGCACCTTGACTACGAGAAACACTTCTAAGTCGTCATAGCCCGGGACGTTCGAGAAGAACGGGATTCCCCACAACGGCGTAACGAGCCAGTAGAAGCCGGCCCACGCTGCGATCCGTCGCGGCGCGCCGGCCAGAGCCAGACGTTCATCCGGAGTCGACGGGCGCCCTTCGGAGATCCACCCAACCGCAGGCCGGACTACGCGCCGGGTACGGAAGTACGCGTGGACGGCGGCCGCTGCGAAATAAGCCCCCCCTACCCATGCGACGAGCCGGAAGAGACGCCAAACGGACAGATCCGGGAAGTATGCGTTGTGCCAAGACAGCAGGCCGATGTAGAAGGCGAGAACGACTAAGAAGTTCGCGCCGACGATTAGGCTCCACAGCCTCCACGTGAGACCACGCAGGTCGTCCGTCCCCGCCCGTCCGGTCATGGCCGGAATGTATTTCTCCTAGCTGACGATGGAAGAGCGCAGGGGACGCGGAGCCACCGGTTCGTAGGCCAGCGTCGCCTCCGAGCGTCCGCGCAACGGGATCGTCCCTGCCGACATCCAGTGCGCAGCCTCGTCTTCGGCCCGGTCGATCGTCGTCTTGCTCACGAGCAGCCGAGCCGAGAACTCCTTCGCCTGTTCGGTGAGTCGCGACGCTTCGTTCACCGGATCGCCGACGATCGTGAATTCATAGCGGTCCATCGCGCCGACGTTGCCGGCCACGACTTCACCGGACGAAACACCGATCGCGGCCTCGATGGCCGGCGGCAGCATGAGCTCGTGCTGGAGCTCGCGCGCGGCACGCAGCGCCCGCTTCGCGTGATCTGCTTGCTCGCGCGTTGCGCCGAAGACACACAGCGCGCCGTCGCCCTCGAACTTGTTGACGAAGCCGCCGTGGGCCGAGACCACGTCGACCACGGTGTCGAAGAACGCGTTGAGGACGTCCACGACGTCGCACGGCGACAGCGTCTGCGCGAGTTGGGTCGATCCAATCATGTCCACGAACATGGCCGTGGCCTCGCGGGACTCACCGCCGAGGCTCGCGTTGCCCGACATCGCCAGCTTCACGACGTCGTCGCCGACGTGGCGTCCGAAGATCTCGCGCATGCGCTCGCGATCGCGAAGGCCGGCGACCATCCGGTTGAATCCGAGTTGGAGCTCACCGAGCTCGCCGGCTTCGTCCACCGGCATCTCTTCGAGGTTGCCCAGCGCGACCGCGCGAAGGCGCTCTTGCACCTTCTTGAGAGGTGCAGTGAAGGAGTGCGCGGCCAAAGCAGCAACACCTATCCCCGAAGGGATGGCCGTCAGGCAGATCATGATGATCGCCGGGGTAGAGGCCTCGCGCTGTTCGGGAGTCAGTCCGAAGAGCGTGATCGCTATGGCGGCCAGCGGTAGTCCCGAGGCGATGACGTACGCGCCCAAGAGTCTCGGGAACATGCCGACGGTCTTCGGCTGCTCGTGGACTTCCGGTGGCGGCGCCAGCGCAGTCAACGGACGCAACGTCCGCTCAACTACCAGGTAGGTCACCGTCGCGCTGATGATGGCTGCGAAGGCGAAGGCGACACCCATCTTTGTGTACGCGAGGGCGCCGGGACGGAACCCGGCGACGAAGTAGAGGTAAGGGATCGTCCAGAGTTCGAGGGTCGCCCAGTTCACGAGGCTGTAGCGAGCGATCTGCTTGGGCAGCGCCGCGAGCGCAGAGCGCTCTTCGATGGTGGGAGGCCGGCGCTCGACCACCCAGGCCGTGGCCGGCCGCAGCCGGCTCTTGAAGTACGGACGGGCTATCAGAGAAGCCACGAGGAAGTACGGGACGCAGGCCATCAGCATCGTGACCGCGGCGCGACCGAAGTTCTGGCCGGCCGGGATCATCTTCGCGAAGGCCACCGCGTCGAAGCCGATCAGGATCACGCCGACGAGGTTCGCCGTGACGATGTTCCGCCACAGGTCCCACTCGACGCGCCTAACCAGCGCTGATCCCTCCACCCGCCTTGCCATGGATGAAGTATCGGGGGCAGGCGACTTACGTTCTAGGGATTTCTACCTATTGAGCAGGGCTTTTTCGATTTCTTGTGCGTCTTTTGACACAGGAGGCGGCGCTTTGAGCTTCGCCTGGGGATGGAGGAGGTGCGCCAGGATCTCCACGCCGCGGACGACTCGGGGGCCGGGACGGTTGAAATAAGCCGAAGCATCGACCACGAACACCCGGTCTGCGGTGACGGCCGGCAGCTCTGACCAGCCCTTTCGTGAGGTAAGGGCCTCGATCTCACCCAGGGTTCGGTCGATCGGCATGCCGCACGGCATGAGGACGAGAACCTCGGGGCAGGCCTGGAGCACGGCGTCCCATGGGATCTCGGGGGAGGGAGCTCCTCGGGGGCCGAGGAGCTCTTCGCCGCCGGCGATCTCAACTTGTTCGGGCACCCAGTGCCCGGCGGCGAAGATCGGATCGAGCCACTCGATCGACACGACGCGCGGGCGTGGAAGGTCTTTCGTGGCTTCGCGTACCTGGGTCAGCCGCGCCCGCGCGTCATCCACCACGCGCTTGGCGGATTCCTCGTGCCCGGTCAGCTCGCCGATCAGCCCGACATGCCCGAGGATGTCGTCGATCGACCGCGGCTCCAGGGAGACGATCTTGGTATCGGCGTCCATCAGCCGAGCGGCTTCCTTCACTTCCGAGTACGAAACCGCACAGACCTCGCACAGCTCCTGGGTGATGACCAGATCGGGCTTGGCCTGCTCGAGAGCGTCGCCGTCCAAGTGATAGATCGACGAACCAGAGTGGACCGCTCCGCCGATCGCGTCGTGGATCTCGCGCGACGTCATCTCGTGCGTGGCTAGGGCGTCCGAGGTCATGACCGGAACTTGTTCTATGCCCGGCGGCCAGTCGCATTCGTGGGTTCGTCCGACGAGCGAGTCCTGGAGGCCGAGAGAGCAGACTATGTCGGTGGCCGAGGGGAGCAAGGAGACGATCCGCACCCCGGAAGCGTACGACCTAGTCGTAAGGCGAGTAAGTGATCGTCGGTTGAGACCTTCCTCTAAGCGCTATCGCTTCACCGCGGATCCAGCCATCGCCGACATCCCCGGCTCCACGCACCGTTCGCTCACTCACGAGCACATGTGACGGATGGAGCTTCGCTTCATCGGATAACCGAGCCGCCTCGTTGACGGCATCACCGATGACGGTGAACTCGTATCGGTCGGCAGAGCCGACGGTGCCCGCAACGACGAGGCCGGACGAAACCCCGATCGCTGCAGCGATGTCCCCAAGGGGTGCCAGCTCGATGGCGAGCGTCCGCGCGGCCCGCAAGCCGCGGGCTGCGTGATCCGCTTGGGCCACAGGTGCGCCGAAGAGGCACAAGGCACCATCGCCCTGGAACTTGTTGATGAAGCCACCCTCGCCGGCGACGACGCGTACGACCGTGTCGAAGAACCGATTTAGGATCGCGACGACTTCATCCGGCTCGTTGCGTTCCGCAAGGCCGGTCGACCCGATGATGTCTACGAACATCGCAGTCGCTTCGCATTTCTCGCCGCTCCCGAACTCCGTCTCCATCGCCAGGCGCGCAACGTCTGTGCCGACATGTCGTCCGAAGACGTCGCGCATCCTCTCGCGTTCGCGAAGGCCCGCGATCATGCGGTTGAAGTGCGCTTGCAGCAAACCGAGCTCACCGACCTCGTCGATCTCGATCTCGTCCTCGAGGTTCCCCTCCTCTACTTGGCGCAGTCCCTTGCGGAGCCTTTCGAGCGGGAAGGTGATCGTTCGTCCCGCAAAAATGAACACGAAGAAGCCAACGACCGCGACGAGGATGAAGAGCAGCGTCCAAGACGTGACGATCTGCTCTCGCTGTACGGCGTTGAGCCCTATGCCATTTAAGGCCAGGGAGAGAAATGGAAACCCGGCAACGACCAGCCACGCCAGGACCAATCGTGGCGCAACGCCGATTGTGCGCCGCCACGCCTCGCTGTCCGCCGGCAAGACGTGAACCAAGACCGGTGGGAGGGCCGTTTCGACTAGCAGATAACCCAGGGTCGATGCGACGAGTGCTCCGTAGCTGAAGACCAGGACGGACTTCAGGATCACTTCAAGGTCGAATCGGTAACCCACGGAGCTGACGTAAACGAAGATGATCGGTGTCGCGAGAGTCCAAAAGAGCGCCGTGAGTTGGGCGGTTTGTCGCGGGAGCGCAACGACTCGCGCCATGTCGCTCTCGTTCGGCTGGCGCTGTTCACGCATCCAGGCGGTTGCCGCATCGACTAGATGTCTGTCGGCAATGTACGCAAGGGCGATTCCCACCGTGAACGCACCCGTAGCCGCCGTCAGGATGGCCGCGAGCACACGGATGTAGGAGATTCCGCCCGGATACACAGGGACGGCGACCGCGAACGCTACCCCCGTTCCGGCTGCTCCGACGAGCGTTCCCGAGACCCCCCGACGCCAGATCTTCCATCGGAAGCGCCGGGCGAAATCTGGATCGTTGATGTTCAGGGCCCCACCTCGTGGGGCTCCTTCACTCATGAACCGAGAGTAAAGGTCATAAGGACCGTCGAGTAGCGATTTTTACCGACTTCTCACGGTCGAATGCCGTGGCGAGACGGTCCGACGAGGGTGGGAACGATCCGATAGGCCTCTTGCGCCCATTCGCACAACAGTCGCCGCGTATCGCGCGGGTCGATGATCTCCTCAACGCCGAAAGTCTCTGCCGTCCGGAATGGCGAACGGATCGACTCCAATGACTCGAGGATTTCCTGCCGCTTGGCTTCCCGATCGGGAGCTTCGTCGAGCACTCGGCGATAAGCGGCCTCGATCCCGCCTTCTAATGGCAGCGAACCCCAGTCCCCGGACGGCCATGCGTAACGCAGGTTCAGTCGTTGGGCATGACCGTGTGCGGCACCAGCCACCCCGAACACTTTGCGCACGATGATCGACACCCACGGAACGGAAGCCTGATAGACGGCGGCCAGCGCTCGTGCCCCGTGCCGGATCGTTCCCACCTTCTCGGCTTCCACGCCAATCACGAAGCCGGGCTGGTCGACCAGGTTCACCACCGGCAGGTGGAAGGTGTCGGCGAGGTCGCAGAAACGAACGATCTTCTGCGACGCCGCTGCCGTCATTCCGCCGGCATATACCCGCGGATCGTTGGCCATCACTGCAACGGGGTATCCGTCGAGCGTCGCCAGCGCGCAGATGGTCGAGCCGCCGAAGTAACGGCCGACCTCGAAGACCGAGCCTTCGTCGAACACCAGGCTCATGATCTTTCGCATGTCGTAGACCTGACGCCGTTCGCGCGGAACGATCGAGATGAGCTCTTCCTCGCGTCGATTCGGGTCGTCGTGTGTCTCGTGTCTCGGAGCTATCTCCCAAACGCTCGAGGGCATGTATGTCAGGAAGCGGCGGCATTGCGCCAGTGCGTCGTCCTCGTCCTCCGCTGCGTTGTCGACGGCCCCCGACTGACGCGCGTGGATCTCCCAGCCGCCGAGCTCTTCCTTGGTCACTTCTTGCTTCATGCCGGCGCGCACGACCGGCGGACCGGCGACGAACAGTTGTGCGTTCTCCTTGACCATCACCGAGAAGTGCGCGGTCACGACGCGGGCGGCGCCCAGTCCGGCCACCGGACCGAGACACGCCGCGACGCAGGGGACAACCCCTAGGTTCTCGATGACGACGTCCCATCCCGGGTTGGCCGGGATGTAGGTGCGCTTGAAGCTCTCGTAGGACTTAACGCTTCCGCCGCCGCCCGAACCTTCGATGAGCCGGACGATCGGAAGGCGCAGCTCGTTGGCCATCCGTTCTGCGTGGATCTGCTTGAGATGGATCGCAGCGTCGGCAGAACCACCGCGCACCGAGAAGTCGTCTCCGCAGACGACGACGCGGCGCCCGGCGATCATCCCGGTTCCCGAGATGATGTTCGACGGCGAGAAGTCGACCATCTCGTCGCCTTCGTAGGTCGGGAACCCGGCCAGCGCGCCGATCTCGTGGAAAGAGCCTTCGTCGAGCAGCCTGTCGAGACGCTCGCGGACGGTGAGGCGACCCTGATCGTGCTGGCGCTGCACGCGCTCGGTGCCGCCCATCTGCTTGGCGAGTTCCGTCCGCCGGCGGATCTCCTCGAGCTCGGGCTCCCAGGTCACGAGATCAAGTGTGGTCGTCGGCGTGATAGAACGTCGAACCGATGACACGAATCCTGTCCGACATGGTCGCCAACGTCTGGAAGGTCACGGTAAGCGACGGTCAAGCCGTTGCTGAAGGAGACACGATCGTCATCCTCGAGTCGATGAAGACGGAGATCCCCGTGCTCGCTCCGCATGCTGGGACGGTTCGAGAGGTTCGCGTGGAGGAGGGAGCCGGAGTTCAGGAAGGCGACGTCATCGCCGTCATCGATTGAACGGGCTCGTCGGTGTAAGGCAGGCAGCGAATCCGGGCGTTTGGGGCGACGTCGAAACCTCATCTGGTGATGGGGCCCTCACGGATTCCTTGATACCGAAGTCGTAGGCCTCGTATCGGAGCTTCGTTTCCACGGTTACGGGGCCACTTGGGATGTCGAACGAATAGGACGTCCGCCTGATCAGATCGTCGTCATCGATCCAGAAGTCGACGGGGATCTTGTCGGGGATCTTGAGGCGCTTCAGTTGCTCCTTTACGAGTGGGTTTTCGACGGCGCTTGCGAGAGTTCCCGTCAGATCGAACGAACCCCGGACGTGAGTGGTCTCGACACCGCGGACTTGTTCGTCTCCTACCTCCTCGAAGCCGCCGACCGCACTGACATCGACGAAGGATTCGCCGCGTGTCGGCGACGAAGCCAACCCCTGCGCCGGAGACGTCGTGAGGGGGTTCGTCTTGATCCATGCTTTGCCGCCGCTGGCGATGCGGCGATCCTCCGGGATCTGGACGAACCAAACGTTGTCATCCGCGATGACCGTGCACTTGTTGAGTCCGGCGGCACCTCCGAAACCGAGCGTCATGCGCGAAAGACCCGACGATCTGTCGAAAAGCCCCTGCATGTTGATACCGGCCACGGTCTGACCGCGGGCGCCGGCACTCTGGTCGAACTCGAAGCGATAGGAGTTCTGGTCGGCGGTAGCTTTGACCGCTCGTTCGAGGACCTCGTTGCCTCCGGAAGTGGCCAAGGCGGCGATGGCGAGACCGATCGTGACGAGAGCGACGACTACCTGAGGTATCGGAGCAGTGCGGAGGCCATCGATCGCACGCGCGTGGCTGGTGCTCAAATCACACCGGCGTTCCGAAGCTCATCGATGTCGGCACGCGGGATCCCAAGCTCGGCGAAGACTTCGTCGTTGTGAGTGCCGGTCTCGTCGGGTCCCGCGCTCGCGATCCGTCCGGGAGTTTCATTCATGAGGGGATGCACGCTCTGCATGCGGATGGGCCCCCAGGCCGGATCGTCGACGGTGGAGATAGAACCGCGTTCGTTCACATGTGGATCGTCCATGAACTCGGCGACGTCGTAGATCGGCGCCAAGGCCGCGTCGTGCAGTTCGAAATGTGCGAGGGCGTCGTCGCGAGTGTGGCGGGATATCCAATCTGCGATGAGCTCGTCGAGCTCGTCCATGTGCGCGATGCGATCGCCGTGGGTTGCGAAGCGCGGATCGTCCTTGAGCTCCGGCCGCTCGATGGCGTCGAAGACGCGCATGGCCACTCGCTGTGCCGTAGCGGATAAGGCGACCCACTTGCCGTCGCTGCACAGATAGGCATTCCGCGGGGCCGTGTACGGGAGCCGCGATCCCATCCTCGGCTGCAGGTAGCCGAGCTGATCCCAAGCCAGCGGAAGGGGGCCGAGGAGCTGCATTAACGACTCGTAGAGAGAAAGATCGATGATCTGGCCCTTACCGCCCTTGGCGTCACGCCAATACAGCGCAGCGAGAGTCGCCCACGTTCCGACGAGCCCCGTCACTTCGTCGGCCAGCGCGATCGGTGGAAGCACGGGTGGACCGTCCGGCTCTCCCGTGATCGATGCGAGTCCCGACATCGCTTCGGCGAGCGTGGCGAAGCCGGGCCGCTTTGCGTATGGGCCGGTCTGTCCGAATCCCGTCACGCGAACGATCACGAGCTTCGGGTTTTTTTCCAGCAGCGAGTCGGGCGAGAGATTCCAGCGCTCGAGAGTGCCCGGCCGAAAGTTCTCGATGAGGACGTCGGCCGTAGCGAAGAGCTTCCGGGCCAGCTCCTGTCCCTTCGGGTCGGAGAGGTTGAGCGTGATGCAGCGCTTGTTACGCGATACGACTTTCCAGTAACAAGAGACGCCGTCGCGCTGGGCGCCGAAGCGCCGTGTGTCATCGCCGCGCTCGGGATGTTCGACCTTGATGACGTCGGCGCCGAAGTCGCCGAAGTACATGGCGATGCGCGGGCCCGCGATGACAGTGGAGCAGTCGATGACGCGTAGTCCGGCAAGAGGAAGGTCGCTCATCGGGGCCGTAGTGTACGGGGATGGGTGCATCCGCGCCGGAGTTTCCAGGGACCGGGATGGAGATCACACACATCCTCGTTGCCTCGGACCTAGAGCGATCAAGAGATTGGTATCGCGACGTGCTGGGAGCCGAGCTGTATCGCGAATACGGTGGCTCCTCCGCAGTGTTCAACTTCAACGGCGCGTGGCTCCTCATCGTCATGGGCGGCGAGCCGACTGAAGACAAGCCGAACGTGGCTTTCGAAGCTCCGTCGGATCCCGGCCGCGTTAGTCACTCGATGACCATCCGCGTTCCGGATTGCTACCAGGCATACGAAACGCTCAAAACTCGCGGCGCGGAGTTCCTGACGCCACCTCACAACTGGGGGGCCGAGGTGAGGTGTTTCTTCCGCGACCCGGACGGTCACCTGTTCGAGATCAGCGCCGTCGGCTAGGCGTCTCGTCTCCGGGTTCCCAGCGTGGGCTGCATGCCCGGGCCCGAGCCGCTCTCGGGAACCGAGCAATATGCATCGAACGTCTGACCGTCCTGAGACTGAATCTTCTCCCAGCGACTCGCTACGGGCATCAGACGTTGAGGTCGGTCAGACCGCGTTCGGTGACGCCGACGAGCGCCGCCATGTTGCCTTCGTTGTGCTTGTTCTCGTGCATCAGCTGATGCGGCTTCCAGATCTCCTCGAAGGTGAACACATCACTCAGGCACGGATCGATCTTGCCGTCCACAACCAGATCGTTGAACGCATATGCGTTGTCGTCGTTGGCAAAGTGGGAACCCTGAAAGCGCTTTTGGCGCATCCATAGGTAGCGCAGGTCGACGTCGGCATTGAAACCTGTCGTTCCTGCGCAGATGACGACCATCCCTCCGGTGTCGACGACGAAGATCGAAGTGGGGACGGTGTCCTGGCCCGGATGCTCGAAAACGATCCGAGGTGAGCGTCGCTCGCCGAGCACTTCCCATAGAGCCTTTCCGAATGCACGGCATCCTTTGGACCACTCCGCGTAGGCCGCGTCGTCGGTCCAGTTGGGCATGCGGCCCCAGTGCGAGAAGTCTTTGCGGTTTATGTAGCCCTTGGCACCCATCTTCTTGGTGAACTCGCCGCGGCTCTCCGACGAGACGACAGTGACTGGGACGCCACCTTGTTCGCGGACGATCTGAGTAGCCATCGATCCGAGGCCGCCTGAGCCACCCCAAACGAGAACCACGTCGCCTTCGTTCACAGTGTGCGGCGGCCAGCCCATGAGCATGCGCCACGCCGTGCAGCCGACCAATCCATAGGCAGCGGATGCTTCCCACGAAAGATCCGGCGGCTTGGTCATGCATTGGTGCGCCTGCACCTTGGTGAATTGCGCGAAGCTTCCCCAGTTCGATTCGTAGCCCCAGATGCGATAGCTCGGGTGGAACATCGGGTCGGTTCCCTCGGGGATGTTGTGCACGTCCCACTGACCGCAGTGGATGACGACGCGGTCGCCGACCTTCACGTTGGAGACGTTCTCGCCGACGGCGTAAACGATCCCGGATGCGTCCGATCCGCCGATGTGGAATTCGGTGGGCTCGTCGAAGCGGCCGTGCACCTCGCAGACGTTCACCGGTACACCGCGTGCCGCCCAAACGTTGTTGTAGTTGATCCCTGCGGCGGCTACCCACACGAGCGCGTCGTCCGGGCCGATCTCCGGCACTTCTACCTGCTCGACCTTGAAGGCGTCCTTCGGCTCCCCGAAACGCTCCGGACGGATCAGCTGCGCCCACATCTTCTTGGGGATCTCGCCGAGCGGTGGCACCTCGCCGATCTCGTGGATGTCCTTGGTCATGGATAGCTCCCGGTCCGTTTGGCTTCCGACGCTACCTCGTCCGTCACCGAGGCGTCAGGACGCAGAACTCGTTGCCATCGGGATCGGCCATGACCACCCAACTGACGTTTCCTTGGCCGATGTCGACACGGATCGCACCGAGCGATATGAGACGTTCCACCTCCGCGGCTTGATCGCAGTTCTTCGGAGGCGCGATGTCGAGATGAATCCTGTTCTTCCCCGACTTCGGCGGCAGTGGCGGACCGAAGGTTATGAACTGGCCCTTGCCATCCGGCGCGCGGATCGCCGTCTCATCGTCCTGATCCCATACCAGCGGCCAATCGAGGGCTTTGCTCCAGAAGTAACCGACGTCCGGGCCCGACGCATCGAAGACAATGCCTCCGACTGTGCCGCCGTCTTTTGTGAAGTTGTCCGGGTCCACTACGCAGAATTCATTCCCTTCGGGATCAGCTAGCACGAAATGATCTGCATCCGGGCCTTGACCGATGTCGATCTTGCGGGCGCCGAGACCGATCAGCCGGTCCACTGTTCGCAGCTGGTCTTCGACGGACGAACTGTTCAGATCCAGATGGATCCGATTCTTAAAAGGCTTGGGCGTGGCGGCTGTGACGAACTCGAGTCGTGGGATGGAACCATCTTCGCTTGCGACCGTCGAGTACCCTTCGCCCTCTGTGTGAGTGCAATGGAGCGCATCAGCCCAGAAGCACGCCAGCGAAGTGCGGTCGTTCGCGTCGAACACGACCGACCAAAAGTGAACCGCCACTCAAGCCTCCTGAGTCACTAGTCCGGGACGAAGCTCCACGACGAGCACACCCGCCATGATGAGCGCTGCGCCGGCCCAGGCGTAGCCGGGCAATCGTTCGTCGGCCAGCAGGAAAGCGAACAATGCTGCGAATGGAGCTTCCATCGAGAAGATCACTGCCGCACGCGTCGGTGAGATCTTTGCCTGGGCCCACGTTTGAACGCTTATCCCGAAGACCGTCGATCCGATGGCCGTCGCCAGCAGCGCGCTCCACACCGTCCACGTCGTCGGCACGTGCATCGGCTGAGTCGGTGTGAGCAGGACGAAGAAGATTGCGGTGATCGATAGCTGCTGCAAAGTTAGAACGCGCGCGTCGCTCTCAGGCGAAAAGCGTCCGAGAGCGACGATTTGACCCGCATAGATGATCGCGCAGATCAATACGAGGAAGTCGCCGAGGTTCACGGACAACGCCCCGGCGTCGAACTGCACGCTCATCAGCACGAGGCCGACGGTCGTCAGCGCGACGCCGAAGATGACTAGTCCGGCGGGGCGTCTCCGCAGGACTATCGCGGCTATCACCGGAGTGAATACGACATACAGGCCCGTGATGAACCCGGCGTTGGTGGAGCGCGTCAGGTCGAGGCCGATGGTTTGGAACGCGTGACCGAGGGCGAGTAGCAGCCCGACGATCAAGCCTGCGCGCCTGCCCGAGTGCAGTGCCTTTGCTGCCGAGCGCGGGAAGAGTGCTGCTAGGACAACGCTGGCAAGAACGAATCTGATCGCAAGGAACTCGAATGCGCTGACTTCTTCCAGCGCGTCCTTCACGAGGGGGAACGTGAATCCCCAGGTCGCTGCCGCCAGTAATAGCGATAAGCCGGGGAGGAGCTGACTCACTAAAGTCCGAGCGCGGCGCCCTGCGAACGCCGGTCGTAGGCCGCTGCGTAACCCGAGGGCGTGACCTGGATCGCGTGGGCGTGCCCGAACCCGGGATTCACGTGCTTGATGTCGCTGACGTCGTGACCGAGCTCGCGCAGAGCGGCGATCACTTCGTTGCCGAGGCGTGATTCCGCTTCGAGCGACCAGTCCTCAGGCGATATCACCCATCGTGGTGCGTCTATGGCGTCTTGAACATCACGGCCGTCGTCGACGACACGGGTGAGGATCTGAAGCTGCGTCTGCGGCTGTCCGTCTCCGCCCATCGTTCCGAACGCCATCCACGGCTTTCCGTCCCGAAACGCGAACGCGGGCATCAATGTGTGCAGTGTTCGCTTATGGGGAGCGATCGCGTTGACGTGCCCTGTGTCGAGTGAGAAGTAAGAGCCGCGGTTCTGAAGATTTATGCCCCAGTCACCAACGGTGACTCCAGAACCGAACCCTTTGTAGTTCGACTGGATCATGCTCACGAGCATCCCGTCACGATCCGCAGCGCAGAAATATGCAGTCCCGCCTACGGCGGCACGTCCCGCTGCCGGAGTGGACGCCTTAGATGGGTCGACGCCGGCGCGACGATCAGTCGCCCACTCTTTAGATGCGAGCTGGTTCGGGTCGATCTTCATGTGATCGATGTCGGTGAGATACGCGTCGCGGTCCGCCAGCGCGATCTTCATCGCCTCGATAAGTAGGTGATGCCGATCGGGACTTTCCGGATCACCCAGATCGAGACCTTCGATGATGTTGAGGGCCTCCAGAGCGGTCACGCCCTGAGAGCTGGGAGGGACTTGGTGTATCTCGATGTCGCGGTACGTGGAGGAGATGGTCTCGACCCAATCACCGTGATGTGATGCCAGATCGCCGGCCGACATGAGACCGCCATGACGCTGGAGCGTTTCCGCTATCGACGACGCGATCTCGCCGCGATAGAAGGCGTCCGGTCCTTCTTGGCGCAACTTGTCGATCGTGCGGGCCAGTGCGGGCTGTCGGAACGGTACTTCCGAACTTGCGCCCGTGTATATCTCTCGCCAGTTCGCGCTCCATTCGTCGGCGTACTGCCGGCCAAGCGCGTCAAGGAACGCCACCATCAAGTCGTTAATCGCGAATCCGTCGCGTGCATAGCTCAGCGCCGGCGCGGCCAGCTCCGCGAAGCTCTTCGAGCCGAATCTCTCGAGGAGCACGAACCAGGCCTCCGCGGCGCCGGGAACGCTGACAGACCATGGACCGAGGGACGGGATCGATTCTTGTCCAACAGCCCTACGGACCGCGTCGACTGTTGCGGCCGAGGGGGCGCGTCCGGATCCGTTGTAAGCATGAAGCTCTCCGTCCGTCCAGATGATCGTGAACAGGTCCCCGCCGTAGCCGCACATATAAGGAGCAACCACGCCGAGCACGAGGTTCGTTGCTACGGCCGCATCGAGTGCGTTCCCGCCATCGGCAAGCACGGCGAGGCCGGCCGACGAAGCAAGATAGTGCGGCGAAGCCACGCATCCGTTCGGGAAGAGCTTTGCCTCGCTCACGGCTTCGGCGGTTCCATCGAGGTGGATACGCGCTCGGCGATGGCCTTCGCCTCGACGAGCCGCTCCTTTTCGACGAACAGGCGCGTTCCCCATTCGCCCATAAAGAAGATCTTCGTTATCCCGCCGGCTTGCTTGTAGCTCCACGGGATCTCTGCGGCTTCCAGCTCACCGGCAATGGCGTTGGCCACCTCATCGGTGTACTGGCCCAGATAAACGCTCGTCATGTCTGTGTCTCGGCTCTCGCGACCGCGGTTACGTCGGGTTCAACGTAGATCACCGTTGCCACGGGCACGCGTTCACGGACGCTCCTCTCGATGCGGTTGATGACATCCGCCACTTGCTCGAACGACAGGCGCTCGTTGAGGTGCACCTTCACACCGATCAACAATTCTTCCGGCCCGATGTGTTGTGTACGCATGTGGATCAGCGACCGGACATCGGGGTCCTGGTTGATCGCTTCCGTGATGGCCTCGATGTCTGCGGGGGACGCCGACTCGCCGAGCAACAAGCTGCGCAGCTCGACGGCGAGGACGATGGCTATAGCGCAGAGCAGGATTCCGATCGCGAGGCTGCCCGCAGCGTCGAAACGTGGATTGTCCGTCACCGCGGCGAGGGATACACCGCCGAGCGCGAAGATGAGGCCGACAAGCGCTCCCAGGTCTTCGAGCAAGACAACCGGTAACTCGGGGATCTTTGCCCGTCGGATGAAGTTCCACCATCCGCCGGTACGGACGCGGTTGATCTCGCGGACGGCAACGCGGAGGCTCAGGAGTTCCAAGACGGTGGCCACGGCGAGGACGCCGATGGCCCAAGTCAGGGATTCGACCTCGTGTGGATGCCGGAGTTTGTCCCAGCCTTCGAGCACCGAGAGCTGCGCCTCCGATCGTGAACAGCACCATTGCAACGATGAACGACCAGAAGTAGCGTTCTCGCCCGTACCCGAACGGGTGCTCGGGGCTCGGCTCCCGACGTGCTCTGCGGATCCCGAACAGCAGGAGGGCCTGATTGCCGGTATCGGCAAGCGAATGGATGCTCTCCGCCAGCATCGACGCCGATGCCGTGAATCCGAACGCGACGACCTTTGCTATCGCGATGCAAAGATTCGCACCGAGAGCGGTGACCGTTGCTTTGGCGCCGCCCTCAGTCGACACGGCTATTGAGCTTTACGTCGAGTAGCGCGATCCGGACACGACGTTCAGCTTCTCGAGCGTGTGCTCAGAGTCGACATAGCGAATCGTCCCCGATCGGGAGCGCATGACGATCGACTGCGTGAAAGCCTTACCCGGCGCGTAACTGACGCCCTTCAGCAGGCGGCCGTCGGTGACTCCGGTCGCGGCGAAGAAGACGTTGTCCGACGCGGCCAGATCGTGTCCGGTGAGTGTGCGATCGAGGTCGTACCCGGCATCCTTCGCGCGAGCGCGCTCGTCGTCGTTACGCGGCCAGAGCCGGCCCAACATGTGGCCTCCGAGGCATTTCACGGCGCAGGCGGAGATAACTCCCTCCGGCGTTCCGCCGATGCCCATCAGGAGGTGGACGCCGGTTCCTTCGCGAGCGGCGTTGATGCTGCCCGCCAACGTCGCCGTCGGTGATCAAGTAAACGCGAGCACCGGCACTGCGGATGGAGGCGACCAGCTCTTCGTGGCGCGGACGATCCAGGATCGTGACGCCGACCTCGGCCGGCTTCAAGCCCAACGCTTTGGCGACCCGGTACACGTTCTCTTCGGGAGGTGCGTCAAGGTCGACGACATCTGCGGCTTCGGGCCCGCACACGAGCTTGTCCATGTAGACGCACGGCCCCGGATCGAACATCGTCCCTCGTTCGGAGAGCGCGACGACCGACACGGCGTTTCCCTGTCCGCGGGAGGTAAGCCCTGTGCCGTCGATGGGATCGACGGCGACGTCTACCTCGGCTCCGGTTCCGTCGCCGATGACCTCGCCGTTGTAGAGCATCGGCGCTTCGTCCTTCTCGCCTTCGCCGATGACGACGGTGCCGTTGACGCTCGACGCTCGAGAGCATATGACGCATCGCATCTACTGCGGCCTGGTCGGCGGCTTCTTTGTTCCCTCGGCCGATCCAGCGGCCCGCGCCGAGTGCCGCCGCCTCGGTTACACGGACCAGCTCCATCGCGAGGTTTCGGTCGGGTGCAGCTCCACTGTCGGAGCCGTACTGCTCACTCACGGTGTCCTCCTCGAATCCTTTACTTCGCGTCTCCGCGGCCGTTTAGCCCGGGAAAGACGCGACCGCCCGCGCGGCATGCGGGCCGACAGCGTCCAACGTCGTCCGGCGTCCACCCATCTCGCGACGTCGGTCAATCCGACTCTTTGCTCGAGCCAGCCCGCGAGCCGCCATGTTCGGCCGGGCGCGCAAGCTCGCTTTCCTTCGTTAGAACGTCGCGTACGGCGTGGAGGATCGCTTCTCGATCTTCCGGGGGCGGCTCGGGAGACATGCGGTAGTCGACTTCTCTGGTTCACTCCACGAAGACTAAGCCGCATCCAGCGCACCCGCGCTGGATGAGCAGGCGCCGGCCGAAGACGCTTCCGGCGCCGACCGCGGCGGCCAAGGGGACCAGCCAAACCAGACGGATCCAGGGCTTGGTATTGGAGTCCTCTTCGTCCGTCGTCTGTTCAACCGCGGGCGCCGACGTCGCGGGCGCCGATCTTGCGGTCGTGGGAGCCGGAGACTGCTGAGCGAACACGGCCGGCAGATGCGCCGCCAGGAGTAGAGCTACGCCGGCAAGGACGATCGCAACGCGTATCTTCATGAACGCCGTGCGGGTTTTCGTTTGGCCGCCTTCCGAACGCGTGCCTTGGGCAACGGGCGGCGTCCGTTGCGTGCGTCCCGCGGGGCGCCGGCGCGAGGTTCGTCCCGACCTGCGGATCGACGGCCTCGGACGAACCGAGGTAGCCCTCGATCACCGCCGGATGGTTGATGACATCCCGCGGCCGTCCGCGTGTCGACGACTTGGCCGAGCTCGAGAGCGACGAGCTCGTCGGAAACGGCGGCGATCAGCGGCATGTCGTGTTCGATGACGATGAGCGCGGCCCCGGTCTGGTCGCGAAGATCGGTCAGAACGGGAGCCAGCGCTTCGGTCTCGCGTTGCGCGAGACCCGACGACGGCTCGTCGAGGAGCAGCACGCTGCGGGTCGTGGGCGAGCGAGCACGCGATGTCGACGATGCGCCGGGTGCCCGTCGACAGCTCACCGACGAACTTGTCGGCGAACGCCTCGAGGTGGAGCAGCTCGATCAGCCGGTCGACCTCCTGCGCTGGACGGCTCTCTCGGACGACGCGCACTGCGGGCGACATCAGGAACGCAGCGATCGGGTCCCGCACACGTCGACATGACGGTCGAGGGCCGTCGCGATCGCCTGTCGAACGGTCATCGACGGGAACAAGCCGGGCGTCCTGGAACGAGCGTCCGAGGCCGAGTGCGCGCGCGCGCGTCCGGGCCGAGCGTCGGTGACGTCGGTGTCGTCGAGCTGGATCGTTCCGCCGGACGGTCGCGACGAACCCCGAGATCAGCGTCGAACACCGTCGTCTTGCCGGCCCCGTTCGGACCGATGATGCCGAGGATCTGACCTTCACGAACATCGAAGCGACACGTCCGACACGGCCTGGATGCCGCCGAACGACACGGATAGCTCGGAAGTCGTGAGCGCGACCCCGTGTTCCCGCCCGCACGTCTCGCATCGCGCGATGAACGGCTTCTTGCGAAGCTTGCGTCCCGCGGCGCGGCTCTCGTGTCCGCGAAGGAAGACCGCGCGCAGGATTTCCGGCCGGTCGAGGAGATCGGCCGTCGGTCCTTCGAAGCGCACCTCGCCCTTCTCGAGGAAGACGGCTCGCTTGGCGAGCGTGATCGCGATGTTCACCGATTGCTCGACCAGTACGACGGCCGTTCCCTGCGCGTGGATCGCGCGGACGATCTCGAGCAGCCGTTCGACGACGAAGGGCGCAAGGCCGAGCGACAGCTCGTCGATCATGAGCATGCGGGGTTTGGCGAGGAAGACCTGACCGAGCGTGAGCATCTGCTGCTCACCGCCGGACAGGTTCCCGGCGCTTCTGGTTCCAGCGCTCGCGCAGGATCGGGAAGTACCCGAGAACCTGTTCGGTCGCCTCTCTCACGTAGTCGGCGTCCTTCCTGAACATCCAAGCGGCGAGCCGGAGGTTCTCCTCGACGGTGAGTGTCGGGAAGACGCCGCGGGAGCCGGGCATGAGGACGATGCCCTTCGGCGACCGTCTCGTTCGGGCCGGCCTTCGTGATGTCCGTCTCACCGGGGAGCGTTCCGGTCTCCGCCTTGTCGGTTCTTCGCAACTTGCGAATGAGGCGACGCGGGTCGCGGCGCTCGGCCTCGTTGACCCGGCCCGAGCCACCGGCCAAGCGGATCTTCCCGTCGGTTGGGGTGACCAGTCCGGAGATGGCGCCGAGAAGTGTCGACTTGCCGGCGCCGTTCGTGCCCGAGGAGCGCAACGATCTCGCCGTCCGTCGACGTGGAAGTTGACGTCGAACAGGACCTGGGTCTTCCCGTAAGCGACGTCGAGACCTTCCACGCTCAACAGCGCACTCTTCGGAGACTCCCGACGATGAGCTCGGTGCTTCACCTGCGTGAGCGCTGTTCCATCTTCGCTCTCTTCGAGGACGCGGACGTCGGCAAGCAAGCTCGGGACGATGATGTTGCGACGACGTGCGACCCACCTGAGGATCTTGTCGCGGATGTCGTAGAGGAGCCCGCCGAGACCGGCCGGAAAGATAGTCAAGATGAACAGCAACCCGCCGCCGGAGGCAAGGTACTGACTCTCCGGCACTCTGCGTGAACGGCGAGAAGTCGAGGAACGTCTGATACGCGGCGCCGAAGATCGCGCCGGGGATGGAGCCGAGGCCGCCGATCACGGCGATGCTGAACACACGCAGGTCGTTCACGGGGTCCGAGCACCGTGTTCGAGATCCCGTGCTGGTGGTATACGTAGAGCCCCCGGCGAAGCGCGGCGATGAAGCCGGCCAGCGCGAACGCCGTGAGCTCGGCGCGGACTGCGATTGATCCCGTACGACTGCGCGCCGCGCGTGTTGTCGCGCAACGGCGACGAGCGCTCGACCGGTGCGGCTGTGACGAAGCGACCAGACGGATCCGATCGACAAGAGCCGTGGCGAGAAGCAGCAAGTAATAGAAGGTGTGCTCCGATTCGAGGTCGAACTTGTTGAAGATCACTGGTCGCACGATCCGGATGGCCGTATCCGGAACGAGCCAGGGGAAGTACTGCTCGTTCAGGAAGTACGTGCCGGTGGTCACGGCGAAGGCGAAGCGTCGATACCGCGAGGAACAGTCCGCGGATCCGCAACGCCGGAATGCCGATGACCATCGCGACAAGGGAGCCCGTCAGGCCTGCGACGAGCAAGGAGAGGAAGAAGTCCTTGCCTTGTTGCATCGAGCGTCCCGGCCACGGCCGCGCCGAAGGCGGCGAAAGCGAGCTGTCCCAAACTGATCTGGCCGGCCCAGCCCGTGAGTACCACGAGCGAGACGATCACCATCGCGAAGATCAATCCGACGCTGAAGAGGTTGATCGTGCCGGAGCTGAGCGCGAGCGGTACGACGAGCAGGAAGGCGAGCCGCCGCCAATCCGGCCCCGACGAGAGACCAACGAACTACCGGGAGTCTCGCGAGCTCGCGCGGGATCGGCCGGACCTCCCGGATCGATGCCCACGTTGAAGCGCCCGTATCTTCGGCACGCGACGTGCGTCGCTGACGCTGGAATAACAGCGCGCCGACGATGACGAAGAACATCACCGCATCGACGACGATCGTGTTCCCTGTCTCGAATAGAACGGCTTGCTCGACCATCCCGAGTGCGAGCGCCGCGCCGAACGTCACGGGCAGGCTCTCCATGCGACCGATGACCGCGGCGGCCAGCGCGCGAAGCATGAGGCTCGGTCCGAGAACGTCGCCGATGTTCACGCCCTGGATCGGAAGCCGCAGGAGAACGCCCAACCCCGACATGCCGGCCGCGATGATCCAGACGAGCGTGCCGATGCGCTTCACCGGGACGCCGAGCAGCGAGGCGCGGTCGGCGGACTCGGCTTGCGCGCGCACGGCGATGCCGATGTCCGTGTAGCGGAAGAACGCGACGAGGCCGGCCATCACGATCGGCACGACGATCAGGATCAGTACGTGACCGGCGTTGAATGTCACCGGGAACCACTCCCACTTCAGGTTCCAGGGCACGGGCGGCTGAGGGACGATGTCGTAGTCGAAGGCCTTCGGCAAGATGAGCTGCAGGCCTGCGAAGACCTGCTGAAGCCCGATCGTCGCAACGGTGAGGATCAAACGCGGCGACTTCGCGAACTTACGGATGGTCGTGACCTCGATGAAGGCGCCGAGGAACATCGCGACGAGCAAGCCCACGAGCACGGCCGGGAAGAAGCTCCAGTCCCAGGCGACGATGAGAGAGGCAGCGAGGACCGCAGCGACACCGCCCAGATCCCCTTGCGCAAAGTTGATGATCCGGTTCGCGCGGTAGATGAGCACGATGCCCATCGCAACCAATGCGCTCAGGGAGCCGAGCACCAATCCTAGGAACAGGATCGGCATGGGAGCCGGGTAGAGGACGCCGATGAAGACCAGGAACGCGAGAGCGCTGACGGCGATCTTCAGGCCCGAACGAAAGTCGGGATGTTCGGAGATGCTGATCGCGGACTCACGCAACGCATCAAGCCGCTCGCTGCGTTCGTTCACCCAAGCTCCCCGCTTCGCCGCACGATCCATCGAGCCAGGTCATGGATGGTATCGTTTCGCCCTAATCGGGGAGGGTTTGACTCCGGCATGACCGGACGCGACTTCATAGAACGCTACGCCGTACCGCTGCTCGTCGTCGGCGTGCTCGCGTTGGTCATCGCGCTTCTGCCGGGTAACGCCAAGCATGAAACCGCAGGTGAGGTAGCGGGACCGGGTACCGGTGCCATCGCTGCTCCGACATCGGGACCATCGGGACCGACCGGTGTCAATGGCGCGAGCTCGGGGAATGTTGCCGGACCCGCCGCTGCAGGGCCGACTGCCGGACCGGCTTCAGTCGCTGCGTCGGACATCAAATTCGGCGAAGGCAACTGCCGTGGTGACGGAAGGCAGGCCGGCATCACGATCTATATGCCGCCTTGCCTGAGATGGTTAGGGACAAACAATGGCGGTTCCACCGCAAAGGGTGTGACGAAGGACAAGATCAAGGTCGTTCGTTATCTCGGCCAGCTCGACCCCGGAACGAAGCAGATCCTCGACAGCGCCGGCTTGTCGGACCCCGAAGCGAAACGGGCAGCCGACTACGAGGCGCTCCGCAAGTACGCCAACCAGCATTACTTCACTTACGGCCGTGAGGTTGTTTTCCAAGTGGTCAACGCCTCTGGGCCGTCCGAGAACGACGCTGCGATGAAAGCAGACGGCGTGAAGATCGCCAACGACATAAAGGCCTTCGCCGTCATCGAAGGGTCTCCCGACGCCGGTATCCCTAAGGTGCTTGCGCAAGAGCTGGCGCAGCGAGGCGTTGTCTGTATCTGCACCGCTTCTCTTTCGAGCACGTTCTACAAGGAGAACCCTCCCTATATCTACAGCTCGCTTCCGACGAGCAACGAGTACGCCGTCAACATCGGCGAGTACATAGGGAAGCGGCTCAAGGGAAAGAAGGCGCAGTGGGCCGGTGATGAGATAGCAGTCGGACAGACCTACCGTCAGCAGACCCGAAAGTTCGGGCTGATCTACATCAACGGAGTGCGTAAGGTCGATCCCGAAGGCAAACGCGCACGCGATGCAGTCGTCAACGAGCTGAAGAAGTACGGCGTCGGTTTCACTAAGGAATTCGCATACATCTACGAGGGCGGACGCAACACCCAGGACGTAACGAACGCCGTCGCCCGGATGAAGGACGGCGGAGTAACGACCGTCCTCATGCTCGTCGACCCGCTCTATCCGATCTTGTTCACCTTAGAAGCAACCAGACAGGGTTACTTCCCCGAGTGGTTCATCACCGGATCCGGTTTGAGCGACACGACCACTGCCGGTCGTCTCTACGATCAATTGCAGTGGCGACACGCGTTTGGGATCTCGCCTCTATGGGTCACGTGGCAGACGGTGGCACGGTCGGCTGGATACAGGTCCCGTCAGCACGGAACGGCTACGAGTCCCGACAACGTCGGCGTCCTCATCAATATCTACGCGTCCTACTTCGGTGTGTTCTTCAACGGTTTGCATATGGCGGGGCCGAACTTGACCGCCGATACGTTCGCGAAGGGGATGCAGAGCTATCCGCCGACCGGAGGTAAACCAGGCGCACCGCTCGTGTACTGGACGCGGGACTACCCGACGGGGGCCAAGGACTTCACCGAAGTCTGGTACGACTACGACCGTTACGGTCCCGACGAACGCGAGAAGCAGGGCAACGGGATGATGATGAAGGTCGACGGTGGCAAGCGCTACAAAGCCGGTCAGTGGCCGACCTCGAACCCCAAAGCCTTCGTCCAGGACGGAAGCGAGCTCGCAGTCTCCGACAACCCGCCCGGCGGCGGCGATCCGAACCACGAACAGGACGGCCATACGCACTCGGGTGCGTGCTTCTCTTGCCCGGGCTTCAAGACGAACAAGTAGCTCGCTGAAGAGCTAGAGCGGGATGTTGCCGTGCTTGCGCTGAGGTAGGGACTCGCGTTTCGTCCTGAGCATCTCGAGGTGCCGGATCAGCATCGGGCGCGTTTGATTCGGTTCGATGACGTCGTCGATGTAGCCGCGCTCCGCAGCGATCCACGGATTCAGGAACTTTTCCTCATACTCGGCAACAAGCTCGGCCCGTTTCGCGTCCGGATCATCGGCTGCCTCGATCTCGCGGCGTTGGATGATTGGGACCGCCGGACCGGCTCCCATGACGGCGAGCTCCGCGGTCGGCCAGGCGAAAGCGATGTCGGCCCTGATGTGCTTGGAGTTCATGACGACGTACGCGCCCCCATAGGCCTTACGCGTGATCACGGTGAGCCGAGGGACGGTGGCCTCCGTGAACGCATAAAGAAGCTTTGCGCCGCGACGGATGATGCCGCCCCACTCCTGGTCGGTCCCCGGTTGGAAGCCGGGCACATCGATGAACGTCACGATGGGGACATTGAAGGCGTCGCACGTGCGTATGAAACGTGCCGCTTTCTCGGATGCGCTAACGTTCAGCGCCCCGGCCAGGATGCGCGGCTGGTTCGCAACGATCCCGACGCTGTGACCACCGAGACGAGCGAAGCCGGTGATGATGTTCGGCGCGTAGTGCGGGAAGTACTCGTAGAAGGTCTCCTTGTCGAACACGCGCGTGATGACGTCGTGCATGTCGTACGGCTGGTTCGCCGCTTCCGGGATCAACTCACCTGGATCGGGATCCGTTCGTCCCGGAGGATCGCCCGTCTCCAGATAGGGCGGCTCTTCGAGGTTGTTAGACGGCAGGTAGGAGAGCAGGTGACGAACCTGCGCGTAACAGTCCTCCTCGTCTTCGGCCACGAAGTTGGCAACACCCGACTTCGTGGCGTGGGTCATCGCGCCGCCGAGCTCTTCGAGAGTGACGTCCTCGCCCGTGACACTCTTGATGACGTCGGGCCCAGTGATCTGCATGTTCGCGATGCCCTTGACCATGTAGATGAAGTCGGTGATGGCGGGGGAGTACACGGCGCCGCCGGCGCAAGGTCCGGCAACGATCGAGATCTGCGGTATCACGCCGGAGAACCGAACGTTGCGATCGAAGATGTACGCGTAGCCCGCGAGCGAAACCATCCCTTCTTGGACTCGCGCGCCGCCGCCGTCGTTGATACCGATGACCGGAGCACCCGTCGAAGCGGCCAGGTCCATCACTTTGCAGATCTTCTCGGCGTAGACCTCACCGAGCGTGCCGCCTATGAACGTGAAGTCCTGCGAGAAGATGAAGACCTTCCGCCCGTCGATCGTTCCCCAGCCGGTAACAACGCCGTCGCCGTACACGCGGCGTTTCTCCATTCCGAAACCGCGCGCGCGCGTGACGGCCAGAGCGTCGAACTCCTGGAAGGAACCGGGGTCGAGGAGTGCTACACAGCGCTCGCGGGCCGTGAGCTTCCCCCGGTCGTGCTGGCGCTGAACTGCTTCCTTGGTCTCGCCCTGCTGCGCCTTCTCTTTGCGCTTGCGCAGCTCGCCCGTGCGCTCACTCATGGGATGAGTTGTCACTTCGGGCGCCGCGGCCTCCGCCTTCTTCTTCGCGCTCATCGCCGACAGCCTACCCAGTCAGATCGTTAACTCGATCGGGACGGGGTTGCGAAGCAGATTGCGCGCCAATTCCCGAGGTGCCCGTCGGTTGTGTCGAGGCGGTAGGTCTTGTGGATACGCGCGTCGACGAAACCGGCATCCAACACCATCTGAACGGCCGCGTCGAGCGAGGCAATCCACCACGTCGCGTTACCCCACCCACCCTGATACTCGACCAGCTGCTTGGACAGCTTCGGATCGTACGAAAGGATCAGCATCGCTTGCCCGCGTGTGACTCGATGGATCTGACGCAGAGCTCGCGTCGGCGACTCGAGGTGGAGGAGCACATCACCGACGTGTACGAGATCGAACATGCCGATCTTCTCGGGATCCAAGTCGTAAATCGTCCCGATCTTCCTTTCGACGTGTGACTCAAGAGCGGCCTTAGCGACTTTGAACCCGTCTCCCAGCCGATGGTCGAACCCCGTTAGATCGAGCGCTTCTCTTTGTGCGGCCGGAAGGTCGGTCTCGCTCATTGTGTCGAGATCGAGCGCAACGACTTCGGCTCCCCGACGCTCGAATTCGAAGGCCCAAAAGCCGTCCCATGTGCCGATGTCGAGTACGCGCTTGCCGGCTATGTCCTCAGGGATCCCATAGTGCGGAACCAACTCTCGGTGATCGAACATGCCGGCGGTCGTCACACCGTCGGGCAGATCGAGTGTGTGGTACCAGAATCGCGCTTCCACTCGGTCCCGAAGCGATGTGTCTGGCGGTTCCATCTCCAAGCGTTCCGCGTACTCGCGTACCTGCACGTAACGTTGCTTGAAGTCCTGGATTTGCGGTTTCCGTGATTCCGTACGCAAGCGAGGGATCCGACCAAAAACAAGTCGGCTCGGACCGGCACGTCGACGCCCCGCCCATGGGATCGGCATGTGTTTGGGAGATTACATTGCCGCTGTCTAGCTGCGCTCGACGAGCTCGATCAGGATTCCGTGTGTGGTCTTCGGATGAACGAACGCAACGCGATGGCCGCCGCCGCCTATGCGAGGCGTCTCGTCGAGCAATTCGGCCCCCTCAGACTTGAGGTGCGCAAGAGTGCTCTCGAGGTCGTCGACGGCTATGGCGATGTGATGAAGGCCAGGCCCCCGCTTCTCCAAGAACTTCGCGACGGTCGACTCGGGGTCGGTTGGCTCGAGGAGCTGAATGTAGGTGCCACCTATTGGCAGCATCGCTTCTTTGATCTTGTCCGACGGAACCTCTTCGCTCCTCTCGGGCTCGATCCCGTAGAGCCGCGAGAACGTCGCCAAGGCCTCGTCCATCGACTGGACGGCGACGGCGATGTGGTCGATGTCCCTGAGCGTCATGAAATGAAACCTCCGGATTCTGGGGTTATCTGTCGCACGTATACTTTGCCTCTGCGAGCGACTCCCAGGAGGTTGACATGACTGAGACCGTCATCGTTGCCGGCCGCCGGACGGCCATCGGAAAATTCGGAGGCGCCTACGCCGACTTCTCTGGCGCCCAGCTCGGCGGGTTCGCCATAAAGGGTGCGCTTGACGACTCGAAGCTGAGCCCTGAAGAAGTCGACTACGTGATCATGGGCCAAGTCCTCGGTGCGGGCGCAGGGCAGATCACCGCGCGACAGGCGGCGGTGCACGCCGGGATCCCGATGAGCATCCCTGCGTTGACCGTGAACAAGGTGTGCCTCTCGGGTCTGAATGCCATCGCCCTGGCCGACCAGCTGATCCGAGCTGGAGAGGTGCAGCGCGTCGTCGCGGGCGGCATGGAGTCCATGACGAACGCTCCGTACCTTCTTCCGAAGATGCGTTACGGCGCGCGTCTTGGCGACGCCGAGGTCATCGACTCGATGATGTACGACGGTTTGTTCTGCGCTCTCGACCGCAAGGGGATGGGCGACGCAACCGACGAGTACAACCAGCGTTACAACCTCACACGTGAGGAGCAGGACGAGTTCGCCGCTCGTTCTCACCAGCTCGCTGCTAAGGCCATCGAGACCGGACGCTTCGACGACGAGATCGTTTCCGTCGAGGTTCCTCAGCGCAAGGGCGACCCGTTGATCGTCAACAAGGACGAGGGGGTTCGTCCCGACACGACGATCGACTCTCTGGGCAAGCTGCGTCCGGCCTTCGTGAAGGACGGCACGATCACGGCAGGCAACGCCTCACAGATCTCCGACGGCGGAGCTGCCGTCGTCGTGATGTCGCGCGAAGAGGCCGAGAAGCGCGGACTAAAGCCGCTGGCGACGATCATTGCCCACGGCATGGTGGCCGGACCCGACGCGTCCCTTCACGAGCAGCCGGCCAACGCGATCAAGGCGGCGCTGGCCAAGACCGACATCAAGGAGTCGGACCTCGGGGTGGTCGAGATCAACGAAGCGTTTGCGTCCGTCGGCATCGTTTCCACTCGCAATCTCAACGTGGACATGGAGTCGGTGAACCCCAACGGCGGCGCCATCGCTCTCGGACACCCGATCGGTGCTTCCGGTGCCCGGCTGGTGCTGACCCTCGCGCACGAGCTTGCTCGGCGCGGTGGTGGCGTCGGTGCCGCTGCCCTCTGTGCGGCGGCGGGGGACAGGGCGACGCGCTGATCATCCGCGCCTAAGACCGCACCACCGGTGACCGAAGCGGTCGGGGGTCGCCGGACGCGTCTGCTTACGTGGGTCTTCGCCCGCGTGATGCTGGTCAACTTCGGCTACTTCTTGTCGCTCGGGATCATGAACCCCGTGCTCCCGCGGTTCATCGAAGGACCGCTGCATGGCAACGACGTATCGGTTGGGTTCGGCGTCGGTTCGTTCACGGTTGTTTCCCTGCTTCTGCGGCCCTGGTCCGGGCGTTTCGGTGACCGGCGCGGCCGCAAGTGGGGAATCGTCCTCGGAGCGTTCGCGCACACGATCGCCGCATTGGGGATGACCGGTGCGTCGTCGCTGACCCAGGTCATCGCGCTGCGAATGCTGACCGGGATCGCCGAGGCCTTCCTGTTCGTCGGTGCAGCGACTGCGGCTCAGGATCTTGCTCCCGACGACCGCCGCGCCGAAGCTGCAAGCCTCTTTTCGGTCTCACTCTTCACGGCGCTTGCCCTGGGCCCGACGATCGGGGAAACGCTCCTCGACCGGTTCGGTTACGACGCGGTCTGGCTGGTGGGAGCGGGAGCAGCAGGGTTCGGCGCGCTCATCGCTCTCACCTTGCCGGACACACGCTCCGCCGAAGACGAACCGGCAGATTCGACAAGAAAGCCGCCACTGATCCATCGCGCCGCCTTGCGGCCGGGGTTCCCGCTCGCGTGCGCGATCTGGGGCCTGGCTGCATTCAATTCCTTTGTGCCGCTGTATGCGCTGAAGCTCGGCCTGAGCGGCGCGCGCACGGTGTTCCTCGCAAACTCCCTTGTGATCCTTTCGTTGCGGATCTTCGGCGGACGCATCCCCGACCGGATCGGCCCCCTGCAAGCGTCGAGGCTTGCGTTGATCTTCAGCCCGGCCGGACTGGCCGTGATGGGGTTCTGGGCGGATGTGCCGGGGCTGTACGTGGGAGCCGTTTTACTCGCTGTGGGGCAAGCCTTCGCGTTCCCCGCGTTGATGACGATCGCCGTGAACAACGCACCGGCCAGCGAACGTGGCTCGGTGATGGGTACGTTCACCGCGTTCTTCGACCTATCTTTCGGCGGGGGCGCGATCATTCTCGGCACCGTTTCGCACGCGTTGCACAGTTACAACGGTGCGTTCTTGACGGCCATGGGCGTCGCGTTGATCGGAACGGGATCGCTGTTCTTCGCTCCTCCGCCCGTGCGTCCGGTGATCACGAGGGTCCATGTAGTCGAACCGCCGGGCGAATAGCGGCTCCTAACGCTCGTTCGCGGTAGCGCTACGGCGCGACGATCGCGCGCCGAAGCCGCCACAACGCGATCGGGAAGAGCACCGCGATGAAGGCGGCGAGCGCCAGCAGATTCGGTGCGATGTCACCGATGCCGGCGCTTCGGCCCACAAGAGCGTTCCAGGCGTCCATGGCCCAGGCGTGGGGGAAGATGTGGCCGATCTTCCTCATCGGTGTGGGCACGATCTCGAGCGGCCACATACATCCGCCGAGCATCCCGAGCGCGATTCCGACGGGAGCGCCGATCGATGCCGCCTGTTCGGGACTCTTCAGCAGCGTGCCCATGAGCATGCCGACGGATGTAGAAAGCACGACCCACAGAACGATCACGATGAGCGCGCCGGCTGCGGAGCCCCAGCTGACACCGAAGATGAAGGTTCCGATGAGGTAGATGAACAACGCTTGCACAGCGGCCAATGCAAAGCGTCCGAGAGTTTCGCCCGCCAATATGGTTCCCGCGGACGTCGGCGTGCCGAGCATCCTTCGGATCACGCCAATGCGCCGAGACTCGATGAGCGCAGCCGCGCCGGCCATCGAGGAGATGAATACGAAGAGGACGAGATTGCGCGCCGGCTGCGACTGCACACCGACCCCGAGCCCCTCGTCTTCGTTGTCCGACGACCCCAGCACGTGGCGTTCGACGTTGGCTTTCGTGGAATCGAGGGACGGCGTCATTTCGCGCGCGCGCTCGAGATTGGCGTCGAATGTGCCGGTCCCGTTCGCCGTCGCGAAGCTCGCGGCCTGTAGCAGGGCTCCCTGACGCGAGATGGCTTCACTGACGAGTGATCTGGCCGCGACGGGCGAACCCTGCGTTTGGTCGATGAGAAGTTCGACTCGGGCAGCCCGTCCCGAGCGAAGAACGGCGTCGTAATCCGCGGGGACGACAACGCCGGCCATGACGACTCCCCGTCGAACCGCCTTCGCAAGATCGGTGCGATCGTCAAACGATTCGAGCTCGATGGCCCGTTCGCGATCGAGTGCCCGTTCGAGCTGGGCCCCCAATCCAGCGGTGCTTTGGTTGACGATTCCGATCGATGTCGTGTCATCGTCGAACTGTGCGGTGGCCGAACCGACCAGAAGGATGATCATCACCGGAAGGCCGAGCATGTAGAACAGCGCCATCCGGTCGCGCAACAGGCGGCGAAGAGATGAAGCGGCGATGGCCAGGACCTTCATACGGCCATCTTTCGGGTGCGGAGCGTCGCGATGGCACCCATCACGACCGCGAAGGCTCCGATCACGATGAGATTGAGACCGATATCGCCGATCTTCGCGCCGTCGTACGCGATGTCACTGAAACCCTGGAGCGCCCACGCATTGGGCATCGCGCGCGATATGTACTGGATCGTCTGCGGCAACTGGAAGATCGGGAAGAAGCTTCCACCGAGCAGCGCGAGTGTTGTTGCCACGCCGGCGCTGAAAGTCTCGGCCTGCTCCTGCGTCCTGGCCGACAGTTGCACGACCGAAGCGAGAGCCATTATGGCGACCACCGTCACGGCGCTGAGGACGACGAGTGCCAGCGGGTCGCCCCAATGCACGTCGAACAGCAGCCCGAGCGTCAGGAACATCACGGCGAGACTCAAAGAACCGAGGATGAATCCAGTGATGGCTTTCCCGGCGACGACGTGAATGCCTCGGATGGGGGCCGAGAGCATGCGCGGCAACGTTCCTATCTGTCGCTCGGTGATCAGACTGCGCGCGGCGAACCCGGTCGTGAAGAACAGGAAAAACACTCCCATCGCCGGGCCGAAGTAGTTGGCACCGCTGATGTCGCGCACGCCGATCTTTCCGTCCACGAGCTCGACGGGGATGCGCGTCTGAGCGACGAGTTGCGCGAGTTGCTGGATCGTAGCCGGATCCACGCTTCCGCGCGCGGCGATCGTCGTGGCCACGGATAGTCGCCCGGCGTTGATCTGCGCGACGTAGCCCTCGGCCAGTGCCTCGGCGACCTGGGACCCGATCGTGGCGTCCGGGTTCTCGAGCACGCGGATCGATGCCCTGCGGTTCTGTGTCACGTCGGCCTGAAAACCGACGGGGATGACGAACGCCGCCGATATGGTGCGGAGTTCGTCTCCAACTTTGATCGGCTCGTCGTCCCGGATCCGAGCAGTGATGTCGGGAACGCTTTTGGCGTTCACGACGGTTATCTGATCGCGAAGCTGCGGCGCGCGGAGCACCTGTTCGGAGAATGCTTTCGACAGCTCGCTCTGGTCCTGATCGACAACGACGTACGTCGCTTCGAGAACATCGTCGAATCCGCCGCCGAAGACGCTCGAGATGATCAGACCGAGAACGAGGGGCGCGACGAAAGCGATGATTAGCGCCGAACGGTCTCGCAGGCGCTGACGCAGGTCTTTCCCGGCGATGATGAAGGCGGCGCGCATGGCTAGTCGCGTAGAGCCTTTCCGGTGAGGCTCAGGAAGACGGCTTCGAGGTCGGGCTCCACAACTTCGACGCTGGTCACATCGACGCTGGTGCGGTCGGCAAGCTCGATCAGCTTCGGAAGGAGCTGGCGTCCGGCCCGCACGAGCAGGGAGACGCTCCCGTCGCCGGCGGTAGCGTCGTCGACGTCGCGAAGGCGCTTGGCTTGCGTGGCCAGACGATCGAGTCGCCCGGTCCCGGTGATCTCCACCCGGTCCTTCTGGCCGATCCTCGAAACGAGCTCGCGCCGCGTTCCCTCGGCGACGAGCTTGCCTTCGTCGATGATCCCGACGCGATCACACAAACGCTCGGCTTCTTCCATGTAGTGCGTCGTGTAGAGCACCGATGTTCCTTGAGACGCCAGCGTCTGTACGTTCTCGAGGATCGCGTTCCGGCTCTGTGGGTCGACGCCTACGGTCGGTTCGTCGAGGATCAGCAGCTTCGGGGAATGAAGGAGGCCGGCGGCGATGTTCAGGCGCCGCTGCATCCCTCCGGAGTACTTGTCGACGCGTTCCGCGGCTCGGTCGGTCAGGCCGACCACGTCGAGAACATGCTCGACGCGCTCCATCAATTCGTTGCCGGTGAGCCCGTAAAGGTGGCCGAAGAACCTCAGATTCTCTTTCCCCGACAGATCCGGATACAGCGCGATCTCCTGAGGGACCAGTCCGATTGCGGCTTTCGCTTTCGTGGCTGAGGGAGAAATCTTCCGTCCGGCAACGATCACCTCGCCGCCGTCCCGGTCCAGCAATCCGCAGATCATCGAGACCGTCGTCGTCTTACCTGCGCCGTTCGGGCCGAGCAGTCCGTACGTTTCGCCGGCGGCGATCTCGAAAGTGACGCCGTCCACGGCCGTGCGTCCACCGAACCTCTTCAGCAATCCCGTGCAACTCAAGACCGCTTCGGGAGTTGGCTTCTTGGACGAAACACTCGGCCCCCGCCGCGATGCGGGCTTCGCAGGCCGGCGGGTGGCCGGCTTGCGTTTCTTGGTAGGACGCTTGGGCTTTTCACGAGTAGACGCCATGTCAGCTCCTGTTCTTTCTCGGACGCCTGTCCGGAGTGGTTTTGAGTGTTCGCTTCGCTCCCTCATCGAATTCGGTTTGGGTCAACGCCTTCGTCCGGCGTTTCGGTATCGAGGCTTCGATCTCGCTTATCCACTGCAAGGCCGCCTCGGCCTGTCGAAGGCCGTACAGCGCTGTCGCGCGCGAATAGAAGGTCTCCGGGATCGAGGGGTCCAACAGCTCGACGATCTCGGAGAGATGCTTGCGCTCATCCTCAGCTTCAACGCGATACGAACTCAGGAGCTCGGTGAACCGTTCCTCCGACATGCGATGGGCGAAGAAGGTCTTGAGCAGCAGACCGGAACGCAAACGTCGCGGGCCGTGACCTTCGCCCGCAAGCCAAGCATCGAGTGCCTGCAATCCGGCCTCGGTGATCTCGTACATACGCTTGTCCGGCAATCGTTCCTGCTCGACCTCGGTTCCCTTCACGAGCCCGAGCTCTTCGAGACGGGAGAGCTCGCCGTAGACCTGAGACTTCGAGATCTGCCAGAAGTGCGCGATCGTCTTGTCGACGCTCTGGGTGAGCTCGTACCCCGACATCGGCACCAGTGAGAGCATGCCGAGCACCGCGTACGAGGTCGCCGGCAGCGCTTTCTCCATTTCGGCAGCGTATAGTACGAAATGAACTAGGTCAAGATGCACCAGTCATACTAGGACTAGCTCGGGGAGGCCCTGGTCAGGTCCCGGTATCGCTTTGACGGGGACGGCTCAGCCCGCGGAACGTAGGCTACGCAAACCGCGCGAGCCCGCCGGGTGAGCGCGTGCGAAAGCATGCGATAGGAGTTTGTTCTGGCCCGCACGAGAGCTAGGCAGCACGCTGGTGGTGACGAGCTTCGTCACTGGCGCGAGGGACTCGAGAAAGCTCTCGTCTCGCCGCCGCGACGCAAGCGCCGGCCGCTCCGATTCATTGCCGTCGGTGTCGCACTCTTGCTCATCGTCGCGGTCTTGGGCGGTTACCTGTACTGGAGGGTGATCGGCGGGCTCTTCACCCGAACGGATGTGAATCTCCAGCCGGCCGCCGGGCCGGCGTTGAACGTGCTCCTGGTGGGAAGCGACTCCCGGGAGGGCTTGGATGATCCGGCCGATCTGGCGCGCTTCGGCAGTGTCGGCGGCCGGCGTGCCGACACGCTGATCCTGGCGCAGATCGTCCCGAGTCAGCAGCGCGGCGTTCTCCTCCACTTCCCACGAGACCTGTATGTCACCGTCCACGGCGGGGGCCGGGAGTTCCAATCGAAGATCAATGCCGCGTACAACCACGGCCCCCAAGGGATCATCGACACCGTTCAAGCCCTGACCCGGCTCCCGATCAACCACTACATGGAGATCGACATCCGTGGCTTCCGCGGGATGGTCGACGCCATAGGCGGGATCGACATCTGCTCGGACCAGGCGTTGTACGACTCCAAGCTCAACTTCCGGTTGCCGGCCGGGAACAGTCATCTGGACGGAAACTTGGCGCTTTCGTACGTCCGAGCGCGCCATGCGACGCCGGACGGCGACTTCGGCCGCATCAAGCGCCAGCAGCAGTTCATCCGATCCGTGATGGGGAAGGTCGGACGACCCGGTGTGCTCGGCAACCCGCTCCGGGTCAACGAGCTCGCCCGGGCCTTCGCGCAGAACATCACGGTCGATCAGTTCTTCCAACTCGACGACCTCGTGAAGTTCGCGTTGAGCGTGCGGCGGGTCGGACCGGATCAGCTCGAGACGTACAGCATCCCGAGCCACTCGGCCCGGATGGGCGGCCAATCCGTCGTCGTGATGGAGGACCAACAGGCCGAAGTGCTTTTCCAGGCGCTGCGGAATGTCGAGGATCCGGCGCAAGTCGTTCCGACCGCGCAAGCGAAGTCCGCACCTTCGAATCTCTCGAGGGCCGGGCCGGTCGCTCAGGCCAGTCCTTGCGGCCCCGCGCCTTCCTGAAAATGCGAAGACTGGCCTGACATGCGCGGACTTGTTGCCGCCGGTGGTCATGCCACCCGCCTCCGGCCGCTGACGTACACGCTCCCCAAGCAGCTCATCAGCGTCGCGAACAAGCCGATCATCTTCTACGTCCTCGAGGACCTGGCGCGCCGCCGGTATCACCGATGTCGTCATCGTCGTCGCGCCGCACAGCGCGGACCAGATCCGAAGCGCCGTCGGTGACGGATCTCGCTTCGGTCAGCACATCAGCTACATCGTGCAGAGCGAGGCGCGAGGTCTCGCCGATGTCGTGCTCACGGCCGAAGAGCAGCTTCGAGGACGAGCCGTTCGTCTTCTATCTCGGCGACAACGTGCTCGAAGGAGGCGTCGCGCGGCCTCGTCGAGGAGTTCGAGCGCGAGAACCCGAACGCGTCGATCCTTCTGACGAAGGTGTCGACACCCGGAGGCATTCGGTGTGGCCGTGCTGGACGGAGATCGCGTCGTCCGTTTGGTCGAGAAGCCGAAGGATCAGGTCTCCGATCTCGCGCTCGTCGGCGTCTATCTCTTCGACGACAACGTCTTCGATGCGGCCAAAGCGCATCACGCCGTCGTTCCGCGACGAGCTCGAGATCACCGATGCGCTGCAGGACATGATCGACTGCGGCTCTCGACGTCCGTCCGCACATCCACACCGGATGGTGGCTGGATACCGGGAAGAAGGACGACATGCTCGAGGCCAACCGCGTCCTCCTCGACACGCTCGAGTCGCCGCATCGACGGCGACGTCGGCGCCGAGTCGACCATCGAAGGCCGCGTGGTCGTCGAGTCCGGTGCGAAGGTCGTGCGATCCCAGATCCGCGGCCCGGTGATCGTGGGCGACGGGGCGCCGAGATCATCGACTCGTACGTCGGTCCGTACGTCGCGGTCGGCGACGGCTGCCGCGATCGAGTCGAGCGAGGTCGACCACTCCATCCTGCTTCCCGGCGCTCGCCTGGCCGGTGTCCGGCGCGCTACCGACTCGATCCTCGGCCGCGGCGCCGAGGTCGTGCGCGACGAGAGGCCGCACCGGGCGCGTACCGCTTCATGATCGGCGACGACTCCAGCGTCGGCGTCATCTAGTCGATGTCCGATGGACTAGCGAAGCGCGGCATCCACTCGGAAGCGCGCGCGACGGCCTGCGGTGGATGGTCTGGGGCCCGCGTGTGCTCGCGCAGCGGGCGTGGGACCTGATCACGCTGTTCCGCGGCGGACGAGCTGTCCGAGGCGATCGAGCCGTGGATGGAATCGATCCGCGTGGACGACGTCCCGTTCGACAAGATCGCGGCCGAAGGGATGCGAAGCCGTGCTCTTCGACCTCGAGAACACGCTCATCCCGCCCGGCGGGCCGTTCGACGCGAAGGCCGCGCCGGATCATCGCGAGGCGCGAAAGCGGCCGGCCTGCGGTCGGCGTCGTCTCGAACGCGTCGGCCGGCTGGGTTCCCGACCGGCGCTGGGGGCCGAGGGGATCCCGGCATCGCGCCGGCCGGCAAGCCGGCGAAGGACGCGTTCCTCGAAGCGTGCCGGATGGTCGGCGTCGCGCCGGAGCGGTCCGTCTATGTCGGCGATCAGGTCATCACGGACGTGCTCGGCTCCCAGCGCGCCGGGCATGCGCGCCGTGCTCGTGCAGCCGAAGTACACGAAGGAGTTCCTGTCGGCGAAGTTCCAGCGGCTTGGTCGTTCGCGTCATCATAGCGACTGACGCGAGACTAAGGAGACCATCATGAGACTTCTGGTCACGGGCGCCGCCGGCTTCATCGGCTCGAACTTCGTCCGGCATTGGATCGCCGAACGTCCGGACGATCACGTCGTCGCTCTCGACCTGCTCACGTACGCCGGCAACGAGGCCAACCTCGTCCGACGTGCGCGACCGCATCGTTTTCGTCCAAGGCGACATCGGCGAAGCCGGACACATCGAGAAGGTTCTGTCGAAGCCGAGGAGATCGACACGATCGTGAACTTCGCGGCGGAGTCGCACAACAGCCTACGCCGTCCTCGACCCGGGCTCTTCTTCCGGACGAACGCGATGGGCACGGTGCTGCTGCTCGAGGCGGCCCGCGCGGCACGATCTGAACGCTTCCATCACATCTCGACATGCGAGGTGTACGGCGACCTGGCCGCTCGACAGCGACGAGGTCTTCACCGAGGAGTCGCCGTACCGGCCGCGCACGCCGTACAACGCATCGAAGGCCGCGGCCGATCACGCCGTGCGCGCCTACCACGAGACGTACGGGCTTCCGCGTGACGATCACGAACTGCGCGAACAACTACGGCCCGTACCAATTCCCGGAGAAGGTGATCCCGCTTGTTCACGACGAACGCGATCGACGACAAGCCGCTTCCGCTGTACGCGTCGACGGAGAACCGTCGCGAATGGATCCACGTCCTCGACCACTGCCGCGGCATCGAGCGGGTGCTCCTCGACGGCCGCGTCGGCGAGACCTACAACGTCGGCACGGGCGTCGAGCGCAGCATCGAGCAGATCGCCGACGCGCGTCCTGGAAGCGCTCGGCAAACCGTCGTCGCTGAAGACGATCGTTCCCGACCGTCCGGGCCACGACCGCCGTTACGTCCTCGACTCGACCAAGATCTGCGAGACCGAGCTCGGCTGGGAGCCGCAGATCGCCTTCGAGGAAGGCCTGCGCGACACGGTGCAGCTGGTACGCCGAGAACCGCGCGTGGTGGGAGCCGCTTCGCGGCCGCGCGTCCGGTCGTCGAAGACGCAGCGTGGTCGGACAAGTACGTAGTCGTCACCGGGGCGGGCGGCCTGCTCGGCGGGCGGTCGCTCGGACGCTTCGAGCGAGCCGGCGCGACGGTCCACGGCTTCGCGCACGCGCGACCTCGACATCACCGACGCGGTCGGCCGTCGAAAGGATCTTCTCGGAGACCGGACCCGACGCTCGTCGTCCATCCGGCGGCGATGACCAACGTCGATGCATGCGAGCTCGAACCCGATCGCGCGTGGGCGGTCAACGCCGCGAGGGCCGCACAACGTCGCGCACGCCGCAGCGCAGGTGGGAGCCGAGATCGTCGCACGTGTCCACCGACTACGTCTTCGACGGCGACGAAGGGCGGCTACACCGAGTCGGACGAGACCAACCCGATCCAGGTCTACGGATCCTCGAAGCTCGGAGGCGAGCACGGCGTGCGCGAGGCCAACGCGCGGCACTTCATCGTTCGGTCGGCGTGGATCTACGGGCCGGGCGGGAAGAACTTCCTCTCGAAGCTGCCCGAGCTGGCCGACGGTGAGTCGATCAACGCCGTCGTCGACCAGAACGGGTCGCCGACCTTCGCTCCCGACCTAGCCGACGCCCTCATCGCAGCTGGTCGCGACGCAGGCCTACGGGCCTGTACCACGTCGTCAACGCGGATACGCTGCTCGTTCGCCGAGTTCTGCCGGTTCGGTCTCGAGATCCTCGGCTCCCGAGCGCGCGATCGACGAGGTGCACGTCGCCGACCTCGGGCGGCCCGCGCCCAGGCCGCACGACACGATCCCTGGTGGCCGCGGCCTGGGCGCGGGCCGGGCTCGCGCCGCTGCGTTCGTGGCGCGAAGCCGCCAGATCGTTCCTCGGCTCGTACGCATAACTCGCCGGCACGCCGGACAGCGCATAGGCCTAAGCGGGCATGCGCGATCTCGGCGTCGAGGCGGCGACTGTGATCGTCGGCGTCGAGGCCACCAGCCTGATCGGCCCCCGATCCGGTGTCGGCCACACCACGGCGTCGATCGTCGAGGCCTTGGTCGGCATCGACGAGGGCGATCGAGGTCGTCCTGCTTCCCGATCAGCCTCCGCCGCGGCGGATGGGTGACGCGACGCCGTGCCCGAGCACCCGCGCATCCGCGTCGCGCGCAACCGGCTGCCGGCCAAGGTCGCGAACTTCATCTGGTCGCGGGTCGAGTGGCCGCCGGCCGAGCTGTTCTGCGGCGCGCTCGACGTCTTCTGGGGGCCGAACTTCGTCCTTCCGCCGCTCGTGAAGGCGGCGGGCGTGATCACCGTGCACGATCTCGCGTTCATCAAGGTTCCGGAGACGTGCTCGGACGCGGTTCTCGCTTACAAAGAGACCGTCCCGAAGATGGTGCGGCCGCGCGAACCGCATCATCGTCCCGTCGAAATTCATCGCGCAGGAGCTCGCCGAGTGGCTTCCCGACGAACGCGAGCGCATCCGCGTCGTCTACCCCGGCATCCGGCGCGCGTTCCGGGAACGCGGCGGAGACCTCACCCCGCCGCGCACGCGACGCACTCGGCATCAAGGATCCGTACGCCGCGTTCCTCGGCACCCTCGAGCTGCGCAAGAACGTCGACGGCTTGCTGAAAGTCGTTCGAGCAGGTGCGGTCCGTCCATCCGGAGGCGCAGCTCGTCCTCATCGGGAAGCCGGGCGCCGGGTTGGGACACGATCAGCGCGCGCCACGAAGCGCTCATCAACTCCGATGCGGTTCGCGTCGTCGGACACCTTCCGGACGCCGAGGCCGCGGCGATCGTGCGCGGAGCGAAGGTGTTCGTCTACCCGTCTCGCTACGAAGGGTTCGGCATCCCGCCGCTCGAAGCGATGGCCGCCGGCACTCCGGTCGTCGCAGCGAAGACGCATCGCTGCCCGAAGCGCTCGGCGACCACGCGCGATGGATAGATCCCGACGACATCGATGGGATCGCTGCTGCGATATCCGATCACTTCGACGGCGATCCGGATCCGTGCAGCGATAGACGCGGCACGCTCGTGGTCCGTCGATTTCTCGTGGGCGTGCATCGGCGGCAGCCGACGCTCGAGCGTCTTCAGTGAGGCGATCGCCGAGGTGAAGTCGTGAACGAACGCGATTCGCTCCGCGTCGCGCTCGTCGCCGAACAGCTCCTGCAAGACGTACCGGGCGGCATCGGCACCTACGTGCGCGCGATGCTGCGTCGCCTGCCGCCGGCCGGCGTCGAGCTCGAGCCGGTCGTGGCCATGCATCGCTCGGGCACGCTCGACGCAGTCGGGACTGCCGCATGCACGCCGGCTCCCGTTCCCGCGGCAGCTGCTCTACCGCCGTTGGATGCAGGGGCGAGGACCATCGATCGGTGGCGCGGCATCGGTCGTGCATGCGCCGAGCTTCGCGTTCCCGCCGCAAGGACGGCCGTCCGCTGGTGGTTACCGTCCACGACACGCTCTTCCTCGATTACCCCGAGGCTTCACCCGGACCGGGGAGCCGAGTTCCACCGCGCGATGCTCGATCGGCTGAACGAAGCCGACCTCGTGATCGTCCCGTCGAAGGCGACGGCCGATGCGCTCGCGGCGACCGAGCATCCTCATCCGCGCGTGCGCATCGTCCCGATGGGGACCGACATGGAACCGCCACCACCCGAAGAGCGGGCGCGGATGCTCGAACGATTGAAGGTGCAACGTCCGTACGTGCTGTGGATGGGCACGCTCGAACCACGAAAGAATCCCGAGGGCGTCGTTCGCGGTTTCGCGCGAGCCGTTCGAGGCGAGGTCTGCCGGACGGCGACAAGCTCAACCTCTACATGGTCGGACCGCCGGGATGGTGGAGCGGCGATGTGCGCGACCTCATATCCAGCCGGGGGCTTGGCCGAACGCGTGCGGCGCATCGACGAGCAGCCGATTCCGGTTCGCGCGGCGCTTTACGCGGAAGCGTCTGTCTTCGTGTTCCCTTCCCTGGCCGAAGGTTTCGGTCTGCCCGTGCTCGAGGCGATGGCGTGCGGCACACCCGTCGTTACATCAAACCGGTCCTCGCTGCCGGAGGTCGCCGGATCTGCCGCCGAGCTCTGCGATCCGGACAGATCACGAATCGATCGCTGCACGCGATCTGCGAAGATCCTTCGGGACGCCGACATCGCCGACGACTTGCGGCGGCTCGGGCTTCGCCGGGCGAAGCGAGTTCACCTGGGACCGAACGGCGGACGAAACCGTCGCTTGCTACCGAGAGGCGATCGCGACCGTCGCGCCGGTCCCGTGACGCTGCGCGTTGCGATCGACGCGACGGCGATCCCGGGTCAGCGCGTCGGAGCAGGTGTTTACGTGTTCGAGCTCCTTCGAGCTCTCGCGGATACGTCCGACCGAGCTCGACGTGTTCGCGAACGATCGTGACATCGACGAGCTGACGGCAGTTCTCCCTCGCGCGAAGCTGCATGCGGTAACAACGCGGTCCCGCCCGTTGCGCATCGCGTGGTCTCAATTCGCGCTTCCGCGAGCGATTCGCAAGATCGTGCCCGACGTGTTCCACGGACCGCACTACACGCTGCCCGCCGGGCTGCGGTGCGCGAGCGTCGTGACGTTTCACGATCCGACCTTCTTCACGCATCCGCATCTGCACGAGGGGGCCAAGGTTGCGTACTTCACGCGCGCGGCACGAGCGGGCATAAGGCGAGCTACGCGTGTGATCGCTGTGTCCGAGTATGCGAAGCGCGGTGCGATCGAACACGGTGGTGCGGACCCCGACGACGTCGACGTTGTGTACGAGGGAGTGGATCTCGATCGTTATCGTCCTGCCGACCGAAGAGCAAGGACCGGAACGTCCGTACATCTTGTTCGTCGGTGCGCTCGAACCTCGCAAGGACGTACCTACCCTCATCGACGCTCACGCTCGACTGGCGGATCGTCTCCCACACGATCTCGTGTTGTGCGGACTGCCGGCCTGGGGTGTCGAGCAGATCGAAGAGGCCATCGCTAAAGCTCCGGACTCGTCGCGCATCCTTCGCACCGGGTACGTGAGCGACGACGAGAAGATCGACCTGTATCGGGGCGCTTCGGTGTTCGTCTATCCGTCGATCGCCGAGGGCTTCGGCCTTCCGGTGCTCGAGGCGATGGCGTGCGGGACGCCCGTCGTGACCACGACCGGATCGGCTCCCGAAGAAGTCGTTGGCGACGCGGCCGTTCTCGTGCCGCCACAAGATCCGACGGCCTTGGCCGACGCGATCGCGCGCGTTCTCGAAGATGCGGAGGCTCGCATCCGACCTTCGTCGCCGGGGTCCGGAACGCGCGGCGTCGTTCACTTGGACGCGAACCGCCGAACAGACAATCGACGTTTGGCAACGAGCGGTCGGGGAGCGATGAGCTCTGCCTACCGCACTCGTGTTGATCAACTACAACGGCGGGACGGTCCGTCCTGGACTGCCTGCGCTCGATCGGCAACTCAGAGCTTTCGGAGATCGTCGTGGTCGACAACGCTTCTTCGGACGGCAGCGCCGATGTCATAGCGCTGCAGCGTCCGGACGTGCGCTTGATCCGCAATGCCGACGAACACGGGCTTCGCCGCCGCCGCCAACCAGGCCGTGCAGGCCACTTCGGCGGATGTCGTCGTGCTGCTCAACCCGGACACCGAAGTGCGTGCGGGTGCGATCGGAGCGCTGGACGAAGCCCTGCGGTCGCACGCACGCGCCGGGATCGTCGCACCGCTCGTCCTGAATCCCGATGGTTCGGTGCAACCGACCAAGCGGGCGTTCCCATCGATCTGGCAATCGGCTCTGCACGGCCTAGTCGGATTGATCTGGCCCGGCAATCCGGGCACGCGTTCTTACACGCTGGCCGACGCGTCCTTCGGAGAGCCGAAGACCGTCGGGTGGGTCGCCGCTACCGCCGTAGCTCTGCGCCGTGAAGCCTTCGATGCCATCGGTGGATTCGACGAGCGGTTCTTCTTCTTCGTCGAGGACGTCGACCTGTGCAAGCGGATGTGGGACTCGGGCTGGGAGGTTTGGTTCGAGCCCAAGGCCGTTCTGGTGCACGAATGGGGCGGCAGCTGGACGCAGCGGCCGCTGAAGTTCCTATGGATCCACCACGTGAACCTATTCAGATACGTCCTCAAACACCGCCGCGGCGTCTGGGTGCTCGCCTACCCGTTCATCGCCGCCGGTCTCCTTGTGCGATTCATGTTGCTGGCGCTCAGATGGCTGATCACACGAAGATCAGTGCCGAGGCATCGGACGTCGGGAGGCTGAGGATTGAAAGCCGTGATGCTGGTCGGCGGATTCGGAACGCGGCTGCGTCCGCTGACTCTGCACGTCCGGAAGGAGCTCATGCCGGTGGCGAACCGGCCCTTCCTCGAGCACGTCCTCGCGCATTTGGCCAAGCACGGTGTGGAGGAGGCGATCCTCACCACCGGCTACATGGCCGAGGCCTACGAGGCTTTTCCGCGCGAGCTCACGCACGGAGTCAGGCTCACGGTCGTGAAAGAGGAGCAGCCGCTGGACACGTGCGGAGCCGTGAAGAACGTCGAGCACATGCTCGACGGAACCTTCTTCGTGCTGAACGGCGACATCTTCACGGACCTGGACATCAGCTCGCTCATCACCTATCACCGCGAACGAGAGACGCTCGGCACCCTGACGCTCACACCGGTGGACGATCCGAGCGCGTACGGTCTCGTCCCCATCGACGACGACGGACGTATCGAGCGTTTCATCGAGAAGCCGCAACCCTCCGAGATCGTCACGAACCTCATCAACGCCGGCACGTACGTCCTCGAGCCGGAGATCCTCAACTACGTTCCGACGGGACAGCCCTTCTCGTTCGAGCGAACCAAGGAGGGCGGGCTCTTTCCCTTGCTTCTTGCCGAGGGTGAGGCGTTGTACGGGTTCGTGTCCGAGGACTACTGGCTGGACATCGGAACCCCGCAGAAGTACCTGCAGGCCAACCGCGACGCCCTCGGCCGGCTGGTCGGCATGGAGCCTCCCGGCGTCCAGAGCGGAGACAATATCTGGGTCGGGCGCGGCGTAACCATCGATCCCGACGGCGAGGATCGTCGGCCCGGCCGTGATCGGCGACGACTCCGTCATCGAAGGCGGAGCCGTAGTTGGTCCGCTGACGTGCTTGGGCACGAGTTGTGTCGTGCGCGAGGAAGCGTCGATCGAAGGCTCGGTCCTTCACGACGAGGTGGCCGTGTACGCGAGAGCACAGGTCGCGCGGTTCGGTTCTGGCCACAGGCGTCAACGTCGGGACCTCCAGCCGCGTGACCGATGCCGTCGTCGGCGCCGGCGTCAAGGTGGGGGCCGAGAACGAGCTGGCCGGTGGGATCCGGGTATGGCCGGGGACGGATCTCCCCGACAAGGGCATAACGTTCAGTAACTGATGCGCACCCTGGTCACCGGCGGCGCAGGATTCGTCGGCTCGAACGTGGTCGACCGATTGCTCTCCCACGGACATGAGGTCTACGTCGTCGACGACCTTGCGACGGGACAGCTCTCCAACCTGGACGAAGCCCGGCGCGGGCACGGGTTGAAGTTCCACCGCTTCGACGTCCGGTCCGAGGGGTTCGGCGACCTCCTTCATCAGGTGAAGCCGGAGGTCGTCCTGCATCTGGCGGCGCAGCCGTCGGTGCCGGCGTCGGTTGCCGATCCGGTCCGGGACGCGGAAGTGAACGTGATCGGCCTCCTGCGCGTGCTCGACGCTTGCGTGTCGGCCGAGGTCAGAAAGATCGTCTTCACGTCGTCGGGCGGAGCGATATACGGGACGCAGAAGAAGCTGCCCGTTCCCGAAACTGCCAAGGGGCGCCCCATCTCGCCGTACGGCATCACCAAGAGGGTCGCCGAGGACTATCTCCGCTTCTACAAGGAGGAGTTCGGACTCGACTTCACATCTCTGGCGCCGGCCAACATCTACGGTCCGCGTCAGAACCCTCATGGCGAAGCCGGCGTCATCGCGATCTTTGCGAACAAGCTCATCCGAAATGAATCGCCGACGATCAACGGCGACGGCGAGATCACGCGGGACTACGTATACGTCGACGACGTCGCGCCACGCATTCGTCCTGGCGTGCGAGAAGGGTTCGGGCGAGACCTTCAACATCGGTACCGGCCAGGAGACGACCATCAACGAGCTCTTCAAGACGATGGCTAAGGCCGCAGGTTTCGAAGGAGATGCGATCTACGGCCCGCCGCGCCCGGGCGACGTGGTGCGAAACGTCTTGGACGTGTCGAAGGCTGCGCGCGATCTCGGCTGGAAGCCTTGGACCTCGCTGCGCGAAGGCATAGAGCAGACGGTCTCCTGGTTCGCCCAGAACCGGCGGTAGGTGTGCCGCACCGAGCCTTCATCGATCGGTGACTTTCGACCTCAGGTGCGCTGCTGGTTGGTTCCTCGTTGTCTGCGGGGCTGTGTTCTGGGTGCTGGTCCCGTGGCGGACGCTACGTGGACGCGTGCTTTCGGGCGTTCTCGTTGCAGCCGGATTCGGTCTCGGCTACTTGAGCTGCCTCCGCTGAGCGGCTATCGGAACAGGTCCTCATTTGCGGGGCGCACGAGATCCCGCGCGGCTCCTTCGCCCGGCTCCCACGTGTATCCGCGAACGATGGCCACAGGAACGCGATCGAGCTTGTCCATCACGAGTTCTGCTGCCGATGCCAGCTCGTCGATGTGAGCGATCTGTGTGATCAAGATCTCGCGCCCGGCCGGATCCACCGCGCCGTCGTATGTCCTCAGTGCCGCAAAACCGGACGACCCGATCGCGGTGTTGATCTGACCGATGCGCCATGCACGTCCGAAGGTGTCGGACACGATCACCGCTACCGGTTCGCCGGCCGACGATTCGATCGTCGACCTAATGCGCTCTGCAGAGATGTCGGAGTCCTTCGGCAATAGCGAAACCGTTCCCGCCGGAACGTTCGACATGTCGACGCCGGCGTTCGCGCACACGAAGCCTTGCTGCGTCTCGACGATCAGATGGTCCTGCGTCTCGCGGACGATCCGTTTCGCTTCACGCTTCGCAACCGCGCGCGCTTCCTCACGCGTATCGGCCTTGACGATCCGTCCCTCGGCCTTCGAGACGATCTTCTGCGCGACCACCACGACGTCTCGCGGCTCGATCGCTGTTCCCTGAGCGGACGCAGCTTCCACGATCAAGGCGCCGATGTCCGCACCTGCTTCGACTTCGGGCATCCCGGCCACCGGGATGATGCGCAGCTCACGCGATGGCATCGAGGATGTCCTTGGCCAGCCTGGCCGCTTCCTCCGGGCCGCTCATGATGGTGTCGAGCACTAGCGGCCGCATCTCGAGAGCCTCGATGTCTTTGCGTCGATCTTCGTCCACTTCGTCGAGCACGAACACGTCGATCAAGCCCTTGTACATGGCGGCGACGCCCACCGGCGAAACCTCGTGTCCGAGTGAAGCCATGACTTTGTCCGCCGGTCCTTTTATTGCGCGGCCCCCGACGATCGGCGACACCGCAACGCGGATCGCAGCCGATCTTGTCAGCGCGGTTCTCACTCCCGGTACGGCCAAGACCGGAGCCACCGACATGACCGGATTGGACGGGGGAATGACGATCACGTCCGCCGATTGGACGGCTTCGATCACTCCGCGAGCCGGAGAGGCCTCGGCAGCTCCGACGTATTCGATGTTGGACAGGGCATCGGTGTGGTGTCTGCGGACGAAATAGCTCTGGAAGTCCAATCGCTCGCCCTCGGTCGTCGTCACGACCGTCCGGACGGCATCGTCCGACATCGGCAAGACGATCGACTCGATGCCGAACGATCGGGCCAAGGCCTGGGTCACCTCGCCGAGTGGGCGCCCGAGGTCGAGCAGCCGGCCCCGAAGCAGATGCGTGGCCAGGTCCCGGTCTCCGAGCGCGAACCAGTCTTGGAGGTCGTCCTCTATCTCCGGCAGCCGCTCGACGAGCCTCTGGTAGCGCTCGTGGGCGATGAACGATTCCTCGGCCAGACCCCAGCCCCGCTCCCAGTCCGTCAGGACCGCTAGGTGATACAGAACGGTGTCGACGTCGGGGCTCACGTGCAGGCCGCGGATGCGCTCGTCGTCCCCAGTGTTGACCACGACGGTGAGATCACGTTGATCGACCACGCGCGCCAGACCGGCGCACAAGCGCGCCGACCCCACGCCCCCCGCTATCGCGCAGACGCGCATCGCCGAATCGTAACCAGATTCATAAGGTGACTTCGGGGTTGACCTCGGGGGACACATGGCTGGAGGGCGGTATCCTGCTCGCCGGGGACCGATGACCGCCCAATCTCACGCGACGATCGCGCGCAGCCGCGCAGGTGAGCGCCTCGACGAGGCGGATGTCCTCTCAATCCTCGAATGCTCGGACGAGGACCTCGCCCCCGTTCTCGAGCTCGCGCGCCAGCATCGCGACGCCTACCTGGATCGGATCGGGCTCCCGGGCTCGGTGACCTACTCCAGAAAGGTCTTCATCCCGCTCACCTACATGTGCCGGTACCGCTGCTCGTACTGCACGTTCGTGAAGACCAGGGAGGAGGAGGGGGCCGAGTTCCGGTCGCTCGAGGAGGTCCTGGCCATCGCCCGCGAGGGTCGGGAGTGGGGCTGCACCGAAGCCCTGTTCACGCTCGGAGAGGCCCCCGAGGAGCGGCACGACGAGGCGCGCCGCTGGCTCGAGGCGCACGGTTACGCCTCGACCGTCGAGTACGTCATCGCCGCTGCACGCGCCGTCTTGAAGGAGACCGGACTGCTTCCGCACGCCAACCCCGGCGCCGTCACGTCGGATGAGATGCGCGCGCTTGCGTGAAGTGACCGCGTCGCAGGGCGTGATGATGGAGCAGCTCTCCGACCGTTTGCTGCGGCCGGGCGAAGCGCACGCCGGAGCTGCGGGCAAGGCTGCGGCCGTTCGTCTGGAGCAGCTCGAGTTCGCCGCGGAAACGCGGACGCCGTTCACCACCGGATTCCTGATCGGTATCGGCGAGACGCTCGATGAGCGCGCGTCCACCATCGTGCAATTGGTTGCGGCGACATCCGATGACGATCCCGCGCAGATCCAGGAAGTCATCGTTCAGAACTTCCGGGCCAAGCCGGACACACCGATGCGTTCACACGATGACGCGACCGAGGGCGAGATGATCCGCGCCATCGCCGCCACCCGGCTCGCCTTCGGAGACAAGATGTCCGTTCAGGCTCCGCCCAATCTCACCCCGCAGACGTACGGGCGTTATCTCGACGCCGGGATCAACGACTGGGGAGGCATCTCACCGGTCACGCCCGACCATGTGAATCCAGAGATGCCGTGGCCCGGGATAGAGGAAGTTGCCGCGGTGTGTGCCGAGCGCGGGTTCGCGCTCCGGCAGCGTTTGCCGGTCTATCCGCACTACGTCACCGATGAGCGTGCATTCACCAAGTGGATCGCACCTTCTATGCGCCGACACGTCCTGGCCGCATCCGACGCGATGGGGCTCGCCCGCGAAGAGCGCTGGTATGCGGGAGAGGGGTGGACGCCCGTGCTCCGCGCCGCCCAACCCGAGCCCAAGCGGCGTGCCATCGCGATCGCCGATTCCAAGCCGGCGCTCACCGCCGACGAAGTCTCGAAACAATTCGTGTCCCACGTGCGAGAAGGCGCGTACGGCGCTCCGCCGGGCGAGGACCTGGTCGGCTTCGACGACATGCTGCCCGATGTACCGAGTCGCATCGTCCTGACGCACGAGAACGTGAACGCGCGAACGCGCGCAGCAGACTGGATCGCGCCGTACCTCGGACGGGCGTCAAAGCCCGCCATCGACGTTGTCGACCTGCTCGAACGTGCGCATCAAGGCGAGCGGCTCGATAGCGATCAAGTGATGCGGTTGTTCCGGGCTGAGGGCGCAGACCTCGAGGCCGTGTTCAAGAAAGCCGACGCGATCAGAAAGGAGATTGTCGGCGACGACGTTACCTACGTCGTGAATCGGAACATCACGTACACCAACTTCTGTCACACGGGCTGCAGTTTCTGCGGATTCGCTCGTCCGCTCGGCAACGAGGACGGCTACTACTTCGCCCCCGACGAGGTTGGACGAAAAGCCCGCGAGGCCTGGGACATCGGCGCCACCGAGGTGTGCATCCAGGGAGGCATACACCCTCACAACACGGGCGAGATCTATCTCGAATTGGCGAGCGCTGTGAAAGCCGCGGCTCCCGACATCCATCTGCACGGATTCTCGCCGCTCGAGATAACCGTCGGCGCAACCACTCTGGGTCTAGAGCTAGAGCGTTATCTCGTCATGCTCCGTGACGCGGGGCTGGATTCGATCCCGGGTACGGCGGCCGAGATCCTCGATACCCGGGTCCGGCCGAAGATCACACCTCAGAAGCTATCGGCCAACGATTGGATCGACCTGATGCGCAAGGCGCACAACGCCGGGATCCGCTCGACGACCACGATCATGTTCGGCCACATCGACGACCCGGAGGCCTGGGCCATACACCTCCTTCGACTGCGCGATCTGCAAGCGGAGACGGGTGGGTTCACCGAGTTCGTCCCGCTCCCATTCGTCCACCACCGCACGCCCATGTTCATGCGTGGCGGTTCGCGCACCGGGCCCACATGGCGCGAGTGCCTCAAGATCCACGCCGTCGGACGGATCGTCCTGCATCCCAAGATCACGAACATCCAAGCCTCGTGGGTGAAGATGGGTGTCGAAGGTGTGACGGCGGCTTTCGAGGTGGGCGTGAACGATTTCGGCGGAACTCTCGGTGAGGAGCACATCTCCCGGATGGCGGGGGCAAGTCACGGCCTCGGACATTCGGTAGCCGAGATGGAGTCGTCGATCCGGCGCGCGGACCGCACCCCATTGGAACGAACGACCACTTACGATCGCCCGGCGCGCACGTACGCAGAACGTGTTGCCGCTCTATCGGGGACGGTGTCCGGCTAGGCATGACGAATCTCGGAGGAGGGCCAGGACCGGCCGGGCCCGAACGACGGCAGGTCCCGGAGCTCGAGGACTTCTTGTCCCGCGCCGTCGACCGTCAGATCGCGCAGCAGCGCGCGCTGGCCGAAGCGCTGTCGGAGCTCCGCGGCGCCGTCGAGGAGCTGGCGGCACGTGACTCCGAGCCAAGCGAACCGCCGGTTGCCCTGACGAATGCGCTGAGCGAGCTACGTGACGCCGTGCATTCTCTGACGTCCCGCGCCGGAGAGCCCGTCGATACACGCAGCATCGAGAAGGTGATCCGCGACGTATCGGAAGGGGAGGTGTCGTTCTTCGTCCGAGAGTTGAAGGAGCTTCGCGAATCCGCGCCCCGAGAAGAGTCGGCCGAGACGACACAACGGCTCCGCGACCTTGCGCAGGATGTCGAGACAGTCAATGAATCGGTCGGTGGTGTGGCGTCGGATATCGACGGGATCGCGCAGGCCCTCATCGACCTGAACTCCGGCCTTCGCGGATGGGCGGACGGAGTCGACTCGAACATCGCAACGCTGCGCGACTCCGTCGACCGCGTACACGAGATGACCATGGAATCCCAGGAGCTGCTGACCACCCGGGGCGAGGATGCCGACGGAGCAAGGGTGGGCGCGGCCGCGCTGGGCGACCGCATCCAAGGCGTCGAGGATCGCGTGGCCGAAGCGGCAGAGCTCTCGTCCTACCTCACCGAACAGGTCGAATCGCTCGACAAGCTGCTGAATCGGATCGGGGATCTTCCGATGAAGCTGGAGGGAGTCGTCGCACAGGCGCTGCGCCGGACGCTTGCCACGCGGGCAAAGCTCGACAAGGAAGCCGAGACCGCGATCGACGACGTGCTGGGAAACGTCGACGAGCAGCTCGAGCGGTTCTCCGGAGCGCTCGAGCGATTCGGGTCCAACGAAGAACGGCTAAAGAACATCGAGACCGGACAGTCCGACCTAACCTCGCGGCTCGAAGCCCTACAAGACGCGCTCGTCGGCCGGCTGGAACAGCTCGATACCGACCGCCGCCGCACGGAGCAAGCACTGGCTCAAGCTATCGACCGATCGGCGAAGGGTTTGGCCCCTCGCGCTCTCGACTCCGTGAACAAGCCGTCCCGGCGTGCGGCAAAGCCCGTGAAGCCGAAAGCGAAGCCCAAGCCCGTCGTGCGTAAGGCCGCTGCCGGGCAGAAGACTCAAACGAAGAGGACGAGGAAGTCGTCGTCCCGTCGCCGCATCTCGCCCCCGATAATCGAAATCAGCGACGAACCGCTCGAATAAGCGATGGCCGGCCCATCGGTTCTCGCCATCGTTGTTGCGCATGCGTCGCGCACTCGTGTGCGCGAAACGCTGCGTTCGATAAACGAACAGTCATACCGCGACGTCGGAGTCGTCCTGTGTGCGATCGGAGCCCTTGCGGTTCCCGAAGACGTCGGAATATCTCCGCACGTCGTCCGCATCGACGAGGGCGCCGGATTTTCTGAAGCCGTTTCGGCCGTGATTGCCGAGATCGGCCCGACGGACGCGAAGTACCTTCTCCTCCTTCACGACGATGTGTCGCTCGACCCCGACGCCATCCGGGAGATGGTGGCCACGGCCGACGCCGACCCAACCGTGGCCGCGGTCGGAGCCAAGCTCGTCGAGTGGGACAACCCGCAGGTGTTGCAAGAAGTCGGTGCGGCCATCGACCGGTTCGCCATCCGCCGTTCGGCGCTCGACGCCGGCGAGGTCGACGCGGGTCAGCGCGACGACACGACCGACGTTCTGTTCTCGTCCGATGCCTGCCTGCTGGTCCGGATGGATGCTTTCGAGTCCGTCGGAGGTCTCGACCCAAAAGCTTGGCCTTTCTATGAGGACGTCGACCTGTGCTGGCGTTTGCGCGCTCACGGTGCTCGCGTCGTGGTTGCACCGACGGCGCGCGTGCGACACGCGGCCGACCTTTCACGCGGACGCAGGCTCTTCGAAACGACCGGACTACAGGAGCACTCTGAACGCGGACGTCTGCGCTTCCTGTTCAAGCACTTCGCTCCGCTCGGCCTAGCCGTCCTAGTGCCGCAGCTGATAGTCGCTTCGATCGCTCGCGTGGTTGCCGCCGCTGCGAGCCGCGAGCTGTGGCGAGCGCGAGTAGTCATCGGCGCGTGGATGAGTGTGCTACGAGAGGTGCCGGCTATCCGCCGCGAGCGCCGGATAGCCGGCACCGGACGAGTCGAGGACCAGGAGCTCCTCACGCTCGCCGCGCGCGGCGCCATGGGCGACGTGCGCGGCGAGCGCGCGGAGTTCGCATCCCGTGCGATGGCGGCGCTCGGACGCATCGGCGAGCGCGCGCTGGTCACGGCGCGCGAGCCGGTCACGTGGGGGATCGTCGCCGGAGTCATCGTTGTTCTGCTGGTCCTGCGCAACGTGTTGTTCGGCGAGACGTTCGTGCTGGGCGAGCTCCGGCCGTTGGCGGGGGTCGGGGATGCGTTGTCGGATCACTTCGCGCGAGTCCGGAGAGAGGGGCTCGATCCTTTCGGGCCGCCTGCCCCGGCGTTGGTGGGACTCGGCCTCCTGCGTTCGCTGCTTACGCGCGCAGCGCTGACCGAGAAGGTCGTCCTGCTGGCATCCATCTGGTTCGCGGGCGTTGCTGGTTCCCGCCTGGCGCGCGCGCTCAGCTTCGGCCGGACCGGACGGTTGCTCATCGCCACGGCCGCCGCGGTCAATCCGGCGACGCTCGCGCTTATCCGCGACGGTTCGCTCGGAGGCCTGGCGATGTGGACGGCTGCGCTGTGGTTCGCGGGCCCGCTGCTGGCGCCGCCACCAGAACCGGAGGGACGTCAAGAACTCATCCGGTACGTCGCGCGCTGGGGCTTCGGCTGGGCCTTCGTTGTTGCGCTGCACCCGCCGGCACTCATCTGGCTTGCGTTGTTCGGTGCCGCCATCGTCGCTGCGCGTCGCGACGATGGCCGCACACGGCAACGCGTCCGCCTCATGGGCACCGGAATGGTCGGCGCATTCGTCCTGCTTCTTCCGTGGTCGATCGAATGGTTCACGCGACGCACGCCGCTGATCGGACGTCCGGGCTGGCTCGTCCAGGAGATCGGCGGGGGACTGGCTCGCGCGACCCTGGGTGCGGGCTGGCCGCTGCTCGCCTGGATCGTGCTGGCCATCGCAGCTGCTTACTTCGTCGGACTCACGCGGACGACCGCGACTCTAAGTGCGCTGGCTGCGCTCAGCGTCGCCATCGCCACCGGCGGACTCATGCCGCGCGAAACGATGCTCGCGGGAGCCGGTGCCGCGGCCTTCGTCATCTTGGTGATGGCGGCCAAGCGGATCCAAGACGACCTTCCGTCCTACGAGCTCGGCTCCCGTCACGCCGCGGTCATCGGCGGCATGGTCGCCATCGGAGCGCTCTGGCTCGGAGGAGTCGTGACCACAGTCCCGTCGGCGGCGCGCGAGAGCACCTCGCCCGTGATCGCCGGCGTTCGCGCGAGGGATACGGGCCGGGTGCTGTGGATGGCGGAAACCACAGGCGGGATCCGCACATGGACGACCCTGGGGTTCGGCGAGCGCATCGGTTCCTTCCCGCCACCCGGTGGACCGGCCGAGCGGCTGGTTACGCGCGCGCTCGAGGCTGCGCGTGACGGTCGCACTCATCGCGTTGGCGGCGTTCTCGCGCTCGGGGATGTGTCGCACATCGTCGCGCTCGACGCCGAAGCGCGGCGCGGACTCGGCTCCCAAGCCGATCTCGGACCGCTGGAAGAACAGGGAACGTCGGTCGTCTATAGGAACGACGCCTGGCGTGGGCCGGCCGTGCTTCTCACCGCACCGCCGCAGGATCCCTTCTCTCCCGGGGGACTGGCCGACATCGTCCGGGAGCCGAAACGCGCGACGGTATCGGGCTGGCCCTACGGCCGGCCGTCTGTGCAGATGCCAACACCACAAGAAGGCGACGAGCCGATTCCCGACGACGCCGTTCTCTATGTGACCGGAGGACCGCGCGGTGGTCTGCGATTCGAGGGAGCTCAAGGACATCTAACGGCGGCCGGTGCGTACGTGCCCGCCAGTGATGTCGAAGGTTCCGTGCGGCTTTCGGTGCCGGGACGGTGGTGGCGATGGCTCGTCCCGCTGAACTTCGCCTACGTTTTGATCCTTCTCTTCGCGTGGTTCTTCTCCGCTTACGTCGGACGTCCGGCCTTCACGTCTGCCGAGGTCGCGCCCGAGGCTGGGTCCATCTCTTTGTCGCGGGTGGGGCTCGTCGCAACTCCGGCGCTGCTTGTGCTGGCCGCAGCTATCGGATGGACGGGTGTTGCGTGGGGCGTGAGCACACCGTTCCTATCGTCTGCTTGGTACTGCCCGCCGATCGGCAGCGGATACAAGCAGCGGATAGCCGTCGTCAATCCGAGCGACGACAGAACCGAATTCCTGGTGCGAACCGACCTGTCGGCGACGCCGGTAGAGGCCGGACGCATAGAGGGCCGGCACCGCCGCACATTCGAGATCGCATCGCAGCAGGGTGCAGTCGTGGAGTCCTACGGACGGCGGATCGCCGTTGCCAGCGAGGTGGAACGCTCGCGCAACTTCGACTCGTCGATGTGCGCGCAAGCTTCCCGCGACCAGAATGCTTTCCCCGAGGGCGGACGCTTCGCGACCCGCGCCGTGCCGCGGCTGTTCGAGCGCTACGTGTTGTTCAACCCCTTCCCCGACTTGGCCCGGGCATCGGTGAGATTCGTGTCGCCGAACGAGACCATCTCTCCGCCGGATCTCCAGGATGTTCGTGTCGAGGCGGGCAAGGCCGTGATCGTGGATCCGGAAGATCAGTTCGAACCGATGCTCGACCTGTCGACAACGGTTCGTATCTGGCAGGGCCGCGCGATCGTGGCCCGTCATCTGCGAACGGTCGATCAGGTCACGTGGTCCCTGGCTACCGACCAGATCACCGACGGAGTGTTGCCGCGCGCGATCACCGAGGATGCGGACACCGCGCTGATCGCGGTGAACCTGAACGACGATCCCGCGCACGTTTCGGTTTCGGGTGCCGGCCGGACGGGATCGTTGCCCGAGGAGCGCTTCGAGGTCGGGCCGATAGGACGAAGCAGCTTCGAGATCAACGCCATCGCTCCGAGGGCCGAGGAGCTGGTCGTACGGGTGCGGTCGGATCTGGCGTTGTTCATCGAGTCCTTGGTTGCTCCGAGCGACCGCAAGGCCGTCTCATTGCTGGGCCCCCAGGCGCCGGCCCGGCGCTGGGTGTTCCCACTGGCCGAGCGACGCAACCTCCAGCTCGTTAACCCCAACGCCACGCCGGTCCGCGTCGACATATCCCGATTGGGGACAGGCCCTCCTGTGCGGTCGGTGACCATCGACCCGAACCGCTCGATCAGCGTCGGCCTGGGGAACGAGGGCACCTTCGGCTTGCTGGTGCAGGTTCGGAGCGGCGGCGGAGTCACGGCCGCCGTCGTCGGAGAGCGCGGAACCCTTCCGGGCGTCCCACTCGACTAAAGACGCGTCTTACCGGCGTTCTGCGCTACATAAGAAATCTGAAGCAGGACGAAGCGGGGTACACGATTTCGCGATCTGTACAGCGAAAACTCCGCGTTTCCCGCAAAATGCCCAGGCAAGAGGCCTAAAGCACACCTTCGCCTGAACCTGTGGCCCGACCGAACTTGGCCCCAAAAAAGTATCTTGCCGCCAGGTTTCCCCGACGGCAAGATCTAACCACTTTACTACGGTGCGCACGTTTCGTCAAATCCAGGGGGCAAAAAGCGCACATCCGACCCGAGCGAACCCTCGTTGCGGGAATTCCTTGCCTGTTGAACGCTTCACTCCTAGCCTGAGTCATGCGTTATTGCGACAAGGTCGGCTGCTCACGTGAGGCGGCATCCACCTGCTCCTTCCACTACACCCACCGCCAGGTGTGGATCGCGCCCCTGACTTTCGACCCCCAGCCGGGCTCCTACGATCTGTGCGAAGAGCACGCCGATCGTTTCGTGGCGCCCGTGGGCTGGTCGCTTTCCGACCTCCGCTCGCAGAGCTCCTCGTCCGCGGCCGAGCTCGCGTCGTAGCGTGTCGCTTTAAGGAACTCGTCAAGTAACCCGATGTATCTTGGGTAACGGATTGTTCCCCAAGAGTCACCCATCGGAATGACGATCTCGAGACAGCTCATCCGGGAAATCAGGTCGATGGACGCCTATGACCTGCGCCGGCTCCAGATGCTCATCCGCGGTCTGCTCCTCGAAGAGCCGGAAAAGCCGGACGAGCCCGGAAAGGTCACTTTCCGCCAGGAGATGGTCCGATGCGGGAAGGACGGATGCACGCGCTGCCCGCACGGTCCCTATTGGTATGCGTACTGGCGAGAAGGAGGCCGGACGCGATCGCGGTACGTGGGCAAAGAGCTGGCCGGCGAAAAAGCGGACTAGTCACCCCGGCGCCCATCAGCCCACCCGGTGGGTCATGCGGATTTTCCGAAAAACGACGAGTCTTCATTCATGAACTGTACAAATTGCGGACGGACGGATTGCCACGTCGTTAGCTTCAAGGCCGCCAACGAAGCGACCTACCACTACTGCCGCTTTTGCGAGCAGGGCTGGTGGGAGTCGCGCGGGTCGAAGCTCGCTGTCGCCGAGATCCTCGCCGTCGCCCCCAGCATCAAGCCCGAGCGCTCACGGCGTTAGTCGATAGCCTCCGCGGAATCGCGGAGGCTATCGCTTCGCTCGGAGGTAGTCGCAAACGCCTATCTTGGGGCGGTGCGGCAATCCCTGAAGACGTCCAAGGTCTATGAACGCCTGAAGCGTTACGAGATCGTCAAGCAGTTCGTGAAGTACGCGTTGGTCGGCGCTCTCAATGTCGCGCTGTTCTTCTTGATCTTCAACGGACTCCGACCCGTCACAGGTCTGCACACCATTGGCCGGTACGCGATCGGTTTCCTGATCACCAGTGTCCTGTCGTTCTTCCTCAACAAATTCTGGTCGTTCCGCGACCCGCGACGGCACGCTGTGATGCGCCAGTACCTGCACTTCGTTTCATTCACGCTGGTCGGCCTCGGCTTGAATACGGGCGTGTTCTCCCTGTTGCTCATACCGCTCCATAAGCACGGAACCATTGGCGAGAACCTGGCCGCGCTGTTCGCGCTGCCTTTCTCGGTGCTCTGGAACTTCACGGGCTACCGCTACTGGGTCTTCAGCGACGCCCGCGCCCCAAGCTCTTCCTGAGTCGCCAGATCTCGCTGAGAGTTCGTGCGATCACCTTCGGCGTAGCTCCTTTCGGCCGGCCCGCCGTCCGGGGGTAATGAGGGACGTCGGCTTCGGCCACCACGAAGCCCGAGAGCTTCGCCCTAATAACGAGTTCCGGTGATATGAAGGCCGAACGAGACTCGAGCTGCGGAACGATCTTGTCCAGCACTTCTCGGCTGAAGAGCTTGTAGCCACAGTCCACATCGTGGAGGAGAACGCCGAAGATCCTTTGCAGGACGAAGTGATAGACGCGCGCCACTACTAATCGGTGCCAGGGATCGGCGCGCTTGATGCGTCGTCCGATCACTACCTGCGCGCCGTTGAGCTTCGCGAGCAATCCCGCCGCGTCGGCGATTTTGAACTGGCGGTCGCCGTCGATGAACAACGCGGCGTCTCCGGTGACACTGCCGAGGCCGCTCCGAACCGCGTGTCCGTAGCCGAGGTTGGTCGGATGTGCTACCAAGCGGACCTGTGGGTGCCGCTCGCCGTAGCTGCGGACGATCTCTGCCGTTCGGTCACGCGAGCCGTCGTCCACAACGATGATCTCGAAAGCCGGAGCGAAACCGCCGAGCGTCGACAAGGCTTCGTCGAGGAGCGGACCGATGTTCTCCTCTTCGTTGAAAGCCGGGAAGACGCAAGTTAGTTGCTCGATCTGCGCGCCCATAGTGGTGAGGTTCAACGGTACCTGTTGAAGTTGAACTCCCACCCATCGGCGATTGCTGTGTGGATGAGGGTCTCGGCCCGTATGCTCCACGTCGATGGTCGAACCACAACCCCGTATCAGCGCTGTGCGTCGGCTCGCCTTCCGGCTTTCGGAGCCCAGCGGCATCGCCTTGTTGTTCATCGTCGGGTTCGCGATCCGCATCGTCTTGGCCCGCGGCGGGGGCTTCCCCTACGACATGGATTCGTTCTCGGCCTGGGCCGGCCGCTTGGCCGATAAAGGCCCGTGGAACTTCTATCCGCGAGGCGGAGAGGAGTTCTTCGTCGACTACCCGCCGGGCTATCTATACGTCCTATTCGTCGTCGGACGTGTCGCACGCATCCTGGGCGAAGCGCCGGGCGTATTCCTGCTCAAGCTGCCTCCGATCCTCGGCGACCTCGGTTTGGCGTGGCTCGTCATGCGGCTGGCCGAGCGGCTCGCGCCGTCCGGGGCTGCACGCAGACTGCCGGTCCGCGGTTTGGCCGCGGCAGCGATTCTTCTCAACCCGGCGATCTTCTTCATCTCAGCGGTGTGGGGCCAGGTCGACGTGTTCCTGGCTCTCCCGGTGGTGGGGGCGCTGCTTCTGCTGGGAACAGAAGCTCCGAGCTTCCGGCGAGAAGCCGGCGGGGTTGCGTTGCTGGCTATCGCCGTCGGCACGAAGCCACAGGGTGCGTTCCTGCTGCCGATCGTCGCCCTGCTCCTTTACTGGCGCCATGTGCGATCAGGTATGTCGGCGGCGCGCGATCCCGACGCAAGACGACGTGCGGCACTGGAAGGGCTGGGCCGCCTCGGTGCTTTGGCCGGCGTTGGTGTTGCCGCGGGGTTTGCTCTCCTGGCGCCGTTCAGGCTCGGCCCGGTGCAGGCATGGGACTTCTATTCCAAGGCCGCTCAGACGTACAAGATCACGAGCGTCTTCGCTTTCAACTTCTGGGGCGTGCTCGGGTTCTGGAAGCCCGACAGCGGTTCAGACGCCTTCGAGATCCTCGGCCTGCCCGCGCTGTACTGGGGACTGGCCTTATTCATGGCAGGCACGGCTGCGGTCATCTTCCGTGCTTGGTCTGCGCTGAAGCGGGGTGAGGACGAAGGCCGCGTTTTGGCGTTCGGCAGCCTCGCTCTAACGCTGGTCGGATTCGCCGTCCTAACCCGCATCCACGAGCGCTACCTCTTCCTGCCGCTGGCGCTCGCGGCGACGCTGATCGGCATCCGTTGGATAAGGCGGGCGTTCATCGGATTGTCCGTCGCCTATTTCGTCAACGCGTACTTCCCATTCGTGTACTACCTCGACTTCGTCGGACGTCCGGCTCCCACATTGGGAGGCCTGGCCGACGTTCTGTACGGCTTCAAGCCGGGCGGAACCGACACCAGCGATTTCCGCTTCCGGTTGCTTTCCGCCGCCGTCACCGCGTTGTGCCTGTACATCGCATGGTTCGGATGGCGCGGACTGCAGAAGGCCTCCGAAGGAGCGGCGGCTTCTGTCGCGGCCGGCGAGGTGGAGACTCCGGCGCGCGACTACGTCGCGGATGCGCTGGCGGTCGCGGACAGAAGTGGTCCGTGGGTCCTGCGCCTTCATCCGGTCGGCGGACGCGCCGCTCTCATCGCTCTCGCGATCTTCGCGTTGGCATTGGTGGGGCGCTTGCTCGGACTCGGCCATCCGCCCGGCATGTACTTCGACGAGGTCTACCACGCGCGCGCGGGGGCCGAGTACATCGCGCACAAGGAAGTGTTCGAGTTCACCCACCCACCCTTCGCCAAGGAGATGCAGGCGCTGTCGATCAACTATCTGGCCGGCTTCAATTCCCGCGAGGGCGAAGGGCTGCCCGGCGGCTACGCGTCGGTCGCGATAACCCCGCGGCCCGGCGGGGTTATCGCGGCCGAAGAAACTGCCGACGGATCGGTCCTTCGCAAATCCAAGATCGACGGCGACTGCGGACTGGTTGCCGGCAACCGTGTATTCGAATCGGACATCCGTCCGGCGGCACTCGTAGCCGACAACAACGTCGCCTATCTGGCCGGCGTTACCGGAGTCGGCAACGTCTTGGCGCGCATCGACGGGGGACGTGCAGACGTGGCGGTCGCCGTTGCCGGGACGCGCGCGTGAGATCGCTTTGGCGAAAGACCGCACCTTCGTGATCACAGAGTCGGGCGACCTGGTGACCGCTTCGCCGACGCGGCGATGTACAGACGATCGCGACCGGTGCGGGTCATCTCTCCGGCGCTGGTAAAGCACAGGACGGCCGGGCGGCCGTCGTGTGGGTGACGTTCCCGGGTGATGGACGGATCGCTTCATGGAAAGAGGACGGAGAGCGCGAATCCGTCGTCGAGACGCCGGCTTCGCCCGAGGCGATCCTCGCCTTGTCGTCGTCGGACAGAGTGTTCGTCTCTGCCGGAGGCGAGCTTCTTGCGATCGGCTCCAAAGACGGACGGATCCAAGACAGGATCGACGGCGACGCCAAGCTTCTCGCCACCGTTCCCGAGACGGGGCTCGTTTGGGCGGCTTCCGGCACGCAACTTCGCGCCATCGAGCCCAACAGCGCCGCTGTGATCGGACGCGTTACAGCTCCGCGTGAGCCGGATGCGCTGGTGGCCGATCAAGGTAGACACCGGTTGCTCGCGTTCTCCGGCGATCAGATGAGTTGCGCCGGCGGGCGGCCGCAGTTCGCGTGGCGGTTGCCCAGCGCGATCGCCGGAGCCTTGATCGTCGCGCTGGTATTTCTGCTTTCACTTCGCCTTATCGGCCACCTAGGGGCCGGACTTCTTGCAGCCCTGTTCGTCGGTATTGATGGCCTGACCTTTGCCATAACCCGCATCGGGACGATCGACGGAGCCGGCACGGCGTTCCTTCTCGCTGCGTGGTTCTGCTCGCTGTCGGCTCTGTTCTTTTGGGGCCGGCGAGATACCGGGCATTCCTTGGAAGATCCGCCTACGCGCCGGGGTCTGGCCGTGGCTTGGCTCGTGGCCGGTGGATTCTTCGCGGGACTTGCGACGGCTACGAAGTGGACGGGCCTCTACGCATGGGCCGGTATAGGCCTGCTGTTCATCGCCGACTGGCTGGGACGACGCGAAAAGAGCATCTGGTTCGTCGCGCCGGGTCCGCTGGGGCCGGCGCTGATCTTCCTTCTATTTATCGTTCTTCCGTTGGGGGTCTACGTTGCGACGTTCATCCCGTACTTTTCGCTTGGCCATACGTTCGAAGAGTTCCTTCGCCTGCAGCAAACCATCTACAACTACCACGCTCATCTGAATGCGACGCACGACTTCGGGTCGTCCTGGTATCAGTGGCCGTTCGGACGGAAGGCTGTGTATCTCTACGTCTCGCAGACCGGATTCGAACGACAAGAGATATGGACGATCCCCAACCTCGTTCTGTTCTGGGGCGGGCTCGTCGCGATGTTTGCGATGGTTCGTCGCGCGTTCAGGACCAACTCCACTGCGTTGGGGCTGGTGGGTTTCGCCGCTGCGATCCAGTACGTGTCCTGGATCCCCATCACGCGTGTGACTTTCCTGTATCACTACCTGCCCGTGGTCCCGTTCCTGGCGATCGCTCTGGGTTGGTGGCTTGCGATCGGGCTGAGGGGTCAGCGCTACCAGCGGGAGATAGGGATCGGCTTCGTTGCTGCAGCCGTGATCTTCTTCGGCGCATTCTTGCCCATGCTCGAAGGATGGAACATGCCGCTTGGTTACTTGGAGTGGGCCAAAAACCTAATGCCCTGGGTGTTCCGATGAGACTGGATCTGTCATGAACCTCGAGAAGATCTTCAAGGCGTACGACGTCCGCGGGGTGTATCCGGACGAATTCGACGAACGGGCGGCCGAGGCTATCGGGGGCGCGTTCGCCGGATTCGCACGCGCGCCGACCGTCTTGGTCGGACGCGACATGCGCGTGTCGTCGGAGCCGATGGCTCAAGCGTTTGTCGATGGCGTCAACGCCGCAGGCGTTGACGCCATCGACCTCGGCCTGGTCTCGACCGATCTCGTGTACTTCGCGTCCGGCAAGCTCCGCTTGCCGGGCGCGATGTTCACGGCTTCGCACAACCCGCCCCAGTACAACGGGATCAAGTTCTGCCTGAAGGGGGCCGCTCCCGTTGGACAGGACACCGGACTTGAAGATGTACGTGCGAGGGCCGAGGCGGGGGCCGAGCCTGCAGCGAAGAAGGGGTCGGTGCGTAAGGAAGACCTCCTCGATGCCTTCGCCGACCACCTGCTCGGCCTGGTCGATAAGAAAGTGATGAAGCCGTTGACGGTCGCGATCGACGCGGCAAACGGGATGGGAGGAAGGATCGCTCCGGCGGTGTTCGACAAGCTCCCGATGCGCATCGTCCCGCTGTTCTTCGAGCTGGACGGCACCTTTCCGAATCATCCGGCCGACCCGATCCAGCCGGAGAACCTGAAGGATCTGCAACGTGCCGTCCTCGCTGAGAGTGCGGACATCGGTCTGGCGTTCGATGGGGACGCGGATCGTGTATTCCTGGTCGACGAGAAGGCGGAGCCGGTTTCAGGGAGCTTGACCACCGCGCTCGTGGCGCAACGGATCTTGGCGAGGGAGCCGGGCGCGTCGATCGTCCACAACGTCATCTGTTCGCGCGTCGTTGCAGAAGTCATTGCGGAAGGTGGTGGTAAGGCGGTGCGATCCCGTGTCGGGCATTCCTTCATCAAGCAGCTCATGGCCGAGACCGGCGCTGCCTTCGGCGGCGAACACTCGGGTCACTACTACTTCAAGGAGAATTTCCGAGCGGATTCCGGGATGCTCGCCGCGTTGTTCGTCCTGGAAGCGATGTCGCGTGAAGGCAAGCCGTTGTCAGAGCTACTCGCCCCACTCCGCCGGTACGCCGCGTCGGGCGAGATCAACGTCGAGGTGGACGACCAAAATGCCGTGATCGAGCGCATCGCCCAGGCCCACTCCGACGGAAGCGCCGACCGGCTCGATGGGCTTACCGTGTCTTACGAAGACTGGTGGTTCAACGTTCGGCCATCCAACACCGAGCCACTCTTGCGGTTGAACGTGGAGGCCAAGGACGCGGAGCTGATGAAGACCAAGCGCGATGAGATCGATGGCTTTGATGAAAGGAAGCTGACATGCCGGTAGACAAGGAATTGCTGGAGATCCTCGCCTGTCCAAAGTGCAAGCAGCCGGTCGAGGAGAAATCGCGGGACGGCAACGAGTACCTGGTGTGCACCGCACAGGACTGCCGTCTGGCCTACCCCGTCCGGGACGAGATCCCTGTGATGCTCATCGACGAAGCCGAGCGCTGGCGCGACTAGACGTCACGCTCGCGCGAGTGGCGATCGTGAACCGTTTGCACGGGGACTTCGAGGGCTGAGGCGATCTGCCGCCAGGACCACCCTCGGTGACGTGCGGCGACCACAGCATCGGCCTCTAGCTGATCAACGAACCTCCAGAGCATCGCCATGACCTGCAACGCTGCCCGTTCATTTCCCATTGCTGCGCGATCCAGCAACGACGAGACAACTAAGGCTGTCGATCTCAGTCGATCGTCACCGTGGTCCTGGCTGAAATACGACTGAACCCTTTCGGGCCGCATGCCGAAGAGTCCGCGCCAGCCTCGGATCGACCCGTTGGTCAAAGCCGGTGGCAAGTCGAACAGGTACTCCAGCGGGTCGGGAGGACGTTTGGCCTCCCATTCATCGATTCGACGATCTATTTCGTCTACGTCAATCTCGCCCGAATCCATCTTGCGAGTGATCTCGACCATATCGAATGCCCAGGAATCATCGTCTCCAAAGTCCTCTGAGTCAGCCACGGAACCGCGAGTGTGAATCCCGTTGCCGACAAAGAACGGTGCGGAAGGTCGGATGGCTAGAGAGATGTGATTCGAGCCGGTCCGGCGAACCGGACAATCGAGAATCGTTTCACAAACGTCCGGTCAACCGGACCGATCGAAAGGCTTATTGTTCCGGGCTTCGCCCTCGGCTAACCGAACTTCGCTACCCCCGCAGAAAACGGCGCGGGCTACACAGCTCGCCCGAAGTCATCCTCGAGTCGCACGATGTCGTCCTCGTCGAAGGACTCTCCGTGCTGCACCTCGATGAAGACCAACAATTCCTCGCCCGCGTTGGCGATACGGTGCGCAGCACCGAGGGGGATGTCAATGGCTACACCGGCTTGAACCGGAACATCCGTCCCGTCCAGGGTCACCAGGCCCGACCCCTGGACCACGAACCAGTGCTCCGACCTCTTGGTGTGCTTCTGATAGCTCAGCCGTTTGCCGGGTAGGACCTCGATCCGCTTGACCTTGTGATCCGGGGCGTCCTCCAGCACGGTGTAGCTGCCCCAAGGCCGGTCGTCATGCTCGAGCATCACCGGATTATGGCCGTGGCCGGCAATGTTGGGTAGAGCCCTGCTAACCGCGAAGCCTGCAGCCAGCTTGACACACGCGTACGCATGTGTCTACGATGCCGAGCGTGAAGACCCACGATTCGCTCGGCCGCCGCCGCACGCCAAATCAGAACCAGGGCCTGAGGCCTCTCCACCCTCCGCTGGCAACCGGCGAGCGCAGCCGCAGCATCCGCGTTGCCATGAGCGATCGGGCTTGGGCCGCCCTCGACCGAGCTGCGAAGCTCTCTCGCGCGCTCACCCGTCCGCGAGCGATCGGCGAGCTCCTCGAGAGCGCGCTCGGCACGGCAACACCCGACTGGCAGGAATGGCAGATCCGCAAAGAGAAGCAGCTTCTAGAGCGGGCGTCCTAACCGGACGCCCGCATGACGCAGGCGCCTAAACCGGCGCCCGCACGAAAGGGGAAGACAAAACGATGGACAACCACATCGCAGACATCGGTTTGGCAGACGAGGGGCGACTACGCGTCGAGTGGGCCGGCGGACAGATGCCGGTCATCGCCGCACTGAAGGAACGCTTCACCAAGGAGCAGCCTTTCACCGGCATCACGATCGCTGCGTGCCTGCACGTAACGACGGAGACGGCAAACCTGGTCCAGGCTCTGCGCGCCGGGGGAGCCGAGGTGTATCTCTGCGCATCCAACCCTCTGTCGACGCAGGACGACACGGCCGCTTACCTCGCCTCCGAAGGAGTCGGCGTCTACTCCGTTCGCGGAGAAGACCACGACACCTACTACGCGCACATCCGTGAGGTACTGGACCGCAAGCCGCACTTCACCGTCGACGACGGTGCCGACCTCGTTTCGACGATCCACCGCGAGCGTCCCGAGCAGGCGGAGTCGATGGTCGGGGGAACCGAAGAGACGACGACCGGCGTTATCCGGCTGCGGCAGATGGCCGTCGAAGGCGCGCTCAAGTATCCGATCGTCGCGATCAACGACACGCCGACCAAGCACCTGTTCGACAACCGCTTCGGCACCGGTCAGTCCGCGCTCGACGGCATCATCCGCGCGACGAACGTCCTCATCGCCGGCCGCAACGTCGTGATCTCCGGTTACGGCGACTGCGGACGCGGCGTTTCGTCCCGAGCCCGCAGGGACTAGGCGCCAATGTGATCGTCACTGAGGTCGACGAGATCCGCGCACTCGAGGCCGTCATGGACGGCTTCCGTGTGATGCCGATGTCCGAAGCCGCAAAGATCGGCGACATCTTCTGCAGCGTCACCGGCGACCGCGACATCATCCGCACGGAGCACATCGACGTCATGAAGGACGGCGCGATCATCAGCAACGCCGGCCACTTCGACATCGAGATCGATGTCGCCGGGCTGCGCAAGATGGCGACAAGCGAAAAGACGGTGCGTCGGAACGTCGAGGAGTTCATCCTCGCCGACGGCCGTCGCATCCGCCTGCTGGCCGAAGGCCGGCTGGTCAACCTCGGCGCCGCCGAAGGACACCCGGCCGCAGTCATGGATATGTCCTTCGCCGGACAAGCGCTCACGCTTCACTGGCTGACCGAGCAGCACAAGGCCGGCAAGCGTCTCGAGCCGGCCGTGCACAACGTCCCGGCGGATCTCGACGCGCAGATCGCCAGCGTCAAGCTGCAGACCATGGGCGTTGAGATCGACACGCTGACCCCCGAGCAGAAGTCGTACCTCGAGAGCTGGCAGGAGGGGACATAGGCCGCCACGCGCGCCTGAGCGAGCTAAACCTCGGCTTCGAGGGACTGGCGTTGCTGCGCGGTCTCATCGACGGGTCGGATGAGCGCATGGCCGCCCGAATCGAAGAGATCAAGAAGATCGTGGCGCGCATGGACGATCCACGCTTTGCGATCGGTCTCGATGCAGAAGAGCTCGATCCGCGTAGCGGGTACGCCGCGTCGGCTGCGGGTTACGACAACACCAACAATCCGCTGATCGAGGCCGAACACCCGATCGTCGAAGAGCTCGTCGCCAGCGTTGCGCCGGGGCGTGCGCTCGATGCTGCATGCGGAACGGGACGGCACGCCAAGCATCTCTCCGCGAAGCACGACACCTTCGGTGTCGACGCTTCACCGGAGATGCTCGCCGTCGCTCGCGAGACCGCGCCGGAAGCGACGTTCGAGACCGGCGACGTCGAGGCGCTTCCGTTCCCGGACGACCACTTCGACGTTGTCGTATGCGCGCTCGCGCTATGCCACCTTGCAGATCTCACCAACGCGGTTGTTGAGATCGGGCGAGTCGCCAAAACCGGCGCCAAGGTCGTCCTTACCGATCCTCATCCGCAGAGTGTCGCGATCATCAGCCACCTGTTCGTCCCGACGACGGAAGGGCGCCTCGGCTTCGTCCGAAACCACCGGCGTCTGATCGGCGACTACCTTCAGGCCTTCGATGCCGCCGGTTTGCGTGTCCTCCGATGCATCGAGCCGCCGGTTCCGGAAAGCGGCCTCAGCGGCGGGATAGGAGGAAAGTTCATGGACGAAGCGATGCGGCAAGCGCTGGAAGGTATGCCGCAGGCGATCATCTGGGAGCTGGAGAAGGTCTAGGACACTTCGACGGGAACGGTCGCGATCTCCGTTCCGTCCTCGGTGAGATACCGGATCTGCAGCGCATCGGTTTCGCCTTCCTGCGTTACTAAGTAAGAGTCCTCGGCCCGGTCGGCCGTGCTCGTCCCGCCGCTGGCCCACCTCACCTCGATGCGCTGGATGCGAGGATCTTCGAGTTGCCCGGCCGCCACCGACCAGGACGGTGCGCCGCCCCCGCCGGCCGACTTCGCGACGACCAGAGAGCCGACAACCACGTCGTTGGGCTCTACCGCTTCCTCGGTATAGGCCCGCACTCTCCACCCTCGTAGCGCGTCCTGTATGTAGGCGATCGCGAGTCGGCGCTCGCCCTCGCGGTCGTAGCCGATCAGCACCAGCTCGCCTCCGCCCCATTCCATTCGCGCGAGCGCCCTGGCCGATCCGTTGTCGGCGCGCTCCGATACACGCTCGACCGCAGCCTCTTCGACCGAACCCGCGCCGCTCGGGAACACGACGAAGAGCAGGACGGCAGCCAAAGCGATCAACACGACTACGCCCAGAACAACGAGCCGCGCCCTCCTCCGCATGCTGGGCAGGATACCCACACGCCGTGGAGGAGATTCGTCGTCGGCTCCCACTAACGTCGCGCCATGCGGGCCCTTCTGGATCTCGCTGCGCCCCTGCGGTGCGTTTCGTGCGGCAGCCACTCGGACGGCGACTTATGCGCGGCGTGCGCCGAGCTGATCGCCGTGATCGCCGGACCCGGCTGCGCTCGGTGTGGATCCCCGGCGGCGGTCGACGTCGATGGCTGCGTCCAGTGCGCGCCTCTAGGGGGCTTCCGCCGAGCCCGCAGTGTCGTTGTCTTCGCGGAGCCGGCTCGCTCGCTCACGCTTTCGTTGAAACGCCGCGGCGCGCGCTCGCTGGCCGAAACGATGGGATCTCTGATGGCCGCTTCGGCCCACAGGGCCGGACTTCTCGCGGACTCCGTGACATTCGTACCCGGCGGGCGCCGTTCTCGCAGAGCCGGATTCGACCAAGCCGAGCTTCTGGCTCGCGGCGTTGGTCGGCGCATGGGGATCCGTGTGGACGGATCGCTTTCTCGTGCTCGCGAGGGTCCGCGCCAGGCCGACGTCTCGCTACTCCAGCGGCGAGACAACGTCCGCGACCGGTTCGCGTCCAAGAGGGTCAGTGGACGGATCCTTCTCGTGGACGACGTCTACACGACCGGAGCAACCGCTGAGGCTTGCGCCGGCGTGCTTCTGCAAGCAGGCGCTTCGTCCGTGGACGTCATCACGTGGGCGCGGACACTTAGGCTCCGGCGCTACTGAGTCTTATACTTGCCTCGATGAACCTCATCCTCTCGGGGCGAGGTGTTGACCTCGACGATCGACTCCGGGAGTACGCGACCGAAAAGCTTTCGCGAGTCGAGAAGTTCTTCGACCGGATCATCAAGATGGAGATCGAGCTCCGTCACGAGCGCAACCCGCGGGTAAGAGATCCCGACCGCGTCGAGGTCGTCGTCAAGACACCGGGTGAAACGCTACGCGTTCACGGAGAAGGGGCCGATCACTTCGCCGCGATCGACCTGGCCGCCGACCGTCTCGAGCGCCGGATCAAACGATTCAAGAACCGTCTCATCCAGCGCGCGCGCAACGGCAAGGCCGAATCCGATGCTGCGATCTTCAACGTGGGGAAAGACGACGGAGCGGATGGCGAGCTCGCCGATCGATACGGTTCCCCCAGCAAGTGGCAAAGCCCCTCACGCCCGAGGAAGCTCTGCTCGAGCTCGACGACCAGAGGACTGGACTTCATGCTCTTCACCAACGCCGAGACGATGCAGGCTGCGCTGATCTATCGGCGCGACGGTGGTTTCGGACTCATCGAGCACGAGGGGTAGCGCGCAGATGACCGAAGCGGGTGAGGGGATCCGGGTTCTGGTCGCCGACGACCACGCGCTCTTCCGTCAGGCTCTGCGCGGGATCCTGCAAACCGAAGCCGACCTCGAGCTGATCGGCGAGGCCGGCGACGGCGAAGAAGCGGTCCGGATGGCGGCCGAGCTCGTGCCGGATGTCGTCCTGATGGATGTCCGCATGCCGAAGCTTGCCGGCATCGAGGCCGCGCGCCAGATAGCTACGGCACAGCCGTCCACGAAGATCGTGATGCTGACGGTGTCGGACGAAGACGAGGACCTATTCGAGGCGATCAAGGCCGGAGCGTCGGGCTATCTGCTGAAGGAAGTCGACCCCGCCGAGATCGCCGATGCCGTCCGGCAGATCCACGCCGGCCAGTCCCTGCTCTCTCCGGCCGTGGCATCCAAGCTCGTGTCGGAGTTCGCCGCGCTGTCCAAAAGGGCAGACGAGAAGATCCTGCGTCCCTCGTTGACGGACCGTGAACTCGAGGTCCTCCAGCTGGCCGCGGACGGACTGACGAACCGCCAGATCGGCCGGCGCCTCGAGATCTCCGAGAACACGGTCAAGAACCACATCCGCAACATCCTCGAGAAGCTCCACCTGCACTCCCGTATGGAGGCCGTCCTGTACGCGGTGCGGGAAGAGCTCATCGACCTGGAGTCCAAACCGAAGTAGGGCCGAACAAGCCGAGTTTCCGGGTCGCCCCCGCTACGATGGTTGGCACCCCACCCCTCTAGGAGGCAGGTTTGACGAACGTCCTCAACAAGGTCCTGAACGCGGGACAGAAGCGCAAGGTCAAGAAGCTCGGCGGCGTGATCGATGCCGTGAACGCGCTGGAGTCGTCCATCGAGCCGCTCACCGACGCCGAGCTCCGCGGGAAGACCGACGAGTTCCGCAAACGTATCGCCGACGGCGAGGATCGTCGACGACCTCCTTCCCGAGGCCTTCGCCGCCGTCCGGGAGGCCGCCAAGCGCACGATCGGCCAGCGCCATTTCGACGTCCAGCTCATCGGCGGGACCGTCCTCCACCAGGGGCGCATCGCGGAGATGCGAACCGGTGAAGGAAAGACGCTCGTCGCGACGTTGCCGTCCTACCTGAACGCACTGTCGGGCAACAACGTCCACGTCGTCACCGTCAACGACTACCTCGCGCGCTTCCACTCGGAGTGGATGGGTCAGATCTTCCGGTTCCTGGGGATGTCCGTCGGCGCCATCCAGAACCAGATGTCGCCCGCAGGATCGGCGCCCGATCTACGCCGGCGACATCGTCTACGGGACGAACTCGGAGTTCGGCTTCGACTACCTGCGCGACAACATGGCGTGGACCACCGACGACCTGGTCCAGCGAGGACACCACTTCGCGATCGTCGACGAGGTCGACTCGATCCTCATCGACGAGGCCCGCACGCCGCTGATCATCTCGGGAGCGGCCGAGGAATCGGCGAAGTGGTACTACCAGTTCGCCACCATCGCGCGCCGCCTGATGCCGGAACGCGACTACGAGGTCGACGAGGCCAAACGCACCGTCGCCATCACCGAAGAAGGTGTGCACCGCGTCGAGGAAGCTCCTCGGCATCGAGAACCTCTACGACGTACAGCAAGCCCCGCTCGTCCACTACATGCAGGCGGCGGTCAAGGCCAAGGAGCTCTTCAAGCGCGACAAGGAGTACGTCGTCGACGACGGCGAGATCATCATCGTCGACGAATTCACCGGACGGAAGATGCCCGGCCGCCGCTGGTCCGACGGGATCCACCAATCGGTCGAGGCCAAAGAAGGCGTCCGCATCAAGGAAGAGCAGCAGACGCTCGCGACGATCACGATCCAGAACTACTTCCGGATGTACGACAAGCTCGCCGGCATGACCGGGACGGCCATGACGGAGTCGCAGGAGTTCGACCACATCTACAAGCTCGAGGTCGTCGAGATCCCGACGAACCAGCCGATGGTCCGCCAGGACAAGAACGATCTGATCTACAAGATCCGAGGACGCGAAGTACGCGGCCATCGTCGAAGACGTAAAGGAACGGCACGCCAAGGGCCAGCCCGTCCTAATCGGAACGGTCTCCATCGAGAAGAACGAGCGGCTGTCGCGTCTGCTCGAGCGGCAGGGCATCCCGCACGACGTCCTGAACGCGAAGTCGGCCAACGTCCACGAGCGCGAGGCGATGATCATCGCGCAGGCCGGACAAGCGCGGCGCCGTAACCGTCGCCACGAACATGGCCGGACGAGGCGTCGACATCATCCTCGGCGGTAACTCCGGAGTTCGAAGGCAAGCAGGAAGCGCTGGCCCAGGGTCTCGAGCCGGAGACGCCGGAGTTCGAGACCTTCGTTCGCGACTGGGTCAAGCGCAAGAAGCGCGGAGTGGGAGCCCGAGCACGCGAAGATCGTCGAGCTCGGCGGTCTGTACGTCATCGGAACCGAGCGACACGAGTCGCGGCGTATCGACAACCAGCTCCGTGGACGGTCCGGCCGTCAAGGCGACCCCGGCGAGTCGCGCTTCTACCTTTCCCTGGACGACGAGCTGCTGCGCCTGTTCGCCGGCGATCGGCTGCGGACGATCATGGAGCGACTCAAGCTCCCGGAGGACATGCCGATCGAGGCGAAGATGGTGTCGCGCGCGATCGAGCGTGCGCAGTCCAACGTCGAGCAGCAGAACTTCGAGATCCGGAAGAACGTCCTCAAGTACGACGATGTCCTGAACACGCAGCGTCACGTCATCTACGACGAGCGCACGCAGCTGCTTGGAGGCGAGGAGTTCGCCGAAAACTCCAGGCAGAGCCGTCGAGGACGTGGTTTCTCAGCTCCGTCGACACCTACGCGAACTCGGAGATGCTCCCCGAAGAGTGGGATCTGCCCGGCCTCATCGTCGCGCTCGAGGAGATCTACCCGACGAAGGTCCACAAGGAAGACATCGACGGACCGCTCTTTCGACGAGGTGCGCGAGATCGTCCTGCGCGACATGAACGAGGCCTACGTCGCCAAGGAGGCCGAGCTGGGGACCGAGACCATGCGGCGCGCCGAGCGCCTCGTGTTCTTGAACGTCCTGGACGCTGCGTGGCGCGATCACCTCTACGAGATGGACTACCTGCGAGAAGGCATCGGGTTGCGCGCGATGGGTCAGCGCGATCCGCTCGTCGAGTACCAGCGCGAAGGCTTCGAGCTGTTCCAGAACGTGGTCGGACGCATCCGCGACGACTTCGCGCGCTACATCTTCCACGTCTCGACCGTGGCCGAAGATGCGCCTCAGCGACGCGGCGTCTCCCGCTGCGTTACACGGCGCCGCAGAACACGTCGCAAGAAAGCGGTCCGACGATCCAGCGTCCTGCAGCAGCCGGCGGCGCCGGCAGCTCCGCAGGCCGAGCCGGCGATGGCCGGCGCGCCCGCCGATGGCTGCGCCGGACGGCGACGATGTCACCTACGAGACCATCCGGCGCGAAGGCGACAAGGTCGGACGCAACGATCCCGTGCCCGTGCGGGTCGGGCAAGAAGTACAAACGCTGTCACGGCCTCGCCGGAGCGTAGCGGAGGCGGAAAGAGTGGAAGACCGCACACCGGTACTGAAGGAGCTCTCCGAGCGGTTGCGCGAGCTCGGGGAGTTTCTTTGACGTCGCGTCCAAGGCCAAAGAGCTCGAAGAACTGAAGGAACGAGGCGGCCGAGCCCGACCTGTGGGACGACGCGGAGGCCGCGCAGAACCTGACGCGCCGCCTGTCGCGACTCGAAACCGTGGTCGACCGTCACACAAACCTCGAGCGCACCGTGTCGGATCTGATCGCTGCCAACGAGCTCGCGGTCGAGCACTCCGACGCCGAGATGTCCGATGAGGTATCCGCGGGGATCGAGGGTCTGAGAACAGAGCTCGAGAAGCTGGAGACCGAAGCGCTCTTCTCGGGCGAGCTCGACGACCACGACGTCGTGATGTCCATCCACCCCGGCGCCGGGGGAACCGATGCCCAGGACTGGGCGGAGATGTTGCTCCGCATGTTTCTCAGATGGGCAGAACGCGACGGATTCGATGCAGCCGTGCGTGAGGCACTCGCCGGTGACGAGGCCGGAACGAAGTCGGCCACGATCGAGATGCGGGGGCCGCACGCGTACGGATGGCTGCAGTCCGAGCACGGCGTGCACCGCCTCGTCCGGCTGTCGCCTTTCGACTCCGCGCACCGCCGACACACGAGCTTTGCCTCGGTCGATGTGATCCCCGATCTAGGAGACGAGGTCGAGATCGAGCATCGATCCCGACGATCTTCGGATCGAGACCTTCCGCGCGCAGGGGGCCGGCGGGCAGCACGTGAACACGACCGACTCGGCCGTGCGTATCACGCACCTGCCGACCGGGATCGTGGCGACGTGTCAGTCGGAGCGCTCGCAGATGCAGAACCGCGCGGTCGCGATGAAGCTGCTGCAAGCTCGCGGTTGGCAGAACGGCAGCGGCGCGAACGCGAAGAAGAGCTCGCCGAGCTCCGCGGCGAGCAACGCGCGATCGACTTCGGCTCCCAGATCCGCAGCTACGTCCAGCACCCGTACCAGATGGTCAAGGACCACCGGACCGATCACGAGACCTCGAGCGTCGACAAAGTGCTCGACGGAGACCTCGACGACTTCATGACCGCCTACCTGCGCTGGCTGCGCGCGGGGGCCGAGGTCGTCGACACCGAATAACGATGAAGGTCGAGCTGATGGACGCGACCGTCGAGGATCTGGCGACCCTGGACAACCTCGCGCAGCTCTACCAGTACGACTTCAGCGAGTTCGACCGGTGACGATGTCGACCGATACGGTCTCTTCAGACCGCATCGAGTTTCGACAGCCTCTTCGACAAGCCCGAGCATCGAGCCTTCCTCGTCCGCGTCGATGGCCGGCTCGCCGGTTTCGCGACCGCCTATCGAGGAGACAGCGTTCCGCGATCCGTCCGAAGAGCTGTGGTGGATGGACGAGTTCTTCGTGATGCGCAAGTACCGGCGCAAAGGGGTCGGCGAGATCGTCGCGCGCGAAGTGTTCGATCGTTTGCCGGGGACCTGGGAGGTCGGCCAGATCGCTCCGAACGAGGTCGCCCGCAAGTTTCTGGCGGTGCGTTATCGGCCGATACACCGACGGTGACTACGAAGAGATCACGATGGACGACGATCGGTGGCGGGGAACCGTGCAGTACTTCATTTCGAAGAAGGCGACAGATGAGTCGCGTTGTCGTGCTCGTCGACGGCGAGCACCATCCGGCTGCCGTGCGTGCCGCACTCGAGTCGCTCAGCGGAGATGGGTACGAGATCGCCGGAGCCGTGTTCTGCGGAGGCACGGAGAAGGTCGACGTCGACCAAGCTCGACGAGGTCTACGGCGTCGACGTCATCCAAGGCGACGATCTGCTGCAGGCGCTCGAAGGACGCGATCGCGTCGCTGGCGGCCGGACGCCGTCCTCGACCTGACGGACGAACCGATCCTCGTCGCCGGCGCATCGTTTCGACCTCGCGTCGCGTGCGCTGGCCGCCGGTGTCTCGTACCGCGGCGCGGACTTCGAGTTCGCCGCGCGGACCTTCGAGCGCATCGTCACGAAGCCTTCCATCCGCGTGTTCGCCACCGGCAAGCGGACGGGCAAGACGGCGGTGGCGAGTGCCCTTGCGCGGCATGCTGCCGCGCAAGGGCACTCGCCCCTCATCGTCGCGGTGGGCCGGGGCGGCCCCAACCCTCCCCGGCGTCATCGAGGCAGGAACGCGGCTGGACGCCGCGCTCCTCCTCGAATGGACCGAAGCCGGACATCACGCCGGAGCGACTACGTCGAAGACGCGATGACGTCGGGTGTGACGACGATCGGCTGTGTTCGCGTCGGCGGCGGACTTGCGGGAGCGACGTGTCACTCCAACGTGCTCGACGCCGCGCGCATGGCGGAAGAACGCAGCGAGGATCTCGTGATCTTCGAGGGGTCCGGTGCGTCGATCCCGGACGTCGCGCGTCGATGCCGGCGTGCTTTGCATTCCGGCGACGCTCGCCGACCCGCCGACATCACGTCGTACCTCAGCCCGTACCGCCTATTGCTGGCCGATCTGGCCGTTGTTACGATGGCCGAAGAAGGCTCCAGCTGCAGCCACAGCTCGAGGCCGCGATCCGCAGTACGGTCCCCGATCTCGACGTCATTCACGTTGTGTTCCGACCCGAACCTCTCTCGCCGACGTCAGCGGGCCGGAAAGTCTTCTTCTGCTGCACAGCACCACCGGATGCGGGTCCGTGTCCTGAAGGATCACTTGGAGGGGGAACACGGATGCGAGATCGTTGGCATGACGCCATCGTCTATCCGATCGCGCAGCTCTGCGACGTGAGCTCGAAGAAGCACCGCCGCACGATCTCGTTCTCACCGAGCTCAAGGCCGGGCCGTCGACGTCGTCGTCCGCGAATCCGTCGCGCGCGGGACGGACGTCGTGTTCGTCAACAACGTACCTGGTGGGTATGGACATGGATGACAGCCTTCGATCGCGTAACCGCACTTCGCCATGCAAGCGACGCTCCGGACGGATCGCGCCGCCTCGGGAAGAGCCGCATGCACCGAAACGACAGACCCAGCACATCGTCGTTTCCGACCGCGCCGGCCTGCCGTTCTCGAAGGGTCTCATGGCGTCGTCGATCATGGCGACGGGCCTTGCGCCGTTCCGCGCCTACGAGGTCGCCGAGCAGCATCGAGGAGGAGCTCCTCGGCGCCGAGCAAGTTCGAGGTCACGCCGCGAAGAGCTGCGGGAGCTCGCGATCGAACACGATCCTCGGCGATGGTCGGTCAGCGCTACGCCGAGACGTACCGCAACTGGCAGGCCGTCGAGGAGCTCGATCTTCCCTTCATCGTCCTGATCGGTGGAACGACCGGCGTCGGTAAGTCGACGATCGCCACGCAGCTCGCGGCGCGTCTCGGGATCACGCGGATCATCTCCACCGACGCCGATCCGCGAGGTCATGCGGTCGATGTTCAGCGAGCGGATCATGCCGACGCTGCACACGTCCTCGTTCGAGGCGGCCTCGGCCGATCCGGGGGCCGATCCAGCGCGATCGGCCGACCCGGTGATCGTCGGTTTCGAGCAGCAGGTTCGCGCGGTATCCGTCGCCGTCGAAGCGCTGATCGAACGGTCGGTCCTCGAGGGCACCGACCTCATCATCGAGGGCGCGCACCTCGTCCCGGGCTTCATCGAGAGCCCGCCGTGGGCGCCGCCGTGGGAGGACAAGGCCGTCGTCGTCCCGATCGTGGTCACCGTCGACGACGAGGACGTCCATCGCTCGCACTTCTTCCTTCGCGCAACGGAGGCGGGACAGCGCAACGTCGAGCGTTATTTGACGGCCTTCGACAACATCCGCAAAGTACAGAAGTACATCCGGTCCGCCGCGCAAGCAGCACGGCGCGCCGGTGATCCCGTCCTACAGCCTCGACGCGACTCTCACCGCGGTTATCGACCACGTCGTCGAGCAGGCCGTCCAGACGAACCGGCATAAGCCAGGCCGAAAGACGAAACGAAGGAGACGCGATGAAGCTCTTCTTGGACACGGCGAACTTCAAAGAGATCGAAGAGATCAACGCGTGGGGCGTCCTCGACGGCGTCACGACGAACCCAACGCTTCTGGCGAAAGAAGCCGACGGCAAGAAGGACTACAAGCAGATGCTCAAGGAGATCTGCGCCGAGGTCGAGGGCGCGGTGTCGGCCGAAGTCGTGTCGACCGACACGGAAGGGATGCTCGCGCGAGGCGCGCGATCTCGTTCAGATCGCCGACAACATCTACGTGAAGTTCCCGTGCATCGCGGCCGGTCTTGCCGCGTGCAAGGCGGCTGCGAGCCGAAGGCATCCGAGTTAATATGACCTTGGTCTTCTCGCCGGCCCAAGCGCTCCTGGCGGCGAAGGCCGGTGCGAACTTCATCTCCCCATTCCTTGGAAGGATCGACGACGTCGCATCAGGCGGGATGGAAATCCTCAGTCAATGCATCGAAGTCGTGAAGAACTATGACGTTCTCTTCCGAGATCCTCGCCTCTTCGCTGCGTCATCCGATGCATGTGGTGGAAGCCGCGCAGGCTGGGCTCGGACATCGCAACGATGCCGCACGACGTGTTCACGCAACTCGTGAAGCATCCGCTGACCGACATCGGTCTGAAGCGGTTCCTCGATGACTGGGAAAAGGCGAAGGAGGCATCTAGGCGCATGAGCGGGGGACAGCGCCGGCCGGGGGGCCGGTCGAACCGCAGAGGGGACCGCGGCGCGGAGGTCCGGACCTCGTCCGCGTCCCGTCGACCTTGGTCTGCCCGACGACTCGGAGTTCGACGGCGAGCTCGACGGACAGGTCGAGAGCGGCGCAGCGCGCGACCGAGCTCGAAGAGATGGATCTCGGTGATCTGATGAAGGGCGGCCGAGGAAGTCAACGATCGAAGAGCCCGAAGAGATGACGAAGGAACAGCTCGTCACCGCGATCCTGTCGCGGCGCGCCGAAGACGAAGGCTTCCTCTACCGCCGCGGGATCCTCGACGTCCTTCCCGACGGATACGGATTCCTGCGGACGCAGGGTTACCTGCCTTCCGAAGAAGACGTGTACGTCTCGATGTCGCAGATCCGGCGGTTCGGTCTGCGTCGTGGCGACGAGGTGTCCGGAGTCATCCGTCCTCCGAAGGACTCCGAGAAGTACTTCGCGCTGCTTCGGATCGAGAACGTCAACGGACTCGACCCGGACGCTGCACGTCGCCGTCCTCCTTTCGACAAGCTCACCGCGCTTTTCCCCGACGAGCGGCTGCGTCTGGAGACACGATCGCGAAGAGCTTCACCGAGCGCATCCTCGACCTGATCTGTCCGATCGGTAAGGGTCAGCGCGGGATGGTCGTCTCGCCGCCGAAGGCCGGAAAGACGACGATCCTCAAGCAGATCGCGAACTCGCGTCATCGAGAACAACCCCGAGGTGCACGTCATCGTCCTGCTCGTCGACGAGCGTCCGGAAGAGGTCACGGACTGGCGGCGCACGGTTAAGGCGGCCGAGGTCGTCGCGTCGACGTTCGACCGTCCCGCCGACGATCACATCCAGGTGACGGAGCTGGTCCTCGAGCGCGCCAAGCGGCTCGTCGAGGGCGGCATGGACGTCATGATCCTGTGCGACTCGATCACCCGTATGGCTCGCGCGTACAACCTCGCCGCGCCGGCGTCCGGGAAGATCCTGTCCGGTGGTGTCGACTCGACGGCGCTCTATCCGCCGAAGCGGTTCTTCGGCGCCGCTCGCAACATCGAGGAGGGCGGCTCGCTCACGATCATCGCGTCGCTGCCTCGTCGAGACCGGCAGCCGGATGGACGAGGTCATCTTCGAGGAGTTCAAGGGCACCGGGAACATGGAGGTCCGGCTCGACCGGACCCTGGCCGAGAAGCGGCTGTTCCCGGCGATCAACGTCGAGGCTTCGGGCACCCGCAAGGAAGAGCTCCTGCTCGAGCCCGAGGAGCTGGCGCTGGCCTGGAGGCTGCGGCGCGTGCTCCACGCTCTGGACCCGGCCCAGGCCATCGAGCTGCTCATCGACAAGATGAAGCAGACCAAGTCGAACGCGGAGTTCCTCAAGGAGATCGCCAAGGCCAACCCCGAACGGCTAATTCCGGGATGACAGCCTGAGCGGACGCCATGAGAACCGGAATCCACCCCGAATACGTCGAGTGCCAGGTCCACTGCGCCTGCGGCGCCGAGTTCATCACGCGCGCGACCAAGCCGGAGATCCACGTCGAGATCTGCTCGCAGTGCCACCCGTTCTACACGGGCAAGCAGAAGTTCGTGGACACCGGTGGCCGCGTCGACCGCTTCCGCCGCCGCCAGGAGAAGACCGACGCGCTCAAGAAGCCGACGAAGAAGCGCTAGACGGCATCCGGCGCCTCCACTGGTAGAACCGGTGGATGAAAACAACCGGTCTCCGTCGCCTCGCCGTCCTGGTCTCGTACCTGCTCTTGGCTTTCGCTTGCAGTGGCAACGACGACGGCGGCGAGAGCTCGCTTCCGCAAACCAAAGGATCATCGATGACGGTCGCGAAGTCGTGCGTGACATCGTTGCCGGAAGGTTCGACGAACTCGTCGCGCGTTTCGACGAGGGTCTGAAGGCGGCACATCTCCGCCGAACAGCTCGAACACGGTTGGAAGGAATTCGTCGAACTGAAAGGCGATTTCAAGTCCTCAGGGGAGGCTGCCGTCGGATCACGCGACGAGCGAACGGCCGTCGACATCGAGCTCAACATGGAGAAGGAGTCCGGGGATCCTCCGAGTTACGTTCGGTCCCGACGGAAAGGTCTCGGGGCTCTATATGTTGGCCGAGGACATCCCGATCGGCTAGCGGCGGCGTCCGCCGCGGGATGGACCGCGGGACTTCCTGAGCTTCGCGTAAGCCCCGGCGGTCGCAGGCTGGTCCGGCATCTCGGGAGCCGGCTGATTGCCTTCCATCTCTGCCGTGCCGACCTGCTGCAGGCGAGGATCGGTGGAGAAGATCTCGACGATGTGCGGCGTCAGCTTCAGCATCCGCGCCATCCGCTCGACGTCCGAGCGCTGTTCCCACGTTGCCAGCGTGACGGCTGTTCCCGTGCGGCCGGCCCGCGCCGTCCGACCGACGCGGTGCACGTAGGCTTTGTGGTCCTCCGGCGGGTCGTAGTTCACGACGAGCGTTATGCCGTCGATGTCCAAGCCACGGGCGCGCGACGTCGGTCGCGACCAGGACGTCGACCTTTCCGGTGTCGAACTTCTTCAGTGCGCTCTCTCTATCGGCCTGGGAAAGGTCGCCGTGGATCGCTTCGGCGTTGACCCCGGCCTGCTTCAAGCGTCCGGCCAGCCGGTCGCATTCCCGCTTCGTTCGAGTGAAGACGAGCGTCGATCCGTGCGGCCCGGCGAGCAGGGAGACGAGGACGTCCGTCTTGTCCATGCGGTGCACCTCGAACAAGTGGTGCTCCAGACCCTCGACGGTCGGCTGACTCTCCTCGATCTCGAAGCGCAGAGGATCCTGCGTCTGCGAGATGAGTCCCATGATCTGGTGGTCGAGAGTGGCCGAGAAGAGCATCGTCTGACGTTCGCGCGGGCACCGTTCGAAGGATCTTCGCGACCTGCGGCAGGAATCCCATGTCGGCCATGCGGTCGGCCTCGTCGATCACCAGGATCTGAACCTTGCTGAGGTTGGCTGCCTTTCGTTCGATCAGGTCGATCAAACGGCCGGGCGTAGCGACGATGATCTGTGCGCGCGGCGCTTCTTCGATGTGCCGGCCCAAGCCCACGCCGCCGTAGGTGGCGAGGATGCGTGCCTTGGGATCGGCGATCGACTTGATGTCATCGGTGACCTGCGAGCGAGCTCGCGGGTCGGAACGAGCACCAGCGCCTGGGTTCCCTTGACGTCTCTTCGCATCCGCTGTACCAGGGGGATGCCGAACGCGAGCGTCTTGCCAGACCCGGTCTTCGCCTTGCCGAGGATGTCGCGACCCGCAACGGCGTCCGGGATGACGAGTGATTGGATCTCGAACGGCGACTCGATGCCGCGCGCCTGTAAGCGCTCGACGATCTGTGGGCTTACGCCTAGCTCGGCGAAGGTTAGTTCTGATGTCATACGTGCTTCGATCACGGAAGGAAGATTGATGATCAATGTTACCTGCGTAACGATTGATTGCGCTGATCCCGACCACATCTCACGGTTTTGGGCCGAAGCGCTCGGCTGGCGCCAAGCGGGCAAACACCGCGCGGAGCCGCCTGACGGAGGACTCTTCCTCGAGTTCGTTCAGGTACCGGAATCCAAAACCGTGAAGAACCGGGTTCATCTGGGTCTCAATTCCAAAGAGCTGGACGATGAAATCGCGCGATTGGTCGGTCTCGGCGCCACTGTCGCTTGGGAGGAAGAGTTCCCGGAGGACTGGCCCTTCAGGAACGTCGTCCTTCGCGATCCTGAAGGCAACGAGTTCTGCCTGGGAAACGAAGATGTCGCGAAGGTCTAAAGAGATGCTCGGTACTGAGGATTTGAAATCGGCCCCGTCGGTTACCCCTTATAGAATCCGCGCGATGGACCCCATGACGCTCTTCGACCAACTGGACGGCTCCGACGAGGCCGGGTTCCCGGCGTTGCACAGCGACGTCTTCCACACCGACACCGGCACTCCTTATCTGAAGAAGGCGGGCGTCGTTCTGATCGCCAAACCCGACGTCTCCACGGCTGGGATGCGGCCGTTCCTCGAAGGTTTCGGCCCGGACCTCGATTTCGCCCAGTACCTGGACGACCCGACGGACCTCCCGCCCGCTTCGAAGCTCCTGAAGACGGCGGGACAGACGTGCTACGCAAGCTTCGGCCCCAAGCGCACATATAACGAAAATGCAAAGCGCTACTTCGGGAACCTCTCGTCCTCGGGCCATGGCTCGGTCTACGAGCACGCCACGTTCTCGGTTCTCGCTTACGGGATCTCCCGATCGAACACGCACGAGATCGTTCGCCATCGAGCCGGCACGGCTTACTCACAACTCAGCCAGCGTTTCGTTTCGGGCAAGGTGCTTCGTTTCGTGGAACGGCCCGAGTACCAGCAGCACCCGTCGCTGCACAAACGGTTCGAAGAGCGCATCGACAGAGCCGCCAAGGACTACGAAGAGATCGCAGACGAGCTGCTTGCGTTGCAAACGGAAGGGGACACTCTTCTAGGCGCCCAGGCCCGTACCGACCGCCGCAAGCGCGTACAGCAGACGGCGCGCTCGGTTCTGCCCAACGAAGCCGAGACGATCCTGGTCATGAGCGCCAACGTGCGTGCTTGGCGTCACATGATCGAGATGCGGACGGATCAGCATGCCGAATCGGAGATCCGCGACTTGTTCTTCCGGATCTTTCTCTGCCTTCGTCGCATCGAGCCGATCCTGTTCGAGGACTACGCCGTCGAGTCCTACTCCGACGGCACGTACGGAGCTCGCACGGACTGGCGCAAGGTGTAAAGCCCTCCGCCGTCGGCGGACAGGCTCTTCCCGAAGGCGTCCTGGTCCGGACACCGGATCGGTGGGCGGTTGCCGTCCGGCGTCCGGACGGGTCGATCCATACCGAGACTCATCCGGTGGAGGATGGATCGACGGCGTTGAGCAAGTCGATCGCGCGGGGCCCGATCGCTTTGGCTCAGGCCATCGGCATCGGGATCCGAGCACTGCGCATCGCGTTGCGTGAGCAATCGGGAGCCGAGCCCTCACCCGGCCAAGTCATCGGCAGTCTTATCCCGGTGGGTGCGACTGCTTTGCTGGTCTTCGTCGTTGCGGCCTCGTTGCTCGCGTCGGGCTGGGAGGGCGTCGCCGGTGACGTCGCGGAGGCAGTGCTGCGAGCTGCAGCCGTTCTCGTCTACCTCCTGGCCATCGCGCGCTCCGGCCAATCGAAGAGGCTGTTCGCCTATCACGGTGCCGAGCACAAAGTCATCGCCTCGTTCGAGGCGCTTCACGAGGTGCCCACTACCGAACAGGCGCGAAAGTCGAGCCCGATCCACATGCGCTGCGGTACGAACTTCGTCGCGCTGTACGTGATAGCCGCCGGCATCATCCACTCCGTTGTACCGCGCGAACCTTGGTGGGCCGGAACTGGGTGGCGTTTGTTGCTCTTTCCCGTAGTCGTAGCCGTCGCGTACGAGTTCCTGCGTGCGGCGGCTCGTGCACCACAAGCATTGTGGGCTCGGGTCGTCACGCTTCCCGGGCGATTGCTTCAGCGAGTTACGACACGGGAGCCGGACGATCAGCAGCTCGAAGTAGCGCAAGCAGCGCTGCAAGCCGCGCTCGCCGGTTAACGCGCAGCACTTCGCCGATATCCTCAGCCCATGGACGAGGGTCAGATCGCACGTCTGGAGGAGATGGCGGCCGAGCATCACCGGCTGCTGGGCGAGCTTGGCTCGCCTGAGGTTGCTTCCGATCATCAGCGCTACGCCGAACTGGCCAAGCAAGCCGCCGAGCACGAGGAGATGGTCCGTTTATTCGAGGAGTACAAGGCTGCCAGCGAGGAAGGTGCCTCGGCCCGCGAGATGCTGGCCGGTGCCACCTCTAAGGAAGACCAGGACTTCCTAAGGACGACGGTCGAAGAATCGGACGCGAAGTTAGAAACGCTCGAAGCGCGGCTGCAAGAGCTTCTCGTCCCTCGTGATCCGCGCGACGACCGCGGCATAATCGTCGAGATCAGATCGGGGGCCGGCGGGGACGAAGCATCGCTGTTCGCCGGCGAGCTCATGCGCATGTATCAGCGCTACGCCGAGAGACAAGGCTGGAAAACGGATGTGCTCGAAGCTTCCGAAGGAAGTGTGGGCGGGATAAAGGAAGCAGTGTTCGAGGTGGACGGTAAAGGCGCTTTCTCCGCATTGCGGCACGAGTCCGGTGTCCACCGCGTTCAGCGCGTCCCCGAAACGGAGTCATCCGGGCGTACGCACACCTCAACGGTGACTGTCGCTGTTCTTCCCGAAGCCGAGGAGGTGGAGGTCGACATCGACCGGTCGGATCTGGTCATCGAGACGTACCGTGCTTCGGGTCCCGGCGGGCAGCACGTAAATACGACGGACTCGGCAGTGCGGATTAGGCACGAACCGACGGGGTTGGTCGTGACATGTCAGTCCGAGCGATCGCAGCGACAGAATATGGACCGTGCCATGCGCATCCTTCTGGCCAAGCTCAAGGACTTAGCCGAAGCACAGGCACACTCCGAGCTCGCCGCCGAGCGGAGGTCGCAGGTTGGCACTGGAGATCGCTCCGAGAAGATCCGTACGTACAACTTCCCGCAGAACCGCGTCACCGATCACCGCATCGGTCTCACCTCGCACGGGATTCAACAGATCATGGACGGAGAATTGGACGAGATCGTCAACGGGCTCAAGCAGGCCGCGTTGGAACATGCTCCGAGCTGAAGCCACAACTCTTTCGTCGCTGGTTCGCGACGCAACTGAGCGATTGTCTGCGGCCGGCATCGCCTCAGCGCGGTGGGAGAGCGAGCGGCTCGTTGCCCACGCGCTCGGGATCGATTGGGGCGAGATCTGGGTCAGGCTTCGCGAAGAGGCGGGTGAACAGACCTCACGCAAGCTCGATGAGTCGGTCCGGCGCCGCGCAGCCGGTGAGCCTCTTGCGTACATCTTGTGCTCGACGATCTTCTTCGGCCGCGAGATCGCGGTAGGTCCCGGAGTGCTCGTGCCACGTCCCGAGACCGAGACCCTGGTCGAAGCCGCGCTCGACCTCGTGGCCGATTTGCCGGATCCGCACATCGTCGACGTAGGTACGGGAAGCGGAGCGGTCGCCATCGCCTTGGCCTTCGAGCGCTCGGGGGCCGAGGTGTGGGGGACGGACATCTCTGAGCACGCGCTCGAGTGGGCCGAGCGGAACGTTCGATCGGCAGGTGTCGATGTTCGTCTTGTCGCGGGCGATCTGTTCCAGGCGATCCCGGACGGCATGCGAGGCGGTTTCGATCTGGTGGTCTCCAACCCGCCGTACATCGCCGAAGGGACAGATCTTCCGGCGGATGTACGAGCAGAGCCAGATCGAGCACTCTTCGCCGGTTCCGACGGAAACGACGTCTTGCTCCGTCTGGCCCGGGAGTCGGCGGCCTGGTTGAGGAACGGCGGCTGCTTGGCCGTTGAGGTCGGCAGGCCGGAGCAGGCCGACACTGTGATCGATGCTCTGGCCTCCTGGCGTGACGTCGCCGTTCGCGAGGATCGAGCGGGCCGTCCGCGCGTAGTCACGGCACGGCGATGACCACGCCGGCCAAGCCGAAGAAAGCCCCGACCAAGCGTGGTCCCGATACACCGGCGACGCGCGCGGTCAAAGCGATCAAACGCGGAGCAGTGATCGCGCTGCCAACGGAGACCGTTTACGGCCTGGCCGCCAAGGCCGACAGGAGCGACGCAGTCGACCGGATCTACGAGTTGAAGGGACGGGACTGGAACCGTCCGCTTCAAGTTCTCCTACCGGCCGGGGAACGGCTCAACCGGTGGTCGGGCCCGAACCGCGCGGCCAGCTTGCTCGCCGAGCGGTTCTGGCCCGGCCCCCTCACGCTCGTGGTACGCGCGTGGATGGGCGTGCCTCAATTCCTGACCAGGGACGGAACCGTCGGCTTACGTGTGCCGCGGCATCCCGTCGCGCTCGAATTGCTCGAGCGTGCCGGGCCGCTCGCTGCAACCAGCGCTAACAAGTCGGGGGAGTTGCCCCTGCCGGACATCGCGCGGATCGAAGAGACGTTCGGCGATGGCGTGGCGGTGTACCTGGATGGCGGACACATCGTGGGCTTGGCATCGACTGTGGTGGACGTGACGGGATCGGACCCTCGCGTTTTGCGCGAGGGTGCGATCCCGTCCGACGAGATAACAAAGGCGCTCACCAGGGCTCAATTTGAACCCCAGTGATACGATTTCGCCGGTCTTAAAACCCTCTTATGGCGGCCACGCGATTCAAGCTCCTTTACGTCTGCAACGGGAACAACGCCCGTAGCCCGCTGGCCGCAGCCTGCACCTCGCAGATCCTGAGCAGGAAGGCCGATGGCGTCATATGGGACATCGAATCGGCCGGCACGCACGCGATCGAGGGTGATCTGATGCAGCCGGACGCCGTCCGCGCTGCCGGACAGGTCGACGTCGACATCTCCGAGCACTCGCCGTCGCTGCTCGGAGTGGATCGCTGTGCGGACCCCGACCTGATCCTCGCGATGTCGTGGGAGCAGGTCTCGCACATCTGGAGTCTCGTCCCCGCGGCGTGGGACCGCGTTTTCACGATCAAGGAATTCGTGCACTGGGCGCAGCGCGCGCCCGTCCGTCCTCCGATCCTGTTCTCGGACCGGCTCGAAGCGATGCGCGACACCATCATCCAGGCCCATTCGATCCGTAAACGGGCACGCGCCGATTACGGCTTCTGGGGCGGTATACGTCCGCAGGATCTGAACCTGATCGAGCCCAACGGCAAGGGCGAAGATGCATGGACCGCGCTCGCCAACGCCGTTCACGCGCTGGTCAGCGACGTGATCATGCTCCTTCAAGGGCCCGAGCATCAGGAAGCTCGGCCCATGACAGCCAAGCGGCCCCAAATTGCCGCAAAAGCAGCGAAAACGGCCGTCAAGTCACATAAGGCGGGCGCCCGGCGCTCGCCCGCGCGGGCCAAAGCTCGCCGATAGAGCTTGACTCCGTACTTCCTCGTTGCGGCCATCGCAGCCGCAGCGGCCATCGCTGCTACGCCTCTGGTCCGCACCATCGGCACGCGCGTCATCGGGTACGACGTTCCTGTCGAAGGAAAGGTCCACGATGTGCCGACGCCGACGTACGGCGGAGTCGCCATCTACGTCTCCTTCGTCGTTGCGATCGCGCTGGCCTCGACGTTCGATTCGCTACGGGAAGTCTTCAAGTTCAGTGAGGTGCTCGGCCTCCTTGTAGGCGGATTCATCGTCCTGGTCATCGGTATCGCCGACGATCACCGCGATCTGTCGCGTATGGCGCGTCTGGCCGGACAGGTTTTCGCCGCAGGCATCGTCTACTTCTCCGGGATCCAGACTGAGCTTCTTCTGGCTCCCCGGGATCGGCGTGATGTCGCTCTCGCCAGATCTCTCCGCGATCCTGACGATCGTCTGGATCGTCCTACTCATGAACGCCGTCAACTACATCGACGGTTTGGACGGGCTGGCCGCCGGCCTTACGGCGATCGCGGCAGCCGGGCTCTTCTTCTACTCGACGCGGCTGCCGCAGGAGTTCCTCGGCCCCGATCCGCTCGCGCCATTAGTCGCCGCCGCGTTGGTCGGCGCGTGCATCGGGTTCTTACCGTTCAACTTCTATCCGGCTCGCATCTTCATGGGGGACACGGGCGCGTACCCGCTCGGCCTTTTCCTAGCCGGTGCAACGATCTCGATGATCGGACGGTTCACCGGTCCCGGCAGCGCAGGAGGTCGACTCGCTCTTCCTTTGATCTTCACTCCGATCGTGTTCGCGGCGTTACCCGTCGGGAACTTCGTGTTCGTAACCCTTCGCCGCATGCGCAACCGGCAGCCGATCATGGTCGGCGAGCGCGACGAGCACATCCACTACCGACTGCTGCGCTTGGGACATTCACATCGGCGCGCGGTACTCGTCATGTACGGGTGGGCATTGATCCTGGCCATCGGGCTGGTCTTCGCCGGGACCATCTCCTGGGGTCGTTTCGTGCTCGCCTTCGCGGCGGCCGGAGGAACGGTCCTGATCTCGACGCTGGCTCCCAGCCTGCGCCGAGGACCGGTGGCCGAGCCCGATCAGCACCCCGTCGCGCCGTCCTGAGATTCGATATACTTTGTGAGCGGATTCACAAAGTCAGCGAGACCGGATGGATCTTTGGGAGGCGGACATGGATCACGGCCCCGCGGTTCGACACCCCTCCAAGCGCCCGCCTAGGATTCCGTTCGCTGTGCGGGCGCAAATCAAAAGCGATGTATCACGCCGCTTCGAGTCCGAAGGCCGCAGGTTGTGGGGCGGCATCGGGGAAGCCTGGACGTACCTGTCGACCATCATGGCCGGGATCGCGGTGTGGGGCGGAGCCGGCTGGGGTCTCGATTACTGGCTCGGCACCCGTCCGTCTTCTTCGTGATCGGCGCTCTCGTGGGCAACTTCGCCGGGATCTACCTCGTGTACATCAAGTCTTTCCGCGACGAATCAGATGCGCCGACCAAAGGGGTGAAGCGCCATGCGGCATGAGCTCCATCTCGCCCGTATCGGCTTCGCTGCCCTTGTTGTCGTGGCCGTGACCGGCGCCGCCGTCGGTGTGCTCGTCGACGGCCGGACCGGCGCTGGATCCGCGCTCATCGGCATAGGGATCATCGCCGTCAATCACGGACTTGCCGTGCTATCCACCGCGCTGGGCCCGGACGTTGACCGTCGGAGTTCTCGCTGTGGGGTACTCGATGTTCGTCGTGAGGATGCTGTTCGTGCTGGGCACTTTCGGCACCCTGGCATCGATGGATTGGATCAACGGGACGCTGCTCGCGACTTTCTTCTGCGCGGCGTTGGTTTCGTCGCTCTTCGCGGAGTGCTTCAGCTACGCCCGCGGCTCTTATGTACCCGACTGGATGCGCCAACCGGCGCAGCTCGCTAAGGAGACGCGATGAATCTGGCCGCCGCTCCCGGCTTCCACGTTCCCGAAGTCACCCATCTGCTCGAGTTCGCTCCGCTTTTCAGCTTCAAGGTCGGCGGGATGGAGTTCCACGTCACGTTCATCACGCTGGTCATGTTCGCGCTGACGTTCCTGCTCGCCGGACTGTTCGTAGCCGGTTTCCGCCGGGCGACCGTGATCCCCGGCAAGCTGCAGAACGCCCTCGAGGCCGGCGTCGACGGTGTGCGTGAGCAGATCGTCGCACCGATCCTCGGCAGCGATTCGGATCGGTTCATGCCGCTACTGACGTCGATGTTCTTCTTCGTCTTCGCGATGAACTTCATGGAGGTCGTGCCGCCGGTGCAGTTCCCGCTGTCCAGCCGCATGGCGCATCCCGGCCTTCTTCGCCGCGCTCGCCTACGTGATCTTCAACTACCTCGGCATCAGGAACCAGGGCCCGATCAACTACTTCAAGGGGATCCTGTTCCCGCCGGGTGTCCCGAAGGCGATCTACGTGATCCTCACGCCGATCGAGTTCATGTCGACCTTCATCTTCCGGCCTCTCACGCTGGCCGTCCGGCTCTTCGCCAACATGATGGCCGGGCACGTGATGCTCACGATCTTCTTCCTCGCGTCCGCGTACTTCCTCTATGGAGCCGACAGCATCTTCCTGCGGGCGTCCTTCCCCTTCCCGTTCGCGCTCTCGATCGTCCTAACGGGCTTCGAGTTGTTCATCGGGCTGATCCAAGCGTTCATCATCACGATCCTGACTGCGGTGTACATACAGCGGCGCACTGCATCCGGAGCACTAGACAAAAGGAGGCAGAAGATGGAGATGCTGCTGGCACAAGCCGCAGAGACGACGATCAGCGTCGCAGCGATCGGCAAAGGTCTGGTGTACGGCCTCGCGGCCATCGGACCCGGTATCGGTATCGGTCTGATATTCGGTAACGCGATCCAAGCCATCGCGCGGCAGCCGGAGGCGGCCGGGCTGGTGCGCCCGATCATGTTCCTAGGGTTCGCACTGGCCGAGGCGCTCGCGCTGCTCGGCTTCGTGCTCTTCTTCCTGATCACCTGAAGGGGGCCGAACGATGACTATCGCCACGACCCTGCTGCAACTGGCGCAAGAGCACGCTCCTGAGGCGGCGGATCCCGCACGCGTTGTCCTGCCCGAGTCGACGAGCTCATCTTCGGTGCGATCGCTTTCCTCATCCTGTTCGGATTCCTTGCGTGGAAGTCGCATTCCCCGCGCTTCGCAAGGGTCTCCAAGACCGCGAGGACGCCATCCGTGGCGAGCTCGAGCGGGCCGAGCAGGCGCGCCTCGAGGCCGAAGCAGAAGCGAGAGGAATACGACCGGCAGATCGCCGATGCACGAAGCGAAGCCGACCGGATCCTCAAGGAAGCGTCGGACGCGGCCGAAGAGCTGCGCCGAGACCGCGTTTCCAAAGGCCGAGGAAGAAGCGCGGGGCATCATCGACAAGGCTCGTCAGGACGCCAGCCAGGAGCGAGAGCGCGCGTTCGCGGAACTTCAGCGCACGGTCGCCGACCTGACCCTCGAGGCAGCACGTCGCGTTCTCGAGCAGGAACTGTCGGATCCCGAACGCGCAGCGACAGCTCGTCGAGAGATTCATCGCATCGGCGGGAGCAGGAGCGAACAATTGAGCGACCCTCGCGACCTGATCCGCGGCTACGCCCAGGCGATCCTCACGATCGCCGAGGCAGAAGGCCGTCTCGATCAGGTTTCCGAGGAGCTCTTCCACTTCGCAAAAGGTCTCGAGCGCAGCAATGAGCTACGAACGGCTCTGACGGACATCGCCATCCCGGACGACCGCAAGTCCGCCGTGATCGAGGAGCTGCTGGGTGATCGCGCATCCGAGCTCACGAAGCACGTCATCGAGTTCGTGATCGCGCAGGGCCGCGCACGCGAGCTCGATGCGATCGTCGAGGAGCTCGCCGGACTGGCGACGCAGCGTCGCGCGAAGGTGCTCGGCGAGGTACGAAGCGCAGTCCCGCTAGACGAGGAGCAGCGGAAGCGGCTGAACGAGGCGCTTTCCAAAGCCACGGGAAAGACCGTCGATGCGAAAGTCATTGTCGACCCATCCGTGGTCGGCGGCATCTACGCGAAGGTCGGCGACCAAGTGATCGACGCAACGGTCCGCAAGAGGCTGCAGGACCTCAAGGAAACCTTTACGGAATGAAAGAGGCGAAAACATGTCGGATCTGACCATCACGCCGGACGCCATCGCTGACGTTCTACGCAAGCACATCGACACGTGGAAGCCCGACGACAAGATCGAAGAGATCGGTCGTGTGCTCGAAACCGGTGACGGCATCGCGCGCGTGTCCGGGCTCCCGAATTGCATGGCCAACGAGATCCTCGAGTTCCCGCACAATCTGCAGGGGCTTGCCTTCAACCTCGAGGAGACGACGGTTGGATCGATCATCCTCGGCGACGCCTCGAAGCTGCAAGAGGGCGACCCGGTCAGGCAGACCGGACGGATCCTCAACGTAGGTGTCGGTGACGCGTTTCTCGGCCGCGTCGTCAACGCTCTCGGCGAACCGATAGACGACAAGGGTCCCATCGACGCGGAAACCACTCGTCCCCTCGAAGTACAAGCCGCATCCGTCGTCGAGCGGCAACCGGTGTTCGAGCCGCTCCAGACCGGCATCAAGGCGATCGATGCGATGACCAACGTCGGCCGTGGTCAGCGCGAGCTGATCATCGGCGACCGCCAAACCGGGAAGACGGCTATCGGGATCGACGCGATCATCAATCAGAAAGGTGAGTGGGGCACGCCGACACAGGTCAAGTGCATCTACGTCGCCATCGGACAGAAATCCTCTTCCGTTCGCGAGATCCAAGCGCGTCTCGAAGAGACGGGCGCGATGGAGTACACGGTGATCGTCACCGCCGGGGCGTCCGATCCGGCGCCGTTCCGCTACATCGCTCCCTACACCGGTGCGGCGATCGGCGCGCACTGGATGTACAAAGGCGAGCACGCGCTCATCGTGTACGACGACCTCTCCAAGCAGGCCGACGCCTACCGTCAGCTCTCGCTGCTCCTGCGTCGGCCGCCGGGTCGTGAGGCCTATCCCGGTGACGTTTTCTACCTCCACTCGCGTCTGCTCGAACGCGCAGCCAAACTCTCGGACGAGCTCGGCGGCGGTTCGCTCACCGCGCTCCCCATCATCGAGACGAAGGGCGGCGACATCTCGGGTTACATCCCGACCAACGTTATCTCTATCACCGACGGCCAGATCTTCCTCGAGACCGACCTCTTCTATCAGGGTGTGCTCCCGGCGGTGAACGTCGGTACGTCGGTCAGCCGGGTTGGGGGCGCTGCTCAGGTAAAGGCGATGAAGAAGATCGCCGGACGTCTGCGTCTGGACCTTGCGGCCTTTCGTGAGCTCGAGGCTTTCGCGCAGTTCGGATCCGACCTCGACAAGTCGTCACAAGACCTGCTGAACCGAGGGCGCCGGTTGGTCGAGATCATGAAGCAGGGACAGTACGCTCCCGTGCCCGTCGAGGAGGAGATCGTCCAGATCTTCGCCGGCACGGGTCTTCCGGACGCCGGCGTCACCGGCATGATCGACGACATCCCGATCGCCGACGTCAAGCGATTCATCGACGAGCTGATGGAGCACGTGCGCTCACGCCACGCTTCGATTCTCGATTCGATCCGCTCGACAGGAGACCTTCCCGACGAGGCAGCGCGAGAACTGTCGAAGGCGATCGAGGATTTCAAAGCGACGTTCAAAAAGTCTGAGGAATAGGCGAGAGCGATGGCCGGACAACTTCGCGAGCTTCGGAGACGGATCAAAACCGTTGAGTCGACGCAGAAGATCACGAAGTCATTCGAGCTCATTGCTGCGTCGAGGATCGTCCGGGCCGAGCGTCGTGTCCGTGAAGCAAGGCCTTTCGCCGAACGTCTCAATCAGGTGATCCGCGATCTGGCGGCCACGGCGGGAAATGTCGACCACCCAATCTTGGAGAAGCACGACGATCGCCCGGTGGGCTACATCGTCATGGCAGCCGACCGCGGGCTGGCCGGCGCTTACAACGCGAATGTCCTCCGGCTGTTCGAGCGCACGCGCCGCGAGACGCCGAACGCGCTCACTTACGCCATCGGACGCAAGGCGCTGGCAGCGTTCAGGTTCCGCAAGATCGCAACGGAGGCCGAATGGTCGGGATTCTCCGATGCGCCGACCTACGAACAAGCTCGTGAGATCGGCGAGCGCCTGGTGGCCGATTTCTCGGAGGGCAAGATCGGCAGCGTCCGCATCGTTTACACGGAGTTCAAATCGATCATGACGCAGACGGCAACGGTTACAGAACTACTGCCGCTCGCTGCCGAAGAGATCGAGGGCGGCAAGGAGCTCAGCGCGACGTTCGAGTTCGAGCCGAGCCCGGAGGGCATCCTCGACGAGCTGCTGCCGATGTACGTCGAGGTGAAGATCTTCCAGGCACTGCTCGAGGCCGCGGCGAGTGAGCATGCCGCGCGCCGGCGCGCGATGTCTGCGGCCACGGACAATGCCGACGAGCTCATCAAGAACCTGACGCGCGTGGCCAACCAGGCTCGTCAGTCCGAGATCACGAGCGAGATCGCAGACATCGTGGGCGGCGCCGAGGCGCTGCGCAAGATGGCTGCCGGAGTGGGATAGGAGCAGGACATGACCACAGCACAAGCAGACGTCTGGTCGATCGAAGACCAGGAAAGCGCGGAGTGGGATGAGGTATCCGGGGCCGCCGAAAAGAACACACAGCTCAAAGGCCGCGTCATATCCGTTATCGGCCCGGTCGTGGACGTCGAGTTCGCCCCCGGGTCCCTGCCGGAGATCAACCACGCTCTAAAGATCGACCGAGGGGATCGCCAGGGTCAGCGCCGGATCGTGACCGCGGAAGTGGCGCAACACATCGGCCTCAGTCGCGTGCGAGCGATCTGCATGCAGCCCACCGACGGACTGGTGCGCGGAGCCGTCGCGGTCAACACGACGAAGTCGATCACGATGCCGGTCGGCAAGGAGATCCTCGGCCGAGTCGTGAACGTCATCGGTGAGATCATCGACAAAGGTCCGAAGGTCGAGGTCAAGGAGAGGTGGGAGATCCACCGAGAGCCGCCGCATTACACCGACCTCGAACCGAAGTCCGAGATCCTAGAGACGGGCATCAAGGTCATCGACCTGCTCGCTCCCTACGTCAAGGGCGGCAAGATCGGGATGTTCGGTGGCGCCGGAGTGGGCAAGACCATGGTCATCCAGGAGATGATCTCTCGCTTCGCGCAACAGCACGGTGGCGTTTCGATGTTCGCCGGAGTCGGCGAGCGGACGCGTGAAGGCAACGACATCTGGATCGAGATGCGAGAAGCCGGCGTCCTCGACAAGATGGCGCTGGTCTTCGGTCAGATGGACGAACCGCCGGGTGTGCGGCTTCGGGTCGCACTCTCGGCCCTCACCGTGGCCGAGTATTTCCGGGATTCGGAACGGCAGGACGTCCTTCTCTTCATCGACAACGTGTTCCGTTTCTCGCAGGCGGGGTCCGAGGTGTCGACGTTGCTGGGCCGCATGCCCTCCGCCGTCGGCTACCAGCCGACACTCACCGAGGAGATGGGTGAGCTCCAGGAGCGCATCACCTCGACGCGCGGCCGCTCGATCACCTCGTTGCAGGCTGTATACGTCCCGGCCGACGACCTCACCGACCCGGCGCCGCACGCGACCTTTGCGCACCTCGACGCCCGGACCGTTCTGACGCGTCAGCTCGTCGAGATCGGCATCTACCCGGCCGTCGACCCGCTCGACTCGACGTCACGGATCCTTCAGGCCCAATACGTCGGCGAGCGTCACTACGGTGTCGCCCGGAGGACGCAGGAGATCCTGCAGCGCTACAAGGACCTCCAGGACATCATCGCCATCCTCGGTATCGACGAGCTCTCCGAAGAGGACAAGGTCATCGTCGGCCGTGCGCGCAAGATCCAGCGGTTCCTGTCACAGCCGTTCTACGTCGGCGAGAAGTTCACCGGTATCCCCGGCAACTACACGCCTCTCGAGACGACGATCGACTCCTTCGAGCGCCTCAACGCTGGTGAGTTCGACCACCTGCCGGAGGAGGCCTTCCGTTACGTCGGCGGGATCGAAGACGCGGCGGCCAAAGCCAAGACGATGTCGGAGTAACTCAAAATGCCCATGGACGTCGCGATCGTCGATCCGGAGAAGGAGCTGTGGTCGGGTGAGGCCGACTTCGTTGTCGCCCGCTCCGAGGACGGCGAGATCGGCATCCTTCCCGGCCATGCACCGTTCCTCGGTGTTCTGAGGCACGCGCGACTGAAGGTCGAAGCCGGCAGCGACGTTATGGTCTTCGCCGTTCACGGAGGCTTCATCGAAGTCAAGGACAACCGCGTGTCGGTCCTGGCTCGCTCCGCGGAAGTTGCCTCGGACATCGACGTCGCGCGGGCGCGCAACCAGGCCGAGCGCGCGCGCGAACGGCTCCAGCAAGAGGCCGAGGACGAGGAAGCGCGCCTGGCTCTCTGGCGAGCCGAGGCCCGCATGCAGGCGGCCGACGAGGCCGGATTGCTCTCCGACTCCTAGATCGTCGTCGGCCGCCACGACCGCCGGTAGCATCGGTCCTCTGGCATGCGTCGTGCCCTCACTCTCTTCACCCTGGTCGTCGGTCTCGCCTTGCCGCGGGGTGTTCACGCGCAAGCCATCGGAGCCGTCGCTGGTCCCGTAACGTTCCGCCCGGCGGAAGGAACAACACTGCGCGTCGAGGGACGCGGACCCTTCCGGGGCACGGTCGAAGTTCGCAGGCGGGGCGGCGCTCTGGACGTTGTTAACGAGCTCGATCTGGACTCGTATGTGATGGGCGTGCGGGAGGTTCCGGGCCGCTGGCCGATGGAGGCGCTGAAGGCACAGGCTGTGGCCGCACGGACGTACGCACTGTGGGAAGTCGACAAGGGTTACTGGCAGCAGTTCGGGTTCGACGTGTGCGGCACGACGTCCTGTCAGGTGTATCAAGGCGCCGACGCCGAATCCGACGAGCGCGGCGCCCGCTGGGTGCAGGCGGTGAGGGAAACAGCCGGGCAGGTTCTGCTGTACCAAGGCAAACCTGCGTTGACTCGATACCACTCGACGTCGGGTGGACGAACATTGGCCAACGAGGTCGTGTACCCGTCGGACGGGCCGAGGCCGTACCTGCAAGCGATAGACGATCCGCCCGACAAAGTGTCGCCGCTGCACAGGTGGGACGTCGCATTCACGCGTGAAGGCCTGCAGCGGATCCTGCACGATGCGATCAGACTCAACGGCGAGATCACCGAGGTCGTTGCCGATGAGAACGCCCGAAATCTGAAAATCAAGACCAAGGGCGGCGAGCTCGAGATGACCACGGTTCGCTTCCGCCGTGTGATCAGTAACGCGGCGCCGACCGTTTTCCCGGATCTCTATCCGGGAAAACGCTCAGACGGCGAGCGCATGCCGTTCACCTTGCCGTCTTCTCGATTCACGATCGAGAAGACGTCCGACGGATTCGTCGTGCACGGGCGGGGTTACGGCCACGGAGTTGGAATGAGCCAGTACGGCGCGATGGGTCGGGCAGAAAGAGGCGACTCTTACGACGAGATACTGGCGGCGTATTACGGCGGTCTGCGTCCGCAGCAATGGACGGGCCGGAAGACCATCCGAGTCGGCGTGCAGCGCGGAGTTGGTAGCGCACACATTTCGGGCGACGGCGTCTTCGCCGTTTCGTCCGGTCCTCAGATGCTCGAAGACTCGACGCTCGGTGGTTGGTCGGCCGTACCGTCCGGAGCCGGCGCGGTTCAGGTGACTCCGCCTCAGGGTTACCAACTGCCCGTTGCGCTCACCGGACTGAGCGTTCCTGGTGAGATCGTGATCGACCCACCCGATCACGAGGACTCGGTGGACATCGACTTCGTCGTTCCCAAGGCAGCCCAGGTGACGGCCACGCTCACGCTCGAGGGAGCCGAGGTCGCTCGAGAAAAGATCATCGTCGAGGCGGGGGAGCGGGAGCTCGGCATTCGCCTGGATCCCGGCAAGCTCGCCGCGGGCCGCGCCACTTATGCCTTGCGAATCGAGGCCTTCGACGCAACCGACCGTGTCGAGCAATCGGCGAGCGTGGTTCTTATCCGTCCAACCGGGCCCCCATGGGGGAAGATCGTCCTCGCCTTACTGGTTGCAGCCGGTCTCTATTTCTTGGTCGTGCGAAGACGGGCGATGCTGAATCGGCGCCGGTTGAGAAGGCTGGCTAGTCGTTCTTGATGCCCGTACGCGGACAGCTGTCCCCGGCGCCGCACGGATAGGCCGTCTGCACGCCGATAACGTCGCCCAGAGCCAGAGTGCGCTTGTTCGTCTCGCCGTGGTCGGCCTGTCCGAACATCGTCTGCTTCGCGTCTGCACCGCCATAGGTATCGGCGAAGGACAGCCAGTGACCAAGCTCGTGCGTGACGATCGATCGGACGTCGAAGCTGTGCCGGCTGTCGGGCGTCCCGGAGATGTCCTCCCAGTGCTGGGTGACGTTCATCGCAAGGTCGACGTCGCGGACTACTCGTCCAGCGTCATCGGTGCACACCGCCACGGCGGCGATGATGCTTGCGTCGAACCGGTGCCACGTCACGACGTTGGTGCCGTCGTCGCAGCTTCCGTCCTTACCCTTCGCTCCGAACGTGGCCGTCGTCGTCCCCATGTTCTTGAAGTTCAGATTCGAGTTCCAACGCGTCCATTCCTGCGATGCCGAGCTGAAGGCCGACTCGAGCAGCCCGGCGGGTGCACGCAGGTTGCGGCGTCCCTCGTCGTTGAACCTGAACGGGATATCGACCCGCCCCGTGCTCGTCTTGGGCAGGCGAGCGCGTCGAAGCTCGTAACGCTTGCACGTGGTCGCCTTCGGGCACACGGCGTCGGATGCGGATGCTCCCGAGTTCGACGGAGTGATGCGTTCGGTGTAGACCTCGGCAACGTCGGAGGCCTGGTTCTCCGCGTCCGACGACGACTCTCCGGCCGTCGGCTCCTCGACCGTGACTTCGTCCATCCCCTGTTCGAGCTCGACGTCTCCGGCGCGGGCGTAGGCGCTGTCCGACTTGTTGATGACGTCGATCTGCTGTCTTCCGGTGGAACCGGCCGACGTCGACGATGCCACCGACGAGCCTCCGGCTTGGCCCGAACTCGTGGTCGAGGTGGAGGTGGCGGTCTGAGGCCGGACGACGCGGACCAGCACGTCGGTGGACGGGATGTCGGCCGTCTCCGCCGGAGCTCCCGAAACCAGCTGCGGAAGGATCGCGGCGATCGCGAGGATCGACCGATCGCGGCCAGGATGCCTAGACGTCGGTGGGCCATTTGGGCCGAGGCTACAGCCCAAAGGGGGGTTACCGCAGGCATTCTGGGCCGCTTCGCCGGTTACCACGAGCGAAGCGACTGGCAACTGAGATCGCCGCAGGAACTGCGGCGGTGCTCGGTTAACCTAGGCGTCCATGAGCCACGCCTATGAGATCGAAGGCGGGCGCCCCCTCAGCGGTGAGATCACCTGCCCGGGCGCGACCAAGAACAGCGGCCTGAAGTGCATCGCGGCCTGCTTGCTCGCGCCCGGCACGTCCAGGATCAGGCGGGTGACGGACATCGCCGACCTTCGGTGGTTCGCCGACGTCTTGAGCTACCTCGGAGCCAAGCTGACCCTCAATGACGGCGTGGCGGAGGTCGCCGTTCCCGACTCGCTCGGCGTCGAAGCGCCTTACGAATACGTGAGCCGTATGCGAGCCTCCACGGCAGTGCTCGGCCCCCTTCTGGCGCGCGAAGGCCGCGCTCGAGTTGCGCTGCCCGGCGGGGACTTCCTCGGCCCCCGTCCGATCGACATACATCTGCGCGGGCTCGAGGCGATGGGAGCCGAGATCAACGTCGTTCACGGATTCGTAGAGGCGAAGACGTCGGGGTTGCGCGGCACGTTCATCAATCTCGAATATCCGAGTCACGGCGCCACAGAGAACCTGCTCATGGCGGCATCGCTTGCCAAGGGCACGACCACGCTCGAGAACGCCGCACGCGATCCCGAGATCTGTGATCTGGCGGCTTTCCTGACCGCGATGGGGGCCAAGATCGACGGAGCGGGCACACCGACGATCGTCGTCCAGGGTGTCGACGAGCTGGCTCCGGCGGACTTCGAGGTCATGCCGGACCGCATCGTTGCCGCGACGTACTTGTTCGCTACTGCTACCACGGGTGGCGAGGTCACGGTACGCGACATGGTGCCCGGCCATCTCGCGATGGTTCTGGAGACATTGATCGATGCAGGTATGAAGATCGATGCCTTCGAAGATCGTGTCCACATCGTGGCCGAGGACCGGCCGCGACCTGTGGATGTATCGACGCTTCCGTACCCCGGGTTCCTGACCGACCTCCAGCCCATGGCCATGGCGATGCTCACGCTGGCAACCGGCATGTCCGTGATCACCGAGAACATCTACGACGCGCGCTTCTTCCACGTAGACGAACTCGCGCGCATGGGTGCCGACATCCGCGTCGAGCGCCATTACGCGGTGGTTCGTGGTGTCGAGCAACTCACGGGAGCCGAGGTCCGCGCGGCGGACGTCAGCGCCGGCGCCGCCCTGGTGATCGCCGGGCTGGCGGCCAAGGGCCGAACGCGCGTCGAGGACATCATCCATATCGACCGGCGGTATGAGCGGCTCGAAGACGCGCTGACGTCACTTGGAGCGAACATCGAACGGGTCGAGGGCCGGGAGCCCAGTGAAACAAGCCCGGCAACACCGGCGAGGCCGCCTGCGTAAGGACTCCTCTGCGACAAAGCCGAGAGGGAGTCCATGCGGCGTCGTTTAACTCCGCCGTAGCATCACAGTTGTGCCCAAGTTCGCGACCGACGAATGGCTCGAGGCGTACAAGGACGCCATCAATTCGAGCGCCGAGCTGGCTCAAGCGGCCGGCGACTGGGAGCGGGACATAACGCTCGTCGTCGAAGCCGAACCGGATAGGGGAGTGCCTATCGACCTTTGGGGACTCTTCGAGATCGAGCACGGCCGGTGCAAGCAGGCCACCGCGGTCACGCCGGAGACCGGCGCCCTCGCCGAATTCGTCATCCGCGCTCCTTACTCCCGTTGGAAAGAGATCATCGAGGGCAAGCTCGACCCAACTCGCGCTCTTCTGCAGGGCAAGCTCAAGGTGAAGGGCGACCTCAAGGCACTGACCGCAGAAGTCGACGCGGCCCAGGCTCTGGTTAGGGCCGCCGCCTCCATCCCGACGCAGTTCCCGGACGAGTGAGCTCGGTCACCGATCTCGTCTCGGGCTTGCGGTCCGGCGATCGCCGGGCCGTCGCGAGGCTCATCTCGCTGGTCGAAGACGGCGCAGCCGAAGCCTCGGACGTGATCCGTGAGGTCTATCCGCTCACCGGGCACGCGTCGACCGTCGGCATCACCGGCGCGCCCGGTGCAGGCAAGTCGTCACTGATCGATGGCCTCGTCCACCGGATGCGTTCCGCAGATCTCGCGGTCGGCGTCATCGCAGTCGATCCGACGTCACCCTTCTCCGGTGGAGCGCTCCTCGGCGACCGTGTTCGGATGCAAGCTCACGCTCTCGATGAAAAGGTCTTCATCCGATCCATGGCGACGCGCGGACATCTCGGCGGTTTGTCGCTGGCGGTACCGGAGGCGATGCGGGTGCTCGAGGCTGCGGGATCAGACATCGTCGTCGTCGAGACCGTCGGCGTCGGACAGTCCGAGGTCGAGGTGGCCAAGCAGACCGACACGACGATCGTCGTCCTGGCTCCCGGGATGGGCGATGCGATACAAGCGGCCAAGGCGGGGATCCTCGAGGTCGCGGACATCTTCTGCGTCAACAAGTCGGACAAGGACGGCGCGAACGACACCGCTCGCGATCTTCGGTCGATGCTCGAGATGGGATCGGGTCGCGACGAGGACTGGAGCATCCCGATCGTTCTCACGTCGGCAACCACCGAAGACGGGGTCGATGAGTTGTGGGACGCGATCCGTTCTCACGAATCGCACCTTCGTAAGGAAGGCCGCCTCGAGGCACGGCGACGCTCGCGATTCTCGGCTGAGATCCGCGAGATCGTCGGCGAGCGCCTCAAGTCGAAACTCGAAGAAGCAGCGGGCGCCGACGTGTTCGAAAAGCTGACCGACGACGTGCTCGAACGGCGGTTGGACCCGTACTCTGCGGCGGACGAACTGATGAAACGACTGGGGCTGGAGGGCGCATGAGGCTCGAAGGGAAGGTTGCGATCGTCGTAGGGGCGGGCCAGACCCCGGGCGAGACCATCGGTAACGGACGTGCGACGGCCGTCCTGTTCGCGCGCGAGGGAGCCAAGGTTCTTCTGGTCGATCGCCGACTCGATTCGGCTCGCGAGACGGAGAAGATGATCGCCGAGGAGAACGGCGAGGCCGCATCCATCGAAGCCGATGTCACAAACGAGGACGATTGCCGATCGCTGGCGAAGGCATGCGTCGATCAGTTCGGACGGATCGACATCCTGCACAACAACGTCGGTATCGGTTCTCGCGACGCGGCCGTAACCGAGTTGGCCGAAGAAGCGTGGACCAGAATCTGCGACACCAACCTCAAGTCGATGTTCCTCACCTGCAAACACGTGGTGCCCGTCATGCGCGGGCAGCAGTCGGGAGTGATCACGAACATCTCCTCCATCGCCTCAATCGCCGCGATCCCGATGATGGCCTACAAGGTCACGAAGGCCGGCGTGAATGCCTTAACGCAACATGTCGCACTGGCCGAAGCTCGACACGGCATACGCGCCAACGCGATCCTTCCGGGTTTGATGAACACTCCGATGGCCATCGAGGCCTGGGTGAAAGCGACCGGCGCGTCGCGTGAGGATCTGGTCGCCGGTCGTGACAAGCAGGTTCCTCTCGGACGCAAACAAGGGACCGCTTGGGACGTAGCGCATGCCGCTCTGTTCCTGGCCTCGGACGAAGCGAGCTTCATCACGGGGGTGTTGCTCCCGGTCGATGGTGGCCAGACGTTAAAGGTCGGCTGACCCCGCGCGTACGTTTAGCCTTAGAGATGAGATGACCGACGACATCGAGCGCGACGCCCTCGACTGGCAGAAGCGCTACGACGACACCTCCAAGCGGGACGCCGACTTCGAGACGCTGTCCGGCATCCCGCTGAAGCCGCTCTACACGCCGGTCGACGACAACGAGCGCGACTACGACGAGGCGATCGGGTTCCCCGGCGAGTATCCGTACACGCGCGGCGTCTACACGTCCGGACACCGCGGCCGTCTGTGGACGATGCGTCAGTTCGCCGGGCTTCGGCTCGGCCGGCGACACCAACGAGCGCTACCACTTCCTGATGTCGCAGGGACAGACCGGACTGTCCGTCGCCTTCGACATGCCGGCGCTCATGGGACGCGACGCCGACGATCCGCTCTCGCTCGGCGAGGTCGGACGGTGCGGCGCCGCGATCTCGTCGCTGCGCGACATGGAGACGCTGTTCAAGGGCATCCCGCTCGGCGACGTGTCCGTGTCGATGACGATCTCCGGTCCGGCCGCGACGTTCTTCTGCTACTACCTCGCCGTCGCCGAGCAGCAGGGCGTCCCGTTCGATCGACTCGACGGGACGTGCCAGACCGACATCCTCAAGGAGTACATCGCGCAGAAGGAGTGGGTGTACCCGCCGCGTCCGCACCTGCGACTGATGGGCGACATGATGGAGTTCTGCGCCGAGCACATGCCGCGGTACCACCCGATCTCGGTGTCCGGCTACCACATCCGCGAAGCGGGATCGACGGCCGCGCAGGAGCTCGCCTTCACGCTCGCGGACGGGTTCGCCTACGTCGAGCTCGGTCTGCAGCGCGGTCTCGACGTCGACGTCTTCGGCCCCCAGCTCTCGTTCTTCTTCAACTCGCACATCGACTTCTTCGAGGAGATCGCGAAGTTCCGCGCGGCTCGCCGGATCTGGGCGCGCTGGATGAAGGAGCGGTACGGCGCGAAGGATCCGAAGGCGATGCAGTGCCGGTTCCACGTCCAGACCGCGGGCTGCTCGCTCACGCTGCAGCAGCCCGTACAACAACGTCGTGCGGACGGCGCTCGAGGCGCTGGCCGGGGTCATCGGCGGCGCGCAGTCGCTGCACACCAACTCGTTGGACGAGGTGTACGCGCTGCCGTCCGCAGAAGTCCGTCGAGATCGCGCTTCGGACGCAGCAGATCATCGCCTACGAGACCGGCGTCGACGAACGTGATCGACCCGCTCGGCGGCTCGCTACTTCATCGAGTCGCTCACCGACCGCATCGAGGAGGAGGCCGAGGCAGTACTTCAAGCGGATCGAGAAGCTGGGCGATGGCTCGATGCTCGAGGGCTGCGTCCGCGGTATCGAGGACGGCTTCTTCCAGATGGAGATCGCCGAAGCCGCGTACCGCCAGCAGAAGCGCTTCGACGCCGAGCGCCAGGTGCATGTCGGTGTGAACGCGTTCACAGGAGACGGTGCAGTCACGAGCCGGAGTTCCTGCGCATCGGACAGGAGGTCGAGGACCAGGCCGTCGCCGAGCTCAAGCAGCTACGCGCCGAGCGAGACGACGCCGCCGCGCGACAAGGCGTCTGGCCGCGCTCACCGAAGCCAGCCGCGGCGAGGACAACCTGATCCCGTACATCCTCGACGCGACGCGTGCCTACGCGACCGTCGGGGAGATCGCCCAGGCGATGGCCGACGTGTACGGCCGCTACCGCGAAACGCCGCGCTTCTAGCGTGGATCGCGCCGAGATAGAAGCTGCGCTCGACCGGGCCGAACAGGCGGTAAGCCAAGGGCGCGGGCTAAAAGGGACCGGGTTCTGGAAAGCCGTGTCGGTTCTGCGGAGCAATCGTGAACTCGCAGAGATCTACGCCGACAGCGTTGCCGTTATCGACCGGCGCGCGTTCGAGAACGGCGTGCGGCTGCGCGTTCCAGGTCCTATCGGACTCGCCGTGCTGGTGTTGGGCACGCTGGCCGGGTTCTTGGCGATCCTCGTCGCCTTCGTGTGGTGGGGAGGGCCGCTTTGCGGATTCGGAAAATCCTCCTGCGAGCCGACGCCGATCTGGTCGGCACTCATCTTCCTGTTCGGCTTCGGCGCGGTGCTCGTGTGCACTCATTGCCTCGCGCACTGGGTCGTGGGGCGTGCGGTCGGGATCCGATTCACTCACGTCTTTCTCGGCGGCCCGCCACCACCTCGCCCGGGTCTTAAGACCGACTACGCGACCTACCTGCGCGCCTCGCCACGGCAGCGTGCGCTCATGCATGCATCCGGAGCCGTGCTGACCAAGTTGGTCCCCTTCGCACTGTTGATCCCCGCGCTCATCTTCTACTTCGACTGGAACTGGCTGATGTGGCTACTGCTCGGGATCGGTGTATTCCAGATCGCTACGGACATCTTCTTATCGACGAAGGTGTCGGACTGGATGAAGGTTCGGCGAGAGTTGAGCGCCGCTCGGGCTAACTAGAAGTCTGGCCGTCGGTGCGGATGATGGTCATCTTCGTAGTGCCGGCCATCGAGAACTCGCCGGGCGAACCTTCGAGCTGATCGGCGGGAACGCCGTCGATCCGCATGTTGAGGTCCATATCCGTTGTGCCGACCATCTTCGCGATATCGCCGCCATCCGGTAGGACGAGCGAGTCCGTGATCATCTTCATCGACCCGCTGACGACGAAGCGGGCGCTTTGCGCCTCGAGCGGCACCGGAGGAGCGCCGCCTTCCGTCACCGCTGCCATCGATTGGAAGAGCTGGGCCAAGGTGAAGTCGAAGTTCATCGGCATCGTAACCACATGATGCATGCGCGCAGCCTGGCCGTAGAGCGTCTGCTGGTAACCCTCGAACGTGCCTTCGGTCTTCACCTTGATCGGAACGTCGCTGAAGGGCAGGGGCATGACCGTCTCTTCCGTCCACGAATCACCCGGGCGCACGCCCTCGGAGGGGAACTGAGGGAAGAGGAACTGCGAACTCGCGCCGTCGGTCGCTCCTCCGCCCGGAATGTTCAAGAAGGAGCCGACGTCGATCCCGGCCGCTCCGAAAGGCCCGCCGACACCTTCCACTCTCGTGACGCGTCCATCCGGTGCGATGGTCACACGCATCTTGCCGACATCGCCGGGCCCCGCATTCAGGTTGGGTTGCAGCGCTACGTTGGACATCTTGATGTCGATGACCGTCGACCCGTCTTCGGCCTTCGATACGACGTCGAGGTTCATCGTCGCGTTCATCGTTCCTTCGAAGGGCGCCGCGTCGGGAAGCCCGGCGGGCTTCATGTTCATCTCCATGGTCATGTCGTAAGTGCGTTTGTCACCCGACGCGTACGAATACCGGAAGGAGACGAGCTCTCCGTCATTGAACGACTTGTTTATCGCGAAGTATCCAGCAGCACCGGAAACGAGAAGTCCGGCGATCAGCGCCGGAAGCAAGCGTCCGCGCCTGCGGCGCTTGAAGTCTTGGCGCAGGGACGGGAGCGCCGTGATGGGTGGGTCATCGTCCGCTTCGCGGTCTTCGCTTCGAACGACTTCGTGAGCCGACGGCTCGGAATCTGCGATCGCGAACGGAGACGACGCTTGCGGTGCGGCGGCCTGCGGCACGGCCAGGCGGACTGGAGGCGGCTCGATCGAGAGCGGTTGTGGCTCAGTCGGCGCAGATGCTTCCGGCTCGATGGGGGTGGCTGGAGGTGCCTCGACGAGGGGTCCGCCTTCGGGAACGAGCATCCCGCCGACCTTCTTCCAACGGGTGGGAGCCGGGCCGGGCGCAGCCGGGGCGGATCCGGGGGCGTTCACATCGACCGTCGGTGCCGGCGGCATCGGAGAAGGCACGGGTGAGGGGAGGATTTCCTCGACGGGTTCGGGCGCCGTCGGCGGAGGAGGAGGAGCGACGGGAAGCGGAGGCGGCGGAGCTACGACAGCGGGCCGAGCCACGACGCGCGCGGGCTTCGGTTTGGGAGGCGCGGGCGGCGCAGGCGGCGGCGAGGCAACCTGGGGTGCCACAGGCTCCCGCTTCGGTTTCGACTTGAAAACGGACCGCTTCGGCTTGGGCGCGGCGGGCAGTGGCGCGGGGGCCAACCGCTCCGGGACCGGTTTCGGGGGGCGAGCTACGACAGTTTCGGCCGCAGAGAGGGCGGGGACCTCGATGGTCTCAACCTCGTGCTTGCGGGTCCGGCGTGAGGACTCCGTGCGCTCGCTGGATCGCGCTCGTTTACGGCCCCCTTCCCCTTCGGGGCGGTAGAAGAACTCGTCGGACGACGGCGCAGGCTGACGCACTTTCATGTCTATGGAATCGGTCCGGCGGAGGCCGTCCTGAAGCGCTGGCCTCAGGCGGGGTTCGTCAGCTGATCGCGACCATGCGGTCGATGGCGCCGCGAGCGTCCTCTGCGACGTCCGGGGGCACCGTGATCTTGTGCTCCATGTGCTCCAACGACCACAGAGCCTTGGGCAAGCGTGATTCGCTTCATGAACTGGCACACCGCGCCGCGCGAGGCGGGAATGAACTCCTTGCGCCGGCACCTCCTTCTTGAGGCGGTGGAGGATGCCGGTCTCGGTCGCGACGACTCGAACCGCTTGCGCGGCTGACGCCTTCGCGTGCCGGACCATGCCTTCCGTGGACAGGATGTGCGTGCCGTTGGACGAGATGTCGCCTTCGCCGAGCCGGTACATCGTCTGCGTGACGCAGCCGCACTCGGGGTGGATCAGGAAGTCGGCGTCCGGGTTCTTCACGCGCATCTCGCCGATCTCGGCCGGGTCGATACCGGCGTGGACGTGGCACTCGCCCATCCAGATGTGCATCTTCCGTCCGGTCTTCTTCTCGAGGTAGGCGCCCAGGAACATGTCCGGCAGGAAGAGGATCTCCTTGTCCTCGGGGATCGAGTTGATGATCGCCTTCGGCGTTGCCCGACGTGCAGCAGTAGTCGGACAGCGCTTTCACCTCGGCCGTCGTGTTCACGTAGGAGACGACGACGGCTCCCGGATACTCGGCTTTCCAGCGCCGAAGGTCGTCCGCGGTGATCGTCGCCGCGAGCGAACAACCGGCCTCGAGGTCGGGAAGCAGCACCGTCTTGTCGGGGGAGAGGATCGCGGCCGTCTCGGCCATGAAGTGCACGCCGCAGAACAGGATGACGTCGGCGTCGGTGGCTGCGGCCTGGCGGGAAAGACCGAGGGAGTCGCCGACGTAGTCGGCGACGTCCTGGACCTCGGGGATCTGGTAGTTGTGGGCGAGGATCACGGCGTTGCGCTCGCGAGGCGAGCGCACGAAGGCGGTCCGACATCTCTTCCGGGGACAGGCCCCGGTAGTGCTCCGCGTAGCCGTTCTGACAGGCCACTTGCTCACCACCTCTCGCGCGTCGGTTCTTGTGGGGACTTTGTGAAAGAAATTCACGATGTCCCGTCTAACCGACTCACTTCGGGTTATGTGGATTGGCTACGAGTTTATCTGGTCCGACGTGAGCAGGGTTGCCCCTGCTCCTTCGCATCTCGGCGATCGCCCGCTCGCCGTCGCCGGCCTCGGCGTCGACGGGCCGGATGGCGTCGGTGACGACGACGACGTTCGAAGCCATTGTCGACGGCTTCGATCGCTGTTGCGCGCACGCAATAGTCGGTAGCGAGACCGGTGACGAAGACCCGTCGTCACACCGCGATCGCCGCAGATCGTTGCGCAAGATCGGTTCCCGCGAACCCGGAGTATCCGTCCGTCGCAAGTTCCGTCCCCTTCTGCACGATCGCATCAAGGGATCTTTCGTTCGAGTGCCCGGCGTGCAATGCAGCCCCGGGTGTTCCCTGCACGCAATGCTCGGGCCACGGGCCTCCTTGCTCGGCGAAGGACGAATGTCCCGGCGGATGGAAGTCCTGTGTCGCGAGTACGTGCTCGAAGTCGGCATCAGCCAGTTGATGACCTCGACGACTCGTCCCCGCCCGGTACACCGAGTGCGCCGCCCGGACAGAAATCGTTCTGGACGTCGACGACGATGAGCGCGTCTGTGTCCTTTACCTCCATGACGATCGAATCTATACAGTTGCCGCCCATGAGTGAGCGGTGAGAGCGACATTGTTCGCGTTGAGCGCGACGGCGCGGTCGCCGTTGATCCGCCTCGACCGTCCGAAGGTCAACGCGCTGAACGCGCAGGTCGTCGCCGAGCTGAACGACGCATGCGCTGCAGATCGAAGGCGACCGCTCGATCCGCGCCGCCGTCGTCGTACGGAGGCGAGCGGACGTTCTCGGCGGGCGCCGACCTCAAGGAGATGGCGGAAGGGACGCCAGACGACGTCCGGACCGGCGCGTCGGCGCGCTGCAGCGAGTGTGTGGACCGCATCGAAGCGCTGCCGCGTCGTCACGATCGCCGCGATCAACGGCTACGCGCTCGGCGGCGGATGCGAGATCGCGCTGGCGTGCGACTTCCGGTTCGCCGTCGGCGAACGCGCGGCTCGGCCAGCCGGAGATCGTCGTCGGTCTCATCCCCGGAGCCGGCGGCACGCAACGTCTCCCGCGGCTCGTCGGACCGGCCCGCGCCAAGTGGATGATCTACACCGGCGAGTTCGTCGCGGCGCCGCACGGCGCACGAGTGGGGTCTCGTGGACGAGGTCGCCGAGAGCGATGTCTTCGGTCTCGCGCTCGAGCGGCGGGACGCTACGCGACGGGCCCGACGCTGTCGCTCGCCGCCGCGAAGCGCGCGATCAACACGGATCGTCGTCGCGCCTGCCGACGGCTTCGACCTCGAGCTCGACGAGTTCGTGAAGCTCTTTCGACACGAAGGACACGCAGGCACGGACTCGAGAGCTTCGAGAAGGACGGCCCGGGCAAAGCGAACTTCAAGGGCCGCTGATGTCGGACTGGGACCGCGATCCGGTCAAAGCCGCGAACGATTTCTTCGGCCCGCTCGTGCCCGGGATGCTCGGCTGCGAGTTCACCGATGTCACCGAAGGACCTCGTCGTCGGACAGATCCACGTCACGGACAAGCTGATCGCGGGGACGGGCTACCTGTTCGCGCCGGCGGTCATCGCTCTGGCCGACACGCTGTGCGCGATTGGGACACCTGGCAATGCGCCGCCGAGAACACGACGTTCACGACGATCGAGCTGAAGACCAACTTCCTCGGCTCGGCCCGGGAGGGCGAGACCGTCGAAGGCCGCGCGACGCCGCGCCACGTCGGGCGGACGACCCAGGTCTGGGACTGCGAGGTGCGCAACCTCGATACCGACCGGACGATCGCGCTGTTCCGCAACACGCAGATGATCCTTCCTCGCCGCGGTTAGCTGCTGAGTCAGGAGGGTTAGCTCGGCTCCCGGTAGTCCCGCGCCGTTTCGAGGGGATCGGCGGCCACGATCGCCAGCTCTGCCCCCATCTCAAGTCCGCCCCACACTGCCGTGCGCGGCATCAGATGTGCATGCCAGTGGAAGCGGTCGACGCCCCTGGGTGCCGAGTGCACGACGAGGTTGAAGGGAACTCCCTTGCCGAGCCGGCTCAGAGTGCGGGTGATCGCCAACGCGAAGACTTCACCCGACAAGGCCAGCGCATCGTCCTCGAGCGTCTCGAGCGCCGGCGTGCACGGGGGGACGATCAGCAGCTCGTTTGCTACTAGCGGCACGGGATGGGCGAGGACGCGATAACCGCCGACATCGGCTACGACCAACGCCGCCTCCTCAGCGATGCCGCATAGCGCGCACGGACCCTCGCCGAAAGCCGCTGCCTCCCGTTCGAGCGTCGGTGGAACGACATCGAGTCCGAATAGCTGACCGTGAGCGTGGGTGCGCGATGCACCCGATGCGTGTCCGCGATTCCAGACCGGAACGTTGCTGATGGAAGGCGCGTCCGCGATGCGGGCCCGGTACGTGCGCATCACATCCAACCGATGGTCCGCGTCTTGATCCTCGAAATGTTCGTAGTGATCGGGCGTGTGGACGATTACCTCGTGAAAAGGAGTCGCCGGATAGAGGTTGGGGACGACACGCACCGTCCAGCCGGGCGTATCGGGCCGGGTCTCGGCGTGACGTATCGCGAACGTCTCCGGTGGTGTGCGTCCTTCCTGTCCGCCGCAGAAGTCGCAGGGGGACGGGTCGGGTTCGGTGGCCTCGACGGCCGGGGCGCCCCGCAGAGCGCGTTCGGGCGCCAGGATCACCTCGCGCCTGCCCAAGGGATCGAAACGAAGCTCCGGCACGACTAGGCCAATCCATTCATTCGAGCGCTCCTATCATGACCACAGTGCACTACCTCGATTACGCCGCCACTTCACCGATGCTTCCCGAAGCGCGGGAAGCCATGCTGCCGTTCCTGACCGACGCCTGGGGCAACCCGTCGAGCATCTACGCGCGGGGACGTGAGGCACGCAAGGGCATCGACGAAGCACGGGAGAGGCTGCGCTCTGGCCGTCGGTGCATCCCCCGAGGAGATCGTGTTCACCGGCGGTGGTACGGAAGCCGACAACCTCGCCGTAAAGGGCGCAGCCTGGGCCGGCTCGAGCCGCGGCAAGCGGCACATCCTCCTCCCGAAGATCGAGCACCATGCCGTTCTCGACTCGGCGACGTGGCTGAGGGACCACGGAATGTTCGACATCGAGTTCCTGCCCGTGGACGAGACCGGGCTCGTGTCCGCTACGGATGTCGCCGAAAGATTGCGGGACGACACGGCGCTGGTCTGTCTGATGCTCGCGAACAACGAGATCGGCACGATCGAGCCGGTTGCCGAGGTTGCTGCGATCTGCCGCGACCGCGATGTCCTGACGTTCACCGATGCCGTGCAGGCTCTCGGCAAGATCGACGTCGACGTGCGAGCGCTAGGTGTGGACCTCGCTGCGTTCTCGGCGCACAAGATCGGTGGCCCGAAGGGAACAGGCGCGCTGTACGTCCGCCGTGGCGTGAAGCTGATCCCGACGACGCACGGTGGCGGGCAGGAGCGCGGGCGACGCTCGGGAACCGAGAACCCGGCCGGCGTGGTTGGTTTCGCCACCGCCGCAGAGGTGGTGACCAATGAGCTCGAGACCGAACCAGGTCGCTGGCGTCTCCTGCGTGACCGCCTGTGGGCCGAGCTCCAGGACCGGATCCCCGACGTTCGCCTGAACGGACATCCCAGCGAGCGTCTCCCGCACAACCTCAATGTCAGCGTTCGTGGTGTGGTCGGTGAGGACGTCCTCCTGATGCTCGACGCGAAGGAGATCTGCGCGTCTACGGGATCCGCTTGTCAGTCGGGCTCGGTCGAGCCTTCATATGTCCTGGGCGCCTGCGGCGTGTCGAAGGCTTGGGCGCAAGGCGCTCTGCGCTTCACCGTGGGCCGCGGGACCATCGATTCCGATATCGACGCCGTCCTCGAAGCATTGCCGCCGATCGTGGAGCGGGTTCGCTCCTTTAGGCGGTAGACGTGTCGCGTTTGCTGGCCGCCATGTCCGGCGGCGTCGACTCCTCGGTCGCTGCTGCCCTCACAGTGCGTGATGGGCATGAAGTCGTGGGTGCGACGCTCAAGCAATGGGAGTTCCCGGACGAAGAGACCCGGCTGACGAAGGGATGCTGCATGCTCGACGCCGTTACGGACGCCCGGAGAGCAGCGGACGTCATCGGCATCCCCCATTACACGTTCGACTTCCGCGAAACGTTCGCCGCGCAGGTGGTGGAGCCGTTCGTCGCGGATTACGCGAAGGGCCTTACGCCCAACCCATGCGTGCGATGCAACGAGCTCGTTCGTTTCGGAGCGCTGGCCGACAAGGCGCGCATGCTTGGCTTCGACGGCATCGTTACCGGGCATTACGCACGGGTCGTCGCCGACCCTGATGGTTTCCGGCTGTTCCGGGCGCGGAACCACGACAAGGACCAGAGCTATGTGCTCTACGCGCTCGGCCAGAGCGCGCTGGCATTGGCGTCCTTTCCGATCGGCGAGATCTCAACCAAGGATGAGGTGCGACAGATAGCGCGGGATCTCGAGCTTCCGAACGCCGATCGCCAAGACTCTCTCGAGGTGTGCTTCGTGGGAGAGGGACGCCGGCCCGGGGATGTCGTCGCGGATCGGGTCCCGGTCGCGGTGCGACGAGGACCGATCATCGACGACACCGGTGCCGTGGTGGGTGAGCACAGGGGGCTCGCGTACTACACGGTGGGACAGCGTCGGGGGCTGGGAACGATGAGCTTCCGCCCGCCCGAGCCGCGTTACGTAACCCGGCTCGACACCGATCGCAACGCGATCGTCGTCGGGCCACCAGAGGCCTTGGGGCGCTGCGAGCTTCGCGCGCAGCGCCCCCGCTTCGTCAGCGGAGCGCGGCCGTGCGATGGCGAGAGATTCGACGCGGTTGTGCGCTACCGGGGCGAACCGGTGAGCGCGACCTTCTACGGCGAACCCGACGGCTTCCGGCTGGAGTTCGAGCGCCCGGTGCGAGCGGTTGCGCCGGGTCAGGGCGTCGTCCTCTATCGAGGTGACGAGGTCGTCGGTGGCGGAACGATCGCCGAATAGGAATCGCTCCTCGGCCTTCTCCCGCGGCCGCCTGGCGATCGGCCTCGTATTGGTCGCGGTTATCGCCGCCGCTCTCGCCTACGCGTTCGGAGCGGAGCGAGGTGGGCCCGATCCGGGGCGTCTGGTGTATGCCGGCAAGGAGGGCGTGTTCGTTCGCGAGCTTGAAACCGGAGATGAACGAAAGGCCGGAAGCTTGCCTACCGACGTCACGCTCGGTGCCGCAAGCGACGATGGTCGCTGGTACTCCTACGTCCAAAAGAGCGGCGCGCTCTGGCTCTTGCAACTCGAGAACAACCGAAGATTCGAGGTCTCAGATGCGCCGGCGTTCCCTCTCGGCTGGTCTCCGGACGGAAAGCTCGTCGCCAGGGAGTTGCTCGACGACCGTGACATAGTCCTCATCGATCCGGAGGGCGGGAGTCGCGTCCTGTGGTCGCGCGGATCGGTCGAGGTTCGCTACCCGGTATGGGTCGATGCCGATCGCTTCTTCATGTATGACGACAAACAGGAAAAGAGTCTCGCTCTGGTGAAGCTCGCCGGATCGGACTCGTCGATCTCTTACATCGGCGAAGGGAACCCCTTGGCCGCCTCGCCCGACGGCGCCGAGATCCTTTTGCAGCGGGAAAAAAGTCTGGTCGTTGCGAAGCTGGACGGTTCAAGACTCAGCAACGAGCGAGAATTGTTCGAAGGGACCATCGGAAGTACAGCCGTCAGCGGCCAGGGCCACGTCGCTTTTACGGCTAAGGACAACAAAGGGCGCGGCGGAGTCTGGGTGCTGCAAGGCGGGAGGGAGACGAGGAAGGTCGTGTCGGAAGCCGTCTCGGCGCTCGATTGGAGCCTGGATGGCTCGACGATCTTCTATGCCAAGAAGGGAGCGGTATACGCTCTGACGCTTCCCGATGGCGATCCCAAACGGGTCAGCGACCGCAAGGTTCACGTTTTCGACAACCAGGGATTCAAGGTTGTGCCTTAGGACTGCAGACAGTTACTCGACGGACAACGGGAGGAGGTCGCATTGCCCGGCGTGAAGGTTGCCGCCGTTCAGTCGGCGCCCATTTTCTTGGACCGTGACGCAACGCTGGACAAAGTTGTGGTCCTCACGGAGAAGGCCGCTGCTGAAGGAGCCGGCCTGATTGTCTTTCCCGAGACATTCATTCCGACCTACCCGGACTGGGTGTGGCGTACGACAGCCTTCTCACGCCAATCGGCCGACCTGTTCGCCCGCCTGCACGAGCAGTCGGTCGTCGTCCCGAGTGCAACGACCCAAGCCATCGGGGAAGCCGCCGCTCGGGCGAACGCTTACGTGTGCATCGGGGTCAACGAACGCGAAGAGACCGGCTCGACCCTCTACAACACCCAGCTCTACTTCGATAACGAGGGCGCTCTGATCGCCAAGCACCGAAAGCTCATGCCCACCGGCGGCGAGAGGCTGGTGTGGGGCATGGGCGACGGCTCGACCCTCGATGTCCTCCAAACGCCTTTCGGGCGCCTCGGCGGCCTCACGTGCTGGGAGAACTACATGCCTCTCGCGCGCGCCGCGCTCTATGCCAAGGGGATAGAGATCTACCTGGCTCCCACTTGGGACAACAGCGACGTGTGGGTTTCCTCCATGCAGCACATCGCCAAGGAAGGACGCATGTTCGTCGTCGGTGTGAACTTCTGCATGCGTGGAAGCGACGTGCCGGCCGACGTTCCGGCTCGCGACGAGCTCTACGGCGGTGAAGAGGATTGGCTGTCCAAGGGCAACTCCGTGATCGTCGCACCCTCGGGGCACATTATGGCCGGGCCGTTGGTGGCCGAAGAAGGCATCATCTACGCGGACATCGACTCGGCCGTCGCCCAGCGCGAACGCCATCAGTTCGATCCCGTGGGACACTATGCGCGCGCCGAGGTGCTCCAACTACGCGTGCGGACCGATCCCGTCCGCGCAGTCGTGTTCGAAGAGGCCGACGAACCTATCGATCCGTAGCTGTGCCGAAGGTCAAGAACACCGACGAAGCCGTTCACTCGGACGCGCGCATCCGAGCCGAAGAGCTGCGCGCGACAGATCGAGTACCACAACTACCGCTACCACGTGCTCGATGCGCCCGAGCTGTCGGACGCCGATTACGACAAGCTCGTTCGCGAGCTCCAGGCGCATCGAGGAACGGTTCCCCGAGCTCATCACGCCCGACTCGCCGACGCAACGGGTCGGAGCAGCCGCCGTCCGATCTGTTCGCTCCGGTGCAGCACTCGAACCGCCTTGCTGTCGCTCGACAACGCCTTCAGCGACGAACGACCTCGAAGCGTGGCTACGCCCGTGTGACCGCAAGGGCTCGGGTCACGAACCGTCCTTCGTCTGCGAACCGAAGATCGACGGCTGTCTCGGTCGGCGTGGTGTACGAGAACGGGCGTTACACGCGAGGCGCGACGCGCGGCGACGGATCGATCGGTGAGGACGTCACCGCCGAACATCCGGACCATCCGCGGCTTGCCCGCTCGCCTGCGCGACGGACGACCTCACCGCCGTGGCTCGAGGTACGCGGCGAGGTTTTCCTGCAGTCTCAAGGACTTCGAGCAGGTCAACGAGGAGCTCGGCGAGCCGGCAAGACCGCTCTTCGCCAACCCACGCAACGCGGCGGCCGGAACATGCTGCGGCAGAAGGATCCTCGAAGATCACGGCGCGCAGGCCGCTGTCGATCTACTTCCACGGAGTCGTCCGGCGCGACGGCCTTCGGATCGACAACTCACTGCGGAGCTCTTCGAGCTACTTGAAGTCGATCGGCCTTCGTGTGCATCCGGACGCGAAACGGACGCCGGGCGATCGCTGAGAGTCAAGGCGTACTGCGCCGACACGCAGGAGCGGCGGCACGAGATCGATCACGAGATCGACGGAGCCGTCATCAAGGTGGACGACCTCACCGAGCGCTCCGACCTCGGCAACACGTCCAAGGCACCGCGGTGGGCGATCGCATTCAAGTTCCCGCCGGAGGAGCAGACCACCGTCCTCAACGACATCCACGTGAACGTCGGCCGAACCGGCGCCGTCACTCCGTTCGCCATCCTCGAGCCCGTGCACGTCGGCGGTGTCACCGTTTCCCAAGCAACTTTGCACAACGCCGACGAGATCGAGCGCAAGGACGTGCCGCATCGGCGATCACGTCGTCGTTCGTCGCGCCGGCGACGTCATCCCAGAGGTAGTTGCGCCGATACCGAGCATGCGCACGGGCAAAGAGAAGCAAGTTCAAGATGCCGACGAAATGTCCCGTGTGCGGAACCAAGCTCGAGCGTCCCGAGGGCGAGGTCGTCATCAGGTGTCCGAACCTGGCAGTGTCCGGCGCAGCTGCTCGAAGGGATCATCCACTTCGCGTCTCGCGGTGCGATGGACATCGATCACCTGGGCGACAAGACGATCCAGGCACTCCTCGAGATGGACCTGATCGGAGACGTGGCCGACATCTTCTACCTGACCGAAGAGGACATCGCCAGGCTGCCGGGTCACAAGGACAAAGCCATAGAGAACCTGGCTGCGGCGATCGAGCGCGCGAAGGACAGACCGATCGATCGGTTGCTCTACGGACTGGGCATCCGCCACGTTGGCGGAACGACTGCGCGTGACATCGCCGACGCACTTCGGATCGATCGACGCGCATCGCCGAGACGGAGGTGGATGAGCTGCTCGAAGTCGAAGGCATCGGCCGGGTCGTAGCCGAGTCGGCCGTCGACTTCTTCGGGCGCAAAAAGTCCAAAGAGCTCCTCGCAAAAGCTTCGGCGGGCCGGCGTCCGGATGAAGGAGGACAGGAAGGCGTCGAGCGGGCCGCTGTCGGGCAAGACTTTCGTGATCACCGGCACGCTCGAACGGTGGAGTCGCGACGAGGCGACGCGTCTGCTCGTCGACCAGGGGGCCAAGGTTACGTCGAGCGTGTCGAAGAAGACCGACTACCTAGTCGCGGGCGACAACGCCGGGTCCAAGCTCGACAAAGCGAACGAGCTGGGCGTGGAGGTGCTGGACGAAGCGGGTTTGGCCAAGCTGCTCGGCTAAACTCGCTTCTTATGGCCATCTCCCGAGAAGAAGTCGAGCATGTAGCTCGTCTCGCGCGTCTCGAGCTTTCTGAAGACGAGATCGAGCTCTTCCGTGGTCAGCTGAGCGCTGTGCTCGAGCGGGCGCAGCGCATCCAGTCGCTGGATCTCGATGACGTTCCCGCAGACAGCGCATCCCATCGAGCTTGCCAATGTGTGGCGCGAGGACGTGGTGGTGCCTCCTCCACGACGCCGAAGCGATACTCGCCAACGCTCCCGAGCGGGACGGGCCGTTCTTCCGCGTCCCGAAGATCCTCGAGGACGCCGAGTAAGTAATGACCTACACCGAACTCTGGCGCCTGAGCGCCACCGAGCTTTCAAGCTTGCTCGAACGCCGGGAGATCAAAGCCGTCGAGCTGGCGGAGTCAGTGCATCGGCCGCATCGAATCGGTCGAACCCAAGCTGAACGCGTTCATCTCGCGAACGGGCGAGGCTGCCGTCCGCCACGGAGCGCGGTTGGACGAAGAACGGGCGGCGGGAGCCGAGCTTGGCGCTCTGGCCGGGATCCCAGTCGCCGTCAAGGACATCTTCTGCACGAAAGGCATCCGGACGACGGCCGGTTCGAAGATCCTCGACAACTACAAGCCGCCTTACGACTCGACGGTGTGGGCGCACCTGCGCGATGCGCGGACGCTGATGGTGGGGAAGACGAATCTCGACGAGTTCGCGATGGGGTCGTCGACCGAGAACTCCGCTTACGGTCCGACGCGCAACCCGTGGGACACGACCCGCGTGCCCGGGAGGATCGTCCGGGCGGATCGGCTGCCGCTGTCGCTGCGGGCATGGCGACGATCGCGGTCGGCACGGACACCGGCGGATCGATCCGTCAGCCGGCATGCCTCTCCGGCATCGTCGGCATGAAGCCGACGTACGGTCTCGTTTCGCGCTACGGGATGGTCGCCTTCGCGTCGTCCCTCGACCAGGCCGGCCCGATGACGCGCGACGGTGCGCGACGCGGCACTCGTGCTCCGAGAGATCGCCCGCCACGACCCGCGCGACTCGACGTCGATCCCCGGAGATCGCCCGGACTACGTCGGCCGGCCTCGGCCGACCGATCACCGGGATGCGCTTCGGTGTCGTCAAAGAGCTGATGGGCGAAGGGATGCAAGCCGGCGTGTCGGAGCGCGTCCGCGAGGCCCTGATGATCCTCGAGAAGCTCGGTGGGACCGTCGAGGAGGTCTCGCTGCCCGTCGTTCGGTTACGGACTGGACGCCTACTACATCATCGCTCCGGCCGAAGCGTCGTCGAACCTCGCAAGGTACGACGGCACGCGGTACGGCATGCGCGTCGACGCGCCGGACGTGCAGAAGATGAACCGCGCGACACGCGAGTCAGGCTTCGGAGCGGAGGTCAAGCGCAGGATCCTTCTCGGGACGTATGCGCTTGTCGTCCGGCTACTACGACGCCTGGTACGGGCGTGCGCTCAAGCTTCGGACCCAGATCGTGCGCGACTTCGAGCGGGCCTTCGAGCGCTTCGACCTCCTCGTCTCGCCGACATCGCCGACCACGGCTTTCCGCGATCGGTGAGCGTATCGAACGACCCGATGCAGATGTACCTCTCGGACGTCTGCACGATCCCGACGCAGCTTGGCCGGCATCTGCGGCGATCTCGATCCCGTGCGGGTTGGCCGCCGAAGACCAGTTGCCGGTCGGTCTTCAGCTGATGGGGCCCGCGCTCGGCGAGGCCACCGTGCTTCGGGCCGCGTTCGCTCTCGAGGACGAGCTCAACTTCGACGGCCTTGCGCGCCATGGGGGACATGTACGTGAATCTCTTCCGGCGGCAGGCTCTGGGGCGACCGAGTAACGTCTGATCTTCGTGGCGATAGCCACGGCCGGGGTGATCTACCTCTATCAGACGCGAGGTGGGGAGCGCGCGTCTGTACATCCTCACGGGCTGGGCGCTGTTCGTTGCCTGGCTCATCGGCTACTGCGAGCTGCGCATCGGCCGTAAGCAGCTTCGCCGCGGGCGCGACGCGATGTTCCTTGGGCTCGCGGCTTTCGTAGGCGAGGAGACCGTCGCACCGGAGGGTGAACGCAATCGCGGCTGGACGGGAGCGGCGGCGGGAGCGCTGGCCTTCGAGCCTCATGGGATCCGCTGGGTGCCGAAGTTGCAGGACGGTCCGTCAAGAGCTCTCGTTCGCGTGGTCCGAGCTATTCACGTGGCGCCTCGTCAGTGTCATCCCGTTCGTCTGGCGCGCGTCCGGCTACCTTCTCATTTCCGTTTACGGCGGCCGGGAGCTGGTCTTCCACATCCACGGCATGCGCTCATGGCGGCGCGCCGTGCGTGAGGCCGCGATCGTCGGACCGACGCTGATCCCGCCGAGGCCACACGTCGACAGAGTCGCAGGAACAGCCGGCGGCGCTGAGCGTGGGTGCCGCCACCACCACCGCGAACCCGAGCCGGAGCCCGAAGAAGCCTCTGTCGAGGAGCTCCTGCGAGGCGACAAGGGTCCGGCTTACGAACCGTCATCGGGTTGGAGTGCCACGTCGAGCTGGCCACGAGCTCGAAGATGTTCTGCGGTTGCCCGACGAAGTTCGGAGCCGATCCGAACACGCAGGTCTGTCGCGGTGTGCACGGGCCAGCCGGGCTCGCTGCCGGTTCCGAACAAGCGCGCGATCGAGCAGACGTTGCGGATCGCGCTTGCGCTCGGTTCGCAGGTCGCTCCGCATCGATCTTCCACCGGAAGAACTACTTCTATCCGGACATGCCGAAGAACTATCAGATCTCCCAGTACGACATCCCGATGGCGAGCGGCGGCTCGCTCGAATTCGACGTCGATGGAGAGCACCGGAGCACGCGTATCCATCGCGTCCATCTGGAAGAGGACACAGGCAAGACCATCCACGCGGGCGAAGGCGGCCGGATAGGCGACGCCGAACACGCGCTCGATCGATTACAACCGGGCGGGCATCCCGCTCGTCGAGATCGTTTCCGAAGCCGGATCTACGGACGCCGGAGGAAGCGCGCGCGTACCTGGCCGAGCTGCGGACGCTGCTGCTGTCGCTCGGCGTCTCGGACGTCCGCATGGAAGAAGGCTCGCTGCGCTGCGACGCCAACATCTCGCTTCGTCCGAACTGGGACGACGGAGTTCGGCGTGAAGGTCGAAGTCAAGAACATGAACTCGCTTCGCTCCGTCCAACGTGCGCTCGAACACGAGATCGAGCGGCAGACGCGATTGCTGGAGGCCGGTGAGGAGATCATCCAGGAAACGCGACACTTCGACGAGGAATCGGGCAGCACGATCGGCGGACGATCGAAGGAGTACTCGGCCGACTACCGCTACTTCCCCGATCCGGATCTCGTTCCACTTTCAGCCGTCGCCGTCGTGGCTATCGGATATCCGCGGGACCATTCCTGAGCTCCCATCGCACAGGCGCCGGCGATTCGTATCCGAGTTCGGTCTCGCTCAGGCCGATGCACGCTCGTTGGTGTCCAGTCCCGGGCGTGGCCGACGCCTTCCAGAAGGCGGTTCAGGCATACGGAGGAAGCCCGCAGGTCGTGGCCCGGTGGTACCTCGGCGAGCTGGCGCAGCTCGCCAACGAACGAGGTGTCGAGGCAAACGAGGTAGGTGTAGCGCCGGAGCAGGTGGCCGATCTCCAAAAGCTCGTCGACGAAGGCACGATCTCGATATCGATGGCCAAGGGCGACGTCCTGCGGAAGGTCGCCGAGACGGGCAGGTCCCCGCGAGAGATCGTGTCCGAGGAGAGCCTGTCGCAGATCTCCGATACCGGCGAGCTTGGTGGGATCGTGGACGAGGTCATCCAGGCCAACTCCGACATCGTCGGCCAGATCCGTGGCGGCAAGACCGGAGCGATAAACGCTCTGGTCGGGCAGGTGATGAAGCGGACGAGCGGCCAGGCCAATCCTCAGGTGGTCCTCCAGCTGCTGACCGAACGCCTGGACAGCGCCTAGTCCCAACCAGCTGCAAGGTTCCCGGGACTCGCGCGTATAAGGAGTGGTTCGCGGGCAGGCGGGAATTGCAGCAACGGGGCCCTCCCCGCTTGATCCACAGGCCCCGACGACAGCGCCTCGGCGTCTCGCCGGGGCGCTGTCTTACCTCTGGTGGGGTATGGCGGACTTGGTTATCGGTCGTATACTTTCCCGCGTGGGGAGGGCCGTCCGTCCACGCCTCGACGAGCCGGCAGGTAATGCGGCAACTGCTGCATTGTGCAGGCGTTCTTTCGAAGAGACCTCCCGCCGCGTCGGTGCCAGCGTCCGCCATGTGTCCGGGCAGGACGCACCTGAGGACGTACAAGAGGCTCTGACCCGCGCCGTCAAGAACGGAATCGCACTCGACGCCGAACCTTGGCTCAAGACCGTAGCCCGTCGGGTGGCCATCGACCGTGTGCGCCGTCGTCGTGAGTACGCGAGCGGTCTTCCGGCAGAGCTCGAGCAGTGGGTGTCCGATCACGACGGGAACCCCGAGGACATGGTTCTGCGCGCAGAGCGCACGGCCGATGTTCGCCGGGCGCTGGCGAAGCTGCCTCCGAGGTATCGCGAGGCGTTGCTCACTTACGCCGAAGAGGAATCACCAGCCGGCGTCGCGCGCCGGCTCGGTCTGACGCCGAAAGCGACATGGACTTTGCTCAGCCGGGCTCGGTCGAGGCTCAGGCTCGATCTCGAAAGGTTGGGTTTCGTCCCGGCGTTGCTCGCCGGGAAGGCGAAGTGGAAGTCGATCTTCGGCGCGACGGCGGCTGCATCGGCAATAGCCGTGTCCGTTGCGTTGCTGCCATCAGGGACCGAGAAAGTCGATAAGCCGAGCACGATCGTGCAAGCCCCGGAAGCTGCACCCGCTCTGGAAACGGCCGACACGGTGCAGGCGGCTTTAGCGACGCCGGTTCAGGACGTAGTCGCTGTGGTCGAGGAGGCGGTCGATAGGTTCGTCCCGCACGAGATCGGCAACGTCGACGTTGGTTCCTGTGTCCGTACCGGATCTGGCGAAAAGGAGCTCATTAGCGCGCCGATCACGTTGATACAGGACGAAGAGGACCCCGGAGTGGTCCTTGGTCTCGTCGAAAAACTCCCAGAGCCGCTGAAGAAGTTAGACCTCAACAACTGCTCATGAGGCTCCGGTTCAGCATTCGCCGTTTCGTTGCCGTGTTCATGTTCGTAGGCATGGCGTTCACCATCGCGCCGGCAGCCCATGGTGCGATCCGCGCGAATCCTGCTTGTTTCGGCCCCCTTCACATCTTGGGGATAAAGCTCCTGGACAGGATCTGCGTGCCGACGACGCTTTCCTAGAAAACGCTTCGCTCCGTAACGACGGCTATCCTGGCCGGACATGACTTCCGAAAAGACCAAAGCTGATCCTCGTCCGCGCTCGGTCGAAGTGTCGCAAGGGTACGAGCGTGCGCCGGCCCGCGCGATGCTGCGCGCCGTCGGCCTGACCGACGAAGACTTCAACAAACCTCAGGTCGGCGTCGCCTCATCGTGGAACACCGTCACGCCGTGCAACGCGAGCCTCGACCGCGACGCAGAAGTGGGCTACCGAGGGAGTTCGCGCGGCCGGCGGCGTCCCGCTCGAGTTCATGACGATCACAGTCTCCGACGGCATCTCGATGGGCCACGAGGGCATGCGGGCGTCACTGCCGAGCCGCGAGGTCATCGCCGATTCGATCGAGCTCGTCGTCCATGCCGAGCGATTCGACGGTGTCGTCACCATCGCGAGGTTGCGACAAGTCTTTGCCCGCGCATGCTCATGGCGACTGGCCCGGCTGAACCTGTCGTCGGTGTTACCTTTACGGCGGCTCGATCCTTCCGGGACGGTTCAACGGCGCCGACGTGACCATCGTCAGACGTGTTCGAGGGTGTCGGATGCGGTCGCGGCCGGGCTCATGACCGAGGAAGAGCTCGGTGAGCTCGAACGTGTTGCCTGTCCCGGTGCCGGCGCGTGCGCAGGGATGTTCACGGCCAACACGATGTCGTCGATCTCCGAGGCGCTCGGGATGGCGCTTCCCTAGTCGGCGTCGATCCCCGCTGTCGACGACAAGCGTCGAGAAGCGATATCGCAGGCCAGTGGTGAAGCCGTCCTGAACCTTTTGAATCTCGGCATACGTCCGCGCGACATCATGACGCGCGAAGCGTTCGAGAATGCGATAGCGGTTTGCTTGTGCCGTGGGCGGGTCGACGAATGCTGTTCTGCACCTCCCGGCGATCGCGCACGAAGCGCAGGTCGACTTGTCGATCGACGACTTCGACCGAATATCGCGGCGCACACCCCACATCGCCGACTTCAAGCCCGAGCGGCAAGTACGTGATGCGGGACCTCGACAAGGTCGGCGGGATCCCGGTTGTGATGAAGGAGCTCCTCGATGCCGGCCTCCTGCACGGCGACTGCATCACCGTGACGGGGAAGACGATTGCGGAGAACCTCGAAGGCGTCACGCTTCACCGAAGGTCAGGACGTCGTCTATCGCGCGTCCGCGCCCATACACGCCGAAGGCGGCTACGCGATCCTCTATGGGAACCTCGCTCCCGACGGTGCCGTGCTGAAGGTCGCGGCGACGACGTTCCACGAGTTCCGTGGTCCGGCCCGCGTCTTCGATTCTGAAGAGGACTGCTTCCGTGCCGTCGCCGCGCGGCAGCTGAAGGAAGGCGACGTGGTGATCATCCGGTACGAAGGACCGCGCGGGGGCCCGGGGATGAGGAGATGCTCGCCGTCACCGCAGCGCTCGCGGGCGAGGGTCTGGACGACAAGGTCCTCCTGCATCACCGATGGACGCTTCTCCGGGGCAACGCGCGCGAGGCAACATCGCGCACGTCGCTCCGGAGGCCGCCGACGGCGGCCCGATCGCTCTCGTGCGCGACGGCGACACGATCTCGCTGGACGTCGAGAACGCGGCGATTGTCGCATCGAGGTCGACGACGACGAGCTGGAGAGTCGGCGAAGGAGTGGACACCTCCGCCGCCGCGCTACACGACGGGGGCGCTCGCCAAGTACGCGCGGATGGTCGGCTCGGCCGCCAAGGGAGCCGTGACGTCCTGAGCTGGTGGCGCGACGCCGTCATCTACCAGATCTACCCACGGTCGTTCTGTGACTCGAACGGTGACGGTGTAGGAGATCTCAACGGCATAACGTCCAAGCTCGATCACTTGGCGTGGCTCGGCGTCGATGCGATCTGGCTGAACCCGGTGATGCCGTCCCCGAACGCCGATTGGGGCTATGACGTCGCCGACTATTGCGGGATCCATCCCGAGCTCGGCTCCCTGGAAGACTTCGATCGCCTCATCGCCGAAGCCAATGCGCGCGAGATCCGCGTCCTCAACGACCTCGTGCCGAACCACACGAGCAGCCAGCATCCGTGGTTCGTGGATGCACGCTCGTCGCGGACGTCCCGCTTCAGAGACTGGTACGTCTGGGCCGACGGAAAGCCCGACGGCTCAGTGCCCAATAACTGGATATCGAGTTTCGGCGGCGAGGCATGGACCCTTGACGAATCGACCGGTCAGCACTTTCTCCACCTCTTCCTACCCACCCAGCCCGACCTGAACTGGTGGAACGAAGAGGTAGCGCTGGCCTTCGATGAAATTCTGAAGTTCTGGTTCGATCGCGGAGTGGCCGGCTTTCGGATAGACGTTTGCCACGCGATCGTGAAGGACCGGGAGCTTCGCGACAATCCACCGGCCACGGACGACGACCCCGGCGCCGTTCGTGCACGTGGTCAGCGCGAGGTGTACACGGCTAATCGTCCGGAGGTGCACGAGGTACTGAGGCGCTGGCGGGAAGTCGCACGACAGTACGAGCCCGAATGCGTGTTACTCGGTGAGACCTACGTCTGGGGTCTCGACCAGCTCAGCTCGTTCTATGGCGCGGCCGACGACGAGCTTCAGCTGTGCTTCAACATCCCCTTCGTTCACTCGCGGTTTGATCCCGCGCGGCTCAGCCGGATCGTGGACAACGTCGAGAAGGGTTTTCCCTCTCATGCTTGGCCGGTCTGGACGGGCTCGAACCACGACGCCGGCCGCTTCGCCACGCGATGGTGCGAGAACGATGAACGCAAGGTGCGCTGTGCGCTCCTGATGCTGATGACGCTGAGAGGAACACCGGTCCTTTATTACGGGGACGAGATCGGCCTTCCCGCCATAGAGCTGACCGAGGATCAGCTCTTGGACCCGGTGGGCTTGAGGTTCTGGCCGGCCTATGAAGGCCGCGATCCGGGACGGTCGCCGATGCACTGGTCCGGCGACGCAGGCGCCGGCTTCACATCGAGCAGCAGTACTTGGCTCCCGCTCGGCGACCTCTCCTGCAATGTCGAGAGCCAGCGATCCGATCCGGCTTCCGTGCTGCACCTGTGCCGCGACCTGATCGCTGCCCGAAGAAGCACTCCGGACCTGAACTCCGGCGCGTTCTCCCGAAAAAGATCACCCGAGGGCTCCTGGGTCTATCAGCGCGGGGACAAGACGGTCGTCGCGCTCAACATGTCGGATGAACCTGTGAAGTTCTCGCGCCTCAGGGGAACGATCCGGATTTCGACTCGGCGCGATCGCGACGGCCAGAGGTTCTCGGGAGGGATCGCTATCGAGCCCTGGGAGGGTGTCCTCGTAGAGCGGAGCTAGTCCTGCGCCGGTGACGCCGGCGTCTCGGCCGCGTCCGAAGCGTCATCCGGTGGAGAGGGCTCGTCCGACTTTTCTGAGTCCAGCCGGCCCTCGGCCTTCTTTACCTTCTCGCTCCTGCCGAGCAGATTCCCCAAGCCCAAGAGGACGACGAGCAGAACGATCAATCCCAGCCCGATACGCAAGGCCCACGGTCCGTAGACGTCCGTGATCCAACCCTGCAGCCACGGCCACCGTCGCTGGGCCACGCTCCCGATCCATAGGAACAATCCGGCGAAACCGACCGCGCCGATCGTGTGCGCGATCATGAACCTGCGTAGTCGCATCTCGCTCGCTCCGGCGACCAGCGTCACGGGAGCGATGAAGAACTCCGTTATGCGGGCGATGGCGATGACCGCGATCCCCCAGCGGTCCATCCATCGCTCGGCCCGTGCGATCTGCTTCGGGTTCCATACACCCGCCCACGGCGATGTCGGATTGGAGGCCTTCTCTGCGAGCCGGTGCCCGAAGCGCCAGCCCGCCCAGTAGAGGATCAGCCCGGCAATCGTGCTCATGAAGATCGACGTAACCATCGCCAGCGCGAACATCCCCGGCCGGCCGCTTGTACCGGTGCCCGCCGTGATAAGCAGCAACGATGAGTTGTTGAGCAGCGGGATAACCCACGGGGAGGTCTTGACGAACCGCGGGCCGGCTCCGAATCCGAGGCGATTCGCCACGGCGCGGAAGATGAACCACGCGGCCAGCAGCCCGAACGCCAAGCGGTCGTTCAGGCGCTCCCGGCGCTCGACCGCCTCTGGCTGTGTCTTCATGAAAACCTCCGCGCCCGCCCGCTACCGTGTACGGACCTTGGTATCCGGCCCCCGCAAGTCTTCGTGGATGGTACGCGTCGCCGCGCTTGCATGCGCGGCCTTGCTCCTCGCCTCATGCAGCCGCGGCGAGGCCCCCGAGTCCGCGCCCCAAGAGATGGCGTCCAACTTCTCGCAAGCGGAACTAAAGCTCACGAAGATCGTGGACATGAAGGAACCGATCGCTCTCAGCCAGCTCCCAGATGACTCGACGCTCTATATCGCCGAGAAGGAAGGCCTCATAAAAGAAGTGAAGGACGGGAAAGTCGCATCGACCATCCTCGACATCAACGAACAAGTGGCCAGCAAGGGAGAGAAAGGGTTCTTGGGGTTCGCGTTCGATCCTGACGGCGAGAAGTTCTACGTCTATTTCTCGAACAACGACAGCCAACAGGTGCTGAGGGAGTACACGTTCTCCGGCGGCAAGGGAACGTCACCTCGCGACCTTCTTGTTATGGAGGACCAGTTCCCGAACCACAACGGAGGGAACGTGATGTTCGGCCCGGACGGCTATTTGTATGTCGGCACCGGGGACGGCGGCGGTGGCGGCGATCCATTGGAGAGCGGGCAGGACCTGGACAGTCTCCTCGGCAAGATCCTGCGCATCGATCCGGATCCTTCGGACGGACGGCCGTACTCGATCCCGCCCGACAACCCGTTCGTCGGAAAGAAGGGTCGCGACGAGATCTGGGCTTACGGTTTGCGCAACCCGTGGCGATGGTCATTCGACCGTGAAACGAAAGACTTCTGGATCGGCGACGTCGGCCAGGGGACCTGGGAAGAAGTGGACCGCCAGCCGAGTGATTCCACAGGCGGAGAGAACTACGGCTGGAACGAACGTGAAGGCAATCACCGTTTCGAAGGCGATCCGCCACCGGGACATGTCGGACCCGTGTACGAGTACAAGCACGATGGTGAAAACTGCGCCGTTACCGGCGGGTACGTTTACCGCTCCCACAAAGAATCCGATCTGTACGGCGCCTACTTGTTCGCCGATTACTGCGGAGACCGACTGCGGGGTTTCGTGTTCTCCAACGGCCGTGCGCGAGGTCACCGATTCCTGGGTCCCGAGGTAGGCCAAATCAATTCGTTTGGCGAGGACCACCACGGGAACATCTATGCGATGTCACTCGCGGGGGGCGTTTACCGGATCGACGAGGGCTCCCACTGATTTCCTGCAGATATAGCAATTGACCGCTACCTTGTACGGGTCTTGCTTCCCAAACCCCTGATCCCCACTCGGTCTTCAGTGCTGCCGCGGATCGCGGCTGTCATATGCATGGCTTTGTTGCTCGCTTCGTGCGGCGGCGGTGACGACGCCAACGACCAGGTCGTGTCCACGCCGGGTGAAACGTCTTCCTCGGACTCGTCGGTGTCCTTGGCGAGTCCACGGGCTTCAGCGCGAGCGACCGGCGGGGAAGCGACGTCCCGTCCGACGGCGCCGCCCAAGACCGCAACCCCTGCCGATTTTGCGAAGGCGAAGGTCAAGCTGACAAAGATCGCCGACATGAGCGAGCCGATCGCGCTCAGCCAGCGCGTAGACGACTCGAAGCTCTTCGTCGCCGAGAAGGGTGGACGCATCAAGGCGCTCAAGGGAGGCAAGGTCGTCTCGACCGTTCTGGACATCTCGTCCCAGGTGACCAACGAAGGCGAGCAGGGCCTCCTCGGGCTCGCGTTCAGCCCCAAGGGCGACAAGTTCTACGTCTACTTCACCGATCGGGCGACTCCGAACCATCATCAAGTGGTTCGCGAGTACACCTACTCCGGCGGAAAAGGGACTTCACCACGCGACGTCCTCGTGATGGACGACAAGTACGGCAACCACAACGGTGGCAACCTCCGCTTCGGTCCCGATGGATTCCTGTACATCGGCACCGGCGACGGCGGTGGGGCGGGAGATGAAGACAACAACGCGCAGAACATCAACTCGCTGCTCGGCAAGATGCTTCGCATCGATCCGAAGAAGACGAACTACGGTCCGTACCACAGTCCGTCCAGCAATCCGTTCGTAGGCAAGGACGGACGCGACGAGATCTGGGCCTTCGGGTTGCGCAACCCCTGGCGCTGGTCATTCGATCGCGAGAACGGCGACCTCTGGATCGGTGACGTAGGTCAGTACATATGGGAAGAGGTCGATCGCCAGCCCGGTAGTGCAAAGGGAACGAATTACGGCTGGCATCTGCGCGAAGGCAACCATCAGTTCCGCGGCGCACCGCCGCCGGGCCACGTCGGTCCTGTGTACGAGTACAACCACGACAACGGAAATTGTTCGGTGACCGGTGGTTACGTGTACCGCGGTACTCGGATCGACAACCTGTACGGCGCGTATCTGTTCTCCGACTTCTGTGCCGGACGCCTGCAAGGGTTCGTCTTCAGAGACGGCCGCGCCCAAGGCCAGCGTTACCTCGGCCCCCAAGTGGACCAGCTTGCGTCTTTCGGACAGGACAGCACCGGCGAGCTATACGTGATGTCGCTCGGCGGCGGTTTTTTCCGGATCGACCCGGCGTAACGCCTGTACGCTTCACACCGTGACGACGTTCGCCGGTGACGTCCCTGGCGCATTACCCCGTGGTCCGCACGGGTTGTCGCGCGAAGAAGTCGAGTCCCGACAGCGCCAGCGATTGCTCTACGCGACGAACCTGGTCGTGGCCGAGCAGGGATACGCCAAGACGACCGTCGCCGACATCATCAGCCGCGCCGGCGTGTCGCGCGCCACGTTCTACGAACTGTTCTCCAGCTTCGAGGACTGTTTTCAGGCGGCCTATCGTGCTAACGCCGAACTCGTGGCGGCGCTTATGTCCAACGAGCTGGAATTGGTGCGCGACGACAAGCGTGATCCGCTCGATCGGCTCGACCGAGTACTGGGTGTTTATCTCCGGCTGCTCAACGATGTGCCGGCATTGGCCCGCGTTTTCCTCGTCGAGGTCTACGCAGCGGGGCCGGCGCTGATAGAACAGCGCCGCGCGTCACTCGAACGGTTCGTCGACATCGTGGCCGAGACCCATCGCGGCCAGAGGGGCGTGCTCGGGACGTCGCCGCGGCAGAGGTTCGCGGCCCAGGCCTTCGTGGGTGCCGTGAGCTCGCTGGTCACCAATTGCGTAGGAGCGGGCGACGTTGAGGGTCTCCTCGACCTCCACAAGCCGCTCATGAAGCTGGCCGAGCAGATAACAAGATAGTTATAGACAAGAGTGTTTTTTTCTTGTAAGCTCCCTCCATCCGGGCTCGGGCGACCCGGCATCGGAGAGGGGGCTTTCCGTGCGGCGAGGGATCCGCGCTTCCTTAGGGCTGTTGGTCGTCGCATTGGCCACCGGACTACTTCCGGGCACTCCCGGCCTTCCGGCATCTGCAGATGCACCGAACATGGTCTCCGGAAACGGCATCACCGTCACCGGCTGGAGATGGATCTCGAGCCGGACGCTCGAAGTCGACATCTCGACGGCCAAGGTCGCCTCCAGCTCGGTCAACGGCCCCCATCGCGTTCGCGTCACTCTCCCGAACGACTACTTCCAGTCCGGTTCAACTCGTTATCCAGTCCTGTATCTCCTTCACGGAGGCGCCGGTGGTAACAGCGCCCAATGGACCACCGGCGGCGGCGCCGTCGAGTTCATCACCAACGGCCGCCCGATCATCACGGTCATGCCGGACGGCGGGAAGGTCGGCTGGTACACGAACTGGGTCAACCAGTCCGGGGGAGCCCAGGCTTGGCGTGACTTCCACGTCGATCAGCTGATCCCGTGGATCGACTCGAATCTCCGAACGATCGCGAGCAAGGCGGGACGGGCCATCGCCGGGCTGTCCATGGGCGGGTTCGGTGCCATCCGTTACGCGCAGGACCGTCCCGACCTCTTCACTTATGCCGGAAGCTTTTCGGGCGCGGTCGACCTCGGCGACTCCGGCACCCGCAGCGTTATCACCGAGCAAGCCATGCAGAACGGCTACTCAGGAGACGCGATCTTCGGGAACCCGTTCTGGCCGTTCGACGGAACGTGGAATGCGCTGAACCCTGTCAATCGAGCCGGCCGGCTGCAAGGTGTGAACGTGGCGCTGTATGCCGGCGGCGGGATCAACGATCAGGATGTCCTCGAGGGGACGATGCGCGCGTCGGCCGAGCGGCTGCACAACGCACTCAATGCTGCCGGCGTGCCCCACTTCTGGTGGATGTACGGACGGCCCGGCCCGTCGGCGCCCTTCGGTTGCGACGGTGGCCACAACTTCGGGTGCTGGAACTTCGCTCTGAATGACGCGATGCCGCGCATGCTCGCCGTGTTGCAAGCACCGGGCACGCCGCCACCACCGCCTCCGTCCAACCCGGTGGTCAACGGCGGATTCGAATCCGGACTCGCACCGTGGGCCTGCCAAGCCAACTGCGGAGTCGACATGGGCGCCGGTCTGGCCCGCACCGGCACCGGCAACGGATGGGTGCGCAATAACACCGGCTGGAACGACATCCATCAAACGATCAACGTCGCCACGAACCGCGTGTACAGAGTCACCGCGTGGGTGAGGACCTCCGCCAACAACGCCAGTGGCTACTTCGGCCTGCGTACACTCGGCGGCCAGGTGCTTGGTGAGCGGCAGTTCGGGAGCCTCGGCGGCTACACCCAGCTCACCGTCGATGTGAACTCCGGTGGGAACAGTAGCGTGGTGCTCTATGGCGGCCTTTGGGCCAATGGCGATACGTGGCTCCAGATCGATGACGTGTCGGCCACGGCCTTGTAACAGCGCGCAGTGGTTGACGGTACCGGAGCGACCTGGGCATACTGGTCGTCCATGAAACAGACCTGGACGTCGAACGTACTTATCACGTAGGCGAGCGCGCGGCGCTCGTCTACAGACGCCTCTCGTCCGAAAGGACGGGAGGTTTTTCTTATCACCGGACAAATTTGAAGGAGAGGCGACATGAGGGAGATCAAGAAGGGAACGAAGGTCACCGGGGCGCAGAGCCTCATCCATTCGCTCGAGCACGAAGGGGTGAGGCACATCTTCGGCATCCCCGGCGGCACGATCCTGCCCGCCTACGACCCCCTCATCGACTCCGACATCCGCCACATCCTCTGCCGCCACGAGCAGGGCGCGTCCCACGCCGCCGACGGTTACGCGCAGGCGACCGGGATCCCCGGCGTCTGCTTCGCCACGTCCGGCCCGGGCGCCACCAACCTCGTCACCGGGCTCGCCTCGGCGTGGATGGACTCCGTCCCGATGGTCGCCGTCACCGGCCAGGTCAACACCTTCGCCATCGGCGGCGACGCCTTCCAGGAGGCCGACGTCACCGGCATCACGATCCCGGTGACCAAGCACAACTGGCTGGTCATGGACGCCCACGACATCCCGCAGGTCATCAACGAGGCCTTCCACGTCGCCACGACCGGACGTCCCGGACCCGTGCTCGTCGACATCCCTAAGGACGTCCTCCAGAACCAGACCGAGTGGTGGTACCCGGACTCCATCGACATGCCCGGCTACCGTCCACGCACGTTCGGCGACCCGCGTGAGGTGCGTCGCTGCCGTCGAGCTGATCGCTCAGGCGCGCAAGCCGATCGTCTACGCCGGCGGCGGGCATCATCAAGTCCTTCGCGTCCGAGGAGCTGCGTGAGTTCTGCGAGCTCACCGGGATCCCGGCGGTGACGACGCTCATGGCGCGCGGCTCGCTGCCCGACGACCACGAGCTCTGCCTCGGCATGCCCGGGATGCACGGCAACTACACGGCCGTTACGTCGATGCAGCACGCCGACCTTTTGATCGCTCTCGGCACCCGTTTCGACGACCGCGTCACGGGCAAGCTCGCGAGTTTCGCCCCGCACGCGAAGATCGTCCACGTCGACATCGACCCGTCCGAGATCGGGAAGAACCGCAAGGCCGACGTCGGCATCGTCGGCAACGCAAAGCACGTCATCCGCCAGCTGATCGAGGAGTGGAAGCGCGCTCAGCCCGAGCAGCCCGACTCTCGGCCGTGGAAGGCGCAGCTGCGCGACTGGCAGCAGCGCTTCCCGCTTCGTTACCCGGACGAATCGTCCAACGGGCAGCTTCTGCCCCAGCACGTCGTCGACACGATCGGCAAGGTGACCGGCGGCGACGCGATCTTTGCGTCCGGCGTCGGTCAGCACCAGATGTTCGCGTCGCAGTACATCAAGTTCCAGCAAGCCGAACAGCTGGATCAACTCCGGCGGCGTCGGCGCGATGGGCTACGGAGTCCCGGCCGGAATGGGGGCCAAGGTCGCTCGTCCGGAAGAGGACGTGTGGGTCATCGACGGCGACGGCTGCTTCCAGATGACGTGCCAGGAGCTCGCCACGATGACCACCGAGAACATCCCGATCAAGATCGGGATCCTCAACAACGCCTACCTCGGCATGGTCCGCCAATGGCAGGAGCTCTTCTACGACGGACGATTCAGCGGCATCTACCTCAGGCCAGGACTGCCCCGACTACGTGAAGCTCGCCGAGGCCTACGGCGCGATCGGATTCCGTGTCGAGCACCCGGAAGAGGTCGAGCCGGTGATCGAGAAGGCGCAGTCGATCAAGGACCGAACCGTCGTGATCGACTTCCGCTGCGATCCGGCCGAGAAGTGCTACCCGATGGTGCCGGCGGCGGCGTCCAACGACGACATCATCATGGACCCGCGATTCGCGGCTCCCGAATTCGAAAGGGACGAGTGATGCAGCCGACAGCCCAGAGACGCGTCTATACGACGCACCGCGCACCGCGCGGGCGCAAAGACACCCACACGCTCTCGGTGCTCGTCCAGAACAGGCCGGGTGTCCTGGCGCGCATCGCCGGGATGTTCGCCCGGCGCGGATTCAACATCGAGTCGCTCGCCGTTGGTCCGACGGAGGACCCGACGGTTTCCCGCATGACGATCGTCGTGAAGGTCGAGGTGAAGCCGCTCTCGCAGGTGACCCGGCAGCTCGACAAGCTCATCAACGTGATCCACGTCGAGGAGCTTGCTCACGACGCCGTCGAGCGCGAGCTGATCCTTGATCAAGGTCAACGCCGACGCGGGGATCCGCTCCCAGATCCTCGAGATCGCCGACATCTTCCGCGCGAAGATCGTCGACGTTCACCCGGAGGCGCTTTCGTTTGGAGGCGACCGGGACCCCGGAGAAGCTCGGGGCGCTTGTGGAGATCCTGCGGCCGTACGGGATCCGTGAGCTCGCGCAGACGGGCATGGTCGCGATCGCGCGCGGCAAGCACACGATCGAGGACGCCTACCTTTCCGTGGTGCGCAGCGAAGCAGAGATCGAGGAGGCGGGGTAGACGCGATGTTCACATCCAAGCATTTCGAGGTCGAGACGTTCGAGCTGGTGGGCAAGGAGGAGGGGTACGTCCGCGGCGGGCGGCACCTCTTCAAGAAGCTCCCCGAAGCGTTCGAGGGCATCGACGCAGATCGGCGTGATCGGCTGGGGCTCCCAGGGCCCGGCGCAGGCGCAGAACCTCCGCGACTCGCTCGAGGGCTCCGACATCACGGTCAAGATCGGCCTCCGGCCGGGCTCGTCCTCGGCGAAGGAGGCCGAAGCGGCGGGCTTCACGGAGGCCAACGGCACGCTCGGCGAGGTCTTCGACGTGATCGGAACCTCGGACCTCGTCCTGCTGCTGATCGCCGACGCCGCGCAGGCCGAGCTCTACCCCGAGGTCTTCGAGGCGATGAAGCCCGGCGCGACGCTCGGCCTCTCGCACGGGTTCCTGCTCGGCGTCATGGAGAACGACGGCGCGACCTTCCCCGACAACATCAACGTCGTCGGCGTGTGCCCGAAGGGGATGGGCCCGTCGGTGCGCCGCCTCTACGAGCAGGGCAAGCGAGATCAACGGCGCCGGGCATCAACTGCAGCTTCGCCGTCGAACAGGACATCGACGGACGCGCGACCGACATCGCGCTCGCGTGGGCGATCGGCCTCGGCTCCCCGTACACGTTCCAGACCACGCTGCGATCGGAGTACAAGTCGGACATCTACGGCGAGCGCGGCATCCTGCTCGGCGCGGTGTGGGGGATCGTCGAGTCGCTCTACCGTCGCTACATCATCGCAGGGCGCATCGCCCGAGGACGCGTTCGTCCGCTGCGTGCGAGTCGATCACCGGTCCGATCTCGCGTGCGATCTCCTACGACGGGATCATCGGCGTCTACGACCGGCTGGACGATGCCGAACGCACGGAGTTCGCAGAAGGCGTACGACGCGGCCTACGAGGCGACGGCGCCGGTGCTCGCCGAGATCTACGACGACGTCGCCTCGGGGGCCGAGCTCCGATCGGTCGTGATCGCCGGCAAGCGGCTCGAGACGCTGCCCGATGCCGCCGATCGAGGGGACGCGGATGTGGAAGGTCGGCGAGCGACGTCCGGGCGACGCGCGATCAGCGCGAGACGCCGCTCGACCCGTTCACGGCCGGCGTGTTCTGCGGTGTCGCGATGGCGCAGATCGACCTGCTCGCGTCGAAGGGCCACCCGTGGTCGGAGATCGCGAACGAGTCGGTGATCGAAGCCGTCGACTCGCTGCTCCCGTACATGCACGCGCGCGGCGTGGCGTACATGGTCGACAACTGCTCGACGACGGCGCGGCTCGGCACCCGCAAGTGGGCGCCGCGCTTCGACTACGCCCTCGAGCAGCAGGCCTTCACGGCGGTCGACGCCGACGACGACGGCGAGCAGGTCTGGGCGCAGCGCTTCGAGACTTCGAGTCGCACCCGATCCACGACGTTCTGAAGGCCGTCGGCAAGATGCGGCCGCCGGTCGACATCTCGGTGGCCTGAAGGCTCGCTGATTGACGATGTCGTCGCTTGCATCGATACTGGAAACAACATGACGTTCATTCAGCACTCGAATTCGACTTAAGCGGGCCCCGGAAGTTCGGGGCTCGCCACAGCCTCTCGTCGTGTCAGCGACGAGGGGTTTTTTGTTGGGATAGTTACGAGACTTGAGGAGGCGAAAATGACCGAGAGACCGGAATTCCTGGCTGCGCCCGGGCCCACCGAGGTCCCGCCGGACGTACTGCAGGCGCAGGCGCGCGAGGTTCCCTACCACCGGGGGCCGCGCTTCGGCGCGATCCTCCAAGGCGTGCATCGACGCGCTGCAGCGGCTGATGTTCACGCAGAACGACGTGCTCTTCTACACCGGGTCCGGATCTCTTGGGATGGAGAGCGCGGTCGTGAACCTTCTGTCTCCCGGCGACCGCATCCTCGTCCTCAACACCGGCAACTTCGCCGACCGCTTCCAGAAGATCGCCGAGATCCACGGGATCGAAACGGTCGTCGTCGAATACGAGTGGGGGGCGAACGCGAAGGCCGCGGACGTCGAGAAGGCGCTTGCGGACGACCCGTCCATCAAGGGTGTGTTCGTTCAGCATTCCGAGACGTCCACCGGGATCGTGAACGACGTCGAAGCGATCGGCGCGCGCGGTGAAGGACAAGCCGCAGCTCTACGTCGTCGACGCGATCTCTGCCGTCGGCGCTGCTCCCTTGCGCGTGGACGAGTGGGGGATCGACGTCTGCATCGGTGGGTCTCAGAAGGCGTTGATGACGCCGCCGGGCATCGCGTTCCTCACGGTCTCTGCTGCTGCGTGGAAGGCCAACGAGACCGCCAAGTGCCCGCGCTTCTACACGGACTGGGCGACGGCGCAGAAGTCTCTCGAGCTCGACCCGCCGGAAACGCCGTACACGCCGGCCGTCACGATCTTCGCCGCGTTCCGCAAGGCGCTCGAGATGCTCGAAGCCGAGGGCATCGAGAAGTCCTGGGAACGTCACGCGTTGCTCGGAAAAGCTTGCCGCGAGGGCGCGAAGGCGATCGGTCTCGACATACAAGTCGTAGAGGCCGAGCGCGCGTGCGTGCTCACGCCCGTCGATCGCGCCCGAAGGTCTCGACGGAGCGAAGATCGCCGCGCACCTGCGAGAGAAGCACGGGATCGTCGTCGCTCCCGGACAGGGCAAGCTCAAGGGCAAGATCTTCCGGATCGGCCACTGCGGCTACTACTCACCGCGCGACATCCTGATGGTGCTTGCCGCGCTCGAGGCGACGCTGCAGACTCTCGGCTACCCGGTGAAGGAAGGCGCAGCAACGAGCGCGGCGGCGAGCGTGTTCCGGGAGGCCGGACTGGCATGACCGATGCAGGGCGAGACGCCTCGAGTACTCGTCAGCGAGAAGATCGCCGATGCCGGCGTCGCCCTGCTCGAAGAAGCCGGCATCAAGCGTCGATGTCAGCGACCGGATCTGACCGCCGACGAGCTCGTGGAGGTCGATCGGCGACTACGACGGGCTGATCGTCCGCTCCGCGACGAAGGTCACCAAGGACGTCATCGACGCCGGCGAGCGGTTGAAGGTCGTCGGTCGCGCCGGCATCGGCGTCGACAACGTCGACGTCGACGCCGCGACCCGGCGCGGGATCGTCGTCCTCAACACGCCGCAGGGCAACATCGTGTCCACGGCCGAGCACACCGTCGCACTGATCCTTGCGCTGGCGAAGAGGATCCCGGCGGCGGACGCGTCCTTGAAGTCCGGCCGTTGGGAGAAGTCGAAGTTCATGGGCATCGAGCTGCAGGACAAGACGCTCGGGATCATCGGTTTCGGCCGCGTCGGCACCCTGGTCGCCCAGCGTTGCCACGCGCTCGGCATGCACGTGATCGCGCGCGACCAGTTCGTCTCCCCGCAGCGCTTCGCGCGCGCGGGGGTCGAACAGGTCGAGCTCGACGAGCTTCTGCGACCGAGCCGACGTGATCTCTCTGCACGTAACGATGACGCCGGAGAACAAGCACATGCTCGGACGAGGCCTTGCTTGAATAAGTGCAAGCCCGGCGTGCTCATCGTTAATGCGTCACGGGGCGGTGTGATCGACGAGGACGCGCTCGCGCGAGCGATCAAGGCCGGACATGTCGGGGGAGCCGGCCTCGATGTGTTCGAGACCGAACCGCTGACCGCGTCTCCGTTGCTCGACCTTGACCGAAGTCGATCGTCACGCCGCACATCGCCGGTCAGACCACCGATGCTCAGGACAAGGCCGGCGTTATCGCCGCCGAGCAGGTTCTGCTCGCGCTGCGCGGAGAGTTCGTCCCCAACGCGGTGAACCTCGATGCGAGCGGCGAGCTCTCCGAGTTCCTGCGTCCCTACTTGGCGCTGGCGTCCAAGCTCGGCCGCTTGGCCGGAGCACTCGCCGGCGAGAAGGTGAGCGAGCTCGAGGTTTCCTATCTCGGCCAGGTCGGCGAAGAGGACACGCGCGTGCTGACGCTCTCCGTTCTGCGTGGGTTCCTTCAACCCGCTCTGCACGAACCGGTGACATACGTGAATGCGCCGATCCTCGCCGCGGATCGTGGCATCGGGTATGCCGAGCGGAAGTCCAGTGCGCCCGAGGAGTACCTGAACCTCGTTCGCGTAACGGTCCGTCGCGAAGGTCAGCCTGTAAGTGTCGGCGGGATACTCACGCGCAAGGCCAACGTTCCGCACCTCGTTGAAGTCGATGGCCGAACTCTCGGGATCGACTTCTCCAAGTACATGGCTCTGTTCCGCTACGAGGACAAGCCCGGCGTTGTCCACAAGATGTCCGGGCCCCTAGCCGAGGCCGGTATCAGCATCAAGAACATGTACGTGGGGGAGCCGCCGAACAAGGGCGAGGACGCGATCCTTGTGCTGTCCGTCGACAAGCCGATCCCGCAAGACGTGTTCGACGTGATGATGAAAGCCGCGGGGATCGACTCCGGACGATTCGCAAGCCTCGACGAGTAGCGCGACGTCGGCAGCGGCGGCGGGCCACGCTGTGACCCGTCACCGCAATAGCGAATCGCTTCCTTGCTAGCGGTTCGCTAGTCCTTAGCCAACGTGCACACAGTCGTCCTCGACGTCGTTTCCTACGCCGCCGTTGCAGTGGTCTGTGTCAGAAATGCTTGACGACCAGAGGTCGTCCCCATCAAGGTGGTCGTCGCCGCTCCCACCCCGCAATGTGTCTTCGCCGGGCCCGCCAACGAACAGGTCGTCGCCACTTTCTTCTTCGTCACTGCCGAGCGAGTCATAGCCGTCTTCGCCGTATCCGGCGTCGTCGCCGGGACCGCCGTCCATTACGTCACCCCCGGAACCACCGCGCATGACATCATCGCCGGTGCCTCCGTGGAAGTAACCTTCTCCGCTGCCGGTTTTCATGAGGAGGTCGTCGCCCCCGTCGCCATTCAAGATCGCGTAGGCGCCATTCGCACAGATCACGTCGTCGCCGCCCGCGCCGTACACGACGTCGTAGCCATCGCCAGCTGAAATAACGTCGTTGCCCGGCGTTCCCTGGATTTCATCGTCGCCGTCCGTCCCCACGATGTTCGCTGACTGTCCATCGCATGTACTAGGTGCCGACCCACCCAGCTGGATGAGGTCCACGACTCCGTCCGTCGCACTCAAGACTGGGTCGAGAGATGTCAGTGTTGGATCGAGCGGCGGCCCGAGCGGGGTTCGATCAAGGAGTGTGTGTAGGGTTGACCTGGGGCTCCGGGTTGCCGCTTCCACTGTTGCGATCGGAAGAGCCAAACCTAAAAGCGCGACTACCGCGAGTGTCACGAATCGACGCCCTCGTCGCCGACCGATCCGCACCCTGCTGGTTCGCTTCCCTTCACTCTTCATGTTGCCCCTCCTTCCATCGCGTCTCATGAGTCCTTTGATGGTCAGGTTACCTGACGATTGGTCTATGGTAAGGTTCCCTGACGAAATGTCAACCCCTCGTCGCGACGAGCTCACCGATATGCCGATCCAAGGAATCGTTGTTCTGGCGAGCGATGCTCTGGCTCGAGAGCTCGTCCGAAGGATCTCGCGAGAAGGGTTTCCCGAGATCCGGCCCGCCCACGCTCGAGCTGTGGGGTTCTTGCCCCCGGAGGGGGCACGGCTCACAGAGCTCGCTCAACGCGCGCAGATGACGAAGCAGGCGATGGCAGAACTCGTGGACGAGCTCGTCGACGCCGGTTACATGTCGAAGGAACCGGATCCGAACGACGGACGCGCCAAGATCATAAAGTTCACATCCAAGGGTCTGCGCGCCGCGCGTACCGGCAAGCGACTGTACGACGACATGGAGCGCGATCTCGGACGGATGCTCGGGCCCAAGGTGATGGCTTCAGTCCGACGCGCCTTGTCCAGGATCGCCACGCAGGCGTTCAGCGAGGAGGAAGGCTGACCGGGGAGGCGGGGCTCAGTGGCCGCTTGCCGGCGTCACGGTTCCCATCGCACGGTCGAACTCCCAAAAGGCGCGCAGTGAGTTGATCAGACCGTCCGGACCCACGCGGTAAACGTAAACGCCGAAGGTCTGCAGCTTCACGCCACCAGGCAAGTGAGCAGTGATGTTGCCGACGTTGGCTACCTCGTTCCCGGCAACATAGGACTCGTTTATCTCGAAGTCGAGTTGTTCGGTCGTGCCGATCGTTGCTTCCCAGAAAGCGGCCATCCTCGCGCGCCCTCGATACCCTTTGCCGGCAGGATCGAACGGTGAGGGTCCCACCGGATCCTCGATGAGCGCGTCGTCGCTGTAGAGGTCTAGCCACTCCTCCTTTGCCTTCCTGCTGACCGTCTCCATCGACTTGTGCGACGCGATCCGTGCGGGGTGGTCGTCCATCGGCGCGTTCCAGGTCAGTTTTCCCTCGGGCATGGGGGACACGTTACTCAACCAGGCGCGCTACTCGCCTTCGTTTCGAACGGATCCCATCGCTCGATCGAACTCGAAATAGCTTCGAAGCGATTCGATCAGCCCGTCCGACCGGACCTTGTACACGAACACGCCGATCACATACAGCTGGACGTCGTTCGAAAGATGAATAGTCATCTTCCCGACGTTGGCAACTTCATTGCCGGCTACGAAAGAAGCGGTGATCTCGACATCGATCCTTTCCGTCGTCGCGACTGTGCCGTCCCAATGCGCGGCGAGACGGTCGCGTCCTTTATGGCCTACACCCCCTGGGTCGAAAGGGTTCGGGCCGACGGGGTCCTCGATCACAGCATCTGGGGTGTAAAGATCGAGCCATTCTTCTTTTGCCCGACGGGACGTCAACTCCATCGACTTACGGGACGCCACCCGGGCCGGGTGGTTGTCGAAAGGTGCGCTCCAGGTAACGGTTCCCTCTGTCACGAGCCAAACGTTACCTAAGTCGTCGCGAGAACAGGGCGGTGGACGACGTGAGTTAGTTCACACTGCGTGCAGGTATTGCAACTGGGAACCGCGTCCGCAGTTCGACTCGCCGAGAGGGCCAGGAGCTTCGGGGCCCCCCCACCCGGAAGCGCATATCCACGCTGCCTCGCCAGCCGTTATCTTGGTACCGATGAGTCATTTGGAGCTTCTCGTCCTTACCAGCCCCCGCCGGGCTTAAGTCCGCGCGGGGGCCGACCCCTACTCATTCGCGGTTCTTCTAGGTAAGGAAAGGATCAAAGCTCATGGACCAGGTCTTCATCTTCGATACGACCCTCCGCGACGGCGAGCAATCGCCGGGAATCGTCCTCAACGCCAAAGAGAAGCTCGAGATCGCCGAACAGCTGGCTCGCCTCGAGGTGGACATCATCGAGGCCGGGTTCCCGATCACATCGATCGGTGACTTCGAAGCGGTCAAGCTCATCGCGGAGAACGTCAAGGGCCCGCAGATCGCTGCCTTGGCCCGCGCGATGGACGAGGACATCGACCGCGCCTGGGAGTCCGTTAAAGACGCCCGCGATCCGCGTATCCACGTCTTCCTTTCAACCTCGGACATCCACCGCAAGTACATGCTCGAGGCGACCGAAGAGGAGATCGTCGCCCAGGCTGTAAAGGGAGTCATAAGGGCGAAGGGCTACACGCAAAACGTCGAGTTCTCGCCGCAGGACGCCACCCGCACCGACGCGGACTTCCTGTGCGAGGTCGTGCGCGCCACGATCGAGGCTGGCGCGACGACGATCAACATCCCAGATACCGTCGGCTACACGCTCCCGCACGAGTTCGAGGAAGTGCTGTCGTACCTCTATCAACGAGTGCCGGCGCTGAACGACGTGATCCTCTCTGTGCACTGTCACAACGATCTCGGGCTGGCCGTAGCCAATTCCTTGGCCGCCGTTCGCGTTGGGGCGCGTCAGGTGGAGGTCGCCGTCAATGGGATCGGCGAGCGCGCCGGTAACTGCTCGCTCGAGGAAGTAGTTATGGCTCTGAAGACACGTCGCGACCTTGTGTGGGTCGATGTTGGTGTCAATACACGCGAGATAGCTCGTACATCACGGATGGTTTCCTTGCTCACCGGTTATCCCGTCCAGCCCAATAAGGCTGTGGTCGGAGCGAATGCGTTCGCCCACGAGTCGGGCATCCATCAGCACGGCGTGCTTCAGGACCGCATGACCTACGAGATCATGAACGCCGAAGAGATCGGATATGAGGGCGGACAGATCGTCCTCGGAAAACATTCCGGTCGCCACGCGTTCTCCGCCGAACTCGAGAAGATGGGCTACGTCCTGTCCAAAGAGGACCTCAATCGAGCATTCGAACGCTTCAAGGAATTTGCCGACCGCAAGATGCAGATCACGGACAAGGACATCGAGGCCATCGTTGCCGATGAGATGAGAACGGTCGGTGATACCTGGGAACTCGAATCTCTCGAGGTCAAGGGCGGCACCGGCATGGAGTCGCGTGCGACCGTGAAGATCCGGATCCCCGGTGGTGAGATCGCCTCGGAATCGGCTACGGGAGACGGGATGATCGACGCGGCCTGCGGTGCGATCCGACGTGCAACCGGTGTCGATGCGCGGCTGGTCAGCTTCGCCGTCGGCGCCGTTACCGACGGTACCGATGCTCTCGGTGACGTCACCGTCCAAGTGGACGTCGATAGCGACCGCTTCACAGGGCGCGGTGTGTCCACTGATGTGGTCGAAGCGTCGGCGCGAGCGTTCCTCAACGCCATCAACCGCGCTACTCGGCTGGGCCGCCGGGAACGTGCTGCCGACGCGCCCGGACCGTGAGTGACGAGCGAGTTCGACGCGTCCGGGCCGGCGATCGGGTGGCGACCGACCCGACGGCGGGGATGACTCGCGAGGTAGCAGTGTCCGCCGGCGGGGTATGGACGGGTGTGGTGACGATGACGCCGAAAGCAACGTCCGACTGGCACCACCACGGTGAACACACGACGGTGGCGTTCGTGCTCTCCGGCGTCCGGAGGCTCGAGTTCGGCCCGGGCGGTACCGAGGTCATCGATGCAGGACCGGGAGACTTCGTTTACGTCGCTCCCGGCGTCGTGCATCGCGAGTCGAACCCGGCGGACGAAGACGCCAGTGCGGTGGCTTTCCGCGCAGGCAGTGGACCGCCGACAATCAACGTGGACGGACCGGAGGAGGAATAGGCATGGCGCGAGTAGAGGAGTTCCGGGACAAGCTCCCGCCCGAGGTTGAGCAGCGCATGGAGCAAGCGGTTCAGACCTTCCGTGAGAACCACAAGCACCCGGCGAATCTCGCGCTCCACGTGATCGGTACCTATGCGATCGCCACGGGCATCCTTCGATTCTTCGGCAAGCACAAGGTCCGAGGTCTCGCTCGTATCGGTTTCGGTGTCGGGATGATGCTCACCGGTCACAACATCGAAGGCACGCCACCCTTCTCGATGTTCAACGGAAACGGCCGGTCGCGCTGAGCTTCGCAGTCCGTCCGGGATCGGGCGGGATGAATGCCGTACTCAAGCGGTCCTTGAAAGGAGCGCTGTACGGCTTCGTGCCGCTCGCTGCCTTCTACATGGCCCAGCAGGTGGGCGGCGTCGTGTGGGCAGTTGCAGTCGGCGGGCTACTTTCCGTTGCCGTCATCCCTCTCGAGCTGCGCACAACCGGATCGATGCGCTTTTCGTGGGTGGGCGTGGTAGGCGTTGTTTTCGGCGGTGCATTGGCCCTGGCGACGCACAATCCGAAGCTCTTCTTCCTGCGCTCCGTGGTGGGCGACGCTGCGTTCGGTTTCGCCATGATCGGATCGCTGATCATCGGCAAGCCACTCATCGCGACCTTTGCGTCGTGGAGCGTAGAGATCTCCGAGGAATACAAGGCCACGCGGGCCTACAAGGTCTCGTTCGGCGTGTTGACGCTTGTATGGGGCGTGGTCAACCTCGCCCGGGCCGGAGGTCGCGGTTATCTACTAGCGACGGGCTCACTCGGTCAACTGATGGTTATGAATCTGGCGACGGGCTGGCCGGTTTTCGCCGCACTCGTAGCGTTCTCGGTGTGGTTCCCGAGGCGCCTGGCCTTGCAGCACATCGCGTCCATCGGTGGCGAGGCGAGCATGCTCGACGAGATGCTGCTCGGCGGCGCCGAGGTGACGTTCGACGTTGAACTGCTCACGGGAGCCGAGGAATAGAGGTTCCTTAGGTGGTCTGCAGGAACTGCTGGATCAGTGCGACGAGAGTCTCCGGTTCATCCTCTTGGCAGAAATGTCCGGCGTTCGGTAGCTCGACCACCGGGCCATCCGGCCACAGTGCTTTGAAATCGGCGATCGCCGTCTCCGGCGGAATCGCGTGGTCTCTCATCCCTTCGGCCAGCATCGCCGGCTTGGACTTGAGTGCATCCACACCCGGGAATCCCTCGACCATGTATTCCAAGATCCGGCCGAAGTGGACGTCGAGAGGGAACTCGAGAGCACCCTTGCATTCCTCCGGTGTGGCGAAGGGAGCCGAGTAAGCGCGGATCCAGGTGTCGTCCACGGCCGCGGTGTTCTCGAAGCCGATGATCTTCATGACGGACAGGACGGTGCTGCCGAGATTGCTTAGTACGGCCTCGGTGCGGCCGTTCTCCATTCCGCCGGCGATCCATTCGAACCAGCGAGAGCTCTGGATGGGCGGCAGCTCATCGTGCCCGCCGATCCCGTAGCCACAGAGTGTGTTCATCAGGCACAGACGCTTCACGCGGTCGGGGTGACGAACCGTGTATGCGCCGGCGAAGACACCTCCCCAATCCTGACCCACGAGTGTGATGTCGTTCAGGTCCAAGTCGTCGAAGAGCGTGGCCAGGTTCTCGACGTGTGTCTTGGCGGTGTACTCGCGATCTTGCGGCGTTTCGCTCTTCCCGAAGCCCATGTGGTCGGGAACGATCACGCGACGCGTGCGGGCGAGTGGGGGAATGAAGTTGCGGTACAGGTAGCCCCAGGTCGGTTCGCCATGCAGGCACACGATCGTTTCGCCTGCTCCCTCGTCGACGTAATGCATCTGGAAGCCCGCGGCGTCCGAGAAGTGCGGCGCGAAGGGGAATGTTCCGTCGAAAGTCTCTCCGCCTTCAATCATGTCGAATGCTTATCGTGCGACGTCGGGTGACGAGTCCTCAATAGCGCAACAGGCGGGCTCTGTAGAGCGCGTGTGCGATCAGGTGCCGCCTCATGTACGGCTTGATCCGGTCCCAAACGGCGTCTTCACCAACTGGCCCGCCGTGCCGCGCTCTCAGTACATCTGACTCCGCGGTAACCGATGGTGTCTCCGTCGTCCGTTGATAAGGATGAACTCTGAATGCTCCAAGGAATCTTGGGAGCCGGACGAATCTCGCCCCGGCATCCGCAAAGCGCAGGACGAGTTCCCAGTCGTCGACGTGCGATAGCCCCTCATCGAGACCGCCTCCGGCCTTGTCCCATAGGGAACGGCGCCAGAACAATGTTTCGGCAGGTATGTAATCAAAAGCGCTTAGTGCTCGATCGTCATGCCTTGGAAGAACCCATCGACCGACCTCGTTGCCGTTCGTGTCAACGACGATTCGATGACCATAGACGGCGGCGACATCCGGATGTTGTCGGAAGTACCGTCCGACATACAAAAGGGCACCGGGAAGAAGGATGTCGTCGGAGTTGAGGTATCCCATGATTTCGCCGGTTGTTTGCCGGAAGCCCAGGTTGATCGCATTTGCATGGCCGTTGTCCGGGCGTGACTCGCACCCTTTGAGGACTGATCGGTAGCGGGCAAGGATTTCATTTGTTTGATCAGTTGAACCGCCGTCCTGCACGACGTACTCGAGGTTTGAGTACTCCTGTCCAAGCACGCTGAGGATCGTTGCTTCGAGGAAAGCTCCCTGGTTTAGGGATGGTGTGACGATCGAGATCGCCGGTGGATCCACAAACTGTCGAGTACGCCGGTATCGGGTGGGTATATGCAGTGGCATCGGTCCGTGCTGTGCCAGCCATCCGACTTTCGGCGTCAACAGGTTGGCCAGGCGCCACATGATTGTTCGCTCCTGGACGGAGCCGAACAGGCCACCAAAGAGCGGAGCCGGACGCTGAATCGTGGAGTAGCCGATGTGACCCGGAACGGAGTGATCGGCCGCGGAGTCGCCTGGTTGCTCGCCGGCTGTCGCCTGCCGATCCTGGACGATGCGACTCAAGCGTTCGAGCTCTCGCCTCATACCGAGCGACATAGTGTCCGATTCGAGTGTGATAGGCAGGTAGAGAGGGTCTCGCGCGTCCAACCGTGACGCGTGATCTACCAAAACCCGCTGAGCTTCAGCGGCCGCCTCCCAAAGCACCGGGTCGGCCAGGGCGCGCATATCATCCGCAACGAACAGGACATTGCCCCATTCACCGGGTGTTGTACGCGCGTCGTTGAAGGTGACCGACACAAAAGGCCCGTTGTGACGGAACACCGCGTAATGGTCATAGCCCTGCCCGGCCATGAACGAGACGAGGTCTTCGAGTGTGATCGAGGGCGGGTTATACGCCGGGGGCAACTCGGACAAATAACTGCACAACACCAGGTAGCTCGCGAGGCCTCTCAGTGACTCCAAGATCTCTGAAGGATCCGTTTGTGCGATCAAGACGATCCCAGGTCGGCCCGGGAGGTCCTCGCCAGACGAAGATTCCAGATCGGCAACCTGTACCGGCGGCGCACCGGCCGTAGTCAATGCGTTGCGAAGCCTCTCAGTTTCCGGGCCGATGACGATGGAGGTCTTCTCGTCGAGGTGAGGGATCAACTCCACAAGCACTGCTAGCTCGGGGAATTCCTCCGGCAAACGCGCGGATGGCATCAGAAGTCTCGCGTAGCACCTTGTCCGGCGTCGAAGAACACCGGGTCGTTTGACGCGAAGGCTTGCATGTAAGCGCCGTAGCTCAGGCGTCGTCCCGCGATCGGGGGAACCAGCCCATCGAGCAGGGCATCGACATCAGCAATACCCGACAACTCATCGCGGAAGAGAACGAGGAGCTCGGCGGCGCAGTCCGGCAGTCCAAAGAGCTCGAAGAAGCAGCACTGCTTGAGGATCTGTGCCGGGCTCCAGCGGCGACCGTCCCGTTGATCGGCGTCGCCGAGGTCACGAGCGTAGAAGGCATCGCCCTGGCGCAAGCGTCCGAACTCGGTCGGTCCGGCAACGCCGTGGACGAACCGGCTTGGTAGGTAACGAGTCGAGTAGCGTCGGAGCCCAAGGTTGAAAAGTGCAAACCCGCGCGATCTCATCAGACGATCAACGTTGTGAAGTGTGTTGTCGGTTGGCTTGTCCGAGCCGAAGAAGTTGACTTCGATCGCCAAACCCAAGACTTGCAAACTCTCGAGGTGCTGCTCGATCGACGTGAGAACCTCGAAGTCCGGGCCGTCGACATCGATCTTGATGAAGTCGATCCTCGATACCCCCTGCTGTCTCAAGTAGTCGGGCAACACGAGCACCTCATCTTCGAGAGCGACCTCGTCAGATAAGAGTGAGTTCGAGGGTTCGGTGGCTTGCGCCGCTGAATCCGTGGTCGCCGGAGCAGCACTAAGCCGGCCCCAGGGGTCGTGTCTCCAGTAGTTGCCACCAACGGCTTGGACGACAGAGGTTCACCCTCAAGGTCTTTCAGCTTCCCTACTTCTCGCGTCAAAGGTGTGTCGCCGTAACCGAAGTTGTCCATCAGGCGACCGCTTCGCGATTCCGGCTGGACTCCGGCAGCCGTTGACCGCTGAGCCCCCAGTCTGGGCCGTTGAAGATGATCGGCCGCTGCATGCGCCGCATCTGCGTGGCCCAGCCGAAGACTTCGAGATGATGCAGTGACTCGATTCCCCGAGCCGAGAGACGCTCGAAGAGCTTCTCGCTGCCTTCGGGAGTCCAACCCGAGCCATCCTCATGATCTATGTGATAGACGCGCATGTTGTGCGGGAGCTCCACTTCGATAGCGCCACTGTGATGAGCTACGAAGCATAGGACCGAGTCGATATTCATCGAGTACATGTCGAACTCGGCATGAGCTCGCAGGTCAAGCCAGTGCTTGCGGGCCATGAGAGTGAAATCTCCACAGGCTCTCGTGTGAAGCTCCTCTGGACAGATCGCAACACGCGGATCGTCAGGCTTCTCGAACGAGGCGGCGATACGTGATCGCTGCGCTACGTCGTTCTCCTGCACCGAAGCCGCTCGATCCCAGTAGCAACGATGTATTTGAGCGTTCATCACCCGGGGGTCGAGGGGCTCCGCGATACCACCGTCGAGCACATTGAGAAAGAGCTGAAAATCACTACTGTCGGCGGGAACCGGGACCTTGACCTCTTCTCTGCGGCGCACACGTTTCTCGGCAACGACGCGACCTTGCTCGTCGGTCACGCTCAGATCGAAGGGACGTCCCCCAACACCGGGTCCGGGCTCCACATCGAAGGCCAGGGCCTGCTGTCCGGTGGGAACCTTCGTGACACCCACCTCGGCCCGGTTCCCCACCCAACGAAACGGGACACCAGAATCGAACTCGACCTCATACCACCCCGGCCCCAAGAAGATCCCACTTTCTTGTGAGGCAATGTCCCTTTTGCTGAGCGCCCGCACGCCATCGGGTGTGGTGGGAAACACGCCCTCTCTTGCATAGACCCGGATCAGATGAGACTCGCAATACTCCAGCCGCTCATCCAAGGCGGCTTCGACCGGAACGTCGGCCGGGACGTCGTAGCGATCGACGCGATACATCTTTCCTTCCTCCAAGCGGCGATCGGCCAGGAAGGCGAACAGCGGGTTGGAGAACAAGATGTCGATGTTGGTGGCCAGAACGAACTCACCCTCGGCCCGGCGGATACCCACGTTCTTGGCGATCATCTGATACAAGGGCAACGCTTCCGCATGCCGGTATTGGCGGTGGATCTCTGTCGGGACCTGGATGATCCGGACGGCAAACGGACCGGAGTCGGCCGGCCACTGCAGGGCATCGCTCAGCGGCGGTCTGTCCGGTGGGGGATTCCACTCGACGATGATGAGTTCGGTCGGCAGGTCGTATCGCTGCACCTGTGCGGCCAGGGAGTTGACGAAGGCCTGCATGCGTCCCTTGAGGTTGCCTCCATGGTCGTCATTGCGCGACGCGACGACGATCGACAGGTAAGGACGCTGGTTCCTCATCGGATTAGCGGTGCCGACTCTATTAGGCGCCAGTCGGCCAGCCCCCAGTCCTGCAGATTGAAGATCATCGGACTGCGAAGTCTCCTCATCTGAGTTGCCCAACCGAACATCTCGCTCGTATGGAGGGTGGCGATTCTGCGGCGAGCTAGCTTCGAATGCATGGACACCTGTCCCTCGGGAGTACCGGTACCTTCGTCGTGTTCGATGTGGTAAACGCACAGCGCTGAGTCGAGAACCTCTTCGTCGATACCGCTGTGGAAAGCGGCGTAACAAAGGACGGAGTCCAGGTGCCTGGCGAACATGTCCAGCTCGGGATAGGCCCGTAGGTCTAGCCAGTGACGGCGAGCGATCAAAGTGAAGTCTCCGCTAGCTTCCGAATGTAGTGGCGTTGGGCCTACGATCGGAGGTGCGCTTGCGCCGTTGCGAGGTCGGTGCCTTACCACTCTCGCGAGGACACTCGATGATCGTTTCCGCCAGTTCGAGCCCTGCGTAGCCCAGTTGCATCGATGGACGCGAAAGTTCAGCTGACGTTGGCTGAGTGGTACGGGCTCGGTTCGGCCTAACACATTGAGAAAGAGCTGAAAATCACTACTGTCGGCGGGAACCGGGACCTTGACCTCTTCTCTGCGGCGCACACGTTTCTCGGCAACGACGCGACCTTGCTCGTCGGTCACGCTCAGATCGAAGGGACGTCCCCCAACACCGGGTCCGGGCTCCACATCGAAGGCCAGGGCCTGCTGTCCGGTGGGAACCTTCGTGACACCCACCTCGGCCCGGTTCCCCACCCAACGAAACGGGACACCAGAATCGAACTCGACCTCATACCACCCCGGCCCCAAGAAGATCCCACTTTCTTGTGAGGCAATGTCCCTTTTGCTGAGCGCCCGCACGCCATCGGGTGTGGTGGGAAACACGCCCTCTCTTGCATAGACCCGGATCAGATGAGACTCGCAATACTCCAGCCGCTCATCCAAGGCGGCTTCGACCGGAACGTCGGCCGGGACGTCGTAGCGATCGACGCGATACATCTTTCCTTCCTCCAAGCGGCGATCGGCCAGGAAGGCGAACAGCGGGTTGGAGAACAAGATGTCGATGTTGGTGGCCAGAACGAACTCACCCTCGGCCCGGCGGATACCCACGTTCTTGGCGATCATCTGATACAAGGGCAACGCTTCCGCATGCCGGTATTGGCGGTGGATCTCTGTCGGGACCTGGATGATCCGGACGGCAAACGGACCGGAGTCGGCCGGCCACTGCAGGGCATCGCTCAGCGGCGGTCTGTCCGGTGGGGGATTCCACTCGACGATGATGAGTTCGGTCGGCAGGTCGTATCGCTGCACCTGTGCGGCCAGGGAGTTGACGAAGGCCTGCATGCGACTCTTTAGGTTGCCCCCATGGTCGTCATTGCGCGAGGCGACGACGATCGACAGGTAGGGGTGGGTAAGACTGGCTATTCCCGCCAACTTCAGAACGTCGGATCGACTACGTACGAGGTGCCGGTTGCGCCGGTACCGTTCTTGAATGTCATGACCGCTCTACCATCCAGGTGACCCCTGCCGACTATGAAATTACTGATCCTGCATCCAGAGGGTAACGTCACCAACAATCCGCACCTCTTCGGGCTCCTGGAGTTGCTGACGGCTCGTAAGGTGGCTGTCGATATCGTGATCCCCGACCGCCCTGACGTCGCGGCCGGATCGATCATGCCCGGCTGCACGGTGGTCAAAACGCCTGCTGAGCCAAGGGGCTTCCTGGATCACACGCTGCTGCTGCGCGGCGTCCCTGACGGTCGATCCGGCGAAAAGATCGCAGCCTTCATCAACGAGTACGGACCCTACGACTTCGTCATCGGTATCGACCGGGGGATCATCGAAGCGGCAGCCATCGCCGATGCCATGTCGACGCCCCTAGGGCTCCTGTCGTACGAGATCTACTTCCGCGACGAGTGCGGTGTTGAGTTCAAGAAGCCGGAAGTAGAAGCCTGCCGGGCGGTGCGCTTTGCAGTCTCGCAGGACAACCTGCGGGGCGCTCTCTTATGCGAGGAGAACGAGATACCAGCCGATCGATTGCTCCTGATGCCCGTGGCCGGCGCAGGTCTTCGAGTCGACCAGCCTGTACCGACATTGCAAAGTGCTCTTGGGTTGCCACCCGAAACGCGAACTCTTTTGTGCATGGGAGCGCTCGCCAGCGAGTGGTCGGGTGTCCGGCGGCTTGTCGAATCTGCGGCGATGATGCCGGAAGGCTGGGTCCTCGTCCTTCACCACAGATATGGCTGGGAGGACGCACGGTACTACCTCGAGCCGATGATCACTGACCCTGAACGCGTCCTTCCCTCACCTTTCGACATCTTGCCTCCGACAAATCTGCGGCCACTTCTCGCCGGCGCTGATCTTGGAGCCGCGATCTACACGCCGACATTCGACGATTACTCCTCTGGTAAGAACACGTTGCATGTCGGCCTTTCTTCGGGTAAGCGCGCAACTTACCTGCAGCACGGTGTTCCCGTGTTGATCAACGACGATGGAGAGATGAGCGAAATGGTGCGGGCGTACTCCGCTGGAGTCGTGATCGATGATTTCGTGGACATCCCGGATGCTCTCAGTGGCTTCGGTTCGATGAATCAGGCTGCACTCAGACAGAACGCTGCAACCCTGTTCTCAGAGAAGCTCGACCTCGGCCCGCGGATGCCGGCACTATTCGAGGCTCTGGGTTTACCGGCCTGACCCGCTTCAAGCTTACGAATCACCAGCAGCGTCGGGGCCGGCGAGGATCAAGTACCGCGACGACCCGTGGTCCGACGGCACCGAGAACTCACGGCGGACACGAAAGCCACGCTTGTCGAAGAGGGCCACGACATGCGAGCGGGGGAGCGTTATCGCCCAGTCGTGCTCGGCTGCGATCCACTCCGCGGCCGTTGACTCGTCGAAATCTTCTGAAGGGTAGAAATCGAAGACCACATAACCGTCCGGGCTGCAAACTCGAGCCATTTCAGCGAAATACGCGAAAGCGTGGATCGGTTTGAGGTAGACGAAGACCACGTGAGCATGCACGAGCCCGCAGGAGTCGTCTGGCGTCGCACCGAGTGTCGTTCCGTCGGCGTAGTTGCGAACGATCCTCGAACCAAACTTTTCCAACAGCACGCCACTCCAGTCGTCGGCGATCTCGTAGATGTCGTATCGCGACGGCTGCACTTCGTTTAGTGTCGGTTCGAGGAATCTGCCGCTGCCCGGCCCGATCTCGAGGACACGGTCGGTCCCGCGAAGGCAGCCGCCCCTTCGCATCTCGTTAAGCACGCGGAGCGTTACGCCGGCTTGTCCGCCGGCAAGTTCCGTTTGTTCGTAGATCGTGCGGCCGGCATCGGTCGCTGAGCGCACCGTCGCCTCAGCGTTTAGGTAGCCCGCGTACGGCGTCCGGTTCTTGACCAGTGTGTACCCGGATGCCCTCGCTACCTTGCGCGCCAGCCGAAGGAGGAGTCGCGACTTCCTGATATTGATAGCCACGTGTGAGCAAGAGTGTCGCATCGGTAGGCTGACGAGCAAAGGTCGGTCCGTCCGACGCGTGTCGAATTCATCGGGGGAATCGTGACGCTCGAGGTAGAGGAGATCCGCTCAGACGACAAGCGGATCTGCATCCTGATCCGCAGGGCAGCGGAAGCATCGGAGACGGCTTTCGTGACGGCACCGGACGGTGCGCTACAAGTCGGGGCCATCTCTCATCCATCGGGACACGAGATCGGACGTCATGCACACCGACCTATCCAGCGCCACTTGGCCACAACCGAGGAAGTCGTGGTGGTTCAAAAGGGAAGGTGTGAGGTCGACGTTTACGACGACGAGAGAACGCTCGTCGCGACCCGGATGCTGGAAACGGGCGACGTTCTCATCATGGTCGCCGGCGGACACGGGTTTCGCATGATGGAGGACACCGTCCTACTAGAGATAAAGCAGGGGCCGTATCCAGGTCCGAGCGAGAAGGTCCCATTCTGAGGATCGCGGTCAACGATCCCGTCATAGGCGAGCGTGAGCTCGAGTACGTAACTGAGTGTTTGAAGTCCGGGTGGATCTCATCATCCGGCTCGTTCGTTGATCGATTCGAGACTGCGTGGGCCTCTTACTGCGGCAGAGCACACGGTGTGGCGGTCAACAGCGGTACGGCCGCTCTGCAGATCGCTATCAGGGCGTTGGGGATCGGTCCCGGAGACGAAGTAATCATTCCGGCCTTCACGATCATCTCTTGTGCCCTTGCGGTGATCTATGCGGGAGCCACGCCCGTTCTAGTGGATGCAGATCCGAGCACGTGGACGATGGATGTCGACCAGATCGAAGCCAAGATCACATCGCGAACCCGGGCGATCCTCGCCGTGCACGTATACGGCCACCCGGCGGACATGGATCGGATCCTTGAGCTTTCCGAGCATCACGGTCTTCAGGTCATCGAAGACGCAGCCGAGGCGCACGGAGCCGAGTATCTTTCGCGCCGCGAGGATGCAGCCGGAGATTGGCGGCGATGTGGAGGGTTCGGTTCACTCAGCTGCTTCAGTTTCTATGCGAACAAGGCGATTACCACCGGCGAGGGAGGCATGATCGTCACAGACGATGCCGATCTCGCACGAGAGGCAAGATCTCTGCGGAACCTGGGCTTCGGCTCGGATTCTCGCTTCGAGCATCGCAACCTCGGTTTCAGCGCTCGACTTACCAACGTCCAAGCGGCCATCGGGCTGGCGCAGACCGAACGCGTCGAGGAGATCATTACGCGCAAGAAACAGATCGGCCATGCCTACGGCCGCGTGCTAAAGACCCTTCGAGGAGTGGAGCTTCCCGCCGAGGAGCCGTGGTCTCGCAATGTGTACTGGATGTTCGGCTTGATGCTCTCCGATGACGTGGAGATGGATGGTGCCGCGTTCGCGCGAGAGCTCGATGATCGTGGGATCGAGACGCGGCCTTTCTTCTTGGGTATGCACGAGCAACCCGTCCTGCACGAACTTGGTCTTTTCGGCGGTGAGAGCTATCCGGTGTCCGAAAGACTTAGCCGCCGCGGGGTCTACCTGCCTTCTGGAGTCGGCCTGTCCGATGACGAGATCGCTCAGGTGTGTGGCGCCGTTGAGGAGGTTCTTTCCTGACCGAGGTGTTCGGCACGGACTACGCCAAGCTATACGACGCCGTCTACGCGCAGAAGGACTACGCAGGGGAGTGCGACACCCTTGAGCAGCTCTTCCTGCAATACGGTGCCGGTCCCGTTCGCTCCGTACTCGATCTGGGTTGCGGTACAGGTACGCATGCGTTGTGTTTGGCCGAACGGGGTTACGAAGTCGTCGGTGTTGATTCGTCCGCTCCGATGGTTGAGCTTGCTCGAAGCAAGGCTTCACTGGCGGATCTAGCGGGGACCGCCCGCTTCGATGTAGGTGACCTCAAGTCCGTCGATCTCGGCCGTTCTTTCGATGCGGCCCTCATGATGTTCGCCGTCCTCGGTTACCAGACCAGCGATTCCGACGTGCAAACGGCTCTGGCCAACGCGCGCCGGCATCTCGACCGCGACGGATTGCTGGTCTTCGATGTCTGGTACGGCGCCGCGGTCGAACATCAAGGCCCGTCCGATCGCGTGCGAACCATCGTGGTCGCCGGGGATGAGATCAAGCGCACCGCGTCCGGCGAACTAGACCTCCCGCAACATCTCTGTCATGTGCGCATCCGTCTCGAGCGCTTCGACGGCAGCGAACATTCAGGCACGACGGAGGAGGCGCACGATGTGCGCTATTTCTTCGTTCCCGAGCTGGAGACCTTCTTGGATTCCGCCGGTTTCGAGCTCGTCCGGCTAGGTGCGTTCCCGGATGTGTCCCAAGAGCCGGACGACAAGACCTGGTCGGTCCTGGGAGTAGCTCGAGCCCTCTAGCTCCCGGTCTGCCGAGAGGGGTCGTAGCGGCCGAGCCGGATGTATTCCGTCGCCTGCTCGAATTCCTCGCTGGGAAGGATCCCCCAGCAGTCGATCACGACGGGGCGGCGTCCCGACAGATCCAAATGGGTTGGTCTCAGGCGTCGGAATTCGTCCCATGCCGTGGTGATGACTAGTACCTGGGCTCCCGACGAGCACTCATCGAGGGACGAGGCGAACGTCACGTCGTCCGGCAGTAGCTTGCGCGCTTCGTCCATTCCGGCCGGGTCGAAGACCACAACCTTCACCCCTTTGTCGGCAAGCATCTGGGCCAATGCCAGCCCGACGCTGTCTTCGACGACACCTGTGTCGGGCTTGTACGAGAGGCCGAGGATCGCTGCTACCTCTCCTTCCTGCAGGCGAGAAAGTACGAGCTCGCCGAGTCGTTCGTTCCGACGCTGGTTGACCTCGTCCGCCGCCTCAGCTAGAGGTGCACGTGCCCCGTGCTTGCGGGCAAACGAAGCCATGGCGATGTTGTCGCGCGGGAAGCACGGTCCGCCGTAGGAGACTGCGCCGCGCAGGTATGTAGACCCGATCCGTGAATCGAGACCGAGCGCGTTGGTGATGACATCCGCGTCCGCTCCGGGCAGCGTTTCGCAAAGGTCGGCGATCATGTTCGCGAATGAGATCTTGGCCGTCACAAAGGTGTTGACCGCCAGCTTCGTCATCTCGGCATTGATGAAGTTCATGCGTGCGATCTGCGGCCGGTTCTCGCAGATCTTTCCGTAGAAGCCGGCCAGCATGTCTCCCGACCGCGGATCCGACTCACCGATAAGGATGAAGTCGGGCTGAAGTAAGTCTTGGATCACTGTTCCGAGCGCGATGAACTCCGGGCTGTAACAGAACCCGAAGTCGACACCGCAGCTCTTTCCGGACACCTCTTCGAGAGCGGGAAGTATCTCGTCCTCGATGGATCCGGGCGAGACCGTGCTCGACAGAACGACAAGATGAAAGTCGGACTTGGCAGCAATAGCTCGACCGACATCTTCGATCGCTCGAAGCACGTAATCGTTGCTGAAAAGCCCGTCCGGCTGCGAAGGCGTCGGAACAACGACGAATGTCATATCGGTGTCCAGAACCGCAGCCTCGCCCGAGTTCATGGCGGAGATTCGCGACTTGTTCTTATCAACCAATTCGGGGACGCCGGGTTCGAGCGCAGGTGCCTTGCCTTCGTTATAGGCGGCGACGATCTGTGGATCGGTGTCTACGCCGATGACTTCACATCCTCTATCGGCGAAGACGGCCGCGATAGGGGAGCCGAGCTTGCCCAATCCCAGGATCGAGACCTTCGTCATCTGACGATTCCCAGGGTCCGGTGACACGTGGGAGTCCGGCGGCCTACGCCGACCGATCGCTGGAGCCGATCGCTCTGTCCAGATCTGATCGAGACTCGCCGAGTTGCTCGCGCAGTTGCTCTTCGATCCAGAGGTAGGTACTTCGAAGGCCGTCCTCGAGCGAGACGGCCGGTTGCCAATCCAGGACCTGACGCAGAAGCGTGTTGTCGGAGTTTCGCCCCCGCACTCCCATCGGGCCTGGTATGTGCCTCTTTACGACGTCGATCCCTGCGGTCTGAGCGACCATATCGACCAGCTCGTTGATCGATACGGATCGGTCCTGTCCAACGTTCAGCGGATCCCTGAAGTCGGATCGCATAAGCCGAAGGATGCCCTCTATGCAATCGTCGATGTAGCAGAACGACCGCGTCTGCTCACCGTCTCCCCAGATCTCGATCTCATTCGAGCCGGTCAGCTTTGCAGCACCGACCTTTCGGCAGATCGCGGCCGGAGCCTTCTCGCGTCCGCCATCCCACGTTCCCAGGGGGCCGAAGATGTTGTGGAAGCGTGCGATTCGCGTTTCGAGTCCGTAGTCCCTCGCGTAGTAGAGGCAGAGCCGTTCTCCGATCAGCTTCTCCCAGCCGTACGCATCTTGAGGATCGGCGGGGTAGGCATCGTCCTCCTTGAGAGGCGTGATCGACGTCTCCTCTTGGCGGTACTCCGGATAGATGCAGGCCGACGATGCATAGAAGTAGCGCTTGATCCCATTGAACCGGGCGGCTTCGATGGTGTGCAGATCGATCAAACCGTTGTTCGCCAGGATCGGGCCGTCGTTGCCCGTGATGAAACCCATGCCGCCCATGTCCGCGGCCAAGGCGTAGACCTCGTCCACTCCACGAGTTGCTTCAAGGCAGTTCTCCCAGCGCCGGAGATCCAGTAGTTGAAAGTCGTCGGCAACCGATGTGGAGAATTCAGGCGACCTGATATCGACGCCTCGTACCCAGCAATCGCGAGTCTTGAGCTCCGCGACCAAGTGGTGGCCGATGAACCCTCCCGCGCCTGTTACGAGCACTCTTGGTTGTGGCATGGTTCCCCGCTCGGTCGCTCCTGGTGGGTTTACCCAGGATAACGGCCATCACATCGATTCTCGCGAGAGGTCCACGGATGAACGGATCAGCCGCGCTGGTGGCGCGACCTAACGACTAAGCCTCGAAGGTCTTGACCCTTTCGCGTAGTTCGTCCGGAGCGAACCTGGGAGCCCGACCGATCCATATCGGCTTCCCCCACTCGTAGTTGTCGACCTTCTCGTCATTCCTGACCGTGCCCACCCGTATCACGTCTCCGTAAAGCTCTCGCATCTTGAAGCGATCGAAGCCGATCACGATCGCCGTGTGCTCTCTAGGAATCTCGGGCCACCAAAGGTAGGCGCTGTTATGGCCGCCGACTGCGATGCGGGGCAGGTCGTATTCGTCCGAGTAGTACTCGATCGCGGACGGAAGCGTGTAGTTTTCTCCCAGGAAGATCGTGTTCGGTTGCTCGAACTTGTGTATCCGGGTCGTGTAGATCCGTGAGACGTCGCGAGCGATGTCGTCCCAGCCGATGCGTTCGCCTATCTCTGTCGCATCGGACAGATCCGGCCGGCCGACGAGAACCGACGGCGGGATCACAGGAACGACGAGCGGCAGGGACACGAGAAGGCTGAATCCGATACCGATCAAGACTCCGCGCGGGTACCGATCTCGCCGCTTGACGATCCACACAGCGCCGGCGCTGATCATCACGGCGATGCCGGGCGCCGCGTAGTAACCCTTCCCCGAGGCGACGAGGAAAACGAGCAGCGCAACGGCGTGTGTGACGCCCAAGGCCTGATAGGTCTTGTCGCGCACCAAATAGACGAGACCGGGCAGATAGAGGAAAGCGGCCACGATTCCGGGCAACACGATCAGGGAGATGAGGTAACCCAACCGTCCGCCCAAGCCGAGGACCTTGCCTCCACCGCCCTGGTTGCTGATGAATTCAAGGACAGGAAGCCCGTTCTGGAATTGCCAGATGACGCTCGGCGCGACCATCGCTGCCGAGACGGCGGCCCCGATCCAAAGCCACCTGGATCGCAAGTCTCTCCGCAGGGGCGTTACAAGGATCGCGACGCCCATAGCGATGAGATAACCGACGACGGTGAACTTCACGAGCAGCGCGAGACCAACGGCGGCTCCCACACCTGCCCACCACCTCTTGTCTCCCGTTCGCAACAGTCGCGCGAACAACAAGCAGATCAGCATCCAGGCCGGCGTTTCGAGCGAAACGGTGTTCACCGCCGTGTCCATGCCGACGAAGAGGGGGACGATCAAGCCCGCGAGGCCGGCCAAAATCTGTGCCCGGCGGTTCCCGCCGAGCTCCCGAGCGATCAGAGCCGCGAGGATGATGACCGCGGCGCCGGCCAGCGCCGGAATCAGCCGCAGCCCGAGCAGCGAGTCTCCGAAGACGGCACGATCGACGCGGACGAGCAGGGGAGTTACAGGCTGGAAGTCGACGTACGAGAATGCGAGCCGTTTCGAAGCGGAGATGAAGTAGAGCTCGTCACGGTGGTGGCTCAGACGAGTCGTTGCGAGATGGATCGCGACTTTGCCGGCCGCAAAGAACCAAACTGGCGTGGGTAGTCGATCCATCAGGGTTTAACTATCGGAAATGCGAGGGCCCGGCTGCGAAGCCGGGCCCTCGTTTGTATCCGTATTCACCCTCGGGTCGTGATGCTCCCGGTCGACCAGCCCGGGCAACCCTATGGGTCGGTGGTCTGATTGGACTCCGCCGCGCTGCGACGAAGCTTCTTTAGGAGGAGGTGGCCCCGATCGGACCGGGTGGCCCCCACCCTGTCGGCAGCGTTAGCAGTCAGCCACCTCGAGGATCGCGTTCTGTTTATGCAACGCTGGACCACCCCCTTTCTCTCGTGCCCCGAGGATACAAAAGCCGTCACGCCGGTGGTAGCGTTCCGACGTCGGGGGAGGAGGTTGTCATGGAAAAGCAAAGCGTCGTGGATCTCCAGGTCATGGCTTACGAGGCGATCGACGAGCTCTGCTCGTCCCTGACCGAGGAGGAATGGGCCCGGGAGACCGACTGTCCCGGCTGGTCGGTCCAGGACAACCTCTCCCATCTCGTGGGAACCGAAGCCACCCTCCTCGGCCGGCCTGCCCCCGACCACGACCCCGGCGAAAAGCCCTGGATCCGCAACCCCATCGGTGCCGGCAACGAGGTCCAGGTCGACTACCGGCGCTCTTGGCCGCCCCAGAAGGTGCTAGACGAGTACCGCGAGGTCGTGGCCGAACGAACCAAGGCCCTGCGGGCACTGAGCGACGAAGAGCTCGCCGGCGACTCCTGGACACCGATCGGCCAGGGGACCCTCGGCGACCTGCTGGCCATCCGGACCATGGACTTCTGGGTCCACGAGCAGGACATGAGGCGCGCCGTCGGCAAGCCCGGGGGACTTGAGGGGCCCATCGCCCAGCACGCCTTCGCCCGGCACGTGCTGGCTCTTCCCTTCGTGGCCGGCAAGAAGGCCGACATGCCGGAGGGCAAGGCGGTCGTTTACGACATCACCGGACCGGCCGGAGGGAAAGTCGCGGTCGGACGCGAAGGCAAGCGCGCATCGTTGCTCGACTCCATCCCGGACTCGCCGGATGTCACGCTCACGATGGATCTCGACACCTTCAACCGTTTGAGCACCGGCCGGGGCGACCCCGAGGTGCTCGTGAAGGACGTTCAGATCTCGGGGGACGAAGAGCTCGGCCGAAGGATCCTCGGTCAAGCCAACTTCATGGTCTAGGGCTTCTTCTTGGAGCCGTAGTCCTCGAACGGATCGTCTCGCTCGCGGACCGCTTGGCGGAACCCGGCGTCCTGCGCGCGCTTCACGAAGTCGAGCCCTTCCTTCGTGTGGCGAGCGATGCCGTCGAACAACGTGCCGACCAACCTCGACGAAGAAAAACCCATCTGCTCCGCGGTCTGGTTGCACAAGAGCTTCAGCATCACCAACTGAGAGGTGGGCACCTTCGCCATGCGTTTTGCGAACGTCATGGCGTGATCCTGCAATTGGTCGTCCGGAACGGTTTCCAGGATGAGCCCGATCCGGGCCGCCTCCGGACCGGGGATCTCGTCGCCGGTCAGTAGGTAACGCTTCGCGTTCTCGAGCCCCATCCGGTACACCCACATCGCGGTTGTGGGTGTGCCCCAAACCCGAGAGGGCGGATAGCCGAACGACGCTCCCTCGCCGGCGATGATGATGTCGGCACAGAGCACCATGTCGGTGCCGCCGGCGATGCACCAACCCTGCACGGCAGCGATAGTCGGCTTCGAGGCGTACCAAAGCTTCATGTAGACATCGACGAACGTCTTCATCATGCGCATGTCGCGCACGGAGTCCCAATGCGACTCGCCGGACTGCGCTCGCGTCGACCAATCCAGGCCGTAACCGGCGCAGAAGGCCGGGCCCTCGGCTCGAAGCAAGATGACGCGAACATCGGGATCGGCGTCGGCTTCGTCGATGGCTTGGCCGAGCTCATCGCGCAGTGCGGGCGTGATCGTGTTGTATTCGTCCGCCCTGGTCAGAACTATCGAGCGGACGCCGCCCTCGTCTTCGGTCCTAAGCGTGGTGGGCATTAGGCCGCAAGGCTATACTGGTCCGACATGTTGCTTTCACAGGTAGCCATCATTCGTTAGGCGGTCGCCCGAAGGGCGTCCGCCTAGAGCCTCTCGTTCGAAAGGACGGGGGGTTTTTTCGTAGAGCGAGCAATTCGAGAGGCGGGACTTGAACGAGTACAAGCTGGCGGTGATCCGCGGTGACGGCACCGGGCCCGAGATGATCGGCGAGGGCCTCAAGGTGCTGGACGCCGTCGAGCGACGCTTTGGCCTGCGCACGCAGCGAACCGAATACGACGTGGGCACAGGCCGATACGCCCGCGACGGCGAGGTCCTGCCCGACGACATCCTCGAGGATCTCCGCAAGGTCGACGCCATCTACAAAGGACCGATCGGAGCCCGGCATCCCGGGGACGACGTTCCGCCCGGCATCCTCGAGCGCGGCCTCATATTGAAGATCCGCTTCGAGCTCGACCAGTACATCAACCTGCGCCCCGTGAAGCTCTACCCGGGCGTGCCGTCCCCGATCGTCGGCAAGAGTTCCGAGGACATCGACTTCGTAGTCGTTCGTGAGAACACGGAAGGGATGTATGCAGGTGCGGGCGGATTCTTCAAGCAAGGCACCCCCGACGAAGTCGCGCTGCAGTCCGGCGTCAACACGCGCAAGGGGATCGAACGGTGCGTCCGGTATGCCTTCGAGCTGGCTTTGAAGCGCCGCCGGAAGATCACGCTCGTGCACAAGACGAACGTCCTGACTTTCGCCGGCGACCTATGGCAACGCGTTTTCGATGAGGTGGGCGATGAATACCCCGCCGTGGAACGTGACTACGCGCACGTAGATGCGTGGTGCGTGTGGGTCGTTCAGTCGCCCGAGCGCTTCGACGTCGTCGTCACCGACAACCTCTTCGGCGACATCATCACGGATCTGGCCGCTGCGGTTCAGGGAGGGATGGGTGTCGCCGCCAGCGGCAACATCAACCCCGAAGGGGTGTCCATGTTCGAGCAGATCGGCGGAACGGCACCGGACTTCACCGGCCAGAACGTGATCAACCCGATGGCCGCGATCGGCGCGCTTCAGATGATGCTGGCTCACCTCGGCGAGGGTGATGCGGCGTCGGCTGTAGAAGGCGCGATGGCCGAGACGTTTCTGCAGCTCAAAGGGATGGGCGCAGGTGAGATGGGATACTCGACCTCAGAGGTCGGGGACATGGTTGTAGGGGGTCTGGGGGAATAGCACGGCGAAGGCCGTGCGATCCCCCAGTCAGATAAGCCGCGCCGTAAGCAGAGGAGAAATCAATGCCGATCGATAAGACAGACAAGATCTGGATGGACGGAAAACTCGTTCCGTGGGACGAGGCCAACGTCCATGTTCTTACTCACACTCTCCACTACGGCGCCGGCGTGTTCGAGGGGATACGTGCGTACAAGGCGAAGAACGGAACCGCCGTGTTCCGTCTGACCGATCACATGCGCCGGCTGTTCCGCTCGGCAAAGATCCTGATGATGGACGTGCCCTTTTCCGTCGATCAGCTCGTCGAGGCTACGAAGGAGACGGTTCGCGCTAACAACCTCGAGGCCGGCTATATCCGTCCGCTCGTGTACTTCGGTTACGGCGAGATGGGCCTCAATCCTTTGAACAATCCAGTGCAAGTCTCGATCGCGGTGTGGCCCTGGGGGACGTACCTGGGCGATGAGGGAGTGGCACACGGTATCCGCGTGAAGGTGTCGTCCTGGGACCGAATCGATGCCAACGCCTACCCACCGCAGATGAAGTCGACCGGCGGCTACCTCAACTCGATCCTGGCCAAGCTCGAAGTGTTGAAGGCCGGCTACGAGGAAGCACTTTTCCTCACACCCAACGGATACATCGCCGAAGGTCCGGGCGAGAGCTTCTTCATCGTTCGCGACGGAGTGCTCATAACGCCGCCTACTCAATCGGCTGGTCTGGACAGCATCACGCGCGAATCGGTCATGACGATCGCGAGGGATCTTGGATACGAAGTGCGCGAGCACGATCTCGTGCGTTCGGACGCGTATCTAGCCGATGAGGCGTTCTTCACCGGCACGGCTGCCGAGCTCACTCCGATACGGGAGATCGACGACCGTTTGATCGGAGAGCCGGGCCCGATCACCAAGAAACTCCAGGAAACGTTCTTCGCGGCCACGAAGGGCGAAGTCGAGACGTACAGGGAGTGGAATGAGTACGTCTGAGTTAAAGCTCTTCGACACCACGCTCCGCGACGGGGCCCAGATGGAGGGCCTGACTCTTACCGTCGAGGACAAGCTGCGCATCGCGCAGAAGATCGATGAGCTCGGCGTCCAGTACATCGAGGGTGGGTGGCCGGGCTCCAACCCGAAGGACGAGGAGTTCTTCGCCCGGGCGCCGAACGAGCTGCGGCTCAAGCACGCGAAGCTGGTGACGTTTTCGTCAACGCGGCGAGCCGGGATAACCGCCGGTAAGGACCCCAACCTGCGCGTAACCGTCGGAGCGAACACGCCCGCTGTATGTGTGGTGGGGAAGTCCTGGGATCTGCATGTAAAGGAAGCGCTGCGCACCACCCTCGACGAGAACTTGAAGATGGTCGGCGACACAATGAAGTACCTGTCTCGGCATTTCGACGAGGTGTTCTTCGACGCCGAGCACTTTTTCGACGGCTTCAAGCGGAACCCTCAATATGCGATGCGAGTCCTCGAGGCCGCAGCCGCCGGCGGCGCGGACGTGCTCGTGTTGTGCGATACCAACGGTGGGTGCCTTCCCGACGAAATCCTTAACATCGTCGGCCAAGTAAGGCAGACGCTCGGTCATCCCTTGGGGATCCACTGCCACAACGACACCGACTGCGCCGTCGCCAATTCGATGGCGGGTATCGATGCGGGAGCAGTCCAGGTGCAGGGAGTGGTCAACGGCTACGGCGAGCGCTGCGGCAACGCGAACCTCCTATCCATCGCCGCGAACCTTGTGCTCAAGCGAGAGATTCCTGTCCTCACCAAAGAGCAGGTCGCCTCTCTTTCCGATGTCTCCCACTACGTGGCCGAAGTAGCCAACCTGACACCGAATCCCCAGGCTCCCTACGTCGGTACCTCGGCGTTCGCACACAAGGCGGGTCTGCATGCGTCGGCTGTAATACGTCGTCGCGACCTGTACGAGCACGTCGATCCCGACCTCGTCGGCAACGTCCGACACTTGCTGGTGAGTGAGCTCGCCGGGAAGGCGACCATCACCGTCAAGGCGGCCGAGCTCGGGATCGACCTGGACGACAAGTCCAACGTCGGCGGGATCATCCGGCAGGTGAAGGAGCTCGAACACCTCGGCTATCACTTCGAAGCCGCCGACGGATCCTTCGAGCTTCTGCTCAGGCGCGCGATGGGATGGGAGCAGGACTTCTTCAAGATCGAATCGTTCCGCGTGATCGTGGAGACCGATCCTCATGGCGTTATCCAGAGCGAGGCCACGGTGAAGCTGCACGCCAACGGGGAGCGCATCGTTTCTACCGCCGAAGGAAACGGTCCGGTCAGCGCGCTCGATGCGGCATTGCGCAAGGCCCTTCGGGAATCCTTCCCCGAGCTCGACAAGATCCACTTGGCCGACTACAAGGTGCGCATCTTGAACGAGAGCTCGGGAACGAGCGCGACCACGCGTGTTCTCGTCGAATCGGCCGACGGCCACAAGGAGTGGGGAACCATCGGCGTCTCCGAGAACATCATCGAAGCCTCGTGGCAGGCGCTGCTCGACGGCTACGTCTACGGGCTGCTGCACCCCGAGAGCGAATGAGGTTCGCCCGCTTCGCGATCGGTTCGACGATCGGCTACGGAGTCGTAGAAGACGACGACTCGATCACGGCGATCACTACGACTCCCTTCCTCCCCTGGGAGCTCACCGAAGAACGCTTCGAGCCCGGACAGATTCGCCTCTTGTCGCCCGTCCTTCCGAGCAAGGTCGTAGCGGTCGGCTTGAACTACCGCGCGCACGCCGAGGAGACCGGAGCGACGCTTCCCACAGAGCCCATGCTCTTCATGAAGCCCTCGACATCCGTGATCGGTCCGGGCGAGACGATCGTCATGCCTCGTCAGTCGAGCCGGGTCGACCACGAGGCCGAGCTGGCAATCGTGATCGGCAAGGCCGCGCGAAACGTCTCAGCCGCCGAAGCTCTCGACTCGGTTCTCGGATACACATGTGCCAACGACGTGACCGCGCGGGATCTGCAGGCCAAGGACGTCCAATTCACGCGCGCCAAAGGATTCGACACCTTCTGTCCGCTCGGCCCCCACGTGGAGACCGACGTAGATGCCGGCAAGCTCGGGATCGCTTGCCGAGTGAATGGCGAGATCCGTCAGGACTCGAACACATCGGATCTGATCTTCGATTGCGCGACCCTGGTCGCTTTCATCTCCTCGGTGATGACTCTGCTTCCGGGTGATGTGATCATCACCGGCACGCCGGCCGGGATCGGCCCGCTGGCCGACGGCGACAACGTCGACATCGAGATCGAGGCCATCGGAGTCTTGTCGAACCCAGTCCGCGCGGCGTGAACGCTCGGGGGACATGGGTGGTGCTTCCCTTGTGAGAGTTCGCTTTCCTCCGAGTCCTTCCGGTGATCTGCATGTGGGGTCGGCGCATACGGCGCTCTTCAACTGGTTGTTCGCGCGACACGAAGGCGGCACCTTCGTGCTGCGCATCGAGGACACCGACCCCGAGACGGCCAAGCCCGAGCTCGTCGATCCGATCATGGAGAGCTTGCGCTGGTTAGGAATCGGCTGGGACGAGGGCCCGGACGTCGGCGGCCCTTGCGGTCCGTATCGCGACAGCGAACGTCGGCATCTGCACGACGAAACCGTCGAGAGCTTGCTGTCCCAAGGCAAGGCGTATCGCTGTTGGTGCACGCGCGACGAACTCGTGGGCCGGGGTGTGTCGTCCGGCTACGATCGTCATTGCCGTGGCCTGTCCGCCGACGAGCGGGCGGCGCTGGAGGCGTCCGGGAAGCCGGCTGCAGTTCGTTTCGCCGTGCCGGAAGGACGAACCGAGGTCGTGTTGCAGGACCTGATCATGGGTGAGGTGCGCTCGGAGGATCTTCAAGACCGGGTGATCGTCCGCTCCGACGGGTCTCCGCTGTACATGCTTGCCGTCACGTCGGACGACATCGCTATGGAGATCACGCACGTGGTCCGAGGCGCGGACCTGCTCCCGTCGACTCCGATCCAGATCCTGCTGACCGAAGCGTTGGGAGCTCCCTTGCCGAAGTTCGCGCACGTCCCTCTGATCCTGGGGCCGGACAAGGCGAAGCTGTCGAAGCGACACGGTGCCGACGGGATCCTGACATTCCGGGACGAGGGGATCCTGCCCGAGGCGCTCGTCAACTTCCTTGCGCTCCTCGGTTGGTCATCGCCGACGCAAGACGAGTTGCTCACCGTCGACCGGATCGTCGAGGAGTTCACGCTCGACCGCGTGCACTCGGCGCCATCCATCTTCGACCATCAGAAGCTGCACTGGATGAACCAGCAGTACATCCAGAACCTGAGCGACGAGGAGCTGGAGAACCGCGTCCTCGAAGTGGCTCCCGATACACCGTCGGAAGTGCTGCACAGCGTGATCGAGCTCGAGCTCATCCAGTCGCGTATCAACCGCCTGGATGAGGTTCCGGGCTCGATCCGTTATCTCCACGAGCGGCCGGAGATCGATCCGAAAGCCGGTGAGAAGTGGCTCGGTACCGAGGAGGCCAAGACCACCCTGGGCACAGTTGCCGACCGGCTCGAAGCACTCGGTCAGTGGACGCCCGATGAGATCAAGACGAACGTCCAGGACGCGATCGCGGAGCTCGGACTTCACAAGCGAAAGGGTCCGAAGCCGATCTTCGTCGCGATATCCGGATCCGAATCGGCACTGCCGCTATTCGAGTCGATCTGGCTGATCGGTAGGGACGAAGCGGTGGCTCGCCTGCGTGCTGCTATTGCGGGATAGCTACACCCATCTCATCGAGCAGCTGCTGGCTGTAGTCGATGCGTCCCGTCATCTCTTTCGGCTCCCGTGAACATAGGAGCAGAGCCGCTTCGGCCATGACTTCCGGCGATTCCGCCAAGTCCTCGCGGCCCGGCGGTATCAGTCGATGCACCATCACGCCGGGTGTCGCGACAACACTCGACGGCGACAACGCGTTGACGGCGATGTTGTCCTCGTAGAGTTCCAACGCCAGCCCGGTCGAGAAACGTTCCAGGGCGGCTTTGCACATGCCGTACACGGTTCCACCGCGGCCGCGGGCCTGATCCGGCTTGGGATGACGAGCAGCACCGGACGAGATGTTGCAGATCCATCCGTGTCCGCGAAGCCGCATGCCCGGGATAACGAGCTGAGAAAGCTCGAACGGTGCGCGGACCTGAACCTCGAACATCACGCCGTATCTGTTGTCGGGGAACTCCGGCGCCGGCACGAACCAGGTGACGGCCGCGTTGTTGACGAGTATGTCCGGGGAGCCGAGGTGTTGGATCGTGTCCTCGACGATGCGATTGCGGTCTTTCGCTTTGGTGAGGTCGGCTCGGATCGCCATGGCCGTTCCTCCGGACTCCCGGATCGCCAGAACCGTTTCGTGGATGGTGCCGGGCAGGCGGTCGTCACTTTGCTCCTCGGTGCGCGCGGTGACTGCTACCGCAGCGCCTTCGGAAGCGAAACGCTTGGCGATGTACTCACCGATGCCGCGACTGGCACCTGTGACGATGGCGACTTTTCCGTCCAGCAGACCCATCGTTATCAACTCCCCGAACTAGATGTTTCTCCTGTTCAAGAGGTCCCGTCAAAGGCAGGCGGATAGGCGATGCGCCCGCGAAGGGCCGGATCGTAGGCCGAAAGACGGACGACCATGAACACGTCGGCCGGGATCTCCGGGACATGCGGCTCGATACCGTGCGAGCTGGAGGGTTCGAAACCGAAGCGTGGGTAGTAGTTCGGATGCCCGAGGACGACCACGAGCGGCTCTCCCATCACATCGGCAAGCCGCAGCGCTTCGCGCGTGAGGTCATCGCCGATCTTGCGATTCTGGCGATCCGGACGAACGGATAACGGCGCGAGGGACAAGATCCGCCGGTTCGGCCCGACGAGCGTGACGTAGCTGAGCATGATGTGGCCCACGACCTCACCATCGTCGAAGACAAGAGACAGCTCGGGCACGTAGTTCTCGGTGCCGCGGATCGCACGCACCAGCTCGACCTCTTCGTCGCGGCCGTCGAACGCGGCGCGCACGACATCGTCGATGACGTCGAAATCGGATTTCGTCTCGGGCCGGATCGCCACGGCCGAAGCCTAGCGGTCGGACTAAGTAACGAGCTCATCGATCAGCGCCGCGTACTGCATCAGCTGACGGGGGCCGAGGAAGTGATCGCATACGCGTCGGTACGCTTTCTCACCAAACCGTGAGGCCTTTGCTTCGTCGGAGACCAACTTCTCGACTTCCCTGGCGAACGTCCCCAAATCGCTCGGGTTGTCCACGAGGATCCCGCTCCGTTCGTCCTCGATCTGGTCCTGGATCCCGCCGATGCGACTGGCTACGACCGGTTTCTTCTTCCACATCGCTTCGGAGACGGTGAGCCCGAACCCTTCCTGCAGGCTCTTTTGCACGACGACGTCCGCGTGCCGTTGCAGAGCGTTGACGATGACGGCGTTCTCCTCGACGTCGTCCATGGGAACCGAGATCAGGTGGAGACGTTTCTGATGTTCGGGCGGCAGAGACTTCCAGAGCTCCGCGCACTCGGCGAGTACCTCGGCCCCCTCGGGATCGTCATCGACGTGTTCGGTTGACGGTCCGGCGTGCACGAGGTGCAAGTCGTCGACCTTGTGCAAGTGGTCGGCAAACATCCGGACGCAACCAAGGGGATCCTTCAGCCGGTCCCACCGAGATACCTGGAGGACGATTCTGGTTTTTGGATCCAGAGGCGCCGGGCCGCCCACACGCACAATTTGATGCTCGATCCTGCCGGTTGTTCCGTCCTGCCGAGAGAACTCCGCCGGACCGGAGGGGTCGCCCGCCAGTACTTGCGCCGCCAGCAAGACGCGTCCGACTTGTTCGTCGTCGAGCGTCATGTTCTTGGCAGATAGCGCGTCGATGGAGGGCGGGATTATTCGGAGCCGGTCTTTGTCGAGTCCGTCCCACAGGTAGGTCTCGCGCGTGAAGACGTATCGATCGGCGCAGTCGACGAACGGTCGCAGGAAGTCCCAGGCATCACGAGAGGTTTCGTTCGGTTCGTCGGTACCGATGTGGCACTGCCAGGAAACGCGAGCGCCGTGTTTGATCAGTGGGCCGATGAGACCGGCGGCTTGTGGGTCGTGGATGAGTACGACATCCCCCGGAGCGATAAGGCGTTTGAACTGTTCGGCGTTTGCCTCGGTGGTCGATGTGTAGATCTCCAGAGCGCGCTCGTCGAGGCCTCCGTCCGTCATAGGTGCTCCGTGAAGTGCGTTGTGGATGCGCTTGGTGACGTCGAAGAAATCCTCCTCGCCGAACATTACGGCCCAGTGGATGTCCCATCCGAGTTCCGCGCAGTAGGGGAGCAGCGTCTGGAGCATCTCGGCGACACCGCCGCCCTCGGCCGTCGAGTTGATGTTCCACACCCTTCGGCCGTTCAGCCCCTTGGCGGTGACGCGCATCTGCTTCGTAAAGCGATCGAGGAACGGCGGATCTAGGACGTCGGACAGCCCGTCCAGCGCTTTGGGTTCGAGGTCAACTTGCGTGAGGTCCATCGGCGTCGTCTTGCCCGTAAGCGGAGGTCGCAAAACGTTTGGAGCGCGCTCAGGATGGCGCATTGACCGCTGCTAGATTGTTGGACGTCTATGACCGTTGGGCCGTAGTGCAATTGGCAGCACGCCAGGTTCTGGCCCTGGTAGTCCTGGTTCGAGTCCAGGCGGCCCAGCTTCACTTCACCGCCCCTGACGTGCAGGTTCGCATTCGCGATACCTCGGGAGGCACCACGGGAGGCACCATCTGCGCGCAGTTGCTCCTCGTGGTTGCGATTGGACGTACCGCACACCGGTAGCGTTGGCTCCGGATCATCCGTGGTTCACCGCGCCGTTGACATGCGTGTTCAGGACGGCCCACGCTGAGGCCGTGGAGACACCCGAGACGCGCTATGCGAAGACCCCCGACGGCCTGAACATCGCCTATCAGACGCTCGGCGACGGCCCGAGAGACATCTTGCTACTGCCGTTTATGGGCTGCATCGACGTGATGTGGGACGAGCCGAGTTTCGCGCACGTTCTCCACCGCATCGCGCGCATCGGGCGGCTCATCAGTCTCGACTATCGGGGAACAGGGGCGTCCGACAACCTTTCCGTCCCGATGCTGTCGGGTCTCGAGGCGTGGGAGCCGGCGATCGACGATATCCGCGTCGTCCTCGATGAAGTCGGCTCGGAGACGGTGAGCATCATCGCTCATGGCACGGCCGGACCCATGGGGATGCTCTTTGCCGCGTCCTACCCGCAGCGCACGACTGCGCTCGTCCTCGCAGAGACGTGGGCACGGACCACGCGCGACGAGGACTACCCCATCGGTGTGACACAAGAAGAGCAGGAGACGTATGGACAGATCGTCGAGCGCGACTGGGGAACCGGAGGCAACCCGTTCCAGGCGCCCAGTCGCAAGGGCGACGAACGGTTCCGGCGCTGGCTCGGCCGATACGAACGTGGTGGGAGTGGTCCCGCAACGATGATGGCGTTGTTGAGGTTGGTCATCGGCATCGACCTCCGCGCAGTCCTGCCCACGATCCGCGTGCCGACGCTCGTCTTGCAGAAGGAGGCCAACCGGGTCGTTCCGCTCGACTGGGGACGTTACTTAGCGGATCACATCGCCGGCGCGAGACTGATCGTGCTGCCCGGCTCCGACAATCTGTTCTTCACCGAAGCAGCTGACGAATTCATCGACAACGTCGAGGAGTTCATCACCGGTGCTCCACCTGTCCGCGACCCCGACCGCGCGCTTGCCACCGTACTCTTCACGGACATCGTGTCGTCGACCGAACGTGCGGCTGCAGAGGGCGATCGTGAATGGACGCGTCTGCTCGATCAGTACGATGCCCTCGCGTCGCGCGAACTCGAACGTCATCGCGGGCGCAAGGTCAACCCCACCGGCGACGGGATGCTTGCCACCTTCGACGGTCCAGCCCGCGCCGTACGATGCGCTCAGGCGATCATCGAGTCGGCCCGCACCACCCTCGGTTTCGAGGTTCGCGCCGGACTCCACACCGGCGAAGTGGAGTTACGCGGGGACGATATCGGCGGGATAGCTGTGCATATCGGCCAGCGCATAAGTGCGCTCGCTGGAGCTGGTGAAGTGCTCGTCTCGCGGACGGTGACTGACCTCGTGGCGGGAAGCGGCCTCGAGTTCGACGAGCGAGGCGAGCACAAGTTGAAGGGCGTACCAGGCGAGTGGAGGATCTACGCGGTGAGCGGCAGCGATTGACCGTCAGCCATCCCGCTCAGCTTTGCGGCCGTCGAGAACATCTCGCATCGCCTCGGTGGACATCCGATCCTTGGCGCGGATGTAGTGGCGGTACGGCTTCATGCTCGAGGCCGAGGCGTGGCCGTGACGTCCCATCACCTCGACCTCGGGAACGCCCGCGGCGAGGAGCTGCGTGACCGAGAAATGACGCACCTGATGAGGCCGCAGCCCCCCGTCGCCGGCGAGTGTCCGGAACATCGTGCCGGAGGCACTTAGACCTCGTTCGGGAACATGCTCCGAAGGCCAGCGAGCTCCTTCTCTAGTGTGACGTGGTTGGTTCGGTAGAAGCGCCACGTACCGCTTCGCGACTCATCGAGGAGCCCCGCGTCGCGAAGCGTCCTGATGTGTTCCGACACGGTCGCCGGCGCGAGATCGATGCGAGATGCGAGATCGCCGGCCGCGCGGCGCCTCGTCCAGCACACGCGAAGGATCGTCCGGCGAGCAGGATGTGCAAGCGCCTTGAGCACGCGGTCGAGATCGGCTGACATCACGGTATGCTACTTCGGGAAAAGCCGAAATAGCTATGACCACGAAGGAGTCGTCTTGTCTGGAAGCGTCATCGCGGGTGCGCGATGAGGTACGTGGTCGCCGGCGGCGGTGCGTATGGAGGCCACTACTTCCGCAAGCTTGACCAAGCATCCGCGCGTGGTGATCTCAGGAACGTTGACGGCGTATTGGTGGTCGACCGCGATCCACGATGCGCTGCAGCTCAGCTGATGGGGACCCCTGGGTGGGGGGAGCTGATCGTCTCCACGTGGCGCGATTTCGGTCGCTCGGTTTTCGAAGAGCCGGAATCGTGGCGGGACGACGTCTGGATCCCGGCACCAATCGCGCCGCACGTGCTTGCCGAGTGGGTCACCGACGAGGTTCTTCGCCGATGCGGTCTTGTCGCTCGCCGCTCCGATGCACGGTTGTCGCCTCCCGGCCTCCCCTTCGAGCGACAGCTCCCTGATGGACGATTGCTCCTCAGTCACGCGCCCGGCACGTGTCCGGTCGATTGCACTGAGCCAGGTGACTGCGCGATCACACGCAAACACCGATGGTGGGAGATGTCCGACACGGTCAGCGACTTGCTCGCCCCGAGCGGCATCGATGAGTCATCAGTGGCGCGCTTCTTCTGCCGACACCACTGCGACCCAGGGGAGCTCGACGTCGGAGGCATTCGCTTCTCGACGATCTTCGATCAGGCCGACGCCGTCCTGAGCGCCGTCGCGGCCGGTAGGCGGACGATCGGGGTCGCGACCTATTCGTCCTGCCACGGTGTCGTAAACCTCTTTGATCTCCTCCCCGATGGCCTCAGCGGGACGCAATCGGTGAGCTCCGACGATCAACTTGTCGCGGGGTCGTGACGGTGGACCGGACCGACGGAGCTACCGATGAGGAGCCGGTCGTTGTGCTTCAACGGTGGTGGGGCACCTGGGATCGATCGGATCCCAACGCCGCATTCAAAGACGAAGTGACGCAATCCGCACTGATGGACCCGCTTCCTCCGCTCGAAGTGCTGGCCGACATGACGGGAATCCCTCTCGGAGCGATCGTCAGGTTTGTCCTCACCAGGTACGTGTCCTCGGGTAGCGAAGCGCTTTTGACGCTCGGTGTATCGGAGGTCCTCGAGTTGCGCGCCATCTGCGAGACGGCCGAGCAGGCCGGGACCGATGGAGCTCGACTGGATGCGTTCGCGCAATTGCGTGGACGATTGAGCTGGCTGGCCTCTGGCGTCGATCCCCCGGATCCCAGGGGAAAGGCACCATAAAAGGCACCATGGGCACCCAATCTGTTTGCCCAGGCCAGGCTCCCGAAATCTCGCCACGCTCAAACGACGTGCATCTATTGGCATCGAGTGGTTAGCTAAGAACGCTCCGAACCCCTTTCGAGTCCAGGCGGCCCAGCTCGTTTACACCGCCTCCCACCTGCAGCTTCGCATTGGCAATTCGCCGGGAGGCACCACGGGAGGCACCATCGGCGCGCAATTGCTTCGCGTGGTTGCGATTGCACGTACCGCACACCGGTAGCGATTGGCCGCGGCCCCGCGCGATGCCAGCTCTAAGTAATCGGAGTATGCAGCGGATGGGCTTCGTCGGCCGCAAATCCTAGAATTCGACCAATGAAGTGGAAAGAGACAGATTTCCATTTCCCGGCTTCGACCTCGGCGAGCCTCGTGCCGAGCTCTCATTGGTCGGGGTGGGCCCAAACAGATCAGCGCTTCCTTCGTTTCGCTTGGCGGCCGGAGGCCCCGCACAACGTGGTGACGCCCGGCAGCACGGTCACCGTCATCGGGGGGCTCGTGTCGGAGCGATGGGATTCCACCGACGCTCAGCCGTATAACCGTGATTTCTACCGGGCTGGACATACGAGCGTCGGCGTTCCTCTCTTGCTGAGCGGCATTCCCACGACGTTCATGCCGCACCACTCGTCTTGCGCAAGCACGTGGATGGACTCGTTGGAGTATTGAGAACGGCGACGTCCCTGCATAACCCGCGCAGCACCCGACCGCGGCAGGTGAGCGGCAAGAGTCGTTAGCCTTCGAGACTCGAGGATCCGAGAACGTCGCGCATCGCTTCCGTCGACATGCGGTCCTTGGCCCGGATGTAGTGCCGGTAGGGCTTCATGCTCGACGCGGATGCGTGGCCGTGTCGGCCCATGACCTCGACCTCCGGTAGGCCCGCGGCGAGGAGCTGCGTCACGGAGAAGTGGCGTAGCTGGTGCGGCCGTAAGCCGCCGTCGCCCGCGAGCGTCCGGAACATCATTCGTGATCGATTGCGGCGCGTACGGAACGAGCGGGCCCTCGTTGTAGGGCCAGAAGACGTACGCGCCGACGGGTAGCCGGTCGAAGCCGAGCCGCAGTGCTAGCTCGGTCGAGCGTTCGTGGTGCTGCGCAGGATCCTGACCGTTTCCTCATCGATCCCGATGGTCCGGATGCCGGTCTCGGTCTTCGGCAGCTTCGGTTCACTCGGGGCGGTGGACCGCCGTTGCCGTCCCCACGTAGGTCGGGGATCGCCCGACGAACCGTGACCTGCGGAGGGTCGCCGTCGAGCTCGGCCCGGCCGATTGGCCGCGGCTCGTCCGGCTCGCCGCAAAGGGCAATCGCGTCTTCTCCGACGCGGCGTTCGAGTTGTTCCGCCGGTCTCGCAGAAGGAGTGCCGCCGTGAAGAACGGCCACGATCTCACGCTTCCATCGACCCGGGCCCTCAGCAAGCGCGAGCGACAGGTACTCGATCACCTCGTCTGCGGCCGCACGAACAAGCAGATCGCGCAGCGGTTGGGCGTCACCGACCACACGGTCAAGACCCAAGTGACGCGCATCTACGAGAAGCTCGAGGTCCGCAACCGGCTCGACCTGCTGAGCATGTCGATCGAACGCGGCTGGGTGGAACACGGCAAGGAGTGCGAGGAAAGAAAGGCGACGTAGCCTGCTTTCGTGTCAGCGCCGGCGCACTGTTGCTGTGCTCGTTTCTGCACGCGGCGAGTCGCGCGTTCAGGCGAGCCTAGCCAGTTGGGTTTGTTCGCTTCGGTCCGAATCAAGGCACCGGAACGGCTAGCGAAGAGTTAGCGGGATCGTCTTGGACGCTTGGCCTTGGGCCGATGCTGTTCGATCAGCAGCCGAGCCATCCCCTGAGCTGTCTTGGCGGCATCAACGTCTCCTTCTGCAGCCTGGACGATCGAACCCTTCATGAGGATGTGCCACGACCGAGCGAAGAGTTCCGGATCGCGCAGGCCAGCTTCCGAAGCTAGGCGAGCCACTACTGTCCTGATGTTGTTGAGATATCGCGCGCTCGCACTACCGGCGGGATGGGACGCCCCCATCTCGAGAAGGACATTGATAAACGAGCATCCCTCGAAGTCATCTCGTCGAAACCACTCACCGAACACGTCAAAGATGGCGAGCAGCTGCTCTTCGGGGATCGACCCCCGCCGCCGAGCTTCCGCTTCAACCCAATCCATCGTCCAGCGCTGCTCGCGACGCTCCAGAAAGGCCAACACAAGGTCGTCCTTGGTGGGGAAATGGTTGTACAACGTCGCCTTCGCCACACCAGCGCGTTCGACGATCTCATCCACGCCCACGGCGCGAATGCCGCGCGCTGAGAAAAGGTCGTACGCTGTCTCGAGCACCCGGTCTCGACCGGTCTTTCTACTCGCCTCATCGCTCGAAGTCAGTACCACGTCGCCTCTCCTTAAACTTGGTCGCCTCTCGCTAAAATTGGTTTACATAGGTGTCTGTAGTATACAGACCTGTCTGGCTAAGTGGGGCCTAATGCTTCTAACGGGTTGTGCGCAGGCAGCCTCATAAGGCACGAAGCGTGATGGCGCCCCAGCCGGCCCGCGCCTTCAGGAAGAGACGCTGGTCAGAAGGTTCGTTCGCGCGGCGCCTGTGCGGTCAGGGGCATGAGGCTGTCGCGCGCTTGGCCGGACGCGACATGGGCCCCCGTCTCGATGAACGAGCTCAGGATGATGCGCGCAGACCTCGTTTCCGTCATGGGGTTGATGCCCATGGCCGACAGGGATGCCGGACCCGGCTCGAAGCGCACGATTGTTGTGCCCCGCGCCTTGACGAATCGCAGCTCGCGCTCGAGACGGCGGTGATTGAGCCAGCGAAGAGGGGCATCGACCGATCGCGCCCGTCCACCTGCGGCCGACATCGGCGAGATCGCCAACACGAGGTCGAAGTCCTCCTTGCGCAAAACGTCGGCGTTCGTCGGCGAGTGCGCGCCACCGTCCAGGTAGGATTCGCTACCGGCTCGGACGGGCGCAAAAAAGCCGGGAATGGCGCACGATGCGGCGACGGCGCGTGAAAGGGCGACGACTGGGGAACCGGGTCGCCCGAACACGACGCGTCTGCCGTCGCTCAGACGCACGGCGCATATCCAAAGGCCCTTGGGCCAGCCCGCCGGCGCAATGTCGTCGAGAAGTTTTGCGGGCTGTGTGATGTCGATTCGCCCGGGCGGCACCAACGTCATCAGTGCAGCCAGCGGGCGGACTCCCCAAGGGCGTCGCGCGAGCCGCGCCAGCAGGGCGGCCGACGGGACACGCCACGGGCGCAACCAGTCACGCAGCTCGGGACGGGTCAGCTCCTCGCGGTTCCCTTCCAGGTAGCCGATCACCGAGGAGCCACGCACCGACAGAGGCGCCTTCACCGCCCATGCGGCGAGGTCTGAGGCGGGGACGCCGAGCCGGAGCAACGCCGCGGTCACCGACCCCGCGGACGACCCGACGATCAAGTCTGCCGTGCGCGGGTCCCAGCCGAGGTCGTTTTCCAGCGCGGCCAGCACTCCCGCGTGGTACGCCTGCCCTACGATTCCTCCAGCACCCAGAACCAACGCGACGCGTGGCCTATCCATGACCTGCCGTCGGGCTCCAAGCCGGACCGCTCGTTTTCGCGGCCGGCGAGATGCCCGCGTGCTTCTCCAGTGATGTCGTGACGCTGCAGATCCCCGCTTCAGCGGGACCAACGACGACGTGTTTCGCTCGCAGGAAACCGATCATCTGATCGTTTTCGGCGAGGATCTCGCCGGACATCAATGCCACCCCACGAGCGCGGGCGATCTCGAGCAGCCGCTCGAATATGGCCGTGCCGAGGCCCATGCGCTGAAAGTCGTCCCGCACAACGATCGCTGCTTCGGCGGTCGTCGGTCCCGAGAGGTCGAAACGACCTACGGCGACGATGCGTTCTTCGCCGGCTTCTCGATCGCAAGCGACGATCGCGAATCGGCTCTCGAAGTCGACCCCGGCGAGGTAATGCGCTTCCCGCGGCGTCAGCCGAGGCTTGGGCCCGAAGAAGCGGAGATATCGGGTCTGTGCCGAAAGCCGATCGTGGAACTCGATGAGAAGGTCTGCATCGGTCGCTCGGATCGGCCGAAGAACAATGGTTCGGCCGTTGCAAACGAGGGACCCTGGTCGCAGCGTGCTCGCAGAAACAGCCACGGCTCCTCCTTGATGAACAGACAAGTCTGTTTAGCATAGACAGACCTGTCTGTCAAGGACGCACGGTGAGAAGCCAGGGGCGCGCCGTTGGTCTTCCCGTTCTGCGGTGGGGCCGGCGGAGTCGCCCTTACCTCTTGCGATGCGACAGCTTGCGGCGTTTCGGCACCTTGTGTTGATCGAGGAGGAGCCGAGCGATCGCCTTCGCCCTCACCCCGGCGCCGTCGATGCCTTGGGCGGCCTGGACGATCGCCCCTTTCATAAGGATGTGCCAGGACAGAGCGAACTCCGCTGGATCCGCGATGCCCGCCTCCTCAGCCATGGCTCGCAGGACGCCCCGGATCGTTTCCAGATGCCGGACGCAGGCGGCACCGGCGGGATGGTCGGGGCCCATCTCAAGAAGGACGTTGACAAAGGAGCATCCCTCGAAGTCCTCGCGCTGGAACCACTCATCGAACACGTCGAAGATGGAGAGGAGTCGTTCCTCCGGTGTCGCGCCGCGGCGCCGGGCCTCTGCCACCACGAACGCATGAGTCCAGCGCTGCTCGCGCTGCTCGAGGAAGGCCAGCACGAGGTTGTTCTTCGATGGGAAGTGGGTGTACAGCGTGGCCTTGGCCACGCCGGCGCGATCGATGATCTCGTTCGTGCCGACGGCGCGGATGCCTCGAGCGGAGAACAACTCGTAGGCCGTATCCAAGATGCGCTGGCGTGCCTCGTCGGCGCCTCTCTTGCTAACAGCCCTATTCGTATCGCTCATGGACGCAGTATAGCTATTGGGTATTGACAGACAGTTCTGTCTGGAGTATACAGACTTGTCTGTTTCAATCTATTGAAGGGAAGCCGATGACCGGTGGTGAGGGGTTCAAGAGCGTGTGTCAGCCCCCCCAGGGCTCGCCCTACCCGTTCGATGCGAAGAGGGAGACCTTCGGAGTAGAGGTGGATCCCCGTGAGGCGAGCGTCGTCGCCCCCGTCGGCGAACTCGACCTGCTGACCGTCGACGAGCTCGAGGGCGCGATGCAACAGGCACTCGATCGCGGTTGTCGCCACCTGGTGCTTGATCTGCGGGGCCTTTCATTCATGGACTCCCAGGGGCTTCACCTCGTGATGAGGTGGAACTCGTACGCGGAGCAGTCTGGGTTTGTGTTCGGCGTCATTCAAGGTGGACCGGCGGTCCGGCGTCTCTTCGAGATCGTCGGTTTGCTCGATCAGCTGCCCTTTCTCGACCCCATCGGCGACGGGCCCGCGGCTTCTGAACGAGCCCCCGTCGCGACCGAAGCGGTGCCGCTCGGCCTCGCCCAACCAGCAATCCGTTACGGGACGGCCTTCGCTCTCGAAGCCCTGAGAGCCAAGAGGTCGCTTGACCATGCCGTACGCCGTTCGCCGTTCGAGCCTAACGGCCAACCGTGTGTCACCACAGCTCGTGCTCTGTCCACCAAGAGGGAGGTACGCAGTGATACGTGTGAATGACCTGACGCAAGTCCTTAGAGGACTCGGCGAGAAGATCGTTGGTTTCAATCTCGAGATAGCCGGAACGCTCGCCGCCAACCAGCGTCTGAAAGACGCCGGGCACAGCTTGCAAGAAGCCGGTACTGAGCGTCTGCGCGCCGCTGAGGAGGAAGCCAAGGCCGTGGGCCGTCAAGCTGAGGCTCGCGCCCACGAGTCAAGACAACGAGCGTTCCAATCAAACAGCGGATCGTCTGAGAAGGCTCCCGGCAGCGATCCCTCTGCCGGCCGCGCAGCCGCTGAGAGTGCAAAGGGCGCTGTCAAGCAAGCCGTCGGGGCGGTCACTGGCTCGCGAGATCTCAGACAGGAAGGTCGGGAGCAGCGTGAACGCGGAGCCGACGAGGCGCAGGCCGCCAAGCACGACGCGAAAGCCGCAGTGCATCGCGAAGAGGCCGATGCGCACCGCGAAGCTGCCGACCGTCAACGTAAGTCCTGACGAGAACCAGGAGAAGAGGAAGCCATGGGCGGAGTGTTGTGGCTCATTGCGGTGGTCGTCGCAATCGTCGGCGTTGTACAGCTCTTTCAGGGCCAGGTTCTTCTGGGCATCATCCTGCTCGTGGTGGCCGCGGCGATTGGTCCTGGCGGCTTCAGCGTATTTCGCAGTCGTCGGACCTAGGAGGATCACATGCCTGGCATCGGAGTCAGCATCTTCTTGCTCGCCCTCGGAGCCATCTTGGCCTTCGCGGTGCGTGCCCAAGCTCAGGGGTTTGATGTGAACACGGTGGGCGTGATTCTTATGATCGTCGGGGGTGTGGGGCTCCTTGCGTCCATGATGTTCCTGGCACCGTGGGCTCCATATCGACGTGACCGGACAGTGCTCCGCGAGGAGCCGAGCCACACACGTCGTTGATTCCGTTGACATCAATGTCGAAAAGCTGACCAAGGTCCGAGGAGGATCGATGCAAACGGCACGCGACCTGTTCGAGCATGAGCTAAGAGACATGTACGACGCGGAGGAGAAGCTCGTTCGCGCAACACAGAGGATGGCGAACAAGGTTGTTGACGAAGAGCTCACGCAAGCGTTTGAGGAGCATTGCGATGTGACGAAAGGTCAGGTCGAGCGACTGGAGGGCGTCTTCAAAGCTCTGGGCCGTGAGCCGCGACGGATGAAGTGCGACGGCATCAACGGGCTTATCGAGGAGTTCTCCGGATTTGTAAAGGAGGATCCCGCGCCGGAACTGTTGGACTTCTTTGCGATTGGCGCGGCCTCGAAGGTGGAGCAGTACGAGATTGAGGCCTACAAGTCGCTGATCGCACTGGCGGGACAGGTCGGTGTCGACGCTGGTCCGCTGCAGGCGAATCTCTCCGAGGAGGAGGAGGCCGCCTCCAAGCTCGCGGCCATGTCGTCCAGCTTCGCTCAACGGCTGCCCGGCAACGGCGCCTAGCTTCTTTCAGAACACCTAAGCAGGTGGATGCATGAGTTCTCGTTGCTCGAGTGATGAGGTATTCCCTGGCACGGGCCGTGCCTAGTCGAGACAGGAGGCATTAGCGATGGGAGAACGAACGCTGGAACAGAAGCTCGTTAGCTACATAGAGGACGCGCACGCGATGGAAACAAACGTGCTGAAGATGCTCGAGTCGATGATCTCGACGACGGATGACTCGGACATGCGCGAGGCGCTCGTCCAGCACAAGACTGAAACGGAGCGCCACCAAGAGTCCATACGTGAATGCTTAGAGGCTCACGGCAAGTCCCCTGCGTCGTTGACAAAAGAGGCGCCTGCGATGCTCGGAGCAATGGTCAAAGGTCTGCAAGATCAGATCCGCGGCGACAAACCGGGGAAGAACGCGCGTGACGGTTTCGTCACCGAGCATCTCGAGATCGCAGCCTACGAGCTACTCGAGCGGCTGGCGGAACGCGCCGGCGATGCGCAGACGGCAGAAGTCGCTCGCCGCAACCGTGCTGATGAGGAGCGGATGGCTCAGAAGATCGCTTCGAGCTGGGACAAGGTGATGGACCTCACGCTCAAGGACGCAGATCTCGGGAGCTAGTCCTTTGATGCACTACGAAAAGGGAGGTAATCATGGCGAAGGCCGAGCTTGATACGAGTGAGGGCTGGTGCTGCGACGGGCGAACCCACAAGGAACACGCCCATGCTGACGGAGACTGCTGCCAGCCGAAGGGCAAGCAGATCGAAGACCTTCCAGCTGAGGGCCAGAAGGCAGCTCGTGAACGCCTGGAGAAGCAAAGCCAGAGCGCCTCAGCAAGCCAAGCAGGAGGCAAGTGATGGTGCGTGCCAGCGTATTTCGGAGTACTCGATACGGATAGGGGGAGGTGAACAAGATGCCGGGCATCGGAATCAGCATTTTTCTCTTTGCCGTTGGAGCAGTATTGGCCTTCGCGGTACATGCGCAAGCTCAGGGCTTTGATGTGAACACGGTGGGCATGATTCTCATGATCGTCGGAGGTGTCGGGTTCCTTGCGTCGATGATGTTCTGGGCGCCGTGGGCACCGTACCGACGCGATAGAGAACAGACGATCGTTCACGACCACGGGACCGATCACACACACCTACGGTAAGGGGAGTCACTCTGACGTTTGCATGTAGTCGAAGGCACGGTCGGTGTCGGTGACACCACGGCTTTTTTGGCGTTCGGTGCTCGTGGGATGACCCTCGAGAACGACCTCTTCGAGCAGTGGGTTCGCGACCGGCTCATCTCGAGGATTCGGGCTCCGGCTGAGTCCTGGCGACGGCCGGGGATCGCCTTGGCGAAGGATAGCAGGCACCACAAAGGGCACCATGGGCACCACGGACGTTTGCCCTGGCCAGGCTGCCGAACTCCCGCGACACTCAAATGACGTGCATCTATTGGTATCGAGTCGCTAGGTAAGAACGCTTCGCACCTCCTTCGAGTCCAGGCGGCCCAGCTACTTCCAAACCGCGCGTGACGTGCGGTTATGCAATCGCCGAATCTCGATTCCGCACAATGTCCGCACCATCTGCGACGCCTGCCATGCATTTGCACGTAATTGCACCGAGAATGCAGGCGGTCCGATTGGCCGAACGCACGATGCCGCGAGTGACGTGAGCGCAACGGAACCGCCAAAGGGGCCGAAGACGGTTCTGCCCGGCGCGTGGTCATAATCGATGGGTGCGGATTGGGGACACCCGATACACCTCCGTGGGTGACGCCGAGGTCGCGTACCAGGTGACGGATACCGGCGGTCCTATCGACTTCGTGTACATGATCGGGGAGGGCAGCGCTTTCGAGACGTGGTGGGATCACCCGATCCAGGCGAAACAGCTCGAGCGGTTCGCCTCATTCGGGCGACTCATCCTCTTCGATCGGCGGGGCTCCGGGTTGTCCGATCGTCCGCCGGCCGAGCGACTGCCGTCGTGGGAGCACTTCACCGAAGACCTCGAAGCGGTCCTCGATGCCGCCGGGAGCGAACGGGCCGCGATCCTCGCCGGGATGGACGGTGGACCCATCGCGATGACGTTCGCCGCGACGCATCCGGAGCGCGTGAGCGCGCTCATGCTCTGGCATTCGTACGCGCGGGCCTACGTTGCAGACGACTACCCGATCGGATCTCCGCCGGAAGAGCTCGAAGGGTGGGTCTCGATGGCGCCGCTCTGGGGAACCGAAGAATTCACGAAGGTCGTCGCACCCGACGAAGCGGACGATCCGACGGTGATGCGGTGGATGGCACGCAGCCAGCGCACCAGTGTTTCCCCGAAGAGCTGGGCGGCTCAGACGGCACGCCTTCTGATGGTCGACGCACGTCCCGCGCTCCCGCTGATCACCGCGCCGACGCTCGTCATGCGCCGTCGCAGTTGTGCGTCATCCCCGGCCGTGTTGTCCCGCTTCCTCGTCGACAACATCGCCGACGCTCGGCTGGTCGAGTTCGACGGTCGGGGCATCATGATCTTCGGCGTCCAGTCCGAGGAGATCGTCGCTACCATCGAGCAGTTCGTCACCGGGACGCGCCCGCGCGCTCGCGTGGACCGGGTGCTCGCCACGGTGCTCTTCACGGACATCGTCGACTCGACGGAGCGCGCGAGTGAGCTTGGTGATGCGAGCTGGAAGGCACTGCTCGCGATGCACGACGACATCGCACGTCGCATGGTCGAGGAATGGCGTGGCGAGCTCGTGAAGACGACCGGGGACGGGATGCTTGCGCGATTCGATGGCCCAGGCCGTGCGATCGGCTGCGCGCTCGATCTCATGAAGGATCTGCGTGCTCACGGGATCGAGATCCGAGCGGGCATCCATGTTGGCGAGATCGAATTGCGCGAGGGTGGGGATATCGGCGGCATAGCGGTACACATCGCGGCACGCGTGCAGGCGAAGGCCAGCCCTAGCGAAGTGCTGTGCTCGCGCACCGTGAAGGACCTCACGGCCGGCTCAGGTATCTCCTTCGAGGACCGTGGAACGCACAAGCTCAAAGGCGTTCCTGACGACTGGCAACTGCACGCGGTTGTGTGACCCGGTCAGAGCGGACGCATCCCGGGGGCACGGCTACCTAATAGGCCGGCACCGCGAAACAGCGCGGAGCGAGGGTCGTAAGCTGTCGCGGCAGGCGCATGAGGAGGTGAACCGTGGGAGATCGGTGGCCAGGCTCGCTTGAACACCCGTTCTGGAGAGTCATCTCGGGTGAAGAGTCACCGGCTCCCGGGTCGGCGCTACTGAAGTGGTCTGTCGTTGAGGCCGAACGCGGATCTGGCCGAGCGCTGTGCAACTTCGAAGCGTCCGATGCCTTTGTCGAACCCAATAGGCGGTATCCAAGGCGGCTTCCTGACGGCGATGCTCGATGACTCGATGAACACGGCGCTGGTGACAATGCTCGACGCAGACGAAGTCGCCCCCACGCTCGAGCTGAAGACGAGCTTTCTGCGCCCCGCTCGACCGGGAAGATTCAGCTGTGAGGGACGGGTCGTCCATCGGGGCCGCTCCGCAGCTTTCCTCGAGGGCGTACTGACCGACTCAGACGCCCGGCCGGTAGCGACCGCCACTGCGACAGCCACGATCGTTCGCCGCTCGCTGGAGTAGACACATGAAGGGCACCGGCGGGCACCATGGAAGGCACCATGGGCACCCAAAACGTTTGCCCAGGCCAGGCTGCCGAAATCCCGCGACACTCAAACGACGTGCATCTATTGGTATCGAGTGATTAGCTAAGAACGCTTCGAACCCCTTTCGAGTCCAGGCGGCCCAGCTCCGTTCGCAACGCGCTGACGAGGTGCTTCGGCGATGGGTTAAGCGATTCGGCGCGTTTGACGTCAGATTTGACGCCACTCTTGGACTGGAGTCCACGCTAACGATTGCCGACACCACGTCGCGGGCGACACGCCTTAAGCGGCTCGGCTCCAAGCAGTTGACTGTTCTCGTAGCGATTCCGGGACGCCGGCTTGAGACACTTCTGCCTGGACCGACATGGCTCAAGGCTGCGAGGTCCTAGCGATCAGAATAGGCACGGAGGCAACGTGGACCGAGACGATCCGGCTTACAAGGGACAGGCTGGCTACAACTCGTTCATGCTCGCGATCTACGACCCATTCGTCCTTGGGTTCATGACCCGCGCGGTGTGGCGAAGCCCGATGGCTCCCTACGTCGAGCGGTATCGCAAGCACCTCGGCCGACGGCACCTCGATGTCGGCCCGGGCACTGGTTACTTCATGGAAGCAGCAACGCCAGCTGAGGGAACGAAGATCACCTTGCTCGATGCGAACCCGAAAGTACTCGCACATTGCTCGCGCAGACTCGCGGCTATGAAACCGTCAGCCGTCGAAGCGGACGTGATGAAGCCGCTGCCGGTCGACGGCCCGTTCGATTCAGCAGCGCTCAGCTTCATCCTCCACTGCCTACCGGGACCACAGTCGCATAAGGCCGTCGCTGTTCGGAACATCGCGGCCGTGCTGGAGCCTGATGGGGTGTTGTTCGGCGGGACCGTGTTGGGCATCACTGAACGACACAGTCGCCCAGCGCGTGCGGTGCTCCGGCTGTTCAACCGGAACGGCGCCTTCGACAACCTCGGGGACACCGCCGATGGTCTCCGCGAGATCTTGGAGGACTCGTTCGAAGACGTGGAGGTCGACGTCGTCGGGTCTACAGCGCTCTTCACGGCCAGTCGCCCGCGCAAACCCGATAGCACTTGACGGCGGATGCCAAAACTCCGCCCTTGATCGCTGACGCCACTTTTGACGCCACTTGACCCCTCGGAACACCACTGGTCAGAGGGTTGATCGAACCACACCGTCGTTTTTGTAGAGGTCAGAGGACGCGGTGCGAACCTGTGGACGGAAGCAAGCCGGTTCGAGTCCAGGCGGGCCAGCTCTCTCCGAACCGCGAACGACGTGCGGTTATGCATTCACCGCATCTCGATTCCGCACCATATTTCGCACCATCTGCGCCGCCTGAGACGCAGTTGCACGCAGTTGCACTCAGAATCCAGGCGGCCGACCGGACGAGGTACGCTCGTCCTTCGCCTCACGATCGCGACGCTGATGTGCTGTCCCTTAGGGCTTGACCGCGGTGACGAGCCAGCAGCTGGACCCGAGCAGCACACCGTCCGGCGTGGCATGGGCGTCGATCGCTGCGCGCAGGTTGTCGAGTCCCTTGGCTTTGTCGGCTTCGCTGAGATCGGCGAGCAAGCCGCGGACTGGTCCCTCGATGGAGACGAACGCGTACGCATCGTCGACGTCGTCTCCGAACCACAGCGGCTCGGAGACAACCTCGTTGGTGATGTTCTCAAAACCGGCTTCGGAGAAGATGCGGTAGTTGTTGTCGGGATCGGCGAGGCCAAATGGACCCGGCTCGCCGAGCGGCGGCGTCGGGAGTTCGCGTCCCATCGCAAGCGTTTCGCGCATCAGCCGAAGCCACTCGTTGTCCGCGAGGCCCCGCCAGCCGAGGATTGCGATGCGTGCCCTGCTGCGCAAGGCAAGGCCGATGTTCGCAAATGCGGCGACGGGATCGGCGAAGAACATCGCGCCCTGTCGACTCATGGCGATGTCGAATGACTCAGCATCGAAAGGATGCACCTGAGCATCGGCTTGCTCGAAGCGGACGTTGGTGAGCTGTTCGTCCGACGCGCGTTTACGTGCGTAGTCGAGCATCTCCGAGGACAGATCGACGCCGACGACGGTGCGCGCTAAGCGGGCGGCCTCGCGAGTTGGGTCTCCATTGCCGCAACCGATGTCCAGCACGTCGTCGTTGGCGGCGATTTGGCCGATCAGGTGCGAGTTGTATCGAGTGCGGGACTTGTCGTAGTGCTCAGCGTGTGCGGCCCACGTGGCGCCCTCTTCGCCGTCCCACGCTGCGGCCATATCGACGTTAGCGACGCGCGGCTCTGTCATCGCCGTGAACGGTACCTTCCGCCCGGATCCTTGGGCTACCTGGCCGGAATCCAGGCGGCCCAGCTTCATTTCACCGCCTCTGACGGGCAGGTTCGCGTTCGCGCTACCACGGGAGGCAACCATGCGAAGCAGCCGGTCGGCACAGCGGCAACTTTTGAGAGCCGGACGGCGACGTCGCTGTGCAATAGATTCGGTCTGGAGTGCACGTGATTGAGACGGACTACCTCGTGGTCGGCGCCGGCGCGTCGGGCCTTGCGTTCGTCGACGCGCTCATCAACCGCGCCGATGTCGATGTTGTCATGGTCGACCGGCGCCACAGCCCGGGCGGCCACTGGCTGGACGCGTATCCGTTCGTCCGGCTGCACCAGCCCTCAGCGACCTACGGCGTCGACTCGCGCGAGCTCGGCAACGGACGGATCGACACTTCTGGCCCGAACGCGGGCTTCTACGAGCTCGCGACCGGTGCGGAGGTCGTCAACTACTTCGGCCGTGTTCTCGACGAGGACTTGCTGCCCTCCGGCCGGGTGCGCTTCTACGGTCTGTCCGACTACCTGGGCGGTGACAAGGACGGCCACCACTTCAGGTCGCTCATGACCGGAGCCGTCACGAACGTCAAGGTGCGCAAGCGGGTGATGGACGCGGCGTACATCCAGCCGTCAGTTCCCTCGAGGCATACGCCGTCCTTTGAGATCGATGACGGTGTGCGGTTTGTTTCCCCGAATGGTCTCGCCCAGCTGTCTGAGCCGGGAGACCGATACACGATCATCGGCTCCGGCAAGACCGCGATGGATACGTGCGGTTGGCTGATAGAGAATGGCGTCGCGGCCGGACCGTATCCGCTGGGTCAAGCCACGCGAGCCGCTCATGCTGAACCGTGCGTTCACACAGCCGCGTGAGCTCGTCGCCTCGTTCATGCAGCTCCTTTCATCGCTAGTGCGTGCGGGCGTGGCAGCTGAGGAGCCAATCGATTTCGCCATGCAGCTCGAGTCCGACGGCGTGTTGGTGCGGATCCACTCGGACGTCGAGCCCACGGCCTTCCGAGGCGGGACGATCAGCATGGGGGAGGTCGAGCGCATCCGACAGGTCTCCGACGTCGTCCGGCAGGGCTACGTGCGTCGGATCGGCACCGACCGCGTGACGCTTCGCGACGGCACGATCGATTCGCGCCGCGGCGAGGTCTTCGTCGATTGCACGGCGCGAGGTGTTCCCTCGTTGCCGCTGCGTCCCGTGTTCGAGCCGGGTCGCATCACGATGGAGTTCTTGACGCTCGGCAACGCGCCGTACAGCGCGGCGATCATAGGCGTCGTAGAGGCACTGTGTGACGACGATGCGGACAGGAATCGGCTCTGTCCGCCGATGCTATTCGACGGCACCCTCGTCGGATTCCCCAGCCTTGTCCTTCCTGCGCTGACGGGAACCAACGCTCGGTCCGCCGTGCCGGACATCAACACGTGGAACTCGGGCTCGCGGATGAATCCGACTCGGGGGGCGCAGGATCGCCGCGACGATCCAGCGATCGCGAAGGCGTTCGAGGTGCTCGCCGAGCACACTGTTCCCGCGCTCAGCAACCTCGCACGCCTCGCCGAGGCCGGCACGAGTTGACTCGTGTGTGTTCACATGTCGTGGCGGTGTCCGATCGTCCAGCCTTGATTCAGCGCAGTGCCCGGAGAGGGAAGCTAGGCCTCATCAAAAAGAGCGAGCTCGGCCGCGTCGGGCGCTTCGAACTGCTGAGACCACTTTTCGAGGTCTTCGCGCTTGATAGGCGCAGTTCCGGGCTTGGCTTCCTGGTTGCGGATCTCTAGGCGTCGCCAAAGCTCATCGGCAGACGCGTCCAGGTAATGCAGTTCAACCGCCACGCGAAGGCCCCGCGCACCGAGCCGGAGTTCGTCCCGTTCCTCGCGCGCCCAAAAGCCGTTCTCCAAGATCACGCTCTGGCCGAGCGCGAGCAACTCTTGGCCGAGCAGCCAGAGCCGCTTCTCCAGTCGCACGCGACTCTGTTCGTCGTAGTAGTCGATGCCAAGATCGTGCTTCCACTCATCGGGACACAAGCGCACTGCGGGCACTTCCAGCGCGAGTTGCTTGGCGAGTGTCGTCTTGCCCGAACCCGGCAACCCACAGATGAGAATCAATCGAGCTTCTGCATGTTTATCCAATTGTTCGACCGATTTAGACTTCCGCACGCGTGAGCGTCAGGTGCGTGACTCCGCTCGGCGAGGAGATGGACTCGATCTTGTAGCGCTGCTCGAGACCCTCCAGTTCGTCCCACAGTCGTACGCCTCGACCGAGCAGGATCGGGACGACCACGATGTGCGCGTGGTCGATGAGCCCGGCAGCAAGGAAATCGCGGATGATCGTGGGACCTCCGCCGATGCGAACGTCCTGGCCGTCGGCCGCCTCACGGGCGGTCTCGAGCGCCTCCGCAGGCGAAGTTTCGATGAAGTGGAACGTCGTGCCGCCCTCCATCTCAATCGACGGGCGCGTGTGATGGGTGAGGACAAAAGTCGGTGTGTTGAACGGCGGGTTAGGACCCCACCAGCCCTTCCACTCCGGGTCCTCATGCCATCCGGGCGGGCCGAACTTTCCGGCACCCATGATCTCGGCACCGATCCCCGGACCGTGCTGCAGGGCGAAGGCGTCGTCGACGCCTTCGGTGCCGCCTGGCTCGCCGATCATCTTGCCCCAGAACCGGGTGGCGAACATCCACTCGTGCAGCTTCTCGCCGGCGTGACCGAAGGGTTCCTCGTGGGTTAGCCCTTCGCCGGTTCCAAAGCCATCGAGCGAGACCGCGAAGTTGTGGACGCGGGCTAGCGACATTGGAGGGGCTCCTTTCTCCATCGGGCTTCGTCGACCGTCGCGAGCTTAGACCAGGCGTGCCGGTCGGTCGCATGACTCGCTGATTGGAATTCATGGTTTGAAAACCGTCCTACTAGGCTGGCTGCTACCTTCCAACTTTTGCGGTCTTCTGAGCAGGACGAATTCGGCAGTTCGGTGACACGATGGACGGTGTGGAGATCTCCTCAATCATGAGTTGGACTGACCACATATGACGGCGCCAGTCTCCGCCCCCATATCCGTTGTGACTGGTTGCAGTACGGGAATAGGGCTTGGTACCGCGGTCGAGCTCGCGCGTGGAGGACACGACGTATACGCGACGATGCGTGATCTCTCACGTTCGGCGGAGTTGCGCGCGATCGCGGACGAGGAGTCGCTTCCAATCAGGATCGTTGAGCTCGACGTCGATAGTGACGACTCGGTGACTCGGGGGATCGGTAAGATCCTCACAGACCGTGGCCACCTAGACGCTCTCGTTAACAATGCCGGCGTCGCTACGTACGGGGCCGTCGAGGATCTGCCGGTCGCGGTCTTCCAAAGCGCGATCGACACCAACTACTTGGGTGCTCTTCGCTGCATCAAGGCCGTCCTCCCCTCTATGCGCGAACGGCGTGCGGGATGCATCGTCAACGTGTCCTCCGCCGCGGGGCGCTTCGCAGTGGGCGGCCACGCTTCGTATACGGCATCGAAGTACGCTCTCGAGGCCCTTAGCGAATCGCTGGCTCAGGAGGTTCGGGCTTTCGGCATCCGCGTCGCCATCGTTGAGCCCGGAACCGTCCGCACTCCAATCTTCGACAAACTTCGTGACCCACCGAAGTCGGACTACCCACACGAAGCGCGGCTTCGAAGGTTTGACGCGACCGACGACGCTCCCTCGGCTTTCGTCGTCGGAAGACTCATCCGCGAGATAGCCGATGGTGATGGAGCGCAGCTGCGCTACCCAGTGGGTGACGATGTCGTCGCCATGATCGCGTGGCGTTCGTCCTTGACTGATGAGGAATGGATCGACCTGAACGCTTGAAGGGATTTGTGCCCGGAGAGACGTCCAATTAGGCCAGCTGGCACGACCGGCTCGGTGCGTCGCGCCTTCGACTGGCTGTTCCGCAACCGCCGGACCGGACGCATCACGATCACCCAGTTCCCAAATGTCCCGCTCTGGATCTTCATCGCCGGGGCAGCTGCACGCCGGTTCGCCGATCCACACGGCGACGTCCTCACAGGGCTGACGGTCGTTACCACTTCCGCACTCGTCGTTTGGGAACTGCTCGAGCTGTTCCGTGGTGCGAACCCGTTCCGCCGGATGCTTGGTGGTGGACTGCTAATCCTGACTTTGGTCGGTGTTGCGCGGTCGGCTTTCGCGGGCGTCTCGGGCTGAGGGCGACGGCGAAGCGATCCGCGCCGCCTAGCTTCAAGAGCGTTGAGTTGATCTTGGAAGTCTTGGTTTGAAGACAGTCCTACCAAGCCAGCTGGGATCAGCTCTCGTCGACCACCGCGTAGAGCGGCCAGCGGTCCGGGACTCCCTTGAGTGCGTGCTCGCCACGCTCGACGAACTCCTGTCCGGAGCCCGCCGCGAGGTCCTTGACCGTCCGCGTGATCAAGATCTCATCGGAGTTGGCGAGTGCGCCGACACGAGCTGCGATGTGGACGGTGAGACCGCTGACGTCGTCGCCTCGCCGTTCGATCTCCCCGGTATGTAGACCTTGGCGGACCTGGATTCCCAGCGCACCGAGCGCGTCTCGGATCTGGAGTGTTGCTCGGATCGCTCGTGCGGGGGAGTCGAACGTCGCCAGAACGCCATCTCCAGTGCTCCTGACCACGTGACCATTATGCGCAGAGACACTCGTGCTCACGATCCGGTCGTGCGTATCGAGTGTGGACCGCCAGCGGCGATCGCCTTCGGCGACCGCTCGCTGTGTCGACTCGACGATGTCAGAGAACAGAATCGTCGTGAGGACACGATCAGTGCGACTAAGTTCATGTTCGTCTCCGAAGAATCGGTCAATCTCCGGGAACACAACATCGGGGTGCAACAAGAATGCATGCAAGTTCGGACTGTCGATCTCGACGAGCTGCGCGCCGGGGATGCTGGTAGCGACCTCGCGTCCGGATCCCATCGGCACCATAGCGTTGCGCGTCGCATGGAAGATCAATGTGCGTGCGCGAACACTCGCCAGTGCATCGCGGACATCCACCGCCGTGACCGCCTGCAAATTCGCGCGCACTTCACCCTTCTGAAACGACGCGCGTTCGAGCTTGCCGAGGAAACTCCCTGCGAAGCCTTCAGCCACCTCGGGCGAGAGATCGGGGTTCACGGATCGGATGGTCGTCCCGTCTCCCCATGACGACTCGAAGAGTTCTATCGTCTGCTCCTGAACCCTGTCGCGGATGTCCGCAGGGACCAACTGGACCGGGTGAACGGCGTACGGCTGCATGAGCAACAACGCATCAACACGATCGGGAAGTGTTGCCGCCGTGAGCAGCGCCGTCGGCGTGCCTGTGTCGGACGCGACGAGCGTGGCTCGTTCAGATCCAACCGCGTCCATCACCCCGATCGTGTCGTAGACCCATTCCTCGGTTCGCGAAGCGTCGGTAGCCAAACGATCTGAGAGGCCGCATCCCCTGTGATCCAGCATGATCAGACGGCCGTACGTCGACAGGTGAGTGAAGAAGCTCGTGGTGCGCGGGTTCTCCCACAACACATCGAGGCTTCCCATGAAGCCTCCGATCCAGACCAAGTCGCGCGGGCCATCACCCGTCACTTGATACGCAACCCATCCATCGCGAACGAGCGTGTACTGGATGGGCCCCGGCTCCATGTCGAAGGGATTATCCCCTCAACGCCTTCCTTGGGGCCTGAGGAGCCCGTCGAGCTTGGCGCGAAGATCGTGGTTCGAGTGCTGTCCAAAGGCCAGCGGCCGTTCCACGCGCATCTCTTGAGCCTGCGAACATCGTGAGATGGGCAGAGAGCGTTCCGCGGAGCGGATCGGACCCGCGATCTCGGTCGGTAACCGCATCGTCGTCACAGGTTTGGCGGGAGCGGGCAAGAGCACATTCTCGCGTGCGCTCTCGGCGAAGACCGGCCTTCCTTTGATCCACCTCGACCTCCACTTCTGGAAACCGGGCTGGGTGGCGCCGTCGGACGACGAGTGGCGCGAGAAGCAGCAAAGCCTGCTCGCCGGTGACGTATGGATCGCCGACGGCAACTACCAAGACACACTCGAGCTTCGGCTCGAGCGCGCGGACACGGTCGTGTTCCTCGACACACCGTGGTGGACGTGCGCACGGCGCGCGTTCGTTCGTGGTATTCGCCGTCCGCCGGGGGCGGTCATGCCCGACGGCTGTGAGGACTCCGTCCGGCAACGGTTGCGCGACGAATGGGGGATCGTCTGGAAGGTCTGGCGTCGTCGCCACTCAGACCGCGAACAAGAACTCACAATCGTGTCGCAGTACGGACGGCACGTGGCTCTGCACATGCTCCGGTCCAAGGAGTCGATCCGTGAGTTCCTGGAAGGCCTTTGACCGTCGGCCTTAGCTGATCTGCTCGGCCAGTCCGACCATGATGCCCTCGGGGCCGCGGACGTAACACATGAGATAGCCGGGGTCCTCGATCAGCGTGACCTCGCCCATGAGTTCGGCACCTTTGGTTTTCAGGCGAGCTAATACGTCTTCGATGTCGTCGACGGCGAACATGATCCGCCGGATGCCCAGCGTGTTCACCGGTACGTCTTGCGGCTCGGGTTTGATCGCGGGCGGCGCGTGGAACTTGTCCAGCTCGAGCCGGCCGTGGCCGTCCGGAGTCCGCATCATGGCGATCTCGGATCGGACACCGTCGAGTCCGACGATTCGGTCCACCGAAACTCCCTCGACTATCGTGCGGCCCTCCAGCTCCAGACCGAGTTCGACAAAGAACGCGATAGCAGCTTCGAGGTCGTCGACGACGATGAGGACGTTGTCCATCCGCGGAAGCGTCATAGCCCGAGCATAGGTCAGCCGATCAGATGCGTAAGTCTCGACTGACCGCGTCATGTGACACCGCGGACGACTGGTCGAGCCCAACCGGCCATCCATAGAGTCACGACGTGACCGAGTTCGTCTGGAGACCGGGGATCGAGTTCGACGAGGCGATCCGCGACGAGCTCGACCGCCGCCATCCTGAACGTCTCAAGCTTCGTCCCAGCGACGTCGAAGGCATGCGTGACGCTCTCACCGCCGTCGAGGAGCTGTGGGCGCCGACGATAGCTCGGGCTCTGCGACTTCCCCCACCGAAACTCCATGACCGGGTGAACGGCGAGTACTCGTTCATCGAGACCTTCCGTCATCTCCTGTTCGCCTGGGACGCGTGGCTCCGCGGGGTTCTGCACGTGCCCGACGGCTGGCACCCGTGGGCCGTCCCACCCGAAGGGCCCGGCGATCCACCCCGGGAGGCGATCTGGACGCTCGGTGTCGGATGGTCGTCGAGTGATGCCGCTCCCGAGCTCGATCCGGTGCTCGACGTTCGCGCCGAGCGCATTGAGCGCATTCGTGACTACCTATCCGACGCCACGACCGAAGATCTGAAGTCTCCGGGCACGCCGCCACCTTGGTATCCGCAGGAATGCTCGGTCCTGTTTTGCCTTCGGCTCGTGCTCAACGAGGAGTGGTGGCACCACCAGTTCGCTGTCCGCGACCTCGCCGTCCTGGAACGCACGTAGTTCCTCGCTCCCTAGTCTCAATCTAGGGCCGAGCCCGTGCAGCTTGTGCCGGTTGGTCGCGTGCGGGATCCGCCCCTCCATGAGATGCTGTTGCGCGAAGTCAGGGTTTCCACGCGTCAGTCGGTCACGGAGTTGGGGCTTCGGGGGTGCGCGTGCAGGTGATCCGTTGGATAGGTGAGCACGCTCACTCGCTCGCGTTCGGGCGCGGACGTCGCCATCATTTGCTGAGGCACGCCGTCGTGTTGATCCTCGTGACCGCGCTCGTCGCACAGCTCATAACGACCCGCGAACGGCGTGGCGACCTCGAGAGGGCGCTACCGGCGAGTGCGCTGAGCCCCCACTCTGTCGGCGATGAGAACCTCGACGCCGTTCCAGGGAAGATCGAGGCCGAGGCGCGACAGGAGCTGATCAAGTTGCACGACCTCGACCCCAGCGACCCGCGGGTGAACGCGCACTGGGTCGACGACGAGGTCCGCGGCTTGATGTTCGCTCGGCTTCTGGGTGTGCTCGCCACGCCGAACGGCCAGCTCGACACGCGCAGCGAGCTCGACAGGCAGTATTACAGCTGGTTCCAGCGCCTCGTCCGCGACGTGAACGTCCGCGCTGCAGAGGGCGCGACCGCTGAGTACAACACGTGGAAGTCTCAGGGCTGCAGCTACGTCCCTCCGAGCGGTCCGGAGTATTACAGCGGCCTCGCTTGTCGGCAGGGCGTGCAAGGGAACTATGGGGGGCCGATCACCGCCTCCCGTGCGATCCAACCGACGCTCGAGCAGTTCCGGACGTGGGGGGTCGCGCGCGCCGTCATGACCGGTGCCTTCCCGCGCCTGCCAGACAACGCGGATATAGAGCTCTTGAAATGGACGGCCAGCGCAACGGCTGTCGCCGTCATAGCCGCCGCCGCCGGCGGAGCGGCTGCGGGCTCCGTGGGGATAACAGAGGCTGGCGCGATCTTCGTCGGTTCTCTGACGGGGGGCGTCAGCGGGTTCGGCGCCGGAGCTCTCATCATCCCGGTCCTGGCGGCCATCGCCGCCGTCCTGTTCATCATCCAGATCGTCGAAGAACTCGAGCTCCCCGGGAAGCTCCAGCAACTCATCGGCAAGTCGCGCGAGCTCCCCAACCTTCTCGCGGACCCATACACGACCGACGCTGGGAAACTGATGCTGACCGCGGTGTTCCTTGCTCAATTGCCGCCGAAGTCGACGGGGACGATCGACCTCTTCGACCCCAACGATCCGAGCTCGGTCAGCGAGAACCCCGACCGGGTCAAGCCGACGTTCGTGGGCAGCGGCTTCAACGTCCAGCCTTACGACGACGCAGGCAACGCGGCCGACGAAGAGACGTTCGTGGAGAGCCAGCGCGTGAAGCTCGCCGACGGGACGGCGACGCGCATCTACTACGACCGGGGCTGGATCGTCCGGGAGTACAAGAACGGACATCAGCCGATGCTGTCGCTGGACTACATCGACTGGGACGGTAACTCGCGGCGGGCCTTGATCCGGCAGGACAAGTGGTTCGACAGCAAGCTCCCGAAGGCCACGAAGGACTACAGCGAGCTGGCGGACTGCGCGAAGGCGGGCAAGTGCTCGCTGACGGACACGTTGCGTGTGCTCGATGGGAACGGCGCTCGCATCACGCTGAAGAACGTCGTCAACCACGCGCCGCCGCCGGTGTCGATCAGCGCACCAGCGGTCGACGACGAGGACGGGCCGGATTGCTCGACGCGGAACGGCTCGACGATCTGCCGGCCCCCGGCTAGCACAACAACGTTGGTGGAAGGGGGCACGCTCAAGCTCTTGGCCGATGGGATCAACGAGAACCGGGATCAGGACGCTGACCCGATCACTTACCGGTGGACGATCGAGGAAGGCTGTGCCGTCACGCCGGTGATCCTCGAGAACGTACAGAACTCGGTGCAGCCGGTCTCGGTTGAGAAGGATTGTCTGGCGATCTCGGCCCCAGGGTTCAACGGTCCGACGACTACGAAGGAAGGTGGCGCGGTCGACGTCACGTGGGCGGGCAGCGGAACACGCCTGGTCAAGCTCGAAGCGTCCGACGGTCGCGGGCTGTCGTCCGTCGCGTACCGGTCGTTCACGATCGACAACGTCGCGCCCACGATCCGGATCGCCTCGAGCAAGCTCGACGCTGAGGATGTGACCGTCACCGGATGCATCGACGATCCGGGCAAGCAATACGAGTTCCCCAGCCTCTCGGTCGACTGGGGTGACGGCAACGTCGTCAACGGACCCGCGAGCGGCGTCCGATTGAAGCAGGGCGACCCCCCGGTCCCGACGACGACCATCGCCTCGCTTGGTTTGAACCTCAAGGTCTTGAATGAGGAGCAATTGGCGGAACAGGTCGAGAAGGTCGACGTGGGGATGACCGTGTCGTTCGACAAGATCCAGGGCTGCACCGGCACGTACTCGTTCAAGCTGACGCACACCTACGCGAAGGACGCCGTCCCGCCGGCCGGTAGTGACACGTTCCCAGTGACGATCACGACGTCTGACGGCGACGGCGGCGGAGATTCCGAGGTACTGCGCGGAAGTGGCTTCTCGCCTGTGGACGTGACGATCAGCAACCTGAGGGTCGACGCCGAGAACAAGAACGCCATCTTCCGCGTGCGCTTCGCCGAGTCGGTGAAGGGGTTCGATGGATCGGACTTGGTCCTCACCGGAGTACCCGGCATTGGTCAGGCGCAGGTCGTCGCTCTCAGTGCGGATGAAAACGGCCTGATCTCCGCGGCAGTAGCCGTCCCAATGAAGTCGGACGGTGCGGTCACGCTCTCGATCCCGGCCGGCGCAGCGAACGCGGGCCGCCGGCCGACGGCTGCGTCCCGTCCGGCCTCGACCAACTCCGACACGATCATCGCCGACTTCACCAAGCCGAACGCGCAGATCGCGAGCACACTCAACGCGATCGGTGACTTCAAGGTCACGAGGGAACGTAAGGTGACCTTCGCGCTCGAGTTCTCCGAGCCCGTGAACGCCGTCTCGCTCGACGACCTCGAGATGTCGGGGACCGCGACCCGTGGCGCGCCGTCCCTGATCGGATCCTCGCCGGGCCAGCGCTACCTCCTCACCGTGCCACTGACCTCGGACGGGACGGTCGCCGTCGCGCTCAAGGGCGGCCAGGTGCGCGACGTCGCCGGCAACACCGCCGACGCGACGGCGTCAGAGTCGGTCGAGGTCGATCAGACGCCCCCGACCGTGACGGTGAACCAGGCGGACAACCAAGCCGACCCGACGAGCGCCGGCGACGGCTTCGTCTATTTCGACGTGGAGTTCTCGGAGGATGTCGGTGGCCTCGACACGAGCGACTTCGCCGTGTTCGGCACCGCGCAGATCGGGGCACTCACCCTCTCCGGCAGCAACCTGAGGTCCTACCGCCTGCGCGTGCCGGTCGCGAAGGAGGGGACGGTCTCCGTCGCGCTGCCTTCCGGAGCGGCCGTCGATCGTGCCGGCAACTCGAGTAGGGACTCAACATCGGATGACCGAAGCGTCACGGTGGACCGCACCCGTCCCGAGGTCTTCGTCTCGAAGGCGATCGACCAGCCTGATCCGACGCAAGGTTCGGACGTCCGCTTCCAGGTGTTCTTCTCCGAGCCGGTCGAGGGCTTCGACGCCTCCGACGTCTCCCTGTCCGGAAGTGCGTCCCATGGCGCTCCGGCCGTGACGGGATCGGACAGGGAGTACACGGTCACAGTCCCGGTCACCTCCGGCGGCACGATCACGATGGCGGTGTCGCCCGAGGCGGCGACGGACGCCGTCGGCAATCGCAGCGCCGACGCGATCGCGGGTGATGCGACAGTCTTCTCCGGCATCCCGCCGAAGCTGGTCGTGCAGGCGCACGACAAGACCCGCGAGTACGGAGCGGCCGATCCGAAGTTCACGGTGACCTTCCTCGGGTTCGTGAACGGCGATACCCCGGACGTCCTCGGCGGCACGCGGATCTGCACGAGCACGGCGGAGAAGACATCTCCCGTGGGGAGCTATCCCATCACGTGTTCGGGGATCACGGCCGACACATACCAGATCGTGTACGCCCCGGGGACACTGCAGGTCACCAAGGCGCCGACCGCGCTCGCCGTCACACCGCTGCTCAGCTCGGCCCCCAACGTCAGCGCGAGGCTCACGATGCGCGGCGACCAACCCGCTCCCGGGAATCGAGTGTTCTTCTACTCGGGCTCGACCTTGCTCTGCTTGGCGCTCACCGACGCGGACGGCGTCGCGACCTGCACACCCGCGATCACCGGCACGGTTACTTCCTTGGTTGGCGGTGTCACGGCGAAGTTCGACGGGACGACCAACCTCGGGCCGAGCACCGGCCAGGCCGGCGTCGCCGGCTAACGCGTCTTCGGATCTCCCTCCGGCTGTCGCCGAAGCAGGAACCACGCGACCAGGATCGTTGCGAGAGCGGAAAGCGTGATGACGAAGGAAGGTACAAGAGGGGGACCTTCGTCGCTTTGGTCGCGCGCGGAGGAGCCGGATGTTCCCGGGGCATTTGACGATCCGCCGGCCGCGGGAGATCCGGACGCGTTCCTTGACGCAGCCCTGGCCTCGGCCAAGGCTCGCTCGAGTTCGCCTGGCTCGCCGAGCCCGGGGACACTATCGGGCCGAGCCTGCTCCGATGCGGTCCCCGATTGCCCGGCCCCTGCCTGACCGAGCCTGGCTCCCGTGTCGACGATCGTGACGGAGGCGTCGGCGCTGAGCGCGTAGTCGGTGTCGGCGACACACCCCGACGGGTCGGACAGACCGACTCGGAAGGTCTCTTCGCCTTCGGCCACACCGTCGTCCGCGACCGCCACCTTGAGCTCCCGCGATGTGTCGTCTTTGAAGTTCACGGTCTCATCGAGGGGTTCGAAGTCGCCGGGCGCCGAGGCCGATCCCGCGATGGTACGGACGGTCACGCTCGATGGTGCTTCGGCTCCGTCCCTCGTCACCGTCACCGTTACCGTTCTGCCTTCGGTGACAGACTCGGGGCTCACGGCGACAGTGAATTGATGGCAGGACGCGCTCGCGGGCTCCGCCCACTCGACTAGGGCGCCGAGCACGCCGACGAGGACCAACCCCCAAAGCCTTCGCACGCCCCCGAATGTAACCGACGAACGGGGCGCTCCCTCGGGTTACGTTCGGAATCGAAAAATGGGTCCCGGATCTGCACTCCACTCGTACTATCTGCCGTCTGGAGGCGGGTGCACATAGCATTGATTCACCGATGGCGAACGAAGAGCAGAGGAAATACTGGAGCGAGATCCGCGGTCCGACGTGGCTCGAGCGGGAGACCGATCTCGCGCAAGCTGGTTGGGACTTCACGAGGGCTGTCATCGACCGCGCAAACGTGCAGCCCGGCGAACGGATTCTCGATATCGGATGCGGCACGGGCGCGACGACCCTGCAGCTCGCCGAGCTTGCCGGTGATGGCGGGGGCGCGCTGGGCCTAGACATCTCAACGCTGTTCGTTGACTTCGCGAACAAGCGCGCGCCAAGGAACGTCGAGTTCGTCGCGGCCGACGCGCAGACCTTCAGGTTTCAGCAGGACTTCGACCTCGTCTTTTCGCAATTCGGAATCATGTTTTTCGAGGACCCCGTGGTCGCCTTCGCGAATCTGCGTTCAGCGCTTCGCCCCAGCGGACGACTCGTTTTTGCGGCGTGGCACGAGCCGATGAACCAGCAGTGGCAGACCGTTCCGATCATGGCGATGGCGCCCGTTCTCGGAGGCCTTGAGCCGCCCGCGCCGTCCGACGGGCCGCCGCCTCCCGGTCCCTTCTCGCTCGCCGACGAAGGCCGAACGCGGCAAGTGCTCGGCGACGCCGGATTCTCGGAAATCAACCTCGAGCGCTTCGACGGCATCATGTCGTTTCCCATCGACAAACTCGATACATGGGCAGACTTCTTCGGAAACATGGGACCGCTCGGTGACGCTTACCGCGAAGCCGATCACGACACACGGCGACGGGCCTGGGACGCGATGCGCGAATCGGTCAAGCCCTTCGTGAAGGGCGATGAGCTTCAGGCGCCAGGCGCGGCGTGGATCGTCTCAGCGAAGCCGTGAAGTTTGGGGGCTCTCGGTCACCACTCGCCGCCCGACGAATCCGCCAACGTGGGGAGCGTGGCTCGTAATTCTGGTTTAAAAGCCGTCCAGTCAGGCCTGCTTCCTAGCGGGTAAGCCCAGGAAGGCAGTGACATGTCCAGCGCGCAGTTGTACGACACCATCGGAGCCACCTACGCGGCCACGCGGAGGACCGAGCCACGGATCGCTGCGCAGGTTTGGGCTGCGCTTGGCGATGCACGGAGCGTGGTGAATGTCGGCGCTGGCACCGGCTCTTACGAGCCTTCCGACCGTGACGTCACCGCGGTTGAACCGTCGGCGGTCATGCGTGCGCAGCGTCCCGCAGGCGCAACGAAGTGTGTGGCTGCAACTGCGGAGAGCCTTCCGTTCGAGGACCAGTCCTTCGACGCCGCGATGGCTTTTGCCACCGTCCATCACTGGCCGGATCCGATCGCCGGCCTGCACGAGATGCGGCGTGTGGCTCGCCGCGTGGTGGTGTTTACGCACGACACCAGTGACACGGGATGGCTTCAAAAGTTCTGGCTTACTCGCGACTACCTGCCCGAGGTCGCAAACCTCCTTGTCGGCCGTCCTTCACTGACCGAGCTGGCAAGCGCGATCGGAGCCCGGGTGGAACCGGTGCTCATTCCGTGGGACTGCGCCGACGGCTTCTTCGAGGCCTATTGGCGCCGGCCCGAGGCATACCTGGACGAGCATGTCCGTCGCGGAATATCGGTCTGGGCCAAAGTCGGGGCGGCCGCCGAGCGGAGGGCAGTGCGCAGCCTCCATGATGATCTCGCGTCCGGCCGGTGGGCCGAACGCAACCGCGACCTCGTCGATCTCGACGCGGCAGAGCTTGGCCTTCGCCTGCTTATCGCTTGAACCCGCTCCGCGCACCTAACGCACAACGTCGTACGTGAGGTGCGTTACGCCCTTGGCCTCGACGATCGTCGGGTCGCTCAGCTTCACCGCGTCGGTGTCGAGCGTCCCGAAGAACGAGATCCCTTCCCCCATCAACACCGGGACGAGGCTCACGGTGACTTCGTCCATCAGACCGAGGTTGACGGCCTGCTGGATGAGGTTCGGTCCGGCCACGGAGATGTTCTTGTCGCCCGCGATCTCCTTCGCGGTCGCAACGCCCTTCTCGAGGTCGTCAACGAACGTGAACGGCGCGTCCGGGAACCTCGCGCGCCAATCGGCAGGCTCACCGCGATGGGTCACGACGACGACCGGCGCGTCTACGGTGTGTCGTCCGCCCCAGCCGTCGGTGATGTCGAACAGGTGGCGTCCGACGACGTGACAGCCGATCTGCGGCCATTTCTCGCGGATGTGCTTCGCACTCGCTTCGGAGACGTGGAACGTGAGTTCCGGGTTCGTCGTCGTGATCTCGACCGGCCCGCTCGCGTACCAGTCGAAGACCGGCCCTGGGTTGTCGTCCGGGTAGGCGACGAAGCCGTCCAGGGACATCGAGAGTTCGGCTAAGACCTTGCCCATGAGGCCTCCTCGGATCGTCCGTCGCTAGGTGTGACTCCGTCCGTACCCGGAACTCATCGGTCGGACCCATCGGCTCGATTTGGGAGCGGAAGAGCGCTGGTTCACGACCGCCGCTCGCGCGACTAGCTGCGGACGCGCTCTGGGCGGAGAGGGCGGACGTGTGCGCTGATCTTCTCGAATGTGCGGGTGAGCGCCTTGATGTCGGTGTCGGCGAGGTGGCGGGAGAAGTGCTGTTCGAGGTGGTGGCGGTGGTGGCGTCGGGCTTGCTCCAACTTGGTTCGGCCCTCGTCGGTTAGGACGACGCGAATCGATCGGCGGTCGTTCTCTTGGCGAACGCGGCGAACCAAGCCGGCTTCCTCCATCCGGTCGACGACGCGCGTGAGGCCGCTTTTGCTGTAGAGGATCCGCTCGGCGAGCTCGTTCATGCGCAGCCCATCGGGTGTCTCGTCTGTGTGGATCAGGACGTCGTACCAGCGCTGCGGGATCCCCGCGTCCCGCTGGAGCTCGGCGTCGAGCACGTCGATGAGCGCGAGGGTGCTCTCGAGGTAGAGGCGCCAGGCACGCAGCCGCTCAGGCGAGGGGCTTGACAGGGATTGTTCCCCATGGGATAGTTCTCTACGCAACTGTTGACTCATCGACAGTTGTACATGGTAGCAGTTCGAGGAAAGGAGTGGGGCGATGACGGTCGAATCTGGCGAACGGGCAAAGCAGGGGTATCGGCTCGGACCGGATGAAGGGGAGGCGTTCTGGGTGCTGGGGATGCTCGAGGTCATCAAGGTCAGCGGCACAGACACGAACGGCGAGTACGGATTGATCGAGATCACCGTGCGAGCCGGCGAGGGTCCGCCGTGGCACGTCCACCCCGAGGAGGACGAGTGGTTCTTCGTGCTCGAGGGTGAGTTCACGTTCTGGGTCGGCGACACGAGGTTGTCGCTCCCGGCCGGATCGTTCGCGTTCGGCCCCAGAGGCGTGCCGCACACCTTCTACGCTGAGACGGACGGAGCGAGAGCACTGGTCGGCTTCCAGCCGTTCCACTTCGAGGGCTTCATAAGAGAGGTCGGAGAACCGGCGACCGAGCGCGTGTTGCCGCCGCCACTCGAGGCCCCACCGGACATGCAGCGCCTCTTCCCGATCGCAGCGCGCAACGGGATGGACATCCTCGGACCTCCCGGTCCGCCACCCGGGCACTAGTCAGTCAACTAAACGTTCGCGTGCCCGCTCGTACGACGAGCGGGCACGCGACAACTTGGCTCGATTGCGGCAGCATGGCGGCATGTCAGAGAACCTGAAACTGCTCGGCGAATACAGCAAAGCGATGGCGGCGGGTCACGAAGAGGCCGTCTTCGCGTTTTTTGCGCCCGAATTCACGAGCCATGTAACCGCACGGGTAAACCCGGACGCCGTTGGCTCCGACATCCGCGGTGAGGAACTGCGTTGGTGGACCGCGGTGAGGGCTGCGTTTCCCGACATGGTCTTCACGGTCGACTTGCTCATCGAGTCCGACGACCTCGTTGTGTCCAATTGGACGGTCCGAGGAACACACACCGGCTCGCCCTTCTATGGCGTGGCCCCATCGGGGAAACCGGTTGAGATCAACGGGACGGCCGTCCTCCGCATCCGCGACGGCAAGATTGTTGAGCACTGGGGCGGCCCCCATTGCCAGGACGGGGTCGGTTTCACCCATTGAGGTACACGATCACGTTCCGCTGAGTTACACAATCACGTTCCGCCGAGCACGCTAGCCGCGCTCATGTGATTCCCGCAACCTTGTCGAGGCGCTGAAGGAGGCGGTGCGCAGCCAGCTCGACAGCCTTGTGTCGCCACTCCGACGCGCGGTAGACGCACGCGATCAGACCCGTGCGATGTACGCGACGGAGATCTCCGTAAACGAACGCATAGCGGGCCTTCGTCTCATCGCTCGCGCCTTCGGTGAGGCCGAGGTGCCAGGCTGAGTATTCATTCCACGAGTGGGACTTGAGGAACGCGTTCTGGTCGGCCGCACGCGGCTGACGCACACCCCAGTCGCTGTTGAGGACGTACTGTCCGGCGTCGATCAATCGCTTGGCGTGCGCGACTGCGCGCTTGTTGACCGAATACCTAGCCATATCGATGGACGTTCCCACTCGAGTCACCTGGCACACACTCATTCGTGAAGCTGCGCGCATGCCGCCCAGCCGTACGCGATTATCCGAGTCCTCTTTCTAGGGCCAGAAGACGTAGGCTCTGTGCCAAATACGTGGCAACGGCAGTAACTCTTCCGACGTCGTCCATCGAAAGGGGGAGAAGGACCACATGTCTGACAGCGAAAATCCGGCAATCCCTTCCCCGGCTCCCGAGCCGCATCGGCCCCGGTCGAATCAGGACTGGTGGCCTGATCAACTCGACTTGCAAGTGCTCCACCAGCACTCGCCGCAAGCGAATCCAATGGGGGAGGAGTTCAACTACGCAAAGGAGTTCAACACCCTCGACCTCGAGGCGGTGAAGCGGGACATCATCGACGTGATGAGGACGCCGCAGGACTGGTGGCCGGCCGACTACGGCCACTACGGGCCGCTCTTCATCCGCATGACCTGGCACGCCGCCGGCACGTACCGCACTGCCGATGGTCGGGGCGGTGGCGGCACCGGCGCTCAGCGCTTCGCCCCTCTCAACAGCTGGCCCGACAACGGGAACCTCGACAAAGCGCGCCGGTTGCTCTGGCCGGTCAAGCAGAAGTACGGCAGGAAGATCTCCTGGGCCGATCTGCTGATCTACGCCGGCAACGTTGCCCTTGAAGACATGGGGTTCAAGACGTTCGGTTTCGGCGGCGGGCGCGAGGACATCTGGGCGCCCGAAGACGACATCTTCTGGGGGCCCGAGGACACGTGGCTCGGAGATGAGCGCTACAGCGGCGAGCGGGAGCTGGCCGGTCCGTTCGGTGCCGTTCAGATGGGTCTGATCTACGTGAACCCGGAAGGGCCGAACGGCAACCCGGATCCGCTTGCGTCGGCCCGGGACATCCGAGAGACCTTCGCTCGCATGGCGATGAACGACGAGGAGACGGTTGCGCTCATCGCCGGCGGTCACACATTCGGCAAGTGCCATGGTGCAGGCGATCCGGAGCTTGTCGGTCCCGAGCCCGAGGGTTGCCCCGTCGAGCAACAAGGCTTCGGCTGGATCAACTCCGGCGGTAGCGGCAAAGGCGTCGACACGGTCACCAGCGGGCTGGAGGGCGCCTGGACCAAAGAGCCGACGAAGTGGGACAACGGGTACCTCGACAACCTCTTCAACTACGAGTACGAGCTGACCAAGAGTCCGGCCGGCGCGCAGCAGTGGACTCCCACTAATCCCGAAGCGCGGGACACGGTGCCGGATGCGCACGATCCTTCCAAGCGGCACGCGCCGATGATGCTGACGTCGGATCTCGCACTGAAGATGGATCCGATCTACGCGCCGATCGCGAAGCGCTTCCACGAGAACCCGGACCAGCTCGCCGACGCGTTCGCCAAGGCGTGGTTCAAGCTGTTGCATCGCGACATGGGGCCCATCTCGCGCTACCTCGGCCCCCTGGTTCCCTCCGAACCGCAGCTGTGGCAGGACCCGGTTCCCGAGGTCGACCATGACCTGATTGGGAAAAAGAACATCGCCGCCCTCAAGGGCAAGATCCTCGAGTCGGGCCTGTCTATCTCCCAGCTTGTGTCAACCGCTTGGGCGTCGGCGTCGAGCTTCCGCGGCACCGACAAGCGTGGCGGGGCCAACGGAGCGCGGATCCGCTTATCGCCGCAGAAGGACTGGGAGGTCAATCAGCCGGCCGAACTGGCCAAGGTGGTCGAGACCCTCACGAAGATCCAGCAGGACTTCAACGGCTCAAAAGGCCGGGGGAAGAAGGTCTCGCTCGCCGACCTGATTGTCCTGGGCGGTTGCGCGGCGGTCGAGCGAGCTGCGAAGAACGCCGGGCACGACGTCACGGTCCCCTTTGCACCGGGACGCACAGACGCCTCGCAGGAACTGACCGACGTGGAGTCGTTCGCCGCACTCGAACCGACCGCCGATGGGTTCCGCAACTACATTCGGGCCGGAGAGAAGTTGCCGGCGGAGCACAGCCTGGTAGAGCGGGCAAATCTTTTGACGCTGACCGCTCCCGAGATGACGGTTCTCATCGGCGGCATGCGTACTCTGAACGCCAACTTCGACAAGTCCGCCAAGGGCGTCTTTACCGACCGACGCGAAACTTTGACCAACGACTTTTTCGTGAACCTGCTCGACATGAGCACGGAGTGGAAGGCCTCCGTCTCGGAGGAGAACGTTTACGAGGGCCGCGATCGCCCAACGGGCGAGGTCAAGTGGACCGCTACCGCCGTCGACCTCGTCTTCGGTTCGAACTCCCAGCTCCGAGCCTTGTCGGAGGTCTACGCAAGTGACGACGCGAAGGAGAAGTTCGTGCGTGACTTCGTTGCCGCGTGGGACAAGGTAATGAACCTCGATCGCTTCGACCTCACTCGATCGACGTAGGCCTCAGAAGTTCGTGCGCTCTGGATCCTGGTCGCGAGCGTTGACGTCCTCTTCCCAATGATCGGCGCGGTTCCCGGTCGTCGGTAGTCCTCCGGCGTCCTTCAGTCTCCGTGCCGTGTGCATCAGGTTCCACGACATGATCGTGCAGTTCTTGTACGTGAAGTTGTTGTCGTAGCCGACCGGGACGTCGGACCCCTCGATGATGTCGCCGTAGCTCGCTCCCGGACCGGCCTCTCCGATCCATCCGCAATCGGGCTGCGGGGGGATCGTGTAACCGATGTGCGCCATGGCGTAGAGGATCTGCATCGCGCAAGCCTTGATCCCGTCCTCGTTGCCGGTGACCACACATCCCGCGGTCTTGCCGTAGTAGAGGTACTGGCCCTTTTCGTTGCGGTCCCCGCTGTAGGCGTACATCCGCTCGATGACGAGCATCGAGACGCTCGACTTCATCCCGAGCCAGATCGGCGTGCCGATGACGAGGATGTCGGCGTCCATGATCTTGGCCTGGATGGCCGGCCAGTCGTCCCGCGACCGTCCGCTCTCCTTGGTGGCGTCCTTCACCATCCCGAACGCGATGTCGTGTTCGAGCACGTGGAGCATCTCGACATCGACACCCTGCGAGGCCATGATTCCCGCCGACCGAGCCATGAGCCTCCTCGTGTGGGACTCCGCGACGTCGTACTTGATGGAGCAGTTGAGGAACAGAGCTTTCAGGTCTTCGAATCCCGTGGTCATCGCGTGAGTCTACGGTCTTGGCCGATTTGACACCCAAATTCGCGTGTGACGAAGTCTTGGGATGAACGAGATCGAACTGGAATTGGAGTACTACGCTTCGCCGGGCCCTATGACGGACCTTACGGGGTCCCCACCCCAGGCTTTCGAGGGCCTTCCGGACGATCCGAACGACATCATGAGAGCCGTACGCGGTTGCGTAGTAGCCGAGCTCCCGATGCCGGAGGGCCGCAATGACAATCAGATCAGGCCCGCGGTGGCAATGGTCGATCGGATCCTAGAGATCGACCCGTCCCCTCTCGTAGAGCGCCGAGACCCGGACAAACGCTTCATCGGGAACTGCCGGCACTTCGCGACACTCACCTGCGCCCTTCTGCGTCACAAGGGCGTCCCTACCCGTGTCCGCGCGGGCTTCGCCGGCTATTTCGTGCCCGACACGTGGCTCGATCACTGGATCATCGAGTACTGGCGTTCAGCAGAAGATCGTTGGGTCCGCGTGGATCCGCAATACGGAGACAAGTGGTTCCAAGCACGCGATCCGAGTGCAACCTCCGAGTCGATTGCGCAGCGCTTCTATCTCTCCGGCGGCGAGACGTGGCAGAAGTGCAGGAAAGGGGAACTCGATCCGAACCGCTGCAACATGGGCGGTGCCAACTGGGGGATCGGTGAAGTCCGCGGGAGCGTGATGTACGACTTCGCCGCGCTCAACCAGGACGAGATGCTGCCGTGGGACGTGTGGGGCCGGATGGAGGCCGCATACAGGAACGAGACGGACGAGGCGTACGACGAGTTGCTCGACTCGATCAGCTCAGTGACTAGCGGCGAAGACTTCGACGCTATCCGCATGCTTTACGAGGAGCGTCCTGACCTGAGAGTGCCGCCGTCGCTTCTTCCAAGCTCCGTTGATTGACGGTTCCGCTGTGCACTGATCGGAGCCTCCGAGTCGCTAACGTAGAGACATGCCCCTGTCGGGTGAACGCGTAGCTTTAGCTTCGTTTGTTGGAGCCTCCGTTTTGGCCGGTGGAAACGCCGTGAGCATTCGATTCAGCAACCGGGAGCTCGATCCGTTCTGGGGAGCCACACTCCGTTTCGCTCTGGCGGGCGCTCTTCTGATCGTTGTGGTCGCGGCGATGCGCATAGAGCTGCCCCGAGGACGCGCGCTGGCGGGATCGGCGCTCTACGGGGTGTTCAACTTCGCCGGCTCGTTCGGATTCGCGTATTACGCGCTCGTTCGGTTGCACGGCGGACTAGGACAAACGCTGCTAGCTCTTGTACCGCTGGCGACGCTTTTCCTCGCAGTGGCGCAGCGTCAGGAGCGGATCCGGGCCTCGGCTCTCGTGGGGTGCCTTCTAGGTCTGGTTGGTGTCGCCGTCGTTTCCAGAGCACCGCTTCAGGAATCCGTACCGATCGCCTCAGTGCTCGCGGTATTGGGAGCCGTGCTGTGTTTCGCCGAAGCCGCCGTACTCGTGCGCCGGCTGCCGCCGGTGAATGCCGTGGCGATGAATGCCGTCGGGATGACGGCGGGTGCCGTAGTTCTCTTCGCCATCACGCTTATCGCGGGTGATTCGATCGAGCTTCCACAGCGCAGAGCAACCTGGATCGCTGTTGCCTTTCTCGTAGTCATAGGTTCCTGCATTGTTTTCGTATTGGGGCTCGTCGTCCTCCGTTACTGGGAAGCCTCACGGTTTTCGTTCTTGTTCGTCGTCGTCCCGCCGATCGCCGTCGCTGTTTCGGCGTGGCTCGATGACGAGCCCGTTGGGGCCGGGCTGCTGATCGGTGGCCTGTTGATCCTTGCGGGGGTCTACGTCGGCGCGCTGCGCCCGGCGCGTATCGCCGCAACTCGCGCTAGCCGAACCGATAACGCGTAGCCGCTCCGTTATCGCCGCGCTCATAGCAGAAGGCTTTTCGCGGAGCGATCTCGAATACGTGAGCGACCCCGCCTTCGTCGTGGAAGAAGGAGCCGTCGCGGACCTCGAAACCGAACGCGTCGTCGTACTTCTTCTTGAAGAGCTCCGCGAGAGCTTCCAATGTCGGCTCGTCGCCGATCTGCACGGCCTCACCCTCGACAACTGTGTCCAACCCCTCGCGGAAGTGGTTGCAGCCGGTCGTCACAACGCAATGACGGCTGTGTTCGAGGTTCCGGCGCTTCTGCTCTTCAGGGCCCGTCGAGAAGTAAAGCGTGTCGTTCAGCCACACGGCCGAAATAGGCGTGACATGGGGCCGGCCATCGGCGCGGACGGTCGACAGCCAGTACACCTCGGCCCGGTCGAGGTTGTCCCGTACTTCCGTCCAGGGCGTGGGCTTCGCTCCGGAGTTCGAATAGGGCTCGTCCAGCTCAACGATCGGTTCATTGGAAGCCATTTCTTCCTCCTCGACTCGATAAGGAGACGTTCCGGCGTGCGCCGACTAATCGATACCCAAGATCAGGACTTCGGACATACGGTTGGCCCCGCTTCAGTAATGGGTACCCGTCGAAGGTGCGGCGAGCGCCGATTAGTTTCTAGTGGGCAGGACGTCCAACCTCTAACGGCGACAACGACGAGGAGGAGACATGACCGATAACGGATATGTAGAGGCCAACGGCGTCAACTACTACTACGAGATCCACGGGCAGGGAGAGCCGCTGTTGCTGCTCCACGGGGGCCTGGGCTCGACCGACATGTTCGAACCGATCCTGCCCGGCCTATCGGCGGACCGGAAAGTGATCCTTGTGGACATGTACGGCCACGGCCGTACCGCCTTGACCGATCGGCCCATGAGTCTTGAAGACATGGGCGACGACATGGCAGTGATCGTGAAGGAGCTGGGTCACGATCAGGTCGACGCCATGGGCTACTCCCTCGGTGGGGGAGTTGTCTTCCGGATGGCCGTCCAACACCCGGATGTCGTCCGCCGCCTTGTGCTGGTCTCGGCCGGCTTCTCCACCTCCGGGCTTCACTCTGAGATGCGTCCCTTGCAGGGCCAAGTCAGCGGCGCGATCGCCGACTCCATGAAGGGCACGCCGATGTACGAGGGTTACATGGCCGTCGCTCCCAAACCGGAGGACTTTCCGAAGCTCCTGGACAAGATGGGCGAATACATGAGCAAGGATTTCGACTACTCCGAAGACGTCAAGAAGCTGAAGATGCCGGTGATGCTCATCTTCGGCGACAGCGACATGACTACTACCCAACACGTAGCCGAGTTCTACACCCTGCTCGGCGGTAACGTCCGCGACGCAGGATGGCAGCGCGAAAACATGTCGCAGAACCGTATGGCGATCCTGCCCGATCAAACGCACTACGACATGATGTTCGCGCCCCAGCTCGTGAGCACGGTGTTGCCCTTTGTCAACGATCAGAGGAACACCCAAGACTGGGCCGACCTGGTCGAAGGGGCGAAGGCTTGAACAACAGAACGAGTTGGTAGCTCGACTCGGGCGATGACGTACAGTACGTCGTCGTGGCGGTCACGATTGAGTTCGAGCCGATCGGCGACATCGACAAGCTCCAGAATGAGTGGCTTGCGCTAGAAGCTGATAGCGACTGCACCTACTACCACTCGTGGGGCTGGGTAGGGACGTGGGTGCGATATGTCGTGGGCCGAATCGCGTTGTCCAGGATCACAGCTCGCCTCGACGGAGAGATCGTCGGGCTTGTTTTGGCCGGTGAGTCCATGCGGAGAGCTGGAATCTACGGAAAGCGCGCGCTCTACATTCAAGGGACTCGGGGGCGCCTTGGCCGGGTCTCATTCGATCGTGGTGGGTTTCTCATCCGACGTGGTCTCGAGAAGTCGGTGGCAGAAGCCTACCTGCACTTCCTCGGCGCGGGTGTAGCTAACGGTCGATGGCAACGTGTCGTCATCGGCTGGGTGCCGCCAATGTTTCTGGAGCTGCATGTGCCCGACGGTATTGTCCCGGTCGCCCGATGGCGCGAGCCGAACTACGTGGTCGAGCTCGACCGTGTTCGAGAGGCCGGCGATTACGTCGCCCTGCTCGGCTCCCGAACTCGCAAGAGCATGCGCCGTTCCCGCAGATCTTATGAACGACGTGGACCACTCGAGTTCAAGGTGGCGACGACCGTCACCGAGGCCCAAGCCTTCCTCGATCGTCTAATGGTTCTCCACGAGGCGAAATGGCACGCGGAGGGTTGGCCTGGCAATTTCGCGGATCCCTTGGTTCGCAGCTTCCGTCGCGATCTGGTCCGTAGTGGGATCGAGTCCGGCGAGGTCCAGGTCACTCGGACTACCGCCGGAGGAGATGAGGTCGGATACCTCTACAACCTCGTTTACCGCAACCGGGTAATAAGCCTCGACATGGGGCTTTGCTATGAAGACAACAACGACCTTCAACCTGGCCGCATATCAGACTGGCTTAATGTCGAACATTACGCGGCTCAGGGGTACGACACGTTCGACTACCTGGGTGGTGATACACAATACAAACGCAGCATCGGTAACAAGCGCGAGGAACTCGTCTGGCTGCTTCTTCGTCGCGACCGGTTATTCGATCGTGTCGAGGAGCGCGCCCGTCACGTACTGATCGCAAAAGTTCGCGAAACAGCGATGCATCGATGGCAGCGGCGCATGCGCGTAGCGGTTTCGCCCATGGTTGACCGAGTGGTGCAGATACGTCAGCGCAACAGATAGACCGTGGGAGAGCATTGGTCTGGCCGGCTGTTGATGGTTGCGGCCACAGTCGAAGCGAAGGCGACGGCGGCCTCCCTTATCAAGTCGCTCCTTGGTTCTTCGGCGCTCGGATCGTTAAGGGGCTCGATTCGTGTGACGAACGAACCGTCCGGCTCCCTAATTGTCAGTGCGATCGCGAGCAGAGCTCCGGTTCGTCGTGCCAGCTCCGGAGCTCCGGTCGGGAGTTCAAGCGTTCCATCGAAGAAAGGGATCGTAAAAGTCCTGCCGGCAGACCCCCCGAGCGCTGTAATGGTGACGACACCGTTCCGGTCGACCCACTGTCGAACCTTGCGCAACGCGTCCGTCCTGTTGTCCAGCTGCATCACGAATCGATCCACGAGATATTTGTTCTCGACGGCGCGAACGAATCCGTTGAGGAAGCGCAAGCCGAATCTCGTCCCTGAGAGGTTGTGGGAGATGTGGCTCAGATGGGCGGCCTTCAAGCCAACAGACGCCAAAGCCATCTTCGTCAGCAGATGGCTGTACACCAGAGGCGCCGCCCAGATGACGACTCCTCGCTCACCATCCAACGCCCGCCGAATGTGCTCGGCACCAATGAGGCGTATCGACGGTCTCCAGCCGCCGGGGCGGAGCGCTCGCAGGTACATCATGTTGTGGATGTGCGTGTTCGCGACGATCGCTGCATGAAGGGTCGCCGCCGGCGTGCGCAGACGAGCTCCGAACAGTGATTGCAGCCTAGCCGTCTGTTGGCCGGTGCGATCTGGGTTGAGACGCATGGACGACCGGGCGATAAGGTTCCCGACGAACATCAGCGCTCGTTCGGGCAATAGCCAGGCTGGAACAAGGAGCACTGCGAGATAGATGAGCAAGGCGATATCGCGCGGAGAGATGAGTCGGTGACGCATGGGGGCCGTAGGTCCGTCGCCGCCGCTGGGCATGGGTACGATGATGGGCGACTCCGGCCCGAGCACGCACGATTGGCTCCTCCTTCGTGACGATCCTTCAGCTCCTCCAACGCGGTGACGACGACGCCGCCGCCATCGCGGCTCTCGATAAGGCGCCGCTCGACTACCGAGGGCTTCGGCTCCATGTAGAGAAAACTCGGTCGGCTCTCGGCGATCTCGGTTTCGGTGGGGACGATCGGATCGCGATCGTCCTCCCGGCCGGACCGGAGCTGGCTACTGCGCTGCTGACCGTCGGCTCGATGGGCGCCGCCGCGCCTCTCAACCCGGCGTACGGCTGCGAGGAGCTCGAGCTTCTGATGTTGGACCTCAAAGTGTCGGCCGTTCTCACCTCGGCTTCAGCGGGAGAGAGCGCGCACAAGGCGGCTCTTGCTCGCGGCCTTCCCTTGTTGCACGCAGAGTCCGAGGACGGCGCGGCCGCGGGCCTCTTCGACGTTCGGCTGATGAACGGCAAACCAAAACGCGAACGCGTTGTGTCCGACGCCCCCGGGCCGAGTGATACGGCCCTTCTCTTGCACACATCGGGGACGACATCGCGACCTAAGCTCGTCCCTCTTCAACAGTCCCAACTGGCGGTCGGGGCGCAGAACGTGGCGGCCGCGCTCGGTCTTCGCGCCGATGACCGGTGCCTGGCTGTGATGCCGTTGTTCCACATCCACGGGATCGTGGCATCGGTTCTCGCAACCCTGAGCACGGGCGGAACCGTCGTTTGTTCGAGGGGGTTCACTGCGTCCGGATTCTTCGAATCGCTTCAGGTCGCGCGCCCGACGTGGACGACGGCTGTTCCAACGATGTTGCATACGTTGCTGAGCCGCGCGCCGGATAGCCCACCCCAGCACACGCTTCGGCTGATAAGAACCTCATCCCTCGCCCTTCCGCCCAGCCTTATGTCGCGCTTAGAGGACTACTTCGGCATACCCGTCCTCGAGGCACTCGGGATGACCGAAGCCTCGCACCAGGTGACTGTGAATCCGCCGCCGCCGGGAGAGCGACGGCCCGGAAGCGTCGGCGTCGCGTCAGGCCCGAGCATCGCGATCCTCGACGAAGCCGGAACGATCATCGGCGAAGCCACCACCGGTGAGCTGCTCGTCCGGGGGCCGAATGTCTTCGAGGGCTATGAGCGCAATCCTGAAGCAAACGAACGGTCCTTCATCGAGGGCTGGTTCCGCACGGGCGACCTCGCCTCGATCGAGAGGGACGGCTACGTCACCATCACCGGCCGTCTCAAAGAGCTGATCAACCGTGGGGGAGAGAAGATCGGCCCGCGCGAGGTCGAGGAGATCCTGCTCGATCACCCGGCGGTCGATCAAGTAGTCGTTTTCCCGGCGCCGCATCGCAGCCTGGGCGAGGAGGTGGCGGCCGCGGTCGTCCTCGCGGCCGGGAACGAGGCCACGCCGCATCAGCTACGGGCACACGTACGAGAGCACCTCGCAGCGTTCAAAGTTCCGAGGAAGCTCCTCATCGTGGACGCGATCCCCAAGGGTCCTACGGGTAAGCCGCAGCGCCTGACGATGGCCGCCACATTGGGCCTGGACGAAGCCCGCGACGACTAACCCTCGGCTCTATCGACGGGTCATCCGGCGATAGAGCCGGTAGAGCGGATATGGGAGAAAGCTAAAACGGGTGGGCTGAGCTTTAGTCCCGTCGGCTGTGCGAAACGTCAGTGGCGAGGAGTTGGAGTCTTCGACGCGCTTCGCTTTCGTCACCCGGTAGGGCCGTCCCGCGAGCGTTATGTCCACTGCCGAGAACGCGTGCAGCCGCCGAACCAGGTCGTCCCACGTCACGAGCGACGGATCGATGATCGCGGTGATCCGATCGGATGCGCTCTGACCGTAGTAACCGGGAGTTCCTGCTTGGGGCGCACTGGGCTCGTCCCTAATCATCGCGTCCAGGACGGTTGGTATCGCTCTGGTCGCGAGCACCGTCTTTTCCCATTCCAGCATCAACGCACTTACTCGAGGACGCACCGTAACGGCGTCGTCGTACAGAACGGGACCTTCGTCGATTCCTGGCGTCATACGGTGGAAGCTGAAGCCGGTTCGTGGCTCGCCGTTGTACACCGACCATTGTGTCGCACCAAGCCCGCGGTACGCGGGCAGGAGACCGTTGTGGTAGTTGACCGCTGTTTCAAACGTCTCGAGCAGCTCGTTCTTGAAGATTTGCAGACAGATGAGCGATAGGGCGAAGTCGGGCCGCAGATCTCGGCGAAGCCGGACGATGAACTCGGGGTCGTTCACGCTCCTATGCTCGGGAGTGATCACCGGGATCCCAGCCCGCCGGGCCGAGCGATGAACTGTGCGCCACATCGGTCGTTGCGGAACGATCGGGTGGGCTTGGTCGAAGAGCCGCCTAACCACTGCCTTTGTGACGGTCTTTCCTGCAAAAGCAGATGTCGGAGCACGATCTCGGCCGGTGTCACAGATCGCGACGATGTCGATGTCCGATCGATCTCGGCAGGTATCGATGGTGGAGGTGACCAGGGCGTTACTGATGAACGATCGTGGCTCGGCGAAGATGATGAGTCGTTTGGTCACGCGGGTCTGATTTAACACCGGAAGGAGCGCGACGCGGTTACGTGTCCAGTCGGCGGCGTCCTCCGGTGTGCTAGGAATGGCCCCCTTGGCACAGCTTGAGATCGAGCTGATCCTCCTGCGGCAGGTCGCCAGTTACTTGGCGACGCCGATCTTTCTCGTCGACCTAGAGGGCAACTTGCTTTTCTACAACGAGCCCGCCGAGTCGATCCTTGGTCGCCGTTACGAGGAATGGGGCGAGCTGCCGTTGACGGATTGGGCCTCGGTATTCGTCCCTACCGACGAAGCTGGAAATATCCTTCCACCCGACGACCTCCCACTGGTTGTCGCCGTGCGGCGGAGACGTCCGGCGCTCGGCTCCTTTTGGATCACGGGCCTCGACGGGGCGCGGCGCCACCTGACGGTGGCGGCACTGCCGCTCGTCGGACACGGCAACCGCGACCTCGGTTCGGTCGCCTACTTCTGGGCGGATGAAGAGTGAAGATCGGCCTGTGGGGCACTCGTGGATCGCTTCCGACACCCGGTCCCCAAACCTCCGCATACGGAGGTAACACCTCATGTGTGGAGGTTCGGGCCGAGCCGTCCTCCATGGTCGTTCTCGACGCAGGTACGGGAGTGCAACTGCTCGGCGACCGGACGAACGAGCTCAATCGGGTCGACATCCTTCTGACCCATCTGCACATGGATCACATCATCGGTCTGGGTTTCTTCAACGCGCTTCATCAGACCGGACTCGAAGTGCACATCTGGGGTCCTGCGTCGGCGACGTTGGGTCTGCGCTTAAGACTGACGCGATATCTGTCCCCGCCGCTGTTCCCGATGCGGATCCGCGACCTCGAGTGCGAGCTGACGCTTCACGACCTTCCGATCGGGACTTTCGAACTGCCGGGGCTCGAAGTAACGGCCGACCTCGTTTGTCATCCGGGACCCACGGTGGGATACCGCTTGAGCGATGGGCGGGCCTCCGTCACCTACCTCCCGGACCACGAGCCCGCACTCGGGACGCGCCGATTCCCCGACGATCCGCGGTGGACATCGGGATACGACCTCGCGAAGGAAACGCAGCTGTTGATCCATGACGCGCAGTACACGGACGAGGAATACGAACGCAAGGTGGGGTGGGGTCACAGCTCCATCGCTCATGCCGTTGCGTATTCGCGTCACGTGGGAGCCGAGCGACTGGTCGCCTTCCATCACGACCCGGCGCATTCCGATGAGTCGTTGGATCGTCTGTACGCGCACATCGCATCGGACGATGTCGTTCCGGGCCGTGAAGGCCAAGAGTTCCTTCTCGGAGCCGACGCCGCCTAGAAGCAGCTTCAAACTCTGGGTCGATCCCCGAACTCAGGACCGAGGCTTGACATATACCTATATGGGTATATGATTCCTCCATGGCACGAGCAGCGACCACGACGGATGCGTTCAATGCGGTGGCCGAACCCCGCCGGCGGCAGATCCTGGACGTCCTCGCCGACGGAGAGCGCCCCGTGAACGATCTCGTGGCGCTGCTCGGCCTGGCCCAACCCCAGGTGTCGAAACATCTTCGGGTCCTTCGCGAAGTGGGTCTGGTCGACGTACGAGAGGAAGGGCGGCAACGCATGTACCGGCTGAACGGCCAACCGCTGAAGCCGATCCACGACTGGGTCTCCAGCTACGAGCAGGCGTGGACCGAGCGGTTCGAAGCACTGGACGAGCTCTTGGAAGAGCTAAAAGGGAAGGAGGAAGGAGATGGTGGCAGTGACAAGTAGTGGCACGGCTGTGCTGACGCTCCCGACCGACACGCAGATCCTCATCACGAGGGAGTTCGACGCACCGAAGCATCTGGTCTTCAAGGCGTACACCACGCCCGAACTCATCTCGCGCTGGTGGACGTCCAAGCGCGGCGCGATGAAGGTCTGCGAAGTCGACCTTCGCGTCGGAGGGAAGTGGCGGTACGTGATGGAGGCGGACGGAGGCTTCGAGGTCGCCTTCCACGGTGAGTACCGGGAGATAGTTCCCAACGAGCGGATCGTGAACACCGAGACGTTCGAGGGCGCCTTCCCCGAAGGGCACCAGTTCAGCCCGGCGGACTACACGCTGAACACGTTCACCCTCACCGAGGCGGACGGTCGGACCACCCTCACTCTTCTCACCGAGTGCAGCACCAAGGAAGTCCGCGACATGATCATCGAGTCCGGGGTGGAAGGCGGCATGCAGGACGGCATGGATCTACTGGAGGAGATCGCGATCTCGCTTCGCTAAGAAGCCCAGTGCATCACGGACCACCGGGACTTCGTTTCCGGTGGTCCGCCGTTCTAGGCTCAAGGCAAGAACAGAGCACTGCGCAAGGATCGGAGGTCCCCATATGGCAACGGTGGAAGTGGATGGCGTCGAGCTGTTCTATGAGTTGCAGGGCGAGGGTGACCCCGTCGTCTTAGTGCACGGTTCGTGGGGGGATCACCTCAACTGGCGACGTGTGGCGCCTGGGCTGGCGACGTCTTATCGCGTGCTGGCCTACGACCGTCGAGGCAACAGCCAGAGCCAACGTCCCGGTGAAGGACTTCGCAAGGACGACGAGGACGACTTGGCCGCGCTGATGGCGGAGCTCGACATGGCTCCTGCACACGTAGCCGGCAACTCGTTCGGTGCCTCGATCACGCTCGGACTCGCGGCCCGGCGCCCTGAGCTGTTCCGCAGCGTGATCGTTCATGAGCCCCCGCTCATGGCGATCGTCGAGGACCCCGAAGTTCTCCAAGTGATGACGGACTTTCAAGAGAAGGTGGATGCAGTCCTCGAGCGGCTCCGAGCAGGGGATGCTCCGGGGGGAGCCGAGCAGTTCGTTAATGAAGTCGCGTTCGGCCCCGGCGCCTGGGATCAACTTCCCGCAGAGACGCGTGAGATCTTCATCAACAACGCGATGACGTGGTTGAACGAACAAGAAGATCCGGCCTGGCCGGTCGTCGACCTGAGGTCACTTTCACAATTCACGGCGCCGACACTGCTCAGTGAGGGAGACCAAAGCCCTCCCTGGTTCCCCGCGATCATCCGGAGGCTCTCGGGGGTCTTGAAAAGGTCCGAGCATCACGTTTTCAAGGGCGCAGGACATGTGCCGCACATGTCGCACTCCGACGACTACGTGGCGACTGTGACGGATTTCATCGCAAGGGCGACCTGACTTAGAAGGTGGTACGAGAGGGAACTACGGATAGATCACAGGGAGAGCCGCATGGAACGTCCTCGAACAAGGGTTTCGGCGTCGGTTATCGAGACCCCCCAACCTCAAGCACTGGCGACGTTCTATGAACAACTCTTGGGATGGGACCGGGTGGAGGATCATCCCGCCTGGGTTCGCTTGAAGCCGCTGGACGGAACGATGAGCCTGTCCTTTTCGCTCGCCGAAGGTTTTGTCCGTCCCGTTTGGCCGGCGACTCCCGGCGAGCAGCAGATGATGACCCACCTCGACGTCGCCGTTGAGAACCTCGAGGCCGGAGTGGCATGGGCGAGCGAGCTCGGTGCGTCACTTGCCGAGTTCCAGCCCCAGAACCATGTCCGGGTCATGCTCGACCCGGACGGCCATCCGTTCTGCCTCTTCGTCGGACCGGTCGATTAGTCGCGCTAAGCTATCCGACAGCGGTACTGTCGTATTGCCGTCCAGCAAGGGGATCAGATGACGAGCGATACCCAGACATCAACCACTGCCGAATCTCAGCCGGCCGACCTCGGGTTCGACCCAGATGAGCTGCGCGAGAAGTACAGACGCGAACGAGACAAGCGTCTGCGCCCGGAAGGCAATGCGCAGTACGTCGAGGTGAAGGATCAGTTCGCGCATTACGTCGACGATCCCTATGTCGAACCAGGATTCACTCGGGAACCGCTGTTGGACACCGTCGATGTGGTCGTCATCGGCGGCGGGTTCGGTGGGCTGCTAGCCGGCGCACGTTTGCGCGAAGCGGGCGTCGAGAGCATCCGCATCATCGAGCGCGGCGGCGACTTCGGCGGCACGTGGTACTGGAACCGTTACCCCGGAGCGATGTGCGACGTCGAGTCGTACATCTACATGCCGCTGCTCGAAGAGCTCGACTATGTCCCGTCGCGAGAAGTACGTCCACGCGCCCGAGATCCTCAAGCACAGCCGAGCGATCGGCGAGAAGTACGACCTGTACCGTGACGCGCTGCTTCCAGACCGAAGTCACGGAGCTGCGCTGGGACGACGACGACGCCCGCTGGGTCGTTTCGACCAACCGCGGCGATCGCATCACGTGCCCGGTTCGTGTGCATGCCGACCGGGCCGCTGAACCGACCGAAGCTCCCGGGCATCCCTGGCATCGAGACCTTCAAGGGTCACTCGTTCCATACGAGCCGGTGGGACTACGACTACACCGGCGGCGACATCACGACGGGAACCTCACCGGACTTGGCCGGCAAACGCGTCGGCATCATCGGAACCGGTGCGACGGCCGTCCAGTGCCATCCCGCATCTGGGTGAGGCGGCCGAGCATCTATTCGTGTTCCAGCGCACGCCGTCGTCGATCGATGTGCGCGGCAATCGGCCGACGGATCCGGAATGGGCGGAAAGCCTCGAGCCGGGCTGGCACAAGCACCGGATGGACAACTTCAACATCCTCGTGACCGGCGGCTTCCAGGACGAGGACCTCGTCAGCGACGGCTGGACCGACATCATCCGCAACCTGCTCCTTCTCGTCCGGAACGATCAGGCCGGCGCGATCGACGGTCCGACGCTCATGAAGACGATGGAGCTCGCGGACTTTCAGAAGATGGAGCCGATCCGTGCGCGCGTCGACGTCGGTAATCGAGGACGACGAGACGGCGGAGTCACTCAAGCCGTACTACCGGCAGTTCTGCAAGCGGCCGTGCTTCCACGATGAATACCTCGACACCTTCAACCGACCGAATGTCACGCTCGTCGACACGGAAGGCAAGGGCGTAGAAGCGATCACGCGAGCGAGGTGTGATTGCCGGACGGAGTCGAGCTACGAGGTCGACTGCCTCATCTACGCCACGGGATTCGAGGTGGGCACCGACTACACCCGGCGTGCCGGCTTCGAGCTGCACGGAAGAAACGGTGCGACGCTCACAGAGAAGTGGGCGGACGGCGTCCGGACGATGCACGGGATGCACAGTCATGGTTTCCCGAACTGCTTCATCATGGGCCCCCAGCAAAGCGGGTTCACCGTGAACTTCCCGCACATGCTCGACGAGCAGGCCAAGCACATCGCCCACCTCGTGAAACACGCGATGGAGAACGGCGTCGAAGCGATGGAGGTCACCGAGGAGGCCGAGCAGGCGTGGGTCGACACGATCCTGAGCGTGGCCGGATTCGGCCGGCAGTTCCTCGAGAGTTGCACGCCGGGCTACTACAACAACGAAGGGATGGTCTCCGACCTCGCCGTCCAGAACGGGTTCTTCGGCGGCGGTTCGATCGCGTTCTTCCAGGTCCTGGACGAATGGCGGAACGAAGGTTCTCTTCGCGGGATGCAGCTCACCCCCGCAGCCGATTCGTCCTAGGCAGACACTTTCGCGGCCCCGTTGTTGCTGGACATACTGTCGGCATGGCTGAGAGGAATGTCCTGGGCGGCGAGCTCGAGGAGTGCGGGACCGACCCGCTGACAGGCTTCTTTCGGGACGGTTGCTGCAACACCGGACCCGAGGACGTCGGTAGTCACACTGTCTGCGCCGTAGTGACGGCCGAGTTCCTCGAGCATCAGAGAAGCATCGGCAACGACCTCAGCACGCCGATGCCGGAGTACCGCTTTCCCGGGCTGAATCCGGGCGACCGCTGGTGCGTGACAGCCCGGAATTGGTTGCGTGCTCATCAGGACGGCGTCGCCGCTCCGATCGTGCTCGCCTCCACGCACGAGCGAGCTCTCGATCTGGTCCCGATGGATGTTCTGCAGGAGCACGCCGTCGATGTCCCGAGCGATCTGAGCGGTCTCGAATCCGAGTCGTGACGACGGCTGGCAGCTAGGCCGGTGGACCTCAGATGGATGACGGCGGGTGATATCGAAGAGGTCGTAGCGGCGAGCCACCTCTTCGACCACGACGTGCGGCCGGAATGGGCGCGGACCTTCCTCGAAGACGACCGTCATCATCTGTGCATCGCATACGTGGACGGAGAACCTGCCGGCATGGTGACCGGCGTCGAGATGACGCATCCGGACAAGGGAACCGAGATGTTCCTGTACGAGCTCGGCGTCGATGAACGGCACCGAGGCGTAGGAGTCGGGAAGGCCTTAGTCGAAGGACTCGTTTCGATCGCTCATGCCCGCGATTGCTATGGGATGTGGGTGCTAACGGGCGGGGACAACGAGGCCGCGTTGCGGACGTATCGCAGCGCGGGAGCGACTCGAAGCGAGGATGTCGTTTCCCTGACTTGGGTTCTGGATCCTATGCATCCTTCGTCTAAGGACGAGCCGGACAGCTAGGCGTCGCTCGCGAGACGTGGGGCCGGCGCTCGAGCCGACCGATGAGTTCTGCCGGGTCGCGTCGTCTGCATAGTCGAGACCGTTTTGGGAACCCCAAGAGGAGGATGTGAGATGACGATGGAGACCGAGAACCGTGGAGGCAAGGCGATGGAGTCGAAGACATTGAAGGTGCCGGGCGCGACTCTCTACTACGAGGTTCGAGGCTCGGGTCCAGTACTGCTGGCGATCCCCGGCGGACCGACGGAAGCGGGCGTCTTCACCGCGTTCGCGGAGCAACTCGCCGATCGCTATACGGTCGTGACCTACGATCCGCGGGGGCACTCGAGAAGCACAGTCGACAAGCGGGACGAGGATGTTTCCGTTGACCGGCACGCCGACGATGCCGCGGCCTTGATCGACGCAGTGACATCTGAGCCCGCATACGTTCTCGGAAGCAGCGGCGGAGCGACCATCGGATTGGAGCTCGTCGTGCGGCACGGCGAGAAGGTGAAGGCGTTCGTGGGACACGAACCGCCGGTGATGGAGCTGCTTCCCGACGCTGACAGATGGCGAACGATCTTCAAGGACCTGCAGGAGACATACCGCTCCGAAGGCGTCTTCGCTGCGTTCGGAAAGTTCGGCGCGGCGGTTGAGGAGGGTGGCCCCAGCTACAGCGAACAACAGGCGCCGAGCGACCCCACGCCCGAGATGGTTCAGATGATGGAGAGGATGGCCGGGAACGGCGAGTTCTTCTTCGAGCACGAGATCATGCCGATCGGCAGCTACGTGCCCGACATAGAGGCACTCAAGACCTCGCCCACGCGCATCTACATCGGGGTCGGCAAGGAATCGGGCGAGCAAGGGGCATATCGAGCCGGTGTCGCACTGGCCGAGAAGCTCGGCATCGAGCCCACCTACTACGAAGGCGCACACGGTGGCGCTGGCGCTGAAGAAGCGTTCGGCGAGCGCACACACGAAACGCTTCAGGGATCTTAGAAACCAACAGAAGGAACGCTTCCTGAACGGCGTCCTCCGCTTCATCGAAGGACGCAAGCATCCGGTAGCAATGGACGTGTAGCTCGCGCCGGTGCTCGGTTGTTAGTGCCTCGAACGCAGACTCGTCGATCGTCGCGTTGGTCATCGGACCGGTTCGCCGCGCCTCTCTTGCAGGACCCATGTGTTGCCGTCGGGATCCGCGAAATCTGCGAACGATCCGTAATCGGCGTGGTTCGGGTCGGGGCCCGGCTCCCACTCACCTTTCTCGGGATTCATGTGACGGATATCGCTTACCTCGACGCCCCGTCCGACGAGCTCGTCCCGGGCCCCTTCGATGTCGTTGACCACCAGGTGCGTACCAACGACGGAGCCGGGTTTGGCTGCCGTGATCCCGATCCCGATCGTTATCGAGCACGCCGAACCTGGGGGCGTCATCTGCACGACTCGGAACTGGTCGCCGGCGCGATGATCGACGTCCAGGTTGAAACCACATTTGTCGACGTAGAACTCCTTGGCGCGATCGACATCCGTTACGGGGAGCAGCACCAGCTCAAGCTTGTAATCCATCGTCCGTCTCCTTCGATCTGTCGGTCTCTTGGACCGCTTGATACATGCAACGCCGGCGGTCGCAGAAACTCATCGGTGGACCGATGAGTCCGCCCAAGGACTATTCCGCGAGGTGCTCGGGCAGGCCGAACTGAGCGAAGAGATTCGTGTCGAGGAAGTACGTGATGCGGCAAACGCGGCCGTCCGAGAACTCGGGCACATGGATGCTCCACGCGTCGAAGCCCTCACCGGACTCGCTCGGCCGCCACTGCGCGAAGCCGACGCTTCCGTTGACAGCAACCTCGACTAGGCGCGACCCCTTGCATCCGATCCCCGGGCCGAGCATCCACTTAGAGACCTCGGCCGGACCGACCAGCCACATCGGGTACGGAGGCATCGCCTGGGTTGCGTCCTCATGGAGGAGCGAGACGAAGGAGTCGATGTCGTACCGCTCGAAGGCGTCCACGTAACGTGCGAGCAACGCGTTCTCGTCTTGACCGATCCGCTCCGGCTGATGACCGCCATCTCTCTCGATGGTTTCGAGGGTCGCTCGCGCACGCTGCAACGCGCTGTTGACGGACGCGACCGTCGTTTCGAGCAGCCCCGCGACCTCGATCGCACTCCAGCGAAGCACCTCGCGGAGAATCAGAACGGTGCGCTGCTTCGGCGGCAGGTGTTGCAATGCGGTCACGAACGCGAGGCGGACGGAATCCTTCAGCTCGACCTGCTCGGCCGGATCGCCGCCGATGGGGATCACGCGCCCGTCGGGGACCGGCTCGACCCACGTGGCTTCCGGAAGAGGTTCGGCCAGCGTGTCGTCGGCTCTGGACGAAGGACCCATGTCGATCGGAAGAGCCCGGCGTTGCCTGCCCTTGAGCATGTCTATGGAGATGTTCGTGGCGATCTTGTAGAGCCAGGTCCGCAGCGAGGACCGTCCGTCGAACCGATCGAGGCCGCGCCAAGCGCGCAGCATGGTTTCCTGAACGGCGTCCTCGGCTTCGAAGGATGAGCCCAGCATCCGGTAGCAAAAGGCCGTCAGCTCGACGCGATGCTGCTCCAGGTGTTCTTGGTCGGTCGCCGTGCTGCCCTTGCCCCGGCGCTTACGCTGCGCGGCGAGATCAGTCATGAGGACACACTCCTATCAGAATCTCACGTCGTCGTAATACGTGACGCCGAACTCTTCTGCGAGGCGGTCCCGAAAGGTCTGATCGAAGGTTCCGTTGGCGATGGCCTCGGCCCCCCTTGCGGAAGAAACCCTCGAAGCCTGCGGACGGACGGAGCGGGCTGGGCCTAGCTCTGCCGCCTCACCGGCGCGGGGCTCGTGGACGACGGGCGCGGTCACGGCCGCGAATGAGGCCGGGCGTGCGGTTTCACGAGATCGACCATACCCGCGACCTGCCGAAAGAACGTGCCACGCGGCATCATTGCATCTCATGACCAAGGATCGTTGGGACGCCGTCGACGACTACATCAACGATCTGTTCGTCGGCGGCGACGAGGTCCTTTCTGCCGCATTGCAGAGCAGCGCGGACGCCGGGCTTCCCGCCATCAGTGTTTCACCGAGTCAGGGAAAGCTCCTGATGATCCTGGCCAAGACGATCGAAGCGCGTTCGATCCTCGAGATCGGGACACTGGGCGGCTTCAGCACGATCTGGCTCGCCCGCGCGCTGCCCAAGGACGGACGGCTGATCACCTTGGAGATCGATCAGACGGCGGCCGACGTCGCACGGGGGAACATTGCCCGAGCCGGCACTGGCCGACCTCGTTGAGGTTCGTTTGGGGTCGGCACACGACACGCTTCCCAAGTTGGTAGATCAGGGGACCGGGCCGTTCGATCTGGTTTTCATCGACGCCGACAAGGTCAGCTATCCCGAGTACCTGTCGTGGTCTATGCAGCTGGTGCGACCGGGCGCGCTCATCGTGGCCGACAACGTGGTGCGCGACGGGGAAGTGATCGACGCCGCGAGCGAGGATCAGAACATCCAGGGCGTTCGTCGGTTCAACGAGATGTTGGCGGCCGATGAACGCCTCGACGGTACGGTCGTCCAGACCGTGGGAAGCAAGGGCTACGACGGCTTCGCATTCGCAGTTGTAAGAGGTTAGTCGTCCGAGTAAAGGTCCCGAGCCTGGCGAAACGACTCCGCAAATACCCTGCTTCCGACGTCTGCATAGTCTGCGGACGCAGTCCGGCTCGTCCCACCGCCGCCCGACGCCAGGTCGGGCTCGTCGTCTTCAACGGATTCCGATCGTTCAAGGCCCCGCTTTGCCGCGAGCACGGACTGGCCGTCGTCCACGAATACCTCCGCCGGACGGTCACAGAAGGTTGGTGGAGCATCTTCGGCTTCCTCAATTGGATAGCCGTTATCGGCGATCTGATCGCACTTAGGTGGCTGCGTCGTCTCCCCGCTCCCGCCGGAGCGTTCAAAGCGCCCGAGGTCGAGCTTCCCGATGACGTACTTCCGGTCGTCGGTGAGAAGGCCTGGGAGAACGCCGCGCGTCGCTCGGTGCTAGTCACCGTGTTCGCCGCCATCGGTCTCGGCGTGCTCGTTCTCGTCGTGACCCTGGTTGTCCTCGCGAGCGCCGACTCATCCGATACCGACGACATCGGCCGGTTGATGACGTTCTCCAACGGATTGATCCTCACCCTCTATGGAGCCGTTGGGCTCATCGTCACGAGGCAGCTCGAACGTCGCGTGGTTGAACCGAAGATCCTCATCGGATCTCGCGTTCGCGCCGTTGTTACCAGCGCGATCTGGGGACTGGGTGCGGCCGCGATAGCCGTCGGGTTCAATTCCCTGATCGAAGGACGACTCTCCTCGGATCCCAGTGTGGGAGCCGCGATCTACGAACGGGCTTGGATAGCTACAGCAGTGTTGGCCGTCGCTCTCGTCATCGCTGCCCCCTTCATCGAAGAGATGCTCTTCCGCGGGCTGTTCGTCGAATCCCTTCGCTCGAAGGGACAGATGACGGCTGTGCTCAGCGGCGCCGTTGCTTTTTCGTTCTGGCACCTCAATCCCTTGGCGCTGAGGTACTACGTTCTCGCCGGCTTCTTGCTCGGCTATCTGTATTGGCGTTTCGGACTAACGGGATCCATCACGGGCCATGCCGTTTTCAACGCATCGCTCGGGATAGCTGCCGTAGTTGCGCTGTCCCTCGGCCCCCTGACCGTCAGCGAGGACGGGGTTCGCCTTGAGCTCCCCGCGGGCTGGTCATTGACGGACGAGGGCTCGGTAGCTACCGATGTCGGAGATTCGGATCAGCCCGGTGCGATCGTCGTTCTTGCTGCGGATTCCGTCTCCGGCGCCGGCCTCGCGATCGAGTTCGTTCGAGGGGAAGCATCGCCGTCCGGATTCGGCAGATTCGCCGTCCCCCCTAATGCGCGGAAGGTGCGCGAGATCTCGGCCGCCGGCGGAGCTGGCACCAGGTTCGAGCTTTCAGAACCGGACGGGACCGACCTCGACATAGTGGTGATGCGTCGCGGTTGGGGCATCTGGGTCACGACGCTTACCGTCAATGCGAGCGATCGTGCCGTCGAGCAATATCCCGAGATTCTCGAAAGCCTTCAGCTTCCGGAAGAGCCGACCGAATCTTCCTAAAACGTGGCCAAGGGATTGGCCGGGCTCCCGGTCGCACCCACCCAGCGCAACGGAGCCAGTGTGAAGAGGAACTCCCAGCGCCCGAGTTCTTCGGCCGTCCGGGCCAGCTGTTCGAGGTCGCAGTTGTCGATGAGCCACAGCCCCATGGCGACGATCCCGACGGCGTGGATCGGGCTGCGGAAAGCCTTGTATCCGGAAGGTATGGCGTCCTGGGCCGTGTCGCAGGCGATCATCGCGACGCCACGATCGTGGAGCCACGGCATGCACGCGGCGTGCCATCCGGCGCGTCCGCCGCGGGCGACGTCGTCCGCACCCTTGTCGCGCACCTTTCGTCCGTAGCCGGTACGCAGCATGATCACGTCGCCCTCCTCCACTCGTATGCCCTGTTGCGTTTCGCTCGCCTCGAGGTCTTCGGGAAGGACGGCTTCGCCCGGCTCGAGCCAGTCAACGCCCCGCGTCCGCGCGACATCGAGGAGGACCCCGCGCGTCAGCACGCCATTGCGCAGGGCCGTGATCGCGTGATGGGTCGCGCCGAACGTCGATGTAACGTGCTCGGCCGGACGGCCGTTGTACATCTTTCCGTCCCAGAAGATGTGGGACAGGCCATCGACGTGCGTGACGGTGTGGCCGTGATAGACGAGCCCGATGTGCTCGAGAGCTCCGGATGCGCGATCGCCGGCGCGTCCCCACGGAGCGATGCGGTCGGGATCGTTTATCCCTTGACCGGTAGCGATCATGAAGCGCTGCGGCGCGCCGAAAGGCTGGTCGGCCGGAGGATCTCCGCCGATGTCCCACGCACACGAGACCGTGATCCCGGTTCGGACGAGCTCGGCCGCCGCGATGCGTTTGGCGGCTGTGACGAGGTTCAGCGTTCCGAGCTCGTCCTCATCGCCCCACCGTCCCCAATTGGAAAGCGAATCGAAGTAGCCGAGGACGTCGTCCTCGGTGGGAAGCGAGGGCGTCACTTACTGATAGAGCGGCGAGGAGGCCTTCATCCAGCGCAGCTGCATGCGCATCTCCGCGACTCGCTCGCCCTCTAACGAGTCCGCGTAGCTGTCGAACCAGACGTACTCGGTCTTCGGGCTTTGTCCGACGGCCAGGACCTCGGCTCCCACGCTATACCGGCGATCCAGGACCATCGGGCCGTTAACGTGACGCACCTCGATCGCACCGAACAGCCCAACTGCCTTGCCGGCCTTTGCTCCGATGACTCGGGCCGGATGGGTGTAGAGGAAATGGACGATCGTCGCCGGTGACGCGATAGGGCCGCCCCAGGGAGAGTCGGCGTACCACTCGAGAGGCTCGGTTATCACGTCGAGTCTTTTGGCTTGGACCGAAGACGGCGCGTCGATCTCCTTGGGCTCGACAACATCGCCGGCGTTCATATCGGCAAGGATGCGAAGCTCTCCCGGCTCGAACCGATTTAGGTCGAGCGCACCGAGAGCCGTGGGCTCGGGTGGGGATCCACACGACACCGTTCCTTCGCCGACGAGCATCTCGTCTTCGCGCTCGATCCTTGCGTTGACCTGAGCTCCGCATTCGCGCGTTAGTGGCTGTTCCACGGTGACTCTGACCGCTTCACGATCGGTCGTCGGATTGCGGAAATTGATCGAGATCGTTCCTTTTTCGAACCAGCGATCGCCGAAGGCCTCCAACAACACGGGTGGGAAAAGCTCCAGATGGATGGAGCCCGCTACGGTTCCGCCTCTGAATCCCAGCTTCGACGCGACGGCGTCGTTGTGGATGCTTTCCTTTATCTGCTGGGCCTGGTTCACGGACCGGCGCAGCGGTCCGACGATCTTCCCTCCGGCGATGACGACCTTGTCCTCGACTTGCGTCAACGGCCACCCCCTTGATCGCGTTCGGCAGATGCTATCGCTAAGCGAAGCGTGCGACAGGAATGTGTCTCGCAGGCAAGCCGGCGAGACACATTCCTACTGCTAAGCGCCTACTCCTACATCCGATCGAGGGCTGCTCGTGACAGTGATGCGGCGAGATCCACCGATCGCTTGAGGCCCTCCAAGTCGACACCACTGGTATCCAAAGCGCCACCCAGGTAACGCGCGTATACACCTTCAACGATGCAGGCGCTCTTCCAATGCGAGAAGGCCACGTAGAACTCGACCTGAGAGACATCGCGCCCGGACCGCCGCGCATACCGGTCGAGCAGCTCGTTCCTCGAGATAAATCCGGACGCCGACGTCGGCGACACACGGTGAGCCGATGCCGGGCCCTCGTCGGGCTGCGTCCATTGCGACATCACGTAGCCGAGATCGGCCAAAGGGTCGCCGAGTGTGGCGATCTCCCAGTCGAGGACGGCCGCGATCTTTGCGTCCTGACCGGTTATGCAGTTTCCGAGCCGGTAATCGCCGTGCACTATCCGGGCCGGACCTTGTTCGGGGACTCGGCCCTGCAGCTCATCGTGGATCTCGTCCACTGCTGCCAGCTCTCTGGTCTTCGAGGCGTTCCACTGGCCGTACCACCTCTTCAATTGCCGCGCTATGTATCCCTCTTTGCGGGCGATGTCGCCGAGCCCCACCTCGTCCGGCTCCAGCTCGTGAAGATCGGCCAGGACGTCTACGAAGCTCTCGCTTATCCCGCGTCGGGCGTCGTCGTCGAAATGCTTTGCCGTCGTGGCCGGATCAGTCAGGACGTAACCCTCGACGAAATCCATGACGTAGAACGGCGCACCCGTTACGTCGGGTTCTTCGCAGAAGGCCAGCGGCGGGGGAGCCGGAACTCCGGTCGGATGTACCGCCGAGATGAAGCGCCACTCGCGGTTCATATCGTGTGCGGTCGGAAGAAGGTGACCCAGTGGAGGTCGTCGCAGTACGAGGCGGCGTCCCTGCGCGTCGCGAACCTCGTAGGTCAGGTTCGAGTGACCTCCTTTGATGCGCGTGAATTCGAGCGGGCCCTCGACACCCTCGATGTTCCCTTCGACCCAACGGGTGACCGACTCGACGTCGATCCCAGCGGGTGCCGTCTCCGTCGTGCTCATCGATGCTCTAGGAAACCAGGAAACGTCCTTCTCACGTTCGGAGGATCGCGAGTTGGCGTGACTGACCGACCAAATTGCCGCTCTGGTGCCAGAGCCAGCCGTCCTCTTCGATGAATCCTCCGCGAGAGGTTGATGTCCGGAAGACACCCAAGTACCAATCCTCAGGACGTGCATCCGGAAGCGGAAGCTCTTCACGGAAGTAGTAGGTCATCTCGACCGTCGGCACGCCGGCGCCACCACCACCCATCCCGAGCTTGGCGAACACGGCCGGAGCAAAGGCGTCGATGAGCTGTGTGACAACGAGGTGATCGGCGATCTGATGGTCGCGCAGTCTCATCCACACGCCGAGCTCGGCACGATCGCTTCGCTCTCCCTCCAGTGGTCCGAGGGCGCGAAGGATGTCGAGTTGGCGTCCGAACGGGAAGTCGTCACGGTCCCGCACTCGTTCGAGATCCTCCGGACGTGGAACCTCGGGCATCGACAGATCGACGAACTCCGTCGCCTCGCGTGGCGCGGAGAACGCCGCTATCCCCAGCGCGATGAGCTTTCCTTCCTGAATCATGCGCGCGGACAGGTTGGACATCGTGCGCCCGGCTCGTTCCACGACCGTCTCGATCTCGAACGGGGCCTCCTTCGGCGGACGCACGAAGTGAACGTTCAGAACGCGGGGGGCACGCTCTATCTCGTCGACGGTGAGGACCATCGCTCGCAACAGCATGGCCGCGATGTGCCCCCCGTTGGCTCCGATGATGATCCGCCAGTCCGGCGATACGGCACCCTCGAATAAACAGGGAGCCTTCTGGATCAGCGCCGTATCGTCTTCGAACTTCGTCACGTGCGGTGCAGGATAAGCTCGGGCTCGAAGGCCTCACCAACCGAACCGTCCTCGCGGAACACCAGGAATCTGTCGAAGTTGCGCATGAACCAGCGGTCGTGCGTTACGGACAACACCGTTCCTTCGAAGGTCTCGAGCGCGTCCTCCAGCGCCTCGGCCGATGCGATGTCGAGGTTGTCGGTTGGTTCGTCCAGAAGGAGCATGGTCGAACCTTCCAGCTCCAGGAACAGGATCTGGAGGCGCGCTTGCTGTCCGCCGGACAGAGTCTCGTACTCCTGGTTCCACGCCGATGAAAGCTCGTAGCGACGTAAGACTCGCATCGCGCGCTCACGGTCCAGGCCGTGCGAGCGCAAGACATCGGTCACCTTGCGGCCGACGAGCTCGCGATGATCGTGCGTCTGCGCGAAATGGCCCACCGACACCCGGGAGCCGAGGACGAAATCTCCGGAGTGAGTGATGTCTTCGCCGGTAAGGAGGCGCAGGAAATGACTCTTGCCCGTTCCGTTGGGGCCGACGATGCCGACACGTTCTCCGAACCAGATCTCGGTCTCGAAGGAGTCGAATACCCCAGGCACCGAAAGCTGGCGAACGGCAAGAGCGCGCCGACCTGTTCGGCCCCCTTCCAAGCGCATGCGGATGTTCTGGTCCTGCGGTAGCTCGGGCGGAGGTTTCTCGGCGTCGTAACGCCGTAACCGCGACTCCGCGGCCTTCGCGCGCGAAGCGAACTTGTCGGAGGTGGCAGCCCGCCGCTTGAACTCTTTCATAATCTCCACGAGTCGCTCGCGTTCCTGACGCCATTGCTTGTGGTCGCTATCGAGGCGCACAAGGCGGTTCTGACGCGCCTCGTGATAGGAGGCGAAGGAGTGGGGATGTGCCCACGCGCCGCGGCCTTCCAGCGTGACCACGACATGAGATGTCACGGCTAGAAGCTGGCGGTCGTGACTTACGTAGAGGATCGTCTTGTCCGTCTCGTTGATCGCGCGTTCGAGCCAGGTTTTCCATGCAACGTCTAGGAAGTTGTCCGGCTCGTCGAGCAACAGCACGTCGGCGTCGGAACGGAGCAGCGCTTCGAGCGCGACACGCTTCTGCTCGCCGCCCGAGAGCTCGCGGACGAGTCGGGTGCCCGCCTTTTCCATCGGCTGGTCGAGTGCTTGCGTCGTGCACATGTCCCAGACGACTTCCGCGTCGTAGCCGCCTGCTTCATCCCATGCGGCTAGTGCATCGGCATAGCGCAGGTCGGCGACGCGCCCGTGTGGAAGGCTCACCGCCCTCTCGGCAGACTCCAGCTCAGCGGCTGCGCGCTGGACAGTCGCCGACGCCAGGCTAAGCAGCAACTGACGGATCGTCGTAGAACCCGCGATCGACCCGATCATCTGACGCATGAACAACGCACGTCCGTCGATGCGCACCGCTCCACGCGACGCAGACTCCTCGCCGGCAAGGATGCGCAGCAGCGTCGTCTTTCCCACACCGTTGGCTCCGACGAGCGCCGCGTGCTTTCCGGAGTGCACCTTGAACGACACATCTTCGAACAGGACGCGTCCGCCGGGAAGCTTGTAAGCGAGGTCTGCAACCTCAATGAAACCCATCGCTGTCAGCTTAAGGACGTCCGAGGCGGACTAGACCGCCGAGCGCAAAACTTCCATGAGGCGGTCCACATCGGCTGCGTCGTTGTAGACGTGTGGGGCAACGCGCATCGCGTCGCCGCGGACGCTGACGAAGACGTTGGCTTCGGCCATCGCTTCGGCTACGAGCTCGGCGTCGGCGCCCTTCAGGTGGACCCCGAGGAAATGGCCGGCCCGAAGGTTTTCGGGCGCCACACCGAGACCGGCCCCCGACGCCCCGGCGGCGATCTTGGCGGTGAGCTCAGCTGCGTACGCCTGGATCGAATCGACTTCCCATTCGAGCGTCTGCTCGAGCGCAGCCTTGATGGCCGGCATCAACGCGAAGTTCGAAGTCTGTCCGACGTCGTAACGCCGGGCTCCCTCGCGATAGGACGCACGGTAGTCGACGAGGTTGGGGAAGTCGTCACTCTGCTGCCGTGTGATCCAGCTGTATTCGAGTGGTCGGCCTCCGCGATGCTCGGGTGCACACCACATCACCGCCGAGCTGTACGGGCCGAGCATCCATTTGTACATCGCGGTTATCACGAAATCGGGCCGTACCGTCCCAACGTCGAAGGGCAATGCACCGATCGATTGGGTTCCGTCGACGACGAGGGCCGCATCCACTTCGCGTGCGCGTTCACCGATCCTGACGAGATCGAGCAGGCCCCCATCCGTCCAATGACAGTGGGACATGGCCACGATCGATGTCCGCTCGCTTATAGAAGCGATTACGGCCGGAGTCCAATCTCCATCAGAAGGACGCGCGACCGTAACAACCTCTCCTTGTTGGCGATCGGCAAGTTCGCGCCACGCGTAATAGTTCGACGGGAACTCTGCTTCGAGGACAACTACCTGGTCACCAGCCTTAAAGCCAAGGTTCTGCGCCGCGATGGCTACGCCGTAACTCACGGCCGGCAGGATCGCCACACCATCGGCGTCGGCGTTTAGCAGCGCCGCAACGAGGGCACGAACGGCCTCGACCTCTTCGAAGAAGTCGACTGAGGAGATCTTCCAAGGGTGCAACTTTCGCGCCAGCCCAGCTTGTCCGGCGGCTGTAACTTCGCGGGACAGCGGCCCCATATATGCGCAGTTCAGGTACGTGATCTGGCCGGGGATGTCGAAGCGGTCGCGCTGACATGTCAGCCGTTGGGTCATCGGATCAGCCTGACATGTTTGCAGACGCTAACTGATTCGTTACATATCCGTGACGAGATTTGGCGGGCATGAAACACCATTTCTCTAAGTTTCTTTCGATCGGCCGTAACCGATGACGCCTTTCCGATGTCTGTTTCGGTCATTGGCGGCTCCCTAGTTCTAGGAGACACGTCCGTTGACAATCGCCCTTCTTCCAGGTCAAGGCGTTCAAGCGCCCGGTATGGACGCCGGTTTGGCTGATATCGCCACCGATGTCTTCGCGAATGCGTCGGAGGTTTTCGATGTGGACATAGCCGAGTTGTGCCGAGAAGGCCGGACGGCGGGTGCGAGCCTCGATTCCACTCTGTGGGCCCAACCCGCGGTGCTGACCTGCGGAGTCGCTTCTTTTCGCGCTTTGCGCGACCAAGGTGTGGCGTTCACTGCCGTGACCGGCCACAGCGTCGGCGAATACGCGGCGCTGGTGGCTGGAGGCGCTGTCGATCTGGCTGACGCGCTCCGGCTGATCGCTCTGCGGGCGCAAGCAACCGAGGACGCAGCCCGGCTGAATCCGGGCGGGATGTTGGCAGTGATGCGTATCGAGCGTGAGATGGTCGAGCAGATCTGCGAAAACGCCGGAGCGTCCCTTGCCGCCGACAATTCGTCCGGCCAGCACGTCATCTCCGGCCCCCATGAAGCTCTGAAGGACGCACGAGCGGCCGCCGAAGAAGCCGGAGCGACGTGCCGCACACTAGAGGTTGCGGGTGCATTCCACTCACCGGCGATGGCGCCGGCCGTGTCGCCGGTAGCCGACGCTTTGAATGACGTGACCTTCGATGCGCCGGAGATCGAAGTGTGGTCTCCAACTACGGCAGCTCGGATCGAGCATCGCGATGAGATCAAGCAAGTTTTGCTGGATCAGCTCGAATCTCCGGTGAGATTCAGAGAGACGATCGAAGCCGTGAGCGGCAAGCACGGCAACTCGTTCACCGATCTGGGACCGGGCCGCGTCGTAGGAGCCTTGGCCAAACGGGTCGTCGAGGGCGCCGATATCAGCTTCGCAGCAGATCTGCTCCCCGCGAGCGTGTCGTCGTGACGACGCAGATCGTTTCCGAGAGCGCGCTGACGGATCTTCCCGATCGCATCGTCGTTTCGCCCGGCTACGGAAGGTTTACCCCGTCGGGACCGTTGCTCTTTACCTCCGAGGGTGAGCTCGTGCGATCAGGAACGGTGCTGGGTCGCCTGCAGTCGGCGGACGGTTGGGACGACGTGTGTTCGCCGTGTGATGCGTGGGTGATGGCGTATCTGACGCGAGACGGGGAGCAGGTCGAGCCGGGTATCGCACTCGTCCACCTGCGCGCGCTATGAGTGGCGCAGCCATCCTCGGCATCGGAATGGCCGTGCCGGACAACATCCTGGCGAACTCGGATCTGGAGGGGATGTTCGACACAACCGACGAGTGGATACGCACGCGCACCGGTATCAAGGAACGCCGCATTGCGGCAAGCGGAGAGGCGACATCGACATTCGCCGCCGCTGCCGGCGCTGATGCGATCAAGAGTGCCGGACTACTACCCGACGATCTTGATCTCATCCTCGTTGCCACGTGCACTCCCGACTATCCGGTTCCCGGTACCGCTCCGCTCGTTCAATCAACTCTTGGTGCCGGACGGGCCGGAGCTTTCGACGTAAACGCCGGCTGCACAGGATTCGTCTCGGGGCTCGCCGTCGCTACCGCCTGGGTCGAGGCGGGCCTCGGGCGTCATGTGCTGGTGTGCGGCGCCGACACGTTGAGCCGCTTCACGAATTACTCCGACCGCACGACGGCCGTGTTGTTCGGTGACGGCGCCGGAGCGATTGTCGTCGGTCCGAGCGAAGAGTCGCGTACGGGCCCGTTCGTCCTGGGTTGTGACGGCTCCAAGGTCGAGTGGCTATGGATCCCGGCCGGAGGATCGGCTCGGCCAGCCGACCCCGACACTTTGGCCGAACTCGGCCACACGCTTCACATGAACGGGCAAGACGTCTACAAGCACGCTTGCGACCGTATGACAGAGGCCGCGTTGGAAGTACTCGGCGACGAGCCTCTGGACAGCGTGGATCTGGTCGTTGCCCATCAGGCCAACGCCCGCATAGTGCGCACCGTCGCTCAGCGGCTCGGTCTCAAGGACGAACAGGTCGTGGACAACATCGCGGGCTACGGCAACAACTCGGCCGCTTCCATACCCATCGCGCTCAGTGAGGCCTGCGCATCCGGCCGGTTGACGGATGGGATGCGCGTTTTGATCGTTGCTTTCGGCGCCGGCTTCTCGTGGGGCGCCGGAGTACTGACATGGGGCGCGGCATGACCGCACGCGGATCAGCACTGGTGACAGGCGCGTCGCGCGGCATAGGTCGTGCGATCGCTCTACGTTTGGCGAAGGACGGCTGGCCGGTAGCGGTCAACTACCGCGCCGACGAGGTGGGCGCCAAAGCTGTTGTCACCGAGATCGAGGAAGCCGGTGGGGAAGCCACGCTCGCGTACGGCGACGTTTCTACAGCGGCCGGCATAGATGAAGCGTTCACAACGGCCGAAAAGATCGCGCCGGTGTTGGTTCTCGTGAACAACGCGGGGATCCGTCGCGACGGACTAGTCGCGATGATGACGACCGGCGATTGGGACGACGTTCTGGGGACGAACCTCGAGGGTCCATTCCTCGCCGCGAAACGGAGTCTCAAGCGGATGCTCGCATCGAGGTGGGGACGCATCGTCAACATCGCCTCCGTCGTCGGTGTCAAGGGAAACGCAGGTCAGACGAATTACGCGGCGGCCAAAGCCGGATTGATCGGGATGACCAGATCGCTGGCGCTCGAGGTGGCGACGAGAGGGATCACCGTGAACGCCGTCGCGCCGGGCTTGGTGAGGACATCGCTGACCGAAGAGCTCGCGAGTTTCGACGAGCTGGCGCTGGCCACGCCGATCCGCCGGCCGGTCGAAGCAGATGAAGTCGCAGCCGCCGTTTCGTTCCTCGTTTCCGAGGACGCGGCGGCGATCACCGGGCAAGTGTTGTGCGTCGACGGCGGAATGACCGCCTAGAAGAGGAGGAGAGATGACAGAGAAGACTGCGGTATCGCGCGATCAGGTTCTGGAAACGATCCGCGAAGAGCTGAAGGGATTCGAGGTCGATCCGGCGAGCGTGAAGGTCGAGACGAGCTACGACGTGCTCGGCCTCGACTCGCTCGACCTCGTCGAGCTGTCGGTGAAGATCGAGGACGCGTACGGGATCGATCTGGAGGAAGAGGACCTCAAAGAGGTCACGACGATCGACAGCATTATCGACATCGTCCTCAAGAAGCTCGACCAGTCGTGAGCTCCGGTCGCCGAGTCGCCATCACGGGGATCGGCGCCGTCTCGCCCCTCGGCGTAGGGGCCGAGGCGACGTGGAAGGGTTTGGTCTCGGGCCGATCGGGCGTTGGGTCCGTCACGCGTTTCGACGTGACGGAGTACGGCACGAAGATCGCGGCCGAGGTCGACGACTTCGACCCGACCGACTTTATGGAGCAGCGCGATGCGCGACGCTCCGATCGCTTCACGCAGTTCGCCGTTGCTTCGGCTCTCGAAGCCGTCGAGCGCGCTGGGTGGGGAAGCTCTCTTCCCTATGAGAGCGCTCGCGTCGGGGTCGTTCTCGGTTCGGGTATCGGCGGGATCGCGACGCTGGAGGAACAGCACCGCACTCTGCTCGAACGGGGGCCGAGCAAGATGAGCCCGTTCACGGTTCCGTTGCTGATGATCAACGGTGCCGCTGGAGCGATCGCGATGCGGCTGAGTGCGCACGGACCCAACTACGCACCCGTCTCGGCGTGCGCGACGGGTGCGCACGCCATCGGTGAAGCGGTCCACATGATCCGCACCGGACGCGCCGACGCGATCCTCGCCGGGGGATCCGAAGCGCCGATCACTCCGCTCGCTTTCGGCGCATTCGCTTGCATGGGTGCGCTTTCGCGTCGTAACGACGATCCGGAGCGCGCGTCGCGTCCCTTCGACGCCGATCGCGACGGCTTCGTGATCGCCGAGGGCGCTGCCGTAGTCGTACTCGAAGATTGGGAATCGGCGGAGAAACGCGAAGCGGAGATCCTCGCCGAGCTCGTGGGGTACGGCGCGACGTCGGATGCCTTCCATCTCACGCAGCCCGACCCGGAGGGCGCCGGAGCCGTTGCCGCTATGACTTCGGCTATCGCCGATGCCGGCGTCGAAGGCGAAGCCATCGGCTACATCAACGCTCACGGCACGTCGACGCCTTTCAACGACCGAGTCGAATCGATGGCAATCCGGAAGGTGTTCGGTAGCAGCGCACCGCCGGTGTCGTCGACCAAGTCGGCCACCGGACATCTAACCGGAGCCGCGGGTGCTATCGAAGCTGTGTTCTCCGTGCTCGCTCTAACCACGAGCACGCTGCCGCCCACCATCAACCAGGAAACCGCCGACCCCGAGTGCGATCTCGACTACATCCCGAATCGTGCTCGTGACGAGCATGTCGACTACGCGCTCTCGAACTCGTTCGGCTTTGGCGGACACAACGCCTGCCTGGTCTTCAAGCGGGCATCGTGAAGACCGCCTTCATCACCGGGGCGTCTCGCGGCATCGGCCGTGCTACCGCGCTGCGTTTCGCTTCGGACGAGACGTCGATCGCCGTCGGATTCTTTCGCAATCGCACGAAGGCCGAGGCCGTCTGCGCAGAGATAGAGGGCCTCGGTGTGAAGGCTCTGCCGGTCAAGGTGCACACCGGAGACCTGGATTCGATCTCGCGGGCATTCGACACCGTCGGCGAAGTGTTCGGCTCCCTCGATCACTTCGTTTCGAACGCAGCGTCTGGCGTCCTGCGTCCGCTGGCGGACGTGGACGCGCGCGGATGGGATTGGACGATGAACGTCAACGCTCGCGGTTTCCTCTTCGGTGCGCAGCGAGCAGCGCAGCTGATGCCGGCAGGCGGCAGCATCGTGGCTTTGACATCGGCCGGCTCGACGCACGTGTTGCCCGGTTACGGTGCGGTCGGCGCATCTAAAGCCGCTCTGGAATCGCTCGTTCGCTACCTGGCTGTTGAACTCGGGCCGAACATTCGTGTCAACGCCGTTTCACCGGGCGTGGTCGACACCGATGCGTTAACTCACTTCCCGGATCGGGACCAGCTACTCGGGGAAGCAGTGCAACGCACCCCCGTCGGCCGTCTAGTCACTCCGGAAGAAGTCGCGGAGACCGTTGCTTTCCTGTGCTCGCCCGCGGCGGACATGATCCGCGGCCAGATCCTGGTCATCGACGGCGGATCGTCGCTGTTGGCGTAGATGTGACCATCGCTCCTTCTCAGGCTGAGGTCCTCGATCGGCTGCTCGACGCCGACAGCTTCGTCCCCATCCGGTCTCACGTGCGTTCGTTGCGCATGGAAGATGGCCCGGACGGAGACGGCGTCGTCTGTGGGGAAGGACGCATCGACGGTCGTCGGGTCTTCTGCTTCGAGCAGAATCCGGGCGTGCTCGGCGGCTCTCTCGGAGAGGCGCACGCCGACTCGATATGCGCCGTTCTCGATCTCGCCGGGCGCTTCGGTGTGCCCGTTATCGGGATCCACCGTTCGGGCGGTGCACGTATCCAAGAGGGCGTAGCCGCCTTGGCGGGCTACGGACGGATCTTCTCGCGACATGTTCGCCTGAGAGACGTCGTGCCGCAGATCGCTCTCGTCTTCGGCCCGTGTGCAGGCGGTGCAGCGTACGGCCCGGCGCTGATGGACCTGGTGATCATGCCGCGGCGCGGCGCGTACATGTTCCTCACCGGCCCCGATGTCGTGCGCGAAGTCACCGGTGAGGACGTAAGCGTCGAACAGCTCGGCGGTGCGGGCGTTGCCGAGCGATCGGGGCTGGCCAGCCTCGTCGGTCTCGATGAAGATCACGCTCTCGAGCAAACGCGAGTTGCGCTGTCCCTGTTGCCCGATCGCGTCGGCGATCCTCCTCCGCGCTCCTTCGAGTGGTCGTCCCCGTCGGGTGACCCATCTGAGGTGGTTCCCGACGATCCGCGCGTTGCCTACGACGTTCGCGCCGTACTCGATCGCGTCGTGGACGATGACTCGTTTCTCGAGCTGCGACGAGGCTCGGCGAAGAACATGGTCGTGGGCTGGGCTCGCCTGGAGGGTTCGGTCATCGGTGTCGTTGCCAACCAGCCACATACGCTGGCCGGAGCCATCGACACCGAGGCATCACGCAAGGGAGCGTGGTTCGTCCAGCTCTGTGATCGCTTCGGGATACCGCTCGCCGTGTTCGTCGACACACCGGGATTCCTTCCCGGCACAGCCCAGGAGCTCGGCGGTGTCATTCCAGCCGGTGCATCCTTCTTATCGGCCTTCGTCGGCGCCCGCGTGCCCAAGGCCACGGTCGTACTGCGCAAGGCATACGGCGGCGCTTACATCGTCATGAATGCGCGCGATCTCGGCGCGGACTTCGCGTTCGCGTGGCCGCGAGCCGAGATAGCCGTGCTGGGAGCTCCGGGCGCCGTCCGCATCCTGGAGCGACGTCGTATCGCCGCGGCGGCGGATCCGGATGCATTGAGGGCCGAACTGGAGACGGAGTACCGAGAGCAGTACTGCACCCCGTGGCCGGCCGCGCGCGACGGACACATCGACGAGGTCATCGAGCCCGCGACTACGCGGCCACGACTCGCTTTGGCCCTGCGTACGCGGCGATAATCCGCTGCGTGTCCAAGTCGGCAGCGAAACGGAAGCGTCCTACTTCGTCGTCCCGAAAGAAGAAGGCGGCACCGCGTAAGCGGAGCGGATCGGTTTCGTTCGATCGCTTCTATCGCTACGACGAGCTGACCAAGGTTCTCGAAAGCTGGGGGAAGAAGCATCCGGCGCTCATCGAAGTCAAGAGCATCGGGCGCTCGTACGAGAAGCGGAACATCTGGCTGGCGACGGTTACGAACACGAAGACCGGCATACCACACGATGAAAAGCCTGCCTTCTGGGTCGAAGCGAACATCCACGCCTCTGAAGTGACTGGGTGCACGGCGGCTCTTCATCTGATCCACACACTTCTGACCGGGTACGGCAAGGATCCAAAGATCACTCGTGCACTGGACACCCGAACCTTCTATGTCGTCCCCCGGTTGAACCCCGACGGGGCCGAGCTCGCTCTGGCCGACATACCGAAGATCGTCCGGTCGAGCACGCGTGCCTACCCCCGAGAGGACGAGCAGGACGGTCTGCACCGGGAGGACATAGACGCGGACGGCCGCATCCTGTCGATGCGGATCAAGGACGGCAACGGCACATGGAAGGCCCACGCGGACGAGCCTCGCCTCCTCGTCATGAGAGAGCCCGACGAAGACGACCCGAACACGCAGTACTACCGTCTGCTGCCGGAGGGTGCGATCCGCAACTACGACGGCGTCATGATCAAGCTGGCTCCGCCCCTGCAAGGCCTCGACCTCAACAGGAACTTCCCGGCCGACTGGAAGCCGGACAATGAACAACCGGGAGCCGGGCCGTATCCCACATCGGAACCGGAGATCAGGGCCGAGGTGCAAGCGATCGTCGATCGTCCCAACATCTGCGGCTACATCAGCTACCACACGATGTCCGGCGTGCACCTGAGGCCGCACTCGGCGAAGGCGGACGACGAGTTCCCCGTGGACGATCTGCGTACCTACAAATGGATAGGAGAGGAAGGAACAAAGCGGACCGGCTATCCGGCCGTGTCGATCTACCACGACTTCCGCTATCACCCCAAGCAGTTCATCCGCGGCGGATCAGACGACTGGCTGTACGAGTTCCTCGGTATCTACGCATGGACTACGGAGTTCTGGAGTCCGATGCGCCAGGCCGGTATCACCGATTTCAAGTTCATCGACTGGTTCGTAGACCATCCGGTCGACGACGAGCTGAAGCTGCTCGAGTGGAATGACAAGGAGCTCAAAGGCAAGGGCTACGTCGACTGGTATCCCTTCGAGCATCCGCAGCTAGGTGAAGTCGAGCTCGGAGGCTGGGATCGGATGTCGTGTTGGGGGAACCCGCCACTGCATCTCTTAGAGAAAGAGATCGCACCGCACGCCGATTTCGCGATCTTCCAGGCGATGATCTCTCCGAAGCTCGAGCTGCGTTCGCTGGAGCACGAACCGATCGGCGACGGGAAGCACTACGTGCGCATCGTGCTGGAGAACTCGGGCTGGTTGCCGACGAATGTGACTGACAAAGCGCTTCAACGAAAAGCCGTGCGTCCGATCGAGGTGGAGCTGAAGCTCCCACGAGGGGCCCGGGTCGTAGGGGGAGAGCGCAAAGTCGAGGCCGGCCAGCTTTCCGGACGAAATCTCAAACGGAATCCTCTGGGATGGCGCGCTGACGATTCGACATCGGATCGCACGAAGTTGGAGTGGGTGATCGAAGCTCCGAAAGGCGGCAAGCTGGGCATCGAGGCACGTCACCAGCGGGCCGGCGTTGTGCGGGGCGAGATCCAGCTCTGAGGTAATCTGAGCCGGTTGCTTGCTCCCGTCGTCTAGGGGCCTAGGACACCGCCCTCTCAAGGCGGAGACGCCAGTTCAAATCTGGTCGGGAGTACGTAGCGCTTTCTCGCCGCCGTCTGTATCGTGGGCGGCTGTTATTCGCCGAAAGGAGCAGACCGTATGAACAAGGGCGATCTGATCGCTCAGGTGTCCGCGGACGCCGATCTGTCCAAGCGCGTTGCGACGGAAGCCGTCGACGCGGTCATCGACACCATCAAGCGTTCCGTTGCCAAGGGTGAGAAGGTTTCGATCCCCGGCTTCGGTTCGTTCGAGAAGCGCCTGCGCGCACCGCGTACGGCACGCAACCCTCAGACCGGAGCGAAGATCAAGATCCCGGCCACGTCGGTCCCGGCCTTCAAGGCCGGCTCCGAGTTCAAGGCCCAGGTCTCAGGAAAGCGGAAGAAGAAGCGGTAAGGGCGCGTGGGTCGTCGACATCCCGGGCGAAGCCCGGGATGTCGACGACGAGCGCAGAAAGTCCCGCGCCACGCGCGATCCGCGCGTGGCGCAAAGCCGAACCCGGTCCGTACGCCGGTTCGATCGGTTTACGCATCAGAAGTCCGGTGGTTCCGCCGTCCTTCGCGCGCGCGATGACGACCTCGGCTTGCGCATCGACGAGAGCGTGGACGTCCGCCACGGCAAGCCAAGGCAGATCGGCATGCGCAACCAGCAGCGGCCCCCCGAGCCGGTGTGAGGCCGCCGATACGGCGCGATTCAGCCCCGGTGCCTCGTCCAGCCATACCTCGGTGTCGAGGGGCGCCTGCAGGGGCTGGGGGCTCAACGCGACGACCCTGCACCCGGCCTCCAGCAGAACACCGACGACGTGCTCGAAGCTTCGCCTCACGAAAGCCATCCGCTCCGGGGATGAGAGGACGTGAGCCAGTCGGCGCTTGGCCGTAGGGGCGATCCTCACGGGAACCAGTGCCGTCGGGAACATGCGTCCCTACGATAGACGCGATGCGCATCGTTCTCTCTGCCGCCGACTCGGAAGCAAGGGAGTGGCTGGCCGGCGTGCTCGGTTCTGCGGGATTCTCGGTGGTGGTGCTCCCCGATCCCGATCCCGCCGCTCCGGAGTTACGCAACGCCGACCTCTTGATCGTCGACGAGTCGTCGGCTTCGGCGATCGCCGACGCCGGACCTAAGCGGCGCATCTTGCTGTCGCCACGCGGCGGCACCGTCGAGCTGGAGAACATCGAGCGCTATGCGGACGTCATCGCTATCCCCTCGTCGGCCGAAGAAGTCGTGGCACGCGTTCGTCACGTGATCGAGCAATAGTGCGCGTCCTCGTCCTGTTCGGCGGCCGCTCGGGGGAGCACGAGGTGTCTGTGATTTCGGCTCGCTCGGTTGTCCAAGCCTTGCTCAAACTCGGCCATGACATCGTCGGCGTCGGTATCTCCAGGCAGGGACGGTGGATTCGCGCTCTTCCGGATGAGGGCGACCGCATCCCGGAAACGGGAGAGACGTACGTTCTTCAAGCCGACCCACAGGTGTTCAAGGACGTCGACGTGGCCTTCCCAGTCCTTCATGGGCCGTACGGAGAAGACGGCTCGTTGCAGGGCCTCTTCGAGCTGGCCGACCTCGCTTACGTCGGCGCCGGCGTCGAAGGATCGGCTATAGGAATGAACAAGGTCACGCACAAGCGTTTGTTCTCTGAGGCCGGACTCCCGGTTATCGACTTCGTTGCATTCGATCGCGACGAGTGGGCGGCATCGGCTCGCGACATCACCCAGGCCGTCGACAAGCTCGGTTATCCCTGCTTCGCGAAACCGGCGCGGCTCGGTTCGAGCGTCGGTATATCGAAAGTGATGGAGCCGGTTGAGCTCACCGAAGCCATCGAACGAGCGCTCCTGCACGACGATGACGTTCTGGTCGAAGCGCAGGGCTACTCGCGCGAGTTGGAAGTGGGGGTTCTCGGCGATCCTCCGGAGGTTTCCGTGGTCGGCGAAGTCGTACCGGACGGAGACTTCTACGATTACCGCGCGAAATACCTGGGCGACTGGACGGAACTCGTTATACCGGCGGATGTCCCGGAGTCGGTCGAACGGTCGATCAAGGAGTACGCGGTGCGTGCGTTCCGCGCATCCCGCTGCGCCGGTCTCGCGCGCGTCGACTTCTTCCTGGATCCTGCTACCGAGGCTTTGATCGTGAACGAGATCAATTCCGTGCCCGGCCTAACTCCGAAGAGCATGTTCCCGCGGGTCTGGGAAGCGTCGGGCAAACCGTTCGATCAAGTGGTGGCCACGCTGCTGGAGCACGCGGTCAAGCGCCACGAGCGAAAAGCTCTCCTGGAGTCCGCGCGCGCGGCCGCCCACGAACGCGAGATCTCCGGCGGGTAGATCCGGCGAGAACTACAGATGGACGATCGGGCAAGTAAGCGTGCGCGTGATGCCGTGCACGCCTTGGATCGCGGAGACGACGAGCTTGCCGAGCTCATCGACCGTCTCCGCCTTGGCTCGGACGATGCAGTCGTAAGGACCCGTTACGTCCTCGGCCGACAGGACACCGGCGATCTCTGCGCATGAGCTCGCCACCTCGGCGGCTTTCCCCACCTCTGCCTGGATGAGAACGTAGGCTTCGACGGCCACGGTCCCTCCTTTCGCTCGTCCGCTTACTTGGGGGCGAGGCTAGCCGCGACGCAGCCGATTGAGCAACCGCCGATATGCTCCGATCGATGAGCGGCCTTCCGTTCACCGATCGTCTCGAAGCCGGACGGGACCTGGCCGACGCGCTTCGTCCGTTGGACTTGAAGCGCCTTCTGGTTCTCGGCGTGCCGCGGGGCGGCGTGCTTGTCGCCCAGCCGGTGGCCTCCGAGCTCGGCGGAGATCTGGACGTGATCGTGGTGCGCAAGGTGGGGGCCCCACGGAATCCCGAGCTCGGACTCGGAGCGGTCGGTGCCTGGGGAGAACCGGCTCTGGACGCTCGGCTTCTCCAAGCGTTGGACGTCTCATCGGCTTTCCTCGAGAGAGAAGTCGAGGCTCAGCGCGAGGAGGCGCGGCGGCGCGTGGCCGCGTACCGCGGCGACGCGCCACCCTCGCAGATCGAAGGCCGCGATGTCGTCGTCGTCGACGACGGCATCGCGACCGGCGGAACCGTTACTGCGGCCGCCCAGTTGTTGCGAGACCAGCGTCCGGCGCGGCTGGTCCTGGGCGTTCCCGTGGCTCCTGCGGAAGGCCTGGCTCGGGTGGCCGCGCAGTACGACCAGGTCGTATGTCCGAACACGCCGGAGCCCTATTACGCCGTCGGCCAGTGGTATCGCGACTTCCACCAGGTCGACGACGAGGAGGTCAGGGCGATACTGGGGCAAGAGCGCCGGGCGAGTGGTTAATCTGGTCAGTCCCTGGGACCAATGGGGCCCTTCGTCTCGCGGGGCCATGTCGTTTGGGATGAAGGACATCAGGCGAGTAATGGGAGATCTTGCATTGGCATCGACTACTTCGGCTTCGAGCTACGGCCTGGACAAGCACGGTCTTACCGAGAAGGACGGCTCGACCTTCTGGAATCAGTCGGCACCGGCTCTCATCGAGGATGCGATCCGACGGGATGAAGGTGTTCTTGCCGCGACCGGGCCTTTCTGCGCGGTCACGGCTCCGTATACGGGACGCTCACCCAACGACAAGTTCGTAGTCGAAGAGCCCTCCAGCAGCGACAAGATCTGGTGGGGCAAGGTCAACCAGTCGATCTCCGAAGCCGGCTACGAACAGTTGCGGGCGAAGGATCGTCGAGCGGCTCTCGTCGGTCGACCGCTTCGTCGCAGGACGTCAACATCGGAGCCGATGCGCGTTATCGCGTGCCTCTGCGCGTGGTGACGGAGAAGGCGTGGGTCGCATTGTTCGTGCGCAACATGTTCATCGTCCCGCCCGAATCCGAGCAGGGCACCCACGTTCCGGAATTCACGGTTCTGCACGCACCAGAGGTCAAAGCCGATCCGGCGAAAGACGGGACGAACTCCGAGGCCTTCGTGATCCTGAACTTCGGACGCAACGAGGCCATCGTCGGTGGTACCGGATACGCCGGCGAGGTCAAGAAGTCGATGTTCACGGTCATGAACTATCTGCTTCCGTTGCGCGATGTGTTCCCGATGCACTGCTCGGCCAACATGGCGAAGGACGGAACCACGGCGATCTTTTTCGGGCTTTCGGGAACGGGCAAAACGACGCTTTCCTCCGACCCAACGCGCGCGCTGATCGGCGACGACGAGCACGGTTGGTCCGACCACGGAGTTTTCAACTTCGAAGGCGGCTGCTACGCGAAGGTCATCCGTCTCTCGGCGGAAGGGGAGCCGGAGATCTACGCAACCACTCGCATGTTCGGAACCATCCTCGAGAACGTCGTCGTCGACCCGGTGACGCGAGTGATCGATCTCGACGACGAGTCGATCACCGAGAACACCCGAGGGTCGTATCCGATCTCATACATACCGAACGCCTCACCCGACGGAACCGGCAATCATCCACGCGACGTCGTCTTCCTGACCGCGGACGCGTTCGGCGTCCTTCCTCCCATCGCCCGACTGACGCCAGAGCAGGCGCGCTTCTACTTCCTTTCGGGGTACACGGCGAAGGTGGCCGGGACGGAACGAGGAGTGACCGAGCCGGAGGCGACGTTCTCTGTGTGCTTCGGCGCGCCGTTCCTTCCGCTCCCTCCCGAGACCTATTCGCGGATGCTCGGTGAAAAGATCACAAAGCACGGCTCACGGGTTTGGTTGGTGAACACGGGATGGACCGGGGGCGCGTACGGAGTAGGGGAGCGGATGAAGCTCAATCACACGCGAGCGATGTTGAGAGCGGCCATCGAAGGCCATCTCGACGAGGTCCCGACGGAGAAGGATCCGATCTTCGGACTCGAGATCCCACTCGAGTGCCCGGACGTACCGGCGGAGATCCTTCGACCACGCGATACATGGAAGGACAAGTCGGCCTACGACGAGCAGGCCCGCAGCTTGGCCGACATGTTCAAGGAGAACTTCGCGAAGTACGCGGACGACGTGCCCGAAGAGGTGCGCGCGGCCGGTCCGGCCTGAGGGTTTAGCCCCGGCCGAGCCTGACGAAAGCCTTGGCCAGCGGCCGCGGAAGGTTATCGCCGACGAAGCGCACCAGCGGCACGATGCCGAGCAGCACCGGGTAGATCTCGAGCCTTCCGGCGAGCATCACTACCATCAGGACGTCGCGAACCCCGGCTTTTGCGTCGATGTACTGTCCGGCCGTCCCCACCGACCCCAGTGCCGGGCCGACGTTACCGATCGACGTCGCGACGACCGAGATCGACGTCCGGAGGTCGAGTGACCCGATCGCGGCAACCAGGAACGTCGCGGCGGCGCCGAGACCCATGAACAGACCGAAGAAGCCGAGGATCCTCGATATCACCGCGTCCGAGACAACCTCATTCCCCAGCCGGACAACGGGGACGGCTCGAGGGTGAAGCTGACGGAACAGGTGGCGGCGGACGTGTCCGACGATTCCCATCAAGCGGAAGATCTTGAAGCCTCCGGCCGTCGATCCCGTCATCGCGCCGATCGCCATCAAGAAAAGGAGAAGGAGCTGAACGGCCCCCGGCCATGCGTTGTAGTCGACGATCGCGTAGCCGGTCGTCGTCCCGATCGACACGACGCCGAAGATCGTTCGCCGGATCGCGTCGGCCGACCAACCATGATCGCCTGCCGTCCATAGAAGGGTGGCAGCGGTCACGAGGGCCATCAGCATCAGGTAGACGCGAAACTCGACCGAACGCAGGATCACGAGAGGGCGCCCGCGCAGGGCTCGCCAGTACAGAGCGAAGCTGCCTCCGGCGAGGACCATCGCGCCGATAGCCGTCCACTCCAGAGCCGGCGAATCGAATGCGGCGATGGACGCGTCGTGGGTCGAGAATCCGCCGGTCGAGACCGTTGTGAAGGAGTGGGCGACGGAATCGAAGATGGACATCCCGAAGGCGAAGTACAAGACCGCCACGATCGTCGTGAAGCCCAGGTACACGAGCATCAGCCGCTTCGCGGTTTCACGCACGCGCGGCGCTAGTCGGTCCTCGGCGCGAGACAGGCCCCCAAGATGCTCGGTACCGGCTGCTCGGATGTATGGGAGCACGGAGATGACGAACACGATCACACCGATGCCACCGAGCCATTGCGTCATCGAGCGCCAGAGCAGGATCCCCAATGAAAGGTTCCCGACGTTGGTCAGCACCGAGGACGCGGTCGTCGTGAAGCCAGCAACGGATTCGAACAGAGCGAGATCCACCCGCTCGACCGCATCACTCAAGAAGTACGGGACGGCCGCAGCGAGGCAGAACGCTACCCAGGCCGAGAGCACCGTCGCGAAGATCGTCGGTGTTGGGAGGCGTGCGGGGACTGCGGTACGCCGCCACAGAAGCAATCCCGGCACGAGGAAACCGACACCCGGGCCCATGAGCGCCGACGCGTCGGGCCCGGCGTCGAGCTTGTCGACGATGCCGGCAACGAGCATCCCGGCTCCCGCGATCGCGAGGGTCAGCCCGACGACATGGCCTACAGCCGTTTCGGGCCGAGTGAAAAGCGGACGCTCGACCAGGCGCGTGAAGCGAGGCGCGCGTCGAGCTTGATGCCGGGGAGAGACCCCCAGGCGTCCGGAGGTCATCTCAGCCGAAGACCCGCCGCATGACGGAAGAAGCTTGCGGCATGGCAAAGGCGATGACGCGGTCCATGTCCCGGAGCTTCGTTCGGCCTCGTGCGATCTCGGCGTTTCCGTCTCTGACGACGGCTCCGACGAGAACGTCCTTGGGCAACGGGAGCTCGGCCACCACCGCACCGTCGGCCACGCTTCCTTCCTTCACGACGAGCTCGAAGATCTCGGCCTCGCCCTCCAGGAACGTCGTGATGGCCGAGATCTCGCCGCCGCGAACCACACGAAGGACGGCATTGGCGATCGCCGTCCGCGGAGAGATGGCCACATCGATCCCGGCTTCGTGGACGAGCGGTAGCAACGCGAGCCGGTGAACGACGGCGATCGTCTCTGAGGCTCCGGCGGCTTTGGCAAAGAGACAGGCGAGGATGTTCGCGTCGTCCTCTCCCGTCAGGGCGATGACCACGTCCTGGCGTCCGATCTCTTCATCCGTAAGGAGATCGGGATCGGTGATCTCACCCTCGAGGACGACGCAGTGCTCGAGCCTTTCCGCGAGTTCGCGTGCTCGTTCCGGTTTTCGTTCGACGATGGTGATGAAAGCGCCGCGGTCTTGCAGGCGCTGGGCGAGGATGCGCGCCGTGTGGCCTCCGCCCAGGAGCATCACCCGCCGCGGAGTGCGCGATTCGAGCTTCAGCAGGGACATGAGCTGGGAGCGTCCCCGCAGGTTGCAGATCATCCGGAGGAGGTCGTCGGCTTCCAGCCGCATGTCCTGCCGGGCGATGACCGTCTTCCCGGCCCGGGTGATCGAACCGATGAGGAAGTCCCAGTGGGGCTCGAACTGCTGGGCGACCTCGATCAGGCTCTGGCCGACGAGAGGAGCATCGGCTGGGAGCCGGGCGCCGATCAGCATGATCTCGCCTCCGACCATCGGGAAGATCTCGCTCGCGCCCGGGAATCGCAGAAGCTCGTAGATCTCCTGGGCCGTTTCGAGGTCGGGGTCGATCACGTGGTCGACGCCCATGGCCTTGCGCAGGCGGCTTGACTCGGCGCTCCTCAGCGCGTCGGACTGCAGCCGAACGATCGTGGTATCGACGTCCGCTTGTTTGGCGATGAGCGCCGACACCAGGTTTGCTTCGTCGTCGTTGGTCACGGCGACGAAGAGATCGGCCTTGGCTATCCCGGCCTGCTCGAGAACGCTCGTCGAGGTCACGCGTCCGATCACGGTTTGGACGTCGAGACGTTCGTCGGCTTGGGCGATCCGTAGCGGGTCGCGATCGACAAGGGCCACATCGTGACCTTCTCGGCTCAGCCGGTCGCAGACGTGGACTCCGACCTCGCCGGCGCCGCAAACGATTACGTGCACGCAACATCAGTACCACTGTCCGTTGGTGCCGTGTAGAACGGTTTGTTACAGACGAGCTACCGCGGAGCGAAGCGAGGCGGCAGCATCGACCGGGTCGGCGAAGGCGACCCGGTCAAGCTACTCGAGCAGACGGCCGGCAAGGGGCAGGTCTCCGGGGTCGTTGACCACGCCTTCGAGCTCCAAGGGGACCGGCGGGACGGGTTCCGCAGTCAGATCGATCGCGCTACCGGACCACGTCGCATGGAAGTTCACGAGCAGAGACGGATCGATGCTCGGGAAATCGGACCGATTGTGGGCACCGCGCGTCTCGCGCCGTTCGAGGGCGCCCCGGAGCGTGGCTTCGGCGGCCAGTAGTCCGGCGCGAAGATCGAGAAGGTTCGCGAGATCGGTCCAGCCTTCGGCTCCCGGTCGCACATCGGCTTCGTCGGAAGCTGCCCGGATGTCCCCGATACCGGCCAACGCTTCGGTCAGCCCCTCCTCGTTGCGAACGACGCCGCATCGCTCCCACATGAGGTTGCGCAAGCGGCGCTGGAGCTGGCGTGGGAGCTCGGGGCCGGGCTTGACGAACGAGGTCAATTCGTCGATAGCGCCTCGGACGGTGTCCGACGAGCGCACGACGACATCGCGAGAGCGCACGTAGGTTGCGGCCGCTTCGCCGGCTCTACGGCCGGCGTTCACGGCCTCGGCCAAAGAGTTGCCGCCGAGGCGGTTCGCGCCGTGGAGTCCACCGGTCACCTCACCGGCGGCGAAGAGGCCGGCGACATCCGTCCGGTAGGTCTCGGGGTCTACGACCACTCCGCCCATCGAGTAGTGAGCGGTCGGTGCCACCTCCATCGGATCCTTCGAGATGTCGAGCATCTGGTGGTCTATGAACTGGCGATACATGCGCGGGAGCTTTTCGAGGATGTAGTCCTTCTCGCGATGACTGATGTCGAGGAAGACGCCGCCGTTGGGTCCTCCGCGGCCTTCGGCGATCTCTGTGTAGTTGGCGAGCGCGACCCGGTCTCGGGAAGACAGCTCGAGGCGCTCGGGGTCGTACCGCTCCATGAAGCGCTCGCCGTCCGAATTGAAGAGACGTCCTCCCTCTCCGCGGACGGCTTCGGTCACGAGCGTTCCGGCGATCTCTTCGGGAGTGACCATGCCCGTCGGATGGAACTGGACGAGCTCGGGGTCCATCACGCGGCATCCCTCACGAAGCGCCAGACCCCAACCCTCGCCGTAGTTCTCGTCGCGGCGCGACGAGCTGCGCCGCCACAACCTGGTGTGTCCGCCCGTGCACAAGATCACCGCATCGGCATAGTGGACGAACCGCTCGCCCGAATGCTGATCGAAGGCGAGAGCTCCGAAACAAGCTCCGTCGTCCACGAGGAGGCGCGACACGTACTGGTCTTGGAGGACGATTGGAACCCCGATGGCATCTGCGCGGCGGTGCAGAGTTCGAAGGATGGCGCGTCCGGTGAAGTCGCCGGCGTAGCACGTCCGGCGCCAGCGGTGCGCGCCGAAGAAGCGCTGATCGAGTGAGCCGTCCTCGGTGCGAGCAAACTCGCAGCCCCACTCCGCGAGCTCGAGGATCGCTCTCGGTGCTTCGCGCGCCATTACCTCCACGACGGCCGGATCGGAGAGGAAATAGCCCTCACGCACCGTGTCGGCGAAATGCTGCTGCCACGTGTCCTGAGGATCTCGGGTGCCGAGGGCGCCGTTGATGCCGCCGGAGGCCAGGACGGTATGTGCGTCCAGCCGCGAGCGCTTTCCGATCACGCGAACGTGCTCGCCCGCTTCATGAGCCGCGATCGCCGCGCGCATGCCTGCCGCACCCGAGCCGATCACCAGGACGGTGCAGGCATCCGTTCGCAAGGCGCGGGACTCCACAGAATCGATTCTCTCGCGTAAGGGGGCCGGGTGCTCCCGCGATAGCGTGAAAGCAGCGATGGACATCTCCGAGCTCGGCGAATTCGGCTTCATCGACCGGATGCGCTCGTGGGTGACCGAGGGCAACGCCGACGTCGGGATAGGCGACGACGCTGCGATCGTCCGGACAAAGTCGGGCGCCTCGATCGCGGTGGCTACGGACGCGCTGGTCGAAGGCGTCCACTTCCGGCTGGATTGGTCCTCGCCGGCCGACATCGGCTTCAAGGCCGTCTCCGTCAACGTTTCGGACATCGCCGCCATGGGTGCGTGCCCGAAATGGATCGTGCTCGCGCTCTGCGCTCCGGCCGACACGCATGAGGACGTGCTGCGCGGGCTGTACGAGGGCATCGACGAAGCCTGTGCGGCATACGGTACGGAGCTTGTCGGTGGCGACACCGTTCGTTCCACCGAGCTCACACTCGCTGTGACCGCCATTGGTGAGGTGGACGGTGAACCGGTGCGCCGGGCGGGGGCCGAGGTCGGTGACGTCCTGGCCGTTACCGGTTCGCTGGGACGGGCCGCGGTCGGCGTGAACCTCTTGCTTTCGCAGGACGCGAAGAACGCGTCACCTGAGGACGCGATCGCCTGCATGGCTGCTCACCGGCGGCCGCGCGCACGCGTGGACGCCGGTGCGCAGCTGCAGGCGATCGGAGCACACGCCGCGATCGATCTTTCCGATGGTCTCGGTTCGGATGCGCGACGTCTCTCTGAGGCGTCGCGCATCGGACTCGAGATCGACTTCGGCCGCGTTCCCGTTGCGCCCGAGGCGCAACGGATCGCGGCCTCCTGCGGCTGGGATCTGGAGCGTCTGGTTCTGAGCGGCGGTGAGGATTTCGAGTTGCTCGTCACACTGCCGCACGAGCGGCTCGAGACCACGGATTGGATCGAGATCGGAAAGGTCGTAGACGACGGGCTCTGGCTCGTCCGCGACGGGCAGAGTGTGCCGCTGCCGGACGACGGCTACGACCATTTCACCACCCCGAAGCGAAGCGGAGGGGGTTAAGAGTGAAACCATCCCGTGCTCTCACGATCGCCGGCTCGGATTCCGGCGGTGGCGCCGGGATCCAGGCCGATCTCAAGACGTTCTTCGCGCTCGGGGTCCACGGCATGTCGGCGCTGACGGCCCTGACGGCACAGAACACCCTCGGCGTAGACGGCGTTCTCGAGATTCCGCCGGAGTTCGTCCGTCGCCAGATCGAATCGGTGGTCTCGGACATCGGGGTAGATGCGGCCAAGACGGGGATGCTTTCGAGCGCAACACTGGTCGAAGCCGTAGCCGATGCCGTCAAGGAGTTCGGAATGAACACACTCGTCGTTGATCCCGTCTTCGTTTCGAAGCACGGCGACACGCTGCTCAAGGAGTCGTCCGTCGATGCGCTTCGAACGAAACTCTTACCACTGGCAACAGTGATCACTCCGAACATCCCCGAAGCCGAAGGGCTGCTCGGTCGCTCGATCGATCCGTCGGAGCCCGATGAGGATGCCGCTCGCGACCTCGTCGGCCTCGGCCCCCGTTGGGCGCTGCTCAAAGGGGGTCATTTGAAGTCGGACGACGCGGTCGACCTTCTTACCAACGGAGAGCAGATGTTCCGGCTGACGGCTCCCCGAACTCCGACCAGGCACACGCATGGCACCGGATGCGTTCTTTCCGCCGCCATCACCGCCGGCCTGGCCACCGGTCTCGAGGTTCCGGACGCTGCCCGGCAGGCCAAGAAGTTCGTTACGCGTGCCATCGAGCTGCATCTGGAGATCGGCGGCGGCATCGGCCCGGTCAACCCCGCCTGGGGTATCTGGTAACGCATTGCCGGGCATAGCAGGTGGTGGTATCCAAGTGGGAGCGTCGGCCGCGAACGGAGGGATTGCCATGGCAGACGAATGGATGATCCGTGGCCCTCAGTTCTCGAACTGCAACTGTTCGTGGGCGTGTGGTTGCCAGTTCATGGCACCGACCACCCATGGTCATTGCGAGGCGCTCGTGGCCGGCCACATCGAAGAAGGCCACTTCAACGGCACGAAGCTCGACGGCCTCGAATACGTCCTGCTCGTCCACTGGCCGGGCGAGATCGCGCAGGGCAACGGATCGGAGCAAGTGATCATCGATGAGCGCGCGGACGAGGCACAACGCGAAGCGATTCGCACGATCGTCTACGGCGGAGCTACGGAACCCCTAGCTACGCACTTCTTCGTCTACAACAGCACGTGCTCAGAGGTTCTGGACCCGATCTATGCGCCGATCGACATGTCCATCGACGTCGATGCGCGCAGGACAAGCATCAAGGTGAAGGAGCTCGTCGAGTCGTCAGGGGATCCGATCATCTCGCCCTTCAGCAGCGAGCCCTATTCGGTGCGGATAAACCTGCCCGACGGGTTCGAGTACACGACGGCAGAGATCGGTCGTGGAACCACGAAGACCACGGGTACCAGCGTTGACGTAAGCGCGGAAGATTCCTACGGACAGTGGTGCGTGCTGCATATAACCGGGTCCGGAGTGATCCGCTGACAGAAGCGACGTACCGGGTCGCGTCCGGAACCAGCGCTCCACGCCTGCCGCGACGCGATCGCATCGCAATCTACGCGGGCCTCGCCGGCATCAGCGCCGTCGGATGGCTGTACCTGGTGCGGGAGTCCCACCAGATGCGCGACATGTCGATGATGATGTCCGGCGACACGTGGACGGCGACCGATCTCGCGCTTCGGATCGCGATGTGGGTCGCGATGATGATCGGGATGATGGTGCCGACCGCGGCGCCTATGACGCTCGTTTACGGCGCTGTTGTTAAGAAGGCTCGAGCGGATCAACGCTACCTGCCGCCGATGTCGGTGTTCGTTGCCGGCTACGTTGCGGTCTGGTCACTGTTCAGCGTCGCGGCAGCGCTGGCACAACGAGTGCTGGACCAAGCGTCGCTGCTTACGTCGGACATGGCGTCCAACAACACGCGTCTCGGGGGGACGCTGATTCTCGCTGCGGGGATCTATCAGCTGACTCCGCTGAAGCAATCGTGCCTGCGCAATTGCCGGTCGCCCGCCGAATTCTTAGCGCAGCACTGGCGCGGCGGCGGAGCATTGGGCGCTCTCAGGCTGGGCGCACGCCACGGCCTTTATTGCCTCGGTTGTTGCTGGGTACTGATGGGACTGCTCTTCGTCGGCGGCGTGATGAACCTGCTGTGGGTAGCGCTGATCGCGGGCTTCATCCTGCTCGAGAAGACGATCCCTTTCGGTCGGCTGGGCGGACGCTTGGCGGGGATCGCGCTCGTGCTCATAGGACTCGCCGGCGTGACCGGAGTCATGACTATCGGCTGAGCGGACTCACCGCGCGCGGATCTTCGGAAAAGCAAAGGGACCCGCCGAAGCGGGTCCCTTTGACCATTTAAAGAACGGCTAGATCAGCCAGTAGCGAGTCGTACGTTCGACGCCTGAGGTCCCTTGGGGCCCTGGGAGACGTCGTATTCGACCTTCTGACCCTCTTCGAGCGTCTTGAAGCCGTCCATCTGGATGGCGGAGAAGTGGACGAAAGCGTCCGTTCCGTCCTCACCGGTGATGAAGCCGTAACCCTTCTCAGCCTTGAACCACTTAACTGTTCCTGTGGTCATTGCGCGTTCCCTCCTTTCGTTAAAAGCTCGGCCTTCCGGCCGGGAGGGAACTGCGAAGCGAGATTCGGCTACTGAAGCCACTGCGAAACCACTGCGAAGACCCTCATCCAGAGGATACCCCGGGCGGCGGACGAGTAACAGTTTTGGGCGAAATGCGCCCTAGACGACCTTTGTGACCTTGTTCGCCTTCAGGCAAGACGAACAGACCTTCGCCCGCCGTACTCCGCCATTCTGACGAACCTTCATCGAGTGCAGGTTGGGGAGCCAGCGTCGTTTGGTCCTGCGGACCGAGTGACTGACGTTGTTCCCGGACCCAGGCTTCTTGCCGCAGATGTCGCACTTAGCCGCCATGAGTCGTCAAAGGTAGCATGGGCGGCGCTTTGTGGCGTTCTCCTCTTCGAGGACGCTTTTGGAGCTTATTCGGGGGGAAATGACCACGACGACCGTCCCCACGCAGACCTATACCGAGGCGGTTTCCAGCTTCGGTCGCGCCCTCGATTCCTACGAGGAAGAGATCAACGGTCTAAACGTCTATCCCGTTCCCGACGGGGACACCGGGACCAACCTCAAGCTCACACTCTCCGCCGTGCAGCGGGAGCTCGAGGGATCCGACGACCCGTGCGCGTCGATCATCCGGGGGTCGCTCATGGGAGCCCGGGGGAACTCCGGAGTGATCCTGTCTCAGGTCTTCCGCGGAATCTCGGAGGAGATAGCCGCGGCCGATGCCCTCGACACCGGATCGCTCTCCCGTGGTTTGAGACGTGCAACCGATCTGTCGTACGGCGCGGTCATGCAGCCGCAAGAGGGAACGATCCTCACCGTCACTCGGGAGGCGGCCGAGGAGGCCGAGGCTGCTCTGGGCGACGGTGACGACCTCATCGAAGCCGTCCGCCGTGTCGTCGGACGAGCTCAGGATGCCCTCGACCGCACGCCCGAGATGCTTCCGATCCTCAAGCAGGCCGGAGTTGTCGACGCCGGCGGGCGCGGTTTCCTTCTTTTCCTCGAATGTTTGCTTCACACCCTGGACGGATCGCCGCTGCCACCACCGCAGGTGCCCGCGAAGTCACCGGCGGAGGCCCTGCAAGGCGCAACACCCGGACTCAACACCGAGGGCGGCAGCCTCGAGTTCAAGTTCGAGGTCCAGTTCCTGTACGAGGTAACCGACGGGAAAGCCGACGAGCTTCGAGAGCTCCTAAACCGCTACGGCGATTGCGTCCTCGTCGTCGGGGGAGCCGGCCTCTACAACGTCCACGTGCACACCAACCAGGTCGGCGAGGTCATCGAGGAAGCCTTCGAGCGCGGACGCCCGCGCAAGATCGAGGTCACCCACCTCGAGGGTCAGGTAGCCGAGCAGCACGAGGCGGCGGTCCTCGCGCGGATCCAGGGAGAGCCGGCCGACGACGAACCGCTCGATCGCGTCGGCCTGGTTTCCGTCGCGGCCGGAACGGGGATCCTCGAGATCTTCAAGTCGATGGGCGTCAAAGGCTTGGTCCCCGGTGGGCAGACGTTCAATCCGTCTGCCGAGGAGATCCTGGTCGGGATCCGGCAGGCACACGCTGAGGAAGTAATCGTCCTGCCCAACAACAAGAACGTCGTTGCCTCGGCGAAGACGGCGGCCGAGATCGCCGTCGCCGAGGGCATCGTAAAGAGCGCACAAGTGGTGCCGACGGAGTCACCCCTTCAGGGATTCACCGCGTTGGTCGCTTTCGACCGCGACGCGTCGCTCGACGAGAACGCCGAAACGATGGCCGCCGAGGCGGTGGGAACCAAGCACGGCGAAGTTGCTTATGCAGTCCGCTCGACCGAAACCCCCGTGGGTCATGTCGAGGAGGGACAATGCATGGGTCTAGCCGGCGGCGGTGTGAAGGTCGTCGCCGACGATCCGGAGGAAGCCGTCGTCGGTGTACTCGAAGCGATGCTGGACGAATCGGACTCGTTGGTGACTCTTGTCTATGGAGCAGACATCGACGAGTGGACGGCTCATGCCATCGGCAAACGCGTAGGGGAGCGTTTCGACCGCGAGGTCGAGGTGCACTACGGCGGACAGCCGCACTACCCGTTCCTGATCGGCATCGAATAACTCAGCCGATCCAGATGTAGTCCAATCGCGGGACTGCTTCGTCACTCACGAGAGCGACGTCCGCGCCGTTTGTGTATCATCGTTGGCTCGCGCTGGCAGCGGGGTCGACGCGAAAACGACGAGCGGGGAGCTTGTCTATGCCGGGGGATACAGAAGGCCATAAACCCGGCCCGTTGGGCGCGCGGGAGACGCGCCCAACGGGGTCACTTCGTCGTCTCCTCCCCCTGACGCGGCCCTACCGGTTCCACTTCCTTGCCGCAGCTTTCTTCTCTTTGGGGGTCTTGACGGCGCAGGTAGCCCAGCCGGAAGTGGTCAAGCGCTTCATCGATGAGGTGCTCGAAGCAAAGATGCGCGAGCGCTTACTTCCGTATGCCTTGACCTCGCTCGGGCTCGGCGTGCTCTGGACGAGCTTCGCCTTCACGCGCCGCCACATCTCGGGTCGCATCGCGCTCGGCCTCGAATACGACCTGCGCAACCGCGTTTACGCCCATCTACAGAGCTCTGTCCGTCGATTTCCACGACGGATGGCAGTCGGGTGAGCTCGTTTCGCGAGCCGTGAGCGACATCTCCCGCATCCGTCGCTACGTCGGATTCGGTCTCGTCTTCCTGTTCCAGATGGGGATGCAGATCGCGCTCGTCCTCTTCCAGCTCGTGCGTCTCGATCCGGGACTAACGCTCGTGGCCGTCGCGTTCAGCTCGCCCGTGATCTTCGTCAGCTATCGCTTCTCGCGTCTCTATCACCAGATCTCACGGCAATCCCAGGATGAGCAAGGCGACCTGACGACGATCGTCGAGGAGTCGGCAACCGGCGTGCGTGTGATCAAAGCCTTCGGACGCATGCCGGAACGGTCGGCTCTGTACCGCAAGCACGCAGAGAAGCTCTACCGGACGAACCTGCGCGGCGTTGACGCACGCAAGCGCCTGTGGACGCTCGACATATTGCTCCTCGGTCTGAGCGTCGTCGGCATCCTGCTCTGGGGCGGCATCCGTGTCATCGACGGCGGGCTGACGATCGGTGCGCTGGCCGAGTTCGTCCTTTATCAGCAGATGCTGGTCTGGCCGATCCGGGAGACGGGCTGGATCATCGCGATGGGTCAGGAAGCCTCGGCCGGCGCCGACCGGGTCTATGAGCTTCTCGATACGCGTCCGGACATCGCCGATGCGCCGGGTGCGATAACGCTTCAGACATGCCAAGGGGAGATCAGATTCGAGGACGTGTGGTTCAAATATCCGGGTTCGGATGCTTGGATCCTGCGCGGGATCGACTTTGCAGATCTATCCGGACGAGACGCTCGCGCTCGTCGGCATAACAGGCTGCGGCAAGACGACTATCGCTGCGCTGCTGTCGCGGTTCTACGACCCCACCTCGGGCCGGGTGACACTCGACGGCAAGGATCTTCAGGAGATCACGGTCGAGTCTCTGCGCTCGCACGCCACGGTCGCGTTCGAGGATCCGATCCTGTTCTCGGTCTCGATCCGCGAGAACGTCCTCATGGGCAAACCCGACGCCGACGACGAAGAAGTGTGGAAGGCCCTGGCTGATGCTCAAGCCGACGCCTTCGTCCGCGACCTCCCGTGGGGGCTCGACACACGCGTCGGAGAGCAGGGCTACTCGCTGTCGGGTGGCCAACGCCAGCGAGTAGCGCTCGCCCGCGCCATCATCGGGGAGCCGCGCATCCTCGTGCTCGACAACCCGCTCTCCTCGGTTGATGTTCACACCGAGGCGAAGATCGAGGCCGCCCTTCACGAAACACTCGTAAGGAGCACGGCGCTTGCTCATCGCGCATCGTCCCTCGACGCTGCTGCTAGCCGACCGCGTGGTGCTTCTGCACGAGGGGAGCGTGCGAGCGACGGGCACGCACCACGATCTGCTTGCGAGCGATGCGCTGTACCGGCATGTGCTCGCGGCGGACACCGAAGGACCGGAACGAGGGAGCTGGAGGAGGTGAGGACATGAGACGAGCAGACACCCACCGACGTTTGGCGAGGGATAGCCGTCGACGAGGAAGAAGAGGACCTGACCGCGAAGTTGTCCGTCTTCCTCCGGCGACGGAGCCTTCGGCTGCTCGGAGACCTGATCCGACCCGAACGTCGAAAGCTCGTGGTCGGAACCGTCTTGGTCGTCATTCACTCGGTGGCCGGCCTCGCCATGCCGATCCTCATCGGCCGCGCGATCGACGACGGCATCCGACCCGCACTGCGGCAGGGTGGCGACCTCAAGACGCTGTACGTGATCGTCGCGATCTTCGCGGTCGTCCAGGTCATCGAGGCACTGACGCTGCGTGGGTTCCTCGCGTACATCGGGCTCGTCGGTGAGCGCGTCCTCTCGACCTGAGGACGCGCGATCTACGACCACTTCCAGAAGCTGTCGGTCGCGTTCTACGAGAAGTACACGACGGGACGGATCATGTCGCGCCTCGGCAACGACATCGATGCGATCGCGGAGCTGTTCCTGACCGGATTGATCGACCTGCCGTGGGCCGTCCTCCAGCTGTGCGGGATCGTCGTGATCCTGCTCGTGCTCGACCTCCCGCTGGCCTTGGTGACGCTGTCGGTGTTCCCGTTCCTGTTCTTCATGACCCGGTGGTTCCGCAACCGGTCCGAGGTCGTTTACCGCCGCGTGCGCGAAGCCGTCGCGCTGGTCTACATCCAGTTCACGGAGACGCTCGGCGGGATCCGAGCGGTGCACGCGTTCCGACGGGAGCCGCGCAACCAGGAGCTCTTCGAGGACATCGACGCGCGTTACCGCGACGCGAACATGGATTCCATCCGCGCGCAGGCGATCTACGGGCCGGGGTCCGCACTGCTCGGTGAGGTCGCGACGTTCGGCGTGATCCTCTTCGGCGGCTGGCGCGTGCTCAACGGCGACATGCAGCTCGGGGTGCTCGTGTCCTTCGTCCTGTTCGTCGGGCGGTTGTTCCACCCCATCCAGGAGCTGAGCCAGGTCTACAACATCTTCCAGGCCGCCGGTGCAGCGCTCGAGAAGCTGTCCGGTCTGCTGGAGGAGCAGCCGTCGGTGCCCGAGCCGGAGGCCGATCGTGCCGTGACGCGGCCTGCGTGGGGCGGACGGATCGACTTCGTCGACCTGACCTTCGGCTACCGCGACCGCAACATCCTCGAGAACCTCACGATGAAGGTTCCGGCCGGGCAGACGGTTGCGCTCGTCGGCCCGACGGGGGCCGGAAAATCGACCACCGCTCGCTTCGTCGCGCGTTTCTACGATCCCGAATCGCGGGTTCAGTAACGATCGACGGTGTCGACCTGCGAGATCTGCCTTCATCCGAGCTGCGCAAAGCGATCGTCATGGTCACGCAGGAGAACTTCCTGTTCTCCGGGACCGTCGCCGAGAACATCGCCTTCGGCAAGCCGACCGCGAGCCGCGAGGAGATCGAGCGAGCCGCTCGAGTCGTCGGCGCGCACACCTTCATCGAGCGCATGCCGGAGGGCTACGACACCGACATCCGCAAGCGCGGCGGGCGGCTTTCCGCCGGCCAGCGGCAGCTCGTCGCGCTCGCGCGAGCGTTCCTGGCCGACCCGGCGGTGATCATCTTCGACGAGGCGACGTCGTCCATCGACATGCCTTCGGAGCGATTGGTCCAGCAGGCCCTCGAGGTCGTCCTGCAGGACCGGACGGCGTTCATCATCGCCCACCGTTTGGCGACGGTCGCCATCGCCGATCGCGTGCTCGTCATCGACGAAGGAAAGATCGTCGAGGACGGATCACCGATCGAGCTGATGCGCGCGGGTGGGAGCTGGTCGAAGCTGCACGAGGCCTGGGAGGAAAGTCTCGCCTAGTGCGCGTGGCCGCCGTGAATCTCCGGCGCCGGTGCATCGCTCGGCGGGGGAGCTGTGTAAGCCGCCGGCGGCGATGATCCGCCGGCGAGATCTGTCGTCTCGTAGACGTACGCGATCATGATCCCCATCACGTCGTTGGCCGCCGACTGCATGTTGTAGTACGTGTCGAGCAACAGATCCTCGCCCGATCGAACGGTTCCGATGCGATCGTGTGCGCAGATCGACATCCACTCGACCGATCCCATATATGCCGGCTTGGTCCCGTAGCCGGCGTAGGAAGTGCACATGCGTTGTCCGGTGGATGCGTTCGAAAGCGTGATCGAGATCCCACCGTTGTGGACGTGACCGCCAGCGCCAACGATCCGTCCGGTCAGGTTGGAAGTCCATTTCCACTTCGTGTTCGACTCGCCCTTCGGGACGCCGAACTGTGAGTCGGCGCAGTTGTCGACGTCCAGCCAGATCGGAACCACCGGCTTGATGGACTGATCGGACATCGGAACGTAAGTGATGTCGATCTTGAAGAAGACCAGTTTCGACTCCGGAGCGTGGTTCATGATCTCGAAGATCCCGATCCACACCGGTGACTGGTTGGAGAAGCCGTAGCCGGGCGGCAGCATTCCTGCCGTCCTCTCGTTGCCGGCAGCGAACAACCGGTGTCCGACGATCCCTACACCTTCGTTGCGTTCGCACGTTGGATCCGGACGGAGGGGGTCCGCAAGAACGGTGTGGTGAAGCATCGGGCCCGTGTTGAGGTTTGCCGGTGAGCCATTGAGGTAGACGAGGTCGGGCTTGATCGACGTGATCAAGCAGTCAACGCACGGTGCGACCACCGGGATGATGCGGTTGTAGTGGTCCATTCCACCCTGATCTGCAGCGTTCAGGATGAAGGGGCCGTACATCATCGTCCCGGGCTGCCCCTTGGGAGTGAACGTCGGATCGGGCGGAATTGCAGCAGCAGGAGGGTTGGATGGCTGTGTTGTGTGTTCGTGGGTGCCGGTGTCGGCATGTTCCTGGGACGTCCCGGCCGTGTGCTCGTGCGGCACCGAGTCGGCCAGCGCTTGCACTGCGGCATGGTCGTGACCGTCGGCGGAGTGCTGGTGAGCTTGGGTTAGGGCCTCGGCGGGATGTTCGTGGACCTCGGAGGCCACTTCGGTCGCGCTGTGTATGTGACTTTCGTCTGCAGCGTCGTGGCTGTGGCCGGCCGCCAAGACACCGACTTCCTCGTCATGAGCGTGCGAATGCGAGTGGCCCTCGGTGACGAAGGCCGGAACCAGAAGCAGCAGTGCCAGTGCTCCCGCTCCCGCCATGAATCGCTGACCGGCTTGGCGCGGCACGAGTGCACTGCGCGCGGCGATGGGAAGGACGAGCAGGAATCCAGCGCCTAGCGCCGCGATGATCTCGAACATCGTCGCCGTTGCATCGGCGATCCCGATCGGCTCGACCTCGGCGATCGGCTCATAGAAGGGGATACCGGTTGTTCGCGAGAAGGCCCAAATGGCCACGACGGCGAGGTTGCCGAGGATCCCAAGGACAAGTAGACGCGAAGACCTTTGCCAGACGACCAACGCCGCCCATCCGATCTGTGCCAGGGCAAGAACGACGAAGGACGCGGCAACCCATGGGTGTTCAAGGTGATCGCGCGACGCCAACAGGTGAAGGACGCCCGCACAGCCGACAACGATGCCGATGAGGGTTGCCAGTCCATCGCCCAGCTTCAAGCCATCCCCCGGGCGAGAGCCCCGCGCCTTATTGGTGGCTGATTGGCGAACTGGCATGGCCAAGCCTTCCTGGGGCGCTTGGTGCAGGATGACAGAAATCGAAGGCTCTACTCAAGCGATCTAACGGAAAGCGAGCTCTCCCGACTCGACGATCGCTTTGCTGAACGGACGCACAAGAGCGCGCAGCTGCGAGCACTCGTCTTCGTCCAATGCTTCCCACGCGGGCAGCGCGAGCCGGTCGGTCGCATCTTCTATCGCCTGGCGGCGCTCCCGCCCGAGATCGGTAAACGTGGTCTCGTCGGTTACCCAGCCACGAGAGCGCAACCGTTCGACAGCGGCGCCCCATTCATCGTCGGGCCACTGCCGTGATCCCTTCAAGGCTGCGACCGGCACATCGCCGGCGGCCGCGTGGGTCACGAGTGCTTCGCATCCGTCGAGACCTTCGACGGTCATGGCCGCGATGTGTCCGTCGCCTCGGAATTCGCGCAGACACGAGATCGCGTGCCAAAGAACGAGGTGTGGTTCGTTCGGCCAAGACAAAGATGCATGCCCGGCATACAAAGGTCGTCCTTCGGGGTTGCAAGCCTCGGCTGCGCGCCGAGCGAGTTCTGCAGCCGCCTTCATCTCCTCGGAGTCGATCGCTTCACCGAGAACCCTTCTGAGCATCAGGTCGGCGCCCGTGAACCGGGCGTCGAGCAGAGCCTTGGGCGATGTGATGTCCCAGACCGCCGGCACGCGGTCGGAAACGAGCTTCGGATGGAAGTTGAAGAAGGTCGAGATGACGACTTCTGCGGGCACGGCTCCCATTGGCGCGGCCCGGGAGCCGAAGTAGCCCATCATCCGATCGGACACGCCGAGCTTCTTGTATTCATCTCGCGGCTCGGCGGCGAAGTAGATCGCGCCGTGATACGGCTCGAGGGTCCGCCAAGTTTTCCGAGCGACGACGGGATCCACGAGGGGAGCCTACGGAACTAGGGATGTCCGGCGCGTCACTAGGCTGGATAGGTGAGAGAAGCGGTCGACGGTGAACGAGCACTCGGCTCCCAGGACCGTGGGCTGCTCGGTGGGTTCTCAGCAGCGATTCTTCGCAAGCTCCACGCCGATCCGAAGGCGCTGGGCAAGTCGCGGCAATGGGCGATGGCCGCGCTCACGTCCTACCGCCTGAAGTCTCGCGAGGAGCGCGAGGAAGTCGGGCTCCGCCTTCTGCCGCATCTGCCGACGGCACCGCCGGCCAAGACCGGTGGTGCGCCGCTGGACACGCCGGTTTCCACGCTGCCCGGCGTCGGCGAGAAGATATCCGAGCGGTTGGAGTCGCTTGGGCTGCGAACGCTCGGAGATCTGCTCGACCACCTTCCGCGCGCCTATATCGACCGGCGGGACATGCGATCGATCTCCGATCTGCGCATGGGGCAAGAAGCAACGGTCATCGCTACGGTTCGCAACACCAAGATCGATCGCATCCGCGGCAACCGAACGCGGATCACCGTCACGATCACCGACGGCACGGGATACATCGACTGCATCTGGTGGAACCAGGACTGGCGAGCGCGAACGCTGACGGAAGGAACAGAAGCGGCGTTCAGCGGAAAGGTGAAGGCCTTCCGCGGCAAGCCGCAGATGGATGCACCCGCCTACGACCTTCTGCGGGCATCGAGCGAATCGGTGCACACCGGACGAATCGTTCCCGATCTATCCGGCGACTGAACGCGTTTCCGCGACGCAGCTTCGGCGACTCTTGCACACCGCATTCGATCGCATCGGCACGATCACCGATCCTCTTCCGGCGGCGCTTCGCGCCGAGCGGAACCTTCTCGGCAAGGACGTGGCTACCAGGCTCGTCCACTTCCCCGAGGACCTCAAGCACATCGACGACGCGCGACGTCGGCTCGTGTTCGAAGAGCTGTTCACCATGCAAGTCGGACTCGCGCTGCGTAAGCGGCACGTGGAGGACGACGTTCGTGGCATCGCGCATTCTCCGCCGGGTGAACTGACGGAGAAGTTCATCGCGTCCCTGCCGTTCCGTCCTACGAAGGCGCAAGACCGTGCGATGGACGAGATCGCCGGCGGACATGACCCAGGCCCGGCCCATGCACCGGCTCCTTCAGGGTGAAGTCGGCAGTGGCAAGACTCTCGTCGCCGTCACGCGGCGATGGTCGCGATCCAATCCGGCACGCAGGCCGCGATCATGGCGCCGACCGAAGTGCTCGCCGAGCAGCACGCGCGCAAGATCCGCGAGCTATGCGAGCCGGTCGGCGTTGGCGTCGAGCTGCTGACGAACGCGGTGCCGCAAGCTCGGCGCCGCGACATCCTCATGCGGCTTGCGGCCGGAGATCTGCCGTTGTTGTGCGGCACGCACGCACTGATCTCCGAGGACGTCGATTTTCACCGCCTGGGTCTGGCCATCGTCGACGAACAACACCGGTTCGGTCTCGGGCAACGCATGCTGCTGCGGGAGAAGGGCGAGGATCCCGGACGTCCTGATCATGACGGCGACGCCGATCCCGCGAACGCTCGCGCTCACGCTCTACGGCGACCTCGACGTATCGATCCTGGACGAGCTTCCGGCCGGACGTAAGCCGGTGAAGACCATGGTGGTCGGCGGGAACGCCCGCGATCGCGAGCGCGCATACGACATCGTCCGGGACGAAGTGGCCGAAGGCCGGCGGGCCTTCGTCGTGTGCGCACTGGTCGACGAATCCAACGCACTCGATGCCAAAGCCGCCGTGGACGAGGCCGAGCGCTTGCGCACGGAGGTCTTTCCCGACCTGAAGGTCGGCCTGCTGCACGGACAGATGAAGCACGGCAGAGAAGGACAGAGTGATGGACGAGTTCCGCCGTGGCGACATCTCGATCCTCATCGCGACGACCGTCGTCGAGGTCGGTGTCGACGTCCCCGAGGCGACCGTGATGCTCATCGAGAACGCCGAGCGCTTCGGTCTCTCGCAGCTGCACCAGCTGCGCGGCCGTATCGGCCGTGGCGAGCACGGCGGGATCTGCATCCTGTTCTCCGACGCGAAGACCGAGGAGGCGCGGCAGAGGCTGGAGGCCATCGCGTCGTCCAACGACGGGTTCGTCCTGGCCGAAGAGGACCTGCGCATCCGCGGAGAAGGGACGATCTTCGGCACCCGTCAGTCCGGAGAGCACCGACCTGAAGGTCGCGCGCCTGATCGAGGACTTCCCGGTGGTCGTCGAGGCCCGCGAGGCCGCCTTCGCGCTCGTCGACGGCGATCCGCGGCTCTTGCAGGCCGGAGCACGTGCTCCTGCGCGGACGAGGTGCAGCGACGCTTCGGCGACTCGCTCGACTGGCTCTTTCACGGCTAGCCCGGCCGGCAGAAGGCTCACACTAGATAGATGCGTATCTCCGGCGGTGACGCGCGCGGCATCCGGCTTGCCGTGCCCAAGGGTTCGCGGCCGGCGAGTGAAAAGGTGAGACAGGCCGTGTTCGCCTCGCATCGCGTCCCATATTCCAGATGCGCGCGTCCTCGATCTGTACTGCGGTTCGGGTGCATACGGATTGGAAGCGTTGTCACGCGGCGCTTCCGAAGCAGTTTTCGTCGATAAAGATCTCGCTGCCACGAAAGCGTGCCGGACGAACATCTGCGCTGTCGGCGTGCAGGACGAATCCCGGATCCGACGTACCGATGCCGTCCGATACTTGGCAAGAACCGCCGACAAAGACGGTCCCTTCGACCTGATCTTCATCGATCCGCCCTACGACGACGCTTTGGACCGCACGCTCGCGGGCGTCGAGCCGGCGCTCGCACCCGGGGGCCGGGTCGTGGTCGAGACGCGCTGGCGACAAGGGGACTCACCGCGCCATCCGAGCCTGGTTGTGGAAGCCGACCGCAGATACGGCGATACTCGGATTCTGATGCTTGCTCGCCAGGATGGAGCGGAGCGACTCCCTGTGCAGGATGGAGCGGAGCGACTCCCTGTGATTGGAGAGAGTGGATGACGAAGGCTTGCTGTCCGGGATCATTCGACCCGATCACCAACGGACATCTCGACGTGATCGAGCGCGCCGTCAAGCTGTTCGATGAGCTCGTCATCGCGGTATCGGCGGACCCGTCCGACCTGTCCAAACGGCCGCTCTTCAACCTCGAGGAGCGAACCGAGCTGATCAAAGAAGCCGCCGGCCACGTCCAAGGCCTGTCGGTTGTCTCGTTCAAGGGCCTGCTCGTCGATCTCTGCCACGATGTCCAGGCCGACTGCGTCGTCAAGGGGATCCGCGCGGTCAGCGACTTCGATTACGAGATGAAGCAAGCGCACATGAATGCACGGATGGGTGTCGAGACGGTCTTCTTGCCGACGAGCCCTGAGTTTTCCTATCTCTCGTCCAGCCTGATCAAGGAGGTCGTTTCGCTCGGCGGAGATATCACCGGTCTCGTCCCCGATGTGGTCGAGAAACGATTGAAGGAGAAGCTCGGCCCGTGACCACTTATATGGAGGCCCTCGAGGCCCTTCACCAGATGGTGGCTGAGGCACGAGGCGTCCCGCTGTCGGCCTCGGCTGTGATCCCGCGCGAGGAGGCGCTGAAGCTGATCCAGGCCATCCGGGAATCGCTCCCACAGGAGCATCAGCAGGCGCGGGAGATCGTGGACGAGCGCGAGCGCGTCCTCTCCGAGGCCCACGACAAGGCGGCATTCATCATCGAGCAGGCGCGCGAAGAGCGGTCGAGGCTGCTCTCGAGGGCGGAGGTCGTACAGGCGGCTGAGAAGGAAGCCAAGCGCGTGGTCGATGAGGCGGGGGCCGAGTCGGACAACCTCAAACACCAAGCCGACGACTACGTCGACGCCAAGCTCGCAAACTTCGAGATCATCATGAGCAAGATGCTCCGAACGATCGGCCGCGGCCGGGAGCAGCTGCGCAAACGTCTGGATGCCGCACAGGGAGAGATCGAGCCCTTGGAGCTCGACGACTCCGGCGAGATCTCCGGGCCGTTGCCCTTCGACGGTCAGCCGTAATCGTCACTCCGCTTTTCGTAACCGCCGTACGCTGTTAAAGCTGTGCGAGATCACTCCTCTTCTTTCATCCTTGACGTCCGCGAGTTGCTCGAATCTCCGGGGTTGCGCCGAACCGTTCGCGTGGACGCCCCGGTTCCGGAGCTGGATGCGGGCATCGTCCGTGTGCCCGGCGATGTGCACCTCGAGGTCGTCCTCGAGGCCCTGGACGGCGGTTTGCTCGCGCGCGGCACGATAACCGGCGAGCACCTATCCGAGTGCCGCCGTTGCCTGCGCGAGCTGAGATCGCGGTTCGAGTTCAAAGGGGACGAGGTCTACCGGCCCAAAGGCGACGTTTGGGAGGAGGGCTACGAGATCAAGGACTCCAAGGTCGATCTCGAGCTGATGGCCCGGGACACCGTGGCCCTCAATCTTCCGCTCAACCCCCTGTGCAAAGAGGACTGCGCCGGGCTGTGCTCGCGCTGTGGCGCCGACCTCAACGATGGCCCGTGCGGGTGCCCCGAAGAGGTCGACCCGAGGTGGTCGGCTCTGGGCGACCTGGGCCGCCTAAACGGGTAGCTCGATCGGATCGGCTGCGCCGACTCCGATCGGTGCTGCCGCCTCGCTTCGCTCCGCGGTAAGCTGGGCCCTTCCCAGATCCCCGGAGACTTCGATGCAGGCACCCAAGCGACGCAAGACGAGTGGACGGCGTGACGACCGCCGCGCTCAGTGGCGCAAGATGGCGCCTACGCCGAATTCTTCGTGCCCCCAGTGCCACAAGCCCAAGCTGCCGCACCGCGTTTGTCCCCACTGCGGTACCTACAAGGGCCGGGACATCCTCGAGCTCGACTAGCTCGTTCACCACCGCTAATCACCTTCTGTCGGCCGGACGACAACCTCTTGATGTCGGTAGTGGCATGCTGTGAACTCGACGGGGGCGGTCGGGTGGGACGTCGATCGGCAGTCGGGGGTGTGTTCGGGTGAAGTGCCCGTCTTGCGAGCAAGACAACCGCGAAGGCGCCGCCTTTTGCGACCAGTGCGGGAGTGTGCTTGCCCCGAAGTGCCCAGATTGCGGAGCTCAGCTCCGTCCCGGGGCCCGCTTCTGTGACGCATGTGGCGTTGCTGTTTCGGAACCCGAGCCCGCCGAGGCCAAGGTGGTGGACGCCGACCCCCGTGCTTTCACGCCCACTCACCTCGTCCAAAAGATCCTCAAGGAACGCGGACGAATAGCCGGCGAGCGGCGAAACGTGACCGTCCTTTTCGTCGACGCAAAAGGATTCACACCACTTTCGGAGGCCTTGGACGAGGAGGAGGTCTACAACTTCATCCAGGGTGGCTACGAACACATGCTGGACGCGGTTCACCGTTACGAGGGAACCGTCAACCAATTCACCGGGGACGGGATCATGGCGCTGTTCGGTGCACCGATCGCCCACGAGGACTCCGCCCGTCGTGCGGTCGCGGCCGGCCTGGACATGCAGGTGGCGCTGAAGAAGTACGCAGCGGACGCCGGTGTTCCCGTTTCATTCCGCGTCGGTATCAATACCGGGCCGGTCGTCGTCGGTGGCGTCGGCGACGACCTCAAGATGGACTACACGGCGATCGGCGACACGACGAACCTCGCTGCCCGTATGGAGCAGATGGCCGAGTCCGGGAGCGTGTTTTTGACGGAGACCACGCATCGCGACGCTACCGAGTACTTCGACTTCGAAGATCTAGGCCCCCAGGACGTCAAGGGAAAGTCGGACAAGGTCCGCGTTTACAAGGCACTCCAGCAACGCGACGTGCGCTCACGAATGGAAGCCTCTGTCGCGCGTGGCTTGAGTCCCTTCTGCGGGCGTGAGCGCGAAGTCGAAACGCTAAAAGGACTTTGGCAAGAGGCGCTGGCAGGCCGCGGACAGATCGTTCTCGTTTCAGGGGAGCCAGGGATCGGCAAGTCGCGTCTGCTGCTCGAGTTCCATCGAGCACTCGGTGAAGACGTGATCTGGCGAGAGGCTCATTGCGTTTCATACGGCGAGAACATCCCGTACTTACCCGTTGTCGAACTTGTTAAGAGCGGCTTCGGGATCGCCGACGGCGACGATGAGGGAACGATCATCGGCAAGGTCGATCTCGACGTGGCTGATTGGTCGCCGCAAGCCCAGAAGACGGCTCCGTATCTGAAGTTTCTTCTGCAGGTCGATCCGGGCGATGCAGCCGTCGAGCACATGGATCCGGTGGAGCGCCGCGCCGGCATCCTCGACGCACTGCGGGCACTCGTGCTCGAACGGTCGAAAGTGGCACCGCGTGTGGTCGTGGTCGAAGACCTGCACTGGGCCGACGTCCAAAGCGAGGAAGTCATACGCGCGATCGCGGACTCGGTTGCCGCATCGCCGGTGCTGATGATCCTGACGTTCCGACCCGGTTACCTTCATCCGTCGGGGGACCTTCCTTACGCGCAACGCATCGTGTTGAGCGACCTCGACACGGATGCGCGTTACGCGCTCGCCGAGGCAACGCTGGAAGCTGCGGAACTGCCGGACAGCCTCGTCGGTCCGGTCACGCTTAAGGCCGAGGGAAACCCACTCTTCATCGAGGAGGTCGCCAAGGCGATCGCTGCCGGCGCGGCCGACGCTGAAACCGTCCCCAACTCTTTGCAAGACGTGATCCTCGCCCGTATCGATCGCCTCGAGGCCCCGGGACGAGAATCCCTTCAATTGGCCTCGGTGATCGGACGGGAATTCACCCTCCGCCTCTTGGACAGGATCTCCGGCCTTCAAAGCAACCTCCAGGGCGTGCTTTCGGAGCTCAAGGGTTTGGAGCTCATCTACGAAAAGTCGTTCTTTCCCGAGCTCGCCTACATGTTCAAGCACGCACTCACGCACGACGTCGCGTACTCGACGCTGCTCGTGGAGCGCCGGAAGACACTGCACAAGGTTGTTGCATCGGCGATCGAAGAGCTCTACGTGGATCGTGTGGCCGAGCATTACGAGACCCTCGCCTACCACTACGAGCAGGCCGAGGACTGGCAAAAGGCGCTCGACTATCTAGTAAAAGCGGCTGTGAAGTCCGAGGCCGCTTTCGCGAATCGTGAAGCCTTCGATTTCGCAGCTCGAGGTATCGCGGTGTGCGACCGGCTGGGCGACGAAGAATCCCTACTTAAGGCAGCCGCGCTGGCCGAGCAACAGGGCTCCGTTACCTTCGCGATGGGCGATTTGGACGCTGCGCAGAGCGCATACGACCTGCAAGCAGCAACGGGCAGGCGCCTAGGCGATCGAGTGCAAGAGGGGTTGGGTCTTGCTTCCCGGGCCATGGTTGAGCTCTATCTCCATGATCTGGAGCTGGCTGAGGAAACCGCAACAGCTGCAATCGAGCGTGCTCCCGGCGATGTCAACGTTCGCGCAAGTGCAATGATGACTTCGAGCATGGCTTGTTTGTTCACAGGGCGCTACGACATGTTCCGATACATGCGCAACGAGGTCGAGGCCATCCTCAATCGCATCGACCACCCGTGGACACGAGTGATGGTTGGCCTGTTGCAGCCGTTGAGCGCCGAGTGGGCGGGCCGATACGAGCGCACGCTCGAGGTCTATTCGGAAATGCAGGAGTCTGCGGGCGCAACCAACGACATGACGGCTTATTTGTTCGGGCGGTGGGCGAAAGCTTTGGCTTGGGGGAGCATGGGGGATCTGCAGCTGGCTCTCGATACGTTGCTGGAAGATGTCGTCCTCGCCGAGCGCGTGCAGTCCTTCTTGGTTTGGGCTCGTCAACTGAACACGATCGGCTGGGTCTATCTCGAGCTGCAGGCCCACGACAAGGCACTCGAGTGGAACAGAAAGGGATTCGACGAGGCGATGGCGGCGGGGTTCCCCGATCCCGAGATCGAAGGCAATGCTGCGTTGAACATCGGGGACAGCCTGTTGGCGCTCGGAAAGTTGGACGAGGCCGAAGAGCAGTTTCAGTTCGTCGAGAAGATCTATCGCAATCCGTCCCCCGCGGACAGATTCATGTTGTGGCGCTATTCACAGCACATGCTTGCCAGTTACGGCGAGTTGTGGCTCGCTCGCGGAGACGCGTCGAAGGCGATCGCATATGCCGACGAATGCAAGAAACTCGCCGACCAGACCGACTCTCCCAAGAACGTCGTAAAAGCGCGGCGATTGCGTGGTAGGGCGTACCAGTTGCAAGGGAGACTGGACGAGGCTTCCAAAGAGCTCCAGTCGTCGCTCGAGCTCGCGCGCTCGATCAATAACGCGGGACAGACCTGGAGATCGGCTGCCGCCCTTGGGGACCTTCAGGATTCGAAGGGCGATCCCAACGAGGCACGGGCTTCCTACCGCGAAGCGCTCGAGACGATCGACCGCATAGCCGGCACCCTCTCGGATCAAGAGCTACGCGCAACGTTCCTAACCTCCGAGGCCGTCAGCCGTATCCGGGAGTTGGCCGGCGCATCTTGAACTCAGCGGAATCCGCAGCGCTTCTCGGGCGCACGCGGTTGTTCGGCACGCTTCATCACAACGTGCACGCCTCTCTTGCGCGACTGGCAGTGCCTCGCACCTACGACAAAGGCCAGCTGATCTTTTTCGAGGGCGACGCCGGCGACTCGATGTACGTCGTCGCCGATGGGTCGGTGAAGCTCTTCCTCAATTCGCTGCAGGGTGACGAGATCGTTCTCGTGACGGTGCAACCGGCCGAGACGTTCGGCGAGCTGGCCGTGCTCGACGGCGCGCCACGCTCCGCTTCCGCCGCGGCGCTCGAACCCACCACGCTGATAGCGATAACGCGAACCGCGTTGCTGGACGTCATGAGTGACCACCGCGAGCTCGGCGAGCGCGTGCTGTCCTCGATCGGGGGACTGCTGCGCAGGCTCACCGAGCAAACGGCGGATCTGGTCTTCCTCGACCTGCCCGGACGCGTGGCCAAGCTGCTAGCACGGATCGCGACGGAACGAGGCCGAGATGAGAACGGGGACATCGTCGTCGATCTCGGCGTAACGCAATCGGACCTGGCGCGCATGGTCGGAGGCTCGCGCCAGAGCGTGAACCAGGCCTTGAAGGACCTGGAGCGCACCGGAGCGATCTCACTGGACGGCTCTTCCGTCCGTATCCATCACCTCGAGCGACTCCGGTAGCTCGATCGGTGTCAGCTCGACTGACCCGACCGATGCTGCCGCCTCGCTTCGCTCCGCGGTAACTTTCAAGCGTGCCGCGCATAGCCGTCGATGCCATGGGAGGCGACAACGCTCCCGGTGAGATAGTTGCGGGCGCGGCGGTGGCGGCGAACGAAGACGGCGCCCACGTGCTTCTCGTCGGCAAGGCCGATGAGGTCGGGAAGGCGCTGGCCGAGGCCGGCTCTGCACCCGGGGAAGCAATCGAGATCGTCGACGCAACCGATGTCATCGCGATGGACGACGCCGATCCCGCTCGTTCGGTGCGAACGAAGCGCGACTCGTCCATCAGTGTTGCCTCGCGACTGGTGAAGCAGGGACGCGCCGACGCTGTCTTCTCCGCCGGAGCGACGGGCGCGGCTCTCGCCGGCGCGGTCCTCGAGACAGGACGTATCCGCGGTGTGGCGCGTCCTGCGATCGCGGTCGTCCTGCCCTTCTCGGGTGCCGAGACCGTCCTGCTCGACGTCGGTGCCAACGCCGACGTTCGTCCCGAGCAGCTGGTCGGGTTCGGCGTCCTCGGCGACGTCTTCGCGCGGATCAGGCTCGGCCTGGACTCGCCGCGAGTAGGGCTCCTCTCCGTCGGCGAGGAACCCGGAAAAGGCAACGAGCTGGCCAAAGCCGCCTACCCACTCCTCGAGGCCTCCGATATCAACTTCATCGGCAACGTCGAGGGGCGCGACATCGCCTCCGACCGCGTAGACGTCATCGTCACCGATGGATTCACCGGCAATGTCGTTCTCAAGCTGCTCGAGGGATTCGGGAAGTTCCTGATGGGAGAGCTATTCGGCGTGTTCAGCGCCACCGATGAGGCGAAAGAGGCCGCCAAGGTCGTCATGCCGGGGCTGTTGGACCTGGCCTCGACCCTCAGCCCCGAAACCCATGGTGGGGCCCATCTTTTGGGGGTGAAAGGCGTCTGTATAATCGGCCACGGTAGTTCGAACGCCGCGGCGGTCCGCGCCGCTCTACGAGTCGCCTCGGAAACGGTTGAGGCGGGGCTGGTGGACGAGGTCTCGAAGCGGATCAGCGCCGGGGCGTAAGGAGCAGGATGGAGCGTAGAGACTCCCTGTGAAAGGCACGACGTGACACGAGAAGACATCTTCAAGCTGATCCAGGGTCGTCTGGCCGAGCTGATCGAGTGCGATCCGGCATCGATCAAGCTGGAGACCAGGTTGGAGGAGGACCTCGAAGCCGACTCGCTCGACCTGGTCGAGCTGGCCATGTCATTGGAAGAGGAGTTGTCCCTGGAGATCCCTGACGAGGAACTCGAGGGCATCCGGACCGTCAAGGATGCCGTCGACTTCGTCGCCGAACGGGTCCCCGCATAGCCATACGAGGAGCGTTAGCAGCGGTGACGGAACCTGCGGGTTCCCCGTCCGAGGACGGGGCCCGCGCAACTTTGGAGTCGAAGCTTGGTGTGTCCTTCCGGGACCCCGGCATGTTCGACGTTGCTCTGACTCATCGCTCGTACGCGTACGAGCAGGACGTCGAAGAGACGAACGAACGGCTGGAGTTCCTGGGCGACGCGATCCTCAACCTGTGCGTGACCGACCTGCTCTACACAAGGTTTCCCGATCACCTGGAGGGCGACTTGGCGAAGCTCCGTGCGTCGCTTGTTTCCGAGCCGGCGCTGGCCGAGGTCGCGTTGGAGCTCGGTCTCGGCCCGGCGATCCGCCTCGGCCGAGGTGAACGGATGAGCGGCGGACACTCGAAGCCCTCGATCATGGCCGATGCCCTCGAGGCCGTGATCGGAGCGGTCTATCTGGACGGCGGCATCACAACCGTGCGCAAAGTAGTTAAGACGCTGTTCGGCAGCCGAGTTGAGGACGCCGCCGGTCGTGATATCCCGAAGGACCCGAAGACGCGCCTACAAGAGGTTGTCACGCGACGACATGCCATCCTTCCTCGATACCGCGTGGTCGGATCCGGTCCGGATCACGCGAAGCGCTTCCGTGCGGAGGTCTACGTGAACGACGAGCTTTGCGGTCACGGCGAGGGACGCTCCAAGAAGGAGGCCGAGCAGGCGGCCGCAGCCTCGGCCCTCGAGACGCTGGACCAAGAGCCCGCCGTGGAGCCTTCGGAGGTGGCCGGTGCCTGAGCTACCCGAAGTCGAGGTGCTTCGTCGTCAGCTCGAAAAGGAGTACGTCGGCAAGCGCATTCGAACCGTCGACGTGAAGACGCGTCAGTACGTGAAAGAAGCCAAGCCGAGTGCCAAGCGCGTGACGAAGCACCACATCACGCCGAAGGAATTCGAGAAGCGACTCATCGGCGGCAAGGTCAAAGCGGTTCACCGCAAGGGCAAGTACTTGGCCTTCGAGCTCGATAACCGCAACTACCTCGTCGTGCACTTGGGGATGTCAGGACATCTCGTGAAGGCCACGGCGAAGCGAGCCGCGGACAAACACACGCACGTCGTCGTCCACTTCACCCAGGGCCCGGAGACTCCGCTTTTTCGACGCGCGCAGATTCGGCGAAGCTTTCGTTGCGGACGCCGAGACGTTCACGGAAGCGATGGACGATCTTGGCGTCGATGCGATCAACGATCAGATCCCGTGGCAGCTGTTCGGGGAGATGGTCTCGACCCGCAAGGCGAAGATGAAAGCGTTGCTGATGGATCAGGAGTTCATGGCCGGGCTCGGCAACATCTATTCCGACGAGGTTCTCTTCCATGCCGGGCTCCCGTGGGACCGCTCGTCCGACTCGTTGACTTCGAACGAGACTCGGCGCCTCTCTCGCGCGCGGTCGGAGAGGTACTGCAGGACGCGATCCGGCACCGCGGGACGACGCTGGGCGGATGGCGAGTGGCGCGATCTCTACGACGAGCCGGGCGAGCACCAGGACTCGCTCGCCGTACACGGACGAGAAGGGGAGCCGTGCCGTCGCTGCCGCACGCCGATCGTCCGGATCCGTGTCGGCCAGCGATCGCACTACTACTGTCCGCAATGCCAGTCGGTGCAGCCGGTCAAGGCCGGCCGCACTTGATATGACGCCGGTCTGTCCGGCGTGCCGCGCGTCCGTCAGTCTCGACTCGTTCGTATGCGGACGTTGCGGGCTGGCGATGCGTCCCACGTGTGGACAGTGCTCGGAGCCACTCACCGTAGGGATGCGGTCGTGCTGGCGCTGCCAGGCCGAGATCGTCGAGCCGCCTGCGTATCAAGAAGGTGCGCACGTGCGTGCAGAGCCGATAAACGTAGCGGCGGCCGCAGCGGCTGCGGCCGTGGAGAATCCGATTAGCCCGCTGTCAGAAGTACATCGCAGTGAACACTTCGTGCCTCCGGCCTTTCCCGTCGCCGAGGGTCAGCGCGAGCCGGAAGCCTCCTCCTTCGAGAGGGAAGCCTTCGATACGTCCCGAGCTGCTACGGAGGCCTTGCAGTACATAGACGAGCTCAGGCGGGACGATGACTTTTCGGCGACCGCGACGATCCCTCAGCCTGAGGAGTACCCGCCGCGCCCTAGTTATTTCGCCGAAGTCGCCGAAGCGCCCGAATGGACAGACCGGCCCCGTGCGCGTTTCCGGCCGGGCCGTGTTCTGCTGATCGGTTTCTTCTCCGGGTTGCTGGTGGCCATCGGCCTTCTAGCAGTCGAAGGTATCGCGCACCGTTTTCGCTACCCAGATCCGGCAACGATCTCGCTTCAGGAGCAGCAGTACGCTTCGCTCGGCTTCTCCATACAGGTCCCGTCGGCATGGGACGCCGAGCCTTCAGGCGACATCGTCACCTTCACCGACCCCGATCGCCCCGAAGATCGTGGTCTGCGCGTAGCGACTCAGGAGTTCTCGCTGGACGATGTTCGTCGCAATGCCGACAGAGTCAACCGTGCTCGGTTCTCGACGTACCGCGCACTTGGGTCGTCGAACGAGGAGAGGGTCGCCGGGTTCCCGGCGATCAAGCGGGATTTCACCGGAGACGACCTTCAATACCGGCAATGGTTAGTCGATGACGGGAAAGGTGGGATCTTCGCCATCGAGTCGTGGTTCCATCCGGCGGAGGCGGAGGAGTCTGCGATCCTCGACCAGCGGATCATCGAGACGTTCAAGGTTCTGTGACGCGACTGTTCCTGGTTCGTCACGCCGAGTCCGAATGGAACGCGCAGCGTCGCTGGCAAGGCCGCGGAGATCCACCGCTTTCCGAACACGGACGGGAACAGGCAGGCATCGCTGCCGAGCATCTTTCCGGAGATGTGGACGTGGCCTTTGCGTCGCCACAGCTACGGGCGATCGAAACGGCCGAGATCATCGCGAAGAAATTGGGTTTGGGTGAAGTAAGCACCGATGAAGGCTTGCGCGAGATCGACGTCGGCGAGTGGACGGGGCTCACGATCGACGCCGTCGAGTCGCGCTGGGGCGATGAGTTGAAAGCCTGGCGCGCGGGGGAGTTGGACGCGCCCCCGGGTGGCGAGGATCGTCACGCTTTCCTGCAACGGTTACTGGCGGCACTCGAACACGTACGCGAAGCACACGGGGACAAGCGTGTTCTCGTGCTGACACACGGTGGCGCGATCGGACGATTGGAGCGTCACCTCGGCGTTCACCCGGGACACGGGACGGGAAACCTCACCGGTCGATGGTTCTCATTCGACGGTGAGCTTCGTGTGACGAGCGACCGGATAAAGCTTCTTCCCGAGCCCGAAGTGCCGGCCCCCGAGACGCGTTAGCCGAGCAGTTCGGCCAGCTGGATCGGATCCGACGTGGGAGCTTTGCATACGTAGCGCTCGCACACGTATGCCGTCGGTTTGTCGGTTTGCGGCTTGTCGACCAGGAGCGCGATTCCGTCTTGGTCTTTTCCGCCGGCCATCACGCGGTTGGGAAGGAAGCGGGATGTCACGACAGATGTCAGATCTCGTCCAAGTTTCGACGAGAGGTCTCCGGTGAACGCGAGCTCTTTGGGAGTCGAGACGTAGAAGTCGAGCGCCGCAAGCCAGCTCGGTACGGCTTGTGGAGCCCGGTCCATGTACGGATGAGCCAACCGCAGCGCGTCGACGGCAGGCTTCGTGAGCTCGGAGCTGTCGAACAGGAGTGCCAGCTTCTGGAGGCAGAGGGACAAGATCGCGCCGGGGGCCGGCGTTGCGCTCTCGACGATCTCCTTCTGTCGGACGATCAGGTCATGTGTTGGTGGCGCCGTGAAGAATCCACCTTGCTGCGGATCTCCGAAACGTTCGAGAGCGGTTTCGGACAACTCGCGGGCGGCGTTTATCCACCGGGGGTCGAAGGTAGCTTCCCATAGGGCGATCAGGCCGTCGGCCATGAACGCGTAGTCCTCGAGGAGACCGTGGATATGTGCACGGTCTCCTCGTATGGGGTCATGACGAAAGGTGTGCAGGAGCTCGGTAGGTGATTCCGCAAGCTCGCGCAACACGAAGTCGGCCGCCTCGCGTGCGGCGTCGACGAAGTCGGCGCGGCCGAAGGCCGCACCGGCTTCGGCAAACGCGGCGATGGCCAGGCCGTTCCACGAAGCCAGCACCTTGTCGTCCTTGGCCGGGCGAACACGCTTCGATCGCTCTTCGAGCAAGCGCGCACGCGCTTCGCCCGGCGGCTCGTGTCCCTCTTTCGCCGTGAGGATGTTTTGGCCCTCGAAGTTCCCTTCCGATGCGACGCCGTAGTAGTCGGCGGCGTCCGGTGCGATCGTCATGAACTCGTCGTAGTCCCACACGTAGAACTTGCCCTCCACGCCTTCGGAGTCGGCGTCCTCTGAGGAATGGAATCCGCCGGCCTCGTCCCGCATATCGCGCAACAAGTACTCGAGGGACTCGACTGCTATGCGTTCGTAGAGCGGATCTTTGTAGGCCTGCCAGGCATGCGTGTACACGCGGGCTAGCTGCGTGTTGTCGTAGAGCATCTTTTCGAAGTGAGGGACGGTCCACGTCGCGTCGACGGCATAACGGGCGAAGCCGCCGCCGATCTGGTCGTAGATGCCACCTAGGGCCATCTTGCGGAGGGTGTTTTCGATCGCGTCGCGAAGCCCGGGAGAGCGCAGGGATACGCGGAGCATGAACTCGAGATTGGGTGCTTGCGGAAACTTGGGTGGGCCACCGAAGCCGCCGTTGGCGGGATCGTAGTTGCGCATGGTTTGGGTGGCGGCCGAGATCAGCAACGAAACCTGTAAAGGTTCGCGCGAGGGCGGGGGAGTGGCGCGCTCGATGGCCTGCACGAGCTTGGCTCCCTGGTCGATGAGGTCCTTGCGACGCGTCTCCCACAGCTCGTGAACCTGTTCGAGCACGCGACGGAACGACGGCATGCCGTGTCGTTCTTCGGGCGGGAAGTACGTGCCGGCGAGGAAGGGTGTGCCGTCCGGCGTGCAAAAGACGGTCATCGGCCAGCCGCCGGAGCCGGTCAATGCCTGCGTGGCGGACATGTAGATGGCGTCGACGTCCGGACGTTCTTCGCGGTCGACTTTGATGCACACGAAGTGCTCGTTCATGACGGCGGCGATATCGGCGTCCTCGAAGGACTCGCGCTCCATCACGTGACACCAGTGACAGGCGGCGTAACCGATCGAAAGGAGCAGCGGTTTGTCCTCGGTGTTGGCGCGTCCCTGCGCCTCAGGGCCCCAGGGGTACCAATCGACGGGGTTGTCCTTGTGTTGCAGGAGGTAGGGAGAGGTCTCTTCCGCGAGCCGGTTGGGCATACGGTCAACCCTATCCGCGAAGCTACGAGGAGAGCCGGGACCGACGCTCGCCGGAGCGCGGCGAAAGGAGAAGAGCATGGCCGAGCACATCGTTTACGTGGACCGATCGAACGTCCGGCCGGGCAGGCTCGAGGAGCTGAAGGTCGGGATGCAGGCACTTGTCGAATTTGTCGAGGCCAACGAGCCCCAGATCGTCACCTACAACGTGTTTTTCAATTCCGATGGCACCCAGATGTCGGTCGTCAACGCGCACGTAGATGCCGCATCCCTCGCGTTCCACATGGAGATAGGCGGCCCGGAATTCCGTAAGGTCGCGGAGTTCATCGACCTGATCGCGATCGATGTCTACGGCGATCCGGGCCAGGATGTGGTCGAGCAGCTGCGACAGAAGGCCCAGATGCTGGGGAGCGGGACCGTACACGTGCACGACCTGCACGGCGGGTTCGCCCGGTTCAGTGCGAGCGCCTGAAGCGAGCGGACCAGAACGTTTCCGATTCCCGGCCGTCAGGTTTTCCTGACGGATCCGTCAGGAAAACCTGACGGTCCGAAAAAGGGCTCGCGTATTCCGGGGCGCTCTGAGGTGCGACGAGAGACGAGCCCCAGTGGCCTGGCGTGGCCGAGAGGCCTACCCTTTGGGAACGAGTTGACGTGACAGTCGCGGTGGCGAACCATTGAGGGGCCACTTGACTGGCGAGTCAAGAGGCCTGGGCGACAAGGGAGATGGCTCCATGACGTTCGGATTCACCGAAGAGCAGAACGAGCTTCGCTCGACCGCCGCCCGCTTCCTCGAGGAGAAGTCCTCCTCGGAGAAGGTCCGCGAGCTGATGGAGACCGAGCAAGGTTTCGACGAAGGCACGTGGAAGCAGATGGCCGATCTCGGCTGGTTCGGCATGGCGATCCCCGAGGAGTACGGCGGCGATCGGCTTCGGCTTCGTCGAGGTGACCGTCCTCATGGAGGAGATGGGCAAGAAGCTCCTTCCGCGCTCCGTTCTTCTCCTCGTCGTCCTCGGCGCGAACGCGATCCTCAACGCCGGCACCGAAGACCAGAAGAAGGAACTGCTCCCCGGCATCGCCGACGGCACCACGCGCGCCGCGCTCGCATTCGTCGAGCCGAACGGCAAGTGGGAGCTCGACGGCATCGAGCGCGAAGCCGTCGAGTCCGGCGGCAATACGCTCACCGGCTCGAAGTCCTACGTCGTCGACGGCACACCGCCAACCTCCTCGATCGTCGCGGCGAAGGACGGCGGCGACGTCTACCTCTTCACCGTCGACCCGGACGCCGACGGCGTCACGCGCACCGCACTGCAGACGCTCGACATGACGCGCAAGCAGGCGAAGATCGACGTTCAACAACACGCCGGCCAAGCTGCTCGGCGAGAAGGGCACGGGAGCCGAGGCGCTCACGAAGACGCTCGACCAGGCCGCGGCCGCGCTGTCCGCGGAGATGGTCGGCGGTGCGCAGGCGTGCCTCGACGCGTCGACGCACGTACGCGAAGGAGCGCTACCAGTTCGGACGTCCGATCGGTTCGCTTCCAGGCGATCAAGCACAAGTGCGCGAACATGCTCATGGAAGTCGAGATGGCGCGTTCGGCCGCGTACTACGCCGGCTGGGCCGCAGCCGAAGACCCTGAAGAGCTGTCGCTCGCTGCGTCGCTCGCGAAGGCGTACTGCTCGGACGCGTTCTTCCACGCCGCCGCCGAGAACATCCAGATCCACGGTGGTATCGGCTTCACGTGGGAGCACGACGCGCACCTGTACTTCCGTCGCGCGAAGTCGTCCGAGATCTACCTCGGGCGACGCCACGTACCACCGCGAGCTCGTCGCGCAGAAGCTGGGGGTCTAACGCGAGGTCGATGCGCTGGACCATCGAGGACACACCGGAACGCGCTCGCGTTCCGGGAAGAGGTGCGCGGCTGGCTGCGTGAGAAGCTGCCGGCCGGCTGGGCCGACGCGATCGAGACGGGCAACGACCGAGAAGCTCGACAAGGCCCGCGAAGGCTGGGACTTCATGGGCTGGTCGCAGCATCGATCGGCGAGTCGGGATACGGCGCGCCGCTGTGGCCCAAGGAGTACGGCGGCCTGTCCGGCGAGCCGTGGCAGCAGAACGTCGTCCGCGAAGAGCTCGCGCGCTACCGCCTGCCGACCGTCGGCATCAACATCCTCGGCGTCGGCCTCGCCGGTCCGACGCTCGATCGCGCACGGCAACGAGGAGCAGAAGACGCGCTACCTGCAGAAGATCCTCACGTCCGAGGAGATCTGGTGCCAGCTGTTCAGCGAGCCGGGGCTCGGGTTCCGACCTGGCCTCGGCCGGCACGCGCGCCGTCCGCAGTCAACGGCGAGTGGATCGTCAACGGACAGAAGGTCTGGACGTCCATCGCGCAGCTGTCGCAGTTCGGGATGCTCCTCGCGCGCACCGACCCGGACAACACCAAGCACGAGGGACTGTCGTACTTCATCGTCGACATGAAGTCGCCGGGCGTCGACATCCGTCCGCTCAAGCAGATCACCGGCTCGTCGGAGTTCAACGAGGTGTACTTCACCGACGTCCGGATCCCGGCCGAGAACATCGTCGGCGTCGAAGGCGACGGGTGGCGCGTCGCGCGCACGACGCTCATGAACGAGCGCGTCGCGCTGTCCGGCCTGTCGCTCGACGCAGCCGTCGTTCACCGGTGGCACGCGCAAGGACCCGTGGGCGACAGTTCGTCGACTCGATCCCGAACAGCGACGAGCCCGGTCAACCGCCAGTTCATCGCGCAGTGCTACATCGAGAAGGAAGTCAAGGAGATCACGCAGTTCCGCGCGAACTCCGCGCGGATGCGCGGTGAGCAGCCGGGCCCGGAGGGCGCGGTGACGAAGGTCTACAACGCCGAGTTCAACAAGTGGCGCAGCAACGAGGTCATGAACGTGAACGGCCTGGCGGCGATCGCGTGGGAGCAAGGGCGACGCGAACGCCGAGAACCGGATGCACGCGTTCATGCGGGCCCGCGCGAACTCGATCGAAGGCGGAACGTCCGAGGTGCTGCGCAACCAGATGGGTGAGCGCATCCTCGGGCTCCCACGGGAGCCGGAGGTCGACAGCGGGCATCCCGTGGAAGGAGCATCAAGCGCAGCTGAAGCTGGGACGGCGCCGCGGTCTGCTCGTCCTTCTCGCGGTTCTGGTCCTGGCATTGGTTGCGTACACCCAATGGCCGCGCGAGGACCGCATCGCGCGCACGGGATCCAGCGAGCTTCCGGCGGGTTCCGTATCTGTAGCAAAGCGAACACTGCGTGCTTACGCGATCGACTATCTCGTCCGAACCAAGTCGACTGGCAGTGACGACGTGGTCACCAGCCGGGAAAGGATCGTGGTTCGTCGGCCGTTCGACGCGAAGACTCCGGAAGGGGTCTCGACGTTCACGCGGGCTTCGTTCGGTGATCAAGTCCTGGCCGTTCCGCCGGACATACCAGACGTCGATTTACGGCCCGGTGCCGTTCTTCGTGAGGCCCTTAGGAAGGGCCGGGCCGAAGAACGCGAGCGGCGCCGCGTCGCGGGGAGGGTGTGCCGCGTCTATCGCGTGACGGGTATTAGTCGGCTCGATCATCTGAAAACGTCTGCCGACGAATACACCGACGTCTGCATCGACGAATCCGGAGTGGTGCTCGAGGAGGTCGACAGCGTCGACGGCGAGATCGTCCTCCTCAAGGTTGCGGAGAGCGTCGATGAGTCGCCGGACGTCGACGAGGAGGACTTCGATCTCGGAGAGCCGTCGATCGGTGTATCCGTGGGTGGGAATTCAGTCCAGGAGCTGAGGCCGGATAGCCGGCTTCCCGGCGGCAAGTTCTGGGACTTGGACACACCCCTTGCCGGCTTCCATCATCGCGGGCGATACGCCGTCACCGAGTCGGACCCGGTGGAACGGAAGATCATGCGGACATCGGTCACCGACGTGTGGACGCGCGGGACCGACGTCGTCTTCATCGAACGCTTCAATCCAGGCCGTAGCGGCCAGGCATTGGAGGACGAGGAAGCGAATAGCGACCGCGTGGACGCCGGAAAGATAGGAAGGGGAAAACTGATCTACAGCCTTCGGACGAGCGAAGTGCGAGTAGCCACGGGCAGTGGAAGGGTCGTCCGCGTGCGCGGCACCTTGGCCCCCTCGCGGCTCCTGGCAATAGCCCGGAGCCTGAAACCCTTGCCCGAGGGGCCCCTCGTCCCCCTGCATACCGATTAGGGGTCTCAGCCGGACCGTTTCGGTAGGATGACTGGCTCATGGACATCACCGGCTTGACCTCGGCTGTTCTGCTCGCGCAGTCCAGCGGCAGCAAAGGCGGCGGCGGAGGCATCGCCGCATTCCTCCCGCTCATCGTTCTTGTTGGAGTCTTCTGGTTCCTGATCATGCGGCCCCAGCAGCGCAAAGCTAAGGAGCACCGCGCGATGCTCTCCAACGTGAAGCAAGGTGACCGAGTCGTGGGCGCCGGCGGCATCCAGGGCACCGTGCGGCGCGTGGACGAGGACTCCATCTCACTTCAGATCGCCGACAACGTGGTGATCAAGGTCGACAAGGGATCGATCACAAAGATCCTTACGGACGCGTAGCCCGCGAGGGTAAGGCGTGACGCGAACACGCAGATACGTCATCTCTCTGGTCATGGTCGTTGTGCTGGCCGGTACGGCATTGGCCGGAGTGCTCCTCTTCGACGTGAGGCCGAAGCTCGGCCTGGACCTTCAAGGGGGCCTCTCCGTCGTCCTGACGGCCAAGGGCCAAGCCGACCCCGACGTACTCGAGCAGACGGTCGACATCATCCGGAACCGTGTCGACTCGATCGGCGCCCAGGAGCCCGATATCTCGACGTCGGGAACCGAGAACATCATCGTTCAGCTCCCGGGTATCCGAGACCAGCGCCACGCGCTGGAGATCATCGGCCAGACGGCTCAGCTTCGATTCCGCGAGGTGCTCGATGCCCTCGACGCCACAACGGTCGACGAAGAAGCGATCGAAAAGGGCCATAAACGGGGCACGAAGGACTTCGATAAGTACGTCAGGGACAAGCTGCGGGAGGGCGGCTGGTCGATAACGTCCGGCGATCCCGTGGACAAGCCGGTCGTTTTCCAGGACGCGCACTCGAAGGTTCGCTACCGGCTGGGGCCGGCTGAGGTCGTGGGGCGCGATATCAACACCGCGACGGCGACCTTCGAGCAGACCCGAGGCGCATGGACCGTCGATCTGACCATGACGGGCGAAGGAACCGACAAGTGGTCGGATGTGACAACGCGGCTGGCCGCTCAGCAGAAGCAGCTCGCGATCGTCCTCGACCGGAGAGTGGAATCTGCTCCGGCCGTCCAGCAAGCGATCACAGACGGTAAGGCTCAGATCAGCGGTCAGTTCAGCGAACGTGAGGCAAAGGACCTGGCCCTCGTTCTGCGCACCGGTGCCCTGCCCATCGAGCTCGAGAGGTCACAGGTCCAGCAGGTGAGCGCCACCCTGGGCACGGCGTCTCTTCGATCCGGCCTTATTGCCGGCGCCATCGGGATCGCACTCGTGGCCATCTACATGTTCGTCTTCTACAGAGCGCTCGGAGTGATCAACCTGATAGGTCTCGGGTTGTTCTCTTGCATAATCCTGGGCATCATCGGAGTGATCGGCGTCACGCAGGGCTTCTCGCTGACACTTGCCGGTGTCGCCGGCTTGATCGTTTCCACCGGCATCGCGGCCGACTCGTACATCATCTATTTCGAACGAGTGAAGGACGAGCTCAAAGAAGGTAAGAGTTTCCGCAGCGCTGTAGACCGCGCATTCCGCAGCGCGCTTCGGACGAACGTCGCCGCCAACGGAGTCGCATTCCTGGCAGCGATCATCCTCTACCTCGTTGCCGTCGGGCCCGTGCGTGGCTTCGCGCTGACACTGGGTTTGTCCGTCCTCGTTGACGTCGGTCTTCTCTACTTCTTCACCCACCCGGCCGTTGCTCTGTTGGCGCGCAGCAAACGCTTCGGTGTCATGAGAGGGATCGGACTCCACACCGTGACTGCAGGCGGAGAGCCGGTGGCTGCGTCATGACGAACGCCGTCGTTTCGGATCGGTCGCACATCGACTTCATAGGCAGAGCCCGGACGTGGTTCATCCTGTCCGGGATCCTCCTTGTCGTCAGCATCGCGTCGCTTGGGTTCCGTCAGATCAACGCCGGACTCGAATTCCGCGGCGGCACTGCCTTCCAGGTCGCGGCCACGAAATCGGTTTCTGTGAGCGACGTGCGTGCGGCCGTCGCCCGAGCCGGCGTCGAGCAGGAAACGATCCAGGAGATCGGTACCCGTGGATTCTTGGTTCAGACGAGGCATCTCGAGTCCTCGGTTCAGGAGAAGGCCGTCGAGGAGATCGCGAAGACCACAGGAGCCGACGAGGAGGACGTGAACGTCACCGACGTCGGTCCCAAATGGGGTGCGCAGATAACCAACAAGGCCATCCGCGCGCTGATCATCTTCCTGATCCTCGTGACGGTCGTTCTTGCGATACGGCTCGAGCCGAAGATGGCGGCTGCGGGGCTCGTCGCCCTGGTGCACGATATCGTTGCAACGGCCGGTGTGTATTCGCTGACCGGGTTCGAGGTAACGCCGGCGACGGTCATCGCGCTTCTGACGATCCTCGGTTACTCCCTATACGACACCGTGGTCATCTTCGACCGAGTGAAAGACCGGACGGCGTCGCTTTCGGCCTCGGGCCGTATCACGTATTCGCAGGCGGCCAACGCGGCTCTGAACGAGGTTCTGCTTCGCTCGATCAACACGACGGTCGTCTCGCTGCTGCCGGTGGGCAGCTTGTTGTTCGTCGGCTCGTTCCTGCTCGGGGCCCAGACACTGCGCGAGCTCGCTCTGGCGCTGTTCGTCGGTCTGGCCCTTGGTGCGTACTCCTCGGTGTTCGTGGCCACTCCGATCCTTGCCCTTTGGAAGGAGCGAGAGGATCGCTGGTCGTCGCTGCGCGCGCGCATCGGCGCTCGCGAGGCAGCACTTCCGACCGCAGCTCGCCCGTCGACCCCGCTGACTCCGGCGGCCCACAGCTGCGGCAGCCGCTCCGGAGTCTGTGAGTACGCCCGTTGCCACGGCGTCACCGGCACAGCAGATGCCGGGTCAGACGGGGGCCACAGCCGCCGGGCAGAGCAGGCCGAGTGGCAACAAGCGCCGTCGGGGCGGCAAGAAGAAACGCAAGCACGGCCGGTAGATCGCCGTGACGGCGCGATAGATCGCACATGAGCAGCGATCCCGGTTTGGAGCGGCTGCGCGCATTGATCCGTGACATCCCAGACTTCCCGAAGCCCGGCATCGTCTTCAAGGACATAACCCCGCTCCTCGGCGATCAGCAAGCCTTCGCCACGGCCGTCGACGTGATCGTCGACGGGTTCGTCGGAAAGCGCGTTAATCGTGTGCTCGGTATCGAAGCGCGGGGCTTCATCGTGGCCGCACCCGTTGCCTACCGGCTGGGGGCAGGGTTCGTCCCCGCGCGGAAAGCCGGAAAGCTGCCGTGGGATACACAGGGTGTTTCGTACGAGCTCGAGTACGGGGTCGAGAATCTGGAGCTCCACAGCGATGCCGTCTCGGCAGGGGACCGGGTGCTCATCGTTGACGACGTCCTGGCGACCGGCGGGACGGCGCGCGCAGCGTGCGAGCTCGTTCGGATTCTGGGGGCGGAGGTCGTCGGCGTGGCGGTGATCATCGAGCTCGGATTCCTCGGCGGCCGGGAGAAATTGCCGGACACGGACGTGTTCTCGATCGTCACCTACGACTGAGATGAACGTCCTCGTCATGGGCACGGGCGCCGTCGGCGCGTACTACGGAGCGTGTCTGCTCCGCGGAGGACGTGACGTCACTTTCGTCGCCCGGGGAGCGAACCTCGAGGCTCTTCGATCGGACGGCTTACGCGTGAGCGGCGCGATGGGGGAGTTCGGCTTCGATCGCGTGAACGCGGTGGAGAGCGCCGAAACAAGTTCGGCGGATCTCGTCCTGCTCTGCGTCAAGAACTACGACCTCGAGGACGCGGCGAAGTCGATCTCAGGAGCCGGAGAGATCGTGCTCACGCTGCAGAACGGAGTCGATGCGCCGGAGATAGCGCGAAGGGTCCTCGGCGACATCGTGGTCGCCGGATCTACCGGGATAGTGGCCGACTATCCCGAACCCGGGCACGTCCATTGCGTGTCGTCATATGCGTGGATGCGCTTCGGTGAGATGGAAGGCGGAGAGATGACGCATCGCGTCGAACGCGTACACGACGTTCTCAGCGTCGAAGGTGTCGACCCAATCCCCGTTCCGGACGCTCGTGTGGCGCTCTGGGAGAAGATGTCACTCATGTGCGGGATGGCCGGGCTTACGACCCTGCTGCAACGGCCGATGGGCGAGATACTCGGCGATCCCGGCCTGCGGACGAGGTTCGAACAGATAGTCCGCGAGTGCGAAGCCATCGCCCGGGCGAAGGGAGTACCGCTGTCGAAAGACTTCGTTACCGACCGGATGGGTTACGCCGACCGCATCGATGCAGGGGCGATGTCGTCGATGAGTCGTGATTTCGCCCGTGGCAAGCGCATCGAGCTGGACACCTTCAACGGGGCCGTCGTCCGCATGGGGGCCGAGCTGGACATCGACGTTCCCGCCAACGCCGCCGTCTACGACGGCATCCGTTCTGCCGTCTAGCGAGAGTTTACGGAGCCAACGGTGCCAGCACGCCCTGATGGAAAGGCGCAGTGGAGACGCTAACGGTTCCCGAGAACGGGTAATCGAGGATGACGGATAGGAACAGCGTGTACGAGACCAAAAGCGCGATCGAGCTCACCATCAGCATGTATTTCCAGCGGTGTCGCACGCTCAGCAAGAGCATGGAACCGATCGGGACGAGCGCTCCGGCGAACAGCAGAACTCGGAAGGGCCCGGGCATGTGCCGGGTGACGGCCTCTAGCCGCACACGACGCGCCTCGACAACCTGATTGAAGTTCGTGACGGCTTCCGCGTACCACACCTGGTCCGCGTTTGATCGAAGCTCGGCTCCCTCCATCACGAGCGCGAGGTGGTCGAGCGCGTCGTGAGCCCTGGGGCTTTCGCGTCCGACCTGCAGCTGCTGCCACTCGTCGTTGACGACTGCATCGAGATAACCCGAAACCGCGTTCTCGATGCGCGACTGATCTTTTTCCTCGAGCGGCCGAACGTCAACGACGACCTGGGCCAGCCTTGTGGCTTCCTGCGAAACGGTCGCTCGGGCCTCGTGGTAGTTCGTCCACAGGTCGACGATGACGAAGGCGAGAATGATGCCGTAGACGGCGCCGACTATCCCGATGAATGGCTCCAGGGCCGGACTGTCCTCACCGAGCGTCAGTCCTCGACGATGGACCGAGCGCGAGATGAGCGCGGTTATGCCGACGGTCCCGCCGACCATCACCGCGCCGATGACGACGGATGGAACGTTGTTTAGGATCCAGCGCACTTAATTACTTTAAGGGCGCAACTCGTAGTACGCGTTCAGTGGATTCTGGAAGTCGTGGGTTTTGAACTGGGTGAATCCCGCGGCGGCCGTCATCTCGCGCGCAACGCCTTCGTGGAAGCCCAATGTTCCGAGACCTTCACCGTCCGGATCGGACATGGCCGAGGACATGCACGCAATGACCGAGAAGCCGTACATCAGAGTGGCCAGCGGGTTCTCGGCCAAGTTCTCGTCGAACGTCGGCTTCCCGTTGACGTCGGCGATCAGGTACACGCCATCGTCCTTGATCGCTTTGCGGATGACGCCCAGGACCTGCGTCGGGTGAGTCATGTCGTGGATGCAATCGAAGGTCGTGATGAAGTCGAAGCTGGCATCAGCCGGCAGCTGTTCTCCGGCAACGTCGTGGAACGTGACGTTCGTCAACCCTGACTCAGACAGGTTCTTCTCTGCGAGCGCCAGTGCATGCTTGGAGGTGTCGTAGCCATGGAACTCGGACGAGGGGAATTCCTTGGCCATCGTGATCAGAGCGATCCCTGCACCACAGCCGACGTCGGCAACTTTGGCTCCCGCCTTGAGCTTGTCCACTACGCCGTCCAGTGCTGGAAGGATCACAGGTACGAGCATGTGGCGGAACCACGGCGCCAGCATGCGAGCCACCGAGTGATTTCCGCCCTCGCCGTGCGCGTCGTAGGGGAGGCCTATACCCGTCCTGAAGGAATCCTTAAGGTGCTCGAGAAGATGTCCCTGCGATGGGATCCCTTCGAACCCGCCGGCCGAGAAGAGGATGGAGTTCTCTTCGTCGGCCAGGACGGCCGCCTGCTCTGCGGTGAGCTCGAATCGGTCGTCGCCGCGGTATTCGATAAGACCGGCAGCGCCTTGATTCCGAAGCCACTCGCGCACCCAGCGCTCGTGCAGACCCGTCTTCTTGGCAAGCTCATCTGAGTTGAGGGGGCCGGCGTCCTGCATCGCTTTGTACAGGCCGAGGGCATCCCCGAGGTAGACGAGAGAGGACACTACCGAGCCCTCCAAGTAACCGAAGAGCTTCTCGGTGAACTCCATCGCGACGTCCATGTTCAGGTTCGTCATTGGCTTACCTTTCTCCTCGCACTCGTTGGCTGACGTCTTGTCGAATCGTAGGGATCGGGAATATCGTGGTTATGAGGCGAACGCCTCATTTCCCTCGGTGGCATCGGGACGAAAGCGCTGGTCCGCGCCGCGTAGGACGAGTAATCGGGACGGGTGCGCTTCATCCGGCGCTCCAGGAGCGGTACGCCGGAGACTCTCAGCAGTAGGACGGTCATCACGGCCGGGCCCACCAACGTCCACTGATGCTCGGGGACCGAAAGGGCGATCACGCCTATGCCCCACCAGGCGAGAGCGTCACCGAAATAGTTCGGGTGACGTGTGTACCGCCAGAGGCCTCGATCCATCACAGCTCCAGCATTACGGCCGTCGGCCTTGAACGCTGTCAGCTGGGCGTCACCTACCGCCTCGAATCCGAACCCCACGAGCCAGATCGCTGCGCCGAGGATGTCGGTCCATCTGACGGCATCCGGGACGGGCGAGTTGATTGCGACCTGTACGGGTAGCGAAACCACGAACAGCAGGACACCCTGCAGCCCGAAGATCGTGGCCAAGCTGACGATGGGGAATCGGTCGCCCCAGTGCCGGCGCATCGCCTGGTAGCGCGGATCCTCGCCGCGTCCGGCGTTTCGCGCGAGCAGATGGGCTGACAAACGCAGTCCCCAGATCGTCACGAGCGCCCGCACCAGCACCTCGCGCGTGGTCGTTGCCTCGTTGGAAGCCGACGAGACCCAAGCCACCATCACGAAACCGACCCCCCAGAAGATGTCGACGATGCTTGTGTCACGCAGCCGAAGACTCAAGAGCCAGAGAAGGAACATCGCGCCGCCTATCCAGGCCAGGGGTGTCCAGCTGAAGGCGTCGAAGCTCAAGGAGCGACGCCGTTGACGACGTCGCGAACGCGTTCGCCGTTGGCGAAGCGCTTGAGGTTGTCGAGGGCGGCGACCATGATGCGACCAACCGATTCGCGTGTGGTACCGGCGACGTGCGGCGAGAGCACGACGTTAGCGGCGGACCGGAGTGGGTGATCGGCGGCGGGTGGTTCGGTGTCGAAGACATCGACGCCGGCAACGATCAGCCCCTCGTTCGCGGCGGCGGCGAGAGCCTGATTGTCGACGACCGGCCCCCGCGAGGTGTTGACGAAGATCGCATCGCGCCGCAACTTCGCCAGCTCGTCCTTGCCGATGAGTCCGCGCGTCGCTTCCATCAACGGTGTGTGCACGGTCACAACGTCGGAGCGCTCGAGCAGGTCGTGCAGCTCCGTGTGCTCCAGTCTCAGCTCCAATTCGATCTCTTCGTCGGCCTGCACCGGATCGAAGTAGAGGAGCTTCATCCCGAAGGCTTTTGCTCGCTTCGCAACTTCACGTCCGATGTGACCGAGCCCGACGATGCCGAGCGTCTTTCCCTGCAGTTCGACGCTCGATCCCGTAAGGGACGGCCACTCGCCGGCGCGAATCCCGTTGTGTCCGTCGATCAGCCGCCGTGCGCACGCCAGCATCAGGAGCATGGCGTGTTCGGCGACCGTGGCGGCCTCGGCTCCCGAAGTGCCGACGTTGCACACGGGGATCCCGCGTGCGGCGGCCGCATCGATGTCGATGTGGTCGAAGCCATGGCTCGGCGTCTGGATGAACCTGAGATGGGAGGCTTTCTCGATAACCGGGCCGGTGACTTCGGCCAGGGCTACAAGGATCGCTTCGGATCCTTCGAGCGCCTGCAAGTCGTCCGAAGGATCGGCTGCACCGACAACTTCCCAACCTTCACCGAGGGTGGCGCCGACGTACGAGGCGATTCCTTCGGGATTCAGCCTCGACGGGAACAGCGAAAGCAACCGCACACCACGAGCCTACCGGGGAGCATTTGCGACACGGCATGGGCTCCGATGCGGCGCAGCCGCTTCGGAGTCCTTACGGAATGTCAGAGGACGAGCGCGAGGACGAGGACCACAACCACCAAGAGGACGACGGCGACGCGAAAAGCGGTCCAGCCGGGGCTCGGGGAGCCGATCATCGGCATCGAGAGATGCTCAACAGGGTCCGGTGAGCTCATGACGTCGAGCGCCTCTTCGACGTAGCCCGGCGGCACCTCGACCCGGGCCCGCCCTGCCTCGAGCGCCTCGCCGAGGTCGACGGGAATGTGAGCGCTCTCCAAGCGGCGCATCAGTCTCTCCGCTTCGACGAAAGGCCCCTCCCAAACCGGCACGAACATGTCGTCACGGGGATCGCTCACGCCACGCTCCCGCCCAGATAGCTGCGGACCAGCACCGGAGAGGCTTTGAGCTCGGCGGGCTCGCCGACCCATGCGACTCGTCCCCGTCCGAGGATGTAGACGATGTCGGCGATGCCGAGCACGCGACTGGCGTATTGCTCGACCCAGACGATCGTTCGGCCCCTATCGGCATGCAGGTGGCGCAGGGTTCGTTCGACCATCGAAACCAGTCGCGGAGCGAGTCCCAAGGACGGCTCGTCGACGAGCAGAAGTCGCGTGCGCTCGTCGAAAGCTCGTGCGAACGCGAGCATCTGCTGCTCGCCGCCCGACAGCGTTCCGGCTGCTTGATCGAGCCGCTCGCCGAGAACGGGGAATCGCTCGAGCACGTTGTCGAGGGCTTCCGGAGGAACGGCGACCTTCAGGTTCTCCGAGACCGACAATGCCGGCAGGATCCCGCGGCCCTCGGGTATCAGGCACAGACCGCGACGCGCGATGTCACTCGCCGTCTTGCCTGCGATGGACTCGCCCTGAAAGGCGATAGTCCCCGATGTCGGTTCGACGAGGCCGGCGACAGCGCGCAAGAGTGTCGACTTGCCTGCTCCGTTCGGCCCGAGAACTCCGACCACCGATCCTTCGGGTACGGCGAAGTTAACGTCCCCAAGAGCGAACGACGGGCCGTAGGAAACCGACAGGTCGTTAACGTCGAGAAGAACGCCCAGCCGGTACCTCCTCACCGAGATAAGCAGCGCGAACAACGGGATCACGGCGGATCTTCGCCGGCGTTCCGTGCGCGATGAGCTTCCCGAAGTCGAGGACATAAACCTCTTGCGAAAGGCCGAGCACGAAATCCATGTCATGTTCGACCAGCAGGATGCTCAGCTCACCGTCACGGTGCAGCCCGCGAAGGATGTCTTCGAGCTCGTCGGTTTCGTTGTCGTTCAGACCCGACGAGGGCTCGTCCAACAAAAGGAGCTTAGGCTCGGTGGCGAGCGCGCGCGCCAATTCGAGGATGCGCGCGAGTCCCATAGGCAGGTCGGCGGCGCGAGCTTGCGCATGCTCCGTGAGACCGACGAGCTCCAGAAGCTCCTCTGCACGACGGTGCGCCCGCAACCGGACGTCGATGCTCGACGGCCGGCGCAAAAGCTCGTTCGCGAGACTCCCGACGCTCGACACCGACTCGAGTGCGACGATCACATTCTCTTCCACCGAAAGCGAGCCGAAGAGTTCGAGGCGCTGGAAAGTGCGACCGACACCGAGTCGCGCCCGTTTGTGGAGCGGCCAATGAGTGACGTCTGAGCCGAGTATCGAAACTTGGCCGGACGTGGGTTGTGTCAGACCCAGAGCGGCGTCGAACAATGTCGTTTTGCCGGCGCCGTTGGGACCTATCAGCCCGACGATGCGCCCGGCTTTCACTTCGAGCGAGACATCGTCGAGCGCGCGCAGCCCGCCGTAATCGACGGTGATGTGGTCCAGAGAGAGTGCGGCCGCCCTAGGCGGCTTTGCCACGCGCCACTCTGATCTCGTCCTGATCAAATCCCTTGTCCGGATACGTCCGGTAGAAGTCGCGCTTGCCGTTACGCTCGCCCACTTGGACGCCCACCGAATAGCTAAAGATGTGCTTCCAATCGAAGGTCGTGCCCTCGAAAGTGACACGCGTTTTCTTGAACGGGGTAGTGCCTCCGAGAAGACCGCTGGCTGTGAAGTTCTGCATCTTGCGCAGCGCGTTCATAACGCAAATCCGAGTGGGCGCTTCGGGGCAAGCTTCGAGGGCCTGAACGAGCATCGCGCCGCTCGCGAACCCGAGCACGGAGAAGGTTGTGGGTTCGGCGCCGCTGATCGATTTGAGTGCGTCCAGATAGAGCTTGACGGCCGGATTGCCGGTCTCGTTGAGCGGGAGATGGGGAGCGAAAGAGCTCACGCCTCGGGAGCCGGGTCCGACGTCGCGGATGAACTTTGGGTCGAGGGCCGACAGCGGGATGCCTGTGTATCGGACGCTGCCGGACGGCCAGACCCCGCGATTGACCATGGCCTTTACCAGGTTGATGCTCGAGACCAGGTCGGTGTAGGCGAAGATGCAGTTCATCCCGTCGCCGATCATGCGGTCGACCAACACCTCGTAAGCCGGCACGGGATCGATGAGCTGCGCAGAGTAAAGCTGCGTCTTACCGGCTCCAAGGCCGCCGCCCCACGGCTGCTCTATGGACACAGCACCGAGTCGTGCTTGCTGCTCGGAGGCGCCGGTCGGCTCGTCTAGATAGACGACTCCACCACGCGTGCAGGGCTTGCCTTTGGCGCGCAGGGCGCCCATATCGTGCTTGTACTGTCCGCCTCCCACGAGCACGGGCGAGATGCTTCCGACGACGCCGGCGTGCCAGGGCGACTGGGCCCGGCCGAGGGAGAAGGCGAGGCCACCCACGTCCGGAACCTCCTTGCCACCGCCGCGCACGGTCGGTGCGTAGGGAGGATCGGATCCATAGTCCAGGAAATCGAGGAGCGATTCATTCGCGACGAACGCGAAGACCCGATCGGCGAGTTGCTGCATGTCCTGCGGGTGCTGCGTGAGGCTCAGGTTGTCGTTGCGGTATTCGATCCGGAGCTTGCGCTTGCAGACGCCGCCTCGTTTGTTGATGTAGTTGACGAAGGCCCTAAGGCCTTCGTTCGCCGGACGCAGCTGCTGGGGAAGCTGACTGGAGTCGGTTACTACCTGTCCGATGGTTATCGTGCTGTCGGTGACACCGATCTCTTTGACGGACCGAGGATTGCACGGACGCGTGACCGCGCCGGGAAGGCCGGGGAGGGGGGCCTCGGTTGTCGCCGCGCCTCCAGGACCGGCTGTAGCCGTTGGCCGTAGCCGCGCTTGTTTCACCGGGCGTTGGTGTCGCGTCGGTACTCGGGCCGGGCTCGGCCAGCTCGGTGGCCGTGTCGCCATCGTCGCGCACGATCGCATACGTGGAAGCAGTGATCAGGATCGCCAAGGCCAATCCTGCGGCGACGAGCGGATTTGATGCGATCGCCGCGATATTGGGGCGCTGTAACATGGCGGCCAGCCTTTCATAGGGGATGCGGCCCTTCAAGTTTCACGACCAGCGACTCTAAAGTGACGTGGCGGCGCTGTTAACGACGCTTTTCTTGGGCGCTGTCGTCGGGAGTATCTACTCCCTATCCGCGTTCGGACTGGTCCTCACGTATCGCGCGTCGGGGATATTCAATTTCGCGCACGGTGCGCTGGCGATGGTCTTCGCATTCGTCTTCTACCAACTCGTTCAAGGCGGAGAAGTTCGATTCCTCCGATTCACCTACACGCAGACGTGGCACATGCCGACGGGACTCGCTCTGGTCTTGGTGGTCGCCGTCCTCGCCCCGGCCTTCGGCGCGCTGCTCGAACGGGTGTTGTTCCGGCGTCTTCACGACGCAGGCGAGGTCGTAAAGATCGTCGTGACGATCGGGCTCCTCGTCGCCCTTCTCGGAGTCGTCGGCGTCGTCTGGGGCGGGACGGCCACAACACTCTCTCCCACGAGCATTTTCTCTACCGCCGTATTCACAGTTGGAGAATTTCGGGCGAACTTCGAACAGATCGTAAGCATCGTCCTCAGCGTGGCGCTCGCGGTCGGGCTTCTTGCCTTGTTGCGCTACACGACGCTGGGTATCCGGATGCGAGCGGTCGTAGACCGCCCCGACGTTGCGGAGCTGAGCGGCATCGACGCGCGCCGCGTGTCGATGCTCTCCTGGGCGATCGGCGCGAGCTTCGCGGCGCTTTCCGGAGTTCTGCTGGCTCCGATGTTTGGGAGCCTCGATCCAACGAAACTCGTCTTCTTCGTGGTCGCGGCTACTGCTGCGGCTATTGCTGGAAGGCTCCAGAGTTTCCCGTTGGTTCTTGCCGGAGGTTTCGGTATCGGGATAGCTCAGCTCATCATCCAGCGCTACGCCCCCGGCGAAGTGGCACGCCAGCTGAGCCCGGCCGTGCCCTTCATCGTTCTGTTCGGGCTGCTGTTCCTGCCGCAGTGGCAGCGCCGGCCAACGGATCGGCTCACTCCGCCCCCGCTGCCTCCCGTGGGCCGCGCCCTCTCTCCGAAGGACGCGGCAACGCGCGTCGGGATAGTCGGCGCGGTTCTGCTGATCGCGCCTTGGGTCGTGGGGGCCGAGTGGCATCTGCAGCTCGCACGCGTCCCTCCCATGGCGATGATCTTCCTGTCGCTTGTCGTGGTCTCCGGTTTCGGGGGACAGGTGTCGCTGTGCCAGGGTGTTATCGCCGGGTTCGGCGCTCTGATAACGGCTCACCTCATCGCCGATGCGAGCTTCCCCTTCTTCCTCGCGGTGATACTCGGAGGACTGGCGGCAGTTCCAATGGGCGTCTTCCTCGCCTTCCGGGCCGCGAATCTTTCTCCGCTGTTCCTAGGTTTCGCGACGCTGGCCTTCGGTGCAGTGATGGACGAGGTCATGTTCGGCAGCGGTTCGTTCTCCGGAGGTCTGAGCGGGATCAGATTCACGCGGCCCATGTGGTTATCGAGTCCGCGCGCGTACTACTTCGCCGTGCTGGCGGTCTTCGGTCTCACCGCGTTGCTCGTGCAGAACTTACGTCGCAGCAAGACCGGGCTTGCTCTGGGCGCGATGCGCGAGTCGGAGGTCGGGCTTTCCGCGCTGGGTGTGGATGTCCCGCGTCTAAAGATCATCGCGTTCTCGTTGTCGGCGCTCATCGGGGGCCTGGGCGGAGGCCTCCTGTCGGCCGCCGACAATCTCGCGACGCCGTTTTCCTACTCGAACTTCCAGTCGTTCCTTTTCCTGACGCTGGCCGTCGTCGGCGGGATAGGGAACTGGATCGGAGCACTGGCCGGTGCGGTGATCTTCCAGCTGCTTCCGGCCTTCGTGCACGAGCCGTTCATCCGAGATAACGCGCTGACGAAGTTCATCTTCCACGATCAACTGGAAGTCCTCCTTCCCGTGTTCTTCGGATTGGGAGCGATCGGACTGGCTCGCAATCCACACGGCTTGGTCGAGCAGCTGAGAGTGCTATTTACGCCCCGCGCCAAGCCGAAAGCTGTGCTCGTTGAAGATGGAGCGCCCATCGCAGGTGCACGCCGCCGAGGTCTGGTCACGGTTCCGCGGGGCCACTACGTTCACCGTCCGGATTGCCGCCTTGCGGCCGGCAAGCAAACGAGGAACGTGAAGACCATCGGTCGTAAGGAGCCGTGCCCGATCTGCGAGCCGGCTCTGCGATGACCGAACCTTTCGAGGTCATCGAGCGATGGCTCGAAGGCCTCCCGGACGAAGCCACCGTCGAGCGAGTGCGCGACGGTTTCTGGTACGTCCGCATCCCCGGCGTGTCGCGAAGCTGGATACCCGTAGAGATCGACGTAGGGGAGCGCTCCATCAAGCTCACCAGTCACGTGATCATCGAGCCCGAGGAGCGCGAGGCCGAGGTCTACAAGCTGCTTCTGCGGCACAATCACCGCGCTCAGGGCGTGAGCTTCTCCCTGGACGGTCGCGAGGGCGTGGTTTGTCTCGTGACACGCATACGACGCGAGGAGGTCACTGCGGAAGCACTCGACGCCGCGATGGGCCGCATAGTGGAGGAGACCGAAACGACGTTTCGATCGATCCTTCAGATCGGCTTCGGAAGTCGCTTGCGTAAGCCCCAAACGGGATCCTCAGCAACTTGAGCGGAGTCGGGTTGCGTTCGACCCGGTTCGCTGACGCGAGCGTAAAGCGTCATGGGTGGACCGATGTGTTAGTTGTCGGCGGCTACATCCTGGCGGCGATTTACGTGACTTTTCCGCTGTGGGTAGAACCGTGGACCAGGGTCCCGCCCTTAGCGGGATCCGATCAGGCACTTTTCCAGTGGTTTTTGGCGCACGCAGCCAAGTCCGTTGCCCATTTCCAAAACCCGCTATTCACGACGCTTCTAAACGCGCCGGATGGGATCAACATGATGGCGAACACGTCGATACTCGGCCTGGGTGTTCCGATGACTCCGATAACACTGCAATTCGGCCCTCACGTGTCCCTCTCTGTCCTGTTGACCCTCGCCCTCGCTGGAACGGCGGGCGGCTGGTACTACGTCCTCTCGCGGCACGTCGTCACATCGACCCTTGCATCTGCAGTCGGCGGATGGTTCTGTGGCTTTGCGCCGGCGATGATCTCGCACGCGAGTTGGCATCCGAACATGACGTTTCAACTTCTCGTGCCGTTCATCGTCCTACAGGTCATGCGACTCCGCGAGCCTGGTCGTGTTTGGCGTAACGGCATCATTCTCGCTTTGTTGGTCGTCTACCAGGCATTCATCAGTGAAGAGATTCTCCTCTTCGTGGCGGCGAGCTGCGCCGTCTTCGTCGTGATCTATTCAGTGCAGCAACGTCATGAGTTGAGCAAGGCATGGCGTCCGATGTTGGGGTCTCTGTCGGTGACGGCGATCGTGGCGAGCGCCCTACTTGCCTATCCGCTTTGGGTCCAGTACTGGGGGCCCAATCACTACAGAGGACTTTCGGTCGGCCACGGACTGTTGACGAACGACCTGACCTCGTTTGCTGCGTTCGCCACCGAGTCCTTGGCGGGGAGCGGCCAATGGGTTACACGCACATTTCTAACCATCCCATCGGAAGAGAACTTGTTCTTCGGCTGGCCGATGCTCATCGTTGGCGTAGCAGCATTCTTCCTATCTGGTCGCAGACCGATTGCCCGTGCGCTAAGGCCAACACTGCTCGTTTTCGCAGTCCTAGGACTGGGGGCCCAGATCACATTCCGAGGAGTGAAAACCGGGATATCCGGACCGTGGGGGACTTTGGAAGATTTGCCGGTGCTCGACTCGGTGCTCGCTTCGCGCTTTGGGCTCGTAGTGACCGCAGCTTTGGGCGTGTTTCTAGCTATGGCGACCCAGCAAGTGTGGGACGTCGCCGCGCGTCGTTTGCGCTCGAATCGCGTCCGCGCGTCATGGGTCGTGGCGCTTGTGTGCGCTCTCGTGCCCGCTGCACCGACACCATTGGATGCGAAGAGTCAGCCGCCGATACCGCAGTTTTTTGCTAACGGCTCCTGGCGTTCCTATCTGGGCGAAGGCGAAACGGTGGTGCCATTACCTTTTCCAGTGGTCGGAAAATCCGAGGGAATCCGATGGGCGGCGGCATCCGATCTCCACTTTGGCATCCCGAACGGGTATTTCTTGTTCCCGAGGGACGGAGTCGCCGGAAATGAAGCAGCCTTCGGGTCCCCGCTCCGCCCGACCGCGAAACTTCTCGATCAAGTTGAGATTACCGGTGTTCCCTTACCCGTCACAGAAGCTGATCGGCGCGCAGCGGAAGCGGACCTGCACTTCTGGCACGCTTCGATCCTCGTGCTGCCGACCGGCGAAAGGAACGCGATCGCGCTGAGAGCGACCGTCGAGAGTCTCTTGGGTCCGGCCGCTCCGGTACAAGATGTTTGGCTCTGGAAGGTACCCGACCGAGTGCAGAACACTGGCGGTTTGTTGTGACTCCCGGGGATAAGTCCTTCGACTACCAGCGTCTGCCAGTCGGGTATTACGACTCGGTGGTCCGCGAAGGGAGCCCCGTCCGCAGGCTTTGGCACCTCTCCAAATTCGAGAATGCACTGAGGTGTCTGCCGAGTACGCCCGGCCAATCCCTCTTAGACGTCGGCTGCTTCGCGGGGACGTTCCTGTCGCTCGCACCTGAAGAACGGTTTTCGCGGCAAGTCGGAGTGGACATCCTCGCGGATCAGATCGCGTACGCGAACGAGCATTGGGCGCGGCCGTATCGCGAGTTTCGCACCATCGCGTCCCTTGAAGAGTTGAAATCGATGAACGAATCGTTCGACTGCGTCACTGTTCTCGAGGTCATCGAACATCTTCAACGCGACGAGATCCGCATCCTTCTCGAAGGGGTCGTCAGTCGTCTTAACCCTGGAGGAAAAATAGTCATAACGACGCCGAACTATGCGAGCGCATGGCCCCTAATCGAGCGCGTCGTGAACCTAGTTTCCGACGTTAGCTACAAGGAACAGCACATCACGAAGTTCACGTTTTGGAACATTGAGCGAGAGCTAGAGCATATCTATCCGCGACTCTTCAAAGACTTCTCGTCTCTCGACCTCAAGAGGACAACTCATTCGCTCGCGCCGTTCTTAGCGGCCTTTTCGTTCGACGCCGCTCATCGACTGTCTCGATTTACGGCCCGGCATAGACGGAGCTTCCCGTTCGGAAACGTCATCCTCTTGATGCTCACACGGGCCAGCGTGAACACCGACGACTGATTTGTGGAGGACGGGGTTCGACGATAACGTTCGGCGAAGGCCCTCCCGGCATGTTCGAAGCGGAGCCGACGCCGATCGAACCTGCTCCCGGACTGTCCCGGAATCCACACTCCAGCGGAGATTTCGCTTCTCTAGAGGGAAGTGTTGATCATTCCAGTTATGATTTGAGACAAGCGAGCAGCAGGGAAGGGGGGGAATGCTAACCGTCGTTGTGCCTACGTGGAACGAGGCGCCCGAACATCGGTCCGTTGGTCTTGTCCCTGCAGCGCTCGCTGAACGACGCCGGTTATCGCTCCTTCGAGATCCTCGTGATGGACGATTGTTCGGCCGATGAAACCGGTCGATACGCCCTCGAGTCCGGGGTTCGTGAAGTACGGGTTGTGGATCGATGCGACCGCCCTCGCGGTCTTGCTGCCGCTGTCATAGACGGCTTTCACGAAGCGCGCGGCGAGATCATCGCCGTTTGCGACGCGGACTTCAGTCATCCTCCCGAGACCCTTCCACGCTTGATCAATGCCGTAGAAGAGGGTGCCCAGATGGCGATCGGAAGCCGTTACATCGACGGAGGCGGCAGCGATGGCTGGCCATGGTTCAGAAGGCTGTTGTCGCGCACGGCTTGCTTTCTCGCACGTCCATTCACATCCGTCCGGGATGCGACGTCCGGTTTCTTTGCCGTCCGCCGATCGGTCGTCGAATCGGCTCAGCTCGATGCAAGGGGATTCAAGATAGGCCTAGAGGTACTCCTCAAAGGCGAGCACGAAGGACGCGTGCGCGAAATCCCGTTCGTGTTCCTCAATCGATCTCACGGGTTCAGCAAGTTGCGCGCACGGCATCTGTTCGCGTTCGCGCTCCAGCTCGCAGTGAGCGCCATGCACCGTCAGGTTTTACATGCCGAAGCCGAACCGACCCCGCGCCTCGCCACGTCCTACGACGATCACATCACCTGAGTTCGGCTAGCCCTTGCGCTTGTCGAGCTCCTCGATCAGCGCCGGCAGAACCTTCATCGTGTCGCCCACGATGCCGAGGTCCGAGATCTGGAAGATCGGCGCCTCGGGGTCCTTGTTGATCGCGATGATCCGCTTGGACTCCTTCATGCCGACCTGGTGCTGTGACGCACCGGAGATCCCGGCCGCGATGTAGACGTCCGGCTTGACCGTCTTGCCGGTCTGGCCGACCTGCATCGCGTAGGGCACCCAGCCGGCGTCTACGACGGCGCGCGTCGCGCCGACGGCGGAGTTCGGGATGGACTTCGAGACCTGCTCGAGCAGCTCGAAGTTCCCGGCCTCGAGCAGTCCGCGTCCGCCCGAGATGACGACCTTCGCGTCCTCGAGCTTCACGCCGGCCGCTTCCTCCTCGTGACGCTCGACGACCTTGGCCCCCTTCTCGTTGTCCGGGATCTCGATCGAGATCTGCTCGGTCTCGGCGGTCCCGCCGACGGCCGACGGCCTCGAACGACTTCGGACGCGTGATCACGAGCTTCGGGTTCGGGCCCTTCGAGGTCGACGTCCACGATCTTCGTGCCGCCGAAGATCTGCGTCTGGGCCTTGTCGGCGGACAGGAGGTCCGTCGCGTTGCCCATGATCGTCGAGTTGTTGGCGGCCGCCACGCGCGCGGCGATGTCGCGCGAGTCGTAGTCCATCGCCGAACACGATCATGTCCGGCTGGTGCTGCTCGGCGAGCTTCCACAGCGCGTACGCCGCGGGCTGCGCGACGTAGTCGTGGAACACCGTCGTCCTCTGAGAGGTACACCTTCTTCGCGCCGTGCTCACCGAGCGTCGTGGCAGCCGCGGCTGCACCCGGACCGAGTACGACCGCTTCCGCGTCGCCGAGCTCGCGCGCCTTGGCGAGGTTCTCGAGCGCGCTCGTGGTGACCTTGCCGTCTGCGTCACATTCTGCGAACACCCAGATCTTGGCCATGATCAGATCACCTTTGCTTGTGCGAGGAAGTCCGCGATCTTCGCCGCGCCGGTGCCGTCGTCCTCGACGACCTCACCCGCGCCGCGCGTCGGGGCATCGTTGATCGCGTCCACCGACTGCGAGGCGGACCCACCCTCGAGCGCGACCTCGAGATCGGTCACCGTCAGCTGCTCGACCGGCTTCTTCTTCGCCTCGACGATGCCCTTGAAGGACGGGTAGCGCGGCTCGTTCACACCAGCCGTCACCGTGATGACGCAGGGGAGCGAAGCCTCGACGACGTCGTAGCCCTTCTCCGTCTGGCGGTTGATCTTGACCTTGCCGTCCGCAACGTCGATCGACTTCGCGAAGGTCAGCATCGGGATGCCGAGGAGAGCGGCGATCATCTGCGGGACGACGCCGGTGTAACCGTCCGTCGATTCGACGCCGGCGATGATGAGGTCGAAGCCGTTCTTCTTGATGGCGGAAGCGAGCACCTTCGCCGTCGTGAGCGCGTCGGCGTTCTGCAGGCCGTCGTCCGAGATGAGGACGCCCTTCGCGGCGCCCATCGACAGTGCTTTGCGGACCGCTTCCATGGCCTGCGCCGGGCCCATCGAGACGACGGTGACCTCGCCGCTGTGTCCGGCCGCGATCTGAAGGCCGGCCTCGACGCCGAACTCGTCGCCTGGATCGAGAACTCCGGCTACGCCTTCTCGCTTCAGCCGATCGCCGTCGAGCGCCGGGGCGACGTTGGGATCGGGGACCTGCTTCACGGTTACTACGATGTTCATCAACAGCTCCTGTTCTGCGGGGCGCGCCGGAGGACACGCCCCTCTCCGTCGCCGTTTGCGGCGGCGATTGTCGCACATCTGGCACCGGCCGGGCCTCCGAATCCAGGCGACACAACGGCCGCCGGTTCAGCGCATCCTGAAGCCATGTTCGTGTTGTTGCCTGATGTTGTGGAACGCGAGGCGCGCCGTGCCGCTTCGTGGATCTCGTCGTGTGGTCTGAGGACCGGAGACCGCATCGGAGTCATCGCCGGCAACCACGCGGGATACGTTCCGCTCACTCTCGGCGCTCTTCGCACCGGCATCATCCCCGTGCCCGTCAACACTCATCTTGCTTCGGACGAGCGGGATCGGATCGTCGCCGACGCCGACTGTGCTCTGGTTGTTGACGGATCGACGTGGCCCGACCTGAGCACGGGAGCCGAGACGGAGCTTGCGCCGCATCCTTTGGCGCGTCCGATGCACTACACGTCCGGAACAACCGGGCTTGCGAAGGGCGTGTGGTCGGGCGTTCTGTCCGAAGACGAGGCGCGCCGAGCTGGCCGCCGACGAGCTCGAGCTCTGGGATCCACGCCCCGGAGAGACGTATCTCGATGTGCTCGCCGCTCTATCACTCGGCTCCCCATCGGATAACGATCGCGGCACTGGCCGCGGGAGCCCGCGTCCTCGTCTTCGAAAGCTTCGACGCGGTCGAGGTCGCCGACGCGTTCCGCGACGAGAAGGTGAACGGCGCGTTCCTCGTCCCAACGCACCTGCGCCGATTGCTCGGTGAGGGCTTCATTGCTCCGGGCGCGCGCCGCATCTTGCATGCCGGCGAGGCATGCCCCGAACCCTTGAAACGCCGAGCGATCGGCGCGTTCGGCGTAGAGAACCTCTGGGAGTTCTACGGATCGACGGAGGGACAGTTCACTTTGTGCTCGTCGCAGGAATGGCTGGAGCGGCCGGGCACGTCAGGACGAGCCCGTACCGGACGTCGTCTATCGATCGAGGATCCCGACGCAAATGGGATCGGAACCATCTGGGTCGGAGGCGCCGACCTTCGCTCGATGGGAGTACTGGCGCGATCCGGACAAAACGGCGAAGGCTTGGCGGGGCGATCGGTTCACCGTCGGCGACCTCGGTCGGCTCGACGACGAGGCTACCTGTACATCGAGGGACGACGCGAGGACCTGATCATCTCCGGCGGCGTGAACGTCTATCCGGCCGAGGTCGAACGTGTTCTGTCTGAGCATCCGGACGTCATCGAAGCCGCGGTCTTCGGCGTATCCGACGACGAGTGGGGCCAACGAGTGTGCGCCGCGATCACCGGTAGTGGTGACCCCGAAGCCGTGCGTGCTTTTGCGCGAGATCGGCTCCCCGGCTCCCACGCGCCGAAGCAGGTCTTCGTCGTCGACGAGCTTCCGCGAACCCAGACCGGAAAAGTTCGGAGACGAGAGCTACCCGATCAGCTTTTCTGATCTTTGCGCAACTGGATGCGTAACGTGTCTCCGGCGTGATTCGGACTTGGGCCACCCGTTGACATGTCCACGGCCCGGCCGTACGTTTCAAGTGGGTTCACGTTCGGCAATCGAACGCTCTTCGCCCCAAGAGCTGAGCGCGCAACCAACGAGGTAGTTCGCGCGAGCACGGGGCTCGGGGATGGGTGGCGTACCAGAGAAGTCTTCTTCGCGTTCGAGTTCCATTCGCAAGCTAGCTTTGGCTGTGGCTTTAACGCTGCTTTGGCAACAACCAGCATCGACCCAGGAGCAACAGCCGCAAGCTTCACCTAGTGACACTTCTGAGAATGCCGCAACGCACCGAGCCATCTCCGATGAGTTACAGGCCCGCAACCGCGATCTTGGCCCGGACTTTGCGGGGGCGTGGATCGACCCGACTGACCGCGGACGAATTTTCTTGGGATTTAAAGGGAAACCAGCGGCTGAGGAGGCACGCCGAAAGGGCTCCCTGTCGGCGATGGAGCGAAACCCGAACGTTGAGTTTATCGATACTCAGTTCTCGCAAGCCGAACAGGTAGCCGCAATTGATCGTGCCGCGACGAAGCTCCGTGAGTTGCTTCCGACCGAAAAGAAGGGCTTTTCGCCATTCTTTGTGACTGACAACACTCCGGAAAATGCTGTCGACGTCTTTTTGGATCCATCCCTCTCGGACCGTCGAGACGAAGTAGACGAGGCCCTAGCCAAGGACATTGAATCTGGACTTGTCCGCGTTAAGTACAGGGAGGGAATGCAACGACTCGGTAACACTTGCGTTTCTCGTGACGGTTGCCACCCAATCCGCGCGGGGTTGGGAATCAATGGCGCCAACTGCACATCGGGATTCGTTTTCCGAAACGACCTAGGCACGCGCTTTATGTCGACGGCCGATCACTGCAACTTCGGGACCATGACCCATAACAGCAATAATGTTGGCCCCAGAATGCCAAGGAACGACGCCGTTGATGTTGCGATTTACGACATCACCAATCCGAATCTCGCGCAGCCCAACAACAGCGTCTATCGAGGTTTCGGGAATGATCCGGAAACCGACACACGCATCACTACTAAGGTGAGTAGCCCGAACTCAATGCTGGTTGGAGAACTTGTTTGCGCCGAAGGGGCGCAGGGGGACACCAGCTGCGGACACGTCACTGGCTGGAGTGGTTCTGACGCGGAATATTGTTGTCTCGGAAGCGCGAACGCGTTGCAGTACTGTCCGGGCGACAGCGGCGCCCCCGTAGTGCGCAGCAATGACTCAAAGGCATTCGGCATGATTAGCTCGGGAAACCCGAACCCGTGTGCTGGCGGCTCTACTTGGGCTTGGACGTCCGCGGCAGAGCAATACACCGGATATACGATCATTCTCAACCGTGCAACGCAGCGCCTGAAGGGAAATCAGGGCCTTAGAGGTCGGTACGAAAACCAGCGGCTGGATTCACCAAATGGTGAGTACACAGTGCGGATGCAGTCTGATGGCAACTTTGTTCTGTACAGGACCTCAGGAGGCACTATCTGGCGGACTGGCACTGCCGGAAACGCCAATGCCTACATTGTCATGCAGGCTGACGGAAACCTTGTTCTCTACACGGCGGGCGGAACGCCGATATGCGCCACCAACACTAGCAATCGACCGGGTGCATATCTTCGTATGCAAGACGACGGCAACCTGGTGCTATATGACGCTAACAATATTGCCAGATGGAAACGCGGCCCGACTCAAACAACGACCGGCTGCTATCCCCCCTCAGGCGTGTAAGCATGCACCGGATCGACTAATGCGATGCTTGTCGCAATCGATGCACCACAGAAGCGATTGTCAGTCCTTATGACCATTAGCCAGACACAACGGGGGCCACGAACGACCCACGGGATGATAGGCAAAGGTGGTCAACTTCGGCTTTGTCGCTGGCTTGCGTCTGGCTTACTGTTCGTCTCGTTGGGATGCGGTACTGAATCCGCCGTTCGCCAGGTTGCAATGGACGAGACTCGTGGCGTAACGATGCATCTTCGTGATGCTGAGGTCGCAAATACGGACTCAGTTTTTGTTACGTATCAAGGCCCGCAAGACGATGATCGAAGGCTGGTCTTTCCAGCATCATTGATGCTTCAGAAAGATGGGCAAGACCTTTACCAGCTCGTGGTTCGTGACAAGTTCGAACGCGATGCTGTCATTGCCCCCGACGACCCAATTTATCAACTGGCGCTCCGGGCGGGAAATGAATATCGGTTCGAGTTACCAAAAGTTGACGCTGGCAATTATCAACTCTGCGCCTGGTTCGTCTTCACTAAGCCGGGATCGGACCCCGATCGTGGTCGAGTCTGTAACCAACTCACGATAACGACCTAGGCAAGACTGACTCTAGGACGCTTCGCCTTTCTCGAACTCGATGAGCTCTTCCTTGTCGCTGCTACCCGAGACCGAGATCGCAAGCACCGGGCCAACTCCGCGAGCGTAGAACTTGAACTCCAGGACCTTCGGTTCGAGCGGGTTGGTGTCCTTCGTCATGAGCACGTTGCGGAAGTGTCCGAACGGCACCTCGGCTTGCTCCTTCGTGCTGACGATCTCGCCTCTGTCCTCGGCTTCGCCCTCGTAGTACTCCTGTCGGTACTTCATGCCGGCCTTCGGCTCGGCGGGCAGGATGATGCCGGCTTCGGCACCGTCCTTCCCGGCTTCGAACGAACCCTCGGTCGACGCCGGCTTACCGTTGTCGTACTCGGTGGTTTCCTCGCCGAGGTACCAGATGTTGCCCTTCGAATCCTGCGCATACCAGTCGTCGGTGAGCTCTACCGGTACGCCGTCCTCGGTGACCTCGTCGCGCACCACTCGAGCGACGATGCCGTTGGCGACCTTCTTGGTCTTGTCCGTGACGGTCACCTCAACGCGTTGGTCGGCTCCCTCACTGTCTGTCTCGTGGTAGATCCATTGGCTGCCGACGGCCATCGGCCAGTACGGGTTGTCTATCTCCGTTGTGAAGTCCGCCGGATCCAGCTCAACCTTCTCGCTTCCCTGGGGAAGACCGCTGTCGGCATCGACGTCGGTTTGTGCGACCGGGTCTTCGGTTCCACTGGTACATGCGGCACCACCCAGCAGCGTTACAACGAGAAGAGCGCCTGCCACTGCTCGTTTTCGCGAAGGGATATTCATACGTCGACTGTAGAGCTCACTAGGTGAGAGCCTCATGAGAAGGGTCGTCGAACCGGTACTGGTCCACGTCGGAGATCGGCCGGTAGCCGATTCGTTGGTAGATGGAGTTGGACGTCGGGTTGGACAGGTCGGTGTAAAGGAAGCAAAAGCGGCGACCGGCGTCAAGGAGCATCTTCGTTAGTGCGGCTACGCATGCGCTCGCGTAGCCGCGACCGCGGAGCTGAGGTGGTGTGTACACGCCGCCGATGCGAATCCCGTTTGGGGTCGGACCCGAGTACGCGGCCATGGAGACAACACCATCGTCTTCCCATATCCACACGCCGGTGCTCTGGTCCTGCATGAGATGAGCATCCACCCAGGCGTCCGCCGGAGGATTCGTCTGCGTGCCGGTGTCGGCGACGAAACCGTCGTAGAAAGCGATCAACGTGCCGCGATCACTCTCGTGCGCCGCGCGAAAAGAGCCACTTACGTTCTGAGGGAGATGGGCTTCCTTCGCCTCATAGATCCGCTGCTCCATCGCAATATGGGACTTCTGTCCGCTCAACTGACTCCAAAACTCGGCGAAGATGCCGATGTCGGTCTTGGGTCCATGGGAGCCGGGCAACGTGCCGTACATCCGATGAGCGTGTCCGGCGATGAGCTCGATCGCATCGGATGCATCGATCTGGGAGAGTCCCAGCGGGAAGGGCGGTGTACGGAACGCCGCTGCTACGACCCGGTCGCCATCCTCGACTGTGACTAGGTAGGGGTCCTTGTAACGTCCGGCGCGGATCTGCGAACAGATACCGAGGAAGAGGTTGTGCTCGGCCTCGCGCTCGGCGAGGAAGGCGAGGGCGTGATCTTCGAACTCGTCGATGTCTGCGTGCCGGGTCACCCGGAGACCGTCCATCGAAATGGATGTTAGTTCGGCCGATGTCTCGTCCTGCGTTCTGGCCAAGGCTCCGATATAGACGCCGGCGATCACCAACACGCCACCAAAGGCAAGTGAAGAAGTGAGTGATTCACCGAGAACTAGCCAGCCACCGAGGGCGGCGACGATCGGAATGAGTACGAACTGATAGGACGCGCCCGAGGCCGTCCAGTTCTGGATCACGTAGACGAAGAGGATGAAGAGACCGACAGATCCGAACACGACGAGGAAGGCGAGGGATGACCATGTGGCGGGACGATCGGGTACGACCCAGCGTTCGCCGGACAACAGCGAAAGCAGCAAGAGCAGAGGTGCACCTACCGCCATCCCGACCGCGTTCATCACCACCGGATGCGCCGCCGGGAACCTCTTGATAACGACCGTTGTCTGAGCTGCGGTGAGCGCGGATAGAAGAACCGCGGCGAGATACACCGGTGGTACTGATCCTTTTGACGGCGATCCGGCCATCACTGCTATCCCGGCGATCGCAACCGCAGCGCCGAGAGCCGCGCGCCAAACGAATCGTTCGAGCCGTTGCGCCACAGCGAGTACAAAAGTGAAGAGTGGTACCGCCCCGAAGATGACTCCGGCCAACGCTGCCGGAACTTCCTGGAGACCCCAATAGAAGAGCGCGTAACCGGCGAAGAAGTTGAGGGTGCCGAAGATGAGCGCTCCTCGCAGCGAGCGTCCGCGTGGGAGAGCGATGCGAGCCACCGTCGCGATCACGAATAGGAGGGAGGCGGCGGCTGCGAAGCGGATGCCGGCGCCATACATCGGTGGCAGTTCCCGGTTGCTGAGCCTGACGGCGACGAAGTTCGAACCGCCGAACAGAACGGCAAAGCCGAAGGCGACCAGCGTTTTGGGCGCCGGTCCGGAGCGCGACAAGGATCTAGCTCGAGACGAAACCGTGCGCGCGGCCCAGAAGGCCTTCGGCCTCGGCGACCATCCGCCGGACGATCTCGCCGGCCGGCAGGACGTCATCGATCAACGCGGCGCTCTGCCCGGTCATCGGAATGAATTCGTGGAGCCTGCCGGCCGGGATCGCTTTCATGAGCTCGGCCCGCAGCTGGTCGGCATTGGCGGCGGCCTCCTCGGGGCGGTCGTTCCAATTCTCAATGAATTCATTGCGGAGAGCCCTCGGCGTCATGTTTGTGTACGCACCTTCGGTGAAAGGCGGCATGACGTAATTCGAGAACGTCATCTTCACGGTGTCCTCGGCCCCCGCTTTCAAGATTGCGTCCTTCCAGTCCTGAGGGATCTTCATCTCGGTCGACGCTAGGAAACGAGTACCAACGTTCACGCCCTGGGCGCCGAGCGCGAGCGCTGCAGCCAGACCACGGCCGTCGGCTATGCCTCCGGCAGCCACCACCGGAACATTCCCCGCGATATCGACCACGGCGGGGACGATCACCGACATTGCGACATCGCCGGCATTTCCGCCGGACTCGCTGCCCTGAGCGATCAGCACGTCTGCGCCTCCGTCCAGAGCACGCTTGGCCTGATCGATGTTCCCGACCTGGTGGATCCAGAGGACGCCGGCATCATGCGCGCGCTCGGGCAGGTCGGCGGGGTCGCCGATGTGAAACGAGATGGCGGCCGGACGTTCCTCCAGCGTCGCGTCGAACGCGGCGGGATCGAACGGACGGCGTGTGTGGTTGATCGCGAAAGGTTTGTCGGTAAGCGAACGAACGCTCTTCCACTGCTCGCGCAGAACTTCAACAGGTACGACCGCAGTGCCCAGGCCCCCGAGGGCGCCCGCCTCGCTGACGGCCGCAGCCAGCTCGACCTGGGACCAGGGACCGAACGGAGCACAGATGATCGGGACTTCGATGCCCAGCAAGTCACATAGCGGAGTCCGGATGGCCATGGCGTCTCCTTTCCTTATGTCAGAGACATACGCTACGCGCCGCGAAAAGCCCTCTGAGGCAAACTGGAGTGGGATGGCTCAGACGAAACCGGTCTCACGAAGTCCTCTACGGGCCATCCTCGGGCGTCTCCGGCGCACCCCACATCCCACGGAGGCGCCCGAGGACCTGCGTCCGGTCACCGACGCGCTTCTGGCCGTCCACCCCAAGGCCGAGCTGGAAGGAGTCATCCGGGCCTTCCAGGTCGCGGTCGAGGTCCACTCCGGTCAGATGCGGCTGTCGGGCGATCCCTTCATCACGCATCCACTCGAAGTCGCCCAGATCCTCGCGGATATGGGCATGGATCCAACGACGATCATCGGCGCCCTGCTTCACGATGCCGTCGAGGATACAGATGCGTCCCTGGCCGACCTTCGCGAGAGCTTCGGCGACGAAGTCGCGGAGATCATCGACGGACTGACGAAGATCGCGAAGATCTCGTTCCGGTCGACCGAAGCGGCGCAAGCGGAGAACTACCGAAAAATGATGGTTGCGATGGCGCGAGATGTTCGCGTGATCATCATCAAGCTCGCCGATCGTCTTCACAACATGCGCACGCTGCACGCGCTGGCGCCCGAGAAGCAGAGAGCTGAAGGCGCGCGAGACGCTCGAGGTCTATCGTGCCTCTCGCCAGCCGGCTCGGGATGTTCCAGGTCCGCACCGATCTCGAAGACCTGGGGTTCCAGTACCTATACGACGAAGCGCTTCGACGAGATCGCCGAGCTGACCAACCGCCGCCAGCCCGAGCGGGACGCGTACCTCGCGAAGGTGCTCGAGGAGATCCGATCGCATCTGGATCAAGCGAAGGTCCAAGCCACCGTCTCCGGGCGAGCGAAGAACTTCTACTCGATCTACCAGAAGATGGTCGAGCGCGGCGTGGAGTTCGACGACATCTTCGATCTCGTTGGCGTTCGCATCGTTGTCGAGGACTTGCGCGACTGTTATGCGGCGCTCGGCGTAATCCACGCGCTGTGGAAGCCGCTTCCCGGGCGCTTCAAGGACTACATCGCGATGCCCAAGTTCAACATGTACCAGTCGCTGCACACGTCGGTCATGGGCCCCGAGGGAAAGCCGCTCGAGATCCAGATACGAACGCGCGCGATGCACGAAACGGCCGAGTGGGGGATCGCCGCCCATTGGAAGTACAAGGAAGCCGACGGCGGTCGCAGGAAGCAGCGCGACTCCGATTCCGATGTTCCGTGGCTCGGCGAGCTCGTCGAAACATTCCGTGAAGCGAAGGATCCACGCGAGTTCATGGAATCCCTTCGCCTTGATCTCTTCCACGATGAGGTCTTCTGCTTCACCCCGAAGGGAGCCGGTCATCAGCTTGCCCAGGGGAGCCAGCCCGATCGATTTCGCCTACGCGATCCACACCGAGGTCGGACATCGAACGATGGGCGCTCGTGTAAACGGGACCTTGGTACCGCTCGATAAGCGATTGGATTCCGGCGACGTAGTGGAGATCCTCACCACGCGCGCGCAGGACGCCCGCCCGAAGGAGGACTGGCTTGCTCTCGTCAAGACCTCCAGAGCCCGGTCGAGGATCAGGCACTGGCTCACAGCCCACCGCCGAGAGGCGGCGCGTGAAGAGGGCCGCGACCTCTTCGTCAAGACGCTGCGCCGCGAGGGCATCGCGCAGACAGAGCTGACCCTCGAGGTCTGGCGCAAACTCTTCTCCGATCTGCGCACCTCCGGTGAGGAGACGTTGTACGAATCGCTCGGCGAGGGACGTCTCCCCACGGCCGACTTCGTGGAGACCCTCCGCCAGATACTTCGTCCGACCGAACCCGAGCCCGTGCCCGAACCGGTTGCGCCTACGCGGCGCGCGGAGGAAGCGCCATCGGTCGTGGTGAAGGGCGAGCGCGACGTCGCGGCCAAGCTTGCGAGGTGTTGTGCTCCGGTGCCCGGCGACGAGGTGTTCGGATTCATCACGCGCGGACGCGGCGTATCAGTGCATCGCGCCGACTGTCCCAACGCCAAGACGCTGATGCTTCAGTCCGAACGCGTCGTCGAGGTCGAGTGGGACTCGTCTCAGGGCGGCCGGTTCACTGTCGTGTTCCAGGTTTCGGCCCTAGACCGTTCCGGCCTGCTGCGCGACCTCTCGGACACGCTCACCGAGTGCGGCGTGATGATCCTGTCCTCGTCCTCGTGGTCGAAGAGTGACGGGACGGCACGCTTGCGGTTCGCTTTCGAGCTGGCCGATATCGCTCATCTCGATCACATCCAGCGCACGGTGCGGCGCATAGAAGGTGTGTTCGACGCTTATCGCGTCTTGCCGCTCAAAGCGCGCCAAGGAAACTAATGCGCGCTCTCGTCCAGCGTGTTTCACGGGGATGCGTGCGCGTCGAGGGTGCGGTGGTCGGAGAGATCGAGCGCGGCCTCGTTGTTCTCGTGGGAGTGCACGGTGACGACGAGGAAGCCGATGCCTCATACGTGGCCGAGAAGGTCGCGAACCTGAGGATCTTTCCGGACGAAGAAGGAAAGATGAACCGATCGGTGCTCGATGAGGGTGCTTCCGTGCTGGTCGTCAGTCAGTTCACGCTTTACGCCGATACCAGGAAGGGCCGGCGGCCGTCCTTCGTCGAGGCGGCGCGGCCCGAGCAGGCCGACCCTCTCGTCGATCGCGTGTGCGAGCAACTCGCCGATCTCGGAGTGAAGCTGCAGAGCGGTGTGTTCGGCGCCCACATGGAGGTCGAGCTCACGAACGACGGACCGGTCACTATCCTCATCGATACGCAGACGTCCAAAGGGGATTGAGCATGGCCGGCAAAGTGATATCCGTCGAACGAGTGATCAACGCTCAGCCCCAAGAGATCTTCGATCTCTTGGCCGACCCGGCTATGCATCCGGTACTCGACGGCTCCGGAACGGTGAAGAGCTCGTCGGCCAACAATCCGAAACGGCTTTCCCTGGGTGCCAAGTTCGGGATGAGCATGCAGATAACCGCTCCCTACAGGATCGGCAACAAGGTCGTTGAGTTCGAAGAGGGCAAGCGCATCGCGTGGCGGCACTTCGCGCGCAACATCTGGCGCTACGAGCTGGAGCCGGTCGACGGCCGCACGCGCGTTCGCGAGTCATTCGATTGGTCCGGAGGCATCGCCCCGACGTTCGTCCTCCGTGCTTTGGGCTTCCTAGATCGCAATCCTGAAGCGATGGAGCGGACGCTCGAGAACCTCGACCATCATTTCTCGTCGCAGTGATCCGTCCGCTCTCCTCGCAAGACGCCGAAGCCTGCGATGGGGTTCTGGCAACGCTCCCTTACCACTTCGGAGACCCTGTGGGACAGGCCGATTGCGCCAAGGCCGTGCGTTCCGAGCGCGGATGGGTCGCCGTCGATGGGGACGACGTGGTCGGCTTCGTCACGGTTGCGCCGTCCAGCGACGAGGCACTCGAGATCACGTGGATGGCCGTCCGGATGGACCGCCGCCGGGGCGGGGTGGGCGCTCAGCTGATGGCGGCAGCGGTGGAGGCCGCCAAGCAGGACGACTACCGGCAGCTTGTCGTGATAACGCTCGGCCCCTCCGAGGCCGAAAATGCAGAGGACGGATACGAGGGGACGCGCCGTTTCTACAAACGCGAGGGGTTCGTCCCCTTGAAAGAGCTCGGTTTGCGCTCCTGGAACAACACCCACGCTTTGCTTCTGGCTCGGCCGCTTTAGACGAAACCCGCCCGTCACGAGCCTGTATAAGTACGGGATGGCCAAAGCCAAAGGCCCGCGGGGCACTCCCGACCTATTCCCTCCGGACTCCGAGCTGTTGTCGGAGCTGGAGGATGTCGCGCGGTCATTGTTCGAGCGTTACGGCTATCGCCGGGTGGAGACGCCAACGTTCGAGCACACGGAGGTCTTCGAACGGTCGGCCGGGGACTCCGCCGACATCGTCGTCCAGAAGCAGATGTACACGTTCGAGGACGCCGGAGGACGTTCGCTCAGCTTGCGGCCGGAGGGTACAGCCGGCGTTATCCGGGCATTCATTGAGCACAGGCCGGACGGAGAGCTCGGGCTACCTCTCCGCCTCTACTACATAGGCTCGTTCTTTCGTTATGAGCGTCCGGCCAAGGGGGTTGAGCGACAATTCTTCTCGGCCGGCGTCGAGTGGATCGGCTCGGCATCGCCCGTCGTGGACGCTGAAGTCATCGCGCTCGCTCGGGACTTTTTCCAGACGATAGGCCTTGCGCCGGAGCTCGTGCTCAACACGATCGGTTGTCCCAACGATCGCGCGGAGTATCTAACGGCACTAAAGGCCGCACTGGCCGACTACGTGGACGAGCTTTGTGACGATTGCCACAGACGCCTCGAGACGAATCCGATGCGTGTGTTCGATTGCAAGGTGCCCGAGGATCAGAAGATCATCCGCGAGCACGCGCCAGTCGTACGCGACTGGATCTGCAACGAATGCAAGGACCACTTCGCCGAAGTCGGACGAGTACTCGAGGCTCTTGGAATCGCCTGGACCGATGACCCACGCTTGGTGCGAGGTCTCGACTACTACACGCGCACAGTCTTCGAATTCATCCTTCCGGGTTTTCCGACTTTGGGTGCGGGAGGCCGCTACGACCTTCTCATCGAACAGTTCGGGGGGCCATCGATGCCGGCCATCGGCTTCGGACTCGGATTGAGCCGTTCTATGCGTGCGTTGACGCGCGGGCCGACCCTTCCATGGCGGCCGGACGTGCACGTCGTCTGGCTCGAGGGGCTTGCCGAGGTAGCCGTCGCTTTGGCGATGGACCTGCGCCGTGCGGGATCGCGAGTAACGGTTTCGGACGAGGCCAGATCGATGCGGTCGCAGCTCCGCGAGGCCGATCGTTTGGGCGCGCTTCGCGTTGCGATCCTCGGCTCGGATGAGGCTGCCAGGAGAGTCGTCACGGTACGGGATCTCGATTCAGGCGAGCAGCGAGAGGTGTCCTTCGATGATCTCGTGAAGGAGCTCTCGCCTTGATCAAGTCACACGGTTGCGGCGAACTCCATAGCTCACACATCCACGCCGACGTCACGCTTGCCGGCTGGGTCAACGCGCACCGTGACCACGGAGGCGTGCTGTTCCTCGACCTGCGCGACTCGAGCGGCGTCGTGCAGATCGTGTGCGAGGCCGACGCCGTAGCCGCGGTCGCGCATCGCGTGCGCGACGAATGGTGTCTTCTGATCCGGGGATCGGTTCGCGCACGTCCGGAAGGCACGGTTAACGACAAGCTTCCGACCGGCGCGATAGAGGTGGTCGCCGCCGAGGTCGAGGTGCTGTCGGAGTGTCCTCCGCTTCCTTTCCCAGTGGAGGACGAGATCGAGGCGGAGGAGACGACGCGACTGCGTTACCGGTACATCGATCTGCGGCGTAAGCCGATGCAGGACAACATGGCTCTCCGGTCGAAAGCTCGTAAGGCCATCCGCGACCACTTCGAAGAGCACGGCTTCATCGAGATCGAGACGCCGATCATGACGCGCCCGACACCGGAGGGCGCACGCGACTTCATCGTCCCTTCCCGGCACAACCGCGGGAACGTCTTCGCGCTGGCGCAGTCACCGCAGCTCTACAAGCAAACGCTCATGGTCGGCGGCATCGAGAGGTACTACCAGCTGGCCCCCTGCTTCCGGGACGAAGACCCGCGCGCGGACCGACAGATCGAGCATGTCCAGCTCGACTTCGAGATGGCTTTCGTCGAACAGGACGACGTCCTCCAGATGATGGAAGGGCTGATCTCGCGCATGTGGCGTGACTGCCTCGGCGTCGAGATCCGGGTTCCATTCACTCGGATCACGTTCGAAGATTCGGTGGCGCGCTATGGATCCGATCGGCCGGATATGCGCGAAGCGGCCGGCCCCACGGTCACCGAGCTCTCCTCTGTTTTCGCCGGCACGAGCTTCAACGCTTTCGGCGGCGTGCTGTCGGCCGGGGGAGCGGTACGCGGTCTTCGCGTTCCGGGCGCCGGTGCGGACGCATCGCGCGCGACCTTGGACGGTTTGATCGATCGGGCCAAGGAGCTTGGTGCCAAGGGCCTCGTGTGGATGGTGGTCGAAACCGACGAGCTGCGCGCACCCATCACGAAATTCCTGTCGGCAGAAGAGATCGCCGGCTTGCGGCGCGAGCTGGGGGCCGAGACCGGCGACCTATTACTCCTCGCTGCGGACGAGAACCCCAGCCTGACGAGTGGGGTGCTCGGCTCCCTTCGTGTGGAGCTCGCGCGATCGCAAGAACGAATCCGTTCGATCGCCGATCCCGAAGACTGGTGCTTCACGTGGATCCTCGAGATGCCGGCGTTCGAATGGAGCGAAGAAGAGAGCTCCTGGATCTCCATCGGCAACCCTTTCTATGCGCCGACACCGGCGACTGCTCAGTTCCTCGAAAGTGATCCGGCTGCCGTCCGCACGCAGCAGTACGACCTGGTGATCAACGGGACCGAGCTTCTGAGCGGGTCGATCCGGATGCACAGAGCCGATTTACAGCGCAAAGTGTTCGAGATCCTCGGTCTTAACGACCAAGAGATCGAGGATCGGTTCGGCTGGTTCATCGAAGCCCTGTCCCACGGCGCTCCGCCACACGGGGGAGTCGGCATGGGGCTCGACCGCACGCTGATGGCGATGACCGGTGGCGGCTCTTTGCGCGACATCATCGCGTTCCCGAAGACGCAAACGGGAGCCGATCCGCTTACGGGTGCGCCCGCTCCCGTCGATCCTCTGCAGCTGCGCGACCTCGGCCTTCGTTTGATCGAGAAAGAACAGAAGTGACCCCGAGCGACCGCGAAGAAGAGGAGTCACTCTTCGCGGGCGCGCCCGAATCGCTCCAAGCGAAGGCGCCCCTGGCCGCGCGTATGCGTCCGGCGAACCTCGACGAGATCGTCGGCCAGCAGTCGGTGATCGGTCCCGGCACAACGCTTCGCGCCTTGATCGAGAAGGACGAGCTGCGCTCGGCGATCCTCTGGGGTCCGGCCGGAACTGGCAAGACGACGATCGCCCACCTCGTAGCGGAGCGGACGAAGATCCCGGTGGAGAAGCTCTCCGCGATCTCGGCCGGCGTGGCCGATGTCCGCAAGGTCATCGCCAACGCGCGCAAGTTCGGACGCACCCTGCTGTTCCTCGACGAGATCCATCGCTTCAACCGGGCCCAGCAGGACGCTTTTCTCGGCGCCGTGGAAGAGGGGCTGATCATCCTCATCGGCGCTACGACGGAGAACCCGTTCTTCGAGGTGAACTCGCCGCTCCTGTCGCGGTCTCTGCTTTTCCGCTTGGAGTCTCTGGAACCCGAACACATAAAGGAGATCCTCAACCGCGCACTCAGGGACGAGGAACGAGGATTACCCGGAGTCACCGCCGTAGACGATGCGTTGGACTGGATCGCCGAGAAGTCCGGTGGCGACGCGCGCATCGCGCTCAATGCACTCGAGGCCAGCGCGCAGCTGGCCGGCGCTCGCGGTGCGACGGAGGTGACTCGTCGAAGACGTCCAAGCGGCCTTGGCCCGCCGGGCGATCCGCTACGACAAGGCCCAGGACCGCCACTACGACGTGATTTCTGCGTTCATCAAGTCCTTGCGGGGATCCGATCCCGACGCTGCGCTGTTCTGGCTGTTCGAGATGCTCGAAGGCGGGGAGGACCCGAAGTTCGTCGCGCGCCGGATGATCGTGCTCGCGTCTGAGGACATCGGGTTAGCCGATCCCAACGCACTGTCCGTGGCCGTCGCGGCAGCTCAGGCCAACGAGTTCGTTGGACTTCCCGAGTCTGGCTTTCGCTCTCGCGCAGGCCACGATGTACCTGTCCCTCGCGCCTAAGTCGAACGCCGTGCTTCGTGCCATGGTTGCAGCGAAGAACGACATCGCCGAGCGATCGCACAACGTGCCGGCACACCTTCGCGACTCGGACAAGCAGATGGCACGCAAGCTCGCTCGCGAGGGAAAGGGTTACAAGTACCCGCACAGCTTCCCCGGCGGGCAGGTTGAGCAGGACTACCGTCCGGCTGAGCTCGGGGACAAGAAGTACTGGGACCCAGAGGGCGGAGAGAACTTCTCCAAGTAGAAGCTCAGTCGGCTTCTTCCAGCAGCGCCTCCACGTCGAAGGGTGCGTTCTTGAGCGCGAGGTTCCCTTCGGCGTCGCGTTCCCATTGCTCCGGCGGACGGTCGTAGTAGAGCTCGATCCCGTTCTCGTCGGGGTCCCGCAGATAGATGGAGTAGTTGGCCCCGTGGTCGCTGGCGCCGTCGAGCTTCCAGCCGAAATCGAGGACGCGTTTGACCGCGTTGGCCAGGGCCTTGCGATGGGGATAGAGGACGGCGAAGTGGTAGAGCCCAGCCATCGGCGCCTCGACCGGGGCGGTTGGGCCGTCCTTGGAGTGCCACGTGTTCAAAGCAAGGTGATGGTGATAGTCGCCATAAGCGAGAAAGGTCGCCTGGTCGCCCAACCGGCCCATACGCCTCATTCCCAGCGCATCGATGTAGAAACTCTCGGCGCGATCGAGGTCGGTGACCTTCAGATGTACGTGACCGATGCGTGCGTCCGGCGGTGCTTCCGATGCCATTTGTCGGGCTCCTTTTCAGCGGTTTCCGGGCCTTCCCCCAGGGGTACCCGCTCTCTAAGCGTGTACTCCTGGAGGTGACCATCATGGCCCGAATGGCTCGGATAAACGTCATCGCAGCGTTCCACTCAACTCGCGGTGTTCGTTCGGCTCTGCGGCGACTGGCCGGGACCGGGATCGACGAGTCACGGGTTCACGTGGTCGGCTTCCAGCCGACGAATGAGGACGGCGGTGGTCGACCAAAGGGCAAATCGGCGCGGAAGGACGAGCGGGACACGCTCGTATCGATCGAAGTCGAGACCGCCGACACGGCGGAACAGGCGCGTCTCGTGCTGGAGGAATCGGGAGCCGATCGCGTTGACGCTGTGGACGAAGACGGCACACCGCTACCGCCGCCGGACCCGCAATAGTTGCGATGAGCGCTGACTAGACTTCCGACGGGGCGTCTAGCTCAGTGGTAGAGCGCCACCCTTACAAGGTGGATGTGCGAGGTTCGATTCCTCGGACGCCCACTCGATTCCCTCATGCTTCGGCTGATCCACGCAACACGAAGGCCCGGGCAAGAAGCCCGGGCCTTCCTGTGAAGCACGGTCTCGCTACGACCAGAACACGTCGTTGGCGGCGAGATCGGAGATCGACTCGTCTACCCGCGTGATATTGCCGTCCTCTATCGTCCAAGACTCGGTCTCGACGACCTCGAGCTTGCGACCGTCCGGACGCTCGGCGAAGAGGTTGTGCCTCGAGGTGACGTTCGTTGGACCGTTGACCGTCACGTCGATGAGCTCTAGATGCATGTTGCCTTCCGTCAGCTCCCCACACTTCGCGAAGACGGCGAACACCTCTTCCTGTCCCTTGTGGTCGCCGGACGTCGGGTTGTTGCCCGGCGTGCTCCACACGATGTCGGGCGCGAGTATCTGACTCATCGCCTCGCCGTCCCCCGCCGAGAACGCGTCGTACATCCGTCGAACGAGCACCTCGTTCGCGTCTGCCATCTGCCTCTCCTTTCTCGAGCTCATGCCGCCGGAGCGCGCATGAGCGTGTTGGACCCGCCGACGACCGTTCGGTAGGTCGCCGCCGGAACCCTTTTTCATCGGTGACACCCCTCGTCTCGTCGAACGAGGGGCAGCATGCACCCTCCAGTGCACTGGAATGTCAACCTCCTAGACTGTGTGTATGCGGATCGGCGAGCTCGCGCTGCGCTCCGGGCTGTCGGAGAAGACGCTCCGTTACTACGAGGACATCGGGCTCGTCGACACACCTGAGCGCAGTGCCAACGGCTACCGCGACTACGGCGCCGACGTCGTCGAACGCCTCCGCTTCGTGCGGTCGGCGCAGGCGGTCGGTCTCACCCTCGCGGAGATCCGGGAAATCCTCGGTCTCCGTGAACGCGGAGAGACGCCCTGTCAGCACGTCCTCGCCGTGATCGAGAAACACGCCGAGGAGATCGACGCGAGGATCAAAGAGCTCCGTGATCTCCGGCGTGAGCTCAAGGAACTCGCGTTGAACGGGCAGCAGCTCGATTCCCGTGACTGCTCGCCGGAGGACGTGTGTCATGTTATTCCGCCGGCGTCCCCGGCGAAGCAACGAGACCGCCGACGAGCGCTCCCCAACACGAAACGAGCCCGAGCGCGCTAGACGGCGCTTGACCTTCCAGTCGAGGGGAGGCCCTACGCTCCTGGCTTGAGCCACAAGTTGCGCTGCCTAGACGTGATCATCCGGCATACGCAGGACTGTCCGAACGCCGAGCGCACCGCTGCGCATGTACTCGAGGCGGCGAGCATGGTCGGCCTCATCGCGTCGGTCAGCTACGAAGCCGTATCCACGCCGGCCGACGCCGAGCGTCTCGGGTTCCCCGGTTCACCAACGGTCATCATCGCCGGCGTTGACCTGTTCGAGACGTCTCGGGGGCGCTCCGGATTCGCGTGCCGGCTGTACGCGACCGAGAGAGGCTTCGACGGAGCGCCGAGTGTCGCGCAATTGGTTCTGGCTCTTGGTCGCTTCGTCAGGAGATGAGTGACTCGCGTGGTTCGCCAAGCGCGCGCGGCGGAGGCCCAGACCATGCCGGGCCTCCGCCGACAGCGTCTAGCCCTCGAGCGTCTTGCCGGTCTCGAGGAACGACTTGAGATCGCTGAGGATCCAGCTCCAGCCGCCACCCTGGTTCTCGGCCCACTGGCTCGCGACGACCTCCGCGTGGACGGGCGCGCCTTCGAGCTCGTGCACGACGGTCAGTCGCGTGAATCCAGACGGTGCTTCGGCGATCTCGTACGTGAGCCGCGTCGGCGGTTCCGCTGCGGTCTCTTCGGAGAAGTATGCGTGCCAGGTCTGCACGAGCTTGTGCGGAGGATCGGCCTCGATCACTTCACCGTCGACCATCACGTCGGGAGCGCCCATCTGAATCATTTCGGCGGTTGAGAGCGCCTTGAACGTCCCACCGGGACGGAGGTCGAACTCCTGCCGGCCCTTGTATGCGTACTTCTGAGTCCATTCGGGATCGGTGATCGCGTCCCAGACCTTCTGTGCAGAGGCCTTGATGTACACCTCGTAGACCTGCGTGGTCTTCGTCTGCGTCATCGTCATGCCATCTCCTCCAGCTCGTCTTTGAGCTCCAAGAGCGCCGACACCCGGCGCTCCGTGTACTTGTCGATCCACCGGTTGTGGATCAACCTGATGGGGACGGGGTTCAGGAAGTGCAGCTTCTCCCTGCCCTGTCTCCGCGTGACGACCAGACCGGCGTCTTCGAGCACGCGCAGGTGCTTCATGACCCCGAAGCGCGTCATCTCTAGCTCCGACTCGAGCTCGGAGAGCGTGCGGCCGTCACGCTCGAAGAGCTGGTCGAGCAGGAAACGACGCGTCGGGTCTGCGAGCGCCTTGAAGACTCGGTCGTCGTCATTCACGGCAGTAGGATATGTGACTAATCAGTCACATGTCAAGGCCCTGGTGCCCAACCTTCGGTGAGAAGCTTCTGGCGGTGAACGAGAAAGGACAGGACGCGCATGGCGCAGCCTCAAGAAATCAGTGTTGTAACCCTTCGGACCGAGGAACTTGACGCCTCGCGAAGATCGTCGGTCATCGATGTATGCATCGCCGCGCACGACAACGAGAATTTCAAGAACCTGTTCACGTTCATCCCGTCCGGCGGGCGCCATTTCCTGGCGTACCTGGGAGCCGAGCTCGTGAGTCATGCCGTAGTCACGACGCGATGGGCTCAACCTGAAGGACATGTCGTGCTGCAGACCGCTTACGTCGATGCCGTGTCCACGTTGCCCGTTTATCAAGGACAGGGACTCGGGAGCGCGACCATGCGTCAGCTCGCTGCCGGCATCACCGACTACGAGATCGCCTGCCTCGAGACGGAGCGGCAGGGTTTCTACGAGCGGTTGGGATGGGAGGAGTGGCGCGGTCCTTTGGCCGGACGCAACGGAGAAGAGCTCGTGCCAACTCCGCAGCAGCGCGGAGTCATGGTGCTGCGGCTGCCGCGCACGCCGAGCCTCGATCTGGACAAGGGCATGACGATCGAGTGTCAGACCGAACGGATCTGGTAACTGATCGCATCAGGGTCGGTTAATCGGGCAGCAACGGCAAGCTCTGTCCCTCGTCGCGGTCGAGAAGCAGCGCGCGCGTGACGGCTTTCGATCCGAACCGGCTGCGAACGTCGTCCACGGCGACGTCTAGAGCAGGACTCTGTTTCCGGTTGAAGGGCAGAGGCAACTGCGTCAGCGAGTCGTCCTCGAGATTGCCGACGGCCAAGCCCACCAAGGTGATGCCGTTCTTGCGTATCCGCGGTGTCGCGGAAGCAAGTAGTACGCGTGCAGTCGTGAGGATCGTCCCCGTGTGAGCTGTCGCGTTCTCGAGAGTGTGCGAGACGGTGGACCTCGTGAAGTCATCGAAGCGCAGACGCAAAGTTACGGTTCGACCAACACGCTTCGCCGCACGCATCCGGCGCGTAACCCGGTCGACGATCGAGATGAGGGTTTCATCTATCTCGCCCGGGGATTTCCGGCGCCATCCCATGGCGTGCTGCGAGCCGATCGAGCCGCGGCGCCGGCCGGTCACGACCGGGCGAAGGTCGTAATTGTGTGCGAGGGCGTGGATGTGACGGCCGGCGGCTCGTCCGAGCATCGAGACCAATGCGCCCGCGGGCATGTTCGCGACTTGTCCCACCGTGAAGATCCCGCGATCGCGAAGCTTCTGAGCGGTGACCACACCGACGCCCCATAATGCTTCGACCGGCAGCGGGTGCAGGAAGTCGAGCTCGCCCTCCGGTGGAACGATCAGCAGTCCGTCGGGCTTCGCGACACCACTCGCGACCTTCGCGAGGAACTTCGTCCGGGCGACCCCGACTGTTATCGGCAACCCGACTTTTTCGAGCACGTTGCGACGAAGTCGTGTCGCTATGTCGACGGGGGAGCCGCGCAGCCGGCGCAATCCGCCAACCTGGAGGAAGGCTTCATCGATGGAAAGCCCCTCGACGATCGGAGTCGTGTCGTTGAAGACTTCGAATACATCCTTGCTCGCCTTCGAGTACTCCGACATCCGCGGCGAGACGACGACGGCGTTCGGACAGAGGCGACGGGCCATCCGTCCTCCCATGGCCGTGCGTATGCCGAAGGCTTTGGCCTCGTAGCTGGCCGCGAGCACAACGCCTGCACCCACGATTACGGGCCGGCCCCGCAGCTTCGGGTCGTCCCGCTGCTCGACGGAGGCATAGAAGGAGTCGAGATCGGCGTGGAGGATCGTCGCGTCCACGAACACATGTTCCCACGAGAGGGTGACGGCGGGCGATGATTCTCCGGCGAACCGGCGTCTACCCTTCAGATAGCGAGAGGAGGACATATGGCCAGGTTGAACAAGAAGTTCAAGGCCTCCCTGGAGAAGAGCCCTGCGAAGGGCGGCTGGACCTACGTCGTTATGCCCGATTCGGCCGAATTCTTCGGCACCCGTGGACGCGTGAAGGTTCGGGGCAAGATCGACGGCCGTTCCTTCGAAAGCTCGTTCATGGCACTGGGGGACGGCCGGCACAAGCTCCCGGTCAAGACCGACGTCCGTAAGGCGATCGGCAAGGAAGCCGGCGAGAAGGTAACGGTCACCCTCGAGGAGCGGATCGAGAAGTAGCCCTTCTCGACAGAAAAGATACGGACTGACGTGGCGGCGACGAGCGAAGAGATCCTAGAGATCGACGGACAAGAGGTCCGGATCACCAGTCCCGAAAAGGTCTTCTTTTCCGAGCGCGGCGAGACGAAGCTCGACCTCGTCAAGCACTACGTGCACTTCGCCGAACCCGTCATGCGGACGATGGGCGGGCGTCCTCTGCTGATGCAGCGTTTCCCGAACGGTGCGGAGGGTTCGTCGTTCTTCCAGAAGCGGGTGCCCGACTCGGCTCCCGACTGGCTGCAAACGACGATAGTCATGACACCGAACGGCACCACGTCCCGCGCTCTGGTTGCCGCCGATCTAGCGCACATCGCATGGGCCGTGAACCTCGGGTGTCTGGGTTTCCACGTCTGGCCGTACCTCGCCGACGACCCGGACTTCACCGATGAGCTCAGGATCGACCTCGACCCCCAGCCGGGAACCGACTTCACGAACGTACGGGGAGCAGCAGGTGAGCTCCGCACGTTGCTCGACGAACTCGGTGTCGTCGGCTACCCCAAGACGACGGGGAACCGCGGCCTGCACGTGTACGTCAGGCTCGAGAAGAAGTGGGACTCCTATCAGGTGCGTTCCGGCGCCGTCGCCGTTGCGCGCGAGCTAGCGCGGCGGCGCCCGGACATCATCACCGATGAATGGTGGAAAGAGGACCGCGGTGAGCGCGTGTTCGTCGACTTCAATCAGAACTGTCCGCACAAGACGGTGTTCGGCGCGTGGTGTGTGCGCGCGCGTCCGGGAGCCCAGGTGTCGACGCCGTTGACGTGGGAGGAGATCGATCAGATCCATCCCGACGAGCTTTCGGTCGGCACGCTCCCCGCCCGGATCGAAGCGAACGGCGACCCATGGGCCGACATGAACGACAACCCGCAATCGCTGGAGCCGTTCCTTGCGATGCACGAGCGCGACCGCGCGAACGGATTGATGGACGCACCCTGGCCCCCCGTCTACCCGAAGCAACCCGACGAGCCGCCCCGCGTCTCGCGCAGCCGCGCGAAGAAGGACTGAACCGAACCGGCTGATCTCCGCCGGCTAGAACTGAGACGAGAGCTCTTCCATTCGGGCGCGCCCGATGGCTTCGTCCGAGGGGTCGAAGATCTCGGCCCGCGCGAGCTTGTCGCCGACGGCGCAGGCAACGACGAGAAGCCCTTGCAAGACATCGTCGACGCTCGTCCCGACGTGGCCGGTCTGCACCAGGTCGGCCATTCCGATGTTGGGTGAATGCGCGATCCATCGGCGGACATGTCCCGTTTCCGGTGACGACTGGAACATCGTTGAAAGCATCTCGATCCATCTGTCTGCGCCCCGGTGCGTGAAGAGGCTGAGCGGGCGGTGGTCTACGACGATGAAGTCGTCGTGGATCACCGCCCGAACCGCGGCCCAATCGTTTGCGTTGTACGCGGCGACATAGCGGTCGTGGGCCAGGCGCGCCGGAGATGGTGAGGTGATCTCGGCTTCCTCGACGAATTGCTCGGTTCCCGTGACGACCGGCGTTGCGAAACTCCGGCCCAGCTTGATCACGGCGCCCTTGCGGACGAACAACTCGCGGGCTTTGGCGTCCTCTTCGTCTGCCTCGGCGTGATTACCGCCGGCTCTGAGGACGGATGCAAGCGAAGTTCGCGCATCTCCGTGGTCCAAAAGAGCGTCGGTCGACTGCGCGATGGTCACGGCATCTCGCGCCAGCCGTAGGGCTTCGTCCAGGGATCCACTACGCGCCAGGGCTTCGGCCCGCACGGACCGCCATGCGATCGACGTCTTCAGGTCGTCCCCACCATGGTTTTCGCTCTCGCGCGTAAGCGTGTCGATCTCGTCGGAGCTCCCTTGAGCGAGGAGTGCGCGTGCGAGGAAGGCTCCGGCCTGAGCTGCGTCGCCGGCATGGCCGAGGGACGAGAAGCCGGTATAAGCGCCCCGGAAGTGCGTCGCAGCGATCGCATCGTTGCCGTCCAACGATTCAACGATCCCTGCGAAGAAGTTTGCTTGGTGCACGGCATGAGCGAGTCCGCGCGCCTCCATCTTCTCGCGTGCAACGGCCAGCATCCGGCGTCCCGAGTCGGCTTCTCCGCGTAACGCCTCGAGAACTGCATGACATCTGACGGCCGTGGCTTCCACGCTCGGAGCACCCTGGGTGATACGGACGACACGCACGACATCAAGACAACGTCCGCTCGCGCGGCTCACCGGGCTCGGCCCCCACAGCGCCGCAACCGGCACGGACGCAAGCACAGCGTTGGATCGTCTCGCGTCGGCAGCGTTCCGTGCAGCAACGAGCGCCCGATCTAGCGCCTGTTCTGAGCCGCCGAAGTTTCCTAGTTTCACCAAAGCTTGCGCATGGACGGCGTGGGCTTTGGCTGCGCCGGCCATGTCCGACAACTCGTCGAGCTCGGCCGCCGCCGTTGCGGCAAGATCGGCGTTCTCTCGCAACCGCTCGGGATTCGTGAGGATCGTCAGCTCGGCCGCGAAGCAGTTCGCCCAGGCGCGCAACCGGGGATCGTTGTACGCGGTCAGCTGGTTCAGCGCCTCCCAGCCGGCTGCGACATCGCCGATCGCCAAGAGGGCCTCGCAGCGGTCGAGAAGGATGTTCGCCCGCGACTGATCTTCGGGGGCAAGGCGTTCGAGCGCTCTGCCGGCCAAGCTGGCCGCCGCACTCAGATCGTCGCGCTCGAGCGACCTGCGGGACGCTGCAGCAAGGCGATCGGCGGCGCGCTGTCCCAGCGCTATGCCGTGGGGGTCGAGGGGGCCGAGCTGGCGCCGGTATTCGTGGGCCTGCTCCAAGTGGTATCCGACGAGTTCCTCGTGCTCGCCGATGAGCTCGCCCACTTTCTGTTCGAGCCAATCCGCGAACCTCTCGTGCAGCTCCGCTCGAGCCTCTTTCAGCAGGCGGCGGTAAGCCGCGTCTCGGATGAGGACGTGGTGGAAGCGGAATACGGGCTCGTCGATCCAGAACGTGCCTTCGGGTTCGACGAGATCTTTGCGATGCAAGGTCTCGAGGTGTCCGTCGAGTCCGCTCCGCACGGTGGACGGGACGAGCTCGAGCAGGGCTCCGCGGTAGAACTCCTTGCCCACGACTGAGGCCCGCTCGACGACAGAACGCTCGTCGGAATGGAGCCGCTCGAGACGAGCGGACAGCAAAGCCTGGATGGTCGGAGGGATGTCGAGCTCCGATACATCTTTGGAGAGTGTCCAGCGGTCGCCCTCTAGCTTCAAGGTGCCGTCCTCGACGAGCATGCGCAGAAGCTCGCGAAGAAAGAGCGGGTTGCCGTCCGTCGCGTCGAGGAATCGCTCGACGAGCTCTTCGGGCACGTGCCGGAAGCCGAGTAGATCCCCGGCGAGCACCGTAGTGGAGTGCGGATCCAGTCCCTCGAGGACGATCACATCGGTTGTCGCGCTCGCTTCCGACAGCGCCGGACGCGTTTCGCGGATCTCGGTGCGCGCGAGAATTAAAACGAGCAGAGGCGTGTCTTTGGACCAGTCAACGAGGTGATCGATCATGTCAAGCAGCATCGACTCCGCCCACTGAGCGTCGTCGATCACCAGCACTATGGGTGCTCCGAGCGCGATCCAGTCCAGCAGCCGTCGCACGGCCCAGAACATCTCCTCGGCGGTTCCCGCGTCCGCAGTGCCGAGAAGGGAGGCCGCCACGGTGGCGATGCGCAGCCGGTCCTCGTCGTCGGGCGGAGAAAGATTCAGAAGCCGATCGAAGATCTCAGAGTCGGTTGCCGACTCCTCGATGCCGGTGGCCGCTCGCAGCGCCTCAGCTATCGGTGTGAATGTCGACGGGCCGGCGGGATCGCAGCGCGCGAACATGACCCGTGCGCGATCGCGAATGGAATCCACGAAGTTCGCAGCCAGTCTTGATTTTCCGAGCCCGGCTGAGCCGATGACCGAAACGAGGCGGGGGCGGCGCTCGGCGAGCACGCGCTCGAACGCTTCGTTTATCAGTTCCAGCTCCGTCGCTCGTCCGACGAATGGAGACGGCAATGTCGCCCCGGTCGTGGGTTCGAGTGAAACCAACCGGAAGGCCGGAACGGGCTCGGCTCGTCCCCTCAGCTCGAGCGCGGCCACGCGTGCGAAGGCCATCGCGTCCCGCGCCAGGCGCCAAGTTGGTTCGCCGACGAGTACCCCTCCTTCGGGCGCTGCGTGCTCGAGTCGGTTCGCGACGTTCACGGCGTCTCCGACAACGTCGTCGTCGCCTTCGGTAACCACGACCTCGCCTGTGTTCACGCCGACACGGAGGGCGATGTCCGTTCCCCAGTCCCGGGCAACCTCCTGTGCGTGCGCGGTGAACGCCTCTTGCATCGAGGCTGCCGAGCGAACCGCCCGGATGGCGTCGTCCTCGCGCACTTCCGGGATTCCGAACACGGCCATGATCCCGTCGCCGGTGTACTTCACGACCCGGCCCCCGAAGTCGTGGACGCGTTCGCGTAACAGTGAGAAGAGACGATCCATCTCTCGGCGAGCCGATTCCGGATCCATCTTCTCTTGGAAGGAAGTAGACCCGACGAGGTCGGCAAAGACGATGGTTACGGTTTTGCGCGTGTCACTGGCACGTTCCGGGGTCTTGTCGATCGACGAACCGCATATGTCACAGAAGCGCGCGTCGGCCGGCGACTCACGGCCGCATGACGAGCACTTCGATGTAAGAGGCAAGCCGCAGCTGCGACAGAACTTGGCGTCGTCTCGGTTTGAGACACCGCAATCCCGGCAAATCAATACCCATACCCCCGCTTATGACATCGAGAGATAGTCTCTCAAGAGATGACCGGTGACCTGAAACCAAAAAAGCGCGCACCCGTTGAATCGATGCTTACCGCCGTACCCTCAGCGCCTGCCGTCGATGAAGTCGCGGCCGAGAAGGCGGTACGTGACCTCCTGAAGGCCTTCGGCGCGGATGTGAACGACGAGAGCCTAAAGGACACGCCAAAGCGCGTAGCTCGCGCCTACGCGGAGTTCCTCGAGCGCAGGCCCTTCCGCCCGACGACCTTTCCCAACGATGAGGGCTACGACGAGCTGATAGTCGCGCGCAACATCCGTTTCCACTCGCTCTGCGAACACCATCTGCTCCCATTCGTGGGCGTCGCGCACGTCGCATACCTGCCCGGCGAGCGGATCCTTGGGCTCTCGAAGCTGGCGCGCGTTGTCGAGCTCTACGCGCGCGATCTCCAGGTGCAAGAGCGGATGACACAGCAGATAGCGAACTGGCTCCAGGAGAACCTCAGCCCCAAAGGGGTCGGTGTCATCCTCGAGGCCGAGCACATGTGCATGGCTCTGCGTGGGGTGGAGAAGCCCGGTTCCACGACCGTGACTTCTGCTTTGCTCGGAGCCGTCCGCAATGACCCACGGACGCGTGAAGAGTTCCTGGCCCTGGCGCGGGGTCTCGGATCGGGCTAACGATGTCCGTCTACGTGATCCGCCGGGAGACCTTCGCTGCCGGCCACACCTTGTTCAATCCCGATTTCTCCGAGGAGCGTAACCGCGAGATCTTCGGCAAATGCAGCAACCCGTCCGGCCACGGACACAACTACGTCATCGAGGTGACGTTGCGAGGCGAGCCGAACCCCGAGACCGGGTTCTTATTCGACCTCTCCGAGCTGGCGACGGTAATGCGCAAGCAGATAGTCGATGACGTTGATCATCGCAATCTCAACGTCGACGTCGACTGGCTCCGCGGAGTCATACCGACGACCGAGAACCTTGCTTGCGCTTTCTGGGAGCGGCTCGACGCGAACCTACCCGACGGGCTGCTGTACTCGGTCCGTATCGGCGAGACGGAGAAGAACTGGGCCGAACGCAGGCGTGACTGAAACCGTCTGGAAGGCGCCGGAAACCCTCGTCGCGCGCTACGGACCTGAAGACCTCGACATATTCGACGAACGGGAACGCGATCGATTCGTTGCGCCGTTCGGTGGCTTGGCCGTTGCCGCTGCGCGCGGGGACGAACAGGCGTGGGCCGAGATGGCTCCTCATATAGCGGCAGAGATCCTCTACCGCAAGGAGCCCGACCTCTACGAGCGGCTGATCGCCGGCGAACGGATACATCCCGCTGTCATCGATTGGCTCCCTACCGGCTTGAGCACCATCGTCGAAGTCGCCGCGGGAACCGGCCGGCTCACGATGGATCTCCTCGGACGTTGCGAGCACCTGATCGCGGTCGAGCCCGTCGCCGCCTTCCGGACACTGCTTGCGAGCAAAGCGGAGCACGCCGGCGTGAAGAACTTAGAGATCCGCTCCGGCTTTTTCGACGATGTCCCGGTGTCCTCCCGGTCGGCAGATCTCGTCGTTTCCTGTTCGGCCCTCACGTCTGATCCGTGGCACGGCGGCGAGAACGGTCTTCGCGAACTCGAGCGCGTCGCTTCGCCGGGCGCTCTGGTCGTGCTTGTTTGGCCCGCCGATGTCTCCTGGCTTCGTGAGCACGGCTTCAACTATCAGAGCTTTCCGGGAGAGATGTTCGTTGACTTCCCGAGCGCCGAGGCCGCCGCCGAGATCGCCCGCATCTTCTATCCGAAAGCAGCAGACGAGATCGTCGCCGGATCACTCGAACGCGTTCCATACGACGTCCTGGGAATGAATCCGCCCCGCGATCTCGCCTGGAAACGTGTCTCGTGAAGATCGCTTTCGTGGCTCCGCTGGTCACCCCGATCCGCGAACCACAGCTGGGTGGCTCGCAAGCCCTCCTGGCAGATATGGCATCGGGTCTGACGCAGCGCGGATTCGACGTGGCCGTTTATGCATCGAGTGGTTCGTCGATAGATGGGGTGCGCGTCATCGATACCGGCGTGGACTCCGCCGAACTGGCGGGAACCTTGTTCCGATCGGGCGAAGAGGCTCGCGGTGACCCCGCTGCAACCGACGCTTTCCGGCGCGTATACGAGCTCATCTCAGACGCCGAGCCCGAAATCGTCCACAATCACGCCTTCGACATCCCGGCGATTACAGGTGCAAGCGGGATCCGGGCGCCCATCGTGCACACAGTGCACCTGCCGCCGGACGAGATGATCGCCCATGCACTCAACGAGGCCCGATCGGAGAATGCGCTAACTGTTGCCTGTGTCTCGCGTCCACAGGCGGCTGCGTGGTCGGCCTTGACCTCCGTCGACCTCGTTCTTGCTAACGGAGTTCCGATAGATCGCATCCAGTGGTCGTCCGAAGCAGATGAAGGTGCGCTTTTCGCCGGACGTTTCAGTCCCGAGAAAGGAGCGGCTGAGGCCATCGAGATCGCGAGGCGCGCCGAGGTCGAGCTGATCGTTGTCGGCAGCGCCTACGACGACGAATATGCGGCCACGCACATCGAGCCCCATCGAGGAGATCCGGGGATCGACATCTGCGACGCACTTCCGCGCACCGAGCTCTGGAAGCTGATGGCCCGGTCGCTCGCCGTGTTGTGTCCGGTGTCGTGGGACGAGCCCTTCGGCCTCGTGGCGGCCGAGGCTCAGGCTGCGGGTACACCGGTGATCGCTTTCGCGCGGGGCGGCCTCGTTGATGTCATCAAGGACGGATCGACCGGTGCCCTGGTCGATGACGTCGACGCTGCGGCCAGAGAATTGCGAAAGGCCGACCGGTTCGACCGCCGTGCGTGTCGCAAGCACGCGGAGCAGAACCTGTCCCTGGAGCGCACGCTGGACGCGCACGAGGCCCTCTACGTTCGCCTTATCAGTGGTCGGCAAGCGAGTATCGCTTGATGGGAACGGGGTGGCTCGACGGACGCGTAGCGATCGTGACCGGCGCCAGTCGCGGCATTGGTCGCGGAACAGCGGAGCAGCTCGCGCGAGCCGGAGCTCACGTGGTGCTTGCGGCGCGTACCAAAGAGCTGCTCGATGAGGCCGTGGAGGCACTCAATGCCGAGGGGATGCACGCGACGGCCATCGCTTGCGATGTCTCCGATGCACGCGATGTCGACACCCTCTTCGCCACCGCACTCGAGGTCGGTTCGCCGAGCGTCCTCGTCTGTGCGGCCGGTGTGCTCGAGTCCTCATTGATAGAGACGACCTCCGATGAGTCATGGGCCCACACGATCGGCGTAAACCTCACCGGGACCTTCTTGTGCTGTCGCCGGGCTTTCAGCCTCATGCGCGAAGCCGGCGGCGGCCGCATCGTGACGATCGCGTCTCTATCGGGTGTGTATGCGACCGAGAAGTTCCCCGGATTGGCGGCGTACAACGTGTCTAAGTACGGCGTCGTCGGGCTCACCGAAGCCCTGGCCGTCGAAGGACAAGAGTTCGGGATCAGCACGGTCTGCATCAGCCCCGGTGCCGTGGACACCGAGATGCTGCGCCGGGCGGCGCCGCACCTAAAGCCCGGCCTCACCGCCGACGATGCAGGTCGCCTGATCGTCGCCCTTCTGGACGACGCTTTGGCCCCTCTGAACGGCGCGAATATCCCGATCTTTTCGAACCGCTAGAGTTACGCACCGATGACCGAAGCCAAGCTCAAGTCCGGAATCGATGGTTACTGCGATGAGCGGTTCTCCGCCGTCGCCGATCTGCTTGCGGGACAACTCGAGCGAGGCGAGCACCACGGAGTGGCGTTCGCGGCGTACTTCCGAGGCGAGCCCGTCCTGGACATCTGGGGCGGAACTCGCAGCACCCCCGAAGGGGACGCGCCGTGGCAAAAAGACACCATGGCCGTCTGCTTCTCGACTACTAAGGGTGTTGCGGCGACGGCGCTGCACATGGTCATGGAGCGATCGGGTACGTCCTACGACACGCCGATCGCAGAGGTGTGGCCCGAGTTCGCCGCCAAGGGCAAGGACGTCATCACCATCCGGCACGCCCTATGCCACGAAGGTGGCATCCCCCAGATCCGCGATCAGGTGGACAGCGTTTGGGAACTATCCGACTGGAACGCGATGGTCCATATGGTCGAGGGCCTCGAACCGCTCTGGGAGCCGGGCACGGCCAACGGCTACCACGCCATCAACTACGCGTGGCTGACCGGCGAAGTTATCCGGCGCATCGACGGGCGCGACGTTCCGAAGTTTCTCGCCGAGGAGCTCGCCGGTCCGCTCGGCCTCGACGGCCTGTTCATCGGTACTCCCGAGGATCAGCACGAACGTGTGGCACCACTGGTTCCTGCCGACGACATCCAGGCAAACGCCGCGGACGACCAGCTCGAGGCCGTCCTCGGTAAGGACTCGATCGTCATCCGCGCGCTGTCTCCGAAGGGGAACATGATCGAGTTCCTGAACTCACCTCAGGGGCTCTCATCCTGTGTCCCGTCGGTCTCCGGCGCGTTCACGGCTCGCTCGCTCGCGAAGATGTACTCGGCCCTCGAGCGTGGTGGCGAAGTTGACGGGACGCGCATCCTGACCGCGGAGACCATCGCTGCGGCCACGTCTCAGCAGAACGACCGCAACGATCTCGTGATCTTCATCGCGCCGCGCTGGCGGCTGGGTTACATGACGGGCGGGTCGGCCGTCCCCGTCCTGGGCCCCAACGACGAGGCTTACGGTCACGTCGGAGCCGGTGGCACTTACGGCGGGGCAGATCCTAAGGCCGAGGTGTCCTTCGGCCTCGTTTACGACCGATTCGCCGCGTTGGACATGCTCGGCGCGGCACGCGGAGCGTTGCTGGCCGACGCCGTCGTGCGCGCGGCGGAAGCAGCCCGGTAACGCTGCCTTCCCACATCGTTTCTAGTCGGTCAGTAAACTCATCGGCGCTCACATCGTTTCTATAGGAGGTTCCTTGAACGAGTCGGGTACGGCGCTCCTCGATCTGCAAGCGATCGATCGCGCGCGCGACCGGCTCCACGACCGCAAGGAGCACCTCGAGCTGCGAGGCGACCTCGCCGATACCGAGGCGCGCATCGGTGAGGTCAAGGCGGCTATCGCTCGCGTGCAGAAGGAAGCCGACGAGCTGGAACGCGCCGAACGCGTCGTCGAAGAGGAAGTCCGCCTCATCGAGGAGAAGATCAGCACCGAGGAGAACAAGATGTACTCGGGCCAGGTGATCAATCCCAAGGAGCTATCGGCCCTTCAGGACGAGATTGAGATGCTCAAGCGGCGCAAGGCTCCGTTGGAGGAGCGCGGGCTCGAGGAGCTCGAGTCGCGCGATCAGCTCCTAACGGAGCGAGGGCGGCTGGAGGAGGAGCTGCGCGACCTGGAGCAGGAGGCCGCTGGCATCCGGGGCAGGATCTCCGAAGCTGAAGGCGAGATCGATGCTGAGCTCGCCGTCGAGGAATCCAAACGCGGAGAAGTTGTGCCACACATACCGGCGGACACCCTCGAGCTGTACGAGGAGATCCGTGGCTCCAAGCGAGGTGTCGGGGTCGGAGCTCTGGAGAATGGGATCTGCACCGCCTGTCGCGAGGCGCTGTCCGCGGTTGAGGTCGACAAGATCAAACGCCGTGCGCGTGAGGGTGAATGGCTTTTCCGGTGCGAGCACTGCCGCCGCCTTCTGGTTGTGAGGTGAGCAAGGATGACCCCGCCGTTTTGTACGTAGACGGTGCTTCGTTCGGGAACCCAGGCCCGTCGGGTATCGGACTCGTCCTGACCGAGGACGGGAAGGTCGTCGTCCAGCGTTCTCAGGACATCGGTTGGGGAACCAACAACCAGGCCGAATATCGCGCGCTTCTCGCCGGATTGACGGAAGTGATCGAGCGGGGGATCAAATCCCTGCTCGTCCGGAGTGACTCTCAGCTCCTCGTCCGGCAAGTAACGGGTGAGTACAAGGTGAAGGACGCGAAGCTCAAGCCATTGATGGCCGAGGTGCGTGCGCTTATGGAAAAGATCGATGGTGTGAGCTTCGAGCACGTCCGCCGCGAGCTGAACGAACTGGCGGACGAGCTGGCGAAAGCGGGAGCCGAAGCGGCACAAGCCCGCGGCGTTCATCCGCCGTCTCAGCAGGAGATATTCGAATGAGCCATAGGTCATTCGAAGCGCGGAGGTTCGGGGTGCGCAGCCCCCTGATCAAGTGATCTTCTGGCACGCGGGACTGACGATGATCGTCTTGTGGTTCGTCATGCGCGGTAACACACGCGTGGACTACCGCATCGTTGCCGTGGCTTCGCTGCTTCCCGATCTCATTGACAAACCGATCGGTCGCCTGATCTTCCGCGAGAGGTTCGAGAGCGGACGCATCTTTGCTCATACGTTGCTCCTCAACGTCTTGTTCTTCTGCGTCTTGTTCTTCATGCGCGGACGGATCAAGCGGCAGCTCGTGCTCGTCCCGATCTCCTCGCTTCTGCATCTGGCTGTTGACGGCGTTTGGTCCGAGCCCCGGATCTTCTGGTGGCCGTTGTTCGGAACCGAGTTCCCCAAAGATCCCGTCTCCGGCGGCCTCTTGAGCTTCCTCAATCCCGCGAACATCGCGGGTGTGGCCTGGAAGGAGGCCGTCGGCATAGCCGCCATCGCGTGGCTGTTGGCGTCGCACGGGATGCTCAACCGTCGCGGTGTGCGATCGTTCTTGAAGACGGGACACCTCGAGCTCGCGGAGCGCACCGCATGACAACGCGATTCATATTCGTGAGACACGGCGAGACGGATTCGTCTCGCGAGCGGAGGTTCGCCGGCGCTACCGACGTCGAGCTGTCCGACCACGGCCGCGAGCAGGCAGCGCTGCTAGCCAAGCGATTGCGCGCCGTGCGGATAGACGTCATGCATGTCTCTCCGCTGATCCGTTGTCGTCAGACGGCCGAACCGATAACCGAAGTCACGGGACGGAAGGCGACGATCGTCGAAGGGATCCGCGAATGCCACTTCGGAGAATGGGAAGACCTAACGATCGCCGAAGTGGCGGAGAAGTGGCCGGATGCTCTTCAGAGTTGGGTCGGAGACGACACCATTCCGCCGCCGGGCGGCGAGTGCTGGGCCGATCTCGGCGAGAGGATGCAGACGTGGTGGGACGGTGCCATCGAGCGCTACGACGGACGCACGGTGCTCGCCGTTACGCACGGCGGGCCGATCATGGCGCTGACCCGGCGTCTCATGGGGATCCCACGCGAGGCTATGGACGCCTTCCTCGTCGAGACCGCGTCGCTGTCGGTCATAACCGTGGATCACGGTCGCCGTCGGATCCGGGCGTGGAACGACACGACTCACCTGGGCGAACCCCTCATGGACGCCACCGGCCACGGCTACGGCTCCCGCCGGCACGCGTAAGCTATTTCCGAGGAGCCGTCCGGGCGACCGCGCCGTCCTATTTTGGGCGTCGAGGAAGGTCGGGACTCCACAGGGCGGGACGCTGGGTAGGTCCCAGGCGGAGATATCCGCGGGCAACGCCACAGAAAACAGACCGCCGGCCGGGAAAACCGGCCGGCAAGGGTGAAACGGTGGGGTAAGAGCCCACCAGCGGGCCGGGTGACCGGTCCGGCTGGCGCCCCCGTCTGCGAGCAAGGCCAAGCAGGGAGCAGGTGGCCCGCCTGATGCTCCCGGGTAGGCCGCTAGAGCGGCCGGGTAACCGGTCGCCGAGAGGGATGGTCGCCGCCGCCGCGGCCGCGAGGGCGCGGCGGGACAGGATCCCGCCTATAGGACGGATAGCCTCCGAGAGGCCCCGCGCAGCTGACGGGGCCTCTCGCTTTATTTGTTAGGAGTCTCGCGCTCTCTATCCTGGTTAGGAGATGGCGGGGGGAAGCGACGGCGGGCGGCGGACGCCCGCAGGTGCCAAACGGCGCGCCGAGCTGATGCAGACCGCGGTGCTCTTGGCCGCGGAGCACGGCTTCGGCCGAACGCGCGTGTCAGACATCGTCGGCCGCGTCGGTGTCGGCCAGGGCGTCTTCTATTGGTACTTCGAATCAAAGGACGCACTCTTCCGCGAGATCCTCGAGGACACGACCAAGAGGATCCGTCTTTTTCAGGGCGCGTTCATCGCCGACGAGCCCGATCCCATCCGGCGCATCGCCAAAGGCATAGTCGCTTCGTTCGATTTCATCGTTCGGAACGCGCACCTGTTCGCCGTCCTCGACCACGAGGGAGCGCGAGTTCGGCGAACGCGCCGCGCCGGCGGAGGAAACGTCGTGATCGACACGGCTCGCCATGTATCCGAAGCGATCGAGATGGGGCTTGTTCGGCGGACCGATCCGACGTACGTAGCCCGCGCCATATCCGGTGTTGTAGATCATCTGTCTCGCGCGTACTTCGTCACTCCTGATGCCGATCTCGATCGCTTCATCCAGGAGTCGATCGACTTCTGTCTCGGCGGACTGCTCGGGGCCCAGACACTGAAGGTCGACGAGCTTCGGGACGAAGTGGATCTCACGCCCCACCTGGAGCAGCTGCGCGACAAGGTCGGCGCGGCCGGCAACGGCACGCCTCGCTCACGCGACGGCTGATTTGCCCGAGTCGGGCGACGCGGCGCTGCTGGCGCGGATCGGATTCAGGACTCCCGAGCGTGCTCAGAGCGCGCTGCCCGATGGATGGCGCGGGGACCCGCGGTGGCTCGCCCTTCTCGAGCTCGCCGGAGAGGTCGCCGATCCCGACGGCGCGGTCGTTCGTTTGGAGCGTTTGGGAGCCGAGGACATCGAAGCTGCGCTTCGTGAACCGTCGCGCACTCGGCCTCTCCTTCACCTTCTCGGGTACAGCGACTATCTAACGGGGCTCCTAACCCGTACGCCGGGCTTGGTCCGCGAACTCCTCGGCGAGCGGCCCGCGGAGCGCCACGACGTAATAACCATGCGAGACGCAAGCTTTGTCCACACCGCCGCCGCCGACCTCATGCGTGCAACCGACCGTGACTCCTTGGCGCAGACGACACGGGCCTTGACCGAGCTCGCCGACGATTGTGTTGCCGCCGTTCTCGAAGATGCCGCCGGCGTGTTGCCGATCGCCGTGCTCGGTATGGGCAAGTACGGCGCGCAAGAACTGAACTACGCATCGGATATCGATGTCCTGTTCGTCCTCGGTGAGGGTGATGTTGAGCAGAGCGAGCGAGTGGCCCGTCGCTTCATGGAAGTGATGAACGGACCACCGGTGGTGTTTCGGGTCGACGCCGACCTCCGCCCCGAAGGCCGGAACGGACCGCTCGTGCGAACGCTCGATGCGTTTCGCGAGTACTACGAGCGCTGGGCCCAGGTCTGGGAGTTCCAGGCTTTGATCAAGTGCCGGTTCGCCGCCGGAGCCCCCGACGTCGGCGCCACGTTCATGGAGTTGATCGAACCGCTGGTGTGGCCCGAAACGCTCGCTCCGGAAGCGATCGAGCAGATAAGAGCCCTCAAATCGCGAGCCGAGCAGGAGACGGACCGCCGTGGACTGACCGGCCGCGAGGTGAAGCTCGGCTCCGGTGGTATCCGCGACGCCGAATTCGCCGTACAGCTCCTTCAGCTCGTGCACGGACGGCACCATCCTGCTCTCCGGTTGCGCGGCACCCTGGAAGCGCTCGACGTGCTGAGCGCAGACGGCTACGTAGCCGAAGAGGACGCCAAAGAGCTCGAGGACGCTTACGTCTTCCTGCGTCACACAGAGCATCGGCTGCAACTAGAAGCCGGGCGACAGACCCACACGCTGCCGAAATCGGGAGTCAAGCGCGAACTCCTGGCTCGCGGACTCGGGTTCCGCGACGGGCCTGAAGGATCGGCCCTCCAGGCTTTCGAGAGAGTGTGGAGCCGTACAACCTCGGTCGTGCGAACCATCCACGAGCGTCTCTTCTACAGACCGCTCTTGGAGTCATACACCGCTGCTCCTTCGGCCGTGCGCCCGACCTTGTCCGATGAAGAGGTGGACGTGCGGCTTGCTGCACTCGGGTTCGACCGGCCCCCGAGAATCCGCGAGGCCATCGCGAACCTAACGATCGGTGGTACCCGCCGCGCGAAGCTGATGCGCGCCATCCTTCCGGGCCTGCTCGCTTGGCTTGCGGAGACTCCCGAGCCGGACGCCGGGATGCTTCGGCTCAGCGATCTCGCAGCAGAGCTCGACTCCCTTCCGCATCTGCTGTCGATGCTTCGCGACGAGCCGCCGGTGGCCGAGCTGCTGTGCCGGGCCCTCGGTACCGGGCCCGTGCTGGCGGGCCTGCTGCAGCGCGATCCGAACCTGATCTCCGCGCTTTCAGGCGATCGTGGTATGCCGAGCGAAGCCGATCGGCGCGCGCACGCGCAGACCCTCGTGCGGCGCGCTTCGTCCTTCGACGCTGCTGTCGGAGCGCTGCGCAGATTTAAGGAGAGCGAACTCCTTCGTTTGGCGACGCACGACCTCGCGTCGAGAGACGAGCCCGAAGTCTTCGTCGATGTCGCGGCCGCGCTCTCGAACGTCGGCGATGCCTGTTTGGAGGGTGCGCTGACTTTGGCGATCGCCGAACAATCGGAGACGACCGGGGGAACGCCGCCCGGAGACTTTGCGATCGTCGGCATGGGAAGACTCGGCGGAGCCGAGATGAACTACGCCAGCGATCTCGATGTGATGTTCATCTATGAAAGGGAAGGAGAGTGCCCGGACGGAACCGATGCGCGCTTATTCCATAGCGCCGTCGCCGAGCAGGTCATCAAGATCCTGGGTGGCACGACCCCGCCCATTTTCAAGGTCGACGCCGAGCTGCGACCCGAAGGACGCAACGGACCGATCGTCCGGTCCCTTGAGAGCTGCCTGCTCTACTACCAGCGCTGGGCTTCGCTGTGGGAGTTCCAGGCGCTCATCCGGGCGCGGCACAGCGCGGGAGATCGAGGTCTGACGTCGACGCTCCTCGGTTCGGTTGCTCCACGGATCTGGCGTCCGAAGCTGGAACAAGCCGAAATCGAGGAGATCCGCCGGATGAAGGCACGCATCGAACGCGAGCGTGTCTCAAAGCGGGAGGATCCGCGCTACCAGGTCAAACTCGGCGTCGGAGGGCTGGCCGACGTCGAGTTCACCGTGCAGCTGCTCGAGATGCAACACGGACATCGGCACACGAAACTGCGAACACCTAACACCCTGCGTGGCATCAACTCACTAGAGGAGGCCGGACTCATCGAAGAGCAGGACGCGTCGTGGCTCCGTGAGGCGTACTTGTTGCTCAACCGGGTGCGCAATCATCTCTTCCTTCTGCGTGGGCTGGTCACCGACGTTCTCCCCAGACGGGACGAGGAAGTCGAGCGTTTAGCTCGGAGCTTGGGCTACGGACGCTTGTCGCGCTCAAACTTCCTCGAGCACTACAAGCGGGTGACGCGGCGCGCCAGGCGCGTTACCGACCGTCTCTTCTACGGCGAAGAGTCGTGATCAAGCCGGCGATCCTCGCGACGCAGCTTGTCAATCCTGCTCCTGCGTCGATGGCGGCCGAGCTCTTTACCTAGTCGGAGACAGACGGGTCGTAGGCGACGAGCTCGACGGTGGTTCCTTCCGGGTCATAGATGAAGAGTCGACCTCCAATGAAACTGCGGGAATTCCTTGAGAAAAACGTCTACGCCGAGATCTTCCAAACGAGAGTGCTCGGACTCGTAGTCGGCCAGATCGATCAGGAAAGCGAAGTGATCCAAGGTCGTCGTTTCTTGGCCGACTTCCACAGATCGGTCGAAGAGGGCGAACAGTTGTGGATGACCGTCGTCGGCCTTTGCGATCTCGAAGAACACAAGGCCTGGTATGTCCTGGCTGTAGATCGAAAGCCCAACGACGTCGCGGTAGAAGGCAGACATCTTGTCCAGATCGTTGCAACGTAGCGCGAGCTCGCCGAATCGCTTGGGGGCCGGGCGCGCCTGCATGTCGTCAGGATGGCACGCCGTGCTCCAAAACGCAGAAGGGGTGGCGCGAGCCACCCCTTCGTGCGAGTGCGGTCCTTTTCAGGATGGCGCGTTAGCGCCCCTTACAACTTGACTAGATGTCGTAGTACATCGCGAACTCGTGCGGGTGCGGACGCAGCCGCACCGCGTCGACCTCGTTCTCCCACTTGTAGCTCGAGCCACGACTGGACGACGTCCTCGGTGAAGACGTCGCCGCGGAGCAGGTAGTCGTGGTCGTCCTCGAGCGCGCGCAGCGACTCCTCGAGCGACGACAGGCACCGTCGGGATCCCGGCCGCCTCCTCGGGCGGAAGGTCGTAGATGTTCTTGTCGACCGCGTCGCCGGGGTCGATCTTGTTCATGATCCCGTCGATGCCGGCCATCAGCATCGCGCGAACGCGAGGTACGGGTTCGCCGACGGGTCCGGCCGGACGGAACTCGAGCCGCTTCGCCTTCTCCGACTTCGAGTACACCGGGATCCGCACGCACGCCGAGCGGTTGCGCTGCGAGTACACGAGGTTCACCGGCGCTTCGTAGCCCGGGACCAAGACGGCGGTAGGAGTTCGTCGTCGGCGCGGCGATCGCGAGGATCGACGCCGCGTGCTGCAGCAGACCGCCGATGTAGTAGCGCGCGGTGTCGGAAAGCTGCGCGTAACCGGTCTCGGCGAACATCAGGTTCTTGCCGTCCTTCCAGATCGACTGGTGGACGTGCATACCCGAGCCGTTGTCCTGAAGATCGGCTTCGGCATGAACGTCGCGGTCTTGCCGCGCGCCAGGCCACGTTCTTCACGACGTACTTGAGCAGCATCACGCGGTCGGCCTGCTGCAAGAGGGAGCCGAAGCCCATGTCGATCTCGGCCTGACCGGCCGTTCCGACCTCGTGGTGCTGGATCTCGACGTTCACACCGGCCTCGATGAGCTTGAGCATCATCTCGGTGCGGATGTCCTGGTAGTGGTCCATCGGCGGGACGGGGAAATAGCCCTCCTTGTAGCGGGGCTTGTATCCCTTGTTGCCGCCCTCTTCCTCCGTGCCGGTGTTCCAGACACCCTCGACTTCGTCGATGTAGTAGTAGCCCTCGTGCTGGTTCTGGTCGAAGCGGATCGAGTCGAAGAGGTAGAACTCCGGCTCGGGTCCCCAGTAGGAGATGTCGCGCGACGCCCGACTCCTTGAGGTAAGCCTCGGCCTTGCGTGCGATGCCGCGCGGGTCGCGTGTGTACCACTCGCCGGTCACCGGGTCCTTGACGAAGCAGTTGATGTTCACCGTCGGGTGCTCGCGGAACGGCGTCGACGTACGCGCTGTCCGGGTCGGGGATCAGGAGCATGTCCGACTCCTGGATCTCTTGGAATCCGCGGATCGACGAGCCGTCGAAGCCGAAACCCTCCTGAAGGTCTCCTCGGTGAGCTCGTGCGCGGGCATCGAGAAGTGCTGCATCAATCCGGGCAAGTCGCAGAACCGAAGATCGACAACGGCGGCGCCCGAGTCTTTGACGAGCTTCAGGGCGTCGGCGGCAGTAGCCATCTAGGTCCTCCTTGGGGTCTGGAAACGCGGTGGAGCATAGGCGACGGGGGTTGCGGAACGGTAACCGGACGTTACGCGGACGTAAACCTGCAGGTCCCAGACCGGGGTTCTCTCGACCCGGGTCGGCAGTGCCGACGTAGTTAGGTACCGTTTACCGTCATGGCCGAACTCGAACCAGAGTTCCTCGATCCTCTCCTCGACCTGCTGAGGATCCCGTCTGTTTCCACCGGTGACGGGAACCCCGAGGCGATCCAGGCCGCAGCCGAATGGTTGAAAGACTTCATCAGCGAGGCGGGCGGAGCTTGCGAGCTGGTCAGCACGAAGCGCAATCCGCTCGTCGTCGGCCGGTTCGCGTCGGGCGAGGCCGATGCCAAGAACGTGATGATCTACGGCCATTACGACGTGCAGGGGCCCGAGCCTCTCGACGAATGGGAGACCGACCCCTTCGAGCCGACGATCAAAGACGGACGCATATACGCGCGCGGAGCCTCCGACGACAAAGGCAACTTCTGGCCGCTTCTCTACGAAACATGCGCGATGGCCAAGGACGGCAGCCTTCCGGTCAACGTCTGCGCAGTGATCGAAGGAGAGGAGGAGCGCGGGAGCTACAACCTTTGGCCCTGGCTCGAGGCCTACGACGATCCGACGGACGCCTGCATCATCTACGACTCCGGCGGCATCGGTTCCCGGCCGACCATCACGGTTGGCGCGCGCGGGATCATCAACGGCTACGTGCGAGTGCGGACGGCGGACATCGACCTGCACTCGGGTATCTACGGGGGCGTCGCCCTAAATGCCCTTCACGAATTGATGGACGTGCTTCGCTCACTTCATTCGGACGACGACGGCCGGCTTCCCGAGACCCTGCGAGCGAGGATCGAGCAGATCTCGGACGCCGAACGTGAGACATGGCAGCACATGCCACCGGGAGACCTCGCTATCTCCTTTGTCGGCGCGCGCCCTATCTCGCCGACGTCGGGCGAGCGCTATTACGAGATGACCGGCTGGGAGCCGTCCCTCGACGTAAACGAGATCAAGGCCGGCGACCCGCGCACAGTTATCCCCGCCCAAGGCGGCGGCGTACATATCGATGCGTTTGGCGCAGGGTCAGGACCACGTCGCGATGCGGGAAGAGATCGAAAGGCTGGTCCGCGAAGCCGCTCGTCCGAACGTCGACGTGTCATTCGAGTGGCAAGGGGGCGTCGACGCTGCCGGCTTCGATCCCGAAGGTCCGGTCCTGTCCGCCGCCCGTCGCGCGTACACCAAGGCGTTCGGTGAAGAGCCTGCGCTCTGGCGGCTGGGCGGGACTCTTCCGCTGCTCGACCTCTTGTCCAAGAAGGGGATCGAAACGGTCCTTACCGGTTTCGCCGGCGCTCTCGACAAGATCCACGCTCCCAACGAGAGCTACGCGCTCGAATCACTTTCGCAGGGCCGCATCGCGGCCCGCGCGCTTTACGAAGAGCTCGCCGGCCTGTAAGAAGGGCCGCCTACGGCGCATCCTGCTAGCTTCCCTCGCGGAACCGGTTGGTGATCGGCAGGCGCCGGTCCCGTCCAAAAGCTTTCGAAGTGACCTTTGGTCCCGGTGGAGCCTGGCGTCGCTTGTACTCGTTGGTGTCCACCATCCGCATAACCAGTGCAACCGTTTCGCGATCGAAGCCTTCGGCGACTATCTCCTCGAGGGACCGGTCTTCCTCGACGTAGGCCTCGAGGATCGGGTCGAGTATTTCGTACGGAGGCAGTGAGTCCTGATCGAGTTGGTCGGGCTTGAGCTCGGCAGACGGGGGCTTGTCGATGATGCCCTGCGGAATCATCTCTTCTTCGCGATTCCTCCAACGCGACAAGCGGTAGACGATCAGCTTGGGGACGTCCTTCAGAACTGCGTAGCCCCCGGCCATGTCGCCGTAAAGGGTGGCGTAACCCGTGGCCAGCTCGGACTTGTTACCCGTCGTGAGCACGATCGACCCGGGCCGCGCGTTGGTCAAGGCCATCATGTAGATCCCGCGGATACGCGCTTGCATGTTCTGTTCGGCGAGGTCTTCTCCCGGCTGTCCCTGGATGTAGTGCTGGAGTGCGCGGAACATCGAGTTGTGGGGGTGTCTGATCGATATGTCCAGAGTCTTGATGCCCAGACGACGCCCGAGCTCGAAAGCATCGATTCGTGAATGCTCGGACGAGAATCTCGACGACATCACGACGCCCGTGACCGACTCAGCGCCGAGTGCGTCGACCGCGATCACTGCCGTCAAAGCAGAGTCGATGCCGCCCGACAGAGCTATGAAGACTTCGCGGAAGCCGTTCTTCTGAACGTAATCGCGCGTACCCAGAACGAGTGCGCTGTATATCTCTTCGTCCTCCGTTAGCTCGCGAGCGAGCTGCGGTGGCATCGGCTCCGGATTCGGCGCCCGCTCGCCGGAAATGAAGATCTCGGGCGTCGAGATCGCTTCGGGAGCCGCCGACACCTTGCGCATGCGTGGATCGTGCAATCGTTCCCGGGCTACAGCATCGACATCGATGTCGACCACCAGTAGGTCCTCTTCGAAGGGCGGCGACGACGCAACGAGATTGCCGTCGGCATCGAAGACCAACGACGCGCCGTCGAACACCAGCTCGTCCTGGCCGCCGAGCATGTTGACGTAGCCGAGTGAGACCAAGTAGTCCGCCGCCCGCGTGGCCAGCATGCGCTGACGGAAATCGTCGATACCCGTGCGGTAGGGCGAGCCGTTGATGTTGACGATGACTTCGGCCCCCGCCTTCGACTCCCATTCGGCCGGTCCCGAGGGGTACCAGATGTCCTCGCATATGCAGATTCCGACGTTCACTCCGGCGATGACGAAGATCGGAGCAGCCGAGCCGCGCTTGAAGTAGCGATCCTCGTCGAAGACCCCGTAGGTCGGCAGGAAGTGTTTCTGGTAGATGCCTTTCACCTCGCCGTCGGCACAAACAGCTGCTGCGTTGTAAAGGTCGCCGTCGAGGTGCGCGAAGCCAACGACCGCCGCTATGCCTTGGATCTGTCCGGCCACCTTCTCCAGGGCTTGCTCATTCGCCCTGATGAAGGACGGCTTGAGCAACAGGTCCTCGGGCGGGTAGCCGGGCAGGAAGAGCTCGGGAAAAGCCACGAGGTCGGCCTGCAACTCGCGCGCGCGCTCGACGCCGTCGAGGACCTTCGAGACATTGCCTTCGAAGTCCCCGACCGTGGCGTTGACCTGGGCGAGCGCGAGACGAAGCGTTCTCACGCGTCCATCGTACGTCTGTGCTGGGGCGGCTTAGTTTTGCCGCCAGTCCACTCCGAAGACGATGTGCGGCCCGAGTCCCTTCAGGTGTGCGATGCGGCCACCGTCGAAGCGATCGTCATGGGGGCCGAGAGCGTCCACGACGTCGGACGAAGCAAGGATCTCGCTCGGCCCGGCTTCGCGCGTGATGCGCGATGCGAGGACTACGTCCTTTCCGACGTACTCGTCGCCTTCCGGTGTTGCGATACCGGAGTGGACGCCGATGCGAATGCGGAACCCCTCGGGGGACGGGTCCTTCTCGAGAACGCGCTGGATCACGACGGCGGCGTCCAGGGCATCACGCGGCGAAGCGAACGTGACCATCCATCCGTCACCGAGGAACTTGAGCGTGTTGCCGCCGAAGCTGTCGACGGCCTCGGTCACGACTTCGTTGTGATCGCGCAGCGCGCGCAGCCAGGTCTGCTCCCCGAGCATCGTGAGTATCTCGGTCGAGCCGACGATGTCCGTGAATAAGAAGGTCGTGTGCCTCTGGAGTCGAAAAACGTTGCGAGCCGGCGCGACGGCGACGGACGTCATCATCGATCCTCCTCTCGGCGTGACAGGGAGCCAACCAGCAGGGCGAGACCAACGACGACCAGAACTCCAACGGCAACCCACCGGATCCCTGGCGTGTATAGGTCGACCTTGCGCATCGAAAGCGCGCCACTGGCGACCAAGAAGACCGCGCCGAAGACGAAGGACAGGACATCGAACGGATGGCGTCTCAAGGAGCACCTCTTTCGTCAAGGAAGGGGGGAGCGTCGAAGCTATCTTTGTTGTCCGTGTTGTTGGTGTCGACGCGGACGTTCAGGCGCCTGCTGTCTCGGCCACTTTGGAATTCGTCACCGCTCCTGACATTGCGAACAACGATCTCGCCGAAGACGACTTCACTGTCGATCTTCAAAGTTCCGAGGTCGTCATCTCCTGAACGGTGCCGGTGGTCTTCTATGTCCCATCCGTCCTGCTGCCGACCGAATAGATTCATCTGTCCGCCTTGGATCCGTGACCGAACATCTACGGGCTGGTCGTCGTCCACGACGATGAGCAGCTGTCCGAAAGTTACGTCGACCTCCACGGTGCGATTGCTATCGAAATCGATCTTGGAGAGGTCCAGTACGGCTTCCCCGGCGAAGAGCTCGTAGTTCGGCTCGACGAGCCTGCGCGACTCCGGACTCCAGACGACCTGCCCGAAGCCGCCTTTCACGTGCAAGGGAACGAACGTCGCAATGGTTAATGCGAGCAAGAGCGGGATTCCGGGAATGATCAGCCAGCGAGCTTGTCCCGCCCAAGAACCGATCAAGAGACCGAAACCGACGAGAGCGAGGAGTACTGCGAGGATCCCCCGTGGCGAGACAACAACGACATCGAGGTTGTCGAGAAGCAGGGCCACGCCGATGGCCAGGGCGGCAGCGCCGATGACGAGCCGGCCGAGAACCGACGGTGGCTCCCGTCGCGCGCGGGAACCCACGGCCGTGGCGGCCGCGGGTTGCGGGGTGGGCGCCGAAGCCGCCGCCGAGTACCGGGGCGGTGGGTTCGGCGGCGGCGGGGTAGCCGGGGGAGTTATCGGTGTGGTCGGTGCCGTTCCGCTCGGGGTGATCGACGGCGGCGGACTACCCGGCGGTGGCGAAGTGGGTGGGCGGTAATCGGGGCGATGCGAACGGGGGCCGACTAGGTCGCGTCCCCAGACGGCGACGCCTATCCCGAGAAGCAACAGCCCCCAGAACACTCCTCCGCGGAAGTTCCAGAAGCCGCGGAAGAGAATAAGGGCACCGACGGCGAGCAGCCCGATGCCGACCCAGCGTCCGACCTGGGAGGAGTCCGGACCCAGAGCCGGTTCGGGCATTGGCTCGCCGGGACGGGCCATGGGCATGACCAGCCACGCGATCAGGTAGGCGAGGATCCCGGCTCCCGAGAAGGCGAGCACCACGAATCCGATCCGCCAGATGACGGGATCGACACCCGTGTAGGCGCCGAGGCCGGAACAAACTCCAGCGATGATCTTGCCCTCCTGGCGCCGCAAGAGCCGGCCGCGGGACGGGGCGTAGGCGGGTGGGGTGGGCGCGGCGGCCGGCTCCTGCGGCGTGACAGGCGGAGATGCTTCGTTGGTTTCGCTGGTGGACGAGTCGTCCTGCGAAGCAGCTTCGGAAGAGGAGTCGTCCGGCTCTTCGCTCTTCTGGTTCTTCGTTTCGTCGGTCATGGGCGCATCGTGGGGCACAGACGCGCTTCCGACAATCGGGAACGCCCCTGCGTAGACCCTGAGGGGCCAGGGCAGCATCAGGGGGTTCCCCGATATGGCTCGAGGCTTGGGCGTGGGAACATCGAAGCTATGAAGGACTCGCCGCCGCGGGTGCGCCGCCCCCGCGAGCGCCAGAAGGAATCGAAGGAAACAAGGATCGGCTGGGTCCGGCGAACGTCGATGGACCAGCCGCTGTCCAAACTGCGCTTCGCCCGTAACGCCGACGACGCGCTCATATCCGGAGTGGCCGGAGGCCTCGGCGCTCGCTGGGGAGTGGAGCCCGTTCTCGTCCGGATCGCACTGGTTGTGTTGTCTTTCGCCGGTGCGGTCGGCGTCGTTATCTACCTATCGGCGTGGTGGCTCTCCCTCGATCCGGGCGACCCCCGCGCACCGCGACCCCGCGAACCGTCGGTTGTGCAGGCCCTCGCCTTCGGCGCGATCGTCCTCGGTCTCGTCTTCCTTCTTCGCGACATCGGTTTGTGGCTCGGCGACACGCTTGGTGTGCCGCTGATCATCGCCGCCGCGGGCGCAGCGATCGTCTATGTCGGTACCGGACAGAAGCGCCGTGCGCGATGGACGCGAGCGTCTCTTGCCCGAGAGACACCCGGACGGCCACCGCTCGTCCATCTGCTCTTCGGTGGCGCGCTCGTCGTCGGCGGAGTGGTTTGGTTCCTCACGCTCAATCGGTCACTCGAAGGCGTCCTCACTGTCGTCATGGCTGTGGCCGTTACGACGATGGGACTGGCCGTCGTCTTCGGTCCGTGGGTTTACCGGATGACCAATCAGCTATCGGAGGAACGCAGAGACCGCATCAGGTCGGAGGAGCGATCGGAGCTGGCGGCGCATCTGCACGACTCCGTCCTGCAGACGCTTGCGCTCATACAGCGCAACGCATCGAGTCCGCGAAAGATGGCCGGCCTCGCGCGACGGCAGGAACGCGAGCTCCGATCGTGGTTGTACGGTCAACTCGAAACGAGCGACGCCAGTCTCGAGGCTGCGATCCATCAGATGGCCGACGGCATCGAGGAAGCGTATGAAGTGACCGTCGAGACGGTCGTGGTCGGTGACCGGCCGCTGGACGAACGCACCTTTGCCGTGGTCCACGCCGCGCGCGAAGCAGCAGCCAACGCCGCGCGCCACTCCGGATCCGAAGAGGTGTCCGTTTACATCGAGTGCGAACCACAAACTCTCACTGCCTACATCCGCGATCGAGGAAAAGGATTCGATCCGGATCAAGTGCCCAACGGTCGCCGCGGCATCAGTGATTCGATCAAGGGACGGATCGAGCGACAGGGCGGCTCAGTTGTCTTCACGTCGGGTGAAGGTGAGGGCACCGAGGTCCAGATCGTGATGCCGGTATGACGCGCGTATTCCTGGTCGACGACCACCGTATGTTCCTGACGGGCGTGAGGGCCGAGCTGGAAGGGAAGGTCGAGGTTGCGGGCGAAGCCAGCGACGTCGACTCCGCCGTTCAGGGGATTCGCGCTCAGAAGCCGGACGTCGTTCTTCTCGACGTGCACATGCCGGGCGGCGGCGGCAAGGCGATCATCGAAGCTGTTTCCGAAACCCACCCCGACATAAAGTTCCTCGCGCTGTCCGTGTCCGACGCCGCCGAGGACGTCATCTCCCTCATCAGAGCCGGCGCACGCGGATACGTGACGAAGACCATCAGCGGTGAGGAACTGGTCGCGGCGATCGAGAGCATCCAGGGCGGTGACGCTGTGTTCTCGCCGAGGCTCGCTGGGTTCGTCCTCGACGCTTTCGCGGGTGAGATCGAGGTCCCGGCCGATCCGGAGATCGACCAGTTGACCATCCGCGAGAAGGAAGTCCTGCGGCTGATCGCGCGCGGCTACACGTACAAAGAGGTAGCCAAACGCCTGTCGATCTCGGTGAAGACGGTCGAAACCCACGTATCGGCCGTCCTTCGAAAGCTCCAGCTTTCTAATCGCCACCAGCTCACGAAGTGGGCGAACGACCGCCGGCTTGTCTGACGTCCGACGGTTCGGGTGTGTAGCGGTTCAGCACGTTCCGATCCGTGAGCTGATCAACGCGTGGAAGCGGATCGAAGATGCGGGATTCGACAGCCTCTGGGTCTACGACCACCTGTTGAAGTTCCCGAAGATGGGAACCTTGCTCGAGGCTTGGACCACACTCGCAGCGGCCGCTTCCCACACATCGCGTGTCCGGCTGGGACCGCTTGTGACGAGCCTCACGTTTCGGCACCCGGTGCTTCTCGCCAAGCAGGCTATGACCCTCGATCACCTATCGGACGGTCGCCTCGACCTTGGCGTGGGTGCGGGAGACGGTGCAGATGCTCACGTGGCGGGGGCTGATCAGTGGACCGTCTCGGAGCGTGCCGACCGTTTCGCTGAGTTCGTATCGATGCTCGACGGCGTGCTCACCGGAAGCATCCGTGACTTCAGCGGGACTTACTACCGCACAGAAGGATTCGAGATGGGATCGTGGCCCGTCCAGAAACCGAGGCCCCCGTTGGTGATCGCCGCTAACGGACCAAAGACTCTCCGCACTGCTGCCCGCTTCGCGGACGTGTGGAACGGGATGGCGGGCTGGAGGAACCGGGGGCCGGGTATGTGGGCGCATCTCAAGGGCTGTAACGAGCGCCTGGACGAGTACGCGGACGAAGCCGGTCGGACGCCGTCAGGCATTCGCCGATCCGTCCTCGTAGGTCACACGGGAGTCGAGTGGTGGACCTCGCCTTCAGCCCTGGAAGACCTCGTGGGACGACTGGTCCAGACCGGCTTCGACGAGTTCATCTTCCATTACCCGACCGGGCCGGGCGCGGCAGAAGGATCGACCGTGCCCGAGTCGTTCGACGTCCTGGCGGCTGCATTGCCGGCTCTGCGCAAAGCTACGTAGACAAGCCCAACTCAGACGAGCAGGCTGAACTCGTGACCTCCCCGATCGTCACGCTTCTGTTCACCGACCTGGTCGGCTCCACGGACCTGTATCAGCGCCTGGGCGACGACGTCGCAGAAGGGCTGCGCCGCCGCCATTTCCAGGCTCTCCGCGACGCCGTCACGGCGCTGGGCGGACATGAAGTGAAGAACATCGGAGACAGCCTGATGGTCGTCTTCGAGAGCCCGGCCGACGCCGTGGCCTGCGCCATTGCCATCCAGCAGGCGGTCGACCGTCAGAACCGCAGCGAGGAGCTCGAGCTCACCGTCCGCGTTGGCATCCACGTAGGTGAGCCGATCCGTGATGAGAACGACTACTTCGGTACTCCGGTCAACATCGCCAAAAGACTGTGCGATGCAGCGCCCGGCGGACAGATCTACGCGTCTGATCTGGTGCGCGGGCTGGTCGCTCCGCGCGGGACTTTCGAGTTCAGATCCGTCGGCCCTGTCGACCTGAAGGGGATCTCAGAGCCGGTAATTGTCCACGAAGTCGCGTGGGAACCGATCTCCGTTCGGACGGTTCCGCTTCCGCCCATCCTGGAAACGCCCGACGCGCTTTCGCTGGTAGGGCGTGACGTCGAGTTCGATCTGCTGCAAAGCGCTTACAAGATCGCCGTTACCGGACGCATGCAGTTGGCGCTGGTGTCAGGTGACCCGGGTATAGGTAAGACGCGGCTGGCCGGCGACTTCGCGCGCCTAGCGCACGGTGAGGGCGCCACTGTTCTCTTCGGGCGGTGTGACGAGGAACCTCTCGCTCCGTATCAACCGTTCGTCGAGGCGTTCGAACACTATGTGCGCTCGGCGAGTCCGGACGACATCGTGGCAGTAACGGGACGCCACGCCCCATATATCGCGCAGCTCGTTCCCGACCTTCTTGAGCGTGTTCCCGCGCTCGAGGAACCGGTACGCGGTGAACCGGAGGCCGAGCAGATGCGGTTGTACGACGCTGTTTCGTTCGTGCTCCGATCCTTGGGTGATGCCGCTCCGGTGGTCTTGCTACTCGACGATATCCACTGGGCAGATGCACCGACGCTGGGTGTGCTGCGTCACCTCGCGCGCGATCTTCGCGATGCGAAAGTCCTCATCATTGCCACGTACCGGGAGATGGAGCTCGGACGCTCACATCCGCTGGCCGACGCTTTGGCCGACCTCCGCCGCGAAGAGGATCTCGTCCATCGCGTGGCGTTGCGTGGGCTGGACGTCGACGGGGTCACCTCCTTAGTGGAGAACGCCGCCGGTGAGCGTGCTGACGACCAAGTGCTCGAACTCACTCGTTCGCTTTGGCAGACGACGGAAGGAAACCCGTTCTTCGTCCGGCAAGTGCTCCGACATCTCATCGAAACGGGCGCCGTGATTCAACGGGATGGACGGTGGGAGGTGTCCGGGGTCGACGTCGTCGGCCTGCCGGAAGGAGTGAAGGAAGTGGTCGGCCGTCGCTTATCGCGTTTGAGCGATGAGGTGAACCAGGTCCTTCGAGTCGCGTCCGTGATCGGGCGTGAGTTCGACCTCGACCTACTCTCATCTGTTGTTGGTGCTACCGAAGACGCCGCACTCTCCTCGCTGGAGGCCGCCGTCGACGCTCGAGTCGTGACCGAGGTGCCGGGTGCGATCGACCGTTTCTCGTTCGCGCATGCCCTCGTACGCGAAACGTTGCTCGAGGAGCTGACCACGAGCCGTCGAGTCCGCCTTCACCACAAGGTCGCTGAAGCCATCGAGCAACTTCGCTCAACTGACATCGACATGTATCTGGCTCAGCTCGCCTACCACTACGGCGAGGCAGCGGTATCAGGAGATCCGGCCAAGGCCATCGAGTTCGCGCGAGCCGCCGGGAATCAAGCTATGGAGCGCTTCGCCTTCGATGATGCAGCACGCCACTACCGCCGGGCATTGGAAAGTTTCGACGACTCGCCCGACGCGATTCGTTGCGAGCTGTTGATCGGGTTAGGAGACGCGCTCTGGCGGGGCGAGGGCACACAAGTCGCCCGGCCGATATACACGCAGGCCATAGAACTCGCGCGGGCGTTGGGTGACGCCAAGATGCTTACGCGCGCTGTTCTCGGATACGGGGGTTGGCTCGCTCAGCCCGGCGTTATCGACCCGGTGATGGTCTCCTTCTTCGAAGAAGCGCTCGATGCCTTGGGCGACTCCGAGCCCGCGATGCGCTCGTGGGTGCTTTCGAGGCTCAGCAACGAGCTCTACTTCTCCACGCCGCGCTCGAGGGCCTACGAGCTCAGCCGAGAGGCGATGTCCCTCGCGCGCGCTTCCGGAGATCCACGTGCTCTTGCCTACGCGTCGTGGCTCGACTCCTGGTTCCAGATGACCAATCCCGACATCGAAAAACGCCGAGTCTTGGCGGAAGAGGTCGTAAAGCACGGAATGGAGACCCGTGAGGGCTGGTTCGTCGCGATGGGTGAGGCCTTCCGTTTCCACACACATGTGACAGGTGGTGACATGACGGCCGCAGCTCAGGATCTCGAGCACTACCGGCTGCTTAGCGAGGAGTACCGCATACCGGACGGAAGATTCTTCTTCCCGCTGTGGCGTTCAATGCTCGCGCTGAACGAAGGACGCCTCGATGAAACGGAAGAGCTCATCGCTGAGGTATTGGCCGTGGGCAACGAGTTGAGTCACTCCTTTACTGCGAACCAGTACATGGCGCAGCTTTTCGGGCTGCGTCTCGCGCAAGGCCGCATCGAGGAGTTCGAGCCCTTGATGCGATCGATAGTAGAGGCAGATCCCGAAATTCCCTGGCGCGCGGGGCTAGTGCTCGCCTACGCCGATTCAGGTCGATTGGATGAAGCCCGGGCTGAACTTGAGATCCTCGCTCGAAACGATTTCAAGGACATACCGGTCGATGCCAATCAGTTGGTCGCGATCGCATGTTGTGCGTACGCAGCTAGTCGCATTGGCGACGCGAAACGCGCGGCGATCCTCTACGAAATGCTCAAGCCCTGGGACGGCATGGCCATAGTCGTAGGAACCCCCGTCCTGATTCTGGGTGCCGCTGCTATGTATCTGGGCATGTTGGAAGCGACGCTGGGGATGTGGGACGAAGCCGAACAACACGCTGTCGAAGCTCAAGAGTTTCATCGCCGCACAGGCGCGCGGACTTGGGAGACGCGAACCGAATGCGAGTGGGGGCGGCTGCTTCTCCAGCGTGGTCGCGAAGAGGATGTTGACAGGGCGCAACGGCACCTCAGGCGCGGACTGGAGTTGGCCCGCGAAATAGGCCAGCTGACCACGGTTCGCATGGCCGAAGGCCTGCTCGCGGACTCCTAAGGCGTCCTAACCGCCTGAGTAACACCTCTGTAACGTTTGTATGCCAGGCTCGAACGCGAGGTGACCCCCCATGGATGACAAGCAAAAGGCGTATGTCCTACGGACCGTCGAGGAGCGCGACGTGCGCTTCGTCCGGCTGTGGTTCACGGACGTCCTCGGCTTCCTGAAGTCGTTCGCGATCCCGTCTGAGGAGCTCGAGGTCGCCTTCGAGGAGGGCGTGGGCTTCGACGGATCGGCGATCGAGGGCTTCGCGCGCGTTCCAGGAAGCAGACATGATCGCGCACCCCGACGCCACGACGTTCCAGATCCTGCCGTGGCGTCCGGAGTCGCAGGGCGTCGCGCGCATGTTCTGCGACATCGCCAGCCCGGACGGCACGCCCTTCGAGGGCGACCCGCGCTGGGTGCTCCGGCGCCAGCTTCGCAAGCGCGCGCAGGACATGGGCTTCACGTTCTACGCGAACGCCGAGATCGAGTTCTTCCTGTTCGGTTCCGCCGACGACCCGCAGCCGCTCGACCAGGGGCTCGTACTTCGATCTCACGCCGCAGGATGTCGGCTCGGAGTTCCGACGGCACACGATCCACTACCTCGAGCAGATGGGGATCTCGGTGCACTCGCTCGCACCACGAGGTCGCGCCGTCCCAGCACGAGATCGACCTGCGCTTCGCCGACGCGCTGACGATGGCGGACAACATCATGACGTTCCGGCTCGCTGTGAAGGAGGTCGCGCAGGAGCACGGCGTGTACGCGACGTTCATGCCGAAGCCGATCCAGGGTCGAGTGGGGCTCGGGCATGCACACGCACATGTCCCTGTTCGAGGGCGACCGCAATGCGTTCTTCGACGCGGCCGACGAGTACCACCTGTCGAAGATCGGCACGGTCGTTCATCGCCGGCATCCTTGCGCACGCGCGGGAGATGACGGCCATAACGAACCAATGGGTGAACTCCTACAAGCGGCTGATCCCGGGCTACGAGGCTCCCGTCTTCGTCGTGTGGGGACGACGCAACCGCTCGGCCCTCGTCCGGTTGCCGAGTGCTACAAACCGGACAAGGAGCAGTCGACGCGCATCGAGTACCGGGCCCCCGATGCCGGCGTGCAACCCTTACCTGTTCCTGGCCGTCGCACTCGCTGCAGGTCTCGACGGCATCGAGCGCGAGCTCGAGCTTCGCGCCCGAGGCGCAGGACGACATCTACGCGATGTCCGTCGAGGAGCGGCGAGCGCTCGGCATCGAAGCGCTTCCCGACACGCTCGAGGACGCGCTCGAGCTGATGGAAGCGCTCGGAGCTGCTGGCCGAGGCGCTCGGGCGAGCACGTCTTCGAGTGGTTCCTGCGCAACAAGCGCGAGGAGTGGGAGGAGTACAAGGCCTACGTCACGCCGTTCGAGCTCAACCGCTACCTCCCGATGCTCTATGAGGCCGACGAGGAACAGATGAAGACCTGTCACCTCTACGCGACGCGACCCGGAGGAGATCACCGGTGTCGTCCGCGACCTCGACTGCTCGGGTCTGAATGCCGAGTCCTCAGCTTCGCGGACGGGCGCCTCGGACGATCGTCCGGACCTCGTGCTCGTGTGGGCGGGCGTCGACGCGCCCGAGGCCCTGCAGTTCTGCCAGGTGCTCGGCAAGGAAGAGCCGATGTCCGGTGTGCCGCTGCTCGCGCTCGTCCGCGTCGAGCAGCTTCGCGAGCTGTTCCTGCGGGAAGGCGTCGTTCGACGACTTCCTCGTCGTGCCCGTACCAGCTCGCCGAGCTCGACGCGCGGCTGCGTCACCTCCTCTGGCGCGCGAAGCAAGGCGAGCAGTCGGACATCCTCAACCTCGGCCCCCTGGTCATCAACTTCGCCACGTATCAGGTGCACGTCGACTGCGAGCCGATCGATCTCACGTACATGGAGTACGAGCTGCTCAAGTTCCTCGCCACGCATCGCGGACGGGTGTTCACGCGGCAGACGCTGCTCTCTCGCGTGTGGGGCTACGACTACTTCGGCGGGACCCGCACGGTGGACGTCCACGTGCGGCGTCTGCGCGCGAAGCTCGGCGAGCACGCCGAACGTGATCCAGACCGTTCGCAACGTCGGCTACAAGTTCGCCTGAGGCGGGCTTTAAGTGTCCGGTCGCAACGCTCTCGGCGGGTCACCGTTCGAGCCGAAGATCGGATTCAGCCGGGCCGTCCGCATCGGAGACCGCATCATCGTCTCCGGAACGGCGCCCGTCTGGCCGGACGGCTCGTGCGATCCGGATCCCGTACGTCTCAGGCTAAGCGGTGCCTCGAGATCATCGTCGAGCTCTGGAGCGAAGCTGGGAGCCGCGCCGGTGCGACGTCGTCCGGACGCGCACCTACCTCACCGATGCGCGGCGACTGGGAGGCGGTCGGCCGAGCGCACGGCGAGGTTTTCGCGTGAGATCAGGCCGGCATCGACGATGGTCGTCGTCGCCGGACTCCTCGATCCGCGTTGGAAGGTCGAGATCGAAGCCGAGGCTGTGCTTTAAGCGCCCTTCCGAATCAGGTACGTGTAGACGCCGTCGTCCTGTTTCGACTCGAGCAATTCGTGACCGGACATCTTCGTCCAGTTGTCGAAGTCGGATACGGAGCCGGGGTCGGTCGCGATGACCTGAAGGACGTCGCCGACGCCGAGCTTCTCGATCTCCAGCCGGGCTTTCACGACGGGCATGGGGCAAGCGAGGCCCTTGGCGTCGAGCGTTGCGTTGGGTGCAGACATATCTCCTCCGATCTTATGGGCTAACACGCGGGGGAGCGGGAGCCTTCCCGGTGCCCCAGCTAGTCGGCTCCCAGGAATCGCACGAAGGCATGCGCGTACGCCTGCGTGGCCTGAACGAGGAGCTCCACGTCGACGTGCTCTCCTGTCGTGTGTGCCTGGTAGAGGTCGCCGGGCCCAAAGATTATCGACGGGATCTTCGCCTGGTTGATCAAGAACCGTGCGTCGGTGGCGCCCGCATAGCCGACCTCGGACCCTTCTATCCCGAGTGCGTCGCGCGCTTCGGTCAGTAGTCCGACGAGTGAGGTTTCCTCCGGTGTCTCGGAGGCCTCGGCCCAATCATCGACCTCGACGCGCGCCTTCAGATCGGGGACGTCTTGGCGCACGGTATCGATGATCTGCTCGATCTCGCCCACTACTTCCTCGAGTGATTCGCCGGGCAGCGTGCGGCGGTCCACCTCTATGACGCAACGGTCGGGAACCATGTTCACCTTCGAACCACCGTGGATCGTGCCGACGTTCACGGTCGGCGCGCCGAGCATCTCGTGGAGCTTCTTGAAACGCATCTCGCTCAAGACCCTGACGATGCGACTCATGTGATCTACGGCATTGACCCCGAGCCGGGGAGATGAACCGTGCGCCGAGACTCCTTCGGTTGTGATCCGCAGCCAGACGGCGCCGCGTTCCGACGTGACCAAGTGCATCCCCGTCGGTTCGCCGACGAGTGATTCGGTGGCGCCGTCGCAGTAACCGTTGGCGACGAGGAACTTCGTGCCGTGGGTGCCGAGCGCCTCCTCGTCGGCGACGAAGTGCATCACGAGCCGCCCGGCGGGTTCGAAACCGGCGCGCTTCAAGGCGGCCACCGCTCCCAGGCACGCCGCGATGCCCGACTTCATGTCGCTGGAACCGCGGCCGTAGAGCTTGCCTCCTTCGACGTGGCCCGAATATGGCGGGTGGGGCCAGCCGGCCGGATCGAGGGCGGGAACGACGTCGTAATGGCCGTTGAACAGGAGAGTCCTCCCCGGCCCTTCTCCCCACGTGGAGATCGTGCTCATGCGACCCGGCAGGGGCTCTACGAACTCGGCCCCCAGTCCGAGGTTTGCCAACAGCCTTTCCGAGGTGGCGGCGATCTCCCGCTCGTCGCCCGGCGGATTCTCCGACGGCGTGCGCACCAGATTGCGGCAGATCTCGATGACCTCATCGCGGTCGACGTGGGTTCGGACGAAGGCCGCGAGATTTTCGCTGGGTCCAGACATGCGGTCAACAGTAGCCGTGGGGCAGCATGTGCGTCATGGCATCGCTGAGGCGTGTTGTGCCGAAGCGAGGGGGAGCAACGTGACAGAGCTGCCGCAGGCAGTAAGTGAGTGGAAGGACTCGGGCAGGTTCCTGACGGTCGAGGGCAATCGGATATTCGTCCTGGATACGAACTCTCACCCGGGCCGGACGATCTTCATCCTTCACGGCTTCCCGAGCTCGTCCTTCGACTGGCACACGATCGTGCCCGAGCTGGCCAAGAAGGCCCGCGTCGTCACGTTCGACTTCCTCGGTTTCGGACTCTCGGACAAGCCGGACCAGCGCAACTCACTATTCGAGCAGACAGATATCGCCGAAGCAGTGGCCGCCGATTGCGGCATCGAGGATTGTGTGCTCGTTTCCCATGACATGGGTGACACCGTGGCCGCCGAGCTACTAAAGAGATCGACGGAGGGGAAGCTCGGCTTCGAGATCGGCCGTTCGATCCTTACCAATGGATCGATCTTCATGCACCTGGTGCAGCTATCCGCCGGACAGCTGTTCCTGCTGGAGCTTCCCGACGAACGGTTGTCGGAGCCCCTCGGGATTGACGGGATGGCGCCCGGTCTTCAGTCAACGTTCTCGGCCGAGCACCCGGCGCCGGAGGACGAGCTCGCAGCGATGCTCGCGCTCGTCAAGAACAACGGCGGCGATCAGCTGTTGCCGCGCACCGTCAGGTACATCGAAGAGCGCCGAGCGAACCAGGAACGTTGGACGGCCGGGCTCGTCGACTATCCCGGTCCGATGACGGCGTTGTGGGGAGAGCAGGACCCGATCGCCGTCATCGCCATGCCGCACCACTTGAAGGAGTTAAGGCCCGAGACCGAGGTAGTCACCTGGCCTGACGTTTCCCACTGGCCGTCCATCGAGGTTCCCGACCGTGTGACCGCGGCGATCTTGGAACGTCTGTGAGGGAGCGGTTCGTAGATTCGTCCGGCATCCGTCTACACGTTGTCGAGGATGGACCGGAGGACGGCCATCCCGTCGTCTTCCTTCACGGTTTCCCCGAGTTCTGGTGGTGCTGGCGTCATCAGATCGCAGCGCTTGCCGAGGCCGGCTATCGCGCCGTCGCGATGGACCTGCGTGGGTTCGGCGAATCCGACAAACCGGAAGACGTTGCTGCCTACGCATTGCCCAACTCGTTCGGTGACGTCACGGCCGTCATCGACAGCGTCGGGGGCCGCGCCACCGTGGTGTCTCACGACTGGGGTGGGGCCCTGGGATGGGCGTACGCATCTCTGATGCCGGACAAGGTGGAGCGGTCGATCGTCTGCAACTCACCGCATCCCACCGCAGTCACCGGCCTCGCGAAGAACCTGAAGCAGTTGCAAGCGTCCTTCTACATGTACATCTACCAATTCGAGGGCGTGGCGGAAGAGCTTATGTCGCGAAACGATTTCGAGCTCATGCGCGTGTGGTGGTGGGACACGGCTAGCGTGAAGCTGCCGAAGGAGGATGTCGACCGGCTCGTCGAGGTGATCTCCAGGCCCGGCGCATTGACCGCTGCCCTCAACTGGTACCGAGCCAACGTTCACCCGAGTACGTACTTGTCGGATGGGCGCCTACCGCTGCCTCCAATCGTCAGTCCATCGATGTTGATCTGGGGGCTCGATGACCCGTACCTGACTTTCGAGATCGGGCGTAGAGCAGGGGAGTTCGTGAGTGGTCCTTTCGCGCTCCATGCGCTACCCGACACCGGCCACTGGGTGCAACAGGAGCGCCCAGAACAAGTGAACGAGCTGATCCTGGAGTTCCTAGCGCAGCCCGATTGAGAACGTGTAGGTTCCCCGGCGGGCGTAACAGGAAAAAAGGAGCTCTGCATGCGACGGGTTTTGGTTCTGGGCGCGCTTCTGTTGATCGTGATAGCGGCCTGCGGAAGAGAAGGCCGGGTCGGGGGGCCGAGCTTGTCGTTCACGGCGAAGGATTTCTCGTTCGAAGGCCCCGAGTCGGTTGCCGCCGGGCCTGCCGGGTTCAATATGACCAACGAGGGTAAGGAGCCCCATCAGCTCCAGCTGTTGAAGTTGAAGAGCGGCGTAGATGTCGATGACGTGATCGCCGCGGCCAAGGCTCCATCGGGGCCGGGGATCCAGCCGTTGGTGAGCTATGCCGGTGGGCCGAACGCTGTCGACGCCGGTGAGAAGCAAGGCGCCATCGTCAACCTCTCGCCAGGTAATTACGCGCTGGCCTGCCTGGTCCCGAACGCAGATGGAATCTCGCACCTGGCTCTTGGTATGGCCGCGCCCCTTGAAGTAACAGGAGACGTTGACGAGGATGCAGCGTTCCCTGCGACCGACTATCAGACGACGGCAACCGAATCAACCACCGAGCAGGGCACGCGCTTCGACTTCGGATTGCCCAAGGGCTGGGACGGGAGCTTCCTGTTCACGAACCAAGGCGTCCAGCCGCATGAGCTCCAAGTGCTCGGCATCCGCGAGGGCGTAACGGAAGAGGACTTCCTGAAGGAGTTCCGAGCCGAGGGCGGTCCGCCGAAACGGGAAGGACCCCCCGCGTACTTGGCCGACGGCGGCGGGGCCGTCATCCCTGGTGGAGGGTCTGAAGTGTTCCCTCTCGATGTGCCACCCGGGACCTATTACCTGATGTGCTTCGTGAGCGATCCGGCAACCGGAGCACCACATTTCGCTCTCGGGATGATGAAGCGATTCGAAGTGGAAAAGTAGCGCCGAACAGCAGCGTCTTCGCACGTCAAAGCAGGTCGTTTGGGTGCCTCCGCCGACGGGTAGCACAGCCTTATCCCGTTGGTTAAGGAGGAACGACATGCTGCGCACTACCGATGTTCGTGATTTTGCACGTGGTTTCGGTGAAAAGGCCGCTGGCCTCGCATTGGAGTTCGCCGGCACAGTCGCATCTAACGAGCGCCTGAAGGACCGCGGCCGGAGCTTGGGAAAGGCCGGAGACGAGCGCCTGCGCGCCGTCGAGGAGGAGATCAAGGCCCTCGGTCGCCAGGCCGAGGCTCGGGCGCACGAAAGCAAGCAACGTGTGCATCAGGGTTCCACGTCTGGGGCGAAACGAAGTGCGCCGGGGGACGACCCATCTGCCACACGCGCCGCAGCTGAGACGGCCAAGGGCGCGATGAAGGAGTTCGCCGGAAAAGCCACCAGCTCGGAGTCCCTGGAGGACGAGGGCCGGGAGCAGAAGGAGCGCGGGAAGGACGAAGGCGCGGCCGCCAAACACGAAGCCAAGGCCGCGGCACACGAGAAGAAGGCCGACACCCATCGCAAGATCGCGGATCGCCAATAGAAGATCGCTAGTAGACGTCGCAGCCGAGCCGAAGGAGGACACGTGGCCAAGAGCAAGGGCAACGGCAACCGCCGCATCGGTGAAGTTATGACTCCAAATCCGATCGTCGTCGACCGCGAGACCAGGGTCGACGAGGTCGCACGGTTGATGCGCGACCGCGACATCGGCGACGTGCTCGTCACGGACGGCCGAGTGCTGTGCGGGATCGCAACCGACCGTGACCTCGTCGTCCGGTACCTGGCGGACCCGCGAGCCGAGCAGAGTTCAGTCAGCGACTTCTGTTCGAAGGAGCTTGTTACGGTGACCCCGGCGACTTCTGAGGCCGAAGCAGCGCAGCTCATGCGCGAGCGCGCCCTCCGGCGTCTTCCCGTGGTTGAAAACGGGACTCCGGTAGGGATCGTGACTATCGGCGACCTCGCAGTGGACATGGCGCCGAAGTCGGTGCTTGCCGGGATCAGCCAGGCCCCGCCGAACGGCTAAAACAACGACGATTTAGAAGTCAGGCGCGACGCGCGAGCCCGGCAAGCGCGACGTAGTGTTCGGTCACGTGGCTGTCGAACTCCGCTTCGATGAGTTCGGCGATCCCGTCGAAGAGACGCTTTCGCGTATCGGGATCCAGCGCCGCTTTAGCGGAGTGCGTGCTGCATAGACCCAAATAGTCGGCGGTGTTCAGCGTCCAGTGCCATGCGTGCCCACGCTGCTCGAGATCGACGAAAAGGTCAGAACCCGCCAAAGGATGCTGTGGCATCTCGTCAGGCTTGCGGAACGCGCCCTTATGTTCCATTCCTGGGGTGTGTTTGCGGTAGACGTCCTGGACGCGTTCCCAAAAAGGCAGGTTGTCTTCCGGCGTTACTTGAATGTTCCCGATCACCGCCGCCGTTCCGTGCGCGTACAGCGCGTCGGCGACCCGCTCGACACGCGTCACCGGATCGAGCCAATGCCATGCCTGGGCTGAGGCAACCAGTCCGAAGGACCCGCTTTCGATCCCGTCCTCCAAGCGAGCCGTGCGTACTTCTGCATTGGTGAACGATCGGACGTTCGCGCGCGCAATGTCCGCCATCGCCGGAGCCGGCTCGATGGCCAGTAGCGGATTGCCCCATGCTGCCAGCGGGACCGTTGCCCGTCCCGTTCCGCATCCGATCTCTAGGATTCGGTCGTCGGGAGCGAGATCGGCGTAGGAGCGGATGTCGTCGAACAGCGCGTCCGGGTAGGTCGGACGGTAACGGTCGTAAGCCTCGGCGATGTTCTCGAACGATCTGCGCTGCCGCTCGTACGCCTCGACGTCTTGGGCCCCCGCCTGCCCCGGATGTCCCGGATCGATCGAAGTCATTAGGAGCCCGCTCGCCAGTCCTTGGACATAAGGGGCGAAGTCTAGTGGGGCGGGTTGGTCAAGCAGTCGCGTAGCGGCGTCGAAGCTCTTCCTCCATCGCCGCCGCTGCGGTCGGGCTGCTCTGGACCAGCTTGGCGAGCTCCTCGCGAGAGATCGCGTACGTCAGCATGTGAGTGGTTGCCGTAACCGTGGCGGCCCGTGCCTGTCCGCGAAGGGGGCCGAGCTCTCCGACGACGTCGTCCTGTTTGACCGTCGCGACTGTTTTGCCGCCGATCGTGCAGCGCGCCTCGCCCTCGGCGATCACGTAGCACTCCGTGGAATCGGCACCTTCAACACAGAGTTCGTCGCCGCGTTCGAAGCTGATCGGGTACGCGCCGGAGGCCAACGCCCGTAGCTCAAGTGGCCGGCAGCCGCTGAACAACGGCACCCGTCCCAGGAGTTCGATCGTTGCGTCCAATTCGGCCGGATCGCTGATCTCTTCGCGTATGGTCCTGTACTTCTCACGCCATTCGCGGTCGTCGCCGGACGGACGCGGGGGCAGGCTGCCGTCGGCGGCCGAGCCGTTCGCTTGTGCAGGAACGGGATCCTTCGTCGGCGAGACGTCCACGGCACGCGTTGTGCTCGCACCGTGCTCGCGCAGGATCAGGTTCAGCTCGGGCAGACCGCGCAAAGTGAGGCGGTCGCGGAACTTAGGTTCCCCGTCGATCTCGATCGTCCCGAAACGCGAGAGGAGCTTGCGGAAGAAGATCTCGATCTCGAGCCGGGCCAGCGCAGCACCGATGCAGAAGTGCACCCCGCCGCCAAAGGTCAGCGGTTTGACGCCCTCTCGCGTCACATCCAGTCGGTCGGGGTCGGCGTAACGAGCCGGATCGTGGTTCCCGGCGCCGACGAGCATGAACACCGTCTGGCCCGCTGGAATTGTGGCGTCGCCGAAGGTGATCTCGTCCTTGCTATAGCGCTGCGTCATCTGGACGGTCCCGTCGTAGCGAAGCAGCTCCTCGGAGAGGTCGGTGAACAATCCGGGGTCCTGTCTCAACAGCTGAAGTTGCTCGGGGTCGCGGAGCAGACCGTAGACGCCGTTGCCGATGAGATTGGTGGTCGTCTCGAACCCGGCCAGGAAAAGAAGAGAAGCGAGAACTACGAGCTCTTCGTCGGTGAGATGGTCATCGCCGTCGTCGCGCTCCAGGAGGATTCCCAGGAGGCTCGAGTCGGGACTCTTCCTTTTTTCCGCGATCAGCTCCCTGAAGTAGGCCTCGTCGGTCCGCCACGCTGCGTCGGCGCGGTCGAGGTCGTCCTTCGTAGAGCCGAGCTCGAAGATCGCAGTCAGGTCGCGAACGAGTTCTCGGAATTGCGGACGGTCTTCCTCGGGCACGCCGAGAAGCTCACCGATGACCCGAACCGGCAGAGGGAAAGCGAACTCGGCCATGAGGTCGCCGTGGCCGGCTTCGGCCATCGGATCGAGATGCTCGTCGACCATCGCCTCGATGCGTGGACGAAGCGCCGCGACGCTGCGCGGAGTGAAGTTCTTTGAGACGAGCTTGCGCAGACGCGTGTGGTAAGGACCGTCGGTGTTGAGCATCGAGTACTCGTTGCCGGCCAAAGCCGGACGGTCACGCCAATCAGGACGGCGCTCGCTCATCGAGCGGTCGTAGTCCTTGCCCAGGCGCGGGTCGCGAAGAGCAGCAGCGCAATCTTCGTAGCGCGTCAGCAGCCACGCTCGCGCGTTGTCGCTGCGATGAACGGGCGCCAGCTCTCGGAGCCGGTGGTACAGCGGGTACGGATTCCGCCTACCCTCCGGCGTCCGGAAGAGCTCGTGCGCCACTGATTCGGCTTGAAGCGCGTCTTGCGCTACGGCCAAACCTATTTCCCCCTGACCAGAACCGGCAGAAGCATGGAACCAAAGTACGCCTTGCGTCTATGACGGGCGTCACCCGGACCTGTGAACCAGGTCTCAGTTGGCTAGGCGTATTCCTTCAGCTTGGCCGGCGCCGATGGGTGGCGCAGCTTCGCGAGGGCCTTGGCCTCGATCTGACGGATCCGCTCGCGCGTGAGGTTGAACTCCTTGCCGATCTCCTCGAGGGTTCGAGGACGGCCGTCGGCAAGGCCGAAGCGCAGCTCGAGCACGCGACGTTCGCGGTCCGACAAGGTGTCGAGCACGGAGCGCAGGTCCTCCTGGAGCATCGAGGCCAGCGCGGAATCAGCCGGAGCCTCGGCCGTTGCGTCCTCGATGAAGTGGAGGAGCTCGGTCTCCTCGTCCTCGCCGACCGGGGTCTCCAAGGAAACCGGCTCGGGCATGATCCGGAAGATCTCCTGGACCTTGTCGGCCGGGAACCCGGCCTCCTTGGCGATCTCCTCGACGGTCGGCTCACGACCGAGCTTGTCGAGGAGCTCCTCCTGGATCTTCCGCACCTTCTGCACCGCCTCGACCATGTGCACGGGGATACGGATGGTGCGGGCGGTATCGGCGATGGCGCGCGTGATGGCCTGACGGATCCACCAAGTCGCGTAGGTCGAGAACTTGAATCCCTTGCGCCAGTCGAACTTCTCGACGGCGCGCATCAGACCGAGGTTGCCTTCCTGGATGAGGTCGAGGAGGGGGAGCCCCATGCCCTGGTAACGGCGGGCGATGGAGACGACGAGACGAAGGTTGGACTGGATGAAGCGGCGCCGGCCGGCGCGTCCGTGATCGAGGTCGACCTCGAGGCGCTCGACTGACCTGGCCGATAGCTTGGCGGCTTCCTTCTCGAGACGCTTCTTGGCCCGTTCGCCGCCTTCGATGGCTTGCGCTAGCTCCACCTCTTGCTTGTCGGTGAGAAGCGGGTACTGCCCGATCTCGCGCAGATACATCCGGACGAGGTCGGCCTCGCCCTGCTCGAAGACGTTGTCGCTGCTGCGTCCGCGAGGAGCCCCGCGAGCCGGGGTGACCTTGGGGGCCGGGCCCTTGCCGCGCTTGGGGGCTTCAGCTTTCCCGTCGGCGGCTTTGGCGGGAGGCGCAGCCTTTACGGCCTTGGGTGCTGCAGGCTTGGCTTTCGGACGCCGCCTTGACTGCCGCCTTTGCCGCCGCCGGCTTACGGGTCGGAGTCTTGCGGGCTACCGGGGATGGCGTCTTGCGTCCGGTGGCAGTGCTGGGCCGCTTAGCTGCCTTCGAAGTGCCCGCAGAACCTCGTGAGCTGCTCGAACGCTTTGTCGAGGTGGTGGAGGAGTTGCGCTTGGCCGCCCGATGGGGCGCGCTTCGGCTTTCGGCTTGCAGCCATACAGAAACCGGATCCTTGCTCGGGGGCCCGTGATGTGCGGCCCGTAATTGTACTCTGCGAAATCCCGTTTGTTGAGGGCTCTCCACGGGGTTTTTCGGCACATCTTGGCCGCTCCGTGAGCGCCGGATCGAGATTGCCTCAGGGCATCTCGATGGACTCCAAGGGTTCCGGACGAGGCCACGGGAAAGCAAGGGGACGATCCGTATCCACCAATCGGATGCCGTCGGCGCGCTCGAGCCAGGCAGCGATCGCCTGTCTCTCTCCCAGCCCGACGCTCGGACAGGGCGAGGCCGAGATCCACGGACCGCGCCCCGGAGGCGTCGGGCCGTGGATCTCGGCGATCGATGAGCCCGTCGTTGATGGAGACGGGGCCGCCGGGCGTGTCGATCAACAGACGTCCGGACGCCCTGATAGCGGCGAGGCGACCGGCTCGATCTACCGCTCGCACCAAGTCGTCGAAGGCGTCCCGGTGGGAGGCAGCCTCCTCGAAGCGCTGGGCTGAGGCCAGCGCTTCGAGCTTGTCGGCTATTCGCCGTCTGGCGGCTCGCGAGTCCGTCGCCGAGATCGGTGCGGAGCCCCTCGGCCGCCGCGTCGTGGGAAGCGACGTCGTCGTCCCGTGCCGTGCACGGGCCGTGACAAGAACCGAGGTCGTACAAAGCGCACGGTTGGAGCGCATTGCCGTTGAGCTTCAAGGTGCACGTCCGCAGCCCGAACAGCCCGGACAGAGTCGTGGCCGTCGCCCGGGCTCGTCCGAGCGAGGAGAAAGGACCGATTGCGACGGAACCGTCGTCCTTCGGGCTCCTTACTGGTCGCGAAGCGTGGGTGCCGTTCGTTGGTGAGCTTCAGATAGACGGGCGGTCTTCGGCGAACGCCGGCGCGGTTGTAGCGAGGCTTGTAACGCTCGATGAGCCGGGCTTCCAACGCCGACGCTTCGACGTCGGTCTCACAGAGCAAGACGCGCACCGAGCGCGACTTCCGCTCGCAGGTCGCCCATCCGTTTGCGTTCGTCCGAAGAGAAGTAGGAGCGCACGCGGGTGCGCAGGTTCGCCGCTTTGCCGACGTAGATCACCTCACGGCGTGCGTTCTCGAACATGTACACGCCGCGCTCGCGAGGGAGCTGATCGCGCGAGCTTCACCTTCTCGAAATGTGGGTTGGAACGAACGCTCTGGATCTGCAATAGGTCGGCCAACGTCGTAACGCCGTAAGCAGAAGCGCGTTCCAGCAGTGACCACAAGACTTCGAGACAAGCCGCGGCGTCCGGGAAGGCTCGGTGGTTCGGTTTGTGCTCGGTGTGGAAATGAGCGGCCAGCGTTTGCAGGCCGGCAGTTGCGTACTTCGTCCCGCAGCAGACGACGTGCCAAGCGCGCGGTGTCCACGATCGCGTATGTGTCGTCCTCGTAGTCGAGCTTGCGGCACGCCGCGTCGAGGAAGGACTTGTCGAAGCGTGCGTTGTGGGCGACGAAGACTGTGCGCGCGGAGAACTCGACGAACGCGGGAAGCACGGCGGGCAATGGGAGCGCATCGACCAGGTGGCTCGGCGTGATTCCGGTCAGCAGTTGGATCTCGACCGGCAGGTCGACGGAAGGCTTTACGAAGGTCTGGAACGTCCCGAGGATCTCGCCGCCGCGCGCCTTCAGTGCGCCGATCTCGACGATCTCACCCGTCTTGCTCGATACCGACGTCGTCTCGAGGTCGACGGCGCAGAACGTCACTTCGTGAAGAGGGATCTCCAGCTCGTCACCGATGCCCGCGATCGGTCTCTGCCTCGGCGCCGCCAGCGGTCTTTGCCGGTTCTCACCGGCGAAGAGGGGGCGCTGGGGCATCCGACCAAGATAGCGAACATATGTTCTAGGTCAAGTAGCTCGGGGTGAAGCCCTAGTCCGCTGATTTGGCGAGTGCGATCGCTTGCTCGAGCGTCGCCGTGATCGTCAGTGACTCAAAGATGCCGGCGGCCTCGAGGGTCCGGCGGACAAGCGAAATCTCCGGGACGACGATCGCGAACCTCCGCCTACGGCCCGCCAGCTGAGAATTGAGTTGGTAGAGCAATCGGATCCCCGCGCTGTCGAGATACGTCACGCCGGACAGATCGAGGACGATGGAGTAGACCTCGTTCGATACACCAGCGGCGATCTCCCGTTCGACGGCTCCGACGTTCGCCATGTCGATGTCGCCGTCTAGAGAAGCGACGGCGACCTGGTCGACGAGGCTTATATCAACCATTGCTATAACGTTCACCGTTGATCGGCCAGGTCAAACGAACTTCTGTCCCGCTATCGCTCCGACGGATTTCCATCGATGAAGCGAGATTCTGCATGATCGGTAGACCGCGGCCGCGGCCACTTTCCTGCGTTGTGCGCCATTTGCCAACATCGCGAACCGATGCGATCAGCTCCTCACCTTCTACCGAAAGAGTCACATCGACTTGCCCAGAGCCGACACCGTACGCGTGCTCGACCGCATTAGCGGTCGCTTCTCCGACCGAGACGAGCACGTCGTGTTGAAGAGTGGGCGACAGCTCGAGTTCAGAAAGATACGTTCTGACCTTCGCTCTGATGCGACTGAGTTGATCGCCGTGGGCAGGAACCGTGATCCGGCAGACCGGAGCCACCTCTAGCGCAAGCCTCACGGCAAGCAAGGCGATGTCATCCGTTGGGTCGTCTGCGAGTGCAGCTAAGAGCGTCGCCGAGAGCTCATTGAAGTCGGCTACTGTAGCAGCGGTTGCACGGAGGAGTTCGAGACGATCTTCAAGAGGCACGGTCCGAAGCTCCACGAGGCCATCGGTATAGAGCAGCACCGTGCCTCCCGGCTCGAGGAACACACTTTGTGCACTTGCGGAACGTGCGACGCGTGCACCGAGTGGAGGACGCCTGTGTGTTTCCAAGAACGCTGGCTCGGAGCCGGGCGTCAGTAGCAGCGGTGGGGGATGGCCGGCATTGACGACGGTGAGCTCGCGAGTATCAGGATTGAGTTCCGCGTAGAGCAGCGTGGCCATTTCCTTCGGCTCGAGCGCCTCCATGCTCGCCTGCACGCCGTCGACAACCGCTCCAGGGGCAAAGCCGGCAACCGCGTAAGCCCTCACGGTATTCCGAAGCCGGCCCATCACCGAGGCCGCATGCATACCTTTTCCGACAACATCACCGACGGCGAGCACGACCTTGCCATCCGGGAGCAGAAAGACGTCGTACCAGTCGCCGCCAACTCTGTTACCCGCTGCTGGGATGTAGCTTGCGGAAAACTGCACGCCCCTGACGTCGGGCAACGACTGCGGCAAGAACGTGCGCTGGAGTGACCGCGTTACGAGTCGCTCTCGTTCGTAAAGTCCGACATGGATAGCCAGCGCGACTCTGTCGGCAACGAGGCGGAGCAGCTCGATGTCTTCATCGCCGAACTTCCGCGGGGTCAGCGTGCCGACGTGCAGGACGCCGATCAATCTCCCCTGAGCGATCAGAGGAACACCCAGGAGCGAGTGGATGCCCTTCTCGCGCAGGATCGGATTGAGAACGTTCGAGTGGTCGACCTTGTCCAAGATGACCGGCCGCCCCTCGGCGGCGATGCGTCCGGCGAACCCTTTGCCGAGCGGGATCCGAACGCCCTGCTCGACCTCCTCTTCAATGCCCTTGGCGGCTCGGGCCACGAGTTCTGCGCGATCCTCATCCAGAAGGAGGATCGCCGCAGTGTCACTTTGCAGGGCTTCGCTTACGCGAACCAACAGCTCGTTGAGGAGATCCTCTAGGTTCAGGTTCGCCAGCGCCGTGTCTGTGACGGACTGAACGCGCCGTAGCTTGTCTAGGGCCGCTTCCGGATCGGTCAAATCAGTTGGGGTTGATCTTGACTCTGACTGCGGAACGAGCCTGGTCTGCTGGTGATCTCGGCTTAAGCGACGTGGCCCGAGGGGGGCCGATCGACGAACGGAAGGTCGTCGATCAGATCGGCGATCTCAAACAGCCGACGGATCTCGGGCCGTCCCTGAATCACTCGGAAAGTGGTCGTGCTCTCCTGCATGGATTCGTTCCATCTGATCAGTAGGTGGATTCCTGAGGAGTCCATGAACGTGACGCCCCTCAGATCAAGCTCGAGTTCGGCCGTCTCTTTGCCTGCTGCGTCCTTCAACGCACCGTCGACCTGATCGACCGTCGCGATGTCCAGCTCTCCGATCGGCGCGACGCTTGCAGTCGCCCCTTCCACCTCAACGACAACGCGAAACGGTTCGTGAAGAGGCTGAAATCGCGGCGAAGCTTCGTCGCGCGACTCGTTCTCGACGGGTTCCGGCGGCTGGTTTTCGCTCACGTGACTTTCGCGATCGTCAATACCTCCATCGAGCATAGACCTGTCGTTCCACGCCACCTCGCGGCGGTCGCGCTCAGGCGTCCAGTGCTAGGTTGGGCGTCGGAGGTGATGAGGGTGGCGAATGGTTCACTGAAGGTCTGGTACGACTTCCTTTGTCCGTGGGCAAGGATCGGCGTCTTCTGGATCCGCAACGTTCAGGAGGCCGGCGGGCTTGACCTGGATATCGAGTGGAAGAACTTCTCGCTCGAGACCATCAATCTTCCCGAAGAAGCATCGGTCGACGAGCTCTGGGCGGCCGCTCCCGAGAAGCGCGGCTTGATCCCGTCCGCAGCCGCCAAATGGGCCGAGACTCAAGGGGCCGATGTCTTCCTCGCCTATCAGCGGGCCATGTTCGACGCGCGTCACGTGGATCGCCAGAAGATCGGCAAGCCCGAGGTGACGGCGGAGATCCTCAACGGCGTCGGCGTAGACGGCGCATCGGTCGTGGGCGAGCTCGTCGAGAACCCAAAGTGGCTCGAGGCCGCTCGGTCCGACCACGAGGAAGCGGCTGATCTCGGCATCTTCGGTGTCCCGACCTTCGTCTTCCCGGACTCGGCTCCCGTCTTTACGCGCCTGCTCGAAGTCACGGAGGGCGACCGGGCGGTCGAGATCTTCGAGCATGTGAAGTCGTCGGCCACCGACCCGACCATCCACGAGCTGAAGAGACCGTCCCTTCTGCGTTAGGGATGACCGACTCCGCACAGCCCGTCCGTTATCGCTGCACGCTGTGCGGCAACCTGACTCGGTTCGACGTAGTCGAGCGCAAGCGATCGCGATCCTTCTACCACTACACGCTCGGAGGCCTTCTGTCGGTGGACGAAGAGGAAGTCCTCGAGCGGACCGTTGAAGAGGTCAGATGCCGGTGGTGCAACACAGCTGAGAACGTCGAGGAAGTGCCGACGCCCTCGATCGAGATGGGCGTAGAAGCGGAGTCCTAACTACTCTCCGCCCACTACTGCCCGATCGTCTGAACCACGACCGTTCGCTCGCGCGGTCGGTCGTCGAAGTCGACGAGGATCACCTGCTGCCACGTCCCGAGCGTGAGCTTTCCGTTGACGAAGGGGACGGTCAGGTGGGGGCCGAGCAGCGAGGCGCGCATATGGGAATGGCCGTTGTGGTCACCCCAGCGCTCGTGGTGCAGGTAATCGGAATCCCTCGGAGCGATGCGCTCGAACATCTCCTGGAGGTCGTGGACGCACCCCGGCTCGAACTCGATCGTGGTCAACGCGGCCGTTGAACCTATGACGAACACGTGAGTCACGCCTGCCGTCAGGCCCGAGGACTCAACGGCATCCGCAACCTCGCCGGTGATGTCCAGGACGTGGCCGTCACCTTGCGTCGATAGGCGGATCTCGGCCGTTGCGACCCCCATAGCGGCGGAATCCTATATGTCACCCGGCTCCCGTATCATACGAACATGCGTTCGGATACCCCCCATGAGAGACAGACGGGCCGATCGTGCTGATCGAATGCGATGCCTGCGTGATGCAGCACAGCGACCACTGCAAGGACTGCGTGGTCTCGGTACTGGTCGATCCGAAGCCTCGCCGGGGCGCGTTGGTCGTTGACGCCGACGAAGAGAGGGCTCTTCGGGAGCTCGCGATCGCCGGACTGATCCCTGAGATCAGGATGCGCTCCAGTCGACGCACCGCGTAGAGGCCGAAAGGAACCTCTTTGTGAGGTTCCGGGGGCCGAAGCTATGCTTTCGGCGCCTTGAACCGCCTATTTCTCCTGGGTTTCACCAACGATCTGAAGGGCGTCGTGTTCTCTCAGCGACGCGGAGCGAAGCAAGCCAAGTTCTGGCTCCCCATCGACGCCAAGTTCGCTGAAGCCGTCAAGAAGCTCGAGCAGGCGCGTTCGCAGCAGGAGGTGCAGCGGAAGCGCTCGAAAACATCACAACAGACGGCGGCCGCCGCCGAACGATTCAGGGCGCCCGCGCCGTCTCGTCCACTGCCGGCGGTCGGCCGGTCCCAAGCCACGGTGGGAATGCCGGCCAGTGAGATCCAACAGCTCCTTCGCGAAGGACGAAGCGTCCGATCGGTCGCGGAAGCGGCCAAAGCATCACCGGGCTGGGTTGAGAGGCTGGCCGAGCCCGTCCTCGCCGAACGGGTCGGCGTGGTTCGCATGGCACAGCGTGCGGTGATGCCTCGACCCCGCTTGGGCATATCGGGGCTCCCGCTCGGCGAGGCCGTGATCAAGAACCTCGAGGAGCGTAAGGCTACGCCGGAGACCATCGAAGAGCTGGATAACGACTGGGACGCCAAAGCCTCACGAGCCGGCGGCTGGCGTGTGTCGCTTCGGTTCAACCACCGGGGCAAGCGGCGAGTCGCCGAGTGGAACTTCCACAAGGGCAAGCACGAGATCCACCCCAGGAACCGTTTGGCCGCCCAGCTGGGGTGGTGGGAGCCCGATCTACCCGAGGACGAACCCGATATCGAAGTCGAGGGGGAGCTCGACGAGCCGGAGGCCGTGGTCGAGCCGGCTCCTCAACCCCGGCGTACATCGGCGGCCAAGCCCCGTGCTAAGCGCCCGCCGGCTAAGCGTCGTCCGGCCAGAAGGAGCAAGCCGAAGAAGGCCGTCGCGCGAACCCGTAAGCCGTCACCGAAGAAGCGAAAGCCGGGACAAGCCTCGCGTGCCCGTCGGCGATAACGCTGGGGTAGCCTGGTCAAACGGGAATGCACACCCGTAATCGCCGGTTCCTCTCCCCCGAGATCTCAAAAGTTCTGCGACTGCACATGAAGGAGATGGAATGGCGGTAGAGGACCCAATCGGCCCCGTTGTCCGGCGACGGGAAGAGCTCGACCTAGATGAGGTCCGCCGCTACTCGCGGCACCTGATCATGCCCGAGGTCGCGATGGAGGGGCAGACGCGGCTCAAGGCCGCGAAGGTGCTTTGCATCGGTGCCGGCGGGCTCGGCTCCCCGGTGATCATGTACCTCGCCGCCGCCGGCGTCGGCACGCATCGGCATCGTCGAGTTCGACGTCGTCGACGAAACGAACCTCCAGCGGCAGATCATCCACGGGCAGTCGGACGTCGGACGGTCGAAGGCGGAGTCGGCGCGCGAATCGGTGGCCGAGATCAACCCGAACGTGAACGTCGTCCTTCATGAGACGCGTCTCGATTCCGACAACGCGCTCGACATCATCAAGGACTACGACCTCATCGTCGACGGAACCGACAACTTCCCGACGCGCTATCTCGTTAACGACGCGTGCGTCCTGCTGCACAAGCCGTACGTGTGGGGATCGATCTTCCGCTTCGAGGGCCAGGCTTCGGTCTTCTGGGCCGACAAGGGCCCGTGCTACCGCTGCCTGTACCCCGAACCACCGCCGCCGGGGATGGTTCCGTCCTGCGCCGAAGGCGGAGTGCTCGGAGTTCTCTGCGCCACGATCGGATCGATCCAGGCGACGGAAGCGGTGAAGCTTCTGATCGGCACCGGCAACCCTCTCATCGGCCGACTGAAGATCTACGACGCGCTCGAGATGGAGCTGCAAGACCGATCAAGGTGCGCAAAGACCCGTCATGCCCGATCTGCAGCGAGAACCCGACCATCACCGAGCTCATCGACTACGTCGAGTTCTGCGGTCTGACGCGCGGCGAAGAGCCGACGACGATCCTTCAGGGACAGGTGCCGTCGGTCGACGCCTCAGGAGCTGGCAGCCGAGATGAAGTCGGCAAAACGCCGCCGGTGCTCGTCGATGTCCGGGAGCCGTTCGAGCTCGATATCTCGAAGTTCGAGTGGCCGTACATCGCTCATGCCGATGAACGAGGTTGCGGCGCGCGTGCACGAGCTGTCCTCTGCCGATGAACTCGTCATCGCCTGCCGAACGGGAGCACGCAGCGCCCAGGCGACGCAGTTCCTGCAGTCGATCGGCTACAGGAAAGTCCGTAACTTACTCGGCGGCATCAACGCCTTCGCGCAAGAAGTAGATCCGTCCATCCCCGTCTATTGAGTTGGACGGCGAACCTGCCGTCTATCTGATCACCGGCATCTCAGCTGCTGGTAAATCGACCGTCGCGCAGGAGCTGGCCGAGCGCTTCGATCGCTCGGTTCACGTGAAAGGCGATGTCTACCGCCGGATGGTCGTGAAGGGACGCGTGCATAAGCGTCCGGGAGCGCCGCCGGAAGCCGATCGACAGCTCGACCTTCGCTACGGGTTGGGGGCGTCGACGGCGGATACATTTTTTAGCGCCGGTTTCACGGTGGTCGTCCAGGACATCGTCATGGGTCCGAATCTGTCGACCTACGTCGAGCGCATCACCTCCCGTCCCCTGCACGTGGTCGTACTCGTCCCTCGAGTGGAAGTCGTCGCCGAGCGAGAGAAGGGCCGGCCGAAGACGGCGTATCAGCCTGACGGTCCGACGATTCAGGACCTTGATGACTACATCCGATCCGAAACGCCAAAGATCGGACTCTGGCTGGACAGCTCAGACCAGACACCAACACAAACGGTGGATGAGATCCTCGGGCGCGCGGAAGAGGCCCGCGTCTAGTCGTTCGACGGGCGACGGCGGATCAGAGCCACGGCCAACCCGATGAGCGCCAAGGCACCGACTGCAACGACCCAAGAAACCCACGTGTCCTCGTCGTCCGGATCGGCGACGTTTTCGAATCGCTCCCGCCTGATCCGATCGCGGAGTTGCTTCTTGAGCCTGCCCTTCCCGCGGAGCTTGTCGAGTTTCTCCTTCTTCTCATCGATCTGTGTCCGCACCTCTGGGCCGACCGTAAACGCAACGGGCTGCGCAGGACGAGCTTCGATGGTGGAGGGGCCGGGCGTAGCGTCCGACGGGACACTGATCGAAACCTTAAATGTGTAGTCGGGAGCAGCATCAACGGTCGCCAACCGCTGAGAGCGTTCGCCTTGTTTAAAAGTGATCACGATGCCTTTGTTTGCAGGAGACGGCGGTGGTTCTGTGCATTGCTGTCCTACTTGGCAACTGATCATGTCGTGGCACTCGACGGCCCAGCCCGCGCCGGAGACCATGACGTTAGATCCAGGCGATCCGGTTGTTGGGACCACCGAGATGCTCGGCGCCGCGCAGGCAGCTTCTCCTGCGGGAGCGTACACGACACCGATGAAGGCGAACACCAACACCACGACCTGCGTGCGAACGATGAAGCGTTGGCTCACGTCTGTGTCGCCTCTAGTCGTCTATCTCGTCCTTGCGGGATCTTCTTGAAGTCCCACGAGACGATTTTGTCCGGACGGAGAACCAGCCACCGGTGCGACTTCACGACCGGGATCTCGATCCCGTTGAAGTACTTGTCTCCGAACATCTTGCGGACCTCAGGGACGTCTCCGGCCTCTTCGAGCTTTCCGTAAAGCACGGCACCGTGCAGCTCTGCGTATTCGTGGCCGGCATCGACGCACACGGATACGCGTGAGCCGTGCTCGAGGTCGTTGGAGCGTCGCGAGCGTTTGAGAGAGTTGAACCACATCGCTCCGTCGTGCCAGACGAACCACAGGGGAGCCACATGCGGTTCCCCATCCGGCGACACCGTTCCTATACGACACGTCCGCTCCGTCGTCAGGACCTTTTCGAGTTCTTCTTCGGTCAGCCGCAATGCCGAGCGCGGAACGGCCATGTCGTCTCCTTGTGGCTATCGGGCGCCCATGGTAGCCGCCGAGCGTGCTTCGCTACTCTCTAACCTCATCGCTCGAGGGGGAACTTTGGCGCACGCCCGGAAGTTCAGGTTCGCGGTCCAGCTGTCACAGGCGACATCGCGTAAAGACTGGCTGAGCAAGATCCAGAGAGCCGAGTCGCTCGGCTACTCGACGGTTTTCATGCCGGACCACTTCGGAGAACAGCTCGGCCCTGTTCCGGCCTTAGCAGTTGCCGCGGAAGCTTCGAACCTGCGCATCGGCGCCCTCGTGTGGGACAACGACTATCGCCACCCGGTCGTGATGGCAAAGGATGTGGCGACACTGGATCTGCTCAGTGAGGGACGCCTCGAGTTCGGCATCGGTGCCGGATGGATGCGCACCGATTACGAGCACTCAGGGATGCCCTACGACAAGCCGGCGGTAAGGGTGGACCGATTCGAAGAAGCTCTGACGATCTTCAAGAAGGCGTTCGCCGACGGCCCGTTCTCATTCGAAGGGAAGCACTACAAGATCACGGATTACGACGGCCAGCCCAAACCCGTTCAAAAACCTCATCCGCCGGTCCTCATCGGAGCGGGAGGGAAGCGCATGCTCGGCATCGCTTCTCGCGAAGCGGACATCATCGGGATCAATCCCACCCTTCGAGCCGGCGAGGTATCGATGGATGCCGGCAAAGACGCTACGGCCGAAGCCACCGATCGGAAGGTCGCTTGGATCAAGGAAGCGGCCGGAGCCCGCTACGACGACATCGAGTTCAACGCCCTGATGTTCATCACGATCATTACCGACAACCGGCTCGAGCAAGCAGGCAACTTCGCACCGATGTTCGGCCTTAGTCCCGAAGAGGGGCTCGAGGTCCCATACGCCTACGTCGGCACACTCGATCAGATCTGCGAAGACGCGCAGGCGCGGCGCGAGCGCTGGGGGATCTCCTACATCACGTTCGGCGAGGCCTCCATGGAAGTGATGGCTCCCGTTGTCGAGCGGCTCGCCGGGACGTAGACAGCGATGACGGACGGAGCGACGCGACTGATCGGAGAGTGGTCCTCGTCTCTGCGTTATGAGGACGTGCCCGAGCGTGTACACGATCGGTCCAAAGCCCAGATCCTGTCTGTTCTCGGTGCCGGCTACGCCGGACGCCACTCGGAAGGCGCCGCTTCGGCGTTGGAAGTCGCGCGCACCTGGGGGAGCGGTGAAGAGAGCACAACCTTTCTGGGGGGCGGTCGACTACCCCATCTGAATGCGATCTTCGCGAACGCCTGCGCCTCGGTGTCCTTCGACTTCGACGACTACTTGTTCGCCGGTCATACCGGTCACTCCGCCGTGTGCGCAGCGCTCGCCTACGGTGAGCTCGAGGGAGCATCGGGACGCGATGTCCTGGCCGCCATTGCGGTAGCCAACGAAGTCGGCGGGCGCTTGGGAGCTTCTCTGCTCTTCGGCCCCCACAACGGACAGATGTGGTCCTACATCCACGTCCTGGAGGGAGCGTGCGTCGCGAGCCGTTTCCTCGGCCTCGACGCCGGACGAACTGCGAACGCGATCGGTATCGCTTTCACGCAACCGCCTCATCCCCTCATGCCGGCGTTCATGGGGCCGGACTCCAAGCTCTTGATCCCGGCGTCGACGACCGTCGACGGATGCCGCGCCGCAGAGCTGGCCGCGCGGGGCTGGACGGGAGCCCAGACCATCCTCGAAGACCATCAGGGCTTCCTGCGCCGGTTCAACGAGAACAACCTGGGCTGGATCCTCTCGGGGTTCGGCGAGGCCTGGCTGTCGGACTCCCTCACGTACAAAGTCGTGCCGGGGTGCGCCTATGTCGACACGGCGGTCGATTCCCTGGCGGAGATCATGCGCGCCTTCGAAGCCGAGAACGGACGACCAATGAAGGCTGCCGACATCGAGTCGATCTCGGTGAAGTGCGGGTTGTTCACATCAGGGATGGAGGGCTTCTCTCACATGTACCGCTCGTCCGAGCGCCTCGAGCCCATCACGATCAACTTCTCCGTGGCGCTTTCGTTCGGTCTGATGCTGACGGCCGGTGCTCTGGAGCCGGAATACCTGGCGCACAAGTACCTCGACGAGCATCGCGAGGCGATCGAGACGGCGGCGGCGAAGGTGACGATGGCCCACGACCCTGAGATCGATCGTCGTTCGTCCGCCGCCGCCGAACGCGATGGCTTCGCACTCGCCTCGGTCCTGTCGGGGAAGTCTTTGTCCGGGGTCTCGTTCGAGAACTACGTGATGGCCTTTCCGGCCGACGTGACGGTTCGAACGTCCACGGGAGCCGAGCTCACGGCCTCGCAGGACGTGCCGCTGGGCGGGGCGGGGCGTCCATGGGAAGAGACGAGCGCCTTGGTCGAGAACAAGTTCCGTGCGAATCATCCCGGACCCGTTGATCGTGCCGACGAGATCCTTTCGCTCATTCAACATCTGGACGATCTCCCGGATGTGAAGGTGCTTTCGGATCTCTTGTCGACGGAGAGCTAGCTCACCGTTTGACGCAACCTCGCCTCTCGGCGAGCCTTGAGATCGTGGAGCCGCTGTTCGCTCGAGACTCGGTAGCGCGAGAGATCGCACGGCGACCTACGGTCATGGCTCTGGCGGCCGGCCGAGCGATCTTGATGCAGCTGGCCCATCCTCAGGTAGCGGAGGGGATCGCCGACCACAGCGACTTCCGATCTGACCCGGTTGGCCGGATCCTCCGGACGGCCGTCGCTTTTCGGGCCTTCTTCTTCCACACGGAGCAGAAGGCACAGAAGGCCGCCGATCGCGTTCGCCGGATCCACGAACGCGTTCGAGGTGCAGGCTACGTCGCCAACGATCCCGCGTTGCTCCTCTGGGTTCATGCGACAACGGTGGCGTCGATGATGGGCGCATATTCCCAGTTGGTTCGTGAGCTCGGGCGAACGGAGCGTGAGCGTTTCTACGAAGAATCCAAAGTCATCGCCGAGCTCCTCGGCTGCCCTCGCGACCACCAGCCGGCCGACCTAGACGCGATGGAGGAATACATCGATTCGATGGTTGCGTCGCTCGAGCCGACCGACACCGGACGAGAGCTCGTGCGTGACCTGCTTTTCGTCCGGCTTCGTCCGTGGGGAAGACCGATGATGTGGATGTATCGCCTGCTCATCGTCGGCTCGTTGCCTGTGCGCCTGCGCGATGAGCTTCGTCTGGCCTGGCCGTGGTGGACGTCGGCACTCTGGCGATTCCGAAAGCTCATCAGAGCGCCGCTCATCGGAAGCCGGACCCTCGCCCGGGCAACGTTCCGCCATCCATCGCCGGCGAGAGGCCGATGCCGAGACTGCAGTACCTGGTCGTCAAAGCTGACGATCCAGGGACGATGTCCGTCCTGCGGTCAAGCGCACGGCGAGGTGGTTCTCGAGCGCGTTGCCAGGTTCGGCCGGCTGATCGGCCTGCCCGAGGCGCAGCGCGCCGGAACCAGGGTCGCCTAGCTAACCAGCTTCGCGTCCAGCGAGATCTCGGTATTCAGCAGACGGGAGATCGGACAGCCCTTCTTGGCCGTCTCCGCGGCTTCCTGGAACGCGGCGTCGTCGATGCCCGGAACCGCGGCCTCGCAGACCAGATCGCTGTTGGTGACCGTCCAGGCATCGTTGACCTTGTCGAGCTTGACCTTCGCCGTTGTCTCCACCTTCGTAGGCGTGAAGCCGGCCTTCGCCAGAACTCCGGATATGAACATCGAGAAGCAGCCGGCATGCGCGGCGGCGATGAGCTCTTCGGGGTTCGTCCCCGAGCCCTCCTCGAAGCGCGAGGAGAACGAGTACTGACCTTCGAAGGCACCGCCACCGAAACGCATCGTTCCCTTGCCGCTCGGTACATCGCCTTCCCAGACGGCGTCTGCGCTACGAACCGGCATGACTTCCTCCTTGTTGGGGGGCTGGAGTTGTTCTACTCCATCGACGTAAGAGCACGATCAGGACGATCGCTCCACCGGCTATCAGCGCAAGAGGGCCGAGCCATATGACCAGGCCCAATCCGGACGCATCCGGCTCGGCAAGTGCTTCGTCTCCGTAGTTCTGGCGCACCCAGCGAAGTATCACGGCGTTGGATTGCCCGGCATCGACGCGTTCCCGAATATCCCCTCTTAGCTCCCGGGCTTGATGGGTCGTGCAGTCGATCAGAAGACGTCCCGGACAATAGGGCGACCAGACCTGGGCTTCGATCCCTTGGGCTCTCTTCGCAGGCGAAACCGACTGTGGCCCGCACGCGGTCAGGAGCGCAATTGTGATCGCGCACACGGCGCTCAGGCGACGCATCGCGGTCAGGATATGCGCTGATACCATCCCGTCGATGCTGATCAAGGTGATCGCCGACGTTCATGGGGATCTGAAGACGGTCCGTGACGAGGCCGCTTCGTGTGACGTCCTGCTCCTTCTGGGTGACCTGATCAACGTCATCGACTACGAGAACGCGGGAGGCATCCTCGGAGAGGTTTACGGGAGCGATGCCGTACGCGAGTGGTCGATCTTAAGAGCCGAGGGGAAGTTCGATGAGTCGCGCGAGGTCCTCCGCAAGGCGTCCGCGGGCCGTGAGCAGGAGCTGCGCGGGCTGTTCTTCTCGAAGATCGACGAGGAGACCAAAGCCTTCTGCGGCGACGTTCCCGAGAATGTGGTCGTCACTTATGGAAATGTGGACGTACCCGATCTCATCCGCCAGTACCTGCCCGAAGCGGTCCGCTTCGTGGACGCCGAGGTGCTCGAACTCGAGGGCGTCAGGTTCGGTTTCGTCGGAGGCGGTTTACCCAAGGTTGGGATCCCAGGCGAGGTCCCGCTCGACAAGTACGCCGAGAAGGTCGAGTGCCCTCGGCCCCGTCGATGTCCTGTGTGCGCATGTCCCGCCCGCGATCGATGACCTGACCTACGACACCGTTGCCGACTTCAACGAGCCGGGAAGCACGGCGCTGCTCGAATACATCCGGGAGCACGAACCCGCTTTCATGTACTACGGTCACGTTCATCAGCCGCGCGAATCGTCCAGACAGGTAGGGCCCACGCGGGCTGTGAACGTCGGATCGTTCTATAGGACTACGGGCAAAGCGTGGGAGCACGGCTCGTGACCGAAACGGTTAGCTCGAACATCGAGATCGACGCCTCGGCGGAACGGGTTTTGGACGTTCTGTGCGATTTCGAGTCTTACCCGAAATGGGCTCGCTCCATCAAGGAAGCGACCGTTCTCGAGCGCGATCCTTCAGGCCGCGCCTCTACGGTGGAGTTCCATGTGGCACCGGGCCTGCTGCCGCAGGTTCGCTACATCCTCCGCTACGACTACTCAGAAGGAGCGCTCGCGTGGGACTACGTCGAGGGTGACCTGAAGGACATCCGCGGTTCGTACACGGTCGAGGGTGACGGCGATAAGACCAACGTGACCTACCACTTGGCCATCGACCCGGGGAAGCTTCCACTGCCGGGGTTCGTCAAGGCACGAGCCGCTCGTGAGATCACGCGTGTCGCTTTGAAGGAACTGAAGCGGCGCGTCGAAGCCGACGGCTGAGACCTAAGACGCCCGCTCGTCGTCGTCGGCGTGGGACTCGATCACCTTCTGGAGCACCTTGCGGTGCAGGAGATCGACCAGGCGATGGAAGACCTGCGCCATCGAGTTGAACCCGGAGATCAAGCGCTCTTGCGCCTGGTCGGGTGGTAGCGCCTCTTGCGCTAGAGGCATGACGACTGTTCGCCGGAAGGCGTCCACCTGCATCTCGGAGATCTTCTCGAGGCTCTCGCGGTATACCCGGCCCAGATCGCGTGGGATATCGAGGTCCAGCCACTGCTGCGCGACGTTGACCATTTCCAGGTCGTCCTCGGTGTAGCGCAGCTTCTGGCCGCGCTTGATCGGGAACAGGAAGCCCATGTCCACAGCGGCTTCGACCACGGATACGGGCACGTCGGCGGCGCGAGCCAACTCCGTCTTCGAGAATTCACGACGGTCGGCAGCGTCCCAGCGCGGCTGGAACACGAGGTCAAGCGGCGTGAGCATCGTTTCGAGATCGAAGCCGGTATCCGCAGCCCGGATGAGCTGACTTGATCACCGACAGCGGCAGGTACCGCTTCTCCTGCAATTCCTTGATCAGACGAAGCCTCTCGAGGTGGCGCTCGTCGTAGTAGCCGACCCGGCCGCGCAAAGCAGGCGAGTGCAGAAGTCCTTGTTGGGTGTAGTAACGGATGGTCCTCGTCGGTACGCCTGCGCGCTCGGCAAGGTCGTCTATCCGCATCTCCACTTTAGGGGCCCTCTCGCGCTTTTCGGTCTATGTGACACCGGGAGTGTAGCATCGGGCCCAGCCTCGGCCGTTGCGCGATTCTGGGCGTAACGGCCCTTCGTATACTTCGTGTCTCGCGAGCGGCGCAAAGCGCCCCATCGGTCAGGAGTTGGCCCCTGCGCATCATCGTCTTCACCGGAAAAGGCGGCGTCGGCAAGACATCGGTAGCCGCGGCTACAGCGCTCGGCGTGTCCAAGGCGGGCGCGCGGACGCTCGTGATGTCGACAGACCCCGCGCACAGTCTCGCCGACGCTTACGAGTCCGAGATCGGTTCCGAGCTGACGGAGATCGCTCCGAACCTCTTCGGCCAGCAGATCGATGCGCAGGAACGACTCGAGCGTGAGTGGCGCGAGATCCAAGAAGTGACAACCGAGTTCTTGGCGTGGGCCGGTGCGGACCCCGTGGCGGCCGAAGAGATCATGGCGCTGCCGGGCATCGAGGAAGTCTTCAGCCTGATCGATCTGCGTCGTCACGCAGACGATGGCGAATTCGACTGCATCGTCGTCGACTGCGCTCCCACCGCGGAGACCTTGCGCCTTCTTTCGCTGCCCGAGATCGCCCGGTGGTACATCGAGCGCATCTTTCCCATCCAGCGGCGTGTCGGTCAAAGTCGTCCGTCCAGTGCTGGAACGAGTCACCTCCATGCCCATCCCTCAAGACCGGTTCTACCAAGCGATAGAGCGCCTTTACGAGAACCTCGACCAGGTTGGAAAGATCCTCACGGATGGTGAAAGGTCGTCGATAAGGATCGTGGTCAACCCGGAGAAGATGGTCATCGCCGAAGCGCGGCGCCTGTTCACCTATCTGGCGTTGTTCGGGTATCGCGTCGATGCCGTAATCGCTAATCGAATACTTCCGGATATCGTCGAAGATCCGTACTTCGAAAAGTGGAAGAAGATCCAGGCGCTTCACCTGGATACGATCCGGGAGTCCTTCGCGCCGGTGCCGGTACTAACCTCGCGACTTTACGACGAAGAGCTCGTAGGGCCGAAGCTTCTGACCGACTTGTGCCGGGAGGTCTACGAGGACCGTGACCCGATGGCCGTGCTCCACGACGACGAGCCGATGCGTGTCACAAGCGAAGGAGGAAAGATGGTGCTCGAGCTCCATCTGCCGCACGCAGACGGCCGGCTCGATCTGAGTCGCAGGGACGACGATCTGATCGTTACCGTCGGTTCTCACCGTCGATCGATCATGCTGCCGCAATCTTTACGCAGACGACAGGTTGTAGATGCGCAATTCGACGGTCCTGTATTGAGGATCACGTTTGGAGGCGATGAAGATGAGTGACGGAACTGCAGAGAAGCAATACGCGCCAGAGTGTTACGCCTGTCCTATAGGCACGGTCTCGATGGCGATGCAGGGTGCGGCGCCTGATGCAACCGAGCATGTGATCCGCGCCGGCCGCGAAATGTTGGCTGCGTTCAAGAGCGTGCTCGAGGGTCTAGACGGCTTCCTCACGATCATGGAGGAACGAAGTAGCTCGGCCCGCAAGCAGACGCCGATCGAAGCCATTCCCATCCGACGTGCTGCTGCCGCTAAACGCTCGCCGCGTAAGAAGAGCACTTGAGGACGGCCGTCGGAGTCGATCTCGGCGGAACGAAGATCGCCGCCGGGATCGTCGATCTGGAAGGCAAGATCCTCGATAGCGCGCCGAGCTCCCATCGAGCATCGATGATCCGGCCGGGGTCCGCGATCAGATCGCGGAGCTGGTGCGCAAGCTTGCTCCCGACAAGAACGCCCTCGGTCTCGGGATCGGTGCGGCCGGCATCGTCAACTTCGCTACCGGCTATTACCTCTACGGGCCGAACACGGGCCTGAGGGAAGTCGAGTTGGCGCGCATCGTCGAAGAGGAGGTTGATCTTCCGGTGCGGCTGGACAACGACGCCAACTGCGCAGCGTGGGCCGAGCATCGCTTCGGCGTCGGACGGGGCGCCCGGCACTTCATCTGCGTGACGCTGGGTACGGGGATCGGCGGCGGGTTCGTCCTGGATGGACGTCCACATCGCGGAGCACATGGCGGCGCCGCGGAGATCGGCCACATGATCGTCGATCCCGATGGCCCGGTTTGCGGCTGCGGAAGGCGCGGATGCTGGGAACAATTCGCGTCGGGTTTGGCACTGGAGGCCAGCGCGAAGGAAGGTTTGTCGGACTACCCGGAAAGTTCGCTCAAAGACCAGCTCGTCGACGGACGGATCGCGGGTCGCGCCATCACCGACGCGGCACGCGCGGGTGATGAGCTGGCCGTCAAGGTCGTCGAGAAGATGGCGCGGTGGATCGGTTGGGGCTTCGGCTCCCTGGTGAACATCATCGAGCCGGAAAGGATCGCCGTTGCGGGCGGGATCGTCCGGGAATGGGATCTTCTCGGTCCGATCGCACTCGATGCGATGCGCGACAGGATCGAAGCTTCGGAGCGCCGTCCGGAGCCGGAGGTTCTGCCGGCCACGCTCGGTCCCGACGCCGGGATCGTCGGGGCGGCGTGGCTGATCCTCGGCGGTCTGGACTGACCGCTATTCGATATCGATAGGCGAGGCGAGCTGATCGCGCAGCCGCCGGGGCGGTACCCGGAAGATCGAAGCACGAACCCCGAGCACGACGAGAGCGATGTCGTCGCGTGGGCGTCCGCCTTGGAGGTCGATCACCGTCCGGACGATCAGATCGGCGGAAGCTTCTGTTCCTCGCTTCCCGCACTGATCGAGCAGCTCTCGTAGTCCGGGCTCGCCCAGCGTTCGGTCCTTCTGACGGATGTCGATGACACCATCGGTGTACAAGAATAGCTTGTCGCCGAAATCGAGCTCGACGGTTATGTCATCGAACGTGACGTCACCGGAGAATCCGAGCAGCGTTCCCTTGCATTGAACCTGTTCAACGGCGCCGTTGGACCTCACGATGTAGGGGAGTGGGTGACCTGCTCCCGATAGCGTCACTCGCACACGTGCGAATCGAGTGTCTATGCGCGCGTACTGTGCGGTGCAGAAGCGCTCGATCTTCGGGTCTTCAAGCAGAGCCCGGTTGAGGATGTTCAGGATCTCGGACGGGCGATCGGTGGTCATGGCAGCGGTGCGTATCGTGTGCCGCGCGAAAGCGGTGATCGCTGCCGCCTCGACACCCTTTCCCGTAACATCGCCGACTACTATTCCCCAGCTCCGACGGCCCGTTTGGAACACGTCGTAGAAATCGCCTCCGACATCCAATCCTTCGCCGGCCGGGATGTATCGCGCCGTGAGCTCCGTTCCCGGGATGCGCGGAAGATCGGGCGGAAGCAAGCTGTTTTGCAGGGTCCGGGCGACGATCGCGCTCTTCTCGTACAAACGCGCGTTGTCGATGGGAAAGGCCGCGCGGGCTGCCAGCTCCTCTGCCCGGCTCAGATCCTCCTTCGTGTACTTGTGGCGTGGGTCGGTCGAGACGAGCGTCATCGAGCCGAGTGCTCGTCCGCGGCAAACTATGGGGACGAACATCGCCGACTTGAGGCCGAGCCCGCGAAGCAGCTCGAGATGTTCTTCGTCCTCTGCTGTCCGCTGCAGCTGTTCGTCGGTGATCTCTTCGTAGAGTTCTGATTCCTGCGTCCGGATAACCGCCGGAACGCCCGTAGGCGATGTTGGCTCGGTCTGGTACTTCTCGGATAGCTTCACCACTTCGTCTCTGTGCTGCTCGTCGGGATGAGCGAGAGCGATCGGTACGATCGCACCGTCGGACTCCACGATGTGGATCACGCACCAGTCGCCCAGCATAGGCACGGCGAGCTCCGCGAACTCCCGCAGCGTCGTCCGGTAATCGAGTGACTCCGACAACACTGAGGTCGCGTCGGTGAGGAAACTCAGCCACTCCTCGTTTCGTCGGTGGTGCTCCTCGGACTGTTTGCGCTCGGTGATGTCCCGGCAATAGAGGACGCGTCCATAGAGCGTTCCCTCCGGGCTTCGCACTGGAGCCGTCCAGGCGTCGATGATCCGGCCATCCGCCATGGCTGCCTCGAAGCGGGCTTCGGAATTCCAGTCATTCAGGACGGTCTCGGCCAGGGTGTTCCACCCGGCCGGGTCTTCCGTCTGTTCGATCATCCGGCCGACCAACGTCATCGCGTTACCGCTCTCGAGTTCGTCCTCGTCGAGGGAAAACATCTCGAGCAGTCGCTTGTTCCAATAGACGATCTGGAAGTCGGGGCCGATAACGCCGATCCCGTCGAGCGCCGCCTCTGCCTGATAGTCGAGGATCGTGCCCTGGAAGGCGATCTCGCGGTTCCGGCGATCCCTCTTTATGAACTCTCCGAATTGGATGCCGATGGCAGCCGTCATATCGAGGAACTGTTCGTCCGGTTCCTGGGCGACTTCGCTGAAGAACTCGATGACTCCGTAGACCTGTCCGTCGATCAAGATGGGGAACCCGAACCCACCCCGAAGCCCTGCCTCACGCGCGATCTGAGCCTTGGGGAAGTTCGGCTCGCCGGTGATGTCCGGGATCCAGACCGGTGCTCTGGCCTCCCAAACGCGACCCGCCAGACCCTCGCCCGGGTGGAGGACGATCTGACGCGTTAGCTCTTCCAAAGGAGCCAACTCCGGAACCTCGCGGCGCCACAGCTCGGTCATCTTGAGGGTTTGCTGATCGCGGTCGACCGTCCACAGGGCGCCGACCTGCCAGTCCAGCGCTCGGCAGATCTGTTCGAGGATCTGAGGGGCGGCCACGGCCAATGAGTCCGTTTCGGCCAGCACTCGAAACGCGGCGTGCTCGACGTCGCGCAGTCTTGCAGCAGTTTCGGGGGTCCCCGACATCCCCATCGACGCGATTATCCGTCCGGTTCCTCGAGTAGGCAATCCTCGGGTGTCTTGTCGGGCCGCAACGCGCGAAAGGATGGAGCGCGCAGCCGTCCGGCCCTTGTGACCTGCAGATATGTCACCTCGGCGACCAGCGCCGGCTCGACCCAGTGCGCGCCTCGCACGGCGGCCAGCTCGGGATCCTCCACCGGTGGGCTGGACACCTCGATCTCGTCGAGCCTGGCTTGGAGATCCGAAAGAAGCTTTCCGGTGAATCCCGTACCCACCTGTCCGATCCACCGGAGCTCGTCGTCCTTGTAGGCCCCGAGAAGGAGGGCGCCGAAGGTGTCGGAGCGAGAGCCGCCGCCCGGGGTCCAGCCGAGGATCACGGCGTCGAGCACCTTCATTGCCTTGATCTTTCGCCAGTGGCGTGAGCGGCGCCCGGGCTCGTAGATGCTGTCGAGCTTCTTGGCGACGATCCCCTCCAGTCCGAGCTGCTCGGCCGCGTTGAAGAAAGAAGAACCGTCGCCTTCGACGGACAGCGTCATCCCGATCGGTCCGTCCTCGGTGACGACTTCACGAAGGATCTCGCGGCGTTCGGTCAAGGGGAGCTGAGTGAGGTCGCGATCGTCCAGCCACAGGATGTCGAATACATAGATCGAGACGGGATTGCTTTCGCGAGCTCGATCGATATCGGCGGCCGAAGAGAGGTTGATGCGTTGCTGCATTCGCTCGAAGGACGGCTGGCCCGATTCGTTCAGAGCCACTACCTCTCCATCCAGCACGGCGTGGAGAGCGTTGACGTAGGCCGCAAGGCCACCTAATTCCGGGTACTGCGCGCTTTGATCGCGTCCGGTCCTGGAGACGAAACGTGTGACGTCCGGTGATACGTAGGCCAGAGTTCGCACGCCGTCGAGCTTCGGCTCGAACGTCCACGCCGGATCGTCGAACGGTTTGTGTCCGCCCTCGGCCATCATCGGCTTCATCGGCGGCGGGGGAGCTATGGAAGGTGTTCGTTTCGAGAGGAAGATCAGCCAGCCTTGCTTCGTGCGCACCAAGTGGTACTCGCCGCGAACACGCTCTCCGTGAAGTTTGATCGTGAGCTTGCCCTCTTCCCACTCCGGTGCTTCGTAGGTGCCTTTGTCGAATATGCGCATCTCCCCGCCGCCGTACTCGCCCTTGCGGGATCCACGCCTCGAAGTCGAGGTACTCGATGGGATGGTCCTCCGTCTTCGCTGCGAAGTGCTTCTCGCCGGCCACGATCGGCAAGCCCCGACGAACGGCCCACGAGACCAGCGTGCCGTTACGCTCGAGGCGCAGATCGTAGTGAAGACCGGCGCGCTGTGCGGCGTGCTTCTGGATGACGAAGCGGTTGCCCGTAGCGAGTTCGACACTCCCGCCGGAAGGCTCCGGTGTGGTGTCGAAGTCGCGCTTGCGATCCGTAAGTCTGAAGGCGCGAACGAACCGCCTCCTCGTTCGGTCGCTCCTCGACTTCTTCTGGTGCGGGCAGCCCCAGCGCCTTGAGGGTCGGACGAAGATCGATCCCACCGTCAAGCATCCCGGCGAAAAGGTCGCCGGTCGACGCGAAGCGTTCGTGGACGGTGGCCATCGTGAAGTGTTCCGGTCGCACTTCTCCTTCTGCGATCTCTTCTCGCGTTAGTGGTGTCGACGCCGTCGCCTCCGGACGGGGGCGAAGCGAGTAGACGCCGGCGATGTTTGCGCCCATCCGGTTCATGTTGTGGTCGATGAAGACCTTGCCGGCGCGTTTGGGTTTGCTCGGCTCCATCGTCACTCGCTCGGGGTCGGCATCCCGGATAGCTCGGCCGATCGCGGCGACGAACGCGCGTACTTGTTCGTAAGTCGGACCGAGCATCAGCGGGACGTAGATCTGCATGCCGTTTCGGCCCGACGTCTTCGCGTACCACGGCAGCTCCATCGCGTCGAGAGCGCTGACGACATGGTGGGCGACGGCGATCGTGTCGCTGAAGTCGATCGGTGGATGCGGGTCGAGATCGAAGAACAAGTAGTCGGGCAAGTCGATGCGGCTGCACCTCGAATGTAATGGATGGAACTCGATGCAGCCGAGATTCACGACGTAAAGAAGGGCGGCGATGTCGTCGACCATCAGGAACTCGATGCGTCCGCTCTCGCTCTCGCCGCTGGGTACAGGGCATCTGGGCACCCACTCCGGTGTGTGGGACGGAGCGTTCTTCTCGTAGAACTCGTGTCCGGTGACACCGTCGGGCATCCGCTTCATCGTCAGCGGCCGGCCGATAAGGTGCGGAAGGATCAGATCGGCGACGTTGTAGTAGTAGGCGAGCATGTCGCCCTTCGTGTAGCCGTGGTCGGGCCAGAAGACCTTGTCGAGGTTGCTCAGCCGCACTCGGCGGTCGCCATGCTCGAACCACCAGTGCTCGCCCTGCTTGGTGACCGGCAGCTCGCGCGGGGTCGGGATCGTGAAAGCCGGGGACTTGCTCACCTCACGAGGTTAGTGCGCCTGCGGTTCGGTCTAGCGGCCTTTGAAGTCGGGCGCTCGGCGCTCTCTGATCGCACGTAAGCCTTCTTGGACGTCTTCGGTCGCCATCGTGACCGGTTGTGCGAAGCCCTCCCACGCCGACGCCTTCTCGGTTAGATCGCGGAAAGCGAGACGAAGGCCCTGCTTCACGTAACGAAGGGCCAGCGGCGCATTGGACGCGACCTGTTCGGCCAGCGCGTGGGCTTCAACGAGCAGCCGATCGGCCGGGACGGCCCGGTTCACGAGTCCCATGTGCAGCGCTTCGGCCCCCGTGACGATACGGCCGGTGTACAGAAGCTCGGCCGCCCAGGTGTGCGAGACCGCGCGGCTGAGCAGGGCGGTGGCGACCATCCCGGGATGAAGGCCTATCCGCACGAATGTCATGCCCAGGGGAGCCTCGACGCTAGCGACGCGCATGTCGCACATGAGGGCCAGGCAAAGGCCGGCACCTATCGCCGGCCCGTTGATCGCCGCGATGGTCGGGATGTCGAGCTCGAGCAGGTTCAGGAACTGTGGGTAGAAGGAAGTCATCTTCTCCCGCAGGAAAGGAACTTCCGTTTCGCCGGTGTGAAGGAAATCGAGGTCACCGCCGGCGCAAAAGGCAGAGCCGGCACCGGTGACGATCACGGCGCGGATGTCTCCGAGTGACTTCAGCTCCTCGATCGCCCCGGGGAAAGCCTCGGTCATCTCTTCGGACATCGCGTTGCGCTTGTCGGGAACGTTCAGCGTGAGTGTTGCGATGTGTCCGTCGGCACCGACGAGCACGGGCTTTTGATCGGTCATTCGCCGAACACTAACTACGATGACTCTCCATGCGCGAACTCATCGCCGGAGACGGCGGCAGCGTCCTGGTCGTTGCATCTTCTTCGGATGCCGTCGCTCTAGCCTGCGAGGGGCTTGCCGAGCCGACGAAGACACCATCCGGGCTCCCCGTGTATCCGGCCGACGCCATACCTCGAGACCTCGAAGTGGACCGCGTCCGGATCTTGCCCTGTGAATCGTCGACGCTGGCGTCGATCCAGGCGTGGGCCGACGAGCGCGGTGTTCCGCTCGTCCGGCCATCGGACTACGTCCTGCCCGCGCCGTCCGGCGTCCGGATCGTTGCGGTCTCGAGCGCGACCACCGGTTCCGGTAAGACCGCCCTTACGCGACGCGTGGCCCGCGCGCTTGCGCGCTCGGGAGTTCGCGTCGCTTGTGCGCGCCACCCGATGCCGAATCTTCTTCTATGGCAACGCTTCGAGACGAGCATCGTCGCGCGTCCGGACGCACTGTCGACTCCGCGCCCCATCGAGGAGCGCGAGGAGCTCGCACCCCTCGTTGGCGCCGGCATCCCCGTAGCCATAGGTCTCGATCCCGAAAGTGTGTTGCGTGCCGCAGCCAGAGAAGCAGGCAACGGAGGAATCGTCGTGTGGGACGGCGGCGGTGCGGCGCCGCCCTGGGTCGAACCCGATCTTCATCTGGTCGCGGTCGATCTTCTGCGGCCTCCGCCTTCGGGGGCCGAGGAACGGATCGCATCGGCGGACGCCGTCGTGTTGACGAAAGCGGACTCGGCGCCGGCGAACCGCACGCAAACGACCGAATCGTGGGTGCACGATGCCAACCCCGACGCGGCGGTGACTCTGGCCGACTTTGCCGTGGGCGTTTCCGCAGGCGCTGAACTGATGGATCGGGATGTCGTCGTCGTCGAGGATTGGCCGAGCCTCGTACTCGGCGGGCTTTCCGCGGGCGCCGGTGCCGTGGCTGCCCGACGGTTCCGATGCGGCGTCGTCGACCCGAGGCCCTTCGCCGTCGGAGCGATCGCCAACGTCCTAGAGGAAAACCCTCACATCGGCGCCGTTGTCCCGTCGCTCGGACGGACTCGAGACGAGATCGACGACTTCGCGTCCAGTGTCCTCGCCACTCCGGGCAACGCCGTCCTATGGGCGTCCAATGCCGACCCGTCTGCGATCCTGGTCGGTGAGAAGCGTCCCATCATCCGCGCTTACGGCGAGCTGACCGAGGTCGCCGGATCGCCTTTGCAGGAGGTTCTGGCTTCACTCCTCCCCGGCCACGACTGATCGGCGGAGTCTCCGCTTTCGCTGCTTGACCTGTAGGGCACCAGCGAAGCAGCGGACAAGCCTCGTGATCCGGCCTCCGCGCGTCGCATGGTCCGCGTCCGAGCAGGATCATCTGATGGGGGACGTCCACCCATGTGTTCTCGGGCAAAAGCCCCATCAGATCGCGCTCGATCTTTACCGGGTCCTCGTGCTGGGTCAGGCCCAGACGCTGGCTCACGCGACGGATGTGGGTGTCGACGAAGATCCCGTGATTAGAAGCCGGACGGGGCCATACATTTGCAAGCACGACGTTGGCCGTCTTGCGGGCAACGCCCGGGAGCATGATCAGTTCTTCGATCGTGTGTGGCACCTGGCCGCCGAAGTCGTCCACGATCTTCCTCGCGCATCCGATGATCGACTTGGTCTTGTTCCTGTAGAAGCCGGTGGGCCTGATGATCGCCTCGACGTCTGCCGGGTTTGCCGCCGCTAATGCTTCAGGTGTCGGGTAACGCTCGAATAGCACGGGTGTGACCTTGTTGACCATGTCGTCGGTGGTCTGGGCGGACATGATCGTGGCTATTAAGAGTTCATAAGGATTTTTGTAGTCGAGCCATGTGCGTATAGACCCATACGCCCTGGCCAGACCCCGGACGATGGAACGAATTCGTTTCTTAGCGTTCACAGCGTCGTAACCGCCCGGGGCAAGAAATCTAGGAGACTGAGGCATACTCAATATTGGGGAGTTTGTGAGGTGCCCAGTATCGGGTACCGGGCCAGACGTTCTGCGGCCGGAGTTTCTGCGAGGGGTGTAGTCATGAAGGAACCAGTCGATCAGCTGTTCCCGCGTTACAGCCGTGCCGCCTATCCGGTCCTTAAAGCCATCATCGGCGGCACCATGAAACGTATGTACGGCATTCGGGTCGAAGGGCTCGAAAACGTGCCGACCACGGGTAACGGCATAGTCGCGGCCAACCACATCTCCTTCCTCGACTCCTTCTTCATCCCGACCGTCGTGCCGCGGCGGATGACCTACCTCGCCAAGGCCGAGTACTGGGACAAGTGGCGCACGCGCTGGCTCTTCGAGCTCGGCGGACAGATCCCCATCCGTCGCGGGGACTCGGCGAAGGCGGGTGCTGCGCTCGAATCCGGCATGGACGTGCTCAGCCGTGGAGGCCTGCTCGGGATCTACCCGGAAGGGACGAGGTCACCGGACGGCGCCTGCTACCGCGGCAAGACCGGCGTTGCGCGTATGGCGGCAGAAGCCAATGCTCCCGTCATACCCGTAGGCCTCATAGGCACGCGCGAGATCATGCCCAAGGAAAAGAAGCTTCCTCATATGCGCGGTGAGGTACTAGTGCGCTTCGGGGAACCGATCTCGATCGACCGCGATCGCGTCGGCGATGATCCTTTGGCTCTCCGCAGCTTCGTCGACGAGTTGATGTTCCGGATCTGCCAGCTTTCCGGTCAGGATTACCACGACCACTACGCGGGCAAGGGTCCCAAGCCGAAGTCTCGCGAGCTGGAACCGGCCTCGGCGGCCTAACTAGCCCTAGTCGACTACCCAGGCGCGCGAGCGCTCGACGGCACGGCTCCATCGGTCTCGTGCGGTCTTGCGTGAACCAGCATCCATAGCCGGTTCGAAGCGGCGATCCAGGCCCCACGCGCGCTCCAAGGCGTCGAACCCGTCCCACACGCCTTCGGCCAGTCCGGCGAGGAATGCAGCGCCCAGAGCGGTCGTCTCGCGCACGACGGGGCGCAGTACCGGGATCTGCGAGATGTCCGCCTGCAACTTGCACAGCAGATCCATGCGGACGGCACCCCCATCGACGCGTAGCTCGGTAGGTGAGTTTCCCGTTGCTTTCGCCATTGCTTCCAGAACGTCTTGAGACTGGTGGGCCATCGCTTCTATCGCCGCGCGGATGAGATGTTCCTTCTTGGTTCCGCGTGTGAGACCGACGATCGTCCCGCGCGCATACGGATCCCAGTACGGGGAGCCGAGACCGGTGAGAGCCGGGACGAAAACAACGCCATCCGTGTCTTCCACCGAGGAAGCCATCGGCTCGGCTTTTGAGAAATCGTCGATGATGCCCAAACCGTCGCGCAACCAATTCAGAGCCGCGCCGGTCACGAAGATCGCACCCTCGAGCGCGTAGCTCGTTTTCCCGTCGATCGTCCACGCAACGGTCGAGAGCAGTCCTTCCTCCACCGGGGGCGGTGTATCGCCGGAGTTGAACAGCAGGAACGATCCGGTGCCGTAAGTGTTCTTCGAGCGCCCGGCCTCATAGCAGCCCTGCCCGAACAAAGCGGCCTGCTGGTCCCCGGCGATGCCGGAAATGGGAAGCGATGCGCCCAGGAAGGCGTCGGGATCGGTCATACCGAACCGACCACTGGAGGGGCGCACCTCCGGCAGAACTGTCGCCGGCACCCGCAGCAGATTGCAGAGCTCGTTCGACCACTCCAGCCGGTGTATGTCGAACAGCATCGTTCTCGATGCGTTGGACGGATCCGTGGCATGTACGGCTCCACCCGTGAGCTTCCAGACCAACCAGCTGTCGATCGTGCCAAAGGCGAGCTCGTCGGTACGTTCGGCCCGTTTTCGCGCACCTTCGACGTTATCGAGCAGCCACTCGACCTTCGTACCTGAGAAATAGGCGTCGGCAACGAGGCCGGTCAGCTCGCGGATTCGAGGTTCGTGTCCGGCGGCTCTCAGCTCGTCGCACCTGGCAGCCGTCCGCCGGCATTGCCACACGATCGCGTTGGCGATGGGCTTCGACGTTGCGCGGTCCCAGACGACCGCCGTCTCACGCTGGTTGGTGATTCCTATGGCGGCGATGTGCTCTGCGCGCATGCGGGCCGACTCCAGGCAGTCCTCCGTCGCGGCAAGGGTTGCGTCCCATATCTCCTCGGCGTCGTGCTCGACCCATCCGGGCTTGGGAAAGTACTGCGTGAACTCCCGATATCCCGTGGCATGTATGCGCGCGTCGTCGCCCACGATCAGAGCGGTGACTCCCGTAGTGCCGGCGTCGATCGCAAGAACGGATGTCACGTGCGGTTAGAACTCGGCTCCCCGAGAATCGGGTTCGACATCCAGCAGGCCCTCGGCGCCGTCCTTCATCGCCTGGTACCAGGCGCGCTTGTCATCGAAGGTCCGGACGTGCGCCAACGCTGCTTCGGCCACACGGACGACATCGGCATGAGCGTTGCGCGCTCGGTAGATCCCGATCAGGCGGTCGTAGGGCCCGGCTGCGTCGAACCTTGCGGCGACCGCTTCCTCATACAGAGGGATGGCCTCGTCGAATCTGTGCATCTGCTCGAGGTTCTGCGCGCGCAGGTACAGCCGGACGAGCTCCTCGGGCTCCGGTCCGGGAGTATTCACCGTCTCTTCCGCGGGTTTGGGTCTGCGCGGCACGGGCAACACCTTACCGACTGTCGCTTTGGGAGAATGACTGAACCATGCGTGTAGGCGTACTCACCGGCGGGGGTGATGCCCCGGGTCTGAATGCGGTCATCCGCGGGATAGTCCGGCGGGGGATAGACGACTACGGTCACGCGATCCTCGGTTTCAAGGACGGCTGGCGCGGCCCCATAGAGGATGACGTCGAAGCCCTCACGATCGAGTCGACTCGAGGCATCCTTCCCCGCGGCGGGACGATCCTGGGGACGTCGCGAACCAACCCCTTCAAGGAGGAAGGGGGAGCGACGCGCGTGATCGAGAACCTCCGCGCTCACAAGGTCGATGCCCTGATCCCCATCGGGGGCGAGGACACCCTAGGCGCCGCAGCCAAGCTCGCGACCGAGGGCGTGAACATCGTCGGCGTGCCCAAGACGATCGACAACGACCTCTCAGGCACCGACTACACCTTCGGCTTCGACACCGCTGTGCAGATCGCTACCGAAGCCATCGATCGCTTGCACACGACGGCCGAATCGCATCACCGCGTGATGGTCGTCGAGGTGATGGGACGTCATGCCGGATGGATCGCCACCTACTCCGGTCTGGCCGGTGGCGCCGACGTGATCCTCATCCCGGAACGGCCGTTCGACATCGACCAGGTGGCCAAGCGCATCAAGAAGAGGACGGCTAAGGGCCGTTACTTCTCGATCGTCGTCGTCGCCGAAGGTGCGACGCCCGAGGAGGGCACGTTGGAGGTTCAAGTGGGGGCGAAGGACGAGTTCGGTCACGAGCGACTCGGCGGCGTCGGGAACCTCGTGGCCCGAGAGCTCGAGCAACGCACGGGCTTCGAGACGAGGGTGACCAGCCTCGGACACGTCCAGCGCGGTGGCACTCCGACCGCCTTCGATCGCGTTCTCGCCACGCGCTTCGGCGTCGCCGCAATCGATGCAGTGCACCGCGGCGAGTTCGGCGTGATGGTCGCGCTGCGCGGTATGGACATCGTCACCGTTCCGCTCGAAGCGGCAACAGCCGAGCTGAAGACCGTCGACCCGAAGATCTACGAGGTTGCAGAAGTCTTCTTTGGTTGATCGTTCGACGCGTCTGGCTTTCCGCTGGATGTCCGGCCTCTTCGCCGCCGTAACCGTCTTCATCCTCGTCCTGTTCGTGCGTGCCCTGACCGAGAAGGAGATCCGAACGGGTCTCTTCACGTTCGCGATCTTCACCGCCGCAACGGCGATCGGGATGTGGCGGATCCGGCGGTGGGGACGCTCGCTGGCTCTCGTCGTCGCGATCGGGAACGTCGGTCTGGGCGCCCTCGCTCTGCTTGCCGTTGTGATGTCCAAGGAAGGCGACCTCCTCGGCCCGGCGATCTTGCTGGGAGCAAGCTTGGTTCTGGGATTCGTGCTGGGTCGTCCGATCTTCACCGTCGAAGATGACTACTGATCTGGTAGACCTGCGTTCCGACACCGTCACAACGCCGACGAACGAGATGCGGCATGCGATGGCGCGGGCCGAGGTCGGCGACGACTGTTACGGCGAAGACCCGACCGTCAATCGCTTGCAGGAGCTGGCCTGCGAGGTCCTGGGGGCCGAAGCCGCCTTGTTCGTTCCGACGGGGTCGATGGCCAACCAGATAGCCGTCAAGGTGCTCTCGGCTGCCGGTGGTGAAGTCATCTGCGAGCAGGACTGCCACCTGATCCACCACGAAGCCGGAGCGATCGCGATGCTGTCGCACGTGCAGCTGCGCGGATTGCCGAGCACGCACGGCGTTCTTTCTTCAGGCGATGTGGAGGCGGCGCTGCGTCCGGCCGATCCCTACCAGCCGCGAAGCGTCCTGGTTGCGATCGAGAACACACACAACGCCGGCGGCGGGACCATCACTTCCCTTCAGGACGTGGAAGCGATCGCGAACGTCGCGAGGGACGCCGGACTGCCCGTTTTCTGCGACGGCGCCCGTCTGTTCAATGCGTCCGTGGCCACGGGGACCTCGATGCGGGAATACGCAGCGCCCTTCGATCTCGTGACGATCTCTCTCTACAAGGGTCTGGCGGCTCCGATGGGATCGCTTGTCTGCGGCCGCGAGGAAGCCGTGAAGGAGAGCTGGCGCTTCCGAAGGATCTTCGGTGGGGCGATGCGTCAGGCGGGGATCGTGGCGGCGGCCGGGATCATCGGAATCGAGAAGATGGTCGACCGATTGGCCGAGGACCATGCCAACGCCCGGCGTCTTGCCGAAGGCATCGCCGAGATCGTGCCATCGGCGATAGAGCTCGACCTCGTTCAGACGAACATGGTCATGGTCGACGCCGCAGCATTGAACTCAGACTCGCGAACGCTGATCCGCGCATTGAAGGACGAAGGGATTCTGGCCGGACCGAACTCACCAACCACGGTCCGCTTCGTCACGCACAAGGACGTCGGCGACGACGGGATCGTCCGTGCGATCGATGGTTTTGCTCGCGTTGTGAAAGGGCTTGCCTAGACCGGCTGGACCTCGGCTCCCGCCGCAACCAATGCGTCCCACGCCTTGTTGAGCTGCGACTGGTAGTAGGGGATCGCAAACACGCTCACAACGATGTAAAGAAGGAGCCCGAGGATGGGAGCGATCCGTTCGGATGCGCCCGCCTTGTCCTGAGCCTTCAAGATCCGATCCGCGGTCTTGTACCAGGAAACGAATGGCGGGACGATGATGAAGCCACCTAGGGAAACCGCCAGCGTGGCCACGGCCGGATCGTTCTCGATGCCGTAATTCTTCAGTTCGTTGTTGATCTTGTACCACCAGACCAGGAAGTAGACCCCGATCGTGACGATCGAGAGCCCGAACACTCCCCACGGGTTGCGCCGCTTGTAGCCGATCTCGTCGACGACAACGAGGTCTGCCATCTGACCCTCCTAGCTCGTTAGCCCGACCGCCTTCTTGACACGGTCGAGCGTAGCGCTCGCGACGACGTTCGCGCGCGCAGCTCCGTCGCTGAGGATGGCGTCCAGCTTGGCTCGGTCCGACATCAGCTCCTCGAACGTCTCCCGGGGGCCGGAGAACGTCTGCGTCAGGATCTCGGCCAGCTCTTTCTTCACATCGCCGTAGCCCACGCCGCCCTCGAGGTAGCGCTTCCGCATGGCCTCGACCTGCTCGCCGGCGGCGAAGTTCTCGTAGATCCGGAAGAGGTTGTCGGTCGAGGGATCTTTGGGTTCTTCGGGCGGACGGGAGTCGGTGACGATCCGCATGACCAGCTTTCGCTGCTCGTCGGACGGCGCGAAGATCGGGATGAGGTTGCCGTAGCTCTTGGACATCTTGCGTCCGTCCAAGCCGGCGATCGTGGCCACCGATTCCTGGATCAGCGGTTCGGGCAACACGAGCACGTCACCGTACTGACGGTTGAAGGCTTCGGCGATATCGCGGGCCATTTCGACGTGCTGCTTCTGGTCGGCGCCGACGGGGACGATGTTCCCGTCGACGATGAGAATGTCGGCGGCCATCAGCACCGGATAGGCGAAGAGACCCATGGATACGCCATCGTCGGGCGGACGGCCTGCGGCCTCGTTCTCGTCGACGGCAGCCTTGTAGGCGTGGGCGCGATTCAACAAGCCCTTGGGCGTGACGCATGAAAGTATCCAGGCCAGTTCGAAGACGGCCGGCATATCGGACTGCCGGTAGATCACGACCCTCTCGGGATCCAAACCGAGGGCGACAAGAGTTGCGGCCATCTCGTACGTGAAATCCAGTAGAGCCTTCGGTTCCCGGACGGACGTAAGCGCGTGCCCATCGGCCAGGAAGTAGTACGCGTCGTAATCGCGGACGAGCTCCAGCGCAGGCCGAATCATCCCCAGGTAGTTGCCGATGTGGGCGGTACCCGAGGGCTGGATGCCCGTGAGCGCGATCTTCCTTCCCGCCATCGTCTACCCGACGCTTGCGTGGTTGGCGGGCTTCTTGCCTACGGCCTCGGCGATGGCGAACAGCTCCTGTGACAGCTCTGCGATGTCGTCGCGGGTGAGGGCCTGAGGTCCGTCGCACAGCGCCGTTCGAGGATCCGGATGGATATCGATCATCACGGCGTCGGCGCCCGCGGCAACTGCGGCGCGCGCGAGCGGAGCGACGAGCTCACGCCGTCCTCCGGAGTGCGACGGGTCGACGATGACCGGCAAATGTGTCAGCGCTTTCGTCGCCGGGACGGCGGCAACGTCGAGGGTGTTCCGGTACGCGGTTTCGTAAGTCCTGATACCGCGTTCGCACAGGATGATGTCACTCGTGCCTTCCCGAGCTACGTACTCGGCCGCCATCAGCCATTCCTCGATGGTCGCTGCCATGCCGCGTTTGAGCATCACAGCCTTGCCCGATCGCCCGCACTCGCGGAGCAGGGGAAAGTTCTGCATGTTCCTGGTTCCGACTCGCAAGATGTCCGCGTACTCGGCCACGAGCGTCACGTCGGCCGGCTCGAGCACTTCGGTGACGGTGGGCATGCCCGTTTCCAGCGACATGAGGCGGAGGATCTCCAGTCCGCGCTTGGCCAGACCTTGGAACGCGTAGGGCGACGTTCTGTGTTTGTATGCGTCGCCTCGAAGGATATGAGCTCCCATGTCCTTGGCCATCTGCGCGGCTTCGATCGCTTGAGCCTCGGTCTCGATGGCGCAGGGGCCGGCGATGATCGTGAAAGTCCCCTCGCCGATGGGTACACCGGCGACGTTGACGATGGTCGCGTCCTGGTGCAGTTCTCGAGCGACGAGCTTGTACGGTTTGCCCACCCGGATTACCTGCTCGACGTGAGGGAGCGTGGCGAGCGGCAGCTCCATGAATCGAGCGGTATCGCCGACTAGGCCGATAACGGTGCGCAACTTGCCGGCCGAGACGAAGGCTTGTCCGCCCACGTTCTCGACCTCTGTTACGACGCGATCTATGTCGGCCTCGGAGGCCTTGGTGTCCATGACCACAACCATCTCGATGTCACCCTTTCTTGCCATCTCTGCTCCCGTCAAACAAAAAACCCCGGGCTCTGTGCCCGGGGCCTCGTCTTGTCTGGATCTTCTGCGGACTATCGAAGACGCACGCCGGCCGGGCGCGTAAAAGCGCCGAAGAAGAAATACCAGTTAGACGTTTGGCCGTTGTTCGTCTTCATGGTCATTACATCGAGAGTAAGGGCGTTGAACTTTAACGTCAAGGTGGTCACCCTAACGTCACAAGGTGCCGTCGCAGAGCACGTCCGCCTTAACGCAGTCGCGCACCAGTTGCGCAAGCTTCTTTTGGTCCCACGAGTTTACGAAGTCGGCATGCGGCGCTGAAGGGTTGGATTGTGGTGCCAGAACGACGTTCGGGCCACTTGCCGGGTAGCCGATGAAGAATCTCAGCTGCGTGACCGGTACGGGATGTGTCTTAGGGCAGGCGCCTTGCATGGAGTAGGACATGTGACTGCGATGATCGGGAACGTCGAGGTACTTACCGTCCCAGCAGTCGGGGAAGTCGATGAACATCGCTAGGTACTGACCATAGGGGCAGGATGGTACGTCCTCGTACATGGTCGGAGCGGGGTTGCCATCGTGGCAGTACCACTTCGTCTTGTCGCTGTCCTTCAAAACCATCTTGAGTCCGCGAGGGAACGCCTCGATCGTGCTGACGTTTTTTTCACCGCTCAAGTAATAGGCGGACAAGTAACCAGGAACGATTCGTTGTCCGTTCTCGTACAGTGCCGGCACCCAATAGGCACTCGTGTCGCCGGCCATGTTGCATGTAGACATGCCGGAGGTTCGCAGTGAATCAGCTGTCGAGAAGGCGTTCGTCGCTTTGTTGGCGAAGAAGTCGTGGAGGTGGGACGCCCCCGGCTGCCTCGGGTAGACGATCGGATCGTCGGTAGCGCTGTGACTGTACGGACAGAAGCTGGCGAAAATGCCCGGCTTTCCGTCGAGCGCGCCCTGCGCCTTCCGTTCAGCGGTGGGTTCCCCGACGCGCGTGCGGTCGCTCGGCTTAGCGAGCTCGTACCCCGTGGAGGTGGTTCCTGTTGTCCTCGAGGCGACCGTAGTCGAGGCATCCGTCGACTTCCCGTAGGGAGGGTTTGAACCTTTAGCAGCAAGGAGGACGGCGATCGGGAGCAATAGAACTACTGCACCCAGTGTTAGCCCGCGAGTAGGCGACTTCTGTCCGATCGATCTCAACGCACCCTCCAGTGGTTGGTGTCCGTCCCTAGGGTTGGTTCGGCCAAATACCCCCTCAGGTTACGGATCGGCACGCCTGAGCCGTTCCTTAGTTAACGCCCGATAGCATCTTTGCGGTATGGGCCGGACCCCTAAAGGGCGCTCGTACCGCCCGGCGCGCCGAGGTGGTTCGACATCAAGAATGCGTCGGTCATGTAGAAGCCTTCGCGGACCATGGTACGGGTCTCGCGATGCCGCACGCACGAAAGCTCGCGGCGTCCGTCCTCGTAGTGGAGGTAGACCTTGATGGCGATTTCGTTGACCTCGATCTCGCTCCACGAGGGCGGGGTGAGGCCGCGCAGGCGCTTGGTTGTCGCGGTTCCCGAGTTGCAGATCAGCAGCCCGCTGATACCCCAGAAGTACGGCACGTGCTTGTGGCCCGACAGAACGATGTCGACGTTGAGCTGAACCAGCTCGGCCAGGACGTCGCCGGCGTCATTGATCGTGTTGCGTTCGCGTCCAGTTCCAGGGATCGCGACTAGGTGGTGATGGATGATGAAGATGTTGATGTCGTCTGGATTGGTGAACTGCTGGCGGATCCACGGGTAGCGTTCGCGGCCGATCTGGCCCTCGTTGAGGTCGGGCTCTGATGAATCCACCGATACGACCGTGAAGCCTGGCGCACCCATTAGCTCGGCCCGCTCTTCGTCGAACTCTCGGCGGTAGCGAGCGAAGCGGTCACCGAAGTAGCGCTCGAAGTGCATGTAGCCGACGTTGCGAGCATCGTGGTTGCCGGGCACCACGACCTTGGGCGCTTCGATCCCGGACAGCCAGTCGGCCGCTTCCGCGAACTCCCATTCGTAGCCGGCCGCCGTCAGGTCGCCGGCCACCACGACCAGGTCGGGGTGCAAGTCGTTGGCGTCCTGGACGAAGGCCTCCATGGCCTTGGCGTTGAAGGTCAACTCTCCACAGTGGATGTCGGAGATCTGGACGATACGCAGGGGTTTTGCGTCCACGAAATGCCTTTCGCCTGTCCTTTCAGGGTAAACGCCGCCTCCGGGCCTCGGGTTGCGCTTACCACGAGCCTGCCGGGGCATTCGTCCCTGGCGACGTGATGACATACGGTCGTATGTGATAACGTACAGACATGGCTTCATCGACAGTGGTTGGAGACAGGGTTCGCAGCCTGCGGGAGGCCATGGGCCTCTCACTGCGAGACCTATCTCGCAGCTCCGGCGTGAGCGCACCGATGCTGTCCCAGGTCGAACGCGGAGGGACCAGCCCGACGCTCGATGTGGCCAACCGCATCGCGTCCGGCCTCGACCTGTCGCTTTCTCAGCTCCTGCGGCTGGACGAGGAGCCCCACGTCGCGGTCGTCCGCAGCAAGGACCGCCGGGTAACTCGCCGGGACGGGCACGTGTTCTCGGAGCTGACGCCACCGCTGCCCGGACAGCGTCACGCCGTGACCGTGCACACTCTGCGCCCCGGTTCGTCCACGGGTGGCCCGGGTGATCCTCCGCTGCACGAACCGGGCAGCCGCGAGACGGCCATCGTCCAGGAGGGTTCGCTGGTGCTCGTCCTGTGGAAAGCCGAGCGCTACGAGCTGGGCGCCGGCGACACGATCACCTTCGACGCCGACCTCCCGCATCATTTCGAGAATCCGGGTAAGACGAAGACGAGCTTTCTGGCCGTAGTGACGGCCGGACTTCGGAGGAGCTGAGATGCCCAAGACGCTGGTCGACAAGATCTGGGAAGGGCACGAGGTCCGCGAGGGACTGCTTTACATCGACCTGCATCTCGTGCACGAGGTCACTTCACCCCAAGCCTTCGAAGGCCTTCGCCTCACCGGACGTACGGTGCGAAGACCGGACAAGACGCTTGCCACTGCCGATCACAACGTACCGACCGAGTGGATACCGACCTCAGAGCTGATCAAGGACGCCCTATCCCGCCAGCAGGTCGAAACGCTCGAGAAGAACTGTCGTGAGTTTGGGATCCCCGTTTACTCGGTGGGGTCCGATCGCCGCGGGATCGTCCATGTGATCGGGCCGGAACTCGGTGTCACCCAACCGGGCATGACCATCGTCTGCGGTGACAGCCATACCGCTACACACGGTGCCTTCGGCGCTCTGGCCTATGGCATCGGTACATCGGAGGTGGAGCACGTTCTTGCCACGCAGACCCTGGTGCAGAAGAAGCCCAAGCAAGTGCGCATCACGTACAGCCGCGGGCTCGGTTTCGGTGTGACTCCGAAAGACCTGATCCTCGCGACGATCGGGCGTTTGGGAACCGACGGGTTCGTCGGCCACGTTGTCGAATACGCCGGGCCGGCCATCCGAGCGCTTTCGATGGAAGGTCGGATGACGATATGCAACATGACGATCGAAGGCGGCGGCCGCGCCGGGCTCGTCGCACCCGACGACACCACGTACACCTACATGGAAGGGCGCCCGGCGGCTCCCGAAGGATCCGCGTGGGACGAAGCCGTCGCGCGCTGGCAGGCTTTGCCCACCGAGGACGGCGCGTCCTTCGACCGCGAGGTCGACATCGATGCCTCGTCCCTCGCACCGATGGTGACGTGGGGAACCACGCCGGGTCTGGTCGTCGAAGTAACGGATCGAGTACCCGATCCCGATGCGATGGCCGAAGCCCAGCAGGAAACGGCGCAACGGTCGCTGAACTACATGGGACTCGAGCCCGGGATGGCGATCACCGACCTGCCGCTCGATCGCGTATTCATCGGCTCGTGCACGAACTCGCGGATCGAGGACCTCCGGGCCGCTGCGGCGATCGTCGGCGGCCGCAAAGTCGCTTCGACGTTGCGCGCCATGGTCGTCCCCGGCTCCCAGCAGGTGAAGGCACAAGCCGAGGCCGAAGGCCTGGACAAGATTTTCTCGGACGCCGGGTTCGAGTGGCGCGAGTCCGGGTGCTCGATGTGCCTGGGGATGAACCCCGACATCCTGGCGCCGCAAGAAAGATGCGCGTCGACGTCCAACAGGAACTTCGAAGGACGACAAGGCCGCGGCGGACGTACGCACCTTTGCAGTCCAGAGATGGCGGCTGCGGCTGCGATCGAAGGGCACTTCGTCGACATCAGGAACTGGAGCTAACCGGTGGAGCCGATCAGGACAGTAGAGGGCGGCATCTGCGTTATCGACCGTGCCGACATCGACACCGACCAGATCATCCCCAAGCAGTTCCTGAAACGCATCGAACGCACGGGGTTCGGCGAGTTCCTCTTCTACGACTGGGTCAACGACGGTGAAGTGAAGCTGACGAAGGCACCGGTGCTCGTTGCGAACCGGAACTTCGGCTGCGGCTCATCGCGTGAGCACGCGGTGTGGGCGATCCAGCAGGCCGGCTACAAGGCCGTGATCGCGCCGTCGTTCGCCGACATCTTCTACAACAACGCGACGAAGAACGGCCTACTGGTGATCGCGATCCCAGAAGAGGACGTCCGCGTGCTGATGAACGCCGAGGGTTGTCAGATCGACCTGGAGGCGCAGCTGGTGACGTTCTCGGGCCGCGTCGTGCACTTCGACATCGATCCGGAGATCAAGCGCCGGATGATGAACGGCCTGGACGACATCGCGATCACGCTGTCGGACGTTGGCGAGATCGACACCTACGAGTCGTCGAACGCCTGGCCGGCTCCGTCCACGACGAGCTTGTAGTCGAGCGGCGCTCTACCTGGTTCGATCTACTCGTCCTTTGACGGCCCACGCACGAGCGATCAGATCAATCGAGCCGTCCGGCGAGGTAGGCAATTGCTCACGTATGTGGTCGCGCAGGGCGTCTCGGTTTTCCTCGCTGAGCGACATCGCGTAGCCGGGCGCCGGCCCCTGGCCCCCGAGGAAGGGCGTCCAGTAGTCGTCGAAGTCTCGGAACTTCGTCCGGATGTCTATCGGTCGCACCTCGACATCGCGCAGGGCGGCGCTCACGAATAGGTCCTCGAGAGGTCCGGGAGCGCAGATCGGGAACCTGGGTCCTTCGTCCAGCTCTTTGGCCTTTGGATCGAGCGCGACGGCGGCGTCCCAAAAGATGCGCATCAGCTCCATCTTCCCGGCGTAGTCCCAGACGTAAGCGCCGACGACACCGCCGTCACGGACGGTTCGAGCCATCTCGGTTGTGCCTCGGAGCTGCTGGCTCACGAAGTTCAGGACCAAGCCGGACACGGCGACGTCGACGCTGGAGCTGTCTACCGGCAGGTCCTCGGCGCCGCCTTTACGGAAGGAAACGCCGTCACCTCGTATGTGCTCGATCGCGTATTCGATGAAGTCGGAAGGCTCGACGCCTATCACCGAGCGCGGCGCCTCCTGCTCGACGATCGCTTTGGTCAGGACGCCGGTTCCGCAGCCGACGTCGATCCAGTCCTTGCCGGATCCCGCCGAGAGCCAGCGCAAGAACTCAGGTGCGACGAGCCGGCTCCATCTGCCGACGTACGGCTCGTAGAGCTCGCCGGCCGTCCAACGGTCCCTAAGACTCACGCCGTAACGGTATCTAGAGCGCTAGAAGTCGAGACTGGTCGCTGCAAACGTCTGTGCGTTTGTCCAGGCTGCTCGAGATCAACCCTCGCCGGGGCCGCTCCAGTCGAAGGGAAAGTGCTTGCTCGACTTTCCGCTTCGGTCCCATTTGAAACCCATGCCATCGGCCCGATCGAGGGTGGCCACTCCCCAGGTGGAGACCTGACCCGGTCCGACTTCAGCCCCGGGCGAGTTGTGAAGCTGGACCGGTTTCCCCTCCGGGTTGGTCGGCCCCGTAAGGCCCTCAGCCTCGCCCACGAGGGTTCCCGGAATCTCCACTCGCCACGATGAGAGGTCGTCCGCGACTTGGAAGTCGATAGTGGCGAATTCGATCCCACGCACAACCTGAACCATCTGGGCGAAGCCTCCCATCCATCCTCCGGCTTGTCCGCCCCAGATCGCCTGGAGCGCTCCACGCTGTGATTCGTCGGCTTTGGCGTCCATGTAGATCGCCATCTCCACGTCCTCGGCTCCGACCCAGATGTTTCCGGTGAAGGAGGCCAGGGCGACAACACTGAGCCCCGCGAGGTCCACATCGCCGTAGTTGCCCTCGTCGATGTGCCAGGCCAGGATGCCTTCGCAGTCACCCTCGGTCGGAGGCTGGGCGAACGTGCACGGGCAGGGGACAGCGCACTTGCACACGTCGAACCAATCGCCTTTCGCGTGCCACTCCGGAACGTCGGCCACGGTTAACTCCTTCCGTCGAGCTCATTCCAAACCTAACGAGTACCCACGAACGTATCAAGGGCCGTCCTGCGAATCTCTAGACGGCGCGTTTACGGCCGAAGAAGCTCGCTGTCGTGGAGTTCGAACAGGCGCGCGAGCTCGGCAATGTCCGGCGGTCCTCCGGCGGACAGGATCGTCCCCACACCTTCGATCAACTCGAGCAAAGCACCGGGACAGAAGATCTCGAGTAGTCGAGCCGGCTCGGGATTAGGGTTTGCCAGGGTGTGAGCCATTCCCGGTGCGACGTGGATCGAAGTGCCCGGCGTGCCCCGCACCGGGCCGTCCTCCAGCACGAAATCGATCTGACCTTCGATGACAAAGAAGGTCTCCGAAGCAGATCGGTGGATGTGTTTCGGTGGTGCCGGAGCATTGGGCTGGAAGTTCCACTCGACGATCGCTATCGATCCACTCGCTTCACTCGGCTCGAGTCTGACCGTCGCAGTGGATGGACCCACGGAAATCACCCGCCCTTCATTGCCGCGGCGGAGCGTGTCCAGATTCATGGTTCACCACCTTTCCTAGTTGCCGACGGCGGACACGACGGCTTGGGAGAAGGCCTTCGTGCCGACCTGTTGCTCCAGTCCGAGATCGGGGGTGCCGACCCCCGACGTAACAACGTTTCGCACGGCCGACCTAACCAAGTCTCCGGAAGAGCGCCACCCAAGGAAGTCGAACAACATCGCGCCGGACAGCATCATCGCTACAGGGTTCGCCAGGTCTTTGCCTGCGATGGTGGGCGCGGTTCCGTGTGCGGGCTCGAAGATCGCGCGTCCGGCTTCTTCGTTGATGTTCCCGCCGGGTGCCACTCCGATACCACCGACCTGAGCGGCCAGCGCTTCCGACATGTAGTCGCCGTTCAGGTTGGTCGTGGCGATGACGTCGATGCGCTCGGGATGGACGAGGATCTCCTGAAGGAACGCATCGGCCAGGAGATCGCGAACGACGATGCGTCCGTCTGCCTTGTCCCATTCGGGGCCGTCGTCGACCCCTTCGATCCGGCATTGGTCGGCGAACTCCTCGACGGCTACTTCGTATCCCCAGGTGCGGAATCGTCCCTCGGTGAACTTCTGGATGTTGCCTTTGTGTACGAGCGTCACCGAGCTCCGCTTCTCCCGAACGGCGAATCGAAGCGCTGCGCGCACCAATCGTTTGGACGCCGACTCTGAGATCGGTTTCAGGCCGACACCGGCATCGGCCGGGATCGGCCATCGGAAGCGCTCACGAACGAAATGCGGCGAGCGCCAGCAGCTCGGGCGTTCCCGGCTCGAGCTCGAAGCCGGAGTAGACGTCTTCTGTGTTCTCGCGGAACAGAACGGCGTCCACGAGCTCGGGATGCCTCACCGGCGTAGCGATGCCGGGCAGCCAGTTGATCGGACGAACGTTTGCGTATAGGTCGAAGTGCAAACGCAGCTGCACGTTTAGGGAGCGGAACCCAGATCCGACGGGGGTGGTAAGCGGGCCCTTGAGTGCTACGCGATGGCGGCCGATCGCTTCGAGTGTCGTTCGCGGCAGCGGATCACCCGACTCCTCGATGCCGACCTCTCCGGCCGGCCATTCCTCCCAAACGACCGTGGCTTCGTTGGTGCGGTCGAGAGCGGCGTCCAGGACTTTGTGTGTTGCGGCCCAGATCTCCGGACCGATGCCGTCCCCCGGAACGACGACGATGCTGCGACTAGTGACCAACGGGCGACAGTTGGAAGTTCTCGACGAGCTCCCCACCCGTGCTCTGCTTGATGGTCCTCGTTAAGGCCACGGCTCCCGCCGCCCGGCAGTTGAGTATCCATTCGCCGGGTGAGATGTGGAACTCATAAACGCCGTCCGGTCCTGTTCGGCGCTCGGCGATAAATGTCTCACCCGAATTGAGGGTGATGTACGCGCCCTCGACCGGCTGGTCATTCTTGGACACGACACCCTTGATCCGAACCTCTCCGACGCCCATGCGCCAGCTAGCGTAGCGGTTCGACGCGTAGAAGCAACTACGCGCCCGTCTCATCCGTCAGGCTAGGGACCCTCATGGAAACAGGAAACGCCCGGCGCACCACGCAGATGGTGCTCGCAGCGATTGCCGTTCTCGCGGCCGTCGGCGCCGTCTACCAATACCTCAACCGCGAAGGCGGGATCCTCGGCCCCCACGTGACGGCGGATCCGGGATCGGGTCCGGTTGGCATGCGGCCCTTCTTCGAGATCCACGGCTACTCGGCAGACCAGGAGGTAAGCGTTCGGCTGTGCACCGAGACCAGTGAGCTCGCCGAATGTGCCGAGCTCGCCAAAGGCAAAGCCAGCGAACGCCTTCGTTCCAATCCCATCCCGGCAACGCTGCCGGACTCGAGTGATGTGATACCCGGCACCTACCAGCTTCGTGTCGGTCCGGACGAGAAAGGTGACTTCCCGGAGCGAGGGCACTTCGAAGTCATTCCGTTCGCAGTCGGAAAGGCATCGGAGCGACGTTCGTTCGCCGGGGTCGATCCGGCTTCGCTTCGGGCGGGCGCTCCGAAAGAGATCGCCCGCGGTGCGCCCTGCCGCCCGCCGTCTTACCTGCGCGACGGACGGCTCGCCGTTGGATCGACCGTGGTCGATCCCGAATCGGGTGCCACCGTCGAGTTCGGATTCCAGGCGCTGGAGCTGGCTTGGTCGCCGGACGGCAGCCGGCTGGCGATGGTCACCTCCGACCGCAAGGAGATCCGTCTGGCCAAGGCCGACGGATCGGAGGCGACGGCCAAAGTGCGTGAAGCGCGCGGTTTCCTGTCCAGCTTGTCGTGGGCGCCGAACGGCAAACGCTTGGCCTTCATCTCCGAGAACGATCCCTCGACTCGGCTTGGTCCGGGACCGCCCACGGTCAAGATTTTGAACGTCGACAGTGGGGAGCAAACGGCGGCCGGCCCCGGTCTGGCCGTTGCGTGGTCGTCTCGCGACATCCTCGCCGTCGAACGCGCCGGCGCCGTTATCGAAGGCTCCACGATCCAAGGGGCCCGGCAGCCACTAACCACGGGCCGGCGGCCGTCGTGGTCCTCGGACGGGAGCTTGCTCGCGGTGATCCGCAGCAGCGAGTCGAACTTCGAGCAGGGTTGGGTGGTCAGCTCCGACGGTTCCAAGTCGGCTCCCGCGGCCGGAGACGGCGTGTGCGGTCTTTCCTTCTCGCCGGACGGACGCTCGATCGCGATCGTGCGCGGGGAGGGCGGCGTGCTGCTCGTGAGATCCATCGACGCCGAAGGTGCGCGCTAACGACTAACGCTTCAGAACGCGATCCAACCGCGCTCGCCGAAGTCGTCTATGTCTGTGGCGAGCAGGCCGGCGGCGGACAGTGTGAACAGCGTGTCGCCGATCACTAACGAACGCTGAACCGACGCGAGTCCGCTGTTCGGATCGACATGACTCGAGTGTGAGGCTCGTCCGATCTCACGCAGGGTGTTCCCTTCGACGCGGTATCCGATCGCCGCCGAGTGCTGCTGGACCGACTCCTTGTTCTGCGTAAAGGCGCCATAGCTCTCCATCGGGACGACGGCCAGCGACGATCGTTCCCAGTAGAGGAACGCGTGGTGGTCGTACTCCACCGGCGAGGTCGCGTTTTCTTCGCGGATCTTGGCGACTTGCCGCGGATCGTTGGGATTGCTTACGTCGAACAGCGAGACCTGGGCGCCCAGTCGCATCCCGTCGGCCGATGCGTCTTGCCCGACCCCGAGCAGCTTTCCATCGCCGACCGGGTGCAGATACGCCGAGTACCCGGGGATCTCGAGCTCACCGAGGACCCGTGGCCGCGTCGGTTCAGACAGATCGATGACATGCAGCGGATCGACCTGCCGGAAGGTGACGACGTAACCGGTGTCACCGATGAAGCGCACACCGAAGATCCGCTCACCTTTCCCGATACCGCCGACCGATCCGACCTGCGCGAGGTTCGTCCCTCTCGTGGTCAAGACGTGCACGGTGCTCGACGATGACGCGGTGCCGTCGGGCGAGAAGGCATCGTCGGTGGTGGCGACTCTCAGGAATCCTCCGTGCTCGGAGAGCGACCACTGGTTGAGGACCGTGCCATCCACCTGGCCGGAGGCCGAGTAGATCGCACGAACCCTGTCCGATATGTCGAAGCGATGGATCTCCGTGTGCGGAGCTGCGGGGACCGGCTCGGGCGCGCGGATCGGCGCGTCGAAGTCGACCGGCACAGGTTGCGGCCAGCGCTGCGTAGCGACGTACAGGCTCGTCGGTGATGCATAGACGATGCCGGCGTCACCGAGAACCGTCGAGCTGCGCTGTGGGTTCGGGTTCGCGGGATCGATCGTTACGACCGAGACCGTTCCGAAGCCCGAGAACTCCTGCGGGTGGAAAGTCGAGTCGCATCTGGTTAGCGGTCCCTTGCCGATCTCCTTGCCGCCCGCGTCCTTGTGGACGAAATGTGGGAGCCAGGCATCGATGGGCGCATCGGAGATCTTCTTGCGGTTGTTCTCCAACGCCGCACGCGCCGCTTCGGGCGTCGACTGTGTCGGGGTGTCGAAGGCGAGACGTGAGGATTGGGAATTCAGGACGAGTCGCGCGATCCCACCGACCATCCGTGCCGAGACGTAGTTCCCCTCCAGGCGGAGCGTGTCCGTGACCTTCATCGAGCCCGGATCGGAGATGTCGATCACCGTCACAACGGTTTCGATCTTCTGCATGTCGGGGGCGACGCTGGCGCTGTCCTCAGCTATCGCACGTCCCTCAGCGCCGCCACCAAGCGGGACCGGGTAGCCGCCTCCGAAGCCGAGCACGATGGCGCGATCGCCGGATACCAGTAGCTCTCGACCGGATTCGATCGGCAGTTCCAAGCGTCCGGTGATCCTTGCACCGCCGTCGGAGACGGTCAGATGCGTCAGTTTCGGACGTCCGTCCGATTCGTTGGTGTCTATCACCAGGATCCGGTTACCGTCGTTCTTGACGATGTCCGGCTCGTCTACGTTTTCTTCCTGGACGTTCGTGCTCGAGAAGTCCTTCGCTGCGCCTTGCGCGGCCGATGACTCGGCGGCAGCCGGCGCACCGGCAGCAGAGTCGGCAGCTGCTCGCTGGCCGGCCGCGAACGCGATGTCCCTCGATCCGGCCGCCCCGGGCAAACCGTAAGGGCCCACGCGCTCGCGACCGGCAGCTCGAAGGTGGCCGAGGAGCGACGAACAGTCATCGAATCGCTCGAGAGCGACGGCGCTGCGGACCACAGGATCGTTCCGCTGGGCGGGCTTGAGGTTGACATCCACACTGGAGCTGCCCGCCTCGCCTGCTTGATTGCCTTCGCGACCGCACCCGGCGAGGAGCAGTACGGCGGCAACTGCGAGTGACGCGCCTCGAAGGGTTCTAATCATGGTCTCGACGAGTTAACGCCGCAGGGCTCCGCCAGGTTCGAACGACGAGAGCTCGGAGCTATCCTGGGCGTCCGCCATCAGGGAGGGGAACATGTCCGAAGTCGTCCGCGTCGAAGTGGCCGACGGGGTCGCAACCGTCAGCTTGAACCGTCCCGACAAGCTCAACGCCGTCTCGCCGGCCGTCTTCAAGGGCCTCTACGACGCCGGCCGGGCCGTCGAGGCAGACGACTCCGTGCGCGCTGTGCTTCTTCGCGGAGAGGGCCGCGCATTCTGTTCTGGACTAGACCTCGCCTCACTCCAAGCCTTCGGTTCGGGCGACGTCGGCAACAGCCAAACTTCGGGCGACGGCGCGGTGAACCCGAACTTCGCGCAGGGTGGCTTTGCGATCTGGGCCACCATGGCCAAGCCCGTAGTCGCCGCCGTGCAGGGTTATGCCCTCGGCGCTGGGTTCCAGCTCGCGCTCGCTGCCGATATCCGCATCGCCGCCGAAGGCGCGACCATGTCCGTCTTCGAGATCACCTACGGACTGGTTCCCGATCTCGGGGGAACTCAGATCCTTCCGCAGATCGTCGGTCCGGCGCGCGCCAAGGAGCTGATCTGGACGGCACATCGGATCTCTACGGACGAAGCCCTTCAGTGGGGCATCGTGAACCGCGTGGTTTCGCCCGACAACTTGGAGAAGGAAGCGCGCGACCTTGCGCAAGATCTTGCATCGAGGCCTCCGATGCCGATCAGGTTCACCAAGGCGCTGGTTGCCAAGGCGGGTCACGTTTCGCTCGAAGAAGGGATGCGCGGCGAGCTCGAGGCGCAGACGAAGTGCATCACATCGAACGACATGCGTGAAGCGGTATCCGCTGCTTTCGAGAAACGGACGGGGACGTATACGGGCACGTAGTTGCGAAGCAGGCCGTTACTTCTCGGCTTCGCAGTCCTGGTTCTTGTCGCGTCGTGCGGTGATGGTGGCGAAGAAACAACACCAAAATCGTCACCTGCGCCCTTGCGTCGAGGCCTGACTTGGAGTGAGGGCGCGGACATGCCTACTCCACGCACCGAGGTGGCCGTTGCAGCGATGGACGGAAAGATCTACGCCGCCGGCGGATTCGTCCAGGACGGTTCGGCTACCGATGTTGTCGAGATGTACGACCTCGCAGGAGACCGCTGGTCGTCGTCTGCCGCTCTTCCGGCTGCGCGACATCACCTCGGCCTCGTAGCGGCCTCCGGACGTCTCTATGCCGTCGGCGGCTACGACGAGGGAGGGCGATCCACGGCGACTGTCTGGTCGTGGGCCCCTTCCGAGAAGGAATGGAAATCGGAGAGCGAGCTTCCGACACCCCGCGGCGCCCTCGCGGTGTCGGCCGGCGGTTCGCGGATCTTCGCTGCTGGTGGCGCCACGAGCTTCGGCGACCGATCTCAGCTAAGCGACGCTTTCGAGTCCTACGACGTAGATGCCGGCCGGTGGAGTGAGCTCGCCGCCTTGCCCGATCCTCGCGATCACCTGGCCGCGGCCGCTGTTGATAACGCGGTCTATGTAGTGGGCGGGCGACGGCTGTCCCTCACGACCAACCAGAGTCGCCTGGACATCTTCGATGTATCCGCAGGCCGCTGGACGGAAGGACCACGCATGCCGACGGCCCGCGGCGGCCTGGCAGCATGCGCTGCCGAAGGCCTGGTCTTCGTCTTCGGCGGTGAGCAGCCACCCGGAACCTTCCCGGAGGCCGAGGTCTACGATCCCAGCTCCCGGACGTGGTCGAGGGCCCCAGACCTTCCCACGCCCAGGCACGGTTTAGGCGCAGCGGCGATCGAAGATCGCGTGTACGTTGTCGGGGGCGGACCGGAGCCGGGACTCTCCGTGTCCGGGGACACCGAGATCTTGCACGTCGGGGGTTAGGGATCGGATGCACCGAATCGCACTACTTCTGCTGGTGCTGCTCGCCTCGTGTGCGGCACCGAGCGCGCCACAGGCTCAGCGCGTAGTCTCGCCGCCGATGAGTACGGGCAGCGCTGAGGTGCTGATCGAGGTCGCTCCTACGCCTTCACCGAAGCCGACCAAGGTACCGGCCAAGAAAGCCGCGAGCACCGATGCCCCAGCGGTAGCCGGGGCCGCTACAGCCGGCGTGCCTCGTTCTCTCGCGGCGCCCATCCCCGCCGTAGCCGGCGTCGATTCCTTCCGATCGCTGGGAGCATGGATCGACGTCTTCGACCACAACGACGATCCGGCATCGATCCTGCCGCTCGTTCGCGGCGTTGCGAAGCAAGGAGCTCGCACCCTGTACCTCGAGACGGCTCGATACACCAGCGCTACAGACATCCAGTTTCCCCGCGCCGTCGGTGCCGCACTCGACGAGGCCAAGAGGCTCGGCTTGCGGGTAGTGGCTTGGTACCCACCGGGCTTCGCCGACCTCGAGAAGGACGTCAACCGCAGCATCGCGGCCCTTCATTTCCGCTCGCCCGGGGGAAAGCGGTTCGACGCATTCGGAGCCGACATCGAGTACACGAGCGCGCTTCCCGATCACAACGAGCGGTCTAAGCGCGCGATCGAGTACAGCCACCGCTTACGCACAACCGCAGCGGCCGGCTATCCGCTGGCCGCCGTTGTGATCCCGCCGACATCGCTGGAGGTCAATCCCGGACGTTGGCCGGACTTCCCGTGGCAAGCGCTTGCGCCTTTCTACGACGTCTTCATGCCAATGAACTATTGGACGGCGCGAGAGAAGACGCCACAAGCAGCGCACGATCTGACGGCCCGCAACGTGAACGAGACGAAGCGACTGACGGGGCGTCCCGTTCACATCATCGGCGGACTTGGGGAGTATGCGGACGAAGCGCAGGTCTCCGCATACGTGCGGGGGGCTCGCGAGACAGGTTCCATCGGCGGCAGCATGTACGACTACACGACCACACGCGCTGAAGTCTGGGATGAGCTGAGAGCTCTGCGTTGACGGTCCACGTCCGCGAGGCGCTCGTCGGCGCCGTTCGCGAGTTCGTCGACCGGGAGGTAATCCCGGCCGCTCCGGCCCTCGAGCGTGACGACATCTACCCAGCAGAGCTCGTCGAGGGTCTCGGTGAGATGGGGTTCTTCGGCGCGACGATCCCAGAGTCGTACGGAGGCATGGGACTCGACTTCGTTACATACGCGATGTGCGTCGAGGAGCTGTGTCGCGGCTTCATGTCCCTGTCCGGCGTGTTCAATACCCACAACATCTGCGCGCACCTCATCAAGACGAACGGCACGGACGACCAGAAGCAGCGCTGGCTGCCGAAGCTCGCGTCGGGGGAGCATCGTGCCGGTCTTGCACTGACGGAGCCCGGTTGTGGCAGTGACCTCCAAGCGATCCGAACTGTGGCCAGACGTTCGAACGGTGAGTACATCGTCAACGGACGGAAGATGTTCATCACCAACGGCGAGCACGGCACCGTGTTCGCAACGATCGTCAAGACGAACCCGGATATCGAGCCTTCGCACCGTGGGATGTCCTGCTTGTTGGTAATGAAAGGCGAGGGGTTCGACATCAGCAAGCACATCGACAAGCTCGGTTATCGGGCCGTCGACACCGTGGAGCTGATCCTGGACGACGTTCGGGTACCGGCCAACGACCTCATCGGCGAGGAGGAAGGGCACGGCTTCGGGCACGTGATGGACGGACTCGAGACCGGCCGTATCAACATCGCCGCCCGCGCCGTCGGTGTGGCGCAGGCGGCGTTCGAGGCGGCCATCCGCTACGCGCAGCAGCGCGAGACGTTCGGACGACCGATCGCTCAACACCAAGCGATCCAGTTCCTGCTGGCCGATATGGCGACGAAGATCGAGGCCGGACGACTGCTTTACCTCAGGGCCGCCGAGCTGAAGGACCGCGGTGAGCGCGCCGACTTGGCAGCGGGGATGGCCAAGCTCTACGCGTCTGAGATGTGCCGCGAGGTCGCGGTCGATGCGATCCGGATCCACGGCGGCTACGGCTATTCGACCGAGTTCCCAGTGGAGCGGTACTACCGCGACGCGCCGTTGATGATCATCGGCGAAGGAACGAACGAGATCCAGCGGCTTGTGATTGCCCGCCGGCTCCTGGAACGCTATTCGGCGTGACGAACGGCCAGACAGTCGTTAAGCACTTCTACGACGCCCTTCGCACACGCGACTGGCCGTCCATGCGCTTGTGCTTCCGGAGCGACAGCGCACTTGAGGTGAGCGGTAAGAGCCCCTTGGCCGGCACGTATCTGGGAGCCGAGGAGATCATCAGGTTCTTTGAGCGGATCGTGGACGACTCGGCCGATACCTTTCGCCCCGTACAGTCGCGTACGGCCGACATCTGCAGCAGTGAGAACCACGTCGTCCTCTTCGATTGGTTCGGAGCGCATCGGTTGGGCCGCGAGCTACAGGCCTACGTGTACTTCGTTTGCGCCGTAGAGCACGGTGCGATCCAGCGCATGTTCGTCCACTCGAGCGAGCAGTACGAGTTCGACGAGTTCTGGGACTAGCGCGGGCGTCCGCGCGTGCGGGTTCGGCCTCGCTTCGAACCCGCACCCGATCGCTGTATCGCCTCTTGCCGTGTGCCGAGGTAGCTCTCGACAACGGCCGGATGATTCAGGACATCCTTCGGCGTTCCGGTCGCGATCACGCCACCGAGCTCGAGCGCGATCATCTCGTCGCAGATCGCACTCATTAGCGGCATGTCGTGCTCGATCACCATCATCGAGCAGCCGGTCAATTGCTGGATGCGTTGCAGCAGACGGTCCCAATGCCTCCGTCTCGCGTTGTGCGACGCCGCCGGACGGCTCGTCCAGCAGCATGATCGACGGATCCTGGGCGAGAGTGCACGCCAGCTCGACTATGCGGCGGCTGCCGGTGGAGAGCTCACCAACGAGCTTCTCCCGGAAAGCCGTTAGGCCCATGAGCTCGATCAGCTCCTCGACGCGTTCGGCCGCTTGCAGCTCCGACTCGTAGGACGCCGGCAACGACATCGCCGCGGCCAATATGTCGCGCGATGCGAGGTGGCGCTCCAAGGCTACGGCGATCGTCTCGGCCACCGTGAGTGTTGGGTACAGGCGCGCCTCCTGGAACGAGCGCCCGAGCCCGAGCTTGGCTCGTTCGTGCGGCGCTTTTTCGCTTACGTCCTCGCCTCCGACATCGATACGGCCGGAGTCGATCGGTATGAATCCGGAGATGCAGTCGAAGAGCGTGGTCTTGCCGGCTCCGTTGGCGCCTATGAGGCCGAGGATCTGGCCCTGCTTCAGTTCCAGATTCACGCCATTCACCGCGGTGATGCCGCCGAAACGCTTCATGACTTCGCGGCATTCAAGGACGACCGGTGCATTGCGCGGCGGGGCCACACGCTGCATCGGAGCCGTAGTAATGGCCCTCTGGCTGGCCTTCGACCGCGCTCCGTTGCCGGCGGGCTTCTTTTTGCCTTGCGCACTTGCTCCGGCGATGAAGACCGAACGAAGGATGTCGGGACGGTCGAGCAGCTCGCGCGCCTTGCCGGAGAACCGCACCTCTCCCTTTTCCAAGAAGATGGCGCGTTCTGCGAGCGTCAGCGCGACGTTAACGGATTGCTCGACGACGATTATCGTTACGCCGGTCTTGTGGATCTGCTGGACGACGTCGATCAGTCTTCCGACGATGGTCGGCGCCAGACCGAGCGAGAGCTCGTCGATCATGAGCAGCTTCGGCTTGTTCATGAAAGCCCCGGCCAGGCTCAGCATCTGCTGCTCTCCGCCCGAGAGGCTTCCGGCCAGCTCGTTCTTCCGGTCCCTCAGGATCGGGAACATCTCCTCGGCGTTCTTGAGCTCTTCCTCGAAGCGGTCGTTGTCGCCGCGGAAGAGCCACGCCGCAAGACGCAAGTTCTCCTTGACGGACAGCGTGGGGAAGACGGCCCGGCCCCCGGGCATCTGCACGATGCCGAGCTGCGCCGTCTTGGTCGCGTCGGCATGGGTAATGTCTCGTCCGTCGTAGAAGATCGCACCGCCGATCGGATCCACGAGTCCGGATATGGCTTTCAGGAGCGTCGACTTACCGGCGCCGTTCGTGCCGAGCAGCGCGAGGATCTCGCCTTCCTTCACCTCGAGGTCGACGCCGAACAGCACCTGCACCTGGTCGTAGGCCACTTCGACTCCGCGACACACGACGAGCGACTGTTGGGAGCCGAGCTGTTTCAGCTCGTCCTTGAGACGGATGGCCGTCTCCATGGTTTTCGTGGCCTGCTCGATGTCCCGGCGGACGAACCTGTACGCGGTGACTCCGATCATTCCGGCGATGGCGATGATCCCGGACAACAAACCGGTGGCCAGACGGTAACCGTGCTTGTCGGCGTACTCGATCAGCACGATCGCACCGAGGCCGCCGAGTCCCACGTAAAGGACGGCCCAGGAGAACGCCTGCGACCTGATGCGGGGCGGCGCAACGAGCCCGACCAGAGAGAAATACGCTGGCTGGAACGAACCGACACCGGCTGAACCCAGCGTTGCGAATGCAACGGACGCCGGAGCGTTGTGCACTAGAGCCATCAACAAGAGACCGATAGCGAAAACAACGAATGACAATCCGGTGATCGTCGCGAGATGCTGCGTTGCGTCGCGTTTGACGGCCCGCGTGGCGAACCAACCGCCGACGATTAGTCCGACGGCGATCCCGGCATTTTCGAGGAAGATGACCAAGCCTCGGCCTTTTGCGTTGTAGTCGTACACGTTCTCGAAGAACAGAGAAAGGATGGCGCCGATCGGTACCCACCCGACACCGAGGAAGAGCGCGCCCGTCCATAACCGACGCAGCGTTCGAACGTTGTAGAGCTGTCGCCGAGCTTCGCCAAAGGGAACAGTTCCCTCCGTTTCGTGGATCTTTTCGGCGAGCTCCTTGTCTATCGACTCGCCGCGGATGGGCTCCTTCAGCGCCGCCGCCGCGAGGATGAACACGAAGGTCGGGATCGAAAGGAGGATGAACGCCCACTCCCATCCCAGAGAGTCGGCGATGATTCCCGAGATGATCCCAGCGACACCCGCGATCGGATTCGCGAAGCGGTGGATGCGGAAGACGCTTGGATGCGCTCGCGGGGGATAGTAGTCGGCGAGCAGAGACGGGTGTATCGACTCGTTGGACAACCGACCTATGCCGCCGATCAGTCGGACTATGAACAGCGCCCACACCGTCGGCACGATTCCTGTTGCGATGGACATGGTTCCCCATACGGCAGCGGAGATCATCGCCATACGAACCCTGCTGATGCGGTCGCCCAGCCAGCCGATGGGCAGGGCTGCGAAGAGCACGAGCAGACCGCTGAACGTGCCCACGGCCGTGATGCCGGCGTCCGAGAGATTGAAAGCGTTACGCAGCTCGGGTGTCAGCGCTGAGAAAGCGAGACGGTCGAACTCGTCGACGAAGTTGAGACCAAAGAGGACGGCTAGTGGAACGAGCGAACCGCCGCCCGTGATCTCGGCGAGGCGTCCTATGCGCTTGGAGATCGGCCGCTCGGTGATCAGCTTGCCGGGCTTGGGCTCGCCTGGTTCAACAGCTTTCCGAGGGACCCTTTGCTTGCCCTTGGGCTTGGCCGTTTTCATCGATCACTCGCTCCCGCATGCGTCCGGCCGAGAACTTCGGCGAACTTGTCGCCTTCCTCCACGCCCTCGGCGAACTCCTCGACCACTTCGGCCTCCTCGCCCGGCGTCACGCCCTGCTTGTCCGCGAGCAGCGACGGCACGATGATGCCCCGGCGATTGGCGACCCAGCGCAGAACGTTGTCGCGCGCTGCGAATATCGCCTGCCCGATCCCTCCGGGCATGACCATCAGCACTAAGAGGAGGAACACGCCGGTGACGGCGTTGCGCAGATCACCTTCCAGGACGCGGGACAGCCAACGGAACCCGAACGATGCTCGTCAATGTCCCGATGATCGAACCTAGGCCCCCGATGACAGAGATCGAGAAGACGTCGATCGACATTGCCGGTTGGAACGTGCCGGCATTCGTCCCCTGAAGGACGAGGATGTACAGTCCGCCGGCGACGCCGGCCACCGTTCCAGACAGGACGAACCCCGACAGCTTCGAAGCCGTGGTCGGTACCGCCGCCGCTCCCGACGCGCGGTAATTGTCGCGAGTCGAAATCAGGACGCGGCCGCTGCGCGCCCGGCGTACTCCTCGCGCGAGCACGATCGCGATGACCAGGAATGCGAGGACGAGGTAATAGAGGACCCACTCGCTGGAAAGATCCCATCGTTCGAAGAGCTGTTGCCGATGTGATCGAGCCCGGGATGTAGTCGGGAAAGTTCACCGGGTTGAGGAAAAATGTGTCCAGCGCCACGGCGAACGCCAGCGTCGTCGCCGCGAGGAAAAGTCCCTGGATACGAAGCGCTGGAAGACCTATGAGAAGCGCGACGAACGCGCCGGCCACACCGGCGATCAGACAGCATGACGAACAGGTCGATATTCCAACGGGTGGCTACGTTGCCGAAGGCAATGGCGCCGCAGCCGACGATCGCGAAGTGGCCGAGAGAGATGTTCCCGCCCCAGCCTGTGAGGATGACAAGCGACACGCCGACGATGCCCCAGATCAATGCCACGGTCATTAGATTTACGTCGCTGGCGTTTGTTTTAAGCGGAACCCAAATGACGAGGAAGGCGACTACAGCGCCGAGGCCCCACTTGGTGTAGCGGATCTCAGGCAGCTTCTTCAGCTCGCGCGGGATCTCCTTGATCACGCCGGTCAAACTCCAGGTTCCGGCCCCTTCGGCAGCCCGGGAGATGCGTTTCCGCTGGACGAGCAGGCCGAGCAGGATGATGACGAGGAAGGAGACGTCAACGGCGGACGCCTTGCGCGTGTTCCAGAACACGATCTGCGCAACGATTTCCAGATCCGATTCCGGCCAGGAAGGCTGTCGGTAGCGATTCCATCCTTGCGATGACGGCGGCCGCCAAGGCGGGTAGCAGCAGGAACGCGATGCTTCCGAAGGCCGTCGATACGGCGCCGGCGAAGGGGGCCTTCAAGATGAAGGTCAGCGACGCGAGTCCGCCGGACACCGACCCAGACGATCGTTTGCAGGCGTCGTATCGGGATCCCATAGAGCAAAGCGCGCTCGGCATTGTCGGCGGCGGCACGAACGGCGATCCCGACGTCGGTCCTCAAAAGGAACCAGGCCAGCGCAATGAGGATCGGCGCAACGCAGAAGATGATCAGCAAGTGGTCGCCGGTGATCTTGATCGGTGAGATCTCGAAGCTGAAGGAGACCGGTGTCTTGAAGCCACCGACGAGCCCCGGGCTGTCCCAGATGGTGGGGATGAGAGCCGACACGCCGCCGAGCAGCTGGGCGAGACCGATCGTCGCGACCGTGAGGATGAGTCTCGATGCGTTGGCGAAGCGGCGGACGACGGTGAACTCGATAAGTCCACCGAGCAACAAACCGGTTGCTACTCCGATCGCCAGCGTCAGATAGTAGGGCCACTTCTGCTCGAGATAAAGGTTCACCATGAGCACGCCACCGACGGCGCCCATCGCGGCGTAGGAGAAGTTGATGATCGTGTTCGCCCGGTAGATGAGGACGAGCCCGATGGCCAGCAGTCCGGTGGCCGTACCGAAGATCACGCCGAGGATGATCACGCCGAGCGGCGCCGATTCGGGCCAGATCTTGGCCGTTAGTGCCCAAAGACCCAAGACGACGACGACCGTGAACGCGATCGTTGCGATCTGGCGCGTGCGCGGCTCCCAGTTACGAGCGAAGCCCAGACGTTGGATCACTTGTTGAATGCCTGCGGGTCACCGGCCGGGATATGGCCTGGAGCGAAGCGCTGTCCGCCGTAGGACTCCACGTACGCACCCTTCTTGCCGTTGAAGATCGAGACCTTCTCCGGATCCCACCAGATGTACCTGGTGTCGTAGGGCGGAGTGTAGTCATTCGGCCCGAACGTCCACGTGCCGAACGGACCCGTTTGCGGCGGATAAGTGAATATCCCCTTTTCGAAGGTCTCCGGAGTGAGGTTCGGACCGGCCAGCTGGAGGCCGAGCGCGATCATGTACATGTTCTCGTAGATGATCTCGTTGGCGAACGCCGGCTCGTCCTGGCGCACGGTCTTGTACGCGGCGTATCCCAATCCGGCGCGCTGAGGCAACTGTTTGCCCAAGTGGCTAACGCCGAATGCACGTGACCACTGCTCCTGGTTGTAGAGCTGTCCGACGATGTCGAGGTCGGTGCCGGCCGTGCCGAGGTTGATCCACTCGGGGTTGTAGTCCTGCTCCGCCGCCTTGGACGTCAGGAAGACGGGGAAGACGGGGTCGCAACCGCAGAGGATCGTCGTGATGCCATCGTTCTTGAGACGAGCAACGACGTTGGCCGCTTGGTTCGAGAAGCTCGGTATGTCGAGCCTGTAGTTGATCTTGATGCCGGGGTCGAATCCGCCCGCCTTGATCAAGCGGATCGCAGAGTCGTGGCAGACCTGGTACCAGGGGTTCTCCGGTGAAAGTCCGGCAACTTTCCGCATCTTTCCTTTGAGGCCCGGGCCGGCGAGATTCGCCGGCTTGCCCGCCATCTGCTTGACGTAGATCTCGGCCGCAGCTTCGGCCACTGTGTCGCAGTCCGGTGCCGTTCCCCAGTTCCACGGCCGGTGGGACAAGTGCCATGCACGCGACAGATACGGGGTTCCGAACGCGAGCACCTTCTGGCGTGCCAGCGCCTCCTGGAAGGGAGCCGATCCAGCGTTCATCTCGACGAAGGCTTTGATGTTCTGCGACACGTGGATGGCGTCCGCCTGCGCTTCGGCTTGGCCCCCACCCAGGAGCTCGGTAGTCCCCGATCCCTTTCCGCGGTAGAAGACGATCTTTATCTTGCGGCCGTAGAACTGGAACCTCTTGTTGAAGTACTCCTGATAAGCGGTGATCGTTCGCTGGATATCGGGGGGCGCGTCGACGATCTCGGCCCCGGCCAATGCGGCCAGCGTCTGCTGGAATCCCTTCTCGTTGAGGATCCGCGCCGCGATGACAATCTCTTTGTCGGTAACCCCGCGGCTCGTTGCGCCGCCGTTGCTGCCGGAGAATGCGATGCAGGGAGGGCTGTAGGGGTCACCGGGGATCTGCCGGTCGCGATCTGGACAGCCCTCGGTCGTTGCCGGGATGGTGCGTGTCGTTGCGCCCGATCCCTGCGTCCCCTTCTTTCCTTCCGTTGCCGTCTTCCCTCCGCCGAGGCCTAGCTCGTCGGCGGACTTCTGTGTACCGCTGCCGCCGGTTGTTGCCCCCTCATCGGGGCCGACAACGCTGGGGAGCAAGGCAGCCATGAGCACGAACACAACCAGGAACGCAACGAGGGGTCCGTAGCCGTAGACTGCGCGGTTCGACAGGAGGCGTCGACGGGGTGGCGCTCCGTCGTCGCCGGCGGGTACCTCGTCGCCTCCGCGCCGAGCGCGAGTCTCGATCGCCATGGTGCCTCCTGCGTCGATTGCCGCTACGGACTGACGGTTTTATCCAGCGTGGGGACCAGTAGAGCCATCGCCAAGAAGAGCGCGGCCAGCAGTATGACGGGACCGTACGCACGTATGAGGCGCTTGGTCGTCGGGGAACGCAAGAACTCCAGTCCAGGCACGCGAGCCATCATGCCTGAGGAGGTCCAATCGGTAGCGCGCCGCGCGCGCGGGCGCGCCGGATCAGGTACCAGTCGGTTCCGCCGATCGTCGCCGCGAGGACGAGGCCGGCGAGTCCGATCCAGATCGCAACGCCGCCCTTCGAGCCCGGAACCGTGCGGCCTGCTTCCTCTGCGGCGGGAAGTGCTTGCGGAAGATCACCGGTGCCCGGGATGTCCGGTGTGCCGGGTGTGCCCGGGATCGATTCGATCTTGGGCAACGGCGGGATCTTCAAACCGCCGGTGCCGAAAGGACTGTCGAAGCTCTCGCCTTCGGTGAAAGCCGATGCGCCGCCGAGAACCACGTTCACGTTGGATACACCGGAAAGCCCTCCGAGAGTGATGTCTCCGAGCAGAACACCCGTCGCGGTGTATTCGCGCGCGCTGGGCGTGGTCGATGTTCCGGGGGCCGGCGGTTGGCGGTCGCCGGGGCAACCGACCTGGGTGACCTCACGGCCGCCTTCCTCGCTGACCGTTGTCTTGCCGCCTCCCGTTTGATCGTCGATCGACTGGCCAAGTCCGATGAGTGCGTCGACGAGCTCACGGCGATTCGAGTCGATAGTTCCCACGAGGGGGCCGAGCAGTTGCTGCCGCAGGTCCGACTCGAAGATCTGGATCCCGAGCGGGCTTACGCGGGCCACTCCGCCCTGCGTGTCCAGGACCGGCATCGTGAGAGAGATCCCGAGCGGAGCCAGTGCGTCGTTGATGGGTTTGAGGGCTCCGGCGAAACCGCCCTCCGGAAGAGGGATGGCCACGCCGGCGATCTTGAGCGCCTCGACCGAGAACGAGCCGGTGACCTTGCCACCTTCACCGGTCCGCTGAATCGCTTCCCAGTGCAGCCCGATGATCTTTACGGCGCCACCGGCCAGCGACAGGTCTCCGATATCCGTCACGGCCTTGGCTTCGCGTGTCTTGCCGTCGATGATCTGCGCCGTCGAATGGGCTACAGCGTCGGAGACCTCGAAGCCGCCCGGAACGTTGAAGTTCGAGAGCTTGAAGAAAGATTGACCGAATGGGCCCTCTGGTTTGGCGTTGGCTCGCTGCTCCATCGCACCGAACGGGCTTCCTTCTGGAGTGATCTTCACGCGGTCGCGGCATTCCGAGGTACCCGATGACTCTGCGCGAAGCGGCGGCGTCAGGTCGAGAACTTGCGCCGGGATCGATCCTTCGAGGCCGACCCAGTCGGCTATCAGCGACTCGCCTCGTCCCAGGGTTACCGAGTAGTCGGCGAGCGCAACACCGATGGTAGGGGCGAGGCTGAGCTTGGCCGCTTTCGGGCCGATGTTGATGATGCGCGCATCGGCTTTGGCGCTTCCCGGGATGAACTCTTCTTCTGCTCCGCCGGCGAAACCCGTAGCGAAACTCGAAACGATGAGGCCTATAGATGCAGCTGCAACGAGGCGAACTGCGCGCCGTCGTCTACGAGTCCCCGACGTTTCCTTCAGTACGTTCACGCTCTCCCCACGACGACCCATAGTGAACAGGGCCGCACGCCTCCCTCGCAAAAGCTACGCATCTGTACTGATACAACGACCGGCACCCCTCCGGCGTTCCATTCTAGCTGCGAGTTTCCGGCATGCTGGCAAGATGGGCCCAACGAAGAAGAGCCCGAATCGAGGTTCGGGGTCAAGCAGAAGCGGCCGCGGCGGCGGTCGGGCGGCCTCAGCGGCACGCTCGCGGAAGCCCCCGGCCCTCGCATCCGAGGACCAGACCTTCCCCAAGGTCTTCGCAGCTCTCCTTCGCTCACGTGGCATCTCCGTACCCAAAGGCCTGCGAGATGCACCATCTGAGGCATATGCCGGACAGTCCGCGGCGATGGTCGAGCAGCTGTCCGGACTATCCGACACAGAGCTCAAGAGGTACGCAGAGCAGATCGGGGGCTACGTGCGCCGGCAGGAGAAGCGAGCTCGCCGCGAATGGGACATGTCGCCCCTCATCGCCGAGCTCCGCAAACGGAAGCTCAAGGAGCCGCCCTCTCCGGTTCGAGTGGTCGGAGCCAGCGTCTCGCTGGCGAAGCCTTTGAGCGACTGGTCCAACGCCGAGATCCTTCGCGCAGCTGGTGACTGGTCGCGCATGGGGCAGTAGATGGACGAGATGCTCGACGCCGTCGAACGCTGGGAGCGCTTGGATCCGGCGAGCGAGTCATCGGTCGATTGGGTGCGACCCGTGACAGGGAAACGCATCGTCGTCCTGCTTGGAGCTTTCGATCCCCCTACCAATGCGCACATCGCGATCGCCAGGGCCGCGTCCCGGACTGAGGAAACCGCGGCCGCGCTGGGCATGACGAAGGTCCTCCTCGATCGTCCCGACGAGAGTCTCCTCGCCATCCCCCAGCGCGTTGCGCTGGTGGCGAACATCGCCGAACAAGAAGGGTTCGGTTTCCTTCTTGCGAACCGAGGGACGTATCTCGAGGTGTCTCACGCGCTGGTCGCCGACGGAATGGACCCGACGTTCGTTCTAGGAGCCGACAAGCTCGAGCAGCTCGCCGACCCCAAGTTCTACACCGATGGGGACGAGGGTGTTGCGGCAACGTTCGCCGAACTGAGGCTTTTGGTCGTTCCGAGGTCCGGGAAGGCGATCGACCGCGATGACGTGAGGATCTTGGACCCAGCGGAGGCATTCGCGGGCGCGCGATCGGGTGAGGTTTCGGGGACCGAAGTACGGCATCGTTTACGTGTGGGCGAGCCCATCGACGCGCTCGTCCCGGCGGCGGTTGCGCTGGCCCTGCGGGGATATACTGCTGCCAGATGAGCAAGGAAGAACCCTTCCTCTCGGATCACGAGCAGCGGATCCTTGCCGAGATCGAGAAGAATCTCGCCGCCGAGGATCCGGACTTCGTACGCAACGTCTCCGAAGCCAAGCCCCGGAAACGCGCCAGTCTCGTCCTCAGGCTCGGCATCCTGGGCCTCATCCCGGGGCTCGGACTTCTTCTCCTGAACACATCGCATGTCGCTTACGGCGCTCTTGGGTTCATCGTGTTGCTCGCGTCCGTCGTGGCGATCGTTACGTCCGCGCGCGATCTCGCATCGGTCGGACGTTCGCCGTCAACCGTGTTCAGAGATGCATGGCGTCGAGCGGAAGAGCGGATGCGCTCGCGCCGCCGCGACCAGTAACCGCGCGTGCCCTACGTCCCGAGCGGTGAGCAGGCCAGACGCCTGCGCGCGGCCATCGACCGCGCTTCCTTCTCAGAGGTCGAACGGATCATGTGGATGCTGGCCTTTATCGGCTTGCTCGTCCTCGACGCGATCCTCATCGCCGGCGGAGCAACTTGGGGTGGCGTTATCGGCGCCCTCGGGGGCTTCGCCGTCCTTTATTGGCGGATCCGTGGAGGACACCTCGTTTCCGAGGACCGCGAGCTCCACGGCATCGGTCTGAGGACCCAAGCACAGCGAGCCTTCACCGCCTTGATGTTGAGGCAGGTTTTCACCGGACGGAACGCTTTGCGGACCAAGCCCGAGCACGACCCCTTTGCCGCGTGGGGCGCCCGCGTCGAGCGCGCTCAAGTGACCGAAGAAGAGCCCTCGTCTTAACGTCGCCTCGCGGCCGGCGCTACAGATGGTTCGGGTTGCTGATCTCCAGCTTCTCCACAACCGTTTCGTAGAGAGCGCCGGCGGCATCATCCAACGAGTCGTCAAAGGCGCCCGATCGGATCTCGGACGCGAGTGATGTATTCGCTTCGCGAACCCTCTCCACTAGATCCTTGAAGCTGGTCGGCTCCTGGTCGTCCGATCGCAGCAGAACCCTCAAGCGTTCCCACTCGGCCCGGACGGCCGCTTCCTCCGATTCCCATTCGCGTTCGAGGATCCCGAGCACGTTCTGGAGGACGCGAGTGTGGAATCGAAGTCGCCCCGTCAATTGGGGGCCGAGGTCCCTTTCGCAGAACTCCTGTGCGGCCCGCAGTAGCTCGACGGCCGTTGGTCTGTCTTGCATCAGGAAACCTCCTTGATCAATCGAAGGACGTCGTACTCGGTCTCGACCGTGCGACGTCCTATGGCGGCCAGCTCGAGCGAGCGCACGTGACCCCATAGATGCGTGAAGGCCTGGCCTATCGTCATCACGCCCCATTTGCAGTTGGACATCACTTCCCACCACGTGACTGCGTTGCGGTCGACGGGGATCCCCGAGGTCTGCTCGTAGGCGCGATAGAAGGCATCTCGATCTCCGAAGCCGCCGACTTCGCCGGGGGCGCCGAAACGCCACGAGCGCATGCACACCCATGCGAGGTCTTCCCAAGGGTCGCCAAGGTGCGCGAGCTCCCAGTCGAGCACCGCCCGGATCCCGCCGGGGCCGACGATGAAGTTCCCGTTTCGGAAGTCACCATGAACGAGCGTGATGCGATCCGATCCGGGAAGCCGCTTGCGAAGCCAGCGAAAGGCAAGCTCGAAGACCGGGTGCGGCTCGCCCATGGAATCGAGAAGCGTCGAATACTGCTCGAGTACGACTTCGGCGGGACTTCCATTCGGTGACCCGATTCCTTCGAGATCGGCTGTTGGTATCGAGTGGATGCGCGCGGCAATCTCGCCGCACTGTGCGGCCATGACGGGCCGCGCGGCCGCGTATTCGTCATCGCGAAGGATCCGGCGCGCGATCGTTTCACCCTCCACGTGATCCATCACGAATCCCGGTGAGCCGAGCTCGTCGGCTTCAGCGCTCCACAGCACGTTCGGGACCGGGACGCCGGCTTTGGCTGCACGCCCGAGCAGGTCGACCTCGTCGCGACGGTCGGCCCGCGGCGGGGCGCCGAGTGGGTCGCGCCGGAGGACCAGCGTGCGCTCGCTATCTCCGTCGGACATGACGAACGACCACGTTTCCCGCGATGCACCACCGGAAAGTCGGGTCAGCTGATCGATCGTTACATCTCGGCCCTCGCGGGCCGAGCAGAACGCGATCAGCTGGTCGCGGAGTTCGTCGGCTTTGGCCATCGGCGTATCGTTGCACCCGATCGGTTGCGGGAACCAACCGGGATGCGCCGGTCGGACGAGGCTTAGTGCAGCCGAGGCCGGGCGAAAGGGGAGAAGAGATGAGGATCCGTTTGGAGCCGCGCGACGAGTACATGCACGATCTGGAGAGCGCGCAAACATTCAACGAGTCGATGTACTTCAACGTCTACGACCCGAAGGTGGACGTCGGTGCGTGGTTCCGTCTCGGGAACCGGGCGAACGAGGGCTACGCAGAGATGACGAACTGCATCTATCTCCCGGGCGGTGCAGTGGGCTTTATGTACGCGCGCCCCCACATCGACAACAACGACGCGTTCGATGCCGGAGGGATGCGGTTCGAAGTTGTGGAACCGTTCAAGGAGCAGCGCGTCACATATGAAGGAAAGGTTGCGCTCCTGACCGAGCCCAACGCGATGAAGGATCCAAGGGCCGCCTTTACGGAGGCCGAGCACGTCGATTGCTCAGTCGATATCGCTTATCGAGGACTGTCACCCATGATGGGCGGCGAGCCGGAGATCGAAGAGGGCGACATCGTTCCGGAATCGATGCAATTCGCGAAGGGCCACTACGAGCAGCACGTCGGTGCGCGCGGCCGTATAACGGTCGGCGCCGACTCGTGGGAGATCGACGGATACGGTCTAAGGGACCACTCTTGGGGGCCACGCTCGTGGCAGGCGCCCTATTGGTATCGCTGGCTGACGTGCAATGCCGGCGAAGAAGACGGATTCATGGTTTCGATCATCGCCAGCCGCGACGGAAACGTTCGTCGCGGCGGCGTTGTCTTCGAAAAGGGCGGGTACACGCCCATCATCGATGCGTCACTCGAGACAACGTGGACGGACGAGAAGGATCAAGAACAATTCCGGTGCGTTGCGCGCACTCCGGATCGTGAGATCGAGATCACCGGACGCGTGATGTCATTCATACCGTTGCGTAACCGGCGCGAGGGAAAAGTCACTCGCATCGGTGAAGGCCTGACCGAGTACACCTGGGAAGGTAAGACCGGCTACGGGCTGTCGGAGTACCTCGACCAGATCGAGGACGGGCTACCCGTCGGAGTTTAGAGCGAGTATTTGGCCGTGACAGAAGCGGCATCGGTCGTTCTAGTGCATGGCGCGTTTTGCGGCGACTGGGCGTACTGGAAGATTGGCCCCGCACTGACTAGCCGCGAGATACGTTGGACCGGCGCGGATCTTCCGTCGTGTAGAGCGACGGACGCCTCGGTGACGGCAGCCGACGATGCGGCGTACGTACGCCGGCTGATCGACGAGATCAACGGGCCGGTGGTGGTCGTTGGTAAGTCTTACGGCGGAATCGTCGTTAGTGGCGCCAGCGCCGGGCATCCGAACGTCGTGCACCTCCTGTACGTCGCGGCAATGATGCCGGCGCGAGGCGAGCAGTACACGCGCATGACAGCGCCCGCTCGCCAGCCCGAGTTCATCGAGGGCTTTCGACTTCTGGAAGACGGACGGGTCGCGATGGATCCGGAGATTGGTGCTCGATGCGCGTTCTCACAAGCAACCGAGGAAGATCGAGACGTCTGGAGACGTAACGGCGCACCGATGTCGTTTGGGCGCGATCCCTCGCTGTCGTTCGAACGGGTTGGCTGGGAAACGATTCCATCCACGTACATCGTCTGCACGGAGGACCGCGCGATAATCCCTGCCGCGCAGCAGAAGTGGGCCAAGCAGGCAACATCCGTGATCGAGCGACCCTGGGATCACTCGCCGAGCGTCTCGCACCCGGATGAGGTCGCTGATCTGGTTGCGAAGATTGCGCGGTCGGCAGTCGTTAGAAAGCCATTAGGCGCCGACGGTCACTGATTGACTCCTCGGGCTTGCTGGACGGCTCAGCGATCCGATCCCTGTCTCAGGCGCGCCCCAACGCCACGGCGATTCGGCCGCGCGCGCGTCTTAACAATCCAGCGGGGACGAAAGTACGTGGATCGAACACAGCCACGATGCGTCTGATGCGGGACGTCTGTGATGCGAGGGCAGCTCGGGCTGCTGCAAAAGCAGCCCAAGCTGCCCTCGCATCTTCGGAGGAGACCGGCCCTGGACCGTAGACCGCGCGCGTAGCGAGGCGCGCGAGCTCACCGCTCGCGTCGGCGCCTGCCGCGACGCGCACTCCAAACTCACGATGCGTCTCCGATGATGCCTGCGCCCAACCGAGGTCGCGCGCGCGATCGACCAGTTCGGCGTAGGCACCGAGTACGACGGCGTCGCTGTTCCCGCGACGCCGTCGCCGACGGCGAACGAACTTCGCGGTCGGCACGGCGCCGATGACGGCGAGGGCGACGATGCTCCAGAGCGCGGTCCGGACGACGGCAGACGGGATGCCGGCCGGCCTTACGTCCGCCGGCAGATCTTCGGTCTGTGGTGTCGGCTCGGGGACGGCCGTGAGCTGAGGCACGGGCTCGGCCTGCTCGGGCTCGTTCAACTCGGGCGCCGCCGACGCCGCACCCCGGCCCGGCGTTGGATCAAACGTCGTCCATCCCGCACCCGGAATGTTGGCTTCGACCCATGCGTGTGCGTCGCGCGTCGAAACCACGAACTGTTCGGCTTGCTGGGCACCGGGAAGGAACCCAACTCCGACGCGTGCGTCGACTCCCAGTCCACGCAGCATGAGTGTCATCGTCGCGGCGAACTGCTCGCAGTAGCCCTCGCGAGCAGCGAGGAACTGCCGGAGACGTTCGACACTGTGCCCGGCCGGCACGTCCTCGTTGTATGTGAAGGCGCGGAAATGCTCTTCGAGCTTGCGCGCGATCTCCAGCGGTGTGCGTGCTCCGGCGACTATCGGGCGGCCGAGTTCGCCGAAGATGCGTTCGCGGTCATCGGAAACTGCCCGCGGCGGGCCCGTCGTGTTGACCGTTACGCGAGGTAGCTGTGAACGCACCGTGTACTGAAGACCGGGAGTCGTGTCGCCACGCAGGAGCAGAGTCTGCGAGCTTTCGTCCAGGTCGATCTTCGCGTTCGTCGGCGTATCCAGCGAACGCGCCGCGTATGCCGCCGGGACCCACGGCGACAATAGAGAGGTGAGCCGGACGGTCTGTTCGAGGGTCTCGCCGGTCGTGGGTGGGTCTGGTTGCGGGATAACGCCGTTGCGGATGGGCTCGGGCCGCGCCTCGAGTGACCATTCCTTTCCGTCGAAGGTGTCCAGACCGGTGAGCCGCCAGTACGTCGGTCTTGCAGCAGTCACTCGCATGACCTCGATGGGCGGATCGACCTTGAGCTGGCGCTTGATGTCCGAAAGCGGCTTGATGATCACGACGCGGGGACGCAGGGCCGAACGCAGCTGCACGATCGGTTGATCCCCGAAGACGAACGGCGATGCCAAAGCAAACGCCGTCGCGATAGCGAGTGTCGGGACACCGAACCAGATAGGGATCCGTAATCGCCCACCGGCCCAACGTCCGATTCGGTGACGACCTTCGGCCAGGAAGAAGGCAATGGTCGCCGCTACCGCCGCGATTGCGTAAGCATCGCGGCCCGGACCACCGCCTATCGCGCCGGTGAACGTGACCACGCCGAGCGCGGAGATCACCGCGCCAACCGGCCTTCGTACGACGACCCACGACGCGCCCAGGAATCCGAGGAGCAACAGCGCGATCCACACCAAGATCAAAAACCGCGGCTGAGCGACTACCGGCGGCGTCTCTTTCGGTGCCGCTGCGAGTCCGGACGCGATGAGTTTTCTGACCGCGGTAACTGCATCGGGGGTCGGTAAGAGAGCTTGCGTCTTGTCGCGCACGAACAAGGCGGGAAGAGTCACGAACCCGCCGACGACGAGAAGGCCGAATCCGACACCGAGAGACCGGTGGCCGAAGAAGAGAGCAAAGCCCGCACCGATCGCAACGGCCGGAAGCGCCCATACAAGGAAGTCCGGAGATTCGATCAGCCGGCCGACGCTGAAGACCGAAACCAACGCCAGCAGGACGAGCGACGCGAGCGTCGCTCGTGACGCCCGAAGCTCATCTCGCCAGAGCGACATCTCTTTGTGGCGGGCCGCCGAACGGCCCGTCCTTGATCGTCGTCTGCCAAGCCGCCCGGAAGGAGTCGCCGGCCCTCAGGTGAACCACGGGTATACCGGGAAGCTCGAAGGAGGTCGACGACCGTTGGCGCGAGCGTTTCGCTTCGTAGCTGGCCGCATCGATTGCTACGAACGCCCCGGGAACCGATCCACGCATGCGGAGAGCTACCGCGCGCAGTTCTTCCTTGCGCAGCCCGGGAGATATGACTACGACCATCCCGGGCCGGCCGGCGCGCGGGCGGTCCGCATGTTTGAGAGCGTGTGCGATCCCGGTGGTCTTGCTTGGCTTGAGGAGCGCAAGATCCTCCAGGAATTGTTCCTCGGATGGGCGCCGCGTCTGGAGCAAAGGTCCGTCCGGTGTGATCACTTCTATTCGCATGCGCCGTTTGAGGGCGTGCACGCCGACGGCGGCGCACACCGATATCGCGGCTTCCAATGAAGCGCCGGGCCCGGTTCCCTTGTGCTTGGCCTCCGATGTGTCGAGGACTATGAGCGCTCGCGGCTCGGCCAAGAGCTCTTCTTGTCGGATGACGAGTTCGCCCGTCTTCATCGAAGTCGGCCAGTGCACCTTTCTGAGATCGTCGCCTTCGGCGTATTGCCGCAGCGCATAGAACTCATCGCCGGTCCCGACGAGCGGTGAGTGGCGGACGACGCCTATGCGTTGCGCTCCCGTCGGCAGGATCGATATCTGCTCGAAACTGGGAACGACGAGAACGCTCGAAGTGCCCGAGACTTTGCGGCGTCGCCGTACGGATCCGAATGGATCGGTATTGGTTATCTCGAGGGGGCCGATCGTGAAGCGCCCCCGCATCCGAGGGGCGAGTGTGTAGGCAACGGCGCGCTGCCGGTGGCGTCTTCCTCCCGGAAGCGCGAGACGCGGCGTAGGGCCCAGAACGCGTGGGAGCCGATCGGAAAGAAGCACGGGCCCCATACCGATCCGTCCAGTGGCTTCGATGCCGAGTTCGACGCGGACCTTCCCCCCGACACTCGTGCGGGCCGGAAAGACCCGTCTCTTGACGACGGCGCGTCCGCCGCGCATCCACACCAGGACGAAACCGGTTAGAAGGATGAGCGCGAGTGCACTTCCGGCCATGAGCAGCTCGCGCATGCCTCCGAGACGTCCGAAGACGACCATCACGACAGCAAGAGCAGCGATCGTTCGGCCGCGCGTGGTCACGCGCGCGCCCGCTTGGGAACGGGCGTTGACTCCAAACCGTCGAGGACGATGGCTTCTTGAGACACACCGCCCAGCTGTGCTTCCGGAGTGATGATGATCCGATGGGCGAGCACGGGGACGGCCAGCTCCTTTATGTCGTCCGGCACGACGAACTCACGCCCGTCGGCAGCGGCGAGCACGCGGGCCGCACGAAGGAGCATCAGTCCGGCTCGAGGAGATGCACCGAGATACGCGTACTCGTGCTCCCTCGTCCGGCCGAGCATGTCGACGATGTACTCCTTGATGTTGTCCGACGACGTGGACGGTGTGGCCGAGCTCGATCAGCTTCCTCACGTTGGCGGCGCTGATCACCGGCTCGACCTCGTCGAGGCGTCCCGGGTAATGCGTGGACGGACAGGACGTCCATCTCGGCCGCCGGCTCCGGATATCCGATGCGCACGCGCATCAAGAACCGGTCGAGCTCGGCCTCCGGCAGGGGATAGGTTCCCTCGTGCTCGATCGGGTTCTGTGTGGCGACGACCATGAACGGACGTTCCAACGGGTAGGTGTGACCGTCGAGGGTGACTTGCTGCTCTTCCATCGACTCGAGCAGAGCCGCCTGGGTCTTCGGGCTGGCGCGGTTGATCTCGTCCCCCAGAACGATCTGCGCGAAGATCGGGCCCGGCCGGAACTCCAAACCCCGCTGACGCCCCCAGATGCGAACGCCGGTGATGTCCGTGGGCAAGAGGTCGGGCGTGAATTGGATCCGGCGGAAGGAGCAGCCGAGCGATCGAGCCAACGTCTTGGCCAGCATGGTCTTGCCTACCCCCGGCACGTCCTCGATAAGAAGGTGACCCTCGGCGAATAGCGCCACCACGCACAGGCGGACGACGTCCGGCTTGCCCTGGATCACATATTCGACCGCTTCGATGACGCGATCGAAGTACGTCGCGAACGCCTCGAAGCTCTTGTTGGTTGTTCGAGCCATGGGGAGCCGACGATACTACGGACCTGTTCGGCGTTCGGCCCTGTAGACGCGAAGTAGGCTGGCGTTATGCCTGCTGAGAGCGTTGCCAATAAGAAGGGGGCGCTTCGCGCCATCCTGCTGGCTGCTCCGCGGGGCTGGTGTGCCGGCGTCGACCGGGCCGTGGACATCGTCGAGCGCGCGCTCGACCGCTACGGCCCACCTATCTACGTTCGCAAGCAGATCGTTCACAACCGGCATGTTGTCGAAGGCCTGGAGCGTCGTGGCGCGATCTTTGTCGATGAGGTGGACGAGGTGCCGCCGGGCTCCCATTGCGTGCTCTCTGCCCACGGTTCGGCACCCGAGGTCTACGAGACGGCCAAGGAACGAGAGCTCCGCCTCATCGATGCCACGTGTCCACTGGTGACGAAGGTCCACGTCGAGGCCATCCGTTTCGCCAAGCGCGAGCGCACCATCGTGCTGATCGGTCATGCCGGCCACGAGGAAGTCGAAGGAACGATGGGGCAGGCGCCGGCGCGAACGGTTCTCGTCCAAGACGTCGAAGAGGCAGAGCGCCTGGAGGTACCCAACCCGGAGAACCTCTCGTACATCATGCAAACGACTCTTTCCGTGGACGACACGAAAGAGATCGTGGAGACGTTGCGCCGTCGCTTCCCCAATATCACCGGCCCCACGAAGTCCGATATCTGCTACGCGACCACGAACCGCCAAGCGGCTATCAAAGTGCTCGCGGAGCGGGCACCACTGATCCTCGTGATCGGCGCACCGAATTCGTCCAACTCTCTGCGCATGGTGGAGGTGGCAAAGCAGTACGGCGCGCAGTCCTACTTGATCGAGGACGAAACCCAGATCGATCCGGGCTGGCTCGAAGGTGTGGAGACCGTCGGGCTTTCTTCGTCGGCCTCGGCTCCCGAGTGGCTCGTCGAGAGTGTGCTCGAGTTCCTGAAGCAATTTGGTCAGGCCGAGGTCGAAGAAGTGCGAGTGATCGACGAGGACGTCCGTTTCCCGCTTCCAAAGGAAGTCGCGGCCTCGCGCTGAGCGCGCACCGCCGGCGGCGATAATCGATAGATGAACGGCGACGATCTACGCGCACTGGTCGCCTCGGAGCCGTTGCTCGCCGACGGCGGTTTGGGAACGGCTCTGATCGAACGAGGCGTCGTCGACATCGACGGCTGCCTCGAAATCCTGAACGTCGAACGCCCGAGCGTCGTCCTGGACACCCACCGCCAGTTCGTGGAGGCGGGAGCTCGATTGGTCGAGACGAACACGTTCGGAGCCAATCGGTTCAGTCTTGCCAAGCACGGTCTCGAAGACCGCGTAGAGGAACTGAACCGAACCGGTGTCGAGATCGCGAAACAGACGGGTGCGATCGTTGCCGGATCCGTCGGTCCCTTGCGCGTCCGACTGGCTCCTTACGGCCGCGTGAGCCGCAAGCGAGCACGCGAGGCGTATGCGGAGCAGATTGCTGTGCTATCCGAAGCCGGCGCAGATCTGATCGTCATCGAGACGCAATCCGACATCAACGAGATGGACGAAGCCCTCAAAGCCGCTCGATCGGTTTGCGATCTGGCGGTCGTCGTCCTGGCCACCTTCACTCGCGACGACCGCACGCTCCTCGGTTCGACGCCCGAAGAGGTCGCCTCGAAGCTCGTGGAGCTCGGCGCCGACGGCGTCGGTGTCAACTGCTCGGAGGGACCCGCACAGGTTCTGAGGATCGTGCACGCTATGCGGCCGCACATCGCAGATCTGCCGCTCGTGGCACTCCCGAACGCAGGAGGCCCGGCGCGAGCTGGTCAGCGGATCGTTTATCCCGCAACTCCGGAATACCTGGCCGACTACGCACGCGCGTTCGTGGCTGCCGGCGCTTCGATCGTCGGCGGATGCTGCGGGACACATCCCGAACACATAAAGGCGATGGCTGAGGCGCTGAAAGGTGCACCCGACCAGCTTCATCTCGAGATACTCCCGACCGCGCAGCCCGAGATCACGAGCGAACTGTCCGCTGCACCCACACCGTTTGAGACCAAGCTGCGCGAAGGCCGTTTCGTCATCAGCGTGGAGATGGACCCGCCACGCTCGACCAACACGGCCAAGCTCGTAGCGGCTGCCGAAACACTGGCCGAAGCGGGAGCCGATGCGATCAATGTCGCCGACAGTCCCATGGCGAGGATGCGGATGAGCCCGTGGGCGCCCGCCCTCCTCATCCAAGAACGGGCCGGGATCGAGACGATCCTTCACTTCCCAACGCGTGGACGAAACCTTCTCCGCATCCAAGGAGATCTTTTAGCTGCGCATGCTCTCGGGATCCGAAATCTTTTCGTCGTACTCGGCGATCCCGCCCGCATCGGCGACTACCCGGCAGCTACCGACAACGTGGACGTCGTCCCAACGGGTCTGATCACGTTGGTCACCGATTCGCTCAATAAAGGAAAGGACCGAGTCGGCGCCTCTATAGGTGAGCCGACGAACTTCCTCGTCGGCTGCGCCGTGAACCTTTCCGCGGCCGATCCGGATCGTGAGGCGCGGCTGTTGAAGAAGAAGATCGATTCGGGCGCGCACTTCGCGCTGTCGATGCCGGTGTATTCGGTTGATCCATTGCGTCTGTTTCGAAAGGCGTACGAGGAAACCCACGGTCCACTCGAGCTCCCCATCCTCGTTGGAGTGTTGCCGCTGGTTACCTCGCGACACGCCGAGTTCCTGCACAACGAGCTCCCCGGAGTCTCTATCCCGGATGAAGTCAGGAACCGGATGTCGAAGGCCGGTGAGAAGGGCAGCGCCGAGGGGCGCCGCATCGCCGTCGAGGTGGCCGAGGAGCTGCGCTCCGAAGCCGGCGGCATCTATCTGATGGCGCCGTTCTCCCGGTACGACATCGCGGCCGAGGTCGTGGAGGCGGTAAAGGCATGATCAACAGTTAGAATTTCGCGCAAGGCCTCGCTCAAGACGTTGGTGAGCGAGACGAGGTGTCATCGCTGAGGCGCTGTTTGCCGAAGCGAGGAATGGTTGAGGCGGTGACAGCTTGGGAAGATCGCTCATCCTGAACGCGACCTTCGAACCGCTGGGAGTGGTAGCGCACCGGCGGGCGATCGTGCTCGTCCTCGGTGAGAAGGCAGAGATCGTCGAGCGGAACGGGGCGCTCTACCACTCGGAGCACCTGTCCATCGAAGCGCCCAGCGTTATCCGCCTCAGGTACTACGTGCGGGTCCCCAGGCGGCTCCACGTGGCACCGTCACGCAAGGCCGTGTTCCTCCGGGACGGACACGCCTGCCAGTACTGCGGCCGTCCGGCGGAGAACGTCGATCACGTCATGCCGCGTAGCCGCGGCGGCGGCCACACGTGGGACAACGTGGTTGCGTCCTGCCGGCGATGCAACGGACGCAAGGAGAACCGCCTGCCCAACGAGGTTGGACTCAAGCTTCGGCACCCTCCCCGGGCGCCGCACGACGGATTCTGGCTGCGCCTCCTGGTCGGCCAGGCCGAGCCGGAATGGCTCCCGTATCTCCCATCCGTACGCGCTAGCTAGGTCCCACTAGCGAACACGCGTTCTACCTGCAGTTTTAGTGCTGCGCGCCATTGACCGATGGAGGGGAGTGGAGTAAAGTGGCGCAACTTGGAGCGTGTGGGAGTCCTGGTGGGCGTCCCGGGAGGCGGATGGGGCGGGCGGGCCGGCAGGCGTGGAGTTCGGTGGAGGCGAGAGGTTGTTCCTTGGAGAACATCGGCACGGACTGGACGAAAAGGGACGGGTGATCTTCCCGGCGCGGATGCGCGACGGGCTGGGGGGCCAGGTCGTCCTCCAGAAAGGCATCGATCCCTGCGTCTACGTCTTCCCTCCCGAAGAGTGGGAACGCCAGGTCCAGAATGTCACCTCGCTGCCCACCACCAAGCCCGAAGCGCGCCGCTACGCACGCTTCTTCTTCTCTCAGGCCCAGAGCGAGCGCATCGACAAGCAGGGCCGGCTCACCGTACCTGCCTCGTTCCGGTCCTACGCCGGCTTACAGCGCGACGTAGTCGTCGTGGGGGCCGGGCCCCGCGTGGAGATCTGGGATGCGGCCAGGTGGGATTCCCACCGCGCCGAAGCGGAATCGAACGTCGAAGAGTTCTCGTCCGAGCTAGGCATCTAAGGGGGCAGGCGTGTCCAGGATGCTCGATCGCAGGTCGCCGATCCGTGTCATGCCGCGAGATCGTCAGCGCCGTCCAGAGGGACGGCCGCTTGGGGATCTATGTCTTCGTCCGGGAGAGCGTCCTTTCGAGCGGAGGCCGATAGTGACCGACGACCACCAGCCGGTGATGGTTGAAGAAGTCCTCCATTTCCTGTCGCCGCGTCCGGGAGGCGTCTACGTCGACGCCACCATGGGCGCCGGCGGCCACGCCGAGGCGATCCTTCGCAACGTCGGTGGACGCGCCACGCTCATCGGCGTAGATCGCGACCCCGATGCGCTGGCCCGAGCGCGCTACAACCTCCGGTCCTTCGCCGGTGCTGTGAAGCTCGTGCGTACCGACTTCGCCGACCTTCGCTGGATCCTGCGGAGCCAGGAGATCGAACACATCGACGGGATTCTGTTCGATCTTGGGATGTCGTCGATGCAGGTGGACAACGCCGTCCGGGGGTTCTCGCTGCGCCAATCGGGTCCGCTCGACATGCGTATGGATCCGTCGCAATCGCTGACAGCATCCGAGATCGTCAACTCCTATTCCGAAGCGGATCTCGTCCGGATTCTGAAGACGTACGGCGAAGAGCGCTTCGCGTCGCGCATCGCTCGGGCCATCACCAACGCGCGCCGGCGAGCGCCCTTGCGCACGACGACCGAGCTTGCTGAGCTCGTCGAGGCGAATTACCCGCAGCAATCGCGTCGCCGGCACCCTGCGCGCCGGACGTTCCAGGCCTTGCGCGTCGAAGTCAACCGCGAGCTCGAGGTGTTGGAGCAGGCGCTCGGCTCCCTTCCCGATGTGCTCGCTCCCGGGGGCCGGGTCGTCGTCATCTCCTATCAGTCGCTCGAAGACCGGCTCGTGAAGCGCATGTTCCAGCGTTTCTCCGGGCGCGGGCGTCCGCTGCCCGGACTTGGCGCACCACCGGCGACGGGCCCGCTCCAGGCTCTGACCCCCAACGCCATCCTTCCGTCATCGGCCGAGATCGAGCGCAACCCGCGCGCATCGTCGGCGCGACTGCGTGCCGCAACCCGCAGCCTGAATGGATCGGCCATCGACTGATGGCCGTCCGCGCGCTCCCTCGTAGGTCATCGGTTGGGCGGACTGCCGCTCGGCCGGATCTACGGGTGGTTCGCGGATCGAAATCCGCACGGCGCCGTCCCGTGCTGATCATCGTGCTCGCGGTCATCACCGTGTTCGGTGTGACGGGGATGCACGCGTCGATGGGTCAGGACGGATTGCGTGCAGCAATCCTGGAGAAGCAAGTTCAAAAAGAGACCGAGCGTCTCTCATTGTTGCGGGCCCAGGTCGCTCAGCTCTCCACGCCCAAGCGCATCGCCGAAGAGGCGGCAAGTCTCGGACTCGTTGCCGATCCCGACCCTAGCTTCCTACGCGGATCTTCGACCTCGCAGGGCCAGGCAGCCGGCCGGCCCGAGGACCATCAACGCCAAGCGCTAAACATTCCATGAACCGCGTGGCCATGCGCCGCGCGGGAACGATGGGGATAGTGCTGCTGCTCTGCCTCGCCGGCATCGGTGTCCGTCTCGGTTACGTCCAAGGCGTTCGCTCCGAAGCGTATGCAGCTGAAGCAAGGAAGCAGCGCGTGCGTAACATCGCGTTGCCGGCACGCCGAGGCGCCATCTACGACCGCTACGGAGGAGAGTTGGCCGTCTCCATCCCGGCGCGAACGGTGTACGGCAACCCCAAGCTCATCAAGGACCCGGCAGCGACTGCACGAGCGCTCGCTCCTCTTCTTCAGCGCAACGCCGTGCCGATCGAAGCCGATCTCCGGAAAGAAACCTCGTTCGTCTATCTCGGACGCCGTATAGGACTCGTCACTGCTCAGAAGATCGAAGCGTTGAAGCTTCCCGGCATCGGTGTCGTGGACGAGCCGCGACGTCTGTATCCCGCCGAGACACTTGGCATCGGCGGTCATCGGTTTCATCGGCACGGATCAAAAGGGTCTGGCCGGCATCGAGTTCGGTTACGACAAGCTGCTCGGCGGAAGGCCGGGCTGGCGCGTGCTCGAGCAGGATCCGCGCGGACGACGTATCCCGGCAGGGCATGTTCAACGAACAGCCTCCGGTCCCGGGGTCGGACATCATGCTCACGATCGACCCCGACCTCCAGCTTGTCGACCGAAGCGGCCCTCCAGCGTGCGGTCGAGAAAACACATGCGAACGGAGGTATGGCCGTCGCGCTCGACCCTCGAACCGGCGAGATCTTCGCGATGGCGAACAACCCATCGTTCGATCCGAACGTCATCGATGACCTCGATCCGAAGTCGATCAAGAACCGCGCGGTTACAGATGCATATGAGCCGGGCTCGGTCAACAAGATCGTCACGGCATCCGCGGCACTTGCCGAAGGCGCCGTTCGACCGGACGAGCAGATGTGGGTCCCGTACAGCATCACGATCGCCGACCGGACGTTCATCGAGCACAAGCACGGAGCTCGTTCGCTCGATCTTCGCGGCATCCTTTCGCAATCCTCCAACCTCGGAACGATCCGTCTTGCGCAGGAGCTCGGCCCGAAAAAGCTCGACGAATACTTCAAGCTCTTCGGCTACGGACGAACCACCGGGCTCGGGTTCCCGGGGGAGAGTGCCGGGATGCTTCCGTCGGCCGGTCGGTGGCCGACCTCACTTCCGACGATGGCGATCGGCCAAGGTCTATCGGTCACGCCGCTTCAGATCGCACAAGCGTTCGCGATCATCGCCAACGACGGCGTCGTGGTCGAGCCGCGTCTGGTGTCCGGATGGGTCGACCCCCAAGGAGACATCCACCGTTCCTCCGAGGCTCGGCGGCGGCGCGTGATACCCACCGATGTCGCCAGAACGGTCCGCGACATGTTGGGAACGGTGGTAGCTGAAGGGACCGGAGTCGCGGCCCAGATCCCCGGCTACGACGTCGCGGGCAAAACCGGGACTGCGCGGCGCCTCAAGGAAGGCGTCGGCTACTCGGGCCATATCGCTTCCTTCGTCGGGCATGTTCCCGGCTTCGGCCCCCAGGCTCGTCATCGCCGTCATCCTCGACAACGCAGTGCCCATCGAGGGTGGCCTCGCGGCGGCGCCGGCGTTCTCGGAGATCGGGAAAGAGGCCGTCAGGATCCTGCGCATCCCGCCCGGACCCTGAGGGAGACTGGCCACATGGGTGGGGAGCAGGTCCAAAGGACCCTCGTCACGCTGCTCCGTGCCGCCGGCATCGACGCCGACAGTACGCGGCGACGCTGCCGTGTCGGGCATCGAGTACGACTCCCGCCGGGTGGGGCCGGGTGACCTGTTCTGTTGCATCCCAGGTGAGATCGCCGACGGCCACGACTTCGCCGCTGCCGCCATGGAGGCCGGCGCGACGGCGCTGCTGGTGGAGCGCCCCGTCGATGTCGACGTGGCTCAAGCCCGCGTGGCTGGAGTTCGGCACGGTTCTAGGCCCCCTGGCCGACGAGTTCTTCGGCCATCCGTCCAGTGAGCTGTCCGTAGCCGCAATCACCGGTACGAACGGTAAGACGACGACCACATATCTCCTCGAATCGATCGCAACCGCCGCTGGAACCCATCCAGGCGTGGTCGGGACGGTCTCGCGGAGATTCATGGGTGTGGACGAACCGGCTCCGATGAACACGCCGGAAGCCGTGGATCTCCATCACCTGTTGCGCCGCATGCGGGACGCAGGTGTCACATTCGTAGCGCTAGAAGCGAGCTCGGACGGACTAGCGCAGGGTAGGCTCCGGTCGACGCAGGTCACGTCCGCAGGTTTCACGAACCTTACGCAGGACCACCTCAATACCCACGGGTCCATGGAGGCGTACTTCGAGGCGAAAGCGATGCTCTTCGATACCGCGTACACGAAACAGGCAGTCATAAACGTCGACGATGAACGGGGCCGCTCGCTTTACGAGCGCGTCGGGTCGGATCTGAAGGTTTGGACGTATGGCACTCCGCACTCCGACATATCTGTCACGGACGCCGATCTCGGCCCTCATGGATCGTTTGCGTTGCTCCAGACACCAGTCGGGAGCGTCGACATCCGGACGTCTCTGGTGGGGCGTTACAACCTCAGCAACTGCATGGCTGCTGCCGGTATGGCTCTGCAATGCGGGTTCTCGCTGTCCGACGTCGCTCTGGGGATCGAGCGGCTCCGAACTACCCCCGGACGGCTCGAGTCCATCGATGAAGGACAAGGCTTCCTGGCGTTGGTCGACTATGCGCACACGCCCGATGCCTTGGAGCAAGCGATCGGCGCATGCCGCGAGCTCGCGCGTGAGCGCGTGATCGTCGTCTTCGGCTGCGGCGGAGATAGGGATCGCGCCAAGCGTCCGCTCATGGGCGAGGCCGCCACCGGAGGGTCCGATTTCGCCATCGTGACTTCGGACAATCCACGCTCGGAGGATCCGGACGCGATCATCGCCGACATCCGTCCGGGAGCCGAGCGGGGCGGTGGTGAGTTCGTCGAGATTGTCGACCGGCGCGAAGCCATCGAGAAAGCTGTGGAGATGGCCGAGGCGGGTGACGTCGTGTTGGTTGCCGGAAAAGGTCACGAACAGGGACAGAAGTTTGCGGACCACACGATCCCGTTCGACGACCGGGATGTCGTCCGGGAAGCGCTCCGAGGTGCAGCATGCCTGCCCTGAGCGCATCGGATGTTGCCGAGATCTGCCGCGGCCGCCTGATCGGGGACGGATCGAAAAGCGCCGCATCGGTCGTCGCCGACTCGCGTGAAGTCAACGCCGGGACGGCCTTCGTCGCCGTGCGCGGCGGGCACGATTTCGTCCGTGATGCGCTGGATGCGCGCGCATCGTTCGTAGTTGTCGAGAACGAAGCCTCTCTGTCCGCGGGCGTGGCTTCCGCGGTCGTCGTGCAGGATTCTGTCGGCGCTCTTGCCGACCTCGCGCGCCATGTACGTGGTTTGCTCGGTGTCACATCCGTCGGGATCACCGGCAGCACGGGCAAGACGCTGACGAAGGATCTGGTTGCGGCTGCGCTTCGCGTCCGTTTCCGGGTACACGCTTCGCCGCGGAGCTACAACACCGAGGTGACCGTTCCAACCGTCGTCCTCGGGTGCCCCGGCGATGCGGAAGTCCTCGTCACCGAGCTAGGCGCGCGCCGAAGCGGTGAGATAGCCGAGCTGTGCTCGTTCGTGCAGCCCCACGTGGGAGTGATCACGGGCATCGGATCCACTCACCTCGAGATCTTCGGCTCCCGACGCACGATCGCCGAAACGAAGTCGGAGCTGCTGGACTCGTTGCCGCCCGACGGGCTCGGAGTAGTTCCATCAAATGACGATTTCCTGGACGTATTCGCGAAGCGTACGAACGCGCGGCTTCGCACCGTCGGACCCGGCGGTGCTCTTCGTTATCGAGCCAACGGCATCGACAACGACGGGCACACGCACGGTGTGGTGTTCGTAGACGGCAAGAGCCTCGACGTGCGACTGGGCGTCCCCAATCGGGCGCTCATGCGTAACGCTGCCCTGGCGATCGCCGTCGCGGTCGAGCTCGGAGTGGATTCACAGGACGCAGCCGCTGCTTTGTCGGCAGCCCCATTGAGCGACTCGCGGATGCAGGTTCTAGACGTAGGCGACTGGGTCGTCGTGAACGACGCGTACAACGCCAACCCCACGTCGATGGCGGCTGCTCTTCGTTCCGTTCGCGAGCTGGCCGGTGATCGCGAGACGTGGGCGATCCTCGGCCCGATGGCCGAGCTCGGCCCCCAATCCGATGTCGCGCACCGGAAGATCGGGCGACTCGTTCGAGCTCTCGGGTTCGCCGGCGTCATAACCGTCGGCGCCGAGGCGGACGCGATCGCCGATGCAGCCGGTGAGATCTCGCACCGCGTCGGATCGACGCAGGAAGCTGCCGATACCGCCTTGGACATCGTCCCGCCGGGGTCCGTCGTTCTGATCAAAGCGTCGCGCGTTGCCGGTCTCGATCTATTGCCCGATGAGCTGACGCGCAAGCTCAAGAGCGTCCACCGGGAGGCCTAGGCGTGCAAAGCATCCTTCTCGCCACTGTGATCGCGTTGGTCGTCGGTTTGATGCTGACGCCGTGGGTGATCGATCTGTTCCGGGCGCGCGGGATCGGCGAGGTGATCCGCGAGGACGGACCTGCGACGCATTTCGTGAAGCACGGCACGCCGACCATGGGGGGCCTCGTCCTGATCGCGGCGGCGACGCTCGGTTACGCGGGTGCGCACCTGCGGATCGCCGACGGGGGATCCGCTTCCAAGCCTTCGCGCCGTCCGGGATGCTCGTGCTCGGCGTCGCGTGGGCGCTCGGCGTCCTCGGCGCGATCGACGATCTCGCGAAGATCCGCCGCATGAAGTCGCTCGGCCTGAACAAGCGCGCGAAGTTCATCGGACAAGCGATCGTCGGCTTCGCGTTGGCTTACGCGCGCGCTCGCGTGGACGGGCTCGACGTCCGCATCTCGTGGGCGGGACGCCGACTCGGCTTCCTCCCGACCCTGCCGCAGATCCTGTTCGCGCTCGTCGTCGTGTTCTTGATCATCCGGGAACATCCAACGGCGTGAACTTCGCCGACGGCGTGGACGGGCTGCTTCCGGCTCGGCGGCGATGTACTTCTTCGTGTTCACGATCATCGGCTTCTGGGAGTTCAGGAACCCCGACTTCTATCCGCAGCTCGCGCACGGTAGCGCCGTCGGGACTGCTCGATGTGGCGATCGCTTCGGCCGCGTTGCTCGGCGCGTGCATCGGGTTCCTGTGGTGGAACGCTGCGCCCGCGCGAATCATCATGGGCGACGCCGGCGCCCTGGCGTTCGGTGGGGCATTCGCGCCGCTCGCGCTGTTCACGCGGACGCAACTGCTCCTCGCCGTCATCGGCGGGCTCTTCGTGATCGAGATGCTGAGCGTGATCCTTCAGATCATCGCCTACCGGGGTCCGGACGGGCGTCGCATCTTCGCGATGGCGCCGTTCCATCACCACTTCGAGCTGAGGGGTGGGCGGAGTTCACGGTGATCGTTCGGTTCTGGCTCATCGCGGCCCTCACCGCCGGACTCGGGCTCGCGCTGTTCTACATGGACTTCCTCGCCTCGGGAGGCGGCGGTTGACCGATGGGTCGTTCAGAAGGCCGACGCGTTCTGGTGCTCGGCCTCGGGATCACCGGCCGGGACGTCGCTCGCGTCTCGCGAATCGAGGAGCATCGCGTCGCTAGCGTCCGATGCCGGTGCCGTCGACGACGCAACTATCGCTTCCCTGGAGGCGCTCGGCGTCGAGGTCGAGGTCGGCTCACACGACCGTGCCCGGGAAGAAATCGATGTCGTTCGATTTCGTCGTTCGCGTCGCCGGGGATCTCGCCGATGCGCGGTTTCCTCGCCGAGGCGATCGCGCAGCGGTGTGCCCGTCGTTTCCGAGCTCGACCTCGCCGGTCGATCTGGCGACGGCACCGGTCATCGCCGTCACCGGGACGAACGGCAAGACGACGGTTGCCGTCTTGCGAGCGCGATGGCGCAGGCCGACGGTCGTGCGGCGCTGGCCTGCGGGAACCTCGAGACTGAAGTTCCTGACTGCGGCTCACGAACATCCGGACGCCGATGCTTTACGTCGTCGAGGCGTCGAGCTTCGCGCTCGCCTTCTGCACGACGTTCAATCCGCGGTCGCGATCGTCACGAACCTCGCGCCGGATCACCTCGACTGGCACGGCACGTTCGAGCACTACCGCGACAGCAAGGCGAAGATCGCCGCGCAGCAGACGCCCGGACGACCTGTTCCTGTTTCCGGCGGCGCAGCCCGATCGCCGATCTCGCTCCGACAGGACGGTCCGCGCCGGCAAGCATTCGAGGCCGACCGACGACAGTTCGACGGCTTTCGTCCGATCGCGGGCGACATTTCGCCGGACGACGCCGATGCCGCGGCTGCGCGCTGCCGCGTTCGTGCGGGGTCGGACGAGGATGCGATCGAGCGAGCGCGCGGATTCGTACCAGTTCGACGACCATCGGCTCGGCCGATCTGGGGGAAGCGACGGTGTCCGCGTGTACGACGACTCGGTCTCGACCAACCCCCACGCGACGCTCGCAGCCCTGCGGACCGTTCGACGCTCCCGTCGTTCTGATCGCCGGCGGCCGCAACAAGGCATCGACTCGGCCCTCTGGCTGACGAATCCCAAAGGCTGAGGGCCGTCGTGGCCATCGGAGAAGCCGCGAAGGAGCTCGAGACTCTTTTCGCGGGGACGGGTGTGTTCGTTTCCATTGCGGCCTCGATGCGTGAGGCTGTAGCCATGGCCTTCGACCACGCGCGCCCCGGTGACGTCGCTCCTGCTGTCGCCGGCCTGCGCGTCCCACGACATGTTCACGGCTACGCCGAGCGCGGTCGCGCGTTCCGTGAGCTTGCCGGATCGGAGTCCGGTGAGCACGTCGCGTGAAGACCGAGACCCGAGCGCCCGGAGCGTCAGCGACCGCGACCGCACCGACGCCTCCATCGTCCTCACGGCCGGGGCGCTGCTCGTCATCGGGCTGGTCATGAGCCTGTCCGCGTCGAGCATCATCTCGGCAGAGTCGACGGGCTCGGCTTTCACGCTGTTCGCTCGCCAATTCGCCTGGGCGGCGCTCGGGACCGGGCGCGCTCGTCTTCGGCTGGCGCTTCGACTACCGGAGGCTCAAGGGCCTGTCCTACGTCGATCCTGCCGCCGTCTGGGTCCTGCTCGTTCTCACGCTGCTGCCGGGCATCGGTGTCAGGCGCGGCGGTGCGTCGACGGTGGATCGAGGTCGGACCGATCTCGATCCAGCCGTCGGAGATCGCCAAGCTCGCGCTGATCCTCTTCGGCGCGGACGTGCTCGTCGCGGAAGATCGGAAGGCTCGACGATTGGCGGCACATCGCGGTCCCGTTCTTCGCCGCAACCGGCCGTGACGTGCGTGCTGATCCTGCTGCAGCCCGACTTCGGGACGATGCTCATCATCGCGGTCGCCGCGCTGTGCCGTGCCTACCTGGCCGGGTCGAGCCTGCGCGCGCTCGGCGGCATGACGGCGGTCGCCGTGCTCCTCGCGGTCCCCGTGATGCTCGGCGCCGGCTACCGGCGCGAGCGGCTTTTCGCGTTCCTCTCCGGCGGAGAGGACTGCCTCAACGCCGCGTACCAGACGTGCCAGGGGCTCCTCGCGCTCGGCAGCGGGCACCTGTTCGGCCTCGGACTGGGCTCGAGCCGGCAGAAGTACCTCTTCCTGCCGCAACCGCAGACACGACTTCATCTTCGCGATCCTCGGTGAGGAGACCGGGCTCGTCGGCGCGCTGACCGTCCTTGCTGCTGTTCGCGTTGCTGCTCGTCCTCGGTATCCGCGCCGCGCGGCGTGCGGCCGATCCCGTTCGGGTTCCTGCTCGCGTCCGGCGTGACGACGTGGATCACGCTGCAGGTCTTGATCAACGTCGGCGCCGTGACGGGCGTCCTGCCCATCACCGGCGTGCCGCTGCCGCTTGATCAGCTTCGGCGGGACGTCGCTGCTCGTCTCGCTCGCCGGGCTCGGTCTCGTCGCGAGCGTGGCGCGTCGCGGCTCACGCCGGCGACGCCGCACAGCCTAGGACTCTTGGCGTACGTCCTCGTCGCCGCCGGCGCGAGCGGCGGCCACGTCTACCCGGGTCTCGCGACGGCCGAAGTCCTGCGCGCGCGTGGCCACGACGTCGAGCTTCGTCGGCGGCGACCGTCTCGAGTCGCGCGTCGTCCCGGACGCCGGGTTCGCGTTCCACGCGCTGCCCGTCAGACGTCCGCCGTCGGTGCGCATCGAGCTGCTCACGCCACGCGGGATCGCGTGCTCTCGGATCGATCGGCTTGGGCGACTGCGTGCGCGCCGCCTGCTGCGAAGGAATGCGTCCGGACGTCGTCCTCGGCATGGGCGGGTTCGCCGCTTTCCGGTGTCGATGGCCGCCGGGATGAAAGGTATCCCGCTCGTCCTGCACGAGCAGAACGCGCACCTTTCGTTCGCGCAGCGCATCCCGCTGCGTTGGGCGCGCGTGCTTGCGCTCGGCCTGCCGATCGAAGAGTCAGTTGAGGCATCACACGATCGAGTCGTCGGCAATCCCGTGCGCGCGACGATCGCGGCCCTGGCCGAGATGAGCGCGGACGATCGCAGCCGCCGCGCAGCACGCTGCGAGGCTCCGCCTCGAGCTCGAAGCCGATCGACCGACCCTGTTCGTGCTCGGTGGAAGCCTCGGCTCCGGCCCGCTGAACGAGGCCGTGCCGGCTCTCGCTGCTGCCCGGTGACGTCCAGATGCTCCACCTCGCGGGTCCGGATCGTGAAGGTCCCGTGCGCGAAACGTATCTGCGATCCGGACGCAGCGTACAGTCGTCGGATTCCTCGACGCGATGGAGGACGCTTATGTCGCCGTCGACCTCGCGGTTTCGCGCTCCGGCGCCATGACGGTTGCCGAGCTCGCGATCGCCGGACTTCCGTCGGTGCTCGTCCCGTTGCCGACGCTCGCCCGCGGTGACCAGGAGGCGAACGCGCGAGTGCTCGAGCGCGCCGGCGGCGCGTCGGTACTGCTGCAGAGTCACGCCGACTTTGCCGGCGGCTCGGCCGCCGGATCACACAGCTCTTCGCAATGACGCCGAGCGCGAGCGGATGTCGGCCGCAGCGCGAACGAGGGCTCGGCCCGATGCTGCCCAGCGACTCGCCGACGTCGTCGAGTCCGTCATCTAGGAGATCGCCTCCACTTCGCTCCGGCGTGGGACCCGTACGCTAGCTCTCGTGAGATCGAAGTTGAAACGCCCTCTTACCGGGCATCGCGTGCATTTCGTCGGGATCGGCGGCGTCGGCATGGCCGCGCTCGCCGAGTTGCTGCATGCGCTCGGCTACGAAGTATCGGGTTCGGACCTGAAATCGTCGCGGACCGTCCAGCGCCTGCTCGAGCTCGGGATACGGGTCGGCGTCGGGCCGCCACAGGTCCGAGAACATCCGCGGCGCCGACCACGTCGTCGTGTCGAACGCCGTCCCCGATGACAATCCCGAGGTTTTGGCGGCGCAGCGCACGGGGGGCCGAGGTGCTGCCGCGGGCCGAGCTACTCGGGCGGATGTCTTCGACGCCGGACGCGGCGTCGCCGTTAGTGGCACCCACGGCAAGACGACGACGGCGTCGATGCTCGCCCGCGCGCTCGATGCTGCGGGCTTCGACGCCGTCCTTCCTTATCGGCGGCGACCTGAACGACGTCGGCTCGGGCGCCGGCGCTCGGGCACGAGCGACCTCGTCGTTGCCGAAGCCGACGAAGCCTTCGGGTCCTTCCTCGCGCTGCAGCCGGAGCTTGCGCTCGTCACCAATGTCGACCTCGACCACCTCGAGCACTACGGACGACCAGGACGCGATCGACGAAGCCTTCGTCACGTTCTTCGAGCGGCGTCGCGAAGGCGGGTCGGCGGTGGTGTGTGCAGACGACCCCGGCATGCAGCGGATCCTGCAACGGATGCGCGCACCCATCGCCACATACGGTTTCGGGCCGGCCGATCTCGTGGTCGATCCGGATGGCGGAGCGGTCACGTGGCACGGCCGAAGGCGTCGGGCAAGCTCCAGCTCTCAGCTGCCCGGACGTCACAACCTGCTCAATGCGGCCGGCGCGACTGACGGCGGCCCTCGTCCTGGGGGCCGACCCGGAGTCGGTCTTGGAAGGCCTTCGGTCCTTCCGGGGCGTCGAAAGGAGGTTCACGGTGCGCGGGGAGCGCGACGGCGTGCTCGTCGTCGACGACTACGCGCACAACCCGCAGAAGGTCGCGAGCCGGTCTCAGTGCCGCCAAGAGGCGTATCCGGACCGGCGGATCGTCGTCCTCTTCCAGCCGCAGCGCTATTCGCGCACGCTGCATCTCGGCGACGCGTTCGGCTGCGCGTTCGATGAGGGCGACGTCGATCATCGTCACCGATGTCTACGGCGAGCGCGAGGACCCGATGCCCGGTGTGAGCGGACGGTTCGTCTCCGACGCCATCCGGGAGCGTGCTCCGGACGTCCAACGTCCATGTACGTCCCGCGGCTGAGTAGCCGCCGGGTTCGTCGCCGGTCTCCCGCAGCCGGGCGACGTCGTCCTGACGCTTGGCGCGGGCGACGTGACGACGGCCGGCTCCGCGGATCCTCGCGCTGCTTGCCGAGCGCGGACTTCACCGATCGCGTGAGCATCGCGCGAGATCGCGCAAGCCTTGCGCGCGCGGGTCACGGGGCGCATCACACAGAACGCACCGCTCGCGCCGTTCACGACGTTCCGCGTCGGTGGACCGGCCGATCGTGCTCGTCGAGGCCGAGTCGGTCGATGATCTCGTGCGGTCGCCGAGCTGCGCGGCGACCTCCACGTCCGATCGTCGGTCGGGGATCGAACCTCCTCGTGTCCGACGACGGGTTCCGCGGAATCGCCGTGCGCCTCGGCCGCGCGTTCCGCGACACACGAGTCGAGGGAGTCGACGTGCTGCGGCTCGGAGGGGCGGTGCATCTTCCGGCCGCGGCAAGGACTCACGGCGCGACTCGGCCTGACCGGTTTCGAGTTCGCGGCCGAGATCCCGGCGACGTTCGGCGGTGCGGTCCGGATGAACGCCGGCGCGCACGACAGATCTATCGCGGACGTCTTGTTGACCGCTGAAGTCGTGGATCTCGCGTTCCGGTCGACGCGCGAACGATCGCAGCTTCGACGATCTCGACTACTCGTACCGCCATCCGAATCTTGGCGCCGACGAGATCGTTACGGGCGGCGTCGATTCGCCTCGATAAGGAAGACCCGGCCGTCGATCGCCGAAAGGATCGCCGGTTATCTGCGCTGGCGTCGCGAGCATCAGCCACCGGGACGAAGCGCCGGCAGCGTGTTCAAGAACCCGCCGGGAGACTCCGCCGGACGGCTCATCGACGCGGCCGGAGGCAAGGGCATGCGCGTCGGGGGAGCCGAGGTTTCTCCGCTGCACGCGAACTTCATCGTCGCCGATCCGCCAGATTCACAGCCGACGACGTGTGGCGTTGATCGGGCAGTACACGAACTCGTCCGCGAGCACTCGGGTGTGAGCCTCGAACCGGAAGTGCGTTTCCTCGGAGAGTTCGGACCGTCGATGAGGACTTCGCGCTGCAGCTGGTTCGTCGATTCCATCTGTTGCTCGTCGGCGGAGTGTCTGCGGCGGTCTACTCCCTGCGCATCGATCAGGTTCGAGTGACCGGATTACGCGCGCTGTCGCCGAGAACCGTCGTCGAGGCGTCGGGTCTGAAACCCGGAGACCGCATCCTGTGGATACGGCTCAGCAGCGCCGAGCGAAAAGTCGAGCGATCCCGGCCGTCGCCGAAGCGGTGGCCGAGAGGTCACTTCCTCAAACCGTCGTGATCAACGTGCGCGAACGCTTGGGCGCTCGCTGCCTTGGACCGAGCACCGCGAGCTCGCCGTCGACGTCGAGGGAAAGATCTTCGCCCGCAACCCCGCCGTCGAGGTTCCGAGCTTGGAAGGATGGCGCAGGACGTACGCGCGCCGGCTCGTCGGTCGACCGCGTATCGAGATTCGTGCTCGAGGCCTTCAACGCTTTTCCCGAAGGTCTCCGTCGAATACGCGAGTGATCGTGGTCGGACCGCCTCTCGTTCTTAGGCTCGGTGGCGGGACGGAGATCCGTTTCGGCCGATTGGAAGATCTCGAGGAGAAGGCGTCAACCGCGGTCGCGGTCCTCGAAGCAGAGCGCGGGAACCGGCTGGAGTACGTCGACGTCAGATCGCCATCGGTGCCCGTGGTCAAGAACCGGGCGGCGCCTACGCCCGCTCCGACCCCACGAGCTACGCGCGCACCGGCCGCGCCGAGGCCGGCGGCTACGTCTCAACCAGCCGCACAGCCCTCGCCCTCACCCTGAATCCGTCACCCGTTGGAGTGACGTCTCGATCGTTGCACCTCTCACCTGCGCCGATGACGCGTTGACGCTGGCCAGGGCCTGCTGTATGTTTCTTCAACTGCAACTTCAGACTTAAGCTGTATCAACTTGTGGTCGATGTTGAATTCGATGTCAGGGACCTAGGCGGGTCGCGCATCAGACCACGACACCCCAACGGCGAGGCGAGGAGGTAAGGGGTGGCCAGCACAGCTACGAAAGTTAGGGGTCGGGGGCAGACTCTAAAGGGAGGACCCATGGCGACGCCCCAGAGCTATCTCGCGGTCATCAAGGTCGTCGGAACCGGCGGCGGTGGAGTCAACGCCGTCAACCGGATGATCGAGGCCGGGCTTCGCGGCGTCGAGTTCATCGCGATGAACACCGACGCGCAAGCACTGCTGATGTCCGACGCCGACGTGAAGCTCGACATCGGCCGGACACTGACGCGAGGTCTAGGTGCCGGATCGGATCCGGAGCTCGGACGACAAGCTGCCGACGATCACCGCGACGAGACTCGAAGAAGTTCTCAAAGGCGCGGACATGGTCTTCATCGCAACCGGTGAAGGCGGTGGAACCGGTACGGGAGCATCGCCGGTTGTCGCCGAAGTTGCGCGTTCGCTAGGTGCGTTGACGATCGGAGTAGCAACGCGACCGTTCACCTTCGAAGGGAAGAAAGCGCGGTCTGCAGGCCGAAGCCGGCATCGCCGAACTCAAGGACCGCGTCGACACGCTGATCATCATTCCGAACGACCGACTCATCCAGATCTCCGATGAGGACACCCCACTGCAAGAAGCGTTCCGGCTCGCCGACGAAGTGCTCCTTCAGGGTGTGCAAGGGATCACCGACCTCATCACTACGCCGGGACTGATCAACCTCGACTTCGCAGATGTGCGCACGATCATGACGGACGCCGGCTCGGCTCTCATGGGCATCGGAGAAGCCTCCGGCGACGGGCGAGCGACCGAAGCTGCGCGTCTCGCCGTTTCGTCTCCGCTCTTGGAAGCATCGATCGAAGGTGCGCGCGGACTGATCATCAACATCTCTGGGGGGCCCGACCTGCGACTGCTCGAAGTGAGCGAAGCAACAGACGCGATCACTTCTGCAGCGCACCCCGATGCGAACATCATCTTCGGGGCGGCCATCGACGAGTCACTCGGCGGGAAGATCCGTGTGACGGTCATCGCAGCCGGTTTCGAAGGACGCGACTGGGGAGCCGAACCGGTGCGTACGGAACGTCCGGCGCCTGCACCGGATTCCATCTTCGGAGACACAGATGAATCCGAGGAGCGGTTCGAGGACGACGATCTGGAGATCCCGGACTTCCTTCGTACGTGACCCAAGCCGATCGTGGGGTAACAAGCCGGCTCCCGGACCCGGGGGCCGGTTTTGTTTGGACCACGCAAGAGCCGACCTCGCTTGTTGCACAGGCGGAAGGAGTGGCCTGTGCGTTCACTACCCGACGTGGGGGCACATCTGAAGGTGTGCTCTCTTCTCTGAACCTCTCGTTCAAATCGGAAAAGGAATTCGGCGGCGCGGACTTCGAGGAGCGAGTACTGGCGAATAGGCGGATCGCAGGAAACCTCATCGGCGCCGACGGCCGCTGGTCAACGATCAGACAGGTCCACGAAGGAGATGTCGTCCGGGCTCCTGGACCAAAGGACCGACCCGCCGCCGACGGGCAGTGGACCGACGACCCGGGCGACGTGTTGGCGGTCGTCTCCGCCGATTGCGTTCTATGTCTCCTCGTAGGAGAAGAGAAGATCGCGGTCGCGCATGCCGGATGGCGCGGAATTGTTGCCGGTGTGATCGACGAAGCTGTCCGCTCTGTGGATGCACATACGGCGTATCTCGGACCTGCTATCGGACCGTGCTGCTTCGAAGTTGGCTCCGAAGTCGTCGCATCTTTCCGTGATCGGTTCGCGGAATCCGTGTCGGAGGACGAGCGTCACATCGACCTGTGGGCGGCCGGCGAGTCGGCGGCCCGCGGGGCAGGTGTGGGTGAGGTCAGAACCGCCCGGTTCTGCACCTCCTGCAACGAGGAGCTGTTCTTCTCGCATCGCCGGGACAAAGGCAGGACGGGCCGCCAAGCGCTCCTGGCTAGGCTCGATTGATGTCGACGACGATCGCCGCCCGGGTCGCCCGGGTGATCGAGCGAGTGGCCGGTGCTGCGCAGCGGTCGGGTCGAGATCCCTCCTCGGTCCGCCTCGTGGCCGTCACGAAGGGCATCCCCCTCGGTGACGTCGAGCAGGCCTTAGATGCCGGTATCGCGGACCTAGGGGAGAACCGTGCCGAAGAGCTCTTCGAACGCGCAGAGACGCTCCCGCAAACGGTGCGCTGGCACTTCGTGGGCTCGATCCAGAGCCGGAAGGTCCGCTACCTGGAGCCGGTTCTGCTCATCCACAGCTTGGATCGCGAGGACGAGGCGAGGGCGCTCCACCGCCACGGAGGATCCAAGGATCGCTCGTTCGACGTCCTGATCCAGGTAAATATCGCCCGCGAACGGCAAAAGCAGGGCATCATGCCTGGTGAGATCGAACAAATGCTCGCGAAACTGTCGCTGTATCCGCAGGTGAAGCCTCGTGGTTTCATGTTCATGGCGCCTGCGGTCGAAAACCCCGAAGATGTGAGGTGGATATTCGCCGAGGGTAAGCGGCTCGGTGAGCAGTATTCGAGCTATGGACTCGACGAACTGTCGATGGGTATGAGCGACGACTACGAAGTGGCCGTCGAGGAAGGCGCAACGATCGTTCGGATCGGCCGAGCGATATTTGCGTCCGAGGAGAGCTGATGCCGGGTTTCTGGAAGAAAGCCCTCATCTACCTGGGGCTCGTCGAAGAAGAGGACGAGCTCGAACCGCTGCCTACGGAGACCGAGGCACCGACGAGTTTCGAGACCGTTCGGCCCATCCGGCCCGATATGCCCTCCACCAGCGTGAGAAGGATCGGTGGTGACGAGCCGATGGTGGCTGCCGCCCCTTCGGCGGTCGCGCCGCGCGTGAGCATGCATGTCGTCGAACCCCGAGCTTTCAACGATGCCAAGGAGATCGGCGACAAGCTGCGCGTCAACTCTGCAGTGATCATGAACCTCTCCCAGGCGAACGCAGACCTCGCCAAGAGGCTGGTCGATTTCGCCAGCGGCCTCACGTACATGGCCCAGGGCTCGATCAAGAAGGTGGGGGACCGGATCTTCCTCCTTACACCGCCAAACGTCGAGGTCTCGGCCGAGGAAGCGCGAGAGATGATGTCCGACCGCGGGTTCTTCAACCAGTTCTAGCGTGAACCCGCGGCTTCCATGATCAGCACCGGGCTCGACTTCGATATCCGTTTCATCTTCATCTTCGCGGTGAAGGCATACCGCAGCATCCTGTTCGTTTACATAATCCTTTCGTTCCTGCAGTCGCTCGCCGATCTTCGGCTGCCGGATGCGCTGCGGCCGGCGCAGAGCTTCGTGTACGACGTTTGCGAACCCTTCTTGAGGATCTTTCGTGGGTTGATACCAGCCGTAAGGCTCGGCGGAATGGGCCTCGACCTTTCGCCGCTCCTCGCCTTCCTTGTGCTCTTCATCGTGGAGAGAGTCCTCGAGAGCGTCCTGTTCTGATGGACGGCCGGGACATGCTTCCGGTCCTTCGCGTGCTAAACGAGCACTACGCACGGGCATGCGAGGCCCGCGACGATCTCACGGCACGGCTCGAGGCGGTCAATCACCGAAGCCGCGCGGCGAAAGCCACAACCGAAGCGAGCCTGACGGTCGGCACCCCGCCCGACGAGGCTGCCGATATCGAGGGCGCCCGTGCGGTTCTTTACCGCTCGACACGGATGTGGTTGGAGCGCACGCTCGCGATGGAGGCGATCCTCGGTTCGCTCGCTTCCCAGATCCACGAGGAGTCGCGCTTCCGCTGGCCCTCCGTCTATGAAACGCAACCGCTTCCGGACAAGCCCCAAACACAGCAGGCGACGCCGGAGCGGACGGTGAGGGACGCTCCGCCGGAGCCGATGCGAGGAGGGTGGTCGGCTCCGACCGCCGTTTAAGCGCTCCGTTGGCTATTTCGACGGGTCGGTTGCGGCGTTCGCGGGCATTCGACAACATAGGGCGAGATTCATCCGACCTCTAGGCCACGACAGGAGGAACCATCGTGCTTGTTCGCATCACGTGGGGTTTGTTGCTTGCCGGTTTGGGACTTCTCATCGGCGGCTTCCTCACCGACGATTCCAACGTCCTCCTGATCATCTCGATCGTCGTTGAGCTGGCCGTCATCGTTCTCGTCCTCGGAGCATGGGCCCGCCGGGCCCGCGAAGCTTCGGCGGAAGGCTTTACGGAAGTGCCCCCGCTGTCGGCCGAACCCGAAGAGGACGAGCTCTACGCTTCGTTGTCCGACGACGAGGAGTTCGCCGTCGGTGGTCGCCGCACCTCGCGCGTAGGGCGGCGCCCTGCGCGGCGCCCGGCGACGAGGAAGGCGGGTGCGAAGCCGGCCGCGAAGCCGAAGGCCAAACCGGCGGCCGAGCGAACCGCGAAACTCAAGCCGGCGAAGCCGAAGGCCTCGAAGCCGAAGGTGGCAGCGCGCAAGGCGAAGCCAAAACCAAAACCGAAGGCGGCCGGTGCACGTCCGAAGGCCAAACCCGCCCGACGCCGCCCGCCCGCGCGCTAGTGCGCGCACGCCGAAGCGGAAGCGTAGGCGCAACCGGCTGATCGCGTGGCGCGGGTAACCTACGCGGCGCTCGGTTTAGCGTTCGCCGCGCTCGTAAGCGGCTTCTTCGTCCGGTCATCGAGCGTCCCGCTCATCGCATCGATCGCACTTTCTGCGGTCGTATCCGTGCTCATCCTGGTCGGTTGGACCCGCAAGATGCGGCGGGAAGGTCTCGGCTTGGAGCCCGAAGAGGTCGAGGTCGGCGAGATAGAAGACATCGCGCTTGTCGAATTCGATGAAGAGGGAGAGATCGAAGAAGTCAAGGTCGGCAAGAAGCGCGGACGGCGATTGGAAAAGGTGCTGGCGGGGATCTCACGCCAACCCGCACCTGACGTAACCGTCGTCGAGCCTCCCGCCGAGATTTCTCGTCCCAAAGCGGCACCTCGCCCGAAGGCCGGCGCTCGTGCCAAACCAACCGTGCGTCCTAAGGCAGCCGCCGGATCCGGTAGCCGCGCGAGGAAGAAGGTCTTCGTCATCCCGGGCCGGGAGAGGTACCACTCCGCCGAGTGCCGGTATGCAAAGGGTGACGATCTTCGTGAGGTGTCCGAAGACCTGGCGCGCAAGCGCGGTTACACGCCGTGCGGACTTTGTTTGAAGAAGTAGCTCGCCGCTTTCAGGCTTTGGTTATAGAAACAGCAACCTCGGCGCCCTCGACCTCGATCGTCCGCCAACCCTCGCCGGCGGACTCTGGGAATTCGAAATCGGTGGCCAGGAGCTCTTCGGCGACGTAAGTATCGTGTTCCCGCAGCGCCTCTTTGAGCTCATCCGATGCGACGACGGAGAGCGTGATTCGATCCGTGACATCCAAGCCTATGTCGCGGCGAACCGTTTGCACCTGATGCACGAACTCGCGCGCCAAACCTTCGCGGCGTAGTTCCGTCGTGATCGTGAGGTCGAGCGACACACCAAAAGGAGGCTCGTAAGCGAACGCGGTCCCTTCGGCCGGCTCGCGCCGGATCTCGATGTGTTCGGGCGAGATGCGCAGATTCTCGCCATCGGTTACCTCGATGTCGATATCCGCTCCTTCGTCGAGCTTGGCTGCCAGTTCCGCGCATGCTTGCGAGTCGAGGGCCTCGAGCGACTTCGCCAGTTCGCGCACGCGGGGTCCGAGCTCGGGGCCGGCGCTCCGATAGTTCGGTCTCAGCGTCAAACGGACGACCTCACCGGCATCTTCCGCGAAGGAGAACTCGGCCACGTTGAGCTCTTCGGCCAAGAGTTCGGCCACGTCCTCAACCGCATCGCGAAGATCCTCCGGTACGAGCAGCACGGCATGTCCGAGAGGCTGCCGCACCTTGAACCCGGCCGTTCCCCGAGCTGAGTGCCCGAGGGATGCCAGCTCGCGAGCGGCGGCCATCCCCGCGGCGAGCCGGGGATCGACCTGCTCGGGTTCGCCGCCGGGGAAATCGCTCAGGTGAACGCTGATGGGAGCCGAAGGGTTCACCTCGCTCACGAGATTCCGGTAGAGGGTTTCGGATAGGAAGGGCGCGAACGGAGCCAGGAGCGAAGATAGGTCGACAAGGCATGTCCACAACGTCCAGAAGGCAGCGCTCTTATCCACTTCTTCTTCGTCGGTTTCGGCGGCACGCCAGAACCGGCGCCGCGAGCGGCGCACGTACCAGTTGGACAGGTCGTCGATGAACTCCGCGATGCGTCGAGCACCGCGAAACGCGTCGTAGCTATCGAGAGCGTCGGTTACCTCGAAGATCAACTGATGGAGCTCGGAAAGGATCCAGCGGTCGAGTGGGGGCCGAACCCCGGGTGCGATGAGCTCCCAGGTGTTCGGGTCGAACTCGTCGATGTTCGCGTACAGGACGTACAGCCGGTAGACGTTCCAGAGCGTTAGAAACGGTCCGCGCAACACCTGGGTCAGCGGACCATCGCCGATCCGTCGGCTGTCGCTGGGCCCGCCACCGCCCAAGATGTGGAAGCGGAGAGCGTCGGCGCCGTACTTCTCGAAAACCTCCTCGGGCTCGACCCGGCTTTCCTTGGACTTCGACATCTTCTTGCCGAACTCATCGACGAGGTGTCCGTGGCAGATCACGTTGCGGTAGGCGCTTTCGTCGAACAACATCACGCCTTCCGCCATCAGCGAGTAGAACCATCCGCGAGTCTGATCGATCGCTTCGGCGATGAAGTCCGCCGGGAAGCGCTTCTCGAAGAGTTCCTCATTGCGTCGCGGATAGCCGAGTTGCGCGAACGGCATGGCGCCGGAGTCGTACCAGACATCGATGAGGTCCGGGATACGTCTTGCCTCTTTGCCGCACGTCGGGCAGGGGAAGGTAACGGCATCGACGTGCGGCCTGTGAAGATCGAGAGAACCCTGATCGGCGCCGGCCAGCTCTCCGAGCTTCGCGCGCGAGTCGACGGCTGTGTCGTGTCCTTGCTCGCAACGCCAGATCGGCAGCGGCGTGCCCCAGAACCGATATCGGGACAGGGACCAGTCGACGTTGTTGCGCAGCCAGTCGCCGTACCGACCCTCCCTGATGTGTTCAGGGATCCAGTTGACGTTCGCATTCACTTCGAGGAGGCGTTCCTTGAACGCTGTGGTGCGGACGTACCAGGACTGCAGCGCGTAGTACAGGAGCGGTGAATTGCAGCGCCAGCAATGCGGATACGAGTGCAGATAGGGTTCCGACCGAACGAGAGCCCCCGAGGCGCCCAGTCTCGCGACGATGTCGGCGTCGGCGTCTTTGACGAACGTTCCCTTGTACTCCGGAACGGACGCATCGAAGCGCCCGCTCCGGTCGACCGGGTTGTACACCTGGATCCCAGCCGAGCGAACGGCCTCGAGGTCATCGGCACCGAAGGCTCCGGCGAGATGGACGATGCCGGTGCCTTCATCGATGTTGACGAAATCCGCCGCCAGCGCTTTCCAGGCTTCGGGCTGATCTCCGACCGCACGCTGCGCGTAATCGAACGGTGGCCTGTACTCGAGGCCGACCAGATCCTTGCCCGGCATCGTACGCAACGGAGCGGGCGTCGGATCGATACCGAGTGCCGGTCCGACCAACGATTCCGCGAGGATCAGTTTCTTGCCTTCGTGCTCAACGAGCGCGTAGGTGATCTCCGGGCCAACGGCGCACGCAAGATTGGCGATGAGCGTCCAGGGAGTGGTCGTCCAGACCGCGAAGGCAGCGCCCTCCAGTCCCGAAGGAGGAGCGACCAGCGGCAGTGCAAGCGTGACGCCGGGATCTGTGACGTCCTGATACACGTCCTCCTGCCCTAGCTCGTGATCGGACAGCGGCGTCTCGCAACGCGGGCAGTACGGCGTGATCCGGTCGGCCTCGAAGAGCAGGTCCTTGCCGTGCAGTTGGGCCAGCGACCACCACACCGACTCGATGTAATCGTTGTCCATGGTGTGGTACGGGTCCTCGTAGTCGAGCCAGAAGCCAAGGCGCTCGCTGAAGGCAACGAAAGCGGACACGTACTCGAGCACAGATGTGCGGCAGATCTCGTTGAAACGCTCGATTCCGTAGTCAACGATCTGCTGCTTGTTCGTGAAGCCCAGCTTCTTCTCGACCTCGATCTCGACGGGCAGCCCGTGACAGTCCCACCCGGCTTTCCGCGGAACATAGAAGCCCTTCATCGTCCGATACCGGACGAAGATGTCCTTATAGGTCCGGGGCCATGCCGCGTGGAGCGGCGGCGTTGTGTTGGCCGTCGGTGGCCCCTCGTAGAAGACGAACTCGATAGCCCCCTCGCGGAGCTTTAGGGCCTTCTTTTGGACTTCGTTCGCGTTCCACCACTCGAGGATCTCCTCCTCGAGTGCGGCGAAGCTCGGGTTGCTTGCTACGGGTTTGTGCATCTGACGGTCTTTGACGAGGTCGAACGCCCATGCTAGCGTCAGGCGCCCTTCGACAGGAGGCGCTCAGGCCTCCCTCCACGCGGCAGGAATCGATGGCCAAGACACAGAGGCGTCCCAAAGATTACGCAGCCGTCGAAGAGAAACTCGTGTCGGAACGGGCCGATCTCCTTCGCCAGATCGCGGAGATAGAAGCTCGCTACTCGGGTGAAGAGAAGACAGATCAGCGCGACGACGAGGGTGAACCCGAGACGATCACTTATGAACGGGAGCGCGACCTGTCGCTGCTCGACAACGCACGCGATCTCCTCGACCAAGTCGACCGGGCGCTCGAGAAGATCCAGGCGGGTACATACGGGATATGTGCGTCCTGTGGGAAAAACATCGAGGCCGCCCGCCTGAAAGCTCTTCCGCACGCGAGCTTATGCATCTCGTGCAAGCGAGCGGAAGAACGCCACTAGATCCCTCGGTTCCCTCGTGGCAGCTCGTGTGACGAGCCGTTCGCGCCTGGTCGGGGTAGGTCTGGTCGTCGTGGGTCTCGACCAGCTGACGAAGTTCTTGGTCGCTTCGTCATTACGCGAGGGCGAGTCGAAGCAGATCATCGGCGACTTTCTTCGATTGAGTCACATAAGCAACTCGGGCGCCGCATTCGGAACTCTCAAAGGGTTCTCGGGCCTCATCGCTCTCGGCGCGTTGGTCGGCGTGGTCGTTTTCGTTGCGATGGTTGTCAAGGAGCCGGGCGTCTGGACCGGTTTGGGCGCAACCCTTGTGGCCGCCGGCGCAAGTGGAAACCTGATCGATCGGTTGTTCCGGGGTCCGATCGGCCGCGGTGCCGTCATCGATTTCGTCGACTTCCGTTTCTGGCCGGCATTCAACGTTGCCGACTCGGCCATCACGATCGGGGCCCTTCTGTTGATCTGGGTCGGAATGACCGAGCGCCGGCCCAAGTCACGTGAAGGTGCCGGGGAGCTACCGCGACCGAGATGACCGAGCCGATCGTCGTAGCTGAGGCGCAAGAAGGGGAACGGCTCGACGTCTTCCTTGGACGCGAAAAGGGCGTCTCGCGTGCACGCGCGGGCTCGATGATCGATGCCGGTACCGTCGCCGTCAACGGCGACGAGGCAAGGAAGTCGTACCGACTTAAAGCGGGCGACGTGATCGTCGTCGGTCTCGAAGTCGAGGCGGCGCCGGTGCCGGCACCCGAAGGCGTGGAAGTCGTGTATGAGGACGACCACCTCATGGTCGTCTTCAAGCCCGCCGGTGTCGTCGTTCACGCCGCCGCCGGTGTTCGCAGCGGCACTCTCGTCGATGCTCTGGTCGCCGCCGGGAAGGATCTCGCTCCGCAAGCGGGAGCCGATCGTCCGGGGATAGTGCATCGCCTCGATAGGGATGTGTCCGGCCTTCTCATCGTGGCTAAGACCGACGAAGCGCACTCGGCTCTCGTTGGCGCTATGGCCCACCGGGCGATCGAGCGCCGCTATCTGGCGCTCGTGCATCGCACGCCGTCGGTCGACCGAGGAAAGATCGACGCGCCGGTAGGTCGCAATCCGAGGCATCGGACGCGGATGGCCGTCCTTCCCGAGGGCCGGCCGGCGGTAACGTGGTTCGACGTGAAAGAGCGATTCTCCGACGTCAGCTTGCTCGAGGTTCGCTTGGAAACGGGCCGAACCCATCAGATCCGAACGCACCTGGCGTCGATCGGACATCCGATCGTCGGCGACGAAGCGTACGGACGCGATCCGGCGCGAGCCAGGGCGCTCGGCTTGGATCGTCCATTCCTTCACGCGTATCGGCTGGCTTTCGACCACCCGATCTCCGGTAGGACGCTCGAGTTCGAAAGGGCTTTGCCGGACGAACTCTCCGCCGTGATGTCTCGTCTAAACGACGAGACGTGAAGACCCTCCTGAGATTCCGCTTCATAGGCTTGGCCGTGCTCGCGGCAGGGTTGGTCGTCGCCACGATCCTGGTCATGACTTCCGGCGACGAGCGAGGGGTCGCGGGCCGGCTGGGGCCCACGCCCGGCCCGTCTTCCGAGGAGCACATCGCCGCCAAACGGGCGTACCTCGATCGGATCGCTCGCGAGAATCCGACCGGCGAGGCGGTGGCCCTGGTTTCGCTCGACGAGATGGTATCGGCTCGAGATGTCGAGTCCATGCTCGGCGACGCTACGGGCAAGGTCGTCTTCGTCCAATTCCCCGGCAACCAGGGTGAATCGCTGGCTGTCGAAAGGACCGTGCACGAGGCCGTGACGCTTCGAGCGACCGAGCTCGCCGATACGCTGCGCGACGAGATCGAGGCAACGACGGACGAACAGGCAAAACAGCAACGCCGGGACGCACTCGCCGCCATCGGTCCGGAATGCAAGTGCATCTTCGCGTTCGCGTTGGAGGGATCCACGCTGTCCGATCTCGCCGAGTTGCAAAAAGACGGCCGCGTACGACTCGTCGAGGTTCCGGATCCACTCGTCGACGACCTCGAGGGCTTCCAGCTCTACCCCATATTCCCTGGTGGGACGCCCTCTCCTTCGCCCTCGCCCTAACTTCCTTAGAGCTGTCGGAGACCGGCGATACGATGCCGGGGTGCCGACCCAAGTCCGTGCTCCCGCGCGTTCTGAGCCCCCACCGACCGCGGCACCCGGCACCTCTTCTCGGGGTCCTCGATGACCGGCAATTCCTTCACGCATCTACACGTCCACACGGAATATTCGATGCTCGACGGCGCCGCGCGCGATCAAGCAGCTGGTGGCGCAGGCGGCGCAGCTCGGCATGCCGGCGCTCGCGATCACCGACCACGGCACCTCTACGGTCTCGATCGACTTCTACGAGGCGTGTCATCAGTTCGGGCGTCAAGCCGATCCTCGGCTGCGAGCTGTACCTCGCGCGCGGGTCCGATGACGTCGAAGCACGCCGGGGACGACTCGCCGAAGACGATCCAGCACCTCACCGTCCTCGCGAAGAACGAGACCGGCTACCGGAACCTCTTGAAGCTCGCGACGGAGGCGTCGCTCGACGGCACTACTACAAGCCGCGCGTCGACATGGATCTGCTCGCGCGAGCACTCGCGAAGGTCTGATCGGGACGACCGGGTGCCTCAACGGGCAGGTCCCGCGTCTGATCCTCGAAGGATCGGCTGACCGAGGCGCGCGAGGCGGCCGGACGCTGGCAGGACATCTTCGGTCCGCGACAACTTCTTCATCGAGCTGCAGGACCACGGCATCGCCGACCAGCACATAGGTCAACCCGCACCTGGTCGAGTTTTCCGAGTTCGCTTGCGGATCCCGCTCGTCGCGACCAACGACCTGCACTACACGTCGCCAGTGCGGACGCCGAGGCCCACGACGTCCTGCTGTGCATCCAGACGGGATGCGACGGTCGACGAGCCCGGACCGCTTCCGGTTCGACGGCGACGAGTTCTTCCTCAAGTCGCGCGAGGAGATGGAAGCCGCACTCGGCCACTATCCACGAAGCGATCGACCGGACGCTCGACGTCGCCGAGATGTGCGACGTCAAGCTGTCGTTCGGCGAGCTGCAGCTTCCCGGACTTCGTCCCGCCCGACGGCAGCTCGCTCGACGCACTACCTGCGACGGCTGGTCAGCGAGGGCGCGCGCCAGCGTGTACGGCGATCCGCTCCCGCGAGAGGTTCAAGAGCGGACTCGACTACGAGCTCGACCGTCATCGGACAGATGGGGTTCGCCGGCTACTTCCTGATCGTCGCCGACGTCGTCAACTGGGCGAAGGGCAAAGGGATCCGCGTCGGCCCCGGCCGCGGTTCGGCCGCCGGAACCATCACGTACTTACTGCCTGGGCATCACGACGCTCGACCCGATCCGTTACGGCCTCGTCTTCGAGCGCTTCCTCAACCCGGAGCGCCGGGAGATGCCGGACTTCGACATCGACTTCGACGAGCGTTACCGCGGCGAGGTCATCCGTACCTCAGGCAGAAGTACGGCGAGGACCGCGTCGCGCAGATCGTGACGTTCGCGACGATCAAGGCGAAGAGCGCGATCCGCGATGCAGCGCGCGTGCTCGGCTACCCGTACGGCATCGGGCGACCGGCTCGCGAAGATGTTCCCGCGTCCGCTGCTCGGCAAGGACCCGTCCCTGGAGGACTGCTTCGAGAGTCGAAGGACTCCAAGTGGACCTACGCCTACAACGAGGCCGCCGAGCTCCGGAAAGCGTACTCAGAGGAGACTGACTCGCGACGCGTGCTCGACGCGGCGCGCAAGCTCGAGGGCCTGCGCCGACAGACCGGTGTACACGCAGCCGCCGTCGTCGTCGGGCGCGAGCCGCTCGTCAACTACACGGCGCTGCAGCGCACCGACAACGACGACGTCGTCACGCAATACGAGATGCACGCCATCGAGAAGCTCGGCCTTCTCAAGGTGGACATCCTGGGCCTCGGCAACCTCACGGTCATCGAGCTGACGCTCGAGCTGCTTCGCCAACAGGGGATCGAGGTGCGACATCGACAACGTCCCGCTGGACGACCCGAGGTCTTCAAGCTCCTCGCAGCGCGGCGACGTCGACGGAGTGTTCCAGCTCGAGTCGGAAGGCATGCGCCGGCTGCTGAAGTCGCTGCGGCCCGACCGATTCGAGGACATCGTCGCGCTGATCGCGCTCTACCGTCCGGGCCCGATGCAGGAGATCGACAAGTACATCGCCGGCAAGCACAACCCGGAGACTGTGCGAGTACCCGCACCCGCTGCTCGAGGACGTCCTCGGCGACACCTACGGCGTGATCGTCTACCAGGAGCAGGTGCTGCAGCTCCTGCAGCGCGATCGCCGGATACACGGCCGGCGAAGCGGACCTCGTCCGCAAAGCGGTCGGCAAGAAGGTCGAGTCGTTGATGAAGGCCGAGGAGCCGAAGTTCCTCGCGGGCGCGGCCGAAGCGCAAGGGCTCACACCGGAGCAGGCGCGCCACCTGTGGAACCTGATCCAGCCGTTCGCCGGATATTCGTTCAACCGCGCGCACTCGGCGTGCTACGGATTGATCGCGTATCAGACGGCGTACCTGAAGGCGCACTACCCGGTCGAGTACTTGTCCGCGCTCCTCACCTCGGTGCGCGACGAGAAGGACGAGAAGACGAAGTACCTCGCGGCGGCGCGCAAGATGGGCGTCGAGGTCCTGCCGCCCGGACGCGAACCTCTCGCAGCTCCGGGTTCGCACCGGACCCGCAAGCTACGGACTCCGTGCGGTTCGGTCTCGCCGGGATCCGCAACGTCGGTGAAGGTGTCGTCGAGCACATCTTCGCATGCGCGGCGCGAAGGCGGGGTCTTCAAGGACTTCTTCGACTTCTGCTGGCGCGTCGACGTGACCGCACTGAACAAGCGGACGGTCGAGTCGATGATCAAGGCCGGCGCCTTCGACTCGATGGGTCACGAACGCGGCGGACTGCTCGAGGTGTTCGAGCAAGTTGTCGAGCAGATCGCGTCCGCGCGGCGCAAGGAGAGCGAAGGCTATGTGTCGCTGTTCGACGATCCGGACGGGACGAACGGTGACCGCACGCTCGTCGGGTCGCATCTGCGCGTGCCTTCAACCGAGCTGCCCAAGGCCGTGCGCATGACGTTCGAGAAGGAGATGCTCGGCAACTATGTGACCGACCACCCATTGGCGGGGCTCGAGGACGTCCTTGCCGTGCCAGACGGATTCGTCCATCGCCGCGACTGCCCGAGGTCCTGGACGGCGGCACTGTCGACCGTCGCCGGGATCGTCCATCGCGTTGGGAAGAAGTTCACGCGCAAGGGCGAGCTGATGTTCATCCTCGAAGTCGAGGATCTCGAAGCAAGCTGCGAAGTGATCGTGTTCCCGGCCGTCGCAGAGAAGGCCGGAGATCTCGTCGCGGTCGACCGGGTTCTGTGCGTCAGAGCGCGGGTCGATCACAAGGAGGACGTCCCCAAGCTCGTTGCTATGGAACTAACCGAGCCGGACTACGGCGTAATGGACTCACCGGTGCGAATCAAGCTCCCGGCTCCCGACTGCACGCCGAGACTCGTGACCGAGCTCAAAGCCGTCTTGCTCGAATATCCCGGAACGCGCCCGGTCTTCCTGCATCTGCAGTCGGGTGAGAAGGAAACCGTCCTGCGGCTTGGGAGTGAGTTCCGAGTCGACCCGGGCAACGGCTGCGTCGATCGCTTGAAGCTCTTGCTCGGCGCCGCTGCCGTGTCGGTCTAGGCCTTGACCGACGCGCTTCCCGCGGCGGTCCAGCCGATCGCCTTCTTGCTTGGGACCTGGGTAGGTGAAGGATCCGGCGAATATCCAACGATCGAGTCCTTCTCCTACGGGGAGGAGCTTCATTTCTGGCACGTGACCGGCAAGCCCCTGCTTGCCCACACGCAACGGACCTGGATCCTGGCCGACGGCCGTCCCTCGCATTCGGAGATGGGCTATTGGCGTCCTTTGGTGGATGGAAGCGGCGTCGAGCTCGTGCTGAGCCATCCCACCGGAGTGGCAGAGATCGCCGAAGGACCGATATCGGGCCAAGTGCTCGACCTAGAGACGACGTCTCTGGGAAGGACCACTACGGCGAAGGAGGTCACAACTCTCCGACGGCGTTACGAGGTCGTCGGGGAGACACTTCGTTACGACGTCTGGATGGCCGCCGTCGGGCAGCCGATCAGCCACCATCTGAGAGGCGAGTTGCGCCGCGACCATCGCTGAGGCGCCTTTTGCCGAAGCGAGGATAGGTAGGCTTTTGCCTCTCATGCCTCTCGAGGTCATCGATGTTCGTACCGAAGGCGACGCTCTGCCGTCGCTGCGCAAGCGCGCGTTGTGGGAGGGGCCGGAGTTCGCCAAGCACGTCGCCCAGGTGCGCCGGGTCGTCGAAGAGGTTCGCGAACAGGGGGACGAAGCCCTGTGCCGGTATTCGAAATCGGTCTACGGCGCCGAGCTGACGCCGGCCCGGATCGCGGTAACGGTCGAAGAGCGGGACGCCGGTGCAGCCAAGGTCGATCCGAAGGTTATTGCGGCTCTTCAGGGCTCGGCCGAGCGCATCCGCGAGTACCACGACACCCAGCGCCCCTCCGATTGGTCGATGGAGCGCGATGGAGCCGTTATGGGCCAGGTGTTCCGTCCCATCAAGCGGGTCGGGCTACACGCGCCGGCCGGCGGTTACCCGCTGCCTTCTTCCTTCTTGATGACCGTCGTGCCCGCACAGTCCGCCGGCTGCGACGAGATCGCCGTGTGCTGTCCCGCCGGGCCGGATGGGGAGTGCCCCGACGTGATGCTGGCCGCAGCGCAGGTGGCCGGAGTAGAGGAGCTGTACCGGATAGGCGGCGCGCACGCGATCGCTGCACTGGCCATCGGCACGCAGTCGGTCAAAGCATGCGACAAGGTTGCCGGCCCGGGCGGCTTGTATACGGCCCTGGCCAAGCGTGAAGTGCTGGGAACCGTCGGGATCGACGGTTTCTACGGTCCGTCCGAAGCGATCGTTGTTGCGGACGCTCAAGCAACACCGGCCTACTCGGCGGCCGAGTTGCTCAAGGAGGCCGAGCACGGCCCCGACTCAGCCGTCACGCTGATAACGACATCGGAGGACATCCTTCGCGCTGTCCTGCAAGAGATCGAGGTCCAGCTGCGGAAGCTGAAGGAAGCGACCCGGATAAAGGACACCTTGGCCACGCACGGACTGGCCGTTGTGGTCCGCGATCTCGACCAGGCGGCCGAAGTGGTGAACGAGATGGCACCGGAACACCTCTGCATCCACGTGGAGGCTCCGAATTCCTTCCTCGGTCTCGTGCGCGCAGCGGGAACGGCTCTGCTCGGCGAAGAAACGCCGGCGACGATGTCGGACTATTGCGCCGGGCCGAGCGCGGTGCTGCCGACCGCGGGCGCAGCCCGTCACACTTCGGGGCTCTCGGTTCTCGATTTCCTGGTCGCGATAAATACGGTGTCGTACGAACGCACGGCGTTGTTCCGCGACGCGTCCATCGCCGATGCCCTCTCGGAAGCAGAAGGGATGGCCGCCCACCGCTCCGCGCTTCATCTGCGACTGGAGGAGAAGTGACCGGCGGCCGGCCGCCACAGCAAACTCCAGCTCCCCGGCCCGATCTCGACAAGCTCCAGCCTTACCGCTCTTCCGAATTGGCCGGCGGCCGGATCTTCCTGCACGCAAACGAGAATCCATATCCACCACCCGCTGAGGTGATCGCTGAGATCCTCGAGGCGGCGTCGAAGATCGAGCTCAACCGATATCCCGATCCCGAGCCGACGGAGCTGATCGAGGAGATCGCCGAGTACGCCGGCGTCGATCCCTCGTGGGTTTGGATCGGCGACGGCTCCAACGAGGTGCTGCTACAGGCATGTCTCGCCTACGGGGGCCCGGGACGCACCGCTTTGCTCTTCGATCCCACTTACGTGATGCACCAGCGGCAAGCGGGGATGGCGGGGATGGAGATCGAAAGTGTTGCCCGATCCGAAGATTTCACGATCGATGTCGAACACGCGCTGGCCGAGATAGCTCGGATACTGCCGGCGATCGTCTTCGTGTGCACGCCGAACAACCCGACGGGAACGCTGACCGCAACTGCCGATGTCCGCCGCATCGCGGAAGCGACGTCCGCCCTGGTCGTGGTCGACGAGGCGTATTTCGAGTTCTGCGGGCACACCATCGTCGGAGACCTAGGAGATCTTCCCAATGTGCTCGTCTCACGAACGATGTCCAAGGCCTTCCGCCTCGCCTCTGTGAGATTGGGATACGGGATCGGCAACCCGGAGCTTCTGGAGCAGCTCCGACGCGTCCGAATGCCGTACGCCCAGTCGGCCTTCACTCAGCTCGCGGCGACCATCGCTGTGCGCCGGCGCGACAAGATGCTCCCTATTGTGGATCAGATCGTGGCCGAGAAGGACAGGATCGCTGCCACGCTCGCAGGGGTTCCGCGAGTTGATGTGTTCGCGAGCGCGGCCAATTTCGTGTTCTTCCGGCACCCGGAAGCGGCCTGGCTCATCGGCGAGCTGGCCGAGCGGGGGATCGTCATCCGGGACTTCTCGCACCTCAAAGGATGCGAGAACTGCCTGCGGGTGACCGCCGGGTTACCCGAGGAGAACGACTCCTTCCTCGAGGTGGTCACGACCCTGATCGGGTAGGTCGGACCGACTACTCCTTAGGGCCCTTATCCTTGTTGTCCCCAGATGCGACGTGCACGCGTCGACCGACGCACCGGCGAGACGCAGGTCACGGTCGATCTCACCATCGATGGGACGGGTGAGACCTCGGCCACCACCGGCGTGCCCTTCTTCGACCACATGCTGTCGCAGCTCGGCCGCCACGCCGGGTTCGACCTGGCCATAGATGCCACGGGCGACCTCGAGATCGATGCACACCACACGGTGGAGGACGTCGGCCTGGCCCTCGGCGATGCGTTGAAAGAAGCGCTGGGAGACAAGGCCGGCATCAATAGGTACGGATCCGTAACGGTGCCGATGGAGGAGTCCTTGGTGCAGGTGGCGCTCGACCTCTCCGGCCGGCCTTTCCTGTCGCACGACGTGCCGGTTCCGGTCGCCCGCGTGGGTGAATACGACCCCGCCCTAACGAACGAATTCCTTCGCGCGCTCACCAACCGCGCCGGGATCACCTTGCACGTGAAGCTTTTGGACGGAAGCGACCCGCACCACATCGTGGAGGCGGAGTTCAAGGCTCTCGCCCGGGCTCTCGGTCAGGCGTGTGCGCTTTCGGGCCGCGATGGAGCTCCCTCTACAAAGGGAGTGCTCGAATGAAAGCCGCGGTCGTCGATTACGACCTCGGCAACCTTCCGAGCGTCACGAAAGCCGTCGAACGTATCGGCGTGGCAACAGAGATCGTCGATTCGCCCAAAGGGTTCGACAACGGCTTCGACGCGGTGATCCTTCCCGGTGTCGGTCACTTCGGCGCCGGTGCGCGCAACCTCGCCGAGCGCAAGCTTGAAGAGCCTTTGCGCGAGTGGGCGCGCGCGGGAAAGCCGTTGCTAGGGATCTGCGTCGGGCTCCAGCTCTTCATGGAGACCTCGGACGAAGACCCCGATGCTCGCGGCTTGGGCATAGTTCCGGGCACGTGCAAGAAGCTCGAGGGGGGCCCGGACCTGAAGGTGCCGCACATGGGCTGGAACTCGTTGGATGTCGCTCCGGGGGCCAAGGTGTTGAGCGCCATCGGGCCGGGTGATCTTGCGTACTTCGTCCACTCCTATTACGTCGATCCCGATCCGGATAGCGTCATCGCCACGACTACATACGCGCAGAAGTTCTGCAGCGCCATCGAAAAGGACAACATCGTCGGCGTTCAGTTCCACCCGGAGAAGTCGGCCGAAGTTGGCCGGCGCGTACTGAAACGGTTCTTCGACCGGATCGGGAAATGACCTTTCAGGTCATTCCGGCGATCGACCTGATCGAGGGGAAGGTCGTCCGAGTCGAACGCGGTGAGCTCGAAACTAAAACCGTCTACTCGGACGATCCGGTCGCTACGGCCAAGGAATGGGAGGCGCAGGGTGCTCCCCGTCTGCACGTGGTCGACCTTGAAGGCGCCGTCGCCGGCGAACCGCGAAACGAAGAAGTCGTTTACGCGATCCTTTCCTCGCTCTCGATCCCCGTTCAGGTCGCCGGTGGCATCAGGACTCTGGAGCAGGCCGGGCTCTGGGTCGATCAAGGGGCCGACCGGGTAGTCCTTGGAACCAAAGCGCTCACGGACGAGTCATTCCTCTTTCGGGCCGTCGACGCCCTCGGCCAACGGCTGGTCGTTGCCCCCGACACCCAAGGACGTGAAGTTCGAATCTCGGGATGGCGCGAGGGAACGGGAGAGGATGTCGTCGACGCAGCCCGACGACTCGCGGCAGCGGGCGTTCCAAGACTGCTCGTCACCGATGTATCGCGGGACGGAATGCTAGCGGGCCCCAACACCATGATCCTGGGCGAGGTGGCGTCCGCAGCAGGGATCCCTGTTCTTGCTTCAGGCGGTGTTTCGAGCATCGATGACATTCGGGCGCTCATTGGGATGCACGGGGTCGAGGGTGTTGTTGTCGGCAAGGCCCTTTATGCGGGAGCTATAGATCTTTCGGATGCGTTGAGGGCCGTAGCGTGACATTGGCCACCCGGGTCATCCCCTGTCTCGACCTCGACGGCGGGCGCGTCGTCAAGAGCGTTCAGTTCGTCGACACGCGCGATGCCGGCGACCCGGTCGAGCTCGCGCTGCGCTACGACGAGCAGGGCGCCGATGAGCTCTGCTTCCTCGACATAACCGCAACTCCCGAAGGGCGGGAGACGACCTATTCGGTTCTACGCAGTGCGGCAGAGCAGGTGTTCATCCCCCTGACGATCGGTGGTGGAGTGCGCACCGTCGACGACGTGAAGCGACGGTTGCGAGCCGGCGCCGACAAGGTCGCCATGAACACCGCCGCCGTTCGGGACCCCGATCTGGTCCGGGCGTCGTCGGACGAGTTCGGCTCCCAGTGCATCGTCGTCGCCATCGACGCTCGAAAAGTGGAAGGCGGTTGGGAAGTGGTTCTCGAAGGAGGCCGTGGAGCTCGCGGTGAGGAGCCGATACGCAGCGGCATCGATGCGGTCGGCTGGGCCGTCGAGGCCGAGAAGCTCGGCGCCGGAGAGATCCTTCTCACGTCCTTCGACCGCGATGGCACCAAGGAGGGGTACGACATCCCCTTGACGCGCGCGGTGTCGGACGCCGTCGGGATCCCGGTGATCGCGTCGGGTGGAGCGGGAGCCCCGGAGCACCTCGCGGACGCCGTACTGGAGGGACACGCGGATGCTGCGCTCGTCGCGTCGATAGTTCACTACGGGCAATACACCGTCGCCGACCTCAAAGACCACATGGCGTCGCGAGGCGTGGAGGTGCGACGCGTATGAACATCGGCGATCTGCGCTTCGACGAGAAGGGCCTGATCCCGGTCATCGTCCAAGAGGCCGACAAGGGCGACGTCCTGATGCTCGGCTGGGCCAACGAAGAAGCGATCCGGTCCACGTTCGCCAAGGGGCTTGCGACCTTCTGGTCGCGGTCTCGAAACGAGCTGTGGACCAAAGGAGATACGTCGGGCGACCGCCTGCACCTCGTCGAAATGCGATACGACTGCGACGAGGACGTCTTGCTGTACCGCGTCCACCTCGAAGGGAAGGGCGCCTGTCACACGGGCGAGTACTCGTGCTTCTATCGAACGCTCGAGCCTCCCAATGAATAAGGGCAATAGCGACCTGTACCGTCCGTCACTCGAGGAGTTCCGCGTACTGGCCAAGGAGTACACGGTCGTTCCGGTTTGGCGCGAGGTGCTTGGTGACCACCAAACTCCGATATCCGCTTTCAAACGTGTGGCTCGGGGCGATCACTATTTCCTGCTCGAGTCGGCCGAGCACGGGGAACGGTGGAGCCGCTACTCGTTCATCGGTGTCGATCCCTTCCTGGTCGTTCGCGGCAAGCGGAACGAACTGGAATGGGACGGAACACCTCCGACCTGGGCTAAGGGCGAGGGTCCGCTCGACGTCGTGCAGAACACGATCGAAGGTTACCGAGCGCCGCGCCTCGACGGTCTGCCGCCGTTGCACGGAGGGGCGGTCGGCTACCTCGGATACGACATCGTGCGGCACATAGAGCGGCTCCCCGAGACGACCATCGATGATCTCGAACTTCCGGACCTACAGCTTCAGTTCACCAACCGAGTCGTGGCCTTCGATCACTTCCGCCAGGTTCTCAGCGTCGTCGCGAACGTCATCCCCGGCGAGGACGTCGATGCGTCGTACGAGGAAGCCATCCGTGGGTGCGAGGAGCTCGTCGGCCGGCTGCGCGAACCGTTCGTCGAGGAGCCCGTCGCACCGCCGGAGATCGTTCGACAGGAAGCGCCGCCGTCGAACACGACACGCGAGGAATGGCGCGAGATGCTCGCACGCGCGAAGGAGTACATCTACGCCGGCGACATCTTCCAAGTAGTGCTCTCACAGCGCTTCGAGCTCGAAGGTCTGACGGCCGATCCCGTCGACCTTTACCGGATGTTGCGGCTCGTGAATCCGTCGCCGTACATGTTCCTTCTGCGTTTCGGCGACATGTGGGTGATCGGTTCGTCCCCCGAGGCTCTTGTGAGGGTCGAGGACGGAATCGCAACATCGCATCCGATCGCCGGTACGCGGTGGCGTGGACTTACTCCGGAGAGGGACAGAGAGCTCGCCGAAGAGCTGGCCGCGAACCCGAAGGAGCGTGCCGAGCACATCATGCTTGTCGATCTTGCGCGCAACGATCTCGGACGAGTGTGCGACTACGGCACGGTTCGTCCGACGCGGCTGCTGGAGGTCGATCGGTACTCCCACCTGATGCATCTGGTCTCCGAGGTGACCGGCAAGCTTCGCGGCGACGTGACCGCTTTCGACGTCCTGCGCGCTACCTTCCCGGCCGGGACGGTCTCGGGAGCGCCCAAGGTGCGAGCGATGGAGATCATCGACGAGCTCGAAAAGACCAGGCGCGGTGTCTACGCCGGTGTGGCCGGGTACATCGACTTCTCCGGGAACCTCGACATGGCCATCGCCCTGCGAACATCGGTGTTCAAGGACGGCACGGCCTACATCCAGGCCGGCGGCGGGATCGTGGCCGACGCCGACGCCGACGACGAGTACCTGGAGTGCATAAACAAGGCGTCGGCCCTGATCAATGCCTTCAGGGCGGCGGAATCGCTCGGCTCGTAGCAGTCCTTACCAACCTCTTACATTCCGCAGACACGCTGTAGTCCTGACCGGCCGATCCTTCATTGGATAGGGATGCAGGGATAAAAGGAGCAGGGCCATGGACTTAGTGATGGGGTTCATCAAGCGGCACACCGCGACGCTCGTCGTCGGAGCCCTCGTGGTCGGAGCCATCTCTTACGCCGGAGCCAACGCGTTGACGAGCTCGGGCGAAGGCGCTCTTCTCACGCAATCCGAAGACGGAGCCCAGCAACGACCCGAAGGGGTAAAGGCGCACAAGGGCAGGCCGGGCCCACGCGGGATGCGCGGAGCGATCCGGAGCGAAGCCGTAGTCCCGAAGCGCGAAGGTGAAGGATTCAACAAGGTGAAGTTCGATCGCGGCGTTCTGGAGCGTGTCGATGGATCGACATTGGTCGTCAAGGAGGCCGACGGCACTTCGGTCCAGATCCCAACATCTGACGAGACGAAGATCCATCGGGACGGCGAAGACGCCGCACTTGGCGACCTGAAAGCTGGCGATCACATCGCGGCTTCGCAGATCGATGAGGACAGCGGGTTCGTCACGAGATTCGTGCGTGCCGTCTCGGCGGAGCGCTTCGCAGAGCTCGAGCAGAAGCGTGAGGAGTGCCGGGAGGATCCGATGGAATGCCGTCGCGCGCGCATGGAGCGGCGCCGCGAGCGGCGCGAAGATCGAGCCGCGTAGTAACGCGGCCTCTAGGCTGACTGCATGCCGGGCACCGTGCTCGTTGTCGAGGACGAGCAGGCCATCGCGGACGTCGTTGAGATGTACCTGCAGCAGGGCGGGTTCCGTGCCCGCATGGCGGCTACGGGAGCCGAGGCGCGAAAGCAGCTGGACGACCCCGCCATCGACGTCGTCCTTCTAGATCTGACGCTGCCGGACGCCGACGGTGTCGAACTTCTGAGAGAGATCCGAGCGCGGCGCCCCGTCCCGGTGATCATGGTCACGGCACGGGGGTCCGAAGCCGATCGCATCCTCGGGCTCGAGCTCGGCGCCGACGATTACGTCACGAAGCCGTTCAGCCCGCGCGAGCTCGTCGCGCGCGTTCGCGCTGTGCTGAGGCGCCACGCCCGCGATGAAGGATCGGATTCGAGTCCGATCGCCAGCGGCGAGCTGAGACTGGACCCGACGTCCCGTGAGGTGACGCTCGCCGGCGAGATCGTGGATCTCACGCGAAAGGAGTTCGACCTCTTGGCCTATCTGGTCGGCCGCCCGGGACGCGTACTGACCCGCGCCCAACTTCTCGAAGCCGTCTGGGGCTATCCCGGCGACGTTGACTCAAGAACCGTGGACGTGCACGTTGCGCAGATTCGGCGGAAGCTCGGGAACGCCTGTCCGGTGCTGACCGTACGCGGCGTCGGCTACAAGACGAGCCAGTTGCAGGATGGCGCGTAGCTCGCTCGCTCGGGTCCTCGTCCTGGCGATCGGTGGGGTTGCTGTCGGGGCGGTATTGGTGACCGCTCTGATCGTTGTCGGGTTAACCAGGTTGGGCGCACCCCAACGTCTTCAGTCGGAACTTCGGACCGAAGTCTCGCGCGTCGCCCAGCTCGCATCGGACGTCCCGTGCACGGAGGGGACGCGTCCGGGGTTGGCTGCTCGACAGCTGGGCCCCCAGGCGAGATTCATCCCAGACCTCGCGCGTGGACGCGCACGCGAGTTCGGTACCGGTCCGGAGGGCCACGCCGTCATCGCCGGCCGCGAAGTCGTTTATGCGTCGCAACCGGCGACGTTGTGCGGGAGGTCGGGGACCCTTTACGTCTTCCGTCCTGCGGCGGAAGCCCCGCCGTTGCCGGAAGGGTTCGGCTCGCGTTTGGTCATCGCCGCACTCGCTGCGCTGGTCGTATCGGCGCTTGTGGCGTACGCGATCGCGCGGAGGGTGTCTCGTCCGCTCCGCGATCTCGCCGTGTCCGCTCGAGCGCTGGCCAAAGGCGAGGAGAACGAGCCCAACCCACCGCGGTCCTCCGATCCGGCGGAGATTGCAGATCTAAAGGACGCCTTCGACGGGATGGTGCTAGATCTGCAGTCGGCGAGGGAGCGAGAGAAGGCTTTCTTCCTCTCCGTGTCACACGAGCTGCGAACGCCACTGACCGCCATCCGCGGCTACGCCGAGGCGCTGGCCGACGGTACGACTCGACGCACGAAACACGCGGGTACCGTGATGCTCGGTGAGTCGCAACGCCTGGAGCGATTGGTGCAAGACCTTCTCGATCTGGGACGCCTCGAGGCGGGGGAGTTCTCGATCTCAGAACGCGAGGTCGATCTCTCCGAGATAGGGGTCAACGTCGTGGACGCTTTGCAACCGGCTGCCGTGCAGGCGGGCGTAACCATCGAACTCTCGACGGACGGCCCCTCGGTCGTTTCGACGGATCCCGATCGAGTGCACCAGTTGATCGCAAACCTTGTGGAGAACGCGATCCGGGTAACACCGGAAGGCAAGAGCGTGCTGGTCGACGTGCATGACGGATGGATGGCCGTGTGCGATGTCGGTCCCGGACTCGATCCCGCCGATATCGACCACGCCTTCGAGCGGTTCTACCTTTGGCGCAAGTATCGCGGCGAACGGCAGGTGGGCAGCGGGCTCGGCCTGGCGATCGTCGGCGAGCTCGCCGAGAGGCTTGGCATCGGTCTGAGTGTTTCGAGTGACGGGAAAGGCAGCCGGTTCGAGCTAACGTTCGCCGATGCGTAAAGCGGCGGGCGCTGTGCTGGTGCTGGTGTTGGCAGGTTGCGCTTCGCCGGCTACCGAGACTCAGCCATCAGACGAGCCGACACCGTCGGCGACCGTCCCACCGCTTACGGCAACACCCGCACCGACACCGGACCAAGGTGTTTTTCAGCTCGATCGCGCTATGGATCACGTCCGCGCGCTGGGCGTCGAGATCGGTTACCGGCAAGCCGGAACCAAAGGCGACCGATCGGCCGCTCGTTACATAACGCGCCGGATCGAAGAGCTCGGATGGGAGGCGGCCGAGCAGAAGTTCGCTCTTCCGCAGGGAGGTGAGTCGTCGAACGTCATCGGCCGTCCTCCGGGTTTCGATGAGCGCGCTCCGTACCTGATCGTTGGGGGGCACCGGGACTCGCTTCGTGGACCCGGCGTCAACGACAACGCCACCGGAGTCGCTCTCGCACTGGAGATCGCGCGAGCCGTGGATGCGCGCGGTGCCGGGCTGCCGGTCGTGTTCATCGCTTTTGGAGCCGAGGAGCGTCAGCCGGCCACCGGCCGTCCGCATCACATCGGCTCCCGTTACTTCGTCCCACTGATGTCCGAGGCGGCCAGACGCAACCTTGTGGCCATGGTCAACATCGACATGGTCGGTCACGGCGATGTGATCTTTTGCAGTCACATGTCGGTCGGGCCGACGGAGGGAACCGAGCGCTGTGTCCGGCTGGCCAAAGAGCTGGGCATAGCCGCTCAGGGCCGAGTTACACCCGATTGGTCGGACAACGGCTCGTTCCTCACGCGAGGAATGAACGCCGCTTGGTTGTGGAGCGGCGACGACCCGTGCTGCATCCACTCTCCGCGCGACACCATGGAGCGCGTGCGCCCCGGCGACGTGGATCGATCGGGAAGGCTTGCGCTAGCGATAGTCCGGTCCTATTCATAACCACCCGGTTAGCTTGCCGGACGCGCTGTAGCCTGGTTCGATGGGACTCCGCGAAGCGCTCGACAAGGTGCTGGCGCGCACCGATCTGAGCAAGGACGAAGCGGCCGGCGCATTGCAGGAGATCGTGTCCGGCGATGTTCGCTCCCTCCGTGATCGCCTCCTTCCTGACTGCTTTACGGATGAAAGGTGAGAGTGCGGACGAGATCGCCGGCCTTGCCAGCACCATGCGTGAGAACGCCGTTCGGGTTACACCGAAGGCCACCGGTCTCGTGGACACGTGCGGCACCGGAGGCGACGGAACCGGAACGGCGAATATCTCCACCGCCGCTGCGTTCGTGGTCGCGGGAGCCGGCCTCCCGGTCGCCAAGCACGGGAACCGAGCACTGTCATCGAAATCGGGATCCGCGGATGTCCTCGAGGTGCTGGGCGTTCGGCTCGATATCGACGCCGGTCAGGTCGCACGTTGCATCGATGAGGCGGGAATCGGCTTCATCTTCGCTCCCGCGTTCCACCCTGCGATGGCGAAGGTCATGCCGGTTCGCCGCGAACTCGCCATCAGGACCGCGTTCAACATCCTCGGCCCCCTTACGAACCCCGCACGCCCCTCTTTCCAGCTCGTAGGAGTAGGTGCCCCCGAGCTCGCCGATCTCGTTGCCGGTGCCCTAGCGCAGCTGGGTGTCGAACGGGCGCTGGTTGTAGCCGGCGCGGGCGGTCCAGATGAGCTCACGTGTGCTGGGGAAAACGTCGTGCTCACCGTCTCCGACGGAAAAGTGGCGCGCAGCACGCTGTCGGCCGGTGACGTCGATCTGGACACAAACCCGCTCGACGCCATCCGGGGTGGCTCGCCGGAAGAGAACGCGGAGACGCTGCGCGCCGTCCTCGAAGGAAAGCCGGGCCCCGTCGCCGACTGCGTCTTGTTGAACTCGGGTGCCGCTTTCGTCGCCGCCGGACGAACGTCTTCGATCGGCGACGGAGTGGAGGTCGCACGAACGGTCATCGGCTCCGGTGACGCGCTCGCTGCTCTCGACCGTCTCGTCGCGCTCTCCGCCAGCTTCGAAGGTGCGCAGTAGGAGCGCGCACCGGTGAGATGAGTTCCTTCCTAGATGACATCCTGTCGGCTCGCCGGCGAGCTGCCGACGATCTTCGTCCGATGCTTACCGACCTCGAGGAGCGTGCGCGGAACGCCCCCACATCGCGCGACTTCCTCGGCGCCCTTCGACGCCCGGGCATGTCGATCATCGCCGAGATAAAGCGACGTTCTCCGTCGAAGGGTGAGCTCAATGCCGGACTAGACCCGGCCGACCTGGCGCGAAGCTACGAACGCGGGGGCGCAGACGCGATCTCCGTTCTGACGGAGCCGGATTTCTTCTCCGGCTCGCCCGAGGATCTCGTCAAAGCGCGTGAGGCAACACGGCTCCCCGTCCTGTGGAAGGACTTCATCCTCGATCGTGCGCAGATCGTCGAAGCCTGCGCCCGAGGCGCCGATGCGGTCCTGCTCATCGTTCGTATCGCTGAGCACAACCTCGATGAGCTGATGGACGAAGCGCGACGCTGGGGACTGGTGGCGCTTGTCGAGGTCTTCGACGAGAGGGACGTGGAACGAGCACTCGATGCGGGAGCCGAAGTCATCGGAGTGAACCATCGCGATCTGCAGACGTTCGAGGAAGATCCCACGGCCACGGCCCGTTTGCGTCCGATCATCCCCGACGGAGTCGTTGTCGTCGGCGAGAGCGCGATCTCCAAGCGTGCCGACGTTGAGGCGCTGGAGAAGATCGGCGTCGACGCGATCCTCGTCGGTGAGGCGTTGGTTCGCTCGGATGACCCCGGCTCGAAGATCCGAGAGCTGATCCCGAAATGACGATCTCTGATCCGCGAGGCATCTGGGTCAAGGTGGACGGCATCACGCGGACCGAGGACGCGATTGCGGCCGTCGAGGCCGGCGTTTCGGCCGTCGGCATGATCTTCGCGCCGTCGTCACGTCGCGTCACGTTGGAGATGGCCAAAGAGATAAGGGACGTGATCCCCGACGGTGTCATGGCTTTCGGTGTCTTCGACGACTCCGCGCCCCGGGAAGTAGGTGAGGTGTCCGAGCTGCTCAGTCTCGGCGGTGTTCAGTTCCCAGCCCCGTTGGTAGCCGGACGATTTCTTCCTGCAGGCGTGGCCGTGTTGCGCACCATCCGCGTGCGCACGGCCGAGGACCTGGTCGAGGTCGACCGTCTGGAGTGCGACGCCGTTCATCTCGACAGCTACGTCGAGGGGAAGCTTGGCGGCACGGGCGAGCTGGCTCCGTGGGACGTCATCGAGGCTAACCGGCCCACCGTCGACTTCGTGATTTCGGGGGGCTTGAGTCCCGACAACGTGGAAGAAGCTGTGCGTCGGATGCGCCCTGCTGGAGTCGATGTGTCATCGGGAGTCGAACGGGAGCCGGGTGTGAAGGACTACCGGGCTATGCGGGCCTTCGTCGATGCGGTTCGGCGATGAGACCCGTTACGCAATACGCGCGTGTCGCCGAGGATTCCTATGTCGCTTACCAGGTCATAGGCGACGGGCCGATCGATGTCGTGTACACGGCCGGATGGTTTGGGCACATCGAGGCACAGTGGGATTACCCGGCCCTCGCGCGTTACCTCGAGCGACTTGCGTCGTTCAGCCGCCTGATCTGCTTCGATCGCCGGGGCCATGGACTATCGGATCCTGTCGATGTCGGCAACGTCACGCTCGAGCAGTGGATGGAAGATCTTCGAGTCGTTATGGACGCCGCCGGATCTGAGCGAGCAGCCTTGCTGGCCGCTGGCGAGGGCGGACCGATGGGAATCTTGTACGCAGCGACATACCCCGAACGCACGTCGGCGCTGGTCCTCGTCAATACCCAAGCTTGCATGCACCGCTCGGACGACTATCCGTGGGGAGCGCCGGAAGAAGTAATGCTGAGGATCGCCGAGCTTGTACAGAAAAGCTTCTGGGACAACAAGAGCGCCGAAATCGTCTTAGGTTCGATCACATCGGATACGAGAGATGAGATCCAGCTACGGCGATTGTTCCGCTATGCGACAAGCCCTGGGATGGCGCGACGACTAGCGCACGTCAGTTTCCGGCAGGACGTTCGTAACGTGTTGCCGGCGGTACGCGTGCCGACGCTTGTGCTTCATCGGGTCGACAACCCGTTCCGCCGTGTCGGCAGCGGCCGGTACCTGGCGGAGCACATCGAAGGCGCGAAGTATGTCGAGCTTCAAGGGGTGGACGAGCATCCCTGGAGCGGGGACCAGGATGGACTCATCGACGAGATAGAGGAGTTCCTCACCGGTGTCCGTCGTGCCGCCGAGCCTGATCGGGTGCTTGCAACCGTCTTGTTCACGGACGTGGTGGCATCTACGGAACGCGCCGTCGCGGAGGGAGACCGCCGGTGGCGCGAGCTGTTCGAGGAGCACAAGAAGGTAGTCCGGCGGGAACTCGACCGTCAGCGCGGCCGCGAGGTGAGCACGGCCGGCGACGGCTTCCTTGCCACGTTCGACGGTCCCGCCCGCGCCGTGCGGTGTGCATGTTCCATAGTCGACAGCGTTAGCGAGTTGGGACTTGACGTGCGCGCAGGCTTACACACAGGAGAGATCGAGCTGACCGGCAACGACGTTACCGGGATAGCCGTTCATATCGGAAGCCGTGTTCAGGATCTCGCCGGACCGGGCGAGGTGTTCGTGTCTCGCACGGTCGTGGACCTCGTCGCAGGCTCGGGTCTTTCCTTCTCCGAGCGCGGCTCGTACGCGCTGAAAGGTGTGCCGGGCGAGTGGGAGCTCTACGCAGTCCAGCGCTGAGCGGCCCCTAGACTCAACGGATGGAATCCCCTCTCGAGATCCTTCCGGACGAGCACGGGCGCTTCGGCGAATACGGAGGGCGTTACGCGCCCGAGGTGCTCATGCCGGCGTTGCTCGAGCTGGAGGCCGCATGGCGTTCGGCGCGAGAGGACGCTTCGTTCATCGCCGAGCTCGACGACTACCGGCGCAACTATGCGGGACGGCCGACGCCGATGTACAAGGCCGAGCGTTTCGGCGAACGTGTCGGAGCGACGGTCTGGGTCAAGCGCGAAGACCTCGCCCACACCGGCTCCCACAAGATCAACAACGTCCTCGGACAGTGTCTGCTCACCAAGCGGCTCGGGAAATCACGCGTGATCGCCGAGACCGGTGCTGGACAGCACGGCGTCGCGACGGCGACAGCGGCGGCGCTGTTCGGTTTGGAGTGCGTCATCTACATGGGCGCCGAGGACATGGAACGCCAAGCGCTGAACGTCTATCGCATGCAGGTCTTGGGAGCCGAAGTCGTTCAAGTGGATTCCGGGAGCCGCACATTGAAGGACGCAGTGAACGAAGCTTTCCGCGATTGGGTCGCCAATGTCGAGTCCACTCACTACGTGATCGGCTCGGTCGTCGGTCCGCATCCCTTCCCGTGGATGGTCAAGGAGCTTCAGAAGGTGATCGGCGAGGAAGCGCGCGCACAGATCCTCGATCGCATAGGACGCTTGCCCGACCTCGTCACGGCGTGCGTCGGCGGCGGTTCCAACGCGATCGGGATCTTTTCCGGTTTCGTAGGGATCGACGGGGTGAAGCTCGTCGGCGTAGAACCCGGGGGGCACGGCGTTGACACCGAGGAACACGGAGCGTCGATATCCGCTGGCACCGATGGTGTTCTTCACGGCGCGCGCACCCGGATCCTGCAGGAGCCCGACGGATTGATCCATCCCGCTCACTCGATATCGGCGGGGCTGGACTACCCCGGTTCGGGACCCGAGCACGCTTATCTGAACGCTCAGGGGCTGGCGACGTATGTCTCGGCCACCGACGACGAAGCGCTGGAAGGGTTTCACACCTTCTCGAAGCTGGAGGGGATCGTCCCGGCTCTCGAAGCTGCGCACGCGATCGCCTGGCTCCTGAAGGAAGGCGAGGCGGGCCGGTTGTCCGGCGACGTCCTGCTGCTGTTGTCGGGACGCGGGGACAAGGACGTCGAGACGGTCAAAAGGTTGTCTTCATGAGGATCTTCTCCTTCGACGCGAACAGCGGGCGTCCGCTGACGCAATGGACGGACGTCCAGGGTAAAAGTCACCGTGTCGATCCCAAGGCGTCCAAGACCGTCATCAGCCCGATCTTCCTGAGCGAGGTCGGGTCCCGTTTCGCGTGCTTCCACATCGGTGCCGGTGGATTCATCCCGCGCCACCCGGCGACGGGTCCGCAGTTGTTCGTCGTCGTCGAAGGAAGCGGCTGGGTCTCCGGCGAGGACGAGAAGAAGGTTCCCATCCAGTCCGGACGAGCCGCGTTCTGGGAGCCGGGCGAGAACCACGAGTCCGGAACCGACCGAGGGATGAAGGCGATCGTTGTCGAGTGCCACGAGTTCGATCCGGCTACATACATGCGCGAAGTGAAGACGTGATGCTCGAGTCATACCTTCGCGATCTGCGGTCGAGCGGACGGAAGGTCCTGGCTCCGTACCTGACGTGTGGTTTCCCGAGCCCGGAGGCGTTCCCCGACATGTTGCGTGGCGTCGTCGACGCCGGAGCCGACATGATCGAGCTCGGCATTCCATTCTCCGACCCTCTGATGGACGGCCCCGTCGTCCAGCGCGCATCGGATACTGCCCTCAAAGCGGAAGTACGACCGCCTGCTGTTCTTCGCACGATGGCCGGGCTCGACGTAGGTGTTCCGTTCGTGTTCATGACGTACGTCAACCCGATCATCGCCATGGGGGAAGATCGGTTTGCGTCCGAAGCGGTTGCGAGCCGAGCGTCCGGAGTGATCATCCCCGACCTTCCCGTCGAGGAAGCCGGAGATTGGTTGAGCGCGGCGCGGAAGCACGATCTCGCGACCGCCTTCCTCGCCGCCCCGACCACGCCGCAGGAACGGATCGAGTCGATCGTTCGTGAGGGGAGCGGGTTCATCTACTGCGTCTCCCTCCTCGGTGTTACAGGTGTACGCGACACGCTTTCCCAGCGCGCTAGGTCCGTGGTCGATGCGGTACGAGCCGTCACGGATCGTCCCGCGCTCGTGGGCGTCGGAGTATCGACACCCGAACAGGCCGCCGAAGCATGTACGTTCGCCGACGGCGTGATCGTAGGTAGCGCCGTGCTCAAGGCGGCACAGGATGACGGCGTCGAAGCCGCGATCGGCTTGGTCAAGGACATGCGCGGAGCGATCGATGGGTAGATGGACGGACGTCCAGGTGGGTGAATCGATCGGTCCGATGGAGTTCCGGATGTCCGAAAAGCTGCATCGCCGCTACATCGACGGCGCTCGCAACGATCTGAGCGAGCACGCCGATGTCATCGACCCTTCGGTTTCCGGGAACTTCGCGATCTTCGTCCTCGGCTCGAAGTACCCCGGCCCGATCATCCACTCGCATCAAGAGCTCAAGTACTTCGCGCCGGTTCGCGTAGGCGAGACTCTGCACGGAACGGGCGTCGTTTCCTTGAAGGAGACACGACGCGACAAGGCCTACGTGGCGATCGATTGTGACTTCCTTCGGGGCGACGAACGCGTGTGGTGGGCCCGGATGACGTGTATCTGGCCCGAGGTGCACCTGCGCGGGGAGGTCTGATGGAGCTGACCAAACACGTCACGCAAGACGACATGACGCTCTACTCCGGGCCGGGCAACATCCACTCCGACATCGAGGTGGCCAAGAGGACCGGACTGGACGCACCCATCGCCCAGGGGATGATGACCTTGGCCTACGCGTCCGAGCTGATGACTCGGGTCCACGGGCCCGAGTGGCTGGAGCGCGGTGAGATATCCGTGAAGTTCACCAAGCCCGTGGTGGCCGACGACGACGTGACGATCCGCGCCGAGGAGACGACGGACGGCCACGAGGTGACCGCGGTGAACCAGCGCGGCGAGACCCTGATGGTGGGCACCGCCCGATTGGTCTGAATCACCTCGTCGGGCCGTCCATATAGTGGAGTCGCGCCGGCGTGGCGGAATTGGTAGACGCGATGGATTCAAAATCCATTGGGCCAAAAGCTCGTGGGGGTTCGAGTCCCTCCGCCGGTACGCGCTGCTAAACCCTTAGATAGCCTTCCCTCGTGGAACTTCGGATCGAGCACCGCATCCATGCGCCCGTCGAGCACGCAGTGATCGCCAGCATGGAAGAGGCCTTTGACGCCCGGTTGACCGAGCTCCCGAACGTAGCGGAGCGAACGGTCACGACGTTCGATAGACGGCCCGACGGTTCGATTCACCGCATCGTCCGGTATCGCTTCGCCGGCCCGCTTCCCGCACCGGTCCTGAGAGCTATCGGCGGGTCAATGGTTTCTTGGGACGAAGAAGGAACGTTCGATCCCGAGCGCAACGAGTGGCGTTACGAGATCCATCCACACGTCATGAAAGGCCGTTTCCGCTGCAGCGGCCGTTATGCCTTCGTCGCAGACGGGGATAACACCAAGAGGATGGTCGAGGCCGACATCAGAGTCAGCATCCCGCTCGTCGGAGGCCGGGTGGCGAGGTTCATCGCCGACGGGATGAAGGACACCTTCGAGGCCGAGGCGCGTTTGCTGAACGAATATGTGGGAGCCCGATCGTGACGATCGCGACGCCCGACGACGCTCCGCGCGTCGTCATCGCCGAGGACGAAGCCATCATCCGGATGGATCTGTGCGAGATGCTTCAAGAGGAGGGCTTCGACGTCGTCGGTGAGGCCGCGGACGGTCGGCAGGCCGTCGACTTGGCGCGCGAGCATCGTCCTGATCTCGTGATCCTCGACATCAAGATGCCGGGGATGAATGGGATCCGGGCCGCAGAGATGATCACGCAGGAGCGGATCGCGCCCGTTCTGATCCTCACGGCCTTCAGCCAGCGTGATCTGGCCGCACAAGCGGCGCAGGCCGGCGCCATGGCGTATCTCGTCAAGCCTTTCCAAAAGAGTGATCTCCTCCCGGCGATAGAAGTTGCTTTGGAGCGATACAACGAGGTTGCGCGACTGGAGGGCGAGGTGTCCGAGCTCTCCGATCGGCTCGAGGCGCGCAAGCTCGTCGAGCGCGCGAAGGGGATACTCGTGGAGGAGGGCCTCGGGGAAGCCGAGGCCTATCGCTTCATGCAGCGGGCGGCTATGGACAGGGGGCTCAAGCTCGGTGAGGTCGCCAAGCTCGTCATTGAGGGCGGGCTGGGCGATATTCCCAAGACCACCTGAAGAACTACCTTCGCCGGTGTTCGTGGACTCCCGAATCCGGGGAATGGTATGAACCATCGAGGTTCAACGGGGACGGGAACGTCTAGCGAGGGAGGCTCGTGTGCGTGGAAAGCGGATAATCCTGGCGGCATCGCTCTTCGCCGCGCTCGCTCTCGTGATGGGCGCTTGCGCTGAGGAAGACGGCGGTGGTGGAACGCAGGCCGCTGATTGCAGCAGCGAAGGTCTGCAGCAGGCGATCGGGTCGACCAAGCTCCTGCGTGACGACTTCAAGCTCGCCAGCGCCAAGCAAGACCTGGCGCAGGCCAAGAAGACCGTAAAGCTCGGGTGGATCGGTGACATCACGGGTGGGAACGCGAGCCTCCTAGTCTCATCGAGGGAGACGTTCCTTCTTGCTGTTAAGCAGGCGAACGAGGCTGGCGACCTGCCGGTCAACATCGAAACCGTCGTCATAGACAACAAGGACGCCGGTACCGACCCCGCCCCCACGAGAGGGCTCGTTCAGCGCTTCATCGACGACCCGGCCGTGCTGGCCGTCGTCGGCCCGAGCTTCTCGGGTGAGACCGATGTCGGCGGCGGGCCGTTGAACGCCGCCGGTCTCACGTTCATGACCCCGTCGGCAACGCGTCCGGATCTGACGACGAAAGGCTGGGAGGGCTTCTTCCGCGGACTCGGCAACGATTTCGTTCAGGGCGGACAAACCGGCAAGCTTCTCAAAGCTCTCGGGTGCAAGAAGGTCGCCGTTGTCAATGACAAGTCCCCGTACGGCGCGGGCCTGGGTGAGGCAGTGCCCAAGAGCGTTAGAGATGCCGGGCTAGAAGTTGTTCTCGAGGAAGGCATCGAGCCCACGACCAACTACACCTCTGTTGCTGATTCGGTGATCGCGAAAGACCACGACGTTCTGTACTACGCAGGCTACGAGTCGGAAGCTCCTCTCCTCCTCAAGCAATACCGGGACAAGGGTGGTGAGGGCTTGTTCATCGGCGGTGACGGTCTCAAGGGAGACAACTTCCTCAAGGAAGGTGGAGATGACGCCGAGGGTGCCATCGTTACTTGCCCGTGCACCGACGCGAACACGATCGATACCCCCGAAGCGGAGAAGTACGCCTCCGCTTATCAAGAAGGAGTACGGAAAGGACCCGGGTCTCTATTCCGCCGAGGCCTGGGATGTGACTCACATTCTGATCGATGCCATCAACGACGGTGGAGCAAACGCGACGCGCGCGTCCGTTCGTGAGTACGTCACGAATCTCAAGGACTACAAGGGTGTGTCGAAGGTCTTCAACTGGACGGAGAATCGCGAGCCGACCGATACGACCACGTGGACGTATGTGGTCCGAGACGGTAAGTACGTGTTCGTGGGCAAGATCGCCGACATCGCTGAAGCCGACTAAACCGAGTATCTATCGATCTAAGAGGGGGGCCACACCAGTGGCCCCCCTCTTACGGTTCGCATGACCGAGTGCCTTACCACCGAGCTCCCGTTCCGCATCGTAGGGGGTCTGTCGATCGGCGCTGTGTACGCACTGATCGCGATCGGCTACACGCTCGTCTACGGCGTGATGCAGCTCATCAACTTTGCGCACTCCGAAGTGTTCATGTCGGGCGTGCTGGCCGGCTCTTTGGTTCTCGGTGTGATCGCCCCAGATGGAGCGACGAGTCAAGCTCAAGGAGCATTGTTGCTCCTGACGGCCTTGCTGCCGGTCATGCTCGCTTCCGGCCTCGTTGCCGTCGGTGTCGAGCGGATTGCCTACCGTCCGCTGCGACGCCGTGGCGCGCCTCGGCTTGCGTATCTCATCAGCGCGATCGGCATGTCGTTCTTCCTCTCGTACGCGGTTCAGGTATGGAGAGGCGTTAATCCCGAAACGTACCCGCGCACGTTGCGGGCGCAAGCGGTTTTCGAGATCGGGCGTTTGCGCATCTTCAACAAGGACCTGATCGTGATAGCAGTCGCGCTGGGGATGGTCGTTGCGCTCGAGCTCTTCATCACGCGGACGCGAACGGGGCGTGCTCTTCGCGCGACGGCGCAGGACGCCGAAGCAGCGGCACTCATGGGTGTCAATATCGACCGGATCGTGACGACCACTTTCTTCATCGGCGGGGTCCTCGCCGGTGTTGCGGGTCTGCTCTTCGGCATGTCGTTTGGCCGGACGCAGTGGAACATCGGCTTTCTACCCGGGATCAAGGCATTTACCGCCGCCGTGCTCGGAGGCATCGGGTCCGTGCGGGGTGCGCTGGTCGGAGGTCTCTCGCTCGGTCTATTGGAGAGCATCTCGGCGGGCTGCTTTGGTGCGCAGTGGCGAGACCTGGTTGCCTTCGTCGTTCTCGTGGGTGTGCTTATGTTCCGTCCGACCGGCTTGTTGGGGGAGAAAATATGAAGTTCCTCCGGGAGCGCTGGGAGCCGATCGGCGGGCTGAGCGCTGCCGTTGCCGTCATCCTCCTTCCGCTTGTTCGTCGGCTCGTACTGGGAAGACGTGTTCGTACAAGCCGTGTCGTTCGCGTTGCTGGCTGTGGGCCTCAATGTTGTGGTCGGTCTGGCCGGCTTGCTCGACATGGGCTATGTGGCTTTCTGGGCGATCGGCGCCTACACGATGGCCATCTTGTCCGGCGCAGGTCCTGGCCAGTTCGCACATCTGAATGTCTGGGAGATCCTGCCTCTCGGCATAGCCTTCGCGATGATCGCAGGGGTTCTGCTGGGCCTGCCCGTCTTGCGTTTGCGCGGCGACTATCTCGCTATCGTCACGCTCGGATTCGGCGAGATCATCCGGATCACGGCAGCCGAATCTCGGCATAGTCAACGGATCTCGCGGGATCTCCGGCATCCCGGCCCCTCAGTTCTTCGGTGTCGACTTCCTTAACAAGACGACTCCCTACCTCTACTTATCTCTCGCTCTGCTGGTCGTCGCCGTCATCTTGATCCGGAACCTGAACGACTCAAGGATCGGGCGCGCGTGGGTCGCGATTCGAGAAGACGAGGTCGCGGCCGAGGCGATGGGCATAAACGTCTTCCGGATGAAGTTGTGGGCCTTTGCTTTCGGCGCGTCGACAGCCGGAATCGCCGGCGTCATCTACGCAAGCCGGACGAACTATCGTCAGTCCCAGTTCTTTCCAGATCATCACCTCGATCCTCGTCCTCAGCATGGTGGTGATCGGAGGCATGGGCTCGATGCTCGGTCCGATACTCGGGGCAGCCGTGATCGTCATCATCCCGGAGATGCTGCGCGACGTCGTCCAGTCCCAGCGTCAGGTTCATGGCGTTCGGCGCGATCCTCGTGATCATGATGACCTTCCGTCCGGAGGGACTTCTTCCGTCGCGTCGCGTCGCCGCCGAGCAACGAGGGATCGGCGTGGCCGGCGGAGAAGAAGACGGGTGTCGAGATAGTCGAGGACGCAACGTGAGCCTGCTTTCCGTCCGGGCCGTCACCAAGCGCTTCGAAGGCCTAGTCGCTGTCTCGGAGGTCGACCTGACCGTCGAAGAAGGCCAGATCCGTTCGATCATCGGGCCGAACGGCGCCGGTAAGACGACGCTTTTCAACTGCATCACTGGGATCTACGAGCCAGACGAGCGGCGAGATCGAGTTTACCGGCACGAATATCGGCAGCTGGAAGCCACACATGATCACGCGAAGTGGCATCGCGCGCACGTTTCAGAACATCAGGCTCTTCGGCAACATGACGGCGCTCGAAAACGTGATCGTTGGGCTCGACGCGCACCACACAGCGGGTGTGTTGCGATCGCTGATCCACGCACGTTCGCAGCGTCGGGAAGAACGGGAAGCGGACGGCCAGGCTCGCGAGCTACTTAGCTTTGTGGGTATCGACCGATACGCCGGCGAGCTCGCCCGGAACCTTGCGTACGGCGACCAAAGGCGACTCGAGATCGCCCGCGCACTCGCGGTACCGGCCCAAGCTCATGCTCCTCGACGAGCCCGCTGCCGGAATGAACTCGGCCGAGAAGCAGTCGCTGAGCGAGCTCGTCCGACGGATACGCGACCGCGGCACAACCATCGTGCTTATCGACCACGACATGAGATTCGTTATGGGCATCTCCGACCGAATCCTCGTCCTCGATCACGGGGAAGCCATCAGCGAGGGGGAGCCGGCCGAGGTACGCAGCGATCCGAAAGTGATCGAGGCGTACCTCGGCCAGCGGAGCGACACCGCATGACGGCGGTCCTCGAGCTCGAAGACGTCCACGTCTTCTATGGGGCGATCGAGGCCATCAAAGGTGTGTCCCTGCGCGTCGAAGAGGGAGAAGTCGTCACATTGATCGGCTCCAACGGAGCCGGGAAGACGACGACCCTGCGGGCGATCGCCGGCCTCAATCGGGCACGACGCGGAAGGATCGCGTTCGAGGGAGAACGCATCGACGACAAACCGGCGCACGCCATAGTTGCGCTGGGTGTAAGTCAGGCCCCCGAAGGACGCCACATCTTTCCGAGGATGTCGGTTCGCGAGAACCTCGATATGGGCGCATACAGCCGGCGAACATCGGATGAATCGGACTTCGATCGAGTCTTTACGCTTTTCCCGATCCTCAAGGAACGGCAGAAGCAAGCGGGTGGGACGCTGTCCGGCGGCGAGCAACAGATGCTCGCGATCGGACGTGCGCTGATGGCTCGTCCCAAGCTGTTGCTACTCGACGAGCCTTCGCTCGGGGTTGCACCGGTACTCGTCGAGAAGATCTACGAGACCTTGCGTGAGATCAACGATCAGGGAACGACGATCCTCCTCGTCGAGCAGAACGCGAACATGGCCTTGCAGCTGGCGCATCGCGGTTACGTCCTCGAGACCGGAGAGATCGTCTTGGAGGACAGCACCGACGCATTGCGCACATCGCCCGACGTCCGCAGGGCTTACCTGGGCGAAGACGTAGCGGTCCCCGGCGTGTGAAAGGATGACTCCATGACGGAAGCGCTTCACTCGCCTCTGCATGCCGCGCACACCGAAGCCCGGGGGCAGATTCGTGACGTTCGCGGGCTGGCGTTTGCCCGTCCACTACGGGTCGATCTTGGATGAGGCGCGAGCGGTGCGCACCAAGGCCGGGATGTTCGATGTATCGCACATGGGGCGGACGAGGATGCGCGGCACCGACGCTTTGGGAATCCTGCAGGGCCTCGGCACCAACGACCTAGCGAAGGTTGCACCGGGTAAGGCGCAATACACGCTGTGGTGCACGCCGGACGGCGGAACCATCGACGACCTGATCATCTTCTGGCTCGCACCCGAGGAGTTCATCGTCGTTATGAACGCCTCCAGGCGAGCCGACGACTTCGATCACCTCGAGGAGCATGCGAGCGGCCACGACGTAACCGTCCTTGAGGAAACGGAGGGCTCGGCCCTCATTGCAGTTCAGGGACCGGAAGCGCGAGCGATCACAACGTCACTCGGGGCCGAAGAGCTCAACGGCCTGCCGAAGTTCGGTGTGGCCAGATCTACGGTGGCCGGCGTCGGGGCGATCGTTTCCCGCACCGGATACACAGGCGAGGACGGCGTCGAGATCATGTGCGAGGCCGGGGCCGGACCTCGCGTCTGGGAGGCCTTGCGCGAGGCCGGCGTCGCGCCCTGCGGATTGGGGGCCCGGGATGCTCTGCGGATGGAGATGGGTTATCCGCTGTATGGGCACGAGCTTTCGCTCGACACCTCTCCGCTCGAAGCAGGCCTTAGCTTCGCGGTCGCGTTGAACGGGCGCGAATTCATCGGACGGGAAGCGCTCGCGAAGCAAGCCGAACACGGTTCCGCTAGCGAAGCTCGTCGGCTTCGTTTGTGAGAAGCCTTGCGTCCCGCAGCAAGGCGACGAGATCGGACCCGGCGTCGTAACGAGCGGTGGGACCTCGGTCGTACTTGGGGCGCCGATCGGACTTGCGTTCGTGCCCGGCGACGCTGAGCTCGGCCCAACCGCGCTCAAGACTCGCGGGCAAGGAGATCCCGGCCGAGCTGCGGAAGTCTTCCGCTCATCGAGCGAAGCCGCCCTAAAGAAGAAGAAGGCATGAGCGGCGCCGGAGACTTCGTCCCGCACACACCGGCCGACATCGCGGAGATGCTCGGTGTCATCGGTTTGGACTCTGTCGACGCGCTTTTCGAAACCATTCCCGCCGCTCTTCGTGATCCACCTATCGAGCTACCTCGCCGCGCTGTCCGAGCCGGACTGGCCCGCCACGTGGCGGAGCTTGCGTCGCGCAACGTTGCGGTAGCCGGAGGTCTCAACTTCCTCGGCGGGGGGATCTACGACCACTACGTTCCGGCCGCCGTTCGCGCGCTGACGAGCCGTGGCGAGTTCGCTACTGCCTACACGCCATACCAGGCGGAGGCGTCGCAGGGCACCCTTCAGGCTTTGTTCGAATTCCAGACGATGATCGCCGAGCTGTTCGGTATGACGGTGTCAAACGCGTCTTTGTACGACGGTGGAACTTCGCTCGTCGAAGCCGTCAACCTAGCTGCGATGCGCCGCCCGGCGCGGCGCGTCCTTGTCGCTCCCGGAGTCAACCCCCGATACCGCCGTGTCCTCGAGACGTACTCCGGCGGACTCGGCATCGAGATCGAAATGCTGCCGGAGACGCGATCTCGGAACAGAACCCGGCGCGGTGGCCGAAGCCGCGCGCGACGAACCGGTACTCGCCGTGATCGTCCAGCAGCCCAACGCTTACGGCTTCCTCGAGGAGGCGGCCGATCTGGCGGCAGCCGGACGCGACGCGGAAGCGATAGTCATCGGGATTGCCGACCCGATGACGCTCGGTGTGATATCGCCCGCCGGGCGAATGGGGAGCACAAATCGCACTGGCCGAAGGTCAAGCCTTCGGGAACCCCATGGCGTTTGCCGGACAGTGCGTCGGGCTTTTCGCGTGTGGAGACGAATTCGCACGCTACATCCCCGGACGCCTGGTCGGAGAGACGCTCGATGCGGACGGACGACGCGGTTACGTCCTCACGTTGCAGGCGCGGGAGCAACACATCAAGCGCGAGAAGGCCGGATCCAACATCTGCACCAACCAAACGCTGTTCGCTCTCGGGGTAGCCGTACACCTCGCATGGCTCGGTCCCGAGGGCTTGCGCAAGATTGGTGAGGTCGCGTCGGCGGTTGCGCACGATGCGGCGAGCCGCATCGTGCGCGACACGCCTTTCCGCCTGGCTTCGTCCCGGCCCTTCGTGCGCGAGTTCGCGCTCGAAGGCCCCATGCCCGCCGACGAGGTCGTCGGTGAGCTGCGAAACCGCGGGATCTGGGCCGGGCCCGTCTCAAGTGATCACGATGACGTTTTCAATGTCGCCTTCACGGAGAGACGAACTACGTCGGAGGTCGACGCACTGGTCGAGGCTCTTCGAGAGGTGGGCAAGTCATGAGCGTCAACCAAGGGCCGGTTCGCGCGCGGGAGCCTAAGACGCGTGTTCGAGCGATCGCGTCCCGGGCGCCGCGCATGGTCGCTGCCGGAACCGGCGGCCGGTAACGGAGAGCTGCCCGAACGGTTCCGTCGAGGCCAGGCACCGCGTCTTCCCGAGGTCGACGAACCCACGTTGGTACGTCATTACACGCAACTATCCGAACGCAACTTCGCGATCGACAACGCGTTCTATCCGCTCGGTTCGTGCACGATGAAGTACAACCCGAAGGTCAACGACGAGATGGCCGGTCTCCCAGGATTCCGGGACATCCATCCCGACCAGCCGGCGGCCGACGTGCAAGGCGCACTTGCGCTGCTGCACACCTTCGAGCGAGAGCTCTGCGAGATCGTCGGGATGGACGCGGGCACGTTCTGTCCCGCTGCCGGTGCGCACGGCGAGATTACGGCGTTGCTCATTTGGCGCAAGTACTTCCGCGACCGAGGCGACGAGCGGGACACCGTCATCATCCCGGATTCGGCCCACGGAACGAACCCGGCCTCGGTGCGGCTCGCCGGCTTCAAGGTGGCCGAGGTGCCGTCCGACGCGAAGGGCCGTGTAGACGTCGAAGCCCTCAAAGGTCTGCTCGGCCCCCATGTGGTGGGGCTGATGATCACGAACCCGAACACGCTCGGTGTGTTCGAGACGAACATCCAAGAGATAACTACATTGGTTCACGATGTTGGAGGGTTCGCGTACTGCGACGGCGCCAACCTCAATGCCCTGGTGGGCCGGGCCCGTCCGGGCGACATGGGCTTCGATGTCGTCCACATCAACCTGCACAAGACGTTCTCGACGCCGCACGGTGGAGGCGGTCCAGGAGCCGGGCCGTTGTGCGTGAAGGATGTGCTTGCGCCGTACCTGCCCGTGCCGCGCGTGATCCGGACGCCGGAGGGAACCTTCGATTGGTCGAACGACGATCCCAAGTCGATCGGTCCGGTCCATTCCTTCGCCGGAAACTTCGCAGTAGTGGTTCGGGCGTACACCTATCTGCACCGACTGGGACTGGATGGCCTGCGGAATGTGAGCGGGATGGCCGTCCTCAATGCGAACTACGTGAAGGCCCTCGTGAAAGACGTCTATCCGGTCCCGTTCAGCGAAGGAACGTTGCACGAGTTCGTCGCGTCCGGCGACTTCTTGAGGAAGTTCGGCGGCGTTCGCACGTTCGATGTCGCCAAGGCCCTTCTCGACTACGGATTCCACGCACCGACCGTGTACTTCCCACTGACCGTTCGGGAAGCTTTGATGGTGGAGCCGACCGAGACCGAGTCGAAAGAGACGTTGGACGAGTTCTCCGAGGCCCTCTTGGAGATCGCCGCTGCAGCCAAGTCCGGTGACGACGAGCGCCTGCGCACTGCGCCGCACAACTTGCCTGTGTCCCGTCTCGACGAAGCGCGCGCCGCTCGCCAGCTGAAGCTCCGGGCCTAGTGGCAGAGAAGCGCAGACCGGTCATCGCCACGTCAGGCGAGCCGATCGATGCGAGCGGCGCAGTAATCGAGATGCGGGAGTGGTCGCACGGTCCGAATGAGGGGCCTCCGCTACACGTTCACAATTCGGACGATGAAGCCTGGCACGTGCTCGAAGGCACGCTGCGTTTCCATTTCGCGGGTGGCGTCGTGGATGCTCGAGCCGGTGAGACGGTGTTCGTTCCGACCGGCGTTGCGCACACCTTTGGGAATCCCGGTCCGGAGCCGGTGCGGTACATCGTGATCTCGACGCCACGCGTTTTCGAGCTCATACGAGCGCTTCATGAGGACGAGGGCTCGCAGGAGCCGTCCGCCATCTATCGTCGATTCGATTCGGAACTGGTGGAGTGAACGCGACGTCTTTCACCCGGCTCGTGGGATGTGCTGTGCCACTTCAACTCGCAGGTATGGGCGGTGGGCTCTCGGACGTCGCACTTGCTGTGGCGGTGACGCGCGCCGGCGGGGTAGGGATGCTCGGGGCAGGTGGCGTGCCCGTCCTGGCTTTGGAATCGATGCTGGACGCGATGTCCCAAGAAACGGACGGTCCATTCGGTGCCAACTTCCTGATGCCCTTTGTCGATAGGGAGCCGGTCCAGCTCGCGGCGCGTCGTTGCCGGGTCTGCGACTTCCATTTCGGTGACCCCGATGCGACCTATGTCGATCTGGTTCACGAGGGCGGCGCGCTAGCCGGATGGCAAGTTGGGTCGCCTCAGGAAGCTGTGGCCGCTGTTGAAGCCGGATGCGATTTCGTGATCGCTCAGGGACTTGAAGCGGGCGGACATGTACGAGGTTCCGTTCCACTCGATGAGCTACTCGCACAGATAGTCGGCGTGGTTGAAGTGCCGATCGTGGCGTCGGGGGGTATTGGAACGCCCGAAAGGGTTCGCGAGGTGATCGAAGACGGCGCAGCAGCAGTGCGTATCGGCACGCGACTCCTCGCCGCTTTGGAGTCTTCCGCGCACCCCGATTATGTGGACGCGTTGATTGGGGCGGGGGCCGATGAAACGGAACTCACTGAGACGTTCGGTGCGGATTGGCCGAACGCCCCGCATCGAGTGCTGAGTTCCAGCATCGAGGCAGCGAGAGCGACGACGGACGACGTGGTCGCGACGATGGGGGACGGTGACGACGCCTTCCCGGTCCAGCGCTTCTCGAGTCTCCCGCCGACTACCGCCGTGCATGGGAACGTCGCGGCGATGGCTATGTATGCCGGAACATCAGTGGGGGACGTCCGAGCACGCCAACCGGCAGCAGAGATCGTGGCCGATCTAACCGCCTTGCTCTGAACAGAGGTACGCGAGACTTCAGGCTGACGCTGCGATGCGCTCCGCGGTCTTCGTAGCGAAGGCCATGATCGAAACCTGAGGGTTCACCGCAACGCAGGTCGGAAAGATCGATCCGTCCGCCACGAAGAGGTTGCGCACGTCGTGATGCTCTCCCCACGAGTCGACGACACTGCGTCCTTTGCGACCCATCCGCGCGGTACCCATGGGATGGAATGCAGTCGGACGCAAGTCGGTTGGCTTCCACGAACCGTTGGTGATCTTGTCCAGATCCTCTCGAGAAGCGACGCCGGGTAGACCCGGCAAACCGACCAGAGCCATCATCGCTCCCGCCGCGAGGTGGACCTCCGCCGCCAGCCGCATACCGACGAGGAGCTTGCGCAGATCCGTTTCGTTCAGCTGGTAGGTGATGAGCGGCTCCCGGGAGTTCGGCAACAATCTGACCCGTCCACTCGACGTATCCGAGACGTAAAGTCCGATCGATGCGATGTGCCTCATGCCCGGAATCATGTTCGTTGCTTGTGCGCCGATCCCAGGCAGGGCTGCCGCAGCCAGTGCGGGCACTGGAGCCGTCGTCTCGAGCATCACGTCGTGGGAGTCGAACAGCTCGTCGATGAAGTACGGCTGCAACGTTCCCTTCCAAGCGTCCACCTGTTCGGCGTAGGCGCCACCGACCCCAACGGCAGGGTGGATCCGTAGATTGCGGCCGAGTTGGCGCGAACGTCCGGCCAGGCCCGACTTCTTGAGGACGACCGGTGTGTGTATCGTGCCTGCCGAAACGACCACAACGGGCGCGTGAACGGTTACGCGGGCGCGAACGTGATCGTGCTCGTCGAGCAACGACGCCACGAGGCCTGCGGCCCGACCGCGGCGGACCAAGATGGTTTCGGCTCTCGTTCTCGCGTAGATCCGGGCTCCCGCGCGTTGCGCCAGCGGAAGGTAGCTGATGTGCATGGCCTGCTTGGCGTTGGTTGCGCAGCCCATGGCGCAGGTCCCGCAACCGTGGCAGTCCGTTATGTTGCGCAGGATCGCGCCGCTTGATATCCCGAGCTTCGTCGCACCTTCATGAGTTAGCTCGGCGTTCCTTCCCCAAACCTCGCGCGGAGCCGGACGAATATTCAAGATCCGCTCGACGCGATCGAAGTACCGCTTCATGGTTTCGGGATCAGCGGCCTCGACGCCGTGCCCCGACTCCCATTCGCGCAACACCTTGTCGGGAGCGCGCCAGCACGTCCCGGAGTTGATCACCGTCGATCCGCCTACAGCCTTGCCCAATGGAAGAGGTATCGGTCTACGACTGAAGGTCTGGGTAGTTCCAGCGTCGCGAGCGACCTTCTGGAATCGCGTCATCGGGGAGCCGATGAAGTCGTCCTTCGTGAAATACGCGCCTTCCTCCACGACGATCACCGACCGGCCGGCCTCGGCCAGCTCCTTGGCCATTACGGCGCCGCCCGCTCCCGAGCCGATGATCACCACGTCGCAATGTTCGATGTGGTCGCGATTGACGTCCGGGTAAGAGAGAATCTCGAGCCGCGGATCGGGGCCGAGAAGCTCTCCGGCGCTCCCATCGCCGAACGCCTCGCGCTTGTTCCAGAGTTCTACCGGGTAGGCGCCTCCTCGAGTAGCGGGACCAACTCGAGTGCCCCAGGGTGTCTGTTCGCTAGTGGTGGACACGTTCTCCCTCCGCGGGTGTGACTTCGCTGCGAGGAAGCACGCACTCGTATCGGTAACCGACGACACCCTCGACGGCCGGATGTGAGATGTATGCGGAATAGACCGACCTGTTTGGACAACGAGACGATCAAACGCCGAAGCGGTGATCTCTTGTGCCGTCCGTTTCGCTCGAGAACGGTGAACCGCTTGTCCGGCGGGAAGCTTCCGGAATCGGCGGATGTGCCCGCTTACAAGGGGCAGATACTCGGTTGCCAGGAGCAACCACCAGATGCGACGACGGGCGCGCTTCGGATACCCGTTTACTTCGGCTATGAGGTCGTCGACCAACCCGAGCTCATCGGCCCCCTCGGGTATCGATGCACCGGGCGGGACAAGCGTCCGAGTTATGGCGGCGAGCGTCTCGCGTTCGCGCCGGTTGAGGCCCACGATTGATGAGAGTACCTGGGGCTACACTCGCGGCGTGAGCACGACTCAGACCCCCAAGAAGGCTGCCAAGACTCCGGCTGAGGGTCGACGGAAGCTGATGCTCCTGGACGGGCACTCGCTGGCCTACCGCGCCTTCTTCGCCCTGCCCGACACCCTCGTGACTTCGTCCGGACAGATCACCAACGCCGCCTACGGCTTCACCGCGATGCTCATAAAGCTCATGGCGCGACGAGAAGCCCGACGGCGTTGCCGTCTGCTTCGACCGAGGCCGGCCCGCTTACCGCCACGATCGCTACTCGGAGTACAAGGCCAACCGCCGCGAGACCCCCGATCAGTTCAGCCAGCAGCTCCCGCTGATCCGCGAAGTCCTCGACACGATGCGCATCCCGGTCATCGAGCTCGAAGGCTACGAAGCCGACGACCTGCTGGCCACGCTGGCCAAGCAGGCGCAGTCGGAAGGCGACGAGGTACTGATCGTCTCGGGCGACCGCGACGTGCTCCAGCTCGTGCGCGATTGCGTCGGCGTGATGATGACGCGGCGCGGCATCACCGATATGGCCCGGTTCGACGCCGAGGCTGTGATGGAGAAGTACGGCGTTACGCCGGAGCAGTGGACCGATTTCGTCGCCCTCAAGGGCGAGACGTCGGACAACCTCCCGGGCGTGCCGGGCATCGGCGACAAGACGGCCTCGCAGCTGATCCAGACCTACGGCGACATCGAAGGCGTAATCGCTCACGCGGACGAGCTGACACCGAAGATCCGCGCCGGCGTTACCGAGATGGCCGAGCAGAGTCCGCATCAACAAGGAGCTCGGCTACCTGCTCGACGGACGTCGACCTGCGACGTCGGCCTCGACGACATAAGCGCTCGAGCCTTGGGACGACGACAAGGTCCGCACGCTCTTCAACTCGCTCGAGTTCAAGACGCTGTACGAGAGGTTGAAGGACGTCGATGTCGAGCCCGACCGCAGCCCGGCCGCGCTCATCGAGCTGTCGAAGACCTCTCAGCTGTCCAAGGGCGAGGAGCCCACGGAGCACGGCAGGTATCTCGTGGGACGGACCGTGGTTCGCGTTCTCAACGGATCAAGACTCGGCAACGGTTTCGCGCCTGAGCGAAGCGATCCCGGCGCTGAAGAATTGGCTGGGCGATCCGAAGCGCAGCAAGTACGCGCACGACGTGAAGTCCCTGCATCCGTCGTGCCCTCGACGCGGGAGCCGACGTTGAAGGCGTCGAGTGCGACACGTTTCTAGCCGCCTACCTGATCGAGCCCGGGCTCCCAGGCGGGTACGCGCTCCACGATGTCGCTCAGCGCTTCGCCGGTATCGCGCTCGAGGAGATAACAGAGGGCAAGAAGACGAAGCAGGCGACGCTCGATCTTGGACGACGACAACGGCGAACGCGCTGCGCGAGGGGCGTCGGCCGTGCTTACGCTCGCGCCCGTGCTGACGAACAAGCTTCGCGAGCGCGGGATGTGGGAACTAGCGGTCGAGCTCGAGTTCCCGCTCACCGGCGTTCTCGCGCGGATGGAGCACGCGGGCATCCTCGTCGACCGCGACTACCTCGAGGAGCTCAACGAAGACCTCGGCTCCCGCATGCGTGCATACGAGAAGCAGATTCACGATCACGCCGGCGAGGAGTTCAACGTGAACTCCACGCCGCAGCTCCAGCGGATCCTGTTCGAGAAGCTCGGCGCTCCCGAAGACGAAGAAGATCAAGACCGGCTGGTCGACCGACCAGGCCGAGCTCGCGAAGATCCGCGATGCGCACCCGATCGTCGACAGCCTCTTCGAGTACCGCGAGGTCGCCAAGCTCAAGACGGGGTTCACCGACGCGCTGCTGCCGCTGATCGACTCCAAGACGGGACGCATCCACACGACGTACCTGCAGGCGTCGGCGTCGACCGGCCGACTGGCCTCGACGAACCCGAACATGCAGAACATCCCGATCCGGGGCGATCTCGGCCGGCAGATCCGCCGCGCGTTCATCGCGCCCGAGGGACACGTCCTGATGTCCGCCGACTACTCGCAGATCGAGCTGCGCGTGCTCGCTCACCTCTCCGGGGACGAGGGCTTCCTCGAGGCCTTCGAGTCCGAGCACGACTTCCATGCGGCTATCGCGGCGAAGGTTTACGGAGTCGACGTTGCGGACGTGCAGAGCCGTATGCGCGACTATGCGAAGCAGTTCTCGTACGGCATCGCGTACGGGATGACGGCTTTCGGCGTTTCGCAGCGGCTGGGCATCGAGTCCGAGGAAGCGCAGGAGTTCATCGACGACTTACTACGCGCAGTTCCCAAAGGTGCGGGCATTTCTCGACGAACAGGTGAACAAAGCCAAGGTCGACGGTTTCACGACGACGATGTTCGGACGCCGCCGCTATATCGCCGAGCTCGATTCCTCGAATTACCGGATGCGGGCGATGGGGGAGCGGATGGCGCTCAATGCTCCGATCCAGGGGAGCGCTGCGGACATCATCAAGCGAGCGATGATCGATGTCGACGCGCGTCTGGCCGAACAACCCGGACTCGCGCGGATGCTGCTATCGGTTCACGACGAGCTCGTTTTCGAAGTGCCGGAGGCTAAGGTCGACGAGGCCGCGACAGCTCGTCAAGGAGCGTGATGGAGGGCGCAGCCGATCTTCGGTGCCGACTGGTCGTCGAGCCTCACACCGGCAAGAACTGGTCCGAAGCCCACGCCTGACTCAGAAGCCCGGAGGCATGTTCAGGTTGTAGCGAGCGATGACGTCCGGTAGCCAGTCGGGTTGTGCGAAGGGCAGACCGTAGCGGCCAGCGAGTTCACCCACCGCCTCCATATCGGGTGGGCCCGTTGCCGTCATCTTCGTCATTTCTTTGAACATGTTCTCGAACCCCGCCGGAGAGATGACCTCGATCATTCGGGCGGGGACGGATGCTGCATTCCACATCGCGTGAACCTCTCCCCGCGGCTTCACGATGTAACCGCCGGCGCCGAGGACGACTTCCTGATCCTCCGAACGGAAACCGATCTCGCCTTCCAGGACTATCGAAATCTCGTCCTCGAGCGTGTGGACGTGAGGCGGGACGAGCGCGCCGACGTCGAAAGGGTGCTCGACGATCGAGATGGCCCCGCCGGAGTCGGCACCGTCGATCTTGAACACGACGCCGATTCCGGGAGCCAAACCCCCGCCGTGGCCTTCTCCCGGCTGGACGACCTTCACTTTCGACGCAACGCCGATGCTCTCCACCATTTCGGTTCCTCCTTATCCGGTGAACACAGCTGTATAATGAACCAAGAGAGACCGAGGTGTCAAGTTTGAGTAAACAGAAGCGTTCAACGAAAGCCCGTCCGTACCGGATGAGCAAGCGGGCCGAGGACGTCGAGGAGACGCGTCGTCGTATCACCGAGGCCGCCGTCCGCCTCCACACGACGATCGGGGCCGGACAGACGACGATCAGCGCGCTCGCGGAAGAAGCCGGCGTTACCAGGCTGACGGTCTACCGCCACTTTCCGACGGACGACGACCTTTTCCGTTCATGCGGCGCTCATTGGATGAGAGAACATCCACGGCCCGATGTTGAGAAATGGAGGGCGATCGATTCGATCTCTAAGCGCGCTCGAGTCGCCCTGACCGAGCTCTACGACTGGTTCCAGACAAATGGGGACGACCAGCTCATCCTCAGGAGAGACGTCGACGCGATGCCGGCTTGGGCGGCAGCGAGCATGCGCGAGGTCGACGCTCATGCTGCGGAAGCCCTTGTTGCCGGAACTCCTCTGCGAGGAGCGGCGCGAAAGCGATTGCGCGCCGCTGCCGGCCACGCCGTCAGCTTCGATACCTGGCGGTCGTTAGTCGTAGATCAGGGTCTAGACAATGAGCAGGCGGTGGCTCTAATGGTTGATCTATTCACTCGTTAACCACATCTCGGCCCCCGCTCGATCATTGAACGCACGAAATGTGCGTCCGTTGCGCGCTTCCGTCAGGAACTCACGGAACCTCTGGGAATGCGAGTCATTGGACTGGATCACCGCCGCGACACGAACCCTGTAGTTCTGCATCTTCTGTAGGAACTCACCGGCAAACCCCGTACTCAGGTCGAAGAAGTCGTCCGGCAGTCGGGACGACTCGATGAGCAGGAGATTCGTATCGTTTTCGATGCAGGCCGTAACGATGTCCAATGCTTCCTCGATGCGGTCGATCTTGACGACGCACTCCACGTACGACATGCCGTCTCGTTCGTTGCGTCGAGTCTCCACTCAGTCGAAGAGGTTGATTCCCTGGATCGATTCCCGTATCCCCAGATCGACGACGATCGCGCGGCCGTCCGAAAGGGCGCGGACTGAGCGAGTCTCATCGGCCGGCACAAGGCCCACGTGCCCGGGACCGGCCACGTGCTTTTCGTCCCCGATCGTGACTTCGAGCTCACTTTCGATCACGTGCCAGGCCTCCTCGTTGGCGTGCGAGTGCTCGTGGATCGAGGAGCCGGCCGTGAAGTCGTAGTAGGCGAAGGTCATGCTTTCGGATCGGAAGTAGCGACCGGTCCAACCGGGCAGGGGCTCTTTCGGCTTGAGAGTATGCGTGTCTACGAACGGCACTGTGACCTCCCCTTACGCCTGGCGAGCATTGTCCCAGGTAGCGGCGGTGCCCGGCCCCCGCTTGGGGTAAGCTTGGAGCCGCCTCGGCGGGCTTCGGCCTCCGGGAGCTTCTATAGGAGGTCTTTCCCAACCGTATGGCTGACGAAAGTGCGAATGGTGCTGCCCCGGAAGATGACCTTTCGGGCGAGGAACTAGCTAGGGCGTACGAAGAGACACTGAAGGAATTCGACGACGGCGACGTCGTCAGTGGGCACGTCCTGCGTATCGACAAGGACGAAGTCCTCGTAGACATCGGTTACAAGTCCGAGGGCGTCATCCCCCTCAAGGAGCTCTCGATCCGGCACGACACCAACCCCAACGATGAGGTGAAGGTCGGCGAGCAGATCGACGCCCTTGTGCTCCAGAAGGAGGACAAGGACGGCCGGCTCATCCTGTCCAAGAAGCGGGCCCAATACGAGAAGTCCTGGGGGCGCATCGAGGAGGTCCGAGTAAAGGGCGAGTCCGTGATGGGCACCGTCATCGAAGTGGTCAAGGGCGGACTCATCTTGGACATCGGTCTCCGAGGATTCCTTCCGGCGTCGTTGGTCGACATAAGGCGTGTCGGAGACCTGCATCCCTTCGTCGGCCAGAAGCTCGAGTGCAAGGTCATCGAACTCGACCGCAACCGCAACAACGTCGTGCTCTCCCGTCGCGCTTTCCTCGAGGAGACGCAAGCCGAATCGCGTAAGGAGCTCCTGGACGGACTCAAGAAGGGCGAGATCCGGCGCGGCAAGGTCTCGTCGATCGTCAAGTTCGGAGCGTTCGTGGATCTCGGCGGAATCGACGGTCTCGTCCATGTTTCCGAGCTCTCGTGGAAGCACGTCGAGGACCCGGCCGAGGTCGTCGAAGTCGGCAAAGAAGTGGACGTCGAAATCCTCGACGTCGATCTCGATCGCGAGCGGATCTCGCTTTCTCTGAAATCAACGCAGGAGGATCCGTGGGAGGCCTTCGGCCGCCGACACGCCCCGGGTGATGCGATCGACGGAAAGGTAACCAAGCTCGTTTCGTTCGGCGCTTTCGTCGAAGTCGGTGAAGGGCTGGAAGGGTTGGTGCACATCTCCGAGCTCGCGCATCGGCACGTCGAAGCGCCGGCCGAGGTGGTGGCCGTCGGCGATCCGGTACAGGTGAAGATCCTCGATATCGAGCCGAAGCGGCGTCGCATCTCGCTTTCGGTCAAGCAGACGACCGAGCCGCCCCCGGGCTACGAGCCGGCGCCGCTGAGCCAGGAGGAGTTCCTCTCGGCCGAGCAGCCGCCTGAGGAGATCGCTCCGGAGCCCGAACCCGAGATCGCGCCCGAGCCCGAGGCGGCCGCCGAGGAAGAGAAGCCGGACAAGGAAGCGGAAGAGGAAGAAGACGGTCCCAAGCCTCCGGCCGACACCCTCGAAGCGTTCGTCGAAGAGATGAAGCGCGGGTCGTAGCCCGCCCTTCAGAGCCTGAAGGCGTGGCTTACATCGTCGGTCTCACCGGCGGGATCGGTTCGGGGAAGAGCTCGGTCCTCGCGATGCTCGCGAAACGCGGTGCGATCGTGATCGATGCCGATGCCATCGTCCACGAGCTCCAGGAACCGGGGACCGAGGTCTTCCAGAAGATGGTCGACACCTTCGGTGACGAGATCGTCAGACAGGACGGCCGGCTCGACCGCCCCAAAGTGGCTGCGCTCGTGTTCTCGGACGAGGCCAAGCGCAAACAGCTGAACGAGATCGTTCACCCCGCCGTCGGTGTTGTGGTGGCCGAACGTCTCGCCAACGCCGACGATGCGATCGTCGTTATCGACGTTCCGCTCATGGCCGAGTCACCGCCTCGTCCCGAACGCGGCTACAGAGCCGTGATCGTGGTCGATGCCAGTCCGGAGATACAACTTGCACGGCTTATAGAGCGTGGGATGGACGAAGACGACGCCAAGGCACGCATGGCCGCGCAGGCCAAGCGTGAAGAGCGGCTCGAGCTCGCCGACCACGTGATCGACAACAACGGCGACATCGGCGATCTGGAACGACAGGTCGACACGGTCTGGGCCAAGCTCGAAGCCGCGGCGAAGGAATCGTCGTGATCGAAGCGGTTTTCTTCGACGCCGGGGAGACACTTCTCAGCCCCCAGCCTTCGTGGTCTGAGATCTGCGTCGAGATCCTCCGCGCGCGCGGACACGAGGTGACCGTGGACGCGATGCGAGGTGCTTGGGTCAAGGGCGGTCAGCGATTCGTCCGCGCGGCGGATGAGGGCCTGACGTTTTCCCTGTCAAAAGGGGAGTCGAAGCGATTTTGGATTGGGCTTTACAGCGAGCTGTTGGAGGTCGTCGGGGTCGATGACAACGACGCCGCCGAGCTCATGTACCAAACCTTTTCGGACCCGAGGACCTACGGATTGTTCCCCGATGCGTTGCCGACGATCGAGGAGCTGAGCTCTCGCGGCATCAGGCTCGGGGTGATCTCGAACTTCGAGAGCTGGCTCAAGGACCTCCTCGACCACCTCGAGATAACCGACAGGTTCGACGTCATCGCCGTCTCGGGTGATCTCGGTTGGGAGAAGCCCGATCCCCGGATATTCAAATGGGCGCTGGACGAGATGGGCGTGCCGGCCGAGCGAAGCTTGTACATCGGCGACAGCCCGCATTTCGATCCGGGCCCGGCCATCGCCGTGGGTATGCATGGGGTGCTCCTGGACCGCCACGGCCGCTGGGTGGAGCTGGACGACTACCCGAAGGTTGCAAGTCTCGCCGAACTGCCGGCGATGCTCGAAGTGCTCGTTTAGTCGTCCTCGGGCTCTGCTATCGAGAGCGCCTGGTCTCGCGTGAGGTCGAAGTTGTGTTCGTTCTTCGCGTGCGACTGCGCGTTGACGACCAGCTCGGCCTCCGTTTTACCCCGGACGACGAAGCCGCACTCGCAGGTGATCACCAAGGCCATTGGGTCATCCCTCCTCCCCTCGATCAATAACGCGATTCCTCATCCCGCTTCCCAGTCAAATTTAGGGTGACAACAACGTTCCCGACAAGGAGCTGTCGGGAACGCCGGTAGGCTTGCGTTCGTGGCCGGAAAATTCTCGTTCGAGCCCAGCTTCGAGCTGGCCGGGGACCAGCCGAGCGCCGTCGAGGGCCTCGTACCGGGCCCTCGATCCCGGCGACCGGTTCACAACGCTGCTCGGAGCCACCGGCACGGGGAAGACGGCCACGATGGCGGCAGTCATCGAGAAGCTCGGCCGCCCGGCGCTCGTCATGGCGCCGAACAAGACGCTGGGGGCCCAGCTGGCCGCCGAGTTCCGGGAGTTCTTCCCCGGACAACGCCGTCGAGTACTTCGTCAGCTACTACGACTACTACCAGCCCGAGGCGTACGTCCCGTCGACGGACACCTACATCGAGAAGGACTCGTCGATCAACGACGAGATCGACCGGCTGCGTCACGCCGCGACGGCGGCGGTCCTCACTCGTCGGGACAGCGATCGTCGTCGCGTCGGTGTCCTGCATCTACGGCCTCGGCACCCCCGAGGTCTACGAGGAGCAGATGCTCTACCTGCACCAGGGGAGCGAGATCCCGCGCGACCACATCGTCCGGCGGCTCGTCGACCTCTCCTATCAGCGCAACGACTCCGCCGTCACGCGCGGAAGATTCCGTGTCCGCGGCGACACGCTCGAGGTCCATCCGGCGTACGAGGAACAGGTGCTGCGCGTCGAGATGTTCGGGGACGAGATCGAGAAGCTGCACTGGATCAACCCCGTCACCGGCGAGGTGATCGGCAGCCGGACGGTCTGCGCATCTATCCGGCGAGCCACTACGTGGCCGGCGACGAGACCATGCGCAGAGCGATCGGCACGATCGAGGACGAGCTCGCGGAGCGGCTGGCGGAGCTCGAGGGCCAGAACAAGCTCCTCGAAGCGCAGCGGCTGCGAATGCGGACGAACTACGACCTCGAGATGATGCGCGAGATCGGCTCGTGCTCCGGGATCGAGAACTATTCACGCCACATCGACGGACGCAAGCCCGGCGAGCCGCCGTACACGCTGCTCGACTACTTCCCGAAGGACTTCCTGATCTTCATGGACGAGTCCCACATCAGCGTTCCGCAGGTGCACGGCATGTACGAGGGGGACAAGTCGCGGAAGGAGACGCTCGTCGAGCACGGGTTCCGGCTCCCGTCCGCGCTCGACAACCGTCCGCTGCGTTTCGAGGAGTTCATGGAGCGCATCAACCAGGTCGTCTTCGTCTCGGCGACACCGGCGGAGTACGAGACGAAGCGATCGAAGCAGATCGTGCAGCAGATCGTCCGGCCGACGGGCTCTGGTCGATCCCGAGGTCATCGTCCGGCCGACGCGCGGACAGATCGACGACCTGATCGCCGACATCCGAGACGCGGGTCGAGAAGGAGCAGCGGATCCTCGTCACCACCCTCACCAAGAAGATGGCCGAGGACCTCACCGACTACCTGCTCGAGATGGGGCTGCGCGTGCGGTACCTGCACTCCGAGATCGACACCGTGCAGCGGATCGAGATCCTCCGCGATCTGCGCACGGGTGAGTTCGACGTCCTCGTCGGGATCAACCTCTTGCGAGAGGGCCTCGACCTCCCCGAGGTCACGCTCGTCGCGATCCTCGACGCCGACAAGGAAGGGTTCCTGCGCTCGGCGACGTCGCTGATCCAGATCATCGGACGCACGGCGCGAAACGTCGAAGGTCAGGTCGTGATGTACGCCGACAGACTCACCGATTCGATGCGCGAAGCGATCGACGAGACGAACCGCCGCCGGAGATCCAGATGGCCTACAACGAGAAGCACGGCATCGAGCCGGAGACGGTGCGCAAGAACGTCACCGACTTCATCCTCCAGACCCGAGCCGGCGGTCCCGGTCCCGTTCCGACCAAGACCGCAGCGCGAAGCGGCGCAGCCGACGACGCCGTCGAGCTGCCGCTGGACGAGCTCAAGCGGCTGATCATGGTGCTCGAGGAAGAGATGAAGGACGCCGCGCGCGACCTGCGCTTCGAGTACGCGGCGCGGCTGACGGACGAGGTCAAGACCTCAAGCGCGAGCTGCAGGAAGTCCACAAGCAGCCCGTCTGAGCCACCATCGGCTCCCGGCGTCGGCATAGTGAAGCCATGAGCGAGATCGAGCTCGTCGTCCAATGTGATGACTTCGGGATGTGCCATGCAGGCAACGAAGGAGCGGTTCAGGCCTTCCGCGAAGGCATCCTCACGCAGGCCTCGGTGATGGTTCCCTGTCCCTGGTTCAGGGAGGCTGCGTCATCTGGCGAAGGAACACTCGATCTGCCGGTCGGCGTGCACCTGACGCTTACGGCCGAGTGGGACTACGTAAGGTGGGGCCCTCTGACAGGCGGCCGGTCGCTGGTCGGCGACGACGGCCGGCTTCCGCGAACGGTCAAAGATGTACAGGACAACGCTAATCAGGAAGAGATGCTCGAGGAGTTCATCGGCGCAGGCCGAGCTCTTCAGTTCCGAGGGCCTCGAGCCGGAGTACTTCGATTGCCACATGGGTGTCGTAACTCCCGAGCCGTACGCCGCGATGTGCGAGCACTACGGGAAGCCTTTCGATTACCCGATAGGTGAGGCGCCGTGGGCTTCGACTCGATCCACATGCTCAGCGGCCGTCCCAGCGAGGACAAGATTCCCTACCTGACCGATCGCATCTCCAAGATGGAGCCGGGCAAGCACCTCATCGTCAGCCATTGCGCCGTCGATTCGCCCGAGCTGCGGTCGATGACCAGTGAAGAATCAGAGAACGCAGAATGGGCGCTTCAGTACCGGGTGTCCGACCTGGCCGCCCTCACGTCCGACGAAGTGCGAGAAGGTCGTCGAGGAAACGGAGTGTCCGTCTGGTCAGCGTCGGCAGCTTGTGCTAGTCGTCTTCGGCTTCAGGTCCGGCGGATGGACCTCGTACAGACGTACGCGCTCCGTGAATCCCTTGAGCGCCGCCCGCCCGGCGTCCGTGAAGTCGAAACGCTGACCCGCGACGAGCTGCCGAACGGCGTCGGTAACGAAGATCGCATCCAGGCTGCGCGCGGCTGCACACACGCGTGGCCAGCTGGTATGTGGTGTTCATCTGTTCGGCCGGCCCTGAGATCTCACCGGCACTGATCCCGATCCGCACGCGCAGCTGCTGGTCCTTGTAGGTCTCGTTCCACTCGCCGAACGCACCGTTGGATGGCTATCGCGCACTCGATGGCAGCGGAGGATGACGCGAACGAAACCATGATCCCGTCGCCCGTGTGCTTGAGCTCCCGACCGCCGTACGCGGCCGTCCCTCTGCGCACGATGTCGTCGTGTGCGCGTTGGACCTTCTGGGCTCCCGCGTCGCCGAGGCGCTGTGTCAACGCGGTGGATCCCTCGATGTCCGTAAGCAGAATCGTCACTGGTGCCGGAGCATTCGATCGTCGGGGGAGGAGTCTCGAGGAAGTCGGCGAATCCGCGAAGGACCGACGATTCGGGTTTCCGATATAGGGAAGATTGGATTTTCCCTTCGAGAGGGACGAACCGGGCACCGGGGATCTGTGACGCGACCGCTCGGCCGAGCTCGAAGGGGCCGTCTTGTCGCCGCGGCGATGAAGGACCAGAGTTTCGGATTTGATCCGTGCCAGATCGTTTCGGACGTCGACCGTCCATGCGAACTCGTAGAGCCTGGCCGCGACCTCGGGCTCGCACGAATCGCGAAGGAGGTTGGCGCACGAGCGGGCCGTCTCGGCGTCGACGTCGGGCACGATCATGTCGGCGAACGTCTTCGCTGCGACATTCCAATTGGCTCTGATCAGTGAAAGCATGGCGCCGAGGATCTCCGGACGACCGACAGCAGGGCCGTAAGCGAAGGTGCCGTAAAGAACCAGCTTGTTGACGAGGTCGGGGCGCGCCGCGGCCAGTGTTATCGCCGTCGGTCCGCCCGTGGCGTCACCGACGAGGTCGAACTGCTTCAGTCCGACGTGTTCGATCATCGCCTCTAGGTCGGCGACGTTGTCGCTTAGCTCGAAGGACGACCACGCGCGATCGGATAGACCCGTGCCATGGGTGTCCCAGCGGAAGACCGTGTGATGACGGGCAAGGCTCAAGAAATACGAGCGGATCTCGGCGCGCTCCCACTCCAGCTCGAGGTGGCCCCATATCGGCCGGGCGTACACCATCGGCGGGCCTTCGCCGACGATCGAGTAGGCGATCTGAGCGCCGTCGCCTTTCGTGCAGAAGTGGATCTCTTGGTCCATGCTCTCTACGATGTCTGTGTTTGGTGACTGTGACAAGCTCGGGAGTGTGCAAAAAGACGTAGACGCGATCGGGGCCGGCCAGCATGGTCGAAAGATGGCGATCGCGCTCGTTCAGTTGAAAACAGGGAGGTAAAGATATGTACAGCAACATCGTCGTTGGGACTGACTTCTCGGAAACGGCCGATCAGGCGGTGCAGCATGCCGCGGATCTCGCCAAGACTTGTGGCGCCATCGTGCACGTGGTCAGCGCATTCAAGCCCGTGATGACCGGCAACGTTGCCGCCTCGAGTCTGGAGGCGATGGCCTTCGGAGGCGTTACGTCTCTCCAGGATGCTCAGAGCAAGATCGCCGACGAGGTCGAGTCGCGTTTGGGCCGCATCGCGAGCGACCTCGGCTCCAAAGGCCTGACGGTGAAGACCTACAGCGCCGCAGGTGATCCGGCCGATGCGCTCCTCGACGTGGCCGAAGCCTCGAAGGCCGACGTCATCGTCGTCGGTAATCGCGGGATGGGTGGAACGAAGCGTTTCATCCTCGGCAGCGTGCCGAACAAGATCTCGCACCACTCTCCGTGCTCGGTGCTGATCGTGCACACCTCATAACGGTCAGCGTCCGGTAAATCGAGCCTCGCGTCGTTCGAGGAAGGCAGCCACGCCTTCCTTGTGGTCCTCTGAGCGGAAGCAGGCCTGGAGCGATTCCACGTGCATGCGCATGTGCTCGCCGAGATCTCGCTCGAGGCCCCGATAGACGAGCTCCTTCATCAATCGATGAGAAAACGGCGAGGCTTTGAGGTACCGCTCGGCCTCCTGACGAGCAGCGGCGGCGAGCTCTTCGGGCGGGACGACTTGTGCGACGTACCCGATCTCCAGAGCCTCATCGGCCGATAGGAATTCGCCGGAGTACAAGAGCCGGAGCGCCACGGTCAAACCGACGATGCGGGGGAGAAGCCAAGTTCCGGCGCCCGTATCGGGCACAAGTCCACGATGAGCGAAGTTCCAAGCGAAGCGTGCGCTGCTGGACGCGATCCGCACGTCGCACTGGGACGTGAACTCGGCCCCCATCCCGACCGCAGGCCCATCGATGGCCCCGATAACCGGCTTGGGACACGAGACCAACGGCCACCAGACGTCCGACTGCTCGGCCTCACCGCGGACCGGACGGGTCTCTCCCGGCACCGAGCTCAGATCTGCGAGGTCGGTTCCGGCACAGAACGAACCGCCGGACCCCGTGACGATCACGACGCGGGCGTCGTCATCCGCGCCTGCCCGCCGCACGGTCTCGATGAAGTCGGCCAGCATCGCGAACGTCATCGCGTTGCGCTTCTCGGGCCGGTTGATTGTGATCGTGGCGACGCCGTCCGAGACGTCGTAGAGGATGAGATCGGACAAGATCAGACCGGCGGAGCAGGTTCGTACTGGATCATGCGCTTGACCTCACGGGCGCGATCCGCCGACCTGAGTCGAACGATCAGATGCAATGCCATGTCGATACCGGCCGAAACTCCGGCGGATGTGATCACGTTGCCTGCGTCCACGAACCGGTCGTTCGGCCTTACCTCGATTCCTTGGCCGAGCCCGGCCAGTTGGTCGACCGCGAGCCAGTGCGTCGTTGCCGGTTTGCCGTCCAGCAGCCCGGCATCGGCGTAGACCGTGGCTCCCGTGCAGACGCTGGTCATCAACGTCCCGGCATCGGCGGCCTTACGCAGCCAGGCACGGATTGACTCGTCCCCGAGGTGCGAGTTGGTCACTACGCCGCCGGGGTAGACGAGCACGTCGAATTCGGGCGCGCTATCCCAAGTGTGGTCGGGGATGACTCGGGTCCCGAGAGCGCAGGAGACGGTTCCGGCCTCCTGCGCGACGGTGAAGACTTCGATGTCGTCGTCGGGAAAGTAGAGCGCCCACATCCCCAGCACCTCGAGAGGGCCCGCGAAATCGAGTTCCTCGACCTGGTCGAAAAGGAAGATCGCTATGCGCGTGGTCACTACTCAGCGGCCATCGCGCTTCTCGCGCTTCGCTTTGCGCTTCTCCTTTATCGACTTCCCCTTCTTCTTCTGGTCTCCGCCCTTCTTCTTGGGCTCGCCGCGACCACGCATTTGGGCCTCCCGAGTTCGACTTGGCTAGATGCTAACGAGGCCGATCATGCCGTACCCGATACACGGCACCGAAGGATCTCGCCCGGTTGTCGACGCCGCCGTGTCGGAAACCCATGCGTACACTGTCGGCCCCACGGCTAAGATTGGGGGCCCGGGCGAACGGGCGTTCGGGTCCATCTGGAGGGCACATTGTCAGAGCGAGACGATCCACATCCGGGGCGCGCGGGAGCACAACCTCACGAACGTCACGCTCGATCTGCCCCGCGACGCGCTGATCGTCTTCACGGGCATCTCCGGATCGGGGAAGTCGTCACTTGCCTTCGACACGATCTACGCCGAGGGTCAGCGGCGATACGTCGAGTCGCTCTCCGCGTACGCGCGCCAGTTCCTCGGACAGATGGAGAAGCCGGACGTCGACATCATCGAAGGCCTGTCGCCGGCGATCTCGATCGACCAGAAGTCGGCGTCGCGCAACCCGCGGTCGACCGTCGGGACGATCACCGAGGTCTACGACTACCTGCGACTTCTCTACGCGCGGATCGGCAAGCCTCATTGCCACAACTGCGGACGTCCGATCGCAGCGGCAGACCGTCGAGCAGATCACCGACTCGATCCTGGGGTGGGAAGAAGGGACGAAGCTGCTGGTGCTCGCCCCGATCGTCAAGGGGCGCAAGGGCGAGTACGAGTCGATGCTCGGCGACCTCGCGCGCAAGGGCTTCTCGCGGGCTCGCATCGACGGCGAGATGAAAGATCTGTCCGAGAAGATCAGGCTCGCGCGCTACAAGCAGCACACGATCGAGATCGTCGTCGACCGGATCGTCCTGAAGGAAGGACATCCGCTCGCGGCTCGCCGACTCGCTCGAGACCGCGATGGGGCTCACGCAACGGTGTGGTCGACGTCGAGATCGTGGACCGGAGACGATCGCGAACGCCGAGCGCCACTCGTTCTCGCAGAACTTCGCGTGCCTGAACTGCGGGATCAGTTTCGAGGAGCTCGCTCCGCGGCAGTTCTCGTTCAACACGCCGTACGGCGCGTGCTCGCATTGCGCCGGGCTCGGGTCGAAGCTCGAGGTCGACCCCGAGCTCGTCGTCCCCGATCCCGATCTGTCCGTTTCCGAAGGTGCGATGAGTCCGTGGGCCGGCGCGCCGGCTCGAGTACTTCGATCGGATGCTCGAAGCGGTGTGCGAGCACTTCGGGATCGACGAGACGAAGCCGTGGAAGAAGCTGGCCAAGACGCACCGCGACGTCCTGCTCTACGGATCGGACGACGAGCAGATCTACATCCGCTACAAGTCGCGATACGGACGGAAGCGCTCGTACTACACGTACTACGAGGGCGTGATCCCGTGGCTCCAGCGCCGGTCACGAAGAGACGGAGTCGGAGTACGCTCGCGAGAAGGTCGAGCAGTACATGCGACAGATCCCGTGTCCGGCGTGCAAGGGAGCGCGCTCGAAGCCGGAGTCGCTCGCTGTGACCGTCGGCGGGATAAACATCGCCGAGCTGTACGGGGAAGTCGGTGAGCCGACGCTGTTCGAGTTCATCGCTCGAGCTTCACCTGTACGATCGCGACACGCAGATCGGCGAGCGCGTCCTCAAGGAGATCCGCGAGCGGCTCGGCTTCCTCGTCGACGTCGGTCTCGACTACCTGACGGTCGACCGCGCGGCCGCAACGCTCGCCGGAGGCGAAGCGCAACGCATCCGGCTCGCCACGCAGATCGGTTCGGGACTCGTCGGCGTGCTCTACATCCTCGACGAGCCCTCGATCGGCCTTCACCAGCGGGACAACCAGCGGCTGATCAAGACCCTCGATCCGTCTGCGGGATCTCGGCAACACGCTCGATCGTCGTCGAGCACGACGAGGAGACCGTTCGAGCGGCGGACCACGTCGTCGACATCGGTCCGGGGGCCGGGGTGCACGGCGGTGAGATCGTGTACTCGGGCGAGCTCGCGGGACTGCTCAAGCACAAGTCGTCTCTGACCGGGCGAGTACCTGTCGGGACGTCGGGAGATCCCGATACCGCCCAAACGTCGATCGACCGAGAAGGGACGCCTGGTCGTGCAGGGTCCGACGCCAGCACAACCTCAAGGGCGAGGACGCGAGCTTCGCGCTCGGGCTGCTTCAACGTCGTCACCGGCGTGTCCGGGTCCGGGAAGTCGACGCTCGTGCACGACATCCTCTACGAAGCGCTGATGCGGCAGGTGTACCACTCGAAGACCGTTCCGGGGAAGCACAAGAAGATCACCGGCATCGAGCAAGCTCGACAAGGTCATCCGCATCGATCAGTCGCCGATCGGCCGCACTCCGCGATCGAACCCGGCGACGTACACCGGTGTCTTCGACCACGTCCGCAAGCTCTTCGCGCAGACGCTCGGAGGCGAAGATGCGCGGTTACACGCAGGGCCGGTTCTCGTTCAACGTCCGCGGCGGCCGGTGTGAGGCGTGTGCCGGGGACGGACACGATCAAGATCGAGATGCACTTCCTTCCCGGACGTCTACGTGCCGTGCGAGGTGTGCAAGGGGAAGCGTTACAACCGCGAGACGCTCGAGGTGCGGTGGAAGGGTCACAACATCTCCGAGATCCTCGAGCTGTCGGTCGAGGAAGCGTGCGACGTTCTTCGACGCGATCCCGCCGATCAAGCGGCACATGCAGACGCTTGTCGACGTCGGGCTCGGATACGTCCATCTCGGGCCAGCCCGCGACGACATTGTCCGGTGGGGAAGCGCAGCGCGTGAAGCTCGCGAGCGAGCTCGCGAAGAAGGCGACGGGACGAACGCTGTACATCCTCGACGAGCCGACGACAGGACTTCATTTCGAGGACATCCGGCGGCTGCTCGAGGTCCTACACCGGCTGGTCGACCAGGGCAACACCGTGATCGTGATCGAGCACAACCTCGATGTGATCAAGACGGGCGACCACCTGATCGATCTCGGCCCCGAAGGCGGCGACGTCGGCGGTCACGTGGTCGTGACCGGCACTCCGGAGGTCGTCGCCAACTGCGAGGCGAGCTACACAGGACGCTACCTCGCTCCGTTGCTCCTGAACGACGCCCGGCGCAACGCAGCCACCGCTTAGGCTCTTTCGCGTGGAGACCCGCCCGATAACCGTCGACGAAGTTCGGCCGTTCCAGGAACACTTCCGTCGCATCCTCGGATTCGGCGCACCGACAGATGCAGAGGTGGAGAGAGATGCCAAGTCTTGGGATCTCTCGCGTTCGCTCGCTGCATTCGACAACGATCAGATAGTCGGTTCGACGCACTCCCACCTGTTCGAGTTTGCCGTGCCCGGGGGAGCCAGCGTCGAGGCGGCCGGAGTGACGGCGGTAGCCGTGCAGACCACACACCGACGGCGAGGGATCGTGTCCGACTTGATGCGGCGCCAGCACGCCGAGGCTTCGGATCGCGGGGAGCCGGTCGCGATCCTCGTTGCTTCGGAAGGTGCCATCTACAGACGTTTTGGATACGGGATCGGGACGTGGGCGATCGATGTCGAGGTCGACACCCGTGAGATGCGTGGCTTCGCGGGGCCCAACACGTCGGGCGCGGTCAAAGTGATCGACGAAGCAACCGCCGACGATCTATTCCCCGGGATCCACGAGCGCGCGCGCGTGACGGCTCCCGGCGGCATCGCCCGTCCAAAGAGCTGGTGGGAATCGATCGCAGCCGATCGAAAGGCTGGAGTCGAAACGCATGTCGTCTACGAGAGCTCGTCCGGCTCCCAGGACGGCTACGCGCGTTACCAGATCAACTCGAGATGGGAGGCGGGCGTCCCTCAGCACAAGTTGGCCGGCAACGAGATGATGGCGTGCACTCCCGAAGCCGCGGCGGCACTGTGGCGACACATCCTGAGCGCAGATCTCGTTCGCCTAGTCGATGTATGGAACAGGCCGGTCGACGAACCACTTCGATGGTGGCTGGCGAATCCTAGAGCGCTACGTGTCAAAGGGGTCCGCGACCACATCTGGGTACGTCCGCTCGATGTCGAAGCGCTGCTCGGCGCCCGGCGTTATCTGGACGACGTGGATCTCGTGATCGAAGTGGTCGACGAATTCGGCGGCCACGCAGCCGGATGTTTCGCGGTGACCGGAGGGATGCAGGGCGCCGAATGTTCGCGGACCGACCGAACCAGTGATGTAGTCATGCACGTCTCCGATCTGGGATCCATCGTGCTGGGCGGGGTTTCGGTGATGGAGTTGCACGCGGCCGGCCGGATCGATGAGGGCACGGCGGGAGCGGTGAAGCGAGCGGACGACGCTTTCCGATGGTCGCCTCAGCCCTGGAGCAACCAGTACTTCTAGTTCAAGCCGGCTGAGCCGCGCGGTCGGTCAGCCATGTCTCGGCCCACTCGGCAACGGCGGCGACCACCGGCATAAGCGCTTCACCCATGGGAGTCAGCGCGTACTCGATCCTGACCGGCGTCGAGGGAGTGACCGTCCGGGTGATGACGCCCTGAGTCTCGAGCTCCTTCAGGCGCTCGGAGAGCAAGCGGTCGGACAGACCGGGAACGGTCGAGCCGATCTCGTTGAAGCGGGTCCGGCCCGCCAGAAGGGCGCGCAGGATGGCCCCCGTCCAGCGCCGGCCGATTATCTCCAGCGCCTCCGAGTACATCGCGCAGTAGGGGGAGAGGGGTTCCATAACCTGCAGTCTTCTCCTTCGTAAGCCGCTTGCCAAGGGATAGCTACCTATCTATAGTTACTTATATAGTATAAGCCAATAGGAGGTGGTTAGTGTGGATACGGGTCTTCTGATCCTGAGGATTGCGGCCGGGCTCTTCTTCGCGGGCCACGGAGCGCAGAAGCTCTTCGGCTGGTTCCGCGGGCCCGGCCTGGAAGCGGCCGGCGGGTTCTTCGAGCAGATCGGCTACAAGCCGGGTCGACGCATGGTTGCGGTGGCCAGCCTCACCGAGATCGGCGCCGGACTGTTGCTTGCAGCCGGGTTCCTGACGCCGCTGGCTGCGGCGGCCGTCATCGGCGTGATGATCAACGCGATCTGGACGGTGAAGCGGTCGCTCGGCCTCTACAACGGTTACGAGATCGACCTCCTCTACGCCACGATCGCGGTAGCTCTGGCCTTCGTTGGTGCGGGCGCGTACTCGGTGGACGGTGCACTCGGATGGTCGCTGAGCGGAACCGGATGGGCTCTCGGCGCGATCGGTCTTGCGCTGGTGACCGCTCTAGGCGTGTTGTCCCAACGGCGGGTTCCCCGTCCGGTGGAGGTCACGTCCAGCGAGCCGACCGAAGAGCAAAAAGCGGCCTAACCCACCCCGGCCCCAAAGAACGAGGGAGCCAACGGCTCCCTCGTTTCTTTTATTTACCGGTGTCGTCCAGACCTTGCTCGCGCCGGCGCAGCTCCTCTTCGAGTCGCCGGAGCTCGGCCTCCCGGGCCTTGATCTCCTCTTCGCGCTCCTCGTGGTGCTTGCGGATCGCCTCTTCACGGCGACGCTGGTAGTCCGGATCGGGAGGGGGCCGCTCGGTCGGCGGAGGCTCGGGCGGCGGGGATGGGCTGCTCGCCCGGTATTCGCCGGAGCCCACCTTGAAGCTCGCTCCGCGGGGGCGGCCCAGCAACAGCCACGCGATCGGACCGATCGGTGGGATCAGCACGACGATCAGCAACCAGACCAGCTTCGGCAGGTTCTGGACCCGTGACTGTTCCGTGCTGATGACATCGAAGATGCAATAGACCCACAACATGAGGACGATGAGGCCGAAAAAGCCTTGCCCGAAGATCAAGCGGTGGCCTCGCTGGAGTCGTCGTTCATGTTTCTACGCTACCGCTCCTGCGACAAAGGGCGACCCCGAAATCACCATCGGGATCCGTCCACCAAGCTTGCAGGTCGAGATCCGCCTGCCGGAGCTCATGGGCAACGCGAGCCGGTCGGAACTTCGCGCTGATCTCGGTTCGCATCTCTTCGCCTGCACCGAACGTCACATCCAGTCCGAGCTCTCGGATCTGGACATCGCTTTTCTTCTTCGATCGCAGTACCATCTCGATCCACTCGTTCACCGGATCCCAACGGGCGATGTGATCGAAAGCTCGCGGATCGAAGTCCGCGCGGAGCTCTCTATTGAGCACGCGAAGGACGTTGAGGTTGAACTCGGCCGTCACGCCGGCGGCATCGTTGTACGCCGCCTCCAAACGCGCGACGTCCTTGACGAGGTCGAACCCGATCAGAACGAAGTCCTGGGCGTGCGTTGCCCGGCTCAACGAGTGAAGGAAACGCGCCCGCGCCGCCGGTGGAAAATTGCCAATCGTGCTGCCCAGGAAAGCGATGAGTCGACGTCCGGAGTCCGGGATCGCCTCGAGGTGGTGCTCGAAATCGCCCACCACGGCGTGCACCTCGAGTGCCGGGTAATCACCGTTGATGCGATCTGCAGATGCGCGCAGAACCTCTTCGCTGACGTCGAACGGGATGAAGCGCCGAAGGCATCCCTCCTCGTTCAGCGCCGACAAGAGGAGCCGGGTCTTCTCCGAGGTTCCGGAGCCGAGCTCAACGAGGGTGTCGGCTTGCGTGAGTCGGGCGATGGTCGATGCCTTGCTTTCCAGGACCTCCCGCTCACGTTGCGTTGGGTAGTACTCCGGGAGCCGGGTGATCTCGTCGAACAGCTGCGAGCCCCTCTCGTCGTAGAACCACTTCGGCGGCAGCTCCTTCGGTCGGGCCGTTAGTCCGCGCTCGGCATCCGATCGCAAGGCTCTTTGGAGATCCTCCGGCTCGAGATGGACGTCGACCCGGGCGGTGGTTGTTTGCGTCATCCGCCGTCCTTGACGCAGCGGAATCCGCAGAAGATCTGCCGGCGGATGGGGTAGTCCCAATTGCGGAAGGTGTTGCGGACCGAGATTGCGTGGGTGGCCCACGATCCACCTCGGAGCACCTTGTAGTCGGTGCCGTAGAAGACTTCGGAGTATTCGCGGTACGGGAACCATTCGTACCCCGGATAGGGCTGGAAATCCGAGGACGTCCACTCCCAAACGTCGCCGAGCATCTGATGGCATCCGTATGCGCTCGCGCCCTCCGGATAAGCACCGACCTGCGCCGGACCGAATGATCGCTGGCCGAGGTTCGCGTGCGTATCAAGAACCGGCGAGTTACCCCAGGGGAAGCGTGACTTGCGCGCGTCCCGGACCACGACGCGGCCTTCTCCCATTCCTCTTCGCTCGGCAAGCGCTTGCCCGCCCATCTGGCGAAAGCATCCGCTTCGTACCAACTCACATGCTGAACGGGCTCGTCGGGATCGACGGGAATCTCCGTGCCGAAGCGCGACACCTGCCAGCCGCCTCTGGCACCGGACCAGAAGCCGGGCAATGTCTTGTTGGACTCGATGCGCCAGGACCAGCCGGCCTCCGTCCAGTGTCTGCTGTCCTCGTAGCCACCGGCCTCGATGAATTCGATGTAGCGACTCGTTGGTGACGGGAGTGCGGTCGATCCAGAAGGGCGCTACGTCTACTGGGTGTTCCGGTCTCTCGTTGTCGAAGGCCCAGGGCTCGATGCTCGTTCCCATCTCGAAGGGTCCGCCCGGGACGAGCACCATGTCCTGACCGACCTTCGTGTCGGCCCTGCGCCCCGCTCGCCGCGGGTTCGTACGGCCGGTCCCGCATCAACTGGATCGTCGCGAGCATCGTCTCGTCGTGCATGTGCTCGTGCTGAACGACCATTCCGTACACGTAGCCGCGATCGAGCAGATCGGGTCTCCGGCGTGAGCTCGAGCTCGTCGAGCACGTCGAGGGACTTCGACCGGACATCGTGCATGTAGGCGCGTGCTTCCTGGGGGCCGAGCAAAGGCAGTGATCGGACGCTCCCACCGCGGATGCTCGAACGCGTTGTAGATGTCGTCCAGTTGCGGGTCGGTCGGCGAGTGGCCTGCGATGTTGCGCAAGAGCCACAGCTCCTCGTAGTTCGCGCAATGCCCGAGGTCCCACACGAGCGGCGACATCAGTTGGGACGGCGAACGCCACAGCTCGTCCTCGGTGAACGGCTCGACGAGCCCGAGCGTCCTGGTGCGTCCCCCTTCGAGCTCGGTCGCGATCGTCTCCTTCAGGTCGTGCTCTGTTCGCAAGTTCACGTCTCCCCTCGGTCGCGTTCCACGGCCGCATTCCAAGCGTCCAGCTGATCGTCGGCCGGGCTGCGGCCGACGCTCACGTAGCGGGCGAAGTAATCGCTCGCTGCCGAGGACGACCGTTGGTCGCTGCCGATCCTGTCGAGAGCGTCGAGCGCGGCCCGGAAGCAAGCCGTCGCCGACTCGCGCATAAGCGGATGACGGAGACCGTATCTCGCGGCCTCGAACCACATCTCTGAGGTCGCGTTGCGTGGACCTGTCGGCGATGGCCGACGCCTGCTCGTCACATACCAGCGCGGTCGTTATGACGACGGCGGCGCGCCACCAGGGGTCGGGCACCATGTCGATCATCCGAAGCTCGAGCCACCCCTTCGGGCGCACCGGCGGAAAGAGTGTCGTGAGGTGGTAGGCGAGATCGTCCGCCGTTGGATGGCCGAGCTCATGACCGCGCTCGATCCACACCTCGAATGGCAACGCCCTTGTCATCGGCTGGTACTCGGGATGCGTCCGGAGGAACATGACGTTCGCCCGAAGGGCGTACGAGGCCCAGGCGTCGCGCGGGTCGGCTCCGTTCAGCGCCGGCGCGGCGCGAGTGTTGTCGATGGCGAGCCAGGCGGCCATGCGGGACGACAGCCAGCCGCTCGGACGACCCTGAACGATCGGAGAGTTGGCGAAGGCGGCAACGAGCATTGGCCCGATCTGGTGGGCGAGCTTCCACCTGCGATGACCCTCGGCGTCCGCACCTGCGTCGAGGTTCACGTGGACGGCCGCGGTCGTGCACATCATGTGGGCGCCGGCGCGGTTCGCACCGTCGAAGTACGCCTTCATGCTGGTATAGCGCGGTTCGTTCGTTGAGAGCTTCAGTGGCCGGTGGGGATCGATGCCGCTCGCGGTGAGCTCTACGCCGTGTGGTTTGAGGGCGGAGCGTACGGTGCCGGTGTCCTGAGCCACGGCGTTGATGGCCGCACCGCAGTTCTTCATCACCCGGGACGACAGCTCGAGCTGTCCACCGGGCTCAAACGTGATCTTCGATCCTCGCGGAAGGGGCAGTTGAGGCTCGAGGATCCCGCGCAGATCAGAGACGGATCGAGGGGACTGTGACGGGGAAGTGAGCCACTCGATCTCTACACCGACGCGATCTCCGGTGGTCCCGGGAAATGCCGCCTCGCGGATCAGATCGCGGGCGGAGGCCGTCGTGAGGGAAGGCGTCGGTGACGGCATCGACTACGAGTTCACCAATCGGATGGCCATCCATCCGACGCATTGAGGCTTTTCGCAACGCGAGCCGTTGCTCATGGAAGCGCCCGAACCCTAGCAGGCTTTACCGTCATCGCTATGTCGGGTTCCCTGAGGTTCATGACCTTTAACATCCGCCACGGCCGCGCACTGGATGGGCCGAATAGGTGGTACCTCCGCCGGGACATGGTCTTCGAGGCCATCCGGACGTGGTCACCTCACGTGCTGGGTCTTCAAGAGGCACATCACTTCCAACTCGAAGAGCTGATGCCGGAATTCCCCGGCATGGCTTTGCTGTCCGGACGACGCTACGGCGGGCCGCGAGGGACGCACGCCGCGATCATGTTCGATGCCGAGCGACTCGAGGCTTGTCAGAGCGGAGATTTCTGGCTGTCTCCCGAACCGGACGGCGAGCGAGTCCGCGCTTGGGACGCAGCTATGCCTCGGGTCTGCAACTGGGCCGTGTTTGCGGATAAGGCTGCAGATCGTGCCCGTTTTGCCGTCTACAACACACATTTCGATCACGTCGGTTCCCAGGCCAGGTTGGAGAGCGCCCGGCTGGTCGTATCGCGCGTGACGACTCACGCGCATATGCCGCGTCTGGTGATGGGCGACCTGAACGTTAGTGAGAAGCGGGAAGCGGTGAGCGTCTTCCTCGATGCGGGATTCCGCGACTCATTTCGGGTTCTCCACCCGGACGAAGAGGCCTATACCTTCCACAATTTCCGCGGCAAGGGCATCAAACGGCACGGGAAGATCGACTACATCTTCTGCGACGATCGCTGGGAGGTCCTCGGCGCGTCCGTGATCCGGAACGGAAAAGCGGGACGCTTTCCATCGGATCATTTCCCGGTAACGGCCGAACTTGCGTTCGTCTAACACGACCGCCGGTAGCCTGGAGGTGTGCGGACCGATCTCGATCTTCAACGTTTAGATTTCGCCGCGGGCGAAAGACCCTCACTGGGAGAAGCTCCCGATCGGCCCGGGTGTGTACCTCTTCCGGGACGCCGACGGGCGTGTGCTGTACGTCGGCAAGGCCCGCAGCATCCGAAAGCGGCTGTCGAACTACTTCGGAGCCCCGTCCTCTTTGCTGGCTCGGACGCAAGCGCTGATGGCGGCCGCCCGAGCAGTGGAGTGGGTCGTCGTCTCGGGTGAGGTCCAGGCTCTCCTGCTCGAGTACTCGCTGATCCAGGAGCACAAGCCGAGGTACAACGTCCGGTACCGGGACGACAAGTCTTATCCCTACCTGGCCGTGACCTGAACGATCGCTGGCCAAAGGCCACCGTGATGCGCGGGCGCAAGCGGCGCGGAACGAAGTACTACGGTCCGTACGGTCACGCTTACGCGATCCGTGAGACGGTCGATCTCCTCACGCGAGTGTTTCCGATGCGGACATGCTCGGAGTCGCTGTTCAAGGAATCGAAACGGCTCGATCGGCCTTGCCTGTACTTCCACATCGCTCGTTGTCCCGGTCCCTGCGTCGATGAGGTAACCGAAGAGGACTACCGCGCGAACGTCGACGCTTTTTGCAAGTTCCTGGACGGCGATGTCGAGAGCACCCTCACGCGGCTGGACAACGAGATGCACGAAGCCGCGGAGCGTCAGGAATTCGAGAACGCCGCGCGCCGGCGTGACCAGCTGTTCGCAGCGCGGAAGGCACTGGAACGCCAAGAGATCGTGACGAAGACTCGCCTGGATGCAGATGTCATTGGTGTCGCCGAGAGCGAGCTCGATGCCAGCACCCAGGTCTTCTTCGTGCGCGGGGGCCGCGTCGCCGGCCGTAAAGGCTTTCACGCCGAGGTGGTTGAGGATCAGACTCAGGCGCAACGCTTAACCCTGTTCCTCCAGTCTCTCTATTCCGAACAAGAAGACGTTCCCGGCGAGATCCTGGTCCCATACGACGCCGGACGAACGTGAGGTCCTCGAAGCCTGGCTCGAGCAGAAACGGGAGCGCCGCGTTCGCATCCGTACTCCGCGTACGGGAGAGCGGGCCGGCGTGCTGGCCATGGTCAACGAGAACGCCGACCAGGCCTTGCGCGAGCTCTCTTCGAAGCGTCGCACCGACCTGGCTGCTCGATCACGAGCTTTGGCCGACCTTCAAGCGGAGCTCGGTCTACCTGAAGCGCCGCTGCGTATCGAGTGCTTCGACATTTCGACTCTTCAAGGCGACGAAACCGTTGGATCGATGGTCGTGTTCGAGGACGGTGCCCCGCGTAACAGCGATTACCGCAAGTTCCGTGTGAAGCGCCACGAAGGCATGGATGATTTCAAAGCCATGCACGAGGTCGTCTTCCGGCGTTTCCGACGCTACGTCCAGGAGCGCGAGAAGGAGCCAGAGGCCGGAAAACGCCCGCGAAAGTTCGCGTACAGACCGCAGCTCGTCCTGATCGACGGAGGTCGCGGACAACTAAACGCTGCGATTGCACGCCATGGAAGAAGCGGGCGTCGAAGGGATACCGGTGGCCGCCTTGGCCAAACGCTTGGAAGAGGTTTACGTCCCCGGTCGTCCGGATCCGATCGTCATTCCTCGCACCTCGGAAGCGCTTTACGTCCTGCAGCATGTGCGCGACGAGGCGCACCGGTTTGCGATCGGCTATCACCGAAAACGGCGCGAGGCTGCGCTTCGCCGATCGGTATTGGATGAGATACCCGGCGTCGGCAGCGGACGCAAGACCTCTCTTATGAAGTGGTTCGGTTCGGTGGAAGCATTGCAGCGGGCAACGATCGACGAGATCCGGGCCGTCCCCGGGATCCCGCGGCACCTCGCCGAGGCGATCCATCGGAAGTTCCAGAAGGAGAGCGCGTGACCAACGCCGAAGAGCCGCTCGAGCTCGTCGTCATCAGCGGACTCTCCGGTTCGGGTATGTCCGAAGCCTCGAAGTCCTTCGAGGACATGGGATACCTCGTACTCGACAATCTTCCACCGTCCGTTATCGACCAAGTCGCCGATCTCGTCGCGAGAACCGGGGTCCGCCGGACGGCCGTGGTCGTCAGGCCGAGCGGCCGTGAGTTCTTCCAGGAGTTCTTCACCGACTTGGGGCAGGCCTTCCTGAGCCTTCGCGACCGTGGGGTGCGACTTCAAGATCGTGTTCCTCGAGGCCTCGGACGAGGCCCTGGTCCGACGGTACGAGGAGAAGCGACGGCCCCATCCTCTTGCTCACAACGAACGGGTCCAGGACGGGATATCGCGCGAACGCCAGCTACTCGAAGTGTTGAAGGACGATGCCGATGTCGTGATCGACACGTCCGGGCTCACCCCGCATGAGTTGCGCGACAGGATCCGATCCATATTCCCGGCCGAGTCATCTGATGCGGCACTCCAGGTCTCGATCGTCACTTTCGGATTCAAGTACGGACTGCCGATCGACGCCGACCTCGTCTTCGACACGCGATTCCTCCCCAATCCGCATTGGGTCGCGGAGCTGCGACCGCTTCCGGGAACCGACGAACGCATACGCGACTACGTCTTGCTTCAAGACGAGGCAAAGGGGTACCTGAATCGAATCGAGGACATGCTCGAGTTCACCGTGCCGGCTTTCATCCGTGAAGGTAAGCACTACCTCACAGTGGGCATCGGCTGCACCGGTGGAAGGCACCGTTCGGTCGTTTTCGGCGAAGAGATCGGCCGGTTCCTGCGCGATCTGGGCTATACGGCAACCGTTCACCACCGCGATCTAGAGCGCGAATAAGGCGCCGTCCGGGCGGGGATACAATCCGCACAAGACCATTTGTAAGGAGGCCAGCACATGGCGGTTCGCGTCGGAATCAACGGTTTTGGTCGCATCGGGCGCAGCTTCTTCCGGGCGACTTCTCGCACAGGCTGAGGGCGACGTCGAGCTTGTGGCAGTGAACGATCCGTTCGGCGACCCGGAGGTGATGGCTCACCTCCTCAAGTACGACTCGGTGGGCGGAGTGCTGCCTCACGATGTGAAGACGACCGACGACGGATTCGCCGTCGATGGACAGTCCGTTCGCAAAGCTCGAGAACAAGGACCCGGCGGAGACACCCGTGGGCCGACCTCGGTGTGCAGGTCGTTATCGAGTCGACGGGTCTCTTCACCGCCAGGGAAAAGGCCGCCGCTCACCTCGAAGGCGGCGCTAAGAAGGTCATCATCTCTGCGCCCTCGGGCGACGCCGACGCCATGCTCGTCCTGGGCGTCAACGACGACAGCTACGACCCGTCGTCGCATCACGTGCTCTCCAACGCCTCCTGCACGACGAACTGCCTCGCACCGATGGCGCGTGTACTTCACGACACTTCGGGATCGAGCGCGGCTTCATGCTTACGGTTCACGCGTACACGAGCGATCAGGCGCTCGTCGATGTGGCTCAAGCGACGCGATCCGGTAAGCCCGACCTGCGTCGGATGCGGGCCGCAGCGCTGAACGTTATCCCGAACACGACGGGAGCCGCGAAGGCGATCGGCAAGGTCATCCCGGAACTCGACGGAAAGCTCGACGGCATGGCCCTTCGCGTGCCGGTTCCGGACGGTTCGATCACCGACCTTACAGCCGTCGTCTCGAAGGACGCGTCGAAGGACGACATCAATGCCGCGTTCCGTGACGCCGCCGGTTCGTCTCGTTACCAGCGCATCCTCGAGTACACGGACAAGCCGCTGGTTTCGCAGGACATCGTCGGAAACTCGCACTCGTGCGTCTTCAGCGCCCTCGAGACGATGACGAACGGCAACATCGTCAAGATCCTCGGCTGGTACGACAACGAGTGGGGCTACTCGAACCGGCTCGTTGACCTCTGCCGGTTCCTGGAGAAAGCCGGGCTATAGCGTCCGAAAGGCTTCCGCGCTCGACGATCTCGACGTTGCCGGCCGGCGAGTTCTGCTGCGGGCCGACCTGAACGTCCCGATCGATGATGGTCGGATCACCGACGACTTCCGCATACGCGCATTCCTTCCGACGCTTGAACGCATCCTCGAAGCGCGGTGGTCTCGCCGTCGTGTGCTCGCACCTCGGACGACCGAAAGGCCCAGACCCCAAGCTCACGCTTGGCCCCCGTCGCGGCGGCGCTCTCGGCGGCGCTGGCCGGCGACGTGCCGTTGGTCACGGATCTACGAGATCGATTCCGAACGCACGCGTGGCCCTCCTGGAGAACCTTCGATTCCACGAAGGCGAGACCAAGAACGACCCGGGTTTCGCCGGACGGCTTTGCTCGCTTGCCGATGTCCTATGTGAACGACGCGTTCGGGGCATGTCACCGCGCGCACGCATCGATCGTCGGGCCGCCGGCGAAGCTGCCATCAGCAGCCGGTTTGTTGCTCCAGCGGGAGGTCGAGAACCTTTCGACATTGCTCGGCTCCCCGGAGCGCCCGTACGTCGTCGTGCTCGGGGGAGCCAAGGTGTCGGACAAGATCGGCGTCGTGCAGCAACCTCCTCGATCGCGCGGACAAGATCCTCATCGGCGGAGGGATGTGCTTCACGTTCCTGAAGGCGCGTGGTCATGAAGTCGGCGCTTCGCTCGTCGATTCGGAGGCGTTCGATCGACGTTGCGGCCATCGTTGATGACGAAAAGATCGTCCTTCCTACCGACGTCGTGGTGGCCGAATCTTTCGATGCAACGGAAGCGAAGGCGACCGTGCCGGTCGAGTCCATCCCATCGTCGACCGCTCGGCTTGGACATCGGACCGGAAACTGCGGCGGCCTTCGCCGGCAAGATCAAAGCGGCCAAGACGGTGTTCTGGAACGGCCCGATGGGTGTCTTCGAGACGCGCTGCCTTTGCGGACGGGATCGCGAGTCGTGGCCGAGGCTGTAGCCGAGTGCGCCGGTTATACGGTCACGGGCGGCGGCGACACCGCGGCCGCCCTTGCGGCGGTCGGTCTCGCCGACGCAGTTGACTTCGCGTCGACGGGCGGGGGAGCCTCGCTCGAGTTCCTCGAAGGCAAGTCGCTACCGGGTATCGAGGCTCTGACTTCAGCTGGTGCGGGAACCTCCCGCAGATAAAGGAGTGTTGATGGCGGACCGCAAGCCGATCATCGCGGGCAACTGGAAGATGAACCAGACGCACACGGACGCGATCTCGCTCGTGCGAACGCTGTCCTACGACCTGCGCGAGCAGGACTACGAGCGCGTCGATGTGGTTGTTTGCCCGCCGTTCACCGCCCTGCGGTCGGTGCAGCTCGTCCTCGAGGACGAGTACATCCCGATCGCGCTCGGCGCCCAGAACCTCATCTGGGAGGACGAAGGCGCCTACACGGGTGAGATCTCGGGAGTGTTCCTCAAGGCATTGCACTGCAGCTACGTGATCATCGGGCACTCCGAGCGCCGCAAGTACTTCGGCGAGACGGACGAGACGGTCAACAAGCGGATCCACGCCGCGCTGCGGCAACGGCCTCACTCCGATCGTTTGTGTCGGCGAGACGCTGGAGGAGCGCGAAGGCGGCCAGACCGAGAACGTGATCGGTACCCAGGTTCGGGACGGTCTCGCCGGATTCACAGCCGAACAGATCGGATCCTTCGTCGTCGCCTACGAGCCGGTGTGGGCGATCGGTACCGGGCGCGCCGCCTCGCCGGAGGACGCGAACGCCACGATCGGCTACGTTCGTTCGACGATCGGTCAGGTCGCGACGGTGCCGACATCGCGCAGGGCGTGCGCATCCAGTACGGCGGCAGCGTCAGCGCGGGCAACATCGCGCAGCTGATGGCGCAACCCGAGATCGATGGTGCGCTCGTGGGCGGCGCATCACTCGACCCGAAATCGTTCGCGATGATCGTGAAGTTCTAGGACGATGAAGAAGATCCTCTATGTGATCCTCGACGGGCTCGGCGATGATCCGTGCCCTGAGCTCGACGGTCTCACGCCGTTGCAAGCGGCAAGAACTCCCAATCTCGACTCGCTCGCGCAGCGTGGCCGGTCCGGGTTGGTGACAACGGTGGGCGATGGGATCGCGCCGGAGTCGGACATCGCCGTGTTCGCGATCCTCGGATACGACCCCCATACGCAACACGCGGGCCGAGGTCCGCTGGAGGCGCTGGGGGCGGGCATCGAGATGCACCCTGGAGATCTTTCCTGGCGCGCCAACTTTGCAACGGTCGACGAGACCGGCACGATCGTGGATCGCCGGGCCGGCCGTGATCTTTCGACGGAAGAGGCAAAAGCGCTTGCGGACGCCGTGAACGCAGCCGTTTCGCTCGAGGGCGGACGCGCCACCTTGATCGCGACATCTGAACACCGCGGTGTCCTGCATATCAACGCCGACCAACCACTCCATGCGGAGATCTCGAACTCCGACCCAGCCTACGAGCGCCGCGGTTCGCTCGGGATCGCACTCGAAACCTTCGACCCCCATGCGAAACCCTGCGTTTCGCTCGTCGGACTCCGACGGTTCGCGCCTGGGAGCCGAGCTAACGAACGCCTGGAGCTCGCAGGCTCAGGACGTGCTCGATGCATCACGAGGTGAACCGTGCCCGAGAGAAGCGCGGACGACCTCCCGCCAATATTGTTCTCGTGCGCGATGCTGGGGATCACATCCCTGAAGTCGCTTCGCTTTCGGAGCGTTTCGGCATGAGCTTCGCGTGCTTCGCCGAGATGCCGGTCGAGATTGGGATAGCCATGGTGACGGGCATGGAGCCGATCCTCGTTACTTCACCCGAGAACCCCGAAGGGTATGCGCGACTGGCGGAGCGCACGGTCGAGGCCCTGGACGGCTTCGATGCGCTTTACGTGCATCTGAAGGGTCCCGACGTTCCGGCCCACGATGGCCGAGCCGAGGACAAGCGGGATGTCATCGCCGACATCGACGAGGGGTATTTCGGGACTTTGCTTCCGGAGCTCGGCGGAAGTGTGGTCCTGGCCGTTACCGCCGATCATTCGACGTCGTGCGTGCGCAAGGCGCACACCGCCGATCCCGTCCCGCTGGTGGTTTGGACGAAGAGCCTGACGTCGGATGGCAGGTCGGCCTTCTCGGAAGCGGAAGCCGGATCCGGTGCGCTCGGCTCGCTTATGGGGGTCGAAGTTCTGCCCATGCTGTTCGATCTGAGCAGGTAGACTCTCGTCTCATGATCAACATCGCACTCGTGGTAGCCCACGTCGTGGCCTCCCTGCTCTTGGTGCTTTTCATCCTTCTGCACTCCGGGCGCGGAACGGGGCTGTCGGACGTCTTCGGAGGCGGAGGCGGCTCGATGGGCGCGACGGGTGCGGTCGAGCGCAATCTCGACCGGATCACGATCGCGGCTGCATCTGTGTTCGCGATCACAACGCTTCTCCTCGGCCTCCGTCTGCGCTGACGACCGGACGCAAAGGCCTCTGCCTTCTCGTAGCGATCGCTTTTGCCTGCGTCGCCTGTGGTGCGGAGACGAATCCGCGGCCGACGCCCGCTCCATCGAACGCAGTAATGCGTTTCGGATATCCCTCCGAGCCCCCGACGCTCGACCCGCTGGCGCCCGGTGGGGGCTCGGCGGCCACGCGTGACATCCTCCGTCCGATTCTCCCGGCGTTGTTCAAGCTCGATTCGAGGCTGAGGCCACGGCCCGACCTTGTTGTTCGCTGGCCGACGGAAGCCGACATCGAGTTCGATCCCTTTTCCGTCGCGCTACAGCTGCGCAAGGCATCGTGGAGCGACGGCAAGCCGATCTCCGCCGAGGATGTCCGGTTCAGTCTGGAGAGGTTGCGCGGCGGTCCAACTGGTTACAGATATCGGTATCTGCGGGCCGTCGACGTGCTCGGCCCCCGGAGCCTTCGTCTGCGCTTCGATCGTGTGGTGCGCCGTTGGTGGTCGCTCTTCTCGCTGGACGACATGGTGCTGCCAGCGCATGCCTATTCAGAGCAATGGAGCCGGGGGCCGACGGTATCGGGTGGTCCCTTCTCATTCGGCGAGTGGACGGATGGACTTCGCATCTCGCTTCGTCGCAATGCGCGTTATTGGGGGCCGAAGTCGATACTTCGCGGCATCGACGTGACCTTCGTGCCCGATGACGAGACGCGCTTCCAGCTGATGCGTTTGAACGACATCGACGCCTTCTTCGCTCCGGGTGAGATCAACATCGGCCGGCGTGCGCAGGCTCGGGGCCTTAAGCCGACGTCCGGCGCCCTCGAGGGAGGAGGCGGGGCGTCCAACAGGTGGTCGGGGGCCTGGTGGGAGCTCGACCTGGACGCAGCACGACTGGGATCCGATGTCGCAAGTGCCGTCGTCGAAGCCATCGATCCCGTTCTCGCGGACGAGATCTTCGAAGACTCCGGGCGTCCCATGAACTCGATACCGAGCTCTTTCGTCGACGAGTCGGGCCGGAAGGCACAGCCCTGGTCCGGGCGCGGCGACCTAGCCGAGGCCAGGAGAGTGCTCGGCGCAGGCGGTACTCGCCGCTTCCAGCTTGCGTTTCCCAGATCGTCGGGCGGCAGTACGTTGGCTAACTTCATCCACTTCCGATTGCGTGAGCTGGGCATCACAGCCGAGCTCGTCGCACTCGAGCCCGAGTCGTTCGAGCGGACGTGGTTACCCGAGCACCGCACGCCTGCCGTTCTGCGATTGCGTCGTGCGGGCGATGCCGTCGATGCATCCGCTTACGCGAGCGTCGGGGGCCAGACGGGTGCGGCACCCGTCGACGATGCTGCAACGTCCGCCGAAAGTGCGGTCGGCGGGGCCGTCATCGAGCGCGGCCCGGTAACGGGCCTGGACGAAGCGTCGTGGGAACGTGTTCAGGAAGGCTTGGTCGGTGCGGCTACCGTTGCACCCTTGGTTCGAACAAGGACGTGGATAGTCGGTGATGACGGTGTCGTCGGACCCATGCCGGCCGACGCTCTGTCCGGACCGTTCTGGAACGCTGCGACCTGGCGCATGACGACGACGGATTGATGGATCGGCCGTCGAATTCGCCCTGCTAGTCTGGGCGCTGCCGTTTCGGCGTGGTATCCCACGAGGGGGTTCGATGTCCAGCAGAAGCACGTCCCGCGGCTCGTCCAAACGCTCGCCGCGCTCGCGCCCGCCGCAGGCCAAGGGTTATTCCGTCGGCAACATGAATGCCAAGCGGTTCTCGCAATCGTTCGGTGAGATCGTTTCGAACGTCGAGACCGTAATCAAGGGGAAGAACGACGTCATCCGTTTGGCGTTGACAGCGATGTTGTGTGAGGGCCACATCTTGTTCGAGGACGTTCCGGGAACCGGGAAGACGATGCTGGCCAGGGCTCTGGCTCAGTCGATGAATGCATCGAACGCGCGCGTGCAGTGCACGCCGGACATGTTGCCCGCCGACATCACAGGGTCGTCGATCTATGACCAGCGCAAGATGAAGTTCGAGTTCATGTCGGGCCCCGTGTTCGTGAACGTGCTTCTGGCCGACGAGGTGAACCGGGCTACGCCGAAGACTCAGTCGGCTCTGTTGGAAGCGATGGGGGAGCGCAAAGTCAGCGCGGACGGCGTGACGCACTTGCTTCCGCGTCCGTTCTTCGTCCTGGCTACGCAGAACCCCGTCGAGCTTGCCGGAACGTTCCCGCTGCCCGAGGCTCAGCTGGACCGCTTCCTGTTCAAGCTCTCGATGGGCTACATGGACCGTGACTCAGAATTCGAGGTCATGTTCGACAACCAGGTCCAGCTGGCTATCGAAGACCTGACGTCCGTGGTCAACACGTCGACAATCGCACAGATGATCGCCTACTCCACGACCGTGAATCTCTCTCCCGAGGTCGCGTACTACATCATCGATCTGATCCAAGCGACGCGAGACGACCCGGCGCTTTCACTGGGAGCGAGCCCGCGGGCGTCGATCGCGCTCCTGCGCGCTTCGCGCGCACTCGCTGCGAGCGACGGCCGAACCGACGTTTACCCAGACGACGTGAGAGAAGTTCTGACGCCGATCCTCGCCCACCGGATCATGCTCAATCCGGACGCCGTCCTACGGGGCGAGACAGTTGATGCCGTGATCGAGCGCGTCGTCGCACGCGTTAAGCCGCCGGCTACCGGTGGGCCGACACGCCGCGCATCGTCGGGGGACTCGACGTCCGATGGTGAGACGACGGCGCCGAGCAGATCCGTGCGAGCAGCGCGGACCCGGCGGCCGGCCAGGGCTCGCTCGCGACGTTAGCCGTTCAGCGTTAACGGGGGCCGAGGCGTCCGGCCTTGATATCCGCTAGATCGGCGAGATCGTCCTTGTCGAACTGATTCGGAGGCGGTCCGTTGAAGATGTCCTCGATCAAATCTCCGCTGGCGTCCACCTGCCAATACATGACCGAACCGGTGTTGCGCGAATGCCCACGGTGCTCGGGATCCTCGCGCTCTCGCGGTGAGTGGTAACCGTTGTTCAGAAGCCGCAGTAGGTGTCCGACCTCGTGTACGAGGATTGCTCCTTCGATCTTCCCCCGTGAAACGGCCGCGGTTGATCGAGCATCGGCGTCCTCAGCCATGATCACGATCGACGATGCGCGGTAGGCCTTGCCGACGAACTCCTCACTCGCGCCGTTGAGGAATAGAACGTGGATCACTGCCGTCCCACCGTTCTTATCTGAGAACCGTTTCCGGTACTGACGCTCTAGGGACTCGATGTCGTCTTGCGAGTACTTCGTCTTTTGCGAACTGAAATTGTGCGCAGGCAGGAACTCGATCCCCTTGGGTTTGTCGACGATCGATTGAAGGCGCGTTCGTAGGAGGCTGATCGACTCAGGGTCTGGCTCCCACTGGTTCGCCGCGGTGATCTCGAAGGCCAACTTGGTGTATCGCCCACCCCGTAGGTATGGGACAGCATTGCGACCCACGGCGCCGGCGTCGTCGGCGACGTCAATACCCGATAGCGCAGCTCCTGTCGTTGGCGCGGTTACGGCTCCGGAGTTGGTGTTTCCGCCGGCGGGTGGCGCCGATGCTGCTGAACCTGGAGCCGGCGTCGCTGTCTTGTTCAGCGCTTCGAGATCAACGCCCGACCCGTATCTCCCACCGGCGTCCTTCGGCGTTACTTGCGATGCCTTGTTGTTACCGCAAGCAGCGACCGCTAAGAGAACCACCACCATTAGGAACGTTCTCCTCACGGCGAGTTCTCGGCCTCCTCGCGCCGGCGGGAGCGAACGACTAGGAGCCAGCTGAAACCCACCAGCACGAGCGCTCCGACTATCGCAGCGGTGATCCATGGAGAGACGCCACGATCGGCCGAAGCGGCCGCGCGCTGCCCGGCAGCGAAGAAGGGAAGCTCTATCTCTCGTACTTGGCCATCGGGACCGGGTATCTCGATCCTCCTAGGCGCATCGGCGTCGTCGTCCTCTTTAGAACCGGTGACGGCGAAGTCGAAGGGTCCGGATACCGTCGTGTTCGGTTCGCCGACCTCGCCGATCTCGGGCGCTTCGAAATCCGGCGGGGGCGGAAGATCGAACGTGTACCACTTGATCGTGAGCTTGTAGCCGAGATTGACCCCCGAGTGGTTAACGACGGTGAAGAGAAGTGGAGTTGCCTCCTCGTCGGCGACTGTGTTGTCCGGCTCTGCGATCGCGATGGTCTCGGACTCGAGGTTGTCGCATTTATCGTCTTCAGGCGATTGACATTTGCTGATGGGCGCCCCCAGCACGGGATCGTCATCGGCGAAGAGAAACATGTCGAGGTCGTTTCCGGTGGCGTTGTCCTCGGTTCGAGGGTTCTCCCAGGTGAGCGTCACGGACACACCGAACAGCACTTCGCTGGACAGCAGGTCGTCCGGGTAGTCAACGTCCAGCTCGAAGGCGTCGCAGTACACGACGTTGCGACACGCCGTCGGTCGGAAGAGCGCAAAGGGCTGTGTGGGCAAGAAGCTTCCGATGAAGGGGCCCGGTATCGGAAGGAAATCCCGCTCGATAGTCGGACTCTTAGGGCCGGCCGTCCCGAGATTGCCTTGGTCGAGTGCGGAGGCGAGACCATTGGTCCCGGTCACAAGCAGAAGCGTTGAGGCTAAGACGACGAAGGCGCGCTTGGTCGCCATCGTCACCCGGCCGGGCCGAAGAGGTTCTGAGTGACGGCAAAGTCACTCACCGAATTGCACGGCGCCGTCGCCGGGTCGCCGAATGCACTGTTGGCTTGGTTCCAAGTGCCGGCGATGTGTCGTAGCCCGTAGTCACTCATGCGCCAGCACCCCATCGAGTTGATGGCCCCGTTGGGGTCCGGTTGCGAGGGATCGAACCAGGACTCTTGAGCGTCCTTGACGCACGTGAAGTCGCCCGGATCGTAGTAGCAGGAGGCTATGTAAGGATTCTTGCTCTCGGTGCGCGGCAGCGCGTGGTTCCCTTCGTCGACTGCCGTCGGTGTCAGGAACGGACCTGCGACCTGGATCCCGCGGAAGAGCATGAAGAAGCTCCTGTATACGGCGCACGCATTGATCGTCTGATTCGTTGTCGCGTATGGATCGCTCTCGCGGTACGCCTGGCGACAGGGGATGTCGGCGGTCTTGTCTTCTCGCAACTGATTGCTGAGTATCCGCGCGTACTTCCACGCCTCAGGTTCCTGCCCTCCAGCCTCCTCTGTCTGGTCGTTCAAGATGTCACCGGCCACGACCCATTCCGGGAAATAGCCGGCTGCTTGAGCTGCTTTGCTGTGATTGGTCTCGTATCCGGCCAGCCACAGGACGGTCGTGACACCGTCGGTTTGCATCCGTTGAATGTTCTCCTGCGCGCGGCTGATCGCATCCGGATGGGTATCGGTTTCGAAAGCGTTCCTTGGGTAGCTGTATTCACCTGCGATGTCGACCTCGGCGCCGTTGGGACAGCCTTTACGCAGCTTTGCCTCCATGAGCTCGGCAAATTGGCGTTGGCCGGGATAGTTCACGTCCGAAGTGGAAAGAAGGCCGTATCTCCTCTTCTTTCCTGCCTGTTCTGAATTGCCGGTGGGTCCTACGTTGAACGGAGCAACCCGCTTGCAGACGTAGTCATAGAACAGCGACGCCTGATGCTCGATGTCAGGCCAGAACGACCAAAGGTACGGCGCATTCTCACGGTAGGTCTTGTTCGGCACCATCGCGTAGCTGCCGTAGATCGTGACGTGGCGCTTCACCATCGCTTCGATGAATGCGTTGCTGTTTCCCCAGATCGTGTAGTCGAGAGCCGCGAAAGGCTTGATCCTTTCCAAGATGTCCTGAGCCTCGCTGCGGCGGACAGAAGCCTTGCCGCCCGATCCGTGCCCAGACCAATAGAGGAAGAGGTGAACATGACGGTTGTAGGTCTGGAACCTTTCGTTGAAGAACTTCGACATCCCGCGGACGACGTCGACGTTGCCGTGATCCTGGGTTCCCTCGCCGTTCAAGCAGGCCGTGTTCCCGGGCTGGTCCGGAGGGCTGTCGATGTCGCAGATAGTTCCGGGGTCGGGCGTCGTTTCGTAGCCTCGGTCGCCGCCCGTCGTCTGGAATGTGTCGGTGTAAACCACTACGCGGACTTCGTCCTTCGATACGCCGGTGAATGTTGCTCCGCCGTTCTCGCCTTCGAAGAACGGGACGCACGGCGGGGAGTTGAGATCCTCGGTCTGTCTCGGCGGGTCGCCGACGCAGCGCTTTACGATCGGGTTCTCACCGAGGCCGGTTTTTGGGAGAGGACCTATGTCTCCCGGCCCCTCCTCCGAAAGGGTGTCGGTAGACCCGAGGCCGAGCGAGGAGAGCGAACCCTCTTGCTGGGGAGGTGTTTCATCTTCTGGAGGGATCGGCGCGTACTCCAGCACCGTGCTGGGATTTGCCTGAGGCAGGTTGAGGGCCGAAGGCATGATCACGAGCATGATCAGCAGTGCGACTATGAAGGTGATGAGCGGTGGGTAACGGCGAATCCAACCGCGCACCGAAGACTTCTCGGTGGGTCGTCGTGTTTCAGCCATTTACGAAGCGTTTCCCCGCCATGCGACCTGCCGCATGATATCTGACCCCCGTTGAGCCTTCGCCCGATGCGGCGCGTCTAAACCAGCATCGATGACCCCAGAACGACTCGGTATCCGTTAGGGTTCCAGACCGGCAGGACGCTTGCGGGGAGGGCGAGGCTGGACCGCTGATGAAGGTGATCGAACGGCGCAGTGGACGCACGCGCGATGGTTCGCGTCCGTCGCGCAGCAATCTCAGGAAAGTCCTCGTCGTACGCGACCGCCTCTCAGATGCGCTGCAGGCGTCGAGCTTGCGGGAGCGGTGGGCCGCCGTCCAAAGGAGGACGCACCTGACCAGGACGGGACAGGTCGCGGCTCTGGCCGCGGTGGTCCCGTGGGTCGTTGCGTATCTCGTCGCCGGGAAGGCGCTGTACATCTTCGCGTACGGAACGCTCCTCCTCATTGTGGCGAGCTACCTGCTTGCTCCGCGCGGCTTGAAGCTAGAAGCAACGCGTACCGGCCTCATGCCCCGTGCTCAGCAGGGCGACCGCCTCGACGTCGAGGTAAAGCTGCGGGCCCAGCGGGGTGTGTCGACATTCGTTCTCGAAGAGCGCGTTCCCGAGCGCCTCGGTCAGACGGTGAAGGTTCCGGTGCCCCGCCTGGGTCGCGGAAACTCGGTGACGCACCGTTACGGTTTGCGGTGCCAGCGTCGAGGCGTATACACGGTTGGACCTCTGGTCGCTGTGACGAGTGATCCGCTCGGATTGACAGAGCGCGAGACGCTGCTGGCCGAAGAGTTCGAGTTACTGGTGCACCCGCGACTGGAACACGTTTCCGACCGTCCGCTGACCAGGCGATACGAAGACCCACCGATCAGACCGCCGGTCTCCAGACCTTGGCCTTCCGGACTCGAGTTCTACGGGATGAGGGAGTACCGCCCGGGAGACGAGCTACGGCGCATCGTTTGGCGTGCGTCGGCAAAAGCCGGAAAGCTCATGGTTCGCGAGGCGGAAGAAGGGATCACCGACGCGATCACCATCATTCTCGACACCGATCGCGGATCACACAGCTGGGACGGCGATCATTCGGAATCGTTTGAGACCGGCGTCAGGGCAGCGGCGTCACTTGCGGTGCGGCATCTGCGCGAAGGTTACGAGGTCCGATGTGAGTCCAACGCCGGATCGCTTACCCGCACTCTGCGGGGTGCCGGGACGCAGCTCGAGCTCCTCGACGCTTTCGCTCGCGTTGACCTTACACGTGAGCCGCTGCGCGAGACCGTCCGGCGGCTCCTGGCCAACCCTCGCCGCGACACCCACGACATCCTGATAACGCCCAACCTGGACGACCAGACGGCGGCGCAGCTCAAGTTTTTGCTCAACAAGGGTGTGTCCCTGTTGGTCGTCTCGCTCCTTTGGGACGAACGCGGCGACGCCACTTTGGCGCGCGCCGCGGCACTCGGATGTCAGGTCGCCGGTGTGTCACCCGGACACGATCTGGCCAGCGCGCTTAGTCATGACATCGGAGCCGGGAGTCGTTAGTGGCGATCCGTGAAGACACAGCGACGGCCGAGCTCGAGGCCGTCGTCGACGAAGCTGCCGGAGCGGAGCCACCCCCGGACGAGCCGGCACGCCCAAGCGAGGAGCTCGTAGGCGACCTGCCCGTCCTTCGCGTTTCCTTCGCGACCGGAGCGGCCACCATCGCCGCGGCGATCATGATCGGCGGTGTCTTCACAGGAGTAAGCCCAAGGATCTGGGCGACGATCTCGGGTCTTCTCGGGATCCTGGCCGCCTCGCGCATACACACGATCAAGAACCCGTACCTGATGAACGCCGCGATCGTGGCTGCGATCTTCGTGATCGGCATCATCATCGCGGCGCCGGGAGGCTCGGCCAGCGATGTCTTCAACATCGGACCGTTCTTGCGGGAAGCCGTCACTTCTGGCGACGTCCAGCGGCCACCCGTCGAGTTCACGCTCGGGTGGCGGGCGATCTTGGGGTGGCTGATGGGTGGCCTCGGGTTCGCATCGGCGTGGATCGCGCTCGAGGTGCGCAGGCCCGCCCTCGGCTTGATGCTTCCGCTTCCCATCGTTGCCGTGGCTGCCATAAGCGTCCCAGAAGAAGCGCGCGTAGCCAGTGGGATCGGCAGCCTGGTCCTCTTCGCCGTTGGTTTGGGACTCTTGTCGAGCATCGATCTCGAGCGCGGCGAGCAGAGATCGATCGGCTTCGAGTTGCGCCGCTCGGCCCGAGCGCTACCCATGCTCGGCGCTCTGACCGTTGCTCTTGTTTTCTTGTCCCAAGCGGACTTCCTTTTCCCGCAGCCGGTCTACGACCCAACGCAGTCGGCACAGAAGCCGAAGGCGATCCCGCTGAGCGAAGTGCCCGACCGCGTGCTTTTCGTCGTCAGCAGCTCGGTGACCGGGCCGTGGCGTATGGGAAGTCTCGATGTCTACGACGGCGAAAGCTGGAGGTTGCCGCCGTTCGCCGACAACCGCATCCGGGAGGTTCCGAGCGACGGGATCATCGACAGCGAGTTGGAAGCTGGAGTCAAGGCGACGTTCCACGTGGAAGGGCTCGACGGGGCCGTGTTGCCCGGGCTCCCGAACCTCGTCGGACTCATCGCTGAGGGTCCACGTCTGGCGCACGACGGCCGGACCGGTGTGATCCGTTTGGCTTCGGGGGCGATCCAGACCGGACTCGAGTACACGGTAACCGCTGCACGTATCCCTTCGGTCGACGAACTACGGCGCATCAGCCAGAAGCCTCCGGAGGAGATCGAAGGTCTGCCCGTGGAGCGCTTCCTCGACACGCCACCACCACCGGCGGGTGTTCAGAGGCTCCTGAACGAGGCGCCGAAGACGTCGGCGTGGGACACGCTCGACTTCTTGCGGAACCGGCTCCTGGATACCGTCGCGGCGGCGGGTGCCGGATCTCCGGTGAACGTACCTCCGGAGAAGGTCGAGGACATGCTGTTCGGCACAAAGGAAGGCACGCCGTTCGAGATCGTGGCGGGACAAGCTCTACTTGCGCGGTGGGCCGGTGTGCCTGCGCGGATCGGTTACGGCTTCGACGGTGGAGACAAGACCGATCAGGGACTCGAGGTTCGTCCCAAGCACGGCGCATCCTTCCTAGAGGTCTATTTCGCCGGTCATAAGTGGCTACCGCTTATCGGTACGCCACGGCAGGCCAAGACATCGTTCGGCGATCAACCGACGCAAACCAACGAGTCGATCCTTGCTAGCGACGACTTCGCAGTGCAGCTATACGTGCCTTTCGAGCGCGAAGGGACCAACTTTTTCTTCGAGCAGATGCGGGCAATCATCATCGTCGCCGGCCCGATCATTCTCGCGGTGTTGCTGGTGTACTTCCTCTGGCCGGCCGTTCGGAAGTCGTACAGGAAGTCTCGGCGTCGGTCGTGGGCGCGCGACCAAGATCCGTGGACGAGGGTCGCCGTTGCTTATGCCGAACTCCGCGATCTGGCTTCCGACTTCGGATACGGCCACCGCTCTGATACTCCGCTGATGTTCTTGGATCGTGTTGTGCCGGATGAGGAGCACACACAGCTCGCGTGGCTAGTAACACGGACGCTGTGGGGAGATCTGCGCAACGACGTTAGTTCCGATGATGCTTTGGCGGCGGAGGAAATGTCGAGATCGCTGCAGAAGAGGCTGGGCCAAGCACACACGTGGACGCTGCGCGGCGTTGCGCTGTTCTCGCGGCTTTCGTTGCGCCACCCCTATGCTCCCGGCATCGACGACGCGGTGCGCTCTGCATCGCTCCGAAGCATGGATAAGGACGATGCGGCGAAGGTTTAAGCAGACGCCTGCTCTGCTTGCCTTCGCTTTAGTGTTTGCGGGTGCTGCCTGTGGGGGCGGCACTTCGGAGTCGACGGTGAACGTGAAGACCGTCGCAACAGACCTGACCTACGGGATCCCGGAGGAGGAAGCACCGGCGCTTCCGCCGAACACCAATCCCGTCCCGTTCAATCCGTTGGGATCCGTTTCGGAGGGCCCGCTGGAGGAACCTATAAAGATCCCTCCGCGCGTTCCACCGGGCTTGTGTCCCAAGGCCGGCCTGACGGACTTTCCCGATGCCGCACCAACCGACATCAAAACGAAACCGAAGACCGGAACATATCGCTGGCAATTGAAGGGTGTTCAGGCCGTCCCCACGCTGGGGAGCGTGACGCTGCCACCCGTCGACACCCGCAAGGTCTTGGACGTCAAAGACACATCGAATGGCCACAGCTTCGTCGTCGAGGAAAAGGAGCTGGTGTTCGGATCGCAGTACACCGTCCGGACGACCTACGAGTTCCGACGGACCAAGGGTGCGATCGATCAGGCCCTTACGGGGGTCTTCTCGGGTGTGGACCCGGCCGGCCTGTACCTGACGAAGATCGAACGGATACACAAGACCGACTCTGCTTCCAACTCCGTGTTCACACCCAGTCCGGCCGTGCTCATCATGCCGACGCCGGTTGAGCTCGGTTACGACCTTGGGAGTATCGGCGTCGATCCGGTATCACTCGAGGTGCTTCGTAGCGAGGGCGCAGTGACGAAACGGGTTCGCGTCGATGCATGCGGAAAGATCGTCGATACGTTCTTCGCGAAGACGATCCAGGAGTTCGTTGCTGCGGACGGCACCGTATCGCGTCGCCAGTACTGGTACGGGATAGCCACCGGTCTCGGCGGGATCCCCGTCATCGAGCACATCGAATCACCCTGTCTCGGCGATACGGGATCACCAGTCGGCACCGGCAACTGCACGCCTGAGAGCGTGTCGTTCAAGCTCGACGCCCATATCGGCCAATTGGAACCGTCCTAGAGATGCTCGGCGCCGAAACTGGAATCAAGAGGTTCAGTTCGATCGCGATCGCGCTGGCCGCAACTGGTCTGGCGCTCGTGGTGACACAGTTCGTCTTGCCCGGCACAGATGGCGGCGGCACACCGGCAGCAATCCTCTTCCAGGGATTCGTCGTCGGCGTTCTAAACGCCCTGACCGCGGTCGGGATCGTGCTCATCTATCGAAGCCACCGCATCATCAACTTCGCTCAAGCTGCCCTTGGCGTCGGCGGCGGCGTATTCACCGTCAACCTGATGGTCCTCCTCGGTTGGAACTATTTCCTTGCGTTTGCTGCGGGCGTGATCGTTGCAGCTGCTCTCGGCCTGATCTTCCAGCTCTTCTTTGTGATCCGCTTCTATAGAGCGCCACGGCTTTCTCTGACGATCTTGACCATCGCGGCTGTTCCGGCGATCCAGCAGGCTACGAATTACGTGAATCAGCTGCCGATCTTCCCGAGCATCGTGGACCGTACGCAGGAACAGATCGCGGGCCAGGTGACGCGTCTACCATTCGATGACTTCGACTTCACGCTCGGCTCTTTTGGCCTGAAGTTCGGTTTTGCTCACCTCTTCGGGATCGGAGTTGCCGTTGTTGCTCTGGCCGGTCTCTACGGGTTCTTCCGGTTCTCCCGGGTGGGTGTGGCGATCAGAGCGGCCGCCGAGAACAATGAACGCGCCCAGGTCTTGGGGATCAGCGTTATCGCTTTGTCGATGGTGGCTTGGACGTTGTCCGGAGCGCTTTCGGGATTGAGCGTCGTTATCCAGGGCACGATCCAGCGCCAGTTCTCGGTGGGTTTGGTTCCGCCTCAACTACTGATCATCCCTCTAGTGGCAGCCGCAGTGGGGCGTTTCGAGAGTTACCCGGCCGCCGCCGTCGGCGCGATCGTCATAACAACATTCCGCGAGGCCGTGCGTTTCAGCTACGAGCAGCACATCGCATTGGTTGATGTGGGACTGCTCGTCCTGATCCTTGGGATATTCCTCGTGACTCGCCGCCGATCTCAACGGGGCGAAGAGGTCGACGCCGGCTCCTTTGAGTCGGCGAACGAGCAGCGCGCGATCCCACGCGAGCTCAGAGCGCTTCCCCAGATAACCCTTGCCATACGTTCCCTTGCGGCCGCGATCGTCGTCGCGTTGATCGTTTTCCCCCTTGCGGCGACGCCCGGCCAGGTCAACGAGGCGTCTTATCTCCTTCCGATCGCGATCGTTTTCCTCTCGCTCGTCGTCCTCACGGGTTGGGCCGGCCAAGCCAGCCTGGGTCAATTCGGTTTCGTCGCCGTGGCGGCCGTCGTCGGGGGTGCACTGACCGCTCGGGTCGGCATCACGTTCTGGGCCGTACTCGTTCTGGTTCCTTTCTTCACCGCCGCCTTCTCGGCATTGATGGGGTTCCCGGCTCTCCGCGTGCGGGGGCTGTTCCTTGCGGTTGCTACCTTCGCGTTCTCGATCGCAGTTCAGTCGGCGCTGTTCGAAGAGCGTTACTTCGGATGGCTCTTGCCGGGAGCGGTGGAGAGGCCTCGCCTGCTATTCCTCGACTTCGAGGACACGCGGAGCATGTATTACTTCAATCTGGCGTGGTTGGGGATCGCGGTGTTCCTCGTTGTGACGCTACGGAGAAGCCGCATGGGTCGAACGCTCATAGCCATGCGAGACAACGAGAACAATCTTCGGGCTTTCGGAGTGAACCCGACGCGTATGCGCTTGGCCGCCTTTGCAATCTCGGGGTTCCTTTGCGGTCTCGCCGGTGTGCTACTGGTGCACCAACAGCGGGCCGCCACCGCCGCTGATTTTCCGGCGGAACTTAGTTTGTCGGTCTTCCTCTATGCAGTGGTTGGCGGCGTGGGATCGGTGTTGGGTGCGCTACTGGGAGCTCTGTATTTCTCACTACAGCGTCTTATCACGAACGAGCTGTGGGCACTTCTTGTTGGTCCCGTTGGGGTGCTTGCCTTTCTTTACATCGCGCCCGGCGGCCTTGCGTCGCTCGTAACGGCGGCCCGCGACGGAATCCTGAAGATCGTCGCTCAGCGGCGACAGATGGTGGTTCCGGCATTGTTCGCGGATATCGACCCTGAGGTGCTCGAGCGCCAACTCATACCTCTCGCGACGACGATTCCCGACGCGGGCCTCGAGGCTCTGCCCCACGACCAGCGCTACGCCGCGAGAGTCCGATCTCTACAGGGCTCGCGGAAGCGCAGCGCAATCCATCGAACGAAGGAAGGGCGAGGAAGCGGCTGTACTCGGCGCAGCCGTAGAAGCCCTCGGCGATGAGGACTGATCGGTGACGGTCGAGCGCAAGAACGGCAAACGAAGCACATCGCGCAAGGCCGACTTCGACTTCTCGACGGCGGTTCTCACCGGCGAGCAGGTCACCGAGGCGCTCGAAGTTGCTCGTCGCCGGCAAGAGCTCTCGTTCTGGCAGCGTGCTTTGTTCGATTTCAAGCGAACGCTTCGAGAGGCCGCTCGATACGGCGAGATCGCGCGATCACCATTCGGCCTTCGGCCCATCGTGGTCCTTACGGTCATCGGCGGGATCGGTGCACTTGAAGGAAGCGTTCTCGGACTTGCCATCCCGGATGTCATCAAGGATCTCGACATTGATGTCGTCCGGCTGGTCGGGATCTTTTCGATCGTTGGTTTTCTGATGATTTTCGTGTCGCTGGGCCTGGCGTGGTTCGCCGACCGCATTCGGCGAGCTCCGTTGGTGGGTATCGGCACGATCATCTACGGAGCCGCCTCGCTCGGAACGGCTGGAGTGCAGCGAGACCTCACGCTCGGCGTCGCCCAAGGTGTGAGCGGAGTTGGGAACAAGATCATCGATGTTCCGCTGTCCTCGCTGAGTGCCGACTACTACCCGGTCGGCGTCCGCGGCAAGGTTTTCGCTCTTAGCGGTGTGATCGGGAGGGTGCTGGGTATCGCGGCACCGGTGATCGTGGCTTACCTCGCGACCGCCACCTCTCTCTCCTGGCGACTCGTTTACCTGATAACAGGTCCGCTCCTCATCCTGGCCGGAATCTGGGCGATCTTTGCACTGAAGGAGCCGATCCGCGGCTATATGGAGCGGCGAGCCGTCGGACTGTCCGACGAGGAAGCGCGGGTCCCCGAGCCGCCGGTCAGCTTCGGTGAAGCCTGGCGGACGATCTGGGCGATAAGAACTCTGAGGCGGCTCTTCATCGGAGCAATCCCAGCCGGGGTTGGCGAGTACATCTTCGGATTCTTCTTCGCGATCCTGCTCTTCGAGAAGTACGGGCTCAGCTTGCGCGAGCGAGCCTTTCTCTTCGCGGGGCTCGCCGTCTTCGCGCTCCCGTTCGGGTTTGCGGCCGGCGGCATAGTCGACGCACTAACTCGCCGGCGCCCTCAGCGTGTGCTCGTCTTCAGCGGCCTCCTCGGTGTTGCATCGAGCTTCTTCATATTGGGGATCGCCGCGGCGCCCCCGCTCTGGATGCTCGCCATCGTCTTCATCGGGTTCGGATGCGCGGGCGCGCTCCTCGGTCCGGCCAAAAGCGTTCTGTTTGTTCAGATCCTTCCGGCTCATGTCCGGACAATGGGGGCATCGGTCACGCTCCTTGCCGCCATTCCCGGGACGATCGCTCGGTTCTTCCTGATCAACTACGTCGTGGAGCGTTGGGGCACGCAGGGAGCGCTCTATGCGGCGTCACCTCTCATCATTCTGTCCGCGTTGATCGACCTCAGCGCGGCCGGATTGTTCGAGCGAGATATGCGGTCGGCGATGGCTTCACAAGCAGCATCGGCCGTATGGAGAGCGGCGAAGAACGCAGGACGAGCGAAGCTGCTGGTCTGTCGCGACGTCGACGTGGACTACGACGGTGTTCAGGTGCTCTTCGGCGTCGACTTCGACGTCGACGAGGGAGAGATCGTCGCACTTCTCGGAACCAACGGTGCAGGCAAGTCGACCTTGCTACGGGCGATCAATGGCACTCACGAAGCTTCGTCCGGGGCGGTTGTTTTCGACGGCAGAGACATCACGCATATGCCTCCGCACGAGGTCGCCCGGCGAGGTGTGGTGTCCATGCCCGGGGGCCGGGGCATCTTCCCCGATCTTTCGGTCACGGAGAACTTGATGCTCGGGACGTGGATAACCGAGTCGGAAGACGCCGAAGAGCGTTTGAAGGAGGTCTTCGCTCTATTCCCGATATTGGAGGAGCGAGCCAACGAGCGTGCACAACTTTTGTCCGGTGGAGAGCAGCAGATGCTCTCTCTTGCGCTTGCCTTCCTCAACAAACCCCGACTGCTGATCATCGACGAGCTTTCGCTCGGCTTGTCACCGGTGGTCGTTCAGCAGCTCATCGAGATCGTCAAGCAGATCCATGCACAAGGAGCAACGGTGATCGTGGTCGAACAATCGGTGAACGTCGCGCTGTCACTTGCCGAGCGGGCGATCTTCATGGAGAAAGGCGAAGTTCGATTCGTCGGCCGCACAGAGGAGCTCCTCAAGCGACCCGATATCCTCCGTGCGGTTTACGTGAAGGGGACGGGCACGCTGGGCGGAACTCAGTCGGCCGTGAAAGGCGAACGCGAGCGGCGCCGGTACTCGATCGAGGGAGCCAGGTCCGTCCTGCAAGTCGAAGGCGTGTCGAAGACCTTCGGCGGTGTGACTGCCGTCACAGATGTCTCGTTTGATCTCAGGGAGGGAGAATCCCTCGGACTCATCGGCCCCAACGGCGCCGGCAAGACGACGGTTTTTGACTTGGTATCCGGGTATCAAACCGTCGACGGGGGACGCATCACCTACGAAGCTTTGGACGTCACCCATCTCCCTGCCGAAGAACGAGCCAAGCTCGGGTTGGTGCGGCGATTCCAGGACGCGCGCCTGTTCCCCTCCCTTTCCGTCTACGAGAACATCCTGGTCGCACTAGAGCGCCAGGCCGAGGTTCGCTCCATTTTCCTGACTACTCTCCAGGTACCTCAGGCCCGGCAAGCAGAAGCCCGGCAACGCCAGCGCGCGGACAGGCTGATCGAGCTTCTGGACTTGGGCGCCTATCGAGACAAGTTCGTCAAAGAGCTCAGCACCGGCCTTCGCCGCATCACCGACATCGCCTGCGTCCTTGCAACAGAGCCGAGGTTGCTGCTCCTCGATGAGCCGTCGACCGGCATCGCCCAAGCGGAGTCCGAGAACCTCGGCCCCCTCTTGCGAAGGATCCGGCACGAAACGGGATGCAGCCTCCTGATCATCGAACACGACATGTCGTTGATCTCACAGATATCCGACGAGCTGCTTGCCATGGATCAGGGTCGTGTATTGGTGCGCGGAACTCCCGAGGAGGTGCTCAACGACGATCGCGTCGTCTCGTCGTACCTAGGCATATCGGACAACCTGGTCGAGGCGTCCAGTCGCAAGCGGACGAATAAGAGGAAGGTGGCTCGCCGGGGATGAGTGCGGTAAGCCGGAAGGTGATCCCACTCCTGATGTGCGGCGGGCTGCTGCTCGTCGCGGCTTGCGGAGAGGGTCAGAAGGTCGGTTCCGAGAAGCTGCTCGAGTTCAAAGAGCAACAGGGCGCGGGTCGGCTCGGAGAGCGCACAGCGGAGCCGAGCTCAACACCCGGCTCGCTGACGGTCGGTGAGCGTACGGCACCCCCAACACCTGCTCCAACCGCTCCCCCCGTGTACTTCGAGATCTCTTTGATCGCCGACAGCCCCTTCTACAAGGACACGACCCATAACAAGGTCGGGGCAAAGTTCACAATCCCCGTTGGAACGACGATCAGGGTCACGAATAACGACGGGACACCCGAACGCTCGGGAGGCCGCAGCTTCACCGAAGAGACGCGGGGCATCTTCAACTCCGGCTTCTTGAAAGTCGGCCAGCAGTGGACATGGACCTTCAAGCAACCGGCGACGTACCAGGTGAGAGACCTGAAAGTGAACTTCGCACGCGCCGTCGTCCAGGTGGTCCCTTGAGGCGATTGGTAGCGGCGATGGGGGCTGCCTGCATCCTCGTCGCAATCGGTTGCGGGTCCGGGTCTCCTTCGGGCGCCGCCGTCGACCCGGCACGGATCCGGCTCCCGGATCAGATCGCTGGCCTTCGTGTCGTTCCGGAATCCGTAAAGGGTGAGCTGAAGGGGATCGACAAGCCGTTCGTCGATACCGTTGCCGTATTCAGCCTCCGCGAGGACGAGCTGCTGCGGGCGAGCCTTCAGGTCAGCCGTTTCAACGCAGCTGCGGAGCCAGATGATCCAGAGTTCACTCGTTCGATCGCCGCCAGCATCGGCGGCAGTGCTCCACGTGAGTATCGGGTCGGTTCCGAGGATGTTTTCGCGACGGCAGCGTCAGACCAGATCATCTTCACGTGGTTCAGAGACAATGGGATGTTCGTTCTTGCTGTGCAGAAGGACTTCAAGTTCCCTCGCACCCTTCTCCGGCGGCTTTTGGCGACCGGCGTGACGGCATGAGGAAACTCGCTCCGGCGCTGCTGGCAACGCTTCTGTTAGCGATCGCGTGTGGAAGTGGGGGAGGGCGAGGGACGAACATCCGTCACGTGGTCAACGCTCTGGGCCGCAGTGACAACCGATCGCACAGCTTCACCTACTTCGACGAAACTCTGGACGGGAAAACGCGCATCACGGTCGAGGGCCGTGTCGAAGACGACTTCCGTTACGCCGGCACCGTGAGCTTGAACGGAACACCAATGTTCGAGGCGATCGTCAGCGACGACGCTGTGGCGGTCCGCCTTTTGAACGTCGGTGCTTTCGGGCAAGTCGTTGAGGAAGCTCGAGCAGGAGATGCGCCGACCGCGCAAGCGCTGGCCGACGGTCGCTGGGTGATCGACCACACGGCTGCTCCCGAGCCCTCGGGTGCGGCCTCGTCGGAGGGTGGCGACGAGGAATCAGCAAGCGACACATCAGATTCCGCAGACGAGACTCAGATCGGCAACGACCCCTTCTTCGACGCCGCAGATGCGATCCGCTATTCGCAGGATGCGTTCCGGGGCTCTATAGCGGTACAGCCGTTCAATCCCGAGGACATCGACTACAACCCCGCGGACGACCCTTGGGCGTCCGACGTCGATCGCGACCTGGATGCCGAAGGGGTGAGGCGGTTCGATCTCGTCCAGCCGCCGCTTCCGCCTCGTCCGTCGAGAGGAGACACCGCCAGGCCCCCGGGCGTGGCGAGCTTCCGAAAGATGATCGTGTACCTGAAGGGTGAGCGCGCCCAGGAGGTGCGAGAACAGATCTCGATCAGGGATCGTGTCGAGTTCCGGAGAGCGGAACAGGGTCGGACGGCGCGGTACTACTTGGAGCTACGAGACGCCGCCCTCAACGGAGGCACCCTGGAGCCGATGCGCGAACGACGTATGAACCTCGAGCTAAAACCGTACAAAGGCGGAAGCATCGAGCTACCGACAGATGCCCAGGACGGTTTCCTCACAGAGGTGCTCGGCTCCACAGGCCTGCGCTCGGTGTTCGGCTTCAAGTACATCGGTGGGGGCGCTCAGGTCCTAGCCAGTCCGGCGCCAACAGCGCTATCTACACCGTCCGCTTCGCAGACGCCCGCGTCCGCCGCAACTACGCCTGCAGGCTCACCTTCGACGACCGGCTCGCCGTCGGTCACAGCGACGCCGGCGACGCAGACGACCGGGCCGTGATGTTCAGGCGTTGGACGGCTACGGCTGCGCTGATCTTGGCTACTTTGTCGGCGTGTTCGTCGAACGGAAGTGTCCTCGAGAGCGACGAACCCAGGCTCCCGGACGACGTCGGTATCGTCTCCGACTCGACCCTGGAGCGCATCCAGCTGGACGGCGAGCGCACCTATCAGCTCCGCGACGACGTCGAGAGCTTCAAGACACGAAGTCACGCGATCACGGCTCTGCTGTCCTGGGAGGGGAAGTACGTCCACATCGGCCTCGACGACGACAAGAAGGTCCGTTGGATCGCGGGTATCGGCACGGTCAGCGGCGAGCCCAAGCGCGTCTATTACTCCGGGATCTTCGAGCGCTTCGATCGAGGATCTCGGCGAGCGTTCTTCGAGGACGGCACGGTTCTCCGACTCGCCGACGGATTAGGGGCGCCGCGCGGCACCGGTGAGATCGTCTGCGAGCTGGATCCCCTTCGGGATCTCGTGATCAAGCTCACGTAGAGTTTGAATTACCACCACGCCTAAATAGGAGGGGCCGATGTCCTGGGACTTTTCGACCGAACCGGAGTTCGAAGCCAAACTCGAATGGATGCGCGGATTCGTCCGCGACGAGATCATCCCGCTCGAAGTCCTCGAGCTTTCGTCCGAGCAGCTACGGCGCGCCACCGATCCTCTGAAGGAAGAGGTGAAGTCGCGAGGATTGTGGGCCGCTCACCTCGACCCCGAGCTCGGCGGACAAGGGTTTCGGCCAGGTCAAGCTCGGACTGATGCACGAGATCCTCGGCGAGTGCTTCTACGCTCCGTCCGTATTCGGAAACAACGCCCCCGACTCCGGAAACGCCGAGCTGATCGCGATCGCGGCGACCGACGAACAAAAGGACAGGTGGCTGTGGCCCCTCCTTAACGGAGACATCCGCTCGGCCTTCTCGATGACCGAGCCGGGTGCGGGCGCCGACCCGACGATGATCCGCACGCGCGCCGAACGCGTAGGGGACGAGTGGGTCATCAACGGCCACAAATGGTTCACGTCCAATGGAGCGACGTCGGACATCCTCATCGTGATGGCCGTCACCAATCCGGACGTCCACCCGTATCAGGGGATGTCGATGATCCTTGTCCCGACAAACACGCCCGGGTGTGAACATCAAGCGGAACATCGGAACGATGGCCGAACCCGAGCATCCGTTCGAAATGCCGGGCGGTCACGCCGAGATCCTTTATGAGGACGTCCGCGTTCCTTACAACAACATCCTGGGCGAGGAAGGGCAGGCGTTCGTGCTGGCGCAGAAGCGTCTCGGCCCCGGACGGATCCATCACGTGATGCGCTGGATAGGTCAGTCGAACCGCGCGTTCCGGATGCTTTGTGAACGAGCCGTCTCGCGCGTTGTGTTCGGCGAACCACTGGCCCGGAAACAGACCATCCAGAACTGGATCGCCGATTCAGCCACGGAGATCCATGCGCTCCGTCTGATGACTCTGCACGCTGCGTGGAAGATGGACCACGAAGGGTCATCGGCCGCGCGCAAGGAGATCTCTCAGATCAAGTTCTGGGGCGGCAAGGTGCTGCACGACGCCATCGACCGCGCGATCCAGGTCCACGGCAGCCTCGGCTTCACGACCGATCTCCCGCTAGAGGCCATGTACAAGGCAGCGCGAGCGGGACGGATCTACGACGGCCCCGACGAGGTTCACCGACAGACGGTAGCTCGGCAGATCCTGAAGGGTTACGAAGCGCACGAGGTGCCTACCGAGCACGTTCCCACCCGGCGTGAAGAGGCGCAACGCAAGTTCGCCTGGCTGTTGGAAGAAGCAACAGCGAACCTTTAGTCCGTCGGCCTCCCGGGTATTGCCGCGCCGTTCTTTCTTAGCTCAGGAGCGCGTCAAAAAAGCCGACTACAAAGGAAAGGCCTAGTACCGTGGGAGTTGTTATGCGCCGGCTGTCCATCCCCGTTTTCTGCATCGCACTGGCTGTTGCCGGGCTGAGTGTCAGGCCCGCTGTGGCCAGTCCTACTACGGACTCCATCGAGGTCAAGCTCCTGCAGTTGATCAACCAGGGGAGGGCGACCAACGTGAGCAAGCCCGCTGAAGTCATGCACGCCGGGCTCCGGTCCAAAGCCCGAGGTCACTCGGCCTATCAGGCGTCCATCAATGCTCTGACCCACGACGGCTTGGACGACCGCATCAACACGGCCACGCCGGATCCCGCTGAGGCCAACGGGCCGCCCGATGACGGATTCGTTGCGGGACAGAGATGCGAGAACGTCGCTTACTACTTCCCGGGCTCCGCCGGAGCGACGCCCGACCAGGTGGCCCAGTGGTTCTACGACGCCTGGTTCAACTCGTCCGGTCACCGCAACTGCATGTTCGACGTTTGGAACATCGGGTTGAACGCGGCGGGAGTTGGGATCCACTTCGCCTCGAACGGCTATTACTGGGCGACCCTCGAGAGCCAGCTGGACAACACGCCGCCGGCCGCCCAACCTCCTCCCGCTACGTGGAATCACGTCGAGGAGAACGGCGCAGGAGTGACTCTCACAGGAACATGGACATCAGCTCTGAGCTCGAGCGCCTACGGCGGCGGTTACAGATATTCCCGAACGGCTGGTAACAAAGCCGTATTCACCTTCAACGGCACCGCCGTTCGATGGTTCGGGGCCAAAGGAGCAGGAGGCGGGATCGCCTCGCTCAAGCTCGACGGAGTTTCGGCCGGATCGGTCGACATGTACTCCGCCGCCACGGTTTGGAAGGCCAATCTCTTTGAACGGACTGGTCTATCGAACGCACAGCACACCCTGGAGATCACCGTGACCGGGAACAAGAACCCGGCAGCGTCGTTCGCGTCCGTTTACGTCGATGCCTTCGAGTACCAAGGTGCAGCCGGAAGCGGTACTTGGACCCGAATCGAGCAAACAGGCTCTGGTACCTCATACACGGGAACGGCGTGGGTCACGTCCTCGAGTTCCAGCGCAAGTGGTGGCTCGTACAGGTACTCGCGCACGGCCAACAACATCGCGCGGTTCGCATTCACGGGAACCGGCGTCCGATGGATCGCGGCATCCGGAACGGGCGGCGGGATCGCCAACGTCAGACTTGATGGCGTTCAAGTCGCACAGGTGAACCTGTACAGCTCAAGCACGGTCTGGAAGAAGATCGCCTTCGAGCGAACCGGTCTCTCCAATTCGGCCCACACGCTTGAAGTAATCGTGACGGGCACGAAGAGTGCCGCAGCTGTGTATCCGAGCGTCTACGTCGACGCTTTCGACTACTTCCACTAGAAGACGGTCAGGTCCAGCGCGATCTGGCTTTAGCCGGCGCATCTCCGCGTGCCCAAACGCGACGCCAACGCCCGGCATCCGGCCCGTAAGGATCGCCGTCGGGCGCTCGGAGCGATTGCCACCAATCCGTAGTTGCTTCCGCGGCCAGACGCTTCAAGGCTTCCTCGAAACGAGCGTGAAGCTCGCGGGCATCCTCACCTTCTCGAGGAAATATCGGATCCCCGATGAGCACATCAACGCGTCCCCTCTTCAGCCTCTTCGCGCCGCGCGGCAACAGGTGCTCGGTTCCCGTGATCCACATCGGTACCAGCGGACGCTTGGCTCTCGCCGCGACGAATGCGGCGCCGGGCTTCAGTTCTTGAAGCCAGCCGTCCGGTGATCGTCCGCCCTCCGGGAAAAGGATGAGGTTCCAGCCCTCCTGTACGAGCCGGACGGCGAGCCGCGCGGACGTAGCGCTCGCGCGCTTGCGCTCGACCGGGAACGCGCCGAGGGCGAGTGCAGCGAGGTTCCCGCGGACCTTGCCGGTGAAGAAGTAGTCGGCTGCCGCCCCCACGAGCACCTTGTGCCGGAAACGAAGCGGCAAGGCCTCTACGAGGAGCGCCGGTGTCGAGATGTGACACGTGGTTCGAGGCGACGACGATCGGTTGACTGAGGCCGCGCAACCGCTCGCGGCCCCGGATCGTCGGGGACGCGAGGTAACGGAACGCCGGAAGCATCACGAGCTCCTGAAGAACATCGCGCACGGTGTTCGCCAAGGGCTTTCGCGCCCACTCCGTCTCGAATGAGCCTTCTGTGCGAAGCGGAGGCGTAGGAGCGTTGCGCGGAAGAGCCGGCGGCCGGAACCAGCGCCAGCCCCTGGCGACCTCTTGAGTTCAGCTCGGTCACGGCGTGACCTCCGGAAGGAACAGCGGCGGGCAGTGCAGGTGGGTGATCGACGGCCTGCGCCCGACCGTCTCCGACGCCATCTCCAAGGCGTCGCGCATCGTCGTGGCCGTTCGGAAGCCGAGCCGTGACACGACCTCGGGGTCGCCTCCGAGGAAGATCACGTCACCGAGGTAGTCCATCGCGTGCGCAGCCCAGTACCACATGTAGAACGGATGCACGCCGTGGTACGCGTATGAGGTTCGGTACAGGTGGCGGTACCACTCGTCCTCCGCGAACTGCTTCTCGTACTTCTCCTCGATGATCTTCGGCTCGGTGGAGTCGGCCAGAACGACGTCGAAGAAGTCGATGTAGCTCGGGTGATGGACGGGGTGGAACTCACGGCGCGTCGGGTGCGCCACGATCATCACGCCGCCCTGACGCACGAGCGGAGCGTTGCGATAGAGGTTGAAGAAGTACCCGAGGCTCATGCAAACGGCGAGGATCGGATTCATGATCGAGTTCACGTTGTACGGGCCGACGTATGGGATCACCAACGGTGAGGACGTCGGCCTGTCCTTCGACCGGGACGACCTGCTGCTTGTGCAGGTGTCCGAGGGTCGTCGCGTGCACGGCCTCGGTCTCTCCGGCCTGCACGCTGGCGATCGCGTGAGGTGCTTCGATCGAGCGGAACAGCCGCTGGCGCATCGAGTCCGGCATCCGCTTGAGTCCTTCGGATACGGCGAGGTACGTGGCCTGGTCTCGGAACGACCACTCGAACTCCCGTTTCTGCAGGAAGTCGTAAGGCGACGGAAACGGCTGCGTTGTTGAGCGTGGTCTCGACCGTGAAGATGTCGAGCTTGTCCGCAAGGAACTTGCCCATACGACTGGCCGACTGGTGCAGCGCCGACTTCTCCGGGTGCATGTACGACTTTGACTCGAGCAGCGTCCCGACGTTGTGGTGATGACGAAGTGAGCGATACGTGCCGAAGCCGACGGGGACCGACTTGTGGCCTCCGTCCATCGCTACGAGGTTGATGTTGGAGTAGACGAGCAGGTCGGACTCCATCGCGCGCTTGCAGAGCTCGACCTCCTCGCCTTGATCGGTCGTACCGACGAAGACGATGTCGTCCGGATCCTCGGCGTCGAAGTTGCGCAGCCGATCCGGCCAGAAGGCGCGGAAGACGCGCTCGCCGACCATGTGGCGGATCTCGCTCTCGGTCATCCGGCGGTGCAGCGAGTTCGCGGCGACGATCTCGACATCGTCCACGCCCGCCTCGGCCGCCAGTGTCAGAACGCGTTCTAGTACGAGCTGCCGGGCATCGGGGGCACGCATGGGCGGCAGCGGGAGGGAGATGTCGTCGAAAGCGATCGTCAGTCGCATCCCCGGTCGAAGCTTCGCGCGCAGGGGATCGGCATTGTGAGGCTCTTCGAGTGCGCGCGCGATCGACTCCTCGGGATGGCTCAATGGCTCGACGGGCTCCGGCGGGTACACGATGCGGCTCCCGGACGGGAGCCGCTCGAGCCGGAAGCCCTCGCCGTAGTGGAAAAGGACCGGCGGCGTGCGCCGGTCGACCTCGAGCACGAGTCCCGGACGGCTACTTTTGACCAAGATCGAACACCACCTTTGTCGAGCCGAGCCGCCCGGCGTCCATCGCGTGATCGATGGCTTCTTCGTAGCGGGTCAACGGGTAGGCAGCAGAGACGAGCGGAGAGAGATCGATGCTGCTGCGCGATCTCGATCGCGTGATCGAACGTGTGCCGTCCGTCGGTCTCGCGGCCGTACGTGTAGGCGCCGATCAGCTCGAGCTCGCGATGCCAGACGGGAGCGAGGTCGATGCGTGACGGCGTCGGGAGTCCGACGAGGACGACCCGGCCTCGTGGACGCGTGGATGCGCAAGCATGTGTCGAGCGATCCGCCGTTGCCCGCGCATTCGAAAGCCGTATCCACCCCGCCGGAGAGCCAGGCGTTCCCCTGCTCGGGTTCGTTCATGTACGACTTCGTGATCAGGCGGACGCGTTCTCTGAACCGCGTCGGGCTTCACTACCTGATCGGCTCCCAGCATGCTCGGCCGCGGCACGCTGCCTGTCGTGCTTGGCGACCGCGATGATCTGCACGTCGGGGACGACGGCGCGGAGCGCCGCGACCGTGAGCAGGCCCATCGTTCCGGCGCCGGCAACGAGAACGACGGGTCCGGGTCGGCGGCAACGCGGAGCACGGCGTGCACGGCGCACGACAAGGGTTCGATAAGCACGGCCGCCTCGTCGGAGAGCTCGTCGGGGACGGCGTGCAGCTGCGACTCGTGAGCGACGAGCATCGTGCCCCAGCCGCCCCCGGTGTCCTCGCAGAACCCGGTCTGAAGGCCGGGCTCGATGATGACCGTGCGCCGTCCGCGCGCACAAGCCGACCTCGCCGCGAGCGCACGCCTCGCACATCGGTTCGATACCGCGCGCCGCGCAAGCGAGTACGGGCTCGATAACCACGCGCGCTCCTTCGGGAAGGGAAGTCGTCGCGTCGAGAAGCGTTCCGACGATCTCGTGACCGGGAACGAACGGCAGTCGAGACGATCGGCGAGAAGTAGAACGAAGCGTCGCCGGTGAGCATCGCCAGATCGGATCCGCAGATCCCTGAGAGCCGGGGCGCGATGCGTACCCATCCGTCACCCGGGAGCGTCCGGATCGTCGTAGTGAGCCGAGCCGCAGAGGAGCGATCCGAGGCACGAATCCCGGCGCGGCGCGGCCCGCTAGGCGTGAAGCCGCGTACCGCGGGACAGAGCGTGAGAACCTGAGCGCGATCATCGGCGGATCCCCACAAGCTTTCGTGGCGGAGTGAAACGCGGGTTGCCGTCCGCCGGCACGCCACCGCTCCATCGCCCATCGTCGCTCGCGCGCGATGCGGCGCAGACGAGGGTCCGGGTTGACGGCGACCGGATTTCCGACCGACTCGAGCATCGGAAGGTCGGAGATGCTGTCGCCGTACGCGTAGCTCGCAGACAGATCGGCGCCGAGCTCCTTGACCAGGCGGCGCAGGAACGAGGCGCGGGCGTCGCCGGCGTACGGCACCTCCTCGAGCTCGCCTGTGTAGCGGTCCCGTCGACGCGCAAACGCGCGGCGGCAACGATGTCGGCCAGCGGAGCCATCGGCGCGATCGTGAAGTCGAGCGCGCCCGTGAGAAAGACGACGCGATGTCCGGCCGCTCGATGCTCGCGGATGCGGCGCAAGCCGTCCGGGAAGGCGTTCGGGGCAGGACGGTCTCGCTGAAACCTTCGTAAGCCAGCCGGTTGATCTCCTCCACCGGCGCGCCCTCGTAACGGCGGTAGAAGCGGCGCAGGAACTCGCCGCGGTCCCGCCGCTCGGTCGCGAGCATCTCGGGCGACGCTGCGAGCGAGATCGAACAACGCGCCTCGCCCATTCGTTCCGCGGAGAAGCGGCCAGCCTGATCCACAGATAGGTGTCGACGACGTTGGTGCCGAGCACGGTGCCCTCGAGGTCGAACACAGCGAGGACCTCCGGGCCGCCGTCGCTCGACGCTCGAACGAGGAGATGGACGCGGAGCGGCGCCGCACGGTGCCGCGACGGCGCGTTATCTCCGGGCAGGTGCAGGTCGTGCAGGTAGCTGCGCCAGTCGATCACCTCGGCATCGATCCGGAACAGCGCTCGCTCCTCGGCCCCCAGGGAGTCGTGCAAGACGCCGGCCCGCTCGTCGTCGAACACCGCTTCGGACTCCGCGTAGCCGCCGTACAGCTTCGCGTAGCGATCGGCTTGCTTCGAGCTCGTCGAGCTGCTCGTCGATGCGCTCGGCGCGGTCGGCGAACCTCTCGCCCTTCAAATGATCGAACACACGCGATGCGGTCTCGAGCCCCTTGAGCGCGATGCGCAACCTGCGCTCGACCGACCGACGTCCGGGGAACGTCCAGAGCTCGGGGAGGATCGGCTGCCCGTCCTCGTCGGGTACGGGTGCTACGTGGAAGTAGTCGTGGACGTGCTCGCACCAGGTCGCGGTAGAGCATCGGGTTGCGTGCGCCGGTCGCGACGTGGATGACGCGCTCCGGCGGATCGGCCGCCGCCGCAGGCGAGCATCGCGTTGACGACCATGTCGACGGGCACGACGTCGACGACCGCGTCGGGGATGCCGGGGAACTCGGGAAGTGAGCCGCGGCCGTACGCGAGGATGATCGGGTCGGCCATACGGAACCCGCGCACCCAGCCCGGGGACGGGTTCGCGCAGAGCGGACTCGATGATCGAGGGACGGACGATCGTGATCGGCCAGCGGTCGGAACCTTCTTCAGCTGATGCCGAACGCTCCAGGACGGCCATCTCCGCGAGCGCTTTGGTGAACGAGTAAGCGTCGGGCCAGCCGAGAGACTTGCGCGCGGCCCCGTCCCATCTCGACGAGCCGTTCGGACACCCAGTCGCGCCGGAGCTGCTCGCCTTGCGCGGCGATGGCCGGCGCTCCGGCGGGACCGATGTCGCGCCGGGCTTTCTTCGCGAACTCCGCGAGCGCGCTCGGGAGTTCGCGACTCGGCTTCGACCGACGCCCTGGATTGGCGGGCGGAGGCAAGCTCGGCCCGCCAATCCAGCCGCGGCGCCCCGGAGTGTCCGTCCACGGCGCCTCCGGAACGTGTCCTTTGACGAGGCCGGCGACGTAGGCGGTGGAGACGTGGATGATCCGCTGCGGCTTGGCGCCCGCCGCTTCGAGGGCGTCGAGTAGCCGCAGGGGGCCGAGGAGGTTGGTCTCGAAGGCGTCGTCCACCGGCGCATCGAAGGCGACCGTTGCCGCGCAGTGGATGACGATGTCGACCGAAGCCATCACTTCGAGGTCGCCGTGCGACAGACCGAGCTTCTCCTCGCGCAGGTCGCCGTCGATCGTTCGAACCTTGGACTCGAGCGAGTCCCAGTCGTCGCGTTGCGCGCAGCACGTCGAACGCGTTCGAGCCGAGCACGCGTCGCTGCGACGCGATCCGCTGCCGGCGCGCCCGGCTTGGAGCGCACGAGGAGCAGAACCTCGCTCGACGTCGGGCAGCGACTGCGAGGATCTTCGCGACCAGGGCCGTGCCGAGGAAGCCGCTCGCGCCCGTGACGAGCACGCGCGATCCGCGGAACGCGTCGCGGACGCGAACCGTGGGCGATACCGAGCCTCGGAACTCCCGTTATCTACCAATTGGTAGATTATGATAGGTCCGACCAGGGAGTGTCCAATGGCGCGCACCGGCGGGGAGACGGACCAAAGCGAAGATCCTCGCGTCGAGCGTCCGGCTGTTCGGCTCCGAGGGATACGAGGCCACGAGCCTCGACGAGGTCGCCGCCGATGTCGGTGTCCGCAAGCAGACGCTCCTGTACTACTTCCCGACCAAGGCCGACCTGTTCGCGGCTGCCGCGGCCGAGGCCGCGCAGGCCGTTTACGAAGGCCTGGACGGCGCCCTGCGGGACAACGATCCCGGGCGGCCTCGACCGGCTCCCGGTGTTCGTCGACGCGATGACGGACCTGGCGGCGCAAGCGTCCGGAGGTCTTCGGGCTGATCCGTGAAGTAGCGCGCGCCGGACCGCCGGTGTCCGATCGCGTAGCGAAAGCGCTACGTCCGCTCGTCGACTCGGCGGCGGCGTGGTTCGAGCGGGGGATAGAGGAAGGAGTTCTCCGGAAACAGAACCCGCGAGCTGGCGCATCCTCACGATCTACAACGCGGTCATGGGGCACCTGACCGAGTCGTCCGTGCAGCGGGCGTTCCTCGACACGAAGGCGCGCAAAGCCGCGCTCGAACGAGCTCGTCGCTTTCCTGCGCGCGGCGCTAGCGCCCTGAAGTACCGACAACGACGAGACGCACCAGACCGGCCTGTCCCACGTGGTACGTCACCATGATCACCACGGGGGCCCAGGACAACGGCTGCACGAACCGGTTCCACGCGATCAGCGTGTCCGATGCCATGAAGACCAGGCGCCGGTAGCAGCGAAAGGCTCGCCGTGGCGATCGCCGCCGCGACCATCACAGAGATGCACGGCGATGTAGGCCGACACCGGCGTGCGCATGTCGGGCGCCATCGCGTCACACCGGCCAGGATCGGTCGTCCCACGACGGCTGCTAGCGAACGAACGACGAGCGCCGCCCCGATCAGTAGCGGCACGAACTCGCGTTTGACCGATCCGCAGACCCGACGATGTACGCGACGTGCGCGAGGAAGAACGCGCCGACGCCGCCGATGAACAGGTCCCGAGGGAGCATCAGGAAGATGTCGCCGAGCAGCGAGAAGCACGAGGGCCACGACGAAGGCCCATCGGCGCGCCGTCCGAGCGCGATTCGATCGCGACCGCCGCGGCGATCAAAGCGACCATCGTTGCCGGCTTGAAGAAGTACTCGAGCGCCTTGATCGCGCTGCCGACGGCGATCCAGTTGCCGACGGCAAGAAGCCCGGCCCGCGACGAGCGAGCAGCCAGGAGAGGTCGGTCACTCACGATAGTCGACCGGCTTCGGCCGCGGGAACTGCATCGACATCATCGCGTCCCAAACACGATCGGGGACGAGCTTTCGTGTCGTGAGCGATGATTCGCGCACCCGATCGTTATGCGGTAGCGCGATCTGCGGACGCGATCGAGGCGATGGCGCGGTCGATCACGTCGGCGACGGCTTCCGGTCCGACGCGCGACGAGCTTGCCCATAACGTCCTTCGTACGCTCCGGCCACGCGCTTCGCGACGGCTTCGTTGAACGCGGCGTACGGCCCGCGTGCCGGGCTGGATGGGTGCGGTCGCCGTGTCGCCGAACGCCGTCTTGATCAGGCCGGGCTCGACGACGATCACGCGCACGCCGAAGCCGCGCAACTTCGAAGCGCAGCGACGTCGCTGAATGCTTCAACGGCGTGCTTCGTCGCGTGGTAGTACGCGCCGCCGGGGAAGGCGCATCTTGCCGCCGACGGAGCTGATGTTCACGATGCGTCCCCAGCCTTGCCGCCGCATGCCCGGAAGCACGAGCTGGCACAGCCGCATGAGACCGAAGACGTTGGTTTCGAACTGCCGTGCGGATCTCCTCCATCGAGGTGGGCTCGGCTGCACCCTCGATGGCATAACCGGCGTTGTTCACCAAGGCGCCGACGGCTCCTGCTTCGGCCTCTACGCGGGCAACTGCGGCCGCCATCGATCCTTCGTCGGTCACGTCCAGTGCGAGAGTGCGGCATCCCTTGTCGGCAAGGTCGGCGATCGATTCGGGACGGCGAGCCGTGCGTAGACCGTCCAGCCTTTCGCGGCCATGCGTTCTGCAGTGGCGCGGCCGATCCCGGTCGAACAGCCGGTGATGAGGACGGCTCTGGAAGCATCTGCAGCCATTCCCAGCCCTTTCTGTGTCGGTGGACGAGCCTATGCGCCGGGATCATCCACCCGGAAATCCAAATCGAAAATCAGCGGCCGATAAACTCACGGAACTTCGACATGCCATTTCACAGCACGCTCTTCGACCGAGCGCTTCACCTCGTCTTGTTCGCCGTCGGCGCGCTCATGGTTGGGCTCGGGGCATTGGCGTTGATGGAGCGATTGAGCGAGGGTGCTCGTAGGACGATCAAGCCGAGGTTCATCGCCATCGCAGCGGCCGCCTTCGTCGTCTTGCTCGTAATCGAGCGCACTTATCACGCCCTGAGCTAGGCTCCCCGTCGATGGGAGCCGGGGTCGAGGCCAAACCGAGCTTTCGTGAGCGGATCACGGCCCTCGGGGGAGGGGCACCGCTTCTTCCACTTCTGATCCTGTTCGGCCTCAATGCGGTCGACGAGCTGGACCGTTCAGCGTTCGGTCTGTTGTTGCCGGAGATCCGCGATCACTTCGGACTCGATCTGAAGGGCGTCACGGCCCTTTCTGCGGCGGTCATCCCCGCCAGCCTCCTCTTCGCCTTGCCGATCGCGCGGCTGGCAGACCGACACCGCCGGGTGCCGATCGCAATCGTGGGTGCGGCGACCTGGGGTGTCTTCTGCTTCTTCACGGGTCTTGCACCAACGGTCTTCCTCCTGGGAGCAACGAGAGTCGGAGCGGGACTGGGCCGCGCCGTAAATGGCCCGACGCATCCGCCGTTGCTGGCGGACTACTACGCACCGGCCGTCCGGGCGAAGGTGTTCAGTGCGCACCGGATCGCGAATCCTGTTGGTCAGTTCTTCGCGCCGCTGATAGCCGGTTTCATTGCAGGAATAGTCGGCTGGCGCGCCCCATTCCTGGTGTTCGCAGGCCCCACCCTGGTGTTCGTCTTTCTTGCGGCCGTGAAGCTCCGCGAGCCGGAACGTACGGGCGAGAGGCTGGTCGAAGGCAACGTCGGCCTTATCGCGTCGTTCCGGTCTTTGTGGAGCGTGCCCACACTGCGAAGGCTTTGGATGGCGATCCCCTTCATCGCCTTCATGAGCATCGGGCTCGGCCCTCTGATGTCGCTTTACTACACGGATGTCTTCGACGTTCGTGTGCAGGCGCGCGGAATCATACAGGCGTTCGATGCACCGTTCTCCGTGCTTGGCCTCATCATCGGCGCCTCGCTGATCGACCGCGGCATCCTCCGCGACGCGGGGCGTGCGCTCCGGGCGATTGGTCTAGCGGCCTTTTTCATCGGGCTTTGCATCGTCGGTGTGGCGTGGGCGCCTGCTCTTTGGGTCGGCATCGGATTCAACTACATCATCAATGTGCTCGGACCGATCCTTTTCACTGGAGGCATCGTCATCGTTTCCCTCACATCGCCTCCGGAATCACGCGCCAGTGCCTTCGCACTGTTCGAGATCTTTTCCCTGATAGGCGTGATCGCACTGCCCATCGTCGGTGTTGTCGGCGACGAATTCGGCATCCGAACGGGAATCGCGATCCTTACTCCATTCCTGATGATCGGCAGCATGATCGTGATGAGTGCGGGCAAGTTCGTGCGTGACGACATCAAACGCATCTATCCGGACTTCGGCACGAAGGAGGTACAGCCGGAGATCGCACCTCTGGATACACTCTGAGTCGTCGTCGACATCAAGGAGAAACCGATGGCCCGTACGATCGAAGACATTGTCCGCGAAGTGGAGGAAGCCGACGTCAAAGGTCTCGGAAACGTCGAGATCGACGACGTATACCGGCAGATGGATCATCTGCTGCAAGCACGCCCCTCACCGATGGATCTCTACAACCGCTGGGAGAAACAGCAGTGGGCGGTAGCCGATCTCGACTTCACTCAGGACAAGGAGCACTGGGCGAACCTCAAGGAGTTTCCCGGGATCGGGGACCAACTCCAGCAAACGTGGACGCTGTTCTTCATCGGTGAGCAAGCCGTCACCGACACGCTCGGGCCGATCCTGCACGCCGCTCCGACGGAGGAGGATCGGATCTTCCTATCGACCCAGGTCGTGGACGAAGCCCGGCACACCGTCTTCTTTATGCGCTTCTTCGACGAGGTACTGGGAATCTCGGGAGGTCTTGGTGCAGCGCTCGATGCCGTTCGTCCGGACGCCGTTCAGGGCTTCCAGAAGATCTTTGAAACACACTTGGCCGATGCCGTCGACCGTGTTCGGCAGGACCCGTCCGACTATGCCACCTGGCTGCAGGGCATCACGATCTATCACTTCGTGGTCGAGGGGATGCTCGCGCTGACGGGACAGAAGTTTATTTTAAGAACCGTCCGGCAGTTCGGAATCATGCCCGGCTTCTACGCCGGCTTCACTGCCGTCACTCGCGACGAGTCACGCCACGTGAACTACGGCGTCGGTGCACTGCGCGACGGCATTGCGAAGGGGTTCAGCGCTCCCGTTGAGTCGATGATCGAAGACACGCTCGAGGCGGCGTGCTGGACGATCCTGGCGCCCGACCGCGAGGTGCCGATCGAGGATCCCAGCTTGATACCGGCCGACCTGCAGATCTCGCCGATCGAGATCAGGGAGTTCTCGCTCCAGTCTCTGACCAAGCGTTTGCGCGTTGCAGGTATCTCCAAAGAGTTCTGCGACAAGGTGACGGCCGACGGTAACCGTTTCTACGACAACGGGATCAAGGAATACGAGGAACGGTTCGGCAAGGAACACCCGATCCGCTATTACGAGAAGCTGGCGAGCTAGTCGGTCTCCTCTAGAGACCTAGCGACCTTCAGCACCTCGTCGGAGTCGATGCCTTTGGCTATCACCGCGTGTTGGTGTAGCCCGCACGGCGACTCTTCGTCCCAATTAACGACCTCATACGTATCGCTCTCGACCGGGATCGGACCGTACTGGGCTTGAGAGCCACGAACGGTCGTCGTCCTAGCATCTGGATCGTCGCCTCGATCGGCCGATATACCGTCCACTACCTGAACGAGGATGGCTCCGCCGGCCCACGTGGCGACGTGGTCCGGGTCGCCGACAAGTGGCGCCCGTCCTACCTCGCTGACACCGGCCGGCAAATAGGACGGCATGAGTTCTGCGGCGAGGCACGCCGGCGTCGGGGTGGGAGAGGCGGTTGTGCTCGCCTCTTGTTTGTCCCCGGCACAGGTTGCAGCCGTCGCAAGGACTGCGACGGCTGCAACGACTAACAGCGGAGTTCGGAAGCGCCGTGTCGCCTTGGTCATCCGGCTCCCCAGTTCTTCCGATCGGTTTGTTTGTAGTTCCAGCTGATCAGCGTAGAGAGCGAACGGCGGTAGCGCACGATCCCATACGACGCGCCGCGCGCCTCGAGCGTCGTCCACGTTCCATCGGTGTTGCTCTGATCGAAGAGGCCCATATGGTTGCCCGGCCCCCCAGCGGACGACCGATAGACCCAGGCGCGCATGTAGAAGGGGTAGCGGCGGTCCTTGAAGACCTCGTAGGAGAACCCGTTGTAGAAGCTCGCCGTGCTGTACGGGTGGTACACCGTCATGGAGGACGTGTAGTGCTCGACGGCCCATACCTTTGCGGCATACCCGGAGCAGTCCGCTCCTTCGTCCGAATCCCATCGATCGTTGTTGCGGAACGTCGACCCTCCATACACGTAGCGCTCCTTGAGCCCCGCGGAGGCGTAGCTGAGGGCTTGGCCGCGTGACCATGTCGTGCTGTAGGCAGCGGCTGGGGTCGCGAGTAATGGTGCGATGACCAAGGCGATTACTGAGGCGGCTATGACTTTTCGCATGACTTTCTCCTGATCTATCGAATCGTCAGAGGGTCTCGAAACGATCCAGCCGGAGCTTGCTCTGATCGGCCTCGAGCAGAACGACACCGGTCCCTGCAGCTGCGAGACGCCTCGTGACATCTCCGGGCACGGACGTGCCTACCTCGACTCGTCGGGAAGCTCCGGACTCGGGATCGATCCGGACGAGGTACACCACAGGCCGGTCAACGCTTTCGCGGTAGACACCGATCAGTCCCCAGATCGCTCCCGTTCCGTCGACGACGGTTTCGGGCGCATCGAGGACGGCGTCGGCGAAAGAGAGCCTGTATCCGGATGTCCGGTCTTCCGAAAGTGCATAGGTAACCGAATTGCCTGCAACTTCTACAGCGAGGTCTCCCGCCGATGTCGGGAGCCCGGCCCTCATGTCTGCATCTCGATCATGTGCGGCGACCTGGTCACCTGCGTGCAGCACGGGCACGAAACGGCCCTGCGTTGCTTCGCGGATGTAGGTAGTGCCTGAGTCGGCGGCGTGGGCCAGCACGGCACCGAGTGCTTGCGTACCGAGGTCAAGGCCACTCTTGTACGTGCGATCGCCGTCGGCAGTGATGGTTTCGATCGCGTCCTTGACTTGATCGAGGACGTAAGCCGTCCCTTCGTCGTCGACGATGATGTCCGACGCCGTCTCGGTAAGACCGTTTAGGTCGTATCTGGAAGTCACTACTCCCGCCCGGTCGAAGACCAGAACTCGGTGCTTGATCGCATCCAGGAAGTGGATGTGCTCTTCGGCGTCGACCGCGAAGGACGGCGGAAGTTCGGTAGCGCTCTCCCGGCCACCACGAACGCCAAGCTCGTTCGGTCCTTCGCCGAGCGAAACGCTGAGGACGGTCTGTACCGTCCGCTCGACAAGCGTGGGTGTGGACCTCTTTAGGTTGTCGAGGACGACGAGCTCGGCCGACTGACTCGTCTCAGTGACGTTGTCGAGCTCAGCCGTGACGCTGTAGACCAAGTTCCCCTCGTCGATAAAGTTCGAGGGGATGGAACCCACCCACAGCTCGCCACTCTCCTGATGCATGGGAAACGTGGAGCTCTCGCCGGTCTCGGGATCCGAAACCACCAGCTCGACCTCCTCGGCGGCCCCGGCAACGACCGCCGAGACCGTCTCCGGGACGTCCTCGGACCCGATGAGAGGAGCCGACGTTAGTTGGGGCACACCCAGGGTCGGGCCCGCGTTCGCATCAATCCACGTGTTACCTCCAACGACGGCGACGCAGGCAACGACGGCTACAGGCAAGGCGTACCGGAGCTTGGATCTATGCACGGGCACACTCCTTCTCAGGGACCCCGACCGGGGGAAGGAGCGGCCTCAGTCCTTCGGATGGGAAGGTGGGAAGGCCAGCAACGACAAGTTAGCGGCGGCCGCCGACATCCCGTGCGTCGTTACGCTGTTCGTTCTTATCTAAATAGAGGAAGGATCACGCGTGCCCAAGAGCACGCCCACGTCGGGTGGAGAAACGGCTCCCGTTGTAACCAGCGTCCTCGAGGTCGTCGGCAACACCGTGATGGTCTCGCTGGGAGCCGAGCCGGGCTGCGCAGAGATCCGATTGAAGGTCGAAGGCGACAATCCTTCCGGGTCGATCAAGGACCGCAGCGTGCTCGCGATGATCGAGGACGCCGAGCATCGCGGCGTCCTCACGAAGGACAAGCCGATCGTCGAAGCGTCATCGGGCAACACCGCGACCGCGCTGGCCGTGATCGCTCCGGCCAAGGGTTACCGCGTGGTCGTCGTCGCCCCTTCGGATATGGCGGAGATCCGACGAGCCAATCTCGAGACGCTCGGAGTCGAGATCGTCTTCACCGACCCTGCCGAGCGCATGTCCGGAGCTATAGAGCACGCCGACCGCCTGGCTCGCGACGGGGCCGTGGTCCTCCGGCAGTTCTCGAACGCCGCGGCCGTCACCGCGCACCACGCGACGGCCGAGGAGATCTGGGCCCAGTGCGAGGGATCCGTCGACGCGTTCGTCGCCGGCGTCGGGACGGGCGCAACGATCTCCGGCTGCGCCGAGGTGCTGCGCGAGCGCAATCCCGAGTGCCACATCGTCGCCGTAGAGCCGGCCGAATCGCCGGTGCTCTCCGGCGGCAAGCCCGGCCCCCATCGCATCCCCGGGATCGGGCCCGGTTTCGTCCCGACTCTGCTTCGGCGCGATCTGATCGACGAGGTCTATCCGGTCCCGTGGTGGGAGGCGCACGAAGCTATCCGCGAGCTCGGGCGTCAGGTCGGACTGTTCTTCGGACCGTCGACGGGCGCCGTCCTCATCGCCGCTCGCGCTCAGGCGCCGAAAGCTCGGTGAGGGAAAGCGGGTCGTGGGCATCGCCGCCGACTGGGGCGAGCGTAACGTCGGCGTACTGATCGAGCCTGCGTAAGCGCCCGTAAGCTGGTTCGAAGATGACACTGCGCATACCGAGGAGCTTTACCGAAGCGATCGTCACGCAGGCGCGTTCTGAGCATCCGAACGAGGCGTGCGGATTGCTGGCCGGAACCAACGGCGAGGCCACCAAGCTCTTCCGCATGGCCAACGCCGAACGCTCGCCGGTGATCTACCGCATGGAACCCAGCGAGCAGCTCCGCGTCTTCAACCAGATCGAAGAGGAAGGACTGGACCTCGTCGGCATCTACCACTCGCACACGCGATCGCCGGCGTATCCGTCGGCCACCGACGTCGCTCGCGTACTACCCCGATGCCGTCTATCTCATCGTGTCTCTTCAGCGACGTGGACGCAGCCGACCTTCGCGGCTTTCGCATCAACGACGGAAAGGTCACGGAGATCGATCTAGAACTGACCGACCAATGAGCAACTTCACCGACGAGCAGGTCCATCGCTACGCGCGGCACATCATCCTTGCCGAGGTCGGCGGAGAAGGGCAGCGCAAGCTTCTCGACGCCCGGTGCTCGTCGTCGGCGCCGGCGGACTCGGCTCCCCGGCCGCGCTCTACCTTGCTGCGGCCGGCGTCGGAACGATCGGCCTCGTCGATCACGATCGTGTCGATATCACCAACCTGCAGCGCCAGATCCTCCACGGATCGACGACGTCGGACGTCCGAAGACCGACTCGGGGGCCGAGACGCATCGCCGACATCAACCCCGATGTCGACGTTGTACGCATCGACGCCGAGCTCGACTCGTCCAACGCTCTGCGAGCTGATCGAGTCCTACGACCTCGTCGTCGACGGCAGCGACAACTTCCCGACGCGCTACCTCGCTCAACGACGCCTGCTATCTGATCAAGCGTCCGCTCGTGCACGGCGCGATCTTCCAGTTCGAGGGCAGGCATCCACCTTCGACGCGCGCCGGGACGATTCGCCCTGCTACCGCTGCCTCTTCCCGCAGCCTCCGCCGCCCGGATCGGTCCCCAATTGCGCGCAGGCCGGCGTGTTCGGCGTGCTGGCCGGCACGATCGGCACCATCCAGGCCACAGAGGCGATCAAGCTCATCTGCGGCATAGGGATACCGCTGGTGGGGTTCCTGCTTCTGTACGATGCGATGGACCTCGATTCACACCGTGTGCGTGTCACGCGGGATACGTCGTGCCCGCTCTGCGGGTCATCCCCCGAGATCAACGGATTGATCGACTACGAGGAGTTCTGTGGAGTGACGAGCTAGATGGCTGTTCGAGGTGAAGATCCCCACGGTGCTGCGCAAGCACACCGACGGCCAGGCGGCCCTCGACGCCAACGGCTCAACGATCCGAGAGCTCGTCGAAGACATCGCCGGACGGTTCCCCGAGTTCCGGCGAGAAGGTCATCTCCGACGACGGCGCACTACATCGCTTCATCAACGTCTACGCCAACGACGAGGACGTCCGGTACCTCGAAGGTCTCGACACGAAGGTGTCCGACGGTGACGTCGTGAGCATCCTGCCCGCCGTCGCGGGGGGTTAGCGCCTTGCGGTTCGAGGACGCCATCGATGCGATCGGCGAGACCCCTCTCGTCGGACTCCCGCACCTTTCGCCCGAGGGCTGCGCGGCTCTACGCGAAGCTCGAGGGACAGAACCCTACGGGCTCGGTGAAGGACCGCATCGCGCAAGCAGATGATCTTGGACGCCGAGAAGAGCGGTCCTCTGGCCGACGACCGCATCCTGCTCGAGCCGTCCTCGGGAAACACCGGTATCTCGATGGCGATGATCTGCCGGCTCAAGGGGATCTCGTTAGAGATCGTCATGCCCGAGTCGGTTTCGCTGGAACGCCGTCGCATGCTCGAGATGTACGGTGCGACCGTTCATCTCTCGCCGGGTGACCAAGGCACCAACGGAGCGATCCGCGTGGCGACCGAGATGGCTGCCGCGAACCCGAAGTACCTGATGCTCAACCAGTACGAGAACCTCGCGAACCCCGCCGCGCACGAGTTCGGCACGGCCGAGGAGATCATCCGAGACCTGCCCGAGGTCGACATGTTCGTCGCGGGTCTCGGCACCGGCGGAACGCTTACCGGTGTGGGGCGCCGCTTGAAGCGCCACAACCCCGACATCAAGATCGTCGCCGCCGAACCGCCGGCCGGCGACCTCGTCCAGGGACTGCGATCGCTCGAGGAGGGCTACATCCCGCCCGTCCTCGACCCGGAAGTCATAGACCGCAAGTTCATCGTGAGCTCTCGCGACGCTTTCGCAGCGACGCGAGCGCTCTTCGAGAGGGAAGGGGTATTCGCCGGGATCTCGTCCGGCGCAGCGCTGCACGTCGCGATCCGCGCGATCCAGTCGGTCGGGTCGAAGGTCTGTGTCGTCCTTCTCGCCGATGGGGGATGGAAGTACCTGTCGACCGGGGTACACACCGAGGATCCGGAAAAGGTCGAGAAGGACATGGAAGGCCAGATCTGGTGGTAGCTGCACATGCGAAGCGAAAGCTTCGTATGTGCATGCTGCCACTCCAAAGCTGAAGCTTTGTCGTGGTAGCCGCGACCAACGAGGAGGACTGAATGCCTGCCAAGAAGTTCATCGAGCGGCTTAACGCACAGATCGGACGTGAGTTCGCCGCATCACAGCAATACGTCGCGGCGGCCGTCTACTACGACGGCGACACCCTGCCGAGGCTTGCGGCCTTCTTCTACGAGCAGGCCAAGGAAGAGCGCGTGCACGCGATGATGATGATCCAGTACCTGCTCGACACGAATGTGCAGCCCGTCATCCCCGGTGTCGACGCGCCGAAGACGAAGTTCAAGAACTTCCTCGAGCCGATCCAGGTTGCTCTCGCGCAGGAACAAGAAGTAGGACGCCAGATCTCGGATCTCGTCGGCGTTGCCCGTGACGAGAAGGACTATCTGAGCGAGCAGTTCGTCCAGTGGTTCCTGAAAGAGCAGATCGAAGAGGTCGCGCTCATGCAGTCGTTGGTCGACGTGGCCGCGCGCGCCGGGGACCAACCGCTCTTCATAGAGGAATACCTGGCGCGCGAATCGGTGCGGGGCGCCGCAGACCCGACGGCGCCGCCGGCCGCAGGCGAGCCGGGGGCCTGATGAGCGATCGACCGATCGGAGTCTTCGACTCCGGGCTCGGCGGACTTACGGTGACGCGCGCCGTCATCGATGTTCTTCCGCACGAGTCGGTCGTCTATTACGGAGACACCGCTCGCACCCCGTACGGACCTAAGCCACTGGAGGAAGTCCGCGAGTATGCGAACGAGATCATCGATTTCCTGGTGGATCAGGACGTGAAGCTCGTCGTCGTCGGCTGCAACTCGGCCTCCTCGGCCCTCGCGAGTCTCGGCCGACCCAAGCTCCAGGTTCCTCTGGTCACCGTCATCGATCCGCCGGCCCAGACGGCAGCTCGTCTGACGCGTAACAAGAAGATCGGCATCATCGGCACGCAGGCGACGATCTCCTCGCGCCAGTACGAGGAGGCTCTGGTCCGTACCCGGCAACCCGTTCAGGTCTTCGCCAAAGCCTGTCCGGAGTTCGTCGATCTGGCCGAGCGCGGCGAAACGACCGGCCGCCACGCTCTCGAGGTGGCGGAGGGCTATCTGACGGAGCTCAAAGACGAGGGAGTCGACACCCTCATCCTCGGGTGCACGCACTATCCGCTTTTGGCGGCAACGATCCAGTACGTGATGGGCCCCGATGTCCTCCTCGTATCCTCGGCCGAGGAAACGGCGAAGGACGTTTACACCGTTCTCATTGCGAACGGTCTGCTTCGGGAAGAGATGAATGCACCTGTTTATGAGTTCTACGCATCGGGTGACGAGGAACAGTTCAGCCGGTTCGCCCCGCGGTTCCTCGGCCCGGTCGTGGCCGGAGTGAAACGGCACCCGCTCGGTTAGGCTCGCCTGAAATGGACATCACCGTCCTGGGATGCGGAGCGGCTTACCCACGGCCCGGCGGGGCGTGCTCGGGCTTCCTCGTCCAAAGCGGAGACGCCAACGTCTGGCTCGATGCCGGCAACGGCACCTTCTCTCGCCTGCAGCAGCACATCGAAGGAAGCGAAGTCGACGCGGTCGTGCTGTCGCATGTTCACGCAGATCACATCGCGGACATCCTTCCGTTCATGTACTACCTCGGCTTCAACGACCCGCCGCCTCCGCAGCCGATACCCGTCTACACAACCGACGAAGTGCGCAAAGCCGCCACGATGTCGGTCGGACGTGGATCCATGGAGATCTTCAGCCGCGTCATGGAGTTTCGTTCGATAAAGGAGACGTTCGAAGTCGGCGGCATCCGCTTCGACGCATTCCGTACCAAGCATCCACCCGAAACATACGGTGTCCGCGTGTCGGACAACGGGAGCGTGGCCGTTTACACGGCCGACACCGCGGCCTACCCCGAGCTGGCCGATCACTGTTCGGGTTCGGACCTGCTCATCTGTGAAGCGACTTACGTTCGTTCGATCGATGCGGATCGCGATATCCATCTGTGGGCGCACGAAGCAGGCGACGTCGCAAAGAATGCTCAAGCGAAACGTGTGCTCCTAACTCACATCTGGCCGACGATCGAGACCGAGGAAGCGGTAGCCGAAGCGTCCGAGGTCTACAAAGGCGATCTCTCCGCCGCCGTCGAAGGCAAGCGGTACACCGTCTAGCCACCACATGGGCAAACGCGCCGACGGTCGCGGTCCTGACGATCTTCGTCCCGTGAAGATCGAGCGCGGTTACCTCGAGTTCCCGGCGGGTTCGTGCCTTGTCTCGTTCGGTAAGACCCGGGTCGTCTGCGCCGCCACCGTCGAGGAAGGTGTGCCACCGTTCCTCTAGGGCAAAGGACGCGGCTGGGTGACCGCCGAGTACTCGATGCTGCCGAGCTCGACGGCTGAACGGTCACCGCGTGAAGCCGCACGCGGACGGCAATCAGGACGAACCCAGGAGATACAGCGGCTCATTGGACGCTCGTTACGGTCAGTGATCGATATGAAGGCGCTGGGCGAGCTGACCTTCACCGTCGACTGCGACTGCCTGGTTGCCGACGGCGGAACCCGAACAGCATCGATCACCGGAGGCTTCGTCGCGCTGGTCGACGCGATACGGGCGCAGCAGGAGAAAGGACTGATCAAGAAGGATCCGGTGCTGGATCAAGTCGCTGCAGTAAGTGTTGGCATGATCGGAAAGGACGTCTGTCTCGACCTCGACTACTCGGAGGACTCGAGGGCTGAGGTCGACATGAACGTCGTGATGACGGGTGCCGGAAGATTCGTGGAGGTGCAGGGGACGGCCGAGGGCGACGCCTTCGATCGCAAGACTCTGGACCGGATGCTGGACGTGGCAGCCGCCGGCATCTCTCAGCTCGTGGACGCCCAGCGCGAAGCGCTGAACGGCTGAAGTGCGAGTCGTCCTAGCGACCTCCAACCCGGGAAAGGCTCGCGAGGCCGAAGCGATCCTCAGCGGCAGCGGTTTGGAGATCGTGACGTTGCCGATGTGGCTCGGCGAAGTCGAGACCGGTGTTACCTATCTCGAGAACGCCCGATTGAAGGCATCCGCGACGTTGCGCATGACGCAACTGCCCGTCCTGGCTGAAGATGCCGGACTCGAGGTCGACGCGCTTCACGGAGCGCCGGGTCTGCGATCTGCGCGCTTCGCGCGATCTGGAGCATCGGGCCTGGAGAACAACGAGAAGCTGCTCCGACTCATGAAAGACGTTCCGGAGGGAAAGCGAACCGCCCGGTTCCGTGCTGTTGCCGTTCTGCTCTACACCACGGGAGCCGAGGTCGTCGGCGAGGGAGTGCTCGAAGGTTCGATAGCTACCGCTCCGCGCGGCGACAAGGGTTTCGGTTACGACCCTGTCTTCATTCCGGACGGTGAAACCAGAACCTGCGCAGAGCTCCCGGACGAAGAGAAGAACGAGATCTCACACAGAGGTCGCGCGCTGAGGATCTGCTGACGAAGATCTAGCAACTACTCGTACTGCAGCGCGTTGACGACGTGCAGGCGCGCGGCGCGGCGTCCGGGCGCGATCGCCGCGACAACCGCGATCAATACGCCGAAGAGGAACACGAAGGGGATCCACAGCCAGGGGTAAACGGCGTTGATGCCGGTGCCGAATCCGTCACCGGCCACCTGCACGACCAGGTAGGTGAGCAAGAAGCCGAGGGGGAGCGCCAGCACGAACGCGGTCAGTCCCATCGTCGCCGACTCGACAAGCACCATCCGCCACGTCTGCGATCGCGTGACCCCGATAGCACGCAGGATGCCGATCTCACGGAACCGATGCAGCACCGACATGGCGAGTGTGTTGGCGAGGCCGAGCAGTCCGACGATGGCAGCGATGAGGAGGATCGCGTAGATGATCTGGAAGAAGGTGGCCACTTCGCTACTTGCTTCCTTCTGGGCCTGAGCGGCGGTCTCCGTCCCGAGCTGGCGGTTGGTGAGCGCCTCCAGCCGTTCGCCGACCTTGACCGGGTCCCGTCCCTCCGCAACGTTCACCAGGTATCCGTTGGGGCGACCAACCGTTAGGTGCTCGCGTGCATCCTTTATTCCCATCGTTATCTCGGGTGGTCCGAAGGACGCCGCATACGTCGCAGCTATGTCGAACTTGACCTTACCCCTCGCGGTTTCGATCTCGAACTTGTCGCCGCGCTCTACTTCGTACGTTCTGGCCACCTCGTCTGAGAGAAGGACGCTTCCGCCGCGTTCAAGCGCAGTCTTGGCCGCTTTGTCGTCGCCGTCCTTCCAGTAGAAGCTCGACACGGCGAAGTACGAGCCGGGCTCGATCGTATTGACGAAGACCTCTTCCTTTTCGCCTTCGGGATCGGTCGTTGACGCTATGCCGAACCGTGTCGGAGAAACGATGCCGATATCGTCGCGGGCTTCGAGGTAGCCCTGAAGCGATCCGTCGTCCGGTCCCCGGGACTCTACGAACAGGTCAGCACCGAATTGACTCTCGACCAACTCATTGATGCCGGCGCGAACCGACAGGAACATGCCGCCGGTCGCGAAAAGCATGGCCATCACGACCATGACCAAGGCGAGTGTGTAGGCGGACCGACTACGCTCCTTCGTCAGATGCAGGACGGCGATGTCGCCGACACCACGCGCCATGCGATTCGTGATGCGACCAAGCATTGATGCAAGCGGTCGCAGGAGCAACGGCACGAGCAGGACGGCACCGAAAAGGATCCCGATCACGGCCACAGTCCCGCCCGGAGGCGGGAGAAGAAGTAGGAGCGCGATCGATACGAGGACCAAACCAACGCCGACCATCCATGCCCTTCCGAGCTTCGTGTCTCGCGCGTAGTCGCCCTTCATAGCTTCGACGGGGGCGAGCTTGCTCGCACGAACTGCCGGAATCAATGCCGAGATCGTCGTAACGATCAACCCGACGAGCAGCGCGGTTATCGCAGCGGCCGGCTGCACGACCAGTCCGGGGAAGTCGAGGTCGAAAAGCGAGCCGATGAGCTGAAGCAATCCGAGGGCGAGGGCCAGTCCGAGAGCTAAACCGATGATGGACGACACCACGCCGAGCGCAACGGCCTCGGTTAGGACGACGCGACGCACTTGTTTCCTACTGGCCCCCAGCGCTCGCAACGTGCCGTACATGCGCGTCCGTTCGATCACGGCCATTGAGAGCGTGAGATAGATCAAGAACGCGCCGACGAAAAGCGTGATCGCGGCGAAGAACGTTAGGAATGTGCCGAAGACATTAAGGAACTCCCTGAAACCGCGAGCCAGCGTCTCCGCGTTTTGGAAGCGGACTCCGGGAGTCGCGTCTCGGTGCGCGTCGATCCAATCGTCAACATCGGTTCCGCCGTTGAGGATCACCGATGCACCGCTGAAGGACTCGGGGCCCTCACCATCCATCCGCCGCGCGAGTCCGATGGATGTGAACAGACTGTGGCCGTCACCTGCTCGTCCGGCCCCTTTCTTGGCCAGGATGCCAACGACGCGGAGCGTGCGGTCCTCGGCTCGCCCATCGATGTCGATGGTGTCGCCCATACCGACGTCGATCTCGTCGGAAAGCGTCTTCGTGATCACGACTTCGTCGGCTCCCGGACGAGCGAAGGTTCCCTCGGCGAATTCGAACGTTTGGATCTTCTGAGCTTCAGCGGGCACGATGCCGTTGACGAAGACCTCGGCGAAGTCGCTCGAGAATCCGTTGCCGCCGGATTCCTCCCGCTTGTCTTCGGGGACGAGCTTGTCGGGGAGCACGGATCCGAAGCCGAACTCACCGACGACATCTTTTACTTCCGGGAGACCTTCGATCTTCTCGATCGTGCCCGCCGGCACCTTCGCGTCGAATGATCCGATGGGCATCGCGACGACGTCGGCCTTGCCTGTGAAGTCTTCGATGAGGTTGTCGACGCCCTTCTGAGTGGTCGCGTTAGAGACGAGTACGCCGAAGAGGATTGCTACGCCGAGGACGATGCCAAGACCGGTTAGAAGCGATCGGCCCTTCCTATGCGCCAAGCTTTTGGAGCCAAGCGAGGACAGCGCGCGCACGAGCTTCACCCCCGATCGCGCCTCCGGGCTTCGCCCTCCGGCGTGACGCTCCGTTCTGTACCGCTCGGCTCCCGCTACGAGCTCGCGAGAGGTCGATCTTGCTTCGGATTCGGCCGTCCTCTAAGTAGATGACCTCGTCGCCGTACGCGGCGGCTCTTGGGTCGTGGGTGACGATGACGATGGTCTGGCCGAGGTCCACCTGCAGCCTCTTGAGCAGCTCCAGGATCTGGCGGCCGGTGCGGGTGTCGAGGTTCCCGGTCGGTTCGTCGGCCAGGATCACGGCGGGCGAGGGGAAGATCGCGCGTGCGATGGCCGTGCGCTGTTGCTGGCCACCGGAGATCTGGGACGGGAGCTTGGTTATCACGTCCTCGAGTCCGACCTGGCTGATCACCTCGTCGAGCCGTCCCCGATAAGCATCGGGCCGGTCTCCGGCGATCACCTTGGGCAGGGCAATGTTCTCCTCGACGGTGAGAACCGGCACGAGGTTGAAGAACTGGAACACGAATCCCACCGACCCGCGCCGCGCGAGCGTGATCTCCTTGTCCTCCAGCCCGGAAAGGGGGTTGCCCTCCAGGAGAACCTCACCGGACGTCGGAGCGTCCAGGCCCCCGAGGAGGTGGAGAAGTGTCGACTTCCCGGAGCCGGACGGCCCCATGACGGAGATGAAGCGTCCGGAAGCAACGTCGAGCGATACGCCGTCGAGCGCCCGCGTCGCTGTGCCGTTGGTCTGATAGTCCTTTACGAGGTCGCGGGCGGCCAGCACCACTGTCGGGGCCGGTACCTTGCGCCGCGGAGCGCGTTTCGTTGCTGGTTTCCGCCGAGGACTTGGCTTGCTCACGTACGGCATCGTGCCCGATGCCGAGATGCGGAGCAATCGGTGAGCGCCCCGGCCGCTCCCTTACGAGTAGAGAGTGACCTCAGGGATGACCCTGAGATCGCAGAGAGCCGGGCTAACGGCGCGCTACCGCGACCGGCTCGAGAACACCGGACGCGTACTGCTCGCGGCAGGCTCCGCGCTGACGCTTACCGGACGAGGTCTTGGGAAGCGTTCCGGGTGCAACCAGCACTACTTCCTCCGGGCCGCGCGGCAGCATCCGACGTAGTTCTTCGAGTGCCAGTCTTGCGACTCCCTCGGCCTCGCCCGCCACCGCCGTCGTTTCTGCGACCACGACCATGCGCTCGCGCTCGGGGATCGAGAACGCGATCACGTTTCCGCGCCTGACGCCCGGCACCCGCTCGGTGTGGAGCTCATAGTCCTCGGGGTAGAGGTTGCGACCGCCGAGGATGATCATGTCCTTCTTGCGGCCGCAGACCACGAGGCCGTGGTCGCTCCAATATCCGAGGTCTCCGGTGTGCAGCCAGCCGTTCTTTAGGACTTCGGCTGTTGCCGCGTCGTTGTGCCAGTAACCCTCCATGACGCTGGGCCCCCGGAAGCAGATCTCACCTACGCGTCCGGACGCCAGGTCGTCGCCGTTCTCATCCTTGATTGCTACCTCGTGCCCGGGGAGCGCATAGCCGCAGGCGACCAGGGCGCGTGAGTTCTCCGTACCCGGCTCGAGAACCCGCACCTCGCCCGAAGTATCGAGCGCTTCACGATCGACCCATTCGACGTGCACGGGCTCGTCGGTGCGCGACAACGTCACGGCGAGAGTTCCCTCGGCAAGTCCGAACATCGGAGCCATCGCATTGCGCCGGAATCCGTAGTCGGATGCGGCCTTGCAGAACTTCTCGCACGTTTCGATGTCGATGGCCTCAGCGCCGTTGGCCGCGATCCTCCAGGAGCTGAGGTCTAGCGCGCGCGGTTTGGCCGAAAGATCGCGAGCGGCGAGGCCGTAGCCGAAGTTGGGTGACGCGGTGATCGTGCCTCGGTAGCGGGACATCGCGTCGATCCACACTCCGGGTCGCCCGAGGAACTCCTCGGTTGGGATGAGCACGAGATCGGCCGCGTTGATTAGTGAGCCGATGAGCATCCCGATGAGACCCATGTCGTGGAAAAGCGGCAGCCAGGATATGAAAACGTCTCGATCCGAATCGATACCGACCATCTCACCGGCGGATTCGAGGTTCGCGATGAGGTTTCGGTGGTTCAGCGCCACGGCGCGCGAGCGAGCCGTCGTCCCGGACGTGAACTGCAGATAAGCGAGATCGGTCGACGTCGTGTTCGGTGTCTCGACTGCAGGGGAGTCGGCCGAGGCCATCTCTTCCAAAGAGACGATGTGGGCCGACGTGTTGATCGGCGGCGCCTGTTCGAGCAGGAGGTTGGAGACGAGGAGGAGCTTGGCTTCGGCCTTCTCACAACGTCCGACGACGTCCGCGACGAAGTCATCGAGCTCCGAGATCCGGCGTGGAAGCGACAGCACGACTGGTACGGCGCCGGCGGCCCACGCACCAAAGAGGACGACCAAGAGCTGGGCCGTAGTGGGGCCGAGGACGCAGACGCGGTCGCCGGCGACGATCCCCTGGTCGCGAAGCGCGCCTGCAACGCGGTGAGCGGCTGCGGACAGATCGGTGTAGGACATCCGGTGCTCGGCGAGGTCGCGGTCGACGATCGTGATCCCGCGATCGGTGGTGGCTGCTCGTTGGAGGGCTTCGGGGATCGTGGCCAGCCGGTGGTGGATCTGGGTCATGGACGAGCCTCCAGGCACGGGTAAGCGGCTTTGAAAGGGGACAGACCCGGGCTTAAGCAAAAGGGTTACGAAACGGGTGGCCGAAAGTCCCTAATCGCGGGTAATCTAGGCGTGGGTCGGGGTAACTAGTGCGCGGAGACTAGTCACACCCCGTTGGGTCACTGACGAAGGAGGCTCCGTGCAGGTAACGCGCACCCGGCAGGACGAGAAGTTCTTTTCGATCGTGCAAGACCTCCATTGGAGGCTCGACGACGGGAGCGGAGGGCCACCTCCACCCAGCGAGCCCGAGTTCGATCACGGTGGAGGGGGTGGTGTCTGGCCACGCTGGGCGACCCATGTCATCGCCTTCCTTCTCGGTGGGCTGACCTGGGGATCGTTGCTGCTGGCACCCCCGTTGCTTCCGGTGGTCGCCCTGATCGGCGTCGTGTCGTTCGTGGGCCTGGCCGCCCGCAAGCGCTGGCGCTAGGCAGGACCGAGAGCGACGACGCTGCTCTACGCTTGCTTCGGCATTCCGTCGCGGGCGTGGCGGAACCGGTAGACGCGCGAGATTTAGGATCTCGTGGGGCAACCCGTGGGGGTTCGAGTCCCTCCGCCCGCACCGATCACGGTGACGTGGCCACGATCTCCACGACCGTGCCCTCGTCGACCGTCCGCCCCTTGGGCGGATCGGTCCGGATCACGTGGTCGCCCTCCCGGGACGGGTCTACGCGATAAACGATGTCGCCCGGGGTGACCCCCGCCTGACGCAGAGCCTGACGGGCCTGATCCACAGGCATCCCCGTCACATCGGGGATCGTCTTCTGATCCACGCCCTCGGTAACGAAGATCGTGATTGTGCCCCCGAGCGCCAGGGCCTCACCGGGGGCCGGGTGCTGATCGATCACGGTGCCCGGCACCCCGCCCTGAGTGCGGGTCTCGATCTTGGCCGTGAAGCCCTCACTGGTTGCCTTGTCCTGAGCAGCTCCGGACTGGAGTCCGACCAGATCGGGCGCAAAGGAGGTAGCGGTGACGCTGCGGCTCATCGAGAACACGAGCAGGACGAAGCCAACCGCGATCACCGGTCCGACCGGGATCTTCTTGATGTAGTCGAGCACGATCATCGGCGGCAACCGTATCCGAGACCGCAGCTGCGCAACGGTCTCGGATGCCGGTCGCTTCGCTCGTGGTAACCGAGCCCTCCGCTAGCGGGTACCTGGCAGCATGTTCGCGTGTCGGTTATCTGGCTCAACGGTGAATTGGTTGCCGCGGAGGAGGCGCGGATCCCCGCTCTCGATCGGGGCATCCTCAGCGGCGCGGGGTTGTTCGAGACCTTGCGGGCCTACGGCGGCCGGCCCTGGGCGCTCGACGAACACCATGCCCGGCTCGTGGTCGGCGCCGACCTCATCGATCTGGATGTGCCATCTAGCACGGAGCTCGGTGCTGCGATCGATGCCACCTTGCGGGCGAATGATCTCAAGGACGCTGGTGTGCGTTTCACGATCACCGGCGGAGCGGGTCCGGTAGATCCTCAGGCCGACGCCGACGCTCCGCCGAGCGTGATCGTCACGGCTTGGCCGCTGCGCGATTACACGCAGCTCTACGACAAGGGTGCGTCCTTCGTGACCATCAGTGAAAGCGGCCGGCCGCTCGCCGGGGTGAAGACCACCTCATATGCCGTCAGCGTGGCCGGGCGGGTTGCGGCCAAGCGCGCGGGCGCCGACGATGCTCTTTTCCTCGGCGGTCATAAGAGGGTGCTCGAGGCCACAGGCTCGAACCTTTTCATCGTTCGTGGCGACGAGTTGTTAACACCAACCATCGACGACGCGATCTTGCCCGGAGTCACGCGCCGTCATGTGATCCATGTCGCGGGAGCCGAAGGGTTCGAGGTAGCCGAGACAACGCTCTACATGGACGACCTGTTCTCAGCCGATGAGGTGGTCATGACGTCATCGCTTCGGGAGGTGTATCCGGCGGCATCGGTGGACGGTTCGCCGTTGAAGATCGGCGGCCACGCAGCGCGGTTACGCGCTGCGTATCACGAGTTTGTTCTTAAGTCCCTCGGCGTCTAATGCTTGGAGGGGATAAAGATCCCTTCCTGCCAGGAGACGCGGCCCTCTCCCGGTAGCTCCTCCAAGGAGGAAGGGTGGACGAAACCGACGGCCCGGCGGGCCCCCGATATCGCGTTCAGCAACCGCATGAGCTGCATCGTTGTGATGTGACCGTCGGCGAGCGCGCGCTCGATCGATCCGTCCTTCAGGAGGGCTTCTCGTATCTGCCGGGCGACAATGATCAGATGCTCGTCGATGTCGGCGTCGTCGGCCGCGGGGCGAGGAACTCCGGCGTCGTCGGTCATTTTGTCTCCGCGAGCAAGTCTACGTTGCGACTAGTCAGAGGGCGTTATGTGCACCCGCTTCGTGGGCCGCCCGGGACTCGAACCCGGAACCCCCTGATTAAGAGTCAGGTGCTCTAGCCAGTTGAGCTAGCGGCCCGCAGCGAGTTTAGCGATGAGCCGCAACGCAAGCTTGTGCAACAATCGCAGCGCTATGGCTCGGCTCCCAAAGGACGCACACGAGGCTGTTGAAGCCCTCGGGATAGACGACGGCGCGACAGTTATCGCAGTGGGACCAGACCACGGTTTCGTCGAGGCTTTGGCCGAGATCGTCGGAGACGGCGGCAAGCTCATAGTCCAAGCACCACCGCCGGACCTCGAAGCGCCGGCCTCCGTCGAGATCGTCGAGTCAGTGCCCGAGGATCTAACAGCCGATGCCGTACTGGCGTGGGTGGGCGTTGTTCCCGTCCACGCGGCTCGAGAGCTCGGACGTCACGTCGGCGAGCGCGGTTCCCTCTGGCTGGTCCTTCCCAAGGTCGATCGGGACGAACGAGCGCCCGTCACTGAAGGCGACGTTAAGAAGGCCATGCTCTCGGGTGGTTGGCGCGAGCAACGCGTCGTCCCGCTGTCCACCGACGCATTCGCCGTCAGTTTCCGCCGTCGTCGCTGACCGATTCCTCGAAAGGTCTAGAGATCGTCTAGCGGGATGAACTTCTTCGAGCGCGGCGTCGGTTTCTTCGCTGCCTTTCGAACAACCTTCTTGGGCTTGCGCTTGGCTGCCGGTTTTGCTCTTGGCTTGGACTTAGCCGAAGAAGCTTTGCGGGCGGCGGGTTTGGCGGCTTTGGTCGTTGCCTGACGAGAGCCTGCCGGCGGCAGGTACTCCTCGTCCTCTGCTTCGTCTTCGACGAGGTCGTCCTCGGAAACATCGTCGACCTCGACGAGCATGTCGTCGTCGAGCATCGGCCGATCGTCGACCACGGACTCTGCAGTAGAGAAAGGCCCGTCACGAACAACGGGTACCTCGCTCGTCTTCGTGTTCGGTCGCGATTCGGCCGGACGTTCGCCGAGACGCCGGATTACCGGCCTCGATGCTTCTTGAACGGCGTCCGATTCTTCGTCGTGCTGTTCGATGTCTCCCACGGGAACGACGACATCCTTTGTTCGACGGGCGCGTCTCGTTCCAATGACGATTACGACGAGTGCAACGAGGAGACCGACGATCGCAACGATTACCCACGGAGAGTCCAAGCGAAGGAGAGACTTTACTCGAACGGAAGTCGACGGACTGTTCGGTGGCGCCGTTCGGACAACCAAACTCAGCCGATCGCTCGCATCTTCGGCCAGGCCGCGGCCCGTGTTCTCGACGACGATGGCGCCGAGGTCGGGTGAAGGATCCGAGGACTTCACCTTGACGCGGAAAATGATGGCGATATCACTTCGTCCTTGGATTGTTACCTGGTCCTCATCGAGATCGATCCATGAGCCGACGCCTTTGGGCTGCGATTCGCGCGGCCCGATCGAAACGGCTGTATCAACGTCCGCCTGCGCGTCCGCCGCATAAACCGCGAGCTCGATCGGTTGATCGGTTCTGTTGTAGATGCGTATCGCGTCCTCGAACTCGGCGCCCTCTTCGAGCGGTATTGAGAATGAAGTCCGGTCGACTCCCTCGGCTTGTTCGGGATGTGGTGTAAGACCGAAGGACTCGTTCTCTACCGCGCGCGACGCAGGAGTTATGGACGCCAGCGAGACGATGACGAATAACCCGAGCAGACCCCAACGTTTGAATCGCTTCATTCGGCTCATAGGTTACCGGCGTTGAACACGAGACAACACGAGTCCCGCGAGCACCCGGAGGTCGCGACGGAAGACGCGGGCCATCAGAGGACGGAAAAGGCGCATCCCGATGGCACCGAGCAGGCCGAACGGGGGATGAAGCTCTTCGCGCCAATCCACCCTCGTGTGGTCGCCCATGGGAGTGAGCCACAGGTCTCCGCGGCCCCCGACCCACCCCAGATGCTCGATCCCCAAATGGCGCTCGGGCTCCCACGCATCCACGCGGATGCGATCGCGGGTGCTGATGCCGCCGATACGGACGGTGGCTTCGGCTTCCACGCCGATTCCGGTCCGATGGGGTGAAACGACGACGAAGTCGCTCGCTTCCAGCATCCAATCGCCCTGGTTCTCCCAATCGGTGAGCAGCTCCCAGACGATGTCGGATGGTCCGGGCAGTTCGGACGAGTGTTCGACGACGATCGGCGAGGTCATTGAAGGAGCGTGAACAGCACTCGGCGGATACTGTTGTCGGAGTTTCGGTCGACGAGCACGACGTGTTGCCAGGTACCGAGCTGAGGTGAGCCGTCGACGACGGGAAGAACGAGCGACGGCGAAAAGACGGTGGGAAGCAGGTGATCGGCGCCGTGCCCAGGCGAACCATGGTGATGGTTGTACGAGCGATCCTTCGGGAGCAGCCGCTCGAGCAGCTCCGCGAGATCCGGCTCGCTGCCGTCTCCGAGCTCGATCACGGCCAACCCTGCTGTGGCGTGAGGGACGAATACGTTCGCCAGGCCGTCCCCTTGGCCGCTGCAGAAGCTCTGTAGCTCCTCGGTGAGATCGACGAGCTCCCGTCCGGCGGTGTCGACCTCGATTTCGTGCTTACGCATACCCGAAGCACCTTCCCAGGCGGGGGGACCAGCCTAGCCGCGAGAGGTATCGTCTTTGTTCCGAGCCTTTTGCCGTCGAGGTTGTCACTATGGTTATCGGGTGTAGACGCGGATAGCCGGGGACCACAACAGCCACAGACATGCGCGAACCTCGTAGATGGACGCGGCGCCGGCAACAATTGCGTGCGCCCGAAGGCGGGCAAGGGACCGCTGTGGCACCGCCGTCCCACCCGGAGCAGCCCTCGCCTGAGCGCGACGAAGAGAGGCGAGCGCTCGAACAGCGCCTGCGTCAGCTCGACGATGAGCTGAAGACCGTACGGAACGAATTCGATGCGCGCGTGGATGTCGTGCGCGAGCTCGCTCGTCGCGAGTTGCACGACCGCGAGGTAGAGCTGCGTCGTCAGGCCCGGCAGGAGCGCGAGGGACTCGAGGACGCGCTCCGTCAGCAACTTCGCACGGAACTCGAGGACCGGGAGACGCGTGTTCTGGAACAGGCCTATCGCGAGCACGAGAAGGTTCTGGAGCGAGCGCATGAGGAGTTCGCCGGCAAGGAGGCCGAGCTCACCGAAAAGCTTGTCGCGACCGAGGCCGAGCTAAAACAGAGGCTCAGAGCCAAAGAGACCGAGCTCAACCAAAGACTCGCGGCGATAGAGGCCGAACTAACCGAGACCATCGGCGCTACAGAGGCCGAACTAAGCGAGAAGCTCTCAGAACAGACAAAGGCAGCCGAGCAGGCGTCCGCGCGAGAGCAAGCTGCGCTGAGTCGAGCTCAGAAACTCGAAGAGCTGGATCAGCAGACGAGAGCGGCACAAAAAGAGCTCGAGAGCAGGTTGCGGGCCGAGGCCGACGCAACTCGGGAAACCATCGAGCGCGACGCTCTGGAGAAGATCCGTCTCGAAGCCGAAAAGCAGCAGCTCGCCATGCTCGATCAACTCCAGGTGCAACGATCCGCGCACGAGCGTGAGCTTGCGGAACGTGCCCGGCGTCAGCAGCTCGTTCACGACCAAGAGATCAAAGAAGCCGAGCTGCGCGAGACGAAACTGATCGAGGAGCTACGCGAGCGCGATGCCCGGGTGCAGGAGCTATCCGAGCTTGCCGATGAACACCGTGCAGCGCTCAGCCAAGCCCGCTCCCAAGCCGAGCAGGCCATCGCGCAGGCACGAGCGGACAACGCCGCACGGCTGGAAGCGCTACGGGAGCAAAGCGCCAGCGAGCTCGACGCACGCGAAGAGACGTTGCGATCGGAGACTCGCCGAGCACACGACGAGTTGGAAGCTCGGCTGCGCGACGAAACTCGCCAGTCTTTGGAGGCGCGGGAACGCGAACTTAAGGAAGAAGCACACCTAACCCTGCAGTCGCGATTGCACGAAGCCCGCGAGGCTTTCGAGCACAGGGAAGCGGAACTTCTCGAAGAAGCGAACGCGATACGCGAAGAGCTCAGAGCGGCTATCACCGAAGTCGAGCGTGAGCGCGGCGCGCGCACGCAAGTGGAGCGACAAGTCTCCGATGCTCATCAAGCGCTTACCGACCTCCGCGCACGAGAGAAGGAAATCGCCGAACGGAGTGAACAAAGCGAGCAGATCGTCGCGGATGCTTTGGCGCGCGCAGAGCGCGACCGCGGCGCGCTGGAGCAAGCGGAGCGTCAAGCGGAAGAGCTGAGGCAGACGGCAGCGGCGCAACTCGCGCGCGAACGCGAACTGACTGAGCGGCTCGATACCGAACACCAGGCACTGATCGAAGCGATCGCACAGGCCGAGCGCGAGCTCGGTGCTCGCACACAAGCCGAAGAGCAAGTCCGTCAGGCCAACGAAACGATCAAGGCCCTTCAGCTCCGCGAGGAAGAGCTCCAGGCGAAGTCGCTGCAGGAGCAACAGGAAATCCGGGCAAAGGCGCAGACGGACCTGGAGGAGTTCCGAGCTAAAGCTTTGCAGGAGCAGCGTTCGCTGGAGTCGGCGCTGCAAGAGCAAGCCCGGATCGCTCTCGAGAATCGAGAGCGCGAGCTAACTGATCTCGCCCACCGCGAGCTGCTCGATCAGCGAGAGGTCCACCAGAGTCAGATTCTCGAGCAGCGCCGTGAGCAAGAGGAAGTTGCTGCCCAGGCACGGCTCCGGGGCGAGGAGCTCGAGCGCAACTTGCGCGAGGTGGAGTCGCAGCAGGCGGCACTGCGCGAGGAATTGGGGGCCGAGCGTGAAGGTCTGCTGCGCATGACTCAGCGCGCCGACGATTCGCTCGAACGCATCGATCGAGAACGCATAGCTCGTACCGCCGCTGAGACGTCACTGGGACAGCTCACTACGGAGAAGCAAGGACTCATTCAGGAGCTGGAGCAGGCGACCCTCGACTACCAATCTCGCGTTCAGGCATTGGCCGAACAAGCGGCTGAGGCAAAGCTTCTTTCACAGCAGCAGCTCGACCAGGCTCGCCGAGACCACCAGATCCGCGAACAGTCGGTGCGGGACGAGATGACGGCCGAGCTGGAAGCCCAGGCTGCGGGCCTACGACGGGCCCACTCGGAGATCGAGACCCTCAGGGAAGCGATCCAGGCGAAGGAAGCTGCGGAGCTGGAGCTGCGCGAAGAGATCGATCATGAGCGGAGCTTCATGGAGGAAGCGCACCAGCGGGCTTCTATCGCGCTCGAGGAGACGCGAAGGGCCCAAGAGGCCCTCAGTCACGTGTTCTCGCGCGGTGAGTACTCACAGCCGGAAGACGTACCCGTCATCGCCGAGTCGCAGCTGGAACCCAAAACGAAACCCTCGGCCTCGATGCGAGACGAACCGGTTCGGTTCGACCCTCCGCCTGAACCGCCTCATTTCGTTGTGGAGGAGGTCGGCGACGACTCGGACGAGACACCAACGTCGGGTCGGGGCGGGCGACGGGAGACGGCGCGCGGCACGAGCCGCACGAAGAAGATCACGGACGCCCTGAAGCGGATCGCCGATGGGGTGGCCGAGGGGACTTGAACCCCCGACCTCCTGAGCCACAGTCAGGCGCTCTAACCAAGCTGAGCTACGGCCACCACGTTCTGCAGCAGGTCTAGCTGCTGAGCTCCAAGATTACGGAATCGGCCGACTCACCGTGACCAACTGCCAGATGTGCCCTTCAGTGTGGTCGCCCGAGCCGTGGCTCCGTAGACTGAAACCCGTGCGATTTGGGGACGGATCGCTCCACCTATTAGTTGATGGACGGGACGCGTGCCGGGCGAACTGATCCTCGTCGTTGAGGACAACGAAAAGAACCGCAAGCTCGTCTCCGACGTGCTCGGCTACGCCGGTTACAGCGTGCGTCGAGGCGTCAACGGCCGCCGAGGGGATAGCCATGGCGCGCGGTCGCGGTCCCGACCTCATCCTCATGGACATCGGCCTTCCCGATCAGGACGGTCTCCACACCCTTCGTGAACTGCGTCGGGGACTCACTGACTGCGGGCATCCCCGTCGTCGCGGTAACGGCCCTGGCCATGGCCGGAGACCGCGACCGGTTGTTGCGCGCGGGCTTCGACGGCTATCTGTCCAAACCCATCGACGTCAAAGAGTTCGCCAACCAGGTTTCGCTCTACCTCGGCACCCGTAGCGCCGAACCCAGCAACGCCGATATGCGTCCGAAGCTCCTAGTTGTGGACGACACGCCGGCCAACGTCCGTCTGCTGGAGGCGATCCTTGTCCCCAGCGGGTACTCGGTGGTCCCGGCCTCCTCGGGAGCCGAGGCATTGGAGCTCGTGCCGAAGGAGCGTCCGCATCTCGTCCTGCTCGACATCGAGATGCCGGGGATGGACGGCTACGAAGTTTGCCGGACCCTCCGGGCCGATCCGGAGACGGCCACGCTTCCCGTGATCATGGTCACCTCCTCGGTGGGGGCCGAGCGTCTCCGGGCTCTCGAAAACGGTGCCGACGACTTCGTCTTCAAGCCTTTCAACAAGGCCGAGCTTCTTGCGCGCGTTCGTTCGTTGGTGAAGGTAAAGGAGTTCCAGAACCAGCTCGAAACGCAAGCGCAAGAGCTGGCCGAGCTCAACCGCTCGTTGGAGGCGCGCGTCGCCGCGCAGGTCGAAGAGGTCGAACACCTGCGCAAACTCCAACGGTTCCTGTCACCACAGGTTGCCGATGTGATCCTCAACGAAGGTAAGAGCGGAGCTTTGGCGATCCATCGCCGCGAGATAGCGATCATGTTCTGCGATCTCCGGGGGTTTACGGCTTTCGCGGGCAGCGTCGAACCGGAAGAAGCGGTTGTGGCGCTGCGCGAGTACCACGAAGAGATCGGCCGCTTGGTCCGCGAGCTCGATGCCACGGTCGGTCACTTCGCCGGTGACGGAGTGATGGTGTTCTTCAACGATCCGATCCCTTGTCCCGACCCGGCGACGCGGGCGGTACGCATGGCGCTGGCTGTGCGCGAATCGATGGAAGTGGTGAGGGAAAGATGGCGTCGGCAGGGCCATGACCTCGGGTTCGGCATCGGCATCTCCTATGGATTCGCCACGCTGGGCGAGATGGGCTTCGAAGGACGACGTGACTATGCCGCCGTCGGTAGCGCGGTCAACCTTGCTTCCCGCCTGTGTGACGAAGCAGCAGAAGGACAGATCTTGATCGGCCAACGCGCTTACGCGGAGGTCGAGAGTCTGATCGACGCCGAGCCCGTCCCAGACCTGACCCTCAAGGGCTTCTCCACACCCGTGGCGGCTTGGAGCGTTCTCGGGTTGAAGTCTTGACCGCAGCGCGGCGCCGGCCGGGACCGCTCAAGTTTCTCAACGACAACGCATGGGGCGTACGCAACCTCGAAGGGATCGGAGACGCCAACGATCCCGAGAACCGGGCCCGCATCATGCGACTGGCCGGCGCGGTTGGAATCGCGCTCGGGATGGTGGCGGTCGTCGCGTCGCTCGCCAACTACGCGTTGGGCATCCGGATCCCCGGATACGAGATCGGGAAGGTGGCCCTCATCGCGGGAGGGGGCTCGGTCCTCGCGTCGCTGATCTTTCCGTTCGCGACGCGTCTGCCGTTGTGGTTCGTGCACATCGGCGCACTACTGGTGAACATCGCGCTTTTCGCGGCGGCCTACGAAGCGGGCGAGGTATTCGTTTTTGCACTCATCAGCTACATCGGCGTGGGCACCGTCCTCGCGATGATGTTTCGCATCGGCCCGCTCTTGGTGCACCTTGCCGTCATCGGGACGGCGATCGCTTTGGTCATGAACCGCAACAGCGTGCTCGGTGGCGCGAACCTGGCCGGTTGGATCGTCCTCATGGGCGTGATGGTTATCAGCGCCGGCGCCGCCGCATGGCTCGTGGAGCGCGTTCGAGTCCTGGCGCGCCTCGAACACGAGGCACGCCAGGACGCAGAACGCGCTCGCGTCGAACTCGAGATTGTGAGCGGACACAAGTCGGCGTTCCTCGCGAACATGTCCCACGAGCTGCGGACGCCGCTGAACGCGATCATCGGGTTCTCGGACGTCCTCGAAGAAGGCATGGCCGGTGACCTGAGCGAACGGCAGCGGGAGTACATAGCCGACATCCGTACTTCCGGGAGGCATCTCTTGTCGCTGATAAACGACGTGCTCGACATCGCAAAGGTAGAAGCCGGCCACTATGAGGTGGAGCCTTCGCGGTTCGAATTGGGTGAAGTTCTCAGCTCGTGGATCAGAGTCATCACCGAACGGGCCGAATCGGCCGGAGTAGAGATCGAGCTTTCGGTCGCGCCCGACGTCGGCTGGATCGATGCCGACGAAAGGAAGATCAGGCAGGTGGTCTTCAATCTGCTTTCCAACGCCGTTAAGTTCACGCCCCGCGGCGGGCGCATAGAGCTGAAAGCGCAGTCCACCGGCGACGAGGTCGAGGTGACCGTGAGCGACACCGGAATGGGGATCAGCGCCGAAGACCAGATGAGGATCTTCGAGGAGTTCACACGGGCCAGGACGCCCGAGGTCGGCGAGCAAGAAGGGACCGGTCTGGGCCTTCCCCTCGCCAAGAGGTTCGTAGAGCTCCACGGCGGCCGGATCTGGGTCCAGAGCGTGGTGGGGGCCGGGAGCACCTTCGGGTTCAGGATCCCCAAACGCCTGGCTGGGGATGGTGCCCCCGTGGCGCAACGCCTCGTTTAACCATCACCTGAAAGGTTTCGAGGCTAGGTTCGTATACCTATTGAGGCCGGACCGTCGGGGACCGGTCGAGGAAACAAGGGGACGTAATGAGGACCCTACGAGAACGCCCCTCCGTGGGGAGTAAGGCACGCTTTGGAGCCGCGACGGTCATGGCCGTGGCGGCTTTGCTATTTGCATCGGTCATGCCGGCCCGCGCCCAAGTACCAGCACTGCCCGGGCTCCCGCCGGAGGCCGAGGACGCCATCCAGACCGTCCAGGACACGGTCGTCCCCTATCTCTTCCAAGTCGCGGCCTTAGGTCGCCCCGCCGCCAACGGCATCGGCTGGGCGCTCCGGCCCGGATGCTCAACGGCGGGCGTCGCCGTCCTGCTCGTCACCGTGGCGGGTGGCACCTTGCCCGTAAGTCCGGGGTTCGCCCTTTCACCGGCTCTCCTTCTATGCGCGGCGGCGCAAAGCCCGGGTCCCGCCGATCTCTTCTTCAAGGATCTCGACAAGCAGTACGCGAAGACCATCTTCGACACCATCAACCCGATCCAGAAGCAGGTGGCGGCTCAGCTTGCGCCGGTTCGTCCCAACCTGAAGGACGCTTGCGGCGTATTGGCGCTGATCGGCTCGGCTCCCAGGCAGGTACCGCCGCCGTTCCACCGTTTCGACTTCGTCAAGCTGATCTGTCAGGGGTAGGGCCCAGCAAGGGACGTAGTTCGGTAGACCGAGGGTCGAAGAGGGGCGCTTCGGCCCTCGGTCTGCTATTTGTGGGAAGCAAAGACCCCGTGGTGATTGCCGGGACGGTCGTGTACCGTAAAACGCCACTGGGTAGAGCGGCTGGGGGTGCGGGGGAATGGGCTCAATAACCACGAACGAGCTCGAAGAGCTGATCCTCTTCGTCACGCTCCGTTACATACAGAGCGGTAAGCCTTCCGACGTCGTGGGTGCGCTCAACGAACACAACTTCCGCGTGCTCGCGCACGTCGACGAGATCGCGAAGGGCGAGAAGCTTAAGGAGGACGAGTACGTCCTCCTCAAGACGATCGCGATCCTCCACGATGTAGCCAAAGCCGACGCGCACCTGATGAAGCACGCAGAAGTGGGGGCCGAGATCGCGGAGAACAAGCTTCGCGAGATGGGCAAGAGCGAGGAGTTCGTCCAAGCGGTTGCACGGGGGATCTTGTGTCACATGGGTCCGCCTCCGTTCATCGAAGAGGAGACTCGCAAGTACACGGAGGCCACCGGTGAACACGTTCACCACCCGCGTCCGGAGAGCAAGGTCGAGGAGCTCTTCTACGACGCCGACATGCTGGCGCTCATCGATGTGGAAGGTGTGCGCAAGGTGGTCGTTCTTCGGACGAACACTCCTTCGTTCATCGAGGAGGACAAAGCTACAGCGGCCTCAAACGGCGGCTCACCTCGCGCAGCGGCGTACCGCTCGGCATTTCAGAGCGTGCAACGCGCAGCCGACTCGCTGTTCAGCAAGACCGCGAAGGAAATGGCCGCGAGGCTCATCGAAGAAGCGCGTCTCTACGTCGACGAGTCCCTCGCGATGGAAGCCGCACGCACCGGCTGAAGCGCGCTCGCCGGGACTCGAACCCGGAACCTGCGGGTTAGAAGCCCGCTGCTCTATCCGGTTGAGCTACGAGCGCAGTTTTGGGTCTGACAAGTATTACCGGCGTCTGAGGCGCAATCCTGCGCGCGCAACTATCGCGAAGGCGGCGATCAACAATCCGGGCACTACGGCACCGCCGCCCGTGTGAGGTGTGCTGCCGCGGCCGTCGTCGGTCGGACCGGGTGTGACGTCGGCGACTACGGGTGATGGCGTTGGTGTCGGGGGTGGCTTGGGTGTGACCGTCGCGGTGGGAGCCGGGGGAACGGGCGTCGCCGTTCTGGTGGTGGAGGGAAGCGCCTGGGCCCGACGAGCCGTAGCCGTGGGCTCCGTTGTCGGCGAAGTCGTCGGACGACTGGTTGCTGTTACGTCCGGGCTTTCCATCGGACGGGGCGAGACGCTCCTGATCGGGGACGGTACGGCGGTAGGGATGGCGATCGGACCTTCGTCGGCCCGCTGGTCGATCTCGAATACGCCGAGAGCTATGGCGCCGGCGGCCAACAGCAAGGCCAGCCACGGTAGGACGCGTTCCATCACAAGACCCCTTGGGCGAGAACTACAGCCCTGTCATTCTAGGCGCGAGGCGCCTGATGCCCAAGGAGGCTGTCGTTAATTAGTGAGAGAGGCCGCCTGGCGACGCCCGAGGGGTGCTCCAGGGGGCGTTCAGGGGCGCCGGAAGCCCTAAAGAGCGGGAGACGGGAATCGAACCCGCATGGCCAGCTTGGAAGGCTGGAGCTTTACCATTAAGCCACTCCCGCGTGGATCCTCGAGTTTATTCCAGCGCTTAGCCCCGGACCGCGAAAAGCCGCCAGGTGTCGGGGACCCCTTTGAGCTCGTGGTCGCCGCGATCTTCGAAAGTGATCCCCGAGCCGGCCACGATGCCCTTCACGGTCTCGGACACGAGCACCTCGCCCTCTCCGGCCAGCGCCCCAACCCGCGAAGCGATGTGGACGGCGATACCGCCGACGTCGGAGCCCATCACCTCGACCTCGCCCGAATGGAGCCCCACGCGCACATCGATCCCGAGCGGCCGCACGGCTTCCACGATGGCCTCACCGCACCGCACGGCCCGTGCCGGTCCGTCGAACGTCGCCAGGAACCCATCGCCCGTCGACTTGATCTCACGGCCGCGGTGTCGCTCGATCTCCTTGCGAACCACACGCTGCTGGGCCTCGAGCACCTCTCGCCACTTCGCATCACCCAGGTCGGACGCTTTCGTGGTCGACCCCACGATGTCGGTGAACATCACCGTCGCCAGAATGCGGTCGGGCTCGGCTATCGGACGGGCCCCCGTCAGGAATTCCTCTACCTCGTCCAAGATCGGATCCGGGTTGGCCAACAGAGAGTGATCCATGCCGGGGAACTCCACGTACTTAGCGTTGGGGATCTGCTCGGCCAACCAACGCGCGCCGCGCACGTTCACGAGTGGGTCGCTGCGACGGTGGATGACCAACGTCGGCACATGTATGGACGGAAGGATGTGGCGAACATCGATGTCCAGGTACATCTGATACAGCTTGTCGCGCATCGCCGGACTTGCGCCCATGAGCTCGGTGCGGGCCCACCAACTCTTGGCGACAGGATCGTCGGCCATGCTGGGTGCGAAGATCTCGACGGAGAGGCCTTGACCCCAGTACGGACTGAGGAATTCCCTCGACGCCTCCAACATCGCCTCGGCCGGTGGAGCCCACGGGTAGTCGGGTGCTTCCGACGTGCGGGCGGCCGCGCCGTAGAGAACAAGCGCGACGACGCGCTCGGGGTGCGCAGCGGCGAATAGCATCGCCGTAGCCGAACCCTCAGAGAACCCAAATAGCGCGGCGCGTTCCGATCCAACGGCGTCCATCACCGCTCGGATCTGGTCCATCCGGTCGTCGAGAGTGGGAGCCGTGGTCACGGGGTCGGACAACCCCGTACCAGGCTTGTCGTAGGCGATGACGCGTGCGAATGAGGTCAGTCGTTCGCCGATCCGCGCGGCGGGAGGCTCGGCCAGCATCATGAGGTGGGAGATGAACCCCGGAACCACGACAAGGTCCAGGTCGCTCGACCCGATCACGGCATAAGCGATGTTGACCCCGCCTGAGTCCGCGTAACCGAGAGTTGGTTCGAGTGTCATGTCGGGGCGGCGGGATTTGAACCCGCGACCCCCGGCTCCCAAAGCCGGTGCGCTACCGGTCTGCGCTACGCCCCGTAGGCCGATTGTCTCAGATAACCTTGCTCAAACCCATGCAGACCTCGCCATGAACACTACGATCGAAGAGGTTGGTAAGAACAAGGTTCGACTTACGGTCGAGGTCCCAAAAGCGGACGTCGAGAAGGTTCTGGGTCGAACCTACCGCCGGCTTGCCGGAGAGATAAAGGTGCCCGGCTTCCGTCCCGGCAAAGCGCCGCGCTCGGTCATCGATCAGCGCCTGGGGAAGGACTTCGTCCGGAACGAAGCTTTGCGCGACATGCTCCCGGACCTTTACGCCGAAGCGGTACGCGATACCGATCTCGACGTCGTGGCGCCCCCGTCCATCGATGTGAAGAACTTCGAGGACGATCAGGACCTCACCTTCGAGGCGACGGTCGAAACCAGGCCCACGCCCGAGCTGAAGGAATATTCCGGCCTTGCCGTGACCAAGCCCAAGGTCGAGGTCACCGACGCCGACTTAGACGAGCAGCTCGAGAGTCTTCGCGTGCGCTTCGCCACCCTCGAGGTCACCGGCCGGCCGCTGCAGAAAGGCGACTTCGCTCTCATCGACCTCACGACGTATCGCCACGACGAGACGATCGACGAGCTGACGGCCAAAGATCTGCTCATAGAGGTGGGAGCCGAGATGGTGGTTCCCGAACTGGACGCCGAGCTCGAAGGCAAGCGCAAAGGCGACATCCTCAAGGTCACGGCGACACTGCCCGAGCGCTTCGGCGATCGGGCCGGATGGCAGGTCGGGATGCAGGTGCTCGTGAAGGAGACAAAGGCGAGGAAGCTGCCGGCGCTCGACGGCGAATTCGCCAAGACGGTGTCCGAGTTCGACTCCCTGGACGACCTCAAAGGCGACATCCGGACGCGGTTAACGGAACTTGCTCAGGCGCAGGCTGAGGCGAAATTAAGGGAAAACGTGCTCGATGCCTTCAAGGAGACGGGTGTTGAGGTCGATTTACCTGAAGGGATGGTCGAACTGGAGATCGACGGTCTCATCACCAGTCTCGCGCAGCTCCTAGCGGCGCAAGGGCTCAGCATCGACCGTTACATGGAGGCAAACAAGCTCGACGTGGATGCGCTGCGCCACCAGTTCCGGGAGCAAGCAGAACGCAACCTGATCGTGCGCCTGGGGCTCGATGCTGTGGCTGTCAAGGAAGGTTTGGAGGCGTCTGAAGAAGACAGACAGAAAGAAGTCGAGCGCCTGGCATCACGCGCCGGACGCGAAGCCGATGAAGTGCAAGAACTGATCGACGATCGTAACGATTGGGAGTCTGTTGACGGTGATATCCTCAGGGCCAAAGCCCTCGATATCCTCGTCGAACGGGCCGAAATCACGGAGCAAGACTCCGCTAAGGAGACGTCATGAGCGAACGCACACCTCAAATGGGCATCGTCCCGATGGTCATCGAGAACACCGGCCGCTACGAGCGCGCCTTTGACATCTATTCGCGACTCTTGAAGGACGGAATCATCTTTCTCGGTACGCCGATCGACGACCAGATCGCGAACCTCGTGATGGCGCAGATGCTCTTTCTCGAGTCCGAGGATCCGGAGCGCGACATCCGCCTGTACATCAACTCGCCCGGCGGCGACATCTACGCGTTGCTGTCGATCTACGACACGATGCAGTACGTCCGCAACGACGTATCGACGACCGTGATGGGCATGGCGGCCAGCGCGGCTGCTGTGATCCTCGCCGCGGGTACGCCGGGCAAGCGATTCGCGCTTCCGAACTCGCGAGTGCTCATCCACCAGCCGCGGGGTCAGGCCGGAGGCCAAGCGGCCGACATCGAGATATGGGCCCGGGAAGTCCTCGGCCTGCGTTTGCGGCTGGACGAGATCCTTGCGGCACACACCGGTCAGACGATCGAGAAGATCAAGCACGACACCGACCGCGACTTCATCATGACCGGCGAAGAGGCCAAGGCCTACGGCATGGTCGATGAGGTCATCACGGCAAGGAAGACGGTCGAGTTGGCTGCAGCTCGTGCTGGTAACGGCAAGTCTGAAAAGAAGGACTAACTCCACACCGGACCGGGGGGCGTGAGGTGGCGAAGTTTCAGGACGAACTTCTGAAGTGCTCCTTCTGCGGTAAATCGCAGAAGCAGGTCAAGAAGCTCATCGCCGGTCCCGGCGTGTACATCTGCGACGAGTGCATCGATCTCTGCAACGAGATCATCGAAGAAGAACTATCCGAAGCCGCGGAGCCGCGACTCGAAGAGCTGCCGAAGCCGGCAGAGATCTACGAGTTCCTGAACCAGTACGTCGTCGGACAGGAGAAAGCTAAGAAGATCCTGTCCGTCGCCGTCTACAACCACTACAAGCGGATCTCGATGGGTCAGACGCGCGGTGACGGCGAAGTCGAGCTGCAGAAGTCCAACGTCCTGATCATCGGACCGACCGGCTGCGGCAAGACGCACCTTGCGCAAACGCTGGCGCAAGATGCTGAATGTTCCGTTCGCGATCGCCGACGCGACCGCACTAACGGAGGCGGGATACGTCGGAGAGGACGTCGAGAACATCCTTCTCAAGCTCATCCAGGCGGCCGACTACGACGTGAAGCGGGCCGAGACCGGGATCATCTACATCGACGAGGTCGACAAGATCGCGCGCAAGTCCGAGAACCCGTCGATCACGCGCGACGTATCGGGTGAAGGCGTGCAGCAGGCTCTGCTGAAGATCCTCGAGGGCACGGTTGCGTCGGTGCCCCCGCAGGGTGGACGCAAACACCCACACCAGGAATTCATCCAGATCGATACGACGAACATCCTGTTCATCTGCGGCGGAGCATTCGCCGGACTCGAGAAGATCATCGAAGGACGTATCGGTCGCAAGGGCATCGGCTTCGGTGCCGACGTACGCAAGCTCGAAGAGAAGGACATCGGCGAGATCCTGGCGCAGGTCATGCCCGAGGACCTTCTGAAGTACGGGCTTATCCCCGAGTTCGTCGGTCGTCTCCCGATCGAGACTTTCGTGCACAACCTCGACGAAGAGGCATTGGTCGAGATCCTCACGCGCCCGCGTAACGCGATCGTCAAGCAGTACTCGAGGTTCCTGGAGTTCGATGACGTCGAGCTGACGATCACGGACGACGCTCTGCGCGAGATCGCCAAGGAGGCGCTCAAGCGGGGCACCGGGTGCCGAGCGCTGCGCGCCATCGTCGAGGACGTCCTGCTCGACGTCATGTACGACATCCCGTCGTCGCCCGACATCGAGAAGTGCGTGGTGACCAAGGAGACGGTGCTGAAGGAGGCCCCGCCGACCCTAGTGGCTCGCGGTTCCGGTGGGCGCTCGACGAGGACACGCGACAAGCGCGAGCGCTCGGCTTAGCTGTCCTAGCGGCGTTCTATGGTGCACGTCCCATGGCGACCTGGGATGAATTCGCTGCGGCGGACCCTGGATTAGCCGTCTTCGGTCGCGAGCGGTTCTACCAGTACGAGGTAGCGCTGGGGCTCATCTCGACGATCCGGCACACCGACGGCGGCCCGCGGGTGCACCCTTGTTGTCCGTTCCTTGCCGACGGTCGTTTCTACGTCACGATCCCGCGCGTCTCGCCGAAGCAGCGCGATCTCCTAAGGGATTCTCGATACATGCTGCACGCGATCCCGGCTGATGAGGACAAGGAGTTCTCGATACGCGGTCGGGCTCGTTTGGTGACTGATGCCGGTGAGCGGGCCGTCGTCGCGGCGGCTTGTCCTTTCGCTACGGGCGTGCGGGATGACGACTACGTCTTCGAATTCGACATCGAGCGAGCCGACTCCACGACGTGGGCCAACTGGGCCAAAGCCGACACATATCCCGTCCGAAGGAAGTGGGTCGCGAGCAGTTCCTAGCCGCCTCGAGCGTGGATGCCTACGCTGGGGCAGTGCCCGTCAAACACACTCGTAAAGCCAGGGCAGCGAGGAGACGCAAGCGGCGCATGGATCGCGTCGAGCACGATCTCTCGGGCGAGCAGTGGACTGCTCTCAAGAAAGCGTGGGGTGGCTGCGCGTACTGCGGCGCGATGGACAAGCCGCTACAACGGGACTGCGTGCAGGCGATCTCGCGTGGCGGACGCTACACCCTCGACAACATCGTGCCGGCTTGTCGTTCCTGCAATACAAGCAAGTGGGGCTACGAAGTCACGAGCTGGATGCGACGGAAGCGGCTTGACGAGCGCACCTTCCTGCTACGTCACGTCGAGATCATGAGCGCGCTCGGATTGCTGGTGTCTGATCCGTCGGAAATGGTGGGGGCGGCTGATAAGGTAATCAAGTCATGAGGCCGACATTGCTGCGCTGCCGCTGGGACGCCCGTCCCGCAATCGCACACCTCTTCGCCTGACGGCGGGAGGTTTGATCGGTCGTTCCTAGCACCTCCCGCCGAACCATTCCGTTCGGATCAGAGGAGGTTGTGCTTTGGCAAATGATTCGCAATTCAAATTCCCGTCCCGCGTAGTTGCGACACGCGGTGTGTCCGAGTACCGCGCGACGATCGACTCGATAGTTCAACCTTCGGACGTTGTGCTCGAGCTCGGTTGCGAGTGGGGAGCTACGACGGTGCAGTTGGCGAAGCGGTGCTCCCTGGTTGTCGGAACAGATCTCAGTCCTGTGTGTATAGAGCGTGCACGACTAAGTCATCCGGACCTTCGGTTCGAGGTGCTGGATGCCTTCGACGCTCGGTCGGCTCTGGACCTCGGTCTCGACTTCAGCAAGATCTATTTGGATCTGTCGGGGATATCGGGTTACCGATCGCTGCTCGACGTGATCGCGCTTCTGACGATGTATGCGACCGTGCTGCGTCCGGACACGATCGTGGTCAAGAGCGGCGCCCTGAAGCATTTCGCGAGCCGCTGTGTGCCTTGGAGCTCGTCGCTCAGCTCGAGTCGAGCATCGCCGTGAGGTAGTCGCGAGCCTTCGGCAGGGCGACGTCCGGATCGTCGAGTTCGGGGTGCCAGAGCTTCTCCCACTCGAACGAGAGCCAGCTCTGGTAGCCGATCTCCCTTAGTTCGGAGACGGCGTCGCCGGTCGGGACGTCGCCCTCGCCGAAGTGCGTCAGCGCCTCGCCTCGTGCGTCCTTCACGTGCACTAGTCCGGGAAGGCCGACGTGCTGCAGCGTTTCACGCGGCGTCTCGCCGCTCCGGTGCGTGTGCGCGACATCCCAGACGACACCGACGTCGTCGGAGATGATCGCGGCCATTTCCGACCCGCGCGACCAGGCATCGTGCGTCTCGACGAGGAGTGCGACACCGGCCGGCATCGTCTCGGACGCCGCGGCGAGGGCCTCGGCGGTCGGACCGGCGACGTCCTCCCTGGTTGATCCGTCGGGGATGGGACCTCCGAAGACGCGAATGGACGGCGCGCCAATCGCGGCTGCGTGCATGGCCATCGTGACCGCGTAACCGATCGCCTTTTCGCGGCTCTCGTCGTTTGGCTGCACGAACATGCACGAGGTGTCGAGGCACACTGGTTGCACGCCGCACTCCTTGATCGTGTTCCATATCACGTCCTCGGTTCGGGGGCCGAGAAGCGCGCCGTCGGCCAGGCGCCACTCGATCCCTTCGTAGTCGTACCTGTCGGCGGCACGGACGATCTCTTCGACTGTCCAACCGGGACAAGCAAGGGACGAGAAGGCCAAGCGCATGTTGCTAGTTTGAACGTCCATGGCGGTCCGAGTCGGTGTCGCAGGTGTGGCGGGCATGGGTCTCATGCACGTTTTCACCGCGCCGAAGATCGAAGGCTACGAACTCACAGCCCTGTGCGACGTCGCCTCGGAGCCCCTGGAGCGAGCGGCAGGCGCGGCAAAAGAGGCCGAGCGGTTCACCGACTTCGATGCCTTCTGTGCGTCGGGTGTCGCCGACGCCGTGGTCATCGCGACTCCCAACTCGTTCCACTCGGACAACGTGACGCGGGCTCTCGACGCCGGCCTTCACGTTTATTGCGAGAAACCGCTCGGGGTGACGGTCGGGGAGTGCCGGACGATCGCCGAACTCGCAAGCTCATCGGGGCGGCGCGTCCAGATCGGGTTCCAGCACCGCTTCCAGCACGGATACACCAGCGCAAAGCGGATCGTCGAGGCCGGCGAGATCGGCCCCCTGAGGCGCGCTGATTTGCGCGCAACCGACTGGTTCCGTCCGAACAACTATTTCAGCCTGCGGCCGTGGCGGGCCCGCTGGGAACAAGCCGGCGGGGGAGTCCTGATGCTCCAAGCGATACACCAGCTCGATGCATATCTGTGGATCGCAGGGATGCCCTCACGCGTGACGGCCAAGGCCTGGCGCGGCCGGCCGGACGTGGAAGTGGAAGACGACGTCTACGCGGTGCTCGAGTTCCCGAATGGAGCGCGCGGGATGCTCACAGCATCGACTCTCGACCCCGGCGGGACCAACCGCATCGAGCTAACGGGCGATCGCGGCGCCGTTCGGGCAGAAGGCGAACGTCTGCGTACCGGACGCTGGGAAGACGCGACGTCGACGATGCTCCGGGAGCGCATGAACCCTTTCGAAGCCGTGCCCGTCGAGTGGGAGAACATTGAGCCAACCGGCGACGCGATGACCTTCGACGAGTGTGTGGTCGCGTGCCATCGTGACTTCGTCGACGCGATCAAATCCAACCGGGAACCGTTGAACAACGCCGTCGAGGCGTCAAAGTCGGTCGAGGTTGCCAACGCCGTGTACCTGTCCGCCCTCACGGGCGAGCCGGTCGAGCTGCCGCTGGACGCCGGGCGCTATGAAGCGGCCTTCAAGCAGCTCTGCGCCGGCGAGCTCAGCTTGCCGGCCGTCGGTCAGGCCTGATGCTGTCCTTCCTGGATCCCGAAGGTCTCGAGCTCGTCGTCGATGACCGGCGCTTCCTGGTCCAGCGCGACAACATGATCGCGTTCCTTTACGCATATCGCGGTTACGCGAACAAGCCGTACATCCCGGTACTGCTGGGGCCTTCGGGTCGCAACGTGCTCGAAGACTCGCCGGTCGATCACGTCCATCACCACGGGATCTGGTGGGGGCACGGCGACGTGAACGGCGTCGACTTTTACCTAGAGGTTCCGGCGGACGAACGGCGCCTCGGCAAGATCGAACATGTGGAGTTCACTCACACCACCGATGATCTCCCGCACTTCGGGTTCGTCGAAGCGCTTCGATGGTTGGACGACAGGGAAGAGCTGATGATCGAGGAGTCACGCTCCGTCCAACTGCGGTTTCACGACAAGTCTCAGGCGACACTTGATCTCGACAGCACTTACATGGCTTCACAGGACTTGGACTTCGGCACGACCAAGGAGTCCGTTCTCCCCGGCATACGCATGGCAGAAGCTCTCACCTGCGTTTGCGGGGGCCATCTCCGGGCATCGACCGGCGAGAAGGGTGAGAGCCGCATCTTCGGGCAACCCGCGCAATGGTTCGATTACTGGGGGGAGCGAAAGGCGATGTACGGCCTGGGGGATGTGGTCGAAGGCGTCGCCGTGTTCGACCACCCGTCCAACCCGAACCATCCGAATCCGGTGTTCGTGCGGGCCTACGGCCCCAACTCGCCGTTCCAAGGTCACCACTTCACCGGGGAGACGTCCCTGGCGGCGGGCGATTCGTGGCGGTACCGCCATCGCGTAGTCGTCCACTACGGTGACACCGAAGAAGCCGACATCGCCGGCAAGTACGAAACATGGGTCAAGGAGGAGTCATGACAGTCAAGTCCTCAGGAGGACCGAACGTCTCGCCCAATCCGGTGAACATCGGCGCCCAGCTGTCTCGCGCCACGGTTCGGCGACTCGGTGAGCAGGACGAGTTCCGCTCTGTCTGTGGGATGCGGCGCGATCTCGTGGGCCCGGGCGAGGATGAGCCTGTCCTCTTCCACTACATGCGCATCCACGACTCGCGTAAGCACTACCACCGCAAAACGATCGAGTACTACTACGTCGCTTCGGGGGTTGGCGAGATGGAGCTGGACGGCGAGACGGTGCCCATCGGCCGGGGCGACATGATCGTTGTACCGACCGGCGTTTGGCATACGTCGCGTCCGACTACCGACGAAGAGCTGCACATCTTGATCTGCGCCGTGCCGGAAGGGCTCGAGGACGGCGAGGTCGACTCGCACTACGAGTGAAGATCGGCGTCTTCGTCCCGTCTTTCTTGCAAACGGGCGATCCCGATCCCGGAGGCGATCGCTTACGCGCCTTCGCGCGCCGGGCAGAGGAGCTGGGCTTCGATTCGCTGTGGATCACCGATCACGTCGTGACGGCCCGGCGTTTCTACTCGGTATCCTGGCTCGACTCGATCACGACGCTGGCGCACGTGGCCGCGATTACCGAAAGCGTTTCGCTGGGAACCTCGATCCTCATCCTTCCCCTGCGCCAGCCGGCCGTCCTGGCCAAGGAGATAGCAACGCTGCATCACCTGTCCGCAGGCCGCTACATCTTCGGCATCGGAACCGGATGGTTCGCCCCGGAGTTCGAAGCTTGCGGCACGCATAAGAGCGAGCGCGGGCGCCGAACCGATGAGGTGCTGGAGGCTACGATGGCGCTCCTTTCGGGGCCCGATGTGACGTTCGCGGGCCGTCACTACAGATTGCATGACGTTACCGTCGAGCCCCACCCGGTGAGTGTCCCGCCCGTATGGGTGGGCGGCGGCCGTCAGCTCGTGCACGACACCTCACCCGAACACGGCCTGATGCACCCCAACGTGTTGAAGAGGATCGTGGGCGCCGACGGCTGGATAGCGCGCCCAACGTGTCCGCCGGATGGGATCGCCTTGGATCTCGCCGACATCCAAGCTGCGCGCGATTCCGATCTGGCGCCCATTACCGTTGCCCACGAGAACTTCACCTGGATCGAGGAGTCCGGCACCCCGGACGAGATAGAAGCCGAGCAGCAGCGCCGCTTCGGATCCGTGATGTCGGACGAACGTCCTTGGGAGTACATCGACTCCGTGTACATGCCGGGGACGATCGGCGACATCCAGCGCAAGGTCCAGGCCCGGATCGATGTGGGTGTCGAGTACCTGATGCTGCACACACTTTCCGCCGACATCTCGCAGCTCGAGGCGATCGCTCGCCACGTAGTCGAGCCTTTCCGCACGGCGTGACGGAAATACCCGCGATCAAACCGAACAGGCGGATCCGCGGTGTCGCGGCGATGTTCCTTCCGTTCGACGATCACGGAGAGCCCGACCTCGAAGGTCTTCAGTCCCTGGTCGCGCACGCGCACGGAGTGGGGCTCGAAGTCGCCGTCAACATGGATACGGGGTTCGGGCCGGAGCTGCAGCCCGGACAAAGGATCGAGGTCCTTGAAGCCACCCGCGAAGCGCTGGGGGCCGAGGTCGAGTTCTTCGCCGGTGCGATGCCTTTCGGCCACGGCGGCGAGGCGGAGGACGCCTATCGGACCGAGGTCCGATCGATCGTCGGTGTGGGTGCGACTCCGGTCGTGTTCCCGTCCGAAGCGACGATGGACCTCGGTTCCCAAGAGCTCGTCGAGTTCCTCGTGCGGGTTACGGCGGACGCGCCGAGTGCCGTCGCCTTCGAGCTTGGTCCTATGTTCGCGCCGTTCGGACGTTTATTCGGACCGGAAGTTGCGCGACGGCTGATGCAGGTTCCGAACATCACGGGACTCAAGCACTCATCGCTCGACCGAAGGCTTGAGTGGGAGCTCCTTCGTATCCGGGATGAAGAGCGTGCAGACTTCCAGATCTTCACCGGCAACGATCTGGCGATCGACATGGTGTGCTACGGGAGCGACTACCTGCTGGGCCTGGCTGCATTCGACACCGAAGCATTCGCCCGGCGTGATCAATGGTGGTTGGAGGGCAACGACAGGTTCCAGGCTTTGAACGATGCGTTGCAGGCCGTGGGTGACCTTGCTTTCAGAGAGCCCGTCCCGGCTTATAAGCATGACGCCGCGTTGTATCTGAAGGTCACAGGTCAGCTGGCCGATCCAAAGCCACATCCGGCATGTCCGGATCGTCCGGCGGATGAGGAAGAGGTCTTGCGGACGCTGGCCGAGGGCGTTCTGCGTGCTCTAAACGTTTGATCCGATCGGTGCGGCTCGCAGGTGCCGGTCGGTTGCGCCTTGATAGGCACTGACGACGCCGCACAGCAGCTCTTCGGACCACGGAGCACCGATGAGCTGGGCTCCCAGGGGCAGGCCCTCACCGGAGAAGCCGACGGGGAACGCGATCGCCGGCAGTCCGGCTGCGTTGACGGGCAAGGTGAAGACCGTCGATCGCACGGCCTCACCGAGGTTGTCCACTTCTGAGATTAGCGGAGCAGGGTATGGCGCTCCGGGCGCGAGAAGCACGTCGACGCCTTCGAGGTCGCCGAGCATGTCCATCCGCACGGCAAGCGCCGATTCACGCCCGTTCGCATAATCGACCGCCGAGACCTGCCGGCCGATGTCCATGAGTATCCGTATCGGATCGCTGACGCGATCGTCGTCCCATAGGTCGCGAAAGTGATGCGCGAATTCACCTGTCAGCACGGGAGCAACGGAGTCGCGCATGCCGAGCGGATCGAGGCCCTCGACGTCGACGAGCGTGCATCCAAGGCGCGAAAGTTCGTCGGCGGCCTCGCCTACAACTTTCGCAACCGAGGCCTCGGCCTGCGAGATCCAGTTCTGCAGGACACCGATGCGAACGTCTGCGATGTTCTTGTTGGAGACCGGTCGTCCCTCGGACGAGTACACGTACTTGGGGTCGAAGCCGGCGAGGACCTGGTGTACGAGCAGGCAATCGTCTGCCGACACCGCCAGGGGCCCGGCCGTGTCGAAAGACGCGGTCATGGGAAGAGCACCACGCAGACTCACCGCGCCATGAGTCGGCTTGAGGCCGGTAGTGCCGCACATCGCCGATGGCAGCCGTATCGATCCACCGGTATCCGAACCCATAGCCATCAAGACGGCCCGGGATGCAACCGCGGCTCCGGACCCTCCGGAAGACCCGGCCGGGATGCGCGCCGTATCCCACGGATTGCGTACGCCGCCGAAGCACGACACCTGGCTTGTCGCTCCGAAAGCCAGCTCGTGCATGTTCGTCTTGGCGACGACTATCGCGCCGGCGGCCCTCAGCTTCGCGACCACGGGAGAGTCTTCGCTCGCGATTCTGTCGCGGTATGCAGCGCAGCACCCGCTGGTCGCCACTCCGGCTATGTCGTAGAGGTCCTTGACGGCGACTGGCACGCCGTGGAGCGGCCCGACCGTCTCGGCTCCCGTAAGCTCCTTGGCTTTTTCGATGGCGCTGTCGGCCAAGACAACCGTGAAGGCGTTGGTCGTCTGCTGCGCGAGCTCGATCGCATCGAGTGACTGTTCCGTGAGCTCGACAGGCGAGACCTGCCGATCGGCTACCGCGCGTACTTGTTCGGTGAGCGTTCGCACGGCCAAACCCTAGCCTGCGTTACAGTGTCGGCGTGAACTCCGTAGCGCGCACCGTCCTGGTAGAGCGAGTACCCGGCTGACATAGCCGGTCGTTCGACAGCGCGCACTGACCGATCCGGACCTTCGAATCGAGGATTAACCATGACGGAGCTCGCAAAGGCATACGAACCCAAGGGCGTGGAGGAACGCTGGTACGCCTTCTGGGAAGAGAAGGGCTATTTCGCCGGGCCTACGGGGGCCGAAGGCGACCCGTTCTGCATGGTTATCCCTCCGCCGAACGTCACCGGTGCCCTTCACGTCGGCCATGCGCTGAACAACTCGATCCAGGACACACTCATCCGGCGCGCGCGCATGCAAGGCCGGCCCACGGTTTGGGTTCCCGGGACCGACCACGCCGCCATCGCCACACAGAACGTCCTCGAGCGACGACTTGCCGAAGAAGGCAAGACGCGGTTCGACGTTGGACGTGAAGCCTTCGAAGCGCTCTTCTGGGAGTGGAAGGACGAATACGAGGCTCGCATCCTCGGCCAGCTGAAGCGGCTGGGTTGCTCCTGTGACTGGACACGCACCAGGTTCACGATGGACGAAGGGCTCTCGAATGCCGTGCGCACCGTCTTCGTCCGACTCTACGAAGAGGGATACATCTATCGCGGCGCGCGGATCATCAACTGGTGCCCGCGCTGCACCTCGGCCATCTCGGACATAGAGGTCAATCACGAGATGACGGAGGGCGAACTCGTCACTTTGCGCTACCCACTGAAGGACGGTTCGGGATCGATCAGTGTCGCGACGACCCGGGTCGAGACGATGCTCGGCGACACCGGTGTGGCGATCAACCCTGCAGACGACCGGTACAAAGAGTTGATCGGCAAGACGGTGGTCCTTCCGTTGGTCGGCCGGGAGATCCCGATCGTCGCCGACGACGCGGTGGAGATGGATTTCGGGACCGGCGCCGTGAAGGTGACTCCTGCACACGACCCGACCGACTTCGAGATCGGCGAGCGGCAAGGCCTGCCGGCCGTGAACATCTTCGATAAGGAGGCAGTAGTAAACGAGAACGGTGGCCGATTCGCCGGGCTCGACCGCTATGCCGCCCGCAAGCGGGTCCTCGAAGAGTTACGCGCTGAAGGCGTGGTCGAGAACGAAGAGCGGCCGTACATGCACTCTGTCGGGCACTGCGATCGATGCGGCACCGAGGTCGAGCCTTGGCTGTCCGAGCAGTGGTTCGTCGCGATGAAGGAGCTGGCCCAGCCGGCGGTCGATGTCGTGAAGGACGGCCGCATCAGCTTCGTCCCCGAACGGCCCTACAAGCGCGTGTACCTGGACTGGATGGAGAACATCCGGGACTGGTGCATCTCGCGCCAGCTCTGGCTCGGACACAAGATCCCGGCCTGGTATTGCCCGGACGGACACATAACGGTGTCCATGACCGATCCTGATGAGTGCTCGACATGCGGATCGAACGAGATCGATCAGGACGCCGACACGCTCGACACTTGGTTCTCGTCCGGTCTTTGGCCGTTCTCGACGTTGGGGTGGCCCGATGAGCAGCCGAGGACCTCAAGTACTGGTATCCGACCGACGTTCTGTCCACCGCGCAGGAGATCATCTACCTCTGGGTGGCTCGCATGACGTTCCTCGGCCTCCATTTCGTCGGTGACATCCCGTTCTCGCAGGTTCTGATCCATCCGACCGTGCGCGACTCCGAAGGCCGAAAGATGTCGAAGTCGCTCGGCAACGTGACCGACCCACTCGAAGTGATGGACGAATACGGCACCGATGCCTTGCGCTTCGCGTTCCTCGGGGCGTGCACGCTCGGCCAGGACATCAGCTTCGCCATCGACCGCGTCGAGGGTGCGCGGCGGTTCTGCAACAAGCTCTGGAATGCCGCCCGTTTTGCGATGCAGAGCTTCACCGACGAGATTCCGGCGATCCCTACTCAGCTGGCTCTACCCGAGAGGTGGATCCTCTCCCGGCTCGCGCGTACAGAGCGCGATGTCGACCGCGCTCTAGACGTCCTTCGAGTTCGGGCACGCGGCCCAGACGATCTATCACTTCGTGTGGTCGGAGTTCTGCGATTGGTATCTCGAGACTGCGAAGCTTGCGACGGGCGAGCGTGAGGGTGCCGCTCGAGCAACTCTGTACCACGTCCTCGAATCCAGCCTGCGTTTGGCACATCCGATGATCCCGTTCGTCACCGAGGAGATCTGGCAGCGACTGCCCAAGGAGAATGACGCGCCGGACTCGATCATGATCGCCGCCTGGCCCCAGGCCGACGAGTCCCGCATCGACGAAGACGCCGAACGCGAGATGGCCTTCCTCCAGGAGATCGTGGGTGAGGTCAGGCGGTTCCGCCACGACCACCAGATCCCCCCGCGAGAGCGGATCGAGGCCATGGTCAAGACCGATCAGCGGGGAGCCGATCTCTTGGAGCGCCTGTCCGAGGAGATCAAGGCCCTCGGGCTGCTGAGCGACATCAGGGCGGGCGAGAAACCCGAAGGCTGGTCGCGCGCTCTTGCCGGATCGATGGAGATCTACCTGCCGCTGGCCGAGTACATCGACCTGGGGGCCGAGCGAGAAAGGCTCGATCGCGGGATCGCAGATGCCAACAAGCTGGCCGATCGCGCACGCGCCAAGCTCGACAATCCGAAGTTCGCCTCCGGTGCGCCGGCAGATGTTGTGGCCAAGGTGCGCGAGCAGCTGGCGGAGCACGAAGCACGAGCCGAACGACTAAGAGCGCAGCTGGAAGAATTGAGCGCGTGAACTACGAGGAAGCCATCGACTTCCTCAACTCGCGGATCCGGTTCGGGATCCGTCCGGGAACCGAACGTGTGGCCGCTCTCGTCGAGGCTCTGGCCGAGCCGCAACACTCGTATCCCGTCCTTCACATCTCCGGTACCAACGGCAAGTTCTCGGTCGCCGCCATCTCGACTTCGATCCTCGGCTCCCTGGGGATGTCGGTCGGCACGTACACGTCGCCCGACCTGGGCGTGGTACGGGAACGCATCGCATTGGGTGGAGAAACCATCGACGAAACGCTCTTCGCTTCCGTCCTTACCTATCTGGAGCCATACATCGAGATCGTCGAGCGCGAGCGCGAGGATCAGCTCACCTACTTCGAGCTCCTCACGGCGATGGCTTTCGAGGTGTTCTTCGATCAAGCGGTTCATGCCGCGGTGATCGAGACCGGCTTGGGCGGCGAGTACGACGCGACGAATGTTGCCGACGGACGGGTCGCAGTGATCACCAACGTGACGCTCGATCACATCCGCCAGTTCGGAGGTGATCTCCACAAGGCGGCTTGGGAGAAGGCCGGCGTCGCCAAGAAGGACGCTGTGGTGATCACCGGCGTTGATCAAGACGAGCTGTACGACCTGATCGCAAGACGCGTCGAGGAGAAGGGCGCATCGCAACTCGTGCGCCTCGGGCGCGAGGTAGACGTTCTAGACCGTCAAGTCGGGGTAGGCGGACAGCTGATAAGCGTTCGCGGTCTCTTCGGCGACTACAACGAAGTGTTCCTGAACATGTTCGGACGACAGCAGGCGCGCAATGCGGCTCTCGCCATCGCTGCGTGCGAAGGATTCACCGGCGAGCGTCTAGACGAAGCCGGGCTCACCGAGGCATTGGCGTCCGTCAAAGCGCCAGGCCGCATCGAGGTCGTCGGGCACAAGCCGCTGATCGTTTGCGACGGCGGACACAATCCGGCTGCGGCCGAAGTTGTCAGGGAATCGGTGCGAGAGGCGTTTGCTTACGAACGGCTGATCCTTGTGATCGGGATGCTCTCGGAGAAGCTCATAGACGAGGTGCTGGAGCTTTGGGCTCCGGTTGTGGACAGCTTCGTGCTCACCGCTCCGGAATCGACACGGGCGGCGGAGCCCGAACGCCTGGCCGGGACGTTGACCGAGCTTGGCGTGTCGGACGAGAAGATAGACATCGTTCGCGGCGTCGGTTCTGCGTTGGAGCACGCCGTCCAGCAGGCGACCGACGACGACCTGGTCCTCGTCTTCGGAAGCTTCTACACGGTCGGTGAAGCGCGGGCGTGGTTGCGTTCGCAGGGCGTGCTTGCGCAAGCTTGACCGTCATGGAACGAACCCTGGTGCTGGTGAAACCCGATGGAGTCGAACGCGGCCTCGTAGGCGAGATCGTTTCGCGCATCGAGCGAAAAGGCCTGCGACTCGTCGAGGGCCGGTTCTTCACGGTGTCCGAAGAGCTGGCCAAGCGCCATTACGCCGAGCACGTGGAGAAGCCGTTCTTCGCCGGACCTCGTTGTCCTTCATCACATCTGGACCGGTACTAGCGCTGTGCGTCGAGGGGCCGGAGGCCGTGAAGGTCGTCCGGACCCTCATGGGACCGACGAATCCGATCGACGCGCCGCCGGGGACGATCCGCGGCGACTTCGGGATCGAGTTGACGAAGAACCTCGTTCACGGCTCGGACTCGCCCGAGTCGGCGAAACGGGAGCTCGACCTGTTCTTTCAGGATCACTAATAGAAGAGCCTGACCGCTAAACAGAAGAGGGGCCCCGAAGGGCCCCTCTTCGTTGAAGCGTGTAGCGGCTAGACGAACCGCCTCCGGATCATGATTGCTCCCAGAGCCAGGCCGAGTCCGCCGAAGATCGATACCGCCATCCCTGCACCCGTGCGCGGAAGCGTCGGGTTAGGGCCGTCCGGCGTGCTCGTGGACTCAGTACCAACCTGAGCGGCCACGGCCGTCTGAACGGTGGGGTCGATGATCAGGCGGAACAGCCCGAGCGGGGCGAGCTCGAGGCGAAGGGCCGACACCGACTGCGATGCCGAGCGTCCATCCGCTCCGACCTGCACGTCCGCCGTCTCGCACAGACCGACGTCGACGCCGAGTGCGTTGAGGAGCTGGTCAACCAGCCCCTTGACCTGACCGACGAGCTCACCGACAACGGGCACCTCGGTGCCGTTGATGGAGATGCTTGTTCCGTCGAGCGAGATCTTCAACGCGTCCGCCGCCGAGGTTGACGTCGGCGATGCTGCATTCGGAGTCGTTGCTTGCGCCGACCCGTCTTGCCCGTGGCCACCGAAGTCGACCTCAGGTTAAGCAGGCCAACGTCGACAAGACCACCGAGGAGCTTGACGTTCTGCAGCGAAGCAACGGAGTTGGCGATGGCCGACGTACCGTCGGCGCTCTTCGCGGCTCCCGTGATGTTGATGAGCCCGTTGAGCTCGGCCAACGCACCGCTGAGGAGGTTGTCCTCGAGCAGCCCGCGGATCTGGTCGAGCAGCGCTTCCACGTCGAGAAGACTGGTGAGTGCGCTGGTAACCGCGGCCGGGTCGCTGAGCTCATCGACCGGCAGTCCCGAGACCGCCGGCGAGATTGCCGAGGTCACCAAGACCGAGCTGGTCGGTAAGGCCTCCAACGGTTCCCGTCAGCTGTCCGACGAGGTCGCCACCGAGACCGGCCTGACCGAGCACGTCGTCGAGAACTGCCGCCGACGTTGTCGAGCACGTCATTCAGTGTGCCCGTCAGCTGGTCGAGCAACCCGTCGATCGGAAGACCACCCAGGCCGTCGAGCGGAAGGCCGACAGCGAGGCTGTCGAGCTCGCCGTTACCGCCGACGTTCGGACCTCCGGTGACCTTGGCCAACAGGTTGCCGATGGTCCCCGAGATGATCGACAGATCATTGCTCGGTAGAGCGCAGTGTCTGGACGGTCTTTTGGACCGTCTCTCCGATGTTCGTCGCCTCGACAACGTCGAGGTTGATCAAGCCCTCAGCGAGAGACAGAGCGCGCCTTCGTGTTTGACGCGTCTGCCTCGGACGAGGTCTTGATGAAGTACTGGTCGATCTGGCCGGTGAACGGCGATCCCGTAAGCTGCTGCACCACCGGCCCGATGACGTCACCTAGGGCCGGAACCGCTGCGATCAGCGGTCGAAGGTCCAGCGTTACGCGGAGCGCGTACCCCGTACCTGTTCCTGCGAACTGATTCAGCTCTGCGGCGGACGCGGGACCCGCGATTGGACCCGACGCAAGAGCCAGAGCAAGGGCGGAGGCGCCGATTATTCGGCTCACCACCCGTGCTCGTCGTGGACTTCAGCATGCCTGCCCCCTTTCGGGAATGTAGGACTGCCACTGCCCCTACTAACGATGGGCCCTCCCAGGGGGTAACGGGCGGAACTACAGACCCCCAGCTCCGCAGATGGCCGACCCTTTGACCCTGTCGGGGGCCTGGGTGACAATGGGGCACCACCCACACCCCCGGACAGGGACTCTATATGGTGCTCGAAGGCGCATTCCAATACCTCGGCCGCGACATGGCCGTTGACCTCGGCACCGCCAATACCCTCGTCTACGTACGGGGCAAGGGCGTCGTGCTCAACGAGCCCTCGGTCGTGGCCATCAACCAGAACACCGGCCACATCCTGGCCGTGGGCAACGAGGCCAAGCGCATGATCGGCCGCACGCCCGGTCACATCAAGGCCGTCCGGCCGCTGAAGGACGGCGTCATCGCCGACTTCGACGTGACGGAGAAGATGATCCGGTACTTCATCCACCGGGTTCACCGCCGGCGGTGGGCGAAGCCGCGCGATCGTCATCTGTGTTCCGTCCGGCATCACGGGCGTCGAGCAGCGCGCCGTTGAGGAAGCGGGGTATCAGGCAGGGGCGCGACGGGTGCACATCATCGAAGAGCCGATGGCCGCGGCGATCGGCTCGGGGCTTCCGATCCACGAACCGACCGGGAACATGGTTGTCGACATCGGTGGTGGCACGAGTGAGGTCGCCGTCATCTCGCTCGGCGGAATCGTCACGTCGATCTCGTTGCGTGTCGGCAGGCGACGAGCTCGACGAAGCGATCATCAACTACATGAAGAAGGAATACTCGCTGATGCTCGGCGAGCGCACGGCGGAGGAGATCAAGGTCGCAGTTGGTTCTGCGTTTCCGCTTGCCCGGCGAACCGCAAGCAGAGATCCGCGGCCGCGATCTCGTCTCCGGTTTGCCGAAGACGATCATCATCTCCGCCGAAGAAGTGCGGCGTGCGATCGAGGAACCGGTTGCGCAGATCGTCGATGCGGTGAAGAACACGTTGGACAGAACCCCGCCCGAGCTCGCGGCCGACATCATGGACCGCGGGCTCGTCCTCACCGGCGGCGGTGCACTCCTCCGCGGCTTCGACGAACGGCTGAAGCACGAGACCGGCATGCCGGTGCACATCTCCGAGAGCCCGCTTGCATGCGGTAGTTCTCGGGCGCCGGACGCTGTCTCGAAGAGATCGAATCCCTCCGGAACGTGCTGATCACCTCGACGCGTCCGTAGGCGAGGTTCAGTTGTGTGGCGGCGCACTGCGCGCGACCGCGTGTTCATCGCGTTTCTGCTCCTGGCGACGGTCACCGTCCTTACGCTCGATTTCCGGACGGGGATCCTCGACGGCGTCGCCGGCACCGCTCAGCAGTTCTTCAACTTCTTCCATCGGGGCTCCGCGGATTCGTCCGGCCTTTCGAATCGGTCGTCGAGAGCATCGGGGACCTCGGCTCCCTGCGCGACGAGAACGAGCAGCTGCAGGCCGAGAACGCCGAGCTTCGCCAGCAAGCCGAGACATACACCGATACCGAGCGTGAGAACGCGCGCATCTCGCAGTCTCCTCCAGCTCGAGGGCAACGTCGGCGTACGCGCCGTGCAGGCGCGTGTCATCGGGGCCTCGCTATCGGGTCTCGAGCGCACCGTCACGATCAACAAGGGGCGCAATAACGGGATAGTGCCCGACCGGGCCGTGCTCGCCCCCGAGGGTCTGGTCGGGCATGTCGTCCTGGGCCAGCGCGAACAGCGCGAAGATCGAGCTGCTGACCGACGCGAAGTCCGCGGTCGGTGTGCGCATCGGAGAGTCCGGCGAGACCGGCCTGGCCCGGGGAACCGGCGGCCGAAACCTCGAGCTCGAGCTCGTTTCACGCGCAGCACTCGATCAGGGCGCGGTGAAGCTCGGAGACATGGTGCTGACTTCCGGCTACCAAGGCGGGATCTACCCCTCCGGGCTCCCGGTAGGAAGAGTCGAGCGCGTCACGCTGGCCGCACGGGGGACCACGTACACGATCAGCGTCCGGCCGTTCGTGCGCTTCTCGCAGCTCGACATCCTGTCTGTCGCGGTGTCCGAGCAGAGAGGTGATCGAGGCGCCGCCCGTCGCCCACACCGGAGCCGGACGAATGAGGCGCTGGGTCCTTTTCGGCGGCGCGGCCTTGCTCGCGATGTTGTTGTCCGACGAGCTGGCCTTGAGCCTTCCGATGTTCGGTATCGGGCCCGACCTGCTCGTTGTCGTCGTCGTCGCCTTCGCGATCGGCGAGCGTCCGCGGATCGGCCGCGATCGCCGGCTTTGCTGCCGGCCTAGCCCGGGACCTGCTGCTCACGACGCCGGCGGGCTTGTCCGCCTTTGCCTACGCCGTGACCGGGTACGGGGTCGCGCTGGTCGGCGTCCCGCGCGGCGTGGGACCGGTGGTCGGGATGTTCGCCGGCGCCACCTTCGCGTCCCAGCTCATCTACGGCCTCGGTGCCGTCTTCCTCGGCCCCCAGGTGGATCGCCTCGCCGCTGCCGCGCATGCTTTTGTCACCACTGCTTACAATGCGCTGATCTCCCCGCTGCTCATGCCGCTACTCAGCCGTGTCGTCCGTCCGAGGCGCGCGCCCAGGCTGGAGTAGGAGCCGATGTCGAGCCCGAACATCTCTGCCCATCCGGCTGGCCGTCGATCAACATCTGCTCGTCCTCTCGTTGCTGGCGACGCTCGTCGGGCGGCTCTGGTACCTGCAGGTGCTGACCGGCGGCGAAGCGCAGGCGCTCGCCGAGCGGACGTCCATCCGCTTCGTCTACGAGCAGGCGCCGCGCGGCTTCGTCTTCGACCGCGAGGGCCGCACGCTGGCGCGCAACCGCACGGCGCTGACGGTCGCGCTCGACGTTTCCCGCGTGCCGGCCGATCGCAAAGACCAAGTGATCAAGGACCTTGCGCAGCACGCTGGAGATGAAGGAGAGCGACGTCCGCGAGATCGTCGACGACAAGCGCATCGGTCCTCACACGCCGCGTCCGATCGCGCTGGACGTCGACAAGAACGTCGTCATCTACCTGCGCGAGCACGCCGGACCGTTTCCCGGGCGTGACCAACCTGGAGATCCCCGTGCGGGAGTACCCGTACAACGCGCTCGCGTCGCACGTGATCGGTCACATCGGTGAGATCAGCGAGGAAGAGCTCGAGGAGCACGAAGAACGTCAAGCGGAAGCCGAGGATGCGCGGTACGTCGCTTCGCGAGTACCGTCCGGGAGATCTCGTCGGCAAGGTCGGCATCGAGAAGGTGTACGAGGACTGGCTCAGCGGAAAGCCCGGCGTGCGCCGGATCGCCGTAGACGTCCGAGGCGAAGCCGTCGAGGAGACGCCGCGGCGACCCGCCGCAGCGCGGCTGGGACGCGATCCTCACGCTCGACGCCGCCGTCCAGAACGCGGCCGAGGACGCACTCGAGCAGCGGCATCGAACTCGCGCGAGAACTTGAAGGACCCCGATCGGGCAAGAAGTTCAAGGCGCCGGCGGGTGCCGTCGTCGCTCTCGACCCGCGAAGCGGCGAAGTGCTCGCGCTCGCGTCGAACCCCGACTTCGATCCGAACCTCTTCGTCGGGTCAGCGCCGACAAGAACCAGCTGGCCGCAGCTCAACGCACCCGACGCGCAACATGCCGTTCCTCAACCGCGCGATCGCGGAAGCCGTGCCGCCGGGCTCGACGTTCAAGCCGATCACGGCCATGGCCGCCGCCGTGGGACGATGCAGACCGTCTCCGAGACCGCACGTTCAGTTGTCCCGGGTTCTTCAAGGTCGGGAACCGCAGTCTTCCGGGACTGGAAGCCCGACGGTCACGGCAAGCGTCGGGCTTGTCCCGCTCGCTCGCCGAGTCGTGCGACATCGTCTACTACACGCTCGGCGTCGAGATTGGATGCGCGTCAGGAAGACGACAAGCTCGGCGAGCACCTGCAGGAGGTCGCGCAGCGAGTTCGGCTTCGGACGCAAGACCGACATCGACCTCTCGGGCGAGCTCAAGGGCCTCGTCGCCGACGCCGAGTGGAAGTGGCAACGGTTCTCGTACGCCCAGACCTTCGACCGCCGGTGGTTCACCGGGTGACGCCGTGAACATCGCGATCGGCCAGGGTTTCCTCCAAACGACGCCGCTGCAGCTCGCCGTCGCCTACGCGGCGATCGCGAACGGCGGGACGGTCTACCGGCCGCACGTCCTCAAGTGTCTGGCGCAGCTGGACGTTTCGCAAGACCGACGACGTCGACGAGGCGTGCCGGACCGGGTCGGTGCCGAAGGTCGGCAGAGCCGAAGGTGGTGCGGCCGCGTCGACATCGCCGCCCGGCGTGTTCACGTTCATGGAGGAGGTCGATGACGCGGCACCGTCCGCGGCGAAGGAACGGCGGCGGCGGCTTTCGCCGGCTTCCCGCTCGACCAGGTCGACGTCGCCGGCAAGTCGGGAACGGCGCAGATGGAGCCGAAGCCAGCCGTTCTCGTGGTTCTCGGCGATCGCCAAGAGCGGCGACAAGCAGATCGTCGTCGTCGCGTTCGTCGAGGAGGCCGGAGCGGCTCGCAGATCGCGGCGCCGATCGTCCGGCAGGTCTCGACCGAGTACTTCGGTGTCGGCAAGGGCGAGTTCGAAGCTCGGAGAGAGGGCCGACTGATGACGACCACGGCCGGCTCGCATCGGCCTGCTCGATGCCGCAGCGTCGCGCGCGTGGGCGGACTGCTGCGCGAGCTCGACCTGGTGACGATCGGTGCCGTCGCCGGACTCGTCGTCATGGGTCTGCTGTCGATCTTCACGGCGACCGTCGATCCCGAAGCAGGGGACGCTGCTCGGTTTCCAGGCATCGAGCGCGCTGTTCAACCGGCAGCTCGTGTTCCTCGTGCTGGCCGGCGCGACGATGGTCGCGGCCGTCCTCTTCGACTACCGCCACTTCAAGGTCTATGCGATCGTGATGTACCTCGATCACGTTGTTCTTGCTTCTCGTCGTGCTCACGCCGATCGGAGACGCGACGCGGGGCTCGCAGCGCTGGATCTCGCTCGGGCTGTTCAAGCTGCAGCCGGCCGAGCTGGCCAAGCCCGTGCTCGTTGCGACGCTGGCGGCCGTACATCGCCGATAGGCGGGGCTACCTCGGGCTTCCCGCGAGATCTTCCGCTGTCTTGTGATAACGGCGCCCATGGCCGCGGCTCGTGTTCGTCCAGCCCGACTTCGGGACGATGCTCGTCCTGATCTGGATCCTGCTGATCGATGCTCGATCATCGGCGGGGCCGACTGGCAGCACCTGCTGATCTTGATGATCGTCGGCGTCGTTGGGGTTGTCTGGCCTGTTCCAGCTCGGGATCAGTGCAGGACTACCAGGCAGCGACGATTCGAGGCGTTCATCGACCCTGAGGAGGACCCCTTCGGGGAGGGCTACAACTACCTGTTCACCCGACTGGCCGTCGGCAACGGCGGGCTGTTCGGCACCGGCCTGTTCTCCAAACAGGACCCCGTGAACCTGACGACCACGACTTCGTCCGGGAGCAGCCCACCGACTTCGTCTTCACGGCCGTGGCCGAGCAGATGGGTTTCGTCGGAGGAGCTCACGTTGCTGCTCCTGTTCGCCGTGCTGTTCGTCCGAGGACTGAGAGCGGGGGCCATGGCCCGTGATGCCTTCGGCACGCTGCTGGCCACCGGGATCGTCTCCTATATGGCTTTCCAGGTGTTCGTGAACATCGGGATGACCGTCGGTCTCGTCCCGATCACGGGCATCCCCTTACCGTTCGTGTCCTACGGGGGGTCGTCGCTGGTCGTGTCGATGCCTCGGCGTCGGGCTCCTGCTGTCCGTGCGGATGCGGCGTTTCGCCCGCGCCCTGCCCTGAGGCGGCGTCAGACCGGGCCCGCGGTAGCTGCGCTCCGCGGTAGCTCGATCGGTGACAGCTTCGCTGTCCCGATCGGTGCTGCCGGCGCGCTGCGCTTGCCGGTACAATAAAGACAAGTTTGGATCCACTGGATGGGCCCTCCGACCCGTCCCACATCTGAGAGACCGAGCGAGGGCCCCAGAGATTTCTCGCGTCCGACGGTACTTCCGGGACGCGGGTTAGGAGTAGTTTGTCGCAGAGGAAGTCCAAGGGGCGCCCACGGCGTCCCGGGCGGCGGCGACCGCGCACGCCGTCCACAACGCGCGAGAAGCGTCGAGCGAGTGATGCTCGTCGGCGGCTCCGCCGAGCGAGCGCAGGTAGCGATCCTCGAGGACGCCGTCCTCGTCGAGAACTACGTCGGACGAAGACGCCGGCGGTCGCTCGTCGGCAACGTCTATCTCGGCAAGGTCCAGAACGTCCTGCGCGGGATGGAAGCCGCGTTCGTCGACATCGGCCAGTCGCGCAACGCCGTGCTGTACGTCGGTGAGGTGATGAACGAAGCCGACGAGGACGTCGAAGGCGACGCCCGACCGGTCAGCGCATCGACGAAGTCCTCGCACGTCGGCCAGACCGTCCTCGTCCAGGTCACCAAGGACCCGATGGGCACGAAGGGCGCGCGCCTCACGACCGAGGTGTCCCTCGCCGGCCGTTATCTGGTGCTCGTCCCGAGAGGTTCCGGGTCACGGGATCTCCCGGCGCCTCGACGATCGCGAGCGGTCAGCGGCTGCGCGACATCGCCAAGCGCGATCCGTCCCGAAGGCTTCGGCGTGATCGTCCGCACGGCGGCCGAAGGCGTCGAGGAGGACGAGCTCGCGCGCGACCTCGAGCGCCTGACGCGCCTGTGGGAGGAGATCGACGGACGAGCCGAGAAGGGCTCGGCCCCCTTGGAGATCTACGTCGAGCCCGACCTCGTGATCCGGGTCGTCCGCGACCTCTTTTCCAAGGACTACGACCGGCTGGTGGTCGAGGACCGCGAGACCTACGAGCGGGTCGCGACCTACCTGACGCGGTCGCGCCCGAGCTCGCCGAGCGCGTGAGTCATTCCACCAGGGTCCCGAGTCGCTGTTCGACGCCGAGAACGTCACCGACCAGATCCGCAAAGCGCTGGAGCGCAAGGTGTGGCTCCCGTCCGGCGGCTACCTCGTCATCGACCGGGCCGAGGCGCTCACGGTCATCGACGTGAACACCGGACGCTTCGTCGGGCAAGACGTCCCTCGAGGACACCGTCGTGAAGACCAATCTCGAAGCGGCCGCGGAGGTCGTCCGGCAGCTTCGCCTCCGCGACATCGGCGGGATCATCATCATCGACTTCATCGACATGCTCCTCGCGCGCAACCGCGAGCCCGTCCTCAAGGAGTTCCGCCAAGAGCTCGAGCGGGACAAGACCAAGACCCAAGTGATCGGCATCTCGCCGCTCGGCCTGGTCGAGATGACGCGCAAGAACGTCTCCGAAGGTCTGCTCGAGGTGCTGAGCACGCCGTGCCCGACGTGTGGGGGCCGGGGGATCGTGATCGACGGCGGCGAGCTCGCAGAGCACACGCACGAAGAACCGGCGGCTTCGGAAGGCCCGCCGCGCCGCGCCCGCCCGTCGCGTCGCGCGCGGTGATGGCGGCCTCGGCGGCAGAGAGCGCCAAGGCCAGCAAGGATCTCAAGCGCCACCCGGCTGCCTCCGAAGCCGGACAGCGCGGCATCACCGGCCGCTGAAGGGTAGAATCGCGCCTTCCCCATGTACGCCGTGATCCGAGCAGGTGGACGGCAGTACAAGGTCGCCTCGGGCGACGTCATCGAGGTCGATCGCCTCGACGCGTCCGACGGGCGACGAGGTGGCTTTCGTCGCCGTCCTCGTCGTCGACGACGGCGGCACGGTCGAAGGCACGCCCGACCGAGCTCGAGGGCGTGAAGGTCAAGGCGAAGGTCGTCGGACACAAGCGCGGCGTGAAGATCCGCGTCTTCAACTACCACCGCAAGACCGGCTGGAAGAAGACGAAGGGCCACCGTCAGGAGCTGACGGCCGTCGAGATCACGGGGATCGGCTAATGGCGCATAAGAAGGGTGGCGGCTCGTCGCGCAACGGCCGCGACAGCAACCCGAAGTTCCTCGGCGTGAAGGTCTTCGGCGGCGAGATCGGTGCAGCGCCGGATCGATCATCATCCGGCAGCGGGGGACGAAGATCCACCCGGGGCCATTCGTCGGCCGCGGCGGAGACGACACCCTCTTCGCCAAAGCCGAGGGCGCCGTCAGGTTCTACAAGTCCGCGTGGACGCACCTACGTCACCGTCGACACGAGCTAGTCCTAGCGCGCGTCTCGCACGGCTCGTTCGCCTCGCGCACTACGGTGGTCGTGCCATGGCTTCCGGTTTCGTCGACGAGGTCACGCATCCGCGTGCGCGCGGGCGAGCGGCGGCAACGGCTCCGCCTCGTTCCAGCGCAGCAAGGACATGCCGCGCGGGCGACCGCACGGCGGGGACGGCGGACGCGGCGGCTCGGTCGTCCTCGTCGCCGAGACCGTGCGCTCGGGAGCCTGGCGCCGTTCGTCCGGCACCGATCGCACCAGCGCGAAGGCCGGCGGCGACGGAGGTCCGAACAACCGGCAGGGCGCCGACGGCGACGATGTGTGCTCCCCGTTCCCGTCGGGACGCTGGTGCGCGATCGCGCGAGCCGGTGAGCTGCTGGCCGATCTCGCCGTGCCGAGTGCGCGTTACGTCGCCGCGCGTCGGCGGCCGCGGCGGACGAGGCAACGCCGCGCTCAAGAGCACGAACGACCGCGTCCCGAACTACGCCGAGCACGGGGAGCCGGGCGAAGAGCGCGAGATCGTTCTCGAGCTGCACCTCGTCGCCGACGTCGGGTTGCTCGGCCCCCCGAACGCGGGGAAGTCGACGCTGCTCGCGCGCGATCTCGCGCGCGAACCCGAAGATCGCCGACTACCCGTTCACGACGATCGAGCCCAACCTCGGCGTCGTCGAGCGTCGGACGACGACGCGCTTCGTCGTTGCCGACCTGCCCGGTCTGATCGAGGGCGCGTCGGAAGGAAAGGGCCTCGGCCTGCGGTTCCTTCGCCACGCCGAGCGCTGCGCGGTGCTCGCTGCTCGTCGTCGACCTTGCGTCCGAGGATCCCGTCGCGCGAGCTGGACGGCGTATCGGAAGAGGTTCTGTCCTACGACGCCGATCTTGCGAAGCGTGCACGCGTCGTCGTCGGGAACAAGACCGATCTGAGCTCGGATCGCCTCGGCCGACGCCGAGTCGTGGGCGGTCGCGCACGGCGCACGCTTCGTCGCGATCGTCGGCCGCCGAGGGAACGAACGTCGACGACCTGCAAACGCGTGCTGCGCCGACGAAGTCGCCCGCTCGCGAGCCGAGCTCGGCGAGCCACAGACCTTCGCAGTCTTCCGTCCCGTGGTCGAGGACCGTGTTCTCGTCATGCGGGAGGGCGAAGGTTTCCGCGTGCGCAGCGAACGCGTCGAGCGTCTCGTGAGCCAGACGCCGATGAGCAACCCGCAAGCGGTTAGGCGGCTCCAGCGCCGCCTGCGTGCGCATGGGAGTCGAGAAGGCTCTGGTGCGCGAAGGTGCAAAGGAGGGCGACGAGGTTCGCATCGGAGATATCGCGTTCGAGTTCATCCCGGAGACCCTCGATGCGTGATCGCACTTCGCAAGGCGCGACGCGTCGTGGTCAAGGTCGGCACCTCTTCGCTGACCCGCGACGACGGACGGCTCGAACCCGAACATGTCGAAGGACTCGTCGCAGAGCTCTGCGCGCTGCTTGAGGCCGGGCGCGAGGTCGTTTGCGTCACCTCGGGAGCCATCGCGGCCGGTCTCGGTCCGCTGGGCCTGGAGAAACGTCCGAAGGACATGCCCTCGTTGCAAGCTGCGGCGGCCGTCGGCCAGTCGCACCTCATGGATGCCTACGCGACGGCGTTCGAGAGCCGAGGGCGCGCGTGCGGACAAGTGCTCGTGACCCGATCGGACTTCCTGCATCGACAGCAGTACGTGAACGCGCAGAACACGTTCCAGCGCCTTCTTGCGCTCGGTGCGGTTCCCGTGGTGAACGAGAACGACACGGTGTCGACCGATGAGATCAAGTTCGGCGAGAACGATCTTGCTCGCTGCGCTCGTCGCGAACCTCGTCAAAGCCGACGTGCTGGTGCATGCTCTCCGATGTCGACGGACTGCACGACGGACGCGACGGCCCGCGTGATCGGCGAGGTTGACGACATCACGCCGGCGATCGAGGCGCTGGCCGGAGGGTCGGCTTCCTCGCTGGGCTCGGGCGGAATGCGATCCAAGCTCGACGCCGCACGCATCGCGACGGCATCCGGGGTGCCGGTTGTGATCGCAGGATTCGGCCCAGGGGCGCTGAAGAGAGTGCTTCGACGGCGAAGCCGTCGGCACGCTCTTCCACGCTCATCCGTCCAAGCTCACGTCGCGCAAAGCATGGATCGGATACGCGACGACGCCGCGCGGGCGCGTCGTCGTAGACGACGGTGCCCGCGCGGCCGTCGTCGAACGCAACCGGTCCCTTCTGGCTGCCGGAGTGAAAAGCGTCGAAGGCTCCTTCCAGCCGGGGGACGCGGTCGAGATCGTGGACGAGAACGGCCGGGCCATCGCGCGAGGGCTCGTTGGGTTCTCGTCCGACGAGCTGCAAAGGATCGCCGGGCTGGACTCCGCAGCCGTGTCCAAAGAGGTGGGAGACGCGCGCGAGGTCGTCCATCGAGACGAACTTGTAGTCCTATAGGACGGAGTCGCTAAAGCTCCATCCTGTAGCGACGCTCGCTGACGCTTAGCGGTAATCTGTTCCGATTCCCATGGATAACCCGTCCCGGTTCTCGTCGGTCGAAGAAGTTCTCAAGCGGCTGCGTGAGGTCGATTACATCGCCGACACGCGCGTGGCCACGGCCGTGTATCTCGCCGACCGCCTCGGAAAGCCGCTCCTCATCGAAGGGCCGGCCGGCGTCGGTAAGACCGAACTCGCGAAAGCCGTCGTCGGCGTCGATGAAGCTCGAGCTCGTCCGCCTTCAGTGCTACGAGGGCCTGGACGAGTCACGCGCTCTGTATGAATGGAACTATCGCAAGCAACTTCTGCGCATCCAAGCCGACGAAGCGCGGGAGCACCACTGGGAGGAGATCGAGGAGAGCATCTTCGACGAGCCCTTCCTGTTGGAGCGTCCTCTTCTCAAGGCGATCAGGTCGGAGACGCCCATCGTCCTGCTTGTCGACGAGATCGACAGGACGGAGTTCGAGTTCGAGGCCTTCCTGCTCGAGCTGCTGTCCGACTTCCAGGTGACGATCCCCGAGATGGGGACGATGGTGGCGCGTAGCCAGCCGATGGTGTTCCTGACGTCGAACGCGACGCGCGAGCTCTCCGAAGCGCTGAAGCGACGCTGCCTCTACTTGTTCCTCGACTATCCCGAATCAGAGCGCGAGCGCGAGATCGTGCTAACGCGGGTTCCGGAGCTCCCCGAGGCGCTCGCCGATCAGCTGGTTCGCCTCATCCGCTCGATCCGTCAGCTCGAGCTGAAGAAGCAGCCGTCGATCTCCGAATCGATCGACTGGGCTCGCACGCTCGTCGAGCTCGGAGTCGAGACTCTCGACGAGAACATCACGCAGGAAACGTTGAATGTGATCCTGAAGTACCGGCAGGACATGGAGCGCGTATCCCAGCAGCTCAAGCTGCCGCCGCGCCAATCTCAACTAGATGCTCGAGCGTCTTCAAGCCTTCGCATCGAAGCTGCGCGACGCCGGGGTCCCGGTGTCGAACCACGAGATACTCGTCGCGTCGCAGGCCCTGCGGCCACCTCGACTGGGCCGACCGCGAGTCGTTCAAGTGGGGCCTGGCATCGAGCATGTGCCGGGCCCCCGGGCATCTCGAGGTCTTCTCCACTCTCTTCGACCTGTTCTTTGCACCCGAGTTCGCAGACATCGATGTCGATATGGACACAGTGCCACCGGACCTCAGCGAGCTCGAGGAGGCCGAGCTGCTCGAGGCGGTGATCAAAGCTCTTCGTGAGGGACGAGAGGGCGAGTTGCGCCGTCTGGCCCGCGCGGTTCTCGATCGCTTGTCCGATGAGGCATCGGGAGGATTCCTGCTCTACCGCGCGTTGCGGTTCCTGGACCTCGATCGGTTGCTGCAGCGATTGGCCGAACGCGAAGGCGTCGACGAATGGGAGCAGGCGATCTGGAAGATGGAGGTGCAGTCGCGGCTCGAACGACTGCGCCGGATCCTCGAGCAGGAAGTGCGACGCCGCATGGTCAACGAAAGGGGAGCCGACGACGTCGCCGACCGCATCCTTCGTGTTCCTTTGGAGGAACGGGACTTCGCAACGATCACCTCGGACGAGGTCTCGGACGTTCGACGCTCGGTGATCTCGCTCGCACGCCGTTTGGCTACACGGCTGGCCAAGCTCCGGAAGATGGGCGCCCGTGGACGTCTGGACATGCGCAAGACGTTCCGGAAGTCGCTTTCGACCGGCGGGGCGATGGTCGACCCGCAGTTCAAGGTGAAATCGCGGTCACGGCCCGACATCGTTCTGCTCTGCGACGTCTCCGGATCTGTTGCGGCGTTCACGCGGTTCACGCTTCTTCTCGTCGCCTCGCTGCAGGTACAGTTCCCGCGCATCCGGTCGTTCCTGTTCATCGACACCGTTGATGAAGTGACCGAGACGCTGAAGTCGACAGATCCCGCCGATGCGATCCCCAAGGCGCTTCAGATCGCCAACGTGATCTGGCTCGACGGTCACTCCGATTACGGGCATTCCTTCAAGCAGTTCCACGAGAACTACCTGGAGGCCGTGAACGATCGCAGCCATGTCCTGATCCTGGGCGACGCCCGATCGAACTACCGCAACCCCGAAGCGTGGGTGCTCAAGGATGTGCAGGAGCGCGCCAAGCGCGTTTGGTGGCTAAATCCCGAAGCTCCACAGCACTGGGATACCGGCGACTCCGTGATGTCCGCCTACGCGGAGCACTGCGACGCCGTTCACGAGTGCCGGAATCTCAAGCAGCTGGCCGGGTTTATCGAACGCCTCGCCTAGGACCGGCGCTTTAGCGCCCCCTACTAGTGGGTAAGGGTTCCTAAAGCGCCCGCTCTACGGGCCGAAGTTATCCCCAAGAAGCGTTAGTCCCAATGGAGGGGATCATGCGCACTGAATCGGAACTCGAAGCGATGGCCGGACACCCGGCCGGCAAGGACCTGAAAAAGCCGTCTACCGACGTCGTCGAGCTTCCCGTCGCCGAAGACACCGTGTACGGCGCGTTCCTAAACGCACTGGACGACCTCGAGAGCGACAAGCTCCTTTACGGCGCCGGCTCGGTGGAGGCCTCGATGTCTCGTGCCCGCGTTCAGCGGTCACGCGAGCGCGCTATCGAGGAGTGGCGGCGGACACAAGCCGCGGCCTGATCCATCGCTGACGCTACGATGCGCGCATGAGCGCGCGTATCGGACTCATGGGTGGGACGTTCGATCCCATCCACCACGGACATCTGGTCGCCGCTGAAGAGGCGCGTGTTGCCCTTTCCCTGGAACGCGTTCTATTCGTCCCCGCCGGGCAGCCGTGGCAGAAGGAGCGGCGGGACGTCACCCCGGCCCGGCACCGATTCGCGATGACGCAGCTGGCGACAGACACCAACGATCAATTCGAAGTGTCCGGCATCGAAATGGATCGCGAAGGGCCGACGTACACGATCGACACGCTGCACGCAATCGGTGAGTTCTACGCGGGGGCCGATCTGTTCTTCATCACTGGAGCCGACGCCACGCTCGAGATCCTGACGTGGAAGGACCCCGAGGAAGCTCTCGACCTCGCAACCTTCGTGGCCGTGACCAGGCCCGGCCACGACCTCGGAAGACTCGCGTCGCTCGGGTACAGGGACCGCATCGTCGTCTTGGAGATCCCGGCACTTGCGATCTCGTCCACAGACATCCGACGGCGGGTGGGGGAGGGCCGTCCGATCCGGTACCTCGTCCCCGACTCGGTGCGTACATACATCGACGAGCAGCAGCTCTACCGCACCTAGATCCTGCGACACCGCGGGTATGATGCTGGCGTGATTTCTGTCAGGGCCGCATCCGCATGCCGGCACGGCCCTCGCCCGTCCAGAACCCTTTCTTCCGCATCGGCGATCTGACCATCCTCGACTGGGTCGGTCGTGCCGTGCGCGCCGCGGCCGACAAGAAGGCCGGCAATCTCGTCGTCCTCGAGATCGGTCCGTACCTGGCCATAACCGATTACTTCCTGATCTGCTCGGCACAGTCCGACCGGCAGGTCAAGACGATCGCCGATGAGGTACAGGTCAAGCTGAAAGCCGATGGACGGGCTCCGATCCGCACAGAGGGAAGCCCCAACACCGGCTGGATGCTCATCGACTACGGCGAGTTTGTCGTGCATGTGTTCAGCGACGAGATGCGTGAGTTCTACGACCTCGAGCGACTTTGGAAGGACGCACCGCGTCCCGAGCTCCCGGAGCTTGTCGAAGCGCGCGAGGCCCTCGCTTAGAGATTCAGCTGTTTGGCCGGACGAACCACGATCTCGGGGATGTTCAGGCGTAACGGCAGACTAACTGTGTAGAGAACCGCATCGGCGATGTCCTCAGGCTTGCCGATCAGGTTTTCCATCATCGCCTGCGCCTTCTCCAGGGCTTCGTCGGGGAGTCGTTCGCCCGGTGTCAGATCGAGTTCGATTCCGGCGAGAGAACCGATGCCCTTGATCACTTCGGGGTCGTAATTGCGAGCGAAGTTGGTCGCTATGACACCGGGCATGAGTGAGGTGACCCGGATGTTGTCGTCTTCTAGTTCTCCGCGAAGCGTTTCCGTGATTACGTTGACGGCGTGCTTGGTCGCTCCGTAGACACCGGAGTCTCTTCGGAGTGCCGCACCCGACGAGATGTTGATGATGTGCCCGCCGTTGCCGCACCGACGCATGGCCTTGACGGCGGTCTGGCTGCCAACGAGAAGGGCAAGGATGTTGATGTCGAGCATCTCCCGCCACTTTTCGACCTCCCCCTCGATGATCGAGCCGGGGTGTCCAACGCCGGCGTTGTTGACCATGATGTCGAGCCTGCCGGAGTCGTCTGCCGCTCTATCGATCAGAGCGCGCAATGCGTCGGTGTCGCGGATGTCGAAAGCGACTACTTCGGCCTTCCCTCCCGCCTCCTCTATTCGGGCACGCGCTTCTTCCATCGGCTGTGTAGTGCGGCCGGCGAGATAGATGCGTGCGCCGGAGGAGCCGAGCCGCTCGGCGATGGCCTGTCCGATCCCACTGGAGGCACCTGTGACGACGGCGGTCTTGCCCTGCAGGTCGACTTCGAGAGCCATTGAGATTCCTTCCCGCTTTTAGGAGAGTGGAGCCGAGGGGATTCGAACCCCTGGCCTCCTGGATGCCATCCAGGCGCTCTACCAACTGAGCTACGGCCCCAGAGGGCGGAAGTATAGCGCGGGTATCGTGGGTTCCAATGAGCGAAGAATTGCGCGTTCTCGTCGTGGCCGCGCACCCAGATGACATCGAATTCATATGCGCAGGCTCCGTTGCTCTGTGGGTCGACGAGGGAGCGAAAGTTACCTACGTCATCGTCACCGACGGGTCGACGGGAACGGCCGATCCTGAGCTGTACGGCGAGAAGCTCGTTGCGATCAGGCGGGAAGAAACGCTGAAGGCGGCCGCGGCCGTTGGTGTGACCGACGTGCGGTTCCTCGGGTATCCGGACGGCTACGTCGAGTACACCCTCGATCTCCGGCGAGACATCGCACGGGAGTTCCGCCGTGCCCGTCCACATCGGTTCATCGTCATGGACCCGCAGCCTGTTCCGGGGGGTTTCTTCGTCAACCACCCGGACCATCGCGCCATCGGTCAGACGTCCTTGGACATCACGGTGACGGCAGGGACCACCCCCGGGCACTTTCCGGAGTTGCTCGCCGAGGGGTTCCAACCCTGGCGGGGTCTTCAGGAGATCTACGTCGGTGGGCCCGCCGGGGGAGACACGGCCGTCGACATAACGTCGAGCATCGACCGGAAGATCGAGGCGCTCAAGGCGCACGCTTCACAGATCGACTGGGATGTGGATCCAATGATCCGCGGCTGGATGAAGGTCAACGGCGAGAAGCACGACATGGAGTACGCGGAACTGTTCCACGTGATCCGTCCGTTGATGCCGGAGGAGTAACTACTTGTATTCGTGCTCGGGGGCCGGGTAGATCCCCTCGCTCACTTCCTTCGCGAACATCTGCACGGCCTGCGAAACCTGCGACGCGAGATCCGCGTAGCGCTTCACGAAGCGCGCCGACGGTCCGGGTGTCAGTCCGAGCAGATCGTGCAGGACGAGCACCTGAGCATCGGTGTCCGGTCCCGCTCCTATCCCGATCGTCGGGATCTCGAGCTCTTCGGTCACGCGCTTGCCGAGCTTCGAAGGAACGCATTCGAGGACCAGCGAGAACAGTCCGGCTTCCTGGAGCTCCTTGGCCCCCTCGAGCAGCTTGTCGCCGGCGTCGCCCCGTCCCTGCACCTTGAAACCGCCGAAGGCGTTGACGAACTGCGGAGTGAGTCCGAGGTGTCCCATGACCGGGATCCCGCGCTCGGTTAGAGCCTGGACGATCTCGACGTTGGGTCCCGCGCCTTCGAGCTTCACGGCATGCATCCCGACGCGGAGAAAGTCGGCCGCGTTGCGCAGCGCGTCTTCCTTGGTCGCGTAGCTGCCGAAGGGCAGGTCTCCGATGAGCAACGCGTTGTTCGCGCCGCGGGCGACGGCCTTCGGCGTGGTGGAGCATCTCCTCCATCGAGACCTGGATCGTGGTCGGGTAACCGAGCTGCACGTTGGCGAGCGAATCGCCCACGAGCAGGATGGGGATCCCGGCTTCGTCCAGGATGCGCGCGGTCAACGCCTCGTACGCCGTGACCATCACGAACTTCTCCCCGCGCTTGCTCCACTCGCGCAGGGAATGAACGGTGACGTTCATGACAGAACCTCCTCGCCTCGAGGCCCGCCTTTTCGGGTCCCCTGGTCGCGTTCATGATGCCATGGAACCGACTCGATAGGTAGGGTGAACGCCTTGTGACCAGGCGGATAGCCATCGTCGGCTCGTTCTCGACCGGGAAGACCACCCTGGCCGAGGCCGCGGCCCCCAAGCTCGACCTGCCGCTGCTCCCCGAGGTGGCCCGGGAGATCGTCGAGCTCGGCTTCAAGCTCGACAAGGACGCCACCGTCGAGACCGAGACGCTGATCTTCCTGCGCCAGTACTACAACGAGATGATCCACCCGGATTTCGTCGGGGACCGGTCGCTCATCGACGTGATGGCCTACGCGAGCTGGGTGCTCGAGAACCAGGAGCGCCGCAAGGAGTTCGCGCTCTGGGACACATGCCTTGTCGATCGCCAAGCACAACCTTCGCTCGCAGTACACCGACGTCTTCTACCTGCCGATCGAGTTCGGCATCGTGCCGGACGGGCTTCGTCCGATGGATCCCGAATTCCAAGCCGACATCGACCGTCGGATGGTCCATTTCCTCGAGCTCTACGACGTCGCAGTACCAGACGCTGACGGGCTCGGTCGAGGACCGGATGCAAGGTCTGCTGCAAGCGCTCGACTAGCGGGGGAGCCGGTGAGCGGGGAAGTAACCAGCACGATCGAGTCCTACCTCGAAGCCGTCTTCGAGCTGCAGGAGATCGGCGAGACGCGTCACGCAAGCCAGGCTGGCTCGATGGTTCGACGTCTCGCCGCCGGCGACATCGGAAGTCGTCCATCGCATGGAAAAGCTCGGGCCTGATCAGCTTCGCGGACGATCGTTCCATCCGCTTCACGGAGGACGGCCATCGGCGAGCTGCCGAGGAAGCCATCCGCCACCGAACCATCGAGCGCTACCTGGTCGATGTACTCGGTGTTCCGTGGCACCTATCGGACGAAGAGGTCCGTCACATGGAGCCCGGTGTCTCCGACGTCGTGTTCGAGCGGATGCGTGCGGCGCTCGGCGGAGTCGATCGCTGTCCGCACGGCAATCCGATCCCCGGTACGCCCGCAGCGGCCATGCCCGATCGACGACCTGACCCCGCTGGAAGACTGCGAGCCCGGCTCCCGTGTGCGCATCGATCGCATCCTCGAGGACCTCGAGCTGAACATGGAGACGCTGCGTTACCTCGAGGACCACAAGCTGCTTCCGGGGGCCGAGCTCGACGTATCCGAGCGGGATCCCGAGGGTGCGGTCACCGTCGCTCCGAAACGGCGAGTCTGTGGCGGTCGGCCGGATGCTTGCTTCGCACGTGCTCTGCGTTCCGGCGTGATGAGTACAGAACGGCTACTTGCTCGGGCTCCGGCCCGTCCAACGCAGTCCCCGAGGTCCTTGCAGGCGCTGAGCCGCCCGCTGGTCGGGATCTCTGGACCCGATCGTTCCTCACGATCCTCGACGAGTTGGCGGAGCGCCTGCGCGAGGTCTTCTCGACGTAAGAACCGGATGACGTTCGCGGTTTCCGGAACGGGCAGCGCCGGCATGGAAGCCGCTTTGGTGAACGTGCTCGAGCCGGGTGATATAGCGATCGTCGGTGTCAACGGAGTCTTCGGCGGCCGGATGTCGGACGTCGCGTCGCGAGCGGGGGCCGAGGTCGTTCGGGTCGAGTCGGAATGGGGCCAGGTCATCCGACCGGAGGACGTTCGAGCCGCACTCGAAGCGAACCCGGAAGCCAAGGTCTTTTCGATGGTGCACGCGGAGACGTCGACCGGTGTGTCGCAGCCCATGGAGGAGATCGCTGCGCTCGTTCGCGATCATTCGGTCGCTGTTCGTCCTCGACACCGTGACGTCGCTTGTCGGGGATGCCGGTTGACGTCGACGGCTGGGGCGTCGACGTCGCCTACTCCGGCACGCAGAAGTGCTTATCCGTGCCTCCCGGACTGTCGCCGATCAGCTTCTCGGATCGCGCGCTGGAAGCCGCGCGATCGCGCAGCGCGCCCGTGCCGGAGCTGGTACCTCGACGTAACGCTCATCGACGGGTTCTTGACCGATCGCGTGTACCACCACACGCCGCCGATCCCGATGCTGAGGGCGCTGCACGCCGGCCTCGGCGCGGTTCTCGCCGAGGGTCTGCCGCAACGTTGGGAGCGACATGAGCGAGCCGCAACCATGCTCGCGACGGGTCTTTTGGACCGAGGCTTTACCTATGTGCCTCCTGAGGGCCACAGGTTGCCGATGTTGCATTGCGTCCGCTTGCCCGACGGTGTGGACGATGTCGAGGGCCGGTCTGCCCTGCTCAATGATTATGGGATCGAGATCAGCTCCGGTATCGGTGCGTTCAAGGGCGAGTGCTGGCGCATCGGGCTGATGGGCTACAACGCCACTGAGAACAACGTGATCACGTTGCTCGCCGCGCTGGACGACGTACTTAGCCGCTAGTTCTTCGCGGCGAGAAGTTTCATGAGGATCTCGCCCAGCCGGACCAGGTCGTCGATCGCCACCCATTCGTGATCGGAATGGGCGACCGCGAGGTCGCCGGCGCCGAACACAACGCAGGGTAGGTGGTGCAGTAGGAGAAGGTTGGCCGCGTCGGTCCACGAGGGGACCGCGGCCGGTTCGTATGGAGTGCCGGTAGCGGCAACGAGGCGCTCGATGATCGGAAGGTCGGTGCGAACCTCTATGCCCGGGCTCGTTGAATGAATCTCAAATAGGTACGAGGTCCCGCGTGCTCCCCACCGCCGTGATACGTCGTCGAGCCGGCTCTGAACCTCGCCGACCGCCTCGGAAATGTTCGTCCCCGGCACGATCCCCAGAGTCATCTCGAGCCGGGCGCGAGCGGGTGTCCGCCAGGCATGCTCGCCGCCGCTGATCATTCCGATGTTGGAGCGCGGTCGTCCGAGCAGAACGTGTTCGTCCTTCAGAAACTTGCAGGTGTCGAGCTCTTCGATTGTGGCGAGCACCGCTTTGACCGGAGAGCCGCTTTCCTCGGGGGCATAAGCATGCGCAGGGGTCCCCGAGACTTCGACCCGGACGTCGATCTGACCGGCCTGCGCCGTGCAGATCTTGAAGTCCGTCGGTTCGAGGACGATGCCGCCGTCCTCGCTCCACGGGCCATTGGGCAGCGCGATCTGCTCGGAGCCGAGTCCTGCGAACTCCTCGTCGCAGCAGATGGCCACGAGAGCCTCGGCATCGGGTTCGGCCTCGAGCGCGGCAACCAAGGCCGCTATCTGTCCCTTCGCGTCGACAACGCCGCGGCCGATCAGCAGGCCGCCATGCTGCCTCGCCGTGAAGGGCTCGGGATGGTCGTGCGGGGGATGGACGTCGATGTGCGAGCAAAGGAACGGACCGCCCCTTCCGCGTCGAGCAACCAGATTGGGTCGCTCGGGGATCACCTCCTGCAGGTCGCATTCGAAACCGCATGCCGTGAGAACGCCGGCGAGGTACTCCTGCGCCGCGCCTTCCGTCTCGTGCGTGGGGATCGCAACGAGCGCAGATGTCAGCTCGATGATGCGGGTTTCCATCGCGTCACCGTATACTCAAGCCCAGATGGGAACTAAGAGTTTGCTGCTCGGCCTTACCTAGCCGGGCGCCGCGAAAAGGCGCTCGGCTAACCTCTCGCTCGTATCGTGCGGGAGGTTTTTCTTTAGGAGCGAAACGACTGCAGATGGCGGAACCATACGACTTCAAAGCGCTCGAGGAGAAGTGGCTCCCGCGGTGGGAGTCCGATAAGGCCTGGGCAGCGCCGCGCGTTCCGCATGCGGCCGACAAGCGCTACGTCCTCGAGATGTATCCCTATCCATCCGGCGACATGCACATGGGACACGTCGAGAACTTCGCGGGGATCGGCGACGCCATCGCGCGCTACTGGCGGATGCGCGGACACGACGTCCTGCACCCCTTCGGTTACGACGCGCTGGGACTACCGGCGGAGAACGCTGCCATCACGCGAGGGATACATCCCCGCGACTGGACGTACCAGAACATCGACCAGTTCACGAGATCATGCAAGCGCTTGGCCATCTCCTACGACTGGGATCGTTGCTTCGCCTCGAGCGACACAGAGCAGTACAAGTGGAATCAGTGGATCTTCCTGCGCTTGTTCGAGCGTGGTCTCGCTTACCGGAAGCCGGCGAAGGTCAATTGGTGCCCCAAGTGCCACACCGTGCTCGCCAACGAGCAGATCTCGTCGGGCTTCTGCTGGCGGCATGAGGACACCGTGCCCGAGGTTCGAGATCTCGAGCAGTGGTTCTTCAAGATCACCGACTATGCCGACCGTCTGCTCGACGACATGGCCGAGCTCGACTGGCCCGACGCCGTGCTGGTCCAGCAGCGCAACTGGATCGGCCGGTCGGAAGGCGCCGTCGTCACGTTCACGATCGCCGAGACGGGCGAGGAGATTCCGATCTTCACGACGCGCCCGGACACTCTGTGGGGCGTGACGTTCTTCGTCTTCGCGGCGGAACATCCCACAGCGGCCGCGCTGGCCGATACGGGCCGGGAAGGGTGCCGAGTTTGCGGCCTTCCTCGATGAGGTGCGCCGGACGACGGAGATCGAACGGCTGGCGGTGGAACGCGAACGAAAGGCTTTCGACCTCGGTGCCAAGGCGATCAATCCCGTGAACGGCGAAGAAGTTCCCGTATTTGCGTCCGACTACGTGCTCATGGAGTACGGAACGGGAGCGATCATGGCCGTGCCTGCGCACGACCAGCGCGACTTCGAGTTCGCGCGTCAGCTCGGCCTCCCGATCCGTCTAGTGATCACGCCGGAAGAGGAGTCGTTGGACTCGGACGCGATGACCGAGGCCTTTCGAAGGCGACGGCGTCATGGCCAACTCCGGGCCGTTCGACGGCACGCCATCTCGCGCGGGTGAGGCCGGGACGGACGTGCGCGAGGCGGTACAGCGCGTCACGGCGTACCTGGAGGAGAAGAACCTGGGGCGGGCCGAGGTCCATTACCGGATGCGCGACTGGCTGATCTCCCGTCAGCGCTACTGGGGAACGCCGTTCCCGATCGTCTACTGCGCCAAGGACGGGATCGTTGCCTTGTCCGACGCCGACCTGCCGCTCGAGATCCCGCTCGACGTCGAGTACAAGCCCACCGAGGACCAAGTGCCGACACTTGGGAGCGCCACGGATTGGGTGAACACGACGTGTCCGAAGTGCGGAGGGCCGGCGCGGCGCGAGACGGACACGATGGACGGGTTCATGGATTCGTCCTGGTACTTCCTGCGTTTCACCGACCCTCACAACGACAACGCGATCTTCGACAGTGCGATCGCGGATGCGTGGATGCCGGTCGACCAGTACATCGGCGGGATCGAGCACGCCGTGATGCACCTGATCTACGCGCGCTTCATCACGAAGTTCCTCTACGACCTCGGGTTGACCAAGCACAAGGAGCCGTTCCGCAAGCTGATGAACCAGGGCACCATCCGCAAGGGCGGCAAGATGATGTCGAAGTCGCTCGGGAACGTCGTGGCGCCTGAGGAAGTGCTCGACAGGTACGGTGCCGACGCGCTTCGTGTGTTCATCCTGTTCATCGGCCCCCCGGAGGACGATTACGACTGGCCGCCCGAGGGCGCGGACGCGGTAGTGGGCGCATACCGTTTCTGCGAGCGGGTTTGGAAGCTGGTCAACGCCAACCTCGAAGCCCTGCGCGGTGCGAGCGAGCCTTCGGGGGACACCGAGTTGCGCCGGACGGTGCACAAATCGCTGGCCGCTATCACCGAGCGCTACGAGAGGTTCGCGTTCAACACGGCGATCTCGGAGATGATGACGCTGCAGCGCACCCTGGCCTCAGCTAAGTCGCCGCCGCCGCCGGAGGATCTCCGCGAAGGAGTGGAAATCCTCCTGCACACGCTGGCTCCCATCGCTCCATACATAACGGAAGAGCTCTGGGAGCGCATAGGTGGAAAGGGATCAATACATGCGCAGCGGTGGCCGACCATCGATCCCGAATTGTCGGTCGTGCAGCACGTGACCATGGTCGTCCAGGTCGACGGCAAGGTCCGCGACCGCATCGAAGTTCCGGCCGACATCTCCGAAGAGCAGGCGCAACAGATCGCGCTCGCATCCGAGCAGGTCCAGCGTCACCTCGACGGCGGGACCCCGACGAAGGTCATCGCCCGGCCACCGCGGTTGGTCAACCTTCTTACGCGCTGAGTCGTTCGGCGTCGTTACCGCGATCTAGGATGCGGCGCGGCTAGAAGCCCGTCTTCCCCACGTCGAGCACCATCGCTGAGGTGTTTTGTGCCGAAGCGAGAAGGAGTCGGTTGTGGCGGAGGAACGCGAGCCTTCGAATATTCCGTTGCGCCGAGTGATCGTTGGCTTGGCCGTGCTCGCGGCCATCGGACTGGCCGGCGGATACGGGGTAGCCATGCGGGCCAAGCCCAAGCCGCAAACGGTGAACCTCGCATCCCCGAAGGCGGACGCGAAGAAGGCTGCGCACGGCATCTTCGTGCATGTTGCCGGGGCGGTAGTGCGTCCGGGGCTGTATGAGCTCCCGAACGGAGCGCGCGTCGATGAGGCCGTTCGTAAAGCCGGCGGCGCACGGCCTGATGCCAACCTCGACGCGCTCAACCTCGCCGCAAAGGTGAAAGACGGAGACAAGGTGTTGGTCCCTGGTCCGCCGGCCGAAGGTGGGGGCCCCGAAAACGCGTCCGATGGATCCGGACTGATCAATCTCAATACGGCTTCGCTTGCCGAGCTCGACGAGCTGCCCGGCATCGGCCCCGCTCTTGCACAGAGGATCGTGGACTACCGAGAGAAGCACGGCGGCTTCCGAACCCTGGACGACCTTCTCGACGTTCCTGGGATCGGTCCGTCGAAGCTGGACGAGATCCGCGGGCAAGCAACGGTTTAGTGAACGCGGCGATCTTCGCTGCGATCGCGGTGGGGGCCGGGACCGTGCTCGGTTGGGGCCGTCCGGTCCTGGCGATAGCGTTGTCGTTCGTTTGCGTCGCAGCAGCGACCGCTGCGGTGGCGATCTCTCGAAGAGGTCGCGTCGCCTTGGCTCTGGTTCTTATCGCACTTGGGACGGCCGCCGGCGCATCGGCGTCCTGGCGTTCTTCGGGGATGGAGAGCTCCCTGCTCCCGAGCTTGGCCAAGAACCACGCCGTCGTCCGCGCGTGCGGCACAACGCAGCAGATCCGTCCGCGATCCGTGCAGATCCGTGCGGAAGTAGTGGATCGCAATGGGACGTCCCAGAAGCCGACCGCTCGGCGATGGAGCACCAATGAGCAGCTTCGCGTTGCCGGTGACGAGATCACAAAGCTTCGGGTCGGCGAGCGAATCTGCGCATCCGGTTCGCTTCTCGAAGCGCGGGACGGAGGGGACGAATCTCCGCTCTTGCTTGCCGATCGCGTCCGGCACGAAGGAACCGGCTCGGCCATCCGGTTGGTGGCCGGCGAAGTTCGCGAACGATTCTCCGCCGCCGCAAAGCGCGCGTTGCCGAACAGACAGGCCGGACTTCTTCTCGGGATGACCGACGGTGACGTGAGCTTGATAGACGAGGCCACCACCGCCGATTTCCGCAGCACAGGTCTCGCTCACCTGGTCGCCGTTTCCGGTTACAACGTCGCTGTATTCCTCGCCGTCTTGATGCTGTTCGTCCGGGCTCTCATACCCGGGCGGCGCTGGCTCCGTGTGGTCGTTGCCGCGCCGGCGCTGGTGTTCTTCGCCTTCCTCACAGGTTTGTCGGCGTCCGTCCTGAGGGCGACGGTTTCCGCGGGCATCGTGCTCGCTGTGACTGCGGATGGACGTCGAACCGACGCCGTGCGCGCGACGATGCTCGCTTTCGTCCTGCTGGTTCTTGCGTCGCCCGAGATCCTCTTTCAGCCGGGATTCCAGCTCTCGTTCGGCGCCACTCTCGGGATCGTCGTCTGGAACGAGCCCTTGACGCTCCGGTTCATCTCGCTCTTGCCGAACCGCGACTCGAAGACATCCAAGGCGATCGCGGCCGGTCTAGCTACGACGATCGCAGCGCAAGTCGCCGTCGCTCCGCTGCTCGCTTGGCACTTCGGCCGCATCCCGGGGGTCGGCGCCGTCGCGAACATCGTCGCGATCCCGCTGGGAGGAATGGTGATGGTCGGCGGCCTGATCACGCTCGGCGTCGCGTCGCTCTTTTCTTTTCTGGACTGGGCCCCGGCGGTGATGCGATTGCCCCTCGACGCGATCCTCGGGGCCGCACATCTCTTCGCGCGCGTGCCGGGAGCGAGTCTGGGTGTGACCGTGCTCGTCGCCGTCGCAGCTACGGCAGGAGTGGCGGCGGTACTGGCACGTTCAACGCGCACGCGAGGCATCTCGGCGGCCTGCGCTCTCCTCTTTGGGGCAGCGTCCGGCGGTCAGCTCATCGCGGGCGCGGCGTGCGAAGGTCCTTCGATCGTCGCGCTTGATGTCGGTCAGGGAACGTCGATCCTTTTGCACGACGGCGATACCGCCGTTCTGGTCGACGGCGGCCCGGAAGCCGGCGGCGTTCTGTACGACCTGGAGGAGTTCGGCGTTGGCTCACTCGACGCGGTCTTCGTTTCGCACCCCCACGCCGATCACACCGAAGGGATCGTGCGCGCACTGGAGCGTCTGCACGTCGGACGCGTGATCGGTCCGGTGACTTTGCCATGGCGCAAGGGTGGAGACATCGTGGCCGTCGCACGACGCTCTGGTGTACCGGTGACCGAAACCGCGGCCGGTGACATGTTCACCTTCGGGAAGATCCGCATCGAGGTCTTGTTCCCGCCACCGGGTCCGGCTCCGCCTTATTCCGAGGATCTCGTGCACGCATACAGCCTGGTGTTGCGGGCCGAGGTGGGACCCGTAACGGCATTGTTGCCGGGCGACGTGGGCGCTCAGGAAGAAGAGGAGATGATGGGCGAAGAGCTCGCCTCCGAGGTCTTCGTTGCGCCACACCACGGTTCGAAAGACCTCGACCCGGAGTTCGTCGATGCCGTCGATCCGGAGCTGACTCTCGTTTCGGTCGGGGCCGATAACCGCTATGGGCATCCTGCACCTGAGGCGTTGGACGCATACTCTCGCCACAGCGACGTCTTTCGTACCGATCAGAATGGTTCGGTCATGGTCTGCCTGGCGAACGCGAACGCGGAGATTACGACGACACGATGATCAGACTGGTCTGGTCTCAGGACGAGCTGCTGGCCTCGGAGACTGCGGACGATGCCGCAGAGGCCGCGGGCAAGGACACCGAGGTGGTCACCCTCGATGCCGACGCCGGCCTGGACGGGCTGGAAGAGGCTCTTTTCGCCGGATCGCTTTTCGCGACCAAGCGTTTGGTCGTGCTGCGCAATGCCCACGTCCTTCCGAAGGCCGGCGTCGAGAGGCTCGCCGCAGCCTTATCGCGCGAAGGGGAGCCCAGCGATCTGATCGTGCTGTGCGTGTCCGAACGCGCGCCCACGCAGCTCATCAACGGATTGAAAGGCGTGGCCGAAGTGGTGAGGCTTTCTCGTCCGCGCCGAGGCGAGTTGATCGCCTGGGTGACCAAACGGATGAAGCGCGCCGGACTTCAGCCGGGACGCGAGGCGGCCGCCGCACTCGTCGACTCGGTCGGCGAGACCCTGCGAGACCTCGATCAGGCCATAGAGCAGCTCGCAGTACGAGGAGGCGCCGGCCACCAGGTCGAAAGGTCGGAGGTTGCGGAGCACTTCTCGTCCTCCGCGGAGCAACCGATCTGGATCCTGTTCGACGCGATCGTCAAGCACGAAGGTGGGAAGGCCTTCGAGGCTCTTCGGCGTCTGCTCGATCACGGTGATGCACCGTTGCCCGTCCTCGGGGCCCTGGCTTCTCAGATCCGCGGCGTTATCCGCGTGAAATCGCTCATCGAGAGGACACCGTCGATCACCGACCGGGATGTGGCTTCTGCGACCGGGATGTCCGAGGGCCGAGCAGCGGTGATCCGACGGCAGTCACCACGGCTGTCCTGGGAATGGCTGCTCGGGATGCACCGGTTGCTCGCCCAGGCCGACTACGAGGTGAAGGGTGGCGAGGACGGCGCGGTGCTTCCGGCCGAGATAGTGCTGGAGCGCGTCGTGGCCGGCGCGCTCGACACGCGTTAGCCCTTCTTCAGATCCTCGATGAACTCGTCCACCTGTATGGCGGGCAAGGTTTGGATCCGCACCGTCCCGCGGGCGCCCATGAACGACCGAGATCTTCGACACCGTCGCGTTGTCCGGCGCCTCGAGGATCGTCACGAAGTCGAAGGGTCCGAGCACGGCGAACTGCTCCTTGATGGTCGCGCCCATCCGCTCGATCTCCTGATTGACTTCCTTCAGGCGATCGGGACGTTCTTTGAGTGTCTCCAGCCCGCCCGGGTTGAGCGAAGAAAGCAGGATGTACGTGGCCACGGTTTCCCCCCTTTGTCGCGCGGAGCTACGAGCTCTTGGAAACTTGCTTGGCCAAGCGTGACTTCTTACGTGCAGCCTTGTTCGGGTGGATCGCTCCCTTGGCTGCGGCCTGATCGAGCCGCTTCTGGAGCGCCCGTAGCTCGGCCTTGGCCGCGTCGCCGGCTGCGGCTGTGCGGGTCTTCCGCTCGAGTGTCTTCAGCTCGGAGCGCACGGCCTTGCGCCGCGCGAGCCTGCGCTCGGTCTGGCGCTGCCGCTTCAGTACTGTTCTTGATCTGGGCATCTGTACCTCATTTGGGCGTTATTGCTTGCCCTTGTGTGAGTCGATTGAGCCCGGCGAGTCTACCATTGGGCCTGCTCACATGACCGACGTCTCCAACATCCGGAACATCTGCACCGTGGCGCACATCGACCACGGCAAGTCCACGCTGGCCGACCGCATGCTCGAGGTCACCGGCGTATTGACCGCCGGGCGCCATGACGCCCAGTACCTCGACCGTATGGATCTCGAACGTGAGCGCGGGATAACGATCAAGGCCGCCGCAGTCCGCATGCCCTACGTCCGCCCATCCGGCGATGCGTACGTCTTCAACCTGATCGACACGCCCGGTCACGTCGACTTCTCCTACGAGGTCTCGCGGGCGCTCAACGCGTGCGAAGGGCGCGATCCTTCTCGTCGACGCAACGCAGGGCGTCGAGGCCCAAACGGTCGCCAACCTGTACCACGCCATCGAGTCGGGGCTGGACATCATCCCGGTCATCAACAAGATCGACCTTCCCGCCGCCGGATCCGTCAGCGTGCCGAAGCGGAGATCCGGCACCTTCTCGGCGACGCGGACGAGATCTTGCGTCTGTCGGCCAAGACGGGCGAAGGGGTTCGCCGAGCTTCTCGAGGCGATCGTCGAACGCGTGCGGCCGCCGGCCGTCGACGCCGACGATTCGTCTCTGCGCGCGTTGATCTTCGATTCGATGTTCGACCCGTATCGCGGCGTAATCACCTACGTCCGCGACGTACTCGGGCGAGATCTACGACCGTGCGCGAGATCAAGCTCATGAGCACGGGGCACACGCACGCCGATCACCGAGCTCGGCGTGCTCGCGCCCGAACCGACACCGGTCGAGCGCCTCGGCCCGGGCGAGGTCGGCTACCTGATCACCGGGATCAAGGACGTTCGCCACGCACGTGTCGGTGACACGGTCACGCTCGCCGCGGCTCCGGCGCCCGATCCGGTGCCCGGCTTCCGGGAGCCCAAGCCGATGGTCTGGACGGGTCTTTACCCCGAGGAGGGCGAGTACGAGGAGCTTCGCGACGCGCTCGACAAGCTCCGACTGAACGACGCCGGCTTCATCTACGAGCCGGAGGCATCGAAGGCGCTCGGCTTCGGTTTCCGGTGCGGCTTCCTCGGCATGCTCCACATGGAGATCACGACCGAGCGTCTCCTGCGCGAGTTCAACCTCGAGCTCGTCGTCACCGCGCCGACGGTGGAGTATCACGTGCGCCTCACCAGCGGCGAGGAGCTCATCGATCCACTCGCCGGCCGACCTTCCCGACCCGTCGCGTATCGACGCGATCGAGGAGCCGTATCGTCGACGCGATGATCATCACGCCGACCGATTTCGTCGGCGTGGTGATGGAGCTCTGCCGTGAGAAGCGCGGGACTCAGAAGAAGATGGAATACCTGTCGCCGGAACGTGTCGAGCTGACCTACGCAGCTGCCGCTCGGCGAGATCATCTTCGACTTCTTCGATCAGCTGAAGTCCCGGACGCGCGGCTACGCGTCGCTCGACTACGAGCCGATCGGTTACCAGGTGTCCGACATGGTGCGCGTCGACATGCTCGTCCACGGACAGTCCGTCGACGCGTTCAGCACCGATCGTCCATCGCGACCGCGCATACAACTGGGGACGTGCGATGGCCGGAGCGGCTCAAGGAGCTGATCCCGCAGGCAGATGTTCGACGTCGCGATCCAAGCTGCGATCGGCGCGAAGATCATCGCGCGCGAGACGGTCAAGGCCAAGCGCAAGGACGTGACCGCCAAGTGCTACGGCGGTGACGTCACGCGCAAGCGCAAGCTCCTCGAGAAGCAGAAGAAGGGCAAGGCGAAGATGCGCCAGCTCGGCGAGGTCGAGGTGCCGCCGGACGTCTTCATCAAAGCCCTGCGCGTGGAGGAGAAGTGACGAACACGCCTTACGCGCGCTGCCGCGTCCCCGCGACGTGCTCGGTGAGTTCGGGCTTTACGTCCACGTTCCGTTCTGCTCGCATCGCTGCTGGTACTGCGACTTCAATGCGTACGCCGGCCTCGATGACCTCATCGACGCGTACATGGACGCGCTCGTGCGACGACATCGCGCTTCGGCGAGGTCCGCGCCGGACGACGCCGACCTGGCCGACTCGGCCGGCAGTCACGTCGGTCTTCATCGGCGGCGGCACGCCGTCGCTCGTGCCGGCGGCTTCGATCGCGCGCGGTCATCGACGCCATCCGAGACTCGTGGCCGGTGGGCGCCGGCGACGGAGATCACGATCGAGTGCAATCCCGAGAGCTCGACCGCGGACGAAAAGCTGCGACGCCTACCTCGAGGCCGGGATCAACCAGGATCAGCTTCGGCGTCCAATCGCTCGACGACGGGCTACTGCGCGGCCTCGGCCGTACCCACGACGCCGCAACGGCTCTGGACGCTCTCGATCGGACGCGTCGCGCAGGCTTCGAGAACGTCAGTGCCGATCTCATCTTCGGGATCCCGGGTGAGGACGACGACACGTGGATCGGCTCCCTGCAAGGAGTACTGCGATCGGGGTATTTCGCATCTGTCCGCCTATGCGCTTGATCTACGAGGAAGGAACGCCCCTCGAGGCTTGGAAGCGATTGGGAAAGGTCATCCCGGTCCCGGACGATGCCGTTGCGTCCCGATGGGAGGACGCCGACGTCCGGCTCAAAGAGGCTGGTTTCGAGCGATATGAGATTTTCCAACTGGTCTCGTCCGCACCGTAGATCCGTGCACAACTCCCTGTATTGGAAGTGCGGCGAGTATCTGGGTGTGGGTGCCGGTTCGCACTCGCATCTGTCGACGGACGGGGGAGCGCGCCGCTCATGGACGGTCCGGAGTCCCGAGCGCTACATCCGATCGGTGACCGACGGTTCCTCGTCCGTGGCCGGTAGCGAGGAGATCGACTTCGACACGCGAGCATCGGAGGTCATGCTCCTCGGGCTTCGGTGCACCGAGGGTGTTTCGGCAACGAGATTCGAAGAGCTGGTCGGACGGCCTCTCGCCCACCGCTACTCCGACGAGCTGGAGCGAGGTGTTTCGTCCGGACTTCTGGATTGGGACGGTGAACGCGTCACCGTCGCCCGTCCTCTGCTGGGCAACGAGGCTGCGCTGTTGTTCGTCGATTGACTGGCACTCCACGCTGTAGAGTGCTAACTACCGTGGACCAGGGAACACAAGCCCAGACCCAGCCTCTGGACGACCGCAAGGAACGCATCCTCCGCGAGATCGTCGAGGGCTACGTCCACGCCGGCGAGCCGGTGGGTTCGAAGGCCGTTGCGGAAGGCGCCGATCTCGGTGTCAGCTCCGCCACCATCCGCAACGAGATGGCCATCCTCGAACGCGAGGGTTACATCAGTCATCCCCACACTTCGGCCGGCCGGATCCCGACGGACAGGGGATACAGGTACTACGTCGATGTACTCGCACCGAAGGTGTCTCCTAAGCCGAAGCAGAGCCGCGAGATCCAGCGCTTCATGGCCGGCGCGTTCTCCGCGCTGGACGATCTGCTCGAGCGAGCGTCGCAGCTGCTGGCCGAGCTGACCGATTACACGTCTTTGGCCGCAGCGCCGTCCGTTAGGGAATCCCGCTTGCAACGAATCGAGCTCGTCCGACTTAGCGGACCAGCGCCTGCTTCTCATCTGCATCGGTGAGGAAGGGTGGCACGACGATCGCTTGATCGAGCTCTCCACCGAACCGACCGAGGACGCGCTGGCGCAAGCCGTTCGGGTCTCGAACACAGTGGTCGAACGTTCGACACCCAACGAAGCCGCGCGAGCTCTCCTAGAAGTCGCGACTGCACCCGAGCTCGAGCCCGTCTTGCACGCCATCGCTGCAGCGCTTCGATTGGTGGCGCAAAGCTCCGGCCGGCTTTACACCGTCGGAACTTCGAAACTGATCATCTGGGAGCCGGTGGATACGGCGCAGCGCGTGCTCGAGATCCTCGAAGCCGGTGACGTCGAGCCTCTAATGCCGAACGCTTCGCCGAACGCCGTGACTGTGCGTATCGGTGGAGAGCTACCACTCGCCGATCTGCGTGATCTCAGCCTAATCGCAACGGGATACCAGTTCGGTAAACGTGCGGGAACTGTCGGCATACTCGGTCCGACGCGTATGGACTATCCGATGGTCATGTCGACCGTGGCCGAGGTCGCGGCGACGCTGTCGAGGGTCCTGCGTCAACTAGGTCCGTGATCGGCTAGTTATGCCGGGCGACTATTACGAGGTCCTCGGTGTGTCTCCCGATGCGTCGGCCGACGAGATCCGCTCCGCCTTCCGCAGCCTGGCGCGCGAACACCACCCCGATGCCACCGGAGGCGATCCGGACTCCGAGCTGCGCTACAAGGAGATCTCCGAGGCCTATGCGGTTCTGTCCGACCCTCGAAAGCGTCAGGAGTATGAAGCGGCGCGTCACGGCGTCGGAACGTGGGCCTCGCCGTGGGGCTCGCCCTTCGCATCGACCATCGAGGACATATTCGAGACGTTCTTCGGCGGGGGCGGTACGCGAACGCGGACGAGAACGCGTGCGCGCCAAGGTGAGTCCGTCGAGGTCCAACTCGAACTCTCGATCGAAGAAGTCGTCTTCGGAGCGGAAAGGAAGCTTCGTTTCGAGCGGTTCGAGCCCTGCGAACGCTGCGAGGGTCAGGGAGCCGAACCGGGCACCCATCCCGAGCGATGCACGGCCTGTGAGGGCACCGGGCAGATCCAGCAGGCGCGCCGGACGATCCTCGGCTCGATCATGACGGCCCATCCATGCCGAACTTGCGGCGCAACCGGGTGGGTCGTTCCCGATCCGTGCAAGGAATGCCGGGGGTCCGGCCGGATCTCGAAGGAAACAGAGATCCCGCTGGAGGTTCCCGGTGGGATCGACAACGGCGATCGGATGAGACTTACCGGACGAAGGCGAGGCCGGAGAGGCCGGTGGTGGTCGAGGTGACCTTTACATCCGCTTCGGCGTCGCGCCCGATGACCGCTTCGAGCGCCTGGGAGACGATCTCGTCTCGTGGGCCGAGGTCGACATGACGACGGCGGCGCTCGGCGGGAAGGTGCTTGTTGAGACACTGGACGGTGAGGAGTCACTCGACATCCACGGCGGGATGCAGTCCAACGAGACGATCCGGCTGCGCGGGCACGGAGTGCCGCGACGCAGCGGACGTGGACGCGGCGATCTGGTCGTGCGCGTGCACGTGACGACTCCGTCGAAGCTGAGTCGTAAAGAGAAGGATCTCCTGAAGGAGCTCTCTGCTCTGCACAAGAGTGACGCCAAGCAGAGCCGGTCAGCCTTGCGCCGCGCGCTCGATCGGCGTGACTGAGCATCACTTCTTCGTTTCCCCGTCCGACGTCCGTGGCAGCGTCGTCGAGTTGACCGGGGACGAGGCCCACCACGCGGGACGAGTGCTGCGTGTTCGCGAAGGCGAGGCCATAACCGTCGCGGACGGCACCGGTCGAGTGATACGGGCTGTGGTCACGCGCGTGGGAGACACGATCGAAGCCGATGTCACGTCGGAACGCGCCGTCGGCGCGCCGCGTCCGTCGATCACTCTTCTTCAGGCCGTGCTCAAAGGCGACAAGATGGACGCTGTGATCGAAAAGGCCGTCGAGATCGGTGTTTACCGAATCGTTCCGTTCTTGGCCGAGCGAACGATCGTGCAGTGGGACGATGCGAAAGCTCAGAAAGCGCGCGAACGGTGGTCGGCGGTTGCCCGCGCTGCGTCCAAGCAGAGCCGGTCTCCGTTCCTTGCCGAGGTCATGCCTGTCGCTGCCTCGACCGATGACGTGACGCATTCGCCGGATCTCGGCGTCGTCCTCAATGAAGGAACAGCCGAGCGTCTACACGCGATCCTTCCTTCATCGCCGCCGGTCGACCTCGCGCTGGCGGTGGGTCCCGAAGGAGGCTTCACTTCGCACGAGATCGAGGGCTTGGAATCGCGTGGCTTCGTTTCGGCCGGCCTGGGCGACCGCATACTCCGAGCTGAGACGGCGGGACTGATCGCTGCGGCGATCGTCCTCCATATCTATGGGAGCCTGGGCTGATGGGAAATGACTCCGCCGGCGCGCCGGACGCCCTCAACGAACGTCTGGGCGAGCACTTGAGGCGGCTGCGAAGGCAACGAGGTCTTTCACTTCTGGAGGTACAGGCTCAGTCATCCGATGAATTCAAGGCGTCCGTTCTTGGAGCCTACGAGCGAGGGGAGCGCGCGATCTCGGCGCTCAGGCTGGCGCGACTGGCCGATCTCTACAAGCTGCCCGTGCAGGCGATGCTCCCGCCCGACGGGGCTGTGTCCGAAGGCAGCACCGGCGCGTTGGCTATCGACACCACGCGGTTGGACCAAGCATCGACCGCCGAAGGCGCCATCGTGTCGCGGTTCGTCAAGCGACTTCAGGCTCGACGACGTGATTGGTCCGGCGCCGTTTTCACGATGCGCTCCGAGGACGTTGTCGCACTCGCGAGCGCGGTCGACAGGACTCCGTCTGAGCTCATCGTTCTTCTCGACGAGCTCGGTTTGAGAGCGCACGCGTGACGAGCGACTGCCTCTTCTGCAAGATCGTTGCCGGCGACATACCGAGCGACATCGTTCACGAAGGACCGAATGTCATCGCGTTTCGCGACATCAACCCACAGGCGCCGACGCATCTCCAGATCATTCCGAGAGTGCACGTCGCGAAGATGAGTGACTTCGACGCATCCAGAGACTCAACGTGGCTGACCGAGCTGTTCGAGGTTGCAGCCAACCTTGCAAAGGACGAGGGCCTAGATAAGGGATACCGCTTGGTGTTCAACAACGGGGCGCTGGCCGGCCAAAGCGTCCTGCACGTCCACCTTCACCTGCTCGGCGGACGCCAGCTCGGATGGCCGCCCGGTTAGCTTCCAGTGACTGCGCCATCTCGCGGGTATACTCGCCCCAAATCTAAAGGCGAATAGGATTGCCACGTCAGTTAAAGATCCTGGTCCCCGGCGGCACGCACACCGTCGACCTGGTGGGCCAGCGCGATGAACTCCTTCGGCGCATCGAGGGCAAATTCTCGTCGGACATCCTCGTCCGAGGCAACGAGATCACGATCACCGGTCCCCACGATGACGCTCAGCGTGCTGCGACCGTGTTCGAAGAATTGCTCACGCTGCTTCGTCAGGGACACGTCCTCACGGCCGACTCTGTTGATCGCGCGGTCGAGATGGTGAAGGCCGACGAAGGACCGAAGCCGTCCGAAGTGATGGGCGACACGATCGTCACTACCCGCGGCCGGCCCATCCGCCCGAAGACCGGCGGGACAGAAGCGATACGTCGACGCGACGCGAAAGAACACGTTGGTGTTCGCCATAGGCCCGGCCGGCACGGGCAAGACGTATCTCGCCGTTGCCATGGCGGTAAAGGCGCTTCGCGATAAAGAGGTCTCCCGCATCATCCTCACGAGGCCGGCCGTCGAAGCGGGCGAGCGCCTCGGATTTCTTCCCGGGGACGTTGCACAGAAGGTCGATCCCTACCTCAAGCCGTTGTACGACGCGCTGTACGAGATGCTCGAGCCGGGACATTTCGGACGTCTGGCCGAGCGCGGCACGATCGAGATCGCGCCGCTTGCATTCATGCGCGGGCGCACGCTGAACGACTCGTTCATCATCTTGGACGAGGCCCAGAACACCACTCCAGAGCAGATGAAGATGTTCCTCACGCGTCTCGGAATGCGGTCGAAGGCCGTCGTGACCGGGGACATCACGCAGATCGACCTGCCCGAGGGACAGCAGAGCGGCCTGATCGTCGGTGCAGGAGATCCTCCGCGAAATCGGCGGACTCGAGTTCGTCTACCTCGACGCAGCCGACGTCGTTCGGCACAAGATCGTGCAGGAGATCGTCGAGGCCTACCGCCGATTCGACGAAACGCGCCCCAAGAGTCGATGAGCGACGACCTCCCGCGAACATCCAGGACTCTCGCGTGACGGCGGTAGCCATCGATGTGTTCGTCGCCAACGAGCAAAGCGATGTTCCTTTAGACGAGCATCGCCTGGTTTCGCTTGCGCGGCTTGCGGCATCTGAGGAGGGTGTCGACCCGCGAGCGGAAGTGACCGTGCTGCTCGTCGAACGAACGGCGATGGCCTCGCTCAAAGAGAAGTGGTTGGGTGAACCCGGCGCCACCGATGTGCTTGCGTTTCCGATGGACACCGAGATGCCCGAGGATGAGCCGTTCATCCTTGGCGACATCGTCATCTGTCCGGACGTGGCGCGCGAACAAGCCGAGAACGGCGACGCGAAGCCCGTTACCGATGAAGTCGATCTTCTTCTCGTCCACGGCTTCCTTCATCTGGTCGGCTACGACCACGTTCGGCCGCAGGATGCGCGATCCATGCGGCATCGAGAACGCAAGATCCTCGGCGAGTTCTACAGAAAGCAGGCACCTTGAGCCGTAGCGATTGGTGGACCATCGCCGCCATTGCCGTTCTCGTCTTGATCTCGGCCGTCCTCGCGGGGGCCGAGACGGCGTTCTCCAAGCTCACGAGGGTGCGCGCGCTGCATCTGCGGGATGAAGGCAAACGGTGGGCGAAGTTCTGCGTAGCCATCACCGAGGATCCGCCACGCTATATCAACCCGGTCCTGCTCGCGATGCTCGCGACGCATGTTCTAGGCACGGCCTTGGCTGCGTCTGTGGCCATTCGGCGCTTCGGAGATCCCGGCGAATGGATAGCTACGATCGCCATGACCACGATCCTCTTCATCTTTGCCGAGGCTGCACCGAAGACGTCCGCTCTTCAGCACACGGATTCATGGGTGCTGCCGCTGGGACCGTTCGTGTATTGGATGGGAGTAAGCGTCTATCCGGTGACGCGCGTGCTCATCGGTGTGGCCAACGTCCTCTTACCGGGGAAGGGACTGGCCAAGGGACCGTTCATGTCGGAGCCCGAGATCCGGCACATAGTCGATGTCGCCGAAGAAGAGGAAGTGATCGAGGAGCAGGAACGGGAGATGATCCACTCGATCTTCGAGCTCGGTGACACTCTCGTTCGCGAGGTCATGACTCCGCGGCCCGACATGATCGTGGTCGAGGCGAACTGCACAGCTTGGAAGCCGCCACCGAACTAGCCGTCAAGCACGGCTTTTCGCGCATACCTGTATATGAGGGAGAGACGGACAACATCGTCGGCGTGCTCTACTCCAAGGACCTGTTCCGGCCTCTCAAGGGTCACGACCAGCGCGTGCATTCCCTGAAGGACGTCATCCGAGAGGCGTACTTCATCCCGGAAACGATGAAGGTGTCCGATCTTCTGCGAGAGATGCAGAAGAGACACGTCCATATGGCGATCGTGGCCGACGAGTACGGCGATGTCGCCGGTTTGGTGACGCTGGAGGACGTACTCGAAGAGATCGTCGGTGAGATCACCGACGAGTACGACGTTGTCGAGTCGCACATCCAGCCCGTCGGACACAACGGCTGGCGCGTCCAGGCCAAGACTCCGATCTGGGAGTTCAACGAAGTTGTGAAGGCATCGCTGCCGGAGAACGAAGCCTTCGACACGGTGGGTGGTCTGGTTTCGTCCACGCTGGCGAAGATCCCAGAGCCGGGCGACGAGGTCGGCTACGACGGATTCAATTTCCGCGTCGAGCGCGTGAACCGGCGGCGGATAGGGACGGTGCTCGTCCGGCGTTCCGGTGAGGGTGGTGGGGCTAGTGAGCCCAAGCGTGCCGGATACCCCTGATCCCTCGGGCCTCGAGCTCGGCGGCAACCCTGAGGGATACAAGTCGGGGTTCGTATCTCTTGTGGGCCGGCCCAATGTCGGCAAGTCAACCCTGCTCAACCAGATGCTCAAGAGCAAGGTAGCGATCACCTCAGAACGACCCCAAACGACCAGGACGGCCATCCGCGGCATCCTCACCACGCCGAAGGCACAGCTCGTCTTCGTCGACACGCCCGGATTGCACAAGCCTCGGACGGCGCTCGGCGAGAGTCTCAACCGTGTCGTGCGGAACACGCTCGGCGAAGTCGACGTGGTTGTGCTTCTGCTCGACTCAGCCGCCGGAGTCGGATCGGGCGACGTGTTCCTTGGTTCGGTGCTGCGCGACGTAACGAAGCCCGTGCTCGTCGTCCTGAACAAGATCGATGCCGCGGCACCGGCCGAACTCGATGCGTCCCGGGTTCGCGCTCTCGCGCTCGGCCCCAAGTGGCCGACCTACGGGATCTCGGCGAGAACGGGGCAGGGCGTCGCAGATCTCGTGAATGCGATCGTCGAGCATCTTCCGGCCGGCCCCCTCTACTACCCGCCGGACGCCGTTACGGATCAGGCCGACAGCCAGATGCTCGCAGAGCTCGTCCGGGAGAAGGTTCTACGCACGACGAGGGAGGAAGTACCGCATTCGGTTGCCGTCGTCGTCGACGAGATCCGTGCAGGCGATGATGGATCGGTCGAAGTGGATGCCACGATCTACGTCGAGCGTGACTCGCAGAAGGGGATCGTCATCGGCAAGGGCGGAAAGATGCTCAAGGAGATAGGAACCAGTGCCCGTCGAGACATCGAGAGCTTTCTCGGCGGCAAGCACGTGTTCCTCCACCTGCGCGTCAAGGTAGAGCACGACTGGCAGCGCCGCGCTGCAATGGTCGAGCGATTCGGCTACGGCGCGTGATGTTGCCGCGGCTGTCCGTCGCGATCTTGCTCGCGGTTGCTGCCGTTGGTGCCTTGGCCCGTTCCGTCAACGGCAGTGATGTTGCGCGCGTGGCCGGGACCCTCGCGGCGTTGTCCCTCGGCATGATCGGCTTTGGGGTCCTCAAAGACAGAGCGTGGGCGTACGGTTCCGCTTTCTTCATCGGCTTGTGCTGGCTGTGGGCGACCATCGCGTTGCGAGTGCAGGGCGTGCTCGGAGGCGTCGAGATCGTCCTATGGACAGCGTGGTCGGTCGTAGTGATGGTCCTGAGCGTGCGAATGAGGCCGAAGCCGAAACCGAGAGCTAGCTGATGCCTGACGATTCCTCTAAGAAGGTCTACACGCGGAAAGGCGATGACGGCTCAACGCAGCTGCTTTTCGCCGGCAAGGACCGTGTGTCCAAATCGAGCCTGAGGGTGGAGGCGTACGGGTCGAGTGACGAAGCCGTCTCGGCTTTGGGGATCGCGCGAGCGTATGCGAACGACGCCGGGGATCAGGACATAGCCGAGCTCCTCCTGAAGCTTCAGCGCGAGCTGTTCGTCCTCAATGCCGAGCTGGCTACGGACCCGAAGGATCAAGATCGCTTGCAAGCCGGCGTCTCCTTGGTGACCCAGGACATGGTCGATGCGCTCGAGTCGGCGATCGACGACCTGGAGTCTCGCTACGAGCAGCCCAAGGATTTCATCGTCCCCGGCAACAGCATCCTGGGATCTCACTTGGACCACGCCGCCCGGGTCATCAGGCGAGCGGAACGGGTCATCGACGCCTTGGCGAGGGCCGAGTCGGTTCGATCGGAGGCCCGGGCCTACGTGAACCGGCTCGCCGACCTGGCCTGGGTCATGGCCCGGTACGCGGAACGTGACAATCGCCAACCACGTCCTCGCTCGGACTGACAATAGAGGCGTGGGAAATGGCGGCCACGGAGTAGGGCTCTACAAAGCGCAGGGGATAGTCCTGCGCTCCATGCGGCTGGGCGAAGCCGACAGGATCGTCACGTTCTACACGCAGTCGCACGGCCGCGTCCGAGGTGTGGCGAAAGGTATCCGGAAATCGAAGTCACGCTTCGGTGGACGGCTGGACGGCTTCACTCACGTCGATCTGATGCTGTACAAGGGCCGAAGCGACCTAGACACGGTTACACAGGCCGACATCATCCAGCGGCCCCGTCGACTACGCGAGGACTATCCCGCCTTCTGTGCGGCTGCGGCGATGGCCGATGTAGTAGATCGAACCACTCCGGAACGAGAGCGCAACGTCAGGTTGTTCCTCCTGTTCAAGTCCGCTCTCCAAGCTCTCGAGGACGGCGCAAGCGACCCGGCTTTACTGGCCTATGCGTTCCTGGCCAAGCTCGCGTCGATCGCCGGACTGCATCCGACGCTTGGAGTCTGTGTCGAATGCGGAGGAGCCGGACTCGTGGCTTTCTCAAACGATCGCGGCGGCGCGGTGTGTGGATCGTGTGTATCCAGGGAGGACCCCAAGGTTTCCGGCGACCTACTTGGCACGTGGACATCGCTGCTGGACCAAGAGTGGGAGCAGCTACGCGCCCGAACGCTCGACGACGTCATCAAACGAGACTTGGGGGCACTTATGCTCGGTTTCGTTCAGTGGCACACGGAGAGCAGGCTCCGAGCGTTCGCCATGCTCCCGGCACTCGCGCGCTGAGCCCAGAACGACCGGCGTCCGTACACTGACGCCGTGGTAGGTCCTCGTGACGAGATCGATCTTTCGCGCCTCCCGGCACACGTCGCTCTGATCATGGACGGCAACGGCCGGTGGGCAAAAGCTCGCGGTCTTCCGCGAACCGAAGGACACCGTGTCGGCATCGGCGAGTCGGTGATCGACGTCGTGGACGGAGCCTTGGAGATCGGACTCAAGTACTTGACCCTCTACGCGTTCTCAACGGAGAACTGGAAGCGGCCGCCGGGGGAAGTCCGGTTCCTCATGAACTTCAACCGTGAATGGCTCCTTCAGCAACGCGAGCGCTTCTACGAGCAAGGTGTGCGCGTTCGTTATATCGGCCGCCGTTCTGATCGGCGCGTGCCGCGCAAGCTGCTCGCGCTCGCCGAAGAGACCGAGCAGATGACTCAGGACTGCAAGAACCTAACGCTCACGATCGCGTTGAACTACGGAGGGTGGGCAGAGGTCGTCGATTCTGTAAAGCACCTGGCCAAGCTCGTCGAGAAAGGTGAGCTGGATCCGGACAAGATCAGCGAGAAGCACATCCGGCGGCACCTGTACGCTCCCGACCTTCCCGATCCCGACCTGATCGTCCGGACGTCGGGAGAGAAGCGGATCTCCAATTTCCTTCTCTGGCAAGGCGCGTACGCCGAGCTCCTGTTCATGGACACGCTCTGGCCCGATTTCAGGCGCGAGCAACTGTTCGAAGCCGTGCTTGAATTTCAGCGGCGCTCTCGGCGCTTCGGCGGTGTCGAGTAATGCGTAGGACGAAAGAAGCAGCAAGGCGGGAGTGGCTGTTTGCGCTCGGCGCATTAGGGCTTGCCGGCTCGGCAACGCTTGGGGCGATCCTCTTACTCCCGGAGAACCGGACAGCAACCGTCGTGTCCGACAAACCGATGCAATGCCCAAAGGGGGAACCCGCAGTCAGCTTCGTAAGTGATTTTCCGGGTGAGGCAGAACCTAAAGCTTTCAAGCCCACCGAGAGATTCCAAACGCCAGAAGAAGTAGTGAATGAGGAGAGAGAATTCTCACTGGTCTCCTCAGATGCGAAGCTTGCCCGCAGCGGCACCTTCCGCTATGGCGGTGAGACATGGACGGTTACGCGCCGCGGTCGAGTGGTGGCCAAGTTCCATGTCAGCCGATCGGACCATGGGCACTACCAGGTGTCCGGGGGCGAAATTTGCTCCTCCGATTACAAGCCCGCGCCGAGTTACAGACCCCCGCGATTAGTCGTTGAACCTCTCAGACGCTAGACCGGACGGAGCTGTTCGGTCAGATACGAAACCAGATCGGCGATCGGCAGGCGTTCCTGCGTCATCGTGTCGCGCTCCCTGACCGTTACCTGCTTGTCATCGAGGCTGTCGAAGTCGACCGTCACGCAGAACGGGGTTCCGACTTCGTCCTGGCGCCGGTAGCGCCGACCGATGGAGCCGGCGTCGTCGAAGTCGATCATCCAGTTCGGTCGGAGCGAGGCCGCCACCTCCTTTGCCATGGGTGTGAGCTTTTCGTTACGCGACAGCGGGAGCACGGCCACCTTTATTGGGGCTAGGTCGCGGTGGAGCTTCAGGTACGTCCGCTTCTCGACCTTGCCCGAAGCCGTAGGGGCTTCCTCCTCGCGGTAGGCGTCGATCAGGAAAGCCAGGGTGGCGCGGTTCGATCCGCCGGCCGGCTCGATCACGTAGGGGACGAACCGCTCTTCGGTTTCGTCGTTGAAGTACGTCAGGTCGACACCGGATGCTTCCTGGTGCGCCTTCAGGTCGAAGTCGGTGCGGTTGGCGATCCCCTCGAGCTCGCCCCAGTCGGTGAACGGGAAGGCGTACTCGATGTCGACGGTTCGCTTGGAGTAGTGGGACAGCTCGTCCGCGTCGTGTTCGCGGACGCGGAGCTTGTCTTCGCTCAAGCCGTAACGCTTCCACCAGGCGAGGCGTTCGTCGATCCAGTGCTGGTGCCACTCCTCGTCCGTGCCGGGCTTGCAGAAGAACTCCATCTCCATCTGTTCGAACTCGCGGGTCCGGAAGATGAAGTTGCCGGGTGTGATCTCGTTGCGGAAGGACGTCCCGATCTGAGCGATCCCGAATGGGATCTTGCGCCGCGTTGCCGATTGAACGGACTTGAAGTTGAGGAATATGCCCTGCGCCGTCTCGGGACGCAGCCACACAACATTGGAGTCGTCCTCGACGGGGCCGGCGTGGGTCTTGAACATGAGGTTGAAGTTCCGTGGATCGGTGAACTTGTCGTGGCCGCAGTTCGGACACTTCGGGGACGAGGCCATGTCCACCGTGTCGTCGGTGTCGTGGCCGGACTGCGGCGCGTGAACCCCCGGCAGGTGATCGGCCCGGAAGCGCTGATGGCAGTTCAGGCACTCGACCAGCGGATCGGTGAAGACCTCGACGTGCCCCGAGGCTTCCCAGACCCGGGGCGACAGGATGATCGCGGAGTCCAAGCCAACGACGTCCTCGCGGAGCTGAACCATGGCCAGCGCCACCACGCCCGCTTCACGTTGTTCTTCAGCTCGACGCCGAGCGGGCCGTAGTCCCAGGTGGATCGGATCCCACCGTAGATCTCGGAGTTGGGGAAAACGAGTCCCCTGCGCTTGCACAGGTTGACGATCGTTTCCATCGATACGGTTGTCATGGAAGGGGAATGATACCGGCGCAGCGCCCGCTCAACGCTTCTCGCCGGTAATGGCAAGATGGAGGCTCGCCCTACCCCGGAGAGGATGTTGCACGTGGCCAAGCGCAAAGCTTCACGCACCAAACCCAAAACTCAGCGACCCAGAGCCAAGGCCGCCGCGCGGCGAAAGCCGGCCCGCCGGGCGGCACCGACCCGCCCGTCGAATCGCTCGAAGAAGCTCGTTTACGACTTCGAAGAGGGCAACAAGGAAATGAAGTACCTCCTGGGCGGCAAGGGCGCCAACCTCGCCGAGATGACGAACCTCGGGCTGCCCGTCCCTCCGGGTTTCACGATCACGACCGACGCCTGCCGCGCTTACATGGCCACCGGCAAGATCCCGCCCGGACTCGACGGCGAAGTCGACCGTCAGCTGGCGAGGCTCGAGAAGAAGATGAAGCGCTCGCTCGGCGACGCGGCCGATCCGTTGCTCGTCTCCGTGCGGTCGGGCTCGATGTTCTCGATGCCGGGGATGATGGACACCGTCCTCAACCTGGGGATGAACGACGAGTCCGTCGAAGGCCTGACCAAGCAGACGGACGACGAGCGCTACGCGTGGGACTGCTACCGGCGGTTCATCCAGATGTTCGGCAAGACCGTGATGGGGTTGTCCGGAGACCTGTTCGAGGAAGCCCTCGAGTCAGCGAAGGTCGCCAAAGGTAAGTCCGGCAAGAAGAAGAAGTTCGAAGTGAAGGACACGGACCTCGATGCCGGCGACCTGCGCAAGCTCGTGGACGAGTTCAAGACCATCGTCAAGCGCGAAGCTAAGACGTCTTTCCCTCAGGACCCGCGCAAGCAGCTCCGCATGGCCATCGAGGCAGTCTTCAACTCGTGGAACAACCGCCGGGCTCAGGACTATCGCAAGGCCGAGGGAATCGACGACGCGCTCGGAACCGCGGTCAACGTCCAGACGATGGTCTTCGGCAACAAGGGATTCGATTCAGGCACCGGTGTCGCGTTCACGCGCGACCCGGGCACGGGCAAGGCCGGCGTCTACGGCGATTTCCTGCTCAATGCCCAGGGCGAGGACGTCGTTGCCGGCATCCGTACACCGGAGCCTCTCTCGGCCCTCCGCAAGATCAACCGCAAGGTTTACGACCAGCTCGATGCAGATCATGTCGCAGCTCGAGCGGCACTACCGCGACATGTGCGACATCGAGTTCACGATCGAGCAGGGCGTGCTCTGGATGCTCCAAACGCGCGTCGGCAAACGAACGCCGCCGGCGGCCGTCCGTCTGGCCGTCGAGATGGCGAGCGAGAAGCTGATCACGCGGACGGAAGCGCTCGCAGCGCGTTACGCCCGACCAGCTCGACCACCTGCTCCACCCGCAGTTCGATCCCAACGCCAAGAAGGACGTCATCGCGAAGGGCGTCAACGCTTCCCCCGGCGCGGCCGTCGGCAAGGTCGTGCTCGACGCCGACACCGCTGTCGAATGGGCCGATCGCGGCGAAAAGGTCATCCTCGTTCGCGACGAGACGAATCCCGACGACGTCCACGGCATGTACGCGGCCGAGGGGATCCTCACGGCACGAGGCGGCAAGACGTCACATGCCGCGGTAGTCGCGCGCGGCGCCGGCAAGCCTTGCGTCGTCGGGGCCGAATGCCGTTGCGGATCGACATGTCCACGCGGTCGTTCAATGCCGAAGGGCGCACGGTCAAAGCAGGGCGACGTCATCTCGCTGGACGGCTCGAGCGGCGTCGTCGCGCTCGGCGAGGTGCCAAGCTGGTCGAGCCGAAGCCCTCGAAGGACTTCGCGACGCTGCTGGACTGGGCCGACGCCGTCCGCAAGCTCGGCATCCGGGCGAATGCCGACACGCCGGAGGACGCGAAGCGAGCCCGCGAGTTCGGTGCCGAAGGCATCGGCCTCGCGCGCACGGAGCACATGTTCCTCGGCGACCGGCTCCCGATCGTGCGGCGGGCGATCCTCGCCGACACCGACGGCGAGCGCGACGCTGCACTCGAAGGATCTGCTCGAGCTCCAGCGCGGAGACTTCGTCGGGATCTTCCAGGCGATGGACGGCCTGCCCGTCACGATCCGCTTGCTCGACCCGCCGCTGCACGAGTTCCTTCCGAACTCGAAGGAGCTGGCCGTCGAGATCGAGCGCTTCCGTATCGCCGAACAAGTCACCAGTCTCGACGTGATCGGTGAGGCGGCGGCCGAGCGCCGTCACTGCTCGCGGCCGTCGAGCGGATGGAGGAGTCCAACCCGATGCTGGGTCTGCGCGGCTGCCGGCTCGGCCTGGTGATCCCCGGTATGTATCGACATGCAGGTGCGGGCGATCATGGAGGCCGCCGTCGAGCTCAAGCGCAAGGGCGGCAAGCCCGGCGTCGAGATCATGATCCCGCTCGGTCGGCATGGCCTCCGAGCTCGAGATCCTCCGTGCACGAGTCCGAACGAGGTCGCCAAGGAGGTCATCAAGTCGGCCGGCGTCCAGGTGCCGTACCTCATCGGGACGATGATCGAGGTCCCGCGCGCCGCGCTCACCGCCGGAGAGATCGCCGCATCACGCCGACTTCTTCTCGTTCGGGACGAACGACCTAACGCAGATGACTTACGCGTTCTCCCGTGACGACGCGGAGGGCAAGTTCCTTCCGGCGTATCTCGAGCAGAACGTCCTCGAGGTGAACCCGTTCGAGACGTTCGACCGAACCGGTGTCGGCCGACTGGTCGAGATCGCCACGCGTGAGGGCCGGGCTGCGAACGCCGAAGCTGAAGGTCGGTGTCTGCGGAGAGCACGGCGGCGATCCCGACTCGGTCGAGTTCTTCGCCGGCGTCGGGCTCGACTACGTGTCCTGCTCGCCGTTCCGCGTGCCGATCGCCCGTCTCGCCGCAGCGCAGGCGGCGATCGGCGCGAGCGGACGCAGCCAGCAAGTAGCCGCAGGACGGAGTGGTTGCGGGCGTATCTTGTTTGTTGCGATGCCTGATTCCGTTGCCGTCGACGTAGCGGCCGGACTACTGATCGTCGCGGGCATCGCATTCCTGGTCATCGAGCTTCACGTTGCCGGTTTCGGGATAGCCGGCCTGGCCGGTGCTGCTCTGCTCGTCGCCGGCGGGATGCTGATCTGGGACATCGGTCCGCTGCCCGAAACCTCGCGCCCCTTGCTTGTGGGCGCGGCGATCGGCACGGCGTTGTTCGCTGCGCTTGGCGCCTGGAAGGTCGTGCGCGCACGGCGCGTGCCCCCTCACGTACCACCGACGCTCATCGGCGCCGAGGGTGTTGCGACGAGCGACATCGATCCCGTGGGCACCGTTCGGGTTCGCAGCGAAGAGTGGACGGCTGAATCGAGGAAAGGGCGTATCGCCGCCGGCTCTCGCGTTCTGGTCGTCGACGAAGAGGGTTTGCGGCTGCACGTCGATCAGGCGACATAAGGGAAAGGGACTAGCTGATGGCTCTGCTCATCGCGCTCGGGGTGCTCGGCTTCTTACTGCTGCTGTTGCTACCGGCGTCGGTGCGCATCGTACGTGAGTACCAGCGCCTCGTCCTGTTCCGGCTGGGCAGGTCGCTCGGCACCCGGGGGCCGGGTCTGGTGATGATCTTCCCCATCGTCGACCGTGTGGTTTCCGTCGATCTCCGGGAGTCCTATCTGGAGATCCCGCACCAGACGGCTATCACCAAGGACAACGCGCCGATCTCCATCGACTTCGTGATCTTCCACAAGGTCGTGGATGCGGTCATGTCCGTCCTCAATGTCGAGGACTTCTCCGGTGCGGCAGAGAACGTGGCGACGACGACCCTCCGTGCCGTGGTCGGTGACATGTCCCTGGACGACGTGCTGGCCAAGCGCGACCAGATCAACGAGCTGCTTCGCACCAAGCTCGACGAGATCACCGAGAGGTGGGGTGTGAAGGTGACCAACGTTGAGATCCGGGAGGTCGTTCCACCGCCCGAGGTCCAGGAAGCGATGACCCGCCAGATGTCGGCCGAGCGGACCGGCGGGCCGCCGTCACCGAGGCCGAGGGACAGCGCCAGGCGACAGTTACCGTCGCCGATGGCGACAAGCAGGCTCAGATCCTGAACGCCGAAGGGACGAGGCAGGCCGCGATCCTGGAGGCGGAGGGTTTCGCCCAGGCTCTCGAGACAGTGTTCGGCGCAGCCCGCCAAGTGGACGCCAAGACGATGGCCTTGCAGTACCTGGAAGCCCTCAAAGCGCTGGGCGCGTCCGCCTCAACCAAGTTCGTCGTCCCTCTGGAGTTCACGAACCTGATCGCCGGTCTGTCCGGTCAGACGAGCGGCGCCTTCACGGAGACCCCCGCACCCTCGCCACAGCGCTGACTGCCTGTCTGCGCCGGGCCGTAGAGTGACGCGCGGGGCACCACGTCGAAGGCGAAGCCGGAGACGCAAAAGGAGCTTGGGGAAGGCTATGGGTGTGGTCCCGCGCGTCGTTACCGAGGAGATCGAGGCCGCCACGCTCGCCTCGTGGGCGACGCTGTCGGCTTCGTCCAAGGGACGAGAGCGCAACGAGGAGCCGTCTCCCTTGCGGGCGGCCTTCCAGCGAGACCGCGACCGCATCCTGCACACGAAGACCTTCCGTCGCCTCAAGCACAAGACCCAGGTCTTCCTCGCTCCCGAAGGCGACCACTACCGAACTCGACTCACTCACACCCTCGAGGTCGCTCAGGTCGGACGAACCATCGGACGCGCCCTTCGACTGAACGAGGACCTCGTCGAAGCGATCTGCCTCGGCCACGATCTCGGCCACACGCCCTTCGGTCACGTCGGCGAAGAGGCTCTCGGCAAGGCGATGGGACGGCCCGTTCGAGCACAACCGCCAGTCGCTGCGGCGTGGTCCAGGTTCTGGAGGACGACGGCGCGGGTCTGAACCTGTCCTGGGAAGTACGCGACGGCATCCTCAACCACACGTGGCGGATGCCCGAACCGTCGACCCCGGAAGCAATGGTCACGAGATGGGCCGACCGCATCGCCTACATCAGCCACGACGTCGACGACGCGATCCGTGCCGGGGTCCTGAGCGAGGACGATATCCCGGCCGGTCCCCGGCGCGTCCTCGGCAGCACATACCGTGACCGCCTGGACTCGATGGTCAGGGCGTTGGTCGCTCGCAGCGCCGAGGTCGAGGCTGTGGCGATGCCGGACGAAGTGGCGGAGGCGATGGGGGAGCTGCAGCGCGTTCCTGTTCGAGCGCGTGTACCTGGGCGCCGCTCGTCCCGAGGCGGAGAAGGCCGCCGACGTGCTCGGACGCGCTGTGCGCGCATTTCCGTTCACATCCTCACGAGCTTCCGCGACGTAAATTCGAACGACGACATCGACCAGCGTGTGATCGACTACGTGTCCGGAATGACCGACCGATTCGCGATGCGCGCATACGAGGACCGCTTCCTCCCGCAGGGATCGCGTGAGCCCCCGCTACGTCAGTCCGACGACGTGGACGAGGTCCGCGAACGCGCCGACATCGTCGAGGTGATCGGAGAGCACGTCCGGCTGCAGGAAGGCCGGCCGTGTCTACCGGGGCTTATGTCCCTTCCATCAGGAGAAGACGCCGTCTTTCAGCGTCGATCCGGACAAGGGCTTGTATTACTGCCACGGGTGCAATCAGGGGGGCAGTGTCTTCACCTTCTTCGAGCAGGTCGAAGGCCTGTCCTTCCCCGAAGCCGTCGAGTCTCTCGCCCAGCGCTACGGCGTCGAGCTCCGCGCAGTTCGCGACGAGCCGCAAGGGGCCGTCTCCGCGCGCGCGGCTGTTCGCGCTCCAAGAGGCCGCGGTCGAGAAGTACCAGCGAGCGCCTCGCCGCCAAGGACGCCGAGACCGTCCGCGCGTACCTCGAGTCGCGCGGCATCACGCCCGAGCTCGATGGAGAAGTACAAGATCGGATTCGGCGGCTGGCGCCGCGACGGCTTCATCCGGGCGATGCTGCGCGCCGGATGGGTTCAAGATGCGACGAGCTCACGGCCGCCGGGCTCGCCACGCGAGATGCGCAAGGCCCGTGCGACACGTTCTACGGCCGCGTCCTGTTCCCGATCTTCGATCCCGCCGGACGCGCCGGTCGGTATCGGGGGCCGCGTCCTTCCCCGAGGAGCACCGACTAGAAGGCTGCTCCTCGACGCGCCGAAGTACCTCAACAGCCGCGAGTCGCCCATCTTCAAGAAGTCCCGGATCCTCTATGGCACCAACTGGGCCCGGACCGACGTCATGTCAGCAGCAAGCGGCTCGTGATCGTCGAGGGCTACACCGACGTCATCGCGCTGCATGCAGCCGGCATCGGGGAAGCGGTCGCCACGTGCGGCACGTCGCTCACCGAGGACCACATGAAGGAGATCTCGCACGCGGTTCGGCGACGTCCGCGTCGTGCTCTGCCTCGACGCCGACGCCGCCGGGCAGGCGGCGATGTCCCGCGAGCGCACCGAGGAGCTCGCCGGTCCAGTTACTCAGCCGGGCGGTGCATACAAGAAGAGCGTTACCGGCTGGCTCCCGATCGGACGCGGCTGGCTGCCCGAGGTGCATGTCGCGCACCTGCCGCAAGGCAAGGACCCGGCCGACTTCGTCCGGGCCGAGGGGGCCGACGGAGTTCTCGGCGTGATCGACAAGGCGGTTCCGCTGGTCGAGTTCCTCCTCCGACGAGCGCATCGAAGGCGCCGACCTCCGCGAGCCGGACGGACGTGCGCGTGCCGTCCGTAGAGGTGTCGCCGTCCTGCGCGCAGGTCGGCGACTCGCTGATGCGTCACGAGTACGCGCTGTGGCTCGCGGACCGGACGGGCCTCGATGCGAACGAGATAACGCGCGAGCTAAAGGTTGTCGAACCGAGCAAGCGAACGTCGCGGACCCGACGGTCCGTCGATCACAAGCGCCGGTCGTGTTGTCCGGTGCGCATCGCATCGAAAGAGAAGCACTGCGCGGCTCTGCTCACCTTCTCGGATCTCTTCAATGACGACGAGCTTGGTCCCTCCGAGAGGACGACTTCACGTTGCCGATCCACCGGTCGCTGTTCCGTCTTGCATCCGCGGAGTTGGCCGAGCACGGATCGGTCGATGCCGGACGGATTGCTTCCGCGTGTCGGAAGACGCCGATCTGCGCCGCATTGCGAGCGAGCTGTCGGTTGGGGAGACACCCGAGGGCCGGGTTGCGCGCGACACGCTGTCCCGTCTGCGTAGCTCCACGCTGGACCGGCATATAGTGGAGCGCAAGAGTCGCTTGCGAGCGCTCGACCCCGAACAGGGACGCAGCGGCGTACGACGCTTTGTTCGAAGAGTTGCTGGGGTTGGAGAAGCAGAAGCGATCACTCACTTCACTGGGGTAGTAATGGCGGATGCCGAGGCAGCCGAGGGCAAGGGCGATCTTCTAGAGCGCATCCAACAGCTGCGACAGCGACGAGCTGGAAACGCGTCGCGCTGCGCTGGAAGCGATCGACGAACCCGACCAGGCAGAGCTCGAGGCCGAGGACGCACCGGACGAGAGCGAGCTTCTCGAAGCGGGAACGTCAAGAAGTCCGTCCTCAAGATCCTCAAAGAGGAAGACGCTGAGACCGCCGATTCGATCCGTCTCTACCTCCGCGAGATCGGACGCGTTCCGCTACTGACGGCCGCCGACGAGGTGTCGCTGGCGCAGCGGATGGAGGGCGGGATCGAAGCCGAGGAGAAGCTCGGGAAGTCCAACGGGAAGGTCAGCGAGACGGAGCGCTGGACAAGCTCGAGCTCGCGATCCGCGACGGTCACCTCGCGAAGGACCATCTGATCGAGGCGAACCTTCGTTTGGTCGTGTCGATCGCCAAGCGCTACGTCGGGCGGGGACTGGCCTTCCTGGATCTGATCCAGGAAGGCAACCTCGGACTGATCAGGGCGGTCGAGAAGTTCGACTGGCGCCGGGGCTTCAAGTTCTCCACCTACGCGACGTGGTGGATCCGTCAGGCCATCACGCGCGCGCTTGGCCGACCAATCGCGGACGATCCGGATCCCCGTCCACATGGTCGAGACCATGACGCGGGTGGGGAAGGTGCAGAGGGAGCTGGCGCAACAGCTCGGACGGGAGCCGAAGTTCTCCGAGCTGGCCAGCGAGCTCGATCTTCCGGCCGACCGTGTGGCGGAGATATTGCGCATGGGACTCGATCCCGTTTCGCTGTCGGCACCGGTCGGCGAGGAAGAGGACTCGAAGCTCGGTGACTTCATCGAGGACGTCGACGTCGACCAGCCGATGCAGGCCGCGGTGCGATCGCTGCTCAATGCGTACATCGGCGAGCTGCTCGACGAGCTCGGCCCCCGGGAGCGCGAAGTTATCGAGATGCGCTACGGGCTCAAGGACGGACAGCCGAAGACTCTCGAGGAAGTCGGAAAGACGTTCAAGGTGACACGCGAGCGGATCCGTCAGATCGAGACGCGCACTTTGGCACGGCTGCGTCACCCGACCAAGATCAGGAAGCTCGAAGACCTGATCGAGTAGCGGCTCGGGAGAGCAAGCCTAGTTATCGACCCTCGTTGGTACCCTTAGTGCCGTCCCATTCCGGGGTGGCGCAATTGGCAGCGCGGCGGACTGTTAATCCGTAGGTTGTGGGTTCGAGTCCCACCCCCGGAGCTTCTTTGATTCGGAGCCGAGTCGTCGCGCTGATTGGAACGTTCGTCCTCGGAGCAGCGGGATGTTCTAGCTCCTCTCCGACGGCTCGCGCGGTGACGGAACTTGCCGACCGTTTGAGCGACGCTGTTTGGCAGGTCGAAGCGACAGGGTGTGGGTGGAATTCGCATGGAAGCGCCTTCGCGATCGATTCCCGCCATCTCGTGACGAACCGCCATGTGATCGCCAACGACACCTCGCCCATGATTCGGTCTCGCACCGGCGAAAGGATCCAGGGCAAGGTCATCGGTGCGATGGTGAAGCCGGACGCTGCAGTCATCGAGGTGGGAAGTGATCTGCCCTTCAGCCTCCGATGGGCACGGACAGCAGCATTGGCCAAACGGGAACCGCTCGTGGTCATCGGCTACCCGTCACCACCCGACCTCTTCACGGCAACGGCAGGCCAGATCGTCAAATTTCAGGGCTCCAACGGAATCCGTGAATCAGCCCTCGTGAACGCGGCGGTGGCGAAAGGCAACAGCGGTGGGCCGGCAGTGCGTGCCGATTCGTCTGTCGCCGGCGTCGTGACGTTGATGACAATTCCCGACAAACCCGAGGAGAAAGTGGCGATCGTCTTCACAAGCGACACGATTCGACCAGCCGTGGATAAGTTCCTTCATGAACCAGGCAAGCCGTTGTCGACTTGTGGGCTCGGTCCCGACTACGTTCCGACGGTCCCGAAGAGCTACGACATCCCGAAGCCGCCACCGATTGCGGAAGATGTTCCGTTGTCCGTTCCGTCGGCGATGCCTCGGCGAACCCTCGCTCCTGTCCCGCCGCTGTTTACACCGGCTCAGGCGCCATCACCAACGACCAAGACGCCATGCCCTAAAGATCGCCCCGTGGCGCGGATCAGCGAAATTACGGCCACGGAGAAACCGGACGAACCGGGCTGGTGGAGGGTACGCGTTGACGGCACAGTTACCAACGAGAGCTCCTACCAATTGCGACTAGGACAGGTCGATGTCGAGGTACAAGGCGAGCCTCCGGTGAAAGGTGGAGCCAACGGTGGAGAGACCTTCCTTGACCCCGACGAATCGACGCCGTGGTACTTCGAGCCCGACGTTTACTCGCCAAGCGGGCAACCGACACAAGCGAAGGTGACAGCACACTGGATTTGGACCACCTACGAGGTCCACGGCTGTCCGGCGGGCTGAGGGGTGGGGGTCTAGATCGACGCGAAGTTGCGGATCGGGGCTCGCGGGGCGCGGCGCGGAGGAGCACCCGAACCGAATTTCAACAGGGTCGCCGCGCGCCCTCGGTGCGGTCGGTACGGCTCCAGCAGCTCGAGCATCGCGTCGTCGTCCCCGCCGCGCTTACCGGTAAGTCCGTAGACCACGATCGACGGAAGGTGGTAGTCGCCGACCGAAACAGCGTCGGCGTCCGCCCAGCAGACCTGTGCGACCTTCGCCGAAGTCCACACACCGATACCGGGAAAGGCCTCCAATCGCGATCGGCCGAGAGTGCACGCTTCCTCCAGACGGACGACGCGATCGGCGAGGCGACGCACTATGTCGACGCGTTTGCTCTCCAGGCCGAAGCGATGGAAGCGGTAGTAGGGCTCGCCTTTGAGCTTGGCGGGGGAGGGAGGCAGACGAACGGTGCCGGGTCCCGGAGACTCCTCGCCCCAGGCCCACGCCAAACGGCGCCACGACTCGTGTGCTTCGGCCGACGTGACCTTCTGCTCCAGAACGGTTGGAACGATCACTTCGAAGACCTTCCACGTAGCCGTCATGCGCAAGCCGGACATCCGGCGGTCAAGCTCGCGGATCAAGGAGTGATGCGTGGGATCCCACCCGTCGAGAGAGTCGCGTCCTCCCAGAACATCCGAAGCACCGGCAAGAGCGTGATCGGCTCCCGGTCCCCACGCGCTAACGAGAACCTCGGCTCCCTTTTGCTCGTAGCAAACAGTCGCGGCTCCGTCCGTGGTGCGAGTTGCCCGCCAAACCACACCGTCGCGCGTGCGCACGGTTGGGTCTCGCGGTCCGTGACGCATGGCCGCAAGCGACATCCTCACGTCGATCTCGAGCTTCGGCCTCACGACGGTCTGTTTCGGCGCGTCCATCGCGCGCACCCTAGCACCCGTCCCGGACGGCGCCGATGTACGCGAAGATGTCCGGGTGACGCTTCTCCAAGGCCCCCTCAAGATCGGAAGCACGCTCGTCCGTAACCGCTTGTACCGGGCGCCCGTGCTGGAGGGAGCCGGTTCCGGACCCGAGGCGACGAAGATCTACGTCGAGGCCTTCGAAGCCAACGCCAAGGCCGGCGTCGGACTGATCATCCAGGGCAACTCGTGCATCTCCGAGGACGGGCGCTCCTCGCCCGGCATGACTCTGGTCAACACGCGCGAGCGGATGCTCGCTCTGGCGCCGGTCGCCGACGCCGTCCACCGGTGGGGCGGACGGATCTTCATCCAGATCGGCAACGCCGGCATCTACGCGATGGAAGGTTGGAACTCAGAGTACGCAGCAAGCAGCACACGCCCGCTGACCGCAGTATCGAAGCCGCGGGTCCATGTGCGTCCCGCGCTCATCGGAACTCCGGTGCGGCCCATGACCACGGCCGAGGTCCGCGAGTCGGCCGAGCAGTTCGGACGCAGCGCAGGCTGGGCCCGCGAGGCCGGTTACGACGGCGTCCAGCTTGCGTCCGGCAACGCGAAGCTCATCCACCAGTTCCTTTCGCCGTACTACAACCGCAGGACGGACGAGTTCGGCGGCAGCGTCGCAACCGCGCGCGGATCCTCGAGGTGATCGCGGACGCCGTCCGGCGCCACGCCGGCGACGACTACACGCTCACGGTCAAGATCACGGTCGAGGAGGAAGCGCCGCCCTTCGCGCCGCGTACCAACTTCGAGGACGGTCTCGAGCTGTGCCGCTTGGCAGAGAGCTTCGGCTACCACGCGATCACGCCGGTCGGGCTCTCGATCTTCCCGCACGCGTCGCTGTGTCGCGGGTCCGATCCGATCGGCCATCCTCGACGTCGACTCGATCCGTCGCGCTTCGAGGCGGCGCTCGGCGGGTCGCGCCTGAAGATGGCCGTGCTTGCGCTGGGGCTACAAACGTGGAGCGCGCCAGTATCCGTTCAAGTCCGTTTGGAACCGTAAGTACTTCGCTGCGGCGAAGCGCGTCGTCGCGGATCCCCGTATTCGCCGTCGGCGGGATCCGCCGTCTGGACGAGATCACAAGCATCCTCGAGCGCGGCGACGCCGACATGATCGGCATCGGTCGTCCCTTCTATGCCGAGCCGGACCTGCCGCATAGCGCTCCTGGCCGGCGACTTCACCGAGACGCTCTGCGAGAACTCGAATCGTTGCGTGCCGCCGCAACAGCTTGGTCTGAAAGCGCGCTGCTACAACCCCAACGTCGCAAAGAAGCGGGCCGCCCGGGCACGAGCGGAGGGCCCACGCCGCAGCGAAGCGGAGGCGCAATAAGAATTTGATGCGCCGGGTCGTCGTGACGTTGTTCGTATCTCTGGCCGTCCTCGTCCCGGCCGTGTCGGTACCGGCGCAGACCGTAGAAGCGCCGGAGGTCGGGTCCGTCCCCGCCGGCGTCACCAAGGTCCTCGAGAACTACGGGCGCGCATACGCAACCCGAGATGAAGGACTGCTTCGACGAAGCGTGGCCGAACAGTTGCTTCCGTCTGAGCTCGAGTCGCTCCGAAACACCTCGGGGATGAGATTCGAAACGTTTTCCGTTCATGCATCGACTCAGTACTCCGGTGACCTGGCCTCGGATCGCGTCCGGAGCCTTTATCCGGGCCGCGAAGTAGCGAGCTACAACGTGCACGAGCAGACGAAGATCGCCGGCGAATCGAGCACATTCGAGGAAGACGGCATCTACACGTTCACGCGTGACCGAGGTTCGGACGACTGGCATCTCGCCTCGAAGAAGGACTTCGACGTCCTGGCCGCTTTCTCTCCGGTGCACATCTGGGACGGCGGACCAGTCGCCGTCCTCAAGAGCGCGCACTTCACATTGCTCACACACCCAGAGACGCAAGAAGAGATGCGGCCGGTCATGGACATCGCCGAGCAGGGCTACGCGAAGGTCGATCGATTCTGGCCGCGACCGCTGCCGGCCAACTTCGTGATCATTGCTCCGTCGACAAGCGACGAGCTCCGCAACATGCTTCACGAGACCGTCGATATAGGAAACTTCGTCGCGTTCGTCGTCTCGGGCGTGAACCGTGAGCGAGGGTGGTCGCCCACCGGCCCCCGGGTCGTCATCCAGCTAAGCCACTTCCGCAACTACAACCGCGAAGCGCAAATCGAGATTCTGGCCCACGAGCTCACTCACGCCATCACGCGGCCCGTCGCCGGGCCAAAGATCCCGTTGTTCGTCGAGGAAGGCCTGGCCAATGCCGTTGGGGGCGAAGGAGGGCGCCCGCCGAGCTCCTTCCGTCCACCCACAGTGGACGACTTCCCGACCGACGAGGGGTTCTCCATCGGGCCGGTGGCGCAGATTCAGAGCTTGTACGACCGCTCCCAAATCGCCATGCAAGCCCTGATCGATGCTTTTGGAGCGGAGGGCACCGTCCGGTTCTACGAGACTCTCGGCAAACGGCGAGTCGTCCCCGGCGACGATCAGTACCACGTGCGACGCGCAGTCGAAGAGGCGACGGATTGGTCGTACGAGGAGTGGCTGGCGGCCTGGCGTAAGAAGCTCTAGGTCGCCGGATACACTTCACGACCATGAGCGACCAGCTTCTTGCCGACATCGCGCCGGACTCCGCGTTGGTGGCGCGCGTCGACGGCCGGCTCGTCGATCTTGCACGCAAGAAGGACGAATTCGGGAATGCCGAGGTCGAGTTCCCACTCGCCGACCGATCCGGACGTCCTTCACGTGATGCGTCACTCGGCGGCGCACGTGATGGCCCAGGCAGTTCTGCGGTTGTTCCCGGAAGCGAAGTACGCGATCGGCCCGCCGATCGTTGACGGCTTCTACTACGACTTCGAACTTCCCCGCCCTTTGACCGAGGAAGACCTCGCGGCGATCGAAGAGGAGATCGTCCAAGATCGCTTCGGCCGATCAGCCGTTCGTCCGCGAGGAAGTCACGCGCGAAGAAGCGATCAAGATCTTCACCGACGAGATCCCGCAGAGGTTCAAGCTGGAGATCCTCAAAGGCGGGGACGAAGAAGGCCAGGTGAAGGTCGGGGAGGAAGTAACCCTCTACCGGAACGACGGGTCTTTCACCGACCTGTGCCTCGGCCCCCATGTGCCTTCCACGTCCCATATCGGCCACGTGAAGCTTCTTCGTTTCTCGGGCGCGTACTGGCGCGGCGACGAGAAGCGTCCTCAGCTGCAGCGCGTGTACGGGACGACCTGGCCGACCAAGGAAGCAGCTGGCCGATTACCTGCATCGTCTCGAGGAGGCCGAGAAGCAGGGACCACCGCAACCTCGGCCGCGACCTCGACCTCTTCTCATTCCCTTCGGAGCTGGGAGCCGGGCTCGTCGTTTGGCATCCCAAGGGCGGGATGGTGCAGGAAGGTCCTCGAAGACTTCTCCCGCGACATCCACATCGAGAGGGGCTACGAGATCGTCGCGTCGCCGCACATAGGAAGGTCGGTGCTGTGGGAGACCTCGGGGCATCTGGCGAAATTCGCGGACAGCATGTTCCCGCCCATCCAAGCGGAGGAAGGCGACTACTACCTCAAGCCGATGAACTGTCCGTTCCACGTCCTGATCTACAAGGCGAGAACCCGGTCCTACCGCGATCTGCCGCTGCGTCTGTCGGAGCTCGGCACCGTTTACCGCCACGAACGTTCCGGTGTGCTGCACGGGATCTTCCGTCCGCGTGGCTTCACTCAGGACGACTCGCACATCTTCTGCCGTCCCGACCAGCTGGTCGACGAGATCCGCGGCGTCATGGATTTCGTCGTCGACTTCTACGGGGTTTTCGGACTTACGGGACGCCGTCGTCCACCTGTCGACCGTCGATCCGAATGCGGCGATCGGGAGCTCCGACATGTGGAAGCGGGCCGAGCAGTCGCTTCGGGATGCTCTCGACGGCTCACCTTTCACCTACGACGTGCAGGAAGGTGAAGGCGCTTTCTACGGACCGAAGATCGACTTCGACTACAGAGACGCGATCGGCCGCCTGCATCAGCTCACGACGATCCAATGCGACTTCGCTCTTCCCGAGCAGTTCGGTCTGGAATACATCGGCGAGGACAACACGGCCCACCGTCCGGTAATGGTGCACCGGGCCTTGTACGGATCCGTCGAACGCTTCCTGGGCGTGTTCCATCGAGCACACGGCCGGCGCGTTCCCGCCGTGGATCGCTCCGATCCAGGTACGCGTCATCCAGATGCGCGATGCCCCGGTGGCCGATCTCGTTGCTGCGCTTGAAGGCCGAAGGATTCCGCGTCGACGTCGACGACGCCAACGAGACGATGAACTACAAGATCCGACGGGGAGCGCTGGAGAAGATCCCGTGGCTATTGGTCGTCGGGCCGAAGGAGATCGAGTCGGGCACCGTCTCCGTTCGCCCGCGCGGCGGGACTGAGAAGCGCGGCGTCCCGTTCGATGAGTTCGTCGGCGCCGCGAAGGAGAGCATCTCTTCGCGAGCGATCGACATCGAGTAGCGACGTGCACCGGACGCGATCGTGAAGCGGCTATGGCGTCCGTGGCGGATGCAGTACATCAAGGGAGCCGAGCGTCACGAGACCTGCTTCCTCTGTGACGCATCCTCTACTCCCGAGAAGGACGAGGAACATTTCGTCGTAGCGCGCGGCGAGCATGCCTTCGTGATCCTCAATCTCTATCCCTACAACACCGGACACTTGATGATCGCGCCACATCGCCACGTGGCCGACCTGGAAGATCTCGCGCATCCGGAATTCGACGAGATCTGGTCCTGGATGCGTAAGACCATCGCGGCTCACCGCGAAGCCAGTCAGCCGGAGGGATTCAACATCGGCATGAATCTGGGGATCGCGGCGGGGGCCGGTGTGCCCGGCCACTTCCACCTCCACGTCGTGCCGCGCTGGGGCGGAGACACGAACTTCATGCCGGTGGTGAGCGAGACGAAAGTGTTGCCGGAGATGTTGTCGGAGACCTACGACCGCCTGCGTCCGCTGCTCAAATAGACGCTAGCTCCTGGCGGCTGCGGCCCTCTGTTGTTCGGCGTCGTCGATGACGTGCTGCTGGAGGTGCTGGGGCACTTCTTCGTAGTGCGACGGTGACAGCGAGAAGGTCGCCCGGCCCCCGGTCATCGAACGCAGGTCGATCGCGTAGCGAGCCATCTCGGCCTGCGGGGCCTGAGCACGGACCAGTTGATATCCGCGACGGTCGGGCTCGGTGCCGAGCACCCGTCCGCGCTTGGCGTTGATGTCTCCCATGATGTCGCCGAGCATCGCCTCGGGGACCTTGATCTCGGCGTCCACCCAGGGCTCCAGCAGTGTCGGTTGTGCGAGCTTGCACGCTTCCTTGAACCCGATCGAAGCGCAGATCTGGAAAGCCATGTCGGACGAGTCGACTGTGTGGTACTTGCCGTCGAACAAGGTCACCTTCACATCGACGACGGAGTAACCGGCCAGAACTCCTTCCTGCAGCGCTCCCTGCACGCCCTTGTCCACGGACGGGATGAAGTTCTGCGGGAACGGCACCGCCGGAGATCTTGTTGACGAACTCGTAGCCGGCGCCTTCCGGTTGCGCATCGACCTGAATAGATGCGACCGCATACTGCCCGCGTCCACCGGACTGTTTGATGTACCGCGACTCGTACTGAGCCGATCCTCTGATGGTCTCCCGGTATGGGATGCGCAGCTGAAGCTGCTCGACTTCGACGCCGAACTTCCGCTTCATGCGCTCCATCACCACCCCGAGGTGGGCTTCACCCAAGCCGGATGCAACCGTCTGGTGCGTCTCCGCCCGACGCTCGACGCGTAGGACCGGGTCCTCCTCGACGAGTCGCGAGATGGCCGACATGAGCTTGTCCTCGTCGCCGTGGGACTTCGGAGCTAGAGCTATTGAAAGAACCGGGTCCGGAAATTGGATCGGCGGGTATACGACCTGTGACTTCGGCTCGCTCAGCGTGTCGCCCGTGTGCGTGTGAGCGAGCTTCGCCACGGCTCCGATGTCGCCGCAAACGATTTCGGGAGCGTTCACGTGTTCCTTACCGGACATGTAGAAGACCTGCGCCACCCGCTCGTCGTCGCCGCGGGAGTTCAGCACGTGATGGTCCGGACGCATGCTGCCCGAGATCACGCGGAACAGAGAGATCTTTCCGACGTAGGGGTCGGAGATCGACTTGAAGACGTAAGCCGAAAGCGGCTCGCCCGGCGACGGCTTTCGCACCACCTCGTCCTCGGCCCCCGGTTTGGAAGTGCCGACGGCATCCGGACGCTCCAACGGTGAAGGAACGAGAGCGCATATCTCGTCGGCGATGAGGTCGATGCCCACGAGGTGTGTGGCCGAGCTCACGAGCACCGGTGCGGTCGCACCCGACGCAACCGCACCAGACAGACCCGTTGCGATCTCCTTCTCGTCCAGATCGCCTTCCTCCAGATACTTCTCGAGCAGAGCATCGTCGCCTTCGGCTGCCGCTTCGACCAGTTGCCCGCGAAGGTCGTCGACCTGCGACTGGATGTCGGCCGGTATCTCACCGGACGATCCCATGGGCGTCTTCTGGTCGTAGTTGAGACTTTGCATCTTCAGGAGATCGACCACGCCCTTGAAGTCGTGCTCCTCTCCGATCGGAACGTGAAGAGGGAACGGCTTCGTCCCAAAAGCGTTCTGCAATTGCTTGAGCGTGTTCTGGAAGGACGCTCGCTCGCGGTCCATCTTGTTGATCACGATCAGACGCGGGAGCCCGAGGTCCTCAACCATGTCCCAGATCAGCTCGTGCTGGACCTCGACTCCGTCCACAGCGGACAACACGAACACGACGGCGTCGGCGACTCGAAGGGCGGAAACCACATCGCCGACGAAGTCGGGCTGTCCCGGGCAGTCGATGACATTGATCTTGAATCCGTTCCACTCGATCGGAGCAACGCCGAGGGATACGGAGATCTGGTGCTTGTGCTCCTCGGGCTCGTAGTCGGTGGCGGCCGTGCCGTCCTCGATCTTGCCCATCCGGGTCGTGGCGCCGGCGGCGTAGAGGAGGGCCTCGGCCAGCATCGTCTTGCCGGCACCGCCGTGCCCGACCAGGGCGATATTGCGGATGTTGGCAGGCTCGTATTGCCTCACAGAGCGGTCATTATAGGCAGGTCACTCCAGCCTGCTGATCGGAGAAGCACGTGCTCGATGCCAAGGCGAGAGAAGCCCTCAAGGGACTGTCCGACTTTGCCGGACGCACCTTTACGCGCCTCGGGTTCACAGCCAATTCGCTAACCGTCCTGGGCGTCGTCCTCTCTGCCGTCGCCACGTGGCGGATCGCTTACGGGGCGTTCCTGGCCGGGGGGATCATCCTGATGATCGGCGGGGTCCTGGACTTTTGTGACGGAGCCGTGGCAAGGGTCCAAGGCACAGCCTCGGAAGCCGGGGCGTTCTTCGATTCCGTTACAGATCGGTTGTCCGACGCGCTCGTCTTCTCTGCCCTCGTCTGGTACTTCCTTACGACGGGAGACGAGTGGACGGCTGGGGCTGCGCTCGCTGCTTACGCGATGGCGCAGATGACTTCCTATATCCGGGCCCGGGCGGAGTCCGTCGGTTTCGACTGCAAGGTCGGCATCCTCGAGCGGGCCGAGCGGTTGATCATCCTGTGCGCCGGTTTGATGCTGTGGTTCGTGAAGATCTCCCTGTGGGCGATCGCCGTGCTCGGCGCGGTCACCGTCGTCCAGCGTCTGGTTCACGTCACCCGACAGGCGCGAGCTCGCGCTCGTTAGTCCACGTGCCGGTTATCTGATGGCGTCCACCGATCCTGCTTACCTGCTGTACAGGTTCGGACGAGCAGCGGCGACGTCAACTCCCGACTTCGTGTCTTCGAGGCTCGCCGCAGTTGCAGGCACCGGTGTGGCGCGACTGAACGCCAAGCGACGCGAAGTCGTGAAGCGCAACCTGCGGCGAGTGGTCGGTGATGACGACCTCGACCGATATGTGGACGAAGCGTTCCGATCGTATGCGCGCTACTGGGTGGAGGCGTTGCGCCTCCCAAAGCCCGGTTTGCAAGAGATCCGTCGGCGAACGACATCCGAAGGCCTTGAAGGCATGGCGTCCCATCTGAATTCGGGTCGTGGTGTCCTGTTCGTGACGCCGCACCTCGGCAGCTACGACGTTGCCGGCGCTTGGCTCGCATCGCACGGCTGGCGCGTCATCGCGATCGCCGAAGAGCTCGAACCACCGGAATTGTTCGAAATGTTCTCCTCACTTCGCGCGGCGGCCGGGGTGCAGGTTTTGCCGGTGGGGAAAGGTTCTTCGGCTCGCGCCCTTCTAACCGGACTCCGCGAAGGTGCGGCCATCGGGCTCATCGCCGATCGGGACATCTCGGGGTCGGGGATCGACGTCGAGTTCTTTGGCGAGACGACGAAGATCCCGAACGGTCCGGCCGTGCTGGCTCTAAGGACCGGCGCACCGATCGCGGTCGGCGCGCTGTTCCAAAGGCCGGGAGGGTGCTACCACGGCGTCGTTCTCGATCCGATCGAGGTCGAGGTGGGCAAAGCCTCTCCCGATCGCGTTCGCGAGCTGACCGAGCGCGTCGTGCGCGATATGGAAACGCTGATCAAACGGGAGCCGGGCCAGTGGCACCTTTTTCAGCCGAACTGGCCCTCCGACCCCGGGTATCGACACTCTCCCTAGACGTGACTCGGGGTGGAATCGGACGTTTGCCGACAGCACCCAACAGGGCATGGCTAAAGCTGTATGCGTGTGCGTCTATGGGTAATCGGGTTTCTCGCGGGGGCAGCGATACTCGCTTGGGGCGCGGCCGCCTCGACACAGGTGACAGAAACCGGGGGAATGCCCAGCGGCTCGACCCAAATTGAGATCCCGGACGCGCTTGAGCACCAGATGCAGATCCAGCAAGCGCACTTGGTCGAGCATCACGAGCTGGTGGTGGATCTAAGGGAACGGATTCAGCAGTCTGCGCTCGACTATCAAGAGAGGACGGCCCGTCAGCTCGGCGACCGCGCTCCGACGGAGACCATCCCACCGATGGCAACGATCGCTCCCGTCGAAACCGAGTCGCCTTAGCCGGCTCAATCAGCGGCGGCGGTCCAAGCGTCCCTAGCTACACTTCGTCCTCGGAGGTCTAATGCCGCCCGGGTCGAGCAACGAAGACATCGTCCGACGGTTCTATGAGGGCTGGAACAGTGGAGATATCGACTTCGAGGGGTTGGTCGCCGAGGACGTCGTGAATCACCAGCCCGAAGTCGAGCCGGAACATGGGCGAGATCGATTCGCTGAAGCGATCAGAGGCGTCATGACGGCGGTTCCAGACTCGAGATGGATGATTTCCGACGTCCTCGATGGTGGCGACCGTGTCGCGGTGAGGATCACTTGGACCGGCACATACAAAGGCTCCAGCTTTCGCGGGTTGCCGATCGCAGGACCGGGTGCCTTCTCGGCGGAACACATCCACATCTATCGGATCGCCGACGGCAAACTGGCGGAGCATTGGGTCGTTCGGGACGACCTGGCCATGTTGCGCCAGCTTGGCGCGTTGCCGGGCTGACCGTCGCCCCCGCGGAACTGGCTCGCCGATCCCGGATACCGTTGGTCCCTACCACATGAACGTCGCGATTATCAGTCCGTATTCGATGTCCCGGCCCGGCGGGGTGCAGGACCATACTCGCGAGCTCGCGCGAGCGCTCCATAGGAAGGGATACGAAGTAACGCTGTTCGGCCCGGAGCTCCGCGGAAAGCAAGAAGGTCTCGACGGCATCGGCACGGTCTCACTCGGCCGCGCGGTGAACATTCCGGCCAACGGCTCGATCGCACCGCTGGGGATATCGCCGAGCATGCTCGTTCGCTTCGACTTGGCTCTCGATCCCGCCGACGTCGTACACGTTCACGAACCTTTCCTTCCGCCCGGGCTCGCGGCGCTGCTTCGGCGCCCGAAGAACACTTCCGTGGTCGGGACCTTCCACGCCGCGGCCGAGAGCTTCTGGCCGTACGCGGTGTTCGCTCCGCTGGTGCGTTTGGCTTCCAGGCGATTGGACGCAACCACCGCCGCATCTCCCGAGGCCCGGCGGCTGGTGCGGCGTTACGTGAACATCGACCCCGCCATCGTCCCCAACGGGGTAGATGTCGAGGCTTTCGAGAAGTCGGAACCGGACGAATGGGCTCAGGCGCTCGGTCGGGTCGTCCTATTCGTCGGACGCGCGGAGCCGCGGAAGGGATTCGAGACGGTGTTGCGCGCCTTCTCCGAAGTGGCAGCGACGCGTCCGGATGTTCATCTCGTGTGGATCCCCGAGACGGAGGATTCGATTCCTGCCGATGTAGATCGCGAGCGCATCCACTGTCTCGGTCATGTATCCCGGGAGCGGCTCATGTCCCTTCATCGATCGGCCGACGTCGTTTGTTGCGCGTCGCTTGGCCAAGAGTCCTTCGGGATCGTCGTTCTCGAGGGCCTGGCGGGCGGCTCGGCCGTCATCTCTTCGGACATCCCCGGCTATCGGTTCGCCGGCGGTGATGCTCCGCTTTACGTCGTGCCGGGCGACACCGGGGCGTGGGCCGAGGCGCTCGGTCGCCTTCTGGACGATGAAGACGAGCGTTCACGCATCGCCGCCAAAGGCGCGGCTCGCGCGCGCGAATTCGACTGGTCGGTTGTGGCGGACGAGACCATCCGTGTCTACGAGCAAGCGCTGGCGAAGTGATGGACCTCATCCTGGAAGTCGCACGGGCAATTCGATCAGCCGTGCTCCCGCATCTGGGTCGGCCGGAGACGCGCGGCACGGACGGCGTCGGCGTCGGTGGGGACCCGACCTTCGGTATCGATCACATAGCGGAGGACGTTGCGAACGGAGTACTCGAGGCCGCTGCCAGCGAAGGCCTGGCCTGGTACACCGAGGACCGAGGTCTGGTCGAGCGAGGAAGTCCGAAGCGATTGCTCGTTGTAGACCCGATCGACGGAACCCGTCCGGCGGGGGCCGGGCTGGAAGCCGGATGCATCTCGATCGCCTCGGCGCCGTACAGCCGCGATGCAACGCTGGCGGACGTCGACGAGGGTCTGGTCATGGAGATAAAGACGGGAACGCTGTTCAGGGCCCGTCGCGGCGAAGGAACGCGCATCATCCGCGACGGCGGATCTGTTCAGGCAACTCTGTCGGCCAAGAAGACGCTGGACGGCGCGTTCTGGGTGTACGGCCTACGCGGGCGTCCGACGATGCCGTCGGCGATCGTGCTGGAGGAGATGATCGACAACAGCGGCGTCTCCGGTGGAACGTTCGATATCGGTTCGGCAACGTTCGGCATGACCGGGGTCGTCACCGGACGCTTCGATGCTTACGTCGACCACGGCCAGCGGATGATCGACGATGTGCCTTCCACGCGAGCGCACTTCGAGGAGATCGGTGGCGGTGCCGTCCTCAACAACAATCCCTACGACGTTGCCGCTGCAGCGTTGATCTGCACAGAAGCCGGATGCGTCGTCACGGATGCGGCGGGTCGTTCGCTGGACGATCGCCCGTTGGTCGGTTCCGGCGCGGACTACTGCGTTTCGACCCTGGCTGTTTGTACGCCGGAGCTCCACACGGAGATCGTCGCCGCGCTCGACCGCGGGATCGATCGATTGCGTGAGAAGGTTGGGGTGTGATGGCTCAGCAATTCAGGAAGCGGCGATGGCGGCGACCGGAGCGGCTGACCTTGGAGCACCCGCCGGTTGTGCGCCGCAAGGATCTCGGAGCTTCGGAGCCCGTTGTGATCGAGCCGGAGCTCGCGCGCAAAGCGAGCCGGCGAACGATCGAGATACTTCTCGTCACCTTCGTCGTTCTGTGCGCAATAGAAGGCCTCGTGATCGGTCTACTCCTGGACGTCCCCCTGATCGGTTCAGCAATCGGCGCGACCTATGCCGTCTTCTACTTCTTCCTGGGACGTGAGTTCGGCGACGGATGGCTCGTCCGCGCGTGCAGAGCCAAACCGCTTGACTCGGCCCGCATCTCGCGACTCGTTGCCGGGGAAGCGCGGACCGCCGGGATCCCGGCGCCACGACTGCTGTTGGCGCCCGGGTCGAAGCCCAACGCCTTTGCCTTCGCCCTTCGAAGGCGCTGGCTTGTCGTGACAACACCAACGGACGCCGGTGACGAGCTCGCGCTCGAAGGCATGTTCGCTCACGAAGTGATCCATCTGCGCGACGGGGATGCTTCTATTGCCGGGTTGTTCGCGATCCTGGCCGGCGCGCCCGATCTCGTTCTGCGTCGTGCCGGCGTGCTCGCGCTGCTATCGATACCGATCTGGCCGGTGTCTTTGGCCATGCGACTGACCGCACGTGCTGCCCTGCCGGAAGAGCGGGAGATTCGAGCGGACATAGCGGGCGCTCTACTGACGCGGTACCCACCGGGTATTGTGGCGGCGCTCCGTGAAGCCGGTGGAGGCCCCTCGCCCCTTCGGGTTTCCGACCCGTTCTGGTTCGTCCCTCGCGGGAACCGGCACGGCCCCGACGCAGCGCGGCGGGCGGAGCTGCTCGAAGAGATGTAAGGACTCCGAAGCGGCTTTGCCGCGTCGGGGCCCATGCCGCCTCGCTTCGCTCAGCGGTAGGCGCAGTCCTCGAGCCACGCCGAAGCGAAGCGAAGGCGTAGGTACGATAGAGGTCGAAACCACTTCTGGAGGTTCGATGGAACACGGAACGGTCCGGGTCAAGCGCGGTCTCGCGGAGATGCTCAAAGGTGGCGTGATCATGGACGTCACGAACGCCGAGCAGGCGAAGATCGCCGAGGACGCCGGAGCAGTGTCCGTTATGGCACTCGAGCGCGTACCGGCCGATATCCGAGCCGAAGGCGGCGTCGCGCGGATGGCCGATCTCCGCAAGATCGAGGAGATCATGGAGGTCGTCACGGTCCCCGTGATGGCGAAGGTGCGTATCGGCCACTTCGTGGAGGCCCAGGTCCTCGAGTCACTCGGTGTCGATTTCATCGACGAGTCGGAGGTCCTGACGCCGGCCGACGAGTCACATCCATGTCGACAAGTGGGCGTTCAAAGTTCCATTCGTTTGCGGTGCAACCGACCTAGGCGAGGCGCTGCGCCGCATCTCCGAAGGCGCGGCGATGATCCGCACCAAGGGCGAAGCCGGAACGGGCAACGTCGTCGAAGCCGTGCGTCACATGCGATCGGTGTCGAGCGAGATCCGTCGGCTCACGACGCTGCGTCCCGATGAGCTTCCTTCCGCAGCCAAAGAGCTGCGCGCACCGCTCGAGCTCGTCCAGGAGGTGGCGGGGACGGGCAAGCTTCCGGTCGTGAACTTCGCCGCCGGCGGGCTGGCCACCCCGGCCGATGCTGCGCTGATGATGCAGCTCGGTTGCGAGGGCGTCTTCGTCGGATCGGGGATCTTCAAGAGCGAGGACCCGGCGGCGCGCGCGCGCGCGATCGTCGAAGCCACGACGTACTTCGAAGATCCGGACGCTGTAGTGCGTGCAACCCGTGGGCTCGGCGAAGCGATGCCCGGACGCGAGATCGCTGCGCTCGAGACTCGCCTGCAGGATCGCGGCTGGTAGTCGTGAAGGCGGTCGGCGTCCTCGCGCTCCAGGGGGACGTTCGTGAACACATCCAGCTGTTGAGAGACCTCGGCGCAAATCCCGCATCCGTAAGAACGCTCGAGGACCTGGAGCGGACCGATGCACTGGTCATCCCCGGGGGTGAGTCGACGACGATCGGTTTCATGCTTGCCGAGCACGAACTGATCGACCCGCTTCGAAAACGCATCGATGACGGACTCCCGGTTCTGGGGACATGCGCCGGCGCGATCCTTCTCGCCGACGATGTGCTCGGCGGACCATCCGATAAGCAGTGGCCGACGATCGGCGGTCTCGATATTTCGATCCATCGGAACGCGTACGGGCGTCAGGTCGACAGCTTCGAGGACGACGTCGAGGTCTCCGGTGTCGGGACGGTGCACGCCGTTTTCATACGCGCGCCCGTCATCGAGTCCGCCGGTGAGAGCGTCGAGGTACTGGCCGAGCTTCGCGGCCGGCCGGTTGTCGTTCGCCAGGGAAATACGATCGCCGCGACCTTCCATCCCGAGCTCTCAGGCGAGAGTGGATTGCATCGCTTGTTGTTGGAGGCGGCACCGTGAGCGAGATTCGGGAAACCTGGGGGAAGTACGCTCCGGCGTTTGCCGCCGAGGGCAAGGGAGCCGAGGACCGTGAGTCCATCAGGCGACTGGTCGAGCTTTGCGATCTAAAGGACGGGTCGCTCGTTCTCGATGTCGCCACGGGCGCCGGCTATGCGGCGTTCGCGTTCGCGCGGTTCGGTGCCCGGGTGATCCCCAGTGATCCCACGCACGAGATGTTGGTGGCTACTCGGCAGGGCTGGCGCGAGCGTGATCTCGGCGGTGAGGCACGTGCGGTGGAGACGTGGGCCGAAGTACTCCCATTCAAAGCCCGGAGCCTCGACGCTGTAGTGGCTCATCGCGCGCCACACCAGTTCGCCGACGCCGAGGCCTGGGCGGCCGAGGCAAGCCGCGTGCTGAAAGAGGGCGGGATCTTCGCGCTGGCCGATCAGTCACCGCCGGACGGGTTCGAGGAGTGGCACAACGAACTCGAGAGATGGCGTGATCCGACCCACGAACGAGCTCGCAGTCCGGGGGAGTGGCGTGCCGTCGCTGAGGGCGCCGGGTTCAGAGTTCGCAACGAGGACGTTGTGTTCCAGACCCACGAGGTCGAAGACTGGATGGATCGTGTGGATTGCCCGCCCGACCGCCGTGAGCGAGTTCTCCAGATGCTGAAGGACATACCCAGTCAGATCCGCGGCGTGTACAAGCCCGAGACGACCAACGGACGGCTCTATATGCGAACGCCACAGTGCGTGCTCGTAGCTACCATCTGAACAATGGCCGGACATTCAAAATGGGCGGGCATCAAGCACAAGAAGGCGGTTGTCGACGCCCGGCGCGGCAAGCTGTGGGCGAAGCTCCTCCGCCAGGTCGAGGTGGCGGCGCGCGAAGGCAACACCTCGAACCCCGAGAACGACATGACCCTGGCCGCCGCGGTCGACCGAGCCAAGTCGTATCGCGTGCCGGCGGAGACCATCGAGCGCGCAGCCAAGCGCGGTGCCGGCGAGCTGGGGGACAACGTGCAGTACGAGCGCGTGCTCTACGAGGGCTACGCGCCCGGCGGCGTAGCCGTCCTCGTCGAGGTCCTGACCGAGAACCGAAATCGCACGGGACAAGAGATCCGGGCGACGTTCACCCGGGCCGACGCAAACCTTGGAGAGCCGGGATCCGTTGCGTGGATGTTCGATCGCTGCGGACTGATCCTCATCGGGCCGGGAGTCTCAGAGGACGACGTTCTCGCTGCCGCGGCCGATGCCGGTGCCGACGACATCCGAGCTTCCGACGACCGCTGGGAAGTCGTAACGGATGCGAAAGACTTCGCGCGTGTGCGCGATGCATTGACCGCGGCCGGATTGGCAATCGAGAACGCCGAGCTCACGATGCTGCCGCAAACGACCGTGCCTCTGGACGCCGATGGAGCGCGTCCGGTTCTGCGTTTGATGGACGCCCTCGAGGATCTGGACGACGTCCAAGGGGTGTATACGAACTTCGACATCCCGGACGAAGTACTGGCCGAGGTTTCCTAACCGGCAAGACATGAGCCAGGCGCAGGCTCCCGAAGGCATTCGCACAACCGATACGCAACGCCCGCGCCGCTTCACCGATCCCATCTCTCGTCTGTGGAAGAACGAAACAACAAGACTGACTCTGCTTGCGGGGATGGTGGCCTTTTTGATCTACGAGATCTCGCGCTGGGGATCCGGTCATCAGGTCTACGACCAATACGTCCGGCTCGCGGACGCCATGCTGCACGGCCGGCTCGACATCGCCCCCGCTCCGTGGCTCGAATCCGTTGTGTTCGAGGGCCGGACGTATTCACATCAAGGAGTTCTGCCCGGGATCTTGCTGATGCCCTTCGTCCTCATCTTCGGCGCGGGCTTCGATCTTCATCACTTCGCAGCATTGCTCGGCGGCGGGATATCGATGGCGGCGTGGAGTCTGGCGACGAGGCTTGGCCTCGAAGGCCGGCGACGGATCGCCGGCTGGGCATTTCCGGTTATCGGAACAACCATCTGGTTCGAAGCGAAAGAGGGGACTACGTGGAGCGTCGCATCGCTGGCCAGCGTCCTCTTCCTGTTCCTTTCCGTGAACGAATACTTCGGCAAGCGCCGCCTGTGGTTGGTCGGTCTTTTCGTCGGCTTGGCCGGCCTCAGCCGCCCGCCCGCATTCTTCGCGCTGGCCGGCTATGTATTTGTCGTGCGGCAGCCTCGAAAGATCTTGAATTTGGCGCTCGGTGTTGCAGCGCCCTTCCTCCTGTTGCTCGGGTACAACTTCTCGCGCTTCGGGACCATCGCCGAGAAAGCCCAGGCAGATCCACTACGCGAACGACAGCTACCGTCTTCAGCGTCCGCCCGGCATGATCTCGGTTCGGCACATCCCGTTCAACCTTTACTCGTGGTTCTTCTCCGCTCCCCAGTTCCAGGGCAACTTTCCCTATGTGAAGCTGACGATCATGGGAACCGCACTCCCGCTTACGAGTCCCGCATTCGTTACCGCCGTCGGTGCACGACGCGAGCGATGGCTGTGGCTCTGTGCTCTGTTCGTGGTGACTCCGGCCGCGGTCTGGTACGCGAACGGATTCGCGCAATTCGGAATGCGTTATCTCTTGGACGCGATCCCATTCATATCCGCGCTCGTGTTTCTTGCCTTGAAGGACGATCGAGCTCCGGGTTACTGGGTGCTCTTGGCGGCATCGATAGCGATGAATGCGTACGGCGTGGCGTACACGACCGTATTCGGCCTCTCGTGAGCCCCTAGGCGTCGAGCACGGATTGACCACGACACGTCCAGAGCGGTCGATAGCCCTGACCGGAATATTTCTGCTCGGCACTCTCGCAGCGGTCGCCGGGGTGGTTGCCTTGCGCGATACGACGATCGGAGGCTCGGTTCCCGGAGCCCTGCGCGCGATCTCCTCACAACTGTCGACCACGGGGCCCGCCGTTCTCGCCGTCTCCGCCGTTCTTGCCGCCAACGTGCTGGCCGGCGCGGTGTTGATGCGTGCAATGCGCGGCATGCCTTACGAGTCGGTGCTCGACGCAATCGTATTCGGCTTCTCGGGAGCAGTTCTTCTCGACGTTGTGTTCCTGGGCGTGCTTGGAAGCGTTGGGCTGTTCAACGCTCCCGTCCTAGCGGTCGCTCTCGTCGGGATCGATGTGCTGGGTTTGCTCAGGTATCGGCCGCTCATGGGCCCGTCGACGGAACCAAAGAAGAACCGGCTCCCAGCCGGCTTTTGGGTGTTCGTCGTCGTGGCGTGGTGCGCGCCTCTCGTTCTGACGCTGGCTTCTCCCGTTGTTCCCTTCCGCGACGTACTGCACAATCACGTTGCCCCAGTCGAGTTCGTCCGTACCTACGGCTGGTTCCCCAGACTGTTCACGAGCCCGGCCGCTGAGACCGGGCCCACGCGACAGATCCTCGGCTACGTCGGAGTACTTGCCACGGTGGCGAAGCTGACCGGATTCCGAGCAGTCTTGGCGACGGCAGCCTTCGCCGCGCCGCTCACTGCCCTCTTCGCGATGGTCACGTATCGCATCGCCGAGACCAGAGTCCGGCTCGGTGCAGGCATGTGGGCGCTGGCCGTCATGCCGCTCACCTTCGCCTTCCTTCGCTTACCGGATTCGCGGGGGACGGTAGTGGCGGGTGTCGTTGGGTTGACGTCCTTCCTGCCTTTGCCTTCGCTGAGCACTCAGCGTCGCGTCCTTGCGCGCTCGGCCCTGCTGGCCGCCGCGTTGTACGTGCATCCCTTGCTGGGTGGAATCGCCGTGACGTCTCACGGGCTTCTGGCGCTTTGGTTGAACTACCGCGATGAAAGGAACTCGGACTTTCCCGTTTGGTCGGTGGCCGGCGCCTTGGTCTTTGCGACTCCCCAGCTTCTCGTCGTCGCGGGCATCGATGCGCCCAGCTGGATAGTTCTCTTGGCCGCTCCGGCGGGTGTCCTCGTTGCGTTCACAACGGCAAATATTCGCTTGCCGCTCCGGCAACTCGGAGTTGTTCTATCGGTGCTGGGCGTCGCCGCATTCCTTCTCGGGGTCTCGATCGCAGGAACTCGAGCGTTGCGGATCGTCGCCGACGACGCAGCGCTGTTTCCCCTCATCGCGCTCGGATTCGGCGTGTTCCTGTTCGCCGAGCGCGACCGGAGCGTACGCATCTATCTCGCGGCCCCGGTCGTGGCCGGCCTGCTGGTGCAACTGGTGGCCACCTTCTTCCCGTCGAACACCATCTTCTGGAACAGCACGCGCGACGAGGTCATCGGTAAGTCGGGTCAGAATTGGATCCCGGCGTTTCTCGTCCTCGGAACAGCGGGTGCGTTGCAGTGGGCGTGGCATCGGCTCCCTCGAAGCGTTTATCTTGTTTTGGTCACCGCCTTCGTGTTCACGGCCGCCTTTCCCGTGAGGCAGGGAACCGTGGACATAGAGGAGGCTCGCCAGAGGGCAATCTCCGAGTCGCTTTCGATCTCGATACGCAAGGCCGAGATGGGAGCTTGGTCGGGATGGCCCGACCAAAGGGAGCTGATCGGCGAACCGGAGAAGCAGATCGTTGCGGCGTTCCGGGCAGAGCAATCAGCCGGTCGCATGACGCATGACACACGGACACTTCAGATAGCGGAGTCCCAGCAAACATGGGTATCGGTTCCGATCGCAGCCTTCGCGGGCGCGTATGTGACGCATCTGTCGAAGGTCCCCGAGGTGAGCGGCCACACGATGGGCGGACGCCTGCGCGGTTACGCCGAACTGAAAGACCTACTCGGGCCCGAGTTCGCTTACGTCCTGCTCGAACCCGCCGGTGTCCCCGCCGAACTGCGGACAGACATTCTGGATGCAGGGTACAAGTCGATCTTCCGCACGGTTCGAGGAGAGATCTTTCGTCGGCCTTCCTAGAACGTCCAGTGCCCGGTGGCGTAATGCCAGAAGTAGTAGCACTGCAATCCGGTCGAAGTAACGAGCAGCGGCCACAAGACACGATCGGACCTCGTGTGGTGGGCGGCCACGATGAACAGAGGGAATATGCCGATCAGATAACGAGGCATGCTGATGAGCCACGACGAGGACAGGATCAGGATCAGCGAGATCCATCCGAACGCCGACTCGGACAACGACAACCGGCGGACGCCCGCCACGAGCAACGTGACGGTCACAGCTGTGCCGACCAGGCGCCCCCAATAGATAAGGACGAAGTCTCCTTCCAGTCCTCCGGAGAGAACGGCGCGAAGACCGTCGTTTAGCGGAACCCAGGGTGCAGCTCCGTGATTCGCCCAGTGTTCGGCTTGTGTCTTGAAGAACTGGAAGGGGTCGTCGTGGACGATCCAGTTGATCGCGAGATATATCGCAATCCCACCGGCGGCCATCCCGGCCCAGAACAGGGCCCGAACGCGACTCTGCCGATCATTGCGGCGGAAGGCCTCGATGGCCAAGGCCGGCACCAAAGGAAGAGCTTGGAGCCGCGTCGCCGTTGCCAAGACCCCTGCGCCGGCCGCGCGGACCCATCGATTCGTCCGGGCCGCGTACAACGCTGCCACCGAACCGAATAGATAGAGCGACTCGGAGTAAGGCAACGTGAGGAAGTACGCGGTAGGGAAGGCAAAGAGCCAAAGGACCGCCCGCCACGCTTCGTCGTCGTCGCGCTCCAACCGGACGAGTTTGTACAGGAACCATGCGGCGCCGACCGACGCTGCGAACGAAACGATCAGCCCGGAGAGGATGAGGTTCTGAAACACGAACGCCACGACGCGGACGGCGAAGGGATAACCGGGAAGGTAGACGATGAAGAGAGCGTCGTGGCCGCTCGACGGATAGCCGACTTCAGCGACGCGAAGGAAGTTGTTGGCGTCCCAGTTCGACCAGAAAGCGAGGCCGTACCGGCCTGAGCCCGAGCGCGATACCGCGATCGTTCCCAGCAGGAAAAGGAGGAGCCGGATGCCCACGGCGAGCAGCAATATGCGAGAGAAGACCTGCCGCGGGGTTCGCACGACTTAGGACTTTAGCCCGTTAGCCGTATCTTCTCTGCACATGGAACCGAACGTCTCCGTTGTCCTGCCGGCGAAGAACGAGGCCGACTCGTTTGCCCGATCGCGGTCGAACATCTAGACCGCTGCTTGGATCGATTGGGGGCCGAGCTGGTCGTTGCCGTTGATATCGGGCTCGACCGACGGCACAGCGGACGTCGCTCGTCGACTGTCGGCGAGCAAGGACGATCGCGTGCGGACCCTCACGAGTGAGTTCTCCGGGAAAGGGCGCCGCCGTCAAGGCCGGGTGGAGCACGCCCGCGGCGGCATCGTCGTGACGGCCGACACCGACCTCGCGGTAGATCCGTCCGACTTTCCGGCACTGGTCGATCACGCACGCATGGCGGCATCGCCATAGCGAGTCGCAGTTCGACCGGATCGCAGCGGTTCGGGGAGCCGCTCAGTCGTTTCTTGGCCGGCCGTGGGTTCAACTTCATCGTTCGAGCATTGGTGCTACCGGCGGTCCGAGACAGCCAATGCGGGTTCAAGGCTTTCGGCCGCAGGCTGGTGTCGAGCTCTCGGGCTTACGCGCAGACCACGGGCTGGGCCTTCGACGTCGAGTTCCTGGCTCGGCCAGGCGGCCGGACGAGATGTAATCGAGGTCCCCGTGACCTGGGAGTACGGGCACGGCAGCACGGTTCGCATGCTGAGGGACGCACCGAGCGTGATCCGCGAGCTCTTGAGCATCCGCCGCCGCGTCGGGCGTGTTCAGCCGCCGTCGCTAGCGGCGTCCAAGCTGGAGTTCCTCGCTCATGTCACCTCGGGCCCATAGCCTCGACTAATGCGAGTGCTGGGGCTCGACCCCGGCCTGACCTGTGCCGGGTTCGGCCTGCTCGAGCGGAGGGACGGGGAGATCCGAGCCATCGACTTCGGAGCGATCCGGACACCGCCGGGCCCGGTCGCGGGCCGGCTGGCACTGCTCTACGACGAGATCAAGTCCCTCATCGCTCGCCATGAGCCCGACGCGGTCGCGGTCGAGCGCGTTCTCTTCAACTCAAACGTAAGGACGGCGATGTCGGTTGGGCAGGCAGCCGGCATCGCGTTGCTGGCCGCGGCCCAAGCCGGATGCGAGGTCGCCGAGTACACGCCGAGCGAGGTGAAGCTCTCCGTGACCGGCTTCGGCGGCGCGGACAAGGGGCAAGTCCAGATGATGATCGCGAAGCTCTTGTCGTTGTCCGCGCCGCCGAAGCCGGCGGACGCCGCCGACGCCCTGGGCCTGGCGCTCACTCATCTGCACGCACGGAAGCTCAGAAGGTTGGCCGCCGGTGCTTGAGTTCATCCGCGGCGAAGTCGTGTCCGTTACGGAAGACGCGGCGGTCATCTCACTCGGCGGCGTTGGCGTGCGGGTCGAGATGCCGGTGCCCGACCTCGCGAAGTTGAAAGGCGAGGTGACGGTTCACACTGTTCTTCAGATCAAGGAAGAAGTGGTCCATCTGTACGGTTTTGCCACCGAACGAAGCCGCGAATTGTTCGAAGCCCTCACGTCGGTGAGTGGAGTCGGGCCGAAGCTGGCTCTGGCCATCCTCTCCTTCCATCAACCCGACGCCCTCGAGCGCGCGATCGCGTCGGGAGATGCCGACGCGCTCGCCCTGGTTTCGGGTGTCGGCAAGAAGACTGCGCAACGCATCGTTCTCGAGTTGCGGGACAAGTTCGGCGTCGTTGCCGAGATCGCAAGCACGAACGGTTCGGTGAATTCGGCCATAGCCGAAGTGCGCGAGGGTTTGAAGGGCCTCGGCTACTCGACGCAGGAGATCCAAGACGCGCTGGCGGATCTTCCTCCGGACGGAGATGCCCCGACGTTACTGCGTCACGCTCTGCGTTCACTCGGTAAGAAGGAACCGGCGGGAGCCGAACGATGAGCCACAAGCGTGCCGCAAAAGAGGAAGAAGCACGTGTGCTCGAGCCGAACCTCACACCGGACGACGCAGAGTTCGACCGTTCGCTTCGTCCGCGCACGCTTCAAGAATTCGTCGGCCAGAGTGACGTGAAAGAGCATTTGACGATCGTGCTCGAGGCCGCACGCAAGCGCGGTGAGACATGTCCTCACCTTCTGTTCACCGGGCCCCCGGGGCTGGGTAAGACCTCGCTCGCGCACATAGTGGCCGCCGAGATGGGAGCCCAGATACGCGTCACGTCGGGTCCGGCACTCGAGCGTCCGGGCGACCTGGTGGCGATCCTGTCGAACCTCGACCCGGGTGACGTCCTTTTCGTCGATGAGATCCACCGTCTGCACAGAACGGTCGAGGAGGTTCTTTATCCCGCGATGGAAGACTCCGCAGTCGACATCGTGCTCGGCAAGGGGCCGGCGGCGCGCACACTTCACTTCCCGCTCGAGCCTTTCGCTCTCATCGGCGCTACCACACGAACGGGCATGATCACCGGGCCCTTGCGAGATCGCTTCGGATTCGTGTCGCGCCTCGACTACTACTCGACCGACGAGCTCACACAGGTAGTCGAACGGTCGGCAAGTCTGCTCGGAGTTGAGATCGAGCATGAAGGCGCCGTCGAGATCGCGAAGCGTGCTCGCGGCACGCCGCGCATCGCCAACCGTTTGCTCCATCGCGTTCGCGACTTCGCGCAGGTTCGCGCGGACGGTCGTGTTGACACCTCGGTCGCTTACGAGGGTCTCGCCGTCTTCCACATCGATCCGCTCGGTCTGGACCGGGTCGACCTCGCCATCCTTCGCTCGATCTGCCAGACGCACGGCGGCGGTCCGGTTGGTGTCGGCACCATCGCGATGGCCGTCGGCGAGGAACCCGAGACCATCGAGGACGTCCACGAGCCCTACCTCGTCCAGCGGGATTCCTCGCACGCACTCCGCGCGGTCGTATGGCCACGGATGCGGCATGGAGGCATCTGGGCCTGGAGCCGCCGGCCGATACCAGGTTCGCCGGCCGCCCGGGACAAGAGGTGGCCGACGGCCACCGCTTGTTCTAGAAATCCCGGAAATACGCCACGCGGAAGTCCGGTTGATATCCTGGAGGTCCTATGGCACGCAGATCACTGGAAATCAAAGAGCGGGAGCAGATCTTCAGCCTGACGACCGCGGCCGCAACGAAGGTTCGTGAGCTTCTGGCCCAGGAGGGCACGCCGAACGCGGCTCTTCGCCTCGAGGTTCAGCCCGGTGGATGTGCCGGCTTTCGGTACGGCCTCTTCTTCGATGACGAACTCGTCGAGACCGACATCGTCGAAGACATCGCGGGCGTTAAGGTCGTCTGCGACCCGATGTCGGCTCCCTACCTGAAGGGCGTCGTGGTCGACTGGGCGGAGACCCTCGAGAAGTCGGGCTTCATCATCGAGAACCCGAACGCGCAAAGCAGCTGCGCCTGCGGCGACTCGTTCCAATAAGCCCCGGATGATCTCCGAGGGCTCCAAGGCCCCCGAATTCGAGAGCCCGTCCACCGGCGGCCCGTTCCGGCTTAGTGATGCGATCGAGTCCGGTCCTCTCGTCCTTTTCTTCTATCCGCAGGCGTCGACCCCGGGCTGCACGAACGAAGCCGTCGAGTTCGAGGCCTGGTACGACCGCTTCGAGGCGATAGGTGTCCGCATCGCGGGTTGCTCCGTGGACACCCTCGAGGATCAGAAGGCTTTCTCGGCCAAGCACGGGGGCTTCCGCTACCCGTTGATCGCCGATCCCAAGGCGGAGATCGGCCGGGCCTACGGGGTCTACCGTGAGGACTGGCAGCTGACCGGTCGCGCGACGGCCGTGATCGGCGAGGACGGAAAGGTCGTCAAGACCTATCCGAAGGCGCCTCTGCACGGGAAGGGCCACGCCGAAGAGGTCTTCGCCGACGTTCGGAGCCTGAGCTCCTGACCGAGCAACAACGCGAGCTCCCGTCCTACGACGCCGACTGCGAGTTGTGTCTGGCGCACAAGATCACGCCTTGGCTATACGAGGACGAGGAGTGCTGGGTGGCCGAGTGCATGATCTGCTCCACGCCGATGATCGTCTGGCGTCCCCACGGCCTTCCCGACGCCGAGACGGAGGAGAGGCTCCTCGCACGCATGGCGGAGGTGGCCGACGGCCACTACGGGGACAAAGGGTGGTGGGCCGACCCTCACCGCCGGAACATCCCGGACCATTGGCACTGTCATGCCCGCCCGGCCGGCGGTTTCTTCGGGGGGAACCGCTAAGCCACACGGTTTGCCGGCAGCTGTATGCTCATCAGCCGTCCCGGAATCTCAACTTACGGTTTGCGACCTGCGGTTCCGGGAGTAAACTAAATGGTTGCTGTCTTTCATGATGTTCATGGCGGCACCGTTGACCTGCGGTTTTGCGCTGGTCGGCGAGTTTGGTTGCTCCTTGAAAACCGCATAGTGCGGGTGTCAAAGAGGGCAACCGTCGTATTCCTGATTTGAGACTCCGCCATCCGGCATAGAGCGACTCCGCTTGCTCGACACGGTCGGATGGGGGGTCGTCCCTTTCATCTGGTGAGCTTTTGGGTGCTGTTCGGCCTGATCGTTTTCCTATGGAGGGTTTGATCCTGGCTCAGGGCGAACGCTGGCGGCACGCCTCATACATGCAAGTCGAGCGATCGGCAGCGGGAAGCTTGCTTCCTGCTGTACGGAGCGGCGAACGGGTGAGTAACACGTGGGCAACCTGCCTGGAAGACGGGGATAACTCCGGGAAACTGGGGCTAATACCCGATGTGCTTTCTGGATCGCATGGTCCGGTAAGCAAATGGTCCTTCCGCTTCCAGAGGGGCTCGCGGCCTATCAGCTTGTTGGTGGGGTAACGGCCTACCAAGGCTATGACGGGTAGCCGGCCTGAGAGGGTGTTCGGCCACACCGGGACTGAGACACGGCCCGGACTCCTACGGGAGGCAGCAGTAGGGAATCTTGCACAATGGGCGCAAGCCTGATGCAGCGATGCCGCGTGAGGGATGAAGGCCTTCGGGTTGTAAACCTCTTTCAGTAGGGAAGAAGCCACGGGTCACCGTGGTGACGGTACCTGCAGAAGAAGCCCCGGCTAACTACGTGCCAGCAGCCGCGGTAAAACGTAGGGGGCAAGCGTTGCCCGGATTCACTGGGCGTAAAGCGGGTGTAGGCGGTTCGGTAAGTCGGGTGTGAAATCCTCGCGGCTCAACCGCGGAACTGCGTCTGATACTGCGTGAACTTGAGGACGGTAGAGGTCGGTGGAATTCCCGGTGTACCGGTGAAATGGGCAGATATCGGGAGGAACACCAGTGGCGAAGGCGGCCGACTGGGCCGATCCTGACGCTGAGACCCGAAAGCTAGGGTAGCGAACCGGATTAGATACCCGGGTAGTCCTAGCCGTAAACGGTGCGAACTAGGTGTGGGGGCCGTCATGGCTTCCGTGCCGAAGCTAACGCATTAAGTTCGCCGCCTGGGGAGTACGGCCGCAAGGCTAAAACTCAAAGGAATTGACGGGGGCCCGCACAAGCGGCGGAGCGCGTTGCTTAATTCGATGCAAAGCGAAGAACCTTACCCAGGCTTGACATTCTGGAAGTAGGCGCCCGAAAAGGTTGCCCACCCGTAAAGTCGGGAACCAGGACAGGTGTTGCATGGCTGTCGTCAGCTCGTGCCGTGAGGTGTTGGGTTAAGTCCCGCAACGAGCGCAACCCTCGTCCTATGTTGCCACCGGGTTATGCCGGGCACTCATAGGAGACTGCCGGGGAAACCCCGGAGGAAGGAGAGGATGACGTCAAGTCCGCATGGCCCTTAAGTCTGGGGCTGCAAACGCGCTACAATGCGCGGTACAGCGGGTTGCAAAGCCGCAAGGTGGAGCCAATCCCGAAAAGCCGCGCCCAGTTCGGATCGGGGTCTGCAACCCGACCCCGTGAAGTTGGAGTCGCTAGTAATGGCAGATCAGCATGCTGCCGTGAATGCGTTCTCGGGCCTTGTACACACCGCCCGTCACACCCCGAAAGCGGGGAACAGATGAAGCCGGTGGCCCAACCGTAAGGAGGGAGCCGTCGAGTCTGGGCTTCATGATTGGGGTGAAGTCGTAACAAGGTAGCCGTACCGGAAGGTGCGGCTGGATCACCTCCTTTCTAAGGAGCACCCTTAGACGCTCTGCTCGTCCAGCGAACTGTTTTGTTTGGTTCGAGCGAGGCGAGAGCAAAACGGGTCAGGTGTATGGCGAGCTTGTCTCTCGGACACCCGCACGTGCGGTTCTCAAGGAGCCGGCAATCGGTCTTTTTTCGTGTCCGGGCTCTTTGACAACCACATAGCGAGCGTAGGCATCTTCATTCATGGCCAAGCTAGAAAGGGCACACGGTGGATGCCTTGGCGTCAGTAGGCGAGGAAGGACGTGGCTGGCTGCGATAAGCCTCGGGGAGCTGCCGAGCAAGCTTTGATCCGAGGATTTCCGAATGGGGAAACCCGGCAGGGGTCATGCCCTGTCACCTGCGGCTGAATACATAGGCCGTAGAGGCCAACCCGGTGAAGTGAAACATCTCAGTAGCCGGAGGAAGAGAAAGAAACCTCGATTCCCTGAGTAGCGGCGAGCGAAAGGGGAACAGCCTAAACCGGTGCGGTGTCAAGCCCGTGGGCGTTGCCGTGCCGGGGTTGTGGGACATCGCCAGGGAGTGCTACGGAGCTCCCAGGGAGTCAACAAGTTCATCGTCTAGCAGAAGCGGCCTGGAACGGCCCGCCAGAGTGGGTAACAGCCCCGTACGCGAAAGATGTGAACCTCCCGGCGTTGCACCCGAGTACCACGGGACACGTGGAACGCTGTGGGAATCCGGAGGGACCACCCTGCAAGGCTAAATACTCACTGACGACCGATAGTGAACAAGTACCGTGAGGGAAAGGTGAAAAGAACCCCGGGAGGGGAGTGAAATAGAACCTGAAACCGTGTGCCTACAAGCAGTTCGAGCAAGGGCAGGGTCTTCGGACTCTGTCTGAGGTGAGAGCGTGCTTATTGAAGAATGAGCCGGGGAGTTATGGTCAGTCGCAAGGTTAAGCCGTTGAGGCGTAGCCGTAGCGAAAGCGAGTCTGAATAGGGCGATTCAGTGGCTGGCTGTAGACCCGAAGCCTGGTGATCTACCCATGGGCAGGTTGAAGCGGGCGTAAGAACCCGTGGAGGACCGAACCGGTGTCCGTTGAAAAGGGCTCGGATGACCTGTGGGTAGGGGTGAAAGGCCAATCAAACCAGGTGATAGCTGGTTCTTCCCGAAATGTCTCTAGGGACAGCCTCGGGAGTTCAGCAACGGAGGTAGAGCACTGTTTGGGTTAGGGGGCCTAAAAGCTTACCAATCCCAGACAAACTCCGAATGCCGTTGCTCTAGATCCCGGGAGTGAGACGGTGGGGGAAAAGCTTCATCGTCAAAAGGGAAACAGCCCAGACCACCAGCTAAGGCCCCTAAGTGTGTGCTAAGTGGGAAAGGATGTGGAGTTGCGAAAACAGCCAGGAGGTTGGCTTAGAAGCAGCCACCCTTGAAAGAGTGCGTAACAGCTCACTGGTCGAGGGACTCCGCGCCGACAATGTAGCGGGGCTCAAGCACACCGCCGAAGCTGTGGATGTGCACGATCTTCGGATCGTGTACGTGGTAGGGAAGCGTTCTGCGTGGGGTGAAGCGGAACGGAAACGGTCCGTGGACTGCGCAGAAGTGAGAATCCGCGGCATGAGTATGCGAAAAGGAGGGTGAGAATCCCTCCCGCCGAAAGCCCAAGGTTTCCTGGGGAAGGTTCGTCCGCCCAGGGTTAGTCGGGACCTAAGGCGAGGCCGAAAGGCGTAGCCGATGGACAACGGGTTGATATTCCTGTACCAGCTGGATCGCGCCAGCGCCCGACCCGGGAAGTCGTCGTTGGGGGTCAAACCTCGGCGACGGTGGAACGGGAAGGGCGACCGATGGGGTGACGCAGGAGGCTAGGGGATCCCAGGCGTTGGTCGTCCTGGGGTAAGCGTGTAGGGAGTCCTGGTAGGCAAATCCGCCGGGGCAATCCTGAGGCGCGACGCCGAACCGCAAACAGGTGAAGTCCCTGAAGCCATGCTGCCTAGAAAAACCTCTAGGGAGTGGTCTGACTGCCCGTACCGCAAACCGACACAGGTGGGCGCGTAGAGAATACGAAGGCGCGCGGACGAACTCTGGCTAAGGAACTCGGCAATCTAGCCCCGTAACTTCGGGAGAAGGGGCACCCCATTAGCGTGTAGACCCTGCGGTCGAAGCGCGAAGGGGTCGCAGTGACCAGGCTCAAGCGACTGTTTACTAAAAACACAGGTGCATGCGAAGGCGCAAGCCGCTGTATATGCACTGACGCCTGCCCGGTGCCGGAAGGTTAAGAGGAGGGGTCAGCTCTTCGGAGCGAAGCCTTGAATCTAAGCCCCGGTAAACGGCGGCGGTAACTATAACCGTCCTAAGGTAGCGAAATTCCTTGTCAGGTAAGTTCTGACCTGCACGAATGGCGTAACGACTTGAGCGCTGTCTCGGCCAGAGGTCCGGCGAAATTGCATTGGCGGTGAAGATGCCGTCTACCCGCAGAAGGACGGAAAGACCCCGGAACCTTTACTGCAGCTAGATGTTGAATTTTGGTTCGTACTGTGCAGGATAGGCGGGAGACTTTGAAGCATCGGCGTCAGCCGGTGTGGAGCCAACCTTGAGATACCGCCCTTTATGTGCTGGGGTTCTAACCAAGATCCGTTATCCGGATCTGGAACCACGTCTGGTGGGCAGTTTGACTGGGGCGGTCGCCTCCCAAAAGGTAACGGAGGCGCCCCAAGGTCCCCTCAGCGCGGTTGGCCATCGCGCGTCGAGTGCAAGGGCACAAGGAGGCTTGACTGCAAGACCGACGGGTCGAGCAGGGACGAAAGTCGGGCCTAGTGATCCTCTGGTGGCAGGTGGGAGCGCCAGGGCTAAACGGCTAAAAGGTACTCCGGGGATAACAGGCTTATTCTGCCCGAGCGTCCACAGCGACGGCAGAGCTTGGCACCTCGATGTCGGCTCGTCGCATCCTGGGGCCGTAGAAGGTCCCAAGGGTTGGGCTGTTCGCCCATTAAAGCGGCACGCGAGCTGGGTTTAGAACGTCGTGAGACAGTGGTCATGAGCTGTCTTTAAATCTGGCTAAATGCTGGAACATCCGGTTGCATCCTGCGGTACTGAACGTCGTTATCGGTAGCTACGCTGCCGATAGTGGAGTTCAGTAACAATCCGACAGGTGAGCAACTCCGAGTTGCGCCGGACAATCAGCAGGAAAGGCTGGACGACTATCTAGCGGGCTATGTCGACGGGGAAGGAACCTTCCACGTCGCGGTCCAGCGCAATCCGTCCACGCAATTCGGGTGGCAACTCGTTCCCGAGATTCACGTAAGTCAGAATCCCGAACGAGCGTCGATCCTCTTGTTGCTGAAGCAACGGCTCGGATGCGGTCGCATCCGTCCCAATGCGCGCACAGGAGGAAGAGACAAGTCACTCGTATTCGTCGTGAGGAAGCGTGAGGACCTCTTGGAGAAGGTGATTCCCTTCTTCGAGGCTCATCCGATCCTTAGTGAGAAGCAGGTCGAATTCGAGACATTCGCGCGAATCGTGCGAGCGATGGATCGAGGCGATCACCTTACGAGGGAAGGATTCTTGCGGCTATTGGAAACCGCCACTCAGATGAATGGTGGAGGTCGGTATCGCAAGATCGATTGGTCGACCAGAATCCTCAGAGGCCATACGCCAGACACGGTGGCGACACCGTGAAGATATGGTCCGACCCCCATGGCGACATGGGGACCCAGACGGAACAGAAACGATCTGGGCGCGAGCAAAGATCGATGTGTCGATCGGAGCTCGAGGTAACAGTTGTGTCGGTCCCTATCCACTGCGGGCGAAGGAGACTTGAGAGGACCTGTCCCTAGTACGAGAGGACCGGGACGGACGCACCTCTGGTGTGCCAGTTGTCGCGCCAGCGGCACGGCTGGTTAGCTATGTGCGGAACGGATAAGCGCTGAAAGCATCTAAGTGCGAAGCCGACCTCAAGATGAGGTCTCCCACTGGGTCAACCAGGTAAGGCCCCCAGCCAGAACACTGGGTTGATAGGCCGGAGGTGGAAGCGCAGTAATGCGTTGAGCCGACCGGTACTAATAGGCCGAGGGCTTGGTTTTGGAGGTGCCTGCGCTCGCTACAGGGTTGTCTACCGGTCTCGATCGGTAGGGAGCTCGGACACGATTTCCCGGTGCCCATGGCGGAGGGGTCACACCCGGTCCCATTCCGAACCCGGAAGTTAAGCCCTCCAGCGCCGATGGTACTGCCTTCCAACGGGGGTGGGAGAGTAGGTCGGTGCCGGGATTGATTTAAGAAGGACGGCCTGCATGGGCCGTCCTTCTTTTTTTTCCGGAGCGTTTCTCGAAAGGCTCAGTGCAAGTACTGGAACGCGTCGACGTAGACGCTCGGGTAAACCGCGGCCGGGCTCTTCGTTCCGGTGACGGCGATCTCGAGTGTGTGTGACGAGTTCGAGAGACCCTTTGCTTCGTAGACCATCTTCTTCCAGACCGTGCCCGACGAGTACATGTTCACCTGCCCCACCGAGACGCCGTCTAGCTTCACGTTAGCTATGCCGCCTCCTGTTCCGGTGGCGGATATCCATCTGACTCCGGTCCCGGTGAAGGTGTAGCGCACGGTATTGCCGGCGGTTCGCGAGTAGCGGTACGAAGCGCCACTGGCGTTCGTGTTGGACGCCGTTACCCAGCTTGTGCCGGTGTAGGCCGTGCCCGTACCCGTTTGCTCCGCGAGCGTCCACGTACCGTAGTTCCCGACGAACACGCTGGCTCCGATCGTGGTCACTTTGCTCGTCGAGTCCGTGATCGTCGCTTTGATGCTCACCGGGGCCGCCGGATCGGCAGGGCATGGCGGACCGTCGGGACATGTTGCCCAGATCCGCTCGAACGATCCGTCGCTACGAGGACTCGCGCTCTGGTATTCGGTCTCGCCGGGAAGCTTGATCTTCACGGGATCCATCGGCAGTGGTTTGTCGTCATTGGGTAGCACGCGAACGGATACGGCCCCCGACACCGTGGAGTTGTTCGCGAGGCCCGGGAACGATCCGGTAGGCGCCGGGTTGGCTGCCACAACGGACCGATACATGTGGATCTGCGCCTCGGTGTAGCCATCGGTGTCGCCCGGCCAGGACTGTCCCGTACACGGCACCGGGTTTCCGTCGGGGCAAGCACCGGTGCTTTGGATGTTCAGCAAAGCCGCGGCCGGCGTGAGGTTTCCGACGGCCATCGCGTTCGCGATGACCGCGGTCGCGTGCGGCGCCGCCATGCTCGTCCCGCTGAAGGCCACGCAGCATGTTCCGTCGTTCTTGAGCGAAGTGACGGCTACGGCCGGCGCCGCAACGGCGATTTTCGATCCGTAGTTGCTCCACGAATATCGGCGGTAGGGAGCGCTTCGGGTATCAAGTCCGGATACTGCGAACGCATTCCGGCAGTTCGCGGGGGCCATCAGCGATACGTCCTTGTTCGCGTTTCCGGCGGCAACGATGATCGCAACGTTCTTCGCGTACAACTGGTCTACGGCGGTTTGAAGTGAACTAAAGCAGGAGGTGGTTCCCGCGATACTGAGATTCACGGCACGGATCTTCACCCCCGAGTTCACCAGTCCCTTGACCCAGTTGATGCCATCGATTACGTCCGTCCACGAACCGGCTCCGTCGGAAGCGCGCATCACCTTCCCGGAGTACACCCTTCCCTGGGGAAGGACTCCTACGCCGCCGACCGCGATTCCGATCACGTGCGTCCCATGGCCGCGCCCGTCCTCAACGGTCGGCTCGGAATCCACGAAGTTGGTTGCTCCGGCTATGCGTCCGGCGAGGTAGGGATGATCGGTGTCGACGCCGCCGTCGAGCACGGCGATGGTCGTTTCCTGGCCGTCGTACCCGGCGCTCCAGGCGCCCGGTGCATCGATCGCCACCAGCTCCGTCCGGACCTCGTCGGCTTCGTGCACCTCGTAGTCCGCGCTGACGTTTTGGACACGGGGGTCCTGCGACATCCGCTCCGCCGCGTCGTCGGGTCCTTGAAATGCAAACCCGCCGATGACCTCGTCGTAGATCGAGGGCGCGTGACCGCCGTATTCCGCCGCCATCTTCGAAGCCACAAGGCGCGGATCGAGCCCGGGTGCAAGATCGACGATGAAGCTTCCCTCGATGCGCTCGCTCTCCCGGCCCGAGCGTTCAACGGCTAGCACCTTGTTTTGCGCTTCGGGAACCGAAGGAGACGCGGCGGTTGCGATCGGTTCGGTAGACGCTGCTGGGAGTAGCGATTCCCTGCCTTTTAGGATCGTCTGATCGGGGAGGCTCGTGGACCTCGTGACCCCGGACGCGGCGATCACCAAGAGCCCGATGACGAGCACTCGGATGCGCGCCGAGACAGTCATCGTGCGGGGATTACCGACCTGCGGCCCCCCAAAGGCCTGCCGTCTTCGATAACCGACCCACTCCCTGCTAACCCGCTAAGGCGAGTCTACCGCTCGGTCCTCGGACCTCCGGCGAAAAACGCTTCGGGCGCACGGTCGACCTCTGAGCGTGGTGAGGTCTAAGTGCTTGCCCCGCGTGCCGATTGCGGGAATGCTGGACAACATGGCATCTGAGTCCGCGAGGACTTGTCCGAACTGCGGACGCCTGGTCGAGCCCGGATTCAAGTTCTGCGACGGGTGCGGGACCAGGCTGGACGCACCGCTGCCGCCGATGGCAGCCTCGGCGGTCGGGGCTCCGCCGAAGCCACCTCCGGCGCCCCGCCCATCCGAGCCGCCTCCGCCACCGCGTCCTTCGGTGCCCCCATCACCGCCGCCTCCGTCTGCCGAACCCGAGCCGACCGGACCGATCGTCGAGCGCAAGCCCTCGCTCCTCGAGCGACGGCGGCAACGAAGGGAAGAGGAGGAAGCGATACGCGCGCGAGCGGCGGCGATGCCTCCGCCGCCCCCGCGCCGGGACGAACCAGCTCCCGCCGAGGAGCCCGCATCTACCGAGCGCAAGCCGCCGTTACTGGAGCGTCTGCGGCGGCGGCCTGAGGAAGCGAGGGAGAAGAGGGAGCCGCCGGGCCCGGCTTCGACGTCTGCGATGGAAGCCTCAACCGAAGCGGCGCCGGCCGAACGGAAGCCGTCACTACTGGAGCGGCGCCGGCAACGGAAGGCTGATCAGGAAGCGCAAGAGGCCGTCGCGCCGGCCGCTCCTTCGCCACCCGCACACCTCGAGCCGCCGGCTATCGACATAACTCCTGAAACGGTCGCGCCGCGACCGGCAGGTGCGAAGAGTAAGCCCGTTACGGCTGAAGAGCTTAGGGGGGCGCGTCCGGCGATCGGGGGCAGGCTTCGCTGGTCGGACGAAGAGACACAAGTGGTCGAACGTTCGACGGAGGAGCGCGAGAGAACACGTCCGGAAGTCAAGCCGGTCCTGCCCGTCGATCAAGAGGGCGCCGGAGTCGACGGTCGGTGGATCGCCATCTTCATCTTGCATTTGCTGTTGGCGATGGCCGCCGGCGTTGTTCTCGTCGGAGCGACCGCAGCGATCGCGTCGCTAGCGAGCAACGGAAGTGTTGCTCTGCTCGAGATACGAGGGCTGCCCATATTCATCGGCGGCGCGACCGCCGTGATGCTCTTCACGCTTTTGCGTACGGGGAAACGCGCGCCGGATATCGACCGGCGAAGCGTGATCGTCAGCGTCGTGATCGGCTTCATCATCTTGGTCGTCGCGTCCACGCTCCTGTTCCAGCCGCGCGTGATCGAGAGCATGCAGGGCGATCTCGAAAGAGCTCTGAACGTGTACGGGGACGATGAGACCGAAGCAGTCAACGACTTCGTTGGTGATGTCAGCGGTTGGAACACAGAGACCACCAGATACCGGGACCAGATCGTTGGTCCATTGCTACGTGGTGAGTCGAACATCGATCAGTTCCGGTTCGAGGCAGCGGGTTCGGAGGAAGCGCTCAAAGGAACGGTCAACAGCATGCGCAGTCACGCCGACAGCGCCGACAACGAACGCTTGCGTGACGCGTTGAGTGATCTCGCAGCGATCTACGAGGAGCGATTGTCGGCGATCCTCCTCATAACTCGCGGGTTGGTTTCCAACGACCAAGCTTTGGTGAATTCGGGAGAGACGCGGCGAGATGCGTCCAAGGCCCGAGCTGTTGACTTCTTCGACCAGCGTTTGAGGCCTCTGCTCGAACGCGCCGACATCGACGCGAACGCCTTCGGCACCGCTGTAGCCGGAGGCTACTGAGCGGGAGCGGTCCTTCGACGGCGCGGTCCGTCGAACTTCATCTTCAGGAGCAAGGCGACAACGGCGAGGACTATCGCCAGCAACACGAGCCATCCGCTCCGATCACTCTCGTCGACCGGATCGGGCCAGGGCGACGTGAGCTTGCGCGAATACGTCCAGTCCGACCTCATGTGCAGTGGTTTTCCCGACAGGTCCGCAGCCTCACCGCCAAGGGTCGGGAGGGGGCCGGTGAGATCGGTATAGCCCGAGCCGGTTGTCCCGAGTACGCGCCCGTCGTGGCGCCATACGTCGCTCGTCGACTTCAGCTCTAGTGGTCCGGACAATACGACGACCGGAGTCTCCGGTTCCGATGGCTTGGATCGATTCCCTCCGAAGAGTCCGGCCAGTCCCTCGAGGAGAGCGATGAACGGCGCAGCAACGGCGAAGGGTATGGCTGCGAACGCGGCTACGGTAGCCGAAACAGGGCTGTCGATATCGGTGAAGAGCTCTTCGAACAACTGATTGACGATGAAACCGCGGCCGTCCGCGGTTGCTCCGCCCTCGCGCTGAGCTTGGTCGGGTGGAACCTCCCGGACGAGCTCTATGCGGAACGAGACATTGGACAGCGCAGTCGAAGACACGGTTGCCGTCTGTAATCCGCGCATTTCCCGTTCGCCCGTCACCTTGTGGTTGATCGTGAATGCGGCTCCCGACTGTGACCAGGCAACGGGGACGGTGCTGGTCGCCCGCCACTCGTCTCCTACACCGCTGTTCTTGCGAGGAAGCAACGGCGCCAGAAGCACGATGAGCATCCCGACGTCCGCTGCAGCGACATCGTCGGTGCCGGAGAAAACCTCGGTCGCCGTCCGTACGACGCGCCGCTCGAGATCGATCTCGAGGCGTCGTCCTACGAGTCGTCTCGCGCTCTGGATCTGTGACTCTTCGCCCGTTCCGGTCGCGTCTCGGACGAGGACGACGAACTTGTTCTCGTCCACGGATTCCTCTTCGAGCTTGAGGACGATGGAAGACGTGAACTCGTTGCTGGAGTTTGGGCCCTCAGCTTTGCGCTTCTGCTGGATCTCGACGTCGTAGGTCTGGACCTCGCCGGTCGTGAGCACGCGATGGCCATCGGTCGGGCGCCGGGGTTCGTTGGAGCACGCCGAGACGGCCACAACCAAGACGGCGACGAGCAAAGCAAGTGGGCGCATCCCGATTAACTATCGGCCGTAGTCGGCTTCGTTGCAGGCGTTATCGCGATCGGCCGTTGTAGGCGAGCCAGGCCTGGTATCCGCCGGCGAGGTCGGTTGCGTCCAAACCGAGCTCGCGCAAGGTGGCTGCGGCGAGGCTGGTGGCGTAGCCCTCGTTGCAGACGAGGATCACTTGACGCTCGTAAGACGCCTCCGGGACGCGGTGCTCGCTCGCGGGATCGAGCCGCCACTCGAGGACATTTCGGTCGATAACAAGGGCACCCGGAAGCACGCCGTCCCGTTTACGCTGCTCGACCGGTCTGATGTCTACGAGAAGGGCGCCTGCTTGAATCTGAGCTTCGAGTTCCTCCGGAGCGATGCGCTCGAGGCCGGCGCGTGCTGCATTCAGAAGATCATCGATCGTCGCCACTCGCTCTATTCTGACGCGCGTTTGCGGACGGCTGTTACGTCGCCGGTCGAGGCGTATTCGGCATGCGGAGGAGATAGATGCCCAGCCAGATCCAGGCGATACCGAGCAGAAGCGACGTGATCGGTCCCCCAAGGGAGCCGAGGAGCAGCAGGATCGACGGTGCTCGTGGCATTACGCGGAGCCGGATCGTTCCCACGGCGAAAGCGATCAGTCCGGCGTATCCGAGAAAGAAGGGGACGTTCCCGGCGGCGTGGAGGAAATCGTAGGTCGATGCGCTCCGGCCGGAGATCAGCAAGGTCACTATCAGCACCGCGTCGATCAGAACACTGAGGGCGATGCCATACCAGGCCAGGAGGAATCCGAACCGCTCGAACCGATCGCGGTTCGCTTGAGCTGCGTGGACGGCGGCAAGGGCAGGCAGGATCCCGATCGCCGTCGCAGTGGAAACGGCGTGGGTAACCCAATGCGAGTCCGATTCCTCGCCGGGCAGGTTGATGTTCACCCAGCCGAGTGCGCCGCCTACCGCAAGAAGGAGGCCGCCGAGGATCGCCCCCATCGGCGCCACTCGGGAGATCGTCATCGCTGCCACGTCGGACGATTCAAGCATGTACGGCGACGGATGTCGCAGAGCGCTCAGATCCGACGTCGCCGGGCTGGTTAGGGTCCTATCGATGGATGATCGAGACTCGTTGATCGCTTCGCAGCGCGAGTACTACGACGAACGGGCCCCCGACTATCTGGAACTCTCGAAGCCCTCGGATCGGAAGATCCGCGGCTGGTTCCCGGAAGTGCTCGCGGGCGAGTTGATCGATTCTTTCGCGCCTACCGGCGACGTGCTCGAGCTAGCCTGCGGAACCGGCGCCTGCACGCGCGATATCGTCCGCCACGCACGATCGGTCACCGCCGTGGACGGCTCCCCGAGGATGATCGAGCGCAACCGTGAAGAAGTTGGGGATTCCAACGTGCGCTACATCCTCGCGGACATCTTCGAGTGGGAGCCCGAACGCACTTTCGACGAGGTCATCTTTTCCTTCTGGCTGTCGCACGTGCCGCCGGGACGGTTCGACGATTTTTGGCGGCTGGTCCGCGCTTGTCTGGCACCTGGGGGACGGGTTGCCTTCATCGACGAGGACGACCGAAGCGCGGACAAGGAACATGCAGGTGTGATCGACGGTGTTCCGATCGCGCGCAGGACTCTCGCCGACGGCAGATCATTCGACATCGTGAAGCTGTTCTGGAATCCAACGGAGTTGGAGCAGCGCTTGCGGGCCTCTGGCTGGGACATCGATGTGCATCCGGTCGGCGACACGTTCCTGTTCGGGTCCGGCACATACACGTAGTCTGCGATGCGCGCCTTCAGCGAAACTCGAGAACACTAGTCAGTCGACGGTGTGGGCTCGTTGTGCTCTTCCGCGTGGCGGCGCTGCTCGACCGCCATCTGGTCCTGATAGGCACGCTGCACAGCTATCAACACCTTTCCAACGTCTTCGTCGAGGTGACGGCGTGCTTGGAACAACAGGACGGCGCCGAGGAAGATCGTCGGGGTCGTCGCGAGGAATGCGACCCGGAGGTTCGTCGCGTCCGAGATCGCACCGATGATTGGCGCCGCCGCAGCGCCGAACAGCGCGGAGATGAGCGCGAACGCTGCGAACCCCGCACCGCGGAGATCGGCTGGAACGGCGTCACCCACGCCTGCGCGCAGGGCCGGGATCGCCAGCGTGAACACGAACACCGAGAGCGTCTGCACCAACAAACTCGGGCCGGCTCCGATCGGCGCGAACGAGAACGCCAGCAACACGGACCCGACCATGATGCAAACCGCCGGGATTGCGACCCGAGCTCCCTTGATGCGGTTCTGCAGTCGGTCGGCGATGACGCCGCCGAGGAGCGTTCCGAGGACACCTCCGACGACCACGACGGCTCCCACCGCGGACGTCGCCTTGGTGATCGACATGTCCGAGAAGCGCTCGTGATACGCGGGCAGCCAGAAGCCTATGCCCTGAACCGCGAACAACAGGACACCGATGCCGACGAGAACGAACTTGAGCGTCGGGATCTGCGCGATCGTCTTCACGTCGTCGCGAAGGCCCCGCACCATGTCGCCGAGGAACGTGCCTAGGCCATGCTCGAACAGAGGAGGCTTCTCGTCAGAGTCGTCCAGTGACGACTCGAGGCCCAGCGAGAGCCGGTCGCCGTGTCCGCGCTTCGGCTCCCGGAGGAGCAGGACGAGCAGCGCGGTGACAACCCCCGGCATCCCGACGAGGGCGAATGCCCAGCGCCACCCGAGGGTTGCGCCGATCGCTCCGCCGACACCGATACCGACGCCGAAACCGACGAACTGCAGCAGCTGCTGGATCGAGAAGGCACGCCCCCGCTGGTTCGTCGGGTACAGATCGGTGAGCAAGCTGTTCGCGGACGGCTCCGTGATGCCGAGCCCGAAACCGAGCGACGCGCGAATCACCATGAGCTGGACGAAGCTCTGCGCCAAACCGGTCACGGCCGTGATCACGCTCCACAGCACGATCGTGATGGCGATTACGCGTCTGCGGTTCAGGCGATCGGCGAGATAGCCGGCCGGCACCGTCGTCAGGGCAAGAACGATGACGAAGACGCTCGACAGGAATCCGATCGTCGCATCGCCAACGTGAAAGTCCTTCTGGATGAGCGTTTGAACGCCTCGCAAGATGCTTTGATCCGTGGCGTCGACGAGGACGACGAGGCCGAGGACCCACATCGCCAGCGAGCCGACCTTGACCGTGGTGCCCGAGGTCCCGCTCTTTTGATCCGTCATAGGAGTGAATTTGTGGGCCCGCCAGGACTTGAACCTGGGACCAACCGATTATGAGTCGGCTGCTCTGACCAAGCTGAGCTACGGGCCCGAAGCGACAGTCTTGCAAGCTTTGCCCGGCGGCGTTCCGGATCCTGTGCGAGCGTCGGTGGCCGCTTCGTGTTAGCCGGAGTTAACATCGGCCAGTGAGCGATCCGTCCATCCGCATCGATCGAAACGTCCCCATGCAAACCAGGGACGGAGTCACCCTCCGGGCCGACGTGATCCGGCCGGACATCTCCTCGAAGGTTCCTGCGATCGTCGCGCGCACTCCCTACAACAAGGACATGCAGTTCAACATGATGCGCGGCCTCACGCCCGTGACCGCCGCCATCAACGGTTACGCATTCGTGATCCAGGACATCCGCGGACGCTACGCATCTGAAGGCGAATGGGACTTCGTCGACATGAAGAACGCGAACGAGGGCGACGGCTACGACACGATCGAATGGGTCGCCTCTCAGGACTGGTGTGACGGAAACGTCGGCATGGCCGGCGGATCGTACGTGGCCGTAACGCAGTGGTCGGCGGCGCTCGCCGATCCACCGCATCTGCGCGCTATCGCCCCGGCTCTTATGGGCATGAGTCCGAGTGCAGCGCTCGCTCACATGCTTCCGCTGGAGTCGATGACGATCGGTTGGATGGCCGGACTTGCCGTCGACAGGCTCGTGAAGCTTCTGCCGGAAGGCAAAGCGAACCCGGCCGACTTCATGACCGTCCTCGAAGCGATGACTAAACCTGAAGTCGCATCGTCGACCCTTCCTCTGAACGATCTGATGGTCCTCGAGAGCATCGGCATGCCGCGCTACGGCGAAGTTGACGACCTAGTAACGAACGTCGCCGCCGACGCCGGCGAAGAGCGTTTCAAGGTTCCTGCGCTTTGGTCGGCCGGTTGGTACGACAACGCCGGCGGCGGCTCGATGTTCAGCGTTATGCGCGGGAAGGGAGCCACAGAGGTAGCACGTACCGACTCCCGGCTGATCATGGGTGGCTGGACGCACAACTACGCGCTCAACTTCGTCGGCAGCTTCGGCCTTGGGGGCCTGGGGTCGGCCGACGGCGCCGGGCTCGGCATCCTTCATCGGAACTTCTATGACCGCCACCTGAAAGGCGCCGACGTTGATCTGCCTCCGGTGCGCTACTTCGTGATGGGTGAAAGGGTTTGGCGCGATGCCGACGACTGGCCGATCCCGGGAACCGACTTCCGCCGTGTGTATCTGCACTCGAAGGGAAAGGCCAACTCCAATCGGGGTGACGGCGTGTTGAGCCTGGATGCGCCGGCGGCGTCCGAATCACCGGACCGCATCACATCCGACCCGATGGACCCGGTTCCCTCGTGGGGGTTCCGCGTCATGTACACGGGCGGGACGACCGTAGCAGGCCCCTTCGAGCAGATGCGTGTCGAGCAGCGCGAGGACGTTCTGGTCTACACGTCAGATCCGTTGCCCGAAGCTTGGGAAGTGGTAGGCGATGTTGACGTCCATCTGTTCCTGTCGTCTACCGCCCGGGATACCGACGTCATTGCGAAGTTGTGCGTGGTGTGGGAGGACGGTTCCTCGTTCAACCTGGCCGACGGCGCGCTCCGGCTGCGTCGACGAGAAGGACCGAGGACAGAGAACTTGATCGAGCCCGGGCAGGTCTATCCGATAACGATCGAGCTCGGACCAACGGGTTACATGTTCGAACCGGGGATGCGGATCCGCGTGCAGATCGCATCAACGGCCTTCCCTCATCTCGCTAGGAACACCCAGACCGGAGGAGTGATCGAGGAGGACCCGGTGGGTAGGACCGCCGAGAACACGATCTTCCACGACGCCGAGCATCCGTCCTACGTCGTGATCCCAGTGCAGCCCGACCCGCCGCCGCCCGCGGTCATGACACACTTGCTGGGCTGACACGTCGGAGCGGAGCGGAGACGCATGGAAGCCAATGGGGGACATCTCGTAGCCGAAGCGCTGAAGCGCAACGGTGTGAACGTCATTTACACGCTCTCCGGTGGCCACATCTTCCCGATCTACGACGGATGCGTGGCACGTGACATCCGCATCGTCGACGTCCGGCACGAACAGACGGCCACTTTCGCGGCAGAGGCACACGGCAAGCTGACCGGCGATGTGGGTGTCGCGGTGCTCACCGCGGGCCCCGGAGTAACCAACGGCGTCAGCGCGATCACATCGGCTCACTTCAACGGTTCACCCGTTCTGGTCCTCGGCGGCCGCGCACCTCAAGGACGTTGGGGCTCGGGCTCTCTTCAGGAGATGGACCACGTTCCCGTCGTGCAGAGCATCACCAAATCGGCCGGAACCGTCTTCGATACCGCGCAATGCGCAGTCGCGATCAACGATGCCCTACACCAAGCGCGCTCTCCGCACCGGGGCCCGGTGTTCCTCGACTTTCCGATGGACGTGTTGTTTCACACGGCCGACGGGGAGGTTCCCGATCGTGCTGCGCCGGCCAAAGCAGAACCCGACGGCGATGAACTCACCAAGGCCGTCGATCTGCTGGCGAGTTCCGAGCGCCCCGTCGTAGTCGCGAGCACCGACATCTGGCTCGGTGGGGCCCAGGAGAAGCTTCGAATCTTCGTGGGAGCGCAACGGATCCCCGTCGTGCTCAACGGAATGGGGCGCGGCCTGCTCCCGGCCGATGACGAGCTCGTATTCGCGCGAGCACGATCGACGGCCTTCAAAGGAGCCGACGTCGTCATCGTGATCGGGACGCCGCTCGATTTCCGTCTGGGCTTCGGGAAGTTCGGCGAGGCGAAGGTCATCCACGTCCAGGACCACCCGGACCAGATCAGCAAGCACGCGAACCCGGCTGTTGGATTGGGCGGAGACATCGCCACCACGCTGCAGGCATTCGCCGAAGCACCGTCGGTCAAGACGGCTGAGCGAGACGAGTGGATCCGGACGTTGCGAGCCGATGAGACGGCGCGAAGGGAGAAGGAACGTCCGGAACTCGAAGACGACTCACATCCCATCCATCCCGCACGCGTGTACGGGATCTTGCGCGACAAGCTCGATCGCGACGCCGTAGTCATCGGAGACGGAGGAGATTTCGTTTCCTATGCCGGCAAGCTCGTCGATGTCTACGAGCCGGGCTGCTGGCTGGATCCCGGCCCGTTCGGTTGTCTCGGCACGGGATTGGGCTACGCGATCGCAGCGCGCGTTGTGCACCCAGATCGGCAGGTCGTCCTGATGGCCGGAGACGGCGCGCTCGGTTTCAGCGGGATGGATCTAGACACTCTCGTCCGGCTGAAGCTCCCGGTAGTGATCGTCGTCGGCAACAACGGCATCTGGGGGCTCGAGAAGCATCCGATGCAGGCGATCTACGGATACGACGTCGCCGCGGACCTGAATCAAGATGCGCGATACGAGGACATCCTCAAGGCCTTCGGCGGAGCCGGTGAGACGGTGGAGAAGGCCTCGGAGCTTGGTGCCGCTTTGGATAGGGCGTTCGAGTCCGGACTGCCGTACCTGGTGAACGTGCACACCGATCCGGCGAACGCGTATCCGCGATCGTCGAACCTCGCCTAACCGCTAGCGCACCAAGCCGCGTCCGGTTATCAGCGGAAGGTCCAGCGCCGTCAACAAACCAGCCGGCGCAGCCACGACGGCTGGAACGGCGTTGACCAGCCTCATCGCTGTGGTCTTGAGCCCGGCCGTGTTGTGGTCCCCGTCGGTGCCGAGCAGCTGGAGGTCGAGAGTGAGGTTCGGCTCCCCGGTGACGACCACTCGATAGCAACCCTGCCCCAACGGCTGCGGCCAATCCGGGCCGAGGTCGTCACGCAGGCGAGTGACGTGCTCGAGCACGACCAATGGGCGTCCGTTCCACATCCCGCGCACTTCGAACCTCATGGCCGCGGTTGTCCCTTCCTCAATGGTTCCCGCCGAAACTTTGAAAGTTTCCGGTGCGGGGAGCCGTTCGTGATGCTCCTCGATACCGTCGAGCTCGATGTCGAGCCCGGCTGCGATCTGCCGAACGACGCTGCCCCATGCGGTCGTCAGCACACCAGGGGTGAGCAGGAACGGAGTCTCGTCAAGCGACCCTCCGAATCCCATGATGTCGAAGAGCACCATCGCCTGGTCGTAGGTGGCGTAGTTGAGGATCTCCATGCAGCGGATCTGTTCGATCCGCTCGGAGACGCTCGTCAGAACAAGAGGCAGCCAGTCGTTGGCGAACCCGGGATCGATGCCGTTGACCCATAGGGACGCATTGCCTTCGGCTGCCGCCGCACGGATGGGCGCGATCACGTCGTCGGACATCACTCCGTCGGGGAACTGAAGGAATACAGGCCCACTCGAGACGACGTTGATGCCGGCACGAAGGAATCCGCACAGATCATCGATCGCTTGGAACAAGCGATGGTCGGCCATCGCGGTATGAACGATGCAGTCGGGTCGAAGAGCGAGAAGCGCGGATGCGTCGGTGGTCGCCGCCACACCAAGCTTCTTGCCCAACCCGGCGAGCTCGCCGGCGTCCTTTCCCTCTTTGGCTGCGCTGGACACCCAGACGCCGATCAGCTCGAGCTCGGGATGGGCATCTATGCCGGCTATCGCGTGCCGTCCGACGTTACCGGTGCTCCACGCAACGACCTTTGCCATCGGTTCTCCCTCCGCGTGACTTAGTTCTACTGGTTCTACCAACCGAGCTCATCGAGCCGGTCATCGGAGATCCCGAAGTGATGTGCGATCTCATGGACCACTGTGACCATGACCTGTTCGCGAACCTCGTCGGAGGTGCGGAACGCGCGCGTGATCGGCCCCCGGAAGATCGTGATCTTATCGGGAAGGACCCAGGTGTAGTTGCCGGTGCGCTCGGTCTGAGGGATGCCTTGGTACAAGCCGAAGAGCGTGCTGTGGGGACCGATGCCGGCACTGGCGAGATACTCCGCCGAGGGCTCGTCCTCGACGATCACCTGAACGTTGCTCAGATGCGATGCGAAGGGCTCGGGGATGTTGTCGATGGCGTCGGCAACCAGGCTCTCGAACTCCTCCGGTGAAACGTCGGCCATCAGCGACCGGCAGCGATGTCGAGGAAGCGTTCGCGGCCTACTATGACTCGCGTGTGTGAGCCGCGGGCGATCTCACCGGACCCGTCCCGGGCGGTGACCGTGAAGTTGAGCGTGCGACCGTCGACGCTCTCGAGCACGGCATGTGCGGTGACAACCCGGCCTACGGGCGTCGGCGCGAGATGCTCGAGATCGACTGCGGTGCCGACGGTGGTTTGCCCGGCGTCGAGTTCTTTAGCAACGGCCAACATGGATGCCTGCTCACACAAGGCGACGACCGCGGGCGTACCGAGAACCTCCACATCGCCCGACCCAAGAGCTTTTGCCGTGTCGGCGTCGGCGACGGTGCGCTCGACGGTTGCTTCCAGGCCCGGCGACACGCTCATAGATCGGGCAAGCCAAGGTCGGCGTTCGGCTGTTCGATACCACCGTCGATCTCCAAGATCTTTCCGGTGACGTACGCACCGGCCGGTGAGGATAGATAGACGATGGCCGCAGCGATGTCCTCGGGCTCGCCGATACGGCGAAGAGGTGTTGCCGATTCCATGGCCGTCTTCAGGGCCTCGTCGTTGACGATGATGTCGAGCGCCGACGTCGCCACCGCTCCAACGGCGATCGCGTTGACGCGGATACGAGGCGCGAGGTCGGTGGCTGCCAACCGGGTGTAGTGAGACAGGGCGCCCTTCGCGGTTCCGTAACCGACGTAACCGCGACCCACCAATCGGCCCATGGCCGATGAGATATTTACGACGGATCCGCCGGCACCATCGAGCATCAGCGGAACCGCCGCGCGCGTGAGCGCATGAGCGGTCACTACGTTGAAATGAAACGCGCGCTCGATGAAGCCCGGCGAGGTGTCGAGAAAGGGCCGGGGCATCGCCCCGCCGACGTTGTTCACGACGACGTCGAGGCGCCCGAAGTTCTCGCGCGCGGATTCGGCCAGGGAGGCAACCGCGTCGAGGTCATTCAGGTCGGCTGGGACGACGACCGCACGCCGTCCGGCCTTCTCCACACGTTCCGCGACTTCCTTCAGCTGTTCTTCTGTGCGCGCGGAGATGACGACGTCGGCCCCGGCTTCGGCCAACGCGATCGCCGACGCGGCTCCGATCCCACGGCCGGCGCCGGTGATGACAGCAGCGTGGTCGTCCAGGCGGAACCGGTCGAGGATCATCGCCATAGGCTAAGGGTCATGCGGCGCGAACTTCCGGTCGAGGGTCCGGTCCTGGTGTCCGCGTGTCTGGCCGGGAGAGCCTGCGCCTACGACGGAACGGATCGGGCGCACGAGGCGATCATGAGGCTGGTAGCCGAGGGCCGGGCCGTCTTGGTCTGTCCGGAGGACGAGGGCGGCCTGGGTACTCCGCGTCCGGCCGCAGAGATCGATGGCGGCGACGGCGCCGATGTCATCGACGGCCGGGCCAAGGTCGTGACCGAGGACGGCCGCGATGTCACTGATGAGTACTTGGCCGGCGCCCGCATCGCCGTCGAAAGGTCGTCGGTGAGCGGATGCCGAGCCGCCATCCTCAAGGCGCGGTCGCCGGCGTGCGGGTGCGGCGCGATCTACGACGGAACGTTTACTCACACGATCTCGGCAGGTGACGGGGTTGCTGCTGCCGCCCTGCGACGAGCGGGAATAGAGATCTGGACGGACGAAGAGTTGTGACGTAGCGCCCTTCGTCTGGTACAGCTAGGCAGGCGACGAAACTCCAGGAGGCCGAGCGTGGAGAAGAGCTTGCAAGCGTGGGCAGCGGAGCTGGTCGGGACGTTCGTGTTCGTGACGATCGCTGCGGGAGCGGCGATCTTGGTACCGCTCATCAGCACCATCGGTTTGGCTCTTGCCCAGGGACTGGCCTTGGCGGCGGTGATCACATGCTTCGCTGCCATCTCCGGAGCTCATTTCAACCCGGTCGTAACGCTGTCGGCGTGGGTCGGTGGAAAGATCAAGACACCGGACGCGCTCGGCTACGTCGGAGCGCAGATCCTCGGCGCCCTGGGCGCGGGCCTCGTCCTGCGGATCATGTACACGGAGCTGCAGTGGCGTTCGACGAGTCTCGGCTCCCCTCGGTTGAGCGTTTCTGACGGGCGTGGGCTCTTCGTGGAGGCCGTGCTCACCTTCATCTTCGTCCTGGTCATCTGGGGCACAGGCATCGACGAGCGGGGCTCGCGCGTTGCCGGATTGCCGATCGGGTTCACGCTCAGTGGGCTCATCCTTGCTGCCGGTCCGCTAACCGGCGCCGGACTCAACCCCGCGCGCTATCTCGGCCCCGCCGCCGTCGCTGGGGAGCTGGGGGATTGGTGGGTGTACTTCCTCGGCCCAGCGATCGGAGCCGTCGCAGCCGTGCTGATCTACCAAGGCATCTTCGGGACGGGATTCGCCTGGGGCCAGCTCGTCGGTGGTAAAGCGGCGCCTGCTGCACCCGTAGCGCCCGAGCCGGTTCCGGCGCCGACGCAGCCGATAGCTCGGCGCAGGCCGGCTGCGCGGAAGAAAGCGGCACCGCGGCGCAAAGCCTGAACTTCACCGTCCCACACGCAGGCGGCCGGTAACCTTCTTCCATGCTGGCCCGCGAAATAAGGCGTACGTTCCTGTCCTTTTACGAGGAGCGGGGACATCGCGTCGTTCCCTCGGCGTCATTGATCGCCAACGACCCGACGCTCATGTTCACGGTGGCCGGAATGGTGCCATTCCGGTCGTATCTCCTTGGCGAGGAGACTCCACCTTTCCCGCGGGCGACGAGCGTACAGAAGTGCTTCCGCACCGAGAACATCGAGGACGTCGGGACTAACGCCAAGGACTGCACGCTCTTCGAGATGCTCGGCAACTTCTCCTTCGGCGACTACTGGAAGCCCGAGGCGTGCACTTGGGCGTGGGAACTCATGACGCAGGTTTTCAAGGTGGATGTTAGCCGCCTATGGGTAACAGTCCTCGACTCGGATGACGAGACCGTAGATGTGTGGACGAAGGTGGTGGGCGTTGCGCTGGACCGCGTCGTGCGCTTCCCCGAAGAGGACAACTTCTGGCAAATGGGCGTGGCTGGCCCCTGCGGTCCGTCAACGGAGATCTTCGTCGACCGTGGGCCCGCTTACGGGCCTGAAGCTGCAGACGGACCGGCCGGGAGCCCCGAGCGATACCAGGAGATTTACAACCTCGTGCTCATGCAATGGGTGCAGGACGTCCCGTTCCACGTTGTCGGCGATCTGCCGCAGACCGGGATCGATACGGGCATGGGTCTGGAGCGGATCGCACAGATACTTCAGGACGTTCCGACGGTTTGGGACACCGATGAGATCGCGCCGCTCGTGGCGAAGGCGTCCGAGATCACGGGGGCCAAGTACCAAGGCTCGCCTGCTGAAGACCGGCTCCTTCAGATCGTCACGGACCACTCGCGTTCGGCAACCTTCCTCATCGCGGACGGAGTTGCGCCGTCCAATGAGGGACGCGGATACATCCTCAGGCGCGTTCTGCGCCGCGCGCTGACGGAAGCGCGACTGAGCGGTCACACCGGTGAGCTTCTTCCACCGATGGCGCAGAAGACGATCGACGTTTTCGGGAGCACGTATCCCGTGCTTGAGCGAAATCGCGATGCGGTCTTGGAAACGCTCCGCCGCGAAGAACAACGCTTCTCGCAGACTCTCGATGCAGGCTTGGGGATGCTGGAGGACGCGGTTGGAACCTCAAAGAAGGAAGGCAAGATCCCGGGCGAGGTCGCGTTCCGACTGCACGACACGTACGGATTCCCACTGGACATCACTCGCGATGTTGCGCATCGGGAGGGGCTCGAGGTCGACGAGGAAGGCTTCACCCGCCTTATGCAGGAACAGAAAACCCGGTCCCGCGCTGTTACGGAGGGCGAGAAGGCCCGGGCCACGAGCCAACTACGTCTGGATGTCGCACCTACAAACTTCCTCGGCTACGAACGCATGGACGCGACGGGGAAGGTCGTAGCGATGGTTAAGGGAAGCGAACCCGTTGCCTCGGCCCACGCAGGAGAAGAAGTTGGTGTGGTCTTCGATTCGACGCCCTTCTATCCGGAAGGCGGAGGACAGGTCGGCGATCGGGGAGTGGTGCTGAGTGGCGACGCGAAAGGCGAAGTGCTCGATACCCAATCGATCGGCGCTGCCGTCCTTCATTCGGTTCGATTGACCGACGGCGAGATCCACCTCGATCAAGAGATGGAGCTTCACGTCGATACTTCTCAGCGCGTGGGGGCCGAGCAGGCCCACACGGCAACGCACATGCTCCATCACACGTTGCGCAACGTGCTGGGCGAGCACGTCCGGCAGATGGGATCCCTTGTCGAGCCAGGCCGGCTTCGCTTCGACTTCTCTCACTTCTCCGCGGTCGATCCGGACTCGCTGGAAGAGATCGAAGAGACGATCAATGCGCGCGTCGCTTCCGACGACACCGTCCGAGCCTTCGAGACCAGCTATCAGGAAGCGATCGATCGCTACAACGCCATGGCGTTCTTCGAAGAGAAGTATGGGGACGAGGTGCGCGTTGTGGAGATCGGCGATTACTCCTACGAGCTCTGCGGAGGTACTCACGTGCCCCACACCGGACGCGTCGGCTTCGTGAAGCTTCTGGGCGAGGGGAGCATCGGATCGAACATCCGCCGGGTCGAAGCCCTCACGGGTATCGAAGGCTTGAAGTGGGTCAATTCACGGCTACGTGAAGCCGAACGTGCCGCCGAGCTTGTGCGCGTCGGAGCCGACGACCTCGTGGCCGGGATCGAGCGGCTGATAAAGACGCAGAAGGATCTGGAGAAGAAGCTCGAAGCCCAGCAGCGATCCGGCATATCCGCAGCTGTCGACGAGCTCGTCCCTCAAGCTCGCGATGTCGGGCGGGCCAAGCTGCTCGTTGAGCGACGGGACGACGCACTGAACGTCCTGCGTGATCTCGCAGCGGCCGTCCGAGACAAGATCGGTCCGAGCATCGTGATCCTCGGCGCCGCCGCCGATGGCAAGGTCAACCTCGCAGCTGCGGCGACCAAAACACTCGGCATCGATGCGAAGCAGATCCTCAGCGCGGCCGCCCAGCACATTGGGGGCGGCGCCGGTGGCAAGCCCGACCTTGCGATGGCCGGTGGACGCAATCCGGACGGTCTCGATGAGGCACTTGCCGTCGCGTCGAGGGAAGCCGAGAGCGCTCTCGGCTGATGCCGCGTGTCCTAGGTGTAGATCTTGGAAGCGTGCGCATCGGCCTCGCGCTTTCCGATCCGCTGGGCTTGACTGCCCAGGGCCTCGAAGTTCTTGATGTTGGTTCGTCGTTGCCGATCGATGCGATCGTCGAGCGGGTGCAGAAACACGACGTCAACGAGATCGTGGTGGGCATCCCGATCCGGATGGACGGATCCCACGGTGCGGAAGCAGAGAACGCCGAAGCCTTTGCTCGAGCGCTGGAGGAGGCGACGGGTTTACCTGTAACGCGTTGGGATGAGCGGTTGTCCACGAAAGAAGCCGCTCGGTCGATGCGGGCCGCCGGTGCAGACTCGCGGAAGCAGCGAGGCGTGATCGACAAGGTCGCGGCCGCCGTCTTCCTCCAGGCCTACCTCGAGTCCAGGCGAACATGAAAAGGCGCTTGCTAACGGCCGGAGCGATCTTGCTCGTCGTGATCGTGGCCGCGGCCGCCTTCATTTACATCTACCGACCCAGCCGCGGCGACGTGGTCGAGATCGAGGTTCCGACCGGAGCAACTACGAGTCAGGTCGCAACGCTTCTAAGCGACAACGACGTCATCGGTTCCAGGCTCTTCTTCCGCGTGATGGCGCGCGTGCGCGGTCTCGAGGGTGATCTCCAGGCCGGCCGCTACGAGATGGCCGAAGGTATGGGAGTGCAGGCGGCTTTGGACGTTCTGTCTAAGGCGCCGATCGAGAAGGGTGTGACGGTTCCCATACCGGAGGGGTTCAGCCTGAAGCAGATAGCCGAGCGCGTGGAAGCGCGCACGCAACTGGTGGGAGCCGACTTCATTGCGGCCGCGACCAACGGTGCCGTCCGGGCCGCGATCCAGCCGGAGGGAGTCAACTTGTTGGAAGGGTTGCTCTTCCCCGAGTCGTACTTCGTCGGTGAGCGCGAGACCGCAGCCGAGGTCGTCCGGCGCATGGTCGACCAATTCGAGCAGCGCACGGTTGCTCTGGATTGGAGGCTGCCCGAGAGCAGAGGCCTTTCGAGGTACCAGGCGGTGATCATCGCGTCGCTGGTCGAAAGGGAAGCGCGCGTCGACGAAGACCGCTCCAAGGTCGCCGCCGTGATCTACAACCGATTGGCGAGGGGCATGCGGCTGCAGATTGACATCACGGCTCTGTACGGGCTCGACGAGCACAAGGTGCCCACGCGTGCCGACCTCCAGCGTGAATCGCCCTACAACACCTATCTCATCGACGGGCTACCACCGACGCCCATAGCGAGCCCGGGACTGGATTCCCTGAACGCGGCTCTTCACCCGGCCAACGGCGATTGGCTCTACTACGTGGTCATCGATCCGTCCGGACGGCACGGATTCACGAACTCGCCCGAAGAATTCGAAAGGCTGAAGCAACAACGACCGGCCGAGGTTCACTAGCGTGGAGATAGACGCCCGTACCGCTCTGCTGGGTGTCGTAGGTCATCCGGTGAGTCACTCCCTTTCACCCGCCATCCAGAACGCGGCGATCCGGCACGACAAGCGGAACGCCGTGTATGTGGCTTTCGACGTGACGCCCGAAGACTTCGAGGCCTTCGTGGAAGGCATGCGTGTGGCCGGAGCGTTGGGCCTGAACGTCACGCTTCCCCATAAGCGCGCGGCCTTCGAAGTGTCCGGAACGGTCACCGAAGAGGCGCAATGGACGGAAGCCGTCAACACACTGACGTTCGACGGCGATGAGGTGATCGGTGACAACACCGATGTCGAAGGCGTGCGGGACGCTCTCGTCGAGCTGGGGGCCGAGCTCGACGGTGCAAAAGCGCTGTTGATCGGCGCGGGCGGTGCCGGTCGCGCTGCTGCACGTGCGCTGATGGGGCGCGCCGCAGAGATCTGGATCGCGAACCGGACGCCGGCCCGAGCCGAGAGATTGCGCGGCCTGATCGGGCGCAGCGCTCAGGTCATCCCGTGGAAGGATCTGGCCGGCGCGGCCCGCGAGGCGGATGTGATCGTGCACGCGACCTCGGTCGGCTTGGACGGATCGGAGTCGGTTCTCAGTTCGAGCTCCTTGCGGGGATCGTCTTGCAGCGCGTTGCTCGATCTGGTCTACGGCCCGAAGGAGACAAAGCTCGTGCACGAGGCCCGTCGGGCCGGAGTACAAGCGGCCGACGGCCTGAACATGCTCGTGCTCCAGGGCGCGGGAGCCTATACGGCCTTTTGGGACGAAGAACCGCCGCTCGAAGTGATGCGGAAGGCCGCGCTCGCTGCCGTCGGTCGTTCCACCTAAGCCCAGATCCTCATCCTCCCAGGTCAGGGGCCGACTCCCAGTCAGCTACCTGCGGAGGTCGCATGTCCGACGTTGTCATGCAGCGCGAAGGTTCGAAGTCCCAGAAGAAGGAGCCCGACCCTCAAGAGGTCGTGCGCAAGCTTGCCGCGTTGGCCAAGCGTCTGGGCTACCAGTTCGAGGAGAACCTCAACGACTACCCGATCGATACCGACGCCTGGGAGCTCGTCTCACACAACCTGATCAGGCGTCACCGCGTAGTTCCGGTCGGATTCAAGGGGAAGACGCTGGTTGTCGCTATCGCCGACCCGGCGAACGTCATCGCCCTCGACGACATCAGGACGTTCACCGGACGCGAGATAGAGGTGCTCGTCGCTGCTCCCGACGACGTCGACGCCGTTCTGCGGCGTATCGACCGTCTCGATCGCACCGCCGAGTCCCTTCTCGAGGAAGCTGCGTCCTCGGGAGAGGACGACGAAGAGGACGACACAGAGTTCAGCGCGGACGATGCGCCCATCGTCAAAGCGATAAACCGGATCATCACGACGGCCGTGCAGCAGCGGGCTTCCGACATCCATATCGAACCGCAAGAACGCGATATCCGGATCCGGTTCCGCATCGACGGCGTGCTGAGTGAAGCGATGCATACGAAGAGGTCCTTGCACGCCGGGATGATCTCGCGCCTGAAGGTCATGGCCGATCTCGATATCTCCGAGAAGCGAGTTCCCCAGGACGGTCGCATCACCGTGACCATCGATCGCCGCACCGTCGACCTCCGCGTCGCGACACTGCCGACCAGCTGGGGCGAGAAGGTCGTACTGCGGATCCTCGACCGGCACTCGAGCGGCGTACCGCGTCTGGAGGATCTCGGTTTCGGCGAACACGCGCTCGAGCGGTACCGGGAGGCTATCAGCCGTCCGCACGGAGCGGTCCTCCTGACCGGTCCGACCGGTTCGGGCAAGACCACGACCCTGTACGCAACGCTCGAGGAGATCAACGAGCCGTCTCTGAACATCGTCACCGTCGAGGACCCCGTCGAGGCGCGCCTGATGGGCCTGAACCAGATCCAAGTTCATCCCAAAGCCGGCCTGTCGTTCGCCACGGCGCTTCGCTCGATCCTGCGCACCGACCCCGACGTGGTGATGGTGGGGGAGATGCGTGACCACGAGACCGCGGCGATCGGTATCCAGGCTGCGCTCACCGGCCACCTTGTCTTCTCGACCCTGCACACCAACGATGCGGCTTCGGCGCTAACCCGGCTTGTCGAGATGGGCGTGGAGCCCTTCCTGGTCGCCTCGGCCATCGAATGCGTCGTTGCCCAACGCCTGTGCCGCCGCCTGTGCGCCAAATGCGCCGAGGCCTACCAGCCGCAGGCCGACGCGCTGAGGCAGCTGGAGGGGTTTCCGGCTTTGTCCGGGAACAGCGTGCCCACTCTTTACCGGCCCACGGGCTGTAATGCCTGCTCGGGGACGGGTTACCTCGGACGCGTCGCGATCGTCGAGGTACTTCGCCTATCAGATGAGCTGCGAAGGCTCACGGTAGAGAGGTATCCGGCCGAAGACATCAAGAAGTACGCCGTCTCTGAGGGGATGCGAACGCTGCGTGAAGACGGACTACGCAAGGCGCTCGAAGGCATGACGAGCATCGAGGAGGTACTCCGTGTCGTCGTATGAAGGCCCAGGGATTCCAGGACTAAGTGCTGCGAGTGTGCCCACGCCGGGCCCCCGCAAGATCGATCTGAACGAGAACCCGCCGGACCAGGTGGCTGCGGCCACCCTGGATGCGGCCGTTGCACGTCGGCTAGAGGCTATCCCCGTCCGATACGACGGCGACCGGCTGTTGGTTGCCATGGCCGACCCGACCAACGTCGGCGGTTCTGAACGAGCTCGCGGCGCAGACCGGGATCTCGATCGAGCCGGCGCAAGCATCGATAACAGCGATCCGGTCTGCTATCGAGCACGTCTACGGGCCGGCACCCGACTCGGCGGGCGCTGCTCCCAAGCGCGCACGCGCCCGGGTCGGGCTGGACGCCTCCGACAGGCCGCTCCTCGACCTGCACGAGGTGCTCGAGGCTCGTTCTAAAGCCGGCGCCTCCGACCTTCACCTCACCGATGGCCTCCCGCCGATGGTCCGGCTCGACGGCGACCTTCGTCCCGATCCAGGGCTACCCGGTCCTCGATCCCGAGACCCTGCAGCGCGTGGTGTACGGGATGCTTTCGCAGAAGCAGCGCGAGACGCTTCGAAGAGAACCTCGAGCTCGACCTCTCGTACGCCCTTCCGGGCAAGGCCCGGTTCCGTGTCAACGTCTACCATGCAGCGCGGCGCCCTCGGTGCGGCTTTCCGGCTCGTTCCCTTCGTCATCAGTCCATCGAGGAACTCGGTCTGCCGCCGGTCATCGAGGAGCTTCGCGCATGTCCCGCGCGGCCTCGTGGTCGTGACCGGGCCCGACCGGCTCCGGAAAGTCGACGACTCTGGCCGCTCTGGTCGACGTCATCAACCGCGAGCGGCCCGTGCCACATCATGACCGTCGAAGACCCGATCGAGTTCCTCCACGCGCACCGGCGCGCCATCGTCAACCAGCGCGAGGTCGGCTCGGACACACATCGGTTTCGCGCAACGGCTCTCAAGCACGTCCTGCGCCAGGACCCCGACGTGATCCTCGTCGGTGAGATGCGCGACCTCGAGACGATCTCGATGGCGATCACCGCGGCCGAGACCGGCCACCTGGTGTTCGCCACGCTGCACACGCAGGACGCCGCCCAGACCGTCGACCGCATGGTCGACGTCTTCCCGCCGCACCAGCAGCAGCAGATCCGCGTGCAGCTGGCGGGGTCGCTGCAGGGCGTCGTCGCGCAGCAGCTGCTTCGCCACGGCCGACGGCGCGGGACGCGTCGTGGCCTCCGAGGTCCTCATGGTCACGCCGGCCGTCCGTAACCTCGTCCGCGAGGGGAAGACGCACCAGCTCTACTCGGTGATGCAGTCCGGCGGCCAGTTCGGCATGCAGACGATGGACGCCTCGCTCGCCGAGCTCGTCAAGCAGCGGCGCCGTCGTCCTACGAGGTGGCCAAGGAGCGTTGCCACACCTCGACGAGTTCGCCCGCCTGGTCGGCGGCGAATGGCCGACACGGACGGACAGATCGAGGAGGCGTGAACGTTGGCTGAGTACTCCTACCGCGCACTCGACGACCAGGGCAGGCCCGGACCGGCGTCTCGAGGCCGAACAGAAGTCGTACGCGTATCACACGCCTGCGCGAGCAGGGCTGGGTGCCGCTCGAAGGTCGGATCCGCAGGGCGATCGCGCCACAAGTTCAAGGCCGACCTCCGGATCCCGGGGCTCACCGACCGCATCAAGCTCAAAGAGATCGCGGTCGCTCGCGGCAGCTGGCGACGATGATCGACGCCGGCCTCCCGCTCATGCGCGCGCTTTCGGTGCTCGCCGAGCAGACCGAGAACAAGGCGCTGTCCGAGATCTGGGAAGCCGTTCGCGGTGACGTCCAGGCCGGCATGTCCTTCTCCGGCGCCCTCGCCAAGCACCCGAAGGCCTTCAACACCGCTCTACGTCGCGGTCATCCGCGCCGGTGAGGCCGGCGGTTCGCTCGACCTCGTGCTGCTGCGTCTTGCCGACACGCTCGAGAAGCAGGTCGAGCTGCGGAACAAGATCCGCTCGGCGATGACCTACCCGGTCATGGTCGCGATCATGGTCGTGCTGATCCTGACGGCGATCCTGCTGTTCATCGTCCCGACGTTCAAGCAGCTGTACGCCGACCTCGGCGGGACGCTGCCGGTACCGACCAGGTTCCTGCTTGCATGCAGCGACATCATGCGGCGTTCTTCCCGTTCCTTCTTCCCGATAGCTCGGCGTCGGTGTCTACCTGTTCCGGCGCTACATCAACACCGACAACGGCCGGCACCAGTGGGACGCCTTCAAGCTGAAGGTCCCGATCTTCGGCGAGCTGTTCCGCAAGGTCGCGATGTCGCGGATGTCGCGCACGCTCGGCACGCTGCTGCGCTCCGGCGTTCCGGTCCTGCAGAGCCTCGAGATCACGAAGGAGACGACCGGGAACCGGATCGTCGCCGAGGCCCTCGAGGACGTCGAGAACTCGGTGCGCCAGGGCGAGAGCCTCGCTCGACCCGCTGGGGCGGCACAAGGTCGTCCCGCCGATGGTCACGCAGATGCTGGCCGTCGGTGAGGAGACGGGCGCGGTCGACACCATGCTCGAGAAGGTCGCCGACTTCTACGACTCGGAGGTCGACGCGACCGTCGACGCCCTGACGTCACTGATCGAGCCGATCCTGATCGTGATCCTCGGCGCGGTCGTCGGCGGGATCCTGATCTCGCTCTACCTGCCGATGTTCAAGATCGTCGACCTGATCCAGTAGCTTTCGTTCGACCACAAGAGTTTCGACTCCACCGCGGCCTGCGAAGGCCGCGGTGGTTTCGTTTCAAAGGCCCTGACCTGGGCAAATGCTGAGCTCACGTCACCCATCTGGCTGATTCAAGGTTGGATCGTGAACCTCCGATAACACCTTTGAGGCTTGCCACGCGCGGGCGGGGTAAATGGGCCTCCAAAGGGGGTGCATCGAATGATTAAGCGGATCGCAGAGCGTCTGCACCGCGAGGAAGAGGGATTCACGCTGATCGAGCTCATGGTCGTAGTTCTCATCATTGGCATCCTGATCGCGATCGCCATCCCGACTTTCCTCGGCGCGCGGACGCGTGCTCAGGACCGGGCCGCGCAGTCTTCGGCTCGCAACATCGTGACGGCGGCTAAGGCCCTGTTCACGGACAACGAGACTACGCTGCCGCGACGGACACCGCGCTGGACGCTGCCGAGCCGGCTATCGACTCGGTGGACGCAGCGACAGCCAGCTCGGGTCCGAACGTGGTTTCGGTGGCGGTTTCGGCGCCGAACGTGTTCTTCGGGGCCGTAAAGAGCTCAAGTGGGACGTGCTGGTACGTCCGGGAGAGTGCTTCCTCGGCTTCAGCTCCGGCAGGACTGAGGTGGGCGAAGGACACCGCAGCGGCTTGTGCCGCGACCGGTACGTTCGCCAGTGGCGGAGGCATCACTGCTGCTAACTGGACCGCCGGTACCAACCCCGGTAATGCGGTTGACGTCTAGTCAGCCTTTGTAAGTCAGTGACCCTGGGAAACGGGGGGTGGGTGACCACCCCCCGTTTTCTATTCGGACTAGTCACCTCTCACACGGCGGCCTAGGGCCGACTCCCTCGTGAGGCGCGCGGCGCATTGGCCGCAAAGAGCCTCAAAGGGAGGTGCTAACGAATGCTTAAGCGGATCGCAGAACGCATGCACCGCGAGGAGAAGGGGTTCACGCTCATCGAGCTGATGGTGGTGGTTCTCATCATTGGAATCCTTATCGCAATCGCCATCCCCACATTCCTCGGTGCACGCGCACGAGCTCAGGACCGGGCCGCGCAGTCTTCGCTGCGTAACACGGTCACGAGCGCCAAGACGCTCTACACGGACGACGAGGACTACACCGACGCCACCGTCGCATCTCTGGGTCTGGCCGAGCCGAGCCTGACTTTCGTCGCGGCCGGTACTGCCAGCGACGAGCCGAACGAGGTGTCTGTGTCGCCCACGAGTGCGGATGAGTTCCACGCCGCAGTCATGAGTAAGAGCGGCACCTGCTGGTTCATCCGTGACGCCGTCGACCCGGCGTCCACCCCCGGAACGGGATGGGCCAAGGTCACCGACGGTGCCCCGACATGCACCGGCACCAACGCCGCTGCTGTTTCCGACGCGAACTACGGTACGGGTAAGACCCCGTCCGACGCCGTCGCGCAGTAGTAGCGAGCGATTACGGGGACCGGGGGGTGGTCACACCCCCCGGTTCTCTCTTTAAACGGAGATACTCCGACGATGGATGGATCCATCACGGCCTTCTGGTCGATAATCGCCGGCCTGCTCGGCGCGGCCCTCGGCTCATTCGGGAACGTTGTGATTCACCGGTTGCCGCGCGGGGAGTCGCTGGTTCGGCCCCCATCATCGTGTCCCGCGTGCGGTGCGCCGATCCGATCAAAGGACAACATCCCGATCGTGTCCTACGTCTTACTCCGTGGGCGCTGCCGCAACTGCAATGCGACGATCTCTCCTCGCTACGCGATCGTAGAGGCGGCTGCGGCCGGACTGGCCGTGGCGAGCGTGCTCAGATTCGAGGCAGGCGACAGGGCCGCCTTCGCCGCTCTGACGTCGATCACGCTGCTCGTACTGGCCGCGATCGACCTCGAGCACCGGCGGCTGCCGAACGCCATAGTTCTGCCGGCTACGGCCGTCGCGGCGATCTGGGTAATCCTGCGCGCAGCCCTCACAGGGGAGTGGGGCCCGGCGGCCGAGGCCTTCCTCTGTGGAGCGGCTGGTTTCGCCCTCTTGTTCTTGATCGCCGTGGCGTCGCGCGGGATGGGCTTCGGTGACGTGAAGCTCGCAGGATTCATCGGGCTTGCGACCGGGAGCTTCGGCTGGCGGGTCACCGTTCTGGGTGTGTTCGCCGGATTCATCCTCGGGGGCCTGGCCGCCGTCGCGCTGGTCCTGGCCGGCCGGAAGGGACGGAAGGAGACCATACCTTTCGGCCCGGCCCTCGCCGCCGGTGCCGTTCTGGCCATTTTCGCTGGTGAGGGCCCTGTTCGGGCCTGGCTCGGCGGCTGATGCCGCGAGCCCTCCAAGCCGCCTCGAGAGACTACTGCTCACGTTGACACCGAAAGATGCCGATAGTTACAGTTAGTAGCGCAGGTGGCATGTGAGCTTGGTGTTGCTTTCTGGGTCACATCCCACCTGCAAATGGGGGCCCGGGCAGGGCCGAGGGCCAAGGGGAAGTGGCTTCTGATGACCGAAGAGAATCCGGTTCTGAGTGAGCGCCTGCTCACGGTGTCCGAGGTGGCCTCGGCGATGCGCGTGTCGAACATGACCGTGTACCGGTTGATCAAGGCCGGCCAGATCGGCGCCATTCGGGTGGGAAAGAACTACCGCATACGCGCTTCGGAGGTTGATCGTTACCTCCGTGAGCGAGTCGTCGGGGCCTAGCGCAGCGAGCACCGGCAACCTTCTCCCGGGACGCGATCGCGCTCCCGGAGATTTCGGTATCTGACCAGGTATTTCGTCGTACCGATCTTTATCGAAACGGATCTGCTCTTCGGCGTAAATGCCTGGCGATATCGGCCGAAGAACCTAGGGAGAGGTCACTCGTGTGCGTGACCGCGAACAAAAGGTGAGGGATGGGCCGCATTTCGATCGGACTCGACATCGGAAGCCGCGCCGTGCGCTTGGCCGAAGTGAACCTTGGTGGCCAGCCGAACGTGACGCGGTTCGGTCGCATGCTGCTTCCCACCGGCGCGGTCGAGCACGGCGAGGTCATGGACCCGCGTGCCGTCGGAAAGGTGACGGCCGAGCTTTGGAAGCGCCTCGGCATGAACGGGAACCGGTCCGTGCACGTCGGCATGGCCAACCGCCGGGTAGTGGTTCGGATCATCGAGCTCCCGGCGATGTCGCGCGACGACCTGCACAGCGCGATCCGTTTCCAAGCCCAGGACCAGATGCCCATCGCGCTGGACCAAGCCGTCATGGATTACGACGTCCTCGAAGAGATCGACGGACCAGAAGGACGTGTACAGCGCGTGCTGGTCGTCGCCGCCGAACAGGGCACGATCGCTCCTTTGCTCGAGGCGGTTCGCGCAGCCAACCTAGAGATCGCTTCGCTGGAATTCAACGCCTATCCGCTCGTCCGCTGCTTTGCGAACGGCACGGACGCCGCGCAAGCCGTTGTCGACATCGGCGCCGGCGTCACTAACATCGTCGTCCATCAGGGTGGAAAGATCCGGTTCACACGGACCCTGCCGAATCTCGGCGGAGACGATTTCACTCAAACACTCGTCGACCAGCTCCACGTATCGCGTGACGAAGCCGAGCGTCTGAAGCGTCAGGCATCGGCCTTGCGGGAAGGCCCGAAGGCGCCCGTTGCTGTCGGCGCTTCGAGCGCTCCCATAAGGTCTACGGCCGCTGCTTCGGGTACCGAGGCGCCGGCCTGGGGTCCCCTCGTCGGAGATCAATCAGGCGCCGGGAACGAAGACGACCCGTCCGTCGCGGTTGAATCGGAGGCACCCAGCTACGCACCCGACGTTGCATCCCGGGGTGACGCTGTATCCGTCGCGCTTGATCCGATGCTCGAGCGGTTGGTAACGGAGGTGCGTGGATCCATCGATTTCTACTCGGCTCAGAACGAAACTTCGACACTCGAGCGCATCGTTCTCACCGGCGGCGGCTCATTGATCAATGGTCTGGCCGACCGGATCCAAGCATCGCTAGGGCTTCTCACCGAACCGGGTCATCCGTTCGCGCGGGCACCGGTCGGCAAGGTCAAGGTCTCTAAACAAGAGGTCACGGTGGCCGAACCCTTCATGGGGGTCGCTGTGGGCCTCGCACTCGCCGGATCAGGAGCGTAGACATGGCAGTCATCGCACCGAATCGCCTAGATGTACAGGTCAACCTGCTTCCGCAGGAGGTCAAGTCCGAGCAGCGCGTTCGACGTAGATTCGCTATAGCTGCGGTCGGAGCCTTGGCCCTCGCCGTCGTGCTGGGGTCGGTCACCGTCGTTCAACGCGTGCAGATCGCAAGTTCGGAAAACACTCTCGAATCCGAACAAGCGAAGGCCGCGGCGCTCAGGACTCAAGTGAACGCTCTGCGCGAGTTCGATCTGCTGCAGACGGCGATCACGCAGAACCGTCAGTTGCTCGGCAACTCTCTCGATGGCGACATCGCGTGGTCGAGGTTCTTGGACGATCTGGACACGAACATGCCGGTCGATGCATGGCTGTCGGGCATCACGGTGTCCGGTAAGCCGGGCGTAACCGCCCTCGGCCAGCCGTCTCTGGGAACCGTCCAGTACTCGGGTTTCGTGACCTCCATGCCGTCCCTGGCCGGATGGCTGGACAAGATGTCGGAGATCAAGGGTCTGCGTTTCGTCTACCTCTCTAACGGGACGAAGGACGACACCGGACGAGTCGGTTTTACCGCTACCGCACACCTGACCGAGCAGATGGAGTCGGGTCGCTGCCAAGGGGAGGGTTCGACGTGTCCATGAGGATGAGATTTGGTGCGCTGATTCTGGCGACACTCGTCGTAACGGTTGGCTGGTTCGCAATGGTCTTCCGTCCGGCGCAGGCACGCCTCGGTGAAGTCAGGGAGGAAGTACAGCAGACGGTCGATCAGGTTGCCGCTCTCCAGACGAAGCTGACGGAGCTCCAGGCTCTGAAGGCCAACGAGGACGAGGTTCGCGCCGAGGGCGCCAAGATGCAGGCGGCGCTCCCGACCGATCCCAAGCTCGCAGATTTCATCCGGCTGGTTCAGAACGCATCCCAAGAAGCCGGTATCGACTTCTTGACGGTGACGCCGAGCTTGCCGGCGGCGCCTACTGTGCAGGCTGCACCGGCCACGAGTGCCGGATCGGCCGCAGCATCTCCGTCGCCGAGTGCGAGCTCGAGTGACGACAGCGCCTCGGCTGCACAGGCCGCCCCTCCGGTCTCGCCGGTCCAGGCGATATCGGTTCAGGTGAACGCTAAGGGCCGCTTCTTCGAGATGGAGAACTTCATCCTGAAGATGGAGCACCTGGCCCGCGCGATGCGCATCGACGACTTCAGTGTTACGAGCGAAGACGCGAGTGGCGGCGGATCGCCGGTTCTCTCGGTGTCGATGAAACTTCAGATCTTCATGGTCAACCCGCAGGCCAGCGTGCCCGCGGCGACGACCTCGGACTCAGCAGCTCAGGAGACGAACTGAACATGGCCAAGCGATCGAACGAACAGCAGCCGGCCGTACGGAAGTCCTTTCTGGTCTGGGGCGGGATCGTCGTCGCCATCGCCGGTCTGGCCTTCGTCCTCATGACCTTCTTGGGTGGGGGCGGCGGTTCGGGCGAAGCGAGCAACGCGCCGAGCTCACCGGCACCCGCTACCCAAGCCGACGGTTCGGACGCGAAGGTCCAGCCTGCGGCCCCCGGCGAAGGTCTGCGGGCCGGCGGGCGCAACCCCTTCGTCCGGGGCTAAGACCGGACCAGGGCGCTCAAGACCGGGCGGCAACCGGTCGATCTTCTAGGTGAGGCGTCGTCCGTCCAACGGTCGACGCCGATCACTGGGAGACGACGGGTCAATGGGCAGGAGATCGACGGAGCAGCAGCCCGCCATACGGAAGTCGTTCCTCGTCACGGGCGGGGTCGCCATCGGCGTCGCGGTTCTGGCTTTCGTCGGCATGAACTTCCTGACGAGCCGCGAGCCCGCGGACGATCAGGCGTCGGCCATCTCGGAGACGGTCGGCTCTCCGGCCCCCACGTCTGCGCCGGACTCTGCGGAGCTAAAGGACGCGCCCGGCGACGATTCACAGGGACTGCAGCCGGGCGGACGCGACCCCTTCACCCCGGCGGTCGTTCAATCGTCGGCAGAGGGGGCACAGGTTCTGGGTTCCACGGTCGAGAACAACGCTGTGGTCGTGACGGTGTTCAACGTCTACGGCCAGGCCGCCGACGTCCAGGTCGGCGAAGACATCTTCGAGGGTGCTCGGGCGGGCAACAGCTTGGCGAGCGGCGTTGTGATGAGGGGCATCAACGACCAATGTGTGTCCTTCGATCGAGAGGGCGACGCTTTCACCGTGTGCAAGGGTCAGCGCGCGTCGCATTAGCTGCCGTCGCGCGGAAAACCGCAGGTCCCGGCCCACACCCATCGTAGAATCCAGTCATGGGTTCCCTGCGCTATCTCACCGCGGGGGAGTCACACGGGCCGGCACTGACCGTCATCGTCGAGGGTCTGCCGTCGGGTCTGGAGGTGACTCCCGACACACTGTCCGACGAGCTTGCGCGCCGTCGCCAGGGCTATGGACGCGGCGCGCGCATGAAGCTCGAGGCCGACCATCTCGAGATCCTCGGCGGGGTACGACACGGGTACACGCTCGGGAGCCCGGTATCCGTTGTCGTCCACAACACCGAGTGGGAGAAGTGGAGCGACGTCATGTCGCCCACGACACCGGAAGCGGAAGCAAAGCCTCTGACACGGCCCCGGCCCGGCCACGCCGACCTCGTCGGGATGCTGAAATACGGACACCGCGACGCCCGCAACGTTCTGGAGCGCGCATCCGCGAGGGAAACCGCCGCTCGCACCGTGGCCGGGACGCTCGCAAAGGTATTGCTCGGCCGCATCGGAGCGTCTTTCGTGAGCCACGTCGTTGCAGTCGGGGGAGTTTGGTCCCGCAGCGCGGACGTCCCTGCGCCCGGAGATGTAGAGGCGATCGAAGCCTCACCGGTGCGCTGCTTCGAACCTGGAGCCGAGAAAGAGATGATCGCGGCCATCGAGGCCGCCAAGGCTGACGGCGACACCCTGGGCGGCGTGTTCGAGGTCGTCGTTCACGGCCTGCCGCCCGGCCTCGGCTCGTACGTCCACTGGGACAGGAAGATCGACGGCCGTCTCGCCCAGGCTCTCCTTTCCATCAACGCGATGAAGGCCGTAGCCGTGGGGGACGGGCTCGAAGCGGGTAACGTTCGCGGCTCCGACGCGCACGACGAGATCTTTTGGGACGAAGAACGCGGCTATCACCGCGGGACGAACCGCGCCGGCGGCGTCGAGGGCGGCGTGACGACGGGCGACCCATTGCGGATGCGAGTCGTGATGAAGCCGCTCTCGACTTTGCGCAAAGCACTGCGCACCGTCGACATCGAGACGAAGGAAGAAGCGATCGCGATCGTCGAGCGGACGGATACGTGCGCCGTTCCATCGGCGTGTGTGATAGGTGAGTCGGTTGCCGCCTTCGTGCTGGCAGATGCGGCGTTGGAGAAGTTCGGCGGAGATTCGGCGGACGAATTCGTAGGCGCTCACAGGAGCTGGCTCGAAGCGCTTCAGAAGGCCTGACCGTGGCGACGCGCAAACGGTCGGGGCCTCAAAACATAGTGCTCGTCGGCTTCATGGGGTCGGGCAAGACCGAGGTCGGCCGGCGACTTGCCGCGGCAACGGGACGCCGTTTCATCGACACCGATCAGATCGTGGTCGGCAACGGCAGCCCGATCGACGAGATCTTCGAGAAGGAAGGCCTCAAAGGATTCCGCCGGCGCGAGCGCGCCGTCGTACGTGACGCGGCGCGATCACGCGGCGCAGTTATCGCTACCGGTGGCGGTGCGGTACTCGACCCGGCCAACGTGACGGACCTGAAGCGTTCGGGAGTCCTCGTCTACCTGAAGACCAGCGCCGATGAGCTCGCCCGGAGGCTCGATGGGTCCGAGGAAAGGCCTCTCCTGCGTGCGAACGGAAAGGGCGGTCTCCGTCGGCGGATAACCGACATGCTCGCCGAGCGTGTTCCCATATACGAGGCTGTGTCCGATCACACCGTCTCCTCCGACGGACGAACGGTCCGAGAGGTAGCCGAAGAAGTGGCTAAAGAGGTTGATAGGTCAACGAAAGCAGCGGCCCGGCCTGTAACTCGCGTTCGGGTCGGAGTAGAGCCGTCCTACTCCGTGGTCATAGGACGCGGATTGCTGGAACGCACGCCGAAGCTGGTAAAGATCCCATCCGGTACCGAGAACGCGGGCATCGTCACGCATCCGCGGATCAAACGGCTGTGGGGCGCCGCGCTCGAGAAGCCATTGGTTGCCAGCGGTCTGCGCGTGACCTGGCACACCTTCCCCGAAGGAGAAGGAGAGAAGACGGTCGACACCGCGGGCCGCCTGTCCGAACGATTGGCGGCGGCAGGGTTCCATCGAGGGGACGTGCTGTTCGCCTTCGGCGGGGGCGTGGTCGGTGACGTGACGGGCTACGTCGCATCGACGTTCGCGCGCGGTATCCCCGTCGTCCAAGTTCCGACGACGTTGCTTGCGATGGTCGACGCTGCGATCGGTGGAAAGACCGGAGTCAATCTCCCGCAGGGTAAGAACCTCGTCGGGACTTTCCACCAGCCTGTTGTCGTCCTGTCCGACCTGAGCGTCCTGGAGACGCTTCCGGAACGTGAGCTCCGGGGCGGGCTGGCCGAAGTCGTGAAGTACGGATTCATCGCCGAACCGGCGCTGCACCGAAGCATCTTGCGCGAAGGCGACGGCATCTTCAGCCACGGCCCGGTCCTCGGGCAACTGGTGGCTCGTTGCTCGAAGATCAAAGCCGAGGTTGTAGCCGCGGACGAGCGCGAACTCGGCATGCGCGCGATCCTGAACTACGGTCATACGCTCGGACATGCCATCGAGAGCCTGTCGGTAGAGCGCGGGGGACGCGCGAAGCTGCACCATGGTGAGGCCATCTCGATCGGGATGGTGTATGCGGCGAAGGTCGCGGCCTTGCTGGGTTTGTCCGATCTGGTCGACGAGCATCGCCGAGTACTCGAGGCCATTGGTCTGCCGACGCGGATCGACGGGCTTAAGTGGCAACAGGTGAACAAACGCATGAAAACCGACAAGAAGTACAGCGCCGGAGCGCGGCTGGTTCTGCTCGAGGGCCGAGGCGCTCCCGTGGTGCGGAAAGTCGACCCTCGCGTGTTGCAGGAAGCTTTCGGCGAGGTAGGCCGTTGAAGTTCCTCGTTCTGCACGGCCCCAATCTGAATCTGCTCGGCTCCCGGGAGCCGGACGTCTACGGCTCTACCTCGTTGGCGGAGATCGACGAAGCGCTGGCCGAGGCCGCCGCGGAAGGCGGACACTCCGTCGACGCCTTTCAGTCAAACCACGAGGGTGAGCTGATCGACAAGCTGCAGACCGGCTCGAGCTACGACGGCGTCCTTATCAATCCCGGCGGCTTCACCCACACATCCGTGGCGTTGCGCGACGCCGTGCAAGCGCTGGACGTCCCGGTGGTCGAGGTCCACCTGTCCAACATCTTCGCGCGCGAGGAATTCAGGCAGCACTCGCTCATCTCGGCGGCCTGCCTCGGGGTCGTATCGGGTTTCGGCGCGCAGTCATATCTACTGGGACTGCAAGCTCTCATCGTGTCGGAGGGAAGAAGATGACCGAACACGCAGCGCGACGGCAGCGGGTTATGGAAAAGCTTCCTTCCGACGTGCTCGCTCTCCTGGTCACCGAACCAACGAACGTGCGTTATCTCACCGGTTTCACCGGGTCGAACGGTCAGCTCCTTCTTGCCGCCGATCCGATCTTCTTCACGGACGGCCGCTACCAGGAGCAGTCGGCTACGCAAGTGCCCGATATCGAGCGTCTGATCTACTCGGGCGGCACCAAGCTCAGCGATCTGCTCGCCAAGGGTCTGGCCGATCGTGGCTTTGCAAAGCTCGGCATCGAGGCGTCGCACATGACCGTTGCGGCCATGGACCGTATGCGTTCGGGTTTGGACGGCATCGAGCTCGTCCCCACGACCGATCTCGTCGAGAGCGTGCGTGAGCGTAAGGACGCCGGTGAGATCGAGTTGATACGCCGAGCTCAGGACGTTGCGGAGAAGGCCGTGGTCGGCGCGCTCCGCGACTGGAAGGGCGGAACGGAACTCGATCTGGCGCTCGACCTGGAATGGCGCATACGCCGGGAAGTGGAAGGAGTCTCGTTCGACATCATCGTCGCCGGAGGAGCCCACTCGGCACTTCCGCATGCCGAACCGCGGAGGGAGCCGATCGACATCGACGGTGTATTGCTCATCGACATCGGGGCTCGCGCCGATGGCTACTGCTCCGACATGACGCGGACGTTCCTCGGCCCCCGGGCGCCCGATGAGCTGCGAAACGCTCACAACGCGGTCTTGAAGGCGTTGGAAGCCGGATGCGCCGCCGTGAAGCCGGGCGTTGCGTGCGCCGACGTAGATCGCGCGGCGCGCGATGTGCTCGATAAGGAAGGAATGGGCGACCTCTTCATCCACTCAACGGGGCACGGCGTCGGCTTGGAGATCCATGAGGGACCGTCGCTAACCACGACCGCGGAAGGCACCCTCGAGCCCGGCATGGTCGTGACCGTCGAGCCGGGTGTCTACCTCCCGGGCATAGGTGGGATCCGTATAGAGGACCTTCTCGTCGTCACGCAGGGCGGTGCGGATAACCTCACAACCCTCGATCGCGGCCCGGACCTTCCATAGAGAACCCCGGCCCTAGAAGACCTTTTAGGAGAGAGATGGCGGAAACAACGAATACGAACGACTTGCGCCGAGGCATGGTGGTCGAGCTTCCGGATGGACTGTTCGAGGTCATCGAGTTCGCCCACCACAAGCCCGGTAAGGGCCAGGCCATAGTTCGGACGAAGATCCGGAACCTGCGCAGCGGGGCGGTCGTCGACAAGACGTTCAACTCCGACACGAAGGTCGATGTCGCGCGGCTCGACCGCCGGGAGATGCAGTACCTGTATCGCGAAGGCGACGGCTACGTGTTCATGGACAACGAAACCTACGACCAGACCACCCTCGGATCGGCTCACGTCGACGACAAGGTCGCGCGCTTCCTGGTCGAAGGATTGAACGTGATGGTCGCGTTCTACGAAGGAACGCCGGTATCGCTCGACCTGCCGACCACTGTCGACCTGCAGATCACGAAGACGGATCCCGGCCTCAAGGGCGACCGGCAATCTGCCGGGACCAAGCCGGCGACGGTCCAGACCGGCGCCGTCATCCAGGTTCCGCTATTCGTCGGCGAGGGTGAAACGGTCCGCGTCGACACGCGCACCGGCGATTACGTCACGCGGGTCCAGGGCTAAGGACCATGTCGCGCCGCGCCGCCCGCGTGGCGGCCATCGAGGTCTTATACGGCGCAGGCGTTCGAGATGTGGGCGTTGCGGAGCTGCTCGGTGAGCGGGGGGATGTAGACCCGTACACCGAGCTCCTGGTTCATCACGTCATCGATCGCAGAGGCGAACTCGACGATCTGATCCGGGGGCATTCGATCGATTGGGCGCCGGAGCGCATGTCGCCGGTTGACCTCAACGTATTGCGGGTCGGCGTGCTCGAATTACTGGAGCGCGATGTGCCGCCCGCCGCGGTGATAGACGAGGCCGTCGAGATCGCCAAGCACTTCTCCGGCGAAGACGCCGGACGGTTCGTCAACGGCGTCCTCGCCGCAGTGATGTCGAAGATTCAGGACGACGGCGCCGGAGGTGTTGGAGGCGCCGACGCGTCGGGCGGAGCGTCCTCGGGCTCGGAGGACGTGTCGGCCCCCGGCGTATAAGGAAACGCCGGTTCCGGCGTATCGGGAGCCGGAGTTTCCTCCGTGTCTCTCGGTATCTGCGGGGTGGGAGCCGAAGTTACTGCCTGATCCGGCTCTTCTGCCTCAGCGCCGCCTTGGCTCGGCAAAGGGTTTACAACGTCGTGCAGCGGTGCCGGGGGAATTACGGCACTCACGGGTTCGGGCACGGAGATCTCGGGCGACGTTGTACGTCTCGAAATGCGGAAGAGGGCGGAGACCCCGCCGGCTGCAAAGGCCAGGCCGGCCCACTGGCTTCCCGAGAGCCCGAAGAACACCGATTCGATCAACTCACGGTTGCGCGTGAAGTCGATGAAGAAGCGCTGCAACCCGTACCAGACGGAGAACGCCGCGAACAGGGTTCCCGTCCGCGGCTTGCGGCGATCGACCAGATAGAGAAAACCGAGAAGGACGAGGGCACCGGCCAGATCGTAAAGCGCGGTGTGGTGGACCACTGCGCCGGGAACGTAAGTCGGTGGTCCGTATCCCGGAGCGATCTTCGCATTCGGTATGCGATAGCCCAGGAAGAAGTTTGTTACCCGGCCGAGGTGGTCCGCGATGATGATGTCGCCGATGCGGCCGAAGATGACTCCGACGACGAAACCGGGAGCGGCGGCGTCGAGCGCCGGCGGGATCTTGAACCCGTGCCGGCGCAGATACCAAAGGCCGAGTAGAAGACCGCCGATGAAGCCACCGAACATCGTGAGCCCGCCTTCCCAGACCGCGAGCATGTCGCCGATCGAGTTGAACTGATCGAGGTGACCGAGTACGTAGAACCCGCGGGCGCCGATAACGGCGCCGATCGCGCCCCAGGTAACGGCGTTGTACACGTCGTTGCGCGGGATGCCACGTGGTTCGGCGCGTCGAGCCATGAGCCACGCACCGGCAAAGAATCCGACGGCAGTTCCCACCCCGTGTGGAGAAACGGGGCCCCAACGCTCCATGGGTGTGTACGTGAAGGAGGCGAGAAGCTCTACCACGGCGTGCCCAGATTAGTCGGCTAGTCCGGCAGTTGTTCTTCGACGGCCGAGGTCACGTACTCCGCATCGGGCTTGGCGTTGGTCCTGAAACGAGCGACGACGTCTCCTTCGGGGGAGATGAGGAACTTCTCGAAGTTCCATCCCACGTCGCCGGCGTTTCCTTTGTGGTCGGGAGCCTTCGTGAGTTCGGCGTAAAGCGGATGCCGATCGTCGCCGTTAACGTCCACCTTCTCGAACATTGGGAACGTGACGCCCCAATTGAGCGAGCAGAACTCCTTGATCTCTTCGCTGGTGCCGGGCTCTTGTCCGCCGAACTGATTACACGGGAAGCCCAGGATCTCGAAGCCTCGGTCGTGGTAGTCGGTGTAAAGCTTTTGAAGCGCCTCGTATTGCGGAGTGAAACCGCACTTGGACGCGACGTTGACAACCAGAAGCGCTTTCCCTTTGAACTCGGCCAGGGTCGTGTCCTCGCCGTCGATCGTCCGAACCCCCACGTCGTAGATGCTCATGTCGTCGAGCCTAGCTCGCCGGCCTGCGGACGTGGGCTCCCGGGCAGCAGAGCTTCGATCGCAGCGACCAGCTCCGTGTCTTCCGGTGTGACGCGCGTACGGAAACGTCCGGCAACCTCTCCGTCGGGAGCCACGAGGAATTTCTCGAAGTTCCATTTGACGCGCCCGGCCTTGCCGCCGTTGTCCGGCTGCTTCGTGAGCTCAGCGTAGAGAGGATGACGCGCCCGGCCGTTCACCTTGATCTTGGAGAACATCGGAAAGGTCACGTTGTAGTTGAGCGAGCAGAACGCCTTGATGTCTTCGTCGCTGCCGCGCTCTTCGAACGCGAACTGGTTGCACGGAAAGCCGAGGATCTCCAAGCCGCGGTCGTGGTAGGAGGTGTAGAGCTTCTGCAGCCCTTCGTACTGAGGCGTGAAGCCACACTTGGACGCGACATTCACCACCAAGAGGGCCTTGCCGGCGAAGTCGGCAAGGCGCTTGTTCTCACCGTCGATGGTCCTGACCTCGATGTCGTGGATCCCCAAACCCGGTCCCTCCTTGCGACGAGGATAGCCAGGAGCGGCGCGGGCGCGTATCTGTCGCACATCGGTGATAGCTTGTGTATCGAAGAGCGACCCTTTAACGGCTCGTCCAGAGAGGCGAGGAAGGAGCGCAGCGGTGCAGACAAACACGCCTGTCGAGGACGCGCCAGACGGGCGGCCGGGCGGGCGTTTCGGTTCGTATGGGGGCCGGCGTGAGCGAGCCCACCCTCAAGGCCCGGGTCATGGAGCCCGCCGACCTCGCGCCGCGCGACGACGCGGGTCGCCCACGAGATCGTCGAGCGCAACCGGGGTGCCGACGACGTGGTCCTCGTCGGGATCCGCACCGGGCGGCGCCCTATGGGCCCAGCGGCTCGCCGCCGAGATCGGCGGGTCGAGGGCGTTCATCCGGCTCGGGTGAGCTCGACATCACGCTCTACCGCGACGACCTCGCGTCCAGAGGACCGCGTCCGGTCGAGCCGACCGAGGTGCCCGGACGTCGACGGGAAAGGTCGTCGTCCTCGTCGACGACGTCTTCTTCACGGGCCGGACGATCAGAGCCGCACTGGATGCGATCACCGACCTCGGGCGTCCGCGAATCGATCCAGCTGGCCGTCCTCGTCGACCGTGGCCATCGCGAGCTGCCGATGCGAGCGGACTACGTCGGCAAGAACCTGCCGACTTCGGCGAAGGAGGACGTGAGGTGATCTTCGAGGAAGCCGACGGAGCAGACGGAGTGGAGATCCATGAGCGCTGAACAGCCCGAGGCACCTGTTGTCGATCGCCGACCTCGGCCGCGACGAGATCGCGTCGATCCTCACCTCGGCCGAGAGCTTCGAGGCGATCGGCGAGCGCGAGATCAAGAAGGTGCCGACGCTGCGCGGCACGCACGGTCGTAAATCTCTTCTACGAGAACTCGACGCGCACGCGCGTGTCGTTCGAGCTCGCCGCGAAACGGCTGTCGGCGGACGTGATCAACGTGTCGGCGGACGCATCGAGCGTGCGCAAGGGCGAGAGCCTGCGCGACACCGCTCGTACGCTGCGCGCGCTGGGCGCGGACGCGATCGTCCTGCGTCATCCGGCCGCCGGTGCGCCGGCGCATGCTCGCGCGTCTCACCGATGCCAGCAGTGATCAACGCCGGGGACGGCGCACACGAGCACCCGACGCAAGCGTTGCTCGACATGTACACGGTGCAGCGGCGACTTCGGAACGCCTCGAGGGTCTGCGTATCGGCATCGTCGGCGACATCGCGCACTCGCGGGTCGCGCGATCGAACGCTCTGGGGTTCCGGCGCATGGGAGCCGACGTCGTACTCATCGCTCCGCCGACGCTTCTCCCGCATAGCGTGTGCGGCGCTCGGCTGCCGGTGGTCCCACGATCTGGACGCCGAGCTGCCTTCGCTCGACGTGATCTACCTCCTGCGCATGCAGCGCGAGCGGCATCGCGACGCCGCTATCCCCTCGAGAGCATGAATTCACTGAAGGACTCGGATTCACGCGCGAGCGGCTGGCGTCAGATGGAGCCGGGCGCGGTCGTCATGCACGCCGGGCCCGATGAATCGAGGCGTCGAGATCGATTGGGAAGCGGCGGAGTCGGACGTTGCGTTGATCGAGCGCAGGTGTCCGCCGGCGTGGCCGTCCGGATGGCGGTCATGTACCTGCTGCTCGGCGGACAACCGCTTGCCGGCGCAGCCGGGGTGTCTCCCTCGGAAGAGGTGGCGTCGTGAGGCTCTTGAAGGGCGGCCGCGTCGTCGATCCTGCGGCAAAGATCGATAGGAACCTCGACGTTCTAATCGACGGCGGCGTCGTGGTCGAAGTCGGTGAGAAGTCTCGAGGCTGCCGGCGGTGAAGTCGTGGACTGCCGCGGCGCGTCGTCGCACCGGGCTTCGTCGACCTGCATGTGCACTTCCGGGAGCCGGGCGGCGAGGAATCGGAAACGATCGAGAGCGGATCGCGCGCGGCCGCCGCCGGCGGTTACGTGGCCGTCTGCCCGATGCCGAACACCGATCCGGCGCAGGACAACGCGTCCAGCGTCGAGTACGTGTGGAGTCGCGGACGCGAGGTCGGGCTGGTCGACGTGCATCCCGATCGGCGCGATCACCGCCGGACGGCAGGGGAGCCGAAGCTCGCGCCGATGGGAGAGATGCATCGGTCGGCGGCGAACGTTCGAATGTTCTCCGATGACGGCGACCCCGTCTCCGACCGCGCCAATTGTGCGGCGTGCGCTGGAGTATGCGAAGCGCTTTCGATGCCGTGATCGTCGAGCACGCGGAAGACCCGTCCATGCGTGACGGACACATGCACGAGGGCGAGGTTTCGGCCGTTGCTCGGCCTCGCGTGGCATCCCGGCCGAAGCCGAGGAGATCTGCGTGCTGCGCGACGTCGCGCTGGCGAAGCTGACCGGCGGCCGCCTTCACATCGCGCACACATCAACAGCCGGAGCGGTCGATGCCATCCGACGCTGCAAAGGCCGACGGGATCGCTGTGACATGCGAAGTGACCCCGCACCACCTGGCCCTAACCGATGAGGTCGTGCGCTCCTTCGACCCGAGCTTCAAGGTCGCGCCGCCGCTGCGATCGGACGAGCACGTGCGTGCGCTTGAAGGAAGCGATCGCCGACGGCACGGTCGATGCGATCGCTACCGACCACGCTCCGCATGCAGCGCACGAGAAGGATCGAGAGTTCGAGTACGCACCGTGCGGGATGGTCGGGCTCGAGACGGCGCTCGGCGTCGTCCTCGACCGAGCTCGTCGAGCCTGGTGTGTGCGGACTCGATCGGGTGATCGAGTTGCTGAGCACCGGCCCGGCGCGGATCCTCGGCTCCCACGAGCACGGGGGGCCGATCGAGGCCGGACGTCCGGCGAACCTCGTCGTCTTCGATCCAGATACGGCCTGGACGGTCGAGCCTTCTGCGCTGCACTCGCGCAGCCGCAACACACCCTTCGCGGGACGCAAGCTGCGCGGACGAGTCGTGCACACGATGCTGCGCGGAGAGTTCACGGTGCGCGACGGAGAGGTGCAGCGATGACCGGCGCCCTGCTGGCGCTTCGCCGACGGGACCATCTTCCGCGGCCGCTCGTTCGGCGCGCGTGGAGAGACGTTCGGCGAAGTGGTCTTCAATACCGGGCTTACCGGCTACCAGGAGGTCCTTACCGATCCCTCGCTATCACGGCCAGATCGTCGCGATGACATATCCGCACCAAGGCAACTACGGGCTGAACGGTCTCGACGGTGAAGCACCGCATCCTTGGGTGCAAGGGATTCGTCGTCCGCGAAGCGACGCAGAACCCGTCTTCATGGCGCTCTGAAGAGAGCCTTCCCGCCTATCTCGAACGCCACGGTGTCGTAGGCATCGAGGGCATCGACACGCGGCGCCTCACGCGCAGATTGCGCGATCGAGGGCGCGATGATCGGCGGGATAACCACCGAAGACACTCGACGAAGCTTCCTTCATGGATCGCGTGCGGTCGGCTCCCGAGATCGTGGGCCGGGACCTCGTTCGCGAGGTGACGCCGAGCGCGCCACTACGACCTCGAGGTCGCCGACCTGTGGCGCACGGGCGAGCTGTCCGCTGTGGCCGACGACCCCGACCCTCGTGTAGCGGGTGCCAAGGTCGCGGCCATCGACCTCGGGATGAAGCGCAACATCCTGCGTTGCCTCGCCGGCATGGGCGTTACGACGCGGGTTTTCGGCGCCGATGCGCCGGCCGAGGAGATCCTTGATTGGGCTCCCGACGGCGTCTTCGTCTCGAACGGACCGGGAGACCCGGCGGCCATCCCGCATGTGGCGGCGACATTGCGCGAGATCATCGCTGGGCGCGTACCCGACCTTCGGGATCTGTCTCGGTCATCAGGTGCTGGGGACCGCGCTGGGCGGGGCCACCTACAAGCTGAAGTTCGGACATCGCGGGGCCAACCACCCCGTGAAGTCGATGGACAGCGGCCGCGTCGAGATAACGACGCAGAACCACGGCTTCGCCGTCAGAGCCGGCCGCGACCCGAGCGAGTCCGGAGAGGCCTGGCGTGCGCTATCGACGCACAACCGGCAAAGACTGGGTCTGGGCGTCTGAGGCGGGAGACGTCGCGCTGACGCATTTCGATCTGAACGACGGAACCCTGGAAGGCTTACGGTGCCTGGACGTACCGGCGTACTCGGTCCAATACCATCCGGAGGCTGCGCCGGGACCACACGATTCGCGATACCTCTTTAAGGACTTCGCGGATCTGATCGCAGCGAACAGATAAGGAGGAAGGATGCGAGTCGGCGAGCGAGCCAAGGTGACCGGGCTGGATCGCCCCGTCCCATCGAAAGAAGACAGGAGCGCGTGGGAGGGCAAAGAAGGTCTGCTCGTCCGCCGGCTGAACGTTCCGTGGTCGCCCGACACCGGCGAGCTGTGGGAGGTCCGCTTCGACTCCGGTGACGTCATCGTGTTCTCCGAGAGCGAGCTGGCCACCATGCGGGACGGGCACGAGATCCCCAACGACCTCGTGGCTCTGAAAGAGAGCTGGGGCGATGCGCCGCGCGTGCCTTCCTTTCCGTTCAAGCGTCTCGGCGCCGGCGCCGGTGCGGGCCCGGCCGTCCTCGCCCTTCTCTTCTTCTCCCTCGCGGGCGTCCTGCTCGTGTGGGCAGGCATCTCTTCGGACAACTGGTTGTTGAGTGCTGCGGGCGGAGTGCTCGTTCTCATCGGCGTCGGTGCGGCGGGGGTGCTGATCAGGTAGATGCCGAGGCGAAACGATCTGCATTCGATCCTGATCATCGGGTCCGGCCCGATCGTCATCGGGCAAGCTTGCGAGTTCGACTATTCCGGAACCCAGGCCTGCAAGGTTCTACGGGAGGACGGCTTCCGCGTCATCCTCGTGAACTCCAACCCGGCGACGATCATGACGGACCCGGAATTCGCCGACCGCACCTACATCGAGCCGATCACCCCCGAGATCGTCGCAGCGGTCATCGAAGCCGAACGTCCGGACGCGCTGCTTGCCGACGCTCGGCGGACAGACCGCGCTGAATACCGCGGTCGCGCTGCACGAACAACGGCGTGCTCGACCGCTACGGCGTCGAGCTCATCGGCGCGAAGATCGACGCGATCCGAAAGGCCGAGGACCGCCAGCTGTTCAAGGCCGCGATGGAGTCCGATCGGTATCGAGGTGCGCGCGCTCGGGTTACGCCTACACGCTCGCCGAAGCGCGCAACATCGCCGGCGCGATCGGGTACCCGGTCGTGATCCGTCCGAGCTTCATCCTCGGCGGAGCCGGCTCGGGCGTCGCCCACGACCCGGATGAGCTCGAGCTCCTCGCCGGACAGGGCCTCGAGTACTCGCCGGTCCACGAGGTGCTCATCGAGGAGTCGCTGATCGGCTGGAAGGAGTTCGAGCTCGAGGTCATGCGCGACCTCGCCGACAACGTCGTGATCATCTGCTCGATCGAGAACTTCGACCCGATGGGCGTCCACACCGGCGACTCGATCACCGTCGCGCCGGCGCAGACGCTCACCGACCGCGAGTACCAGATCATGCGGAACGCGTCGATCGCGTGCATCCGCGAGGTCGGTGTCGAGACCGGCGGGTCAGCAACATCCAGTTCGCCGTCGACCCGAAGACCGGACGCCAGATCATCATCGAGATGAACCCGCGCGTCTCGCGCTCGAGTGCCCTCGCGTCGAAGGCGACGGGGTTCCCGATCGCGAAGATCGCGGCGAAGCTCGCGGCCGGCTACCTGCTCGAGGAGATCCCGAACGACATCACGCGCAAGACGCCGGCGAGCTTCGAGCCGACCATCGACTACGTCGTCGTGAAGGTCCCGCGCTTCGCGTTCGAGAAGTTCCCCGGTGTCGCGCCGCGTGCTCGGAACGAAGATGCAGTCGATCGGCGAGGCGATGGCTATCGGACGGACCTTCCCCGAAGCACTGCAGAAGGGGATCCGCTCGCTGGAGTCCGGCCGGTTCGGTCTGAACGGCGACCCCGGCGAGCGCGAGCCTCCCGACCGATGCGTCCGAGCTGCTGGAGCATGGTCGCGGACCCCGACGACGAGACGGATCTTCGCCGTCGAGGCGGCACTCCGCAGCGGCGCGACGGTGTCGAGGAAGTCTACGAGGCCAGCGCGGATCGACCCGTGGTTCCTCGATCGGATCGTCGAGATCATCGAGATGCGCGCGGAAGATCGAGGCCGGCGCCGCGAACGATGCCGGAGAGCAAGGAGCTCGGGTTCTCCGACGCCCAGATCGCGTACCTCACCGGACCGCACGGAGCAAGAGGTTCGGGCCGAGAGCGCACAGTGCGGCCCGTGTACAAAGGCGTCGACACGTGCGCGGCCGAGTTCGAGGCCTACACGCCGTACTACTACTCGACCTACGAAGAAGAGGACGAAGCCAAGCCCGAACCCGGGCAACTCCGTGATGATCCTCGGCTCCGGGCCCAACCGCATCGGACAGGGGATCGAGTTCGACTACTGCTGCGTGCACGCGGCCTTCGCACTGGAGGACGTCGGCCTCGACGCGGTGATGGTCAACTGCAACCCCGAGACGGTTTCGACCGACTACGACACGTCCACGCGCCTGTACTTCGAGCCGCTCGACGCTCGAGGACGTTCTGCACATCGTCGAGACCGAGAAGCCGAAGGGTGTGATCGTCCAGCTCGGGGGCCAGACGCCGCTGCGGCTGGCGCTCGACCTCGAAGCGGCCGGCGTGCCGATCCTCGGCACCTCGCCGGACGCCATCGACATCGCCGAGGACCGCGGACGGTTCGGCGCGCTGATCGAGAAGCTGCGGCATCCCGCACCCGCCGTACGGAACGGCGACTTCATTGCGACGAAGCGCTCGAGATCTCGCGACGGATCGGCTACCCGGTGCTCGCTTCGTCCGAGCTACGTGCTCGGTGGACGCGCGATGGAGATCGTCTACTCCGACGAGATGCTGCGAGCGCTACATCGCAAGCGCGACCATCGCGAGTCCCGACCGTCCGATCCTCGTCGACAAGTTCCTGGAGGACGCGGTCGAGGTCGACGTCGATGCGATCTACGACGGCATCCGAGCTGCTGCGTCGGCGGGATCCTCGAGCACATCGAGGAGGCCGGTGTGCATTCGGGCGACTCGGCGTGCGTCATGCCGCCGCACACGCTGAGCGACGAGCTCATCGAGACGCATCGTCGACTACACGCAGCCGCTCTGGCCGAGGCGCTCGATGTTCGCGGACTGATGAACGTCCAGTACGCCGTGCGCGACGGCGAGGTCTACGTCATCGAAGCGAACCCGCGCGCGTCGCGCACGGTCCCGTTCTGCTCGAAGGTCATCGGCGTCCCGCTGGCGAAGGTCGCGACGTGGGTGCATGGTCGGACACACGCTCGACGAGCTGCGCGAGCGCGGACTGTTCCAGCGAGACCGCCGCACATCCTGGACTCCCTTTCACCGCGGTGAAGGAAGCCGTCCTTCCCTGGGGGCGGTTCCCCGGCGTCGACATCGATCCTCGGCCCGGAGATGCGATCGACCGGCGAAGTCATGGGTATCGCCGCCGACTTCGGCACGCGCTTTCGCGAAAGCGCAGGACGCCGCCGGCACGAAGCTGCCGTCGCTCGCGGCGCGATCTTCATCTCGCTGCGCGATCGGGACAAGGCTGCGATCATCCCCGGCGCAGGCGGCTTGTCGAGCTGGGCTTCGAGATCTACTCGACCGTGGGAACGGCGGAAGCTGCTGCAAGGCGAACGGCATCGCCGCCACAGCCGTTGCGAAGATCGACGAGGGCAAGCCGGACGTCGTCGATCTCGTAGCCGAAGGCAAGGTCGACCTCGTCTTCAACACGCCGGCCGGCCGCGACCGCTACCGCGCCGACGGCTATCAGATCCGCGACGGCGACGGTCCGTCACGGGATCCCGTGCATCACGACGCTCTCGGGCGCGGTCGCCGCCGTCCAAGGGATCGACGCCGACGGCGAACGGACGGCTGGCGCGTGCAGGCGCTGCAGGACTACCACGCATGGACTCGAAAGGCAGAGAAGACGCACGCGACGACCGGAGACTCAGGGCGCGTGGTCGGGTCCGGCGCGAGGTATTCGCCTACAAGCGGCTCGACGAGCCGTACCACTCGCTCACGCTCGTTGCGCCCGAGGTGTGCACGCGCGCCGCACCCGGACAGTTCATCGCGCTGCGGATGCCCGACGACAAGAGCCTGCTGCTGCGGCGTCCGTTCTCGATCCACCGCGTCGACCGGCGTCCGGGCTGGGCGGGGACCGTCGAGGTGGTCTTCGACGTCCGAGGGCGGGGGACGGAGCTGCTGTCGCGCTTGCGCGGCAGCACGCGACGCTCGACATCCTCGGCCCCCTCGGCCGTCCGTTCCGTTTCCAGAAGGAACCGACGAACTGCCTGCTCGTCGGCGGCGGGATCGGTGCGGCGCCGCTGCTGTTCCTGGCCGAGGAGCTGCGCGGTCACGGCCACCGCGTCGACTACATCCTCGGAGGACGGACCCAGGACCACCTCCTGCGTCCGATCGAAGCGAAGCGTGCGTCGCTCACCGTCACGTTCACCACGGACGACGGCTCGACCGGCTACCGCGGCGTGGTGACCGATGTCCTCGCCGAACGGGTGCGAGCGACGAACGCCAAGGTCGTCTACACGTGCGGCCCGGTAGCCGATGCTCCGCGCCGTCGCGAAGTGTTTGCGCGCAGATGAAGCTCCCGTGCCAGGTCGCGTGGGAGGAGGTCATGGCGTGCGGATTCGGCGCGTGCCTCGTGTGCGCCGTGCCCGTTCGTGTCGACCGGACGTGGCGATCCGGACGACTGGGGCTGGGCCCGGTGCTGCACCGAAGGGCCCGGTGTTCTCGGCTTCGCGCGTCCACTGGGAGCGCGTCGAGGAATCCGGCCATGTCGGCCGTCGACGAGGTGCGCGGCGGATGACGCCCGGCACGTCGCAGAGCCGAAGCTGGCCGTCGATCTTGCGCGGTGTGAAGTTCCCGAACCCGATCCTTACGGCGTCGGGCACGTTCCACTACGGCAAGGAGTTCGCGCCGTACTTCGACCTGCGCAAGCTCGGCGGCGTGATCGTGAAGAGCCTGTCGGCCAAACCGTGGCCCGGTCATCCGCCGCCCCGGGGAGCCGAGACACCGTCGCGGGATGCTCAACGCGATCGGTCTGCAGAACCCCGGCGTTGCCGCGTTCTGCGATCACGAGCTCCCGTGGCTCGTCGAGCAAAAGGTTCCAGTTGTCGCGTCGATCGTCGGTCACAGCGTCGGAGGAGTACATGAACGTCGCCGACCGACTGCGCGGCGCGCCGGGGATCGTCGCGATCGAGGTGAACATCTCGTGCCCGAACCTGGAGGACCCGATCGAAGATGTTCTCGTCCGATCCCGGACGCGACGGGAAAGGTCGATCCGCGGCGTCACACGCGTTGCATCGCAGCCCGTGTTCACGAAGCTCTCGCCGGACGTCACCGACATCGTCGAGATCGCACGCGCGGCAGTCCGCGCCGGGACACACGGGCTGTCGGTGATGAACACGGCGCTCGGGATGGCCATCGACACGGAGACCTTCCGTCCGAAGCTGTCGACGTTCACCGGCGGGCTGTCCGGTCCGGCGGTCAAGCCGATCGCGATCCGATGCGTGTACCAGGTGTCGCGCGCGTTCCCCGAGGTGCCGATCATCGGCCAGGGCGGGATCTGGACCGGTGAGGACGTCGCCGAGTTCCTGCTGGCCGGCGCGTCGGCCGTTGCCGTCGGTACGGCCAACTTCGTCGAGCCGACGGCATCGACGCGGATCCTCGACGAGTTCCGTCGAGTACCTGAACCGCAAGAAGATCCGGGACGTGTCACAGCTCCGACGCATGATGAAGGACGGATGAGCAACGAAGCATCGAACCTGCCGGTCTGCGTCGCGCTGGACGTCTCCAGCCTCGACGAGGCCAAGCGTTTGGTCGACCTGCTGGCCGAGCGCGTGCCCGTCTTCAAGGTCGGCCTGCAACTGTTCACAGCCGCCGGCCCGGCGGCGGTCGAGGCCGTCCACGCAGCCGGACGCGAGGTGTTCCTCGACCTGAAGGTCAACGACATCCCGAAGACCGCGATCGGCGCAGTGCGGTCGGCTGCGCGGGCTCGGCGTCCGCTTCCTGACCATCCACAGCAGCGGGGGACGAGCGATGGTGCGGGCGGCGGTTGAAGCCACGGACGGCGGCCGGCCCGACCTGCTTGGTCGTCACGGCACTGACGAGCCTGAACGACGAGAGCCGTGCGGGAGGTCGGCATCGGCACGATCCGTCTCCGAGCAGGTCGACGCGATGGCGGCGCTGGCCGTCCGAGAAGGCGCACCAGGACTCGTGCTCGGCGCGTGCGAGGTGGCGCGCGTTCGCGCCGCGCATCCGGACCTGTTCCTGCTCGTCCCCGGCATGCGACCGGCCTGGGCGGGCACTGGCGACCAGAAGCGGATGGGAACGCCCGCGGCCGTCGTCGCGGACGGCGCCGACCTCATCGTGCTCGGACGCGCGGTCACGCAAGCGGCCGATCCGGGACGTGCCCTGGAAGCCGTACTGGCCGATCGAGGGTCGCATGCGAGCGAGCTGGCGCAAGACGGCGCGGGGATGAAGGCATGAACGCCGCCGAGGTGCACTCGCTTCTCGAGGAGCACGGCGCGGTCCACACCGGGCCACTTCCTGCTCTCGGGCGGACTGCACTCCGACCCGTTCGTGCAAACCGCCTCGTAACTGAAGCACCCCGGCATCGCGGAGCGTCTCGGTCACGAGCTCGGTGAGGCGTTTCGCCGCCGCAAAGCCGACGATCGTGCTCGCGTCCGGCGATCGGCGGCGTGGTCATCGGACACGAGATGGCGCGTTACCTCGGTGTTCCGATGGTCTTCTCCGAACGCGTCGAAGGCGCGATGACGCTTGCGGCGAGGATTCACGTCTCGCTCGGAAGATCGCGTCCTGATCGCCGAGAACACGTGACGACGGCGGATCGCAGAAGGAGAGGTCGTCGATCTCGCGCGGTCGTACGGGAGCCGACGTCGTCGGCGTCGCGATCGATCGTCGACCGTTCGCCAGTGTGTCGTTCGGTGTTCCGTTCGAGTCGCTGCTTGCATCTCGAAGCACAGGCGTGGAAGCCCGAGGATGTCCGCTGTGCAGCGAAGGTTCGGACTCCCGTATCACCGGGTAGCCGACATCTGAAGTAGTCAGGCGCTTTCGAGCTGTATTTGCGCAGGTCGGGCGCGTTGGCGCCCCGGAACCCGGCCGCTATACTCCAGGGTTTGTCGGGGGTGAACCGTCCAACAAGGAGGCTTAGATGCCGCTTCCCCAGCTCACCGAGGAGCAGCGCCGGCAAGCACTCGGCAAGGCGGCCGAGGCGCGACGCAAACGTGCCGACGTCAAAGCAGAAGCTCAAGAACGGGGCGCTCGGGTTGAGCGAGTGTCTCGAGCATGCGGAGTCCGACGAGATCCTCGGGAAGATGAAGGTGTCGGCGATGCTCGAAGCATTGCCCGGCGTAGGAAAGGTGCGCGCGCAGAAAGTGATGGAGGAGCTGAACATCTCCAGCAGTCGTCGGTCTGCGCGGGCTGGGCGACAAGCAGAAGCAGTCCCTCAAGGAACGGTTCGGCAAGCGCTAATCGCCGGCGGCCGACTCGTTCTCATTTGCGGCCCTTCCGGGGTCGGCAAAGGGACCGTATCGCCGAGCTGCGTCAACGGCATCCGTCCCTCGGCTTATCCGTCTCGTGGACAACGCGGCCGAAGCGCGCCGGTGAGATCGACGGCGAGCATTACCGGTTCGTCGACGAAGCCACCGTTCCGCGAAGCGCTCGAGCGAGATGAGTTCGTAGAGCACGAGGAGTACCGCGGCCATCTCTACGGCACGCCACGGTCGGAGATCCGAGCCGCGCTGGACGAGGGCCGTGACCTTTTGTTCGAGATCGACGTGCGGGGCGCCCAGCACGATCAAGAAGCTGTTTCCCGAAGCGGTGGCCGTCTTCCTTGATCCGCCCTCGGAGGCGGTCCTGGCCGAGCGTCTGCGCGGCCGAGGCACGGATACGCCGGAGCAGATCAAGGCCCGTTTGGACGCAGCACACGACGAGCTGGCCGAAAAGGACTCCTTCGACCACGCCGTATTGAACGACGACATATCCCGGGCCGTGGAGGCCGATCGAGGCTATACTGGGCCTCCCAAGTTCTAATCAAGGAGCCCCACGTGATCGAGCCTGCTGCCGAACGTCTGCTCGACAAAGGTCGACAACCAGTACTCGCTGGTCGTGCTGGCCGCCCGCCGCGCGCGCCAGATCGTCGACTACTACACGAAGCTCGGCGCGGGTCTCGAAGAGAAGCCGCTCCCGCCGCTGCTTGACCAGCGTCCACGGGATGAAGCCGCTGACGATCGCCCTGCGCGAGATCGAGGAGGACAAGATCGGCTACGAGCGGCCGCCCGAGGTCGAAGAGTCGGTCAAGTAGCGAGTCCGGCTCCAGCGCCTGACCGGCGCGATACTAGGGACAGATGCTTCTTCAAGGGCGGCGCGTCGTCGTCGGCGTATGCGGGTCCATCGCCGCGTACAAGTCGGCTGAGGTCGTTCGTCGGCCTGATCAAGGACGGGGGCCGAGGTCCGGTGTCGTGATGACGCGAGTCGGCCACGAAGTTCGTCGGCCCGGCCGACGCTTCGCCGGCGCTCACCGGACGAGCGCGTCCACACCGACGTCTTCGACGAACCCGAGCGCGTGATCCACGTCGAGCTCGGCCGCTGGGCGGAAGCACTACGTGATCTGTCGGCGCTGACCGCGTCCACGCTCGAGCGTCTGGCGCGCGGCAGCGGCGACGACATCGTCTGCGCTACCTACCTGATGTGCCGGTGGCCGATCCTCATCGCGCCGGCGATGCACACGGAGATGTGGGAGCACCCGGCGGTACAGCGCAACGTCGACGCCGTCAGTCGGCGACGGCGCGCAACTGATCCCGCCGGAGGAAGGCGACCTCGCTTCCGGCGACTACGGCGTCGGACGCCTCGCCGACCCGGCAGCCATCGTCGATGCAGTAACCGCTGCGCTCACGCCGAAGGATCTGGAGCGGTGTGCGCGTCCTCGTACACCGTCGGCCCGACGCGCGAAGCGATCGATCCCGTTCGTTTCATCTCGAACCGCTCGACCGGACGCATGGGCTTCGCGCTCGCGCGCGAAGCGTCACCGGCGCGGCGCCGACGTGACGGTCGATCTGCCGGACCGACGTCCGTCGACACGCCGGCCGGGTGTGCGCGTCGTCCGCGTCGAGACGGCCGAGGAGATGTATCGCCGCGTGCATCGAGCGGTTCGAGGACACCGACGTCGCCATCCTCAACGCCGCTGTTGCCGACTGGCGTCCGGCTGAGTGTCGCGGACGAGAAGGTGAAGAAGGCGAACGCCGCCCGAAGACCATCGACCTCGAGCCGACGCGCGACATCGCCGCCGAGCTCGGCCGCAAGAAGGGGAGCCAGACCCTCGTGCTGTTCGCCGCCGAGACCGATCAGGTCGTCGAGAACGCGACGGACAAGCTCGACGGCCAAGCACGCCGACCTCGTCGTCGCCAACCTCGTCGGACGTCCGGGACGGGGTTCGAGTCCGAGACGAACGAGGCGTCGATCGTTCACGCGGCGGGCGTCGAGCCGCTCATCCGGCATGACGAAGGACGAGCTGGCGCGCATCTTGGACCGGATCGCGTGCTGCGGGGGCCGGGCGGTAGGTAGACTGCGATCCTTCCCCGGGGACGACTGGCTGCTGCGCAGCCGGACTTGAAACAAGGAAGGGACAGCCTGTGGCATCGGTACGTGGCTGTTCACATCGGAGTCCGTGACCGAAGGTCACCCGGACAAGATCGCCGACCAGATCTCCGACGCGATCCTCGACGAGATCCTTCGGAACGACCCGTACGGCCGCGTGGCGTGCGAGACGCTCGTCACGACCGGCCTGTGCACCGTCGCCGGCGAGATCTCGACGTCGACCTACGTCGACATCCCGAAGATCGTCCGTCAGACGATCGTCGACGTCGGCTACGACCGCGCGAAGTACGGCTTCGACGGCCACACGTGCGGCGTGAGCGTCGCCGTCCAGGAGCAGTCGCAGGACATCGCCCAGGGCGTGGACGAGGCCATCGAGGTCCGCACCGGCGACAAGGAGGACGAGCTCGACCTCCTCGGCGCCGGCGACCAGGGGATGATGTTCGGCTACGCGTGCGACGAGGGCGTGCACACCGAGCTCATGCCGACGCCGATCTGGCTCGCGCACCGGATGGCGCAGCGGCTGTCGGAGGTGCGCAAGGCCGACGTCCTGCCGTACCTGCGTCCCGACGGCAAGACCCAGGTCACGATCGAATACGAAGGGCAACGCGTCCGGTCCGGCTCGACACCGTGCTCGATCTCGACGCAGCACGCCGACGGCATCGACATCGACACGCTGCTGCGTCCGGATCTGGTCGAGCACGTGATCCGCCCGATCGTCCCGGCCGGAGCTGTGGGACGACAAGGTCCGCGTCCTCGTGAACCCGACCGGACGGTTCGTGATCGGCGGCCCGCACGGCGACACCGGGCTCACCGGACGCAAGATCGTCGTCGACACCTACGGCGGCATGGGACGTGTCGGTGGCGGCTGTTTCTCCGGCAAGGACCCGACGAAGGTCGACCGGACGGGCGCCTACGCGCGCGCGGTACGTCGCGAAGCACGTCGTCGCGTCCGGTGCGGCCGATCGCGTGCGAGGTCGGTCTCGCGTACGCGATCGGCACGGCGCACCCGGTCTCGATCATGGTCGAGGACGTTCGGGACGGCGAAGGTCGACCCCGACAAGCTCTCGAAGCTCGTGCATGGACTTCTTCGACCTGCGTCCGGCGGCGATCATCCGCGACCTCGATCTGCGCCGTCCGATCTACAAGCAGACGGCGGCGTACGGGCACTTCGGCCGGACCGAGAAGAACTTCACCTGGGAGCGTAGACCGGCTGGACGAGTTCAAAGCGGGCGTCGAGTCTCTGTAGACCTTCACAATCGCGACGTGACGAGGTTCTGTCGCGTCGCCATCGATTCGGCGGTCCAGGCCCTGGACCGTCCCTTCGATTACGAGATCCCCGAGCGCTTGCTCGGGCGCGTCGATGTCGGTTCGGTGGTTCGCGTGATCCTTCACGGCCGCAACATGCGCGGTTTCGTGATCGAGCTGATCGACGAACCGGCTGTACCGAACCCGCGTCCCGTGCGTTCTTTGGTGTCACCGGAGCCGTTGTTTGGTCCGGACGAGATAGAGCTCGCCAAGTGGATCGCCCGCCGTTACGTCGTACCTCTTGGGCTTGTCCTTCACGATGCGGTGCCGGGACGATTCTCGACACCCGATTCGGGTGTTCAGAGGGCTCCCGGAGAAGGAAGGTTGGACCGACCTGAGTGGCTGACTACACAGGGAAAGGGTGTTGGTTTCGACTTCGAATCTTTCCTTGGATCTGCCTCGGAGACTTGCTTCTTCCCGCCGACACTGCGCGAGGAACCCGAGCTCGTGGCGTGGCTGGCATCCGAGGTCTCGTCCCGGAAGGGCCAGACCCTGATCGTCTGTCCCAGGGTCGAGATCGCCGACGAGATCGCCGCGCTCATCCCGGTATCGGTGACCCTGCACGGTTCCGAGAGACCGGCCGATCGCGCTTCTGGTTGGTCGTCCTTGAGCTCGGGGTCGGCGGATGTTGCGGTCATCGGCCGCGCCGGGTTGCTGGTTCCGATGCCTCGGCTGGCGCTGGTGATCGTGGCCAGTGCTCACGACCACTCCCTCAAGTCGGAGCGGGCTCCCCGGTTGCACGGTCTGGTCGTGGCGCGGGAGCGCGCCCGCCGGGCCGGTGTTTCCTTCGTCGCGTCGAGCCCGGCGCCTCCGCTGGAGGTGACGGCCGGAGCGGGCGTGAGATGGATATGGAGCAAACGCCGCGCCAATCGTCCGGAGACCGCCCGGCCGCGCAAGGGTCCGGTCACACCTCGTTTGCTCGAGGTTGTGTCCTGGGCGATCGCGCGGGGCGAGGACGCCCTTGTGTTCACCGGACGGCGCGGAGACTCTCTCCGATTGAGATGCGCCGATTGCGGATGGAGTCCGGCGTGTCCTGCATGCGGACGGGGGATGTTGCCCCCGACCGGAGGCTCGATGCGCCTTCGGTGCCGGGTTTGCGACTCGGAGGCCTCCGTGCCCGACACCTGCCCTTCGTGCAACGGCGCGCTGTCCGGACGGGGCTGGGGTCACGAGCGGATAGCGCGGGAGATAGAAAAAGCGGGGATCGCGGCGCCTGTGGTCAAGGTGGTGCGCGGCGATGCACCGGCGGCCGGTGACCGCCCCCATCCCGCGGTGATCATCGGGACGCTCGCGGCGGCAAACACAACACGCAACGCGGGTTGTGTTTGTGTTGCGGACTTGGATCAACTTCTCGCTCGCCCGGATTTCCGGGCGAGCGAGTACGCCATCCAGGTCCTGCACGAGCTGGCACGCTGCCTCGCCCCCGGAGGGCGATTCCTCATCCAGACGAGGGAGCCCGAGCATCACGCCGTGCAAGCCTTCGTCCGGAGCTCGTACCGGTATTTTTTCGATCGTGAGGTGCCGTTCCGTGAAGAGACTCGGTATCCGCCGTTCGGATCGATCGTGCGCGTCGAGATCGACCCAGCGCACCTCGCCGATCTGCGTGACACGACCTCGCAGGCGGACGGTGAGTTGATCGGCGCCCTGCCGCGCGGGCGAAAAGTGAGCGCGCTCATAAGATGCCGCGATGTCGACGACATGGTCGGCCCCCTGCGAGCCTTCGCCGGCAAGCACTCCGGGGCGAGGATCGATGTCGATCCGGTAGACGTAATCTGATACCGATGGCGATCCTTCCGATCCGTATGTATCCCGACCCGGTGTTGCGCGAAGCAGCGCCGCCGGTGAAAGACGTGGATGATTCCGTCCGCAAGCTCATCGCGGACATGGTCGAAACGATGCATGCCGCTCCCGGCGTCGGCTTGGCCGCGCCGCAGGTCGGCGTGCAACGCCGAGTGTTCGTGTTCCGTCCGAGCATCGAGGACGCCGGTCGGCGCTTTCGTGAACCCGGAGATCGTTGAACGCACGGGAGAAGCCGTCGACGAAGAAGGGTGCCTCTCGATCCCCGGTCTGGCGTATCCGGTCACCAGGTCCGAGCACGTCCTGGTCCGGGGCTTGGATGCCGACGGCGAACCTATCGAGCTGGAGGCCGACGACTACATCGCACGCATCCTGCAGCACGAGATCGACCATCTGGACGGCGTCCTCTTCATCGACCGCATCGACCCCGATCTGCGACGCGAAGCGCTGCGACTCATCCGCGAGCGCGCGGTAAACGGAGCTCCCACACCGATCCCGCGGACGCCCGAGCGCGCGTCTGTAGCCCCGATGCGCATCGTCTTCATGGGGACGCCCTCGGCGGCCGTCCCTTCCCTTCGAGCGATCGCGGATGCCTCCGAGGTCATCGCCGTCTATACGCGTCCCGACCGCCCAAGGGCCGTGGTCTTAAGGTCGCGAAATCGCCCGTGAAGACCGCGGCCGAGGAGCTCGGTATCGAGGTGGTTCAACCGAAGCGACTACGCGACGAGACGGACGCACTTGCGCTCCTTCGATCCCGACGCGATCGTCGTCGTCGCCTACGGCGCGATCCTGCCCGCCGACATCCTCGTCGATCCCCGAGCTCGGCTGCGTCAACGTTCACTTCTCACTGCTGCCGCGCTGGCGCGGGGCCGCGCCCGTCGAGCGCGCGATCCTCGCCGGCGACGAGACGACCGGTGTGACGACGATGCTCATGGACGAAGGCCTCGATACGGGCCCGATCCTGCTCCAAGAGTCGATGCCCATCGGCCCCCACGACACATCCGGATCGATCAGAGGACGTCTCGCGGACACTCGGGCGCCGGTCTCATCGTGCGCAGTTTGCGCGAGCTCGAGAACGGGTCCCTGCGGCCGCAGCCGCAGCCGGAGGACGGAGTCACCATCGCGGCCAAGATCGGCGCAGACGAAGCCGAGCTCGATCCCGCCCGCCCGGCCGTCGAGTTCGACCGCAACGTGCGAGCACTCGATCCCGCACCCGGTGCTTTCCTGTGGTTCCGCGGCAAGCGCCTGAAGGTTTGGAAGGCGGAGGTCGTGCCCGGGCGACGGCGAGCCCGGGCCGTTCGACGACGTCGACGTCCAGACATCGGACGCAAAGACTGCGCCTCGTCGAGGTGCAGCCGGAGGGAAAGAAACGGATGACGGCCGAAGCTTTCGCGAACGGTTACCGGCCGCAAGCCGGCGAAGCGGATCAGGTCCGGACGCACGTATAGGCTCCCCGGATGGCTGAGCTAACGCCTTCGATCATCGCGGCCGACTTCACGCAGCTGGGCGCCGAGCTCGACCGCGTCGCGCCGTTCTCCGCGCGCTGGCACACCGACGTCATGGACGGCCACTACGTGCCCGAACCTGACCATCGGTCCGATGATCGTCGAAGCCATAGCTCGATGTTCCTCGCTTCCTCAGGACGTCCACCTGATGATCACGAACCCCGACGACTCGTGGGAGTGGTACGCGAAGGCCGGGGCCGCCCGGATCGCCTTTCACCCTGAGGTGTCGCCCGACCCGGTCAAGCTGCTCAGAACGCTCGCCGAGAACGGATTGGGGGCCGGGCTCGCGGTGAACCCCGACGTCGAACCCGAAGCGATCAAGTCCTATCTGGATGCGGTCGATCACCTAATAGTGATGAGCGTGTATCCGGGGTTCTCCGGGCAGGCGTTCATCCCCGACGCACTGCCGAAGCTCGAAGTGTTCCGGCGATGGGTCGACGAGCGGGGGGGCGGTGTGGATCTCATCATCGACGGGGGAGTGAGTCCGGCCAACGCTGCTGCTTGCGTTTCCGCCGGGGCCGATCTGATCGTGTCGGCATCCGCCGTCTTTGGCTCGGACGATCCTGCAGCCGTGGCCGCCGAGCTCGCGGCGATCGCTCGGGGCGGTTCGTGACACGGCGTCAGGAAGAACAACCACGCCGGGTTCTGGTCTCCGGTGCCGACGGTGGGGTGCGCCACTCGATCGTGGATTGCATTTCGGACGTCGATGTCCGCGAAGCCGCCGACGCCGTCACCACGGCAGCTATGGCCGTAGCAACACACCCCGAAGTCGTGATCTTGGACGCAACCCACGGCGAAGCAGCTGCGGCCACAGTTGATCGCCTTCGCAGGGACTTCAGAACGTCGTTCGTTCCCGTCATCTTCGTGGTGTCGCAGGCGCCGACCCAGCCACCCTTGAGAGATCTGATCGCCGGCGGAGACGATTACGTCCTGCACCCGTTCGAACCGGCCGAGCTACGCGCGCGCGTCGTCGTAACGCTGCGACGCGCCGCAACTTTGCGAGGTCTGAACCCTTTGACCGGGCTACCGGGCAACGTTGCGATCGGCGAGGAGATCTCGAGCCGGCTCGCCGACTCGATGAAGTTCGCACTCCTGTATGCAGACCTCGACAACTTCAAGGCGTTCAACGACCTATACGGGTTCTCGCGCGGCGACGACGTGATCAAGCTCCTCGCCGACTCGGTCGTGTCTGCGCTTGAGGCCCAGACCCCGGGTGAGTGTTTCGCGGGACACGTCGGCGGCGACGACTTCGTCGTACTGACATCTACAGACATCGCGCAATCCGTGGCCGAGAGGATCTGCCGGCGCTTCGACGAGCACATCCCCGAGCTCTACGACGCGGAGGATCGTGAGCGAGGCTGGGTCGAGGTCGTCGACCGCCAGGGTCGTGCCGCCACCGTTCCGCTCTGCTCTGTTTCGATCGGGATCGTCGAAACGCGCCGCCGTTTCGAAAGCGCTGCGCAGATGGCGGAGGTAGCCGCCGAGGTCAAAGGTGTGGCGAAACGGGAGCCGAGATCGAGCTGGGCGGTGGACCGCCGACAACAGTCCGATTAGCGTTGTTTGCAGTACGAAACGCAGTTCTGCTTGGTCTTCCAGCACTGCGATAGCGGTGCTATCGTGACAGTCAAACTGTAGAGATAACGCCTTCGGGGCGGGGTGAAAATCCCCACCGGCGGTATAGCCCGCGAAGCCGGCCCATGCGGGGCCGGCCCGACCCGGTGAAACTCCGGGGCCGACGGTGAAAGTCCGGACGGGAGAAGGCGGCTGGTCTGCTCGCTGCTTCACGCAGCGGGCCTGCCCGTCGTCCCCCCAGGAAGCTCCGAGGGGGGAGAGCGATGAGCGACGACGGGAAGTTCATGAAGCGGGCCACCGAGCTCGCCGAGCGCGCCGTAGGTTCGGTGTCGCCTCGTCCACCCGTGGGCGCCGTCGTGGTACGCGACGGCGATGTGGTCGGCGAAGGATTCACCCAGCCCCGTCCCGGCCCCCATGCCGAAACGAAAGCTCTCGAACAAGCCGGCGAGGCCGCACGGGATGCCACCGTTTTCGTCACGCTCGAGCCCTGCTCCCACACCGGCGACACTGCCCCGTGCGCCGACGCGCTGATCGCCGCCGGTGTCGCCAGAGTCGTTGTGGGAACAACCGATCCCAACCCGAAAGTGAACGGCCGAGGAGTCGCCAAGCTGCGATCGGCCGGAATCGCCGTCGACGAAGACGTCGAGTCGGCAGCATGCCGCTCTCTCGTCGAGCCGTTCGCCAAATGGGTAAGGGACGGCGTTCCATTTGTGACGCTGAAGATGGCTTCGTCGCTGGATGGAAAGACCGCGGCTCCCGATGGAACCTCGATGTGGATAACCGGCGAAGCCGCGCGCGCTGAGGTGCACGATCTGCGCCGGCGTACCGACGCCGTGATCGTCGGATCGATGACCGTCCTTCGTGACGATCCTTTGCTCACCTGCCGCTTGGAAGGCGTCGATGTGACTCAACCGCTCCGCGTCGTCATCGACGGAAGCGGCCGCTCACCGGAAACCTCGCGCGTTTTCAATGGCGACGCACCGACGCTCGTTATCACCAACGACGACTTGGCCGACGTCCACGTCGACAGATGGCTGGGGGCCGGCGCGGAAGTCGTCCGCCTTCCTGCCGGCGAAAGTGGAGTCGATGTGGGCGCGGCGCTTCACTTCCTCGGTGAGCGGGGGATCTGTCACGCGCTCGTCGAGGGCGGCCCTACGATCGCAGCTTCCTTCGCCGCCTCCAACCTCATCGACCGATTCGTTTTGTACCTCGCTCCCAAGCTCATCGGCGGAGACGCGCCCGGATTGCTCAACGACGGGGTCAAGACCCTCACCGACGCGTGGGACCTCCAGATCGAGGGAGTCCGCAGCGTGGGTGAAGACCTGCGCATCGATGCTCGACTAAAGCCCACGGGAGACGCCTGATGTTCACCGGGATCATCACCGACGTAGGCGAAGTGGTCGACAACCGGAGCACACAAGAGGCCCTCCGATTGTCCGTCCGGTCGGTGCTGTTGGCCGATTGCGAAATCGGCGCCTCGGTCGCCGTTAACGGTGCGTGCCTCACCGTCGTGGCGCTCCAAGATGACGTCGCAACCTTCGATGTCTCCCCCGAGACACAAGAGCGCACGACGATCGGCAGCCTCACCGCGGGACGGAAAGTCAACGTCGAGCGACCGCTTCGTGCCGGCGAGGAGTTCGGCGGCCACATAGTGCAGGGCCACGTGGACGGTGTCGGCCTAGTCGAGTCCATCGCTCCCGAAGCAGACGGCCGCCGCATGCGCATCGCTCTACCCGAAGGGCTGGCTCGCTACGTCGTGGAGAAAGGGAGCGTCTGCGTGGACGGCGTGAGCCTGACGGCCACGTCTGTCAACGGCCACGCTTTCGAAGTCGCGCTCGTGCCACACACGCTCACCGCCACGACGCTCGGGGACGAAGGCCCCGGAACCAACGTGAACATCGAGGTCGATGTGCTTGCGAAATACGTCGAGAAGCTCACAACCGGGCCGCGCGACGCGGCCCGTGAGGCATCCTAGAGGAGGATTCGAGTGAGGAACTCATGGCGCTGACGACAGTCGACGACGCGATCGAGCGGATCCGCCGTGGCGAGATGCTCATCGTGGTCGATGACGAAGACCGCGAGAACGAGGGCGATCTGACGATGGCGGCGGCCAGGGTAACGCCGGAGGCCATCAACTTCATGATCCGTTTCGGACGGGGACTCGTCTGCATGCCTAGCGACGCCAAGCGGCTCGAGGACCTCCACCTGGAGCCGATGGTCGCTCAGAACACCTCGTCGCACGAGACCGCCTTCACCGTCTCGATCGACCACCGCACCGTTACGACGGGCATCTCGGCGCACGAACGAGCGATAACGATCAAGAAGATCCTCGACCCGGACGCTCGTTCGAGCGACTTCATCCGGCCCGGCCATGTCTTTCCGCTGCGTGCGAAGCGAAGGCGGCGTGCTGCGACGCGCGGGTCACACGGAAGCTGCGGTCGATCTGGCGAAGCTGGCCGGCCTTCCGCCGGTGGCCGTGATCTGCGAGATCCTGAACGAGGACGGCATCGACGGCGCGCCTCGATGACCTCGAGAAGTTCGCCGAGGAGCACGGCTTGGCCGTGATCTTCCATCGCGCAGACTCATCGAGTACCGGCGGCGTCGCGAGAAGCTGATCCGCCGGACGGCCGAAGCAACGATCCCGACGCCGTACGGGACGTTCCGCGCGTTCGAGTACGAATCTCTTATCGACGGCCGGTCACACGTCGCCTTCATCATGGGCGAGCCGGCCGGCAAGCCGAACGTTCTCGTGCGCGTCCACTCGGAGTGCTTCACGGGCGACGTGATCGGCTCCCTGCGCTGTGATTGCGGATCGCAGATGCGCATGGCGATGGAGAAGATCGGCGAAGACGGTGAGGGCATCCTCGTCTACATCCGCGGCCACGAAGGGCGCGGGATCGGACTGCGTCACAAGCTGAAGGCCTACGAGCTGCAGGAGCGTGGTCTGGACACGGTCGAGGCCAACGAGGCCCTCGGCTTCGCCGCCGGACCTTCGCGACTACGGGATCGGCGCACAGATCCTCGTCGACCTCGGCGTCCACGACCATGCGATTCATGAGCAACAACCCGAAGAAGGTCGCGGGCATCGAGGGCTATGACCTGCGCATCGTCGAGTGGGTGCCTCTGCAGACGGCGCCGACCGAGGAGAACATCGCATACCTGCGAACCAAGCGGGACAAGCTCGGCCATCGACTGGATCACCTTGATGACTGACACTGAGCGTTTCGCCGGGAAGTTCGACGGATCAGGCCTTGCGCGTGGCCGTGGTGCACCGCGCGGTTCAACGACGTGATCACCTCGCGGCTGGCGGAGGCGTGCCTGGACGCGCTCGTTCGCCACGGCGTCCGCGACGAGGACATCCACCGGGCCGAGGTGCCCGGCTCCCGCGAGCTTCCTGTGGCGTGCAAGCAGCTGGCGGTGACCGGCCGGTACGACGTCGTCATCGCGCTGGGCTGCATCATCCGTGGAGAGACGGTCGCACTTCGAGCTCGTCGCGCACGAGTCGTCCCGCGGCCTCGGTCAGGCGGCTGTGGAGACGGGCGTGCCGATCATCTTCGGCGTGCTCGCGACGGAGAACATGGAGCAGGCTCTCGATCGCGCCGGCGGAAAGATGGGCAACGCCGGTTGGAACGCAGCGATCTCGGCGATCGAAACCGCCAGCCTGCTCGAGCAGATCGAAAAGGGCTGTGAGCGTCTTCGATGTCATGCTGAGGCTCGTCCTCCCCAAGGGTTCGCTCGAGCAGGCGACGTTCGAGCTCTTCGAGGCCGCCGACCTCGCGTGTCGCGCGAGATTCGCTTCGCGAGTACCGCGGGTCGATCGATGATCCTCGCGTCGCATCGGTTGCGGTCATCCGTCCGCAAGAGATCCCGCGCTACGTCGAGGACGGTCACTTCGATCTCGGCATCACCGGCCAGGACTGGGTCGCCGAGACCGAAGCCGACGTCGTCGAGATCACGACGCTGCCCTACGCGAAGGCGACACCGCGTCCGGTCAAGATCGTGCTGGCGATGGCCGCCGACTCCGGTGTTGACGGGCCGGACGATATTCCCGCCGACATGCGGGTTTCGACGGAGTACGTGACCTTACCGAGAAGTACTTTGCAAAGCGCTCGGACTTCCCGTGCGGATCGTCCGCTCCTACGGATCGAACGAAGCGAAGGTGCCCGGACATCGTCGATGCGATCGTCCACAACGTGGAGACGGGCTCCACCCTCATTCGCAACGGACTGAAGATCGTGGACACCCTCATGGAGTCGTGGACCGTCCTCATCGCCAATCGCAAGACCATGGAGGACGACGACAAGCGCCGGGCCGTCGAGGAGCTTCGCATCCTCCTGGACGGGGCGGTGCGCGCGCAGGGACGCGTGCTGGTGAAGCTCAACGTACCCGCGGACAAGCTCGACGCGGTGTGCGAGATCCTGCCGTCGATGAAAGCGCCGACGGTCTCCAAGCTTGCGACCGGCGACTACTTCGCCGTCGAGACCGTGGTCGCCAAAGACACGATCAACACGCTCATACCGGAGCTGAAGGCTCGGGGAGCCGAAGACATCATCGAGCTCCCGCTGTCCAAGATCGTTCCCTAAACGCGCCGCCCGCATTTGGAGACATAAGGGGAGTCACTAATGGGAGAGTTCTGCCTAACGGAGCGTGACGGACACGTCCTGACGGTGACGATCAATCGTCCCGAAGTGATGAACGCTCTGCATCCTCGCGCGAATGCCGAACTCGCCGGTGTCTGGGACGAGTTTGCCGCCGACCCCGAGCTGTGGGTGGGGATCATAACGGGAGCCGGAGATCGCGCATTCAGTGCGGGTAACGATCTCAAGCACCAGGCGTCGGGCGGGGACATGAGCGGCATGCCGGCCAGTGGTTTCGCCGGGCTGACGTCACGTTTCGGTCTCGACAAGCCGATCATCGCGGCCGTCAACGGTGTGGCCATGGGCGGGGGCTTCGAGATCGCGCTGGCGTGCGACATCATCGTGGCCTCCGAGCGGGCTACGTTCGCTCTTCCCGAGCCACGGGTTGGATTGGCCGCACTGGCCGGAGGACTACAGAGGCTTCCGCGAATGATCCCGTTGAAGCACGCGATGGGCATGATCCTGACAGGGCGACGCGTCGAGGCCGCAGAAGGAAAGGAGCTCGGATTCGTCACCGCCGTCGCGTCTCATGACGAGACCATGCAGGAAGCAAAGCGCTGGGCCGGGATGATCTTGGAGTGCTCGCCGGTGTCGGTTCGTGCGAGCAAGCAAACGGTTATGCGGAGCCTCGACATTCCGGGTCTGGAGGAGTCGATGAAGCTCGGCCAGTACCCGGCCATCGGAGACCTCTTGCGCAGCGAGGACTTCATCGAGGGGCCTTTGGCGTTCGCCCAGAAGCGTCCGCCGGAGTGGAAGGGCAAGTAAACCCGCGCGGCGCAAGAAATCTGCGAAACGGGCATGGCGGTGGCCAGACGGCTCTGCTACCTTTGCGGGGTTGTTGCGGCAGGGCCGAAGGAGGAAGGCAGTGGCTGAAGGTGTCGTGAAGTGGTTCTCCAACGAGAAGGGCTACGGATTCATCGCGCAGCCCGACTCGGAAGATGTGTTCGTGCACTTCTCCGCCATCCAGGCGGACGGGTACAAGTCGCTGACCGAAGGCCAGCGAGTCGAGTTCGACATCACCGAGGGACCGAAGGGGAAGCAGGCGGCAAACGTCCGCATCGTCGGCTGATCGAAGGAAAACCCCACCCCTCGACACCCCAGAACGACCTGGGTAGACTTGGCTCGTGCTTAAGAAGCTGTCGCGAAGGGCATGACCGTCCGGACCGAGGGTTTCTGATCAGCTGCAAGAAGGGGCCCGCAGCCCCTCACCCCCAGTGCCTTTGATGCGCTTGAAGGTACGCAAGGGTTACGAGGACGTAACAGCGGGTAGGCCGCGAGGGCGCGGTCTGCCGGCGGATGAGTTGCGAAGCGGACCCCAGTGGTCCGCTTTCTTTTGTTAGAGGAGGGATTTCGAATAGCGCAGGCGGGACGAGCTTCTAAGGCACCAGAGAATCGCATCAACGACCGGATCCGGGCTCCCAAGGTTCGACTGATCGGAGCCGACGGGTCGCAGGTCGGGATCGTCACCAGCGAGCAGGCTCTCCAGATGGCCGAAGACGCCGATCTCGATCTGGTCGAGGTGGCCCCATCGGCCGACCCACCCGTCTGCAAGATCATGGATTACGGGAAGTTCAAGTACCAGGAGTCGATCAGAGCCAAGGAAGCGAGGAAGAAGCAGGGACACCAGACCGTCAAAGAGATCCGCTTCGGCCCGAAGATCGGCATCCACGACTACGACACGAAGAAAGCCCGCGTAACCGAGTTCCTGGAGGACGGACACCGCGTGAAGGTGTCCGTGAGGTTCAAGGGTCGCGAGATGCACCACACGGAACTTGGGTGTGAACCTTCTGAGACGGCTGGCGGAAGATCTCGAAGGGATAGGAACGACGGAAGTGGCCTCGAAGCTCGACGGACGGATCATGTCGATGATGTTCGCGCCCGCGAAGGGAAAGAAAGCAGGATAGATGCCGAAGGCAAAGTCGAACAGAGCAGCGCGCAAGCGGTTCCGCGTCACGGGGACAGGAAAGATCGTCCATCGGAAAGCGTGGGGCTCGCACTTGTTCAAGTCGAAGACGCGATCGCGCCAGATCCGGCTAAAGGGAAACAAGGTCGTATCGGATAGCGATCACGCTCGGGCGCGCCGGTTGCTCGAAGGATAGAAAGGGATTCCGCGATGACTCGGGCCAAATCGGGCGCCGCTCACCGCAACAAGGTTCGGCAGGTTCTCGGACGAGCGAAGGGCTACTCGGCCGCACGCGGCCACAGGTACAAGGCCGCCAAGGAGCAGGTCGCTCACTCGCTTGCCTATGCCTACCGTGACCGCCGCAATCGGAAGCGCGACTTCCGGCGTCTATGGATCACACGCATCAACGCCGCTACGCGGAGCCACGGGTTGTCCTACAACCGTTTCATCGCCGGCCTGAAGGCGGCCGAGGTAGATATCGACCGTAAGATCCTGGCCGATGTCGCCGTGAGGGATCCGGCGGCGTTCGGAAAGCTCGTAGAGGTGGCACGCTCGGGCCTCGACGCCCCCGGCGAGTGAGAGAGCCGGGCCACACCTAAACGGGACCCTGGGGCGTTTCTAGTCTGTGATGAGGTGGAGGCGGGGCAAGCAGGACGAGGAGCGGACGGTCGAGCTGATCGCGACTGTCTCCCATGAGATCCGGTCGCCCCTGACGACAATCAAGGGCTTTACAAAGACCCTCATCGACCGCTGGGATCGGCTCCCGGACGAGACCAAGCTCGACATGCTGCAGGCCATCGATGCGGATGCCGATCGAGTCACGCGCATCCTCACTGAGCTTCTGGACGTCTCGAGACTGGAGGCGGGCACGCTCATGCTTCACCGCCGACCGGTGGACGTCTGCTCCCTGGCTGCCGAGGTAGTGGGAGAGCTCGAGAGCCGCAGTGAGAAGCATCAGGTGGGCCTGGAGTCGGAAGGTTCGGTCGAGGTGCTCGGCGACCCCGATAAGCTTCGTCAGGTGCTCACCAACTTCATCGAAAATGCGCAGAAGTACACGGACGGCGGTGCGATCACCGTTGCGTGCAACGCGAACAACGGCTGGGGCGAGATCCGCGTCTCAGACGAGGGCCAGGGCGTGGTCGGGGGTCTTGCCCCCGACATCTTCGAGAAGTTCAGCCGCCGAGAGATTCCCGGCTCACCGTCGGGAACCGGTCTTGGGCTGTACATCTGCAAGGGACTGGTCGAAGCACACGGTGGCGAGATCGGTGCTGAGGAGAACACCGAAGGAACCGGGTCGACGTTCTGGTTCCGTATCCCGACGCCTGCAGCCGCTGAGGAATGACCGAACTCTCCGGTGAGCTCGAGGCGCTCGGCGCCCAAGCGAAGGCTGCGATCGAAGCGTCCTCATCTGTTGAAGGTCTCGAAGAACTGAAGGTCAAGTACCTCGGTCGGAAGAGTCGGCTCAACGAGATCTTGCGCGACCTGCGCAACCTGCCCGACGACCAGAAGCGGATCATCGGGCCCGCCGGCAACACATTGCGGCGGGAGCTCGACGAGCTAGTCACTCGCCGGGAGGGCGAGCTACAGCGAGCCCAGGAAGAAGGACTCCTAACCACCGACCGGGTCGATCTGACGATGCCCGGACGTGTTCCACGGCGAGGAGCGCCCAATCCGCTCCGTGAGGCGATGCGGCGTGTGGAGGACGCGTTCATCGGGATCGGCTACCGGATCGCGGAAGGACCCGAGGTCGAGACCGATTGGCATAACTTCGAAGCGCTCAACCAGCCACCAGATCACCCCGCGCGGTCGCTCATGGACACCTATTACGTCGAAGGCCCTCGAGGCTCGGAGTCGGCCGTCCTCCGAACTCACACATCTCCCGTACAGATCCGGGTTATGGAGAGACAGGCGCCGCCGATCTACGTCATCTGCCCCGGGCGTGTATATCGGCGTGAGGACCTCACTGCTACCAACGCCGCGATCTTCCACCAGATCGAGGGGCTAGCCGTGGACGAAGGCCTGACGTTCTCGCACCTTCGAGCAACGGTGGAGGTATTCGCGGAAGCTGCTTTCGGCCCCAACACGAAGGTGCGCCTGGTTCCGTCCTTCTATCCCTTCACCGAACCTTCGGCGGAGCTGCAGGTGACGTGTCCGGTTTGCGGCGGCGTTGGGTGCAGTCATTGCGCCGAAGGCTGGCACGGCGTCGGCGGCTGCGGGATGGTCGACCCGAACGTGTTTGAGTTCGTCGGTATCGACCCCGAGAGGTACACCGGATTCGCCTTCGGCATGGGTGTCGAAAAGATCCCGATGAGCAGGTTCGGCATCAACGACATCCGACTCTTCCTGGACGGGGACCAGCGGTTCCTCGAACAATTCCGCGGTCTTCCGGTGGCCTGATGCGCGTACCGCTCAAGTGGCTCAAGGAGCACGTCGACATCGACGTCGACGTCCAGGAGCTCGCCAACACCCTCTCGCGGACGGGAAGCGCGGTCGAGAAGATCGACCGGTTCGCCGAAGGAGTTTCCGGAGTCGTCGTCGGTTCGGTTCTGGACGTACGGGATGTTCCCGAGTCGGACAAGCTCTGCGTTGCGCAGGTAGACATCGGATCGGAGCACGTTCAGGTGCTCGCCGGTGCGAAGAACTTTCGCAAGGGCGATCGAGTGCCCATCGCTCTGCCCGGTGCACGCGTCACGACCCTCGACGAACCGGTTGGACGCCGGAAGATGGTCGGGGGCGCTTACGAGTCCCAGGGGATGCTCTGCTCCGCCAAGGAGCTCGGAGTTGCCGATGACCACGCCGGGATCTTGGTGTTGCCTTTGGACACACCGGTCGGTGCGGACGTCGCCGAGCTTCTCGGCCTGGACGATCACGTGCTTCAGTTCGAGATCTATCCGAACCGTCCCGATCAGATGTCCGTCCTTGGCATCGCTCGCGAGGTCTCGGTTGTGTACGGGACATCGCTGCGCATGCCTTCATTCGAAGTGGCCGAAAGCGACGAGGAAGCGAAGCGCATCACCTCGGTGGAGATCGAGGTGCCCGAGAAGTGTCCGCGTTACCTCGCTCGCGTTATCGAAGGGGTGGCCTTCGGTCCGAGTCCGGCCCACGTGATGGCGAGGCTAAGCGCGTGCGGGTTCCGTCCGCTCGGGAACCTCGTTGATGCCACGAACTACGTTCTGCTCCTGACCGGGCAGCCTCTGCACGCCTTCGATGTGGACCGTCTGGCCGAAGAGCGGATCGTTGTGCGACTTGCTCGTGCCGGTGAACGACTGACGACCCTGGACGGAGAGAAACGCGAGCTCGAGCCCGATGATCTGGTGATCGCGGATGCCTTCGACGCTCAAGCTCTCGCAGGAGTGATGGGCGGAGCTGCAAGCGAGGTAGGGCCCGAGACGAAGCGAGTCTTGTTGGAGTCGGCGTACTTCGAGCCGATCGGGATCTCTCGAACGGCGCGTCGCCGCCACATGCACACCGAAGCTTCGGCGCGCTTCGAGCGCGGCGCGGACCCGCAGATGGTTCCTAAGGCTGCATCCCTGGCGGCCGAGCTCATGCGGTTGTGGGCAGGTGGAACCGTGGCGAAGGGCGAGGTGGACGCCGGCTCCGTCCCGGAGCGCTCGAAGCTATCGCTTCGTCCGGAAAGGGTGGAGACGATCCTCGGCATCGAGATCCCCGTTCGCGATGCCGAGAGATTCTTGAGCGGGCTGGGTTGTGAAGTGTCGGTTCGCACGGAGAAGGTCGAGGTGACTCCGCCGTCGTGGCGGCCGGACCTCGAACGCGAGATCGATCTCATCGAGGAGCTTGCCCGGCTCCATGGGTACGAAGCGATCCCTTCCGTTCCGCGGCCGGGTTACCGAGGTGGAAGGAGCAAGCCTCAGCTGCTGCGGAATCGGGTGCGCGAGTCCTTGCTCGGCGCCGGACTGAGTGAGGCGACCCTCTCGTCCTTCATCTCATCCGACGACCTGCAGGTGATCGGCTACGAGGGAGTGGTCGTCGAGGTCTCGAACCCGATGACCGAGGAGCAGCGGCGCCTGCGCCCGACGCTGTTCGCCGGCTTGCTCCGTGCGGCGCAACGCAATGCCTCTCGGGGCGTTACCGACGTGAGGCTGTTCGAGTTCGGAAAGTTATTCCGCGATTGGCAAGACGGAGCAGATCTTCCCAATGAGTCGGAACACGTCGGGGTGGTGCTTGTCGGGAACTCGTCGGATCACTGGTCGGACGAAGCACGCCCCGTCGACGTCTTCGATCTGAAGGGGATCCTCGAGCTCACTCTCTCGGAACTGGGGGTCAAGGGCTGGCGGCTCGAGATCGGTCTCGGCATGCCTTTCCATCCCGGCCGCAGCGCGAACATCTTCCTTGACGAGACCATGGTGGGTCGTTTCGGCGAAGTTCGTCCCTCCGTGGCTCGGGCATTCGATCTCGAAAACGCAGTAATCGGCGGTTTGTCACTCGACCCGCTGTTCGCCGCTGCGCCGGAGGAATTGAAAGTTCGGGAGCTTCCCAGCCAACCTCCGGTACTCCGGGACATCTCGATGATCCTGACCGACGACGTTTCCGTTCAGGCCGTGCTGGAGACCATCCGAAGTGTGGGCGGCGAACACCTCGTGTCGGTGTCCCTCCTCGACGAGTATCGAGGACCACAGGTCGGTGAAGGGCGCCGATCCCTCGCGTTCGCCTTGACGTTCCGAGCTTCGGAGCGCACCTTGCGCTCCGAAGAAGCCGACGCCGCACGAGAGGCCATTTCGGCAGCAGTGAGAAGCGCGCACGGCGCCGAGATTCGCTGAGGTGGAAGACAACAAGACTAGGAAGCGTTTCGAGCTCGAAGTGGATGGACACATCGCGTTCTTGACCTACGACCGTGGCGCCGAGCGTCTCGAGCTGATCCATACCGATGTCCCCGACGAGTTGGAGGGAAAGGGCGTTGGGTCTCGGTTGGTTAAGGAAGTGCTGGCGTACGCGCGCGAGGAGGGCCTCAAGGTGATTCCGACCTGCCGGTTCGTCCACTCCTATCTCGAACGCCACCCCGACGAGCAGGACGTCCTGGCGGAACCGCTCTAGCCGGCCGAGGTTGGTTGCGGGCTCCTCTGGATGCATGTATATTCATATATCCGTATGACCAAGCATACAGCCGCCGTCCTGGGCGCCTCCGGCTACGCCGGGGGCGAGCTCCTGCGCTATATCGGCCTGCATCCGTGGATCGATCTGAAGTGGGCGACCGCCGACCAGAACGCAGGCAAGTTGGTGGGGGAGGTGTTCGGCAACCTGCCGGGGCTCGCCGACACACGTCTCGAGTCCACAGACCCCTCGACGGTTCCCGACGTCGGCATCGCGTTCCTCGCACTGCCGCACGGGGCCGCGGCCGAGATCGGCCGAACCCTGGCCGTCCGCGGCATACGCGTGGTCGACCTATCGGCCGATTGGCGCCTTCACGACGCCGGCGCCTACTCGCAGTGGTACGACTTCGAACATCCGCATCCGAGCGAGCTGTCGTCGTGGGTCTACGGCTTGCCGGAGCTTCACCGTGACGAGCTGCTCGAAGCGTCCCTGGTGGCCAGCCCAGGTTGCTATCCGACCGCGGCCGTGCTCCCGCTGGCGCCGTTGCTGAAGGAAAACGTCATCTCCAACGAGGGGATCGTTGTCGACGCCGTCTCCGGAGTGAGTGGCGCCGGACGCAAGGTCGATGCCGACTATCTGTTCTCCGAGCTCGATTCGTCCTTCAAGGCCTACGGCGTCGGCAAACATCGCCACACGCCCGAGATCGAACAAGAGCTCTCCCTCGCCGCTTCATCGGACATCATCGTGACGTTCACGCCGCACCTGGCTCCCATGGCGCGCGGCCTCTTGGCCACGTGTTACGCACGGTCGACCGGCAGCGTTAAGGACATACACGACGTCCTCAGTACCGCTTACAAGGGTGAGCCTTTCGTCGACGTACTTCCTCTCGGCTCCCAGCCGGCAACCAAGCACGTCTCCGGGACGAACAACGCGATCATCGGTGTCGGAGGTGATGAGCGCACCGGAACGATCGTGGTCACATGCGCAATAGACAACCTCGGCAAGGGCGCGGCGGGCCAGACGATCCAGAACGCAAATCTGATGCTCGGTTTGGAAGAAACGGCCGGGCTCCAAGGTGGAGGTGTCTACCCATGAGCGTCACCTCGGCTTCCGGCTGGCTGGCTTCAGGAGTGCGTGCCGGGACGAAGCCTTCCGGAGAGCTCGATCTCGCGCTGGTCTGGTCGGAGCATCCGGCGACGGTCGCCGGTGCGTTCACGACGAGCAAGGTTCCGTCCGCTCACGTTCAGCTGTGCAAGCCGCGGGTTGCGGCAGGGCATGCGAAGGGGTTCCTCGTCACCTCGGGGATCGCGAATGCATTCACCGGATCCGAGGGGCTACACGACGCAGCGCGGTTGTCCCGCGCCGCCGCGGACATCACGGACACACCCGACGTCGAGATGCTGATGTGTGCAACGGGTACGATCGGCCCCCGGCTCCCGGTCGACGCCATGCTGCCGGCCGTCGAGCTCGCGGCCAAGGAGCTGTCGGCCGAAGGCGGAGATCTCGCGGCGCAAGCGATCCTCACCACCGACACCAAACCGAAGACGGCGATCCGCGATGTCGAGATCGGCGGACGCTTGATCACGATCGGCGGGATGGCCAAGGGTGCCGGGATGATCTTCCCGAGGATGGAGCCGCAAGGAACCCTTCTCGTGTTCCTCACAACTGATGCGGCTTGTGACGCCGATTCGTTGCGACACGTGATCGCCGAGACCATCCCGACAACGTTCAACGCGATAACGATCGACGGGTGCATGTCGACGAGCGACACCGTCCTGCTCTTCGCGAACGGAGCGTCGGGCGTAGACGCTTCCGGGTCGCACGCATTCACGGAAGCCGTTCGCGAGCTGATGAGTGATCTCGCCTATCAGGTCGTCGCGGACGGCGAGGGTGCGACGCGCGTGATCCGTTCCGTGGTCAAGGGAGCAGCGTCCGGTGAGGACGCATACCTGGGAGCCCAGGAGATCGCGCGCTCAGACCTGCTGCGCTCCGCGATCTGGGGGAACGACGCGAACCTTGGACGTATCGTGCAGGCGCTCGGTCAAGCTCCGATCAACCTCGACCCGGACAAGCTCGACGTCTCGATGGCGGGTGTTCTTCTGTCACGTGGGGGCGTCGAGACCGGCAAGCGCGATGAAGCTTCGAAGAACCTTGCGCAGGGTGGGGACGCGATAGTCGAGGTCGATCTTCACCTGGGCGACGGTTCCTTCGAGTACCTGTCCTGCGATCTGACGCCCGAGTACGTCAAGTTCAACGCGGATTACACGACATGACCCGGGCCGAAACGAGCGCGGTCGTAGACAAAGCCCGCACGCTCATCGAATCGCTGCCTTACATAACGCGCTTCTTCGGAAAGGTCGTCGTCGTGAAGTACGGGGGCCACGCCATGGTCGACCCGGCCATGGCGAAGTCCTTCGCCAGCGATATCGCCCTCATGCATTACGTCGGGATGCACCCGGTTGTGGTGCACGGAGGAGGCCCGCAGATCTCCGAGCTAATGCAGCGCCTGGACCAGCAGCCCGAATTCGTCGACGGCTACCGGATAACGGGGGCCGAAGAGCTGGACGTCGTCCGCATGGTTCTGCAGAAGATGAACAAAGAGCTTGTCTCGATGCTTAACACGCACGGCGATCTCGGTGTGGGAGTTTCGGGCGAGGACGCGAACCTGATCCGCGCAAAAAAGATGATGTCGCGTGAGGGAGCGGATCTCGGATTTGTGGGAGAGGTCGATCGCGTAGATGCCCGCATGCTCCGTGAGCTGCTCAAGTCCGGGTACATCCCGGTCGTGGCCCCGATGGGGGTCGCGCAAGGGCAGGTCTTGAACATCAACGCCGACCATGCCGCCGCCGCAGTGGCAGCAGCGCTAACGGCGACGAAGCTCGTTTTCCTCACGGACGTCGAAGGGCTCTACGAGGACTTCGGCGACGCAGGTTCATTGCTCTCTCGTGTGACCGTTGCCGAGCTGGAGGCGTTGCTCGATTCGGACAAGCTGTCCGCCGGCATGATTCCGAAGGTGCGCGGATGTGTGGGCGCATTGAAGGCCGGTGTCGAGCGTGCGCACATCCTCGATGGCAGGGTCGAGCACGCCGTCCTGCTCGAGCTCTTCACAGATGAAGGCGTCGGGACGATGGTGGAATTCGCATGAAGACTCTCCCCGACGCACCGTTCCTTCCCCTCTTCCGTCGTCATTCGGTCGTCTTCGAGCACGGTGAGGGGGTTTGGCTCTACGACACGTCCGGCAAGGAGTACCTCGATCTGCTTGCCGGCATCGCAGTCAGCTTGCTCGGCCACGCGCATCCGGCCCTCGTCCGGGCGATAACCGATCAGTCGGCCAAGCTCCTGCACACGACCAACCTCTTCCATCACGCACCGGGTACGGCGGCGGCGCAGGCCATCGTGGACCGCATAGGTCCGGGCGGTGCTTTCTTCTGCAACTCGGGGACCGAAGCCAACGAAGCTGCCATCAAGCTGGTTCGCAAACGCGCCTGGCGCAACGGGGAGCCGGGACGCACGAAGATCGTCGCAGTCGAGGGCTCGTTCCACGGACGAACTCTCGGCTCCCTTTCGATAACCGATGCAGCCGGCGAAATGGGAAGGCTTCGCACCTTTGCCGGAGGACGTCGTCTCCGTCCCCTTCGACGACGTCGACGCGCTGGATGTTGCAGTAAGCGACGAGACTGCCGCCGTGTTCATCGAGACCATCCAGGGCGAGGTCGGGATACGCCCGATGTCGAGTGAATTCGTGCAAGCCGCCCGCAAGCTCACGCAAGAGCGTGGGGCGTTGCTCGTCGTCGACGAGGTGCAGACCGGAATGGGCCGAACCGGCTCGTGGTGGGGGATCGACCACCACGACGCCGACGCCGACGTGGTCACACTTGCGAAGGGGCTCGGCGGCGGGGTGCCGGCCGGAGCGATGTGGGTTGCAGCAGAGCATGCAGGCGCCTTCCAGCCTTCGGATCACGGAACGACGCAAGGCGGCAACCCTTTGGCGTGCGCGGCGACGGTGGCCGTCTTCGAGACGATCGAAAACGACGGGCTGATCGAGAACGCACGGAAGGTCGGCGAGGTGCTGCGGTCGGCCCTCGAGCCGCTGGGAAAGGAAGTGAGAGGACGCGGTCTCATGCTGGCCGTCGAGCTCGGTGAACCGATCGCCGGAGACGTGGTCAAAGCTTCGTTGGACGAAGGCCTGGTCGTGAACGACGTGAACCCGACCTCGATACGTCTCGTGCCTCCGCTGATCCTCACCGAGGACCAAGCGCTCCAAGGGGCCTCCAGGCTGGCTAAAGCGATCGAGAAAGTTAAGTCGTGAAAGACCTACTGCGGATCTCTGACCTCGACGCCGGCGAGCTGATCGAGCTCCTCGAGCCAGCCATAGCGGCGAAGAAAGACCCGGGATCGATCAAGGACACGGCCCAGGGGCGGGTAGCGGCCGTCCTCTTCGAGAAGCCGTCGCTTCGTACGCGCTTTTCCGTGGAGGCAGCTCTGGCTCGGCTCGGTGCGCACCCTATAGGTGCGTACGACCGCGAGGTCGGACTCGGCTCCCGCGAGCCGTCTGGACGACGCGGCTCACGTACTGGAGCGCTACGTCGACGCCATCGTTATTCGAACGTTCGGCCACGACCGCGTCGAGGCCATCGCGAAATCGGCCGAGATCCCGGTGATCAACGCGCTCTCGGACGCGCACCATCCACTTCAAGCGCTGGCCGATCTCCAGACGGTCGCCGAGGCAATCCTGTGGCGGTGACGTCCGGGCATTGAAGTCCGTACGCATCGCTTGGGTCGGCGACGGGAACAACGTCGCCCACTCGCTCATCGAGGCGTCTGCATTGGCGGGTGCGTCCGTATCGCTGGCTTGCCCCGGAGGACATGAACCGGACCCGGTCATCGTCGAATGGGCTCGAGCCCAGGGCGTCACCGTGAGCATCACGCAGGACCCGGCCGAAGCGGTCAAGGGCGCCGACGTCGTCAGCACGGATGTGTGGGCGTCGATGGGACAGGAAGCTGAAGCCGAACAACGCAGCCGGACGTTTGCGGCCTACCGGGTCACCGGAGAGCTGATGTCAAAAGCCGCGCGACGGCGCGATCTTCCTGCACTGCCTGCCTGCTCACCGTGACGAGGAGGTTGCCGCCGAGGTCATCGACGGCCCCGCCTCGCGCGTGTTCGACCAGGCCGAGAACCGCCTGCACACGACGCATTGCCGTTTTCCTCAAGGCGTGGGGGATCCGCTGATGCCGCGCACGACTACGAGCGATCGCACCAAGCGCCGCAAGCTTCTCCTCGAGCTGCTAGAGGACGGAGTCGAGGCCACGCAGGAGGAGATCGTGACGCGCCTGGCGAACAAGGGCTTCAAGGCGACGCAGGCGACGATCTCACGCGACCTCGACGACGTCGGCGCGGTCCGCCGCCATGAGAACGGACACACCGTCTACGCGCTGCCCGAGCGAAACGGTCCGCCGGCAGGGTTCGGCAAGCGCGTCTTCACCGAGCTCGTGAAAGACATCGCCACTTCTTCGAACCTCGTTGTCGTCCGGACGTTCCCCGGGATGGCGCCGACCGTAGCGGCCGTGCTCGATCAGTCCGAGATCGCGGGTGTGCTCGGAACGGTGGCGGGCGACGACACCGTCCTCGTCGTCGCCGACGAGCGGTCCGGGGGCAAGACGGTGGCCAAACGCATCGCCGGTCTGGGAGATGCCCGATGAGCAAGACGCTGCGTACTGGCGTTCTCCGGCGGGCTCGATACTTCCGTGTGCGCGGCCTGGCTTCGGGCCGAGCGCGGGTTCGACGTTATCGCGGTAACCGTTGATGTCGGTCAGGGACGCGAGCTCGACGGCGTGAAGGTGAGAGCCGAGGCCGCGGGTGTGAGCGACCTCGAGATCATCGACTGCGCGAGAAGAGTTCGTCACCGAGTTCTGCTGGCCCGTGCTGCGCGCCAACGCGCTCTACGAGGGCCGGTACCCGCTGGTGTCAGCGCTGTCACGCCCGCTGATCGCGCAGCCATCTCGTCCGCATCGCGCGCGAGAAGGGCGCGAGCGCGGTCGGCCACGGGTGCACCGGGAAGGGCAACGACCAGGTGCGGTTCGAGTCGTCGATCGCCGCGCTGGCACCAGACCTCGAGATCCACGCGCCCGATCCGCGAGACGGCGATGCAGCGCGACCAGGCGATCGCTTACGCGAAGGAGCACGGGATCCCCGTCACGGTGACGGCGGACAAGCCGTTCTCGATCGACGAGAACCTGTGGGGCCGCGCGATCGAGTCCGGCGTCCTCGAAGATCCGTGGACGCAGCCGCCGGCGAAGGACGTCTACGAGATGACCTCCCAGGCGAACGAGCTGGCCCGATGAGCCGGACGACGTCGTAGTCGGGCTTCGAGAGGGGAACACCGGTCTCGCTCGACGGCGAGAAGCTCAAGCCGCTCGATCTCGTCCACGCAGATTCATGTGATCGCCGGACGCCACGGTGTCGGTCGGATCGACATGATCGAGAACCGCCTAGTCGGCATCAAGTCCCGCGAGGTCTACGAGGTGCCGGCGGCGACGGCGCTGATGACGCGCACATTCGGATCTCGAAGGGCTGACGCTCGAGCGCGACGTCGCTCGCTTCAAGCGCTCCATCGGGGATCGCTACGCAGACCTCGTCTACAACGGTTTGTGGTTCGCGCCGCTTGCGCAACGCGCTCGACGCGTTCGTTGACGCCACGCAGAAGCACGTCACCGGCGAAGTGAAGATGCGTTTGCACAAGGGAAGCGCGCAGCCGCTAGGGCGCCGATCGGAACACGGGCTCTACGACACGGGCTTGGCGACGTACGGCTCGGCCGAAGACGCGTTCCGACACGAAGACGCCGCCGGGTTCATAAGGCTGTGGTCCCTGCCGCTGCGCGTGTGGGCCGAGAGGCAGGGCCATGGCGAAGCCAAAAGCTAAGAAGGCCAAGGCGAAATCTAAGTCCAAGCCGACATGGGCGGGACGATTGCCGGGTGGTCTGGCGCCGGAGGCGTGGGACTTCCTGCACTCGCTTCCGCACGATCGTTTCCTGTGGCCCTACGACATCGACGGAACGTCGGCGCACGTCCACGGACTGGTCGCAGCGAAGATCGTGACGGCCGCAGAGGGGAAGGCGCTCCGGAAGGAGCTCCTGAGTATGAAAGACCATCCGGAGCTGATCCTGGATACAGACGAGGACGTCCACTCGGCGATCGAACGCGTCCTGACCGAGCGGCTGGGTGACGTGGGGGCGAAGGTCCACACCGGACGTTCCCGTAACGACCAAGTCGCTACGGCCTTGCGCCTGTGGAGCAAGGACGCGCTCGATGACCTACGCAAAGCGGTGTCCAAGCTCATTGCGCGCGCTCGTCCGCCAAGCGGAGCAGAACGTGTCCACGGTCGTTCCTGGGTACACGCACCTTCAGCGCGCGCAGCCGATCACTATCGGGCATTGGCTGTGCGCCCACGGATTCGCTTTCGCGCGGGACCTCGAGCGCATCAAGAACGCCAGGAACGCAACCGACGTCTCACCACTTGGTGCGGGAGCCCTGGCGACTTCGACTCTCGGGATCGACCCGTCGGTAGCTCAGAGCGAACTCGGTTTTGCCGAGGTGTTCGGTAACTCGATCGATACGGTCTCAGACCGGGACTTCCTGGCCGACGGAGCTTACGCATGTGCTATGGCGCTCATTCATCTGTCGCGCCTGGCCGAGGAGATCGTGCTCTGGTCGAGCTCGGAGTTCGGCTTCGTGAAGCTTCCCGATCGTTACGCGACGGGGTCGAGCATGATGCCGCAGAAGAAGAACCCCGATGTTGCCGAGCTTGCACGAGGTTCGACCGGAATCGCGGTGGGCGGGCTGACCGGGCTTCTCGTGACCCTGAAGGCGCTACCTCTGGCTTATGACCGGGATCTGCAAACCGACAAGCAACACGTCCGAGAGGTGTTCACCACCACGATCGGCGCTTTCAATGCCATGGCCGGGCTCGTTGGTGGGATGAAGTTCGACGCCGCGCGCCTTCGCGAAGCGTCGGCGGACCCGGGACTACTGGCCACGGACATGGCCGAGGACCTTGTTCGGTCGGGAGTGCCCTTCCGTCAGGCCCACGAAGAGGTCGGAAAGACGTTCCGTAAACGCTTGAGGACCGACCTTCCGAAGAGCGCGCCGCGCGCGTCTATTCAGGCTCGCTCTACGTCCGGGGGGCCGAATGCTCAGAGTGTGCGAGAGCAGATCAAGGACCTGAGAAACGCACTGGGATGACCGTTACGAGGGCATGGCGCCGATCTGCTGCATGAACTGCAGCTGATCGAAGTACAAGTGCTCTGACACCAGCTTGTCGCCCTTGAATCGTTTTACGCTCGCGTAGCGAAGATCGACCTTGTTTCCGCTCGGCGGGACTTCACCTCCCGGGCTCCGGAAGGGCCCCGTGTGCGTTCCGATCAGGCTGCCCTCGGCCACGACGGTGTCGCCAGCGGAGATCGAGTTCTTGTAGATGATCTGTCCGTCGGGCAGGGCCTCCCAGAACACGCGCACAACCTCGATCACCTGGTCAGGGCCGTGCATCGTCATGCCACCCGGCATGGTCACCTCGATATCGGGTGACTCGATCTGCATCCGGGTGTCCACGTCCTGGGAGTTGAAGGCCTCGTCGTGCTGCTTGGCTAAGTCGAGCGCATCGGCCATAACGTCCTCCCTTTCTATTACTCCTACACGTACCCCCGCAGCTTCACGGCATGCGCGACGCGTTCGACGCCGAGCGCGAACGCCGCGTCGCGGAACGTCTCCTTCTCGTGTTGTCTCCTTGTGGGCGACGACGTCCGCGAACATCTTCGTCATGATCTTGCGCAGCTCGGTGTTCACCCGCTCCTCTTCCCACCGGTACTGCTGGATGTTCTGCGTCCACTCGAAGTAGGAGACGGTGACACCGCCGGAGTTCGCCATGATGTCGGGGATGACGACGATCCCGCGATCGGTGAGGATCTCGTCGGCGTCGGGCGTGACGGGGTGGTTCGCAGCCTCGACGACCGCCTTTGCGCGCGATCTTCTCGGCGTTGCGGGCGTTGATCACGCCGCCGAGCGCGGCCGGGATCAGCCAGTCGACGTCGAGAAGCAGAAGGTCGTCGTTGGATGATCGGATCGGTTCCCGGACAGTCGACCACCGAACCGCTCTCCTTCATGTGCTCGAAGACCTTGGCCGGAAGTCGAGACCGTCCGGCTTGTGGATGCCGCCGCGGACGTCCGAGACAGCCACCACCTTGCAGCCGAGCTCGGCGATGAGCCGTGCCGTCCACGAACCGACGTTCCCGAAGCCCTGTATCGCGACGGTCGCGCCCTCGAGCGGACGTTCGAGGTGCCTGGCCGCTTCTTCGGTAACGATCACGACTCCGCGTCCGGTTGCCGCTTCGCGTCCGAGCGATCCGCCGAGCTCGACGGGCTTCCCCGTGACGATGGCCGGCGTGTAGCCGTAGCGCTGGCCGTAGGCGTCCATCATCCAGGCCATCGTCTGCGCGTTGGTGTTCAGATCGGGAGCCGGGATGTCGCGGTTCACGCCGAGCACGTACGAGATCGCCCCCGTGAACCGTCGCGTCATCCGCTGCAACTCGGCCTCACGACATGAGGTGCGGCTCGCATTGGATCCCACCCTTGGCTCCTCCGAAGGGGAGGTCGACGAACGCCGTCTTCCATGTCATGAGCGCGGCCAGTGCGCGGACCTCGTCGAGATCTGCGGTCGAGTGGTATCGGATCCCGCCTTTGTACGGGCCCCGCGCGCCGTTGTGCTGCACTCGATAACCCATGAATACGACGCTGTCGCCGTTGTCCATTCGGATGGGCACCTGGACGCTGATCTCGCGGTACGAGCTGCGCAGGATCTCCCGCATGTCTTCGCCGAGGCCGATGTGGTCGGCCGCGCGCTCGAAGAAACCGACGACGGCAACGAATGGGTTCGTCTCGTGCTCGGCCGGCCGGTCGGGCGTCATCCCTCAGGCTCCCGACCCGAAATCGCAGCTCGGTGTTCCGTGGGGACGCAAACCCGGTTCTGCAGCGAGCAACTGCAGCGTCGCCTTGAACCGATAGCCCTGCCCGCCCTGGAGCCGCTCCTTGATCCGCGCATACGTGGGGTCTTGCGGAACGTAACCTCGCGACATCCTCTGATCGTAGTTGGCATCCACCCAGCGCCGAAGGTCACCGGACAGCAGGCCCTGGGTCCCGTCGCGGCCGAGGCTCACCATCCAGATCCTTTTCGGCGGGTCGTCCTCGAGCTCGGAAATGGTCCGGGCTTCGCTCCCGCGACGGAAGAAGCTGACGGCCAAGAGGCACGGTGCGTCATCAAGGTCCAAGAAGTAGTAGGGGACCATCGTGTCGGTCTCGGCAACCACGACGTCGCCGGGCCTCGCTCGTTCGAGGATCGTGCGTGCTATCTCGCGCGACGGCACTGTGTAGATGGCGTTGTGGAACTGGCGTCCTGTGAAGTAGTTGTACGCGCCGAATGCCGATCCGATCGTCAGGGCCACCAGAGCCGCGGCGAGCAAGCGTTTGGACAGGCGATCCAGCCCGAACGCAAGGGTAAGCAGGAAGAACGGGTAGACGAGGATCGCGCGTGTTGGGACTGTTTCGAACGGCCGGGCTCGCACATACGTCTGGTAGACGACCACAGTGATTAGAAGAGCTCCGATGAAACCAAGACCGATGAGGAAATAGCTCTTACGATCAGACGCGACTCTGATCAACCCAAGGATCAGTCCGACGACCGCGGCCGCTCCCGCTACGAGCGCAGCGAGATGCCACGGGAAGAGTGTCGGCCCAACGGACCATGAGTAGATCGGGTAGGCCGCGTCCAAGGCCAGGCGCGCCAGCCCGAGAACCTCGAAGGGACGAGGGGAGAGATCGCGCGCCAGCACTCTGCCGCCTTCCACCGATAGCCACAACGCGAAGAGGATCATCGCAACGCCGGCGGTGACGGCCCACGTCCACAGCAACCTTCGCCGGTCGGACGGTTGTATCGCGTGGTCCGAGCCCGGAATTGATGCCTTCCCCGCGATGATCAGCAAGCCGAATATCGCCTCCACCGCGATGTAAGCGATCGCCGTGAAGTTCGTCATGAGGAGGGCGAGCAGGCTTACGGCATGGAGCACCCACCACACGCGAGAACGCCGACCTTCCTCGGCCGACCGCTGGAAAGCGATTAGAAGCGTGAGTACCGAGGTGAGTGTGAGGAAGAGCGTCGGGATGTAGTAGAGCGACATGCGCCCGAAGAGCAAGAGAAAGGGCGAGGTCGCCATGACGTAACCCGCGATGAGCGCCGTCCGTTTGTTCGTCAGCCGGCGAGCGACGGCGACCATCAATCCGACGCAGGCCACGCTGAGGGCTACGTACGGGATGCGCGTGGCTGTGTCTCCCTTTCCGGCGATCCGCGTCCAGCCGTAGATGAGCATGCCGTTGAGCGGTTGGTTGTAATCGCTGGAGCGGTACTGCTCATAGGCATCGGCGATGCTGTCTTGTCGGGCGATGCTCAGTCCGATGCCCTCGTCGATCCAGGCACTCTTGAGTCCGAGCGCCGGTGCAAGGAGCAAGACCGTGATGACCATGAGCGCGACGACCACCCACTTCGAGTAGCCATCATTGGAAACGTCTGGGGAAACGTCTGGGGAAACGTCCGAGGCCCGCACCCGGCAATCATGATGGACGGCGTGGAGGCAGACCAGGAAGGATTCGAACGTCCTCTGCAACGGACGTTCTATGAGCGTCCGGTACGGACCGTCGCCCGAGACCTACTTGGTTGCTTCCTCGTCCGGCGCGTTCGAGGTCGGATCATCGGCGGACGCATAGTCGAAACCGAGGCATATGGAGGACCGGGAGACCCCGGTTCCCACGCCGACCGGGCGCCCGGCGGACGGGCGCGCATCATGTTCGGTCCTGCTGGCATCGCTTACGTCTACTTCACGTACGGCATGCACCACTGCTTGAATGCCGTTGTCGACCGCGAGGGCAAGGGGAGCGCCGTTCTCATCCGAGCACTAGAACCGATGTGGGGTTTTCGCTCGATGCGCGCGGGAGCCCCGCCGTCACTGAGCGATCACAGGCTTGCTTCGGGGCCGGGTCGGCTGTGCCGCGCCCTGGGTGTGGACAAGAAGTTGAACGGAGCCGACCTCACCACCGGCCCACTGAGGATCCTTCCGCGGCGCGGGGGCCGCCAGAAGACGTTTTCGGGTGTGCGTGTCGGTCTGACACTCGACGATCAGCGAGAGTGGCGTTACTGGCTGGAAAATGCGGCCGTCAGCCGTCGCTAGTCGCAGCCACCGCCTTCGTAGTGGATGGTGACCTCCGATCCCTGTGGTGCTTCCGCGCCGCCCTCCGGGCTCTGGGCGTACACCTCGTGCAGGCTCGCATTGCCCGACGGATCGCACCCGCGCTCGCGGTCGGCGTCGAAGCCCGATGCCTCGAGCCGATCGTCGGCGGCTCCGAACGACATCCCGACCACCGACGGCACGGTTCCCGGAGCGCCGGGACTTTCCAATCCGGTGAATCCCGAGGGCAAAGGCGATGGGCTGGAGGACGGAAGGGTACCCCCTCGGAATATCGCTTCCGGGGGGTCCTTGAAGTCTTGGACCGGAACTCCCTCCAGCGCCTTGGACATGAACGCTTTCCAGATCTGCGCCGGATAGCTGCCGCCGACGATCCGTCGCGGGTAGCCGTTGGAGGGGACCATCGACTCGTTGCCGACACCGGGGATCGGGATCGGGTTGCCGACCCAGACCACCGCAGCGAGCTGAGGAACAAAGCCGGCGAACCACGCATCTCGCCACGCTTGAGAGGTTCCCGTCTTACCCGCGACCGGCCGGTCGCCGAGTGCCGCCGCAGTTCCCGTCCCGCCTTGAACCACGCGGCGCAACGCTGCTGTTACGCCGCGCGCGACACCGGAAGGGAGCACGTGGCCGCGAGTGGGGTCGGCTTCGTAGAGCACCTTTCCGCTTGCGTCCTCGATCTTCGCTATTACCGTGGGCTCCACACGCTCACCGTCATTGGCAAACGTTCCGTATGCCGAGGCCATGTCGTACGGCGACACTTCTTTGGCTCCCAGCGCGATGGCCGGCACGTCGTCGGCCGCCAAGCAGCGATCCTCACGTCCGTAGCGTCCACGGCAAAGCGATCGATGCTCTATCTGCTCCCGAGTTGGGAACCCGATGCCCAGCCTTCTCGCAACATCGGCGACAAACGCCGACCCCCGAAGGGCGTCGCCCTCGCCGACGCCCTCGATCTCCAGCCGGGCGAAGACTGCATTCACCGACTTGGCCGTTCCATCGATCAAGGTCATCGCGCCCGCCGCCCGAGCCCTCGTAGTTCTGCACTTTCCAGGTACCGCCGGCATATCGATGAACGAACGAGCTGCCGTCGAAGGATTGGTGCAAGGAGATACCACGCTGCAGAGCGGTAGCGAGGACGAACGGCTTGAAGGACGATCCGGGCTGACGCCCGGTGCCTCCGCCGTAGTTACCGAGCGCCAGATTGACCTTCGCCAGCTCGCACTTCGGAGAGGTGCTCGTCCTTGGGCTCGTTCTCGCAATCCGGGTAGTAATCGCGGCCGCCGACCAGAGCGCGCACGTAACCGTTCCTCGGTTCGATCGCCGCGAGAGCCACAGACAGACGCTCCAGGTCGGCGGGCAGAACCTTAACCGCTTCCTCGGCTGCCGCTTGGGCCTCGGGGTCGAGCGTCGTGTAGATGCGCAGACCCTTGACGTAGACGCTGCCGGCGCGTTCTCCGGCGGTGGTACCGAGGAAGTCGAAGCGAGGATCGAGGGCCTGGCTTCGGCTGTTACGAAGGACACCGAGCTGACGCAGAACCAGATCAACGAAGTACGGATGCTTCCATTCACGCTCGCTCGGTGGCTTTGACCTGTAGCGGCCGTTCCTTGGTCGTCTCTGCAACTTCTTGCCGTGATCATGTTGAGCTTGCGCATGCGATCGAGGACGTAGTTGCGTCTGGCTCGTGGCGTCGCGCGATCCGTGCGCCACGGCGATCGGGCGGATCGCTGGGCGTCCACTCGTAACGGCCCGGTTCGTGGATGAGTCCGGCGAGGAACGCTCCCTGGGCGAGACTGAGCTCGGAGGCCGACTTCCCGAAGTACGACTTGGCCGCCGTCTCGATGCCGTACAGACCTCGTCCCAGGTAGATCGTGTTCAGGTACATCGCGAGGATCTCGGACTTCGTGTACTGACGCTCGATCTGCCAGGTGACCCGCGCCTCTGCGACCTTGCGCGAAAGGGTGCGGTCGGGGCGTTCGAAGTAGATGTTCTTCGCCAGCTGCTGGGAGATGGTCGACCCGCCTTGGACCCCGCCCCGGTGGATCGGACTTCAAGTTGGACAGCGCCGCGCGCGTTATCGAACGAAGGTCGAGGCCCTGGTGGCGCCAGAAGCGCTCGTCCTCGACGGCGATGACGGCGTTGCGGACATGCGGAGGTATCTGATCGAGCTTGACGATGTCGCGGTCGATCTCGTCGTGGAGATTCGCGATGACGTTCCCTTCGGCGTCGTAACACCCGCGAGGTGGCTACCGCGAGTCGGTCGAGGGCCTGCTGCGTCGACAAAGGCTCCAGGCGTCCGCACGCCGTGGCGATTAGCGCCAAGGCAAGTAAGAGGACGATTCGTGATGGTCGGCGCAACGTCATCGTTGGTCGCTCAAGCGATTCCTATACTTCTACTACGCAACCGCTCGATCCGAGGGAGTTTCGTGGCTTCCAACACCACCGAACAGCTGGAGATCCTCACCCGTAACGCGGCCGAGGTCGTTCCCGTCGAGGAATTGAAGGAGAAGCTCGACGCGTCGGGCGTCCGCTGCGCGTGAAGCTCGGCCTGGACCCGGGAGCCGACCACGTGACCCTGGGCTGGACGGTGGTGCTCCGCAAGCTGCGCGCTTTTCAAGATCTCGGACATACGGCCGTCCTGATCGTCGGTGACTACACCGCGCGTATAGGCGACCCATCAGAGCGCGAGTCCACCCGGCCGATGCTCACCAAGGAAGAAGTAGACGCTCATACCGAGCACGTGCTCGATCAGTTCTCGCTCGTCTTGTCCGAGGAGAATCTCGAGATCAGGCGGAATTCCGAGTGGCTCGATGGGCTCGGCACCACCGGGCTGCTGGAGCTCGCGACGCACTACACCGTGGCTCGGATGCTCGAGCGGGACGACTTCGCGAAGCGTTTCGCGGCTGAGCAGCCGATCTCGATACGCGAGTTCATTTACCCGCTGCTTCAGGGCTACGACTCCGTAGCGGTCGAGGCCGACGTCGAGCTCGGCGGCACCGATCAACATTTCAACCTCATGGTCGGCCGTCACGTGCAGCGGACGTACGGCCAAGAGCCGCAAGTCGTGATGACCATGCCGTTGATCGAGGGCACCGACGGAGTGAAGAAGATGTCGCAGAGCCTTGGGAACTACGTCGGGATAACCGAGCCGCCCGATGAGATCTTCGGCAAGCTCATGCGGCTGCCCGATGACCTCATGGTGAAGTACTTCAGGCTGACCACCGCCGTGCCACCGGACGAGGTCGACGCGATCGAAAGCCAACTGCGCTCGGGCGAGCTACGGCCGGAGGCTGCGAAGCGAAGGCTCGCGCAGGAGATCGTCTCGCTCTACCACGGAGCCGACGCCGGGGAAGCCGCGCGCGCCCATTTCGACCGGGTCTTCAGAGATCGCGAGCTCCCCGAGGATGTCGACGAGGTCGCATTACCTGATGACTGCGTTCTGGATGGCGAGGTCGACCTGCCGCGTTTGCTCAAGACGATCGGCCTAACGAAGTCGCTCAGCGAAGCGAGGCGGGCACTGACCCAGCGCGGCGTGACTGTCGACGGAGAAACGGTGACCGACGAGAAGCTCGAGGTGGATCGGGTGCGCGGTCATGTGGTCGGCGTCGGCAAACGGCGACTTGCGCGGCTGGTCTAGTCGTGCCGGAAGCAACCGAAGGTTCGTCCGAACTGCGCGACCTGCTGCCCGAGATCGCGCGCGAGATACGCCAGGTTGCGCATTTCGGCAGTGCACCCCGCGTCAAGGAGCTCGTAACTGCGGCCGGAGCCGCGATCGATACCGAGAACTACGAGGACGCCCTCGCGTCTCTAGCTGGAGGCCAAGACAAAGGCGCCGCGATCGGTTCACATCCGTGAGCTCCTTGGCCTTGTCTACTACCAGCTCGGACAGTTTCGAGAAGCAGCAAGAGAGCTCGCAGCTTACCGGCGGCTGTCGGACAAGCACGATCGCGACCCCGAGTTCGCCGATTGCGAGCGCGCTCTCGGCCGTCCGGAGAAAGCCGTCGAGATCCTCAGCGAGCTCTCTCCGGCGGAGATCCCAGAAGACGTCCTGGTCGAAGCGTTGATCGTTCATGCCGGAGCCCTGAACGATCTGGGCATGGCCGGCGAGGCCGTGGACATCCTGGAATCGGGGCCGCTGCGGCCTTCTCACGCAGAGCCGCACCATTTGCGTCTTTGGTACGCGCTGGCCGACGCGCTCGAGCGAGCCGACCGGCGACGCGACTCGCGGCCGTGGTGGGACCTGATCTACGCGGAGGATCCCAACTTCTTCGACGTCGAGCGTCGCCGGCTGGGGATCGGGGCTAAGTAACCGACTCCGCCGCTAAAGCGGCGGAGTCGCTTGCCGTTCGCTTCGCTCCGCGGTAGCGGTGGCTTCGGCTTGCTTCCGGTAATAGCGAAGGAATCCGAGCATGCTGTTCTTCGTCGACGAAAGCTCGGAAGCCGCGTGGGCGAAGTGATCGTCGCCGGGTGGTCCGCCGACGGCGGGTTCTAGAACAGCGAGCAGCTCGTCTTCGTCTACGTCTTTCAGGACGAGGGGACGAAGGATCTCGTCCCACTTCCGCAGATCGGCGGCGGCGTGCTCCAGCGCCGATTCGCGAGCCGTGCCGAAGTGTGTGAAGCAGATCGTTTGTGGGTTGAGCTTCTGAACTCGGGCCAAGGAGTCGAGAGCGGCCTGCAGGTCGAACTCGGGTGGAGGAGTGGCCGGCTTCTGCCAGCTCTCGCCGTAGCAGATGCCGGCGGTATCACCAACGAACGCGGTGCCCGTATCGGGCTCGTACACGGTCACCTCGTGTCGCGCGTGGCCGGGCGTGTACAGCACTCGGAGCTCACGATCTCCGAGGGGTATCACGGTGCCTTCCTCCATGATGCGGATTCGGCCCTCGGCCACCGGCAGCGGTTCGCCGTACATGGTGTCCAACGCGTCGCCGAAGAGACGCCGTGCGCTGGCTACGAGCCGGGTGGGGTCGACAACGTGGGGCGCTCCGACGTCGTGCACCCAGATCGTCGCGTCGGGGAAGAGATCCGCAACGTGTCCGACGCCGCCACCGTGGTCGAGGTGGATGTGCGTCAGGACTATGTGCTTCGGATCGACACGGCGCCGGGAGAGCTCGTCGCGAACGGTTTCGAACACCGTGGCCGGTCCCGTCTCGATAAGTGCCGGTTCGGCGGCGTGAAGCAAGTAGCTGCAAGAGAGCTCTTTCGCGCCGAAGAGGTTGACGTCGATGACGTCTACGCCGAGAGGGGGAGGGAGCCGGAGTTCGGCCACGCCGACATGCTACGTGGCGAGGTGAGGCTTACGCAGGCGGAGTGCCCGGGACGATCTCACGCCACAGAGTGGGCACGACGCTGGCCACAAGGGCCGACGAGTTGACGAACGTGAAGCCCACGGGGGGGTTGGTCATAAGAGAAGGGGCGTGGGTCACGGTAAACGTGTTCTTGGCGTCGATGTAGTCGCCGTAGATGGCACCGCTGAAGGTGGCATTGTTTTTCATGTCTACGCCACCGTTCGCGTATAGGAGCATCTCGATTCCGGGCGCAGCCGTAAGGCTCTTCGGGATATCGATCGCGTCGGCGGCGGTGCCCTCTGCCACGATCACTACCTGCCACGGACCGCCCGAGACCGACATGGTGCGTCCCATGTCGACCTTTCCGGCGGCGATAATGGTGAGGTTGCCGGTGATGGTGACGTTATCCGGGATGACCACCGTTCCGCCCGAGTCGTTGGCTCGGAATGTCCCTTTCAGGTTGTTCTTGATCGTGTTGATCGCCGTAGTGACCTGACCGGCGCTCTGTCCCGGGGCCGGTTGGGGCGAGTAGTTGCTCGCACTGTAAGTGAACACAGGCTTCGTGAGCGTGGGGGGGTGCGGAACGTTCGGGTTGTTCTGGGAGATCGATCCGTGAACGACGGCGCCGTTGTTCAACGTCACCGTCGACTTAGCGATAGCGTCACCGCCGACCACGGCGTTGTTCTGCAGCAAGATCGTGCCTTGGGTTCCCGACGCAGTTCCGCTGGCGATCACGGACTTTCCGACCGTCCCGTTCGAGCCCAGGGTGATGTTGCCGCCGGACCAAAGCGTTCCCGAGTACGAGGCGCCGTTCTTCGTGGTGATCGAGCCGGGACTGATGATGTTCTGTGCGGTCACGTTGTTGTTGGCCTGATCGAGAGTCTCGGCGTATATGTCGCCGTTGGCCGTACCGACGTTCTTGACATACATCGTTCCCGTGTTCCCTTCGGCGAAGAAGGTGAAGGGGAACCCGGTCTGGGGCACGAGCTGAACTGTTACTTCGAGGTGGCGCAGGGACCGGCCGGCACCGGTTGGCGCATACCCCCAGGCGTGTATCACGCGGATACGGGTCTGCCCGCAGGTCGTTCCGGCCTCGGGCTGGATCTGCGTACGGAAGCGCCCGACAAGCCTGTCCTGGTCGTACAGGTCCTGGTATCCCGTCGCCGCGACGTCGCAGCCGGCGCCCGCTTCGATCCGGCGGATCGCGTCGTGAACCCCGCCCTCCGCCGCCTCGACGGTTTGCAGCCGCTCGCGATCGACGCTCGTGACGTCGTTGGAGTGACGAGCGATCTGGGCCGACGCTGTAGCGATCGCGGCCACGACCATCAGCATCATCAGCAAAGCGGCAAGGGTCGTGCCCTCGTCACCGCGAAGCGACGTCAACAACCGGCGGAACCGGTTTACGGACATGAGGCCACCGTGCCGAAGTTGCGGGGACGGATCGAGGTCTGCACGTGGAAGTTCGGGTTGGAAGAGGGAGTGGGCTCGACGTACAGGTCGACCTTCACGCGCAGCAGCGTCACCTGGGTGTCGCAGCTGAAGACCGGTTGTGAGGGCGAGTTCTGGACGCGCTGGATCAACGTCTGAGCCGGGCCCCAGATGCCGGTGCCGTCGTTGAAGAGGGCCCGGCGGAGCTCCGAGCCCACGTGCGTATAACGCACCGTTCTGATTGCGGCGTTCGGCGTCTGAGCGCCCACCACCAGGCATGCGCCGGCGGTGTAACCGCTGCACGGGCCTTGTGGCGCCCACGTGATCGAGTCTGCGCCGCGGATCTCCTTCTCGACCTTCTGAACCGCGTTGCGAACGTCATTGATGGTTTCGGACTGGCCCTGAGTGAATATCCCGGTGTTCATGGAATTGACCAGGAACACCGCGGCCATCGCGATAACGATCGAGCCGAGGAGGCCGGCGATGGCCATCTCCGTGACGGTTAGGCCGGCGTCGTCGCGGACGTGCATGCGATCGCGGAGTCTAGAGACCATCAACACGTCGCACCTGCGCAGGCTTCAGCGCGCACGGTACCGAGCTTCAGGTCGACGTCGGCATCGATGAGAGGGATGCCGAGGATGTTCGCGTCCAGCGATGTCGAAATTGAGAGCGGCGTGTACTCGGCGGACCAACGCTTCTCGCCGTTCGGTCCGGTTACACCGTTGAGCCCACTCTTGGCGGGCGGCAGGATGTCGATCGTTGCCGAGTAGATGAGATTGACGATGTTAAGTCCGAGTAGCTGCGTGAAGTTGTGCGAAACCGTGAAGGACAGGCCGTTGAAGCCCGCGGCGGAAGGGTTGACCTGCACGACGCAGTACGAACCGCTTCGGCTCGTGCAGACCGACCCGAGCTTGTTGCCGTTATCGAAGACCCTGAGGTTGATCACCGGAGCCGTTACCGTCGGCGCCACGGACGGGGTGCCGGCCGAGCCGCGAACCGAAGCGCGGTAGTCGAGAGCATCGACGCGGACCACGCCGTCGCCGATGATCCCGGGGATCTTGAGCAGGTTGACCATTCCGAATGCGGCGTGGGTAGTGGCCGCCACTTCCCGCTGGCCGCTCACTTCCTCGTGATCGATGGACTGAGTAACGGGCAATCCGTCCACACTGGCCAGGGTGAGGAGCCAATTCAGGAGGCCGCCGAGTGCCAGCACGTTGTCCGTGGCGCTGAACACGCCAAGCGCGGACGCCGATCCTTGTTCGTGGGCCAAGCCGTCGGCTTCGGCTTCACAAGCCACAGGCGAGTTGATCACCGGCCCGATCAGGTCTCCGATGGGGCCGAGCGGGATGTTTAGCAAGCCGGAAGCGCTCTGCGGCGAAGGATTCGAAGGCGTTTCCGTCCGCGAATCGTCGTCGGCCGTAGTGGTCACCGTGTAACCGGGCAGATCGACCAGGTTCAAGGCGGACAGGCTCGCCGACTTCGTGGTGCAGTTCGTGGTCGACACGGCTCGGAACGTAGAGTCGCCGCGGGAGTTGGGAAGACCTATGTCGAGCGGTGTAGTGAGCCCCAGGGCCGGCAGGCCCGAGGCCACCTTTAGGGAACCGCCGCTCGCGAAGGTCTTCGCGGTAAGTGGTGCAGTTCCGCCGCCGGTCGGAGGCGTACCGGTTTCGTTTACAAGGGTTTGTGCCCGGACGGAGTTCTCCGGCCCCGCGGTTCCGCCGCCGGTCCAATAGACCTGCACGAGGACCCGCTTCAACTCAAAGGTCGTGGCGTCACCGTCGGTGTTGACTCCGGTGACGTAGACGTGTCTGCGCAGCTTCGTGGAGCCGCGCGTCAGGTCTTGGATGTGCGGATTGAAGGGGTGTCCGGACGGGTTGGTGGCCCAAATGATGGGTTCCCATACCGAGTTGACCTCATAGCTCAACTTGCCCGAGTGGGCTTCGATCTCTGTGTCCGAGGCGATCGATGGATCGGTCTGCAGAAGACCAACCGCGTTGTACGACAGGCTTCGAGCGATCTCGAGAACTTGATTGGCCTCTTGTGTAGCGATCTCCCGGCGCTTTCCGAGGAGGACCCCGCGCATGCCGGTCGCCAACGTCTGCGACATGAACGCGGCGATGATGGCGAAGACGCCGATCGAGACGATGACCTCGATGAGAGAGAAGCCCTTATCCTCCGAACGGACTAGTCCGCGTAATCCTGGGCGCTTGCCCGCGCCTCCCGGGCGCGAGAACTGCGGCCAAACAACGCGATACTTAGGCATCCCTACCAGGGACTCGGCCCCGGAAGGGGGTGGTGAAGGGGACGCTAGGCGGTAACTACCCCGGTGACTACGCTTCCTTCAACCGCCGTGCAACCTCGTCCCAGTTCACGACGTTCCACCAGGCGCCGATGTAGTCCGGACGCCGGTTCTGGTACTTGAGGTAGTAGGCGTGCTCCCAAACGTCCAAACCGAGGATGGGCGTGAGGCCGTCCATGAGAGGGGAGTCCTGGTTCGGCCGGTCGATGATCTCGAGCTTGCCCCCGTTCACCACGAGCCAGGCCCAGCCGCTTCCGAAGCGATTGGCCGCGGCCGCGCCGAACTTCTCCTTGAAGGAATCGAAGGAACCGAACGCGGCATCGATGGCCGACCCGACGTCACCCGACGGCTCGCCCCCGCCGTCCGGCGCCATGATTGTCCAGAACAACGAGTGGTTGTGGTGCCCGCCGGCGTGGTTGCGTACGGGACCCTTCTTGTCCTCGGGAACGGACGCGAAGTCGCGCAGTAGCGCTTCGAGGTCCTTGTTCTCGAGGTCGGTTCCCTTTATCGCGTCGTTCAGCTTGTCGACGTAGGTCTGGTGGTGCTTGGTGTGGTGGATCGTCATCGTCTGCTCGTCGATGTGCGGCTCGAGAGCGTTGTATGCGTACGGCAGATCGGGCAGGGAATGCGCCACGAGAGTCCTCCTTGTCGGTTGTCTCTACCGGCTATACCCGTCTAAACACACGCCAAGCAAATCTCATCCACATGGCTCGAGGGCGCGGACTACGATCCCGTCCCGCGGCTTGGGGTGGAAGTACGTGGACTTCTCGGGCATCTTCCCGCCTCCGGCCGCGAGGTTCCAGACGCGCTCGACCTCGACCGGAGGGATCAAGAACCCACACACGGCGCGGCCCGCAGCCGCCTCGTCCCGGACGAGGGTTGCATGAGGCGTGAAGGACAAACCTTCCTCGGCCGACCTTATGCCCATCGGTTCCAGCGCTCGTTTCGAAAGGATGCCGGCCGGTATCTCGTCGGCCTCGGTGGACCGTGGGACGAGCCGGTAGAGATGGCCGGCAGTGATCATGCCGAACATCTCCGTCCTATCCCACAGCTCGTTCGCAAAGGAGTTCACGAGATCGTCCGTGGCTGCTCCGATGTCGGTGACCTCGAAGCCTTCGGAGACGATCTCCAACGGCGAGTCGGTGGCGGCGCGACGGACGATGCGGTGGTAGGGAAGGATCAGCGCCGGTTGTGCGCCGGCATCCACAAGCAGCGCGAGGATCGAGTCCCACGGGCCCGGTCCGTCGCTGGAGCTCCGCCGATCGCGGTAAGCCTTCGCCGTCTCGAAGCGGTGATGACCGTCGGCGATGAGTAGCGGGGAGTCCGCCAGGGCGCTTCGAACCTTCTCGTGGACGGCTTCGTCGTGGACCGGCCACACCGTGTGCCGCGTGCTTTCCTCGTCGGTGAAGTCGGCCGCCGGCGCAGCACTCGTGAAATTGGGGAGATCGGCGGACACTCCGCCCCCGTCTTCCTTGTACATCGCATATATCGGTGAAAGGTTCGCCGGAATGGCGTCCATGAGCGCCAAACGGTCTGCCTTGGGCCCCGCCATGGTCTGTTCGTGAGCCAGGATCTCGTCGTCGAGCCCGATCGTGGCGAGTAATCCCCAAACCCGGCGCAGATGTCCCCGGGGATCATCGAAAGCCTGCCGGTATACATAGATCGCCGGCTCGGGATCTTCGTGGAGCATGCCTTCCCAGAGCCACGAGCGGAAGAATCCGCAGGCCCTCGAGTACTTGTTCTGGTCGGTCGTGTCGTCGGTTTCCTCGCGTCCGGACGAGATGCGCACGAAGTTGTATGGGTGACGTTCGTAGAGCCGGCTGCGCTCGTCATCGGATATGACGTCGTACGGAGGACAGGTGACGTCTCCGAGATCGGGAACCCGGGCCGGGTCGTAGGTGACGCCTCGAAAAGGCAGGACGGTAGCCACGTTCGCCATCGTAACGTCGTGGCCCACCCACCAATAGCTCCGGCGAGCCCATACTTGGCTATGCCCCCCGTCTACGAGTGGTATCAGCGAGGGCTCGCACTGCTCGAGGCAGGAGACGTCCACGCCGCCGCAACATTGCTCGAGCGGGCTGCGGCCGCCGAACCTGGTAAGTGCTCGATCCACGAAGCGCTGGCTCGTGCTTATTTCAGGTCCCGGCGCTTTTCCGAAGCCCTCGACCAGTTCCAGATGGTGATCGAGCTCGCACCGGCCAACGACTACGGGTACTTCGGGCTCGGGCTGGCTCTGGACCGCTTGGGGCGCTTGCCGGAGGCGGTCGGCCACCTGCGGATGGCCAACGTGATGCGTCCGGGGAATGCCGACTACGAGGCGGCCCTGGCGAGTTCCGAGGCTCGCTTGGCCGGACGTTCGGCCGGACGTTCTGCATGAAGCTCACAGATCGCTTCGACGGTTTCCTCGTAGACCTCGACGGCGTGGTTTGGCGTGGGGAAGAAGCCATCGCCGGCGCCGCCGAGACCATCGAGATGCTGCGTGACATGGGAAAGCGCGTCGTGTTCGTCACCAACAACGCCTCCCGTTCCCCGCGCGAGTACGCAGTCAAGCTGATGCGCCTTCGCATACCAACCGACCCCGGCGACGTTGTTACGTCGGCGCATGCAGTGGTCGAGAACCTGCGATCGCTGCGACTTCACAGGGGCGATCGAGTCCACGTCTGCGCTGCGCCCGGCCTTTCTCAGGTCCTGCGTGGCAGCGGGTTCACGCCGACGAGGGACGTCCAGGATGCGAAAGCCCTCGTTGTCGCCTGGAACCCACGCCTCACGTTCGATGACATAAGGAAAGCGGCCGACCTCGCCCGCTCCGGCGTTCCCTTCATAGGAGCGAATCGCGACGCTACCTATCCGAGCGAGTCGGGTTTGTTGCCGGGCACCGGAGCGATCCTCGCCGCGATCGAAACCGCTTCCGGACGGACGGCGAACGTTGTCGGCAAACCTCAGCCGGGACTATTCCGAATCGCGCTGCACCGGGCCGAGGTCGATCCTTCGCGAGCGCTGTTCATCGGCGACCGCCCAGAAACCGACGTGGCCGGAGCGCGCGCGGCCGGGATCGCCGTGGCTTTGGTTCTCACGGGCGTGACGGGCGAAGCCGAGCTGGGCTCCCTGGCCGACCGTCCCGACGTGATCCTCGGCAGTCTGGCCGACGTGCTGAGCAGCAACGAGCCGTCCTTAGAAGGGGGACCCGCGATCGTCGAAGGGCTCGACCCTGCGAGGAGCGGCGCGCTGGTAGCCGCCGAAGACGAAGATGAGCACGGCGCCGGCGACGAAGCCTCCGACGTGAGCGAGGTAGGCGACGCCACCTTGTTCGCTGGATTGGCCGAGGCCGCTGAAGAGCTGAACGAGGAACCAGACGCCCAGCATGATCCAAGCCGGTAGTCGCACGGTGAAGAAGAAGAGCACGATCGGTGCCAGGGCGATGACCGTGGCCGTCGGCCACAGGATGATGTAAGCGCCGAGAACTCCGGAGATGGCACCAGAAGCACCGACCGTTGGGACAACGGAGTTCGGGCTCGCCAAGATGTGCGCGTAAGAGGCCGCAAGCCCCGTAGCTAGGTAAAAGATCGGGAAGCGGATCCGTCCCAAACGATCCTCGACGTTGTTCCCAAAAACCCAGAGGAAAAGCATGTTGAATCCCAGATGAAGGATTCCCGCATGTACGAACATCGAGGTGAAGACCGACACGATCGGTGACCGACTAGACACCCAAAAATCCACGATCGGCGGACTGATCGTCTGGCATCGACCGAGGACGTCACACGGCACGGCCCCGAATCGGAAGGACGCTTCGTCCGTCAAGGACCAGCCGCCGGTAGCGAAAAAGACGAGGACGTTGGCAGCGATTATTGCCACCGTTACGACCGGGAATCGGCGCGTCGGGTTGATGTCCCGGATGGGGATGAGCATCGACATGGGAGCAAGTATCCTCGAAGGTGCCGTGGCCGAGAGCAGCGAATCTCCTCAGCGCACCGTCATCGAAGCCCTGCGTAGGTACGTGGACGCCGTGGTCGGCGTCACCGAGGTGCCGCGCGACCGGGCCGAGAAGATCATGAAGGACCTTGCCAAGCGCGGTGAGGTCCGGGCTCGCGATATGCAGAAGGCGGCGCGTGAGCTGGCCGATCGGTCGGCCCGCAATCGCAAAGAGCTCGTGGGTCTCATCCAGAAGGAGATCCGCCGGCAGATAAAGGGCCTCGGTCTGGCTACGCGCGACGACGTCGACCGCTTGCAGCGGCGCGTTCGCGAGCTGGAGAGGCCGGCGCAGCGCAAGCCCGCCGGCCGTAAACCATCCACCGCTCGAAAGAAGCCGGGGAGCTGACCAGGCGCAGGTTGGACGCCGAGCTCGTCCGCCGCGGGATCGCGGACTCCAGAGCCCGCGCGCGAGATGCGGTGCTCGAAGGTCGCGTTCTCGTTTCAGGAACGACCGCGACCAAACCGGAACGTATGGTCGATCCCGCCGAGCCGATCGAGCTGGCCGGCGCGGCGGCGCGTTTCGTGTCCAGAGGCGGGGAGAAGCTCGACGCTGCGCTCGAAGGTCTCTCTATCGATGTGGCGGGTTATCGGTGCCTGGACATCGGCTCATCCACCGGAGGCTTTACCGATTGCCTGCTCGCTCGAGGGGCTGCTGCCGTCGTGGCGATCGACGTCGGGCGCGGGCAGCTCGCATGGTCGCTCAGGAAAGACGAGCGTGTAACGGTGCGAGAACAAACCGACGTTCGCGAAGTGAACGCCGACGAGATCGGCAACGTGGATCTTGCTTGTGCCGACCTCTCCTTCATATCGCTGCGTACCGTCCTTCCGTTCATAGCCGAGCTCGCCGGCGCCGCTCCGATCCTTGCGTTGGTCAAGCCGCAGTTCGAGGTAGGGCGCGAGCGTGTCGGCAAAGGCGGTGTGGTTCGCGACCCGGTTCTCCATCAGGAGGCGGTGACTTTGGTGGCAAAAGCGGCCGAGGGATTGAGCTTGAGGTCCTCGGCTGCCGTGCCGTCTGCGCTTCCGGGAGCCGAAGGCAATCGTGAGTTTTTCTTGTTGATCGAGCGATACAAATGAGTCGCGTCGGCTTGCTCCTGCACTACGCCAAACCCGAGGCCAAAGAGCTCGGGATGAAGATCGCGCATTGGTTGCGTGATCACGGCCACGAGCCCTGTCTTCTCACGGGCGACATCGATGAGGTAGGCGAAATCGCAATCGCCGTCGAACGCGAAGACTTCGCGAGCATGGATCTACTGGTCGTGCTCGGTGGCGACGGAACGATGCTTCATGGGATCGAGATGGCCGGATTCGCCGGCGTACCGATCCTCGGTGTCAACCTCGGCTATTTGGGATTCCTGACGGAGGTCGGTCCCGATGAGGTGTACGACGCCGTTAGCGATGCACTGGGTGGTTCGTGCACCCTCGACGGGCGTTCGACCGTGGTAGCAGAGGTGGTGCGTCCCAACGGTTCCGTCGAAAATCTCGGAGAGGCCATCAACGAGTTTTCGGTGGAACGAGGCGTCGGCGGGAAGGTCGTCCAGATGACGTTGACGATCGGGAGCCAGTCCTTCACCACCTTCGGCGCCGACGGCCTGATCGTCGCCACTCCAACGGGATCGACCGCGTATGCCTTCTCCATGCACGGCCCGGTTGTTTCGCCGCAGCTGCGGTGCCTCGTCGTAGTCGCCGTCGGGCCGCACGCCCTTTTCGACCGTCCACTGGTCGTAGCCGACGACCAGGACGTGGAGGTGACCGTCCGGTTCGGGGGCCGTGGGATCGTCATGGCCGACGGAAAGCGCAGGACGGAGATCGAGGAGGGAGATGTGTTCCGGGCCCGTGTTGGGCCGTCGGTCGTGCGTCTCGTCCGTATCGCCCCAGACTCCTTCTTCACGCGCCTGGCGCGCCGGTTCGGTCTGCCGACGGCCTGATACGTCGGTAGCCATCCGTACCATGCGGGCGTGCTGGCCGAGCTGCATCTAAGCAATCTCGGCGTGATCGCCGACGCCCATGTGGGCTTTGGCCCGAGGCTGAACGTGATCACGGGCGAGACGGGTGTCGGTAAGACGCTCATCGTCACTTCGCTGTCCCTGTTGACCGGCTCGCGTGGAAATGCGCGCTTGGTTTCTCACGGCGCGGCCGAGGCTGTTGTGGAGGCCGTCGTCGAGCTGCCCGAAGAGCTTCGAGCGGAGCTCGGCTCCCGCGGCATCGACGTCACCGAGGATCTGATCCTCTCTCGCCGTCTTGGTGCGGACGGGAAGTCGCGGGCCTGGGCCGGGGGACGCCTCGTTCCCGTCTCGACACTCTCTGAGATCGGCGAGGGTTTGGTTGAGATCCACGGGCAAGGCGCGGGATTCGCTCTGTCCCGAAGGTCAGCTCAGATCGAAGCGCTCGACGCGCTCGCCCGGAGCGACGCTGCTCTTTCTGGCTATCGCGAGAGCCTCGCTTGGCTCCGCTCGATCGAACACGAGCGTGACGCGCTCGTGACGGACGAACGTACGCGCATGCGCGAGATCGATCTGCTGACGTTCCAGATCGAAGAGATCGATAGAGCGCAACTAGAGCCCGACGAGGAGGAGAGGATCCTGATCGAGCTCGCTCGGCTCGAGCACGCGGAACGACTGGGGGCCATCGCGGCGTCGGTGCTGGGAAACACCGGGGCGGAAGGAGCGGCCGGGGAACTCGCCGAGGCACACAAAGCCCTGCTGGATGCGGCCGCGATCGATCCTTCGGCGGTCCCCTTCACCACGAGGCTCGGCGACCTGGCGGCCGAGGCCTCTGAGCTGTCGCGTGAGATCCGATCTTGGAGCGAAGGGTTGGAACCCGATGCCGGACGGCTGGATGCACTGCGCGAGCGCAAGGCGTTGGTCGCCATGCTCAAAAGGAAGTACGGCGACTCGATAGCCGAGATCGTTTCGTTGCGCTCCAGCGCCGCAATGCGGCTCGCCGAGATCGAATCTGCCTCGAGCCGCCGGGAGACGATCGATGCGGAGGTCGACGCCGCTCGTGACGACGTCATGCGTAACGCCGCGACGCTCACGAAACTTCGGAAGCGGGCCGCTAAGGACCTCGCCGCGCGTGTGGGAGCCGAACTTCCAGCATTGGCATTGCCGAACGCGGTGTTCGAGATCGTTTGCCGGCCGGGAGAGCTCACGGAGTCCGGTGCCGATGACGTCGAGTTCCTCTTCTCGTCGTCTCGCGCCAAGCCGCCGGATGCCATCGAGAAGATCGCTTCGGGAGGCGAGCTGTCCAGGGCGATGATCGCTGTGACCCTATCGCTGGCCAGCGCGCACGCCGTGCCGATCCTGGTCTTCGACGAAGCCGACCAAGGGATAGGTGGTGAAGCAGCATTGGAACTGGCCCGTCGTCTGCAAAGACTGGGCCGGACACACCAGGTGTTGGTTGTGTCGCACCTTCCGCAGATCGCGGCGTTCGCCGACCATCACATAAGCGTGTCCAGAGAAGACAACGAGATAGACGTGAGAGTGCTCGGCGGAAAGGACCGGCTAACGGAGATCTCCCGCATGCTGGCCGGGTTGGGCTCTTCGGCTCGTGCCCGAGCACACGCGTCCGAGCTGCTTGATCTAGCGAAGCTCGAAGAGAGCAAGACGTCGGCCCGCGCGGGCTGAGCCTTTCCGCTCGGCATCGGGTCGGGAAATTGGTCCGCAGCGGCGGTTTTCGTGGACTTTGGCTAGGCTCGTCCCCAAATGGTCATGCGCCGTTTACGCCGCGTTAACTCGGATTCGCAACCGGCCGCCAACAAAGTCGTCGAAGGCGTCGTTCGCCTCGATCGCCGGACGAAGGACCTCGTTGGGCGATTGCACCCGGGCAATATCGCCGTCATCGATCATGACGACCTCGACTTGGTCGCCGCCGAGAGTCTGGTCGAACGTGGCGTGATCGCGGTCGTCAATGTGGGTCGGTCGATCACCGGCCGCTATCCGAACATCGGACCTCTCGTGCTGGCGCGGGCGAGGATCTCTCTGCTCGACGAGGTGGATCCCGGAATCTTCGACCAGCTGCGCGAGGGCGAGAGCATCAGAGTTTCCGGAGAAAGCGTGCTCCGCAACGGAGAGGTGATCGCTACGGGCGCCCTGCTTTCCGAGGAAGAGATCGCGCGACGGATGGATGAAGCCCGCGCCGAGTTGTCGAGCACAGTCGAGGCCTTCGCGGAGAACACCCTTGAGTATGTGCGACGCGAACAACATCTACTTCTGGATTCGGTGCGACTTCCGGACATCAAGACGAAGTTCACGAAACGTTGCGCGCTGGTCGTTGTCCGGGGTTATCACTACAAAGAGGACCTGCGTGCGCTGCGCGGGTTCATTCGCGAGATGCGCCCGGTGGTCGTTGCTGTGGACGGGGCAGCCGATGCATGTCTGGCTGAGGGAGTCCAACCGGACGTGATCCTCGGTGACGTCGACTCGGTGTCCGTGGAAGCGTTGAAGAGTGGCGCGGAGCTCCTCGTTCATCCACAAGGGGAGTGGCGTAGAAGGAACAGCAACGGAATCGTTGATGGCTACGTGCCCGAGGTGGAGAAGATCCGGATGCTCGGGCTCGAGTGCAGTGTCGTTGCGGCGGAAGGCATGAGCGAAGACGTAGCTATGTTGCTTGCGCACGAGAAGGGAGCCGAGCTCGTCGTCGCGGTCGGCACGCACAACTCGGCGATGGAGATGCTCGACAAAGGAAGGCGAGGAATGGCATCGACCTTCTTGGTCCGCTTGCGGCTCGGTGCGAACCTGGTGGATGCCAAAGGCGTCTCGTTGTTGTACCGAGCTCGGGTGCGCACGCGCGATCTCTGGTTCTTGATCGGCGCTGCCGTGACCGTGTTGGTCGTCATCTGTGTGGTCCTGCCTCCGATGCGGCTTTTCTGGCTGGGAGTGTGGGACCAGATCAAGGCGGCCATCCCAGGCCTGAATTGATCGATCTTCGTTACCACATCATCTCGATCGTCGCTGTGTTCTTGGCGCTCGCTCTTGGGATTCTGCTCGGTTCATCTGTTGTTAGCGGGCCCCTGGAAGCCAGGTTGCAAGACGACCTGCGACGTGCTCGCGACGCACGGCAGGCGGCAGTGAGCGACCGAGACGACGTTGCATCGCGAAACAAGGCCTTGACCGACCGTTTGTCCGGCGAAGCAGGAGTCTGGGCCGTACAAGGCCGGCTCGTTGATCGACCGTTCCTGCTCGTGAGTGACACGCTTGAGCTTCCCTCGTGGAGCGAAGGAGTCACCAGCCCCCTGGCGAGCGCCGGCGCCACCGAGGCTGGTCGTTTGACGTTCACCGAGCGATGGAACTTCGGAGACGACTCCGACTCCGATGATCTGGTCGATGCGATGCGGGCGGTGATCGAGGAGTTCGATGTCGGCGGCGAAGATCTAGCTTCAGACGCTGCCGCCGTCCTTGGAGAGAGGCTCTTCACTCCAAGTGGACGGCAATTGCTGACGGCACTGGCAGACGCGGACTTCTTGAACGTTCGAGGTGTAGCCGATGTGCCACCAAACGCGGCCGTTCTTGCTCTCTCGGACGCTCGTGTTGACGAAGAGCAGCAGATGTCGTGGATCGCCTCGTTCGTTCGCGCCGTTTCTGCAACAACGCCGACGCTGGCAGCAACGAATACGCCGTCCGGCGAAAGCGTCGTCAAACAACTGCGAGCAACCGATGACCTGCCCTCGACGCTTGTAACCTTCGATTCGGCAGGTGAGCTTACGGATCCCGGTGGTCTCGGAGTCGTCGCCGCAATGGTCGCTGCCATCGATGGCCGGGGCGGACACTATGGAACCGCCGAGGGCCGATCGTTCATCCCGGCAGTAACACCGGAAAACTGAGCTCCCTACATGGTCGTTGAAGCTTCCGATCCGGGTCTGTTGCGCCAGACCGCGCGCCTGTCGGTCATAACAGGATTGGCGCGTGGCCTCGGGTTTGCGCGTTGGATCGTATTCGGCCTTACCGTCGGCGCTACTTATCTGGGGAACACCTACCAAACCGCGAATTGGGTCCCCAACATCCTGTTCGAGCTCGTTGCCGGCGGTGTCGTTGCTTGGGTGTTCGTCCCCGTCTTCGTTACCGAGCTCGAACGCGGACGTGACCGCGCCGACGAGGTGGCGTCGACTCTTCTCAACCTCTTCCTCCTCGTCTCTGTCCCGATAGTCGTGGCCGGTGTGCTGTTTGCGCCCACAGTGATGTCGCCCTTCTTCGCCGGTGTCGAGGACGCGGCGGTTCGGGCTCGCGAAGTTGAGCTCGGAGCGTCCTTCCTGAGGTTCTTCCTGCCGCAAGTACCGCTGTACCTCGTGGGAATGGTCGCACGAGGCATGCTGAACGCTTCTGGGCGTTTCGTAACGCCCGTGCTTTCGCCGGCTTTCGCGAGTGGGGCGATGATCGCGTCCTACGTTGGGTTCGCTGCACTTGGAAGCGATGCCGATCTATTCACCGTCAGCAACACGCAGATCCTCGTGCTCGCTGCGGGCGCCACCGGCGGCGTGCTCTTGTGGTGTCTGGCCCAGATCGGCGCGCTCGTTCGCACGGGTTTCCGTTGGCGGTTGAGCCTGATGCTTCGAGACCCCGCCGTAAAGGGCGCGCTTCGAGGAAGTCTGCACGGTATAGGTCTGTACGCAGTCATGCAGGTCGGCTTGCTGATCACACTCGTGCTTGCCAATCGCGTCCCCGGAGGCGTCGTGGCCTTCTACTTGGCGTTTGCGTTCTATGAGCTACCGAACGCGGTTGTGGGGTTCCCGCTCAGCATGGTTGCGATCCCGTCACTGGCTCGATCCGCTCTGAAGGACGACATGCGCGGTTTTGCTGAACTGCTTACTCGGACTTGGCGTACCGCCGCTCTGCTGATCACGCCGGCCGCAGCCGGGTTGGCGGTTACCGCCCCGGTTGTTTCGCGTCTGGTGTTCGGACACGGCCCGTCCCCCGACACATCGTCCGACCTTGTGGCGAGCTGCATGGTTGGGTTGGTGTTCGGCCTTCCGGCTTTCGCTTTGTCGCAAGGGGTTGTGCGCACTCTGTACGCCCGGCGCGATACTGCCGCGCCGATCGCGTTCAACGGGCTTTGGGTGGTGACTTACGGGGTCGCCGCGGGAATCGCCACCGTTGTCAGCGATGCACGCGGATCTCGCGCGATGCTCATCATCGGTGCTGCCCACGCACTCGGACAGTGGGCGGGCCTCGGCGGGGGAGTCGCGATTCTTCGGCGTCGTGTCTCCGGTTGGGTAGTCGGCGGGGACCTTACGTTCTTGTTCCGAGCGCTCCTGCGAAGCACAGTAATGGGTGCGCTGGCATGGTTGACCTTGCGCGCGACAAAGGGGCTGGGAGATGCAGGTTCCCTGACCCTGGCCGTTCTAGTCGGCATCCTTGTGTACGGCGTGCTCTTGTTGGCTGCACCGGCGGATCGCGAGTCTCTGAGATCGAGACGTGGCGAAGCATGAGACGGATCCTGCTCGGGTCGTTCTTGCTGGCCTTGCTCCTGGCTATTCCGGTCTCATCGGCGTCCGCCGACGCGTCGGCGAAGAGAGTCGTGCTATTCGCTCTCCCCGGCGTCAACTGGGAGCAGATCCAGGACGCCGACGTACCCGTGTTCGACGGACTCGTAGAACGGGGCGCCACGGCCGGGCTCGTCGTCCGCACCGCTACAAGAGGAATGGCTCCGGTGCGTGGTTTCGCCACGCTGGGCGCGGGACGGCGCGCATACGCCGTTGTGGACGACCTGGACGGTCACCGCTTGTATCCGGCCGATGCGGAGCTGGAGAACGGCAAAGCCAAGGACGTTGCTGCGCGACGTTACGGCGTCGGCCGGCGCGGCGCCTTCTACCAGACGGAACTCGATCTTCTGACGAGACGATTCATCGGATCGGACTACGGAGCCATCCTCGGGTCATTTGGTGAGGCGTTGCACGAGGAGGGGCTGAAGACGGCCGTCGTCGCCTCGGGCGATCAGCTCCTACGCGTGACGATGGACGGCATGCGGCGGGCCGTCGGTCTGGCCGTGGTGGATCGCGCGGGCATGATCGATTCGGGGCGGGTGTCGGATCTCCTTGTGAGCGACGAGAGCGCTCCTTTCGGCGTCCGGACCGATGCGCAGAAGTTCGAGTCCGCTACTAAGAAAGCGTTGGAAGAAGCCGATGTGGTTGCGATCGATCCCGGCGAAACGCTGCGTGCAGACGAGTACGCAAAGCGATCAGATCCGGAAGTTGCTTCGCGCGAGCTCACCCGGGCCGTCGAGCGCAGCGACGCTCTGCTCGGACGCGTCGTTCGAAATCTCGAGAAGGAGGATCTGCTGATCGTCCTCGCTCCATCGGGCCCTCAACTTTCGAAGGTCGACAACCTAACCCCCATCGTGGTGGCGGGCAGCGGCATCGAGCGCGGCTGGTTGACGTCGCCGCTTACCCACCGTGACGGCCTGGTGCTGCTGACCGATGTGGCCTCAACCGTGCTTCGGGCGCTCGACGCGACGGTCCCAGGGGACATCTCCGATTCCGCCATGAGTGTCGTTCGCGCCGATAACAGGGATGCGACGCAACGATTCGTCGATGCGGATCGGGAGGCGGCATTCAGAGAGCAGTTCGTAACAGTGGCGACGGTAAGCGTCATAGCGTTGATGTTCGCACTCCTGGCTGCAACGTTCGGCCTTTTCGTGTCGGGGTCGCGACACGCGAGAACCGCGGTCAGTGTTCTAGGGCTTGCCGTGCTTGCGGTGCCTCCTTCGACCGTTTTCATCAAGATCTTCGGCGGATGGAGGCTCGGCGCCCTGGGTGCTTCTTTCGTCCTGCTCGGTCTCGTCGTCGCGCTGATGGTGGCGACGCTTCAGATCAAACGACGCACGATAGGAGGATTGGTACTGCTTCTCCTCGGACTCGCCTTGGCCGTGATCGATCTTGTTTTGGGTGCGCCTTGGCAACTGAACGGTGCGTTCGGCTACTCACCTTTACAGGCCGGTCGTTTCTACGGAAACGGGAACCTCGGCTACGCGGTGTTCTTGACTACCGCGATCATGGGGCTCTGCGGTCTTGCGGATGCGCAAGGGCGGCGGCGAGCGCCGGTCTGGCTCGGTGTCGGTCTGGCCGTCGTTCTGATCATGGAAGGGCTTCCGCAACTCGGCGCGGACCTGGGTGGAGTGCTGGCCGGGGTCCCGGCAATTTGCGTCTTGTGGCTGATCGCGCGCGATCGCCCGGTAAAAGCACGGACCGTAGTCGGGTTCGCGGTAGCCGGAGCGGTCGCTGCGGCGGCGATGGTCGGCATCGATCTGCTTCGGCCGGCCGCCAGCCGAACCCACCTCGGCAGGTTCGCGTCTGATGTGCTGAGTGACCCGGCCGGGGCTTGGCTGACTGTGCAGCGGAAGATCGGCGCGAACGTCAGCCTCTTCCTGAACACGAGGTGGACCTGGATCGTGCCCACGGCCATCGTCCTCCTGGTGCTCTTGTTCTGGCGAGGTCGGGGTCTTCTCGGCGGCGTGCTGAGCCGCCGTCCGCTGCTGCGGGCTGCGATCTGGGGAGCGCTCATCGCCGGCATCCTCGGCATGTTCGTAAACGACTCGGGCGTGGCGATACCGGCCATGGTGCTGATCCTTACCGTTCCGTATTTCGCGCTGGTCGGGCTCGATCAGGTTGAATCCTCCGCCGAACAAGCGCGACCCGGATGAGAGTCGCTGTGATCGGCCCGGTCGGTCTTCCTGCGGGCGTTGGAGGCATGACGCGTCACAGCGAAGAGTTGTATGCGCGACTGTGCCGAGACCGGGGAGTCGAGGCGACGATGTATACGCGCCGTCGGGAGACGAACATCTCCGAGGGCCGCTATCGAGGGATGAAGGTCGTCGGGGTGCCGGCACCTCGACGGCGTGGACTCGAGACGTTCGTCTATGGCGCGCTCGCCAGCTGTCACGCCCTATTCGGTTCCTACGATGTCGTCCATTACCAAGGCGTTGCGTCTGCTTCCTTCTGCTGGCTTCAACGATTGCGCCCGGGTCGCAAGCTGGTCATCACCCATCACAGACAGGACTGGCTGGACGAAAAGTGGGGCGCTGCGGCGCGTCGGCTGCTCAGATGGACCGCCGCGATCTCGTTACGGATGGCACACGATGTGATCGCGGTATCGGAGGATCTCGCGTCCGGGCTGAGGAAGTTGCGCGATCGAACAATTCACGTTGTGCCCAATGGGATAACCGTGCCGCCCGACGGCGGGGCCGACTACTTAAACGCTCTGGGATTGCGCCCGAAGCAGTACGTCTTGTCGGTGGGTCGGATAGTTCCGGAGAAACGCGTGGAAGTTGTCATCGCCGGTTTCGAGAAGCTCGGACGCGATGACCTGGACCTTGCGATCGTCGGGGCCCCTAGGTACTCCGAGGAGTACGCAGCGGATATTCAGCGCTCGGCTCCCGAACATGTGAAGTTCCTCGGCCTTCAGATGGGAGGCGCGCTCGGCTCCCTCTATGCCAACGCATCGGCCTTCGTCACGGCGTCGTTGCGCGAAGGATTGCCCTTAGCCGTCCTCGAAGCGATGGGATCGTCCCTGCCCATAGTGGCTTCGGACATCCCTGCGCACCGTGAGGCATTGGACGGATCCGGTCTGCTCTTTCCCGTGGACGATGTCGACGTGCTGGCCGAGTCTCTTCAAACGGCACTCGACAACCCGAGCCTGGGCGCTCAAATGAAAGAAGTGATCGCCCGCCGCGGATATGCCTGGGACGACGTTGCGGCGAGAACGTACGAGATCCTGGCGGCGCCTAAGGATGGAAACTAGCTAACGCCGAAGGTGCCGGCCCAGCCAGAGTCGGGCCGGAACGCGATGAGGTTGTATCCGGACCGGGGTTTCACCTTGAGCGTGTCGAGCCGGTTGACGTCTGTGATGCGCTCGTAAGTTCCGTCGTCGTGAGGCCAGCGCACGTCAAAGCCGCGCTCAAGGACCGCCGCCGTCGTCTCGTGCGCGCGGTCACGTCCGTGATCCTCGTAAACGAGGAGTCCCGAATCGAGGACGGATGTCCCCCCGTCGATGGCCTCGCGCTCGACACCCTCCACGTCGAGCTTCACGACGCCGATGCGCCCGGCGCCGTGCTGGGCGTGGATCGTGTCGAGTGTGGTCGTCGTCACGGTCGCTTTCCGGGTTCCGGCAGCTTCAGCGACCGCGGACATCGCGCCCGCCTCATGCTCATTCGGATCCCAGGTGAACTCGATGCTCCTTCCGGGCTCGCTCCAGATCGCTGCGTGAAGAGTCGTGAAGCCGTTGCGCTGAGCGTGTTCCGACAGGACCGTGAATACGTCCGGATTGGCTTCGATCGCCACCACTTGCGTGGAGGGCGCGAACCGGCTTGCCCAGTACCCGATGTTGGCGCCGCAGTCGAGCAAATAGGTGTCGGGTAAAGAGAGCGCTGCCGAAAGGACGCGTTCGACGGCCGGCTCGTAGGGGAGACCGGCAGGCACACGGGACCAGTGAGCGTCGTTGAGACCGATCGTCAAAGAGCCGCCGTCGGAGAATGTCACCTCCGCGCGGTCGCTCTTTGGAAAGAACGGCCGGATGAGCGTGGCGCCTCGGCGGACATGACCGCTCTTGGCAATCGCGCGTAGCAAGGCCAGGTGAACCCCGGCGGCACGGGATCCAACGGCCCTGACCGAGGTGATCGTCACGCGCGCAATGCTACAAGTAAGGTCAGTAATGCCTAGCTTCCGAACAGGCACCGTCGTCGACATCCTCGCCACGCTGGCCGGCGGGACTCAGCGTCTGAACGTGAACATCGACGGGACATCGCGCGAGGCGCTCTTGTATCCACGTTGGGCGGCGCCGGCGAAACCAGGCGATCAGGTCGTGGTGAACACGACTGCCGTCGACCTCGGGTTGGGCACCGGGGACTCCGACTTCGTGGTTTGGAATCAATCGGTTACGTCTTACGACGCGCCGAGCGGCGGACACATCATGAAGTTGCGCTACACACCGGCCCAATGCGACGTACTTGCCGTCGAGGCGCAAGAGTCGCCACACCACGAAACGATGGCCGCCGCGAAGACTCTGGACGGAACACCGGTGATCGCGACGTCCCTCCACTCACAGCTGCTCCCCGCATTGTGCGGTTTCCGTGAGCACAACGCAGACGCCAACGTCGTGTACGTCATGACCGACGGCGCGTCGCTCGACGCCGGTCACTCGAATACGTTGCGCCGGCTACGCGAGCTCGGTTGGCTCACCGGAGTGATCACCACCGGCCACGCGGTCGGCGGTGACCTCGAGGCGGTGACCCTGCACAGTGGGCTGCTGGCTGCTCTTCACGTCCTCGGAGCCGAGCTCATCGTGGCGGGTGTCGGCCCGGGCGTGGTGGGAACCGGCACGCCTTACGGGACCACGGCGCTGGATCTCGGAACGATCTCGCTGGCAACGACGTCGCTCGGGGGACGCAGTGTGGTGTGCGTCCGGCTGTCGGAAGCAGACCCGCGTCCGCGCCATCGCGGATTGAGTCATCACGTCGTTTCGGCCCTCGGTTGGGTAGCGCCGGCGGTGGACACCGATAGTGCATGCATCGTTGTGCCGCCGGGATGGGGGAGTCGTGTTGAGGCCGCGATCGGGTCCTGGCGTGTCGTGGAGCACGAAGCCGTAGGTGTGATCGACCGACTCCGTGCAGCCGCAGACCTCGACCTCAGGAGCTCGCACATGGGCCGAGGCCCGGAGGAGGATTCACTCTTCTTCGAAGCGGCGGGAGCAGCCGGCGCCTACGCGAGCGATCTGGTCGGCCGGCGATGACGAAGCTGCTAACGGTCCTAGCGGCAACTCTGCTCCTGGTTGGCTGCGGCAACGGGGGAGGGGAGGCCGGGCCCACGACATCGGCGACGACGTTTCCCACGATCGCCAGCCTCGTCGGTTCTCTCGGCGACCTCGGCTGTGACCTGATCGAGGTCGAACCCGTGGAGGGCTACGACATCGACGAGCAAGCCGAGTGTCCAGATGCCTCGGTTCGTGTTTACACATTCAACTCGACGATCTCCGAACGTCAGGTGATCGAGGCGATCAAGAAGATCGACGGCCGTTACGCCGTTGAGGGCGATCTTTGGGCCGCCGAAACGAGTTCTCGGTCGCTCGCGGCGAAGGTAAGAAAAGCCATCGGCGGCACGATCCGTTCGTGATCCTCCTCGCCGTCGCTGCGACATTGGGCGGATGTGTCGTTACGGCGGCCGCGCTGCGCCGGGCTTCCTCAGTCCTCACCGGCCCCCGCCATCTGAAGGAGAACTATCGCGGCCGTTCGGTGATCGCCACTGCCGGTTCGGTCTTGCTTCTTCCGCTCGCCGTCGGTGCACTCGTCGCACTGAGCAGCATGGACGAAGAGGGCTATTTGACGGCGGGCACCAGCTGCATAGTTGCAGCCGCTATGTGCGTGCTCGGTCTCATCGACGACATGTACGGAGACCGACGTGCAGGTGGTCTCGTAGGACACCTCCGGGAGCTGACGCGGGGCCACTTCACAACGGGACTGGTGAAGGCGGTCGGTGGAGGTGTCGTCGGGTTGGGTGGGGCATGGGCTCTCGATCGTCGCGGCTGGTGGTTACTGGTGGGCGGGCTGGTGATCGCCCTTTCGGCGAACATGGCCAACCTTCTCGACCTCCGTCCGGGCCGGGCGATCAAGATCTGGTTCCCGGCCGCGCTGGCTCTGGCGCTCGCCGACGTACCGGGCAACGGTGAGCCCATCATCTGGGCCCTGGCCGGTGGCGTCGCGGTCTTTCTGATCGCAGAGATGCGTGAGCAGGTGATGCTCGGTGACGCCGGAGCCAATCTCCTCGGCGCCGTGGCCGGGACCGCAGCCGTTGCGACGCTCGGCTCCCTTGGATTGGTCGTCTGCGCTGCGGTGTTGGCGGCGTTCACCGTCGCTTCGGAGTTCGTTTCCTTTTCGAAGGTGATCGAGGAAGTGCCACCACTGCGCTGGCTGGACCAATTGGGCCGCGCGCCCTGAGGTCTGTCAGTACGTCCTCATAGTCTCCGGCCGGCCGGGTGAGGTGATCAACCGATCCGGTTCTTGCGTGTTACCGTGAACTGACCAGGAGGAACGCTTCGTGGCACGACACATCTTCGTCACCGGGGGTGTGGCTTCCTCCCTCGGAAAAGGCATCTCCGCCGCCTCTATCGGGCGCCTGCTTGTAGCGCGAGGGTTGAGGGTCACGCTCCAGAAGCTTGACCCCTACATCAACGTCGATCCCGGCACCATGAACCCGTTCCAGCACGGGGAGGTCTTCGTTACCGAGGACGGGGCCGAGACCGACCTCGATCTCGGGCACTACGAGCGATTCATAGACACCAACCACTCGAAAGCTTCGAACCTCACGACCGGACAGGTGTACTGGTCGGTGATCCAGCGTGAACGCCGCGGCGAGTTCCTCGGCCAGACCGTTCAGGTGATCCCACATATCACGAACGAGATCAAGGAAGCGATCCTGGCGCTGGGCCGCGATCCCGACGTCGACGTCGTGATCACCGAGGTCGGCGGCACCGTCGGCGACATCGAGTCGTTGCCATTCCTCGAGGCCATCCGACAGGTTCGTCACGATGTCGGCCGCGAAAACGTGTTCTACGCTCACGTTTCGCTCGTCCCGTATCTCGTTCCGTCCGGAGAGCTCAAGACAAAGCCGACTCAACACTCGGTGATGGCTCTGCGCTCGATCGGTATCCAGCCCGACGCGATCCTGTGCCGCTCCGACCGGGACATCGATCTATCGCTGAAGCAGAAGATCGCGCTCTTCTGCGATGTCGATGTAGAGGCCGTCATCTCGGAGCCCGACTCTCCCAATGCGTATCACGTCCCGCTGGATCTTCATCGCGAAGGTCTCGACCGGCAGATCGCCAAGCACCTCGGCCTCGGCCCGGCCGAGCCCGACCTCGCCGAATGGCAAGAGCTCTGTGATCGGATGGCGTCGCCGGTCGGCACGGTACGCATCGCGTTGGTCGGCAAGTACGTCGATCTCCAAGACGCTTACCTGTCCGTCCGCGAAGCACTTCGCCACGCCGGCGCTCACCACCGCGTACACGTAGACATCCAATGGCTCGCCTCGGACGGCATGATTGACGATGGGAACCGGCTGAGTGATGTCGACGGGATCCTCGTGCCCGGGGGCTACGGCGTTCGTGGCATCGAAGGAAAGATCGAGGCCGCCCGGCACGCACGTGAAGGTCGGATCCCATTCCTGGGGATCTGTCTCGGCTTGCAGTGTGCAGTGATCGAATTCGCACGCAACGCATGCGGGATGGACCATGCGAACTCGACGGAATTCGACGAATCGACTCCGTATCCGGTGATCGCGCTCCTGGAGCAGCAGCAGGGCGTCGAAGACCTGGGCGGAACGCAGAGACTCGGCTCGTATCCCTGTGTGGTGCAAGCGGGTACGAAGGCGTTCGAGGCATACGGCGAGCGTTTGATCCACGAGAGACACCGCCATCGGCTCGAGGTGAACCCGGAGCTCCTTCCCAAGCTCGAGGCGGAGGGGCTCGTAGCGTCGGGCCTGTCGCCGGATGGAACATTGGTCGAGATCGTCGAGCTGGTCGACCATCCGTGGTTCGTTGCCGGACAGTTCCACCCCGAGTTCCTGTCGCGGCCGAACCGTCCGCACCCGTTGTTCCGCGACTTCATCGGGGCTGCTTGCCGGCAGGCAGGCGTGGGCGGCTAGGCGAGCTCGAGCATTGTCAGAACGCGTCCTGTCGACGCGAAAGATCTTCGAAGGTCAAGTCCTGACGCTTCGCGTCGACGAGATCGAAGCGGCCGACGGGCATGAGTCGACGCGGGAAGTCATCGAGCATCGCGGCGCCGTGGGGATCGTGTGCGTCGATCGAGGTGAAGTCGTGCTCGTTCGGCAATACCGTCACGCAACGGGCGAAGAGTTGCTCGAGATCCCGGCCGGAAAGCTGGAGTCGGGGGAGGACCCGGCGGACTGCGCTTCGAGGGAGCTCGTCGAAGAGGTGGGGTTGCGTCCGGGTCGTCTGGAGCATCTCGCGACCTTCTATACGACTCCGGGATTCTCGAACGAGCGCTTCCACCTGTTCTTCACCGACGATGTGACACCGGAACCAGGTTCGACCGACCCCGGAGAGATAGTCACGATCGATCGTCGACCACTCGGCGCGATACGAGAACTTCTGAGGTCGGGCGAGGTCCGAGACGCCAAGAGTCTGCTGGGACTCGCGTTCTTAGTCCTGCGGTCGGACTAGGAGACCTCTTCTTCGCCGGACTGCCGGCGCAATAGCTGCTCGATGGCGGACAGCCGTGCCTCGATAGCTTCCAGACGTTTACGGACCTCGTCGTCCGTCGCCGCCGATGTCGTGAGATGGATGCCACCGCGCAAGCGCTCTCGCATCCGCCGACCGATTCCTTCGACGGGATCGCTCATGGCTTCGATCGCTTCCGGCCCCAGAGCTTCGACGACACCGGCCTCGACACCGGAGAGGCCACCCTCGACCTCGGTCTCGAGGATCTGGGCGGCAACTCCTTCGCCCTCGGTGATCAATCCGAGGAGGATGTGTTCGGTTCCTATGTAGTTGTGCTTGAGACGAAGGGCCTGACGGAGAGAAAACTCGAGGACCTTCTTGGCCCGCGGTGTGAATGGGATGTGGCCCTTCGGCTGCTCGTTGCCGCGGCCGATACGGCGCTCGATCTCTGATCGAACCTTGTCGGACGTAAGCCCCAAGTCGGACAGAACCTTGGCGGCGAGTCCTTCGTCTTCGATCAGGAGACCGAGCAGAAGATGCTCGGTTCCGATGTAGTTGTGATCCAGCCCGCGAGCTTCCTCCTGGGCGAGCATGATCACCTTCCGCGCCTTGTCTGTGAAGCGCTCGAACATGCTGCGAGGGTACGCCCGCTCGTACGATCCGGCAACGCCTGGAAATCCGTGCCAACCCTTCGGTGTGGACGTACGCTCGGCACCCATGGCCGACATCCCCGATGCGCTTCGCCGTGCCGCAGACAGCTTCGAGGACTACCTTCGCGTGGAGCGCGGGGCGGCGCACTCCACGATCGCCACGTACCGCCGGGATGTGCGCAAGTACATCGTCATGCTCGCGGCCTCCGGGATCACCGACGTGTCCCAAACCGAGCCGCGACATATCGCAGCGGCTCTAGAGGAGCGCTCCAAAACGGGGGGAGCTCCGTCGACGCTCAACCGCCACCTGGCAGCCTTGCGGCACTTCCACAAATTCTGCGTGCGCGAAGGTTTCGCGAAGAAGAATCCGGCGGCACTAGTGGATGGACCGGGCCGAGGGCTCTCGCTACCTAAGGCACTGGACGAAGATGCGGTCACCAAGATCATCGAGGCCGCGTCCGGAACCACTCCGCGTTCGCTACGCGACCGAGCGATGCTTGAGCTTCTTTACGGTGCGGGCTTGCGTGTCTCGGAGCTCGTTGGGCTCGACATCGACGATCTCGATCTGGAGGACCGGACCCTGCGCTGCTTGGGTAAAGGGTCCAAAGAGCGGGTGGTTCCGATCGGAGAACCCGCCGCCAATGCCGTTCGCCGGTACTTGCGAAATGGCCGCGGCGAGCTGGCCTCGGCCAAACGATCGACCGCCGCACTCTTTCTCGGAACGGGCGGGGCACGGCTTTCCCGCCAGAGCGCGTGGCGATGTGTCAAGAGGTACGCTTCTCGGGTAGACCCGAACGCAAGGGTCTTCCCGCACGCACTCCGTCACTCCTACGCCACTCATCTGGTGGCTCGGGGAGCCGACGTCCGGGTAGTGCAGGAGGCCCTGGGCCACGCCAGATTGTCGACGACACAGGTGTACACGCTGGTGACCAAGCAGAAGCTGAAAGACGTGTACGACGAAGCCCACCCTCGTGGGCGCCGCCGGCGTTCGTCCTAACGCCGGTCTAGGAGGCCACAACGTGGACCAAGCCAACATCGACCAACTCCGCCGTCGTTTGGACGGCGAACGGAGCGAGCTTGTGACGCAGCTGGTCGACATGGGCGTCGATCCGGCCACCGGGCAGCCAAATGCTGCAGAGTTCGATCAGGGCAGCTTTGCCGACAGCGGCCAGGCAACCGACGAGAAGACCAGGGTCCTATCGATGGCTGAAGGGCTGATCGAGACGCTGCACGAGGTAGACGCGGCGCTGGAGCGGATGGACTCGGGGAAATACGGAAGCTGTGAATCCTGCGGGAACCCGATACCGGAAGACCGGCTCGACGCGCGTCCCTACGCGCGGCTCTGCATGACGTGTAAGAAGCGCGCAAGCTAGCGCCGCGTGCAAACCTCGCTGCCCGACGCGATCCTCGGGTTGGTCGTCCTTCTCATAAGTGTGGTCATCCACGAGAACGCGCATGGCGTCGTTGCGCTTGCACTGGGCGATGCGACGGCTCAGAAGGCCAAGCGGATCACTTTGAATCCGATCCGACATCTGGATCCGGTGGGCTCACTGATCCTTCCCGCCGTCATGTACTTCTCGACGGGATCGATGTTCGGTTACGCCAAGCCGGTTCCCGTGAACCCCAGGAATCTGAAGGGGACCGACCGGTGGGGGTTCGCCATAGTGGCCGCGGCCGGCCCACTTTCGAACATGGTGCTGGCCTTCATCGCGGCCGCGCTCTTGTCTCCGAATCAATCGGTCGACTCGATAGGCACCAAGGTCCTGATCTTCTTCGTTGAGTGGAACCTGCTCATGGCTGCATTCAACCTGCTCCCGATCCCTCCGTTGGACGGATCGCGGTTCCTCCGGCTCTTCTTGAGTGAGCGAGGCCGGCAGCGTCTGGATCGCATCGAGCCCTACGGTTTCCTGATCCTGCTCGGACTCATCTTGTTCCTCGAGCAGCCGTTGTTCAGGGTTGTGTCCTGGATCAGGTCCGGCCTGATCCGGTTACTGCCCATCTGAGCGCGGGCGCCCTATCCTCGAAGCACATGCCGTACGAGGTGAAGCTCGACGTCTTCGAGGGGCCCTTCCAGCTCCTCCTCTCGCTCATCACGGAGCAGCGCGTCGACGTCTGTGACGTGCCCATCGCACGTCTGACCGAGGACTACCTCGCCAAGATCGAACAGATGGAGCATGCGGATCTGGAGATCACTACCGAGTTCCTCGTCGTGGCTGCGACCCTTCTGGCTCTGAAGGCGAAGGCGCTCCTGCCTCGTCCGACCGATGACATGGACGAAGAAGAGCAGATCGAACGCGACCTGCTCATCGCGCGGCTCCTCGAGGTGCAGACCTTCCGGACGGCCGGCCAACACCTGACTGAGTTGCTCATCGCCGGCGACAGACGGTTCCCTCCGAAACCTTCGACGGACGACGAGGCTTTGCGCCGCCTCCCCGTCTTGGCGGACATATCGCCAGCGGATCTCGCGCGCACGCTGTTGGAGATCGTTCGCGAGTCGATGCAGACCGTCGACACATCGCGGATCGTCGTCGACCAGGTCTCGACGCAGGAGGCCGCCGTCGAGCTCGTCCGACTTCTCGAATCCGGGACGATGAGTTTCGCACGCGTATCGCGGGGCCGAACCCTTGCCTGGTCCGTCGCACTCTTCCTCGCGATGCTGGAGCTGGCGATGCGCGGCGAGGTCGAGCTCGGCGAAGGGACAACGGTCGGGGAGCTGGAACTAAAGCTGGCGAAAGCATCTTGACCCCCAAGCGCGTCAACGAAGCGCTGGTGGAGGCGATCCTCTTCGCCTCGCCCGAGCCGATTCGGGCTCACGACATCGCAGCCGCTTTCGGTGTTTCGACCGAAGAAGTTGTGGGCGTGGTCGATGGACTACGCAGAACGTACGTCGAACGCGAGAGCGGTCTCGAGGTCCGTCAGATCGGCGATGCCTACCGCATCTACACGCGGTCCGAGCTGGCCGATGAAGTTGGGCACTTCGCCAATCGGTCCAAGGTGGGACGTCTGTCCAAGCCGGCGTTGGAGACCTTGTCGATAGTCGCTTACCGGCAGCCCGTTACTCGAGGCGAGATCTCGCGCATACGTGGCGTAAACGTCGACTCCGTACTGCAAACACTCACCGAGAGGGGATTGGTGGCCGAGGTCGGACGGGACCCGGGGCCCGGACGCGCGCCGTTGTTCGGAACCACTCCTTTGTTCCTCGAGAAGATCGGCGTTGGATCCGTTTCGGATCTTCCAACGCTTGCTTCTTTCGCACCCGACCCTGCGGCGGCAGCCGAGATTGAACGAGTTCTACAAACCAAGTCGGCCGAAGCGGCCGAGGCAGCCGGAGGAGACGAGTCCGCCGACGAAGCGCTGACGCCCGCTCAGCACGAGGAGTGAGCGAGCAGCCCGAGCGTCTCCAGAAGGTGCTGGCGCGCGCCGGGTTCGGCTCCCGGCGAGCCTGCGAAGAACTGATCGCCGCCGGACGCGTCAAGGTAAACGGGCGGATCGCAGAACTCGGACAGCGCGTCGACCCGGCAAGGGACACGATCGACCTCGACGGCGTTGCGATCGATACGACCTCCGACCTGGTCTATCTCGCACTCCACAAGCCGGTCGGAGTTGTGACGACTGCCAGCGACACCCACGGACGGCCAACGGTGCTCGAGCTGGTCCCGCGCGAGCCGCGGCTCTTCGCGGTCGGGCGGCTCGACCTCGAAACCAGTGGCTTGTTGTTCATGACCAACGACGGAGAGTTCGCGGAACATGTGTCTCACCCGCGCTTCGAAGTGCCGAAGGTCTACGTCGCCGAGGTCGAGGGACGGATCACCGGTGCCCAGACGAAAGCCCTGCAGGAAGGCGTCGAGCTCGATGACGGGTGGGCAAGGGCGGAGAACGTTCGCGTCCGCGCAACGTCGCTTGATCGAACGATCGTCGAGCTAACGGTCCGAGAGGGCCGCAATCGCTTGATCCGGCGCCTTCTGGCCGCGATGGGTCTCGAAGTTGTCTCGCTGATGCGCCTAGCCATCGGAAACGTGCGACTAGGACGTCTCAAGCCCGGTGACCATCGGCAACTCAAGCGCACCGAAGTGGTCGATCTACTGCGCTCAACCAACGCCTAGACTGACCCCACCATGCAGCGCTTATACGCCGTTCGCGGCGCCGTCTCGGTGGAGGAAGACACCCGGGAGAAGGTGGTCTCGGCTACTCAGGCGTTGCTGAAAGAGCTGCTGGGCCGCAATCAGATCGATCCGTCCGAGATCGTCAGCATGTTCTTCACAGCCACCGACGATCTTCATTCTGAGTTTCCGGCAGCGGCGGCAAGGTTGATGGGCCTCAACGGGATCCCATTGCTCTGCGCACGAGAGCTCGACGTGCACAGTTCACTCGCGATGCCGATGTGCATCAGAGTGATGCTCCAGTACTACGGGGATCGCAAACCCGAAGCCGTGTATCTCGGAGACACCGTCCGACTGCTCGATCCGCCCAACCCGGCCTGAGTCGTTGAGTCGGCGCATCCTCGTCGTCGGGACGGGGCTCATCGGTGGGTCAATAGGAATGGCGGCCCGCAGCTCATCCTCCAGCTTCGTGATCGGTTACGACGTAACGGCGGGCAACGCCGAGAGCGCGCGCGATGTCGGCGCTTTGGACGAAGCCGTAACCGACCTGCCGTCGGGAGTAGCGTCGGCCGATCTGATCGTGGTGGCCACACCGGTCGGCGAGATACCGGCGACGATCGCCGAGATCGCGAAACATGCGGCGGACGGAACGGTCGTCACAGATGTCGGATCCACCAAGGGCACGATCGTTGCCGAAGCCGAACGCGTTCTCGGCCCCCGGCGCCCTTTCGTGGGTGGACACCCCATGGCCGGCACCGAGGGTGAAGGTGTCTCATCGGCTCGCGCCGATCTGTTCGAGGACGCGTTGTGGATCCTCACACCGACGAAGGCCACGGATTCCGATGCGTACCGCAGCGTCAACACTCTCGTTACGAGCATGGGGGCACGAACGCTGGCGCTCGAACCCGACGAGCACGACCGGCTGGTCGCGCTCGTGAGTCATCTTCCTTACGCGATCGCCACCGCGCTCATGGCGTTGGCCGGCGACGACGGTGATCCGCGCTTGTTCCAAGCGGCCGCCGGGTCGTTCCGCGATGTGACGCGCACGGCCGGGAGCAGTCCGCATGTGTGGCGCGACATATTTGCGACGAACCGTGATGCCGTGCTCCGAGAACTGGACGGTTTCACAGCGAGGCTCGGTGAACTGCGTTCCGCCGTGGCCGACGAACGATGGGACGACCTCGACGTGATCGTCGAAGCAGCGCGCACCGCGCGCAAGAGGTTCCCGGCCAAGGGTGAGCGCGCCCCCGTCGATCCGGTGGTGGTCGAGGTATCGATACCGGACCGGGCAGGTGTCCTCGCCGAGATAACAACTGCGATGGGGGAGGGCGGTATCAACATCGAGGACCTGTGGGTCGACCACACCTCAAGCGGGGGAGTCCTCCGTGTGCTTCTCGATGGCCAAACCACTGCACAACGGGCCGCGGAGTTGCTCGGGAGCAAAGGCTTCCGCACGACTGTGGTAACCGAACAATGACGACACTGATCGTGCGCGGTCCGTGCTCGATATCAGGCCGCGTCACAATTCCCGGGGACAAGTCGATCTCACATCGAGGTTTGCTTCTGGCAGCGGTAGGTAAGGGTGCGAGTCGGATCGAGAACCTTGCCACCGGCCGGGACGTCGAGTCCACGGCGAGGTGTCTGCGCGCGTACGGCGTCGAGATCGAAAGCGCCGACGGCACGGCGACCGTCAACGGCACGGGCATGCGTTCGTGGAAGGAACCGAGCGCCGCGCTGGATTGCGGCAACTCCGGAACGACCATGCGCACCCTGTCCGGGTTTGCAGCGCACTACGACTTTCGGTCGATCCTCGATGGCGACAAATCGCTGCGAGGCCGGCCTATGGATCGGGTGGCGCGGCCTCTGGCGATCCTGGGCGCCACGGTGGAGGCCGAAGAGGGCACGTACCCACCCCTCCGCATCACGGGAGGAAAGCTGATCGGAACCTCCGTCGATACCCAAGTGGCCAGCGCTCAGGTGAAATCGTGCCTGCTCTTCGCCGGCCTGGCCGCTGCCGGTCGCACCACGGTGACCGAGCCTTTGCGCACGCGCGATCACACCGAACGAATGCTGGAGGCACTCGGCGCGCCGATCTCCGAGCACGAAGTCGACGGCCGAGCACACAGCGTCGAGATCGAATCGTTCCAACCGACGTCTTTCGAGCTCATGGTGCCGGGCGATGTATCGTCGGCGGCCTTCCTCATCGGAGCGGCGTTGTTGTGCGGAGAAGTGAGGATCGACGGCGCTGGACTCAACCCCACGCGCGCAGGTTTCGTGCAACAGTTCCGGAGGATGAGGGGTGTCGTGAACCTCGCGCAGGCGGATGTTCATCTCGGAGAGCCCGTCGGGACGATCGAAGCATCGCGTTCGGAGCTGAAGGCGGTCGAGGTGACGGCCGATGATGTCCCGGCCGTTCTCGACGAGCTTCCCCTCCTTGGGGTTCTGGCCACGCAAGCCGACGGCGAGACCACCGTCACCGGGGCTGGAGAGCTTCGGGTCAAGGAATCGGACCGGATCGATGCGCTCGTCGGCGGTCTGCGGAAACTCGGTGCAGAGATTCACGAGCTACCGGACGGTTTCGTCGTCCGTGGCGGGCGTCCGCTACGAGGAAACGACGTGGATTCCGCGGGCGACCACCGCATCGCGATGGCTTTGGCCGTAGCCGGGCTGGCGGCCGAAGGTGAGACGCGGATAAGCGGGTGGGAGTGCGCGGACGTCTCTTGGCCGGGGTTCGAAAAGGTGCTCGCGGAGCTGGGAGCCGATGTCGAGCTGGCCGAGGATCTGCGATGAAGCGGACGATCATCGCGATCGACGGCCCGGCGAGCTCGGGGAAGTCGACGGTGGCCAAGCTCGTTGCCGAAAGACTCGGCCTTGGTTACGTCGACACGGGAGCGACGTATCGCCTGGTTGCCCACCAGGCGATGCAGTCGGGGATCTCCGTAGACGACGCCGCAGCGCTGGCTGTACTCGCGAAGAAGACGATGCAACGCTCAACTCTCGTAGACGGCCGTGTACTCACCTTCGACGGCCAGGCCGTGGGCGGTGAGATTCGCACGCCCGAGGTCAGCGAGGCGACGTCCATCGTTTCGGCTCATCCCGACGTACGGAAGGTTCTGGTCGAGTTCCAGCGCAGTCTCGTCCCGCCACGTGGTGCCGTTGTCGAAGGCCGGGACATCGGAACTGTCGTCTGGCCGGACTCCGATCTCAAGGTGTATCTCGACGCAGCGCCGGACGTTCGGGCACAGCGGAGGAACGCCGAGCACGGTTCGGAAGCCAGCGAGGTCGTCGAGATCCACCAACGCGATCAGCGCGATGCGAATCGTCCGGTTGGGGCCATGAGACCAGCGGCCGACGCGGTAATCGTCGACACCTCCGATCTCGATGCCGAATCTGTGGCAGAGAAGATCCTTACCCTCATGCGTCGTCGTCGGGCGCCGCTGCTGTACACCGGAGTGCGGGACATCCTCAAGGCACTTCTGAAGATTGCCTTCCATTTCGAGGTGATCGGTACCGACCACATCCCGAAGCGAGGTGGGGCCATCCTGGCCCCAAACCATCGATCCTTGATCGACATCCCGGTTGCGGCGGCGGTAACTAAGCGACACGTGCGGTTCATGGCCAAGGAGGAGCTGTTCAAGAATTCGTTTGCGGCGTGGTTTATCCGCCATACGGGCACGTTTCCCGTGCGACGGGGCAGGCCAGATCGAAGCGCACTCACGCAGTCGCTTGCCGTTCTTGATGCCGGAGACCTGCTGGGCATCTTCCCGGAGGGCACACGGACACCAGGAGCACGCTTCGACGTGCTCGAGGAGGGGTTCGCTTACATCGCACTGAAGTCGGGTGCGCCGATCCTGCCGGTGGCGATAAGCGGCACCGAGGCTGTTTTCCCGCCGGGACGGAAGCTGCCCGAGCTCGTGACTATCAGGGCCTCGATAGGGGAGCCGTTCCGGCTGAGCGATCGTGTACGGGAAGGGATCATCCCTCGCTCGCGCATCCGAGAGGCTACGGTGGAGGCCCAGCAGCGTTTCGCTGCCGTCATGAATGCATTGGAGCCGCGTTGACCGACCTGCCCGTCGTTGCGGTGGTCGGGCGACCGAACGTCGGTAAGTCGACCCTCGTCAATCGCCTCATTGGACGACGTGAGGCGATCGTGGAGGAGCGTCCCGGTGTGACTCGAGACCGGATCCTGTATCAGACCGAATGGCGGGGGAGGGCGTTCTTGGTCGTCGATACCGGCGGCCTGGAAACGGACCCCGAGAGCGAGCTCGCGGGCAAGGTGGCAGAGACCGCGCGAGCCGCGGCCACTGAGGCCGACGTCGTTGCGCTCGTCGTCGATGTTGCCGATGGGATCACACCCGACGACGAATCGGTGGCTGAGGTCGTACGCAAGCTCGGACATCCCGTCGTGCTCGTTGCGAACAAGGCCGACACGCCGAAGAGGGAACGCGACAGCAGCGAGCTGTTCGCGTTGGGGCTCGGCGATCCGATCACCGTGTCCGCTCTGCACGGCCGGGGCGTCGGCGATCTCCTCGACGTATTGACACAGGACTTTCCCGCCGAACGACAAGACGAATCGACGGAGCCGAACATAGCGATCGTCGGCCGCCCAAATGTCGGCAAGTCCACTTTGTTCAACCGAGCGGTGGGTGCGGAGCGCAGCATCGTGCACGACGAGCCGGGGACGACACGCGACGCGGTTGACACCATCGTGGAAGTCGAGGGGCAGCGCTACCGCTTTGTCGACACGGCCGGCCTGCGACGCTCGGCGCGTATAGATGAGTCAACAGAGTTCTTCGGAACGGTTCGCACGAAGCGCGCACTCGAGAGATGCGACGTTGCTGTGCTCGTCGTTGATGCGACGGAAGGCATCAGCCGACAGGACATGCGCATCGCGGACGACATAGCCGAACTCGGCCGATCGGCGGTCGTCGTCCTGAACAAGATCGACGCATTGAGTGCGGACGAGCTGACCAAAGAGCGTCAAGAGCTGAAGCGCCGTCTGCCGCACCTGGCGTGGGCGCCGTTCCTCGAGGTTTCGGCTCTGACCGGGAAAGGCGTCTCGCGCATATTCGAGGCACTTCCTCCGGTTCTCGAAGCTCGTCACATAAGGGTGCCGACACCGATCCTCAATGCCGTTGTGGACGACCTCCAGGCCCGAACGCCGATCCCTTCCACCGGGCGCGGCGAACGCGTCAAGTACGCGGTTCAAGCCGAGACGGCACCGCCGACGGTGGTGCTCTTCGGTGCGAGTCGGATCCCCGAGCAGTGGTTGCGTTACCTGGACCGAGGGCTGAGGCGTCGTTTCGGCTTCGAGGGAACGCCGATCCGTTTCGTAACGCGCAAGCAGAAGCGTCGGAGAGCCGGATGATCCTTCAGGAACGCGACGGCGCGCTGCTGCTGTTTCGGCAGACCGATCACGCGCTGTTGTCCGGCGCGTTCGCTGATGCCTGGGGCAACGATCGGATCCCGACACCGGCTCGCCGCGAATCGACGCTGATCGCTGCATCACGTCACGACGACGGCTGGTCGGAGTGGGAGCTGTCGCCCCGTCTCGGTTCCCACGGGGGCCCGGTCGACTTCATCCACATCCCGCGACCCGAACATGTAGCCCTTTACAAGCGAGGTATCGACCTCGTCGAGAGCGAGAACGACTATGCCGGGCTTCTTGCCTCGATGCACGGTGAGCGCCTGTACACGCGACCGTTCTTCCCGGGGATGGATCCGCAGATCAAGAACCTGAAGGGATCAGACCTGGAGCTGGCGACGGCGTACATCGAAGGAGAGCGAAAGCGTCAGGAGCGGTTGTTGGGTGGGATCGGTGGCAACGGAACGCGGGACGACTCCGAGGAGGGGTGGCGGCTGCTTCAGGTGTGGGACAGGTTGTCGCTGCTCGTTTGCATGGGGCCTTTGAACCCCGGCAACGAGCGAAAGATGCCGCCCATCGCTTCCGTCGACGGCGATGTCGAGATCGTGGCGCGCGGAACCGATGGGGGAGAGCTCCAGCTCGATCCTTATCCGTTCCGGGAGCCGGCGATGGAATTCGACATCGCAGGTGTCCGCACAGAGGCCAGCCACTGGAAGGACGAAGAGACCTTCCGACGCGAGTTTCGCAACGCCGAGCGCATGACACTGCGCTTCAAGGCCGTCCCGGCGTAGCCGGTAGCATCTGTCTCACGGGCCGTAGCGCAGCTTGGTTAGCGCGCTTGACTGGGGGTCAAGAGGTCCCGGGTTCAAATCCCGGCGGCCCGACTCAGGGGACGGGAGTGACTGATGGGCGAACTTGTCACCGAGACGTTCGACTATGACGGTGGTCGGCAGGTCACGGTGTACGTCCCGCCGGATCCGCCCGAGGCGATCGTATTCGCCGGTGACGGTCAGATGATCTCGCAGTGGGGCGGGTTTCTTGAAGCAGCGGACGTGCCGTCAACCATGATCGTCGGCGCGCACCGCTTGGCCGACGAGACGCTGCGGCTTCACGAGTATTCGCCGGGCTTCGATCCGGAACGATTCGCCGCACACGAGAAGTTTTTCGTCGAGGACGTCGGCGCGTGGGCGCGGTCGCGCTTCGGGGTAAATCTGTCAGCCGAGCGGACGGCGGTGTTCGGTGTTTCGGCGAGTGGAGAGCTCGCGCTTGCCATTGGGCTTCGACATCCTGACCTCTACGGCGCGATCCTCTCGGCCTCGCCCGGCGCGGGGTACAAGCCGCCCGACATGATGCCGACTCCCTTCCCGCGCACGTACCTCGTCGCCGGCACTCAGGAGCCGTTTTTCCTCGACAACGCGACCCGATGGGCGGACGCACTTCGCGATGCAGATGCGGACGTCGTGATGAACGAACGTGACGCAGGGCACGACCACGAGATGTGGCGGGAAGAGTTTCCATTGATGGTCGCGTGGGCCTTCGGCGGGTGAGACCGTCTACAAGTCCCCGGGGTCGACGGGTCGCGGGTCCGGCACGGCCGGCATGTCGTCGAGAGACGAGAGGTCGGATGGCGCCGACGGGGCCGCCGTCTGGACCGGAGCGCTGCGTGTCGATGTTGAGCGTCGGCGCGGCTGCACTTTGGGCGTCTGCGAAGGTTCCGGAGTACTCGTGGGCAGGTTCTCGCTGAGGAAGTCGGGCGCGACATCAAACGAGACCGGCGATTGCACCTCCGGCTCCTCGTCGCTGACGACACGCTGGATCAGGAAGGCGGCCAAGCCGGCGACGATCGCCACGCCGAGCGCGATGACCAGCCTCGATCTGATGGAAGAAAGTTTCATCTTTGTTTGTCCAGACTCAAACAAGTAGCCGGTGACTAGACGTTCGGGCAGAACGTTTCGAGCATGTAGGCCTGTAGGGATCCCTCTTCGTAATCGGGATGTTTCTCTTGATCACACAGCATGCGCGCAGTGTCGACGTAGTCGAGCTTTGAGCCGTCCGCATATTCGGGTTCCTCACCAAAACGCTTGGTCGTTTGGCGTCTCCAAGCTTCTTCATCGAAGCGCTCTCCGGAGGGTGCTGTAGTTCGGATTTGAGCCGGCGAGGCGTCAACCGTTGGCATCGGGTCCTTCGTGGTTTTCTCGCCGCCGCACCCGCCGACGCCCAGCACGAGGATGGCCGTGACGAGAACGATCGGAGGCCGGAGGGTCATTCGTGGGCCGGTCACATTCGCCACGTCACTCACAGGAGCCCCTTGGGTAAACAGGTGAGTACTGCAAGGTATTGATGCTAACTGCGTTTAACAGACGGACGGGATGCGCTCGTACGCGCGTTCCCCGGGGACGAAGGAGGCAGCTCTTGCGGCTTACTCGCAGGCTTTGTGCTGTCGCGCTGATCAGCGCGATGGGAGTGATGTTCTTGCCGAAGGTGGCTTCGGCTGAGGCACCGGACCTTACGCCGTTCGGCGTGCCGCCCGAGGTTCAAGCGGTGCTGGACCAGGTTTACGACCAGCTTCCGCCAGAGGTGCAGACGGCGATCGACGACGCTGTAGCCGATGTGCTGACGCAACTCTTTACAGGCATCGTGCCGCCGGTGAGCGGGTTGGGGACCGAAGCGGTGGTTCCTACGAGCGCGAGTGCGTCGGTTGTTAATTCTCCGGGCGTCCTGGAAGTGGGGACATCCGAGACAAGCACCACGCACTCTCGCGTCAAGATCCTTAGCGTGCTAGGCCAAGATGTCCTGACCAAAGAGGGCGATGCCGCAGGCGGCACGTACGGAGGCGCAGCAGCTCCAGCCGGTGCCGCTGTCGACCAAGTGAACACTGCGTTGTGTCCCGGCGGACCGGTAGCGCCCTACGCGCTCTCGTCGTTCGCAATTTTGTTGCCTCGGCCTGCCGCAACTGGGACATGTCTTGCCGTGGCGAGTTCCAAGGCGACCACGACATCTGGACCGACGCCGAGCAACGGTCAGAACAATGCGCAGTTCTGGCTGGTCCATATCCACACGGACGCATTGGCAGATCAGGGTGTTCAGAACGTGACCATCGGTTACACAGCTGCACGGACGACGCGCTCCGGCACCGCAACTCAGGGCGTCGGAACGCGTTGTGCCAGTCTCGCTCAGTCCGTCTTGATCTCGGGACGGGGTCAGCTCGGCACGTTGATCCTGCTTCACCCGGGCGGTCCGGGTACGGGAGCCGGAGCGACATCTTCCGGCTCGGCCGTCGTCTGCAATCCGCCGCCGGCATGATTCGATAGACGGAGCGTAGTTAGGAAGGGGCCGGCGCAAGCCGGCCCCTTCTCTTTTCTCAGGTGAGAGCGATTCTCACTCCGCCTCGCTACGATGACCGTGTAGTGGAACTAGAGGCCGAGTCTCGTCCCAGCGCCGAGTGGCGCACCGTTCCGAATCTCCTGAGCTTCGGACGGCTTGCGCTTACACCCGTCCTCGGCTGGTTGATCGTCAAAGGACACACCAACTACGCCGTCGGACTCTTCGGAGCTATGGGTGTGTCCGATTACCTCGACGGTTGGATCGCACGCCGAACCAACACCGTGACCGATCTCGGCACTACCCTCGACCCGATCTCCGACCGCGTGCTGGCCATGGTCGCGCTCGTCACGTTGATGGCCGGCGACTACCTACCCATCTGGCTTGGGTTGATCGTTCTGGCCCGAGAGCTAGCGCTCTCGATCGCGTTCCTCTTCCTCGCCCGCCGAGGGTTCGGCAAGCCGCGCGTCCGACGCGTCGGAAAGACGGCAACCTTCGCGCTGTTCATGGCCCTGCCCGGACTCCTTCTCGGGACCACCCCCGCCGCGGAGTTCCTGAGGCCGATCAGCTTCGTCCTGTTCGGCATCGGCGCCGTCCTGTACTACGTGGCCGCCTACCGCTACTTCCTGGACATGCGCACTTTCCTCGAGGCTCAGCGGTCGCCCTTCCACCCCGAGGTGGCCGAACCTCCCCAGTAGACTTGCCCTCGAGACGGGTCCAGCGAGCCACCGGGAGGGCCGCGTGAAAGCCGTGATCATGGCTGGTGGTCAGGGTACCCGCCTCCGCCCGCTCACCTCCAACCAGCCCAAACCGATGCTGCCGATCGTCAACAAGCCCCTGATGGAGCACATAGTCGACCTCCTGCGGGGCTACGGGTTCACCGAGCAGATCGCGACCGTCCAGTTCCTGTCGAGCGTCATACGGTCCTACTTCGGCAACGGGGAGGACCTGGGGGTCAGCCTCCAGTACGCGACCGAAGAGACGCCTCTGGGGACGGCAGGCAGCGTCAAGAACGCCGAGGACGAGCTCCGGGACGAGACGTTCGTCGTCATCTCCGGGGATGCGCTCACCGACATCGACCTGGGCAAGCTCGTCGAGTTCCATCGATCCAAACAGGCCGTCGCCACGATCTGTCTCAAGTCGGTGCCCAATCCACTCGAGTTCGGCGTGGTCATCACTCGCGAAGACGGCTCGATCGAGCGCTTCCTGGAAAAGCCCAATTGGGGTGAGGTCTTCAGCGACACGATCAACACCGGCATCTACGTTCTCGAGCCCGAGGTCTTCGACTTCATCCCCGAAGACACCGTTTTCGACTTCTCCGAGGATCTGTTCCCGCTGCTCCTCGACAAGGGCCTCCCGATATTCGGTTACGTGGCCGACGGTTACTGGACCGATGTCGGCAACGTCGATGCGTATCTCACCGCACAGAGGGACGTCCTCCAGGGCAAGGTACGGGTCGAGATACCCGGCTTCGCGCTGGGGGAGCGCATCTGGCTGGGTGAGGGAGCGGAGATCGATCCCGGCGCCCGGATAGACGGTCCCGCCGTCATCGGCGAGAACTGCCGCATAGAGCAGGGCTCCCACTTGCGCGAGTACACCGTCCTCGGAGCCAACGTCGTCGTGAAGGAAGGCGCCTTCATCCATCGCGGAACGGTGCACGACAACGCCTACATCGGGCCGATGGCCAACCTCCGAGGTTGCATAGTCGGTCGCAACAGCGATGTCCGCCGTGGCGCACGGCTGGACGAAGGCGTCGTTGTCGGCGACGACTGCTCGATCGGCAACGACGCGGTAATCAACCCGAACGTCAGGATCTATCCGTTCAAGACCGTCGAAGCCGGCGCGATCGTTACCCAATCGATCATCTGGGAGTCGCGCGGCGTACGAACGCTATTCGGCACCCAGGGCGTGACCGGACTCGTGAACGTCGACGTCACGCCGGAGACCGTTGTGCGTTTGGCGATGGCCTACGCGTCGACCCTCAAGAAAGGGTCCATCGTCACCGTCGCGCGAGACGCGACCCGTGCCGCGCGCGCGATGAAGCGCGCAGCGATGGCCGGACTGAACATGGCCGGAGTGCACTGCCACGATCTGGAGCTCACTCCGACTCCGGTCGTCCGCTACTACGTGCGGACTCGCCACTCACACGGAGCGATGTCGATCCGCACTGCACCACACGATCCCCAGGCCATCTCTATCACCTTCATCGATGCCGAGGGCACCGACTTGGAACCCGGCCGGCAGCGCAAGGTCGAGCGCACCTTCTATCGAGAGGAGGTTCGCCGCGCTTATCCCGGTGAGATAGGCGAGCTCCATTACCCGCCTCGCGCTTGGGAGTACTACACCGAAGGACTCCTCAGCACGATGGACGCCGAAGCCGTGCGCAATACCGGCCTGAAGCTGGTCGTCGATTACGGCTTCGGTTCAACGAGCCTGGTTCTGCCGGGTTTCTTCGGGAAGCTCGACTGCGAGGTTCTGGCGGTCAACGGCATCGTCGACGAAACACGGGCGGTGCTGGCCGAGGAGCAGCTCGCCGAACATCAAGCCCGGTTGGCCGACTTGGTTACGGTTTCGGGTTCCGATCTCGGCGCGTTGTTCGATCCGGTGGGGGAGCGGTTGCTCATCGTCGACGACAACGGCACGATGCTGGACGGCACCGCAATGCTCTTGCTCGCCGTCGCGATGCTCGATTCCGGAACCGTTGCGCTGCCGGTCACAGCATCACGTGAAGTTGCCCGGATCGCGAAGGAGAAGGGCCTCGGAGTTCGATGGACGAAAGCTGCACCGACTGAATTGATGGAAGCCGCGACATGGAGCGACGTTAAATTGGCCGGGAGTCCCGACGGTGCACTGATCTTCCCGGACTTCCTTCCCGCGCCCGACGCGATGACCACCCTCGCAAAGATCCTCGAGTTCCGCGCCCACGCCGGCGAGCCGCTGTCTTCGATCATCGAGCCCATGCCGCAGGTGTTCGTCGTCCACGAACAGGTTGCTTGTCCGTGGGAGCAGAAGGGCGCAGTGATGCGCGAGGTTCTCGAGCGCGCGTCCGGCGACCGCACCGAACTCGTCGACGGCGTGAAGATCTACCACGCCGAGGACTGGGTGCTCGTCCTGCCCGACCCCGAGCAGCCTCTCGTCCACGTGTGGGCCGAGGCCGATTCCGATGCCAAGGCTCGAGCCCTGGCTGGCACCCAGACACGGGTCATCCGTAACCTCATCGCGTGACGAGTTACCCGAAGGACCTTCACTACACCCCGGAGCACGAATGGGCGCGCCTCGAAGGAGCGGTCGTCCGTGTAGGGATCACCGACTACGCCCAGGACGCGCTGGGTGACGTCGTTTACGTCGAGCTACCCGAACCCGGGAGCCGCGTGACCCAAGACGCCCCGTTCGGCGAGATCCAGTCACCGAAAGCGGTCTCGGACCTCTTCGCCCCCGTGACGGGGGAGATCGTCGATCGCAACGAGGAGGTCGTCTCGACGCCGGAGATCGTCAACGAGGACCCCTACGGCGAGGGGTGGCTCGTGACCATCCAGGCGGACGACCCCGCCGAGCTGGATGCCCTCCTGGACGCCACAGCCTACGAGGAGCTGGTGGAGAGCCTCCGCGAGGAGGAAGGCTAGAGTCCTGCTTTAGGGTATAGGCCGGTCCCTAGAGGGGCCTCCACCACAACGTTGACCCCCCTCAGGGTGTTCCCTAGATTGAGTGTCCCTATTTGAGGAGCCGTCTCGATGCGCTGTCCGGTCTGTGACCACCTGAACGAAGCCAGCTCGAACTTCTGTTCGCGCTGCGGCTCGCCCCTGGCTGTGACCGTCGAGGCCGAGGCGACCGCGACGTTGGCGCCGATAGAGGTCGAGTCCGAGGAGGACGCCCATCTCCGGGAGCTCACCAGCGGCCAGGCGTGCCTCATCGTGCGCAGGGGACCGGCCGCGGGAACCAAGTTCACCCTGGACGGGGAGCTCGTCACCGTCGGACGGCATCCCCAATCGGACATCTTCCTGAATGACATAACCGTCTCGCGCCGCCATGCCGAGCTCCGACGGACGGGAACGAAGTACGCCGTGGCCGACCTCGGCTCCCTGAACGGCACCTACGTGAACCGAGCCCGGGTCGATTCCAGCAACTTGAGCTCGGGAGACGAGCTCCAGGTGGGGAAGTTCCGTCTGCTCTTCCTGGCCAAGGAGTGATGGTGGCTCTCGAGAGCGGACGTCCGTACTTCTCGATCGGGGAGGTCCTCAACGTCCTCAAGGATTCGTTCCCGGACGTAACCGTGTCGAAGATCCGGTTCCTGGAGAGCGAAGGGCTCATCGAGCCCGAGCGGACGGCGTCGGGCTACCGGAAGTTCACCGAAACCGACATCGACCGCCTGCGCTTCATCCTTCGGTTGCAGCGGGAGCACTTCTTGCCGCTGAAAGTCATCCGTGAACGTCTCGACGAGCTCGACACCTCCAGCGGTGGGGGAGGGCAGTCGTCGCTTGCGCTGGACGCTCTCGACAAGGACGAGGTAGTTGCTTCAGCCGCCGATCCGAAGACGGCCCTTGGGGCCAGCGGAACCGGCGCTTCCTTCTCGGTTCTCGAGCTGGCCAACGCCAGCGGCCTGTCGACAGAAGAGCTCAACGAGCTGACCGAGTACCGGATGCTCTCTCCGACCCAGATCCGAGAAGCGCGCGACGGTGAGGAAGAAGGGGAGCCGATCCTGCGCTACGACGAGCAGGACCTCGAAGCCGCGAAGCTCTGCCGGGCCCTCCTCGAGCTCGGATTGGAACCCCGCCACCTGAAGATCTTCCGCAATGCCGCCGATCGCTGGGCGGACCTCGCGAACCAGATGGCGCAGCCGCTGGCCAGCCAGCGTCATCCCGAGGCCCGCCGCGCAGCACAGGAGAAGGTTCGCGAAGTGGTCCGCGTCGGCGGAAAGCTCGTGCGCGTCATGCTGCGTGATGCCGTCGGTCCGCTCGGCTAAGTTTGCGTATCCGGATGACGCGAGTCATCCATCGCCAGACCGATAGCCCGGGAGTAGTCTTACGCTCACAAGAACGAGCATGAAGGTGGTGAGGACGTGATCGAGCTCCAACTGGTCGGCGTCCGTGTGGAGCTACCAACCAATCAGCCCATCGTTCTCCTGAAGGAGAAGGAAGGGGAGCGTTACCTCCCCATCTGGATCGGTCCGGTCGAAGCAACCGCGATCGCACTTGGCATGCAGGGAATCGAGACGCAGCGTCCGATGACGCACGATCTGATGCGTGATCTGTTGCAGGGGATCGGCATCTCGGTGGAACGGATCGTCATCACCGAATTACGGGAAGGTACGTTCTACGCCGAGATCCAGATGTCGCAGAACGGTGATTCGGTCTCTGTATCCAGCCGGCCCTCAGATGCCCTCGCGTTGGCCGTGCGAATGAACCTCACGATCTTCGCGGACGAAGCCGTGATCGAAGAGGCATCGATCGCTGTGAAGGACGAGGACGAGCCGGACGCCGAGCAGGAGGTCGAGCGCTTCCGCGAGTTCCTCGAGCAAGTCAGCCCCGAAGACTTCAAGTAGCTGGACAGGGTCAGCAAAGCCGACCCTATCGACGCTGCCGCCCGTCCGAGTCCACAACCGCCGTTACCCCTGGGATGCTCCCCTATACCCCCAGGGGGTAGGTGTCTTACCCAACGCATACCCCCCTCGAGGTCGCTGATACCTCCGGGGGGAATGATTGACGCGGGGCCTCCCAGGCACCAAACTCATAGGTCCGGGAAATCCCGCGGGTGTAGTTCGCGAGATCTAGGGGGGAAGAATGGCCGGCGAGCAGGGCTTTCGCGGCCCTCAAGCGTGTTCGATAGTCGGGATCACATACCGTCAGCTCGATTACTGGGCACGGACGGGGCTGGTACGTCCCGAGGTGAAGGATGCCGCCGGCTCCGGGACCCAGCGGCTGTACTCGTTCAAGGATCTCGTCCATCTGCGCGTGATAAAGAACCTCTTGGATGCCGGTGTTGGGCTTCCGAAGATCCGCAAGGCGATCAGCTACATCGTCGACGAGCTCCGCACGCCGCTGGAGAAGGTCACGCTGCTGTCGGACGGCAAATCGATATATGCCGCTACTTCGGACAGCGAGATAGTCGATCTGGTCCGGCGGGGGCAGGGGGTCTTCGGCATCGCTCTCGGTCGCGTCTACGACGACCTCCGCGGTGCCGTGGCCACGATCACCCAGCACGCCGAGCCGGCTCCTGCGGCTGCCCACGCCGGCAGCCTGTAAGGCCTCTGGAAAGCCTCCGGATCGACTCCGGGGGAGGGCCATGTCGGTTGCATCGAGAAACCCGTTCCCGGGCCTCCACGGCCCTAGGTAACAGAACGGGGATTATAGGCGCCTAAGCAGATCCGGCCCGGCCTGCACGGCGGAATCCGGGTGGCGGCCCGAATCGCGGTTCCAGGGGCGAACTCCCTGCCGGCGGCACTCGTTTTCCTGAGCAGTAACCCGGCGTTTCCGCAGGTCGTTTACCGGGAAACAAGCTTCAAGGCGCAAGGGGCGGTTCTTAGCTTGTGGAACGAACGACCAGAAGGTAACGTGGCGCAGGGCGCGGAAGCGCCTTATCTGTTGTGCCCTTAAAAGGTTGTGTCCGCGCCTGGACCGGTGTGGACTGTATGTAGCAGAGCAGTAGGCAGGATTGGTGAAAGACACAGGAGGTAAGTGGATGCGAATGATCAAGGGTCGCGGGCGGTGGTACGTCGCCGCCGGGGCCGTTCTGTTGCTCTCGGCGCAACTCCTCAGCTGGTCCCCAGCTGCCGGAATCAACGAGAAGCCCGGCGAGCCGGTTGACCTCAGGGGTTTTGCTACGGGGCAGCCGGCCCACGTAGACGCTTTGAACGCAGGTGAAACTCGCGTAGCGGACGCTGAAGTCGCGTGGTCGGCAGCTTCCGTCGATGCCGACGCGAACGGCTTGTCCGGGGTCAAGCAAAACGAGTTCACCCGCACGATTCACCCGGACCTCGGCGACAAGTTGTCGCACGCACGAGGCAGCGGTCTGGAGCTCGGACTGGGAACGACTCCGGTTGACGAGAACCAGCTGCAGCTGACGGCGAAGGCCGAGGCCGACGCTCCCCCGCCGTCGCATGATCGGCAGGAGATCTCGACCGAAGACGCCCTCGATCCGTTGGCTTACGCGTCACTGCTTCGCGGAGACGCTACGGCCAACTCCCAGACCGGCGGGCTCGTGCCCGACGTGTGCATCCTCGGTGACGACATCTCGCGCGGTATCGGCTACGCGTCGGACGTTCAGCTCGTCGACGCCGGCGCGGACACGCAGCAGCCGGACGGCCTCGACGCACCGGTGCTGGCTCTCGACGACCAGGACCTGGAGAACGACAACGAGTCGGTCTCGCAATCGACGTCGCGTATGAAGCTCGTTCCGGCCGGTGGCAACCAGTTCGGCCTGATGGCCGAAGTGCGCCAGACCATCGCTCCGATCCAGCTTCTGCAGGTACCGATCGGCGAGGGCGAGTTCGCAACGCTCGAGATCAAGCTCCTCGGCGAGTGGGTCCTTCGTGTGGTGGCCACCGGTGAGCCCGGCGGCGCCAGCGTGTTCTACGGACCTGGAGAGGCATCGCCGACGACCAACGTCCTCGAGCTGGCCGGTGACCTTATCGGCGACCCGGTCGCGCTCACACTGCAGCAGCTGCTCGGTGAAGAGGGTCTCGGCGTTCCGATTCCGGGAGTCCTCGACCTTCAGTTGGGTGAGAACCCGCGGGCCATCGCGGCCCCCGGGGCCAACCCCGACACCAATTCGTCACCGGCGATCGCTGCCGACGGCCGCTCAGCTTCGGCTGCGGTCGACGTGCTCCGCATTCGCTTGGCCGACGGTGCTCTCGCCGACGTTCGCGCCGGTCACATGGAAGCGTCGGTTGAGGTCCCGGAGGGCGGCATCACCTGCCCCATCCCGGTGACGAAGACGGCTTCTGAAGACAACATCTTCCTCCCACCGGGAACACCGCAGACTTCGAACATCGAGCTGACGGTGCACAACGTCTACGACTGTGACCTCATCAACACGGTCCTGACCGACAGGCTCCGTGCGGTTGACGACACGTCGCCGGACTACAAGCTCCACAACGCCGATCCCAGCCCAGCCTCGCCGGACGCATTGAAGAACGGCGGCGAGTTGGTGGTCAACGACGGCGCTAGTACCGACTTGGTCTGGAACTTGGGCACGATACCCAAGGGAACGACCAAGAAGGTGACGTTCGATATCTCCACCGTTGAGAACGGCTCAGGAGGCATCCTCGAGGACATTGCCGAGGCGGCTGGTGAGTTTGCCAACTGCTCAGGCGAGGACGCGTCCGGCCTGGCGATCAACGGCCTCGACCTGACCGGGTTCTCTATCCCGGTCCAGGTGAGGATCGAGTTGCCGCGAACTGGAGCAGACGCAGCTCGAACGGTGGCCATGGGTGGCGGTTTGGCCCTGGCTTCGGTGAGCTTCGGCTTGCTGCTCCGCCGTCGCTCGCGGCGCGCTGCCTAAGCACTAGACAGCAACTAGCGGTCGGAAGGGGGTCCCGAAAAGGGGCCCCCTTCCTCTTTATTTGCAAAGCTCGGCTTCTAGCCCCCACTCTGTCCACCGATGTTGTCGGGGACGGGGAAAATCCTTGCTACTTTGCTATGCGCCGCCGCATGGCTGGTATTTGGGCCCGCGCCGGCGACATTCCAGTTCGCCGACGGCCGGTACGACGAAGCCCCCGAGTACTTCAGCGAAATATCACGCGGTGAGCGCGCGCGAGCGTCGGTCTCGAGCAGTGTTGCTCTAGCCGCGCCCCGGGCGACAGCCAAGCCGAAGCCACCACCGCCCGTATCGCCCGCGAAACGGAGGGCACTCATCATCGGCATCAACCACGCGGCCGGATCCCGGCCGTTGCAAGGTGCAGTCGCCGATGCAAAGAACCTCGGTAGAGCCTTGGCTCGTTACGGCTTTCTTGAAACGAACGTATCGATGTTGCTGGACGGTGAAGCCACACGTGCAAACATCCTTTCGAAGCTCACTGAATTCGCTAAGAAAACACCGAAGGACGGCATCGCGGTGTTTGCGCTCGCAACGCACACGAGGAAGCAAGGCGGACAGAACCAGCTGGTTGCTGCCGACGGCGGTCTTATCTCTGCATCTGAACTCGCCGGAGGCTTAGCGAAGGTTCGATCGAAGGCGTGGATGGCACTGCCGACGTGTTTCGCCGGTGGTTATGCGTTGCCGGGAATCGTTGGTAAGAACCGAGTTGCGACATTTGCATCGTCCGCAAGCGACAAGTCATACGAGCTTGGAGATGCAGGTTCGTACCTGTTCATCAACATGGTTCGTAAGGCGATGATCGAAGGCGCGGCGCCCAGTTCGGTTGAAGCTTCCTTCTTGTATGCGGAAGAACGAATCCGCCGGACTGCACCGAACCGCGTCCCCTTCATGAGGGACGGTGTGAAGGGAGATCTGGTTCTCGGGTCGTACGAGCCGAGGCCTGTAATGAGACTGGCCGAGCCGAAGCAATCTTCGGTTCCGTCCTACGACGCTTCCCCGCAGGAGCAGGCCTATGCGCCGGCTCCCACACCGGCGCCGAGGCCCCGCAAGAAGATCGGGATTTGCATCGGCCTCCACTGCTGAGGCGACTTGCAGCTTCTACCAGAGTGCCCAAACCACCAGGGCCCCGATAACCGCAAGCGAGCAGAAGAAGAACAGCAGGTCGCTTCGGCGCGTCATGCGCGCCCGGCGGATTCGTCGGTATGGATCGAAGCCCACGCCGGAAGGCTAAAGCCTGGACGCTGTCCGCGGGCCCGTATAGGGTGCCTGGGAAGTTACAACGGTGAGATTCATCGCGCCAGGCCGGGTCGGGCCCCCCTTCCCCTCCGACCCGGTCGGTGCGTTTCTAGGGCCCTTACAGGGGCTCTAGGCGCTCCGGGTCAGGCGCAGTCCGCGCAGAGCTGGCGCTTCCGGTCCTTCAGCTGGGTCCGGTGCTTGACCAGGAAGCAGCGCCGGCACGTGAATTCGTCCGGCTGCTCCGGGACGACCTTGACCGTGAGGGACTCGGTTCCCCGGCCCTCGCGCTCCTCCATGGCCTCCAGGAGGGCTTCTTCCTCGTCTGCGTCCTCGGTGCGAGCGGTCGTGCGTCGATCCTGGCGCTTGAGGAACTCCTCCAGGCTCGTTTCGACGCCCTCGTCGTCGGAGCTTTCCCGCTCATCTTCGTTGGCTGCCATGTCACTTCCCTCTTGCCCGGCCATAGGCCGGGTGGCTTGCCCGGCCATAGGCCGGGTGGCTCGCCCGGCCGCACGCGGCGCGACGCATCATCCTGCGCTGGGCGGCGAAACGGTAACACAGGGTGTCAACCCAAGCGTTGACACTTACCTTCCGTCAGCCGGGCTGGACCGGCCCCAGGGCGGATTTCAGCCCGCCTGGACCTCGAAAACCGAGCCGCGCCGGGGGTCCTTCCACACGCGGATCTGAGAGCCGAAAAGGTCCTTCAGGTCGTCCAGATGGGTGATGACCAGGACTTTCGAGAACTCCCTGCGGGCAAGGTTCAGAGCCTCCACGAGACGCTCGCGGCCCTGGGGGTCCTGGGTACCGAAACCTTCGTCCACGACCAGGGTCTCGAGGCGGGCACCGGCACGGCGGACGAGCAACTTGGACATGGCCAGGCGGACCGAGAAGGCGATCCGGAAGGCCTCGCCGCCGGAGAACATGGCGAAGTCCCGCACTCCCCCGTCGTGATGGACCAGGACGTCGAAGGTGTCCCGGGCCTTGCCCGTCTTGGTCTCGCGCCGCATGGCGAAGTGGACGGACATCTCGTAGTCGCTCAGCGCCCCCAGGATCTGGTTGGCCTCCTCCTCGAGCTCGGGGAGCGCATTGTCGATGATCAGGTCGGGTATCCCGCCCCGGCCGAAGGCCTCGGTCAGACGTCGATAGGAGCGGTGGTCGGCGGCCGCCTCGACCTCGGCCGCCCGGGCGGTCTCTAGGTCCGCCGCGTTGCGGCTGGCCGCTTCCAGCCGCTCTGCCAGCCGCGCCGCGGCGGAGCTTCGGTCGGTCTGCGCCCGGCGCAGCTCCTCCAGCTCGCCGCTCAGCTCGTCTCTCCGTTCCCGCAGGACGGGCAGATCGCCCAGACCGTCCTGGAGGCCCTCTATCTGCTTCCGGCGCTTGGCGAGGGTGAGCTCGAGCTCTTCGCGGCGGGTTGCCAGGGAGCCGATCTCCTCGTCGAGCAGGGTGCGCTGGACGGTGGCCTGTTTGATCTTTCCGCTCAGCTCCTCGAAAGGCTGCAGCTCTTCGAGTCGGGAGCGCAGGGCGGCGTGGGCGGCTGCGTCGTAGGAGCCGGCCAGCTCGGCCCGAACGGTCTCGAGCTCACCGCGCAGCTCGAGGCCGAAGGATGCGTCCGCCAAGGCTTTGACATCCAACGCGATCTGCGACGCAAGGACCGAGAGCTCTTCGCTCACGACCGGGGCTCTCTCGAGCCTCGCGAGGAGCGCTTCTCGCTGCGCGGCTATCGACGCGATCTCCTCCTGAGCGCGCTTGATCCGCTTTCCTTCCTCGATGCAGCGCTTGTACTCCTTCCGTGCTCTCTCGAGTGACTCCTTCACCGAATCGAGTTGCGACTTGAGGCCGGACGCTTCGGCTTGGAGCTTCTTCTTGGCCTGAGCACGATGTGCGGCATCCAACGGCTCTCCGCATACCGGGCACTGTGCACCACCGGACGCGAGCAAGGTTTGCCGGTCCTTGATGTCGCTTTGTTGGGCTTTGATGGTTTTCAGTTGCGCATCGGCATCCGAGCCGTTCTGCCGCGCTTCTTCGAGCAGCGCCTCGTTGCGCCGTTGTGACTCGTCGATCTCCTCGCGTTTCGTGAGGCTCTCGTCGAGACCCTCGACCTGAGCCTGAACGGTTTCCAGTGTCTCGAGGTCCTTCTCCAGTTGTTTGCTACGCGCCGTGGATTGATCGACGCGTTGCCGGATGGCCTTCTCCTCGGCGACCAAGGTTTGCTCGATAACTACGCATCTCCGGTCGAGCTCGGCCGCCTTCGTCTGTTGGGTTCGCGCTTGCGCCTCCTGCTCACGAACCGACGCGGCTTCCTCGACCCGCTCGCGCACCTCTTCGCTCCGGGTCAACAGCTTGTCTATGTCGACGATCTGGGATTGCTTGGCCTCGAACAACGCTCCGACATCGCCCAGCGTTCGCTCCGTTTCGGCAAACGATTCGAGCTCACTCCTGAGCACCGCTTCCTTCTTCTCGAGATCACCGACCCCTTTTTGGGCGTTCTCGACCTCCGCGGCTTTGGAATCAACGGACTCGTTGAGCCGAGCAGTGTCGCTCTCGGTCGTCTTCAGCTCGTCGGAGAGCGCGGCGACTTCGGCGGGGGCCGACTGCAGAGCCGCGATGCGCGCGGCGTGCTCGGTCCGGCGGCGTCCGGCCTCGGTCGATCGTGCGCGAGCGGCGTCCTCCAGATCTTCATAGACCCCGAGATCCAAGAGGCGGACGAAGACATCCTTGCGCTCGTCGGGCTTGAGTCGCGAAAGGAAATCCTCCGAACGGCCCTGCACGAAGAAGGCCGACGCGGTGAAGGTGCGGTAGTCCATGCGAAGAACAGATGCGATCCTCGCGTCGGTTTCACGGAGCGTCTCGCCGGCGAGGTTCGTCCATCCCTCGGTGCCGGCGACCAGGAAGCTCAAGTCCCCCTTGCCCTTACGCGTCCGCCGGCGCACGACACGGTGCTCCAGCCCGCCGAGCGAGAACGTGAAGTCGACTTCCGTCTCGTCGGCGCCATCGCGGATCAGGCGGTCCTGATTCTGTCCGCCTTCGCAGCCGCGGGCGGCGCCGAACATCGCGAAGGTCATGGCATCGAGCAGTGCCGACTTTCCTGCGCCGTTGTCGCCGGTCAACGCGCCGACGTCGAAGGTGGTGAAGTCCAAAGGATCCGGGTCCGAGTACGACAGGAAGTCCTTGAGGCTGAGGCGGATCGGGATCATCGTGCGTCGACCTCGGCGATTAGCTCCCGTCCGAGGCGCGCGAGCACATCTCGTTCCGAGGCCCAGTCGCTGCGTGTTTCGAGATAGCGATCCAGGGCTTCGATCTCGCTCATCGGCTTCGCGAATCGCGGATCGCGGGTAGCCGGGGCGTCGTTGGTCTCCAGTACGACGCGAACCGCGTACGCCTCTGTGATCAGGTTGCGGACGGCCGCAACGGGCACGCGTGGTCGATCCGTTGCATCGATGGTTGCCGTGATCCGTACGAAGGCTTCGGCAAGATCGACGCCGGCTGCCCGCGCCGCATCGATGCGGCGTTGCACCTCTTCGACCGGATCGTCGCCTGCCAACTCTCCAAGCCGGAGGGTGACGAAGACTCTTGCGCGCACCGAGTGGAACTCGGGTGGCGCCGCGAGCCGCCAGCCGTCATCGGCGGCGAGACGAGCGATGTAGAAACCTTTCTCCTCGGCTTCGCGACGCCGGACGGCTCCCGTGTTCGGCACGTCCACGGTCTCGCCTTCGCTGAAGTCGACGCGTTCCAGCGAGCCGGCATACGCGACGAACGGGGCGTCCGACAGAACTTGGCGATCGTGTATGTGCCCGAGCGCGTAATAGGGAAAGGGCTGGCCAGACGTGAGGGTCGAGAGGGAGACCTCAACGTCCGAAAGGCCGAACATCGCTTGCGAATCGCCGATCTTGGCTTGGTTCACGTGGCAGTGACCGACGAAAACGGCGGGGATCTCGGAGTCGATGGAATCGCCCAAAGACCTAACGCTGAGGGTGACTTGTTCCTCGAGCCACTCTCTTGCGTTCTTGACGGTCTCGCCATGGGTGGCGATTGCTTGATGACTGGAGAAGTGCGGCAAAGCGGCGACCTGCAACTCGGAGGCCGGGGATCCGCTGGGCATGGCGAGCCGGTAGACCTGGGCTCGATCTCCAACGACTACCCCGTCCACTTCCAGCGCGTCGTAGATCGAGAACGGATGGGACAAGCCCTTCATCCGCGGAAGATCGTGATTGCCGATAAGCAGGAAGACCGCAGCACCGGCGTGCCGGAGCCGTCTGATCCTCGATGCGAAAAGGCTCTGCAGAGTGGGGGTCGGGTGCTGGTTCTTGAATGCGTCGCCGGCGAACAGGACGGCATGGACGCCCTCGCTCTCTACGGTTGCGCAGAGCTCGTCGAGGCGGTCGCAGACGTCGACTACTCGCTGATTCAGTCCCGTCTCTGGGTGAAGCCGGCCGCCCGACTCCACACCGAGATGCAGGTCGGCGAAATGCAGGATCTTGAGCTCGGATCCCTCCACCCCGTAAGGCTACGGACCGGGTGCGACAGCGCCGATCGGCCGGCTTCGAGCCTTAATTGACCTCGAAGGGCGTGTGCATCCCGGACTGGAAGTGTCCCTCGACGTTGCAGATCAGCAAGTAGGCGCCCGGATCGAGGTCGACCTCCTCCGTGGCCGACTCCCCTGAGCCGATCGTGTGTACATGACCGATCTCTTCGATGCCGCGAGCCTTCGTGTCGACCTTCCCCTTCTTCAAAGGCAGGTCCTCCGGGTCCTTGTCGGTGTCCAGGACGAGGAAATCGTGCTCGACCGAGCCCGTGTTCCGCACCTCGAAGGTCGTTTCACCGGCGTCTACGACGTCGGGCTTGGCTTTAACGGAGAACTCGTCCAAAGTGACGGCCACTCCCCCGCTTTCGCCGCCGCCGGAGCAGGCGGTTACCAGGAGCAGAGCCATCGATACGGCGACAAGCACCTTCAGCACATGGATCACACCCTTCATGGGTACATCGCGATTGTGGTCTGCGTGCCCGGACACATTGGGCACAAACTGTACATAAGCGAAGGAGGGAAGGCCATGGACGTCCAGCAGTTGGTGAGTGAGGCCCGCGATACCGTCACGGTCAAGCGCGTTTTCGGGGAGCCCTACGAGCGCAATGGAGTCACCGTTATCCCTGCGGCTGTGATCCGTGGAGGTGGTGGAGGCGGTGGCGACAACAGCCCAGAGACCGGTGGTTCCGGGGGCGGGTTCGGGGTCATCGCACGCCCCGTTGGGGCTTACGTGATCAAAGACGGCGTCGTCACGTGGCAGCCCGCGTTCGACCTCAACCGGACGATCCTCATCGGTGGTCTGCTCAGCGCTCTGGCTTTGCGTCGCATGTTCCGCAGACGCCGCCGCTAGCGGCCGACACCCGACTGGGCGTGATTTAAGCAAAGCTCAGTCCCGGTTGTTCACGGCCGACTCCCCTCTAATTGAGCTGCTGGTAGGGGGAGAGGGGTTGCGGCGTGAGCCTTCCGTCCACGCTTTCCATAAGACGTTTAGCCGTAGCCGGAGTGGTTGCGGTTGCGGTCCTCGTCTACGCCCTGCAACCGGGCGAATCGGCCCCCATCGCTGCCCCGAAAGTCACAGCTTCCGCGACCGTATCCCTCGACCTGGTTGCTCCTCGCGAGGCCGAACCGTCGCCTCCGGCCAAGCCGGCTAAGACCGTCCGCGCCGCGTCCCGTCCCCGCCGGGCGGCCGCGCAACCACTTGCTCCGGCCGGCAGTCAGCAGCGCACCGCTCTCATCATCGGGATAAACAAGGCAGCCGGTGCCGAGGCACTCGCCGGTGCGGTGCCGGACGCCAAGAACATACGAACCGCCCTGCTTCGTTATGGGTTCCCGGACGGGAACATCAAGATGCTCCTGGACGGTGAAGCGACCCGGCCCGCGATCATCTCTGAGCTCCGGTCCCTTGCGGCGCGGACCTCACCGTCCGGTATCGCCGTCTTCGGTTTGGCGTCTCACAGTGGAAAGACATCCTTCCGCTCCGTCGAAGGCGCGCGTATCACCGCGTCGCGAGCTGGCTTCACATCTGGGTGCCGTCCGTGGCCGCATGTGGAACGTCTTGTCGACGTGCTACGCCGGTGGCTACGCATTGCCGGGTGTTATCGGCAACGGACGTATCGCTACGTTCTCGTCTTCAGCCCAAGACCTCACGTGGGAGATGGGATCGGCCGGGACGTATCTGGTTCGCAGCATGGTCAATGAGGCGATGACCGGCGGGAAGGCGGCGTCCTCCGTAGAAGCCGCTTACAACTACTCGAAGAAGAAAGATCCGAGCCGCGCACCGATCATGAACGACGGTGTTGCCGGCGAGCTCGTGCTCGGCCCGGTGACGTGGGCTGCCCCGGCGCCTAAAGCTGCACCGAAGCCGATCGTGAATTCCACGCCGCCTCCGGCTCCCACTCCGACACCGAAGCCGAAGTGCTCCGGCTTGCTTGGTTGCTTGCTCGGAGGACTGATCCCGCGCTAGCGGGCGACGGGAGTCTTAGCGCTTCCAGAGGTCGACGTCGGGGCCTTTGCGCTCCCCCATCTGACGTCGGATGGCTTTGGCGAAGCCGTAGTAGTCGCGAACCTCGACGACGATCGGCATGGGCATCGCATAACCGCCGAGAAGCACCTGCTTCTTCGGCTCGAGGTTGTTGAGCAGGACGCGCAGAGCGCGAGCATCGGGAACGCCTTCGAGAACCGCTGCTTGGTCGCGGTCATCGTCCAGAGCGCCCACGACCCGGGTGCCGAGCTGGGACCGGATCTCCTCGTCGATCCCCGATGGACGCTGATCGACCACGAGAAGCGTCACGTTGTACTTGCGCATCTCCCGCGCGATCGTGCCGAAGATCGTCTGGTTCGAGACGTCCGGGGCTAGGAACTTGTGCGCCTCCTCCAGCGTCATGACGAGCTGCGGCGGATGTCCGATCTTGCCGTCCGCCGATGCCTTTTCCTTCTCCTCGCGCCACCGCTGGTGGATGCGCCGGGTGACGATGCTCGCGACGAGCATGTAGGAAAGGAAGTCGGTGTGTCCGCCGAACTCGATGACGACATGGCGGCGTGCCAGCAACGCCTCGACCATGCGGTCGGCCGACTTGTCCGTCACGTGCTCCTTCACGAACTCCAGGCGAGCCACCTTCTTCAGATTTCGGGCCAGCGCTTTCACCGATTGTGCGTGGACCCCGGGGATCTCCTCGAGCTCGGAGTCGAGGGTCCCGGCTTCTTGCATCGACATCAGCGTCGACAGCCAGCTATCGACACCCCACCGTTCCGAAAGCGTCTCCATGTCGCGGATCTGCGCGTCGGTGAGGTTCAGCTCGCTGCGGAGAAGGACGAGGTCGGCGACCTGGATGTCGGACATCGCCATCTGCACCTCGTAGTCGGGTGTGACGCTCCGGCGCCGTGACGACGCGGGGTCGACCGAGAAGATCAGCACCTGCTGTCCGAACATCTCCTTGAGGGCCGGCGCCTTGCGTCTTCGTCTCCTCGTCCTCCGACCACATGCCGTACTCGTTGTGCATGTCGAAGACGAGCACCGACGCCAGCTCGGCCTTGATCACGCCGGCCAGCAGCATCCGAGTGAGGAACGACTTGCCGGTTCCGGTCTTTCCGAAGACGGCGTTGGATCGCTCGACGAACTTGCGAGAGGTCGATGCAGACCTCGGACGTCATCTCGAGCGGCGTTCCCGATCGGCAGAGTGCGTGTGACTCTCGGCGCCGAAGACGAGTCGATGACGTCGTCGTCGGAGGCTTCGCGCACCGTTGCGAAGTGCGGCGGGATCGTCTTGACCGGACGCACACCGTCCTCGCCGTCTGTCGAGCAAGCAGCTTCGGACGGAGGTCGATCGTGGCGTAGGTGTTCGTCCCGCGGAGCACCTCTTGGACGAACCCGTCGTCCGGGGGCCGGAGCAGGACGTCCTCGTTCGTGTTCGCGAGCTTGACGTTGTGGACCGCCGAGAAGAACCGGTGCCGGTAGCCGTCCATGACGACGAAACGGCCGACGCGGACGTCCTCGACCGACACGTCGTCGTCCAGGCGCACTTCGATGCCCGTCGAGCAGGCTCCCGCGGATGACGCGGCCGAGAGCCCGGCCGGAGTACTCGGCCTCCAGGGCCGCCAGCGGATCGTTCTTGGTGGAGTCGGCCCATCAGCCTCTCGCCCGCTGCTTGGCCTTGGACGGGGCCGGGGTGGCATCAAGGCGCCGGATGATCGAGCTCGCCTGCTCGTAGTCCTGCCGGAAGAGATCGGCGACCTCACGCGCCGCCCGCGACGAGGAATGCGCGCCGGTCCGAACGAGGCTCGGAAGCTGCCCTGATCGCCGCGGCGATGAGCTCGGCCGCGATCGGGAGCCCGCTTGCGCCGAGGGTGCGGACGAAGCTGACGTCTTCGGTGAGCTCGACGATCTCCTCGGGGTCGCAAGCCTCGCACGAAGTCGTGAACGCGCGGCGGCAGCGGCGGGCAGGATACGGGCTTGATGACCTGGTCGCTCTTCGGCGAACGCGACGCAGATCGCTTCGAACTCCGTCGTCAGCAGCTCGCAGAACCTGCGGCTGCTCCCGTCGGAGCTCGTCCCAGGAGCGCCCGAGCGGTATCGCTCGACGTGAAGGATCGATCGACGCGTGCTCGACGTGTGCCACCACGCCGTATGTCGTCCGGCTTCCGTCGCGTGGTCTTCAGGAAGGAGCCGAACGCGGGAGCGTCAAACGTCTGCGGCGCGACTGCACGCAAGGCGGTCGTCGACGCTTCGACGATCTCCCCGAGCCGCGCAGACTCCGGACCCACTCTTTGTGCCGCCACCTGTTCTCCGCTCCCCTCTCAACGCCCGCTACAGGACGCTCGTTCGCTTGCGTGCAAGTTTGGCGCTCGGTCGTGACACACCCTGGCGGCGCGCCAGTTCCAGGAACGCCCGCCGGTCGGCGGCGCGCACGACGGCTTGCTCGTGGGCCTCGGCGAGCGCAACCGGATAACCCATCCCTTTGCCGCACTGGTCGAGCAATGCGCCGACCAGGAACTCCAGACCGGACGGTGTGATCCAGGCCGGAAACTCGACGCGTGCGATCTCGGCGCCCGCGTGCAGGTAGACGAAGTCGATCGGATCGTCGTAGGCGGCAGTGACCGTGGCGTGGGTGCGGAATCGAGGCGAGCGCTGGCCCTCCGTGAGCAGCGACCAGAACAATCGCGCGTCCGTGACCGGGATCCGCTTCCTCGCACGGCTTGGCCGGTACGGGAAGCAGCGACGCGCCGGCGATCTCGAGCTGGGCCGTCCAGTTCTTAGCTCGGGAGTCGTACGGGCACCGGTCGCAATCGACCGGATCCTCTGTGCAGAGAACGATCTTCAGCATCGAAACGACGTCGCGGGTTCGCGGAGAGGATAGGTACGCAGCCAGCAAAGCATCGCGATCTTTGGCGCGTGCCGTAACGGCGTTCATCGCGTCGAACGTCTCGGTCTTCACGTCGTGCGGTGCGAGACGACGCAGGCGATCGTGCGTCGGTCTCCAGCCACCACAGCAGGAGCGTGCCGTCGACCAGCGCGATCAAAGGACCACCCGGGCCGTCCTCGAGACGTTCTCGGATCCCATCGCACTCGGCGGCGAAGCGGCGAGCGCCGACGACGCGTCCGTCGGCTTCCTGCCGGAAGCCGCCGACGAGCGGATAGACGTCGTCCGGCTCCCACGAGATCTCCGGGACGGAGGTCAGCCGCGCGGTGCCGTCGCGGTAGGAGATGTCGACGATGCCGACGTTGACGAGGAAGCACGCGACGCTTTCGTGCGGGTCGGGCAAGATCTGCGATCCGTCCGAAGCGACGACGCTGTAGTCGGAGACGGGACGCACGTCGAATGCGCCGAGCGGCTCGAGCGGCTCGGCAACGAGCCAGCTCGTCTTCGCGGCGTTGACGCGGTCGCGCAGAGCGGCGCCCAGCCTGTCGGCTTGTTCCCACGCTGTCAGTGCTTGAGCGAGCCTCGGCGTCGATCTCCTGCGCCAAAGCTGCGACCCCGGCCCCCATGCGGCGCACCTGGGCGGCCACCGCCACCAGATCGAGCATGGACGGGATGATAGGTGCCGCCACCGACATCCCCGGCGGCGTTTACGGCCTCTGACCTGCGATGATGCCAGGTCATGAATCCGTACCCCGTCTACCTCGTTCTGGAGGGCATCCGCGGCCTCGGCCTCGGCCTGATCGTCACGGCTCCGATCTACCGGATCGAGTCCGCGGGATTCGGCCCGCTGGAGCTCGTTCTAGCCGGCACCGCACTGGAGGTCGCGTACTTCGCGAGCGAAGTGCCGACCGGCGTCGTAGCCGACGTCTACAGCCGCAGGCTCTCGTGCATCATCGGATCCTTCGTGATGGGTGCCGGCTGGCTTCTCGAGGGAGCCATCGCGTCGCTCTGGCCGATCATGATCGCGCAGGCGCTGCTCGGTAGCGGCTGGACGTTCTTCTCCGGCGCTTCCGAGGCGTGGATCGCCGGTGAGATCGGAGAAGATCGCGCACCCAAGGCGATCGTCCGCGGACAACAGTCGAATCTCACGATGGTAGTCATAGGTGGGTTCGCAGGTGCGGGTCTGGCCACGATCGAGCTGAACTACCCGATCCTGGCGGCCGGCGCCGCCACAGCGGGACTCGGAGTGTTCCTGCTCATGTTCATGCGGGAGACGGGCTTCATCCGCGGGGAACACGCGAGCCGCGTCGCGGCCGTGACGTCAACCTTTAAGAGCGGTGCCAAAGCCATCCGCGGGAACCGGATCCTGCTCGTGATCCTGGCTGCAACGTTCCTAACGGGAGCGGCCAGCGAAGGCCTCGACAGACTGTGGGAAGCGCATCTCTACACCGACTTCACGCTTCCGGGACTCGGTGCGCTCCCCCAACTCTATTGGTTCGCAATCGTCGGAGGTATAGCGACCGCGCTCAGCGTGGGTGCGTTGAGCATCTCCCGACGCTTCGTCGAGAAGGAAAGCGACAGGACGTTGGCGATCACGACGATCGTTCTCACGGCAACTATCGCCGGAGGCTGCGCGCTGTTCGGTTTAGCGCCTGGCTTTGCTCTGGCGGTCGCGGCTTATTGGGCGGTTCGCATCGGGCGCAACGTCCTGGCTCCAACGTACATCGTGTGGATCGTCCGGCATTCAGACCCGCGTGTGCGAGCGACGGTGATCTCGATGGAAGGACAGAGCCACTCGATCGGAGAGATCGCGTCGGGACCTGCAGTGGGCTTCGTCGGGCGTCTGGTTTCGATCCCTGCTGCGCTGGTTACTTCCGGGATCATCCAGGCTTTGGCCCTGCCGTTCCTGGCACGCGAAGCCGGACGAGCGCTGCCCACCGATCAGGGGCCGACCCCAATCGTCTTCGACCAACCACCGAGCACCGAGATGCCGGCCGGTCCCGGCGTCGACCCCTTGGCACCCGAGATCTAACGGTTTGCTTCAGTGCGACGCGTCGGCCGTGGCGCGCCTGATCGGCATCATCGTTGGAGCCGGCTCGTTCTTGAGGAAGTCCAAGATGAGCCTGTTCGAAAGATCCGGCTTTTCCATCAACGCGGCGTGAGACGCGCCGGGCACCACCACAAGCTCCGCGTTGGGTATCGACCGATACATGTCGATGGTGTGCTCGAGGGGCATCATGTCGTCATCTCCGACGAAGACAAGTGTGGGAGAAGTGATGCGCCCGAGGTCCTCGTTGGTGATGGTTGGTTCCGTTTTCCACATTTCCCTGATCTTGTTTATGAAGGTTGGCCAGTGTTCGGGTCCATCGGGTGAGACCGCTTCGTACATCCCTTTGAACATCGCGAGGTCAGGACTGTCGGGGGTGAGTCCCTCCATCATTTCCGCTGTGCCGGCGAGTTCTGTCGCAGGTCGGAAATTGCCGCCGACGATGACCTGCTTGCGGACGAGGTCTGGACGCTGGATCGACACGATTAGTGCCGTAATCCCGCCGTCGCTCCATCCGATGAGGTGGGCCGGCTTACCAACGATCTTTGTGAGGAAGTCGATCGTATCGGTGGCCATGTCGTAATAGGAAAGCGGACCTTCGACATCCGGCGTATGCCCATGGGCACGCCGCTCCGGAAGATAGACCTGGAAGTCGGCTGCGAGCACTTCGCGCTGAGGCCCCCATAGCTCGTTCGAGACAATCCCGCCGTGAAGAAGGACAACGGGATCGCCCTTGCCTTCTACCTCGTACCACGTCTTGACGCCCGGCAGGTCTACGTATTCGCCGCCCATCGCAATCCTCCAATCGCAGGTATAGGAGAATCCTATGCCTCACCAAGTCGCAGGTCATGAGGCGTTCACCCCATCTTCGAGGCAACGCACTGGACGGCCGGCACTCGGGCTCAGGCCGTATTGGAGCTTGAAGCTTGACGACGTTCGCCTCCGAGCCACCTGGGCTAGATGTCTTGACGGTTTGGTGCGCGATTCGCTCGAGATATCGCAGCGCGAGTCAAATACGAAGCCAAACTCGCGACACCAGCGGCGAGAATCAGTGAGATCACGAAGTGGGCGGCCCTGACCTCGCCGAACTTGAAACCTAAGAGGTTGCGGCACGTTGTTCGCTCGAAGGTGGTGGCGACTTCGGCTGTGGATGTGATCGTCGATGCCGCCAACGCCTTGCACGACGATGGGACGGAGAGCACGAAGGTTGTGATCAATCCTGTGATGAACACCAGACCCGGCCAGATTATCGCCGGGCCGCGACGACCCAGTAGATCGTCGCTGTGAGTCGCGAACGGACTAAAGCAGAACCCGTTGACGTCCTCCTCGGCTCAGGTGCGTCTATTCGGCCGATCGGCCCCCGAGGTGTTTCGCGAGGAACTTCTCCGCCACGTCGTAGAACTTGAGCCGGTTTTCCGGCTTCGCGAAACCATGGCCTTCGTCCTCGAACACCATCAGCTGGTGCTCGATCCCCTTGGCCTTCATGGCGTCGACGATCTGCTCGGTCTCGGACAGCTTCACCCGAGGATCGTTCGCACCGTGTGCGATCAGCATGGGGATCTTGATGTTGTCGACCTTCGACAACGGCGACCGGGACCACAGAAAGTCTTCCTCGGTCTCCGGGTTCCCGACGCGGTTGTGGAACATGATGATCTGCGGCTGCCAGTACGGCGGCAGGGTCTCGATCAGTGTCTTCAGATTCGACGGCCCCACGATGTCCACAGCGCAGGCGAAGACGTCGGGTGTGAACGTCGCGCCTACGAGCGCCGCGTAACCCCCATACGAACCGCCGAAGATCGCCACCTTCGCGGGATCGCTGTAACCCTGCTCGATGGCCCAGTTCACCGTGTCGAGCAGGTCGTCGTGCATCTTGGCGCCCCACTCCTTGTCACCGGCGTTGACGAACTCCTTGCCGTAACCGGTCGACCCGCGGAAGTTCACCTGGATGCTCAGGTAGCCGCGGTTGGCGAACCACTGCGACTCGGGGTTGAATCCCCAGGAGTCACGCCCCCACGGCCCTCCGTGGACGTTCAGCACTGTCGGGAGGTTCTTGCGCTCTCCGGGTGGGAACGTGATGTATCCGTGAAGAGTCAGTCCGTCACGCGCCTTGATGGCGAACGGCTCCATCTTCACGAGTGAGTAGTCGTTCAGATCGGGACGGTGGTCGAAGAGGAACGTCGCTTCCTTCGTGTCGCGGTCGAGCGAGTAGTACTTCACGGGGCCGTCGTCCAGAGTGAATCCCACGAGCCACGTCTTATCGGCCACGTCGCGATCCGTGACGGCGAAGTCTCCCGACTGCAGGGCCGCGATCGCGTCGAAATCCGCTTGGATCGAATTATCCAAGATCTGCCAGTCGATACGGTCGCGCAGGAACGAAACCGCCTGTATTTCGCGTGTGTCCGGATGCACGATCGCTCCCGTCACGTCGCACTCCGGGTCGGCGGCGATGACTTCTTCGGCTCCCGTTGCGATATCCATCTTCGTCAGCTGTCCGGTGTTGCGGCCGGTCGAGTTGAGGAGATACATGCCCTTGCCATCGGCGGTGAAGCCGACCGGCCCGGTCGTTAGCATGTCGTCCGGGCCGACCTCGAGGAGCGGGCGGAACTCGCCGTCCTCTGTGTCGCGGACCTGGATCACCATTCCCCCATCCATGCTCATGGACACCGCGCCTCGGACCTTCATCTCTCTGTCGACGACCCACGCCAGAAAGCCGCTCGTGTTCTCCGCGATCTTCTTTAGCTCGCCGGTGTTCAGATCGCAGTGGTAGACGTCGTGCAGAGCTGCGTTGTCCTTGTTCAGTGCGATGAGCAGGTCGTCCGGGAAGTCCTTGTTGATGGACTGGATCCGAGCTTGCACGTTCTCGAACGGCGTCAGGTCGCTGATGTCGCCTGTATCTAGATCGACGGAGTAAACACGCCAGTTCTCGTCCCCGCCCTGATCCTGGATGTAGACGAGGTGCTTGTTGTTGTAGGCCCAGGCGTATCCGCGGATCCCACGATCGGTGTCCTTGGTGACCGGCGCGTAGTTGTCCTTGCCGACGTCGCCGACCCAGACGTTGAGGACGCCGTCAACGGGCGCGATATATGCCATGCGCTTGCCGTCCGGAGATATCTGCGGTTGCGCCTTCTCGGGATTACCGAGCAGCACTTCCAGCGGGATGAGCTTGGTGTCGGTCGTTGCTTGCCCCATACTTCCCTCCCCTTCGTTGATCGGCGACAATCCTACGTCGAGTGCCACCCTCGCCACTCCTCGATCTCCAGCACCACCGCCGGCCCTGCGGGCGGCAAGCCCGAGTACTGCGGATACTTCTCGACCAACGCAGCGACGGCTCGGTCGAACTCCTCCCCGTCGTAAACGATGTGTGCACGTCCGGTGCTGAAGCACCACCACACCGTCGTCCAGTCTTCGTCGTAATGATCGACTAGGAGAGATGCACGCGGATCGCGCTCGATGTTGGCAAGGCGTTGGAGTCTTCGAGTGGTCTTTGGCTTCGAATCCACGGCCGAATAAACGACGTCACCGACCAAGGCGAAGCTGATGGGGACGAGGTGCGGCCGGCCTTGCGGATCGATCGTGCCCAGGCGCGCGACGCGCGCGCCGCCCATGCGACGACGGATCTCGCGTTCTTCGAGGGACGGCGTTTTTGCTACCCCTGGTCTCCGGCTGCCGCTCGCAGTGCACGTTCCCAGGGCTCGGCGTCGATGCCGACGGCCATCAACTGGTGGCGCGCTTGTTCGAGACCCGGGCTCTCCTCTCGCGCCAACCTGTTGTCCACAGTGGGTGCCCAGCCGCGCACTTCGCCGACCACGGCCTCGGCAAGACGCATCAAACCTTGGGTCACGACATCCTCGCTGGCGTCCGCTATCCGCTTCGCCGAACCGAGCGCCGCGCGCGTTTCTACGTCCTGCGTTTTGCGCGCATACGCGAGCGCGCGTGCCAGATGGGCTCGGAACTGGTCCACATAGCTTCCGCCGATGCGACCGACCTCTTCTGCTGCCGAAATGGCCTCGTCCGGCCGCGCGGCAGCCGCAGCACAGAGCGCGAAGATGCAAGCAGTATTCGCGCGAGCGCCGGGGTCCTTGGGATCTAGTGACCACGCCGTTTTTCCGATTGCGTAAGCGTCTTCCGGGCGACCGGCTATCAATTCGGCGAGCGCACGGCCGACGAGCAAGTCCGGATCGTCGGCGTCCTTGCCGATCCCGTACTTATCCATGACCGCCAGTGCGCCGAGGCCATCTCCCATGAATGTCTTGATGGTGGCAACGCCCATCACTCCGGCGAACGGAGCGGGCGCCTGAGGTCCCGCATCGATCTTGAGGCTCTCCACGAGGCGTAACGCCTTTTCCGCATTCCCGGTGAACAGCAATGCCCAGGCCTTCTGCAACGTAGACAGGGAGAGACCCATTTCGTCGTCGATCTCCTCGAAGACCTGGCGGGCTTCTGTCGACTGCTGAAGCGACTCGTTTGTTCGCCCCTGCCACAGGCGAATCCCGGCCAGCAGATTCAGCATCATGCCGTGCGCCCAGCGGTCGCCGATCTCTCGCGTCCATTCCAAGCCTTGCTCGGCGATGGTTGCCGCCTCGTTCAGTCGTCCCTTGAAGAACCAGACGTAACCGAGCAGACCGAAAGCCCAGCCCTGGCCACCGAAGTCTCCGATCTCGTCGAAGAGTTCGGCCGCCGTACGAAGACGTTCTTCGGCGATGTCGTAATCGCCGCGGGAGAACGACACCCAAGCGAGGTTCTGAAGGCCCCAAGCCACGCCGCGCCGGTCCTTGAGCTCCTTGGAGATCGCCAGGGCTTCGGACACGATGCCCTCAGCCTCGTCGAGGCGCCCCTGGTGGATACGGGTCAAACCGGAAAGTCGCAGCGCTTCGGCCTCGCCACGCCGGTCTCCCGCATCTCGCCAGCAATCCACGGCTTCGACGAGTGTCGCGACTGAACGGTCGTGGTCGCCTTCGCGCTGCTCGGTCTCACCACGGACGGTCAAGGCTTGTGCGATGAGAGACGAGTCGTCGATCTCGCGAGCGATCTCGAGAACGGATTCTACATCTGCGTATGTACCTGCCATATCCCGCGACGCCGAGCGTCCCCTTGCGCGCTTGACTAGGAATGACGCCCGTCGAGCCGGCTGGTCGTTGCCGATCAAAGTGAGCGCGTGGTCGAGGAGATGCAGCGACACCGCGCTCGTCTCTCGCGCCTCGGCTCGGTCGGTTGCACGCTCGAGCCATGCGAGACCGCGTTCCGAGACATCGTCCGGGACTCCGTCGATGACTCCGATCTCGCTCACCAGTTGGGCTGCTTGTACGAAATGGTGGGCGATGCGCTCGAGGTGCTCTTCCTCACGTTCCGTGCGTTTGGCATATTCCGCGAGCCACTCCGCAACGGCCGCATGGCGGCGTCCACGCTCGCTCTTCGTCAAAGTTTCGTAGGCCACGTCGCGTACGAGGTCCGACTTGAACTCGAACTCCCCCTCTTCCACGACCAAGAGATCTTTCTGTTGGAGCGTTGTGATCCACGTCGGGCCGTCACTGGATCCTCGTGTGTCACCGAGAGCGACCAATGCGTCGATCGGACCTCGGCGCCCGACAACGGCTGCGTCCTCGAGTACGGATCGCTCAAGTCGGTCAAGCGCGTCGAGCCTCGCCGCAACCAGCCCGCGGAGAGTCGCGGGGAGCTCCGTTCCATCGAGCCCCGCGGCGCCCATATCGGTTTCCCCCAGGATCGCCACGAGCTCCTCGAGGAAGAGCGGATTGCCGCCCGCTCGCTGAACGACGAGTTCAACCAGCTGCGGTGAGGCATCGTGGCCGAGCAGCGTCTTCACTATCTCGGCGGATGCTTCCTGGTTCAGCGGCTGAAGGTTGACGACGTGGAGGTCGTAGCGGCCGAGGCGCGGCGTCCAGCGGTCGTAAAGCTCGCCCCGGGCCGTCGCCAGGAGCAAGATCGGCAGATCGCGCAGGCGCTCGAACATGGTGTCGATCAGGTCGAGCACGAGCTGGTCGGCCCAGTGGATCTCGGACAACACGATCACGAGCGGTCCCTGACGCGCGTTGGCCGCGAGCGAGTGCTGGATCGATCGAACGGCCTCGTCGCGCGCGCGCGAGGGCTCGAGCTCGTGGAGGGAGGCCTCGTATCCCATCAAGTAGAGAAGACCGTCCGACACGCGGGAGGCCTCTACACCCTCGCCCGCCGCGCCCATCACTGCCGCGATGGCCTCGCGACACTTGCTCGCGGCCACCTCCGCGGGATCGTCCGGGTCGATGCCACACGCCTGCCGGAGAGCTTCGGCGATCGGCCACCACGGATTGGCTTCTCCGTACGGCAGGCAACGCCCCTCTATAACGAGAGCGTCGTGCTGCACTCTGGCCATCTCGACGGCTTCTTCGACGAGACGGGTCTTTCCAACGCCGGCTTCGCCCACGAGCAGGACGAGATGCGGGTTGCGCTGCGTAACAGCCGTGCCCAGTGCTTGCCAGAGCATCCCGAGCTCGGCCTTGCGTCCGATCAGGGGCGTGCGGACTCGTCCGGGCCGAAAGCCGGGGGGGCCAAGCGCCTCCAACGCGCGCCAAGCATCGACGGGAGCGCCTCGTCCCTCTAAAGCAACCGATTCTCCGTCGTCGTAGCCGATCACTTCACTGGTCGATGCGTGTGTGGCCGGGCCGACGATCACATCACCCGGCTCGGCGGACGTCTGCAGGCGTTTGGCGATGTTGACGACATCGCCGAGGGCCGTCACGTCCGCGCCGCCACGCAGACCCCCGACTACCACCTCCCCGGTGTTGATGCCGATGCGCATGCGCACCTTGGAGCCCGTCTCCTCGCTGTGATCGGCGAGGGTTCGCTGCATCTGAAGGCCGGCACGAACCGCGCGTTCGGGGTCGTCCTCATGAGCCACCGGCGCCCCGAAAACGGCCATGATTTCGTCGCCGACGATCTTGTCTACGCGGCCCCCGTGTGCGAGCACGTCGGCTGCCAGGCCCTCGAAGCAACGGTCGAGCATCCGCTTGACCTGTTCGGGATCGAGGTCCTCCGACATCGGGGTGAAGCCGACGACGTCGGCGAAGAGGACGGTGACGATCCTTCGCTCGTCGGCGCGCGCCGTAATAACAGCACCACAGGAGGGACAGAACTTGGCACCGGCCGGCAGGTCGGCGCCGCACGAAGAACAGACGCGGTCCGCCACGCTGTAACGATACCGGGCATCAGGGCGGACCTCTCAGGCCTTGAGCAGCAGCGCCCCGGGTAGCACCGAAAAGGTCGCCGGAGTTCGGCCGAGGACCTCGCCGTCGGCTTCGATCAATGCCGGTGGATCGCACGTCACTGTTAGTTGCGAGGCCTGCACCTCATTGATGCGAGGGTGCGGAATGTGGGTCCCCTTGTAGACCTTCGTGATCCCGCGTGCGTAATCGACCTTCGAGCCGAACTGGATCTGGACATCGAACATGCCGTCGGCGGGATCGGCAGAAGGGGCAACACGCATCCCACCGCCGAAGACCTGGGCGTTGGCTACGACAAGGTTCGTGAGCGGACCGTCGTAGCCTTTGCCGTCGAAGCCGATGTGGGCGCGCCGCCGCCGGAAGGTAGGAAGAGTCACAACGAACGCTGCGAAGTACACGGCACCTCCGAGGGCGCGCGGCATCTTTTGAGCTCGGTCTACTACCTCAGCCCCGATGCCGACCTCGGCGATGTTGGCGAAAAGCCGGGAAGGGAATCCGTGCTCACCCTCGAAACGGATCTCACCGACGTCGACCAGCCTGGGCTCTGCTTTGGCCAGATGGGCGATCGCTCCGTCCATGTCCTCTGGGATCCCGAAGGTCTTGGCGTAATCGCAGCCGGACCCCGCCGGAATGACACCGAGCATCGAAGGGCTGCCTGACGAGCCTTGGCCCAGCAGCCCGTTGACCACTTCGTGAACGGTGCCGTCGCCCCCGAAGGCGACGACCAAGTCCGCGCCGTCGACGCGCGCCCGACTCGCTAGGTCGATCGCGTGGCCCGGTCCTTCGGTTTCGGCGACCTCGGCCTCCATCCCGTTATCTGCAAACGACTTGCGGACGGCGTCCCACCCGGCAGAGACCTTTCCGCGACCTGCGCGTGGATTACCGATCACATAAGCCCGCGTCACGTCACACCACCGACGAGTAGGCGACGACCCCGCGCTGAACCCGATCGACGGCTTCGGCAAGTGTTTCCGCGATCTCACCGGAATCGAAGACTTGGCGCAGCTGCTGCATCAGATCCACAACCTGTTTGGCCGAACGGACGAAGTCGCCGGCCGATGTCTCGCGATCCTCCAAGACCTCTTCGAGGCTGTGGCCCGACGCCCATTCGTATATCTGGGGCATGAATCCGGCATCCGGTTCCTTGAGCAGCTCGACGTCGTGCTCCTTCTCCGTTGCACGCAGAGAGCGGAACAATCCGGCGATGCGGCTCTCATATCGAGCAAGTTGCGGTGTCGGGGCACTCTCCGGCTCGTCTCGCCGGCGAGACTCGAAGACGAACATCGACGCTACGGCCGCCAGCTCGGCCGGATCGAGCCCTTCGAGCCACCCCTTGCTCATGCATTCCACGACCAGCAGGTCTGACTCGTTGTAGACGCGCGCCAGGAGCTCGCCCTTCTCCGTCAGGCCCCAGTCCTCCGCGTACTCGAGTGAGCGCAGCACGCCGAGCACGCGATCGAATGTGCGCGCGATCGTTCCCGACCGCCGTCGGACCTGGCGGCGAAGCCTCTCTGTCTCCGTCTCGAGCTCGGCCAGCTCGTTGGCAACTTTGAGATGCCGGTCTACGTCGGGACAGGTATGGACGGGGTGTGACTCGTACGCCTGCGTCAGCTTCCGCGCGTCGGATCGCTTGGGAGCCTCTCTCGGACGCTGCACCTTCAGCGTTTCCAGCTGGCGCGCCAGATCTTTGCGCGCCTTCGCGGCTCTCCAAGATTGTCCGCGCAATCGGATCTTTGCCAGGACTTCCGGCGGTTCCCGAAAGTCGCGGGGTCCGACCTTACGCACCTTGCGGTCGAGGGTCATCGCGGTGACACGAGGGGCGCCACCCTGTCCGATCCGCGCTTGCTCGAGGATGAGGGCCCGGCCGATCCCGCGTCCCCATATGACGTCTCCGGGCGAGAGCTTCACCAACTGCTCACGCACGGCTTCGGAGCCGCGATCGTCCCTCAAAGCCTGCGCGGCCTGCGCTCGCAGCTGCTGGTACTCAAGGACGTCCCCGAGCTCGCACACTGCCTCCTCTCGAAGCTCCTTGGCCTTGCGTTCCTTGTCTTCGAGCTGGCGTTCCCAAGTGACAACGCTCCGGTCGGTGACGAACTGCGCAAAGGACGAGTTGAGCAGATGCGCTGCGGTCTCCGGCTCGTAGTTGCGAACCAAGTTCACAGCCATGTTGTAAGACGGACGAAAAGACGATCTCAGCGCGTACGACCGCATCGTCGCGAGCGACGCGAGCTTGTCCAAAGAGACCCACGGGTTGAACAGGGTGACTCCGAACCCGAGATCGTCGATCCCCCGGCGCCCGGCACGCCCCGTCAGCTGCGTGTAGTCGGTCGGGGTGAGCAGCTCGTGTTTCTCGCCGGTGAATTTCGTGAGCCGCTCGATGACTACCGTGCGGGCCGGCATGTTGATCCCGAGGGAGAGTGTTTCGGTTGCAAACACGAGTCTTACGAGACCCATGGCGAAGAGCTCTTCGACGGTCTCTTTGAAGATCGGGATCATCCCCGCGTGGTGTGCCGCCACGCCGCGCTCGAGCCCTTCCAGGAACGAAGTGAACCGAAGCGCACGTAAGTCTTCCGGGTCGATGTTGCTCGCTCGCAGTTGTGCGAACTCGGAGATGCGTTCTCTCTCTGTCGAGGTTGTGAGCTCGACGCCGGCGCGTACGCAAGCCTCGACCGATTCGTCGCAGCCGGCGCGCGAGAAGATGAAAACGATCGCCGGGAGCATGTTCCGGGCCTCGAGGACCTCGACCACTTCAACTCGCGTCGGGGTGTAAGCGTCGATCGGTCCCTGCTTGCGCGGTCTGCCCGGCGCCCGATTGCCGCCACGATATCCGGGCCGTCCGGAAGGGATGCTTCGATAGCGCGCGGCCGCCGCCAGTCCGCGTTGCCAGACGCGTGTGAGTTCGGAATTTGCTTTGCCATTGTCGCCGAGCAATGGATAGAGATCCCGACCCACCATGACCAAGCTCCGCAGCTCGACGGGCCGGTCGTGCTCGACGACAACCCTCGTGTCGCCACGCAGCGTGCGTAGCCATTCGCCGAACTCTTCGACGTTGGAAACGGTTGCAGACAGGCACACGACTTTGACTTCGGAGGGCAGGTGGATGAGCACCTCTTCCCAAACGGCTCCGCGATATGGGTCCTGCAGGTAATGGACTTCGTCCATGACCACCCAGCGCAGGCCGCTCAGCGTGCTCGAGCCTTCGTAGAGCATGTTTCGGAGCACTTCGGTCGTCATGACGACGATGGATGCTTCGCCGTTGATGGAGTTGTCGCCGGTGAGCAAGCCCACGTTACGCGCGCCGTGCCGCGCTACCAGATCTCCAAATTTCTGGTTGGAAAGAGCCTTTAAGGGGGTCGTGTAGAAGCACTTGGCTCCCGTCTCGAGCGCGAGCCAGCATGCGAACTCGGCGACGACGGTCTTTCCCGATCCGGTCGGGGCGGCCACGAGCACGGACTCCCCTTCCGACACGGCGTCGATGGCCTTCTGTTGAAAGTCGTCGAGCGGGAATGGGAGCCCGGAGGCGAAATCGGCCACCGAAGGGCGGCGGCCGCCGGGTGAGCTCATTTCGACGAGTCTACGAGGCGATGACTACCCTTGACTCGGCGTCAAGAGGCCGCCACTCCGCAGCGAAGCGGAGGAGCAAAAGGGAGTCAGCGCGAGGGGGCGGATCGATGATCAGCGAGCTCGAAGTCGTTGCACCCGGGGACGTTGGAGTGGATGCCGAGCGCCTGCAGGTGCTTCTGGAGCGGGCTCGCAAGGAAGTCGACGAAGGATTGCTCCCGGCGGTTCAGATCGCCGTGGCACGCCAAGGCAAGCTCGTCGCTTTCGAGACTTTCGGCGATGCGACGCCGACTACGCGGTTCGTGATCTTCTCGTCCACCAAGGCCTGGGTGGCATCGACGATGTGGCTCCTGCTCCAGGAAGGTTCTCTCAAGCTCGACCAGAAAGTCGCCGAGGTCGTCCCGGAGTTCGGGACAAACGGCAAGGACGTCATCTCCATCGAGCAGGTGATGTTGCACACTTCCGGCTTCCCGCGCCAGATGATGAATCCCCTGAAATGGGACGACAAAGAGGCGCGGCTCCGGACGTTCTCACGGTGGGAGCTCAACTGGGAGCCGGGCAAGTACTTCGAGTACCACCCCACCTCCGCGCACTGGGTGCTTGCCGAATTGATCGAGCGTGTAACGGGGCAGGACTTCCGCGATGCTGTTCGCGAGCGCGTCGTCGAGCCTCTCGGCCTGCCGCATTTCGTACTTGGTGGCAAGGCGGCGGAGGAGGCCGATGTCGCTCCCGTCACTCAGGTCGGCGAGGAGATGACTCCCGACGAGCTCGAGGCCTTGATCGGCATCCGCGAGCTTCCCGTGACTGAAGTAACTCCGGAGGCGACCTCTTCAGTCAGCAGGATGCCGGCACGTGCAGTCGGTATCCCCGGCGGCGGCGGACTCGCCACCGCAGCGGACATCGCGCTCTTCTACCAGGAGCTGATCCACAACTCGAAGGGCGTCTGGGACTCCGAATTCCTGGCCGACGCCACGGGAACCGTGCGCAACAACATGCCCGACATCCTCTTCAAGACCCCGGCCAACCGGGCCCTCGGTGTCGTGATCGCCGGCGACGACGGACTCAACCACATGCGCGGTTTCGGTAAGTCGAGCTCACCGAAGGCGTTCGGCCACGGAGGCGCCGGCGGTCAGATCGCTTGGGGCGACCCGGTGACCGGTTTGTCCTTCGGCTACGTCACCAACGGCATGGACGCGCACATGCTGCGTCAAGCGCGTCGCGGCGTTGGTCTATCGAGCCGTGCTGCGAACTGCGCTACAGCTGACTAGCGCTTACGCCTTGGCAGCTCCAACGCGGCCCATCAGGGCTGCGTAGCCTTCGGCGTCGCGCTCGATGGCCGGGTGCGGCTCACCGAAGCGTTCCTCGTACTCGGTGATGTTGACGGCGATCCGACTCCACCACTGCTGGTCGAGCTCGTCGATCGCCTCAGACCGGATGCCGGCGCCACCCAGGCGCTTTCGCAGCTGCACGAGCGGGAACCCCCACTCTTCGAAGAAGCTTCCCTGCTGCAGCTCCGGCGGCACGAGGGCCAGCAACTCCTCAGGTGGCAGCACGATCTTCGTCAGCGTACGTGTCAGCAGGTCGCAGCACGGGTCCATGTAGTCCTTCGCGCTCTGGACGATGTGGTCGTGCAGTCCGGCTTCGAAGGCCTTTCGGAGCGCATACACGCCGTAGTTCACATGGCGGGACTCATCACGCGTGACGGCGGTGAATCCGGCGCGGAAGGACGGCAGCACGTTGAACGCGCGCATCGGCTTGCAAGAGTTGCCGCTGCCCGTACAGAGCGAGCATGCCCTCGATGAGCATGTGGTAAAGGACGATCGAGGTGACCCACTTCTTGTAGTCGCCCGGATCCTTGCGAACGGCCTCGGTAACTTCGGGCAGGTCTTTGAAGAAGACACGGCCGTAGCCGGGGACGTCGGGGCTCAGGTAGTCCTTGAACAGCGGATCACTCTTGAGGGCGTCGAGTCCATCGATGCCGAGGACCTCGCGGAAGAAGAGCTCGAAGAAGATCGCATGGCGGGCTTCGTCCACCAACTGCGTAGAGAGGAACTGCTGGTCCTCGGTGGTCGGCGCCGCGTGGACCATCGGCGAGAGCGTCTCGGTCACGCACACTTCGCCAAGGTAGAAGGCCTGGAGGCCGTAGATGATCTCCCCTTTGAGCTCGTCGGGGATGTTCTTCCAGTCCTCTGCGTCCTGGCTGAAGTCGAGATCGTGTGACGACCCAGTTCTGCTTCTCCCAGCGCTGGTAGAGCAACCGCGGACCGGGACGTTCGCGCAGCTGGACGTCCATGAGTGTGTAGACGTTGTCCACGTCCATATCGGTCATCTTCTTGAGGTCGGCGGCCTCGACATCCCTCGCGACGTCAACGTCGGACATTCCGGGTCCTTTCCGTACTCGCGGGTTTAGATTTACTCAGGACACGATATATCGCGTCATCGCAACCGTCAAGGGCCGGGTCTACCGCCTGAGCAGGCGCGCGAGCCAGATCGACGCCTCGTACAGGACGTACATCGCCACGGTCATCGCGGACATCGTGAACCAATCCACGCTGGGCGTGAGGACCGCAGACGCCACCGCTATGCCCAGGAAGACGTGGCGGCGGTATTTCGACATCTGGCGCCAGTTGATGACCCGGATCAGGGCCAGGAACATCAGCGCGACCGGGAACTCGAAGGCCAGGCCGAAAGCCGCGTGGTAGAGCAGAGAGAAATCGAGGTAGCTCTTGGCGGTGAGGATCGGGCTCACGTTGGGCCCGCTGATGGCCGGCGATATGAGCCACCGCAGCGCCTGCGGGAGGGTGCTGTACGCGAAGTAGACGCCACCGCTGAAAAGGACGATGCCCGAAGAGATGAAGGGAATCGCGTAGCGGCGTTCGTTCTTGTGGAGGCCGGGGCTTACGAACCTCCAAACATGAAAGAGGACGACCGGGAACGCGAACGCGAAGCCGACGTACAAGGCGACCTTGAGCCGCGTGTTGAAGGCCTCCAGCGGGCCGGTGAAAACCAGCTCCCCTTCCGTGAGCTTTAGGTAGGGACGAGCCGGCTCGAGAAGTGTGACCACGACGCGGTCGAACAGGAACCATCCGGCGATGGCGGCCACGGACACCGTCGCGAAGATCCAGATGAGCCGGGCTCTCAGTTCCTCGAGGTGCTCGAGGAGCGACATCGCGCTTCGGTCTTCTGGGCGCCGAAGCATGCGGCGCCGGCGACGCGATCGGTCGGTACGTTTGCGGCGAGGGAGGATCCTCACGCTGCTAGAAGGACTCGAAGACCGTGAGCTGAAGGTTCATCGAAATCGACGATATCTGGTCTACAGGAGTTCTCGATCGATGGCCCTCAGAAGGTCGTCACCCGAACCTGCGCTGACCACCTTCGCGCCTGAGAATCGGTGGAACCAATTCTCATAAGCCCCGCACGAAACCTCCCAACCGCTGCGGGCGTAGACGACGTTGGTGCCTCCGAAGTAGCTCGCTAGGTAAGACCCTCCACCGAGGACCGAGACGAACTTGCTGCAGTCCGCATAGACCTTGAGCTGTAGCTCGTTGAACGTCAGCTCCGGGTGATCGGCGGCCAACTCTTGGATGGTAAAGACGTCCGGAAACGCGTCCTTTACGGCTTCGATGTCACCTCGCTCCCGCGGCGGCGCGCCATCGCTTGGGATGTCCCGGAATCGGGGACGGTTGTAGATGACCTGGTAAGTCCTGCGAAGCCTGCCGATCACTTCGAGCAGCAGATCATTGCTCAGGTAGTTGATCGGCGCCTCGTCCCCCGGTCGTTCGATGCTGGTCTTGTTGGATATGACGCAGGACTCGCGCTGCCAAACAAAGTCGTCATTGCGGTACATCGCCTTGTACGGGGGCGGCGCCCACTTCTCCTCGTCCAGCTGCGCAGGGAATGCACCGCGGTCGTAGCCGTTCGGGTCCATCTCACCAATCGGAAACTCAGTGATAGGAATATAGTTCCGAAGGACTGGTACCTCAGTGTGCTTCGGTGAGAAGCCGTAGAAGCACCGGGTATCTTGCGTTGAAGATGTGAACTCTAACTGGCCTTTCGTGTGCAGCCAGTATGCGTACGGGATGACCGCGAGCAACTCAAAGGCTAGTTCGCCGAAATATTGCGTCCCATGTGCCAGAAGCTCGTCGGGGGGCCGCGCCGTTTTATCCGAGAGGAAATCCGCGAGCGGGAAGCCCTTTCGGGAAAATGTTGCGATGCTCGCGATCTCACCTCGGCGCACGTTGCGAATCAACTCGGGTGCAAACACAAGAGCGCCGAGCCTTGTGGTCCTAGTGCCTCGGCTTTGCATGCACGCGCGAAGCAACCCGCGCTTCGTCCGAAAAGGCGCGGTCCGAGGCCCGAGCCAGCCGGCCAGCGCTCGCGGGACGGCCGGGAGCAGTCCGCGTATCCCAAAGAGGTCGTAGATCATCTGGCCCGAAGCGGCAAGGTGTTCGCTTGAGCTGTATCGCCTCGATGGGTCGGCGAAGCGCTCGAGAACGGCAACCCGAGTCACGAGATCCTCGTCAGGAGACGGCCTATTTTCCGGGAGCGCCGCGCGAGGATCTTTCCGTGCAGCATCGCCCGGACTCCCTTCGTCCTAGGAGCTCCGGGTATCCCGCCGACTTTTGCGAGCCGCGGCTCCGGTCCCGGAGCGAATCGCGTGCGTTCGCCTGCCGGTTTGGAGAAATAGGTTTCGGACGACCGACCAAAAGCGTTCATCAGAGGATCGATCGTGGCGTCAAAGGAGTACGCCTCGCGTTCTTCGAGAGCGCGGCGGCCTTGTTCACGTGTGCGGATCTCAGTCTCCAAGCTGTCACGCAATGAGCCGTAGTCGTGAAGGTCTATGTTCACGCCGAGCCTGCGCAACTCCTCGTAACGGAAGTAGCCCGGCTGTACATCGGTTATCACCGGAAGCCCTGCCAGTAGGTACGTCCCTACTCGATTTGGTATCTGGGCTCGTGCGTGCAGAGGCGCGTCTGGGGTATCTCCGATGTAGGACCAGCCCGCGTCGTATCGGGAGAACTCCGGAACCCACCTCTCTTTAACGCGTTGCACACCCGGCCAATCGCCGCCTATGGCTTGAAGGGGTGGGTGCAGATGCACGTATCGCTCCAAGAGCTTGGTCGGAAGACGCGACCGAGTTGACAGGTTGTGGGCAACTTGGTGCGCCGCGTCGTCGTGTGCATTGCCATACACGTGGACGTGGATTCCGTTTAGGGCAAGCGTTTCGAAATCGATCCCAAGCGGTCGCCCGATGCAAACGGTGTGGATCTCCTGCGTCCGGTCCGACAGCTTCTCCGTGAAGCGTTCGTTCATGAATTCGAGCTTCGGTCGGTCTGAGTCGAGGAATTCGATCACGTCGCAGTCCGTGAAGACGTCTCGACCGGACATGAAGCCTTCCTCGGGAGATACAAGCTGGTCGAGCTTCTCGGGATTGGAAAGGAGATGTGCGTCCAGCGCCCGCACAACGTCTAGGTCGACATGCGTCACGTCGCTCCCCCAGTGCCGAATCATCGGAACGTCGATGTCACCACGCTCACGCTCCATCAACAGGGTCCGCAGTAGCGTCCAAACGTCATGCTCGACACCTGGAGTGGACGGTCCCCAGCTGGACGGACTGTAAACCTGGAGGAGGCTGTAGATGCAGTCGATCTTCTCGACGCGGATGGTATCGGCTACGTCGGCGATTCCTACGGGTCGTATGCAGTCGTCCGTAGCCGGGTATGGTCCCTGCTCCCACGCCATGGTCCGTGACCAAAGACCCCAGAGCCGGTGACCTCGCTCGCACAAGCTGCGCATCCGTTCGGGATTCCACGATAAAGCCCCGACAACTAGGATGTTCAACGCTTTGGCGCAGCCGGCGCTTTGTGTGACATCTCTGCGGAGGATATCGAGGTCATCAACGACCTAAAAGTCATCGTCATCGGCGCGGGCTTTGCCGGCGCGTGTGCGGCTTGGATGCTCCGCGACCGAGTTCAAGCCGATGTCACGATCCTGGAACAGGAATCCGTCCCGGGCGGCATGCTGCGCACGCTCTACAACGAAGACGGTCTTGCCTACGAATACGGTCCGCGCGTCGTCAGCGTGTTTAGAGGAACGCCTGACGCCCTTCTGTTCCTGCGCTCATTCGTTGAATTGCAAGAGCGGGAGATCTATCAGGGAACGCGACTACGTCCGGATTTCCCCGTTATCCCTTTCCCAGTGGATCGGACAAGCCTCAAGGCCTTGCCTTGTGGCGCCAAGATCGAACGAGAGCTTTACGAGATCACGCAGTCCGAACAGCCTGCAAGGGATGGAAACTTGAAGGAATACCTGGAGTCCTCGCTCGGACCGACCTTGACCGAGCTTGCGTTCGAAGGGTTCAACCAGAAGTTCTGGGGGCGGCGGCTGGACGAGATGCCCGCCGAATGGGGAAAACTCCGAAGGCTCGAGCGCATCGCGTCGGAAGGCGCGTTCCGTCTACCTAGTACGGCTCCTCACTACTACCCCACCGGCGGGTTCAATGGCCTGTTCGAAAAGATGCTCGATGGGTTCGATGTTCGCTATGGCTGCCGCGTAACCGCCGTCGACGAAGGTGACGGCATCACTGTTTTCACTGAAACGGAGTCCTTCCGGCCGGACGTGGTCATCTCGACGGCGCCGATCGATGCGATCTTCGACTACCGGTTCGGACCTTTGGAGTGGCGCGGTTACCGTCTCGAAGTCGAGACGGCGTCTGCCGACAGCGCCGGTCTCGGTCGAGCTTCAGACGGTGTCCCCTTCTCCTGGATCTATACACCCTGGCCAGAAACACCGGTGTGCCGCACGACCGACTTCCGCGTGATCCATCAAGGCCGCAGTCATCAGGAGCCCGGCGTCGTCAGCCGGGAGATCCCGGACGACTCCGTGCGGATGTATCCCGTGTGGTGGGACCAGGCAAAGCTCGACCTGTATCTGGAGGCAACGTCGGGAGTCGCAGGACTCCTGCCGTTGGGAAGATTGGGTCTCTATAAATACGTCACGATCGACACCACCTACGCAATGGTCGAGCGCCTCGTTGGCTCGCTCGAACGCTACTTGGCTGGGAATCAGTCCGAACGACTGGACCTACTGAGAATGGTCCGAGGTGATTGGCAGGACTGAGGAGGAGACCGGCCGTTAGGCCATGGTCGGCGGGAAGATAATGGTAGACGGGACCTGCATCCTGACGTGCCCGTCGAGCGTGAATCGCTTCATTGCGAACGAGCTGACCATGGGGACGGCGAACGCTCCAGCGGCTAGCAACTTTATGACCGAAGCTCGCCGCTCCGGGCTCACATTTTCGAGCAGCTTGTCACGCGTCTCTTCTGTCACGGGGTTCTCCTGGTGATGAAGTCCTACAAAGATAGCCGTACCCGGCCTAAGGGGTCAACGGTCCTTCGGTCGCTCGGCCTGGTTGGGCACGCGCAGCCCACGAAAGCGAACACCGGGAAGGGTCTTGCGCACGGCTTTCGTGTATACGTTCTCGACGAAGGGCCCTTCCTCTCCTTTCAGCATCTTCTCGAAGAGGTCCTTTCTCTTGCGAACCCAATGGTCGAGCTCCGGATACTTCGGATGGTCTGTGACCGGACGAATCTCGAGCTCGGCTTCGTGCAGAGAAGCGGGATCGACGAGGGTGATCGCAGCCACGGGTTGGTCCTTCTCAAATATCGCCGTGCCTCCCTCCTGGATCTGCCAGTTCATGCTGAAGCCGAGGGCGTAGGCCCTCGGATCGATCACTCCCTCGAGTGGGTGGGCGTTCGGTATGACGACATTTGCGGGGCCCTTCACCATCAGGCACCACGGCGCTTCGACGTCGAACACGAAGGGCAGGCGGAACGAAACGATTCCGTAACCGAAGTGAGACTCACCGAGCCCGTGGATTGAGATCAGATCCTCTTTATTACGTGGATCCCAGCGGACGAAGGTGCGCTCGTGCCCTATGACCCACCACTCGCTCACGTTGGCGTAACGCAGGGGCGCACACTGATATGGGTGTCCTTTGGCGAAGTCGTCCATCCACCTCCGGCGGTCGTTGGGCCCGACGAGGGAGTACTTTTCCCCGTCGTCTTTCCATTTGTAGACGTTGATCTTCATGACATTCCCCAGGTTTCGTTCGTAGTGTAAATCAGCTCGATGCCGAAACCCACACACCGAATGACCCGCGCTGATCTCTGTTCGTTCCTGAGGCCGACATTGACCGGGACTCAGCGAGACGAGCTTCGTGCACGCATAGCGAGTGACCTCGATGCGATCGCGTCGCTGGCTAGCGAGAACGATACCGAGGCTGCGCTCTGGTCAAACCTGATTCGTCATGGGTTGATCGAGCCTGTACCTAGATCGGCGCGATCGTTCCTCGACGGTGACGGACTCAGATCCACCGATGCCCGGCCGATCGCGCTGATGCTCGAGGAAGCTTACGAGGCAACGGTTGCGCGGAGCGCTCAGCTACTGATCCAGCTCGAGGGAATCATCGGGGTCCTGAATGCAGCGGGCATCGAACCCGCTCTCCTAAAAGGTGCGCGGTGGATCTTCCATGACGGTTACAGGGACGTCGCGTCAAGGTCGATGGTGGACATAGATCTGCTCTTACCGCCCGACCAAGCTCTTGATGCCGTGGACGCGCTGGCCGGCGCCGGGTACGGAACTGCTCAGGACCCGCTTCGCGATCGGAGCCGGCGAAACACTCACCTGGTTCCTCTGCAGCGGCCGGATCGATCGGCTCCCGTCGAACTTCACGTCGAACTCGGGGACTGGCCTACGCCGGAGATGCTCCCTGCGGAAGCGGTGTTGTCCGAGTCAACGAGCCACGTTCTCAACGGAAGCGCTGGGCGACTTCATGTGCGTCACCTATCGGCAACTCATCAAGTTCTTCACACGATCTTGCACTCCGAGATCCATCACCGCGGTCACCAGGCGGTGGAGATCCCGGTGCGCGCCCTTCTTGATCTTGCGATTACGAATGCAACTTCGGACGCCGACGTCGACTGGACGCGTATCCGTGCGGCCTTCGGCAATCGGGTGCACGTGCTCGATTCCCTCCTGCACCAGCTGGATGTCCTTTTCGGCCAATCGAAACCGCCCGGATTCAAGGCGTCACCGCGCGCCCGACAGCACCTAGAGCGATGCATACGAAGGGACGGATCGCCGGCGCGGCTGGCGCGGACCGTATCGCGACTTGCTGCGTTCCCGGCGGCCCTAGATACCGGGCGGATGACCTACCTCTACGGTTCCCGCGGATTCGTCGGGACGAACGCTGCGAGGATCCGGCACGTTGCACGGATGCTGCGATTGACGGCGACTCGTACCGGGCGGGCGTGAGATAGGCTCCGGTGCCACATGGCTGCGGAATACAACGGGCCCCTGCGCCGCGCCGACGACCTCGAGATCCACTCTGTGGAGGACGGCCTCGTGGTCTACGACCCGAAGTCCGATCGTGTCCATTACTTGAATCACACCGCCGGTCTAGTACTCGAGCTCTGCGATGGAAAGGTTTCGTCTCAACAGATCGCCGAGATGATCGGCGCCGCTTACGAGCTCGATCAGCCGCCACAGCGGGAGGTCGACGACTGCGTTGATCAGTTGATCCAAGAAGGGCTAATTGACGGAGGCTGAGCCCTCTAAGGCCTTAGAGCATAAGTTTCAGCTTCTTTCTTGCCAGGTGTGTGTACTTTCTGATTCTTCGGAGCTACACGAAGTACTTGCTTTTCTCGGCAATAGCTGCCTCCAAACGGTCCCGGTATCGCGCATCCTCGGATACGAAGCACGTACCACCGATTCCGAAATCACTCTCAAAGAAGAGGGCAGAGTCTTCGGCTCCGCACCGGACGCGTTCGGCGCCCGATCGCGCATGTACACGCGCATGCATGCCACGATCCTTGAAGCGTTGGCGGCGGATGGTTGGACGCGACTCCACGGGGGCCTGTTGGAAATTGGGGGCCGGAGCGTGCTGATAACGGGCTCATCCCGGGCTGGGAAGTCGACGCTGTGCCTTCGACTGCTACTCGACGGCGCGTGCGTAGGAAGCGACGAGATAGCCATGGTGCAAGACGGGTCGGCCGTCGCGTATCCGCGGCGGCTACACCTCCGAAAGCAAACCGCCGAAGTTATTCCCGAGCTGGCCCCGCTCTTAAGCACGATCCCGATGCACCATGAAGCCGACCATCCCGACGAGCGCGGCCCCGTCTACGGGCTGGATCCGACGGTCCTGGGATTCGATTGGAGAGCTGACTTGCAACCGATCGACGCGATCTTCTATCTGAACCCAAACCACGGACACGCCTCGAATCTGGCACCGGTCCCCAAGCACCGCATGGCGATGCTTCTCTCACAGCAGGCCTACAGCATGGGAAACGACTCAGCCCAGGTGATCGGCGAAGTGAGCGCCGTCGTCAATCAAGCGCGCTGCTACGAGCTGGAGATCGGTTCGCCGGACGAGGCTTCCTCACTCATCAGGAACTTGATGGCCTGAGTCCTTAGCCGGCGACGCGTCTTCTGTTTCGGCCGGAGGACTCGGGCGCGGTTTGTCGGCAGGCCAAGGCGTATTGACATAGGACGAGAAATCCTCGGTGAGCTTGTACTGCTCCTTTGCCGTGTTCTCGGCCTTGCGTACCTCCGTCTCAAAGGGCTCGACCGCGTCCCGCACTTCTCGCTCGAACTCGCGTGAAACCCGCCGGACCTCTGCGATCGCTCGCCCGACCTGGCGGCCGATCTCGGGCAGCCTCTTCGGACCGAAAAGGATCAGCGCGATGATCACGATGAGGAGGATCTCTCCTGCTCCGATGTTGCCCATCAGGCAAGTCTATTTATGCAACCAGCGATAGCAGGCGATCGGGTTCCAGTTCGCCGTAGCGCGTGATCGCTTCGAAGCCCTCGAGGATCAGCTGGTCGTCTCGTCCCACTCCGCCCAACGGGTGCGACGAGAGGTGGACGTTCGCATACAACCGTGCAACTGCAGCCTTCCGGGCCGACCCTTTGGCCTTCAACTCGGCTGCGGCTTGCTCGACCAGGAGCGCGCCCGAAACCAGGTTCGTCATGTACCGCGTGATGCGTCTCAGGTGAAGCCTCGAGACGTCCTTGGGTGCCGCAGAGACATAGGCGACGGCTTCGCGAACATCGGCGGCGTAAGAACGAACGGCATCGGCTGTGCTCGAAAGGACCGGATGGTCCGCATCGGCGAGCGCCTTCTCAACGCGCGCGACCACAGGGTCGAGCACGCCCTCGCGCTCGATCGCCCGCATCACGTCGATCGCGATGATGTTCTCGGTGCCCTCCCAGATCGGGTGGCACTGTCCGTCTCGGAGCTGGCGCGCCACCGGCCAGTCCTCGATGTACCCGTTGCCTCCGTGCACCTCGACGGCGGCGGATGCGAGCTGAACGCCCCGTCGTGTCGCTCGGTACTTCGCAAGCGTGGGAAGGATCCTCCACAGCTGACGATCATTCGCGACGTTGGCCGACGCCTCGAAGCAGAGCGCAGCCGCCGCCTCGAGCTCCATCGCCATTCGCACGAGCGTTTCCCGAACCATCGGGAAAGCGTCGATGCGGTTCGAGAAAGCGCGCCGGTGTGCCGCGTAGATCGCCGACTCCAAGAAGGAGCGCCGCGCGATGCCGAGGCCCATGAAAGCGACGCCGAGGCGTGAGCCCTGGACCATCCCACCCATCATCCGGCCCATGCCCTTGCCGTCCGTCGCTGCATCGCGCGATTGCGTACCGCCGGCGAGCAGATACGCCTCCGCATCAACGAAATCGACCTCACCCGTCGGAACGGCTTTGGTGCCGAGCTTGTCCTTGAGTCGGTGAACGTGCACCCCGTTCGGCTTGCCGTCCCGACGCACGCGCGGCACGACGAAGAGCGAGATGCCCCCGACTCCGTCGGCTGCGCCCTCGGGCCGGGCCAACGTGGCGATCGCTTGTGCATCGACGTTGGAGCAGAACCACTTGAAACCGTTGAGCACCCAGAGGTCTCCGTCGACGTGCGTGGCCGTGGTCTTCGTTGCCATGCCGAGATCGGAGCCCCCATCGCGCTCGGTGAGGAACATCGCGCCGTCCCAGTAGTCCTCGTAGTTCTCCGTCATGAAATGCGGAAGGAAGTGCTCCTTGACTTCGTCGGAACCGTAGGAGGCGACGAGTCCGGCCACTCCCCCGGTCATACCGACGGCGCAGCCCATCCCGGTCTCGGCTTGGTCGAGGAGATAACCGAAGGACGAACCGACGACGGCCGGCCAACGGCGACCGCGCCTTTCGCTCAGATATGCGTTGAACAGGTCGCGCTTGGTCTCCAGTGCGCCGGGATGATGGACGACTCGGTTGACCTCATTGCCCCACTGGTCGAAGCGCTCGAGACGTGGTGGGTTCTTGTCGGTCATCTCGGCCCGCGCGGCCACCGGGCCGCCGATCAGAGCGCCGACCTCCGTGAGCTTGGCGTCCGCAGCCTCGAGATCGTCCGCCGGCACGTACCGGCGAACAGTGTCCTGCAGGTCGGGGTCGACCTCGTACCAGTTGAGCCCGATGGCCTTTTCGAACTCCGAATAGTCGAGCATCGCTCCTCCTCGCTTTGGCCCACCTAGATATTCGCTGCGAGGGTCGAGGACATGGACGACTTCGAAGCGCTGATCGCGGAGGCCGAATCGCACGAATTCGAGGGCTGGGACTTCTCCTTCCTCGACGGACGGTCAACGAGGTCGATCCCGATCCGTGGGACTACAAAGCGCGGGTCGAAGACCTCGCCGGCCGCTCCCGCACGATGGTCGATCTCGGCACGGGCGGCGGCGAGTTCGTGGACTCTTTGGACGTCCGGGCTCCCATCACAGCTGCGACGGAGGGCTGGATGCCCAATGTGCCCGTGGCCGATCGCCGTCTTCGTCCTTTGGGTGTGCACGTGGTGGCCGTCGAAGGCGCTTCAGACAACGCACAGCAGCGGTTCACCGATCTGGAAGGTCGTCTGCCTTTCCGCGATGAGTCATTTGATCTGATCTTCGACCGGCACGAGGCCTTCCGGGCTACCGAAGTAGCCCGCGCGTTGCGACCCGGTGGGACGTTCCTGACGCAGCAAGTTGGGAGCCAAAACGAGGTCGAACTGAACGAAGTACTGGGTGGCGAGGTGGCGCCGGGCTTGAGCCCGACCCTCGACGAATACGTAGGCCAGCTCGAGCGAGCGGGATCTGCGCGTCGTCGACGCGCAGGAGGCGTTTCCGGAAAAGCGCTACCTGGACGTCGGCGTCGTCGTTTCGTTCCTACGTCGTCCCGTGGCAATACGAAGGCTTCGACCCCGTAGGTACCCGGAAGAGCGACGCCGGTCCATCAACAAGATCAAGCAGGACGCGACGTTCGCCGCCCGCATGCACCGCTTCCTGTTGGAGGCAACCAAACCGAGCCGGACGAGCGCCGACTAACATCTCGTATGGCGCGGCGCGGGATGCTGCCGGAGCGAGGGCTTCTCACGTCCGAGCACTGGTTCCTCCTGATGGTCCTCGGCGTCGCCGACTTCTTCCAGGGTTACGACACGTTCGTCATCACGGCTGCACTGCCCGACATTCGGGACACCTTCTCCTTGAGTCAGTCGCAGGCTTCCCTTTGGTTCACGATTCCGATCCTCGGTGCCATCCCCGCCATCGTGTTCAGCCGGCGCGCCGATATCCATGGCCGGCGACGTCTACTAACGGTGTCGATCGTCGGCTTCACGCTGTTCACCGGAGCGACGGCGCTGGCGCCCACGATCGGTTGGTTCGTAGGGATGCAGTTCGGCGCCTACCTGTTCGTCACGGTTGAAGGAGCGATCGCGTGGACGATGGTCGCCGAGGAGCTGCCGGCTGAGGCGAGGGGCTTCGGCTTCGGGTGGCTCGCCATGCTCACAGCCGTCGGATCCGGCTTTGCGTCGATCTTCTACGGTGCGCTCTTCGTTCCGTTAGGCGTGTCGTGGCGCTGGCTGTACGTGATCGCGCTACCGCCCCTCGCGACGATGACGTATCTCAGACGAAGGCTCCCGGAGAGTCGCCGCTTCGCGGCGGCCCAATCCAGCGGACGACTTGCCTCGCACTGGCACGAGATCCTCAGACCGCCGATCCGCCGGTGGTTGCTCCTGGTTTGCCTGACGGCGATGCTCGGCGCGCTCGCGACTCAGGCCGGAGTGTTCACGATCGACTTCCTCCAGGACGACCGGAACATCGGGCCCACGGCGGCAAACCTCATCCTGGTCGGCGCAGGTGCCCTCGCCGTTCCGGTTCTCGTCTTGTCCGGATCGCTCTCCGACCGCTACGGACGAAAACTGATCGGCTGTTCGTTCGGCGTTTTGAGCGTTGTCGGCGGGCTGTGGTTCTTCGTCTGGGCACGCGGGGCGCTCCCGCTCTTCTTCGCATTGGCGATGGTGTTCATCGGTCAATTCGGGTCGTGGCCCACTCTAGGTGCCTTCGGGTCGGAGCTCTTTCCGACGGCTCATCGCGCGCTCGCAGGTGCGTGGTCCAACATCGCGCGCGTCGCCGGACAGGCCGCGAGCTTCGCCTTGGGCAGTGCGCTCATCGAACTGACCGGCGAGCTATCGACCACGTCCGTGATCCTCGGCGTCGGCCCCCTGCTCGGACTGGTCGTGATCGCCGTACTCTTCCCCGAGACGAAGGGACGCGAGCTCGAGGAGATCAGCGGTGAAGCGCCTCTGGCGTTCCTGCCTAATCCCCTCGAGACCGGGGCACTTGGACTCGAATCGTTCCTCGAGGAGCCGGAGCTCGGAAACCCTCCAGAGCGACCATCACCTTCGGGGGCGGGGACGACCGAAGGCTGATCTCAGGATCGGCCGCGGCCTTCTCTGCGTCGGAGAGAGCACGGTTGCGTAGCTCGCTCACGCCCGCGCGACGCGTGAAGTAACGGAGCTTGGCCGCTCCTTGGCGCAGAAGGCTGCGCATCCCCCGCGGATTGTCGCGTCTCAGATGTTCGTAGCCGACGGCGACCTGTATCAATCCGTGAAGCAAGCGCCGCCTTGTGCCCGTTGCGCGGCGCCAGACCTCTTCCCACTCGTCGTGGCCTTGGTAGAAGTCGTGCTCGTTGAACAGCTTCGACCCGGCAACCAGATATGCGTGTTCCTCCTCCGGGCTGAGTGGATTACGCGGCCGGGGCTTGGGTTTTCCTCCGCGTCGCGACCAGTACTTCGAGGAGATCGCAGAGCTGGACGCTCGGGCCTTTACGCTCCCACGACGATCTGATCCGCCGGTGGTGGGAGCTCCAGATCGCCGCGGAGCCTTCTTTCGAGCAGCGCCAGATTGTCGACGTCGTCCCGGTTGTACGCGAGCAGCGTTTCGAGAGCCTGACGATCGCCTTTTTCCCAGCGCTCCCATAAGACCATCGCATCGTATCCCGTGATCCCGCGCAACCGGCGCGGGATGCCCAGGCCCATCTCGATCTTCTTGAGTCCTCCGCGTATGCCGACTCTACGGCACTCGAGTGAAAGGTCCAGAGACCTGAAACGCTCGAGGAGTCCTATCCCGAACGCGCGCCGCAGGACGGGCAGATCGAAGCCCTCACCGTTGAACGTGCACAACGTGTCGATACCTCGGAGGCTCTCTTCGACAGCTTCGGCGGTGATGGCAGCGCCGACGATCTGGATCACGCCCCTGTCCGTTCGGAGAAGGCCGAACACTGTGACCTCTCCGTTGAACGCGGTTTCGATATCGAGATACCCGATCACGCTTGAAAAGTAGATCGGACCGACGACAGGCCGGTAACGACTAGCGCTTCTTCGTTTCGTAGAGCGCGAGGATCCTCTTGGAGGTGTCCTGCAGGCGTTCGGCCAATTCCTTCGGTTCCACGACCTCGATCTCCGGTCCAAGGCGAAGCAGAAGCTTCTCGAGGGACGGAAGAGCAGATGTTCGGAATACGAGCTCCTTGCGCCCGCCTGCGATATTCCGGGTCTTCTCGATCTGAAGGTAGCCCTGCGTCCAGCCGAACTCTGTGAGCCATTGCGCGACACTCCCGGACACGCGCAGCTTCACGCGCATATCGTCCGCGCCCGGCACATATATGAGCGGCGGCGGTAGCTCCGCAGCGCCATCGACCGGCTGCTCGAAGGGGTCGTCCGTGAGCTCTATCGACTTGATCCGATCGAGCCGGAACATCCGGCGGTCCTGAGCGAGGTGGCAATAACCCGACACGTACCAATGTCCCAGCGAGGCAAAGACCAGGTGTGGCTCTACACGTCGCCGCGTGAGCGCGTCCCTCGAGTACGTGTAGTACTCGACGTCAACTGCGCGACGCCCGGTAACGGCCTCGCGGAGCAGCTCGAGCCACCTCGACTCACCGGACTCCAGCTGCACCTTGATGCGCTTTGTCAGCTCGGCAACGCCGCCTTCCTGAGGAAGTAGAGCCTTCCCGAGCTTCTCGATGGCGGAGCGCAGCGGCTCGAGCTCACGAAGGCCGCCCTTTCCGCCGGTTGTTCCTTCGAGAAGGTTCACGAGAGCCTGGGCCTTCAGGTAAAGAGGCATCGCTTCCGAACGAGTGAGTCGTAGTGGACGGGCGAAGTAATCGGCCATCCGGATGTGCACCTTGTCCTCGTCGATGAAGACTTCGATCAGGTCGGCCGGCGTGTAGTCCGGCAGACCACAAACAAAAAGAAGGTTCAGATCGTCGAGTATCTCGGCCTCGGGGGCATCGAACCTCTTCGCCAGCTCGGAGATCGACACGCCGGGGTGCGCCACGCAATAGGGAACCAGCAGAAGGATCCGCTCGAGACGCGACAAGCTTCGTCGCGCGGCTTCGGACGCGGTCTTGCTGGCAGCCGGACTCTTGGGTGTCATCGACGGGCAGGTCCGGGTCGCGACGAGGATTTGGGGGCAGGCTTCGCTCTCGTCGCTTTCGGCTTGGACGCGGATCGCGCCGTCTTGGGCACGGGGCGCGACGCTGCGCGCAGGCGCTTGACGACGGCATCCCTTATCCGGTCCGGAGACCGCACAACAGCGTCCTCCCCGAACTGCAGGACCCAAGACACGAACCCGTCCTCGTCGGCGATGTTCACGTGAACGACCGACCAGTCGCGCCACGATCCCTTGCGCTCGAAGCCGACCGACTGCTCGACCCACCAGGACAACCGTGGTGAAAAGGCGACATCCACGCCGATGCCTTCTTCGGCGATCCATGGCTCGGTGACGGAGCGATTCTCGGGCGAGAAGCCTTCTGGGATCTCGAACTCGGGTCCCGTAGCGCGCGAAGCCATAGCCACTTTCGATGCGATGCGCTCGAGCTTGAAGTTCCGAACTGCGCCCCGAAGATGATCGTGACCCGTTAGATACCACGCCCCCTGGCTGTGGATGAGTGCATAGGGATCGACTGTTCGGTCGACGTCCTTCGACTGACCGGCAGCCTTGTACTTGAACTTCACCCTTCGGCGTCCGGCGACGGCTTCGAGTATCTGCGGGAGCTGCGGAGCATCGAGGTGCAGGCGGGCCCGCAACCAGGGTGGCGAAGTAGGGTCGGCCCCCCCGTCCGATCCGAGAGACAGCTTCACGAGCGCTTGGTCGTCCTTGCTTCCGGGCTCGACGACGATGCTCGACGCTATCCACAGAGCGGCCATCTCGTCGGGCGTCAGGTCGAGCTCGGGGAGGTAGTAGCGATCCTTGGAGATCAAGTAGCCCTCTTCGACCTCCCAGACATCGGTGAATCGCCGCTCGATGGGGATACCGAGGGACCTGAGCTCCTCCTTGTCGCGTTCGAACATGCGCTTGAAGGACGCGTAGTCCTCCTGCTGGTAGCCGGGCACGGTGTTCCGGACCTCTTCGACCGTGAGCGGGCGCCGCGTGTTGAGAAGCAGCGCGATGAGATTTACGAGGCGTTCTACCTTGCGCACGGGCACGTATCGTACCCCTGGTGTCCGGTCCCATCGGCTTGCCCCAAGAGGTCATCTCGGCCTATCCGCACGAGACGCGCGACGTAGCGTGGATCCTCAATCCTCAAGGAGCGGTTTGGCGTCTCACCGAACCGGGACGCGAAACCTTGTACGTGAAGGTTCTGGCTCACGGTCTCTATCCGACCTTGAGGGATGAGCGCTTGCGGATCGAGTGGGCGTGCGATCGCCTGCCGGTCGCTCCCGTCGTCGATCACGGATCCGATGAACGCGTCGAGTGGCTCGTGCTCAGTGCCCTTCCGGGACGGGATGCAACACATCCCGATCTCATCGCAGATCCGGCGACGACGGTGTCGATCCTCGCTCGCGCTTTGCGCGCGTTTCACGAGGTGCCCGCAGACGATTGCCCTTTCGACTTCACGCTGAACGCTGCGCTCGAGCATGGCCGCCGCCGAGTCGAAGGCGATGGCGTGCCCGCCTCGAAAGGCGACTTCCACGAGGAGCATCTGCACCTCTCGCCCCGAGCCGCGCTCGAGGTTCTCGAGAGAACGCGCCCGGATCGGGAAGATGTCGTTCTCTGTCACGGCGACTACTGCTTCCCGAACATCCTCATCGAGGATCGACGAGCCGTCGGGTACCTCGATCTCGGCGAGATGGGTCTAGCCGATCGCTGGTGGGACCTGGCCGTCGCGACGTGGAGCTGCGACTGGAACGTCGGCCCCGGCTACCAGGACCTCTTCCTAGAGTCCTACGGCATCGAACGCGATGAAGAGCGCATCGCCTACTACCGCCTTCTCTACGACCTCGCTTCGTGACTTACGCAGGCTCCGGCTGCATGTAGTTCGGATATGCCCACGCGCCACGCGCGGCTCGATCCAGGTCCTTCACCGCGTCCGCGAGATCCAACTCGGCCGCTGCGAGGTTGTCCTCGAGCTGCTCAACGGTGCGGGGGCCGATGATCGCGCTGGTGACGCCGCGCTGAGCGAGCGTCCACGCCACGGCGACCGCAGCGTGATTGGACCCGAGACCTCGCGCGATCTCGCCCACCTTGTCGACTATCTCGAAGTTCCTGTCGCTGAAAAGGGTCTGGCGGAACCGTTCCCACACGTCTCCGTCTCCCGCTTTCCCGTACCGCGAGTCGGCCGGCGCGTTGTCCTTCGAGTACTTCCCCGAAAGCACTCCTCCGGCCAGCGGCGACCAGACGATGCAGCCGAGACCGTGCCGGCGCGCGGTCGGCAAGATGTCGCGCTCGATGTCGCGGACGAGAAGCGAGTACTGCGGCTGCAGTGAAACGAGCGGTGCACCGTGGTTGCGCTGAGCGGCCCACTGCCCTTCGACGATCTGTGAGCCCTGCCAATTGGAGCAGCCGACATATCTGACTTTTCCTTGCTCGACAAAGTCGTCGAGGGCTGACATCGTCTCCTCGACCGGCACCGTCCAATCCCAGTTGTGCACCTGATAGAGGTCGACGTAGTCGGTGCCCAGCCTGCGCAGCGAGTTCTCCAGCGAGCGCGTGAGGTTCTCGCGCGAATTCCCCCATTCGTTCGGGCCCGGGCCTTCGGGGGAGAAACCTTTGGTAGCCAGCACTACCTCTTCACGACGTGCACCGATAGCGCGCCCGACGATCTCTTCAGAAGCACCACCGGCATAAGTGTTGGCGGTGTCGATGAAGTTGAACCCGCCATCCAGAAAGCCCGAGATGATCTTGGCCGACGTCGGCTCGTCGCATCCCCACGCCTCGTTGCCGAAGTTCATGGCGCCCAGACACAGACGCGACACCTTCAGACCAGATGCACCCAACGGAACGAATGACGGCATGTTTCCTCCCCTAGATCGTGGCTCTCAATGTTCCAGCGTGCTACATCGAGGCGATCAGCCGCTCGACGCGTTCGTCCTCGGAGCGGAAAGGATCCTTGCAGAGAACCGTGCGCTGGGCCTGGTCGTTGAGCTTCAGGTGCACCCAGTCGACCGTGTAGTCGCGGCGGCGGCGCTTGGCCTCTTTGATGAACTCGGCCCTCAGTCGCGCCCTCGTGGTTTGGGGAGCCTCGATGATGGCCCTCTCGACGTGTTCCTCACTGACCATCCGATCCGCGTGCTCTTCGCGCTCGAGCATGTAGTACAGGCCGCGGCCGCGGTGAACGTCGTGATACGCGAGGTCGACCAAGGCGACGCGCGGGTGTCCGAGCGGAAGCCCGTGACGTTCGCGGAAGCCTTGGATCAGCTTGTACTTCATGACCCAGTCGAGCTCCCGATCGAGCGACAACGGGTCGTTCTCCAAGCCGATAAGCATCTGCTCCCACAGCTTGAGAGAGGTCTTCAACTCGTCGCTCAGGTCCCGATACTCGGCGTAGCGCTGTGCGCGCGTGAAGTACTCCCACTGGATCTGGACGGCGCTCAGCTCCCGGCCGTTGGCCAGCCTGACCTTCCGCTTGCAGGTCATGTCGTGTGAGATCTCGCGTATCGCGCGGATGGGGTTCTCGAGGGTCATGTCTCGCATCACGACGTTCTCTTCGATCATCCGGAGCAGCACGGCCGTGGCTCCCACCTTCACGAAGGAGGCAACCTCGCTCATGTTCGAATCGCCGACGATCACATGCAGCCGGCGATATTTCTCCGCGTCGGCGTGGGGCTCGTCTCGCGTGTTGATGATCGGACGCGATCTCGTTGTGGCCGACGACACTCCTTCCCAGATGTGTTCCGCGCGCTGAGACAAGCAGAACAGAGCGCCGCGCGAGGTGTGCAGGACCTTCCCCGCGCCGGAGAAGCACTGACGGGAGACCAGGAACGGGATCAGGATGTCGGCGAACCGTTGGAACTCGCCGTAACGCGATACGAGGTAGTTCTCGTGGCAGCCGTAAGAGTTGCCCGCGGAGTCGGTGTTGTTCTTGAAGAGGTAGACGTCGCCGGCGATGCCCTCGTCGTGCAGACGGGCCTGGGCGCCCAAGAGCAGGTTCTCCAGCCGCCGCTCACCTGCCTTGTCGTGCGCTATGAGGTCGGGGATGTTGTCGCACTCCGGTGTCGCGTACTCGGGGTGCGAGCCGACGTCCAGGTAGAGGCGGGCGCCGTTGTCCAAGAAAACGTTGGACGAGCGTCCCCACTGGACGACCTTGCGGAACAGGTAGCGAGCGACCTCGTCCGGGCTCAGGCGGCGCTGACCGCGAAACGTGCAGGTCACGCCGTATTCGGACTCGAGCCCGAAGATGCGCTTCTCCATCCCGCCAGTGTACGGGGCGTCCTGTTGGAACACCCGGCACAGGGTGCAACTAGAGAGCCGCTTCTACCTCGCTCGAGTCCAACCGCCGGAACTTGCGTCGCGGGAGGTTGCGATCCAGGACGGCCCCCTCGACCTGCGCAACGGCGAGGTCGTCGCTACCGGTGCTGCGCAACGCCTCGACACCGAGCGCGATAGCTGCGTTCATGTCCGGTGTGGCTTCGTAGCGCTCGCTGAGGAACTGCTTGAGCTCGTCGGCCCGGCCCCCGAGCGCGGCGAACCCCTGCTCGTCGGTCATGAATCCGTCGAATGTGACGTGATAGAGCTCGGCTCCCCCGACGTCTTCGCCGACACCGGCCACGAGTATCTCCACCTCGAAAGGCTTCAACGAGTCGGTGAAGATCTGTCCGAGAACCTGGGAGTAGAGATTCGCTAGCGAGCGGGCGGTCACGTCTTCGCGCGAATAGGCGTACCCCTTGAGATCGGCTTGCCGGATCCCCGTTATGCGCAAGCGCTCGTACTCGTCGTATTTGCCTACACCCGCGAAGGCGATGCGGTCGTAGATCTCGGAGAGCTTGTGCAGCATCGCCGACGGATTCTCGGCAAGAAGGAGGACGCCGTCGGAGTACTCGAGTGCAACGATCGGCTTCCCGCGGGCGATGTTGCGCCGCGCGTAGTCGGCGCGGTCCTTCATCACCTGCTCGGGCGATGCGTACATGAAGGGCGATGGCATGCTCATCGCGAGCGTCCCGATCTGGATACTTGAGTGCGGGTGTCCAGCACGGCCGTGGCCACACGTTCGACCTCATCGGTCTCGGCCTGGGTCACTCCCTCGGCGTCGATCATGAATACCGTCGGATAGATCCCGTGCACGGGATCGGGTCCTGCTGTTGCGGCGTCCTCTTCGGCCGCATCCGCTAGAGCTTCGACCGCCATCTCGACGGCTCGCGCGCGATCGATGTCCTCGGCGCGCACGTACAGCTTCTTCAGCGAGTTCTTCGCGTCTCGGCCGCCGGAGCCGACGCTGTGGAAATCCGTCTCCTCCGATATCCCACCGGTGACGTCGTAGCGATAGATACGTCCTTCCGAGCGCCGGGGATCGAAGCCCGCGAACAGCGGCAGTACGACGAAGCCCTGCATGGCCGCCGGTAGGTTCGCGCGGATGAGGCGGCCGAGATGATTGGCCTTGCCGGCCAGCGATAGCGCCTCACCTTCGACCTTCTCGTAGTACTCGAGCTCGGTTTGAAAGAGCCGGACCATCTCCATGGCCGGACCAGCGGCGCCGGCGATGGCCACGGCGGAGAACGAGTCGGTCGGAAAGACCTTCTCTATCTCTCGGTGCGCGATCGAGAAGCCTTCCGTCGCCCGCCGGTCGCCGGCCATCACCACACCCGTGTCGTAACGCAGAGCGAGGATGGTAGTGGCTTCCATCGCCTCGATGGTGCCCGATGCGACTTGAGGCAGCAGGTCGGGACGCTCGGTCTTCAGAAAGTCGGTAAAGCTCGAGACCAGGCGCGATGCGTTCGACAGATCGTCGTGGTTGCTCATGTCAGGTGAGACTAACCGTCACTGCCGCCGCTGGGTGGACCATCCTTCTCGGCGGCTTCGGCCGCTTCCTTGCGCTCGCGGCGTATGCCGAGCCAGCGCAGAAGGGTAAAGAGAACGATCGGTAATCCGAAGATCAAGAGGGCTTCGTCCCATCCGCCCTGGTGTTGCGCGAGATGGGGGCCGAGGAATCGCCACCGACGGTGCACGGACCTAGTGTCTACCCTCCCAGAAGGATCAACAGCGCACCGACCGTGTACGCCACCATGACCGCGAGAAGCGGGTACTGGGACCGGGTGGCTACCTTGATCGAGTAACGCGACACGGCCCGGTCGTGCGCCAGCACCACTCCGGCTACGTGCCCGAGGACCACGGCACCAACCTGCACCAAGGCGATGGTGCGTGTTGAGACCGCCGTGTAACTGATGCCCCAGCGCGCGGTTCCGAACAAGTCCCATCCACGCCCCAACGGATCGGAGGCAAGAGCGACCGCCGCTTGTCCTTCGAATACGAGCAACGAGAAGTAGTGAGCGACCGCATAAGCCAGCGCGATAGGCACCAAGGAGTGGACGAAACTCGCCGCAGTCGCATCGGTGTCCCATTCATCGCGCGGCACGCCGGCCAAGAACGGGATCAAGGCCACGCCAACGCGATAAAGCGCGTACACCGCCGCGATGGTCCATATCAGACCGCCCGTTCCGAGCCACATGTTTCCGACACCGCCGACAAGGTTCGTATAGAAGGTGGTTCGGCTTAGGCCGTCGTAGGTCGTTGATCCGAGAGCTACGACGACCAGCGCGACCGTGCCCGGTATCGTGCGAAGCGAAGTCAAGCCGACGAGCGGCGGACGGATCCGCAGCCGGCCTGACTCGTCCTGGTAAACGGGCGCGATTGCGGCCACCAATCCGAACAGGGCGCCGAAACCGTCGCCTTGGTCCAGCCACGGGCGACCCCAGATCATCGCGCCCAGAAGGATCACTCCGATGTAGGCGGTCATCGCGATCGCCAGCACCCGTGGCTCGGCGGCGTCGGGATTCACGAGCTCCAGCCAAGTGAAGCCGAGGATCATCACGGCGGCCGGCCAGTTTCCTAGCCGATAAGGCAGACGCTCTCGCGCCACCAACCGACCGATCGCGTGCACCGGGCCGAAGGCTTTCCAGATGTTCCCGAGCAAGGCGCTGAAGAAGAACAGCCCAACCCAGAACAGGACGTAAACGGCGAGAGGAGCGAAGTTGCGCTGCACGTCCGTGTCGCCGACATAGGCGGCAGCGAGAACACCGAACAGGACGACGACACCGACAAGGCGCAGGGGCCACTTGGCGATCTGAACCGCGCGATCAAGCCACACGGGCAACGGCCGGCCCACCGGTGTCGTCTCCCAACGTGAGCGCGGCCAGAGCCACGCGAGAGCTGCGAAGGACACGACCAGTACTCCACCGGCCGAGTACACGACGAGGCTGAGCGGCAACGGAAGATCGGCGCGGCCCCCGATCCCGTGAGCTTGGGCCGGAGACGCAGATAACGCAGCGGTGGCCCCGATCGCCAGCGCCAGGGCGACCCGGCGCCGGCTCATTTCACTTCGATCTCGAGGATGTGCTCTCCGTGCTCTTCGAGCTCGACGATGAATACTCCGGGGATGTTGGCGGTGAACGAAAGACTGGCCTGACCGCCGGCCGCGATGTCTACGCTCTTGTTATAGCCGTGCAAGTGGATCTCATCGGCTACGTCGGAGGAAACGAGAATGCGAACCGTCTCCCCCTGCTCGACCTTTTCACGCTGAACGCCGCCGACGGGCTTCCCGTCCTCCACCCGGATCTCGATCGAGTGCACGTTGCTAGTCGCCGTGACGCCGGGCGTGGACGTGTCGGTAGGCGGCGGGCCCTCCAGACCGGGATCCTCTCCGGTTCCGCAGGCTCCCATGATCACCAGGGTCGCCGCGGCGACGACCACGATCGCTCTTCGCATGACGTGCCAGAGACTACCCGCTCTGCATGGGATTTAGCCGCCGAGGCGCGTACCCTTAGGTCGAACGGCCGTCGCACCTCACCGGGGAGAAACAGATGACTGAGACAGCTCAATCGAACGGGCACGAAGGTCACGTCTACACGTCACCGGGGGGCATCGACTACGACTCGGTCCCCTTCCGCCTATGGAACAAGTCCAAGAAGCTCTTCTGGGATCCGGCGGACATCGACTTCACCAAGGACACCTACGACTGGGCCGAGATGACCGGCGAGCAACAGCTGATGCTGGCGATGTCCTGCCGCGGCTTCATGGTCGGTGAGGAGGCGGTAACCCTCGACATCATCCCGTTGCTGCGTGCGATGTCGAACATGGGGCGGCTCGAGGACACGATGTACCTCTCGATGTTCGCGATGGAAGAGGCCAAGCACATCGACTTCTTCCGGCACTGGTTCGATGCCGTCGGCTTCGACCCCAGCCTTCAAGCTCCGGACGCGGTGGGATACGGCGGTGGCAACGGCGATACCCCACAGGTCGACCCGTTCGCCTCTCTGCAGCGCGTGATGAATCGCCTCGACAACGATCCATCACCGAAGCGGATCCTCGACGCCACTCTTCTCTACAACCACCTGATCGAGGCCGTCTTCGCGATCGCCGGCTACCGGCGCTTCGATCAGCAGTTCAACGTCATCGGTGCCGACAAGCTCCCGGCTTTGCGCGAAGGGCTGTCGCTGATCCAAAGGGACGAGCGCCGGCACATCGCCTACGGCACGTATCTCGCTCGCCGAACTATCGCCGAGAACCCGGGTATCTGGGAGTGGGTCGAACAGCGCTGGGAACGGATGGCCGGACCGCTGATGAACGGCGGATTCGACGACCTCGCTTCGACGCTCGCCAAGCGGCGTTTGGACGTGCTGCGCGTTGCCAAGGACGAGAGCGTCGACCAGGTGGAACACACTCGGATCGAGGATTTCGAGCCGGACGAAGCGCTAGAACCGGTTTCTTAGCTCGTCTCGCCGACCGTCGTCACCGGACGTACGACGCCCATTTCGCGCATCTTCGCGATCGTAAGGATGTGTCCCGTGTAGTCGATGGGCTGGTCGGCGAGCCACAGAACGGCGTCGGACATGATTACCGGATCCTCGAACCCGTCGTAGTTCCCTTCACCGAGGGTGGCCGTATAGCCCTCGGTCCAAACGGACAGCTCGAGTTGGATGCAGTTGACGGCGACCTTGTCGCGAAGTTCCCAGGCGTGGCATTCAGTGAGCGCTTCGAGCGCCCGCTTGGTCACCGTGTAGCTGGCGCGGCCGAACATCGGTGCCAGCGATGCGCCCGATGAGATGTTGATCACGCGCCCGCCGTCCATGTGCGGCGCAAACGCATGCATGAAGTAGAACGGGCCGTTCACGTTGACGTCGACGGCCAGCACCCACCTCTTGGTCGGCTCCTGAAGAGACAACCCGGGCGGCGCCACGGCTGCGTTGTTGATGAGGAGGTCGCACCTCCCCCACTCCCCCAGGACGCGCTCGGCCAATGCGTTGACGGCGTTCTCGTCCCGGACGTCGAGGGCCACGGGCATGGCCTTGGCACCCTTAGCCTCGATCATCGAAGCGGTCTCATCGATGGTTCCCGGGAGCTTGCCGGGCGATTCGCTGGAAGACCGTGCCGTGCAGACGATGTCGTAGCCGTTCTCGGCGAGGTCGACCGACAAACGTTTCCCGATCCCTCGGCTGGCTCCGGTTACTACGGCAACATTGTCGGACACAAGGCGGCCATGCTACCGGCCCCGACTACCGATTCGCAGAGTCCTTCTCGAAGAAGTAGCGGCAATCCTGGAAGAGGAAGGCCTTGCCTCCGTCGATGCTTATGTGGCTCACGCCGTGAACGGATTGGTTGCCGTCATCCGAGGTAACGAGCTGGCGGATGTCCATCGAGTAGATACGCCCGGCAGGATGACGCCCCTTCTGTGAGCCCTCCGGGATGGTCCATCCGTCATCGCGCTTGATCGTGTCGTCGTCGTACGCGAACACCTTTCGCTGCACGCCGCGATCCTCGTCGAGGCGACGGCAGAGATCGCTGTCCTTCTGGTACGGCGGGTAGTTGTTCTCCTCCAGGTAGTCGGCGCCCCCGCCCGGTCCTTCCTCCCAGGCCTCGGACCATCCGATCCAAAGGCTGCGGATGAGCGAGCGGTCCGAAAGCGCTGCAGGGGACGAGGACGGCGAGCCACTCGCTGCCGCCGCCGCCGGGCCTCCCGTCGAAGCCGTTGCCGAACCCTCAGCGCTTGCTCGAGGACGGGCGGTCCCGTCAACCAGCGAAGGGTCCTGTCCACACGCCGCGGCTACGACCAGCACAGCCAACGCGACGCACCGCACGCCATTCCAACGTCGGCACGAGCGGGAACTCATCCTTGTATCGATGACTCGACTATCCAAGCTCAGTCTCAGGTGGCGGAGATTTTGATTCACCCGGACTTTCCCAACACACCGCCATGAACCCTTTGCCCACCGTAGAGAACTCCGCACCCGGAAGGGCTGCTCCATACGTTGCTTTGAACGCGTCAGGTGTCAGATTGCGATCCGAAGCTTGATGTCGAAGCCAGCTTCTCGACAGCCTGAACCTCTGCGCCCGCAAGGCGTTGCGCAGGCCGATATGACGCACCGCCCCGGGCAGCTTTCCAAAGGACATCGCCGCTTGCACCCAAATGTGGCGTGACGCGAACGAATGGATCCACGAGTACCGCCCAAGGACGCCGTCGAGGATGACGATTCGTCCTTCTGGCCGAAGGAGCCGCTTGAGGTGCTCGAGGGCGCGCTCGACGTTATCGAAATGATGAAAGGTTCCGCTGCTACAGATCAGATCGAACTTTTCATCCAAAACGAGCGCGGTGCCGTCGCGGCTCAAATACTCGACGTTCGGAGCCGAGCGCTTTCGACGTGCGATAGCGAGCATCTCGTCCGAAATGTCCACTCCGACAACGCGCTCATAGTGCTCTGCCAAATCGACGGCGAGGACGCCGGAACCGCATCCGACATCAAGGGCTCCACCGCGTCGCTTGCTCATGTTGGCAAGGAAGAGCTCATTGCGCCCCCCATGCAGGGACGCAATGAAGTCAAAGCCTTCAGCGATCCCATCAAAGGAGCCGGTCATGTCAACAACCCCGCGGCTCAAGCCTGAACGGCGTAGAGCTGCCATTCGTCCGGCACACCCTTCAGCGTATGCGCGCCCCGGTCAGCAAAAGTGATTCCCGAACCTGTGACTAGGTCCTTTACGGTGCGTGAAGTGAGCACCTCGTCGGTCTCGGCCAGGTCGCACACCCGGCGAGCGATAACCACACCGAGACCGGTGATGTCGTCTCCGCGCTTCTCGACCTCGCCCGTGTGCAAGCCGGCGCGCATCTTCACGCCGAGCGGACCTGTAGCGGTCGCTATCCGCTGAGCGCACTCGATGGCTCGAGCCGGACCGTCGAATGTCGCGAGGACGCCGTCCCCCGTCGTCTTGATCAGCTTGCCCAGAGAACGCTCGATCTCCGACCGCGCTACCTCGTCGTGCCGGTCGAGTAGTTCCCGCCAACCCTTGTCCCCGAGCCGGACATCGTGCTCGGTAGATGAAACGATGTCTGTGAAAAGAACCGTTGCCAAGTGCCGATCGGAGGCGGGCGGGCGGTGCGATCCGGCTACGAACTCGATCAACTCCGGAGGTATAGATATGTGCACCCAGCTCCCGTGGAAGTCGCCCTCAATCTCGACGAAGCGCGCCCCCGGTATACGGTCTGCCATCCAGCGGCCGAGGGCTATTGGAACGAGAGGGTCGCCGTTGGTGTGAGCCACCATCGTCGGAACGCTGACGGTCGACAGGACTTCGCGGATGTCGATGGCCATGTTCGACCGCATGATCTCCTCGACCATCTTTGGCGTACAGCTGTTGCGTTCGTATCTCGCAAGGAGGGGTATCGATTCTTCCGGCACATGCTGGATGACGAGCGGCAGAACCCGACCCGTTCCCCAGTTGTCACGCGCCCATGGAGCGATCATGTCGACGACGTCGGGGCCCGCCGCTTCGGGATCCTCAGCGTTTCCCCACGACGCGAACGTCCCATACAGTCCCAGCTTCGTGACGCGGTTTGGATAGGTAGCGGCGAAAAGGATGGCTAACGGTCCACCCTCCGAAACTCCAAGTAGCCCGGCACGAGGCATACCCGCCGCATCCATGACGGCTCGGATGTCGTCCATACGCTCGGCGATGCTTCCGAAGCCGAGGGAACGCTCCGACAGTCCGGTCCCGCGCTTGTCGAAGACGATCACGCGCCCCAGTTCGGCGAGTTGCTCGCACACGTTCGCGTAGAAGGGAACGTCCCACATGAGGTCGAGGTGCGACACGAAGCCTGGGACGAACACTAGATCTTGGGGACCGTCCCCCATGACTCTGTAGGCGATGTCGATGTCGCCCGAGCGGGCATAACGAACATCAGAGGTGTTGCGCAGCTACTCGCCGCCTTTTTGGACGTAGTTCTTGATGAACTCTTCGGCGTTCTCTTCCAGGACGGAGTCGATCTCGTCCAGGAGGCGGTCCATGTCTTCCTTGAGCCGACGGCCCTTCTTCTGGGCCTCGGGCGAGGAAGCCCCGCCCTCCGACTCCGGAGGTGGCGCTTTCTTCTTCTGCTTCTGCTGCCTCTCCTGGGCCATGGTGGCTCCTTGAGATGCCCCGGAAAATGGTCTACCTAGGATATCGGCCGGAAGGACGCTTGCTTGCGCGCTTGTCCGATCAGCCCTGAAGGGCGTTGACCAGGCCTAATGGGTCCGGGTTGGCGTCGATCAGTCCTTGGACGTGTGCGGCGGTCCCCTGGAACGGCTCCAGCATCGGCACCCGCTTGAGCGTCTGCCCGTCCAGATCGAAGATCAGCGCGTCCCAGGACGCGGCCACCAGGCTCGTCGCATAGCGTGCCAGGCACGTTCCCGCGGAAGTATGCGCGCGTGTCCGTCGGCGGCGACGATCATCGCGCGCTCGACCTCCTCCGAGCTGACCAGCCGTTCGATGCGATCGTCGGCCACGAGCTTGTTGTACAGACCGCGTTCCGGATCGACGTCGTGGTACTGGAGATCGATCAGCTGAAGTCTTGGGGTCGTCCCACTCGAGTCCGCGTCGCATCGCGGTAGGCCTCGAGCAGCTCGCGCTTCGCCACCCAGTCGAGCTCGCGAGCCAGCGTCGATGGGTCGGCCTCCAAGGCCGTCAGTACGTACTCCCAGCGCGCAACGACTTCGTCGGGCCACTCTGCGTCTTCGACGGCTTCGTCGGCGCGTCCCGTCTTCAGATATCCCTTGACGGCGTCGAGGAACTCCCACTGCAGGTCGAGCGCGGACACCTTCCGGCCGTCGGCCATCTCCAGCGGCACGGAGAGAGTGAGGTCGCGCGATACCGTCTTGTACGCCTCGACGGACGCGGCCAGCGTGAACGACTCGACGTCAAGGACCTCGTCCTCGACGAGCATCAGCAGCAATCCGGTCGTCCCCATCTTCAGGAAAGTCGCGACCTCGCACAGGTTCGCGTCGCCGCATATCACGTGCAGGCGGCGGAAACGTTCGGGGTCTGCGTGCGGTTCGTCCCGCGTGTTCACGATCGGCCGCTTGAGCGTCGTCTCGAGGCCGACCTCGGCCTCCATGAAGTCCGCGCGTTGGCTCAGCTGGAATGTCAACGCCGTCGACACCCGACTCCTCGCACCCGACCTTCCCGGCACCGCAGTACACCTGGCGCGTCACGAAGAAAGGAAGCAACGAAGCCGCCAGACGCGCGAAAGGCACGGCCCGATCGACCAGATAGTTCTCGTGCGTGCCGTACGAGTTGCCCTTGCCGTCCGAGTTGTTCTTGTAGACGTGCACGCGGGCGCCCGGCGGCAGAACCTCGTGCGTGCGCTTTATCGACGAGGCGAGAATCGCCTCTCCGGCCTTGTCCCACAGAACGCAATCGCGGGGGTTGGTCGTCTCCGGAGTGGAGAACTCCGGGTGCGCATGGTCGACGTAGTAACGCGCGCCGTTGGTGAGGACGAGATTCACGAGCGCGCCCTCTTCTTCGGCCGCCTCACGATTACGCGCGGCCTCGAACCCCCGGGCATCGCGGAGCGGGTTCTCTTCCTGGAAGTCCCACTTGACCCGCCGCAGCTCGGCTTGCCCGTACTGACCGACGAGCATGCTCGCCACCAGGACCGGAGAGACGTCGCCGGGGCCGGACACCGTCACGCCGTATTCGGTCTCCGTGCCGAAGATCTTCTTCAGGGGCATCGCAAGCCATCTTACGGGGGCAGCCCCAGACGCAGGGCTACTAGAGGTACTGGCCGGGAGAGATCGTCTCGACCGGCCGGTGCTCGCGTCCTTCACCCAGCAAGGTCCGGACGTACACGATCCGCTCGCCCTTCTTGCCGGAGATGCGAGCCCAGTCGTCGGGGTTGGTCGTGTTCGGGAGGTCCTCGTTCTCCTTGTATTCCTCGCGGATCCCGTCGAGGAGTCTTCGACCTTGATGCCCCGCTCGTTGTGATCGAGCAGCCGCTTGATGGCGGCCTTCTTGGTGCGCGCGACGATCGACTCGATCATCGCTCCGGACGAGAAGTCCTTGAAGTACATGATCTCCTTGTCGCCCGATGCGTAAGTGACCTCGAGGAACCGGTTCTCGTCGTTGACTTCGTACATCTTCTGCACGACTCGCTCGATCGCGACTTCACATGCCTTCTCGGCGTCGCCGCCACCGTGCGTCGAGGAACTCCTCGTGGAAAGGAAGATCGGGCGTCAGGTAGATGCTGAAGATCGCGCGGGCGCCTTCCATGTCCGGACGGTCGATGCGGATCTTCACGTCGAGACGGCCGGGACGCAGGATCGCCGGGTCGATGAGGTCCTCGCGGTTGGACGCGCCGATCACGATGACGTTCCGCAAGGACTCGACACCGTCGATCTCGGCGAGCAGCTGCGGGACGATCGTGGCTTCCATGTCCGAGCTGATCCCCGTCCCGCGGGTGCGGAACAACGAGTCCATCTCGTCGAAGAAGACGATCACCGGAACGCCCTCGCGAGGACTTCTCCTTCGCTCGCTGGAAGATGAGCCGGATCTGCCGCTCGGTCTCCCCCACGTACTTGTTCAGCAGCTCCGGGCCCTTGATGTTCAGGAAGTAGCTTCGCGCGTCGGGCCGTCCCGTCTTCTCGGCGACGCGCTTGGCGAGCGCGTTAGCGACTGCTTTCGCGATGAGCGTCTTGCCGCAGCCCGGGGGTCCGTAGAGCAGTACGCCCTTCGGAGCGCGCAGCTTGTGCTCGGTGAACAGCTCCGGATGCATGTACGGAAGCTCGACGGCGTCGTGGATCGCTCTCGATCTGCTCCCTGCAGACCCCCGACGTCCTCGTAGGTGATGTCGGGGACCTCTTCGAGGATGAGCTCGTCGACCTCGGGTTTGGGGAGCTTGCTCGAGGACGTAGCCCGACTTCGCGTCGAACAGGAGATGGTCGCCGGCGCTTGATCGGGACGTCGCGCAGCGGCTCCCCGATCAGCGCGATCCGCTCCTCGTCCGCGCGCGAGATGATCGACGCGCGTTCGCCGCCGTCGATCACTTCCTTGAGAGTGACGACTTCGCCTGCCTGCTCGAAGCCGCACGACTCCACGACGTTCAGCGCCTCGTTCAGCATCACTTCCTGTCCGGGCACGATGAGCTTGGGGTCGATCTGAGGGTGGACGTTGACGCGAAGCTTCCGTCCGCCCGTGAAGACGTTGACCGTGCCGTCGGGATTCAGACCGAGGAACACACCGAAGCCGGAAGGCGGAGCCGTCAGCTTCTCTACCTCTTCGCGCAGAAGCGTGACCTGCTGCCGCGTCTCCTGGAGCATTCCGACCAGGCGTTCGTTCTGCTGCAGCGACTGGACGAGCCGGCCCTGCACCTCGCGGATGCGTTCTTCGAGCAGGCGGAGGGAGCGAGTCTCGCCGCGGCGGAAAGGTTGTTCGGAGGCGCGCCGCAGTTGGTCGCGGAGCTCTGTCAGCTCCCGTTCGATGTCGTCGAAGCGCCCTGTCCCGGGCTCGCCGTCACTCGTCGCCACCAACTCCTCGCCTCACGCCCTGCGCCTGCGTATAGCCAGTATAGGAACGCCTACGACACGGTCCCTCTATCTGTACAACGCAACACTCGCGGTGTGGGTTTCGGCACTGTTAACAAGTCCGCCTTCTCAACTAAGATTCGGTCGGGCGGGAAAGGCTTGGGCAAAGGCGATGGGGCAACCGAAGGACGACGTACCGCTCGAGGGCTTCGGTGCGACCGTGACCCCGGACGAACTATAAGGACCTGATGACTCGGGGCGTGCGCCGGCCGTTCCGGCGCGGCGCCTTCATGATGACCGAGGGTGAAGCATCGGACCACGTGATCGTGCTGATCTCGGGCAGGGCGAAGGTCTCCAGCTACACGCAGGACGGCAAAGAGGTCGTTCTGGCCGTCCGGGGGCCGGGCGAGCTGCTCGGCGAGCTATCCGCGATCGACGGCAATCCACGATCGGCGACGGTCTCAGCTTTGGAGCCCATCGAAGCGCTTGATCGTCCGCTCCGAGCATTTCGTGGAGTTCCTCGACCGACCACCCGCGGCTGGCCATCCTGCTTCTTCAGATCGACGATCCGCCGGCTGCGCGACTCCGACCGCAAGCGGATCGAGTTCGGCGCCTTCGACACACCGGCCCGCGTGGCACGACGCCTTCTCGAGCTGGTCGACCGCTACGGCGAAACGGACGGGCCCTCGGTCCGCATCAGCCTTTCGCTCACGCAGGACGAGCTCGCCGGCTGGACGGGTTCCTCGCGCGAGGCCGTGAGCAAGGCGCTACGCGAGTTCCGCGACCGCGGCTGGATATCGACCGGCCGCCGGTCGATCATTGTGCTGGATCTCGAAGCTCTACGCGGACGCGCCCTGTAGAGACCCGGTTACAGTCGGCGCCTTTTCGACCTTCCGCAGCCGCTGTGCGATCGCCTTCATGATCTTGCGCGTCACGCTCGGCGCCTCTTCGCACAGTCCCCAGAAGCTCCGTGAGTCGACGACGAACAGGACCATGTCTGTCTCGGCGGTGACGGTCGCCGCCCGCGGCTCGTTGTCGAGTAGCGACATCTCCCCGAACACGTCGCCGGCGCCGTAGGTCGCCAGCCTCTTGCCGCGAAGGGTGCACTTCCCTTTGCCGCTGGAGACGATGAAGCACTCCCGGCCCGGCAATCCCTCCCTGGTCAGGACGGTCCCTTTGTCGACCTCGATCTCATCGGCGAGCGACGCGATCCGGGACAGCTCCTTCTGGTTGCACTCCGAGAACAGGTCGACCTTGCCAGCAGCTGGACCTTCCTGTCCGACCCTCCCCGCCTCAGCGGCATCAGCTCACCTCCACCAGGATGCGGCGTACGCCGCTCCCCTCCCGATACGTAGCCTCGACCTTAGGCGTCAAAGCCCGCTCACCGCCAGTAAGCCGGTCTCGATCTATCTGTGCAAAAAGGCATGGAAGCATCCTCCGGCCTCGGTCAAGATTCCCGCATGATGCATCGCCGTTCCGCGACCGGCTCACGTTCCGTGGTCTTACCAAGCCTCCGCTCGGGCCCCGAGAGGGGCCTCGAAAAGGCGGGGGCCCGTCCCCGCCGCGGGGCGTGAGCCGGCCGGCGCGGCCGTCCTTATCCATCGACATGAAGGATCACAGACCGATGACAAACGAAGAGCGCACATCAGCCGTCGACCTCCTCAGCAAGGTGCCCTTGTTCGCGGGTTGCGAGGCGCCCGATCTTGCGCAATTAGCCGCTTCGGCGTCGGCGATGACGTTCGAGCCTGCCGATGTGCTCTGCGAAGAGGGAGCCGAGTCCCCCGAATGCTACGTCGTCGCCGAAGGCGAGGCTGTCGTGACCGTGGCGGGCAAAGTCGTCGCGCTTCGCGGTCCGCATCGAGGTCGTCGGCGAACGGGGGCCGATCGAGGGCCGCCCGCGTATGGCGACGGTCATGGCCCGCACAGCACTTCGTGCGTACGCGATCCCGCGCGCGGCGCTCGTCGACGTGATGGTCGGCAGCGCCACAGCAGCGGCCGTATGCGCTACGAGCTGCGCCGCCGCTACGGCTAGAGCGCTAGGTTGACCCGGCCGCGAGCGCGCGCGAGATCACCAGACGCTGGATCTCGCTCGTCCCTTCGAAGAGCGTGTAGATCTTCGCGTCGCGGTACCACTTCTCGACCGGGAAGTCCTTGATGTATCCGTAGCCGCCGAGGACCTGGATCGCTTGCTCGGTAACGCGGACGGCCGTCTCGCCGGCCATGAGCTTGCACATCGACCCCTCGGCCTTTGTGAACGGCTGCGCTTGTGCCGCCATCCATGCAGCGCGGTGGACCAGCAGACGGGACGCGTCGACCTGCAAGTGCCATGTCGGCGAGCTGGAACGCGACACCCTGGTACTGGATGATCGGCGTGCCGAACGTCTTGCGCTCCTTCGCGTACCCGACGGCGAACTCCAGCGCCGCTCGAGCGATGCCGACGGCCTGACAGGCGACGAGCGGCCGCGTGATCTCGAAGGTCCGGAGAGCGACCGACTCGCGGACGTGACCGCCACCCCGTGCGCGCTCGAGCTTGGCGTCGAGCTTCTCCTGGCCGCCGATGAGGTTGCTCGTCCGGGACGAAGCAGTCCTCGAGGATCACCTCGGCGGTGTGGGATGCGCGGATCCCGAGCTTCTTCTCCTTCTTGCCCTGCTTGATCCCCTTGTGGTCCTCGCGGGAGACGATGAAGCTCGCCTGGCCGCGGATGCCCGAGCTCGGGGTCGACCGTCGCGACGACGATGTGGACGTCGGCGATCCCGCCGTTGGTCGCGAAGACCTTCGTCCCGTTGAGGACCCATCCATCGTCGACGCTCTCGGCCTTCGTGCGGAGCGACGACGACGTCCGATCCGGCGTTGGGCTCGGTGACGCAGAAAGCGGCGACCTTCGGGTCTTCGGCCGTGCCGAACATGCGCGGCGCCCACGTGAGAAGCTGCTCGGGGGTGCCGGCGGCGGCCAGAGCCGAGAGCGGGAGACCGGTACCGAAGATGGCGAGGCCGATCCCGGCGCAGCCCCAGCAGATCTCTTCCATGATCGATCGGCAGGCGAGAGCCCGGTCGTGTCGCGATTGTGTTCGCCGTAGAGGTCGAAACCGTAGAGGCCGACCTCGGCCGCCTTCTTCACGACGGGCCACGGGAACTCTTCCGTCTCGTCGTATTCGGCGGCGACCGGACGGATCTCCTTCTCGGCGAACTCGTGCGCCCACTTCTGGAGCTCGTCCTGCTCCTCACTGAGTGCGAAGTCCATCGGATGACGTCCTTTCCGTACGCGTTCTCTCCCAAGAGCATGCCCGAACGCTGAGGCGGACGCTTGTGGCGCTTGGGCCGAGCGGCTTGACTTCCCCAATGGCCTACGCCACTATTCCTACCGACTCACTCGACTTTCTCGGGAAGGAGAACCCATGCGGCTGCGCGGAATCAATTTGCTCGGCCTGATCGCACTGCTACCGATGCTCGCTCTGGCGGCCTGCGGCAACGACACGCCGGACACTTCGGGCGCCGTCACGGGAGAGGCGGTCACGCTTCGTCTCGCTCACTTCCCCAACCTGACGCATGCCCCGGCGATCTACGGACTCGAGAAGGGGATCTTCAAGGAGGCCCTGGGCGACAACGTCACTATCAACGTAAAGACGTTCAACGCCGGCACCGACGTCGTCACGGGCGTTTTCTCGGACGACATCGACATCAGCTACATCGGTCCCAATCCGGCGATCAACGGTTTCCAGCAGTCGGACGGCAAAGCGGTCCAGATAATTGCCGGAGCAACCTCCGGTGGCGCTGCCCTAGTTGTCCGGCCGGAGATCACCTCGCCGGATCAACTGAAGGGAACGACCCTCTCCACTCCTTCGCTCGGTAACACCCAGGACGTCGCCCTGCGGGCCTGGCTCGCCGAGCGAGGACTCAATGCAACCAAGGAAGGTGGCGGCGACGTGTCGGTCAAGCCCCAGGAGAACGCGCAGACGCTCCAAGCCTTCATCGATAGGCAGATCGACGGCGCCTGGGTGCCCGAGCCTTGGGCCAGTCGTTTGGTCCTGGAGGGCGGAGGCAAGGTGCTGCTCGACGAGGGAACGCTGTGGCCGGATGGGAAATATGCGACCACGCTCGTCATAGTCCGCAGGAAGTTCTCGGACGAGCACCCCGAAGTCGTCGAGAACTTCCTCAAAGGTCACGTCCGGGTGATCGAAGAGATTGCAAAGGACGAAGCCGAAGCGCAGCGCGTAGTCAATGCGGGGATAGCGAAGATCAGCGGCAAGCCACTGGCGGCGAAGGTGCTCGCTGCAGCGTGGAAGAACCTCGAGTTCACCTATGACCCCCTCATCGCAACCATCGAGCAGTCGGCAACCGCAGCCAAGAACGTCGGGCTGCTCGAGGACTCGAACATCGAAGGCATCGAGAACCTCACGCTCCTGAACCGGGTGCTCGACGCAGAGGGCAAAGAGCCAGTAGACACATGAGCGTGACCGAAGACCGGATCGCCGAAACGACGACTGCCAAATCGGCCGTCGTCGTTTCGGATGTATCGAAGGTCTACGGCCCGGCCGGATCGCACACCTTCGCTCTCGACCGGCTGTCGCTCGACGTGCCCACCGGGCAGCTTTGCTGCTTGGTAGGCGCCTCCGGATGCGGGAAGACCACGCTGCTGAACCTCATAGCCGGACTGGACAGTCCCCAGAACGGAACGATCTCGATAGAAGGACGTCCGGCGCTGCTGTTCCAAGACTCCGCGCTCTTTCCTTGGCTGTCGGCACGGAACAACATCGAGCTCGCCTTGCGACTGCGCGGTGTCCCCAAGCGCGAACGAGGAACCCGCGCCGATGAGCTGCTCCAGGTCATCCATCTCGAAGACTTCGGAGACCGGCTCCCTCACGAGCTCTCCGGAGGCATGCGGCAGCGCGTTGCTCTCGCTAGAGCGCTTGCTCAGGAAGCCAGTGTTCTCCTGATGGACGAGCCGTTCGGCGCACTCGATGCCATAACGCGCGACATCCTGCACGACGAGCTCGAGCGCCTGTGGATGCAGACGGGGTTGACCATCCTCTTCGTCACGCACAACGTGCGCGAGGCCGTACGTCTCGGCGATCGGATCCACGTCCTGTCGAGCCGGCCCGCAAAGGTGGTCGCTTCCTTCGACATCAACCTCAAACGTCCGCGTCATCTCGACGAGCCCGACGTTGCGAGCTTGGCCGGCGACATCACAGATCGACTGCGACAGGAGGTGCGTTCCCATGTCCCGCATCGAGACGCCTGACCCTTACGCGCAGGACCTTGCCGGGCTCGACTCGCTCGACGTGCCGGTGGCGCCGGCTCCCTCGCTCGCACGCACCTTGTGGTCGTCCGCATGGCCGGTCCTGGCGGCCATCGCCTTTGCCTTGCTGGTTTGGCAGATCGTCGACTGGCTGAATCTCAAGTCCGACTTCACGTTGCCGGGTCCATGGCCGACTTTCGAGACATTGTGGGAACGGCGCGTTGACCTCCTCAAGGCCGCCGGGGTAACCCTGCGGCGCGCCGCCATCGGTTATGGCCTTGCGCTCGTGATCGGAACCGCAATCGGCCTCATCGTTTCAAGGAGCCGTTTAGTCCGTGCTGCCATCGGTTCGATGATCACGGGGTTGCAGACAATGCCGACCATCGCGTGGTTCCCGCTGACGATCCTTCTATTCGGTTTCACCGAGACATCGATCCTCTTCGTCGTCGTGCTGGGGGCTGCGCCTTCGATCGCCAACGGTCTCATCTCCGGTGTCGACCAGATACCTCCCCTGCTTCTGAGGGCCGGGCGCGTACTCGGCGCGCGCGGACTATCTGCGTACCGTCATGTGATCTTGCCGGCGGCATTGCCGGGGTTCGTTGCCGGGATGAAACAGGGCTGGGCCTTTGCTTGGAGAAGCCTCATGGCCGGCGAGCTGCTCGTCATCATCGCCGAACAACGGTCGCTGGGATCCCAGCTGGACTTCGCGCGCACTCTGGCCGACGCTCCCTGGCTCGTCGCCACGATGCTGGTGATCCTCGTGATCGGGATACTCGTCGACGCGCTCGGCTTCGCCCGCATAGAGCTGGCGATCCGGCGCCGTTGGGGATTAAAGGTCGACTAAGTGAGTATGTAGACGTGCGTATCTCTATCAAGATCGATTACGCGCTTCGGGCGATGGCGGAGCTCGCGGCAGCCGACGACGACAAGCCGATCAAGGCCGAGCAGATCGCGCGCAAGCAGGACATACCCCTTAAGTTCCTGCTAGCCATCCTTAATGAGTTGCGCCGAGGTCATCTCGTGCGCAGTCAGCGCGGGCAAGAAGGCGGCTACGTCCTGGCTCGTGCGGCCGAGGATATAACCCTGGCCGATGTGATGCGTGCGGTCGAAGGACCGCTGGCCAACGTCCATGACGACAGCCTGAGCGAGATCAGCTATCCCGGCGCTGCCTCGAGCCTCAAGGAAGTCTGGAAAGCCGTGAGGTCGAGTCTGCGTTCGGTTCTCGAGCTGACATCGGTGGGCGACCTGGCTGCGGGGAAGCTTCCCAGGAAGGTGCAAACGCTGGCCTCCCAGTACGAAGAGACGGAGAAAGCTCGACCCCGGCGCTAGATCGTTTAACGGGTCTGCGTGGCTTCGCCGGAGCGGTCGCGGAAGACGTCGCGCACGGTGAACACGTCGTCTCCGGCCAATATCCCGGAACGGCCGAGGATGCGCCCGCGTTCCCAGTTCGAAAGTCCAAGCTCGGGCCGGTCCCAAGCCCACTGGCCGTCCACCCATCGCGTGAAGCCGTCGCCGACATACGGCGTATCGACGCGCTCGTAGAAACGGTCGAAGCGCTCGGGATCGGAAGTGATCACCGAAGCGACGAACCTCGGCCTGTATCGGTTGATCAGATCGATCGCTTCGTCTTCGTTCTGCGCGCAGACGAGCGAAACCTCAGGAGTTGCGTCCCATTCCCATTCGCGAGCCAGCTCGTCCAGTGGGACGGCATCGACTTGCGGCTCGACCATGTCTACCCCGCTTCGGCGCACGGTTATGCGCTTCGACCAAAACGCTTCCGGGATGTCGTGCTCGGAGCCGACGGCCACGTGCAGCCTGAACGAACCATCCCTCCAAGACAGAGCGTCCAGGACCATCGGGATCTGTTCAACGCTGCGCCGCCTGTCGACGACGATCGTATTGAGCGTGTTGCAGACCTTTCGGTCCAGTGATGCCACGATCGCGTTCTTTGCGGCGTCGGCTGGTGCGTCTTCCGCGAGGTACATCCATGCACCGCCGGTCCCGTGCAATGAAGCCGGGATGCCGTGCTGTGCAGCGATGGCGCCGAGCAAGGCCGTCGTCGAACCAGAGCCCCGGGCGATGGCGAGACGGACCTCCGGCATCGTGAACAGCGCATGGGCGGCGCCATGCGATGCAGATCGGACGAGCGTGACGGCGCCGTCCGGGAGCCCGGCAGCATCCAGCGCCGGCGCCAGCGCATTGGCTTCGATGGCTTCGGCTGTTCGCAGCGCGTCGCTCCCGATACGCATCACCGACGTATTGCCGCCGCGAAGTACACCAACTCCGTCGGCGAAAACGTTCGGGCGTCCCTCGAACACGAAGGCAACGACACCCAAGGGCGCTCTCCGTCGCTCCAAGGTCCAATCCGGTCCGTCTCGGCGTTCGATCACCTCGCCTCGACGGGACGGGGCTTTGGCCCAGCCGATCAAACCGTCGATCATCGCGTCGCGCATCTTCTCGGTGGCCACGAGGCGAGTGATCGCGTGGCCGGCAGCGCGCGCCACATCGACGTCGGCCTGATTGGCGTCCTCGATCGAAGCCCAGACCTTGTGGTCTCCCAGCCGGTCGGCGAAGCCATGGAAGAACTGGGACACCTGCTCGTCGCTCACGTCCGATAGGCGGCGGAAGGCTTCGGATGCCCGGTCCACCGCGACGCGGGCTACATCGAGGTCTTTACGTGAAACGACCAACAACTCGCCCGTTGTCTGAACGGCGATCACGCGGTCACCCGGCTCCAGCTCGGGCATGTCGATCGTCCGATCACCGACGACGACCGGCGTGCCGGCGGGAACCGAGCTCAGATCAGGCATCGCCGGGGTCCACGCGGCGCGCGATGACCAGGAACGCGGTGTGGGCCACCATCCGGTGATCGGGACGCACGGAAAGACCGTCCACCGTCCAGCCGCGCTGCATGGTCTCGAATGTCCTGACCATCGTCCAACCCCGGCCGAGCGCCTCGACCAGTCGCATGCACCTGCGGAACGGTCGGCAGGTAACTGCAGAGGATCCCGCCCGGCCGAAGACATCGCGCAACGTTGGGCAACGCTCGCCACGGTTCGGTGATGTCGAGAACGACGCGATCGACATCGAGGGAGATGTCGTCGGCGTACAGATCTCCGATCTTCGCAGACGAGCGCTCCGTAGTTGGGATCCGAACCTACGAATCTTTCGATATTGGACAGGGCTTTGGTGTGGAAGTCCTCACGGACATCGAAGCGTGTGCACGGTTCCCTTGGGACCGACGGCACGCAACAAGGCGAGCGTCAGAGCACCGGATCCGGTTCCCGCTTCGAGGATCCGGGCTCCCGGAAAGATGTCGGCTTCGACGAGGATCGGACCGATGTCCTTCGGATAGATGACCTGGGCGCCCCTGGGCATCTTCAGGATGAAATCGGCGAGTGTCGGCCGGAACGCCCGGTACTTGCGTCCGAGCGATGTGTCCAACTCGTCGCCTTCTTGACCGCCGATGATCTCGTCGTGGCCGACAAGTCCGAGATGCGAATGGAACTCTCGCCCACTCTCGAGCGTCACCAGGTAGCGCCGACCTTTGCGATCAACGAGCAGCACGAGGTCGCCCGCGGCGAACGTCACGTGACCCTCTTCCGTGTGACTGTCGACCATGCGGCAGTACGAGCAGATCTCAGCCGGTGTAGGCATCCCGCACGATATGCAGGGACGAAGCTCCGGGCGTTCCACTTCGGCAAGGTCGGGCTTACCGCGTTCTAGGAAGCCGTGATAGAAGGACGCCTTGGCCCCCGGAGACTCGCGCTCGAGCCTGTCGAGCAACCCCTTGTAACGAAGCTGTGTGTTACCCGCGACCAAAGGGCATTCCTCGACCTGGTAGTCGATCCCGCGCAGGAACGCATACGAGGCGGTCTCGCGTTCGGAGAGCCTGAAGAGCGGCTTCACCTTCTTCACGAAGCCTTCGTCCGTCGCCGGCAGCACGGGTGCTTGCCGGGCCATGTACTCCGTCTCCCAACGAAGGACGTTGCCGAACAGAACGGCCGCTTCGTCGTCCAAGTTGTGGCCGATCGCAACGACATCGAATCCCAGGTCGTACGCGGACTTCGATATCAGATGTCGTCTTGGTCAGGCCGCACGCCCCGCACGTCGTCCGACCCGTCGTTGCCGGTAGATCGGGGATGGAAAAGCCAAACTCGTCCTTTAGGTCGTAGACGATCAGCTTCACGCCCCTGTCAGTCGGCGAATGCCTGCGAGTAACGAAGCGACTCCGGTGCGTACTCCTCGCCTGTCCAAAGGACGATGTGGTAACCGGTCGTGTCGTATCCGAGCTCGATCAGCACGTCCCAAAGAGCGAGCGAATCCTTTCCGCCGGAAACGGCGACCAGAACGCGGTCGGTGAGCTCGAGCATCTCTTCCTTCTCCACGGCCCGTTTCACCTGTCCGGTGAAGAAATGGAGGAAGCAGTCCTTGCAGAAGGCCGTGTTGTGGCGTCGCAGCTCGATGACGGCCGGGCCCTTGCACCGCCGGCACTTCGTCACGTGCTCCGCACCCCCCGAGATAACCGGACGCACTTCGATCTCGTCGTCTGCGTGCGATGACGTCCTCGCGCGTGAGCAGGTCTTCTCCGCGGATGACCAGGACGGTCTCCGGATCGATATCGAGATCCCGCAGCACCACCTTCACTCGTTTCGGTCCGTCGATGTGGACCTCACGACGTGGATTGCGAAGCGTGATCGTCGCCACGACTACCCGGCCTCGAGGTTCGCACGCACGGATTGATCGTCGAGTACGCCGCGAACGATGCCTTCGTCGTCCAGAACCACGAGCACGCGTCCAGGCTGGCGAGCAAGCTGCTCCAGCGCATGCTCGAGCGACTCACTCGAACTGATGCTGATGCCCGACGTCCACGGGACCATCACGTCGCGCACATGTTGGCCACTACGCGTTGCTCGTGGCCGATAAAAGGACTCCGGCCAGCCGGCCATCCTCGGAAACGGCGTACGGGCCACCCTCGGAAGGGACGGGCGAGTCCGCTTTCACCCTGCCGACGAACGGCTTGGCCCAGCTCGCTGCGGTCCGGCCTTCGAGAACGCCGACCAACTTCGACGAGCCGAGCATGGTGGATGCCTTGGCGGCTACGAAGAAGCCCGTGATGACCAGCCACGACCCGATGGCAGTGTCCTCCAATACTCCGCCGCCGAGGAGGAGCCACACACCGAGCGCGATCGCGAGGAGCCCCAGCAGCTGGCCGGTCCGGGCCGCGCGGCGGATACCTCGGGCACGGTTGCGCGTCCGGGCCCAAACGAAGGCGGCGTAGGCGCGGCCCCCGTCCAACGGGAGCCCGGGAAGGACGTTCACGGCGGCCAGAGCCAGATTCGTCATGCCCACGGTGCGGACGAGGTCCGCAGTCCAGCTATCGCCCGGGGGCCCGGCGAGCAATGCGGCGACCCCCAGGCCGGCGCTGACCACAGGACCGGCCAGAGCCGCGAGGATCTCGCGCGCCGGCAGCTTCGCCTCTGTAGCCAAGCGCGGCACGCCTCCGAATAGGTAGAGCACGGTGTCGGCCATGCGGATACCGAGTGCGCGTGCGATCGCTGCTTCGCCGATGACGTGGACCAAGACGCTCACGAAGAACGCGACCACGGTCGTCGCGGCCATCACGACGGCGGAGGGCAGCTCACGGCCGCCGAAAGCCGTTACAGACAGATGAGCGATGAGCAACAACGAAACGGGTATCCAGGAACGGTGGACGAGGATCGGGAACCCGAAGGGTCGGCCGATCTCGAGACCGCGTTTGCGCTGCATCGGCTCGCTACGCATGCGCCTCGCTCTGGGTGGCTATCGATGGGCGCTTTCGCTCCGAGTGCGTAGCCTACCATCGTGATTCTGCGAAAAAGCCGTCTGACCTCGGGAATCGTCTTGCTCGGACTGCTGCTGTCGGCGTGTCGGCAGCAGCAGTCCGCCGACACTTGCAAGAGCACCGACGTCGAGCTCCTCGACAACGGGACGCTCTCGGTTGGGATGGACTTCTCCTATGCCCCATTCGCGTTCGAAGACGACGAAGGCAATCAGGACGGCCTCGAGATCGACCTCCTCGAGGCGATCGCCAAAGAGGCCGGCCTGGAGCTGTCCTTCAGGAAGAGGACGTCCGCCGCGCTCATCCCCGAGCTTTTGACTCGCCGCTTCGATCTAGCCGCATCAGGTCTGCGCGACACCAAGGATCTGCGCGCCGAGACATGCGTTTCGCAGCCCTACATGGGCGCCGACCTCGCGTTGTTGGCACCGAGCCCCGATCCGCATTCGATCGGTGACGTCGACGATCTGGACGGCCGGAAGGTCGGCGTAGTCGAAGGCGGTCGCGCGGCGGACTGGGCACGCGAACATCTGACACGAAGCCACATCGAAACCCTCGGTGCACCAGACGACTTGCTGACGGCCGTACGCGAGCGACGTGTCGACGCAGTGATCGACGACGAAGCTCTGGGCAGGTTCGTGCAGATCCGCGCGAAGGATCTCGTTGTTGTCGACACGATCGCAACCGGAGATAGCCACGTGCTCGCCGCTCATCCCGACAACGGAGCACTGATAGAGGTCGTTGATTCGGCACTGCGGAAGATGAAACGGGACGGAAGACTGTCCCGGCTCCTTCGACAGTGGGTGGGGTGATCGAAGGACGTGCGCCCGCGAACGCCGCCGTATCATGGGCGCCGCACGTCGGAGTGGCGGAATGGCAGACGCGCTAGGTTGAGGGCCTAGTCCGGGTTAAACCGGGTGGGGGTTCAAGTCCCCCCTCCGACACCCAGAGTTGACCGTGCTGGCTAGGTTCCCTTAGCCAGCGACTCGAGTTCCGCGCGCGCCGCGTCGAGGGCGTCCTCGTCAAAGATGACGAGAGCAACCGCCCGTTCGTCCTCGCGCACCTTCGCGACGGACAGCGTGCAAACCACGAAGTCTTGCGCATGGTTCGTGATGCGAAATAGCGCGTGGTGCTCGCCCCGTGTTTCGAGATCCTCCACGTAGATGGCAGTCACGCCGAGATCGCCCATGACCCGTGTCATCGCTACGGTTTCGGCTTTGTCGAGAGTCGCTGCTAAGGACAGTCGGCGATCCTCCATGTGAAAGTCTTCTGCCATGCAGTCCGCCACGAGGGCCCAGTTCCCTTCGAGGAGCGCGGCCGCGCTCCGACGGATGTAGAGACTCGCGAGGTTCTGCACAGTCATGGTCTACCGACACGCTAACGGAGGAGGAAGCGTCGGACGTACAAGGTGTGGCGAATGGTTACAGGCGGACCTCCGACACCAGCGAGTTGAACCTCGTACCCGCAGTCAGGTCGCTGCGTTTGGGCCAGTCCCGAAGAGTTCGGTGAGGCGATTTGGATCCGGGTGGAGAAGAGCTCAATCCTTGAGTTCGACAATGATCTCCCGGAAGGGCTGTGTTCCGACGTTGTACGCACGCTCGACGCCGCCCTTGGGAATGAAGACTATTTGCCCGGGGAAGCAGTCGGCCTCCATATACGCGTTGTAGGGGCTCTGCGTGTCCGCCTCCGGACACACCGCGATGCGATCACCCATCGCATTAATGAGCACCATGTCGAGTTCGTGCCGGTGGAGGTCGCTGTACTCCCCCGGCTCGAGATCCATCTTCCACACGCGCACGCGATCGTTCTCGAAAAGCAACTGCGTGCCGACGTTGCCGAACACCCGCTGATCAGTCATCACTACCCCCCGAAGTCTCTCGTCCGAATCGTACGCCGCTCTGAATGGATTTCGAACAGCCAGGCACCCCGGTAGTACGGTGGAATCGACTTCGTGAGCGACCCGCGCAGAAAGAAACCCCCGATCCCAGGCAGCCTCTGGGAACAATCGCTCGCGCAGCTCGACGCGGTTGCCCACGCCACACAGATGGACCCGGGGTTATACGAGATCGTGCGACGCGCTCACCGCGTCGTGGAGGTAACGTTCCCCGTCCGGATGGACTCCGGCGCGATCGGTGTGTTCACCGGCTACCGCGTGTTGCACAACGTGGCCCGGGGGCCGGGGAAAGGTGGCCTGCGCTACCACCCAAATGTCACGGTTGACGACCTGCGAGCGCTCGCCATGGAGATGACGTGGAAGTGCGCGATCGTCGACCTCCCGTTCGGCGGCGCGAAGGGAGGTGTCGTCTGCGATCCCGACGCGCTGTCGATCCGCGAGCTTGAACGGGTCACCCGCGAGTTCGCCTTCGCGATCGCAGACGTCATCGGACCAGACGTCGACATCCCCGCCCCCGACGTGGGAACCGACGACCGCGTGATGGCGTGGTTCGCCGACGCGTACTCCGTGCGCGCGGGCCACACCGCGCTCGGGGCCGTTACTGGGAAGCCCATGGCCCTCGGCGGCTCCCTTGGCCGCGCCGGGGCAACATCAAGTGGCGTTGCGATCGTGCTGGAAGAGGTGCTACGGCGGCTGGGAAAGGATCCCGAAGGTCTCACGGCTGCCGTGCATGGGTTCGGGAACGTCGGCGGGCATCTCGTACCCATGTTGTGCGCGCTCGGGATGCGCGTCGTCGCGGTCGGAGACGCAAAGGGTGCAATCCTCTGCGACAACGGCGTCGACGCCAACGCACTCGCGCAGCACGCGTCGCAGAACGGGACAGTCTCGGACTTCCCCGGAACGGATGCGATCACACCCGCGGAACTGCTCGAAGTCGACTGCGACATCCTCGTCCCGGCCTCCGTCGAGCGAGTCTTGACCGAGAAGAACGCCGACGCCATCAAAGCATGGATCGTCGTCGAGGCGGCGAACGGGCCGCTAACGCCCGAAGCCGACGCTGTGCTGTCTCATCGCGGCGTCCGCGTGGTTCCCGACGTCCTCGCTAACGCGGGCGGTGTCGTCGTCTCTCACCTCGAGTGGGTACAGCACCGCGAGGGGTACGCGTGGACCGAGGAGGAGGTGCACATGCGTCTCGCGAGGACGATGCTGCACGCAGTCGACGAGGTTTGGGGAGCATCGGAGGGGTGGGACCTGCGACTCGAAGCACTCTCCCTCGCGCTGGAGCGAGTCGCGAAGGCGCTACGTGCACGCGGCAGATACCCCTAGGCCGAGGACATTGCGTCCGCGCCCTCACAACAGGGCTTCTGCATCCAGATCGAGTATGTGGCGGCCGGCGCGACTCGCCATCGCGATGAACATCTCGTCGCCACGCGCGGTGCGTTCGACGTTCATCGACGCGCCGACGGCCATCACGAGTCCTGCGAAAGCGTTAAGGCGATAGCGCGTCCAGCCTTCATCGAAACCGATGTCGACACCCCGAGAGGTGAGGTCGTCGACGTACGCACGGACGAGTTCCTCCTCGTGCACGCGGCGGTCATCTACCAGCAGGCTCCCACCGAGGAAGTAGCTAACGTCGAGGAGACCGTCACCGATGGCCACCGTTTGCCAGTCGAGCACCCACACACGGGGACCTCCGAACATCAGGTTGTCGCAGCGGAAGTCGTTGTGGATGATCGTCGCGCCCTTCGACGGTGATGCTCCACGCGTCGCCTTGGGAACTGCGCGCTCAGTCATCGCGATCACGTCGTCGTCCAGACGATCCGCGTAGCGATCGAAGAAGCCTGGGATGAGCGATGTGATGAAGTCGGAAGCGAACTCCGCTTCCGACGGTTCTCTGCGCCTGATCCAAGGCAGAGCGTCCAGAAGAGGACCACCCCACGCCGGCGCGTGCAACTCCGGAAGCTCGTTGAGCGCCAGCGCCGCCTCGTCGACGGTGCAGCCGCGCATCTGGTCGCCCTGCTCACAGGGAGCCAGGTCGTCGAGGATCACGCAGTACGCGCCGGTGACCGGGTCGTGCGCGGCGTAATGGCACGGCGGGGCGTTGACGCCGATCTGTGGCGCGAGGTCGCTGTAGAAACCGACCTCGATCTCGTACGTGCGCGTAATGCCGGCGATCGCCCGGCTGATCTCCGACGCTGACGTCACCTTCGCTACCAGAGTCGGCGGACCGGCCCCCGGTGGATCCCAACTGAACGTGATGCGCGCACTGTCTGCGACCTGCCCGGTACCGACGGGCTCGAGGGTCACATCAGCGACGCGGCGGCCGAGCGCTTCCGAGAGGAAGGCCGGCGTGAGGTCGCCGATTCCCTGCGGGATCAACGCGCCCAGTACGCCGTCACTACCGGCGCAAGCTCGTCGGGCGATGCGCCGTGGAGGATCACGGCGTCGGCGCCGAGTTCGAGCTGTCCCTGTATCGCCTTCACACATTGCTCGGGTGAACCCGTCGCCGCCGGAGCCAGCCATTCATCCGGGATCAGCGTGGCGATGTGCTCGAGCTGGTCGGTGGTCGCGACCTGATCGATCGCACCGCGAACGCCCGTCACCACTTCGTCAGATCGGAACCTCTTTAGTGGCTCGGGATCCCATCGGTTCGTCTCAACCATGAGATCGCCGTAGCCCTGGAGGTAGGTCGCCATCCGTCCGACAAGCTTCTTGAGCCGGATGTCCTCCGGGAGATGGTCGCCCACCGTGGCGAAGCACGACCACACCTTCACCGTCGCCGGATCGCGGCCCGCCCGCTCAGCAGCGTCCTTCACCGTCTTCACACACCGTTGCAATGTCTCGTCCGTGAAGAACGTATGCAGCACGACCGCGTCGAACACGCGGCCCCCGAGCGCGAGCGTGTTCGGACCGAACGCGGTGATAGCGAGAGGGATGTCCTCGTCAAAGGACGCATCGAGGTGGAGGATCGGGTATCGACCGATCGGACCGTCGTGTCCTATGACGACCTCACCCTTCCACAGGCGTCGCATGAGTAGTGCGAAGTCCTCGAGCTGGGCCGTGGTGATCTGCGGGATCCCGTAGGCGTCGAACATCGGTTTGATGCCGCGGCCGAGGCCCAAGGTGAACCGCCCGCCGGATAGCCGGTGCATCGTTGTTGCGTACGAGGCCGTCACCATCGGGTGGCGCGTGTTGTGGTTCGTCGCCGCAGTGGCGATCCCGATTCGTGTTGACGCCGCAGCCGCGGCACCCGAGAGGGTCGCCGCCTCCTTGATGTTGAATCGTTCCGAGATGAACGCAGTGCCCAGGCCGAGGTCCTCCGCGCCACGGATCTCGTCGAGAAGATCTCGCGGCGAGCGCGGCGCCCCTGCGAGTAGATAACAACCGAGTTCCTCGGCCACTTGTTCCGGCATCGCGACAGTGTGTCATCACGCGCCGTCTGTGATGAACTGAGTCATGGACCGCGAAGCCCCCGCAGTCCCGCAAGGCGACCAGATCTGCGTCGATGTGGACCCCGCGGCCGCTCTCGCCGCGTATGCCCAGCACCGGCGACGGTTCGCGGCTGAGGTGGCGTCACTCGACGAAGATGCTCTCGCTGCGCAGTCGCGATGCAGCTTGTGGAGCGTGGCCGACGTCCTCCGCCATTGCCGCGACGTCGACGAGTGGATGCAGGCTCTCTGGTCCGGCTCCATGCCGCCGTTCACTTCCTTCGACCCGATCCTGACCCCGCATGAGTTCGTCGTCGCCGGACGGGCCGTCTCCGACATCGAAGCGCGCGATCGTTACCTGACCTCGTCGGAAACGATGGCGGCCGACGTCGGCAGCAGTGGTCCAGAACGGTGGGGCCTGACCTCATTCTCGCCGCTAGGCGTCGTCCCTTGGTGGTTGAGCGCTTTGCACGTCTTCTTCGACTCGTGGATCCACGAACGTGATGTTCTCCTGCCGCTCGGGGTTCCGGTTCCCGTCGAGGAGTCCGAGGCTTTGCCCGTCCTTGCCTACTCGTTCGCGATCGTCGGGACCTTGATCAAGGAGCCGACCGATGTAGTCGTCGCCGGCATGCGCGTGGTCGCGGGCAAACCTCCGGCCAAAGCCACCCCCGTGGCGCCAGGCGTGGACGCCGAAGCCCCAGCCATAATCGACGCACTATTAGGCCGAGGGAGCGTTGATGCGGCTCTTGCCGGCTTCGATCCGGTCATTGTCAAACGCTTCGGCGCCCTCGCACGCATCTTCAGCCCCTGACGTCCTTCCTAACTCATTCCCGAATGTGTCGCCTGGCGGACAGTTTCCGAGGCCTATGCGATTTAAGGTTACGGGCCTAGGCTGTCTGTAGGCACATTTGCGAGAGGGAGGACCCGATGGTCACGAGCGTTGCCACACTGAGCGGCAGTAAGGCGAAGGTCTCCGACGAGGCTCTCGCGGAGCTCCGAATGAGCATCCGGGGCGAGGTACTAACACCGGAGGACCCCGGTTACGCAAACGTCCCAGCTCCGTTCAACGCCATGTATCCGGGACGGCCGGCGATCGTTGTGCGTGCGTCGGGAGTAGCCGACGTCATCGACGCTGTGAACTTCGCGCGTGCGCAGGGATTGCTCATGGCGATCCGCAGTGGCGGTCATTCGGTCTCCGGCCTTTCGAGCATCGACGACGGTCTTCTCCTCGAGCTCACTTTGATGAACGGCGTTGACATCGATCTCGAAAAGCAGATCGTTCACGTCCAGGGCGGAGCTCGGTGGGGTGATGTCGACCGCGACACGCAAGCGTTCGGACTCGTCGCGCCGGGCGGCATCGTGTCCGACACCGGAGTTGCCGGACTCACTCTCGGTGGCGGCGAAGGATGGGTACGTCGGAAGTACGGCCTCGCGTGCGACAACCTCATCGAGGCCCAAGTCGTGTGCGCCGACGGACAGGTGAGAACGGCATCGGCCGATACCAACCCCGATCTGTTCTGGGCGCTTCGAGGAGGGGGCGGGAACTTCGGCGTAGTGACGTCCTTCACGTTCAAGTTGCAGCCGCTCGGTCCGATGGTTGGGGCCGCGATCACCTTCTATCCGATCGACGCGGCACCCCAGGTGCTCCGCGGATACCGCGATTTCATGGACAAAGCTCCGGACGAGGTGACCGGTCTCGGTGCGGCGACGACGCTTCCGGTCAACGAGCACATACCACCCGAGATCCACGACGTGCCTTACATCGTCGCCGGCGGGATGTATGTCGGAGACGTAAACGAGGGACTGAAGATCATGCAACCGTTACGCGAGCTTGCGACGCCCTTGGCCGATATCTCGGGAGAACTCCCCTTCGTCGGTCTGCAGCAGGCGTTCGATCCTTTCTTCCAGCGCGGTGTGCTTCGCAGCTACTGGAAGTCCACGTACCTGAAGGAGATGTCAGACGAAGCGCTTGATCTCGTGGCCAAGGCGTGCCAGGAACGGCCGTCCAAGCGGACACTCATCGCTCTGTTCTCCTGGGGAGGAGCGATCAATCGCGTCAAGTCCGGCGACACGGCCAACTCAGAACGGTCGGCCAATTGGATGGTGTCGATCGATGGCAACTGGGAAGACCCTGCCGACGATGACAAGGTCGTTTCCTGGGTCCGCGAGAGATGGGCCCAGGTCCACAAGCTCGGTACCGGGTCGACTTATCTGAACTTCACCGGTATCGCTGCCGAACCGACGGACGTCGGTGTTGACGACGCATTCGGAAAGAACCTGAAGCGTCTGGCCGAGATCAAGAAGAAGTACGACCCGACGAACTTCTTCCGGATGAACAACAACATCGCGCCCGCCTAACGCGCCGACGGCGGCTGACGCTCCGGCTCCCCGGCGGTAGTTAGTCGACCTTCGTGTAGATCAGATCGAAGTCGTGCTCGTAGGTCTTGCCGTCGTGGCAGATCTCCCAGCGACCTCTGATCGTCTTGCCTTCGTCCTCGAAGGTGCCGGTGAAACGCTGCTTGAAGTCGAGGGGTGAGAAATCTGCCGACTCCCTATTGAGGGTCCAGACCTTCCCGTCGAACGTCATCTGATAAGTCCGGACTACACCTCTGGAGTCGAAGTAGTGCTGGACATAGGATCCGTCCTTCGTCTCGTCCGGGGCGACGATCACGTAGCCGTCCGGAGCATCGGGGTGTGACACCTCGGACCTCTCGACTAGGAACTTCCCGCCGAGAGTCCACTCGAATACGGCCTTGCCGCCCACATCGCTAGGCATGTCGGGCACATTCGGAAAGTCGGCGTTCAGGCTCCACGTCCCGATAAGCGCCTCGAGACGCTTCATGGCGGAATCGTCGCTCACTTGGGATCTCCTCCTATGAGATATCCGGGCAGGTCCGGAATCTAACCGCGCCCAACTGAGCCGCTCCAACACCCGGCAGCCGGTAGGCTTCTTGGCGCGAATCGCCTCTTCGCGATGTTCCTCGTTAATTGGAGTGAGGGGCCATCCTCACGGCCCGGGGCGAAAGGTTTGCGTGAGACGAATAGCACGTGTCGCGCTGATCGCTGTCATCACCCTCCTGGCACTGGAAGCAAGCGTCCGGGCCATCGAATCCGCTCTGCCCGAGATCAATCCGTGGCGGGAGCCCATGGTCGCGGAGAAGGTCAAGCAGATGGATGCCCTGACCGCCAAGGGAGGACGGACCGACGTCGTCTTCGCGGGGTCGTCCCAGATGCTGTTCGCGGGCGATCCGGCCATGCTGAAGTCACTCAAGGTGCCCTGGAACGCATACAACGCGGCACTCTGGGGCGGTCCACCTGTCGTCAACGAGCACTGGCTGACCGAAGTCGTCGCCCCGCGGCTTCGCCCCAAGACGGTCGTCCTGGGCCTTTCGCCGCTCGACTTCATCGAACCGGTCGGTGACGCGGCACAGACGTATTTCAGCTCGGCAGCGGTTCGCGACGATTGGCTGGGCCGGATCGAACGGCGGATCGCCGAGTCGTCGGCTCTGGTGCGACACCGAAAAGACCTGCGCAATCCAAAGGCCTTGTACGACGCCGTTCTGCGCCGTCTGCGCAGTCAGCGCGGTCCGCCGTTGCCGGTCGCCGGGGTCGACGCCGCCGGTCGCCTGCCGTGCTGTGACGGACTCTCCTTCAACAAGGAAGTCGTCGACATTGCCACGCGTGAGTTCCTAGACAAGGTCGAGCAAGACGGATGGACCCTCAGCGATACACAGCTGCAAGCCTTCAAGCGGACGGTCGCAACTCTCGGCACCCAGGGGGCCGAGGTGCTCGTCATCGACATGGCCATATCCGCCCCGCTCGTCGATCTGCTCGGCGAGGACCAGTACGGCGACTACAAGAAGTTTCTTCGTCGCGAGGCCGGATCGCTACGTGTGCCCGTTCTCGACATGGCCGGTGGAGTCGACGGCACGACCTTCTTCTTCGACTACGACCATGTGAATCGTGCCGGCGCGAACGTGTTCAACACCGCGGTTGCCAGGGCTCTGGCCTCCGGCACCCCCGGGTCCTTCGAGGCCAAGGTGGACGACCTTCCACCGGATCCTCTGGCACCCGCCATCGCGAGCGACGTCCTACGAGAGAGAAAGTGACTTGGCAGAGGCACGTGCGAAGGCTCCTGCTCCCCAACCGCCGGCCGTCGAGCCGACGGTTCCCGGAGTGCCCCTGCCGTCACCGACGCCGCCGGCGAACGTTCCCGTCCTTCCGAGTTCGGTTCCGAGGCTGGCGCCGTGACCTTCAACTCTCTGCAGTACGCCGCCTTCTTCGCCCTCGTGCTGCTCATCTATTGGCGTCTTCCACGCCGCGGCCAGAACGCGCTCCTGCTAGTTGCGTCATACGTCTTCTACGCCGCGTTCGACTACCGATTCCTCGGCTTGCTCCTGATCTCCACCGGGCTCGATTACTGGTTCGGTCTGTCCATTAGCCGGTCGGGTGACGACCGGATCCGCAGACGCTGGCTCTTCGCAAGTCTGGGGGTCAATCTAGGCATCCTCGGCTTCTTCAAGTACTACGACTTCTTTGCAGACTCGGCCGCTCAGATGCTGCTGCGCGTCGGACTGGACGTCCATCCGCCGTTGTTCCGCATCTTGCTCCCGATCGGCATCAGTTTCTATACGTTCCACGGCATCTCCTACGTGTTCGATGTGTATCGGCGTCATATCGAACCGTCGCGAAGTCTGCTCGACTACGCGGTGTTCGTCGCTTTCTTCCCCCAGCTCGTCGCCGGGCCGATCGGCCGTGCCCACCTTCAGCTACCGCAATTCGGTCGTGATCGCATTCGGCCCACACGCGAACGAGTCGTCGAGTCGCTCGTCCTCATCCTGACGGGCCTGTTCAAGAAGGTGGTGATCGCCGATGGCGTCGCGGCCGTCGTTAGCGGCGGTTTCACGTTCGCCTCCGAAGCCAGTGCGTTGACCTTGCTGTTCACGGCCTGGGGATTCGCCCTCCAGATATACGGTGACTTCTCCGGCTACACCGACATAGCTCGAGGCTCGGCCTGGCTTCTGGGGATCGAGCTACCGATCAACTTCCGTCAGCCGTACCTATCGAGGAACATCACCGAGTTCTGGCGCCGCTGGCATGTGTCCCTGTCGAACTGGCTGCGCGACTACCTGTACATCCCGTTGGGCGGCAACCGTGGAGGGAAACTCGCTACCTATCGCAACCTCGTGCTCACTATGTTGCTCGGTGGTCTCTGGCACGGCGCCTCGTGGACGTTCGTCGTATGGGGAGGACTGCACGGACTCTTGCTCTGCTTGGACCGCTTGCGCGGACGCGATCGCAGCGACGTGGAACGTCCGATCGTCTGGCGCCGGGATCTGATCCCGATCCTGGTCACGGCGAATGTCGCGGCATTGCTGTTCGTCGTGTTCCGCGCCGACTCGTTACGCGAAGCATTCCACTTCATAGCTGGGATCTTCACCGCCCGTGGGGGCTGGGCCGTCGAACTGAACAGCCTGTTCGTAGTGGCGGTAGCCGCCTTGGGGATGCTCATGCTGGATGTGGCTCAGAGACGTTCGGCCGAGCAGGTTCCGCTGATGGATTCGCGTCCTGTGACGGCCGGCATAGCTGTCGGGCTCCTCCTCGCGCTGATCGTCGTATTCAGCGGAGGGACACCGATACCCTTCATCTACTTCCAGTTCTAGTCGACGCTCAGTCGACCAGTGCTCCCCGCCGTTAAAAGACCCAACTCACCTTGGCCTTCGTCGACGAGGCGATCGGAAAGCTGAGCGCTTCCTGCTCGGCTGCATCTCGAACGCGCGAGTCCAGCTTCATCCATGGATGGATCGTGACCTTCCGTTGTTGACGGGCCCAAGAGCCGACGACTTCGCCGTCACTCAGCAAAGCTCCGGAGACCGGCCAGAACTTCGTCTTGACGTTGGAGATCGGAAACACCTCCGGACGCCTCGTGGCGTCGGGCACGACCAGTGCTCCGTCGATCTTCAGGAACGGATCGCCGTGTGGGAGTAAGCGCACGCCTCGGACCGGCGTGGCTCGACGAAGCTTTGGCTCGTCGGCCGTGAGAACGTGCCGGGTTTCCCCCGCGACCTCAACTTCGACCAGCTCCCCCGACAACGCGCTCCACGTTTCGCGAGCGTCGACATCGTCGACTCCCGACCACCAGGCGAAGCGCTCTCGGGTTGCGGGAGCGAACCATCGCAGGAAGCGGCGAGCCAACTCCAGCCGGGCCTCTTCGACATCAACTTCCGGTCGGGTTGCGGGGATGAGCCAGATCTTGCTGGCGTCCCACCTGATATTCACGCGACCCGTTATCGATGACGCCCGGATCAGATGTCCGAGCTCGGGCAAGGCGGCCGATACATCTCGGGTCGGCGTCATGCGGCCGTTCGTGACGCGGTGGATGTCATCGGCGATGCGCTCGAGAGCGTTCCGTTGAGCATCGTCGCGAGGAAGCCGTCCTAGGGTGAACACACCGACGTCGGACCGAGGAACGACGTAGTCCGCTCCACGTGGACCCCAGATCTGCACGAGCGATTCGTGCTCCCACGAATGCGGCCGGACATCCTCGACCCTGGCGTGCAGCGAGATGACGGCCGCGCGGGGCGCGCTGTCCTGAAGCCCGCCGGCTGACGCCTGCTCGAACACGGAAGGTCGATCGGCCCGGGCCGTCAACTTGTGGTCCAGATGACTCGCTTGCAGGCGAAAAGCAAGAACGCGGTCGCGGCTGACTGCACTCACGTCAAGGATCTGCCTCCGTGTGAAACTGAAAGCATCTCAATTGCGGGCCGGGAGGGTCCCTTGAAGGTTCTTGCCTTCGGTAGCTACGACAAACGAACTCAGCCGCGAGTCGGCGTCCTCATCGAAGGTCTTCGTGCGCACGGCGATGTTGTGACCGAGGTCAATGTCCCATTCGGTCTGAGCGCGATCGAGCGAGAGGCCATCCTTCGTCAGGCATGGCGACTTCCCGCGTTCTTTGTGCTCCTCATTCGCTGCTGGTGGAAGCTCGCACTCCGTGGACGCGCGGCTTGGCGTGAAACGCAGCCTGATGTAGTTCTCGTCGGCTATCTGGGTCATTTCGATGTGCTGCTTGCGAAGGTGTTGTTCGGTCGGCGATCGACGATCGTGCTGGACCACTTCGTCTTTGCCGAGGACACGTCGGTTGATCGAGGAGTCACTACGGGTTGGAAGACTCGCCTGTTGAGGTGGCTCGACTATCTCGCCATACGATCTGCCGACATCGCCGTGCTCGACACAGCTGAGCACGCCGAGCTGATGCCTCCGAAGCTCGCCGACCGAGCGGTGGTCGTTCCAGTTGGCGCGTCCAATTCTTGGTTCGAGGCAGGCAATGGTCTTCATCCCGAAACCGGCGCCGTACGGCCATTACGCGTGATCTTCTTTGGTCTGTTCACGCCCTTGCAGGGCGCTCCGATAATCGGCGCCGCTCTCAACGAGCTCAGGGACGATCCCGACATCGAGGTCCTGATGGTTGGACGAGGTCAGGACCTGGAGGCAACCCAACTGGCAAGTGCCGAGAACTCGCGGGTCCAGTGGCAAGAGTGGATCGAAGCTGGCGAATTGCCTTCGGTGGTCGCAAAGCACGACGTATGTCTGGGCATCTTCAGCACGAACCCGAAAGCGCAACGCGTGACTCCAACGAAGGTGTTTCAGGGTGCTGCAGCCGGTTGTGCGATCGTTACGAGCAACACAGCACCGCAGTGCAAGACCATGCAGGAAGCTGCCGTCTACGTGCCCACCGGCGACTCCGCCGCTCTCGCGCAGTCTCTCCGAGAGCTTGCTCGCGACCGCGATAAGCTTCAGCGGCTGCGAGCGGCTGCGCGTGAGCGAGCATTGACGACCTTCATGCCGCGCACCGTGGTAGATCCCCTGCGAGAACGCCTGCAACAGCGCTGAAGCCGCCATACCACGGCCAAATAGGCCTCGTTTAGGGCGGCTAACCCAAAACAAGAGCATCTTGGCGCACCCGGCCGAACTGTAAACTGCCTAAGACGATCAACGCGGCGGTCGCCGTGCCACCGCGTAGGCGTCTGGCCGAAACCACTGGAGCGGGAGCAGGGCTTGATCGCTGACGCTGAGTTCGGGACGCTCTGCTACGCGCGCCCACCATCGTAGGGCGGAATGAAGACCTACATGGCTACGCCCCGCCTAGGAAAGCGCGTGAGCACGCGCAAAGTGACCCGTGTATCGGACTCTGTGAAGCCGCGTTCTCCGAACGGGGAGCTCGAATTACCCTCCGGATCAGAATCGAACTCCCGCTACCGCGTGCTCGAAGCGCGAGCCTCGGCACTTGGAACGTATGCACCGGCTCAGCCAGAACCTTTCGAAGAGGCGGAGGTATTAGAACAGCCGAGGGTTTCGGAACGCCCGAAGATATCGGAACGACTCCGGACCGATGCTTCTGCGGTCGCTGCCGTCGTGGTTTTGGTGTTGGCAACCATTCAACTCTTCGCCGGTGCCTTCACAACCGGTCCATCTCTCGATGAGCTAGCGCATCTCGATCGTGCGCAATCATGGCTCGACACCGGGTTTTACGTTCCACCGCAACACCTCTTGGATGGCCGGCCGGATGAGAGGGAGGCAGGATCGACTCCCTTCGTCTACGGCCCCGCCTACTCGGCTCTCGCACACGCGGCCAACGTGGTGCTCGGCAACGAGCCTTCGGACCAGATCGAAGAATACGGCGGCAGCGTACAAAGTGCGTCATCTGTGGATTGCCTTCCTCGGTTACCTAACCGCTGCTGCTGTAGGGCTGATCGTGTTCTCGCTGACTCGCTCTCCAACCTTCGGTCTATGGGCGACGGCAGGTCTGCTAGCGATCCCCGCTTGGATGGGGCACAGCTTCTTCAACGTAAAGACATCCCCGCAGCCGCCGGATACACATTCCTTACCGCGGGTCTTGTGGTCGCTCTTCAGACGGACGAGGATCAACCGGCCGGCAGAGTGGCATCAGGCCTTGATAGCCGTCCTGCTCGCAGTCGGCATCGTGATCGGCATCGGAACCCGCCCCCCCCTTCTCCTCGCCTTCCTAATTTCCCTTGTTGTTTTCGGCGTGCTCACGATCCTCAGACGACGGTTGACCGGAACATATTCGGACCGGGGCACGGTAGCTGTCGTTGCGCTTGGTGCTTGTATCGGCTTCGCCGTGGTCACGCTCTTCTATCTGAACATCAGGACTTCGCCGTGGACTTTCCTCGTCCGTTCTCTCGGCGACTCATCCGGCTTCGAATGGGAAGGTGTCACTCTTACGGCAGGCCACATGCTGCCTCCGCGGCCTCCCTGGTGGTATCTGCCGGCTTGGTTCCTAGCTTCGCTGCCGGTCGTCATGGCACTCCTCGCCGGCTTGGGCACGCTCACGCACGGTCGAGCGCTCGTCCGAGCTAGTCTTCCGGAGTCCCAATCGGCGTCGCGGACCCGCAGGATCAGAACTTAGGAGTGGTTATGGTCGTGCTCCAGATGGCGCTGATTCCGGCGGGCGCGCTGGCATCGGGCGCCGTCATGTACACGGGACTTCGCCAACACCTTTATGCGGTACCCGGAATAGCGGTGATGGCAGGTCTCGGCGCCCACGCACTCTATAAATGGGGTTCCGCTCGGCGAGCGAACTGGGTGAGGTCTGGTGTCGCTGTCGTGCTCTTCTTTGCACTGGCGGCACCATTGGTCGAGCAGACGCATCTTGTTCCCCTACAACTACACGTACGTCAATGCCGTAGCCGGAATCGGTGGCGTCAACGGTCGATGGGAGACGGACTACTACTGGACGAGCGCGCCGGAGATGATCGAGAGGGTCCCTCGCGACGCCGACGTCGTCTGTTCGGCTTTCTTGATCCGGAGTGGTTGCCGGTGCCAAGCGTGGCTTGGACCGGGTGCAGCCACCGCGTGTTCTTACCTGTTCAGGACAGACGGGGCACGGATGTCAAGCCTTACGCCGTCGTCGACGGGGAGCTCTGGGTGATGGCTCGAAGCCGAGCTGGTGGCGCGGTCCCCGATTACTGCGTCCCAGTCGATAACGTGACACGCCGCATGAGAACCGAACAGGTGGTCATGGCCTACGTCCTTCGCTGCGATGCCGGCCGCGTGCGAGGAAATTGAACACGCATTCATACCCAAGCCCCACGCCTAGTGCCTCTGAACCATCGGGCCTCGAGCAGGCACGCTCCTTGACCTGGTCCATCGCGCACCGGAACATAGGCAGACACAAGGGGCAGAAGATTGGGTGAATCATCGGTGCCGGTTGGAAGCGATCGGCAAGAAGGGACGTCGCGCCGAAGCCTCACAGCTCAGCGTGCACCCGTCCTATCAGTCCTGCTTCCCTCTTACAACGAAGCCATGGGGCTCAAAGAGCTCTTGCCCGAGTTGACGACCGTACTCACCGGCATGGGCTCGTCTTTCGAGGTACTCGTCATCGACGATGGAAGCACGGACGGCACGAGCAGTGTTGTAAGAGAGCTGGCATTGCCACATGTGCGCTATCTGCGTCTCCGGCGAAACTCGGGAAAGTCGGGCGCTCTGGCCGCCGGAATGAGCCGAGCCGTCGGCGACGTCGTGATCCTCATGGATGCAGACGGCCAGGACGATCCGCACGAGATTCCCAAACTTCTGGACGGTCTCAGTAGCGGTCTCGATCTTGCTAGTGGCCGCAGGGTCGACCGTCAAGATCGATTCACGAAGCGCGTCGCATCGCGTTTCTTCAATCGTGTGACTGCAACGATCACTCGGGTACCTGGCCGGGACATGAACACTGGATTCAAGGCCATGCGGCGCGACGTCACCCGCAGCTTCGAGTTGTACGGCGAGCTACACCGCTTCATCCCGGTGCTGGCAGCATGGAACGGATTCCGTGTTGGAGAAGTCGCCGTTAACCATCGGCCGAGGCGTTACGGAGAGTCCAAGTTCGGTTCGGCCCGCTTCCTTCGTGGCTTCCTTGACTTGATAACCGTCAAGTTCATAACGACGTACACGGGTCGCCCGCTGCACTTGTTCGGCTCAATCGGCATGGTGCTTGGCGCAGCTGGAGCGGCGTTGCTGGGCTGGATGCTGACGCTCAAACTTCTGGGGCAAGGCGTAGGCGAACGACCGGCGCTACTACTCGGCGTGGTGTTGGTGGTCGTGGCGGTTCAAATCATTTCGCTCGGCCTGATCGCCGAGCTGTTGGTTTCGCTCCGGCGACACGAAAACCTCGACGCGCCGATCGAAGAGGGTTTGACCCTTAGCGAAGATCTCGCAAACTAAACCGCCAGACTCCGAGTATCGCCAGCAACGCCGATATCCCGAGCGGCAGATAAACAGCTTCAGGTGGAAGTCCGTTCGCTACTACGTTGCGGCTCATGTACCACCACCACGGGGTGATGAACCGCGCTCCTTCGATGACTCCCCCACTCACGATCCCGAAAACGATGAACCCGCCCACGGCGACCGCCGCTGACGCGGCCAATGCCCGCGAACGCCCACCGGATGCCGCTCCCACGACGAAGGCCAGCGATGCATGCAGGATCCCGAAACACGTGGCCGCCAGGCCGGCACTGAGGATGTCGGTCGCCGTTACGCCTTCGGTCAACAACTCGAACGGCGCCGCAAGAGCGATCAGGACGGCCGTGAGGATCGCACCGAAGCCGACGACCATCGCCACGCTGGATAGATAACGTTCCACGGCAACACGCGTGCGTGTAACAGGGTTCGAAAGCATCAGCTCGAGGGTGCCGTCGTCTTCGGCTCCCGCGATCGCCCGGGCACCGCCGGAGATACCGAAGATCAGCAAGGCGATCGGGAACAGCTGGGCGAACATGTTGCTTTGCAGGTAACCGGCCGGCGACTGAAGTGATATTCCGCCCTGCGCCCCGACGAGGGCTTTAACGCCTTCGGGCAGATCCTTGTAGAGATCATCGAACCCGCTCTGGTCCTTGATGCTGGGGTAGAAGGCAACCGTGAGGAACATGAACGCAATACCCCCGACGACCCACCAGATGTTCCAGCGGCGTCGGTCTATGAAGAACCGGAGGGCAACGATCATCGCGTGTCGTCCTGGTAATAGCTGAGGAAGACGTCCTCCAAATCGCCCTCCGGGCTGTAGATCCGGTGAGCGTGCAGCCTGGCCGCCGTTCGAAGAACCCGTTCCACCGTGCCCTCGACCACCAGGCGCACGACCTTGTTTTCGGATCTTGCCTCCACTACCTCGGGGATCAGCCGGAACGGCTTTGGATCCACTCTCTTATCGAAATAGAGGTCGATCCGTTGACGCGCCTGTCGTCGCAACTGGTCGATCCCTCCCAGCTTCACCACTCGGCCTTTCCTCAAGATCGCAACGCGGTCGGCCAGCTGCTCGACCTCAGGAAGAACGTGCGATGACAAGAGCACGCTGGCCCCTCCGTCCGAGCTCTCCTGAACGAGCTGATGGAGTTCGTGCTGCAGCAGGGGGTCGAGGCCTGAGGTGGGCTCGTCCAGGATGAACAGCTCGGGCCGGCTCATGAACGCTTGCACGATCCCGACCTTGCGTCGATTCCCAGTACTCAATTGCCCGATCGGCCTGGTCGGATCCAGATCGAATCGCTCGACCAGCTCACGCACGCGTTGTTCATCGACACCTCCACGCAGTGAGCCGTAGAACGAAAAGACATCGTTCCCCGTGTACTTCGGGTCGAGGTTGAGGTCGCCGGGGAGATAACCGATCCGCTTGCGGATCGCCGGGTCAGCGGCCGTACCTCCCAACACCGAGGCGCTGCCGCTGGTCGGTCGAATGAAATCGAGAAGCAACCGGATCGTCGTCGTCTTTCCAGAGCCATTCGGACCGAGATACCCGAAGATCTCTCCCCGTCTCACCTCCAGGTCGAGGTCTTGAACGGCTTTTACCGGGCCGAAGTGCTTCGTCAGGCCCTTCGTGGCGATAACCGCCGACGCGAATGTCCTGCGCCGTCTTGGCGGATTAGCCGGTTTCCGACGGCCGGGTGTCGTCGACATGACGCCGGGGATACTACCCGTCCAACACGCCGGCCTCGCATCGCCTGCACCGGACCGGGTAGAACAACGCAATGGTCGAACCATCTGTGCTTGCCGAGCTTGCCCGCTTCCCGACTCCAGCTCTTGCGAACGGGATCGAGACTTTCGATGTGCGTCCCCACAACACCGGCTATATGGACTCCAGCGTGCGGTGCATGTTTCCGGAGCTCGGCATAGTCCAGGGCTTGGCCGTCACGGCAACCATCCGTGCTTCGTCGCCCGGTGACGACCGAACCCGCGAACTGTGGCGTCACGCGCTCTCCGTCACCGCGCCTCGGCTCGTCGTCGTGCAGGACCTGGACGAACCGCCCGGCGTCGGCTCCTTTTGGGGTGAGGTCAACTCGAACGTCTTCCAGGCTTTCGGTTGTGTGGGCGTCGTAACCAACGGATGCGTCCGCGACTTGGACGAGATGAAGTCCGTCGGATTCCAAGCCTTCGCGGGATCGGTCGGCGTGTCCCATGCCTACGTCCATGTGGCAGGCGCAGGCGCACCGGTGATGGTTGGAGGACTCGAGGTCCGGCCGGGCGACCTCCTACAGGCGGATCAGCACGGCGTAATCTCCATCCCCATAGAGATCGCGGATGCTCTTCCAGAAGCGATCAGAACGCTGGAGGCGCGAGAGAGAGATGTGATCGCCATGTTCCGCGCACCGGACTTCTCACCCGAGTCCTTCGCGGGCACCGAGAAGGACGTCGAGCACTAGATCAGGCGAAGAGGTTCATCGGCGCTACCGGACCGGCCTGGCCGATCTTCTTCGTGTACGAGTACCGATGACGGTACGTCTGGCCGCTGAGCTTCGCGATCTCCTGCATCAGGTCGTCGGTGAACTGGCGCAGTATCCCGCGGTCGTCCGCCCCGCCCGGCGGGACGCGCATGGGCTTGCCGAACTTTACGCTCACCCGCACGCCGATCTTGGGCATCTTCGCGTCCTTCGGAAGCACGGCTTCGGTTCCGCGGATACCGGTCGGGATAATCGGGCATCCGACGATGGCCGCCATGCGAGCGGCTCCCGTCTTGCCCTTGTACAAACGCCCATCCGGTGAGCGCGTTCCTTCCGGAAAGATCCCGAGCAGCTTCTCCGATCTCAGCACGCGCACACCGGCGGCCAACGATCCTTCCGCCGCAACGGCATCCTCCCGACGGACTGGGATCACTCCACCGAGCTCCATGAACCACCGAGTCGACCACGAGTCCGTGTACTCGGCCTTCCCGATGTAGGTGACATCGCGATGCACGACGAGAGTTACCGCTAAGGGGTCGATGAACGAAAGATGGTTCGGCGCGATGATCGCCGGACCGCGCCTCGGCACCCGATCCAGACCTTCGACGTCGACGCCGAACATCCAGCGCATAGCGGGGCCCGTGGCAACCTTCGCCGTCCGTTGCAGGAACCTTCCGTATGCACGTATGAGACCGGCACCCGGCAGGTCGGAACCTTGCGACGGCATGGCTAGTTGAACGAAGGGTCGGCCGGGAAGTTCGCGACTAGCGCCAGTTTTCCTCCCTGGCGTTTGAGGACGAACCGCCACAAACCACCCGGCTCCGCCGACAGTGCGTCCTCGGGATCCGCGTCGAGGACGTACCACGAACCTTCCTCGATCTCGCCTTCGAGCTGACCGGCGCCCCATCCGGAGTAGCCGGCGAACAACCGCACGCGATCGACTCCTTCGCGCACGTCTTCGACATCGTGATCCAGATCGAGCACTCCGAGCCCGCCGATAACTGGTTGCCAGCCGGGCGGTTGCGACAACGGAGCCGTCCTGGCCAGGCAGACCGCCGCACCGGGAGCCACGGGTCCTCCGACGAAGACCAGAGGGGGATCGGCCGCCAGCGTCCCCCACTCCTCCAACGGTCCTTCCCTCAGCCCCGTGTCGCTCGGCCGATTGAGGACTACTCCGGCCGATCCCTCTTCGTTGTGCTCGACCACGAGAACCACCGTTCGGAAGAAGTTGGGGTCCTTGAGGTTCGGCGTTGCGACCAGAAGCCGGCCTTTAAGTGCGTTCGCGTCCTGATCTTCGGTCATACGAGAACCACTGGAACCTTTCAGCCGCGTTCGGCCGCCTCCTTGAGCGACGCGAGGGTATGCCTGATGTCCTCGACGAGTTGGTCCGTGCGCGCGTTGATCAGATTGGGCCGCTCATCTTCCGGCAGCTCAAGAACCGTCGCGCGGAACCCGACTTCCTCTTTGCCCAGCTCGAATGATTCCGTGACGGTGGTTCCCCCGTTTTCCGGCGTCAACGAGAAGCGCCAAGTGCATACCTGGAACTCGGGCGTTCCTACAACCCATGCGAATTCGCGCCCTGCATCGGCAGCGATCACGGTGTTCGGTGTCGTCCATTCATTGTCTCCGCGGCGATTGCGTCCATGAAATTGAGCACCGACGGCCGGGGCAGAACCATCTGTCCAATCCCCGCCCTCGCATTCCGGACTCCACTCACCCATACGAGTGATGTCGCTGATCAATGAATAGACGACGTCGGGCGCAGCCTCGATATGAACCGACGCCTTGCCGTGCATCTCCATGAAGTGTCCCCCTCAGCGGGAAGCTTACTCGTCGCGCACGAGGCCCATAAAAAAGTGCGGGCCCCCCGAAGAGGGCCCGCACCAAGAAAGCGACTACTTAAAACGCGTCAGCGCTTTGCCGTCGACCTACGCGCCGCAGGCTTGCGCTTCCGAGCTGCCGGCTTACGTGCTGCCGGAGCGGCTGCCGCAACCGGAGCCGGCGGAGGTGTCACCCGTGCAGGTGCAGCGGCTGTGTCACCGTCCAACGCGCCCCACCGTGCGATCCCGATGATGCTCATCACGAGGATCCAAGCGGTGAAGGTTATGTAGGTCGTCTCGTTGATCCACGCATAGTTCTTGAAGAGTTGCAGACCAGCCAGCACCCCGAACGCCGCCGACGTCACGATCGCGAGCCGGCCCAGGAACGGGCTGGGTGGTGCCAGCCCTTCGGCACGAACGGTAATGAGTCCGCCGGCACCGAGGAACACGATCACGGGCCCGGCCAGGGTCGGCCCCTCGATCAGGGCGTTCGCCAGAGCGCCCAGGTCGGCACCACCGGTACGTGCGGCCCACTGCACACCGAGCTCTAGCGCGATGATGCCGGTGATGACGACGGCCGATCCGTACATCGCCCTCGACAGCCGGCCCGATCCGCCGTAGCCCATCTCGACCTGCCGGAAGCGTTCCGCGGCCGTCGCCGCAAACCACAGAAAAAACACGCCGGCGAAGACTGAAACTATCCCCACCGACCCGAACATCTCGTTGCTCGAACCGATGTAGTCCGAGACGTGCTCGAAATCCTTGATCTGCCCGATAATCGCGAACGAGACCAAGGCCCCCACGTATGCAAGCCCTGCGGCTGCTGCCAGCTTGGGCTGAGAACGCATCATCATGCTGCCTACTCCTTTCGCCGTCGCTACGCCTTTTGGAGCATAGCCACTTAGTTCCCACGAAGCTAGAAACCTCAACATCGCTAAACTCCGGACGTGAAAGCCGCCGTTTACGACAGAACCGGGCCCCCGGACGTTTTCCGCTACGAGGATGTGCCGGATCCGGCATGTCCGGACGGCGGAGTCGTTATCGCCATCGAAGCCATTTCGATCGAGGGAGGCGACGTCCTCAACCGGGCCGGAGGTGCCCTGGCCACGGAACCGCACATCGTCGGCTACCAGTCGGCCGGAACGATCCGTGAGGTCGGTTCCAACGTTACCGAGCGCTCGGTGGGACAAAGGGTGGTAGCCGTTGCCCCTTTCGGCTCGCATGCCGAGCAGATCGGCGTGCCTTGGCAGTCGACCTGGCTTGTGCCCGAAGCCCTGGAGATAAGAGAGGCCGCCTGCGTCCCGATCCCTTTCGGCACGGCCGACGTTTGCCTTTTCCAGTTCGGACGGCTGCAAAGCGGCGAGAACGTATTGATCCAGGGAGGCGCCGGCGGCGTCGGTCTCGCGGCGATCCAGCTGGCCAAACGAGCCGGAGCAACCGTACTGGCGACGGCCTCGAGCGACGCGAAACTGGATCGCCTGAGAACCGAGTTCGGTCTCGATCACGGCATCAACTACACGCAGGTCGAGCTCGTCGAGGAGGTGCGTCGATTGACGGAAGGCCGCGGTGTCGACCTCGCCGTCGATTCGGTGGGAAGCACGCTCCTCGGTTCCATCGAGTCGCTCGCCTATCGCGGACGCGTTGTAACCGTCGGCGATATGGGAAGAGGTCGGCGTCCCATCGATCCCGGTGTTCTAACGGCGCAGAACCTCACCCTCACCGGCGTGTTCCTGGGGGCCGAGCTCATCCTCGGCGACGGACGAGCGCTGGTCGAGCGACTCATGCAGGACGTCGCATCCGGCGAACTACGTGTTGTTATCGATCGCGAGTTCCCGCTGTCGAAGGCCGCCGATGCGCACGGCTATATCGAGGGGCGCAACGCCTTCGGAAGGGTGTTACTGATTCCCTAGGCCTCGGTCACCAGTCGAGACCGAGCGTGTTTCGCATGGTCGCTTCGAACTCCTCGTCGTTCTGAGAAGTCCGAACCTGGAGGACGAGGTCGGCATCGGCTCCCACCGGCCAGCGCAGCTTCTTCTCCTTGCCCTCGACTGCGTCCGCGATCGTCTGGGCCACCACCTCGGGTCCGGGACGCTCGCCCGCCGCTCCTTGCAGCTTGTCCTGCGCCGCCTCCCAGATGCGGTCGAGCTCGTCGTACGGAGGCTCGTCGATGGCGAAGCTCATCCGGTTGTCGCCGAAGCTCGTGTCGAAGCCACCCGGCTCGACCAGCGCAACGCGCACGTTCCAGTGGCTGAGCTCGTAGTGCAACGACTCGGACAACCCCTCCAGTGCGTACTTGGACGCCGAGTACAAACCGCCGAGCGGCGATGCCGCCCTCCCGGCGATGGACGACACATTCACGATCACACCGCTGGACCGCTCCCGCATTTGCGGAACGAAGGCCTGGATCATCCGGACGACACCGATGACGTTGGTCTCGAGAACCTTGCGGAACTTGTCCAGAGGCACCTTCTCGACCGGGGCGTGGATACCGATCCCTGCGTTATTGACCAGAACATCCACCTCGCCGACGCCGTCGCGCACGCCCGCAACCGAGGCGTCGTCGTTCACGTCCAGGGCCAGCTTCTCCGCGACGTCCAGGTCCTCCAGCGTTTCCGGGCGCCGAGCGGTCGCGATCACTTCGAAGCCTCGCTTGGTCAGCTCAACCGCTGCGGCGCGGCCAATCCCTGTCGAACAACCGGTGATGAGTGCTCGCGCCATATCTACAGCTCCTTTTCGAACCAGGCGACGTCCCAGTACTTCTCGAACTTTCGCCCTTGCTCGGTGAAGTAGGCAACTTGCCGAAATCCGAAGCTGCTCGTGCAGGGCAACGGAGGCAGGGTTGGGCATCGTGATCCCGCCGTAGGCACGGTGGACGTCCTGATCTTGCAACGACTCGCGAAGAGCGCCGCATAGAGCAGCCGTTCCGACTCCCCGCCCGACTGCCGATCGGGCGACAGAAGATGGTCGATTCGAAACGGACGTCTCGTAGGCGCGCCGTTCAAACGGAGTGCTCGATGTTGCGTATCCGACTGCGGCATCGTTCTCGTCGGCAACGAGGAGTCTGTATCTCCCGCCCGGCCCGTACGCGCGAACCATTCACGCCGCCGCTCCATCGTGATCTCATCGATGTCGAACGTGATCGGCGTCTCGAGGACGTAGTGGTTGTAGATGTCGTTGATCTGCTCGAGATCTCGCTCCTCGCCGGGCCGGATCTGCACGGCGCTAACCCGTCACCACAGCACGTCGGCCAATGCTCCAAGGCGCCATCTGTGAAGGATGGCGCAGTTGGCTACACGCGCGCCACGTGATCGGACGCGGCGGGCTCGGATTCCTTTCGACGGATCCGCCGCGCGGTGTAAACGAACTGCCGATCCAGCCAGCGCGATCAAGAGCAACGCGCTGTAGATCACGTACGAGAACCAAGCCGGGCCCGGGCGCTGCTCGCGAAGCAAGAATTCGCTGCTCCTTGGCGAAGCGCTCGGTCCGATCGACGATCGCGACCTCGGCGCGCCTCGATCTCCGGATCGGCGGGAAGCCAGATCGGAATCGCCAGCATCTCGGCGCCTCGATGCAGTCGCAAGCAACGTCTTCCATTTCCCTGTCGCCGGAACAGACCCGTCGCTTGCATAAACGCCGGGCTCGCGAGGTCGGCTCCATCTCCGCGCGCTCGAAGCCTCCGCCCTGCCAAGCGATGAGTTGGAACCAGCGGGCGTCCAATGCGGCATCGCGGCGGATCGATGCTCGGCGCGGACGCTCACCTTTCCGTTGGTTTCCGTCGTATCGATGTGCGCGCGTGACGTCTCCACCTTGGCGCGGGAACGGGATCGATCAACGCGACCAGGACGGCAATCGCCGCCGCACGCATGCCGGCGCGGCCCATGATCCGTCCTCCTCCCTGCGAACACCGCCGGCAAACGCAACGCCGATCAGCGCGGCCCCAAACGCCGCGACGGCGGCCAGGATCGGTGCTTCGGGAAGCAGCGCGCGTGCCCCATGGCTGATAGCCGCCCTGGCTCCACCACCACTCGCCGGCGAGCCCGATAGTGGCGACGGCCAGTCCGGAAGCGACGGCGAACCGTCCGCGCTTTCTCGGTTCCCAAGAGCTTCGCAACGATGGCCACACCGATCGCAGCCGTGACGTACAAGCGCAGCCGAGCGCGGCTGACTGTCGCCCGGCCTCGGCAAAACGATCGCCGGCGCCGACAAGCATTCCGGCGCCGGCGACGACCAGCGGCGCCCACCAGCGCCGACGACCAGCGCAACGGCCGTACAGCGCGAAACCGGCGGCCAGCGCGAACAGCACCGGGTGGTAGAGCTGCTGGAACTGCGGGACGCCGAACGCGAACTCACCCTGAACGCTCGATAGTCCGAGGATCGTGAAGACACGCGACGGTCATGTGCAGGCCCTTCGCCCAAGCACCGGAGTCCGGATCGACTTTGGCCTCGCTCAAGCGCGAGCCACGACGCGAACGGGCTGATCGAAGCGCCGACGACCATCAGCAGATGCGTAGGGCTCCACAAGCGTCACGTCGATGCCGTACTGGCGGTGCCAAAGCTCGTCCAACGGGAAACCGGCCAGAGCCGAGACGCCGATGAAGCCCATCATCAGGGCCGACCACGGGACTCGTAGTCCCCAAACCTTGAAGCCGACATCGGCCTTCTTCACCGTCGCGAACCAGATGCCGAGCAATGCCGAAGCAGCGATCAGTTGGAGACCGATGACTATGGCTGTGTGCGGTGGAGTGAACAGGTCCTTGTCGCGGCCAAGTCCAACGTGCCAGGCCACGTCGTTGTAGAAGCCCATACCGGCAACGAGCAGTCCGAAGGACGCCGTGCCGACCATCGCCGCCGCCCAGCCGGGAACCTTGGTCAGGCGCTCCAGTGAGTCGGCTATGCGAAGGGCGATCGCGGTCAGTCCAGGACGTGCGGATCCTCTCCCGAAGATCCAGAGCCCGACAACAACGACTACGAATCCGCCGAGCAACAGATAAACACCGAACCAGTCGGCCAGAGGGCCGACGTTCGACTTGGCTAGGACTATCTCGTTCATGGCCTGGCCTCCAGGATCGAGCTCTTCTCGTCAAGTGCCCTATCGCGCGTGTTGTAGTCCTTCATCCCGTCGTAGACGAGAGTCGTGAGGTAGTCGACAAGCCGCTCGCGCGGCATGGTCTTGCGCTCGAGCCACCAGTCCCCGGCGAGGTGGACGGCTCCGACGATCGCGTACCCCCACGGCTCGGCAGCCCCGGAATCCAGTTCGCGCGTGCGCATCGCCTCACCGATCGCTTGGGTGATCTGTTGCCCGACGCGATTGACGAAGCCGGACATTGCGACACCGGTGCTTTCAACCGATTCGAGACTGCGGTGGATCAGGAACCGAACGATGGACGGCTCGCGCTCGATGAACGCGAGGTAGGCGTCGATGGCTCCCGACACGCGCTCGCGATCAGTGCTGGCCTCGTCGATGGCCTTCTGCAGAGAGGCGGCCAGCTCGTCGGCGAACCGGTCCGCAAGCGCCTTCGTGAGCCCCTCGCGATCCCCGAAGACGCGGTAGACGATGGGCTTGGTGACGCCGGCCTCGTGGGCGATCTCGTCCATCGATACGGCCGGGCCCTCCCGGCGGACGACGTTCACGGCGGCCTCCAGGAGGCGCTGTCTCTTTCTCTCCCGGGCCGCGGCGCGGTCCGTCCGCTCGGGGGTCTCGCCGTTCCTGCGCTGGTGCCTGTGTCGCTCTCTAAGTCGTCGGGTCATTGTGTTACTGACAGTAACGTTACCGACCGGTAACTGTCAAGACCGCCCTAGTTGGGCCTAGTCACTCGGGGACGCCGGGCCTCCCTTGGCCCCCACGGGCTCCCAAGCGCTACCTTTAAGGGAGAAGCGCGTAAGGGGAGCTAACGAGGAGGCGGCATGTCGAACACGGACAAGATCTACATCGACGGGTCCTGGGTTCCTTCCACAGGGACCGAGCACGATCGACGTCATCGATGCTTCGACCGAAGAAGTCATCGGAACCATGCCCGAGGGCACGGCCGAGGACGTCGACAAGGCGGCCAAAGCGGCCCGAGCGGCATTCGACTGGCTGGGCGGCCACGTCCGTCGAGGACCGCGGCAAGTACCTCCAGCGCATCCAGGAGGGCCTCCAGGCCCGATCCGACGAGATCGCGAACATCATCTCCCGCGAGAACGGCATGCCCCTCATGCTCTCGAAGATCGTTCAGGCCGGATCTGCCGCCGATGAACTTCGGCGCCTTCTCCGGGATCCTCGCCGGCTACGACTTCACCGAGAAGATCGGCAACGTCGGAAGTCGTCAAGGAGCCGGTCGGTGTCGTTGCCGCGATCACGCCGTGGAACTACCCGCTGCACCAGGTCGCGCTGAAGGTCGCTCCGGCACTCGCCGCCGGCTGCACCGTGGTGCTCAAGCCGAGCGAGGTCGCACCGTCACAGCGCGTGGATCCTCGCCGAGATCATCGACGAGGTCGGTCTGCCGGCCGGCGTCTTCAACCTGGTCTCCGGCAGCGGACCGGTCGTCGGTGAAGCGCTCGTCGTCGCACCCGGAGGTCGACATGATCTCGTTCACGGGCTCGACGCGCGCCGGCAAGCCGCATCTCCGAGCTCGCGTCGCGCACCGGTCAAGCGCGTCGCTCTCGAGCTCGGCGGCAAGTCGCCGAACGTCCTGCTCGAGGACGCCGACCTCAGCGCCGCCGTTCCCGGCCGGTGTCAGCGGCGCTTACCTGAACTCCGGACAGACGTGCACCGCGCTCACGCGCATGCTCGTCCCGAGGTCGAAGCTGGCCGAGGTCGAGGCGCTCGCGAAGGCAGCCGCCGAGGCGCTTCACGCCCGGGCCGCCTTCCGAAGCGCACGACGCGGCTCGGACCGCTGGCGTCGGAAGCGCAGTGGGACCGCGTGCAGGGCTACATCAACAAGGGCATCGAAGAGGGCGCCAGGCTCGTCACCGGCGGGCCGGGTAAGCCCGAGGGTCTCGAGAAGGGCTACTTCGTCAAGCCGACCGTGTTCTCCGACGTGCGCAACGACATGACCATCGCGCAGGAGGAGATCTTCGGCCCCGTCCTGTCGATCATCCCTTACGACACCGAAGAAGAGGCCGTCCAGATCGCCAACGACACGATCTACGGGCTGGCTGCTGCCGTTTCGTCGGCCGATCCCGAGAAGGCGAAAGCGGTTGCTCGTCGCATCCGCGCTGGTCAGATCGACATCAACGGCGGTGGCTTCAACCTCATGGCGCCGTTCGGCGGCTTCAAGCAGTCGGGCCACGGTCGTGAAGCCGGCAAGTACGGCTTGGAGGAGTTCCTGGAGATCAAGTCGCTCCAGCTCTCCGGCTAAACAGCGTGCGGTAGCAGAAGGACTGGACCCTCACGGAGAATCATGCCGTGAGGGTTCACCTTTTGGACGGAACGTACGAGCTCTTCCGGCACTACTTCGCCGTGCCGAAGAAGACCAACGCGGCCGGCCTCGAGGTTGCTGCGCTGAACGGCGTGCTCGGATCAGTGCTCGGGATGTTCGAGGGCGGCACGACGCATCTCGCCGTGGCAACCGATCACGTCATCGAGTCCTTCCGCAACGACCTCTGGCCCGGCTACAAGAGCAGCGCCGGCGTAGAGAAGGATCTCCTTCGATCAGTTCTGGCCGCTCGAAGACGCGCTTCGCGCGATGGGCGTCGTCGTGTGGGACATGGTCGATCTCGAAGCCGACGATGCACTCGCAGCGGGTGCGCTCGATCGCGTCTCGCGATGATCGCGTCGAGCAGGTGCTGATCTGCACCCCGGACAAGGACGTCGGCCAATGTGTGGTCGGCAAGCACGTCGTCCAGTTCGATCGGCGGAAACGAGAGCTGCGCGACGAGTCGGGTGTCGTCGAGAAGTTCGGCGTATCGCCCGAATCGATCCCCGACTATCTCGCACTCGACCGGCGACAGCTCCGATGGGTTCCCCGGACTACCCGGCTGGGGGCCGAAGTCGGCGTCGACGGTTCTGGCGCGCTACGAGCGCATCGAGGACATCCCCGACACACAGAGCGAGTGGAAGCTGCCGAACCTTCGCGGCTCCGACCGTCTGGCCAAGACTCTGGTCGAAGGCCGGCGAGCTCGCCATGCTCTTCAAGGATCTTGCAACGCTGCGTGCAGATACCCCGTTGATCTCGTCTGTCGACGAACTGCTTTGGTCGGGACCGACGCCCGCCTTCGCGAAGATGGCTGAGGAGCTTGGCGATCCCGAGCTCAGCGACCGCGCCGCTGCGGTCGCTTCCCGGCGGTCCGCTTAGCCGAAGTCTTCCGGCGCGCCGGCTTGCGAGCCGTCGACTTCTTTCCCAGCCGCGCCCGTGCAGCCTTGGTGCGATATGCGTCTCCGGGTGACGCGGTGTCGAACGGCCCCTTTACGTGGATCGTCAGCGCTTCGCCGTAATCGGAGAACCGCAATTCGAAGTCGTAGTGCGGAGAGTATGCAAGCTGTACGGACTGACCCGCACTGAGCGCGTCGAAGATCGCGGCTCGCATGGCTTCGCGCAGCGGCGACGGCATCGCTTCTAAATAGCTGCGGCCGGCTGCGTCCAGCTTCAGCACGCGTGTGGCGACATCGACCAGAGTTCCGGGACGGCTGAGAGCCTCGACCTCCTCCGGATGTTCCCTGACCAGCCGCGGAACGGAAGCCGCTCCGAGGTTGTCGTTCGCGCTCTGGACCATCATTGCTACAGGCATCGCCTACCCCTTTCACCCGACCGTCGTGAACATGCGATTCTCGTTGAAGATGGGCGCCCCTAACAACACGGAAGACCCGGCGATACCCGAGCCGATCGCAGTGCTCATCACCGATATGGAGGGTTCGACGGCTCTTGGTGTCTCGCGAGGTGACGAAGCGGCGCTCGACGTCATCCGCGTCCATGAAGGGATAGTTCGAGATGTCCTTACCGCCCACGGCGGCCGCGAGATCAAGTCGATGGGTGACGGCTTCATGCTCACCTTCACGCGCACGGCGACTGCGATCTCGTGTGCGCTAGACATCCAGCGCGCGCTCGGCGACCACAACGACGCACATCCCGATCACCCGATCCGCGTCCGCATGGGGATCAACGCTGGTCCCGTGATCGAGGAGCGCGGCGATATCTACGGAACGACGGTCAACGCCGCGTCGCGCATCGCAGCCAAAGCCCGCAGCGGCCAGCTCCTTGTTTCGGAAGACGCCCAAGCACATGCGCCCACCGGCGACTGGACGTACGTCGACCGTGGCTTGTTCTGGCTCAAGGGTCTTCGTGAGAGGTGGCGCCTCTTCGAAGCGACGAGGCATCCCGATGCGCGGCTCGAGCCGGCACTGGCGCAAGGCCGCACTCCTTTCGTGGACCGGGACGAAGAACGGGCCGCCATCCGCATGGCGGTCGATGCTTCTCTGGACGGGCACGGCACCTTCCTCCTGCTGACCGGCGATACCGGCGCCGGAAAGACCCGGCTGGCCGAAGAGATGGGAGCCGAAGCTGCCGGACGCGGAATGCGCTACTGCGTCGGACGATGCTACGAAGCAAGCCGCGGTGATCCGTTCGCTCCCGTCATAGCGATCCTCGAAGCCATCGAGCGAGAGCTGCCGCCCAGGGAGTTCCGGCTCGTTCTCGGCGAAGCCGCGGGTGAGATCGCTCGGCTGCTCCCCCACCTTCGCAACAGATACACCGACATCCCGGCGACGGCGGACCTTCCGTCGGACCAGCAACGCCGCTATCTGTTCATGAGCCTGCGCGATGTGCTCGCAGCAGCTGCTCACCAGCGGCCGCTTTATCTGCTTCTCGACGACCTTCATTGGGGAGACGAATCTTCACTGCGATTCGTAGAGCAATTAGCCGGGGATCTGTCCACCCTGCCCGTCCTGCTGGTCGGTACATGCACACGCGAAGAGATCGCCGCCGCTCAGCCCTTCGAGCGAACGATCGAGCACTTGCATCGGCACCGTCTGCTCGAACGCATCCCCATCGGCCCACTCGGCGAGCAAGACATCCGAACGCTCTTGCGCACTATCGGGAAGACCGATCCCCCCGCCGAGCTCGTGCGTGTCCTCTTTCGGGAGACCGAAGGCAACGTGTTCTTCGTCGAGGAAGTCGTCCGTCACCTTGCCGAGCAGGGAATGCTCTTCTACGACGTCGGGGAATGGAGGATGGACGTAGGAACCATCGATCTCGATGTGCCGGAAAGCGTCCGGCTCACGATCGGCCGCCGTCTCGAAGCCGTCGGCGAAACGACTAGGAAGGTGCTCACGCTGGCGTCGCTTGTCGGACGCGCGTTCGGGTTCGACCTTTTGGAGGCGCTCATCGACTCCACGGAGGACGAGCTGCTCGATGCGCTGGACGAAGCCGAACACACTCACTTGATCCGTTCGACGAGTGAAGGGGGCCTGGTCCAGTTCAGGTTCTCCCACGAGCTAACGCGACAGGTTCTGGCCAAAGACATATCGATCACGCGGCGCCAGATCATGCACGTGCGTATCGCCGACGCGATGGAGAAGGTATACGCAGATTCGTTGAGCGAACGTGCGGCGGACATCGCTCATCACCTGACCGAGGCCGGCCGCCGCGCCGACTCTGACCGCGCATCCCGTTTTCTCGTGATGGCGGGCCGCCGAGCGATCGAATCAGCCGCGTACGAGGATGGAGTGCGTCATCTCGACCGAGCGCTTTCGCTCATTCCGCGCGAGAACGACTTCGCCCGAGCTCCGGTCCTCGAACAGCTCGGTTTGGCCGAACGAAGTCTCGGTATGCCCGACGATGCGATCTCCACATGGCGGGAAGCACTCGACGCCTACGAAGCGTCCGGCGATTCCGACGCTGCGGCGGCGTTGTGTCTTCGCGCCGGGATCGAGGTGGCGTGGTGGTTGCGTCGGGGCGAGCTGTCCGAGTTCCTCGAACGCGGTTTGGCGGCGCTAGGCGAGAGGAGAACGCCCGAGCGCGCGGGTCTCCTAGCATTGTCCGGCGCTCACGCAAGCCAGACCGGCAACTACGAACATGCCGCGACCTTGCTGTCCGAAGGACTCGCGCTGGCGCGAGAGCACGACGACGAACGCATCCTCGGGCTGGCGCTGTACTCGGCGGCAGCTCATCACTTCAACTACGACGAGTACAGGCCGGCCCTCGATCGCGGGATCGAGAGCGTCGACCTTCTCCGCCGGGCCGGCGACCTCTGGAACTTGGCCAACGTTCTCGGGTACGTCTCCGCAACCAACACGTGGCTCGGGAACTATGCCGAAGCCGCTCGCGTGGGGGCCGAGGCCGAGAAACTCGCCCTCAAGCTCGGGAATTGGTCGGCGTGGGTGTGGGGACAGCGCGGCCGAACGTGGCACGAATTCCTTTCGACCCTCGACTTCGACTGGTACGAACAGGACGGGCGCGAAGCTGTGGAGCTCGGTCAGCAACAGAACTTCGACTGGGTCACCGCCCTGGGATACATGCGCATGGGGCTCGCCGCGTTCTGGGCAGGACGGTGGCAGGACGCACTGAGGCATTCGCAACAGGCCGCTGTCCTCAACATCCGCGGCGCGCACGGTGGATACGTCAGCCGCCTGTATTTGATCCATTCGTACCTCGGGAACCGCCGTGACGCGCTCGATCTCATCGACCAGGTGCGTTCCCAGATCGCACCTTCGAAGGAAGCTCTCCGAGGCACGGACTGGATCCTCGCATTGGGCGCTGTCGAAGCCTTCGCGATGCTCGGTGAGAGAGCGGAAGCAGCAGTGCTGTATCCGGTCGTCCTCCGAGCGATCGGCCAGGGACGCAAATCACGAGGGATGGACCATCGTTTCCTTCAGACACTTGCCGGCATCGCCGCCGGATGCGCCGAAGACTGGCAGACGGCCGAGGATCACTTCCGGGAGGCGATCCGATTCGCACAGGACAAATCGTTCCGAATCGAGGAAGCGGACGCCCGGCGCTTCTACGCACAGATGCTCATGGACCGCAGGTCAGATGGCGATGCGGAGAGAGCTCGGGAACTCATCAAAGAAGCCATGACCACCTACGGTGCCGCGGGTATGACCGGACACGAGCGCATCGCCCGCGAGATGCTCGATCAGATCGCGTAGCGAACGATCGCGGCAACGGCCGACGCCGCGGAGAACATCAGGACGGCCGGCCGGACGAAACCACGATCCAGAGCATGGGCCGTCCATCTCGATGCCACGAAGCCGACAACTACTCCCGGCAACAGAACAAGCGATGCGCGGATCTCTTCGATCCCGAAGCGGCCCGCGATAGCGAGCAGGACGCACGAGAACGCGGCACCGAACGCCAAGATCGCAGACAAGGTGCCGCGCAGCTGGGCCCCGCGGGCGTCCTGGTAGGCCATAGCCACCGGTGGACCTCCGACCGAAGAGATCGTCCCCATCACGCCGGAAAGAACACCCACCGTGACGAGAGTTGGGGGTGTTCGCGGAAAGCGCCATCCCGCGACGCTTAGGGCCACGGCAACAAGAACCGCCGCCGCCAAGGCTATCGCGATGCCGGCTTCGGGAAGGGATGCCACGAAGAACGCGGCCGCGATCGTGGCGGGGACACGTCCAACGATCAACCAACCAAAACCAGTTGCGTCGATCCCGGCGCGATTGCGTCCTCCTACAAGAAGGGTCAGAACCAGCGCTGCGAAAAGTGCAGGGCCGGGCACCAGGGTCGTGTCGATGAGCACCAGCACGGGGGCGGCAACCACATTGAGACCGAAACCTACGGATCCCTGGATGATCGCCCCGACACAGACGGATAACGAAGCAAGAGCGAGCTGTGCGACCGACATCAGCCCATCCCGACAACGCGCATGGAGGCGCCGTTCGAGCAGCCCGTCCGGCGGCGACTCAGGACGGCGGCCAGACCAACCGGTTCAGGCTGCGCAGCACGGTATGTCCGTCTCTGCGGTAGGCCTCTATCGCTCCAGCCGGTATCTCGTACGCGGAATCGAGTTTCGGAAGAGCGTCGATGTCGACCGCGGAGCCCGTCACAACACCGTCTACCCTCACCATGGCGACGCTGCGACGTCAATCCGAAGGCTCTCTCAACTACCTATCCTGATTTCGCGTTGCGCAGACGTGGATCGGGTGACACCCGAGGGCAGGCTCTAGGCGGCCGAGCGGCAGGCCGCGTCCGAAGCCCGGGCGTACGTGCGCGGGTTCGGATCCCGGCATCGGGCCGATCGAGCGCCGACTCCGCAAGCGACAACTCCAAACGATGGCGGCAACGTCTCCTCGTCCTGATCGCCGTCATGGTCGCACTGAAGATCGCGATCGCCCTAACCACGTACGGGACCAACGACGTCTTCTACTCCGCGATGTTCCTTCGGGGTCTTCGCCGCTTCGGTGGTGCCGAGTTCTACAGCGCAGTCCCCAAGTTCAACCTCCCACCCCTCGTCATCCACTTGTTGGACGGCGTAGGGCGCGTCAGCGACGCAACTGGGCTACCCTTCTCGTTCCTTTTTCGCCTCCCGGCGATAATCGCGGACGCGGGAAGTGTCTGGCTCGTCTATCTGATCCTTCGACCGCTCGGCGAAAAGCGCGCCGCCGTTCGAGCCGCCGCTGTTACGTTGGGCCCCGCTTGGATCCTGATCTCGGGGTTCCACGGGAACATCGACGGCATCATGGTCTTCTTCGTCCTGTTGTCCGTCTACCTGTTGGCGGTGAGACGGGAACTGATGTGGGCCGCATGCGCTCTGGGCCTCGCCGTCAATATCAAGTTCGCAGCCATGCTCTTCGTCCCGGCGTTTGTCTTCTACGTCGACACGAACGCGAAGCGTGTTCGCTTCCTTTTGATCGCAGCGGCCATCTGGATCGTCACCTCATTGCCGTACCTGGCGACCCAGCCCCTGGACATCCTCCGACGCCTGACGGGCTACACGAGCATCTACGGCCACTGGGGACTCTCCCGCATAGTCACAACCTTCGATCAGGATCCGGACTCCTTCCTCAACCGTACGTATTCCCGTCACGGCGGAGTGCTCGTTCTTCTATTGATCACAGGAGTCGCGTTCGTGCTGAACAGAGGGAAGGATCGTCCCTCCTTGTTCGTTCAAGGCGGACTCAGCGCGTTCCTCTTCATCGCCCTCACGCCCGGTTTCGGAGTCCAGTACCTGGCGTGGCTTGCGCCTTGGGTCGTGGCGTTCGGGCTTAGGTCAACACTTCCGCACTACGCAACGAGTGGTGCGTTTCTCTTCGCCGTATACACGCATTGGTCCGGCGGCTTTCCTTGGTACTACGCCAACTCGATACGGCGGCCGGAATGGCACGGCGCGACGATCGGCTTAGAACTCATCGCTTGGATCGTTATCGCTTGGATCGCGATGAGTGTATTGGCGGGCAATATGCGGGCGAAAATAGTCCGCGTGAGCGTCGATTAGTCCTCGCGGCCGCGGCGGCCCTTCTTCTTTGGTTCGTCCTTGGGGGTTCCGGAGGTCTGCTGTTCGGTCACGACGGGGCTGGGCTCCGGCGTGCGAGTCAGCGCCCCGGCGATCAGATGCACCGTGCTCCCACCTTCAACTTTCGTGCCGGGTGCCGGGATCGTCTCGATGACGCGTCCGGCCTGATCGTCTTCGGCCGGCGCGAAGGAGACCCGGCCCGGGGTGAACCCTGCCTCTTGCAGTGATGCGGCCGCTTGCTGGTACGAGCGACCTCGAACGTCCGGGACGGTGGCTACCTCGGGACCACTACTCACGAGCGACATGCCGAGGAGAACGACGAGGACCCCCAGGATCGCCGCGACCACGACGCGTCCCCAGCCGCGGCCCCACATGCCGCTCAGACGCTGCCTGAAACGCGAGCCAGCATAGGCGACGGATCCGAGCAAGGCGACGGCCGGAAGGTCGGGCCGCTTGCCCGGCAGCGTTTGGGTGCCGTCACGTGGAGCTGGCTCGGCCGCGCCGCTCATCGGCCGAGTGCGTTCGGAGCTAGGCGGCGGGGTTGCATCGCTCATAGACACGTAAGTTCCCAAATCCGAGCGCATTCCTACCATTCATCCCCCGGTCGGTATCCTGAGGGAGCGTTTGGGGGTGAACTGGTTTCGACCGGGACGGTCCCGACGCGGGAGAAGCGAGCCGAGGTGCTCGGAACCTCGTTAAACACCGGGACGCACATAAGTGCCGACAACCTGGCACTCGCTGCTTAGTTAATCGCTAAGTAGCCGTTAGCCGGAGCAGTCCGCGGCTCCGGGTCTAACGTCAAAAGCGGAATCAACCCCGTCGGGGTACCTCGACTGGCGGGGGGATCTCACCGAGGTTGGGTCCCCATCAGCCCGCCCGCCGGCGGGTGGGGGCCGAGATCAATAGGCGGGCTGCGCTCGGAGAAGTCCCGCCTCGGCGTTTCGGGACGCGGGTTCGAATCCCGCCACCTCCACCAGGATTCAAATTAATCCCTGGCGCGAACCCCTCGCGCAGGGCTCGCTGATGATCGCTCCGGCGACACCAAGCTCGTTACGTCAGACATTCGGTATACGTTGCGCTTGTTGTCGGAGAAGTAGCTGCGATCGGGCAATAAGCCCAGATCCTGATCGAGATATTGGCTAAGGATCAGGCGGAAGCTGTTGACCGGCGAAATACCCGGATACAGAGCGTCATAGTTCCCGTCCGGGAAGTAATAGGCATTCAGGATTCCTACCCTCTCCCTGATCCCCTCCACGTTGAATCTGTTGGGATCGGTTTCCTCGAAGTCTCTTAGTCCAAGATTGCCGGCTGGCCCGTGATCCGAAGCCAAGATGATGATGGGCGGCCGATCCGAGTTGCGCAGAATCGAGTCGACCATATCCAGAGTCAGTCCGTTGATGTAGATCGTTTGGTCTCGAAACTTGTCCCGCTTCGAATACCCTTCGTTGAGCAGTTCTAGCTCGGTCCTGCCGCGCACAACTCCGTTCCGGTCAAACAGGTAGGGCGGGTGGGGGTGTTGATATGGGTGAAGGTAAATGTCGGCTCAGGGTTCTTGGTGATCTCCTCGGTTCTTTCGAACGCGCCCAGGATTTAGCCACCAGCTCGCTTCTAATTTCGCTCGATATCCATGGCCTCAGGGCCGTGGTTTGCAGGTACACCAAGGCAAATTCGTCGAGTTCGATGTTAAGAATCTTGGACTCGGCGCTCTTCTTGGTCGTGACCGTGATGTCTGCTAGTGGGCTGCTCTTACTCCAACTCCATTGGGAACCAATGACGACGTATCTATAACCATTGGACTTGAAACGCCGGGCAGCTTCGTTGTTTAGAGTCAGGTCCTCCAACTTGAGACCGGTCGGTCGCACGCTCCCCGACCTCACCCGCCACATAGTTCAAATACGTCATGTTGAACGTTGAAGGCACAGAGAGGTGGGTGTGGATGTAGTTAGCGTTTGCCCGTTCCGCCACAAAGAACCCGCGTCTCTTGAGCTCACCTAGGAACTTCGAGTTGTCGTAACCGAAATTACTCCTCAATAGTCCCCTCTGGCGTAACCATCGAGCAGGATGTAGTAAACATCTGGCAGGTCCCGCGCCTGCGTATTGGTGGACGTTGCCGTTCGAGTTGGCTCGGACGATTCTTGCTTCTGACGACCTCATCCAAACGGGCACCGTGGTGACTAGCGACGTTGCCACCAGTACAACGGCCACCAACGTCAATGCGGAACTAGTCTTCTCGGCCGCATTCCCGGCAGCTTCTTGATCACCAGCCAAGCCATGACGAGAATGACTCCGCCACTCACAGCCAGCAGGCTGGTCGCATCGATCTTTCTAACTGGAGTGCTCAAGCTAACGCCATTGGTCGTCTCGATGGATCCGGCCAAAGCTGAAGAACACCAGCAAGACGACGACCGAGAGCACGCTGGCCCTCCCTAACATCGCGCGTCGCCAGCCATGAAACAGCCAAGATCCCGCTAGTACGATCAAGTTGAATACAACAAAGATTCCGACGTTGAAGCCCCCAATTCGGATCTGCTGGCATTGGCGCCGTAAAACGAAAAGAACGGGAACAATGCAAAGAGCAGCGGGTAGATCAGGAAGTTGTATTTCCGCACTGGGCGCGCAGTTCTCTATTTCCTTTTGGCCAGATAAAGAGTTCGCATGGTTCCGCTGATCTTTCCTTCTTCTCTATCGTGAAGTACGCCCTCAGAGCATTTTCGAATCCTGCTTCGTGATAATCGTCGAACATGTCTTCCCGAGTGGCTAGCAGCTTGTCGACCTGGGAATCTCCCTTCGGTACGAACTCGACTACCAGGCTCTTGCCGACTTGGCTGAGAAAGTGAACTAGTTTCAGCAGCGGCACGTTGTTTGATATGGCCAGGTGATGCACCAGCGCCAAAGCGAAGACCATATCGGCCGGCCCGCGCCCCATAAGCAGATCCCGCTCTTTGTGCGCCCAGCCCAAGCCCGGACTGGGATTGGTCAAGTCCATCACCAAGGGCAGGATGTTGGTTTCTGACTCAGCTTTTACTTGCCGGTAGCCCTGTTCTACGGCCGCCGGGTCGATGTCAAAGGCGATGGTATTGATCCCAGCAGTGCTAGCGATCCGGCTAAACAATCCCGTGTTGGCACCCAGATCCCATAACGATTGCGGCTTAACTTCGCGCAGAAAGTCTTCAAGGATCCTTCGCTTCTCCTGGAAGGAATCCGGGGTGTAGTTGGTGAAGTTGTAGTACTCGCCCCATTCGGAGCGTTTGGGGTTCCACCCCAGCCGCTGTGTGACAGAAATCAAACTACCTATCAAACCCTTCATCGCAGATCGGCTCATCCGGCGCGATCTCGCATCGATTTGTTTGTCCGCGTATCTCTGCTGCGAGCGAGCATGCATGTGGATATGCGACGCCAGGAAAGGCATGAATCGCGTTTTGGCAGGCAGTAGCCGGCTGGCCAGATCGAGCGGCACGCCATCGATGTAAGCCTTTAGTAACTGCTGCAGGCGCACGTCGGCATAAGCCATCAGCGCTAGCGGAGCCAAGAAGTGTTGGCAGTATTGGCGATAGGCCACCCAAGGCCTGCCGTCTTCGTAGGCTTCAAAAGACAAGGTGTCGATCAGAACGGGCTTACCGCGCAGGAACTGGATGTTGTAGGCACTGGCGTCCTTCAGGCTCATGCCGTGTTCGAGCGCCTCTTCTTCGATCCGAAGCGTTAGTAGTGCCGCATCCTTCAGTTCGCTAAAAGACCATTCGTATGGGTAAGAGATGAATGGCACTAGCTCGGGTTCGATCACTTTGTATCCGCTTTCACCAAGGTTCACCAAACTGACCGGTGACATCCCGATGCGGCAGCAACCATTGCGCCTTTGTCAGTGATTGATACAGACCAGAAGTGGTAAGCAAATCGAAAGACAGGCCGGTACGACCGGTTAACTTGCCGAAAGATGGAATCCTCGTGGGTGAAAACGAAGCCGCTCGGATCCCGGAATGAAGCATTGAGGATGCTGATTTTCACTCTACTGGCCGGTATTTTTGTCCTTGCCCTTCGGCCTGGTGAAAAGCGACACGATCTTGCGCCAGAAAACGCCCACCGCGACGCCGACACCAACGATCGCTCCGATAACAATCTGAACTACGTAACTGCCCGTGCCCGGATCTAGGTATGCAAACATTTGCGTGCGCACATGTTTCTCCTAGGCGGCGGCCCAATTACGCCACACGAGAACAATAGTGAGCAGTCGGGCACAGCTGCTTGTGAACCTACTCAAGCAACCCGGCAACCACGGCTACCCGCAGCCAGTAACCCGGACCGATGATTCCCTGTCGCGTTCGACGTCTATTCAAGCGTACGCATGGGTAGAAACCCGACGAACGAAAGGCTGACATGAGCGCGGGAGGCTTCTCCAAGGATCGGCTCGAATGCATGCACGAGCTACTGGCCGAACACGTCGAGCATGGTGCGGCTCCCGGCGTCGTCACTGTGATCGCTCGCAACGGCCACGTCCACATCGACGCCATCGCGCCCGGCCGTCGGATCGGGCGATGCGATGAGAAACGGCACCATCTTCCGCATCGCCTCGATGTCGAAACCCATCACCGCCGTTGCGGCCGTGATCCTGGTCGAGGACTGCGTCCTTCGTCTGGACGAACCCGTCAACGAATTCCTGCCCGAGCTCGGCGATATCCGCGTCCTGCGCAGCATCGACGCCGAGGTCGAAGACACGGAGCCGCTCCAACGTCCGATCACGCTTCGCGATCTGCTCACATTCCGGTTGGGGGCCGGAATGATCCTCGCCATGCCCGACACCTATCCGATCCAACGCGCTTGGAGCGAGCTCGGCGGCGACCCGGGTCCGCCGCGGCCCTCGTCCGAACCCCCGCCCGACGAATGGATGCGCAAGTTCGTCTCTCTGCCGCTCGTGTATCAACCCGGCGAACGGTGGATGTATCACATGGGAGCCGAAGTGCTCGGCGTGCTCATCGCGCGCGCTACCGGCAAACCGTTGGAAGCATTCATGCGTGAACGCATCTTCGAACCGCTCGGCATGGACGACACCGGCTTCTCCGTCCCTGCCGAGAAGATCGGCCGCCTCGCAACCAGCTACACGACCAATTGGGAGACCGGCGCGCTCGAGCTGTACGACACACCGGACGGAGACTGGAGCACTCCCCCCGCGTTCGAGTCCGGCGGTGGCGGTCTCGTTTCGACCGCGGAGGATTTCCTGGCGTTCGGCCAGATGATGATGAACGGCGGAGAGCTCGATGGTGAGCGCATCATCTCCCGCCCGTCCGTTGAGCTGATGAATACCAATCACCTCACGCACGATCAGCAGACCGGCAACGCGCCCGTTCTACCGGACCACCTCGGCTGGGGATTCGGGCTGTCGGTGGTCACCGAGCGCAGGACGTACTCCTCGGTCGGCTCCTATGGATGGGCCGGCGGGCTCGGAACGTCCTGGCAGAACGATCCCGAGGAAAGGTTGATCGGCGTAATGCTCACGCAGGCGGCTTTCACGTCGCCCGAGGCGCCCCGCGTGATGGAGGATTTCTGGACGTGCGCGTATGCGGCACTCGACGGCTGACGACCTAATCGCGGTCCGGTCCGCGCTAACGGGTATGTCCCCTATAGAGCACTTAATCGGAGGTGAAGAGCATGAGCGTCACACAGACGAACCTTCCCCGCACTGCTTCGCGCGAGGAATGGCTGGCCATGCGGAAGGGGCTATTGACCGAAGAAAAGGCCATGACCAAGGCCCGCGACAAGTTGAGCGCGAAGCGCCGCGAGCTCCCCATGGTGCACATCGAGAAGAACTACGTCTTCCAAGGCCCGGACGGAGAGGCGACGCTGCTCGATCTATTCGACGGGCGGCACCAGCTGATTACGAGCCACTTCATGTTCGACCCGGAATGGGAGGACGGCTGTCCCAGCTGCACGGCGGGCGCCGATGAGATGTCCGAGGGGCTGCTGCAACACCTGCATAAGAGAGACACAGCACTCGTCTACGTCTCGCGAGCGCCTCTAGAGAAGCTCGAGCGCTACAAGACGAAGCGCGGATGGACATTTCCCTGGTACTCATCGTTTGGTAGCGACTTCAACTACGACTTTCACGTCACCGTCGACCCAAAGGTGGCCCCGGTCGAGTTCAATTTCCGGACGCTCTCCGAGCTGGAGGAGCACGGAATGGGCTGGATGGGCGACGGGAAGTCTTACGAACAGCCTGGGCTTAGCTGCTTCCTGCGGGTGGACGACGACGTCTTCCACACGTTCTCCCAATACGCCCGGGGAGCCGAATGGCTTGGCGGTTCCTACGCCTATCTGGATCTAACAGCACTGGGCCGCCAAGAGGACTGGGAGGAGCCGAAGGGCCGGGCCACGGCCGTGAGAGAAGCTCGTCCCGATTTCGCCTCATAACGTTTACGACGGCGTAGTGCCGTAGGGCTGTAGGTGCGTCCGGTCTAACATCGGGCATCTTGATCCGCCGCCGACTCGTGGTGATGAGCGTTGCCGTCGGCATCGCCGTCGTCGCCGTCACCGAGATACTCAGCGTCTTCCATGCCCTTCGGCGGGTGCCGCTCGCGATCTTTTGGGCGATCGTTCTGGTCGCCGTCGTCTTCTATCTGCGGCGACTCCCCTGGCGGACTCGCTTGCAGCTCCCACGTATCGAGCTGTTCCTACTGGCCTTGCTGGTTGGGATCTTCGCGGTGGTCGGCGTCACGGCTCTGGCGTCGGCTCCGAACAACTACGACTCCATGACTTACCACCTCCCTCGCATGGCCCGCTGGGCACAGGACGGATCCGTGGGGCATTACGGCACAGGTTGGTTCAACCAGAACGCATGGCCGTGGTTCGCCGACGGTGTTCTTGCGCACATCTACATCCTTACGGGATCGGATCGATTCCTGAACCTGTTTCAGTTCTTCGCCCTTATCGGCTCCGCGCTTTCGGCATCGCTTCTTGTTCGTCATCTAGGCGCCAGCCCCAGAGGACAGATGTGCGCCGCCGTATTGGTGGCGACTATCCCGATGGCGATCCTTCAGGGCTCCTCTACACAGGGTCATCTCGTGATGGCGTTCTGGATCGTCACGGCCGCCGCCCTTCTCGTGGACCCGACGTTCACGCCGTGGCAGCGCGCGCTGTGGGTAGGCGGTGCGCTCGGTCTCGCCGCGCTGACGCACACGACGGCCCTGCTGTTCGGCGCCGCCATCGCGGTCTGGTACGTGGTGCGTGAGCTGCGTCAGCGCGGATGGACGAGCATCGTGCCCATCGCCGCCGCCGGCGTCGTAGCTCTCGCGATCATCGCGCCGCACTACGGTCGTAACTGGTCTACCTACGGCTCACCCGTGGCGTCCGGCGGCGAAGAGCAGGTCGTCGGCAGATACGGCTGGGATGTGACCGTGTCCAACATCGTGCGCAATGCCGCGCTTCACACCGTCATCCCGAGCACACATCTGGATGCCGATGTGACCGACTACGTGGTTCGGGCGATCCACAAGAACATGCTCGGCGGCCTGTCGGTCTCCGATCCCCAAACCAGGAAGATGCTCTGGGCGCCCGTCGACAATTGGGACAGACACGAAGACACCCAAGCCAGTACCTTTCACGTCCTGCTCATCGCCCTCGCACTACTAGCCGTCGTGGCGAGAAGACATGCCCGCGCTCGTGGACTCGCCGGCTCCATCGTCCTTGGGGGCATCCTCTTCTGCGCGGTGCTCCGATGGCAGCCGTTCAACGTCCGTTTGCACTTACCGCTGTTGGTGTTGGGAGCTGCTCTGGTTGCGCTGGTCTTCGAGAGGCTCCGGTCGGGGACCGTCCTCGCGTCGATCTGTGTGGCGTTGACCGTTTTGGCGATCCCCTTCCTAGTGGGCAACCGTTCCAGGCCGCTGTTCGGCTCACGCAGCGTCCTTACCTCGCCGCGGACTCAGGTCCTTTTCAACAACCGACCGGCATCCGAACAGCCGACCCTGCAAGCAGCGAAGCAGCTGACCGGATGCCTGGATGTGGGTCTGAAGATCAGGTGGCCGGGGTGGGAGTATCCACTCTGGGTCCTAACAAGGTCGGAGGGAACCAAGTTCCATCACGTCCTCGTTCCCGACGCGAGCCGGCTCTTGGAGACGGAGCGCGCGCCGTGCGCGGTCTTCGAGTCTCCTCCCGGACAAAAGTTGCCCACGATCAGCGGTCGGCATTACGAACCTGTGTTCAGCTCGAGGGAAGCTGTGGTCTACAAGCCGAAGGGCCGGCGCTAGGCCGGAAGCCGCAGGGTCACTACCGCGCCACCCGATGGTCGGTTCTGTACGTCCGCCGAACCTCCGTGCGCCTGGGCGATCGCGTGAACGATGGCTAGACCGAGCCCGGTTCCCGTCCCTCTTGTTCGTGCGCCGTCGGCTTGGACGAATGGCTCGAATGCGTGCGGCAGGACCTCGGTGTCGAACCCCGGACCCGAGTCGCTCACCGACACGCTGGTTCCGTCGCCGTTGGACGAGACCTCGACAACGATCCGGCCGCCCACCGGCGTGTGGCCCAGCGCGTTGTCCACGAGATTCGCGATCGCTTGGCGCACGAGCAATGGATCGGCTTCGGCCCAGACGTGACCATTGCCGTCGGCCTTCAGCTCCAGATCCACCTCCCGCGCGCGCGGCTCGAAGCCTGCGCAGACCTGCTCGACCAAGGCACTTAGATCCGTACGCTGCCGCCGCGTCGCCAGCAAGCCGCGGTCGGCGCGCGCCAGAAGGAGCAGGTGCTCGGTGAGCGCCGCCAGGTCGTCGACCTCCTCGCCGGCGCTTCTGATCGCGGCCTCCAGCTCGTCGCGCGAACGCGAACGGCGCAGTGCTAGCTCCAGTTCTGCCTTCAGAACTGCCAGTGGTGACCGGAGCTCGTGCGAGGCGTCATCGACGAACCTCCGCTCGCGCTCGATCGCGTCCTCGAGTCGAGCCAGCATGGTGTTCAGCGTCTCCGCGAGCCGCGCAAGCTCATCTCCGGTATTGGGAACGGGGAGGCGACGCCGCTCGCTGCCAAATGAAAGCGCCTCGGCCTCGGAACGCATGCGCTCCACGGGGCGAAGAGCGACGCCGGTCAGGAGCCACACAGCAAAGGCGGCGAGGACCAGCACGATCGGCCCACCGACGACGAGAGATCGAGCGAGAGCCGCAACGGCCTCCTTGGCATCCTCCACGGAAGCACCGACTACGACTACGGCACCGACCCTGGCTCGAGTGGCGAGCAACCTGACGTCCTCGGTTTCAGCATCCAGATCGGCCGTTTTCTCGAAGGATGCGATGCGCAAGACACTGCTCACCTCGGATCGAGACAACAGGGGCTCGTCCCCCAGCGACTTACTGCCCTCGAGCAGTCGGCCTCGTTCGTCGAAGATCTGAGCCATGGGTTCGGCTTCGTCGATCACGCCCTCGTGCTTGCCGACGTCGCCGAATTCGTTGTTCACGTCGGTCAGCAGGATTTCCGTTCGCGATCTCAAGCCCGCATCGACCGTCGCACGAACCTCCGAGCGCAAGCGCGTCACGAGGAGCAGACCGGCCCCCGACAGCACAAGCGCAAAGATGAGTGCAAAGAACAGGGCTATTCGGGCTCTAACGGGCACCATCAGCCTCACGCAGCCGGTAGCCGGCACCCCGCACCGTTTCGATGGTTCTCTGTCCGAAGGGGCGGTCGATCTTCTCTCTTAGATACCTCACGTACACGTCTACAACGTTGGATGTTCCTCCATACGCGAAGTCCCAGACGTGGTCGATGATCTGGGACCGGCTCATCACTTCGCCGGGGTGGCGCATCAGATACTCCAGAAGCGCGAACTCTTTGGATGTCAGGTCGATCAGTGAGCCTGCGCGCGACACACGGCGAGCTGCCGGATCGAGCTCGAGATCACCGACACGAAGGACCGTCGGACGCTCCATCGGCCCGCGGCGCACCAGCGCTCGCAAACGAGCCAGCAACTCGGCGAAGGCGAAGGGCTTGGTCAGGTAATCGTCGGCGCCGGTGTCGAGTCCACGGACACGATCTTCGACGCCGTCCCGCGCCGTGAGCATCAGGATGGGCGACCACCGCTCGGCGGCCCGCAGCCGCCGGCAAACCTCGAAACCGTCGGCGTCCGGAAGCATAACGTCGAGCACGACGGCGTCGTAGTCCTGCTCACGCCCCAGCCACTCGGCGTCGCTCCCGTTGTTGGCGAGATCAACGGCATAACCCTCTTCTTGGAGACCGTTCTCCAGGAGGCGGGCCATCTTCACGTCGTCCTCGACGACCAGGATCCGCACGATGTAATCAGTCTGCATCCGTCCCATGAGGCGGGGATGAGAGCCCCCGACGCCTCGGCTAGAGTCCACACACGCGTAACTGGGAGGAGGTAGCGCTGAGCCTGAAAGTTGTCGGAGCCGGCCTGGGACGAACGGGCTCGCTGTCCCTGAAGGCTGCCCTCGAGAGATTGCTCGGCGGCCCCTGCTACCACATGCTCGAGGTCTTCGGAAAGCCGGACCACGTAGCGTTGTGGCAACAGGCCGTGGACGAAGAGATGCCCGATTGGGGACAGCTGTTCAAGGGGTTCGTCGCCGCGGTCGACTGGCCGGTAGCGGCGTTCTGGCGCGAACTGAGCAAGGAGTACCCGGACGCCCCAGTGCTCCTCTCCACGAGGGCTTCTTCAGAAGAATGGTGGAGAAGTGCCGATCGCACGATCCTGGAGGTCTTTCGTGTCGATGCGCAGCCCGAAGATCCCTGGCGAAAGATGGTCACCGATCTGTTCGAGAAGCGATTCGTCGGAGGATTCCTGGACGAAGCGACGGCCCGGGCCGCCTACGAGCAGCACAACGCGGACGTCAGGGCGACGATCGCTCCCGAAAGGTTGATCGAATGGCAACCGGGCGATGGATGGGCGCCCATCTGCACTGCGCTGGGCGTCGCCGTCCCCGCTGAGCCCTTCCCTCACACGAATACGACGGAAGAGTTCCGGTCCCGCGCCGGCTGGGACTAGTCGCCGCGCTCGCGCCGCCTTCGCGCTCGGTCCATCTGACGCTTCGCTTCGCGATCGGCGATCTCCTGCCGGCGATCGAACGTCTTCTTACCTCGGGCCAGGCCGAGCTGCACCTTCGCCAACCCGTGGGAGAAGTACACCTTGAGAGGAACGAGGGTCATGCCCTTTTGGAGCGTCTCGGCCTCGAGGCGCTCGATCTCTTTTCTATGCAGAAGCATCTTGCGGGGCCGGACGGGATCCAGCTCCACGTGCGTCGACGCTCCGGAGTACGGCGAGATGTGCATGCCGAAGAGAAAGGCCTCGCCGTCTCGCACCATGCCGTAGGCCTCGGCTATCTGTCCGCGTCCCTCGCGCAGCGCCTTGACCTCGGCGCCGTACAAAACGAGCCCGGCTTCGAAAGTCTCATCGACGGCATAGCTGTGGTGTGCGCGCCGATTGTCGACGACGACTTTGATCTTCTCTTCGGTCATAGCTCGGACAGACTATCGGCGCTGTTTACGGCAGCCAGCCGGCCGGGTTGACCGGGTCACCGTTGACGCGCACCTCGAAGTGCAGATGGGGGCCCGTGCAGTAGCCCGTGCAACCAACCGATGCGATCCGTCCGCCTCTGACGATCGTTGCGCCCTGACCGGCGGAGATCGAGGAGAGATGGCCGTACAAGGTAGCGATCCCTCCCCCGTGATCCATGATCACTGTGTTGCCGTATCCGGACTTCGGTCCCGCGAACACGATCTTTCCGCTACCAGCCGCGACTACGCCTTGCCCGCTCGGCGCACCTATGTCGATGCCGGCGTGGAACCGCCGCGTTCCGAATATGGGGTGCACACGCCACCCGAAACCGGACGTGACCTTTCCGGAAGTGGGCCACACCATCCCCTTCGGTGAAACCGTTGCCGGACCATTGCCCCGGCCCCGAAGGAAGGCTGCGATGGCAGCGGACTCGGCTCTGAGCTCCGCGGTCTCGCGTTCGTACCGCACCTTCTGCTCTTGGATGTTCCCCAGCTGCCGGTAGGAGCCTTGGAGGGCTCCGACTGCGGCTTGCCGGTGCCCGGCAACGCGGGCGGCTATGGCAGCGGCCTTGTCGCGCTCCGTCGCCACGGTGCGGAGTTGCCGCGCAGCTTGATCGCGCAGCACTTCGATCTCCGCACGTGCGCGCAAGATACGTTCGCGAGTCCTTCGGATGTCGGCTACCCGTGCGTTGTCCTCGTTGACGAGATTCATCGTGTAAGAGAACCGCCTTAAGAAGTCATCGAAGCCGACCGCTGCAACGACCATCTCGAAGACAGAAGCCGGCCCGTGCTTGTAGATGTGCACGGCTCGCTCCCTGAGGTCGCCCAGCCTTGACGAGAGCGAGTTCTCGACGGCCTTCAGCTCCCGGGTGTGCACGTCCAGCGTTGCCTGCAACGTGTTCAGCGCGGCGGCTGCGGAGTCCACCCGGCGCTGGACCTCGTCGACGACAGACTGGAGCTCGGACAGCTCCTGAGTAAGTGCGTCCCGGCGAGCGCCGGCAGCGGAGATCTCACGTCGAACGGAGCCCTCCCGTCGCGCAAGCTCCGCTTGGAGCCGTTGGATCTCCTGCAGACGGCGATCGACGTCGTCGACCGACTGCGGCTGCGACTGTACGGGGACGGCTCCGCCGCCCAGGAGCAGGGCGACAGTCACGAGCCCCACCAGCACACGATAGTTACCTCTTGTTTTCATAGGAGTACTTCAGAAGACTAAAACCCCAGGTTACCGTGCCCGCCGGTCTCGCCGGAAGGAACCGCGCGGAGCCCCGCGGGGCGCCTGGCTCACAATGAGCGTGATGGGCACCGTCACTACGCGGCTAGACCTCGACGCCGTACTGGCGCGCATAGAGCCGGGGTGCGACGTCGTCGTCCTGCGTGACGGATCGCGGACGCTCCTCGGACTGAACCCGCAGGCGATCCTGCAGGTCAACGCCTCCGAAGCGCTGGAAGCCCTCAACGGGCTCAGCGGATGGTGGGCGGGACCCCTTTCCTACGACCTCGGCCGCGCTATCGAGCACATTCCCGTATTGACTCGGCCGGAGCCGGCGCTACCCGACGTGCTCCTCGGCCGCTTCGATGCGCGCCTCGCCATCGAGCCGGACGGAACCATCAGCATCGAGGGTGACCCCTCCGCGGCCCAGCCACTGCGCGACCTGCTCGACTCCGACCCGCGAGAGATCGGATCACCACGGCTGACGAGCTGGCGGTCGAGCTTCGACCGTTCGGGTTTCGAGGGTGCAGTCGCACAGATCCTTCGGCACTTGCGCGACGGCGACTGCTACCAGGTGAACCTCACTCGCCGCCTGGAGTCGGACACTTACACGGATCCCGTCGACCTGTTCCGAAGCTTGCGGCGGGGAAACCCGGCTCCGCATGCCGCACTCGTCCGCATCGGCGACGTGGCCGTGGTGTCGGCGTCGCCGGAGAGGTTCCTCAGACGCGATGGGTCTCGCGTCCAGACGCGCCCCATAAAGGGCACCTCAACCGATCCGGCCACGCTGGCCACGAGCACAAAAGACCGTGCCGAGAACGTGATGATCGTCGACCTTGCACGCAACGATCTCGGTCGCGTCTGTCGGTACGGATCGGTTCACGTCCCTGCACTCTGCGAGGTCGAGGAGCATCCCGGTCTCTTCCACCTCGTCAGCACCGTTGTCGGCACGCTGCGGGACGGAGTGCGCACCGGAGATCTCATCGCCGCAACCTTTCCTCCCGCATCGGTCACCGGATGCCCGAAACCGAGGGTCCTGGAGATCATCGAGACGCTCGAGCCCGTACGTCGCGGCGTCTATTGCGGTGCGGTCGGATTCATCGACGCCGACGCGGACGTGCTCGATCTCAACGTGGCCATCCGGACGTTCACCATCACCGGTGGAAGGACGTACTTCGGCGTCGGCAGCGGGATCGTGGCCGATTCCGACCCGGGGGCCGAGTGGGAAGAGACCGAGCTGAAGGCGGCGCGCCTGCTGGCTCTGGCTGCCGGCGAGGTGCCGGACTAGGCCTCGAGGAACCGCCGAACGGCGACGGCCGATCCCAGCGCGCCAACCGTGATCCCGACGATAACGAGCCAGAGGATCTGACCCAGGGCCACCCCGTGCAGCGCCGTGGTCGGGATCCAAACCGGGAACTGGGTACGCGCGATCGATTTACCGACGCCGAGCAGGAGCAGCGCGATCACGGCCCCGAAGACGCCGGCGGTCACGCCTTCGAGCATGAACGGCAGGCGCACGAACCAGTTGGTCGCTCCGACGAGCTTCATGATCTCGATCTCGCGCCGGCGCGCGTAGATCGCGAGCTGGGTCGCGTTCGAGATCAGCAGAACGGCCGCACCGAGCAGGACGACGATCATCACGAAGGAGAAGGTCCGGAGCAGGCCGGTGAAGTTGACCAGCCGCTGAACGGTCTCGCGCTGGTCGGCGATCTCCTCGACCGCCGGGTTGTTCGTGCGAGCTTCGACCTGATCACGTCCACTCGCTTGGGATCGGTGAGCTCTACGCGGATAGGAAGCCGGTAGCACGTCGGCGTCGATGTTCTCGTAGAGCGCGGGCTGGTCCGCGTAGAGCTTCTTGAACTCCTCGTAGGCCTGCTCCTTGGTCACGAACGTGACCTTCTTGACCACCTCGAGCTCGTCGAGCGTCGACTTCGGACGTCGTCCTGCTGGACGGGCGTGATCCCATCCGCGAGGAAGACGGACACCTCGACCTTGTCTCGAGATCGCCGGTGATGCTCGATACGAAAGAGCCCAGCGTGAACACGCCGCCGAGCAGCAAGCAGCGAAACGGCAGCCGTCAGGACGGCGGCTACGGTCATGAGCTTGTTGCGGCGAAGGTTCGTCGCCGCTTCTCGGACGAAGTAACCGACCTTGAGCGGCCATCGAGTCGCTCCGTCGGTCCGTAGACGCCGCGGTCCTGGTCGCGGACGACGTGGCCGTGCTCGAGCTCGATGACGCGGCGGCGCATCGCGTCGACGATCGTGTGGTCGTGAGTCGCCATCAAGACCGTCGTGCCCGTCCGGTTGATGCGGTCGAGCAGCCGGATGATCTCGAGTGATGTAGCGGGGTCGAGGTTCCCGGTCGGCTCGTCCGCGATGAGGATCTGCGGACGATTCACGAATGCGCGAGCGATCGACACCCGCTGCTGCTCGCCGCCGGACAGCTCGTGGGGCATCCGGTCGAGCTTGTCCGACAGTCCGACCAGGTCGAGCGCTCTGCATGACGAGCGGACGGATGCGCGGCTCCGAGTACCCGATCACCTCGAGCGCGAAGCGACACGTTCTCGTAGACCTTCTTGTTCTCGAGGAGCTTGAAGTCCTGGAAGACGACGCCGAGCGCGCGCCGCAGGTACGGCACCCGCCACCTGCGGAAGCCTGTTCAGGGGGCGTCCGGCGACGTAGACCTCGCCCTCGGTGGGGTCCTCGTCCTTCGTGAGGATCTTCATGAAGGTCGATTTGCCCGATCCGGACGGGCCGACGAGGAAGACGAACTCGCCTTTGGAGATCTCGATGTTGATGTCTACCAGGGCTTTTACGTCGCCCCGGTACACCTTGGAGACATGTTCGGTCTTGATCATGGGTGCGGCCTGGCCGGCCCCGCGCAGGTGGGGCCACCCTAACTCAGCCCTGAGGGGCGGGCAACGACTTTAGAAGGTGCTGCTAGACGGCCCCTTCAGCGATCAGGGCGACCTCGGCCGCCGACTCGCAGGAAGCCGGCCGTCGGACGCCGCGATCTTGGGCGCCGACAGCCCGAAGCGCTCGTAGAGCTCTTCGGGGTCCCCGGACTCGCCGAAGCCGCTGACCCCCAGTCGCAGGACGGGGGCCGGCTGCCGCTCGGACAGCGCCTCGCACACCGCACCCCCCAGACCTCCGACCGGGACATGGTCCTCGACGGTGACGATCCGCCGGCACGTGCGCGCGAGCTCGACGAGAAGGTCGGCGTCGATCGGCTGGATCGTGTGGATGTTGGCGACGGCGGCGGAGATGCCCTGCTTCGTCGAGGAGTTCCGCCGCGTCCAGAGCGCCTGCTCGACGGTCGCGCCCGACGCGACGAGCGCGACATCGGTGCCGTCCCGCAGCTTCACGCCCTTTCCGAACTCGAACGAGTAAGCCGTCGTCGTAGATCTCGCGGAGCTTCTGGCGCGTGAGTCGCAGGTAAGCGGGCCCGACGTGCTCGGACGAGGTACTCGACCGCTGCCTCGGTCTCGATACCGCTGGCCGGCTGGATCACGGCCATGTTCGGGATCGTCCGCATCAGCGCTGCAGTCCTCGAGCGCCCATCTGCGAGTGACCGTCCGGGCCGATCCCGACGCCGACGTGCGTTCCGACGATGCGGACGTTCGTGCGGTTGTAGCCGAGCGACATGCGGATCGTCTCGAAGCGGCCCGTGATGAAGCACGCGAAGGACGCGGCGAACGGGATCTTGCCCGCCATCGCGATACCGGCCGCGACACCGATCATGTTCGCTCTCGGCGATGCCGAACTGGAAGTAACGGTCCGGGTACTGCTTGCCGAACTCCTGCGGTCATGACGCTGGTCGCGACGTCTCCGTCCATCGCCGACGATCCGCTCGTCGGTCTTGCCCAGCACGCACGAGTGCGTCGCCGAATGCTTCGCGTGTCGCTCGATCCTTCTTCTCGGTCATACGAGCTGATCTCCTTGATCCAGGTCTCGGCCTGCTCCTTCTTCGGAGCCTTTGCCGTGCCAGTTGCGTCGAGTTCTCCATCTAGGGCACGCCCTTGCCCTTCACCGTGTGGGCGACGATGACGCGTCGGCTTCCCCTTCGTCGCCGCGGCTTCGTCGACCGCGGCGAGCACCTGCTCGATGTCGTGTCCGTCGCATTCGATCACGTGCCAAGAGAACGCTCTCCACTTCTCGGGCAACGGGTTCGAGCGTCGGAAGGATCTCCTCGACGGAGCGACGTCTGCTGGATCCTGTTGAAGTCGACGATCGCGCACAGGTTGTCGAGCTCGAAGCGCGGCGCCGACATCGCCGCCTCCCAGACCTGGCCCTCTTCGCACTCCCCGTCGCCCAGGAGGCAGTACGTCCGCCACGAGGCACCGTCGAGCTTGGCGCGCCAACGCCAGGCCCAGAGCGATCGAAAGCCCTTGGCCCAGGGAGCCGGTTGCTGCTTCCACGAACGGGAGCCGGGTCGGATCGGGGTGTCCCTGGAGACGGCTTCCCGTCTTACGGAGCGTCATGAGCTCCTCCTCGGGGATCGCGCCGGCCTCGGCGTACGCGGCGTACAGCACGGGGACCCCGTGCCCCTTGGATAGGACGAACCGGTCGCGGTCGTCCCAACCGGCGTTCTTGGGGTCCCACCGCATCCGCGAGAAGTGCAGCGCCGTCACGATCTCGACGGATGAAAGCGATGTGGACGGGTGCCCGCTCCCTGCCTCGGCCGTCATGCGCAGGATCTTCTCGCGCAGCCGCTTGGCGACCTGCTTGAGCTCGCCTACATCGGATGTCTGCGTGAAGTGTCATCGGTGGATCCGTGCTCCTTCCAGGTCCCAGTCGAGCTCGAGGAGCTCCCAACCGGTAAGCGCTGACGCTTCAGATCTCACTCGTTCTTCTTCCCCTTTGATCGTCGAGACAAACAACCGAAGGTCCGGCGCCCGAAACGGCGGCCGCGATCGCCTCTTTCGCGCAGCCGGTTCAATGACTTCGGTCGTCTCCTTCATCAGATTCGCGCCGGCTCGGCTGGTGAATGGCTTCCCTGGTGAGCTTCCAGCAGTCCGCGCCGACGTTGATTCGGTCGCACCAGTCAGCATTCCCAGACAGCCCGCTCGCGCGCGACGAGTTGGCGACGGCGTCCCTCAGCGGCACCTGCTCCGGCAACACGCCCCGCGCCTCCTTAGTCGACATCCCCTGCGCCGGCAGGAGGATAAGCGGCCGCACCGACGAGTCCGGCTTGAATCGCAAGACGTCCCATCCGCCACTGGCGTGGCGACGACATTGACCAAGCCGCCGAAGTAGGACGCCGCGATGTTGTCCAGGTGGCCTTCGATTCCGGCTGCGACCGGCAACAGCTCGATCGGGTCGGGCCTCTCGTTCGCCAGTGCGCACCCAAGAAAGAGGCCGGCCACTATCGCCGCGCCGGACGATCCCAACCCGCAGCCCACAGGGATCGAGCTCGTCATCTCGAGCCCTACCGTTTTCGCACCTCGCCGTAAACGGCTTCCATCGCTTGCCGGACGAGAGCGCCGTCCGGCGGCGCCTTGGGAGCTCCAAGACCTTCGTGTACGTACGTCCAGCCGGTCCCGTCCACCGTCCGCAGCTCCATCCTCAGCGACAGCGCGGCGGCGAGATGATCGAAGCCCGGGCCCAGGTTGGCCGTCGATGCCGGGACGGACCTTCACGACGCGCCTCACCAGCCGAGGAGGTGCGCGACGGTCTCGAGGTCGGCCGGCACGCGCTTGGTCGACGGCGCTTCGGCGAGCGCGCGGTCCGGGTCCTTCAATCCGTGCCCGGTGAGGATCAGCACGCAGGTACGCCCGCGCTCGAGCCTGTCCTGCTTCGAGCAAGCTGGAAGAATCCCGGCAAGTGATGCGGCCGATGCGGGCTCGCAGAAGAGACCTTCCTCCTCGGCCAGGACGTGGTAGGCCTCGAGGATGTCTCCGTCCGAAACGGCGAGGAACTCGCCGCCCGATTCAGTAGTCGCTTTCACCGCGCCTTCCCACGAAGCTGGGTTCCCGATGCGGATGGCCGACGCGAGCGTCGACGGGTCAGTCGACCGGCTCACCTCGGACGAACGGCGCAGCGCCTTCGGCCTGAATGCCGAACATCACCGGACGATCCGGGCCGTACTCGACGTATCCCTTCCATTGCGCGGTGATGTTCCCGGCGTTGCCGACCGGCATGACGTGGTAGTCGGGTGCACGTCCGAGATTGTCGACGATCTCGAACGCACACGTTTTCTGTCCCTCGATCCGGTACGGGTTCACCGAGTTCACGTAGCGCTATCGGATGTAGCCGTCCGCCAAGCTCCCGCGCGACCTCGAGCGCCGCGTCGAAGTTCGCCTTCGATCTCGAGAACCTCGGCGCCGTGGACGAGCGCCTGCGCGAGCTTGCCCATGCGTGATCCCGCCCTGCGGCACCAGGACGATGCATCGCAAGCCCGGCCTTCGCCGCGTAGGCCGCAGCGGACGCCGAGGTGTTCCCGGTGGACGCGCAGCACACGGCCGCAGCGCCCTCCTCGACGGCCTTCGTATCGCCACGCACATCCCGCGATCCTTGAACGAGCCGGTTGGGTTTGCGCCTTCGTACTTCAGGTACATGTCCAGACCGGTGCGCGCGGACAGGGCGTCCGCGCGGACGAGCGGAGTTCCGCCCTCCTGGAGGGTGATGACCGGGGTTTGGTCGGTTACGGGCAGGCGATCGCGGTACTCCTCGATCACCCCTCTCCACAGGGGCAAGTTCCTACTCCTCTTCGCCTTCGACGCGGAGCACGGAGACGACCTTCGTCACGACCTCGAGCTTTCCGAGCTCGTCGACGGTCGCTTGCAGGTTCGCCTCCTTCCCGCGGTGGGTCACCATCACGAGCTGCGCCTCGTCCCCGTAGCCCTCCTGCCAAACCGACCGTATCGAGATGCCGTGACTCCCGAACGCCGCCGCACCTGCGCCAGCACACCGGGCAGGTCCTGCACCGACAGCAACAAGTAGTACTGCGACTCCATCTCGTCGATCGGGAGGACGCGCTTGTCGAAGTAGCAGGTGCAGCCGAGCCCGCGTCCGCCCGTGCACGAGGTTTCGCGCGGCGGCGACGATGTCTCCCACGACGGCCGAACCCGTCGGGATCCGCAGCCGGCGCCGCGTCCGTAGAACATGAGCTCCCCGACCGTCGCACCCTCGACGAAAACCGCGTTGAACGAGTCGCGGACCGAAGCCAGCGGATGCGCGTTCGGGAAGCATCGCCGGATGCACGCGCACGGCGATCTCGCCGTCGAGCTCCTCGGCGATGGCCACGAGCTTCACGGTGTACCCGAGCCGTTGTGCGAACTCGATGTCGCGATGCGTCACGTGCGAGATGCCTTCGCGGTAGACGTCTCCGGCCACGACGCGAGATCGAAACGCGATGGACGCCAGGATCGCAGCCTTCGCCGCGGCGTCGAAGCCTTCGATGTCCGCGGTCGGGTCCTCCTCGGCGTAGCCGAGACTCTCCGCCTCCGCGAGCGCCTCGGCGAACGACACGCCACCCTCGGTCATGCGCGTGAGGATGAAGTTCGTCGTTCCGTTGACGATCCCGATGATCCGCTTGATCCCCTCGCCGGCGAGCGATTCCTTCAGTGGACGGACGAGCGGGATCCCTCCGGCGACGGCGGCCTCGAAGAACAGGTCGACGCCTTTGTCGTCCGCCGCCTTGAAGAGCTCGGCCCCCAGCGTGGACAGGAGCTCCTTGTTCGCGGTGACGACCGGCTTGCCCAGCTCGATCGCCTTAACGATCGAGCTGCGTGCGGGCTCGATGCCGCCCATGCACCTCGACGACGACGTCGACGTCGGGTGACGCGACCACCTCGGCCACGTCGTGGGTGTACAGGCTCGGATCGAGGTCGACGTCCCGCTTCTTGGCCGTATTGCGGACGGCCACGCGCCTGATCTCGACGGGCGCGCCCACGGCCCGAGCTACGGCATCCCGCTCACGCAGGAGATGGCGGGCCGCGCCGGAACCCACGATGCCGCAGCCGAGCAAGCCGATGCCGATCGAATCCTTCATGCCACCCAGGGTAATCGGGGCCGCTGGTCCCGCGCCTCGGCTCACTCGAGCCGAAGGAGGTCCTCGTACGTCTCGCGGCGGGCGATCACGCGCGATTCACCGCCGAATACGGCGACGACTGCCGGCCGCAGCTCTTGTTGTAGTTCGAAGACATCGCGTAGGCGTAGGCACCGGTGGCCGCGCACGCGATGATCTCGCCCGGCTCGACATCGGGAAGTAGGCACGTCGCGGCCGAGGATGTCGCCGGTCTCGCAGAGCTTGCCGGCGATGGCCGTCGACGTGTCGTGGGGCGCGCCCGGCCGCGACGCGGAAAGGAACGTGTAGCGCGCCTGGTACAGCGCCGGACGGATGTTGTCCGACATCCCGCCGTCGATAGCAACGTAGCGCTGTCCGCCCGCGACGTCTTTGACCGTGCCGGCCGTGTACAGCGTCACCATCGCCGGACCGATGATCGATCTTCCCGGCTCGACCTTGATCGTCGGCGACGCGTGTGCCGAGGCTTTCGGCTTCCGATGCGACGGCCTCGTCACGACCTTCGCCAGATCCTCGATACGCGGAGTCTCGTCGCTCGGTTGATAGGCGATGCCCGAGCCCGCCGCCGAGATCGAGCTCGGGCAGCTCGAGCGCACTCTTCCTTCGGGCCTCGTCCAGGAAGCGCACCATCACGCGAGCCGCTTCGACGAACGGCTTCTGATCTGCAAGATCTGGGAGCCGATGTGAGAGTGCAGTCCGACGAGCTCGAGCCGGTCGCTTCGTGCCGCCATATCTATCGCGCTGCATCGCGACCTCGCCGATGGTGAAGCCGAACTTCGTGTCCTCGACACCGGTCGTCAGGTAGTCGTGTGTGTGCGCTTCTACGCCGGGAGTAACGCGCAGGAGGATCCGCGGCATCTGTATCGAGCTCTTCGGTGAGCGGTCCGCAGGAGCTCCAGCTCTCGGAAGGAATCGACGACGATGCGTCCGACGCCTGCTTCGAGTGCTTCGACGAGCTCGCTACGCGACTTGTTGTTGCCGTGCACGGCGATGCGTTCGGCGGGGGAACTCGCGCGGCCAGAGCCACGTACAGCTCCCCTCCGGCCAGCACCTCGAGACAAAGACCTTCCTCCTCGACCATCCGAAGCGAAGGCCTTGGACAGGAACAGCCTTGGACGCGTAGATAGACGTTCGGACCTCCGAACGCGTCTCTGTATGCACGGAGCCGGTCGCGAACGTCCGCGTAGTCCAGAACGAACAGAGGCGAGCCGAACTCGCGAACGAGATCGGCCGCATCACAGCCGCCTATCTCCAGGCCTCCGGCCTGCCCGATCGCAGCCGTAGACGGCAACACCTTTTGGAAGTAGTCCCAGCTCATAAGGGCGTTTCCTGAATCTTCTCCATCTTCTCCGGTGCATCTACGCCGAGCAGCCCGAATGCGTTGGCCAGCGCTTGCCTCGTGGCCCGCGACAGCGCCAGCCTTGCTCGCGTCAACGCCACGTCCTCGGTGACGACACGGCACTCCGTGTAGAAACGGTGAAACTGCCGCGCGAGCTCTTCGGCGTACTTAGCTACACGATACGGTGCGCGCTGCCTGGCCGCGACGAGGGCGACTTCTTCGAAGTTCGGCGATCTCCCGCATCAGCTCGATCTCGGATTCCGCCTGCAGCTCGTCCCAGACCACGTCGCCGTCTTCCGAGACACCCTGCTCGGCAGCGTGGCGCAGGATCGATGCGATCCGTGCATGTGCGTACTGCACGTAGTAAACGGGATTCTCGAGCGTCTGCTTCTTCACCTCGTCGATGTCGAAGCGGAGAGTGTTCTCCGCGGCCGTGGCCGCCAGCGTGTAGCGAGCGGCGTCGACGCCGACCTCGTCCATCAGCTCGTCGAGCGTAACGAAGGTTCCTGCGCGGCTTGACTCATTGAGAGCTCTTCGCCACCGCGGATCATGTGAACCCACTGATAGATCAAGACCTCGATGCGATCGGGGTCCACGCCGAGGGCCGCCATCCCCGCCTTCAAGCTCGGCGCGTGTCCGTGATGATCGGCCCCCAGCACGACGATCATCGAATCGAATCCCCGCGACTCCTTATCGATGTGGTAGGCGAGATCGGGCAGCGAGATATGTCGGCTCCTTTGCACCGAAGGACCGCACGATCGGACGGTCACGCGTGTCACCGAACTCAGTCGATTTCAGCCACTTCGCTCCTTCGTGCTCGTAGACGAATCCGCGCTCTTCCAGCCGCGCGAGCGTCTCCTCGACCTTTCCGCCTTCATACAGAGAGCGCTCTTTGAACCAAACTTCCATCTGCACCCGGAAGCGCTCCAGGGTCCTCTCGATGCCTTCGATGACGATCGGGTACGCGCGCTCGCGCATGACCTCACCCATCTCTTCGAAGGAAAGGTCTGCGTACTTGGGTCCGTCCTCGTCGAGTATCCGCCGCGCGATCTCCAGGACGTATTCGCCCACGTATCCGTCTTCCGGGATAGTCGCGGGCTTGCCGACGAGCTCGAGATAGCGAGCCGCGACGGACAGGCCGAAGTTGCTCATCTGGCTGCCCGCATCGTTGAAGTAGTACTCACGCGTGACGGCGTAGGAGTGGAATTCCAGGAGCCGCGCCACGCAATCGCCGAGAGCCGCATTCCGCGCAGAACCTATGTGGAGCGGACCCGTCGGATTTATCGAAACGAATTCCACATCCACCGACTTCCCCGCTCCTTCGTCGGTCGACCCGAAGCCGGCACCGGCTTCGAGCACGCGGGCACACGTCTCGTGGAGCCATGCATTCGACAGGAAGAAGTTGATGAAGCCCGGTCCGGCTATATCTACCTTCCGCACCCAATCGCGAGCCGGAAGATGCCGGATGATTCGCTCGGCGATCTCTCGCGGAGGCTTCTTCTCGAGCTTCTGCAAAACGAGCGCCGCGTTCGTCGTCCAATCTCCGTGCTCTCGGCGCTGCGGCTGAGTGACCTCGAAGATCGGAGTCTCGGCCGTGCTGAGCTCACCCTCGGCATGGGCGTGCGCGATGGCTTCCCGGATCAAGGTCCGGAGTTCTCTTCTGGATCAAGACCGGGCGCCCGAATCGAGTAACCGGGCTACCGCATCGAGAACATCTTGAGGATCGAACGGCTTGGTTACGTATTCATCGGCTCCGGCCTTCACGCCTTCTCTCATATCCGAACGCTGCGCCTTGGCGCTGACGACGACGATGGGGATGTCGGCCAGCTCGGGGTCTTCACGGATCCGGCGAACGACTTCGAGCCCGTCCATGCCCGGCATCATCACGTCGCATACGACCGCGTCGGGACGACGCCGCGCGGCGGCTGCCAGGGCTTCCGATCCGTCCGTCGCGGCGTCGACGTCGTAGCCTTCCATCTCGAAATTAAGGCGAAGCAGCTTCAGCACTTGCGGGTCGTCATCAACCACCAAGACGCGCGGCGTCACGGCGGTACCGTCATATTGGGCTTCACAGCACCACGGTACTAGCGCCGGGCGCTGGCCTTCGGTTTGGCTCGCTTCGCTGGAGACTTGCGTGATTTGCGGCTCCGAGCGGCCGCGACGTCCGTGTTCAGCAACGCGTCTGCGTCTCGCAGGCGGCGAGCCAGACCCGCCAGAAGCTTCTCGGTCATCGTCGGCACGTCGCGCAGTACGGCTCGGAACACGCGTGCCCCGAGCACACCGACAACCATCGAGCTCGCCGAGGTGACCGTCGCGTTCCTGGGAGCCGGGTCGAGCACGGCAAGCTCACCAAACCAGCTTCCCGGCCCGAGCGTGGCGACGCTCTTAGCTTTTCCTGCGCTCTTGGACGCGACCTTCGCCTGACCCTCGATGACGACGTAGAAGGCATCGCCCTCCTCGCCTTCTTTGACGATGGTTGCGCCGCCCGGCACCTCGACCTCGACCATGTGTCGCGCAAGGATCTTGAGGTCGGAGCGGCCACAGGCGGCGAACAGGGGCACGGCGGACAGGTGCTCGACCAGCTTCGTGCGCCGCGACATGTCCTAGGAGTATCAGATATCGCCCCCTCGGTGACTGTGTCTAAATACCTGGAAGGGTTCGCGGATTACCGGATAATCCGTCTAGGTCATCGGGGGGCGGAGGGCGCCGTCATGCTGATGCGGAGGCTCGGGCAGTTCGTAACGCGCTACAGGAAGGCCGTGCTGATCGCCGCCGTCGCGATCATCCCGATCGGCGGGTTGATCGGGGGCAAGGTCGCGGACCACCTCGGTTCTGGTGGGTTCGCCGTCCCCGAAGCGCAGTCCTACAAGGCCGAGCAAGCCCTGGACGATCTGTTCGCGACCGGGCCGCCCAACTTCGTCCTGCTCGTAACCGCGAAGCAAGGAAATGTGGACGAAGCCCCCGTGCGGGAGCGTGGCCTCGCGATTACGCGTGAGCTTTCCAACGAACCAGAAGTCGTCGAGGCGCTCTCTTACTGGAGCACGGGAAACGCGCCACCACTGCGCGGGAAGGACGGCCGACAGGCTTTGGTCCTCGGTCGTGTCCCCGGAGATGAGGACGAGCTCCGCGAAGCCGCCGAGCGGCTAGCCCCCAAGTACACCTTTTCGACCCCTGAGGCCACGGTTGGAGTCGGCGGGATCGGTGAGATCTTCCGGGAGGCCAGCGAGCAGTCCGAAAAGGATCTGCAGCTCTCCGAGATCATCTCGCTGCCGATAACGATGATCCTGCTCGTTCTCGTCTTCGGGAGCGCGGTTGCGGCCGGCCTTCCGATCGGCGTCGGCATCCTGTCGATAATCCTCACCTTCGTCGTCCTTCGCGCGATCGCTGCCGTTACCGACGTCTCGATCTTCGCTTTGAACCTCACGACCGGTATGGGGCTCGGACTAGCCATCGACTACAGCCTGTTCATCGTTTCTCGTTACCGAGAGGAGATTGCCAACGGTTACGACACCGACCGCGCCATCACTCGGACCATGTACACGGCGGGCCGGACGGTTGCCTTCTCGGCCCTCACGGTCGCCATCTCGCTTATAGCGCTCCTGTTCTTCCCGATGGGTTTCTTCCGGTCATTCGCTTACGCCGGTGTCGCCGTGGTCCTCATTGCGGGACTGGTCTCGATCCTCGTTCTCCCGGCAGCTCTCTCCGCGCTCGGCCCCCGTCTGGAGCGCTGGGCTCTTTTCAAACACAAGGAGAAGCCCGTCGAGGAAGGCTTCTGGTACAAACGCGCTCGAGCAGTGATGCATTACCCGATCCCGGTCGCAGCGGGTGTCACTCTGGTACTGCTCGCGCTGGCCATCCCGTTCTTTCATCTGGATCTCGGACAACCCGACGACCGGGTGCTCCCGCCCGAAGCGCCGCCACGCCGCGTTCACGACGAGCTCCGGAGGAATTTCGCAAGCAACGAGGCCGGAGCGCTCGCGGTGATCATGCCGGAGGCTCCCGGCGGGGATCCCAGGGGGGCTGAGGTCGATCGGATAGCCAAACAGCTCTCGACCCTCCGCAATGTGGTTCGTGTCGACGCGGCGACCGGCTACTACGTATCGGGCCAGCGTTTACTTGCGCCCAACGCCCTCTCGGGACGGTTCGCAAAGGACAAAGCGACCTGGTTCTCCGTCGTACCGTCCATCGAGCCCTTCTCGCCCGAGGGCGAACGTCTCGTAAAGGACGCACGCGCTCTCGATCTCGACCGGGCGATCGTCGGCGGATTGGCGGCTGCTTTGGTAGACACCAAAGCAGCGATCATCTCGCGCTTGCCCATCGCCATCGCCTTCATGGCCGTTGCCACGTTCGTGTTGCTCTTCCTGATGGTGGGCAGCCTGCTCGTCCCGGCGAAAGCGCTGGTTCTGAACGTTCTGAGCCTCACCGCTACCTTTGGCGCTCTCGTCTGGGTCTTCCAGGACGGCCACCTGAGCAGCATCCTCGGCTTCACCGCCACCGGTTCGATTGCAGTCTTCTTGCCGATCTCGATGTTCTGCATCGCGTTCGGCTTGTCGATGGACTACGAGGTATTCCTTCTCGCCCGCATCAAGGAGCACTACGACCTGCACGGCGACAATGAGGACGCGGTCGCCCACGGCTTGCAGCTGTCGGGCCGAATCGTCACGGCTGCGGCTGTTCTCTTGGCCGTCGTGTTCTTCGCCTTCGCGACGGCCAAGGTCTCGCTCGTGAAGACGTTCGGCGTAGGGCTCGCGCTCGCGATCCTGGTCGATGCCTTCGTCATCCGAGCCACATTGGTTCCGGCGCTCATGCGCATCGCCGGACGAGCAAACTGGTGGTCGCCGCGCAGGCTTCGTCGTCTACACCTGCGCTTCGGGATCTGGGAGCCCGAGCCCATCGACCTCCTCGACTCCCCCGAGATCACTCGCTTGAAAGAGCTCTCGGCCAAGCCGCCCACGCGGCCGGCGAAGGCCAAAGCAAGGCCGAAGTCCAAGAGCAAGGCCAAGACCAAACCGAAGACCAAGCCCAAAGCCCGGCCTCGATAGGTTCCGGGGTCAGGCGTGCGAGAATTGGCGGCTCAGCGCCCGTAGCTCAGTGGATAGAGCACTGGGTTCCGGACCCAGGGGCCGCAGGTTCGAGTCCTGCCGGGCGCGCCCGTTCCTTTCGTCAGTCCGCGGTTCGTGCTTTCAGCCAGGCTTCGGCTCTGCGGCGGGAAGCCCGCGACAGCCAGGCATCTTCGATGATCTCTCCCAGTTCTTCACGGCCGATCTCTTTGAGTCGGCTGGCTCGCACGAGAACCGAGAGATGGCCGTCGAAATGCTTTGTCGTGAAGAACGGCGAGTCCGGATCTTGCACCAACGCTTGCTTGTCGTCGTCTGACGGTACCCAGATAACGATCACATCGTCGTAACGCTTCCCCGTCTCCGGATCTGCGGCGTCGGGCCGCGCATTGCGGAAGAAGATGAATGACTTTCCACCCACCTGGTAGACGGGATTGGTCTTCGAACCATGGACGATCGTTACGTGAGGCATCGCCTTCGCGATTTCGTGGACGTCTTCGACGCGTGCTCGGCGGTCCCGAGGCGTCATCGATCGATCGCTTCAACCGCGCTCACGAATCGCCTTGATCGAATGATCCCGCGCCTTCTCGACGATGATGTCGGCTCTTTCTCGAGTCGGAAGGATGTGCTCCCTCAGGTTCACGCCGTTGATGCCGTCCCATGTGGCCTCGGCAAGGCTCACGAGTTCTTCATCTGGAAACTCAGTGAATTCGCGGTAGAAGGACGCGTCGTCCTGGCGCGCGGCCTGCGTCATCTGTAAGAAGCGGGTGGCGAACCACAGTCGAATGTCGAGCTCACTTGCATCGATGTAGACGCGGACATCCAGCAGTTCGGCCACTTCAGAGCGCAGACCGACGATTCCCTCCACGATCACCAGGTCGGGATGCTCGATCGATGTCCGCGCGCCTGGGACGAGGTCGTAGGTCAGATGGGAGTACACGGGCAGCTCGACGTGCTCCGCACCTCTTTTGATGTCGCCGAGGACCCGGGTCAGCTCTTCCAGGTTGAAACTCTCGGGGAAACCCTTTTTGAAGGAGATTCCCAGCTCGTCCAACTCCGCGTTTGTGCGCAGGAACGCGTCGGTTGTGACGATGTCGACCTTTCGCCCGACGATCCTCAGCTGTTCGGCAAGGCCCTCCGCAATCGTTGTCTTTCCGGCCGCAACGGCGCCTGCGATACCAACCAGGTGGGGTCGCGCGCCGGTCAGACGGCGCTCAACCAGCTCGGCGAGTTCGGCTAAAGACTGGGAGGTCAATGAGTCCTTAGCATAGGGACGTGCCCCACTTCGTCGTCGCCGCCGTAGGACCCGATCAGCCCGGGATCGTCGCGGAGTTCACCAGGGTCTTCCTCGAGCTCGACTGCAACCTCGAGGACAGCTCGATGACCGTCTTACGCGGGCAATTCGCCATCATGCTCGTCGTCGAAGCCCCCGATACCGTCTCGCCTTCGGCTCTCGAGTCCGACCTTTCCTTCGCGACATCCGTTTTCGGGCTGGTCATATCGGTTTGGGAGATCGGAAACGTCGGCACCGGATCGCCGCAGGGCGAACCATGGACGGTCAACATCTACGGAGCCGACCGGCGTGGCATCGTCCATGGGATCACCAAGCTCCTGGCCGATCGCGACGTGAACGTGATCGATCTCAGCACCCGACTCTCTGGCGACCCGGGTGAGCCCGTGTACTCGATGGTCCTCGAGGTAACGCTTCCGCCCACGTGCGATCCGGACCGACTGCGTAGCGAGCTCGACGCAACTGCCGGGGCACTCGGCGTCGAGTGCAGCCTGCATCCCGAAGAAGCCGAGATCCTCTAGCCGGCGGCCCATGGCCGTCCGAACCGTTCTTCACTTCCCTGATCACGTACTAAAGACCGAAGCTGCTGCTGTCGGCGAGGTCGACGATCAAGCTCGCGACCTTGTTGACGATCTGATCGAGACGATGCGAGCCTCCCCCGCGTGCGTCGGGTTGGCCGCCAACCAGATAGGTATCGCGAAACGCGCCTTCGTGGTCGACGTCACCGGACACAAGAAAGCCGAAAGCTGCCACGGCTTGATCGTTCTTCTCGACCCCGAGATCGTCTCGACGCAGGGGTTGGTGATCGCTCGTGAGGGCTGCATGAGCGTTCCCGACCTGACGGGCGACGTGGGGCGCGCATCCGAGATCGTCGTCCGCGGCCGATCACTCGACGGCGCGGAAATCACAATTGAAGCCAACGCGTTCGAGGCACGGGCGCTTCAGCACGAGATCGACCATCTGGACGCCAAGCTCTTCCTCGACCGCGTGCAATCGCACCGTTCGGTCTTCCAGCGACGAACTTACCGCTAAGCGAAGCGTGCGGCGAGCTGAATCGAACGTGCGCTAAGGCTCGTAGCTGCGGACCGTCCACCGCCGGACCGAGGAACGCCGGCGTCCCGCAAGGGCCAACGCCAATAACGAGTACGCCGCGGTTACAGACCCCGCGATCGTGATCGTCGTTCGGACGCCGTAGGTCTGCGCAACCGCCCCTTGCCACAGTCCGGCGATCGGGACGAGTCCGGCCCAGCCGATAACGAACAAGCTCATGATGCGTCCCCGCTTGTTCTCATCGGCCAGCGATTGGATGAGCGTGTTCAAGCTGGTCATGCCCGAGAAGTAAAAGGCCCCGACGATTACCATCACGCCCATGGCGCCGGTCCAGCTCGTCATCCGGCCGAGGAGCACGAGGCTCGCTCCGAATCCGGCGACGAGGAGAGCCGCCGAGGAGAAGGTCGGCTGCTTCTCCCGGAATCCCGTAGTCAAGGCTCCGATCATCGACCCGAAGCCCGTAACCGCGGCCAGCGTGGTGAAGCCTCGCGGCCGATCGAAGACCTGGTCGGACAACACGGGCAAGAGCGCGAGGTAACCGGCGGCGAAGAGGGACGACATGCACAGCACGGACAAGGCAGCCAGTGCGGGCGGCCGCTCGCGCGCGTGATCGAAGCCGCCGCGAAGCCGCTGCCAGAAGGAGCCCGGAGAATCCTCACGGTCGTAACCGGACAGCTTCACGCGCCGCAGGAGGAACGCGACAAGAGCGCTCGTCGCTGCGTAGATCACGAACGCCATGCCTTCGTTCGACAGCGTAAGTAGCGGAGCGGCGATGGTCGGGCCGATAACGCGCGACAAATTCTGACCGGCGGACTGCAGCGATATGGCGCTCGGCAGATCTTCGGACGACACGCTGTTCGCGACGATCGCCTGCCCCGCAGGCGCGTTGAACGAGAAGATCGTCCCGATCATGAACGCGAAAGGCAGCAGCGTCGTCGGCGTCACATTGTCCGACAGCGTCAGGGCACCCAGAACGCTCAAGACGACCACGAGCAGCGAGTAACAGATCACTTGTATCCGCTTGCGCTCGACGCGATCGGCGATCACGCCGGCAAAAGGCGTGAACACGAGCATCGGGATGAAATTGCAGAAGAACAGCAATCCCAGCCACTTGCCGTCGCTGTGGGTAAGCCGTGCCATGAGGGCCTGAAACGAGATGAACGAGATCCAGAATCCGAGCTGACCGACGATGAAGGTTGGCCAGACGACTCGGAACTCGGGATGACGAAGCGCCCGGAACGCACGGCCTCGAGGTTTGCGCAACAGCTGAGCCCAGCGGCTCTCGATGGAGGAGGGAGCCGGTTCGGCCCAGTAGCTCGACGGATCGTCGTCCGGTGAAGTCTTCGAGTCGACGAAATCGGCCACGGATCTACCGCGGAACTCGCGGTAGTCCGAGTGCCGCTGCCCCGATGATCTCCCGCTGCACTTCGTTTACTCCCCCACCGAAGGTGCCGACGATCGCGCCTCGGTACGAGACCTCGAACATTCCGTCGAGCACGGCGCGCGGGGAACCCTTCTGGATTGTCCCTTCTGGTCCTAGAACTTCCATCAGCAAGCGGTTCGTCTCGATCCGGAGCTCCGTGCCGAACACTTTGAGTGCCGATGCATCCCCGGATTGCAGCTGACCCTTCTCCTGCATGGCCGCGATGCGCCAGTTCCAAAGGCTGCAAGCTTCGGCTTTCGCCCTGACGCGCGCCAGGTTGATCTGCACCCACTCTTGATCGATCACCCTCTTGCCGTTTGGTGTCTTGTTCTCCTTCGCCCACTCCGTCACGGCGTCGAGCGCTCGGAAGATGCGTCCCGCCGGGCCTAGAGCAACGCGTTCGAAATTGAGCTGCGTCGTGATCATGCGCCAGCCGCCGTTCTCGTCCCCCACCAGCATGTCGCGCGGCACGCGAACGTCGCGGTAATAGGTCGCATTGGTGAATCCTCCGGCGACCGTGTGGATCGGGGTCGAGGAGTAGCCCGGGTCCGTCGTGTCGACGATGAGGATCGATATCCCTTTGTGCTTGGGCGCATCGGGATCGGTGCGACAAGCCAGCCAGACGTAGTCGGCAACGTGCCCGCCGGTGGTGAACACCTTTTGCCCGTTGACGATGTACTCGTCCCCGTGCCGCTCGGCCCTCGTACGCAGAGAAGCAAGGTCGGTCCCGGCCTCGGGTTCGGAGTACCCGATGGCGAACTGGATCTCACCGGCCAGGATCTTGGGAAGGAAGAAATCCTTCTGCTTGTCGGTGCCGTACTCGGCGATCGTCGGCCCGACGGTGTTTATCGTCACGAGCGGGATGGGTGCGCCGGCTCGTCCGGCTTCTTCGTAGAAGATGAGCTGGTCGATCGGGCCGCGGCCCTGACCGCCGAACTCCTTCGGCCAGCCGATGCCCAACCATCCGTCCCTGCCCATCTTGCGGACGCCGCCTTGCCACGTCGGCCCCATCTCTTCTTCCTCGGCCTGATCATTGCGGGTTTCGGGTGTCAAGAAGCTGGCGAAGTATTCGCGGAGCTCGATCTGCAGCGCCTTCTGCTCTTCGGTGAGGTCTATGTGCATCTCAGCTATCGCCCGCGATCGATGCGCCGATCTTGATGAGCTGCGGCGTGGCGCCACCGAGAGCCAGCTCGAGCTGCTTGGCCCAGATGAAGTACCGATGCACCGGGTAGTCGGTATCGACACCCATGCCCCCGTGCAGGTGCTGGCAGTTGTGGACGGCACGCTGCCCTCCGTCGGCCAGCCAGAACTTCGCAATGGCGAGCTCGTCGTCGCAGGAGCGCCCCTGGGACAAGAGCCAGATCGCCGACCATGTCGTTATCCGTGTTGCCTCGGTGTCGATGTAAGCGTCTGCGGCGAGAAGTGTTGCGCCCTGGAAGGTCGCGATGGGCTTGCCGAACTGTTGTCGCTCACTGATGTACGCAGCCGTGATCCGCACCGCCTCTTCCAGCACACCGACGCCGGTTGCACACATGCACGCGACCGCGTGGCGATGCAGGAACTTAAGCTCTTCGTTTCCGCCGACCGGATCGCCCAAAACGTCGTCTTCGGCGACGACGGCACCGTCCAGAGTTATGTGTCCCTGCAGCTCTCGGTGGGTCGACCGAGAAGGGACAACCTCAACACCTTGTCCTTGTGGATCAAGTAAGAACAGTCCACTCGCGTCGTTACTCGTCCGCGCTGTGACGACCACACGGTCTGCCAACGGCGCATGCGGAACCGCGACCTTGACTCCATCCAGACGCCACCGGGACCCGTCGCGGGTCGCTGTGGTGGTTGGTCGCAAAGGATCGGAGTTCGAGGGCTCCTCTAGTGCTGATGTAAGCAGCGAAGCCCCCTCGATCACGGGGACAAGGTGTTTCTTCTTCTGTTCGGTCGTGCCGAACTCGGCTATCGGAAGTGATCCAAGTCCGATCGTCGACATCAAGCGGGATCGGAGCAACGCGCCGTCCTGCCTCCTCCAAAAGGACGCAGAGCTCCATGATCCCGTGGCCGCTCCCGCCGACTTCTTCCGGCAGCGCGACACCGAGCAGATCGGCCTTGCGCGAGCTCGGCCCACAGGTCACGGTCGATACCTTCCTCGGAGTCCTCGACCTCACGCAGCCGCGTCAGAGTGACGCGCTCGTCGAAGATGCTCCGCGCAAGGCGGCGGAGATCCTCCTGCGTCTCGTCGAGGGTGAAGTCCATCCGGGTCAGACCCTCTCGATGATGCTCGCGGTAGCCAGCGCGCCACCGCAGCACATCGAGATCAACGCGAATTGGCCGTCGCGCCGCTCGAGCTCGTGCAGCGCCGTAGTGACCAGCCGGGCTCCCGTCGCGCCGACCGGGTGTCCGAGCGCGATGGCGCCGCCGTTCACGTTCAGCTTGTCCATGTCGCCGCCGGTCACCTTCTGCCACGACATCGCGATCGAGGCGAAGGCTTCGTTCACTTCGAAGATGTCCATGTCGGTGATCTTCATGCCGGTCTTCTCCAGGACGCGCGCTGTGGCGTCCGGCGGGCCGTCGAGGTGGTAGTACGGGATCCGAGCCGACCAGCGCCTGACCGACCAGCCGAGCGCGGGGCTTGAGGCCTAGTTCGTCGGCCTTCTCGCGGGACATCCACATGACGGCGGCAGCGCCGTCCGAGATCTGCGAGGACGTCCCGGCGGTGTGCGTGCCGTCGTCCAGAACGGGCTTCAGGTTGGCCAGACCTTCTTTGGTGGTCTCGCGCGGTCCCTGGTCCTTCGACACGACGTTCGTCTCTCCGGTCGGGCCTTCCTTGGTCATCACCGGCGCCTCGATCGGAGCGATCTCACGGTCGAACGCACCGTCGGCCTGAGCGCGCAGAGCCTTCTGCTGCGACGCCAGCCCGAAGTCGTCGATGTCCTGCCGCGTGAATCCGCGCTTGGCCAAGATGCGCTCGGCGGCGCCGAACTGGCTCGGCATGTCGTACGGGAACTCACCGGGCGGACGGGAGGTGCCCGGTCCGTTGAAGACGTTGGCTCCAAGAGGCACGCGGCTCATCGCCTCGATGCCGCAACCGATGCCGACGTCGATCGCACCGGCGGTGACGAGGTTCGCGACGAAGTTGTTCGCCTGCTGTGACGAACCGCACTGGCAGTCGACGGTCGTGCACGCCGTCTCGTAGGGCAGCCCCGACGACAACCACGCGTTGCGCGTCACGTTGGAACCTTGCTCGCCGGCCTGCGTCACGCAGCCGCCGACAACCTGCTCGACAAGAGACGCATCGATCCCGGCCCGCTTGACCACTTCGATCTGCACGGCGGCGAGGATCTCCGCCGGGTGCAACCCGGACAGCCAGCCGTTCCGCTTTCCGATGGGTGTGCGAACGGCTTCTACGATGACGGCTTCAGACACGACAGCCTCCTTAATTGAGCCCCAATATCAATCCGCTGGTCGGGACGCCCGTCCCGGCCGTGCACAGCACGTGCTCGACTCCGTCGACCTGATTCACCGACGTCCCTCTCACTTGTCGAACGCCTTCGGCGATCCCGTTCATCCCGTGGATGTACGCCTCGCCGAGCTGTCCGCCGTTGGTGTTGATCGGGAGGCGGCCGCCGAGCTCGATGGCGCCGTCCGGCGATGAAGTCCTTCGCTTCGCCCCTCTTGCAGAAGCCGAGCTCCTCCATCTGCACCAGAACGAAGGGCGTGAAGTGGTCGTAGAAGATCGCGGTCTGGATGTCCTTCGGTGAAAGGCCCGACTGTTCCCACAGCTGACGTCCGACGACTCCCATCTCCGGGAGCCCGTTGATCTCGTCACGGTAGTAGCTGGTCATCGACTCCTGGTCGGCCCACGCGCCCTGAGCGGCGGCCTCGATCGAAACCGGCTTCTGCTGCAGGTCCTTGGCCCGCTCGGCGCTCGTTACGACGATGGCCACGGCTCCGTCCGACTCCTGGCAGCAATCGAGCAGGTGCAAGGGCTCGACGACCCAGTCCGATTCCTGATGGTCCTCGAGTGTGATCGGTCGTTCGTAGAACCAGGCCTTCGGATTGGTGGCGGCGTGCTTGCGGTCGGCCACGCTGATCACACCGAAGTCGGCGCTGGTGACGTTGAAGTCGTGCATGTATCGCCGCGCGTGCATCGCGACCCACGACGCCGGCGTAACCAATCCGTACGGCGCGTACCAGCCGTATTCCATCCCCGGCGTGACACGATCAGTTCGGCCGAAGCGGAAGCCCGAACGTTCGTTGAACGCGCGGTAGCAGACGACCACTTCCGCGATACCGGTCGCCACGGCCATCGCTGCCTGCTGCACTGTGGCGCACGCCGCACCACCGCCGTGATGGATCCGGCTGAAGAACGTGAGCTCCGGTATGCCGACGCCTGCGCGCGATCTCGATCTCGTTGTTCGAATCCTGCGTGAACGTGACCATGCCGTCGACGTCCGACGGCTCGAGTCCCGCGTCGGCGAGTGCCTCGACGGTCGCTTCGCACGCCAGCTGAAGCTCCGAACGACCGGAGTTCTTGGAGAACTCGGTGGCGCCGATCCCGGCGATAACCGCTTTCCCGGCGAAAGGAGATGTCATTTAAGTCGGAAGCGCCAAACGAACCGTGCCGGTAACGTGGTCGCCGAGGCTGTTGCGACCCACGATCTCAACGTTGACCATCCCCTCGCCGTCGACGATCTCCTTGCCGACGACCTTGCCGGTCATGCGCATCGAGTCGTAGGGATAGTTCGGGGCGCCCAGTCGGATTCGCGACGTGCTTGAGGATCGCTTCCGGGCCCGTCCAGTCGGTGATGTACCGGCCGACGTAGCCGTTCGTCGTGAGGATGTTCATGAAGATGTCCTTCGAGCCCTTCTGCTTGGCGAGGTCGCGATCGTGATGGACGTCCTGGTAATCGCGGGTGGCGATCGCCGTCGACACGATCACTGTCGGCGTGATCTCGAGGACGAACTCCGGAAGCTCCTGGCCGACATCGACCTCGTCGAACCTCAGGGTCGTCGTCCTGATCGTCACCGCGGCCTCCAGTTGCGGAAGCGTCTGTCCCTTCGAGTTGGGAGCGAAAGCGATCTCTACGGGCATGCCGACGCGAACATCCTCAGGTGGGCAGTCGATGACGTTGCCGACGATGCGAGTGCCTTCGTCGAGCTGGATCAGGCCGACGGTGAAGGGATGCTCGCGACCCGGGAACTTCGGGACGGTGATGGACGACGAAGCTGTAGACCTCGCCGAGCCCGGTCGAGACGACGTAGTCCCACTCGAGCGACCGGCAGTTCGGACACATCGGACGAGGCGGGTGCCGTAGCCGACTACAGGAGGCGCATCGCTGGATGCGGAGCTCGCCGGTCTCGACCCCTTCCCAGAAGAACGCCGAATCCATCGGCGGCGGTGAGCCCTTCGGCTTCTCCTCGGTCTTCTTGGCTTGGCCGTTGTCCGAACCGACGTTTGCCGGGATGAATTTGAGGATGCGGAAACGCATCTCGCCGACGACTTCGCCGTTCTGGTCCCGGTAGGTCTGAAGTGTTGTGACGAAGTACCCCTCGCCCAGTCCGGTCTTCTTCGGCCCGGTGATGTTCTCTACCTCGGAGGTCACGGTGAGGAGGTCTCCCGGCTTGAGGTAACGGTGGTAGGTCTGCTCACAGTTGGTCGCGACGACGCCGACGTAGCCGGCTCCGTCGAGGAGCCCCATGAGGCGGCTCTGCGCGCTATCGCCGGAATCGTGCTCCGCTGTTCGCGGTAGCAGGCCGGCCATCGTCCAAACCTGTAAAGAGGTCGCCGGGGCGACGATCCCTCCGTGGACCGAATTCTTGGCGAACTCCTCGTCGGTGTAGACCGGGTTCCGGTCGCCGAGGGCGTCCGTGAGGTGCCTGATCATCGGCGCGTTGACGGGGTCCCGGCCCACCGATCCCGTGCCATAGGGCTTGCCGACGAACTCCTGGAGCTGATCGAAAAGGGAGGCCGGATCCTGGGTCTTCACGTCGGCCATCAGGGTCCCTTTCGGCGCGCGCCGTCCACAAACTGAAACACGTTCTAGTTCAGCATACGCGGGAGAGGCGGGGCCCCGGGCGTCCTTGTCGCAGAACTGAAACTTGTTCTAGTGTCCCTCCAAGCGACCAGGGGGGCGCGTGAGCAACGCGGGTGCGAGGAAGCGCAGTTCGAAGAGTGCCGCTCCGGATGCGGCGCCCAAACGCAAGATCGACTGGGGAGCTTACGGACGCTGGCCTATCATCCTCCTCGCGCTCGTCGCGTTCATCGACTCCGTCGACCGCGGGATCCTGCCCGGCGTCCTCTCGCTCGTTCAGGACGACCTCGGCTTCAGCGACACGCAGGCCGGGTTCCTCGGATCGATCTTCATCATCACGTCGGTAGCCGTGACCGTCCCCGCCGGGTACTTCGCCGACCGTATGCGACGCACTCGCGTGATCGCCGTCGTCCTGGCGTCGTGGGGTGCCATCTCGGCCCTCAACGCGACGGTCGTCAGCTACTGGCAGTTCATGACCGTTCGCGGAGCGCTCGGTGTCGGCGAAACCATCGATAACCCGGCGTCCGCATCACTGATCTCCGACTACTACCCCGCCACTTTGCGTCCACGCGCCTTCGCCTATCAACGCGTTGCGCCGACCGTCGGCATGGCCGTCGGGCTGGGGATCGCGGGGGTGATCGGAGACGCTCTCGGCTGGCGCGCAGCTTTCCTCCTCGTCGGCGTTCCCGGCTCCCTTCTTGCGCTCGCCGTCTTGAGGATGCGGGAGCCGAAGAGAGGGGAAAGCGATAGTCCCGTCGATGCGGGCGAGGGTGGAGCGATCCTCGAAGCCGCCAGCCGGCGTGGCTGGAGCGTGCTCTGGCCGGAGATCAAAGCAGTCGCTGCGGTCCCATCCCTTCGCGCCTTGATGATCGGAAGCGCGATCTCCGCCGGTGCCCTATCCGGCTTCGGGTTCTGGGCCGCCGAGTTCTACGAGCGCCACACAACCTTCACAGTGGGCGAGTCGGGCGGCGTCGTCGGCGTCGTCATCCTCGTCGGCGCGGTTGCCGGAACCATCCTCGGAGGGCGAGCCGCCAGCCGTGCCCGCAGCCGGGACGTCGGAGCTCCCATGCGTCTGGCCGGAACGACGCAAGCGATCTCCGCTGTGATCTTCTTCTTCAGCTTCTTTCCCATACCGATATGGGTCCGTCTTCCAGCCCACATCGTTGCCGTTGCGTACGTCGTCGCCGCGTTCCCGGCCCTTACCGCGATGATCTCCGAGGTCGTCCCAGCGACCGTGCGCGGTATCGCCTTCTCCGTGAGTGGATTGCTCGGTGCGCTCATATCCGCCGCCTCACCGCCGCTCACCGGGTGGATCGGCGAACGATTCCCGATCATCGTCGACGGAAAATCGACCGGGAACCTCCAGATCGCGTTCGCGATCGTGACGCCTCTCATCCTTATCGGTGCATTGGTCGTCCTCAACGGGCGACGGCACGTCGAACAGGACATCGCCGACGTCGGCAAGTTGGCGGCCAAGTTGGCAGATCGCGCTTAGGCGATGGGCCGACTCGATGGAAAGGTGGCTCTGGTCACCGGCGCCGCACGCGGAACGGGAGCCGAGATCGCGAGCACGTTCGCGTCCGAGGGCGCACGAGTCGTGGTCACCGACGTCTTAGACGACCGAGGTCATGCAACAGCGGACGAGATCGGAGCGAAGTTCGTTCACCTCGACGTGACCAGCGAGGCGGACTGGAGCACCACAGTCGCGACCCTCGACCGGCTCGACATACTCGTGAACAACGCCGCCGTGTTGCACCTCACCTCGATCGACAACACGACCGTCGAGATCTTCGAGAAGGTAATGAGCGTCAATTGTCTCGGCCCGTTCATCGGCACCCGATCGTGCCTGCCGCTCATGCGCTCCGGCGGCGGCGGATCGATCGTGAACATCGGTTCGATCGATTCCGTGGCCGGGGTGCCCGCTACAGTCGCCTACACGTCTTCGAAGTTCGCGCTTCGCGGTCTGACCAAGGTCACAGCACTCGAGAACGGCAAGTACGGGATCCGCTGCAACATCGTCTGCCCGGCCGCCGGAAGCCCGGAGATGTACGGATCGCTCGTCGGACCGCCCATCCAGATCCCCGAGGACGCCGTTGGACGCCGTGAGGGCGCAGCTCCTCGCATCCCCCTCGGCCGCTCGCAAGGACCGGCCGACGTCGCCGGTGCGGCCCTTTTCTTCGCATCCGACGATTCACGTTTCTGCACGGGAACCGAGCTCGTCGTGGACGGTGGCTGGCGGGCCGGGGAATACATCGACGTCCCAGGCCAATTCAACCGAAGGACGTGACAAGATGAGGGCAACATCGAACAGGAGGCGGTCGTGAGCGTGATCACCAAGGACAAGCTGTTCATCGGCGGGCAATGGGTGGCCCCGGCCGGCACCAGTCTTATCGAGGTCATCTCGCCACACACCGAAGAAGTCATCGCCAAGGTCCCGGAAGGCACGAATGCCGACATCGACCTGGCCGTAGCAAAGGCGCGCGAGGCCTTCGACCGCGGTCCCTGGCCCCGGACTACACCGGCCGAGCGCGCCGAAGTCATGGCAAAGCTCAGCCAGGCCATCCAAGCCCGCAGCCAGGAGTTCGCGGACGTGATCACCGACCAGAACGGCTCCCCGAGCTCGTGGTCGCTCATGGGTCAGGTCTTCTCGTCGACGATGGTTCTCGACTTCTACACCGGCCTCGCGAACACCTACCAGTTCGAGGAGGAGCGCCAGGGTCTGTTCGGTCCCGCTTTGGTTCGCAAGGAGCCCGTCGGCGTAGCCGCGGCCATCGTGCCGTGGAACGTCCCGCTGTTCGTCACGATGCTCAAGCTCGGCCCGGCTCTTTGTGCCGGTGCAACCGTCGTCCTAAAGCCCGCGCCCGAGACCCCGGTCGATTCATATCTGCTCGCCGAGTGCATCGCCGAAGCCGGCGTTCCCGACGGCGTCATCAACATCGTTGCCGCCGGACGGGAGGTCGGTGAGTACCTCGTCACTCACCCCGACATCGACAAAGTCGGCTTCACCGGCAGCACCGCCGTCGGCAAGCACATCGCAAAACTGTGTGGCGAGCGGCTCCGTCGTTTCACTCTCGAGCTCGGCGGCAAGTCGGCAGCGATCATCCTCGACGACGCCGATATCGGCGCACTTGCGACCGGCCTGCTGCCGGCGTCGATGATGAACAACGGCCAGGCGTGTGTTGCCCAGACGCGCGTACTCGCCTCCCGTGAGAAATACGACGAAGTGGTCGACGCCTTGACCGAAGGCATCAAGGCTCTGAAGCTCGGCGATCCGAAGGACCCGCAGGTCGCAGTCGGCCCGCTCGTTGCTAAGCGCCAGCAGGATCGCGTCCTCGGCTACATCGAGAAAGGCAAGGACGAAGGCGGCGAGATCACCGTCGGCGGCGGCAAGGGGATGGACCATGGCTGGTACATCGAGCCGACACGTCTTCCGCAACGTCGACAACAAGATGACGATCGCGCAGGAAGAGATCTTCGGTCCGGTCGTCGTCGTTATCCCCTACGACGACGAGAACGACGCGATCAACATCGCCAACGACTCGCAGTACGGCCTGTCGGGAACGGTATGGAGCAAAGACACCGACCGCGCGTTCGAGATAGCGAAGCAGATCCGTACGGGCACGATCTCGATCAACGGCTTCACGCTCGACTTCTCATGCCCGTTCGGTGGGTTCAAGAGCTCAGGCATGGGACGCGAGCTCGGGCCAGAGGGCTTGGAGGCTTACCTCGAGATGAAGACGGTGAGCTTCCCGGCCGGTGGAGCGCCGACGGTCGGCAGCTAAGTCTTCAGGCCGAGCGTTTCGCGAATAGCTCGCGCTCGAACCCGAGTGCGTCGTCGACAACTGCGGACGGCCTGTCGAAGCACTTTACCGGGCGCCCGTCCAACTCGTAGTTCGGCCAGCCGGGTTCGCCGTTGGTGATGAACCCGACCCATGACGCGTGCAGCTCGTCGGCCAATTCTTGAGGAGGCTTCTCGCCGAGCAGATCCATGTTCGACCGTCCTGCGTCGAGGTTGTCCCACACGAAAGGAACGTCGAGGCAGTGTGCAGAGCCGGCGAGTCCGCCTAACGCCGGCGACTTCCAGACGAACTCGTATCCGAAGGTGTTCCCTGCGTGCTGCGCACGGTCGTCCAAGAGCTGAGCGAGCGGCGTCCGGAAGGCCCGATCCGTCGCCGCCTGTCCCAAGGCGTCGACCAGATCCGATGAGCCGATGTGAGCCAGATACGCATCGAGCTTCGGACCATCGAGTCCCATCGAGGTCAGCGCCTTGCGCGCCGTCTCTTCGTCCATAGCGCCTCGTTGCAGGCGCAGCAGCCCCGTCACTTCTTCGGCTGTTGCTCCCGCGACGAGGTCGACATTTCCGCCGTTGCCCTCTCGTATCTCGCGGAACGGATGCGACGGTATGACGTCGCCGTCGACGAACGGCCGGAGGCCGGGTGCTCCCGGGTCGAAGCCCGAGGTGAGCGCGTTGGCGGTGAACGGGTTGACCGCAACCTCGGTATGTGCCGCGATGAGCTCGTCCGGAGTGAATCGCGAGAGCTCGTCACGATTGCCCTTCACACCGAGGTGGCCGGCGATCATCGTCGTCAGCTGCTTGGCGTTGTCGCGAGGCATGCGCGTATCGGACGTGCCACTCATGGCCGTGATCCGATGGAACAGGCCTTGCGCGCGGGGGTTGGTGAGCAGGATTAGGCAGGCCGCGGATCCGGCCGACTGTCCTCCGATCGTGACCCTCGAAGGGTCTCCGCCGAAGCTCGCGATGTTGTCCTGAACCCACTCCAGAGCACAGATCCAATCCAGGACGGCCCGGTTCGGCGGTGCGCCGTCGATGTCGAGGAAGCCTTCTATCCCCAACCGGTAGCCGATGGTCACGACGACCACACCGTCGCGGGCGAAGCGTGTACCCCGGTACCACGGGCTGCGGTTGCAACCAGAGACGAAGCCGCCTCCGTGGATCCACACGAACACAGGGAGCTTCGCGCTTCCCAGGTCGGGCGTGTAAACGTTCAAGTTCAAGAAGTCGTCGCCACGCTCGACGGGCTCCGGGATGATCGTTATCCCCGGATCATTCTGCGGTGCGGTTGGACCGTAACTGAGCGCATCGCGCGTTCCCTGCCAGGGATCCGCCGGAACGGGAGCAGCGAACCTGTTGTCACCGAGCGGCGGCTGCGCGTAGGGGATGCCGAGGAACACAGCCTGGCCCTCTTCGACGAACCCACGGACGGCTCCCGTCCGAGTGGTCGTAGTCGGGTCGGCCACATGCAACTTGCTCATCAATTCCTCCTCATGGCGCGACCGATCCCCAATCCGCAAATCCGGTCGGATCATGTCGTCCGAAGGTGCCGTGCTCGAACAGTCCCCAGCCCTCCCGTCCGTCACACATCGCTCGCGCGACGTGATCGATAACGGTGATGGTTGCACGGCCGGCGATCTCAGGGTCGTTCAGGTCGTAAACCTTGCCGTCGACCCATCCGCGACCCATCCACTTCCCGTGGCTCCACTCCGGGTCTCCGCCGTAACCCGCGCCGATGTTCAGCGGGACGAAGCCGAGCGTGTCGAGCTCGACGACGACGGGTTTGCCGTCTCGGTCGCGCATCGAGAGCGTTGCGCTCTCCGGATGACGTGATCCGGATCGGTACTTGATGTCGACCTCGGGCCAGCCGAGTTGTTCTTCTCTTCCATCGGGCCAGACGCGGCTGGCGGCATTGAGCGTGCGGAAGCCGTCCGATCTCTCTTGCGCGATGACGATGATCGCGTAGTCGTCGAAGCGCAGCGGCACATACAGCCACCAGAACCCTTCCATGGGCTCATCGGCTGCGAACCGTCCGGCCGGATCGGCCTCACCGACGGGACGGATCCCCCAAGAACGATCGCGGGAGCCCACCCAAACATCAGGATCGACGTTGATCTCTTCGCCTCCGACGGTGAGGACGCCGCTCCACGAGCCGAGCTGTGCGAACCGGCAGCCCTCGATGATGTTGCGTGGCCCGGTTCGCATGATGTGCAGCGGCTCGTCGACGGGTGGGAACGACCCGTCCCACGTGAGATCGAAACCGATCCCGTGCTCCGTGGCGTCGCACACGACGCGGACGCGCTTCAGCGGCTCGAGGACCTCGACACGGTACGGGCCGGCAGTTGGGGTGAGGCGGTCGTCTCCAAGCGCGTCCGAGCACCTCAAGGCCCACTGCGTGTCGCCGCGGCGCACCGTCGCGAACGCGTCGATCACGCCGAGGTTCGGGTAGACGCCAAGGCCGGTGACGAGGAAGATGTCGCCCGTTCGGTCATGGGCGTTGAAGTAGCAGCGGTCGTAGAAGTTCTTGTCACTCGTACCGACGTGCGACATCGACAGCGGAAGCTGATGGATTGGGTATTCGTCCAGCGGATGGGTCACGGAAGGTCGCTCCAGTAGCTTCCGGCGAGCATCCGCTCGAGCGGCTCCCGATTCCGCAAGAGGTCGTCGATGTCGTCAGGGCGTTTCTCCTCCCCGAAGTGGATCGCGCGCTGACCGGTGCGAAGGAACACGATCCCCCACTGCAGAGCGCAGTACGTCATGAAGAACTCGAGATCTCGCGGTGTATAGCCGGTGAGCGACTCGTAAGTAGTTGCGACGTCTTCCGGACGCATGAAATGCGGCATGCCCGGCATCTGGAAGAACGCGGCGAGATCCTCGAAGGCTCGATGAGCGAAGGCCATCCAGGCGATGTCGAGCTCCCGGGGGCCGAGTGCAGCCATCTCCCAATCCAGGACGGCCACGGGCTCGAAGTCTCGGTACATGACGTTGCCGATCCTCGAGTCCCCCCAGATGACCACCGGGTCACTCTCGGTCCGCGGCCAGTGTTCCTCGATCCACGTGAAGGCCCGCTCGATCAGGGGCGAGCGATCTCCGCCGGAAGCGCAGTACTCGTACCACGCGCGCGTGTGCTCCACGTGGCGACGGAAGTGAGTGTCGCCGTGCTCTGAGAACTCCAGGAACTCGAACTTCTCCGTCGGACGATCGATCGCCTGGAGCTTGGCGAGCAGACCGACGGATGAGTCCTGCAAGCGACGTTGATCGTCGGGAGCCGCATCGAAGAACCAATTGTCACCGAACGTGTACGGCATCACGTCGGCCGGCACCTCGCCGTCGACGCGCTCCATCACGAAGAACGGAACGTCCAGGACGCCGGCGTCCGATTCCGACCACCAGACCTTGGGAACGGGTACCGATGTCATATCACCGACGAGTTCGATGACCCGCGCTTGTCGGTCCATGTCGTAGGACGGAAAGACCGGTACGTCATGGGCATCGGGAGCGATCCGCGCGACCAGCGATTCGGAACGATCGTTCCAAGAAGCGTCGAACAGCATCGTCTCGCTCGACACCCCGTTCGCCGATGTCGCTTGCAGATTCTCGATCTTCGCGGGTGCGTTCACGCGCGAGCCGAGCCACGCTTCGAGCCGGCGCTTGAGGTTTTCCGGCTCCCGGCTGGAACGAACGACGTCTTTGGTCTCGGGTGGCTTTGGTTGGGTCATCCCCTAGTCCCTGAACACCGGCGGACGCTTCTCCTTGCGCGCTTTGACCGACTCTTCGAAGTTCTGCGTCGTCAGACGGACGAAGAGCTGAGCGATGCCTTCGTGGTCCATGTGTGCCGCAAGACTGGCCGCATCGAGACTCGACCAAAGCATCCGCTTCGTGAGCTCGATGCCCGGACGGCTGAAGCCGATGATCCGCTCCGACAGTTCGTAGCACGCGTCGAGGAGCTTGTCCGGCGCCACGACCTGGGAGACCAGGCCCATATGCTCGGCTTCCGCAGCGTCAACGTCACGGCCGGACAGCATGATCTCGAAAGCTCGTGAGGATCCCACCGCCCGCGGCAGCAGGTAGCTGATTCCGAGCTCGCTGGCCGTGAGACCGTTGTTGATCCCCGCCGCCCGGAAGTAAGCAGCTTCCGACGCGATTCGGACGTCCATCGCCAGCGCCAGGCAGAATCCGCCGCCGATCGCCGCGCCGTTGATCGCCCCGATGACGGGCTGATGCATCTTCCGGATCGACGTGATCACATCGTCCAGGAGCTCCATGGCGCGCAAAGCGATGGTCGGGACCGTGAGGCCCTCGATGTTGGGAACGATCCCGGAGTCCTCATGGTCGGCCCCTGAGCAGAACCCGTGGCCGGCACCCGTGACGACCACGACGCGCGTGTCGTTGTCGGAGCTCACCTCACGCAGCGCGTCACGGAAGGGGATCATCACGTCGAAGGCCATGGCGTTCATGCGCTCGGGCCGGTCGAGCGTGACCAGCGTGACATGCGGCCGCGGCTTCTCCACTTGGACGAAAGCCATGACCACGAAGCTACCCGGCTCGGCCCACCCCCGGCTAAGCGTTTGGCGCTCTACCTCCTGGGGCACGATCCGGACAGAGCCCACCGCTCGACAAAGGGGGTAAGCCATGCCCGAAGGTCCGCCGCTTCCGCCCCAGCCCGAGATCTACAAAGCGGCTGAAGATACCTTCGTGATCCCGAGCGTTTTGGAGGCTCCCCCGATCGGTCTCATCTACTTCAACAGCCTCGTCATCAAAGGCAAGGAGCCGACCATCGTCGACACCGGCGCACCCGTGTTTCGCGACGACTGGATGTCGAAAGTCGGGTCCGTCGTCGACCTCGAGGACGTCAAATGGATCTTCCTCTCGCACGACGACCGCGATCACTCCGGGAACCTGCTGCAGGCAATGGAAGCATGCCCCAACGCGACGCTCATCACGACGTGGTTCTCCGTCGGTCGCATGGCGGACGAGTGGTCCCTTCCACCCGACCGCATCCGCTTCCTGTACGACGGCGAGAGCATCGATGTCGGTGACCGGACGTTCGGCGTCATGCGGCCTCCGTTTTTCGACTCTCCGGTAACCCTCAGCCTGTTCGACAGTAAGAACAGCTTGTACTGGAGTGTCGACACCTTCGCCACCTGCATGTCGTTCATGCCGCAGAACGCCAAGGAGCTCAACCACGAGGACTGGAAGGACGGGGTCTTCCTAACCAATCGTCTGAACCATCCTTGGTTCCAGTGGCTCGACGTAGAGAAGTGGTACAAAGTCGTCGACCGCGTTCAATCGCTCGGCATCGAGACCGTCGCCGGCTGCCATACGCCGATGATCAAAGGCCCCATGATCGACGAAGCATTCGACCTCATCCGCCAGATCCCGGGCATGGAGCCGTGGAAGGAGCCGACACAAGAAGAGTTCGAGGCTCTCGTTGCGGCGATGATGGCCGACGCGCCGGAGCCTGCTCAGACGCCGGCCGAAGAGTAGATCGTAAGGCTAGGGAACGAGCACTACCTTTCCGGTGACCTTCCGGTTCTGAATATCGCTCAAGACGTCTGCAACCTTTTCGAGAGGCACTTCGACCGGCTCCGCCGGATGAAGTCTCCCGGCCCCCACATCCGCGAACACTCCTTCGATCAGACGGCGATTCTCGTCCGCGTGCTGCATAGTCCACGCACCCCAGTCGACACCGACGACCGTCCGGTTGCTCAAAAGGATCTGATTGAGCGGAACCCGCGGGATCTCGCCGGCGGCGAACCCGAGCACGAGGAAACGCCCACCGACGCGCAGGGCACGCAGGGCCGGCTCGGCCAGATCGCCGCCGACCGGGTCGCAGACGACGTCGACACCCCCTTCGGAGATCTCGCGAGCCCTCACCTTCACGTCTTCCGCCAGCGAGTCGATGGTGGCCTCGGCTCCCGCTTCGACAGCCGCCGCGCGTTTGGACTCGCTGGATGCAACTCCGATCACACGCGCGCCAAGGCTGCGAGCGACGTCGACGCACGCCCGTCCGACACCGCCACCGGCACCCAGAACCAACACCCACTCCTGCGCAGTTACGTTCGATCGATGAGTTAGCGCAAAGACGGCGGTCGCGTAACTCTGCATCACGGTTGCGCCGACTCCGAAGGACACAGCGTCTGGGAGCCGATACGCATTCGCCGAGCTCACTGCTACTTGGCTCGCGTATCCACCCAGCCAGGTGCTTGCCGCGACTCGGTCTCCAGGTGCAAGACCATCTGCTCCGTCCCCAACGCTCGACACGATCCCGCCGACCTCACCGCCCGGCGTAAACGGTGTCGGCGGCTTGATCTGGTACTTCCCTTGAACGAACAAAGCGTCGACGAAGTTGACGCCGGAGGCCTTCACGTCGATCACAACTTGGCCCGGTCCGGCCTCGAGGTCCGGCGCCTCCTCGATCTTCAGCTCATCAACCGGACCGAATTCCAGACAGACGACGCGGCGCATGGTCATAGAACCTAGCTGCCTAGTCCGGCTCGCGTCTCGCGCCGCGGATTACGCACGATCAACGAAACGTCCACTTCGTCGCCGTCTTTACGTCCTCGTCGCGCCATCCGTACACGACTCGCGGCTGAACGACGAAGTTCACGAAGTCCGCGTCGTAGTCGTACTTGGCCTTGTAAAGCTCGCCCGCACGCTCCAGGACCTCGCCGCCCATACTGCTCAGCACTTCGGCGTCGGCGGGTCCGTACTTCCCTGCCACGCGGTGGATCGTGCCCTCCACGATCACGACGTCGACGGCGCTGTCGACGTGAGCCGTCACCGGCAGCCCGGCATCGCCGGAAATATCTGCACGCTGCAATCCGGCGTGACCGACGCTCAAGAAGAGTCTGTCTTCGTGCCAGACACCCCAAAGAGGACGGGCTTGTGGAAACCCGTCGCGCCTCACGCTGGACAGCCAGTAGTTGCGTTCGTCGGTCAGACGACCAACCGCCCACGACCATGGAAGAAGGTCGTCGCCGCCGACCCAATCAGGTGCCGTAGGACGACTAGCCGCGGGTTCACTCATCGCCGGCCGAGCCTAAGGAAAGAGAAACACCCGTTCGACGGCGGAAGTAGGCCGCACACTGGTTCGGGCGCCACGTAGGAAGCCGTCGCTCTACTCCGGTCTCTCGAATCTCGGCCTGCATCGCGATCTTGTAAGTGAGTTCGGTAAAGGCGCGCATAGACGCGTAATAGCGGATCGCATCATCCGAAACATCCGCCAGACGCGCCGTATGAGCGGCGGAGACCCCGGGCCAGCGACCTGCCCCACACCCATCGCGACGATCTGAAGCGCTCGAGGTCCCTCGATGGCCGACATCTCATTGGCCGCGATCTGCCCTCCGATGTCGAAAGCGCGATCGGCGACGGTCACGAGATTCCAGTCAATGATTCCCGTGACCCGGCCCCCGGACTCCAAGATGTTCGCGCCGAAGAGGTCGCCGTGGCAGATCGATAGCCGTGTGGATCTTCCGGACGATTCGCCGCAACCAGTCGAGGCCCGGCGAAGCCCGTCCAAGCCCCAACGGTCCATCAGGCGCTCGGAGCCGTCCAGCCAGTGCTCGGGCCCGCCGAGCGCCGATCGATGCCGGCCGCCGCAAAGCCATCAGTAACGGCGTCGGATCCAGCTCGTGGACCATGAACATCGCAGCGGCGTGGCGTCGCGGGAGCGTGAACAGCTTTGGTATCTCGACGAAGATGCGCGGGAAGTCGATCCGGAATTGCGGACGCCCGGGCATCAGCTCCATGACCATGAACGGCGCCCCGAGAGTTCGGCCGTCTCGTCGAACGTGACGACACGAGGGGCGGGCACACCCTGTGCGGCCACCACCTCTTGCGCACAGCGCTCACGCTGGACTCTGATGGCTCCGTGTCGCGAGGGATAGACGCGAAGCACGAGCGGTCCCGACCACTCGGGTGGAGCGTTCTCGAGCTCGAATGAGTAGACGTCGGTGACGAATCCACCTGTAAGCGGCCTGAGGGAATCGCGAATGCAACCGAAGCATCGACCTGTCGATCTGACGAGGTCGAGAAAGCGTGCTTCGATCAGCGGCCCTTGAACTCCGGCTTGCGTTTCTCCATGAACGCGAGCGGGCCTTCTCGCGCGTCCTCGGTCATGAACGTATCCATTCCGAGCGGAGCCTCGATCTCGAACACTTCGGGCTCGCGGATGCCTTCTGTTGCGCGCAGGGCTTTAAGGATGTTCTTGACCGCTATCGGACCGTTGGCCGCGATCGTCTCCGCGATCTCCTTGGCTTTGGCCAACGCCTCGCCATCCGGCACCACATAACCGATCAGTCCGAAGTCGAGTGCTTCGGCCGCCGTATCCGCCTTCCGGTCAGCAACATGTCGGCGGCCAGCGTGTAGGGGATCTGACGGCGGAGCCTGACGGTCGATCCGCCGAACGGAAAGAGCCCCCACCGCACTTCCGCCACTGCGAACTTCGCACCCTCCCCTGCGACTCGGATGTCGGTGCCCTGAAGGATCTCTGTGCCGCCGGCTACCGCATAACCCTCAACCGCCGCGATCAGAGGCTTGTCGAGAAGAAACCCCTTCAGGAGTGGCTTGATCACGTTCGGGTTGAACGTTCCTTGGCGCTGGCCTTCCGCCATCCCTTCGCCCGGCGCGTTGGCGACGAACCCCTTGAGGTCGGCCCCCGCACAGAAGTCACCACCGGCACCGGTGAGGATCGCCACGCGGATATCCGGGTTCGAGTTCACCTCGTCCCACGCCTCGGACATGATCTGCATCATTTCTCCCGACAGCGCATTGCGCGCTTCGGGACGGTTCATCGTGACGATCAGCGTGTGACCGTCGCGCTCGACGATGCACTCAGCCATTACGGCTTCTCGTCGCGGACGACCCACATCGCGAAGAACTGTGCTGCGCCGCCGTACGCGTGGCCAACGGCTGTCTTGGCCCCTTCGACCTGATGCTCTCCCGCCATCCCGCGAACCTGAAGCGCCGCTTCCAGGAAACGAAGCATCCCGGATGCTCCGATCGGATTGGACGACAACACTCCCCCGGACACGTTCGTCGGGATCTTTCCACCGAAGTTGGTCTGTTCCTCCTCGATCAGCTTCCAGCCGCCACCATTTGGCTCCGCGAAGCCGAGGTTCTCAAGCCACATCGGCTCGTACCAGCTGAACGGCACGTAGCACTCGAGGACGTCCACCTCGTTGATCGGATCCGTGATACCCGGCTTGCGCGTACACGTCGGCCGCGCAGTCCTTCCCACCTTGAGGGCTGACCGGGTCGCGACCGGGGAATTGGCCGAGCTCGCTTCGAATCGCGGTCGCGTGCACCCAGGCCACCGGCTTGTTCGAAGCGTCGGCCACCTTCTCACCGGCAAGGACCATGGCCGCGGCACCGTCGGAGGTAGGACATGACTCGAGGCGCCGGACCGGCTCCCATACATACGGCGAGTCCATCACCTGTTCGATCGTGATGTCGGGGAGCTTCAGATGCGCGTATGGATTCTTGAGTGCGTTGAGGCGATCCTTGACGGCCACGGCCGGTCCGATGTAGTCGGGAGCGTTTGCGCGGTCGATGTATGCCCTCATGTGCGGCGCGAAGTAGCCGCCGGCCCCGACGCTTCCACTTCGGCCGCCGCCGAGACCCCAGGTGGTGTCGCCTTCCGACTGCTTCTCGAAACCGATCGTCAGCACTCGCTCGCGCACACCCGACTGAACGAGGTGTGTCGCGACTACCGCGGTCGAGCCACCGACGCTTCCGGCTGTGTGCACGCGCATGATCGGCTTGCCGGTGCATCCGAGGGCGTCGGCCAGGTACACCTCGGGCATCATCACGCCCTCGAAGGGATCCGGAGCCTTGCCGATGACAACGGCATCGATGTCCTTCCACTCCATCTCGGCGTCCTCGAGCGCCCGCACGGCTGCTTCGCGAAGGAGCCCCGCCATCGATAGGTCATCGCGAACCTTCTTGTGGTGCGTCTGCCCGATTCCGACGACGGCGGTCTTCACGCTCACGATCAGTCGCCTTCCATAACGCACACGAGGTTCTGCTGGAGGCATGGACCGGCAGATGCGTGGCCAAGAACTCGCTTGCGTCCGCCGTTGATGATCTGGTTCGCGGCCTCACCGATCCTGATCAGTCCGGTCGCGATGATGGGGTTGGCGACCAAGGCACCGCCGGACGGACTGACCTGGACGTCATCGTCCAATCCGAGCGCTTCACGTAGAAGGATCTCCTCGTGACTGAATTGCGCTGCGAATTCGGCCACCTCGACCGGCGCCTTGCCGACGCCCGCTTGCTCACCGGCGATACGGGCCGCATGGGCAACGGAAAGATCGCGCACGCCCGGATAGTGCGCCTCGCTGCGGTGGTCTATGCCGGTTATCCATGCGGGACGCTCGCACAGCTCGCGCGCCTTGTCGCCGGTTGCCAGAACGATCGCCGCTGCCCCGTCCGACATCGTCGGTGTGTCGTGAGCACGCAGCGGTTCGACGACGTATGGCTCCCCGAGCAGTGCTCCGGCGTCTCCGCCGCGCCTCCGCGCAACGACCTCGGCGAAGTCCTTCTCGCTCGCCTTGCCGGCTTCGATCATCGCCTGAGCCTGCAGAGCTGACAGCGATACGTCGTCCGGCCACAGCGGCATCAGGTAGTAGGGATCGAGCTGCACCGCCGACACTTCGCGCCAGTTGCATCGAGAAGTGATGCCGGACGCGAAGACCAATGCCGTGTCGATATCCCCGTGGTGCAGCCGCACCCAGGCTTCGTACAGAGCCCACGCACCGTCCATCTCCACGTGTGATTCGGAGATCGGCGGCCATGCTCCGGTGACCTCGAGGTTCTGCACGAATGCGAACGGCGCGCCGGATAGGTAGTCGCAGCTCGCCGAACACATGAAGCCGATTTCCTTACGCGTGATGTTGGCGTTGGCCAAGGCCTGGTTCACCGCCGGGAAGAGCATCTGGGTCTCGGTCTCCTGAACACCGGAGACCGGCGGGGTCTGCGCGTAGCCGACGACCGCGATGTCGGTCACAGGATGTGCTCCTGGTATTCGTCACGCGGAGTATCCGGTTCTCCTGATGGCTCCCAATGCTTCACCGCAGCGGTCAGGCCCCAGCCGCGCATGCCTCCGCCCTCTTCGCCGGCGCGTTCCTCGGGAGTCGCCCACACGGCCTTCACGCGCATACCCATGCGCACTTCGTTGTGCGGGATGCCTTCTATGCGCTGCTGCCCGATCGAGGAGTCGGCGCCGTCGAGGATCAGGTTGGCCAGGACGTATTCCTCTTTCTCCTGCTGGCCCTGGTACTGGATCGGCGTGATGACGGTGAACGACGTGACCGTGCCGATGTCCTTCACGGCGACCTCGTCCGCCTCGCTCATGACGACGCTGCACAGCGGACAGAACCCCTTCGGGGGTACGAATACCAGCCCGCAGGACGGGCATTTCTGGCCGACTATGCGTCCCTCGCGCATCTGCGTATCGAAGCGCCGGTGGATCGGACTCGTGACGATCTTGTAGTCGAGGTTGACCATCTGCTGCATGAAGGCAACGGCTTCGTCCGTCTTCGTGTCTTCGCTCATGAAGCGGGCTCGAAACACTCGATGTCGGTGATGTGTCCCTTCCGCTCCTCGCGCCAGCGCACCTTCACCTTCAAGCCGTTGGCCACCTTTTCGCGTGGTGCGTCAAGCGCATGGAGGAAGCTCGTATCGGCTCCATCCAGCTGAACCAGCGCCCACGCGAACGGATGGTCGAGCGGGTGTTTGCGCATCGGGTCGGTCACCCAGGCCCAGCCCGTCACGGTTCCGGTCTCGGCGACCTCGACGAGACCGTCCTGGACCGAGTCGCCCGATTCGGGGTCGTACTCGAGCGGCGGAACCAGGACCTTGCCCCCTTGGGTCCGGGAGCCGAGCACCTTTCCGTCCCGGAGGCCCGTGAAGAAGGCGCCCACCACCGGACCCAGGCTGCGGCGATACGGGAATTCGAGGGTCCAGGAGGCCTCGGCCATCAGGCACCGAAACTAGAACAGATTCTAGTTTTGGGACAAGTCCCGCTCAGTTGAACCGCGGGACGGCCGGCTCATCGAGGACGCACCTCGTCCCGGTATAGATCGACGGCATGCACTTGTTGCAGTGGATACACGTCGCCTCGTGCGTCGAGCCGTCCCGCATCCGGTTGATCAAGTCGGGCTCTCTCAGCAGCGCCCGGCCCATCGCGACGAAGTCGAAGCCCTCGTCGATCGCCTGCTGGATGGTCTCGAGGCGATTGATCCCGCCGAGCAGGATCAGTGGCATCCGGAGGGCTTGCCGGAAGCGGCGAGCGTCGGGAAGGAAGTAGGCCTCCTCGAAGGGATAGCGCCGCAGGAACTTCCACGCGGTGAGACGGAACGCCCGGCGCATCATCGGCGGCATCGTTGCCGCCATCTCCTCGACGGGAGCCTCGCCGCGGAAGAGATACATCGGGTTGCTAAGAGAGCTCCCGCCGGTCAGCTCGATGGCATCGAGCGCACCGTCGGCTTCCAGCATCTTGGCGACCTCGATCGACTCGTCGATCTGGAAGCCGCCCCGGACGCCATCGGCGATGTTCAGCTTCGCAGTAACTGCAACACCATCACCTGCGCCCTCGCGCACAGCTCTAACTGCGTTGCGTGGGAAGCGTGCTCGGTTCTCTAAGTCGCCACCCCACTGGTCCCGCCGCTTGTTCAGCTTGGGGCTGAGGAACGCCGAGAGCAGATAGTTGTGACCAAGGTGGATCTCTATCGCATCGAATCCGCCGTCGACGGCGGCCTTGGCCCCTTTAGAGAAGTCGGCGGTGACACGAGCGATGTCGTCCTCGGTGGCGGCGTTCGTCCTCTTCATCGCGATCGGTGCGAGAACTCGCGACGGCGCGATCGCCGGCATGCGGTTGCCGATCGGATTCGCTACGGGTCCTGCGTGGCCCAACTGTGCGGCGGCCGCTGCGCCCTGTTCGTGGATGACGTCGGTGAGCTTCCTCAACCCAGAAACGACATCGTCGTTGAGAACTATCTGTCTCCCGTCGGTGCCGCCGTCGGGAGAGACCGCGCAGTACGCCACCGTGGACATCCCCACCCCACCGGCTGCGAAGCGGCGATGGAAGTCGATCAGCGCTTGCGTGACCTGACGCTTGGGTGTGCGGCCTTCGAACGTCGCCGACTTGATGATGCGATTTCGCAGGGTGAGGGGGCCGAGCTTCGCCGGCTCGAACGGCGATACCACCTAGTCGCCGCTCCACTTCTTCGCCGTGAGCTTGATGTCCGGAGAGCGCGGCTCCATCTCTTCGTAGATCCGCTCGTACCCGGTGTGTTTGATCTTCCAGTCACCATCGACCTTCACGTAGTCGTCTGTGTAGAAGGCGGCGCCACGGATCGTGATGTTGTGGTCGAGGTGCACGACGACGTCCTCGAGAGCCCACACCCCGCGTGCCGACGACGCGTCGACGAGCTCTATCTCCGGGTGATGCACCTTGTGGCTCGTCAGCATGTTCTTGGATGCCATCGCGTCCGATAGGAAGCCCATGATCGCGTCGCGTCCTTCGAACGAATACTTCCCGTCGCTGTAGGTCGCCGTGGCCTCGGGGACGAACAACGTCGCCAGCTCGTCCCATTCCTTGGTGTCGATCAACCGGAGGTAGCGATATTTCAACCGCTTGATCGCTTCGAGCTCGACCAGATCTTCGGGTGTCACAGGTTCACTCTCCTAGAACTTCGCGATGATCTCTTGGGCGTACTTCTCGAGTGAGTTCCGCCGGACGTCCAGCGAGTCGGGATTGCCTCCGTAGAAGTACCAGGGGACGGCCTGCACGTGCGTGACTCCGAGATCGGCCAGCCTCCGGTAGCCGTCGAGATCGAAAGCGTCTGTAGCCAGCACGGAGATCACGAATCCGTCCAAGCTGCGTTCCTGCTCATTGAGGAACTTCTTCAGCAACGTGATCGCATCGGCTATCTCCGCCGTGGTCACGTTTACCGATATCCACCCGTCGCCCAATCGCGCGGCTCGCTTCAGCGACGGCTCGGAGTGGCCCCCGATGTAGATCGGAACGGGCTTCTCTGGCGCCGGGCTGATCATGAGACGCTCGAACTCATAGTGCTTGCCGTGAAACTCGGCCCAAGCCGGGCCCCCTCCGGGACACACGGCCCGGATGATCTCGATCATCTCGTCGGTACGGACGCCACGCGTGCTCTTCTCGGTCTTCGTCCACTCGAACTCTTCGGGCATCCACGAAAGACCGACCCCGAGAGCGAATCTGTCCGCGGACAGCGAGGCGATCGAAGCCACCTGCTTGGCAACGAGCAGCGGGTCGCGGATCGGAAGCTTGACCACGTTCGTGTAGAACCGGATCCGGTCCGTTGCTGCAGCCATCGCCGGTATACCGATGAACGGATCGACGTACGGCGTCTCGGGAGCCCAGAAGCGCGATCCGTCCGGCGTGTACGGATAGTCACCCGAAACCTTCTCGGGGAAGAAAACCGAATCCGGAAGCGTGATCGAGTCGAAGCCGACGTCTTCAGCGACACGCGCCAACGGAACGAGGTGGGACGCCTCGAACATCGCAAAGGCCGCTGTGAACTGCACACGAGCAGCCTGGCATGCCGTTGCTGGGTCCGACAAGAACGTGTTCTACTTTCATCTCGTGGCCTTCAATCTCGCCGACCTCATAGAGCACTCCGTCGACCTCGTCGGCGACCGCACCGCGATCGTTTGCGATGGCAAACGGCGCAGCTTCAAGGAGCTGGAGGAACGGGCCAACCGGCTGGCCCACCACCTGGCCGACCACGGCGTCACCAAGGACACCCACGTCGGCATCTACGCCATGAACTGCGTCGAGTGGATCGAGTCGATGGTGGCGGCGTTCAAGCTACGAGCCGTCCCGATCAACATCAATTACCGGTACCAGGCCGACGAGCTCAGCTACATGTTCGACAACGCCGACCTGGTCGCTCTGGTGCAGCAGCGCCGTTACTCCCCTCTCGTCGCGCAGGTCATGTCGTCCGCGCCGATGCTGAAGCATGTTCTCGTCATCGACGACGAAACGGACGAGGACTTCACCAGCTACGGCGGGGTCGCGTTCGAGGACGCAGTCGCCGGCGGCTCACCGGAGCGTGATTTCGGCGAGCGCTCGGACGACGACATCTACATCCTCTACACAGGTGGAACAACCGGAATGCCCAAGGGCGTCGTCTACAGGCACGAGGACGTTTGGCGTGTCCTCGGCGGCGGGATCGACTTCCAGAGCGGCGAATACATCACCGACGACTGGCAGCAGGCGAAGAAGGGGGCCGAGAACCCGGCCGGCGGAGTCTCCTTCCCCATCGCTCCCCTGATGCACGGAGCTGCGCAGTGGGGAACGCTCGGCGCCCTGTTCAACGGGAACACCGTCGTGCTCATGCCGAAGTTCGACCCGCACGAGGCCTGGAAGCTCGTCGAGAGCTGGAGAAGGTCAACACCATCGCGGTAACCGGAGACGCGATGGCTCGTCCCATGGTCGAAGCGCTGCAGGAAGGCAACTACGACACCTCGTCGCTCGTCGCCTTCTCGAGCACCGCCGCGATCTTCTCGCCCAGCGTCAAGGACCAGTACCTCGAGCTGTTGCCCAACGTGATCATCACCGAGGCGATCGGAGCGACCGAGACCGGATTCAGTGGCCTGACCATGCACCAGAAGGGCGCCACCAACAAAGGTGGTGGCCCAACGGTGAGCCTCGGCCCGGAAACGATCGTCATCGACGACGACGGCAAGCCCATCGAGCCGGGCTCCCAGGGCGTCGGGCGCATCGCTCGCGCCGGACATGCGCCGCTTCGCTACCACAAGGACCCGGAGAAGTCGGCTGCAACGTTCGTCGAGATCGACGGGAAGCGCTACACGATCCCCGGCGACTTCGCGCGCGTCGAGGACGACGGCACCGTCACGCTCCTCGGACGCGGCTCTGTGTGCATCAATTCCGGCGGCGAGAAGATCTTCCCCGAAGAGGTCGAGGGCGCCCTCAAGTCTCACCCCGATGTCTTCGACGCGATCGTCGTCGGCGTCCCCGACGAGCGCTTCGGCTCGCGCGTCGCCGCCGTCGTTCAGCCGCGTGAAGGACGAACACCTTCACTGGACGACCTAGCCGCACACGTTAAGACGAAGATCGCAAGCTACAAAGCGCCGCGGGAGCTCCATCTCGTCGACGAGGTCAAGCGCCAGCCCAGCGGTAAGCCGGATTACCCTTGGGCTACAGAGCACGCGCGCAAAGCGTCCGCGAACACTTAGAAGACAAGGAAGGAAGCGATGCGCACCAGGATCTGCGACGAATTCGGCATCGATTACCCGATCTTCGGCTTCACGCCGTCACCCGAAGCTGCCGTAGCGATCAGCAAGGCCGGAGGCATGGGCGTCCTCGGTGCCGTTCGCTACAACGACCCGGCCGACCTTGCCGACGCACTCGACTGGATGGACGCCAACGTCGACGGCAAGCCGTACGGCGTCGACGTGGTCATGCCGATGAAGATCCCCACCGAGGGCTCGATACCCGAGATCAACGAGTTGATTCCCCAGGCAAACAAGGACTGGATCGACGACAAGCTTCGCCAGTTCGGTGTTCCGCCCCTTCCGGAGTCCGAGGAAAGCGGCGGCGTGCTCGGGTGGCTCCACTCCATAGCGCGCTCACACGTCGACGTCGCCCTAGAGCATCCGATCAAGCTGATCGCCAACGCCCTCGGCTCCCCTCCTGTCGATGTCATAGAGAACGTCAAGAAGCACGGCGTGAAGGTCGCCGCTCTGGCGGGCAAGCGAGCGCACGCGGAACGACACGTGACGAACGGTGTCGACATCATCGTCGCCCAGGGCCACGAAGCCGGCGGTCACACCGGCGAGATCGCGAGCATGGTGCTCTGGCCGGAGATGGTCGATGCGGTTGGCGACAAAGCCTTCGTCCTCGGTGCCGGTGGTGTGGGTAGCGGACGTCAGATCGCCGCAGCGCTCGCGCTTGGGTGTGACGGCGTCTGGATGGGTTCGATGTGGCTCACCACGGCCGAGAACCAGATGATGCAGCAGGTCGGCGCCACCACAAAGGCGATCCTCGGCGCGACGTCATCGGACACCGTCCGCACGCGCATATACACGGGTAAGCCGGCACGGCTACTGAAGACGAAATGGACCCAAGCCTGGGAAGAGGACGATGCTCCCGAGCCGCTTCCGATGCCGCTCCAGAACATCCTCGTTTCGGAAGCGCACATGCGGATGATGCGCGCCAACGACCCCGAGCTCGTTTCGATGCCCATCGGTCAGATCGTCGGGCGGATGAACGAGATCCGTCCCGTGGCCGACGTCATCGCCGACCTCGTCAAGGAGTACGAGGAAGCGGCCGACCGCATCGGCAAGGCGAACCGCTAAGCCGCCACCGCTCCGCATATCGTGGAGCAGCCATGGGCAGTACGGGTGATCTCGAGGGTGGACGCGCGTCTTTTCAGCGCCAGGAGTGGACCAACGCGTTTACCCAACTCTTGGCCGCCGACCGAGAAGCGCCTCTCGAGCCGGACGATCTCGAACTCCTGGCCAACGCCGCGTTCCTGATCGGCAAGGACGCAGAGAGCGACGACGCCTGGACCCGAGCGCATGAAGAGCTTCTGGCTCGGGGCAACCCGATCAGGGCCGCTCGATGTGCCTTCTACCTCGGATTCGGACTCATCAACCGCGGCGAGTTTGCCCCAGCCATGGGCTGGTTCGGACGCGCACAGAAAGTGCTGGACGAGACGGGAGCTGACTGCGTCGAGCGCGGATACCTCCTTCTCCCCCTAGCCATTCCTATGGTCGACATGGACCCGGAGGCCTCTCTCGCCACATTCGTGCAGGCCGCCCAGATAGGTGAACGCTTCGTCGAAGCCGATCTGATGGCCACAGCGGTCGTCGGCCAGGGGCGGGCCCTGCTTCGATTAGGGCGTGTTCGCGAAGGTGTCGCAATGCTCGACCAGGGCATGGTCGCGCTCACAGCCGGAGAGCTCTCTGCCTCGCTGACCGGCAATCTCTACTGCACGGTCATCGAGGGTTGCTTCGAGATCCTCGATATGCGCCGCGCTCAGGAGTGGACCGCCGCCCTCAGCCGATGGTGCGAATCACAACCGGATCTCGTCCCCTATCGCGGTCAGTGTCTGATCCATCGCGCGGAGATCATGCATATGAAGGGCGCGTGGCTGGAGGCCGTGGACGAGGTGAACCGAGCGCGCGAGACGTTGGGCGAACATCCGGTGCAAGGTCTGGCGCACTACGCACTCGGTGAGATCCATCGACTGCGCGGTGACTTCAACGAAGCGGAGGACGCCTACCGTGAAGCCAATCGCCGAGGGCGCGAGCCGCAGCCGGGAATGGCGTTGTTGCGCCTGGCTCAGGGGCAGGAAGAAGCGGCCAAGGCCTCGATAGTCCGCGCGGCCCAGGAAGCCAACACCACTTCCACCAAAGCCAAGCTCCTGCCGGCGCTGGTCGAGATCGCGCTGGCCTCGAACGATGTCGTGGCGGCTCGGGGCGCCGCCGACGAGCTTTCGGAGATCGTCGTCCCGCTCGAGTCTCAGGTGCTACACGCAGCCGCCGAGCAGGCCCAGGGTGCGGTCCTCTTGGCCGAGGGAGAACCTCGGGCCGCGCTCGAGCGATTGCGGGTTGCTTGCGCCGGCTGGGCCGATCTGGATGTCCCCTATGAGGTCGCCCGCGCTCGCGCGCTCATCGGGGTCGCTCTCCGAGACCTCGGGGACCACGACAGCGAGCAGATGGAGCTGGATGCTGCGCTCAGCGTCCTTCGTGAGCTCGGTGCGGCGCCGGACATCGTCCGCCTCGAAAAGCTGAGCGGCCGCGCCTATCCCGGGTCTGCAGGCGGACTCAGTCCCCGGGAGCTAGAGGTACTGCGCCTCATCGCGGCAGGAAAGACCAATCGCGGGATCGCCACCGAGCTCGTCCTGAGCGAGAAAACGGTCGCCCGCCACGTGAGCAACATCTTCACGAAGCTCGGTCTCTCGTCGCGCTCGGCGGCTACCGCCTTCGCCTACGAGAACGACCTGGTCTAGGCGCAGCTACCCGCTGAAGCAGCGCAAAAGCGCTGCTTCGAGGGCGGCTAGCGAGATGAGCGAAAGTGATCTCGCGCGGCTACACAGAAATACCCATACGCCCTTCCTGCGATTTGGGTGTTCCTCCCGATGCCGGACTGCCGGTCACCTCCTAGGTTTCTGGAAATAGCCGGAAGTCGACCGGGAGGGAAGCAATGACCGAGCGCCACGACACCATCATCATCGGCGGAGGGCAGGCCGGCCTCGCCATGGGTTACCACCTCGCCAAACGAGGACGTCCGGCCGTGATCCTCGACGCCAATGAGCGCGTCGGCGATGCCTGGCGGAAGCGTTGGGACTCACTTCGTCTCTTCACGCCGGCCAAAGTCGATCACCTGCCGGGGTCGCGGTTCCCCGCTCCCCCCTATTCGTTCCCAACGAAGGACGAGATGGCCGATTACATGGAGGACTACGCGAAGCAATTCGACCTCGATGTGCGAACCGGCGTCAGGGTTTCCGGGGTGTCGAAGCGGGACGGGCGCTTCGTCGTGAAGTCGGGTCGCAAGGAGTTCGAAGCCGATAACGTCGTCGTGGCAGCGGGTGCGCACCACATCCCTCGAGTTCCCGAGTTCTGCGCGGATCTAGACCCGGAAATCGTGCAGATCCACTCCTCGCATTACAAAGGTCCCTGGCAGCTGCAGGACGGCGGCGTCTTGATCGTCGGCGTTGGTAACTCGGGAGCCGAGATCGCATACGAGACGGCTCGTACACATCCGACGGTCCTGTCGGGCAAGCCGTCGGCACAGCTCCCCTTCAAGCACGGACCTGCCATGGCGCGTTACATCTTCCCCATCGTCAAGTTCATGGGAATGCATGTCCTTACGATGCGCACACCTATCGGACGCAAGGTACGCCCGAAGCTGGTTAAGCAGGCCGCTCCGCTGATCAGAGTCAAGCTCAAGGACTTGGAGGCCGCGGGCGTCGAGCGGGTCGGAAGAACCGCCGGCGTAAAGGACGGTCGACCGGTTCTCGACGACCGACGAGTGCTCGACGTTAAGAACGTCATCTGGTGCACCGGGTTCCGTGAGGACTACAGCTGGCTCGGTCTGAACGGATTCGGCCAAGACGGCGCACCTGTGCACAAGCGCGGCGTGGTCGAAGCAGAGCCGGGTCTGTACTTCATGGGCCTGCTCTTCCAGTTCGCAATGGCATCGGATGTTATCCCGGGTGTCGGACGGGACGCTGAGTACATCGCCAAGAGGATCGCTTCGCACAACTCGAGTACCAGCCAGGCACATCAAACCGTAAGCGCCTAGTCGACAAAGGGATCCAGGGGGTAGGCATGGCAACCAATGGTTATGACGCGATCGTGATCGGTGCGCGTTGCGCCGGCTCACCGACGGCGATGTTGCTGGCGAGGAAGGGTTACAAAGTCCTCGTTGTCGATCGAGATACCTTCCCCAGCGACACTGTCTCCACGCATCTGATCCACGCTCCCGGAGTTGAAGCGCTCAAAAGGTGGGGACTCCTCGATCGGGTCGTCTCTACGGGATGCCCGCCGATCGACACCTACGCGCTGGACTTCGGCCCCTTCACGATCGCCGGGACTCCCGGGACCGAGAAGGCTCCGGTTTCGTACGGTCCGCGCCGGACGGTCCTGGACAAGATCCTCGTCGATGCAGCTTCGGAAGCGGGAGCCGAGGTACGAGAAGGCTTCAAAGTTGAAGAGATCGTTATGGAGGACGGACGTCTCACCGGCGTCCGTGGACGCGACCGCGATGGCAAAACCGTCACCGAGAACTCTCAAGTCGTTATCGGCGCCGACGGCCGCCACTCGACCGTCGCCAAGGCCGTGGGGCCGGAGCAATACAACGAGAAGCCGCCGCTTCTGATGGGCTACTACACGTACTTCAGCGGGCTGCCCATGAACGGGCGATTCGAGACCTACGACCGCCACGACCGAGCCTGGGCGGCCTGGCCCACGAACGACGATCTAACTTTGGTCATCGTCGGCTGGCCCTACGCCGAAGCACAGGCCAACAAGGCCGATATCGAAGGCAACGTCCTGAAGGCGATCGACCGCGCGCCGGACTTCGCTGCCCGCATCCGGGATGCCAAGCGTGAGCATCGGTTCGTCGGTGCAGCGGTTCCGGGATTCTTCCGCAAACCGTACGGGCCGGGCTGGGCCCTCGTCGGCGATTCCGGCTACAACAAGGACTACATCACCGCTCAGGGCATACAGGACGCGTTTCGAGATGCCGAGCTCTGCGTGACCGCTCTCGACGAATCATTCACCGGCGCGCGGAGTTTCGACGAAGCGATGGCCGACTACCAGAGCACGCGGGACGCACAGGTCGGCGCGATGTATGAGTTCACAGCTGACTTGGCGTCGTTGGAACCGCCACCGGCGGAAATGCAGGAACTACTCGGTGCAGTTCACGGCAACCAGGAAGCGATGGATGGGTTCTGCCGAGTTATCGCCGGAGTGACGTCACCAGCAGAGTTCTTCTCAGACGACAACGTCAGCGGCATATTCGCCGCGGTCGGCTAGAGGAAAGGAACAGCCATGAAAGTCACGAATCCGGAGAGCCTTCACGCCACGTACGTCGAGGCGTTCAACTCCGGGCACATCGAGGACGTTCTCAGCCTGTACGAGCCCGACGCTGCATTCGTCCCAGAGCCCGGCGCCGTTCTAACTGGTCACCTCGCGATTGGTGAAGCTGTCAAGCAGTTTCAAGGCGTCGGAACTATGACCGCTGACACCCGGTACTGCATCGTGTCCGGCGACGTAGCTTTGGCGAGCGCGTCTTGGCACATCAACGGCACTGGCCCCGACGGAGCACCGGTCGAGGCAAATGGACAGAGCGCAGACCTCTTCCGCCGCCAGGGTGACGGGAGCTGGCTCCTCGTCGTGGACAACCCGTTCGGGGCAATGTAACGACCGGACATTTTTTGCTCAGGCCCAGAAGTCGTTCCACGCCTTGACGTCACCCGGGTGCTGCCAAATCTCGGCGACCTTCCCGTCGCGAACGTGATAAACGTTCACGTGCGGGTACTTGAACTGCTTGCCGTCCCGCGTTGCCGTCATGTTGTACATGCCGACCACGTGGTCATCGCTACTCGCGAAGTCGTGGGGTTCGATCACGAACTGACCCCCAGTGAGACCCATGATCTTGCCCAGGAACTCCTCGAAGAATGCAGCCTTGCCCTCGTAGTCACCCGCGATTTGATTGGTACCTGGCACGTGCACGACAACGTTGTCGTCGAAGAATCCCGGAAGATTCTCCATATCTCCGGACGTCATCGCCTTTACGGCGTCACGGATGACTTGCTCGTTCGCGCTGGTCATGGGCCCTCCCTCGTGGCGAGAACAAATCTTACAGGCGCGACTGATGACAATCGAGAGCTAACTAAGGCGTCGGAAGCGGGAAGTGCCTTCGGTGAGTAGCTCACCTTTACCGTCGAGGATCTCGGCGGTCAGGAACAGGTTCGATCCTTCCGTCCGGTTGAGATGTCCGCGGATCGTCAGCGGCTCTTCGATCGGCGTTGACCGGCGATAACGCACGTTCATCTCGGCCGTAACGATCTTGTGGTCCTCGCCGGCCAAGAACGTGTGGACGGTGAGGCCCATGATCTCGTCCAGAAGTGCTGCTTGGATGCCACCGTGGACGACGCCTTCAGCCCCCCGGAAGCGCTCCGGAACGTTGTACTCGGCTTCTACTGAAGACTCACCGATTCGGCGATAGCGCAGGCGGAATCCGCTTTCGTTCTGTTGCCCGCAACCGAAACAGAAGTCTTGGGGACCGTCGTTGACGATCCACTCAGACACGATGCTCAGCCGACTTTGGCGATCCGGTCTAGGAACTCGGCGTTGGTCCGGTTGTCCGTCATGTTCTTGATCAGGATCTCCATCGCCTCCGCTGCATCGACCGAGTGCAAGACGCGACGGAGTCGCCATACGCCTTGAAGCTCGTCGGACGGGGTGATGAGCTCCTCGTTACGGGTACCGGTTCCCTCGACGTTGATCGCGGGGAAGATGCGCTTCTCGGCTAGGGCTCGATCGAGGCGCACCTCCATGTTCCCGCGGCCCTTGAACTCCTCGAAGATGACTTCGTCCATTCGCGAGCCGGTCTCGACCAGACACGTCGCAACGATGGTCAGCGAGCCTTCGCCCTTGATGTTGCGAGCGGCGCCGAAGAAACGTTTCGGCGGCTCGAGGGCACCGGAGTCGATACCGCCGCTCATGATCTTTCCGGAGTTGCGCTGCGCCTGGTTATAAGTACGGGCCATACGGGTTAGCGAGTCGAGAAGAATGACAACGTCGGTGCCGCCCTCGACGAGCCTCTTTGCACGTTCGAGCAGGAGCTCGGACACGCTCAGGTGGTCGGCGAGTGGCTGGTCGAAGGTCGATGCCACGACGGAGGATTCGTCCCCCACCGTCTCTTGCCAGTCGTAGGCCTCCTCGGGACGTTCGTCCACGAGGAGAACGAAGAGCTTCACTTCCGGATGGTTCGTGATGATGGCGCGCGCTATCCGCCTAAGGATTGTCGTCTTACCGGCTTTCGGCGGCGCCACGATCATGCCGCGCTGGCCCTTACCGATCGGGCTGAGGAGGTCGAGGATGCGGCCGATCGAATCGGCCGGGTCCCACTCCAGACGAAGCCGCTCGTTCGGCGACGGGGTTGGGAGCTTGTCGAAGATCGGTCGCTCGCCGAGCTCGTCCGGGTCCTTGTCGTTCACCTTCTCGATCTGGAGCAATGCGGCATAGTTCTCGCTCGCATGCTTGGGTGGGCGCGCCAAACCGCTGACCTGATCTCCGGTGCGCAGCCCGACGCGCTGGATCTGCGATCTGGAGACGTAGACGTCCTGGGGGCCGGGAAGGAACCCGTTGGTCCGGATGAACCCATAGCCGTCCGGACGAACCTCGAGGATCCCGGTGACCTGGTCGAGGCCCTCGTTCTGCTTCGCCAGAAGCTCCGTGATGAGCCTCGGACGGCCGAATCTCGCTGCGCCGGTGATGCCGGCTTCCTTGGCTTTGGTTACGAGCTCCTCCTGGCTCAGAGACTCGAGGTCGACGATCTGCGGAAGGCCCCGGTCCGCTTGAGGCGGCCTGTTCGGCCGGTTATTGCGGTTTCCACCGGGACGTGACCCTCGCCGGTTGCGGGACCGGCGGTTGCGCTGGTTATCAGACATACGACTCACTTTCTTGTCGCTACGCACGCGACACTTCGACACATCAAATAGGCGCGACTTGCGCAACAGGCGGCGCCCGCACTACCCGACCCGGATGACTAATGCTTGGTGTCGAGAAGGTTGATCCTGGTGGCGCTGCGCGCCCTCGAACTGGCTTCTACTGACGACTATCCCACCAAATGGAGTGGTCCGTCAATCGATCAACTCTACAGGGAAACCCCTGTTCATTGTCAGAATATTCCGTGCCCCTGCCGACCCTCGTAATCGTCAGCGGCCCGTCCGGATCGGGCAAAACCACTCTGGCACATGAGCTCGCCCGGGCTATCCCCTGCCCGGCCGTATGCCGGGACGAAATCAAGGAAGGCATGGTCCACGCCCATGGTGGCGAGTTCCAAGCCGACTGGGGTGATCCGTTGACACAGAAGACCTTCCCGGTCTTCTTCGACGTTCTTCGGTTGCTGCTAGCCGCCGGCGTTTCGGTGGTTGGAGAGGCGGCCTTCCAGGACAAGAATTGGAGGCCCAACCTCCTACCACTCATGGAGCTGGCGCAGATCCGCATCGTTCAGTGCTACACCGATCCGGCCGTCGCCAAAGAGCGGATATCAGGTCGGGGTATGCGCACCGCTCACGCCGACGTCCAACTGATGCAAAACATCGATGCCGATAACCGAGCTCTCGAAGTCTTCGACCGCGTCTCGCTGGACGTCCCCTCGATAGATGTGGACACCACCGATGGCTACAACCCGTCCTTGGCTCACATAGTCGACTTCATCGGCCGGGCTTAGGCCGTCCCAAGCGGTTCCCTTACTGAGCTTCACCGAGTCCGTCGTAACGTGTTCCGAAAAACGCCGTTTCGACAGTACTTGGCCAAATACACAAGAGCTGGCTGTTGTCTTCCTCGGTGTGGAACCCATGAGGTGCACCGGGCGGAATAAGGACGAAGGTACCAGCTGTAGCCTCGACATCTCCCTCCGCCGAGTAAAAGGTGTACCGCCCGCGCAAGACGAAGAAGGCCTCGGGCTCGTCGTGCGTGTGCAGCGGATTGTCGAAGCCCGCGTCCTGCGCACCGGTACCAACAGACCAGTGGCCCCCAGTATCAGCCCGTGCCGCTTTGCGAATGACGCGCGCGCCTCGAAAATCGATGCCATCTCCTTCGCTTGGGCCCAGCACTACGACCCTGGCAGAGGTGGCGTTCTGCGCGACAGGATCCTTCTCACTCTCAGTCATCCTCGTACCTCCGTCGAGGAAGCTCGCACATAGCTCTACCTGAGTCTTCCCCAACTCAACAAGATCAACACGGTTCGAGCGATGGCGAAGATCGGCGGGATAGGCAGAGCGAACCCCCACCAGAAGATGCCACCGAAAGGGAGAAGGGCAATCGCGAGGATGGCTCCGGACGTGTGTCCATTCCATAGCAACCAGCCTGCGACGCACTCGAGAATGCAGACAAGCAAAAACGCGGCCAGCAGCGGAACCGTGGTTCGAACACCGATGCGCTCGAACGGGCCCCTTCCGTAGGCCGGGAAGCCCAGGATCATCGGGATGTCGCGGCCCGACAGCAGATTCCGGATGCCCGGCAGGCAACAAACACCGAACCCCACACCGTTGAACGCAAGGAGGACGGCCGCCACACGAACCGGCGCGGCGATAGCGAGATTGCTCAACCTCGGTCCGGCAGCTACGCAGAGATCAGTTTCACCGGCAGGTGCTTCAGCCCGTTGATGAAGTTCGAGCGGAGCCGGTCCGGCTCTTTCAGCTTCTCGATCTTCGGCACCCGATTCACGAGCTCGTCGAAGAGAACCTTGATCTCCATGCGGGCCAGGTTGGCGCCCAGACAGAAATGCGGTCCGCCGCCGCCGAAGGCGATGTGCTCGTTCGGCTCCCGGAGGATGTTGAAGGTGTGCGGGTCGTCGAAATGCTCTTCGTCGCGGTTGGCGGAGATGAAGTACAGGGCGATCTTGTCGCCTTCTTTGAGCTGGACACCCTTGTAATCGATGTCCTTGGTGATGTTCCGCCTGAAGTACATCACCGGGGTCGAGCAACGGAGGATCTCTTCGGTAGCGGATGCCACCAGACTCGGGTCCTCGACCATCATCTGGTACTGCTCCGGGTTGTCGAGAAGGAAGTTCAGGCCGTGGGAGATCGCGTTCCGCGTCGTCTCGTTGCCGGCTACGGACAGCAGAAGGAAGAACATGTTGAAGTCCATCTCCGACATCTTGTCGCCCTCGATCTCCCCGTGGATCAGCCTGGACACGATGTCGTCGCGAGGGCTGTTTCGTCGATCGTCGGCGAGTTCGTGTGCGTACGCGAACATCTCCATGAAAGCTTGCTGTACCTCGGCCCGCTCGATCGCGTATTCGGGGTCCTCACTTCCGATCATGCGGTTGGACCACTCGAACAGCTTCAGCCGGTCTTCATAGGGAACACCGAGGAACTCGGCGATCGCCTCGAGTGGCAGCTCGGCCGCGACGTCGACGACGAAGTCGACCTCGCCGTCCTTGTCCTTTAATGCATGGTCGAGGATGCGCCGCGTCCGTTCGCGCAGATGGTCCTCGATGAGGCGTATCGAGCGGGGCGTGAATCCCTTGCTTACGAGCTTGCGATAGCGAGTGTGGTCGGGCGGATCCATCGTGAGCATCATCCGCGCGCCGGCCCCTTGGGCCGTCTCGGCGAGCGCACGCTCTTCCTCGGATATCTCCTCGAGCCCGACTACGCCACCGCGTGTTTGCTCGGAAGATGCCGTGGACCAGTCGCGGTTCAAAGCAACGCAGTCGTCGAACTTCGTGAACACCCAGAAGCCGGGGCCGTTCGGCTCTTCGTGGCGATGGATCGGCGCTTCGCGACGCAAGAGGTCGAACCACTCATGCGGAACGCTCGGGATGAAGATGTCCCGGCTAAGCAGATCGACGTCGCTCAGGTTCATAGCCGCTCCTCGCCTGTTCGCTGACTCCCGGTCAGTATGTCACGCGGGCTCTGCCGCCAACTGCTTTCCGAGCGCGCGAAGGTGGTCGGTGGCCGTCCCGAGTGCGAACTCGATCCGTTTGGCTCCAACGAAGTAACGGTGAGCGTGATAGTCGAGATCGATCCCCATGCCGCCGTGCACGTGCACCGTCGTGTGCGCGATCCGATGTCCGGCATCGCTGGCCCAGAACTTCGCCGTCGCGATCTCCTGATCTGCCGGCAGGCCCTCGGCGAGCCGCCAGGCGGCTTGCCACAGCGTGAGCCGGACGCCCTCCACGTCGATGTAGGCCTCGGCCAGGCGCTGCCCGACGGCTTGGAAGGTTGCGATGGGGCGGTCGAACTGAACGCGAGTCTTCGAGTACTCCGCGGTAAGTTCGAGCGCCCGCTCACAAACGCCGAGCTGCAGCGCGCACAGACCGACCGTGGACTGACGAACGATCCATCGGACGATCTCTGCTCCGTCGCCGGAGGTGCCGAGCACGGAATCGTCCGAGATCTCCACACCGTTCAGCTCGACCTGCGCGTCGGCGTCTTTGTTGGTCATCTGCTGGCGGGTGATCGTCAGACCCGGTACGTCTTTGGGAACGAGGAATACCAACACCCCATCCTGCGTAGTTGTGGGTATCAGGAATAGATCGGCGACCGTTCCTGACGGGACGACCATCTTGGTTCCGTTCAGCGTCCAGCCACCGTTCGTCCTTGTAGCCGTAGTGGTCGGCGAGGCGGGGTCCGGATTCAGGTCTTCGGTTATCGCCGCCGTGAGGATCTTCTCCCCGGCGATCGCCGGACCGACATTGGAAGCGCGTTGCTCGCTCGTACCGAAAGTTGCGATCGGCAGCGCCCCCATCACGATCGACGCCAGCATCGGTACGGGAGCGACGGTTCGTCCGAGCTCGACCAGCACTCGGTAGAGCTCGATCAAACCGTAGCCGCCGCCACCGTCCTCGGTGGGGAGCGCGGCTCCCAGGATCCCGGCGTCGGCCAACGCTTTGTGCAGGTCGCGATCGAACCGGTCCGGATCGGATTCAACGGACCGCATGCGCTCTTCTGTCAGAGCGTCGGTCAGTGATCCGCCGCGTCAGGGCCGCCAGCTGCTCCTGCTCTTCGGTGAAAGAGAAGTCCACGCCTTACCTCGGCGCCCTCGGGAGACCGAGTCCGACCATGGCGATGATGTCGCGCTGCACCTCGTTCGTTCCTCCGCCGAAGGTGAGGATCAGCGTTCCGCGGTAGGCGCGCTCGATGCGTCCGGCCAGCATCGCGCCGGGTGATCCGTTGCGAACCATCGCGTTGGCGCCCATGACCTCCATGAGCAAGCGGTACGCCTCGGTGAAGAACTCCGTTCCGAACACCTTCGTTGCCGATGCGTCGGCAGGGTTCAGCCCTTCCCCACTCCCCACGCGATCTTCCAATTGATGAGCTTGAGGAACTCGGTCTTTGCGTGGACCCGCGCGAGGTGCATCTGGACCCATTCCTGATCGATGACACGGCGCCCGTCGGCGAGCTTGGCGTTCTGGGCCCACTCGCGCACGTCCTGCAGCGCAGCACCCACGCGGGCCGAGGACGTGAGCGCCACGCGCTCGTGGTTCAGCTGGTTGGTGATGAGACGCCAGCCCTCGTTCTCCTCGCCCACTCGGTTGCCCACCGGGACGCGAACGTCCTCGTAGAACGTGGCGTTCGTGCGCGCACCCGAGACGGTGTGAACGGCGGCGAAGCGGAAGCCTTCGGCATCGGTCGGAACGATCAGGACGGACAGTCCCTTGTGCTTCTTCACGTCCGGATCCGTGCGGACGGCGAGCCACACGTACTGCGAGTACTCGACCAGGCTCGTCCACATCTTCTGGCCGTTGACGATGTACTCGTCATTCGACCGAACGGCTTTGGTCTTCAAGGAAGCGAGGTCGGTTCCCGCCTCGGGCTCCGAATAGCCGATCGCGAACTGGATCTCGCCCGACAGGATCGGCGCGAGGAACTTCTGCTTCTGCTCCTCTGTTCCGTACTGCATGATCGTCGGTCCGATGGAGTTGATCGTCAGGAAGGGAACGGGCGCGTTGGCGATCGCGGCCTCGTCGGTGAAGATCAGCTGCTCCATCATCGTCCGCGCCTGGCCGCCGTACTCCTTGGGCCAGCCGATGCCGAGCCAGCCGTCCTTGCCGAGTTGGCGGACGGTTTCTTTGTAGGCCTTGCCGTCGCCGTAATCGCCTTCACCGACGGCCAGCGCCTCACGGCGTTCGGGTGTCATGAGCTTCGCGAAGTAATCACGCAGCTCGCGACGAAGCTGTTCCTGCTCCTCGTTGTAGGCGATCCGCACCCGACGACCCCTAGCAAACTAGAACGTGTTCTAGAGCATACGAGCCGCGACCCACAGCGCGCTAACACCCTTAGGTGAACGGTGCCCGAAGGCACGACCGAGTTCGTGTGCAGCTACCAGTGGAATGCGCGGGGAGATCGTCGGCCGAAGGACCTAGGGCCGCGAGCGTGTGGAGCGGCGCGCCGGCGCCCGGCGTCTGCGCGCCGGTCCCGCCGTCCCGACCGCCCGCATCTCGGCGGTGCCGTCCGACGGTCCGCTGCCGTCCTCTTCGCGCATGCGTTCAGCGAACCGCTGCAGCTGCGACGCCCACAGTGCCGTAGCGAGCAGCAGCCCGCCGACGAAGACGAGACCCAAACCGATGAGGCCTCCGGAGATCAGATAGGGAAGCTGCTCGATCTCGCGCGCTGTATGCGATGCGCCGTACCAGCCGAGGAACATCATCACGAAGCCGGCCACGAGCGCGATCGCTCCGGGCAGCACGAGCAGCTTCAGCAGGTCACCCGATTGCGCGCGGGCCGTAAGCTTCGACACCGCTTCCGAGAACCGGGCTCGCCGCGAAGAGATGAGGTCCCTCACCCGCTGATCGTTCTCGCGCTTGGCCATCGTCACTCCCCTATCAGCGCAACTCTAGTTATGAACCGTCTCACGTAGAAAGCAACGATCACGGCCGCTGCGAGCAGCACGAGCACGAGCCACATCGACAGGCCCGCGAAGTCGTAATCGACGGATCCTCCGGCGGGAGTCAGTCCTCCGCCCGTTCCTCCCGAAAGCACCGGTCCGCTCGCGTCGCTTGCCCCGACCAGGGGCTCACTCGTCGTACCCGGGGACGTGAAGTCCGTCTCGCCGTCGGTCGGCGTAACGCTCGGCAGGGACGCCTGGAACGGCGGACTCGCTTGTGCGGCCGCCGCCGTCGATGCCAGGAGGAACTCGATCCGGCCCGGGGGCACCGGGATGTCGAGGCCGGGGATGGCCACTCCACCCAACGGGTTCTGGATGGACAGGAACACGCCTTGAGCCACCGCGTCGGCCGCTCCGCCGGCATCAGTGCCGGCCGCGCGTGTGAGCTTGATCTCGGCCCCCAGGGTCGAAAGCAGTTGCGTTAGGGCTTCGTCCGGATTCTGGCCCGGGAACGGACTCTCGCCGGCGCCCGGAACGTCGCCCGCGTCCGAAGGCAGGCCGGTGAAGTGCACACCGTCGGCCCCGAGCGAGGCGTCGAAGCCGCCGATCTGCAGTCCGTTGACTTCCGTACGTCCCGAGTGGCTCGCCGTGCGGCCGTTGGACGTCGTCAACACGATGCTTCGGATCGACTTCGCCGTGATGTTGTTGGTCAGTGCGCGCACACCGGTAAGAGTTGTCTCGGTGGTGGACATGACCTCGGTTGCCGTCACCAGCGACCTGGAGACCGTCGCTACCTCGTCGATCTCGAGCAGCCCCGGGAACTTGATGTCCGAGATCCGGGTTTCCCCCTCGCCGCGATCGTTCCGGCCGTTGGCACGCATGACAACTGCGGGCGGCGCTCCTCTAACGATCTCGCCGTCCTTGGCGGAGGCTTCGACGACGAGCGGGTACTGCGGCAAAAGCGAGGCGATCTCGGGAGGGCCGACCTGCTTCAGAAGGGGGCCGAGGTTGGCGGCCGCAGAGCCCGGATACAGGACCGAGGACTGTCCGAACGAGTTACCACCGGAACCAACCGTCGCGGTGCTCAGACCGATCGTGACCTCGACCGGAGCGTCGCCGGTGGGCAGCAGGGCCGGGAAAACAGGCCGGAAAGAAATGGCGGCTCCGGCTGTATTTGCCCGGTACCCGCCGAGACTGGAGCCGGGATCGGCCGGCTGTTCGGCCTCTTGAGCCAGCGCCGGAAACGACGGCACAATTGCGAGGAGGACGGCGGCGAGCCCGATGCATGCACGTCGCGCTCGCGTGTTCAATCCGTTCCTCCGAGGTAAGCCGTCGCCAGTTCCTTCTTGATCTTGCGCGGCGCACCCCTCAACCGAACGCTCCCCTGCGCCATCACCACGGCCGAGCAGTTCAGCGCCACTCGGTCCGCAAGATCGAGCACCGCACCCGCGAATTGCTCGACGACGACGATCGTAACCCCGGTAGTGGTGAGATGCCCGACAACTTCGAAGAGCTCCTCGACGATCACGGGAGCCAGGCCCATCGACAGCTCGTCGAGAAGGATCAAGGCCGGGTCTGTAGAGAAAGCGCGCGACAGGGAAAGCATCTGCTGCTCACCGCCGGAGAGCGTTCCGGCGACCTGATCGCGGCGCTCGCCGAGCCTTGGGAACTGCGCGTACGCCGCTTCCTCCAGGTCGGACGGCTTGCGGCCGTCGCCCGAGTAGGCGTCCATCAACATGTTTTCGCGCACCGTCAGGTTCGGGAAGATCCCGCGGCCCTCGGGTATGAGGCAGACGCCGGCACGCGCCAGCTGATCGGCCGACGCGCCGGTGACGTCGTGCCCGTCCAAAAAGAGCTGACCGGACTTCGGCTGCATCAACCCGGCGATCACACGCAGGGTCGTGCTCTTCCCGGCTCCGTTCGGGCCGAGGATGGCGAACAGGGATCCCGCTTCGACGGAGAAGTCGATGCCGTGAAGCACCTCCACCGATTCGTATGCGGCACGTATGCCGCGCAGCTCGAGCAGGGGCGCCGGTTTGGCCGCGGCGCCGTCGGCGCGCGCTTGCGCCTTAGCTCTTGGCACGCGCGAGCTCCTTGGTGACCGGCACATCGTCGTCGGCCACTCGGTCGGAGAGTCCGGGCAAGCGGTTGACGTATGGGCGCAACCTCTCTCTGATCCGTCCCGCCAATCCTTCGGGACGGCGCGCCGTCAATATGGCCAGCAACCCGATGATGAGCGGCTGGAAGGCCAAGGTGATCGTCGTCGAGTTCCCACCTTCGCTGACCTCACTCAGAAGCCGGGGAAGTACGACGAAGAAGAATGCTCCGAGGAGGGCGCCCGACACGCTCGTTATCCCGAAGATCGTGGCGACGAGGAGGACGGAAAGAGATTTGAACCATAGGAAGTCGAGCTGTCCGACCCGGGCTTGAAGACCTCCGAGGAGAGCACCGGCCATACCGGCCAGAGACGCCGACAGGAAGAAGATCTTGAGCTTCTGCGCCGTCACGTTCATGCCGATCATCTGGCTGGCTCCGGGTGAATCACGCATGGCCGAGAGCATCCGTCCGAACTTGCTTCGTCGAACGACGAGGAACACGTTCGCGAATATCACAACCAGAACGGTGAGGACGACGAACATCGACTCCTCACTCTCCAGTCGAAGTCCGAAGATGTTCGGCCGCTCAACCGGAAGAGTCGAACCTCCACCCAATACATCGCTATTACCGAACACGAGCTCGTCCAGAAGGATCGCGAAAGCCAGCGTCGATAGAGCCAGATAGATCCCGCGCAGACGGATGGCCGGGAGCGCGATCACTGCACCGACCAAGCCCGCCACGAGAGCCGCGATACCCAGAGCAACGACGTACGGCACACCGTCCGGCAGCTTTCCGATGACGATGGCGCCGATGCCGGCGAAGGACATGTGCATGAGCGAGACTTGGCCGGAAAGGCCCGTGAGCATCACCAGACAGATCGTTATGGCCGCAAAGGCCATCCCGCTCGAACCGGTCAACAGGTTCGACTTGCTGATGCCGCCCAGCCATTGGGAGAACGGGATGGCCAACGCGATGGCCACGAGTCCCACACCGATCGAGACGCGAAGGTCCGGGGGCTCGGGCTCGGAATGCGTCTTCACTCTTTCCGGAAGGCGAAGCTCTCCTCGCACGAGCAATGCGATGAACAACAGAACGAACGGGATGGCCGGTCGCAGGTTCTGCACCCACTCGTTGGACGATGGGAGATAGGCCACGACCATCGCTTGGCTTACGCCGATGATCACGGCGCCCAGGAACGTCGCCGGCAGGTTCTGAAGGCGCCCCAGCACGGCCGCCGCATACGCAGCAACCACGAGAAGGCTGAGCGTGTTCACCTCGAGGTTGAGTCCCGGCGCGATGAGGATCGCCGCCAGACCGGCCAGCATCGATCCCAGCGCCCAGGACGCACCCGTTACGACATTGGGACTCAAACCCTTCGTAGCGCACAGCTCGGGTGAGTCGACGACGGCGCGCATCGCAATACCGAGCCGCGTGCGCCGGAACAATGCGCGGAGGCCGAAGGCCACCCCGATCGCCGCAAGGATCGTGATCGTTTGGTGCCAGCTGATGCTCAGTCCGAGGATCTCGTAGCTACGGTCGGGAAAGAAGTTCGGGAGCGTACGGAGCTCGATCCCCCAGATCGCCAACGCCAGCCCTTGGAACGACAGCAACAAGGCAAGCGTGACGACCAGCTTGGTCGCTACGGAAGCACCGGCCACAAGACGCCGCATCACCAACACATCCAGCAGCACGCCGAGCAGCGGCGCGATCACGAGCAGCGTCATCGCCAGCGCGGCGAGCACCGGCCAGCCGCGATTCACGCTGAGCTCCCAGTAGACGAAGGCCAGGAACATCCCGATGGCGCCGTGCGCGAAGTTGAAGACGCCGGACGTCAGATACGTGACTACGAGTCCGGTGGCCGAGACGGCATAAACGGCACTCGTCGCGAACCCGATGATGAGGAAGACGAAGAACTTCTCCATCAGCGCGCGAGTAAGTGGGTCACACGGCTATTGGAACTTGAAGAGAACGCCGAGTCCGCACTCGAAGAGCTTGTCCTTCGGATACGAGCGAATCCATTTACCGCCCTGGTGACGGGCGATGTTGAAGCATGGACCCTCCGGCCTCCCGGTCCTCGCGTCGTTCTTTATCCCGACGCCGCCGTCGTCGTAGATGGGGACTTGCTTCATCGCCTCCAGAAGAGACGTTCTTGTGATGGCTCCCTTGACGCGCTTCAGTCCCTCTACGAAGTACGCCATCCGTCCCCAGCCGGACACGGGGAAGAGATCGAGCTGGGCCCCCGGGAACACGCGCTCGTTCCAGTCCTGGAACTGCGCCAAGGCCTTGGAACGTCCGCGCTCGGCCGGATCCAAGAACTGAAGGTGCGTCTGGTTGTTCTCCCAGCCGTCGCCCTGAGCGCCCAGTAGCTCGGAGAACCGCGTGTTGTAAGCGATGTTGCCCGCCTTCACCGGCGGGTCGTAGTTCTGCTGGCGCATGTTGCGCACCAAGCGGATGTGCATGTTCACCTCGACGGCAAAGAAGTAAAGGAACTGGATGTTGTTGTCCTGCGCGTCACGGATCTCGGCTGTGAAGTCCGGAGTGGCCGCACCAAGGGCCCACTCCTTGACGTAGGTGAAACCGGCCTTCGGGATGGCGGCCCGGGTGCCCGGGCATGTTGGACCGCACGCCGCCGACGTCGGCGAACATGACGCCGGCCCGTTTTGCATTCGGATGTTGGCGAAGCCAGTAGGTGAAAGCGCCGGTTCCAACGAGGTTGTCGGTCGTCTTTGGGTAGACGTTCGGGAACTTCCTGCCCGCCGGATCGACCGTGAGCGCGATGAACGGCACTCCGGTCTTCCCGATCAGGTCGATGTAACCGGAGTCGGCGACGGAGAAGTTGCCGACGAACGCGAGAACCTGGGGCTCCAACCGCAGGAACTCGCCGCGGCCCTTGGGCGGATCGAGCCCGTCGTCGCCCTTTAGGACGGTGATCTTGCGTCCGCATATACCGCCGTTGGCATTGATCAGGGACGCATACGCAACTGCACCGCGATACGCGCCCTCGGTCGCCCCGGGCAATGGACCGGAGTCGGTCACGATCGAGGCAACCTTGATCTCCTTGTCGGTCACGCCGGCATCGGTCGCACCGGGTGCTCCGCAGGAGCTGCTGCCGGCCGCGACCGTGCCGCCGGCTCCGGTCGATCCACCCCCGGTGCTTCCGCTCTCCCCGGTTGTGCCCGCGGATGTATCGCCTCCACCGTCCGAGGCGGTTCCGTCAACGGCCGTGCCCGACGTGCCATCGGTTGCGGTGCCGGTGGTGGTCGAAACCGTGCGCGCGTCGAGTGCTTCGAGCACGTCTTCCGGCAGCCGTGATCCGCACGCGCCGGCGAGAAAGGCCAGCAGAAAAACGATGACGGTGAACCGCTTACCCCGCGTCAGCGACCCCCTTGCCTTTTTGAGGCTTCGACAGAATAGAACACGTTCTCGTCGGTGTCATAACGTGCTGCCGACGAGCAACGTCGGGTCCACGCCGACGACCCATAGGCGCCCGGCGCCGACTGCTGCATCGCGGGGACGTGTTTCCAGCGTTCCGCGGCGGACGCGGCGTCCGGTCGACGCATCGAGCTCGACGAAGCTCCTGTCGTCCTGACTTACGACGAAGACCGAACCATCTCCCGCCGATACGGCGACCGGTGCATCGCCCACCTTGATAGCTTCCTCGGTGACGCGCCGGCTCCGGCGCTCGATCCGGACCACTTCGTCGCGTTCGCTCACGCAAACCCACACGCTGTCGCCGGCGACGACCAGCCCGAGGGGGCCGGGGCCGACCTCGATCGGCTCGGCAGCCTTGTTCGCGCCGACGTCGACCGGGGTCACAGCGTTGTCTTTGCCGGTGACCCAGACCGTGGCCTCGGTCGCGGCGACGCGCACGGCTCCGGCCGGTATCTCGATCGTGGCCACCGTCCTCAGCGTCTCGGGGTCGAGCCTCACGATCGCATCTCGTTCGCTGTCGGCGACCCACACCGAGCCTCCTTGCGCGGAAACGTCGACCAGCGAGCCCGCTTGTGGCACGTCAACATCTTCGCGTTCGCGCGTTCGCGCCGATATCCGGGTCAGTTGCCCGCTTGCGTGTGCGACCCATAGGTGCGTGCCGTCGAAGTCCATCGCCACGGGATTCTTCGGCACTTCGATCTCATGGCTCGGCTCTAGCGTCGAGCTCCGGTAGCCGCGCACCGCGCCGCCCTCTTCGTCGACGACCCAAACGACACCGCCCCCAACGGCAACCGCTGAGGGACGCCCTTCGAGGTGCACCCGTTCGACGTCTTCGGACGGATCCTGATTCCGGTCGGCACCGGAGGAACATGCACAGACGAGCAGCGCCAGCCCTGCGACCGCCGCCGGTAAGCGGCGAATCAACCCGGAACGCTTCCCAAGTACGCGCGCTGAACGGCCGGGTTCTTCCTCACTTGGCGAGGTGTACCAACCGTCAATATCTCGCCGAAGTCGAGGACGTGGATCGTCCGGCACGCTCGCATGACGAGTTCCACGTCGTGTTCGACGAGCAACACGGCCAGATCGTCCTGCGCAAGGCCTTCCAGCAGCACGGCCAGCGCGTCCGTTTCTTCCGGATCCAGTCCAGACGATGGTTCATCCAGGAGGAGCACCCGGGGCTGCGTCGCCAAAGCGCGGCCGACCTCGACGAGACGCGACAAGCCGGTCGGAAGCGATGCGACTCTTTCCCCTGCAACGGACTGCAACCCAACTCGCTCGATGATTCCCTCGGCGATCTCGCTCGACGAACGCCCATCGGCGCCGTCCCAGCTCTGCCTCACCTCGACGGCCACGCGGATGTTGTCACGGGCCGTCAGGGAGCCGAACACCTCGAGACGCTGGAAGGTGCGAGCGATGCCTTTACGCGCCCGTTGGTACGGCTTGAGATCCGAGATGTCGGAGCCGTCGAGCCTGACCCGTCCCATGTTCGTGGTTTGAAAGCCGCACACGACGTTGAACAACGTCGTCTTGCCGGCACCGTTGGGGCCGATGAGACCGGTCACCGAACTCGCCTCGATATCGAGATCCACATCGGTGAGCGCGCGCACGCCACCGAAGCTGACGGTCACTCCGGAAACTTCGAGCAGCGCCACGCCGTTCGTCGCCTGAGCCGAGCTCAGTCCTCTTGGATCGACAACGCCGTCTTCGGACAGCGCCGAACCGCTTCTTCTACTTTGGCGCGCCACTCTTCGGGCGGGCGCTCGTTGAGGATGTAGAGGTTGTCGTCATCGCGCACTTCGAACACCTGCGGCAAGATCGACATGCAGATCGCGTTGCTCTCGCAGAGGTCGTAATCGACGACTACTCGCATGGCTTCCCCCTCGCTCTCAGGTAGCTTCCGGCCGAGTCTAATCCCCGCTTCGGCGAACCCGCCTCAGCGATGTGCTTCGGCAACCAGCGCCTCAGCGATGGCCGTCACGCCAGTCGAGCACCACGTGACAAGCGTTCTCGAGCGTGACGTAGACATCGTCCATCTCCATTCGTCCGTTCACCCATTGCACGAGGCAGGAGTACCAAACATGTCCGAGAACTGTGCCCACTTTGCGCTCCTCCTCAGCGGGAAGCTCGTCAAGCGCGTCCATCAAAAGGTTGTCCAGAGTGTTGCGGACCTCACCGACCTCGGATTGTGCGTGCGAATCCGTGGACACCATCGCCGCGATAAGTGCCTGCATGAGCTTGGGACGCCTCTCGATACCTCGGTTGACCCTGCGCAATACATCGAGAGCGCGATCGGCCATCGTGCTGCCGGCCGGCGGCTTCTTGGCGAAGTTCGCTTCCTGCGGGCGCACCCAGGCGGCCCACGCAGCGGCCAGCAGATGATCCTTGGACGAGAAGTATCGATAAACGGTTCCTAGAGCTACGTCGGCTCGTGTGGCGACGCCTCGCATCTGCACGGCGTCGTAGCCGCCTTCGGATGCCAGATCTATCGCTGCATTCAACACACGCTGGCGGCGTGCGACCTGCTGGTCGCTCAGATCATCGGTCGTCGGCGGAGCGCCCGCTGCCTCAGGCGTCTGTTGCCTCTTGGTCGGCCGGCGGAGCCGGTCCTTTTTCGGTGACCTCTACATCGCCGTTCATATTGGGATGCACGTCGCAGTGGAAGTAGTACGAACCGACGGCGATGGCTCCAACCTCGTAAACAACGTCGGAACCGGCCTGGGTGATATCGCCGCGGAACAGCGGGCTGGCCAGGTCTTCCTCACTGGTGAAAACGGCGATGTTGTGGGCTTGAGTGTCGGCGTTCTCGAAAGCGAGGGCTGTGCCCGATGCCTTCAGCTCGAGCGTTTCGACGCTGAATGCAAGGTTCTCAGCCTTCACGACTACGTCCGCCTCAACATGTGGCCCTTCGTCCCCGTAGAAGGGTCCGCGCTGGATGGCCCACGCCCCGGCGGCCGCCGCTCCGATAACGAGAACGGTCATCAGCCCGGCGAGAGCTCTCGTCGTCACCTTCGGGCGCCGGGCCACGATGGTAGAGACGACAAGGATCCCGACGGCCGCAACGAGCGCGATCGCAACGGCCGTGTTCTTTCCCGTCGCCAAGAGAACGCGCGACATGCTGAAGACGATGACTTCGGTGAGAAGGATCGCCCCCACCGGTATGAGGACGGGAAGTATGGCCCGGTCCCTGACGTCCGCCGGAACGGATGGGTGGCCCCCTTGTTGTGTGGTGTCGACGCTCATCTCTTAGCCAGCTCCGTTCTCTCGCTCGCCTGCGCCGCATGCTCGAGCTTGTTCCACTCGAGCACGTCGACCTTCTCGCGTTCCTCGACCTTGAACCACTTGAAGAAGTACCAGGCGATCACCGTCCAGATGATGAATCCTCCGACGATCTTCATGATCAGTCCGGCGACCCGCTGATCGCTGATCGCCGATATGCCCCAGAGACCCGGCCCCCGTTCGTAGACGTGGTAGAGGACCGTGTGCCCGAACGTAAGGAACGACGCCGGAACCGTGGGAACGAGCGACTGCAGGAACAGATAGAACATCCGCGCCGGATACGAGAGCTTCGGCAGCTCGATCAGCGGGTTCAGGACCGGCGACCACATCATGAACGCCGTTCCGACGAGCAGAACGTGAGCGCCGAAATGGAAGGGCTCCGACGTCGCGGCTCGCTCCACGACGGCCGGTATGTGCGAGACCGCGATCATGGCGTTGAACGCAACGAGCGCGATCAACGGTTTCGTGAGGAACTTGGCGATCTGTATGCCCCGCCGGCCGAGGATGAAGCGCAGCATCCACGCCGGCATCCCGATCAGGAGCAGCGGCGGCGCGATGAGGGTCAGCAGCATGTGCTGGATCATGTGAGCCGAATAGAGGTAGCCCTCGGCGAGGTCGTGGATCGGCCAGTCCGCGGCGACCCAGATCACGGCGATCCCGCCGGCAAACGCGAGAACCTGATTCCGAGAAACGGGTCGCTCGATCGGATGCACCATCCGGGGTCCGACGCGCCGGACCAAGAACGCGTATCCGCCCGCGAGGAATGCGATCAGCAGCCAGACGTCCGGATGTGGATGCCAGGCCGGCACGGCTACTTCCCGACCAGCAGGCCGAGCGTGGTCATCGCGATCGTGTACACGGCCAGCGCCAGAACGATCCCGGTGACGAAGAGGCGCCGGAAAAGCCGGCTGTCGAAGCGCAGGTGCATGAACCACAGACCGACCAAGGCGAACTTGATCACCATCATGACCAGCAACGAAAGGGACAAGACCCGGTGCGGGAGGCCCGTCACGTAGTACGCACCGACTTCGATCGCCGTGACGACGGCCAGGATGGCCGCGATCTTGACGTACTCGGCCGGTGCTGGATGGTGCTCGGCGACCTCGTGCGTCTCGGTGGCGGGGCTTGTCGTTTCGCTCATTGGATCCTGGGGGTCAATTCGTGTGGGGGCCGGGCATCAGGTAGACGACGGTGAAGATCACGACCCAGACGATGTCGACGAAGTGCCAGTACAGGCCGACCAGCTCGACGTACAGGCTGTTCTGCTTGCCGACCTTCCCGGCGGACGACATGCCGACCAGTGAGAGCAGCATGATGATCCCGATGCGTGACGTGCGTTCCGTGGAATCCGGTCAGCAGGAAGAACGCACTCGAGGCCGGGTTCGCCGTGAGCGACAGGCCCTCATGGACGAAGGTCGTGAACTCGTATACCTGGCCACCGATGAACGTCATACCGAGGAGCGCTGTGGCCGTGAGCCACACGCGCGACTTGCCTCTCGTCGTCACGTTGCAGCGCGGACGAGCGCGAGCACCATCGTGAGCGAGCTCATCAGCAGGACGAAGGAGCTCACCGATGTGTACGGGATGTCGTAGACGTCGATGCGGCTTCGTGCCCTGCCCGCGCCCGCGGTACAACAGGTAGCCCGAGATCAGCCCGCCGAAGAGCAGGCACTCCGAACCGAGGAACCCCCACATCGCGAGCTTCCGGTTGTCGAGCCCGGTCGACGTGTGGTGCGCTCCGTGCTCCTCTGTATGTGCTACGAGCGGCTTCGGTCATCGTTACTCCACCGGCTCCATGGCCCATCCGTAGATCCCGACCAGCAGCACGACGACTCCGAGCCCGGCGAAACGCCCACTGGAACATCAGGCCGTACCCGATCAGCGGGATGCCGGCTGCCGCAACCAAGCGGCCAGTACGACGGCTTCGGCATGTGCGGCTCGGCGTGCTCCTCCGCATGCTCGCCCTCATGACCTTCTTCTGTCTCGACGTCCTGACCGCCGGCAACCACCGGCACGGCCTTGTCCGGCCTCGTCCTCGGAGTACTTCTGGTGCCAGAAGTCGTCGCGCTCCTTGACGACCGGGATCTCGAGGAAGTTGTAGTGCGGAGTCGGGTGACGGGATCGACCACTCGATCGTGCGTGCGTCCCATGGGTCGTCACCTGAAGGCTTGCCGCGCTTCGCTCGTCACGAGGACGTTCGATGATGAACGTAAGCACCGAGAGCGCGATGATGAACGCGCCGACCGTCTCCACCACGTTCCAGAAGTCGAACCCCTGCACCGGCGCGATAGCGGTAGTAGCGGCGCGGCATGCCCTGCAGGCCGAGGATGTGCATCGGCCCGAACGTGAGGTTGAAGCCGATCGATCATCAGGACGAACTGGAGCTTCCCGATGCGCTCGCTGAGGAGCTTGCCCGACAGTCTTCGGCCACCAGTAGTAGATCCCCGAGAACAGACCGAAGATCGCGCCACCGAAGAGCACGTAATGGAAGTGAGCGACGATGTAATAGGTATCCGTCTGCTGGTAGTCGGCCGGCACGATCGAGTGCGTCACACCCGACAGCCCGCCGATGATGAACATCGTCACGAAGCCGAGCGACATCAACATCGGCGTCGTGAAGCGGATCTTCCCGCCCCACATCGTCCCGATCCAGTTGAAGATCTTCACGCCGGTGGGACGGCGATGAACATCGTCGAAAGCGCGAACGCCGAGTTCGCTACCGGGCCGAGACCGACGGCGAACATGTGGTGCGCCCACACTCCCCAGCCCATGAAGCCGATCGCGATTCCGGAGAAGGCGACGAACGGCGTAGCCGAACAGCGGCTTGCGGCAGAAGGTCGGTAAGACCTCGGACACGATCCCCATCGCCGGCAGGATGAGGATGTAGACCTCGGGATGCCCGAACAGCCAGAACATGTGCTGCCACAGCACCGGATCACCGCCGGCGGCCGGATTGAAGAAGTTCGTGCCGAACATGCTGTCGAACATCAGCTGGAACAGAGCGACGGCGATGACGGGCATCGCGAACAGCAGCAGGAAGTTCGTCGACCAGGGTCATCCACACGAACATGGGCATCTTGAAGAAGCTCATGCCGGGCGCCCGCAGATTGATGATCGTCGTGACGAAGTTCACCGACGCGACCAACGAGGCGATACCCGTGATCTGCAGTCCGATGGCGAAGAAGTTGACGTCCGACCGTGGTTCGGCAGACCCTGCGTCGACAGGTTCGCGTAGGAGAACCAGCCCGCGTTCGGCGCGCCGCCGAGGAAGAAGCTCGAGTAGAGGAAGAGCCCGCCGGCCAGGAACACCCAGTAGCTGAATGCGTTCAGTCGCGGGAAGGCCACGTCTCGCGCGCCGATCATCAGCGGGATCAGGTAGTTGAAGAACGCCGCGCCGAGCGGCATCACGACGAGGAAGATCATCGTGATGCCGTGCATCGTGAATAGCTGGTTGTACTGGTCCGCGGACAAGAACGGTGCCGTCCGGCTTGGCCAGCTGGAGGCGGATCAGCAGGGCTTCGCATGCCGCCCAGCAAGAAGAAGAGCAGAGCCGTGGCGCCGTAGAGGATGCCGATCCGCTTGTGGTCGACGGTCGTGAGCCAACCGACGATCCCGGTCGTGCTCTTCGGTCGCCGGAACGGGCCGTCGTACGAAGCCGACTCGATGTCTTCGGTAACCGTCGCCATCAGTTCTCCACCGGCCTCACCTCGAGTTCTTCCATCATCGCAAGCTCTGCAGGTAAGCGATCAGCGCTGTGATGTCGTCTTCGGTCAGCCCCATCGTTGCCACACCGGCGGGCATCTTCGATCCCGGCTTTTGCGCCGGGGCGTCCGTCAGCCAACGTCGCAGGTTTCCCTCCGTCCGCATGAATATCCCCCCGGCGAAGGACGTCCTGGCTCGCGAAGTGCGTCAGATCCGGCGCCGTCGTCCCCGTAACTTTCTCGCTGCCGCGGATGGTGTGACAGCTCACGCATTGACTCTCCTCGAGCACGCGTCTTCCCCTGCGCGGCTATGCCCCCGGCCGGCACACGCGCGTCGGCCACTTGCTCGCGCGCCCATCGCTCGAAGTCGCCCGGGTCGTGAGCGATGACCTTGAGTCGCATGTTCGCGTGGGACAGCCCGCAGATACTCGACGCACGCACCCTCATATGTGCCCGGATGGTCGGCTTCGATCGTCAAGTGGTTGGTTCGTCCGGGGACGACGTCCTGCTTTCCGGCCAGCTTCGGCGCCCAGCAGCTGTGGATGATGTCGGCCGAATGCAGGTTTAGCCGAATGGGCCTGCCGGCCGGGATATGCAGCTCGTTGGCCGTGGTTAATCCTTCGTAATCCGGATAGTCGTAACGCCACCACCACTGGCTCCCGGTTACGTCTATATGAAGGGAGTTCGGCTTCTCTTCAGCCAGCGCCCATATCGTCGCCACCGTCGGGCACCGCCAGGGCGATCAGTAGAAGGGCCGGCAGGATCGTCCAGCCGATCTCGAGACGGGTGTTGCCGTGGGTCTGCCGCGGCAGCTCGTCGTCGCCCTTGCGCTGCCGGAAGCGGAACAACACGATCACGAGCGCGCCCTCGACCAGGAACGAACACGGCGATCGCCAGATAGAAGACGACCTTCCACAGCCCGTCGATCTGACGCGCGATCGGTCCTTCCGGGCTCAGAGTGTCGAGAGGAGTGCCCTTGGCGCACGCCGTCGCAAGCAGCGCGAACGACGCGAAAGCGATCCCGGATCGGCCTAACCGGCGCCCTTTCACCGGGACAGAGCCTGAGGGTAACCCCCGGCACGCGTCAACTCACTTAACCGCCCTGGAGGTTCGCCCGAGCCCGGCTCCCACGGGACGTGGCCGAGCGCTCGCTGGGTACGCTTGAGGAACAACAAGAGGGAGGGGCTCATAGGAATGACGGCGACGCTCGAGACTTCGCGAGGGTCCGTCGAATACTTCCCGCTTCGTGACGTCGCTTCCGCGGAGCAGATCTCGCGACTCCCCTACGTCGTTCGCGTCTTCCTGGAGAACGTTCTTCGCCACCAGGGCCGGGGCGCGACCGAAGAGCACGTCCGCCTCCTCCTGGACCGGCCAAACACGCCTACCGGTGAATTCCCCTTCTTCCCGGCCCGCGTAATCCTCCAGGACTTCACCGGAGTTCCCTGCGTCGCCGATCTGGCCGCCCTGCGAGCGGCCGTTGCGCGCCTCGGCGGAGATCCGAGCGCGGGTGAATCCGGCGTTCCCGTCGATTTGGTGATCGACCACTCCGTTCATCGTCGACGTTTTCGGCAACAGCGCGGCCTTCGCTCGCAACGTCGAGATCGAGTTCCAGCGCAATCGAGAGCGCTACGCGTTCCTTCGGTGGGCGCAAACGGCCTTCGACCGTTTCCGGGTCGTGCCTCCCGGGCGCCGGGATCGTCCATCAGGTGAACCTCGAGTACCTCGCGAGCGTCGTGTTCACGACCGACGACGCCACCGCCACTCGCTTACCCCGACACCCTTCTCGGCACCGACTCGCACACGACGATGATCGGCGGACTCGGCGTCGCTCGGCTGGGGCGTCGGCGGCATCGAGGCCGAGGCCGGGATGCTCGGCGAGCCGATCGCGATGCTCGTCCGACCGTCGTCGGCGTCCGGCTCGAAGGAAGCCTCCCCGAAGGGTCGACGGCCACCGATCTCGTTCTCGCCATCACCGAGTTGCTGCGCAAACACGGCGTCGTCGGGAAGTTCGTCGAGTTCTACGGACCGGGTCTCGCCGTCGCTGACGGTCGCCGACCGCGCGACCATCTCGAACATGTCGCCGGAGTACGGAGCGACGGAAGGGCATCTTCCCGGTCGACGTTCAAACGATCACTTACCTGCGCAACTCGGGACGGGACGAAGCCCGCCTCGAGCTCGTCGAGGCTTACACGAAGGCTCAGGGTCTCTTCCACGAACCGGACGCTCCCGAGCCGGTCTACGACGAGCTCCTCACCTTCGACCTCGGCTCCCTCAGGCCGTCGATGGCCGGGCCGCGTCGTCCGCAGGATCGAGTGACGATCGATGAGGTCGGGTCGCGTTTCCGGAAGGAGCTCGACTACTTCCGAGGAGCAACGAGCGAAGGCGAAGCTCAGATCCGACGCCGGCAAGAAGCAGAACCCGAGCACACGAAGGTCGCGATCAACGGTGATACGGCCGACCTCGGTGACGGTTCGGTCGTCATCGCCGCCATAACGAGCTGCACCAACACGTCCAACCCGAGCGTCATGGTGGGGGCGGGGCTCCTCGCAAAGAACGCGGTAGAGAAGGGTCTCAGTGTCGGCCCTACGGTGAAGACGTCGATGGCGCCCGGCTCGCCGGTCGTCATGGATTACCTGACGCAAAGCAGGTTTGGTCGATCCGCTCGAGTCCCTGGGCTTTCACCTCGTCGGGTTCGGTTGCACGACGTGCATCGGCAACTCCGGTCCCCTGCTCGGTCCCATCGCGGACGCTATAGACGAGAACAAGCTCACGACGGCAGCCGTGCTGTCCGGGAACCGCAACTTCGAGGGACGCATCCATCCTCAGGTGAAGATGTCGTTCCTTGCATCACCTCCTCTCGTCGTGGCGTACGCGTTAGCGGGAACTGTCGACATCGATCTCACGACACAGCCCATAGGAACCGACCAGTCAGGGAACGATGTCTTCCTCAACGACATCTGGCCGACTTCGAACGAGATCGCCACGACCGTCGCCGCGTCGATGGACCCCAACGCGTTCCGCAAGCGCTACGGGGAGATCTTCGCGGGTGACGAGAGATGGAACGCGTTGGACGTTCCCGAAGGTGATCTCTATGCCTGGGACTCATCGTCGACATACATCGCCGAGCCCCCGTTCGTAAAGGACACGACTCCCGAGACTCCTTCGATATCCGACATCACCGGCGCGCGTGTTCTCGTCCTCGTCAACGATTCGGTCACGACCGACCACATCTCGCCGGCCGGGTCTATCCCAGCGTCGACGCCGGCCGGTCAATACCTCATCGAACATGATGTCGAGGCACGGGACTTCAACTCCTACGGGACTCGCCGCGGCAATCACGAAGTGATGGTCCGTGGAACGTTCGCGAACATTCGGTTGCGCAACCACATAGCGGAAGGTAAGGAAGGCGGGTTCACGGTGCACTTCCCGAGCGGAGAGCTTGTGACCGTCTTCGAAGCGGCCGAACGCTACCGAGCCGAAGGAACTCCATTGGTGGTGCTCGCCGGACGCGAATACGGCGCAGGCTCGTCGCGTGATTGGGCGGCCAAGGGAACCCTTCTCCTCGGCGTCCGCGCCGTGCTCGCCGCCTCGTACGAGCGCATACATCGAGCAAACCTGGTCCAGATGGGAGTCCTTCCTCTCGAGCTCCCGGACACGCCGGAGGCACTTGGGCTGACCGGCATGGAAGAGATCGATATCCGGGGACTATCGACCCTGGAGCCGGGCCAAACCATCGACGTCGTTTTCCGAGGAGACGAGGGAGAGCGCACAATCCAGACGAAAGCGCGCGTCGACACGCACGCCGAACTGCGGTACTTCCGCGAGGGGGGCATCCTGCCTGCTGTGGTGCGCGACAGGCTCCAAACATGATGGACCTTCGCGTGCAAGTCATCGGGGGCGAGAGCACTTCTATCACCGTGCTTCTGGACGGAACGTGCGACCTCGCCACAGCACCCGACCTCCGCGAGGCGCTTGCCGGTGATCGGTCCGCCCGACGTGACCGAAGTGCTCCTGGATGTGAGCGACGTCGATTTCATGGACTCGACCGGGCTCGGCATCGTCCTCGGACTGCTTCGCCGCCTTCGGGAAGGCAGCGGCACGATGAAGATCGCCGGGGCACACGGAGCCGTTCGCCGCTTGCTCGAGCTGACCGAGCTCGACAAGGTGATCCCCCTGGTTTAGCCGCTACGCTGGTCTGCGAAAACACAAGGGGGTAATACATGCAAGCCATCTGGCGCGGAGCCATCAACTTCGGACTCATATCGATACCGGTTCGGCTCTTCTCGGCCACAGAGGAGAAGACCCTGCGTTTCAACCTTCTCCACAAGGAGGACGACGGCCGGGTCGGCAACAACCGCACGTGCAAGGTCTGCGGCAAGTCCGAACTGACGAAGGACGACCTCGTTCGCGCCTTCGAGTACGAGAAGGGCCAGTACGTGAAGTTCGAGGAGGACGAGCTGGACAAGGTGCAGATCGACACTTCGCACACCGTCGAAGTCGTCCACTTCACGCCGTCGGAGGAGATCGACCCGATCTACTACCAGCGCTCCTATTACCTGGCCCCCGACGAGCTGGGCATCAAGGCCTACGGTCTGCTTCGCAAAGCGCTGGACGACTCGAACCGGGTCGCGGTCGCCAAGGTCGCGATCCGCGACAAGGAGCGGCTGGCGACCCTGCGCGTGCGGGACAACGTCCTCGTTCTGGAGACGATGTTCTGGCCGGACGAGATCCGCGAGGCCCGCTTCGCCGAGCTCGAACGCGACATCGAGACCAGCGAGGGCGACGCCAAGATGGCGCAGACGCTGATCGACAACCTCACCGAGGACTTCAAGCCCGATCAATTCATGGACCGGTACCGCGCGGCCTTGATGGAAGCGGTCGAGCAGAAGATCGCCGGCAAGGAGATCGTCGCCCCGGTCACCGGCGAAGAAGCTCCGCAGGTCGTCGATCTAACGGAAGCGCTGAAACGTTCTCTGGAGGAAGTAAAGGCTCGCGGGAAGAAAGCGTCCGGAGAGTAGTTCGAGCAGCTCTACTTGAATAGCTGGGCCATCAAGGCGAAGAGCGACGTCCCGATGGCGGTCCATGCGCCCATGATGGTGATCATCCGCCACGTGAGCCTGCTCTCCATCTGCGCCAGTCGCGCGTCGAGATGATCTTTCGTAACCAGTTGGTTGGCTTCAGCGGGCAGCGCAAGGACGAGTTCCCGTGCCGGTTCTTCGTCCAGCTTGGGCTTGAGTAACTCGTACAAGCGGAGCCGCCGAGCATCCATCGCTTCCATCGTAGACCTCCTCAGTCAGCGGTCACGGGGAAGCAAAGAGCACTCTAGAGAGCACCACCGACGGTTCGGTAGGCTCCCGGAGTGCACGCCGTCCTTATAGAGAACCCCAAGGCCGGAAACGTCTCCCCCGGCTCCCTGCGCGTCGCCGAGCGCGCACTCGAAGCGACCTTCGAGCTCGAAAGGGTCACAACCAACGCCCGCGGACATGCCGCGGCCCTGGCCCGCGAGGCGGTCGAGGCCGGAGCGAAGACCGTCATCGCCTACGGCGGCGACGGAACCGTCAACGAGATCGTCAACGGCCTGCTCCATTCCGCAGCCTCCACCGAAGTTGTCCTGGCTGTCTTGCCCGGCGGGACCACGAACGTCTTGGCCCGCAACCTCGGCTTCCCAAACGATCTCGTCGAAGCCACCGCCCAACTGCTCGAGATCGTCGAGCGAGGCGAGCCGAAGCTCCTGACCGCAGGACGCATCACCGCCGAGAGCGAGCATGGACATCTCGAGCGAGACTTCGCGTTCGCTGCCGGGCTCGTCCTGGACGCCGAGATCGTGAAGCGGGTGGACAGCTCGAAGCGCCGGCGCCACTCCAACGATGGGGTCTTCCTTTATCACGGTCTGCGTTCGTTCTTCCGGATGCGTGGCGCCGAGCTTCCCGATCTGATCGTCGAGACGCCCGACGGGACCGCAGGGAGCGTTCTGGGCGTGCCTCGCTTTGGCCGACCAATTCACCTATTTCCGGAAGCGGGCCATTCGGATCTCTCCTCGCAGCGAGCACGCAAGCGGGCTCGATCTCCTTGCCTCCAAACAGGTTCGTTTCTGGCGAACGCTGCGATGGCTGCAACAGGCGCTCACTTCGGGCAAGCACATCAAGCATCGCGACGCGATCCACCTCACCGATCAGCCGCAAGTTGTCATCCGTTCGCGGCGTCCCGTCCCTCTTCAGACGGACGGCGAGTACCTCGGAGAGGTGACGGAGTTGCGTGCCGTCCCTCTTTACGACGCGCTTCCCGTTTGGGCCTAGCGCATCTTCAACACGCATCACATCAATAACAAATCACACTGTTGAAACTTGTGGAACAACGGTGGAAATCTCTGCCGACCCCTTGTGCACGCGCGAACTTGCGGGCATACTTGCAGTCCCGCTGTCACATACCTCGCGGGCAAATCGGGACGTCGAGCTGAGGAGGAACGTGTGCTGACCGACTGGCGCGAGACCGCTCGCTGCAAGGAGATGGACCCCGATCTCTTCTTCCCGGTAGGCACGACGGGTCCGGCGCTTCTCCAGATCGAAGCAGCAAAAGCGGTTTGTCGTCAGTGCGGAGTCCGCGAGAATTGCCTCGGCTACGCTCTCGACTCCAACCAGGAGTACGGGATCTGGGGCGGAACGACCGAGGAAGAGCGTCGCTACATGCGCCGGGAGCTAACTTCCCGGATCGCTCACTAACTCTTCAGAACTCCCGCCACCCGCTTCGATCTTCTGCACCAACACTCTTAACGCGTCACCATCGAGCACTTCTGCTCGCTTCAGCTCATCGGCAACCGCCCGAAGCGCCGGCTCGTGCTCGGAAAGTATCCGGCGCGCCCGCTCGTAGGCATCGGTGACGAATCGCGCGACCTCTTCGTCGGCGATCCGCGCGAACTCCTCGGAAGTCTCGCGAGTTGTGTCCCAGGGGAACTTCGGTTCCAGGAACTGTGCGCCGGCCTGACTGACCGCCATCGGGCCGATCTTCGGCGACATCCCGAACTGCTCGACCATGCGGCGGGCGATGTCGGTCGACTTCTGGAGGTCGTCCTGGGCCCCCGTGGACACGCTTTCGAAAATGATCTCCTCCGCGGCGCGTCCGCCGAGCAGGACGGCCAGCCGATCCTGCAGCTCGGGCTCGGTGAACAGATACCGGTCTTCCAGGGGAACCGAGATTGTCATGCCGAGAGCAGCCGCGCCCCTCGGGATGATCGAGACCTTGTGCACCGGATCTGCGTGCTCGACGAATAGCCCGACGACGGCGTGCCCGGCTTCGTGATGGGCAACGCGGTCCTTCTCGCTTCCGGCGAGCACGCGTGACTTGCGCTCGAGCCCCGTCATCACACGCTCGATGGCTTCTTGCAGATCCTTCTGCCCGATGGAATCTTCGCCACGACGAGCGGCCAGCAGAGCGGACTCGTTGATGATGTTCTCGAGCTCGGCCCCGGACACACCCGGAGTCTGTGCAGCGATGGCTCGCAAGTCGACATCCGGGCCGAGCTTCACCTTGCGGGCGTGGACCTGAAGGATCTCCATGCGACCGTTCAGGTCGGGACGGTCCACAACGACCATCCGGTCGAACCTTCCCGGACGAAGCAGTGCTTGGTCGAGGACTTCGGGACGGTTCGTCGCCGCCATGATGATCACGTTGGCACGGGCGTCGAAGCCGTCCATCTCGGCCAGGAGCTGGTTGAGCGTCTGCTCGCGCTCGTCGTGTCCACCGATCGATATGGCGGCCGACCGCGACTTGCCGATCGTGTCGAGCTCGTCGATGAAGATGATGCAAGGCGAATGTGACTTGGCCTGCTCGAACAGCTCACGCACGCGTGACGCACCGACACCGACGAACATCTCGACGAACTCCGAGCCCGACATATAGAAGAAGGGAACGTCGGCCTCGCCGGCCACGGCCCGGGCGAGCAAGGTCTTACCGGTGCCCGGCGGCCCCACCAGGAGCACACCTTTGGGGATCCGGCCCCCAAGGCGCTGGTATTTCTTCGGGTTCTTGAGGAAATCGACGACCTCACGGAGTTCTGCGACGGCTTCGTCCAGACCGGCAACGTCCCCGAAGTTCGTCCTGAGCTCCTTGCGGTTGTAGACCTTGGCCCGCGAACGTCCGAACTGCAGAGCCTGGGAGCCTGCCGCCCATCCTTCGCATCAGGAAGAACCAGATCCCGAGGATCAGGCCGAAAGGAAGGATGTAGGTGAGCAGGATGCCGGTGATCGGGTTGTCGAGCTTCGATTCGATCTTGACCTTGTGCTTCCGCAGCTCCGGAACGAGCTGCTCGTCGGGAACGGGCAATTGGTTGGTCGTGAACTCGACGACGCGGTTGCCCTGGCGGTAACGCCCCTCGATCACCGATGTCGTGATCGTGACGTCGACCACCCGGCCCTTGCCGACGAGGTCGCGGAACTGGCTGTAGGAGATGTCGTTGGAGCTTTGGGTGAACGACTGGAAGATCCAGAGACCGGATATGAGAAGCGCTGCATAGACGGCGATGAGGCGCCACCGGGGACTCCGGCCGCGGGAGCCGGGGCGGGGAGTTTGAGGACGACGCTGCACCTGAGGGCCAGCATAGCCTCGGCACCGCCTAAGATAGGGCCCGACTCTCGAAGGGCGCGCCTACGGCGCATCCAGCCGGAGGGCCTAGTGGACATCAAGATCACCTGCCGCAACTGCGAGCGCACTTATCCGCTCATGATGGCGACGGACCCCGAGAGCAGACCCGGCTACTGTCCTTTCTGCGGCGAGGTCCTGGCCTTCCAGTACGCGAGCACGCTGGTGGAGACCGCCGACCGCGTCGTCGGGCTGGGCAAGGAGTTCGAGCGCCAGGTCTCGCTGCTCGCCGAGCTCGCGGGCGGTTTCAAGATCGAGACCGAATCCGTGCTCGACCCGATCCCAGACGCACTTGCCGCGCAGGACAAGCTCATCGCCGAGCCCTACGAGTCTCGCTGGCCGCCCCGTCCGGCGGAGCAGGTCAAGAAGTAGTGCTGCTGATTATTGCGGACAAGGACCCGCACGAGCTCGAAGTTCTGAGGGCGGGACTGACCGGACCCGATCGCGAGATCATCGCGTTCGTGGACGGCGACCACATCATCACGCTGGCTCGCTCCAGGTCGCCCGACGTGGTCGTGATCGCCGCGAGCCTCGGACATCAGGGTGGGTTGGCCGTCTCCTACGAACTCAAGCGCATGGCCGACAACGGAGAGATCACCGAACCGAAGACGGTTGTGCTCCTCGAGCGTGAGGCCGACGCTTGGTTGGCCAATTGGTCGCGCTGCGATGCCTTTCTGGTCAAACCGGTTGACCCGGGCGAACTAGATGCAGTCGTGACCGATCTCGCAGCAGCACCCGTCGGTTAGACGACTTTGCGGATGTGGTACCAGAGTCCGCCGACGGCCAGCACGATCAGAACCGTCAGCAAAGTGCTGGAGCCGAAGTTCGCCTTCACCTGGAGCAGATAGGCAAGGACGATCCCGACGACGAAGGCCAGAATGGCCTCGAAATTGACCTTGCGGCGCTTGAACTCGAACCGGTCGAAAGGATCCACGCCCCCGAGGCTACCCCGGGGGCGTGGCCTTCGCTAGCAACCGCAGACCTAGGGGACGGTTCCGTCCGATGTGTCGCCCTGTGACGCGTTGAAGTCGGTCTGGGTATCGGTACCGGTGCCGCCGCTGAAGCGGTCGGCTCCCAGACCTCCCGTCAACTTGTCGTTGTGCTGGCCGCCGAACAGCGAGTCGGGTCCGCTCCCGCCTTCCAAGGTGTCGTTGTCGGCGTTGCCGATGAGCGTGTCTCCTCCGTCACCGCCGCGGATGATGTCATTGCCATCCGCGCCGTCGAGCACATCTGTGTCCGGGCCGCCGTCGATGGTGTCGTCGCCGCGGCCGGAATTGATTTCCGTGTCGCGCTGGGCGCCGGCACAGATGAGGTCGATCCCATCGCCGGTGTTTACCTGGTCGGCGCCACCACGACTTAGGACCATGGAACTCATATCGCCGGAGATGTTTACGCCGTCGGGAGAATCATCGCCGGAGTCAACGAGTAGCTCGAAGTAGTCGCCGGTGTCATCGGGCGTCGTCACCGAGACGATCAGATCCGCCGAACCGAAGCCCGAGGGCGCGATGGTCAACGTCCGGTTCGTGCCGCTGCCGCCGAAGGTGACATCGGTGTCCGGATCGACCACCGCGTCGTTGGTCGAGAGGGCGGACAACGTCAGTCCCGTAGTTCCCGTGTTCGCATCATTCACGAACATGTTCATGGTGCCGCTCGTCGTCCCAGTGCAGGAGCCGCCGGGCACCAATGCGATCGAGGGTGGAACCTCGAGCTCCCGGACGTAGATGTCCGTGTCCGAGTTTCCGTCGGCAACGGGGTCGAAGTTGGTGGCCGACGATTGGAACGCAGTGAAACCTCCGTCATCGGAGATCGACGGGCTTGAAGAAGGCAAGTCTCCTCTTGCTCCGGTCGCCCCCGACTCCCGGCTCACGAGTGTCGTTAACGCGTCGAACACGTCGCGCACATAGATATCCGAAAACACGTCGGTGTCGTCGGGCGTTACGAGATTTGTAGATGCGGAATCGAAAGCTACGAACTGGCCGTCGGACGAGATCGACGAAAACGTAGAATTGCCGTTCCCCCTCACGCCTGTTCCTCCGCTCGCCCTACTCACCAAGACCGTCGAGTTGCTAGAGAGAAAGCGAACGAAGATGTCATCGACCGCGTCGCCTGCGTCCGGCAGGTTCGTCGCCGAGGATGAGAACGCGACCGCGTTACCGTCCGACGAGATCTCGCCGAAGTGTGCCGTTGCGTTCGCACTCGCGTTCCCGTCGCCGTCTTCACGACTGGCGAGCGTAGTCGTGTTGGCCTTCACGTCGCGGACGAAGACATCCGCATCCACATCGTTGTCGTCGGGAAGGTTGACCGCCGTCGAGGTGAACGCGACACGACTTCCGTCTCCGGAGATCGACGGCTCGAGCGAGTCACCATCCTGCTTCGCACCGCTCGGCCCGGAAGCTCTGCTCACAAGAACCGTCGTCGCGGCCTGAACGTCTCGAACGAAGATGTCGGAGGCGCTGTCGGTGTCGCTAGGAAGGTTGGTCGCAACCGAGACGAAGGCGACATGTCGCCCGTCGGCTGAGATCGAAGGGTCGTACGAGTTGCTGTTCGCGCTCGCACCGCTGACACCGTTGGCACGACTCACAAGTGTCGTTGTGTTCGACAACGACGTCACGCACGAAGATGTCGAACGACCCGTCCGTATCGCCCGGAAGGTTCGTCGCGTCGCTGAAGAAAGCCACAAACCGGCCGTCGGCCGAGATCGAGGGCGCTCGGGAATCCCCGTTGGGATTAACGCCGGTCGCACCCGGTCCCCGGCTCACCAGCTTGGTCGTGTTCGCAACACGGTCCCGGACGAAGACATCTTGGAAGCCATCGGTGTCGCCTAAGTTGGTCGAGGTCGTAGCGAAAGCCACGAAGCGGCCGTTGGCCGAGATCGCTGCGTCCGAAGAGGCACTGTTGCCCTTTACGCCCGTGGCCCCGTTGGCCCGGCTGATCAGTTTGGTGTCGTTCGGAGCACCGGAAACGGGCCCGAGCTGCAGAGTTACGCCTACCAAGATCAGCACCAAGGCGATACACACGGCGAAGAATGGACGGATCCTCATCTACCCCTCCTGATATGACCCAGCGTTAACGGGCAAGCGGCACGCCCGGGACAGCATCCCACCGGCCCTCGATCGGGACAAGGGAAAAGGACGCGCTGGGCTAAGGAACTGTCCCGTCGCTCGTGTCGCCCTGGGCGGGCGGAAGTCGGTCTGGGCGTCGGTTCCGGTTCCCCCACTGAAGCGGTCGGCGCCCGTTCCACCCGTCAGCTTGTCGTCGTTCTGGGCGCCGAAAAGCGCGTCGTTTCCGCTTCCGCCCTCCAGGGTGTCGTTTCCGCCGTTGCCGATCAGCGTGTCGTTGCCGTCGCCGCCGCGGATGATGTCGAAACCGTCCCCGCCGTCGAGCACGTCGTTACCGGTGCCGCCGTCCATGGTGTCGTCGCCGGCCCCCCGCTGACGATGCTGTCGGCCCCGTCACCGGCGCATATGAGGTCGTGGCCGTCGTTGCCGTTGATCTCGTCAGAGCCGCCCAGGCCAAAGATCATGTCGGGGATCCCGAAGCCGCCGATGTTGTCGTCAAACGATGTGCCAACGACCACGATGAAGAAGATCGGGTCTCCCCCACTTACATTCACCGTGATGGTTGCGCTCGTGATCGTTACGCCGCCCGTGATGGGCGTGATGGTGACCGTGCGGTTTGCTCCGCTTCCCCCGAACGCGATGTTGGCATCCGGGACGACGGACTGATTGTCGGACGTGCCGCTGAGAACGAGCGGTGCTGGGCCGGTATTGCCGTCGGCGACGGCAAGGTTCATCGTGCCGCTGCTTGTTCCGCAAGTGCCGCCGGGCACCACTGAAACGGACGCCGGAACAGCGATCTCACGGACGAACACGTCGGGCAGGCTGTCCATGTCTGCCGTCAGCAGATTGTTGGACTCCGACCAGAAGGCGATGAACGCCCCGTCGGCAGAGATGGCGGGAAATCGCGAGTTACCGTTGCCATCGACACCGACCAGTCCGGCCGCGCGGCTCACTTCCGATGTCTCGTCATCGGTTCGATCGCGCAAGAAGACGTCGCTCAGGAGATCGACGGAGTCGTTGCTGTCGAGGTTCTGCGCGAGGCTCCCGAAGGCCACGAACCGACCGTTGGCCGAGATGTCGGGGTCTGTTGCGTTGTGCTCGGCGTTGTCCCCGGTAGCACCGTCGGCCCGGCTGACGAGCTCGGTCCCATCGAACACCAGATCACGTACGAAAACTTCGTCGGTGCCGTCGGTGTCGTCCGGCAGGTTTGTAGCTTGCGAGTCGAAGGCTACGAGTCGACCGTCGTAAGACAGGGAACTCCGTAAGGACCCCGCGTTGGCCAATTCACCGTCGACTCCGTCGTCGCGGCTCGCGAGGACATTCGTATTCGCGATCACGTCGCGCACGTAGATCTGCCGATTGCCGTTCGTGGCCTCGGGATTGAGGTTCGTCGCGCTGGAGCTGAACGAAACGCGTCGCCCGTCACCGGAGATCGAGGGGAAGTCGGTATTTGCGTTCGCCGAGGGCCCGCTCGTTCCGGCCCGGCTCACAAGGGTCGTAACGTTGGCGACGCGGTCACGCAGGAAGACGTCCGCGGTTGCGTCCGAGTCGCTCGGCAGGTTCGTGGCGGCCGAGGCGAAGGCGACGAATCTGCCGTCGTCCGAGATGTCGGATAGCTCCGACGTGCCGTTGGCACTTGCCCCGGCGGCGCCGGTAGCGCGGCTGATGAGAGCCGTTGTATTCGCGACGCGATCGCGGACGAACACGTCCTTGGCGGAGTCGGTATCGCCGGGCAGGTTGGTCGCCTCGGAAGTGAAGGTCACGAACCGTCCGTCTGCCGAGATCGCAGGTTCATCCGACAGGCCGTTGCTCTTCGCACCACTCGCACCACTCGCTCGGCTGATGAGGGTCGTGGTGTTGGCGACGAGGTCACGCACGAAGATGTCGGCGATCGTGTCGGTGTCCCCCGAAGCCAGGTTCGTGGCTTTTGAAGCGAACGCGACGAAGCGCCCGTTGGCGGACAGCGCGACCTCGTTGTTGCTTGCGAAGGCAACGCCGTTGCCCTTGACTCCGTTCGCGCCGGTTGCCCGGCTCGCCAGCACGAGGTCCTCCGGGGCCGCCTGCGTCGTCGCCGAGAGCAAGCCGGTGGCCAAGAGGACGCCTACGGCGCCCACCGCCAGGAATCGCAGCTTAGACTTCAAACTCGCTCTCCTTCCATCGGCTGTCTAAGGAACCGTCCCGTCGCTCGTGTCGCCCTGTGACGGGTTGAAGTCCGTCTGGGTGTCGGTGCCCGTGCCGCCGCTGAAGCGGTCCGCCCCGGTTCCGCCCGTGAGCTTGTCGTCGTTCTGGGCGCCGAACAAAGCGTCGTTTCCGATTCCGCCTTCGAGGGTGTCGTTTCCGCCGTTGCCGATCAAGGTGTCGTTGCCGTCGCCGCCGCGGATGATGTCGAAACCGTCGCTTCCGTCGAGCACGTCATTACCGGTACCGCCGTCGATCGTGTCGTCGCCTTGGCGGCCGCTGATCTCGGTGTCGAAGCCGCCTTGGGCGCAGATGAGATCGATGAACGGGCTCCCGAGCACTTCATCGGCTCCTGAACCACCAAAGAACATCGTCGGGTTCGGTCCGGCGGACATGGATCCACCGCCCGCTATCACCGTCACCTCAGTCGTGCTCAGAGCCGGCTCCGAGGTCGTCGCAGTGATAGTGACGACCGCGATCCCAGAGCCGGTAGGAGCAGCTGTGATCGTCCGATTGGCGCCACTTCCACTGAACGTTATGCCCGAGTCGGGCAGAACTCCCTGGTCATCTGAGGTAGCGCTAAGAACGACCGCCGCCGCGCCGACGTTGCCGTCGCCTACGGCGAGGTTCATCGTCCCGGTTGTTGTGCCGCAGACTCCACCAGGCACAACTGCGGCCGTCGGAGGCACGTTGAGCACGTTGACGAAGGTGTCCTCGATAGCGTCCAAGTCCTCGGTGTGCAGATTTGTGGACGCTGAATGGAAAGCGATGCGGCTCCCGTCGGCGGAAGCCGACGCGCTGTAGGAGTCGTCGTTGCCGTCCTCGTATAACGGGCCGATCGCTGAACGGCTCACGAGCAGGGTGGACTGGGTCACCAGTCCGTGGACGAAGATGTCCCGTTCGGAGTCGTCATCTTCTGGAAAATTCGTGGCGAACGAGGTAAAGGCGACGTACCTTCCGTCGTCCGAGATCGCCGGGAATTCCGAGCCTGAGTTCCCCTTCGCGCCATCTGGACCGAAGACTCGGCTGGCCAGGACCGTATCTCCAAAGATCACATCTCGAACAAAGATGTCGGAAGTAGCGTCTGGGTCGTCGTCGTGAAGGTTCGTGGCGACCGAGGTAAAGGCCACGTATCTCCCATCGCCGGAGATGGACGGAGCGAAGGAAGAGTCGTTGCCTTTTTCCTCGTCGGTTGCCCGGCTGGCCAACGTGGTCGTGTTGTGCACGAGGTCGCGCACATGCACGTCGCCGACGCCGTCCGTGTCGTCATCGTTGAGGTTGGTCGCGAACTCGTAAAGGCGACGAGTCTGCCGTTTCCGGAGAGCGACGGCTCTGACGACGGCCCATCACCCTTCGCGGACGTCGCTGAGCCCGTTCGACGGCTTGCGAGGGTGATCGTGTTCGTCAGCAGATCACGGACGTAGATATCCGATCCACCCTCCTTGTCGTTCAGATGCAGGTTCGTCGATTCGGAACGGAACGCCACGAAACGCCCATCGTTCGAGATGTCGGCGTCCTCGTCGCGGTCGTTGCCTTGCGGGCCGGTTGCGCCCGCAGCTCGGCTCACCAGCTTCGTCGTGTTGGCGACGAGATCCCGCACGAACACGTCTTCCACCTGACTCGTCGCTTCCGAAGGATCACCATCGCCGGGCGCGAGGTTGTTCGCTCTCGAGTTGAAGGCCACGAAGCGTCCGTCCGCCGAGATCGACGGGCTCCTCGAGTCGTTGTTGCCCTTCACTCCGGTCGCGCCGCTGGCACGGCTCACGAGCTTCGTTGTGTTGGCGACCAGATCGCGGACGTAGATGTCGATGAAGCCGTCGGTGTCGCCCCCGAAGTTCGTCGCCAGGCTCTCGAAGGCAACGAACCGGCCGTTGGCGGACACGGCCGGGTTTGCCCCGAAGCCGTTCCCCTTCACCCCGGTGGCACCATTCGCACGGCTCGCGAGTATCAGGGTCACCGGCGAGGGGAGGGCGCGGCCTAGCTGCGCTTGGGATATGACGGCGACCAACACCATGGCCGCGCCAATAACCACACGTACCTTCGAGCGGATCCTCATCCTGCCCCTCCCGATTGAGCCCAGCGTCAACGGGCCAAACGGCGCGCCCGGGACAGCATCCCACCCGGCTCAGGCCGGAACAAGGGAAAAGGATGCTTTCGGGCTTAGGGCACCCCGTCCTTCGTGTCGCCCTGAGCCGAGTTGAAATCGGTGGCGACGTCGGTTCCGGTGCCGCCGCTGAATCGGTCGGCGCCGAGACCGCCCGTCATCGTGTCGTCGTGCTGGGCACCGAACATGGTGTCGTGGCCGTTTCCGCCGAGGAGCGTGTCGTCCTGGGCATTCCCGATCAAGGTGTCGTTGCCGTCACCACCGCGTATGAGGTCCTTGCCGTCACCGCCGTCCATGAGGTCGGTATCGCTGCCGCCGTCGATGGTGTCGTCACCCGACCCGCTTTCGATGTTCAGGTCGTTCCCGGAACCCGCGCAGATCAAGTCGTCGCTGTCCCCATAGATCTCGACCGTGTCTCCGCCCCCACGGGCGATAACCATGTAGGGGGCCTGGACCATGATGACGCTGCCTTCGATGTCGTCGGCACTTTCCGACCCGTTGGCAACCAAGACCAGAGCGTTGCCCGAGTTGGAACCTGGGTCGCTGCCTGTGATCTCCACAACCGCGGTCCCGGCCGTCGACGTGGGCGTAATGGTCACGGTACGGTTCAAGCCGCTGCCGCTGAACACGATATTGGCGTCCGGAACAACCCCTTGATCGCTGGAGGTGCCCGTCAGCGTCACCGACGGCGCGCCTGTGTTCTCGTCGTTGACCCGGAGATTCATCGAGCCGCTTTCGGCGCCGCAGGATCCGCCGGGAACCACGCGCACGGAGGGCGGAACCTCGAGCTCACGGACGTAAACGTCTTCGATGGTGTCGGTGTCGGCGCCGTCCAGGTTCGACGAGCCCGAAGTAAACGCGACGAATCCGCCGTCCCAAGTGATCGACGGAAACCCGGATGGGGCGTTTCCCTTTACGCCTGTTGTTCCTGAAGCGCGACTCACCAGTGTCGTCGTGCCAAAGAGCACGTCACGAACGAACACGTCACTTATGAGATCGGAATCGTCAGGAAGGTTCGTGGCTTGAGTGTCGAAAGCGACGAACCGGCCGTCGAAGGATGCGGTCGAAAGACTCGCATGGTTGTTGCTGTTTGCGCCGCCAAAGCCGTCCGCCCGGCTCACCAGCGTCGTCGTTCCGGCTTGGACATCACGCACGAAAATGTCGTTGAACCCATCCACGTCATCGGGGAGGTTGGTCGCGGCTGTTCGGAACGACACGTGCTTTCCATCGCCCGACATTGAGGGCAAATCCGCAAAGCTGTTCGCCGGATCGCCATCGAACCCGGCGTCGCGGCTGACGAGCGTCGTCGTATTCGCGTCCGTATCGCGGACGTAGACCCCACCCGCGGGAGAACCATCCGGCAGGTTGTCGGCGCCCGTTGAGAAGGCGACCTGCGTTCCGTCGGCGGAGATCGAAGGCTCAGCCGAATTGTTATTTGCCTTGGTCCCGTTCACACCGGGCCCTCGGCTCACCAGCTTGGTCGTGTTCTTCAGTAAGTCCCTGACGAATATGTCGAAGAACCCGTCCGTGTCGCCGTCGCCGAGATTGGCCGCGTCGGACACGAACGCCACGAAACGTCCATCGTTCGAGACGGAGGGGTCAAAGGAATTCCCGATCGCCTTGGCGCCGTTCACACCGCTGGCACGGCTAACGAGAACGGTGGTGTTGGCTACGGTGTCGCGCCGAAAGACGTCGAAGTTGCTGCCCGTGTCGCCCGGCAGGTTCGTTGCGTTTGTCGCGAAAGCGACGAAGCGTCCGTCCGCGGAGATTGCAGGACTTTGAGATATTCCATTCGATTTGGCGCCCGTGGCTCCGTTCGCCCGGCTCACGAGCTTGGTTGTACCGGCTATGCGATCCCGTATGAAGATGTCGCTGGCGCCGTCGGTGTCGCCGGGCAGATTCGTCGCGAACGACTGGAAGGCGGTGAATCTGCCGTCAGCCGAGATCGATGAGTCTCTCGAGATGGAATTGCCTTTGACTCCCGTCAATCCGTTGGCGCGGCTGACGAGCGTCAGGTCGTTGGGCGCACCTATAGCGTCGGAGAGTAAAACCGGGAGCATGCCGGCAACGATGACGATAGAAGCGAAGATCCAGCCAAAGGATCGGCGTGCAGGCATGTCCCCTCCCAGAGTCGAGGCCAACTCTCAGTTCACACTTGCGCCAAGGCAGCTTGGCATCGGCTTAGGGAACCCCGTCCTTGGTGTCCCCTTGAGCCGACGAGAAATCGGTAGCAGTGTCGGTTCCCGTACCTCCGCTGAATCGGTCCGCTCCGGCGTTGCCGGTCATCGTGTCGTCGTGCTGGGCACCGAACATGGTGTCGTTGCCCAGGCCGCCCACGATGGTGTCGTCTCCGGCGTTGCCGACCAAGGTGTCGGGACCGTCTCCTCCTCGTAGGATGTCGTTTCCGTCGCCGCCGTCCATGACGTCGGTGCCGGTGCCGCCGTCCATCGTGTCGTCGCCGCTTTCGCCGCTGACCACGCTGTCGTTGCCATCACCTGCGCAGACGAGGTCGTCTCCGTCGCCGGCGTCAATGCGGTCGCCACCACCTCGTCCGAAGATGAAGTCGATCGTGGATTGGCCGGTCAAAGTGTCGGTCGACGACGAACCGACGAGGACAAACAGGGAAATAGATGTAGTGCTGCCATCCCCGTCTGTCACGTTCACTTGGAGGAACGTCGACCCTTGCAAGTTTGGCGTGACGGTGATGGTGCGGTTTCCTCCCGTCCCGCCTACTGCGGCAGTAGCCACCGATGGATTGGAAGAGCTCGCCGAGACCGATAGAGAGCCCGCCGGAGTTACGTCGTCACTTACGACTACGGTGCGACTCCCGGTAGACGACGTGCATGCACCACCGGGAGGGACGGAGATCGATGGCGGCTGGCTGATGTCGTCGTTGAGAATCGTGCCGGTGCCGCTGGCTGAAGCGATAAACGTTGACCCTGTAAATCTGCGGAGGGTTGCGGTGAGAGAGAACGCTTCGTTCGGCTCGACCTCGGTGTCCCCGAGGATCGGTACGGAAACGACGAAGCTGAACGTGTTCGGGCTCTGAAATTGAGGTCCACCGACCACATTGGTGTAGTCAGCGTCTTCGCCTCCCGGATCGCCGTCCTGCGCACTTCCGTCGCTCGTTTGCCAAGAGATGGTGCATGCCTGAACTTCGTCGCATTCTCCACTGATGGTGAAGGACATCTGCGTCGACCCGCTGTTGCCCTCGGAGAGGGTCGGGTTCGATACGGATATCGGGCCGCCGCCGTTACCCGCAGCAGGGTGCGCGACGAGTAGGCCGGCCACAACCACGGCCCCGAAAACGACGGCCCCTAACTGCCTGATGCGCCCCATCCGCACAATGTTCCCCCTTGATGTCAACTGTACGTCGCGGGCTAGCGCATCGGGTAGCCGGGCAGCGGGACGTCGATCTCGATGCGCGTTCCGCCGTCGCGATGGACCTCGATTGAGCCCTTCAGCTCGTCGGTGACCAGCCGGTGCACGATCTGTAGGCCCAAGCCCGCGCCTTCCCACGAGAAGTCGGGTGGGATCCCGCAACCGTCGTCCTCGATCTCGCCGTGCACGACGTTGTCCCGTCGCTCGAGGATTCACGCGGATGTTCCCGCCGGCTCCATCGAACGCGTGCTCGGCCGCGTTCTGCACGAGCTCGGTGATGACCAGCGACAGCGGCGTAGCTATGGCGGCCGGAAGCTCCCCCACCTCGCCTTGCACATCCGTTTTCACTCCGGCCTCGTTCAGGCCGAGCGCGTCCTCGAGCATCCGAACGACTCCGTGGATCACCTCGTCGAAGTCGACGAGGTCGCTCGACGCCTGCGACAAGGGTCTCGTGAACGAAAGCGATGGTTCGGATGCGCGTGACGCTCTCGTCCAGAGCCATCTTCGCCTCCTCCGAATCGAGCCGACGGGATTGCAGGCGGAGCAATGAAGCGATCGTTTGCAGGTTGTTCTTCACGCGGTGATGGATCTCGCGGATGACGGCGTCCTTGTACATGAGCTGGCGATCGCGGCGCCGCAGCTCGGTTACGTCCTGGATGAGGACCATGCCGCCGGCGTTGTGCTTCTTGATACGGAAAGGAACGACACGGCGGCTGATCACCTCACCGCCGATCTCGACCTCTGCTTCATAGGGAGCCCCGGTCGCCACGGCGTTCCACAAAGCTCCGCCACCGGTGAGGTCTTCGAGGTGCATCCCGACGAGCTGTCGATAGACGTTGAGTCTTCGTCCCGCAGCGATGGCGTTCGGAGAGGCGAAAGCGATCTGCCCCGTCGAGGCGACGACCATGATTCCTTCACCAACGCGCGGAGGCTCCCACGCTTCCATGCCGGTATAAGGGAACGTCCCCTCCGAGATCATGCGGAAGAGCGCGTCGGCGCAAGTCGAGTACGCCTCTTCCAGCTCGTTGACCTGGCGGCCGCCGAAAGGCATGCCTTCTCGGACGACCACGGCTACGACCTTGTCGTCAACCCGGACCGGTGTCGCTTCGCGGTGCACTCCCCTGCTGTCGACGCGGCCCTGCTGAACCTTGCCGGTGCGAAGCGCTCTGATCGCCTCGGGTGCGTACTCGGCGATCAACGCCGTTCCGACGTGGTCGTCCGGATAAAGGGTTTGGGCGGTGAGGGGACGTATCTGCGCCAGTGTCAGAAGGTTCTCGTCCGGGTCGTCCTCCATGGGAGCGAGCAGGAGAAGATCGGCGAAAGACAGGTCGGCGAGCATCTGCCAGACGGTGATGAGGCGATGGAAGTGCTCGACCTCATGGCGCGCGATCCCGCCGGCGCGGGCGCACAGCTCCTCTAGAAGCGTCGAGATCATGGGTAAAGGCTAGCTTGCCCTTATAAGAGGAACGGTGAATCAGGCGCTCGGACGGGTATTAAAGACCTGAGCCGGACGACGCCTCTAGCCATACGTCCCGGTGCGCCGTCCGGCCTCAGGCCGGATCCTCCGGCGATTCGGGCCGAAGCTTCGTTACCGCGAGGGCTTACCCACCACGGCTGAGCCAAGCGTGATTCTTCCGGCTGCGTGCCGCCTTGAAGCCCTGCCACCAGCTCCTGGGGCGCCCGTTGGCGAACTCGAAGAAGCCGTCGACACCCGATATCTCCATGACCTTCTTTACCGCCGGTGACATCTTCCCGAGGAAGAGCCGGACGTTGCGTTCCCTCAGCTCATGCTTGATCGCAATGAGCATGCGCAATCCCGTGGAGTCGATGAACGTGACGGCGGACAGATCCATGAGTACTCCGGTGGTGCGCTCGGGCAGGCTCTTCTCGAGATCGACGATCGTCTCGCAAGCCGCAAGGTCGAAGTCTCCGGAGAACGTGAAACTCGATATGGGTATGGTCGCGTCGACCGACCACGAGAAGCTCGAACCGTTGTCCCTGCTTCCCACCGGCACCACCCGAGTTTCCAAAGCTATAAGTCGTCTCGGGGGCCGAGGCGCCACCCGGACCGGCGGCTGCCCCGTATTCAACCGTCAACCCTCAACTTACCACCGCCGAACCGTTCGTTACTAGCTTCGGCCGGCGACTTTCGACAGTTCCTCGTAGGTGCATTCCTTCGGGTCTTTGTCCTCGCGAAGCCCTTTGAAGGACCCCACACGGAGCTTGCCGGCCGAGGTCAGCTGCCGGAACTCGACGACCGCGACTAGTTCTGGACGCACCCAGTGAGCTCTCTTCAGCTCGGGCTTGGCCTTCAGCTCTTCAGGTGTCAAAGGGTTCTCGTCGATGCGTAGGGGCCGGATCTTCTTCGTCAGCATCTCGAGCGACTTCCCCGAGAAGCCCGTACCGACGCTTCCGATATGGCGCAAGCGTTCGCCATCGTAAACACCCATGATCAGGGAGCCGAACGATCCGTCCCGGGTGCCCTCACCTTTGGACGTTCCGATGATGATCACGTCCGCCTCGAAGGTGGTCTTCACCTTTAGCCAGCTCTTCGAGCGCTTCCCTCCCGCCTCGTACCGAGATTTGAGCTTCTTCGCGACTATGCCTTCGAGGCCTTGCTTCTCGGCGGCCTCGAACAGAGCGATGCCATCGCCGGTCACCCTCGGTGAGATCTGGATCGTTGGTGTGGTCACCAGGGATCGCTCGAGCAACTCGCGACGTTCCTCATACGAGAGACCGGTTAGGTCGCGTCCGTCGAGGTAGGTCATATCGAAGGCGATGAAGGCGACCGGGATCTGTTGCATCAGACGCTTGATCTCGGCGGCTCCCCGGACGTGGATGCGGCTCTGCAACTTCTCGAAGGAAGGAACCCCTCCTTCGAAGGCGACGATCTCGCCGTCGACGATCGCGTCGATCGCAACGAGCTGCTTGTTCAGATCGTGGAGCTCGGGGTAGGCGACGGTGATCTCCCGGTTGTTGCGCGATATGAGCTTGGTTTCCTCGTCGCACACCGCGGCGGCGCGAACGCCGTCCCACTTGGGCTCGAACGCCCAGTCGTCGTCGTCGAACGGTTCGGGTATGAGCGTGGCAAGCATCGGCGCCAGGGACGGCTTCGGCTCGGGTTCGGGACGTTCGTCGGAGGACAGGAAGGCCAGCCACTGCTCCTTCCCGCCTTCCATACGCGTCCGCACCAACCGGTAGATCCCCTGAAGGCGCTCGCCTTTCAAACGGAAGCGAACGTTCCCTTCCCTCTGATCGAGCATCTCGTACGTGCCGGTGTCGAAGATCCGCACCTGGCCCGCGCCATAGTTGCCCTTGGGGATCGATCCGGTGAACGTTCCGTATTCGAAGGGATGGTCCTCGACGTGGATCGCGAGAGTTCCCTTCCCTTTGTTACGCGGCAGGTTCTTCGGCACGGCCCACGAGACGAGGACGGGAGTGCGTCCGTTGAACATCTCGAGCCGCAGGTCGAAGTGCAGCCGGGTCGCGTGATGCTGATGGATGACGAATGACTCGCCGGGCTTGGCGCGCCCGGGGTCGACGTCGCCTTTGAACGTCGCGGCCGGCTCGGGAGTCTCGTCGAGCTTGCGCTTCCGGTTGTAGGTCGACTTCGCCGTGTCTTTGCTCGTGGTGCGCTTGGTCTTCGAGCCTTTTGCTTTGCTGCTCTTGGTCGTCGTGCGCTTCGTGCCGGGCATCGATTCGACGATACCCGCAGCCTTCAGGCTGAATCGGCCCAGATCCTTGTCGTCGTCCCTCTTCCCTGGATTAGAACCTCCAAGGGTTCGAGTGCTTGACTGCCGTTAACTGAGCACACGGAGGAGCGAACGGAGCGAACGATGAGTGAAGGCAGTCTCTATGAAGCCGGTCTCAAGGCAAGAAGAGACGCCCTGGGAGCCGAGTACGTCGACTCCAACCTCGCAGAGTCGGACGACTTCATGACGGCGTTCCAGGACGCCGTCACCGAGTTGGCGTGGGGATACGCATGGAGCCGACCCGGGCTCGACCGAAGATCGCGATTCATCCTGACTCTCGGGATCCTCGCCGGTCTCGGGCGCCACCAAGAACTAGGGATCTACACGCAAGGTGCGATCCGCAACGGTCTAACCGTGGAGGAGATCAAGGAGATCCTCGTCCACGTCACGGCCTACTGCGGAACACCGGCCGGCCACCAATCCTTCTTGGCCGCACATGCAGCTCTCAAGGACGCCGGCGCGCTGCCATGAATCCCTCGGAACGAGGTGTCAACGCCGGGGCGTGACGAAGGGTTTGGCTATCACCGCGCCGATCACTCCGACAACGGCGCCGAGTGCGCCGGACAAGGCATCGTCGATGTCGAACGTCCGCTGTGCGACCGCCAAACCCTGGACGAGCTCGAGCCCGAACGACAGAGTCGCCAGACCGATGACGGTGATGATCCAGGCGGCCTTCGACTCGATGGCGAGGGGAAGCAAGAACCCGAGCGGAGCGAAGAGGACGACGTTGGCGATGACGTCCCGGGCGCCGAAGCGCGCCTGCACGTCGTTGGCCGGGTCGAGCAGCCAGCCCAAAGTGCCTTGCAGTGGTTCCCAGTTACCGAGCTGTATGCGAGTAAGGGACACGTCGAACTCCAGCGGCCACAACGTCAGGACGAGGATCCCGACGAAGTAAAGGACGGCCAGCAGTCGGACGGCTCCGCGCGCTCGTTTCCACCACGCGATCCCGCCGGCGCGCCCAAGGAATAGGACGATCAGGGCGCCGAGAGCGGGCAAAGCCCATACCGCAACCAGGGCGCGGCTGAGCTGGATCTCGGTGGTGAGCATCCCGCCATTTTGGAGGCCGGTACGGACGCGGTGACGGCTGTCGCCCTACTTGATGCCCAGGTGCTTCTCGATGCGCTTGACCGATTGCTCGATCCGCTCTTCGCCGTCTTTGGATTCGGCGCTCCCGCGATGGATCAGGATCGCCGCCAGTACGACGAACGAGAAGAGCTGCAGGAACTCCGATTGCCAGTTCTCGAGGGTGGCCTGTGCGAAGTCGGCGACGAAGTCGCCCATCTCGGTTGCCTGTCCGTGCTCGCGCTGGTTGTCGGTGTAAACCTGCCATTGCACGATCGCGTGGCCACCCCAGCTAAGGAAGAACAAGATGCAGAACGTCAGGCTGAGACTGAAGTTCTTCCAGGTTCCTTTGACTCCACTGCGGCGCTTCTCGTTCCGAATGCTCAGGAACATGCTGGCGACCAGAAAGATCGTGATCGCGCCGACCAGTCCGACGGCTATGCCGAGCATGAAGGCGCCCATGGGTTCTTCTTAGCTAGCTTTACGGCGCCGCTTGGGTGCTGACTTCTTCGACTTCCGGCGCTTGTCGATGGCTTCGACGCTCGCGCGCAAGGCCTCCATGAGGTCGGGCGGAGACTCGGCTTCCTCGGACTCCTCGACCACGATGTCCTTGCCCTGTTGCTTCTTGTGGACGACGTCGAGAACGCGCTTGCGGTAGGTGTCCTTGTACTTCTTCGGATCCCACTCGGTGGTCATGCTGTCGATGAGCCGCCGCGCCATGTCGAGGTCTTTCTTCTCGACCTTCACGCGAGTCGGGAACTCGTCGACGACCTTCTTGGGTTCGCGGACCTCGTCGGCGAAATACATCGTGTCCAGCACGAGGATCCCCATGGCCGGACGAACGGTTGCGAGGTATTCCTTGGAACGCATGACGAACTTGCCGATGGCGGCCTTCCCGGAGTCCTCGAAGGCGTGCAGGAGGAGCGCGTAGGCGCGCTTGGCACCGACGTCCTTGGCCGGGCCGAGGTAGTAGGTCTTCTCGAAGTAGATCGGGTCGATCTCGACGAGCTCGACGACGTCCTCGATGTCGATCGTGCGGGTCTTCTCGGGGTCGGCGGCCTCGAGCTCTTCCTTCGTGAGCTTGACGTAGTGGCCCTTGCTCGACCTCGAATCCCTTGGCGACGTCCTCGTAGTCGATCTCCTTGTTGGAGCCTTCGGTTACGCGCTTGTGATGGATGCGCTTACCGGTCTTCTGGTCGAGCTCGCGGAAGTGGACGTCCTTCTGCTCGATGGCGCTGAACAGGCGCACGGGGACGTTGACGAGGCCGAAGCTGATCGAGCCGGTCCATATAGGTCTGGCCATGCGATGTCGGTACCCACAACCCGCCTAACACATGCACACCTGCCTTTTGGCTGCGTGGGACCCGGGTAGATCCGTTCTCGACAAGCACGCTTGAGAAAGCTGTCCTATTGCTCCTCGCGCATGCCCCCAAGCAGGACACCTGAGCGGCCAACACCTCGGTTAGCGCGAGCGCGCAGCTTTCAACTCGGCAAGGCCTCGCTCGGCTTGGCAGTCCTTAAACAATTGCTGAGCCCTGTCGAAGTAGGAAGCGCTGCTGATCTATAACGACGCTGCCAAGGGCACTAAGTGAGCGCGCTTCTTCTAGCTTCATCCCTAACTCACGACTCAATCCGAGAGCACGCTCGAGATGAGGGCGCCCCGCTTCTGGATCTGTCGCGCCCATCGCGGCTCCGAATGCTCGGTACGCAGATGGGTGAACCGGTTTTTCTGCACCTCGAATGTGGTCGAGGCTCTCTGACCTTCCTGCTCGGCTGCGATCGAGCATGCCGTCGTTTAAGAGCTAACGTGACTCAGCGTCACATGTGCCGCGACTCGCTGACCACTCGCGCCCTGGCGATCTCTCAGACCTCTTTCTCGCACGACTCAAAGTGACGCTCGGCGGTCTCCCACTGACCTCTGAATGCTGCCAACTCACCCAGGACGGTAAGCGCAACGAAACGAGAAAACGCTGGCGCGTCACTGCCTACATTTAGCACGTTAGATGCCAGGTCTTCGGCGCGCCGATCCGTCTCCGAGTTCCAGCGCAATCGCCGCCAGGTTCGACTCGAGTCCCGAGCGCCAGAACGCCGCTTTTGCCCCACTTCAAGACTGCTGTTTCCAATCTGCCAGCCATGACTCAAGAAGCCAAGCAATTCCGCGACATGAACAAGATTGATCGCTGTCTCAACTTCCCCGACTGTTGCGCCAAGCTCGTGATACGAAGCCCAAACGCGTTTTAGGCGGGAAAAGGAGTTGGCGAGGTCACCGTCGAGCATTTGGAGTATTCCGATGTTCCTTTCGGCGCGCAGATTCAGCGCGATCGATCCAACACGCTTAGTGATTTCGAAAGATCGGTCGGCCCATTCTCGACCTTCACCAAAGTTGCCCAACATGGCCTCGTATCCGGCCCACGTGGAACAAGTCGCAAAAGCCAGTTGGTCGCTAAGGTCACCAATGTCACCTAGGGCTCCCAGAGATTCGCGGACGCCTGCCAAGTCATCGCGGCGAAGCCGAACCTGTGCTGTTAAGCACGTGACGGCTGGAGCGGCTTCGCTATTAGGTCGAGCCCGGTGGTATTCATCAATTACTGTTGCCGCCTCATCGAGTGCTCCGCACTCGGTTAAGACCTGCGCCTTCATAACCAACAGTGCATGATCCTCTTCATCCGTCGTGCTCTTCAGTTCTCTGAGCTCATCCACAAGACGCGCTGCCTCACGGCCACGTCCCAGAAGTCCCATTAACTCCACGTTCCTCTTGGTGATTCGCGCATAAGCAATGCCAGAATTATCCGCTTGGAGATACCGACGACATAGATCGAGCGCATGCGTTGCTTCTTGATATCTATGGAGCCCCACTAAGGCGCTCAGCAACACCCTCTATGAACTCGACAGCGTTGTCATGGTCTCCTGCCGCTTCGTAGTGCTCCGCAAGCACTGCGACGTGATTCTCAAGATGAGGCCCATAGCACGCCTCAATGGCTCGAGCTGTCTTTCTGTGCAGCTCCTTTGTCGTCCCACGTGTCATCGTCGACAAAACGGCCTCGCGTATAAGACCGTGCTTGAACTGAAACTCAGCCGGACTAAATCGGTGCTCGCGAATGAGATCGGCTCGAAGCAGTTCTCGAAGAGCGGCCTCGGGATTTGTGGCTGCTCCCATCTTCAGAAGTACGGCCTTCTCAAACGACCTCCCGATTACAGCTGCCGCCTGCAACAGCCGTCTTGCACCTCTGGATAACGCATCAACTCGAGACAAGAGCAATCGCTCAAGACCCGGCGGTACGGCTTCAAGCGTGGAACTGGAAGTCTCAGCAACTTCTTGGGCGACGACTGCGTGATAGAGCTCTTCGACGTAGAGCGGATTTCCTTCGGCACGTTTTGTGATTGCGGCTCGGACGTCTTCAGACAAGACACGTTCGCCGTCAAGAGAAGCAAGCAGATCCGCAGAATCACGTTTAGTTAGCGGCTGAACCAATACCTCCGAAGTTCGATGCACAAATTCACTCAGGGCTTGAGTTCTGAGTCGCCAGCCGGGCGCTGAGCCCTCCGTTCTCATCGACAGGAGCAGAAGGAGCGGAACTGTTTCGGTTAGCGAAAGCAGATCTTGAGTCATCTTGACGGTCGCTTCGTCTGCTTGGGCGAAGTTGTCTATGGCTATTACGACCGGATCCCGCCGGGTGAGCGCTTCAAGCCATCTGCCGTATGCAGCGTGCAGTCCTCTCGTTAGAGCCTCAACCGGAAGCCCCTCGAGACGCCGGCGCTCCTTGGGATCCAAATCCACACCGAGCATCCCTGCGAGGTAAGCGACTGCATCCGGATCGGAGTCACCGAATAACTGGCGAAGCTTCGCTCTAAGTCGGACCCGAATCGCCACCTCGCGCGTACTCGCGCCGAGGTCGAGCCAATCATGCAATGCGCTAGTGAAGGGCCCGTAAGGAAGTCGCCGTGTATTCGGGTCGCACCGACCCTCTAGCCAAGTGACACCCTGTCCGGACACAGAGCGCGCGTCATGAAGAAGCCGAGTCTTGCCAATTCCCGCCTCGCCAAGGATGAAGATCATTTGCCCTCGGCCTGCTCTCACCTCCCGAATCGCCGAAGTAACACGTCGAAGCTCTACTTCTCGACCGAGCATCGCTCGAGAAGGAATGTTCCGGACCGCTGGCGCCTTGCCGATAAGCTCGAATGCCTCAACTGGACTTTCCCGTCCCTTAACTTTCTTCGCGCCGTGCGACACGAGATCGAAACGGTCTGCGAGGGTAGCTGCAACGACGCTGCCAAGAAGTATCGATCCGGGTGCCGCAAGGCCCTGAAGTCGGGAAGCCACGTTGACTGCATCACCGAGGGCGTGGGTCTGCGAACCAGAGGTGCTCAAACGACCAACTGCTACGCGGCCGGAGTTGACGCCTACGCGAACGTTCAACTGACGAATGCCCCACGCCGACTCCACCTCGGCCGCGTAATCGCCTATGAGTCGACGGATCTCGATAGCAGCCATCGCCGCTCGATCGTGATCATCTTCGCGAGCTTCCTCAAGGCCGAAGAACGCGGCAATCCCGTCCCCCATGAATGCGGTGACCTCACCCCCGAAACTCTCAACAGCTGAAGCCATTCGGCTAGTGCACTCACCGATGAGGGCCTTCACTTCTTCGGCCTGCAAACTCTCTCCAAGCGCAGTCGACCCGACAACGTCAGCAAATAGCGCGGTCACCGGCCGAAGTTGGTCTGGCTGCATCCGCTAGCAAGAGAGCTCGATGCCAGGGTCGCGCCAGGTCCCGAGTCAATCCCTGGAATCTGTGTCGAGCTCAGAGAGCGACCCCATCTCTCAGTCGAGATGGGCATTTTGCTGCCGGCACGGGATCACATGTCGAGCGGGCGAAACTCGGGATCTAAGCAGTTGCCTCGAGTAAACTCGCTGTTACGCAGGACCGGACTCCGATCCTGCCTACGCACCCGCAACGAGGCGGTCCAATGCACGGACTGTTTGCCCGTATGCATCCTGAGCAGCCCCGAAGTTGTCGAACTCCCGCTTCGTGATCACGAGCACGGCGAGAGCAGCGAGCAGCGCCGGCCAGCCGATCTCGCGGAAAACGAGGATCGTCAGACCGCTCGTCGATACCAGAACCGCTTCGAGTGTCAGCCACACGCGCACTGCATCCTGGAGCCAGGCTCGGCCCCCATGAGCGAAGCCTTGGCAGATGGCTTCCAGCGAGGAGTAGACGAGCGTCCCAAGGCTCCCCGCCAACACGCAAGCGAGAGGCTCGATTGGAAGGCGCCAAGGATTCCGCCGCGTTCATCACACCCTGAACAACGGCCCAGCTAGCGCCCATTAGGAAGGGGTGCCACGCCACCTCTATCCACGATTCCTTCGCAAGGATCAGACGCCGCCGACGCAAGCAAGCGCACCCATGATGAATACCGACCGGGCATCCACATCCAGATCGCTTGCGAATAGCGCCACCGCAGGTGCGAAGGTAGCGGCCAGGCTTATACGCCGGCCGTAACCGAGGTTGATCTTCAAAACGGCGCACGTGACGTAAGCACCGATTAGCACCACGACCGCGACGAGATCCGGGAACACGCTTATCTCGCCCTCGACGCGAAAGTCTCTTCGGCCACGTGATCGTTCGTGTGCACAGCCACAGGGAAGCGCACGACGGCCGCCCCTGCGTCAACCGCCCGTGCGAAGGCCTCGACGATTTCGGCATCCAGCTGAGTTCCCGCAACTCGCCTTAGCTCCTCGACCGCTTCTTCTTTGGTCATCGCCTGGCGATAGGGACGGTCGTTCGTCAGCGCATCGAATGTGTCGGCAACCGCGAGCACGCGGGCCGCGTACGGGATGTTCTCGCCCTCGAGACCATGCGGATAGCCCTTCCCGTCGATCCGCTCGTGGTGGTAGAGGATCTCCCACTGCAGGTCCTCCAAGTGGTCGATCTCCTTGACCACGTCGGCTCCCACTCCGGGATGAGCCTTCATCTCGGCAAACTCCTCGTCGGTGAGCTTGCCAGCCTTCGTCAGGATCTTGCTGGACACAGCGACCTTGCCAACGTCGTGCAGCAGTGCGCCGAAGTAGCGACGATTCAGTTCCTTCTCAGGGGTCCCGAGCTCTCGGTGCAAGGCCACGACGTATTCCGCAACACCTTCCGAGTGATGGCGCGTGTATGGGCTCTTACGATCGATAGCGCGAACGAATGTCTTCAACGTCTCCTCGTAGGCGGCATCCAGGTCGAGCTTGGCTTGGCGAACGAAACGCAACGCGAGGAGCGGCATGACCAGGAAGATCCCGGCCACCATTCCGAACTCCTTATAGAGCGTCGAAACCAGCAGCGCGACCAGGGCGAAGGACAACGAGTGAGGAATCGTCCAAGTCATCTGTTCGAGCTATCGACTGAACTTCACTCTTCCGATCGAGCGATACGACCGTAGCGACTAAGACTGTGTTGATGACCTCCGCAAGTAGCGCTGCGGCGAAACCGGCGACGAACAACCACGCCAGACGACGGGAAGGCCGTCCTGATCGACGGTGAAAGTGACGGCCGAGGCGGCCATCGCGACGTTTCCTGGCCGGAGTTGAAGATCACGTCGGATCGGATCTCGTTCGCTGCGCAGCAGCCGGCCGGGAATGCCGGGAACAGCGCGATAAACGTCGCCGAAGCCGGGTCGAGAGTGAACGCGGCAGTGAGAAGGACGACGAAACCCGGGCGACAGCTTGACCGGCCGCTGTGGGCCCGTCCGCGCCACATAGAGCCCGGCTGAGAGGTACATCGACTGTCGTCCTGTTGGCGAGGTTCAGAACGACCGCGAAGAAGACGACCCCGGGCCATTGCGGCGTGCCCCAGTAGAGGGTCAGTGCCTACCGCCGCGCGATCGCGATCGCAACGATGAAGAAAGACGAATACGCGAACGCCAAGAGTCTTCCGCTCCGCTTGCAAAACGCACTCCGATTACTAGAAAAGAAGGAGGGAACCCGACCCGGTTACCACTGCCAGCCGCCGAGCAGCGTCTTGAGATTCAGAAATGCAAGCAGCCCGCCGCTGATAAATCCGAACAACCTTGAAACACGTACTACGATTGGCGTTTATCTAGCTTCCGCTGTACCTGAAACAACTCCCCTCAGTCATGGTCTTCTTCGTCCCGCTAGTGACGAAGAGAGATCCGCTCCGCTGAAGGGTTGGTACGAGCGGCTGGCCGATTTAGGTCGGGTTCCTCGCCCCCTTCCCTGTCCGCTACCTGCTTGGGCCTTCGGTCAGATGACCGAAGGGTCCCCGTCCACAAGACGGAAGGTAAGGATACGGACCGCGTGAAACGCCTGTAAAGCACTGTTCACTGTCGATAACGCCGATATACGTGGGTCCTACTGTATTTCCGCAGGTCAGCGGGCTGTCCCGGCGTGGCCCTATGCTTCGGTCTTATGGGCGATGGGGGCACCGGGAGCGTGGACCTTGCCGCGCTCGAGCGCGAGCTGGCCTCTCTGCCCGAAGTCCAAGCGGCGCGCATCGTCGCCACTCCGTCGGGACGCGTCACCGAGATCCATCTGATCACCGACGATTCGAAACCGCCGAAGGGCATCGTTCGCGACGTCGAAACCGTTGCCCAGGCGCGTTTCGGTCTCGAGATCGATCGGCGCATCGTGTCCGTCGTTCAGTTCCCCACCGCTTCTGTCGCGATGCCCGTACGGCGCCTTGCGTTGGCCTCCCTTTTGTTGACCACAGAAGGAACGCAGCTTCGATGCCGCGTTCGCGTAGAAGCAGACGAGGAGATGGCCCTTGGAGAGTCGGCCGGGCCCGCAACATCTTCCGCGCGTCTGCGCCTAGTTGCTCAAGCAACGGCGAGCGCGCTCACAACTCTGTCGAAGGGCGCCGCACTTGACGTTGCCGACGTGCGCCTCATCGCCATGGGAGACGAGCGCGTGGCGATCGTTCTCGTGATCGCACTCGGCCCGGACGGAGAAGAGCTGACCATCTCCGGATCGGCTCCCGTGCGCACCGATGACGCCAATGCCGTTGCTCTGGCCGTCATCGACGCGGTCGGTCGGCCGGCGGGGGCGTGAGTCGAGCAGAACGTCCTTCTCGCCGTCCCGAACATCTCCGAAGGACGCGACGAAGAAAAGGTCGCTCGCATCGCCGGATCGGACGCAGTCCTCCTAGACATCCATTCCGACGTCGACCACAACCGCAGCGTCCTGACCTACGGAGGAGAGCCGGACCAAGTTGTAGCCGCGTGTCGCGGCGATGATCGAGCGCGCTGTGAGCGAGCTCGATCTGCGCGGACAGCAAGGAGTGCACCCACGCTTCGGAGTTGTCGATGTCTTGCCGTTCGTTCCCTACTCGGTTCCCGAGGACGTCGCACTCAAAGCAGCCACCGGACTGGTCTGGACCACCGCAGAAGGTAGCGGGGTACCGATTCACTTCTACGGCCGCGCGGCCGAAGATGGCCGCACCCTTCCTCAACTACGTCGGTGGCTTCGCACGGAAAGTCCGTCGTCTCACCCATCGGCCGGAGTGATCTGTGCGGGCGTGCGTGGTGCCTTGATCGCATTCAACGTGAACTTCAAAGGTTCGGTCGAAGAAGCGAAGCGAGCCGCATCGGCAATTCGAGGAGACGACATCCGTGCTCTCGGCTTCGAGCTTCCGTCCCGCGAACTCGTTCAGGTCTCGATGAATCTGGTTGCGCCAGACAGGACCGGGCCTACGACGGCTTACGAGCAATTGTCGAAAACGCTCACCCAGCCCGTTGTCGATTGTGAAGTGGTCGGTCTTGTTCCCGGAAGTGTCCTTGGTGAGCTCGAGGGTCTGCCGTTAAGAACGCCGGCCCGCTCGGTCGAAGAAGCACTTGCGGGACGAAGTGGTAACGAGCTACGCCGCTGAGCTGACGGGGATCCGTTCCACCACGAAGTCCACGAGCTGCGAAAGCGCTTCCCGCTCGGGCATCTCAGGCAAAGAAGCTGCAGCCTCGGACGCATCCTTCGCATACTTCTCGGCCGCCTCGCGCGCGTAAACGAACGATCCCGTCTCGTGGAGCACCTCGATCAGTCGCGACAGATCGCTCGTGTCCTTCACGAGTTCGGCAACCTCGGGACGCTCCCCCAACGCGTGCAGCAACGGCAGCGTGTAGACGCCTGCCTTGATGTCCGTCCCGACGGGCTTGCCGAGCTTCCGCTCGTCCCCCAGGAAGTCCAAGAGGTCGTCCACGAGCTGGAACGCCATCCCGAAGTCGTCGCGTACTTCTCGAGCTGCCGCGCGGTCTCCAGCGTCGGCTCCCCCGACGCGGGCGCCGAGATAGGTCGGACGCCGAGAACAACCGCGCCGTCTTCCGCTCGATGACGGCCGAGTAGTCGGCCGGCGCGCGCTCCGTCTGGTACGCGTTCTCGATCTCCTTGATCTGGCCCTCGCACAGCGCGGCGATCGTCTGCGCCAGCACCTTCGGCACTCCCCACCGACCTCGGCCGCCAGCATCGAAGACTTCGCGAACAGGTAGTCGCCCGACAGGACGGCCAGGGTGTTCGTCCAGTTCTTGTTCACGGCCGGCACCCCGTGGCGGGTGTCCGCCTCGTCGATGATGTCGTCGTGCTGGAGCGTCGCCAGGTGCGTCAGCTCGATGGCCGCGGCGAGCTTGCGGACGTCGTCCTCGTGGGCCGGATCGCGGTCCCCGAACCCGGCCCCCAGGAACGTCAGGGCTACGCGGAGGCGCTTGCCTCCGGCGCGCAGCAGGTGCTGCGCGAGCACGGATACGAACGGGAAAGTCGGACGTGACGACCTCCAGCAGGTACCCCTCGGTCGCCAGCAGCTGGCGCTCGACGAGTTGCACCGCCGGCGGCGGACCCTCGAGCCTCCCCTTGCTCGGTCCACTCATTTATCGAGCCTACCTTTCGCCCACCCGAGGCGCTTGACGTGGGCAATCCACGTTTGTCGCGCGGCGAAGCAGACGGGTACAATCGCGCGACGTTAACGGGGAGTCCTGGGAGGGCCTGGATGGCGCGTAAGGCGAGCAAGATCGACGTCCTTCAGAACGTCTGGCTGTTCTCGGCCTGCACGTGCAAGGAGCTCGGACGGATCGCGTCCCTCGTGGACGAGGCCGAGGTCCCGAAGGGCGCCATCCTGACCAAGGAAGGCGCGACGGGGCGCGAGTTCTTCGCCGTCGCGGACGGCAAGGCCACCGCGCAAGCTCCGGAACAAGAAGATCGCCAGCTACGGGCCAGGCGACTTCTTCGGTGAGATGTCGCTTCTCGACCAGGGACCGCGTTCGGCTGACGATCACCGCCGACACGCCGATGAACCTCTACGTCCTGGACTCGAACAGCTTCTCGACGCTCATCGACCAGTCACCCGGCGGTCGCGCGCAAGATCCTGCGCGGGCTGGCCGGACGTCTGCGCAAGGCCGAGAAGGCCCCGCACCACTGAAGTCAGCTGCCGCTTCAGCCGGCTCGAGCATGCGACTTTGCGCGGAACGACGGGTGAGCACGCGCGGCTGATGCCATGCCGCGAAGCCGCGTACCGATCTTCCCACACCCGTCCGCCCGCGAACGCCGCAGGCGCGAAAGCTCGAACTCGAGTCCGTCGACGTCACCCCGCCGGGCGGCGCTAGGGCCCTCCCCAATGAGTCGCTCAGATCCATCGATGTGACCGTCCTCGTTCATAGCTCTCCCCCGTAAACGCCGAACCCCACCAGTACGGATACACCCCAGCTGACACCCGGCGAAGGACAGCCTCCGGTATATCCTCTCGGCATGATCCTGGAAATCGACATCCGAGGCATCCGGGACATCGCCGCCGCGGTGAACGCCGCCCGCAAGCGGGACCCGTCCATCGAAGTCCTTCGCGATGTCGAAAGCAAGGTTCTTACGGCTATCCGAGCAGAAGAGCCCCACACTCGAGCTCGGCGATCAGGAAGCCAGGCGCTGCGCAACATCCTCCTGCAGCGCGCGTACGACCAGCGCAACACAACGGAAGGAACCGACTACGCCGATCTCGCCGAACGCATCGGCCGAGATCTCGACTCCGAGGAGCCTCCGATGATCGTTACGGAATCGAACGAATGACCGACAACGGTGAACGTCCGGTTCTGAGTCAGGAAGCGGTCGACGCACTCAGGCTCGAGCTCGAAGAGCTGAAGGGCAACGGACGACGAGAAGATGACCGACCAGATCCGGCAAGCGCGGGAGCTCGGTGACGTCACCGACAACGCCGCCTACGAAGCGGCCAAGCAGGATCAAGCCCTGCTCGAGGGCCGCATCGCGCGACTCGAGGACATCCTCAGCACCGCCGAGGTGCGCGACACTCCGGTCGACGCCAAGGTTGTTTCGCCCGGCGTGTTGGTCACGGTGCGGGACCGTCCGATCCATCGATCGAGGACGCGTTCGTCATCGCCGAGTCGGAAGAACGAGTCACCGGCGCGCGGGTTCTCTCGCCGCGTTCACCATTGGGCCAAGCCTTGATGGGAAAGCGCGTAGGCGACCAGGTGACGTACGAGGCACCCGGTGGCACCTTCACCTACGAGGTCGTCGGGCTAGAACCCGCATGACGGACGAGCCCCACGTCGAAGTTGGGGCTCACGCCGACGTGAAGGGCGAGCTTCTTGAGCCCGGTCGAGACAAGAACGCGAGAAGGAACTCGACCCGCGGCGCCTTCGAAGCCTCATAGGTCTCACGCTCGCGCGCCTCGGCCCCCGCGCGCGCGGAGCGGTGTCCGGCACGTTCCTCACACTTCTCGTCGGAGAACAGACCAAGAGTCTGTTCGCCGTCACCTTCGCGCTCGTTGCCCACCGGGCGCTCACGTGGATAGCGAACCCGATCGCCGGCCGCATGAGCGACAAGTCGGAAACACCGATCGGGCGCCGAGTGCCGTACATGGTCGGCGGCCTTCTCGCATCCGGAGCATGTCTCGCGTTCCTAACTCAGGCGAGCAACTACTGGACGCTCGTCGCGCTTCTCTTCGCAGCGCGCTTCTTTTACGTCCTCTACTACATCCCCTCGGCGGCGGTGACTCCGGAGACGTTCGGATCGAGTCGGTGGATCCGCGCTGCGGCGATCGTCGGGGTCGGCGGCCTGATCGTCGGCACGTCCATACGGGTGACTGTGATCGCTACGTGGAATCAGGACGACCCGTCGACTTGGGCGGCCGCCTACTACCTGGCCGCGGCATACATCGCGTTCGCAGCTCTTTCGATCGTGGTTCTCGTGCGCGAAGCGCCGGCTGCGCAACGGCTCGCCAAAAGGGCACAAGCCGACCACGACTGGCTCGCCGGGATCCGTTCCGTGTTCGCCGCGCCGAACGCCGTCGTGCTGCTGCTCGGAGTGTGCCTGGCGCTGGCGTCGGGCGGCGCGTTCGAGCGCGTCTATCCCTTGTATGTGCGAGACGTGCTCGGGGGCGGCGGACGAGAACTCGCCATTCAGTGGTTCGCGGAAGGGCCGTTGATCATCCTCTGCATCCCCGTCGCCTGGGTACTCGCCTCAAAGGTGTCGGTAAAGACGAACGCCGTGCTGGCCGGATTCTTCGGCGCCGGAACCGCGATCGCACATTTCTGGGTGAACGCGCTGTGGCAGTCCATCGCTCTGAGGACGTTGTCCTCGATGTTCCTCGCCGCTGCGGTCATCTCGCTCGTGCCGTTCTATCTGCAGATCCTTCCGCGCAAGAGCGGTCTGGGTGAGCGGCTCGGTTTGATCGTGGCGCCCGTCGTCGTTTCCGGCATGATCGGCGGGTTCATCTCCGCCGCGGTCTACGATTTGGTCTGGGAGGACTACCGCGCCGTTTGGACCACGACAGCGATATTCGGCCTTGGTGCCGGCCTCAGCTATCTCTTCCTTCGGATTCCTAAAGCCGCCAAATACGCGCGACCGGCCTACGGGGCGAAGATTCTCGCTCGCATCCTTTGGGGCTCATCTCGCGGGAGACATCTCTTCCGCGGCGAGCTCGACATGCCCGACACCGACGGCACCAAGCTGCTCGAGCGTGTCTCCGACGAGCTGAATCCTTATACCCGGGTCGCTTCGTCAGAGTCGGGCGACGTATCGTTTCCTCCGTCCGCCGACCCGGGAGACGAGCGATGAAAGCAGCGATCCTCGAAGCGTATGGACAGCCACTGAACGTGACCGACGTCGACCTTGCCGGTCCACAGGCTCACGAGGTGAAGGTGGCGATCAAAGCCACCGGCGTTTGCCACTCCGACCTTTCCATCGCTCAGGGAAAGTTGCCCTTGCCGACGCCGACGGTTCTCGGACACGAAGCGGCCGGTGAGGTGACCGAGGTCGGAACGGAGTGACGTCGGTCAAGCCCGGAGATCATGTCGTCGTGATGTGGACACCCATGTGCGGCCAGTGCTACATGTGCCGACGCGGGCAGACGCATCTATGTGAGGGCGTGCGCGCGATGGGGATGATGGACGACGGCACATCGCGCTTGTCCAAGGACGGAAAGCTCATCCTGCACGGGATCAACTCGGCCACTTTCGCCGAGGAAGGGATCTACCGCGATTACGCGCTGGTGAAGATCCCGGACGATGTGCCGTTCGAGATCGCGGCGGTGGTTGGGTGCGGGGTCCTGACGGGAGTCGGAGCAGCCATCTATACGGCGAACGTCAGGCCCGGAGACTCGGTGATCGTGCTCGGCTGCGGCGGAGTCGGGATCAACGTGATCCAGGGAGCCCGGCTGGTGGGGGCCAACCCGATCATCGCGATCGATACCTTCCCCGAGAAGCTCGACATGGCCAAGCGTTTCGGTGCGACGCACCTCATCGATGCGTCGACGGGAAACGCGGGGGCTGAAGTTCTCGAGCTGACACAAGGACGCGGCGCCGACGTTGCCTTCGAGGTCGTCGGCGCGCCGGCGCTGCAGCGTCAGGTGTTCGACATGACGCGGCGTGGCGGTACGGCAGTCTTGGTCGGCGTGTCGGCACTGACCGACGAGGTGTCGCTGCCGTCGATGTTCCTTACGCTCGGCGAGAAGACCGTGAAGGGCTGCTTCTACGGATCCTGCGATCCGAAGCGCGACATCCCGGCGTTCCTGGATCTTTGGAAGGCGGGAAAGCTCGACCTCGAGGGCCTGATAACGAAGACCGGCTCTCTTGACGACATAAACCGAGCTTTCGAGGACATGGAAGCCGGCCAAGTGATCCGAACGGTACTGACGCCGTAGCCTCGTATCCCGCCGCTCGCAGACTGCGAAGTGGCAAGAAGTAACTCCGCGCAACCAACAAACGCGCGCAAAACGATTAAACCCGTCGTCTTTCGGGAATGAATCTGTCACCACGAAGTAGCGGTTGGATCGATGCAACCGACGACTTCGGGCCTATAAAGGAAGGCACGATGGTCGCCCCTGTTCGCAGAAGACTTTGGCCTGCGCAATATCGGCCCCCGCGCGACAGCAATGGCGAGACGTGCCCCGCGAGGGGAAGAGCATGGCCGTTGTCACGAATCGCCGAATCCAGCTCCTAGTCGGAGCCGGCCTCGTCCTTCTCCTCTTTATCTCTATGGGCTCGCTGAGCCTCGCGAGAGCGATCAGCGCCGACCCCGATGCTCCTCGTTCGCTCTTGCGCTCGTCGATGTCCAGCAAGTTGCTGGCCGCCGACGGCTCCTTGATCGCCGATCTTCACGGAGAGGTGAATCGCGACCCAGTTCCGCTGTCCAAGATCCCCAAGTCACTTCGCAATGCCGCCATAGCCATCGAAGATCGTCGGTTCTACCGGCATAGCGGCATCGACCTGCGAGGAACGGCGCGGGCTCTGGTCAGCACCTTGAGGGGCGTCAGACAGGGCGGATCTACGATCACCCAGCAGCTCGCGAAAAACCTCTATTTCCATGGACGCCCCCGGAGTTTTGTCACGAAGGCAAGTGAGTCGGTGCTGGCACTCGGTCTCGAAGTCGTCTACTCAAAGGACCAGATCCTCGCGAGGTATCTCAACACCGCTTTCTTCGGACGAGGCTCCTATGGAGTGCAGGCTGCAGCCCAGTCGTATTTCCGCAAAGAAGCGTCGAAGCTCTCGCTGAGCGAGTCCGCCTTCCTGGCCGGTTTGATCCACAGTCCGTCCCGCTACGACTTCGCAGCCACGGACGCTCCCTCTGAGCAACGTGCGCGCAAGAATGCTGCCGTCAGCCGGCGCAACGTCGTCCTGGAAACGATGCGCGACATCGGCTACATATCGGAGAAGGACGCGAAAATCGCCAAGCGCCAACCGGTAACGATCCAACCTCCCGTAGACCCGCGTTGGCAGCACCCCTTCTACGTCGACGCCGCGCTGCGAGAGCTCGGCGTCCTGCGAAATCGCGGTGAGGACGCTCCGGACAAGCGGTTCGACTTCCTGGGAACTACTCACACCGAGCGGGCCCAGGCCGTCTACCGCAAGGGCCTGCGCATCCAAACCGCTCTCGTGCCGAAGACCCAGGAGAACGCGGAGCGCGCCATGCGGCAGCAGCTGCCGCCCGGAGTCCTTCCGAAAGCATCGGCTGCTCTCGTTTCCATCGAACCGGGCACAGGCCACGTCGCCGCCCTGCTAGGTGGACGTGACTACTACCCCGAGGACTGCGAAGCGCCGGACTCGACCGATCCGGTGTGCAGGCACGCGAAGGTGAACCTGGCTCTCGGCTCCCGCGCCGGCGGTAGCGGTCGTCAGCCCGGGTCATCGTTCAAGCCCATCGTCCTAGCCGCCGCATTGGAGAAGGGCCTTTCCTTGAAGCAGACCTTGGACGGCTCGCCCTTCCAGTACCACTACGACAAGAACGACGTGTGGAAGGTGGAGAACTACGAAGGTTCGGCCGGCGGGACGATGAGTGTTGTCGACGCCACGGTGAAGTCGGTCAACGCCGCTTACGCGCGCCTAGAGATCCAGTACCTCGGCGACGGCGAGGGGACCAAGGGCAGCGCGAAGGTCGCCGAAACGGCGCGCAAGCTCGGCATCGGCTTTGCCACGCCGCGCACGCTCAAAGACCGATGTGGCGATGAGTTCAACAAGACCCCTCGATGTACCCCCGCGGACAACATCCCGGCCATCGCTCTCGGCTCACAGGAGGTCTCTCCGCTGGAGATGGCCGGCGCCTACGCGACTTTCGCCAACGACGGTGTATACGTCGAGCCCACCTTCATCACGAAGATCACCGACGCGGAAGGAAAGGTGCTGTACGAAGCGGAGCCTGCGCACCATCGGGCGGTATCGTCGGATACGGCGCGCGGAATCGCTCACGTGCTTCAGCAAGTCGTCCAACGCGGCACCGGCCGTGCGGCGCAGGTCGAGGGGCACCAGATCGCAGGCAAAACCGGCACGTCGCAGATGTGGCGGGATGCATGGTTCGACGGCTACACGCCTCAACTGACCACAGTCACCTGGGTTGGGAATCCCACGGTGGAGTCGATGGTCCCCGGCAACGGCTATCCGCGGAAGGTCACCGGCGGTTCCTATCCAGCGATGTTGTGGCACGAAGCCATGGCTCCAACGCTGCAAGACATGGAAGCCAAGAGCTTCCCTGAAGCGCCCCAAAAGCTATTCGGACCACCGGTGAAGCTAAAGCCGATCAGGGGCGAAGAGAAGGAAGCAGGCTCTGATCTCGGAAGTCTCATTCAACGGAAGATCCATGGTGAAAACATCGTCGTCCATCGCGTCTGCCCGCCCGGCGGCGGCGGCGGAGGCCTACGCACATGGAAGGAGGAAAAGATTGGAGGCGAAACGCACGTCTGGCAAAGCCGAGCGGTGTGCTAAGCGTCGCGCTCCGTAGGAAGTCGCCAGTCCCAATCCATGACGACGATCGACTGCGTGCCCGTCATCACCAGTTCGCCGTTCGCATAGAGGCGAGCCGTGCCGAACCCGAGCCCGTGGGAGATCGCCTCCGGCATCACCTGCAATAGGTACCAATCGGCTTTGGCCGGTCGATGAACCCGCACGACGTTGTCGATGCTCAGGCCACCGAACGGCGTGTCGAGGGCGCGTCCGATGCCGTACGTCACGTAGTCGACCAAGATCGTCCCGGCGACGACGGGCTCGAGCGGCTCCGACGGACGCACCCACCACGACGCCACCGGTCTCGGCTCCCGTGTGACACCGGCCAACCGCCAATCGAATCGGCCGGCCCACGTCTCGTTGTGAACGGGATGAGGGAATGGCTCGCTCTCATCCACGGAGGGTGCTTCAACAGGGTTGACCCACTGTCCCTCCAGATCCGTAGCTGGACGAACACCGGCCGTCAGACGGGTCAAGAAGGAATGCGTTCCGTCGACGCTGCCTTCAACCTCTAGATGGGTTGTCGTCCGGCCGGCAGCGATCACTCGGGGCTTCAGGATCGCAGTAGTACCGAGTTGTGCCATGGAGCCGAAGTGACTGGCCGCGAAAACGATGGGCTGCTCGGCCAGCGATTGGCCGATAACTATCGCCGCCCCGGTAGCGCATCCACCGAACAGCGCACGCGCGCCGGACCTAACGCCGTCGGTGACCGGCAAGCGCCACTCGTCATCGCTCACCCGTTCTAGGCCGAGCCAATCGATCCCCGTGCTCATCGCTCCCCCATCGATGCGAGGCGCGAGCGTAGCAGACACAATCTGAACCCGATGAAGATCCCAGAGAACCTCGCATGGATCGCGGCGCGCAATCCGGCGGTTCAGGAGTTCGTTGCCGCGCTGCCCGACCGGATCCGCGAACTCGAACAGCGTTGGTCGGTACGCGTCGGTGAACCATTCGACCCCGGAGGCTTCACCTCCTACACGGCGCGTGCGTTCCGCACCGACGGCAAACCATGCGTACTGAAGATCGCCTACGAATGGGAGCCGACACGACTTGGAGCGGGATGCTCTCCGCGCTTGGAACGGAGACGGCGTCGCCCGGCTCCTTTCCAGACGAGCCGTTCACGATGTTGCTCGAAGCCTGTGAGCCCGGCGATCCGCTTTATACGGAACCCGACTTCGATAACTGCCGATGCTGTCGCCATGCGGATCTTGAAGCAGATATGGCGACACCGCACCGCCCTGCATCGATTGGCGAAGCGTTGACACTGAAGCGTCAGGGATCGCGGCAAACGATCGACGCCAATCAAGCACGGTCCAGCAACAGCGTCGACCTCTGCGCATGTCCGATTCGCGCAGGAGTTCATGGAAAGAGTGCGAGACCACGCAGGTCCCGATCTACTCCTTCACGGCGACTTTCATCAGGGCAACGTCCTGAGTTCTCAGCGGGAGGGTTGGCTTGCCATCGATCCCAGTCCGCTGATCGGCGACCCGTGCTTCGATGCAGCCAGAGCGGTGCTTGATCGGCCCGCCTCCATCCTTGGAGACGCGGATCCAGGGCGACGCATATCGAAACGACTCCGGCGGTTCGCCGACGAACTGGATCTCGACCACGACACGCTCGCTGCGTGGGCACTCACTCGCTGTGTCTATATCGCGTTCCTTGCGATTTTCGATGAATCCTCTTGGACAAGCGAGTTCAATGCGTTATGCCAATCCTCGGGAGGCGGTCGGATACTGACTCGCCCTAGATCGGTGTCAGGGCACCGGTTAGCTCAACTATGCCCTTTCCGAAAGCTTCTTCTACTTCGCGCCTTGCCGATCGTCAACGACGGTAATTTTGCCTCGATAACTCCTCGTTGGTAATTAACGCTGCCCATAATACCCCTTGCGTAACTACGTCGTTCAGCCTCTCGAAGTCTGCCTCGAGGTCCTTGGCCAGTCGTTGGTCTCTCTCTACAACGCACAAGTAACCGGTGAGTAACGTCCGAGCGTATTCGGTGGCTTGATCCGGAAATCCCGGCCGGACAACGAGGTTTCCAACGAAGGATTCGTCATAGTCGGGACCTGATGATCCGTTTACCATACCGAACCAATCCCGGAGCCTTGGAAATCCACCGTCCTGCGCCTGACTTGCTTCCTCCCACTCAGCGCCCTCGGCATTTGGGTCTACGGCTTCCGGCTCATCGCACGCGGGTTTGAATCGGGACTCAATAGAGCTTTTCTGCTCGTTCTCGTACTCCGAGTCTCCTCAACCGTGAACCGTGAGCTCATCGTAGATACCTTCTACATGCGCGGCCTTCCATGTAGTGCCCCTCTCGGAATCTTCGCCTTCCACCACATTCCCAATCCCACGCGACCAACGGGATGCCCTTTGCATTGTGGAGGCATAAGAGAGGGCCACGCCTCCGAGGCACAGCTCGCGGACCATGTTTCGTAAAGGGGTTTTCAGGTTGACCTGACCCGGTAGTCGCGGACTCGAGAATCATCCCATTCGCTTCGTAGCGTTGTGGGCCAGACGTCCCCGAGTAACGGGCCCCAATTGCTGGCAATGAGCACGCCGCTGACCGCCCCGATCACCAAGACTGTAAGAACAGTCAACACAAGCCAGCGAATGCGGCCCATACGAAATAAACGCTACCGCCGTCGGCTGAGTTCGCTTAGCCGGGCCAGCTGAACGCGAAACCGTTGTGGGCCCAGCCCCCGCGGCCGCGTCCCAACTGCTGAAGAGCGAACCGGTCGCAGGCCGTTTCGGCTGCACTGCGTTTGCCACGAACCTCGCGGAGGTACCAGTGGTAGTACTCGTGCAAGTACAGGTAGCGGATGAGTTCGTCCGGACGTTCGAACCACAGCCGCTTGCGGTACCACTTGAAGTACTGATGCCTTCCGCGTCTCACGCGCTTGGCCCGGTAGGGCACGTCCTCGAAGAACGCGTAGAACGGCTGCGGCACCTGGATCGTGATGACGCCGTCTGCGAAATCGCAGAAGGCCTGAACGTGCGGACGCGTCCGCCACCGAAGCGGCTTGACGACGACCGTGTAGCCCGATGCTTGGGGCAATCCACTCAGCACACGTTCGACGCGCTGCGGCGTCCAGCCCGGCAGGTCCTTCACGCGGATCGGCATCGCACCCGTTCGGGGGCCGGGAAGACGAGCGACGAGCACAACCGAACGAGGAGCCGCCGTTCGGAGTCCCTTGTGCGTCAACTGCTTGGCGGCAACGAGATCCTCGTCGGTCCCCGACCACCTTCCGACCTTCGCCAGGAAGGAAGGATCGTTGTCGACGGGACGCGAGCGTCCCAGCCACTCGCTCACCTCGCAGCCCAGCTCGTCCAGAGTGTTCACCACGTCGGCGACGCCGTAGCTCCTCCGAAGCTCGACGAACTGCCTGAGCAGACTCTCGCGCGGCAATCCTCTCGCCCGAGGACGTGCACCGGACGTCGGTGCAACGAGCTCGATCACGATGGTGCCGCCGGGCATGGTCACCCGGAATAGCTCGCGGACGAAACGCTCCGGGTCTTTCACGAATCGGAAGACGTCCGTGGCCACAACGATGTCGAAACACTGGTCGATGAACGGGGTCCGGGTGGCTTCGGCGGTCAGAGCACGGACACCGCGCCGCGAGAAGGCCCGCTCGACCATCCCTTCGGCGAAGTCGATTCCGATCGTCTGTCCGATCTTCTTTCCGCGCGCGTTAGCCTCTGCCCGGATGCGACTGAGCACGTAACCGGTGCCGCAACCGACGTCGAGAACTCGGCCTTCGGTGCGTAAATGGCGCACGACCCGTCGCGCGATCCGTGTGGCACGGTCGGAATCGTCCCGCCAGATGGGTGCCAGCTCGCTGAAGACCGTCCCAGGGTCCGTGCGGATCATGAGGCGCAGAGTTTACGCATCTCTCGTGTCCCAGGTGTTACGTCCTCGTGAAGATAGACTCGGCCCGCATGACCCCTAGAACACTGGCCGAACGTTACGAACTCTCGTCCAAGATCGGATCGGGCGGGATGGGCACCGTCTGGCGTGCCAAGGACAAGACTCTCGACCGGGACGTGGCCGTCAAGATCCTTCACGAAGGCCTCGCGTCGGATGCCATCTTCGCCGAGCGCTTCCGCCGGGAGGCCAAGGCCGCGGCCAGCCTTGCCCATCCCAACGTCGTGACCGTTTACGACACCGGCGAGGACGACGGCATCCCGTTCATCGTCATGGAGTGCCACGACGGTGAGTCGCTGCACACCCGGCTCCATCGCGATGGAGCGCTCCCCGCCGAGGACACCGCCCGAATCGGGCGCTCGGTCCTGGCCGCCCTGGGGCACGCACATTCCCGGGGACTGGTGCACCGGGACATGAAGCCAGCGAACGTACTGCTCGACACTACGACCAACGAGGCCAAGGTCGTCGACTTCGGCATCGCCAAGGGCATCGAGGACACGGGCGGAGGGCTCACCAGAACCAGCGGCTTGATCGGCACGGCTGCTTACCTCTCCCCCGAGCAGGTCTCAGGAAAGAACGCCACGCCGGCGTCCGATCTATATGCGGTCGGTTGCCTGCTCTACGCATGCCTGGTCGGCGAGCCGCCGTTCGGCGGCGGATCACCGGTGGCGGTGGCCATGGCTCACGTGCGGGATCACGTCCCGCCGCTGCGCGACCGCCGGCCCGACGTACCCGCCGGATCTCGAAGCCGTGATCATGCGCGCGCTCGAAAAGGACCCCGGCCGGCGCTTCGCCTCGGCCGAGGAGATGGACGATGCCATCGCCGCCACCGGGCTCGACACGATGCCGGCAAGCGAGCCCGTGCTCTACGACGCGCCGACGGCGGTAGCGACCGCCCGTGCCTGCTAGGGACACATGGGAGAGCGGGGGCACGCGTGCGGGAACCGAGGTGATCGGGCGTCCAGGCCCGCAGAAGGGGCCCGGCGCCCTGGCCGCACTCACCGCTTTCCTCATCGCCGCGGCCATCGCCGCTCTTACGGTCATCTGGCTGCAGAACCGCGACCCCGGAACGCTTCAGGCTCCGCTTCCGACGATCACGCAGGCGCCGACAACTCCCGCTCCGACACCGTCGCCCACCCAAGAGCCGCAGAACAACAACGGAAATGGCAACGACGGCGGCAGACGTGCCCTTCGGCAACATCCCGGTCCTCGGCGACTAGCCGAACTTGGGTGCTGACCAGCACGTCTGCACCCGGCCGTGTGACGCCGGGCCCCCGCCTAACGTAGGGTTGTCCTCCGATGTCTCCCCGATCCTCGGACCGCCTGCGCGTTGCCGTCCTCGCCTATAGAGGCAACAAACATTCCGGGGGCCAGGGGGTTTACACGCAAGTACCTGGCGACCGAGCTGGCGGAGCTCGGCCACCACGTCGAGGTGTTGTCCGGGCCCCCGTATCCGGAGCTGGACGAACAAACCCCGCTTCACAAGCTCGAGAGCATGGATCTGTACCGTCCGGAACGGCCGTTCCGTCCTCATCGATGGCCTCGAACCGCGTACCGACTGGCTCGAGCTCGGGATCATGTCCACCGGAGCCTTTCCCGAGCCGCGCGCCTTCAGCATCCGCGCCGACCGGTTCATGCGCGAACACGGCCACAACTACGACGTCATCCACGACAACCAGTGCCTGGGGACGGGCATGGTGCGCATCGCGCAGCGCCAGCCGCTGCTGGCAACCGTTCACCACCCGATCACCGTGGACAAGACGCTTGGAGCTGGCCGAGACCCGCAACCCCTGGCGTCAGATCACGAAGCGGCGCTGGTACTCGTTCTTGAAGATGCAGAAGCGCGTCCTCCGTAAGCTTCCCCGCCTGATCACTGTCTCTCAGACCTCGCGCGACGACATCATCGAGCAGTTCGGCGTCGACCCCGCGCGCATCGACGTTGTTCCCGTGGGCGTCGATCAGAAGATCTTCCGGCCACAGCCGGAGATCGAGACGGTTCCGGGACGCATGCTGGCGGTCATCAGCTCTGACGTCCCGCTGAAAGGCCTCGCCTACCTCCTCGAAGCGGTCGCCAAGCTCCGGACCGAGGTTCCCGATGCGCATCTCGTCGTGATCGGACGCATGCGTCCGGAGGACCCGTGGCGCGCCGGCACGTCGCAACGACTCGGGCATCGAGGACGCCGTGACGTTCACCGGCAACATCTCCTACGACGAGATGATCCATCTCTACGGGACGGCCCAGATCGCCGTGCGTTCCGTCGCTGTACGAAGGCTTCTCGCTCCCGTCGATCCAGGCCATGGCGTGCGGGCTGCCGCTTGGTGTGCACGCGCGCCGGCGCCATCCCGGAGGTCGCCGGTAAGGACGGCGAGACCGCGCTGCTCGTGCCAGCCCGCCGATCCGGCAGCGCTGGCGTGCGCGATCAAGCGCCTGCTGGAAGACGAGTCGCTGCGGACTCGGCTGAGCACCGCCGCGCGCGAGCGCGTGCTCGAACGCTTCACGTGGGCCGCGATGGCCAAGCGGACGGCCGAGCAGTACCGGGTCGTCATCGACGAGTACGCGAGCCGGGGAGCGATCGGCTTAGTGCTCACTCTCGACTACGACCGGCTCGGCATGAAGCCCGGGGACCGCGTGCTCGACATCGGATGCGGATACGGGCGCCACTCCTACGAAGCCGTTCGCCGCGGAGGCAAGGTCGTCGTCGCTCGACCTGGCCGACACCGAACTGAAACAGGTTCTAGGCACGTTCGCGCGCGATGGCCGGAGACGAGCCAGCTGCCCGAGACCGCGCACGGCGTCGGCAGTCAACGCGACGGCGCTGCACCTTCCCTTCCCAGACGGCGACCTTCGACCGCGTGATCGCGTCCGAGGTCCTCGAGCACATCCCGGACGACACCGACGCCATGGCCGAGATCGCGCGGGTAACGAAGCCCGGCGGGACGATCGCCGTTACCGTTCCGCGGGCAGGGCAAGAGGTCGTCTGCTGGGTCCTCTCGAACGAGTACCACAACACGCCCGGCGGTCACGTCCGGATCTACCGGCAGCGCCAGATCGTCGATCGCTTGAGAGCGCAGGGTCTGGCGCACGAGGGCGTCGGCTTCGCGCACGCGCTGCACACGCCGTACTGGTGGCTGCGGTGCCTCGTCGGGCCGAAGAACGAGGACAACCCGCTCGTGAAGGCCTACCGGTCGTTCCTCGAGTGGGACATCATGACCGGCCCCCCGCTCGTGCGAGCTGGCCGAGACGCTGCTGAACCCGGTGCTCGGCAAGAGTCTCGTCGTGTACCTGACGCAACCGAGACGGATCCCATGCCGTCGATAACGGACGAATCGCCCTCACTCCGGACCAGATCGCTCAGACCGCGGATGCCGATCGCCGCGCGGCAGCGCCCGGACGGACGACTGCCGTGGCACGACGAGCAGCACACCGATCCGTGGAACCACGTCGAAGGCGCGATGGGGCTCCTGCTCGGCGGACGCCGAACGGAGGCCGAACGCGCCTTCGATTGGCTGGTGAAGGCGCAGCGTCCGGACGGATCGTGGGCGCAGTCCTTCGCATGGGACGGAGCAGTCACCGACCCGGACGCCGACACGAACATGTGCGCGTACATCGCCACGGGTGCCTGGCACCACTTCCTGCTCACGCGCGACCGGGCGTTCCTGACCGAGCTGCTGGCCGAGCGTCGAGAAGGCGATCGACTACGTCCTGGATCATCAAGCGCCCGGCGGTGAGATCGCGTGGATGCATCACGCCAACGGCACGATCGACCGCCGCGCACTGCTGACGGCGTCTTCGTCCATCTACATGAGCTTGCGGTGCGCGGTGGCGATCGCTGAGGAGCTCGGCGAGGAGCGTCCGGACTGGGAGCTGTCGATCGGGCTGCTCGCCCACGCGATCGCATCACCGTCAGGACAAGTTCTGGCCGAAGCCGCGGTGGTCGATGGACTGGTACTACCCGGTGCTCACCGGTGTGGTCCGCGGAACGGATGCGGCGCCACGGTTCGCCGAGAAGTGGGACACGTTCGTTGTGCGCAGATCGCGGATGCCGGTGCGTGGCGGACCGGCCGTGGGTGACGACGGCCGAGACGTGCGAGCTCGTTCTGGCGCTAGATGCGGCCGGCGAAGCGGATCTGGCGTGGCGGTTGTTCACCGACGTGCAGTTCCTGCGTCAGGACGACGGTGCGTACCAGGAAGGCTGGGTGTTCCCAGAAGGATGTGTTCTGGCCCGGACGCACACCGCCGTGGACTGCAGGTTCGGTTCTGCTAGCGGCCGATGCATTGGACCAGCGAACGCCGGCGTGGAACATCTTCCGCGGTGACGAGCTACCGCGAGGCTTGTCGGACGAAGAGGTCTACGAGCACCTCGTGCGTGAAGAAGTCATGGACCGCGCCGCGGTCGAAGCTATCCGCTCGGCCTAGCTTCCTTTCCCATCTATCCCTTCACGTAAGACAGCTTCTCGGCGACCTTCCCGTCGCGCACCCGGAAGAGGTCGACCCCACGCACATGACCGCCCTCCGGCTTTGCCTTGTCGAACGTGAATCGCCAAGCGACCGCACAGCGGTCATCAGCGACGAACACGTCCTCTGCGTCGAACCATGCGCCCGGGTTCGAGGCGAAGAAGCGCTCCCAGAACCCGCGAACCGCTTCCTGTCCACGGAAAGGCTCACCGTCCGGTGGCGTTGTGTTGTCGAAGTACACGTCATCGGTCATGAGGGCCATGATCGCGTCGACATCGTGGGTGTTGAAGACGTCGTTGAATCGATCGACGGCGGCGCGGGTCTCATCGGTCGAGCTCATTCTTCTCCCTCCCTAGCTTTCAAGTCGCCGAATCATGGTCCCACCATTCGAGCCAGACGCCGTGCGCTCCGGTGATCCCTAGTAGATGGTGCTCGACTGATCCCTGGGCAACTTCCGATATCACCAGGGGAACCGCAACACGTTCCAGAACTCCCTTCGGTGCCGGTGCGCCGGGGACGACCCCCGGACCTTCTCCCGTCACCCACAGGATCGGGCGCCGCTTGCTCAAGTCGAGCAGGCTCTCGGCTAGTGCTTCTCGTCGATCGCGACGAAGGTAGTTCACGGCAGCCGTGTGGTAAACGCAGACCATCGCGTCGTCCGGTGCCATCTCAAAGGCGATCGGGAGTGTGTCCACCATGTCGCCCTCGATTACCTGAGGCGGATCGCGCCGAGCGATCTCGACCGCAGCGTCGAAGATGCGCAACCGCTCGACGTGGTCCGCCCATATGCACGCTCGCTGCCAGGAGATCGCTTCTACGTCCGACAGGTCGACCGGATCCCGATCGACACCGACACGGAAGGCAACCGGGATCTCGTCCGCGATCGGAGGCGAGAGTTCGCCCTCGATGCGGGACTCGATCGTCAGCTGCGAGGCGGGGTCACCGGCTGTTCGGCCGTGGCCGTACCGATACGAATACCGGTCGAACATGAGGTTCAGACCGCTGCTGCAGCCGAGTTCGATCAGCGCCAGCGGACGGTCGGTCTTCTCCGCCGCTACGGTGAACGCGCACCAGAGGGCGGCGCACCGTCGAACTTCGTTGGTCTGCACTCCGCGTGTCTGCAGGGTCTGCTCGATCGCCGTTGCGTGGGAGGTGACGAAATCCTCGAACGCCTCGATTAGCTCGTCGTCGGGCTTCTTGTTTCCTCCCAGCGTCGGGAACCACGCCGACAATCGATGCGAAGCACCGAGCATGAGCTGGTGATGGATCGCCGACAGCAGCAGCCGGATGTTCCCCTGGTTCGCGTGTGCCAGAGCCAGCACATGCTGAGGTGAGTCGGCTATGTGCCTCGCGAGTACGTCGTACATCGGCGACCTCATCTCGGGTGCCGCCGTACTAGCGAACTGGTACTCCGCCTCCAGGAGGATCCCGTTTCGGATCCGCTCGAGGCGCTCGGCGGATGTCTTCTCGTCTTCCCCCTGGTTCCCGTAGGTCCACGGGTTCTCGAATCGCGTCACTCGCACAGACTCCAGTCCGAGGCGTACGCGCGAAGGCCGAGCTTCTCGGCAACCGAGCGAGACGCCGTGTTCTTCCAAGACGTGCTGTAGAGCGGGACTCGTCCCGATGCCCGAATGGCAGAACCCCACGCTGCGACGACACGCGGCGCAAGTCCACGTCCTCGATACGCCTCGACTGTGTTCACACCAGCTTCTGCAGCCTTGCCCGATACTCGGGCGCAAAAGCAGACGCTCAAGGCTCGGCCCCCATCGAGCACACCGTAGATCGGCCAGCGTCCGTCTAACTCCGGAGCCAGGTCGGCGAGTTCACCGACCAACGACTCGGGATCCTCGATGAGCGATACCCCTTCCGGCATCGTCATTTCGCGCGGGAACGCGAAGGCCGGGCCGGACTCGATCCTTCCGCCAACGAGCGATGTGTAACGGCGTGCGTGCAGGGGCTGCTCTTCGAACGGGACATCGGGCTCCGTGGCCGCCATCTCCGCGATCTCAGCAGCCATCTCGTCGGAGATGTCGTCGCGTATCCCCCAGACGCAAGCGGCATGTCCGCGGATCAGAACGAACCTCGGTGGGCGGTGCTCGCCCGGCTCTCGAGTTGAGACAAGACGTCCGCGTTGGTCGAGGTTGTAAAGCGTTCGGAGCTGAAGGGCGGGGTCCGACACCTAGGCGGGCACTCGCAGCACTCGAAGTGATCCCTCGACCCGTTTCTCGGCGAAGCCTTCAGCGCGAGCGCGCTCGTAGACCTTGAAGGGTCCTTGGCCTCCGTCCTTCGGGTCGGGGAAGACATCGTGGATCGCCAGCAGACCGCCCTTCACGAGTTTGGGTGCCCAGCTTTCGTAGTCGGTCATCGCAAGGTCCTCGTCGTGGCCGCCGTCGATGAACACCAACCCCACCTGGGTGGTCCAGTCCTTCGCGATGGACGCGGAGTCGCCGACGATCGAATGGACCACGTCGTTCAGTCCTGCTTGGTCCATCGTTCGAAGGAAGAAAGGCAAAGAGTCCATCCGGCCGGTTGATCGGATCGATTAGATCGGGGTCGTGGTGCTCCCAGCCCGACTGCATCTCCTCGGATCCCTGGTGGTGATCGATCGTGTAGAGAACCGTTTCCCTTTCTTTGGCAGCGGCACCCAGATACACCGCCGATTTGCCGCAGTACGTCCCTATCTCGAGCAGGGGGCCGAGACTCGCGGCTTGAAGTCCGGCTTCGTAGAGCGCCTCCCCTTCATCGGGGGGCATGAAGCCTTTCGCGGCTTCAGCTACCGCTTGGAGTTTCGGATCCACTACCGACGAGCTGGCGCATGAAGTCGGCCTGGGCCTTCCACGACTGCGACTGGTTGCGCACCCAGGCATCCGGGTCGCGCCACTTGGCATCGATCATGCCCTGGAGCTCAGGATGCGGGAACACATACAGATGGTTCTCCTTCACGGCCTTGATCACGTCGTTCGCGACGTTCTCCGGCGGAAGGCCAGATTGCATCGTGGCCCGCATGAACCCCTTCATCTGCTCCTGGACTTCCTCGGGGAGCTTCTCTTCGGGAAAGCTTTGCGATCTCTCGTGAATGTTCGTCGCCACCAGCAATGGACAGATCACCGAAACACCGACGTTCCGGTCGTAGAGGAAGGCGGCCAGGGACTCGCATAGCCCGACGACCGCGAACTTCGTGACGCAGTACGGGATCAGCTGCGGGAAGCCGAGCGTTCCCGCAGAGGACGCCGTATGCACGAGGTGACCGCTTCCTCGCTCCAGCATGTGCGGAAGCAGCTCGTGGATCGCCCAGATGTGTGAATGGAGATTGATCGCCAGGATCTCGTCCCACTGCTCCATAGGGATCATGTGTGGCGCACCGCCCAGTCCGATACCGGCGTTGGACATGAACAGGTCGCAGTGGCCTTGCCAATCGATCGAGGCCCGGACCAGCGCGTCGACCTCGTCCTTCTTCGAGACGTCGGTCTTGACGGCTATCGGCCTTTCGTCCTAGGCCTTCGATCTCGGCGGCAACTTCCCTCGCGCCGTCCTCGTTGATATCGGAGACGACGACGTCAGAGCCCTGCTGAGCGAAGGCGACAGCGCACGCCTTTCCGATACCGGACGCCGCTCCGGTTACGACGGCTACGGAATTAGCGAAGTCGAAGGGCAACTAGTTCACCCGCTCAACGATCATCGCCATGCCCTGTCCGCCGCCCACGCACATCGTCTCCAAGCCGACCTGACGGTCGAGTGTCTGGAGGTCGTTGAGGAGTGTGGTCATGATGCGCGCGCCGGTCATACCGAAGGGGTGACCAAGCGCGATGGCACCGCCGTGCGGGTTCAGCTTGTCCGTCCAAGGATCGACGCCGATCTCGTCGCAGACCGGGATGACCTGCGCCGCGAAGGCTTCGTTCAGCTCGACAACACCGACGTCGTCGATCGTCATCTTCGCTTGTGCGAGACACTTCTTGACGGCCTCGATCGGACCGACTCCCATGATCGCCGGATCGAGACCCGAGACGGCGGACGCCTTGATCCGTGCGAGCGGCTTGATCCCATCCGCCTTCGCTTTGTCCTCGCTCATAACGACGACGGCAGCAGCACCGTCGTTCAAAGGACAAGAGTTACCGGCCGTGACCTTCCCGCCGTCCGGCTTGAACGCCGGCTGCAGCGAAGCGAGCCGTTCTAGCGTGGAGTCGGGACGGGGTCCGTCGTCGCGGTCGACCGTGGTTCCGTCGGCCTTGGGATAGGGAATGATCTCTCGGTCGAAGAAGCCGTTCTTCTGCGCTGCGACCGCACGCTCCTGCGATTGCTGCGCGAAACGGTCCATGTCCTCCCGGCTGACGTCGTACTTCTCGGCGACGTTCTCGGCGGTCATGCCCATGGGGAGGTACACCTGCCAGGGATCGCCCTGAAGCAACTTGGGGTGCAAGCTCTCGATACCGCCGGCCAGTTGGTCGATACGGCTGATGGCCTCGACACCACAGGCAACGTAGGTATCGCCTTCGTCGGCGGTGATCGCATGGAATGCCATGCGGATCGCCTGCAGCGAAGAGCTGCAGAAGCGGTTGACCGTCGTTCCGGGCACCGTGACCGGGAGTCCGGCCAGCAGTCCGGCGACCCGTCCGATGTTCATGCCCTGCTCGCCGTGCGGGAACCCGCACCCGCAGATGACATCCCCGATGGACTCCGGATCAATACCCGACTTGGCGACGACTTCTTTGATGACGAACGCGAGCATGTCGTCGGGACGCACATCGACGAGCGACCCCTTACCGGCGCGTCCTATAGGAGTTCTGCCGGTTGCGACGATCACGGCATTGGCCATGGATTTCTCCTAAACGGTTTGGAAGTACCAGGCCCCATCTTCCCCCATACGGGAAGTAGCTCGCCCTTGGGACACCAAAAGGTCGAGGCGGCCGATCAGGTCGGCGACGACCTCCCAGTTGTTGTCGATACGGTCGCGGTAGAGCTTTCGCCCCAGAGCGATCGGCGTGACCGGGCCAAATTCGGAGAGTCCGTCCAGCACGCCCTGCGTTCGACGGTCGGTCTTGCGCAGCCGCTTGGCGATCAGGTCGGCGTGATCGATGATCGGTGGTCCGTGGGCCGGGAAGAGGGCCGGAGTCTCCCGTTTCATCAGCTCGCGCAGCCCCGTGTTGTAGTGCTCCAGCAGCTGAGCGCGGCCGGACGGGTGGCCGAGATCCCTCTCGAGACCCGCATTCGTGGGGTGATTGGCCAGCACGTAGTCGCCGACGAAGATCGCGCCGGACGTGTCGTCGACGATCCAGACGTGCCCCGGCGTGTGTCCGGGATGGTGTTCGATGCGGAGCTCGGCCCCCTTTAGCGAGAAGATCGCGTTCTCTTCGTAGGGGGTGAAGTCCGGATAGCGCCACTCGTACGGGTCGCCTTCGAAGAAACGGTCCACCTCTTCGGGGCTGAATCCGAGGGTCGGAAAGATCTGGCGCTCCGTCTGCTCCCAGTCCGGATTCGTAGCCATCGCGTAGTCGGCCGGGTGAACGAAGGCCTCGCATCCCGACTCTTTCTGGATCCAGATCGCGCCGGCGAAGTGATCGGTATGCGCGTGGGTTACGAGGACGCGCTTCACGTCCGAGGGCGTGAGACCGCTCTTTCCCAGAGCACGGGTGAGTGCCGCCTTGCCGTCATCGGTGTCCACACCGCTGTCGACGAGCGTCACCGGCTCGTCCGGAAACAAGTACGCGGCGACTGGGCCGACGTCCCACGGAGTCGGGATGACTATCGCTCGTGCGGGAATGTCCAGACGATCGAGCTCGGCCTGCAGCTGCGTCGCGTCCTGTTCGGCTTGATCCATCCGCAACAGCCTGCCAGACAAAAACATTCCAAGTGTTTGGTGATGTTCATCACGGCGCGAACGCGTCGGATGTTGTCTTCTTACGCATGGAAGGAGGCAACATGCGGATCCCGAAGTTGGTCTGGAACCGGCGTCACAACATCGCAGTCCTGACCGTTTCCTACGGACGCCGGGTGTGGCACACGAAGGAAGTCTCCGACCTCATCTTGGGTTACAACGCTGCCGGCCGCCTCTCGCGCGTAGTGATGCTCGACCCGAGGAAGCTGCTCCATCAACACGCTACGGTCGCGGACGCACTGGATCGCGTGATCGAGATCCTGTTGCGCACGGCAAAGGTCCGCCAGGCCGACGTAGACGTGCTGCGCAGCGCGCTCGATCGAGCAACGGAGTTCAAGAAGACTTCCTGATCACCTACTCCCCGCCGCCCGGTATGCCACCGGCCTGAACCTCCAGCCGGTGGCATGCCGCCCGTGCGCTACGTGAGAAGGTGAAGCGATGAGCGAAGAGATCCGTGGCCTGCTCGCTCGGTATTGCGACTTAATGGACGCCGGGGCATGGGACGACGTCGGTGAGCTCTTCGCGGAGGGGTGCCTCGCCGATGAAACAGGACGGGAGTTGGCGCGCGGAGCGACGGGCGTAGCTGAGTTCTATCGCGCGCTTACGGTGCTACACGGCGGCTCGCCTCGGACGAAGCACCTCGTGCTGAACACGATCCTCGAGGAGAGCGGGAACGAGGTCATCGCGCGATCGTCGTACCTCGTGCTGCAGGCCGTCGACGGGTTTCCTCTTCAGCCGATCATCACCGGACGCTACGTCGATCGGTTCCAGTCGGGTCCTCATGGGTCGTGGCTCTTTGCCGAGCGTCGCTTCTTCGTGGACCTGGTCGGCGATCTCAGCCGCCACTTGCGCTACGAGATCCGGTAACGAAACGGCCCGAGTCCGGGGACCCTTCCCCTGTGTCCCCGGAACTCAAGCCACGGAAGCGATGGACGTTCGCGAACCATAGGACCGCGCTCGGAGGGCGTCAATCCCCCGCCGAGGCGGTGTGACGCAACGTTCGTGAAAGTTCAAAAGAGCAAGAACGCAGGTCACAAAGCGCGTGAACGAGCGCAAATCCGGCGTTCCAAATCCCAGCGGAATGGGTAATCGGGCTGTAGCCTTCCCCGCCGAGTCATGGCACCCAAACCCCGGAGCTCTCAAACCATCGCGCTGGCCTTCGCGGCCGCGTTGCTCTCGCTCGCCGCGATCACGATCGCCGTTGCGCGCAGCGGATCCCCGGCCGGTACGCAGGCGGCTGCATCTGCATCCCCCAGCGCGACGCCGGCCCCGACTCCGGCGCCAACGCCCGTTCCGCTGCCCCCGCAAGACCTGACCGGCATCGGGGCGGTCACGACGCATGCTTCGGCCGCCATCCGGTCGGCGCCATCGCCGGACGCCCCCACGTTGAGCGTCCTTCGAAAAGGTGTGCTGCTGCCCGTGACCGGACGGCAAGGTTCGTTCCTCAGCGTGCTCACACCGTGTGAAGCACCGGGCTGGGTGAGTGCAACTCAGGTCGATCTGCACAGGAAGGCGACCGAGCCGGCGACCTCGTTGAAGGGCGCAACCATCGTCCTCGACCCGGGACACGGCGGACAGCTTCCCGGCGCCCGGGGGCCGGGCGGTTACACGGAGAAGGAAGCCAACCTGGACATCGCCCGCCGTCTTGCTCCCAAGCTCGAGGGGGCGCGCGTCTTCCTAACTCTGTCCGGCGACTACACGGCCGGGCTCCCCTTCCGCGCGGGCCTGGCCAACAACCTCGGCGCGGATCTTATGGTCTCGATACACAACAATGCAGAACCGGACGGGCCTTCGTCCAAACCGGGAACCGAGACGTACTACCAGGTGCGTTCGGGAGCCTCCAAGCGATTGGCCGGGATCCTCTACGAAGAGGTCTTCCGGGTTCTCGAGCCGATCAAGCTCGCGTGGATGTCGGACGAGGACGCTGGGGCCAAGTACAGGACGAACACACGGGGCGAAGACTTCTACGGGATCCTGCGACGCACGAAAGTGCCTGCGGCGATAGTCGAGACGATGTTCATCTCCAACGCACCCGAGGAGAGCCTGCTGCGCACACACGAGGCGCGCGAAGGGGTCGCCAAAGCCCTAGCCAATGGCATCCGCCGGTACTTCGAAACGAAGGACCTGGGTTCCGGCTTCGTAGAGCCTCTTCACCGAAACGCCGGATCGAGTGGTCAGCTGCCGTCCGTCTGCATAGAACCGGTCTGACGAAAGTTCACCAGGGCGGCCACGGAACGTGGCGTCCACCGGGTAACGGTGCCGGATAGCACGGGTCTCGGATGACATCGGCGATGCGACAACGCAGGGCGTCTATCTCGTCGGCGTGCAGGAGGGGGACCAGATCTTCCACCCAACCGTGATCCGACTCGAGACGCTCCAGCGTCTCGACCAATTGTTTCGGTGCGGGCTCGCCCTCGAACGCCCAGATGACCGTCCGGAGCTTGGGGTCGTCCGAGAAGCAGATGCCGTGGTCCACGCTCCAGAGCTTCCCGGCCGTGTCGACGACCAGGTGTCCCGCCTTGCGGTCGGCATTGTTGGCAATGACATCGAAGAGCGCGATGCGGCGCATCTCGTCCGGATGGGTCTGGATCAACCTGCGGACGTCCACTTCGATGTCCTCTTCGACGAAGAACTGGACGGCACCGAAGCCGGCCGGACCCTCACGCAGAACGGTCGGCGGCACCAGATTCCAACCCAGAGCCAGGTCGAGCACCCAAGCTGCTGCTTCGCGCAGGCAAAGTGTTCCGGACGGGAAATCCCACAGGGGACGCTCCCCCCGCCGCGGCTTGTAGACCGCGAGGACTTCCTCGCTTCCGCTTCGAACCGTCGTCAGCAGCGTGGCGTTCGACGCGTAGGGCAGAAGGCCGTGGATCTCCATCTCGCCGGATGACAAGAGGCCGAGAAGGCGCTCCAGATCGATCACGTGAGCTGGCTGACTTCGCGGTGACCGTTGGAACGCGGACAGAAGTGACCTTCGGGATCCATCGCCTCTCCGCACATCGGACACAACGGACGGCCGGCAGCCACCTCGCGCTCGCCCCGACGCGCCACCGCATACATCTGCTCCTTGCGTGGCCCACAGGCGTACCCGTCCGGGGTCGGCGGCCGCCTCCGGCGGCTCGGCTCCCTCCTCTTCCTCGGGCTCGGGTACGAACTCCTCACACTGGAGGATCACGAGCTGGCGTTCGTCGTCGTATCCCAAGCCGATGCGGCCGACGCGGAACTCGGGGACGATCGGCTCTTCGAGATCGAGCGCCTCGACCTCGACCGAAGACTCTTCGGGAGTGCCTAAGCGCTCGAGCAACTCGTCGATGTGCATGGTAAGCAGTGCAACCTGCTGCTTCTCGAGGACCAGAGAGACGAGAACGTCCTCCTTCCGCGCCTGCAGATAGAAGACGCGCTCGCCCGGATCGCCTATCGCTGCAGCTGTGATCCGACCGACGGGGTCGAGGTCGATGTTCGCGCTCATCTCTTCGGTTTCTGCTTCGGTGAGGCCGCCCGCTTTGCAGGTCGCTTGCGAGGAGGCTGCGGCGGCACGAAAGACTCGTATGACCCCAGGTCGTTCATGCGAAGCACGCGGGGGAACGCACCGAAGAAGCCGATCACACTGACCGACGTGGTGTCCACGGTGAGTCGCTGGAAAAGATCGAGATGAAGGCCTAGGTAGTGCGCCAGGATCGCTTTGATCATGTCCGCGTGGGACACAACCGCGACCGCGCCCTTCGCGTGACGCGCCCGGATCCCTTCGATACCCGCGACACCGCGTCGCTGGAGCTCGAGCAGGCTCTCTCCACCCGGAAAGGTCGCCTGCGAAGGCACGAGCTGGACCGTTCTCCACAGCTTCGTCTTCATCAGCGACTTGAACGTCTTTCCCTGCCACGATCCGTAACGCACCTCGCCCAGGTCCTCGATCGTCTCGACCTCGAGGCGGCGACCGCTCGCTACGACTTCGGCCGTTTCACAGCAACGCTCCAAGGGAGACGAATAGATCGCCTTGAATCGGACGGGTTCCAGGCGTTCGGCCAGACGTTTTGCCTGTTCGCGACCATCCGAAGAAAGGTGAACACCGGGCGTCCATCCGTATAGCCGGCCGGGTGAGTAGTCGGCGGCGCCGTGGCGGATCAGGAAGACGAGCTGCATTTCGCCAGGTTACCGGGAGCAGTCGGCGTCCCACACGGTGACACTTCTGAGGGGTACGCTGCTGCGTCGATGGCGCAACCCGTCGAGGTCCTTAAGTCGCTACTAGTCGGACGTCCCAAGGAGACGTCCGGACTCGAGCACGAGCGACTTAGCAAGCTCGTCGCTCTAGCCGTCTTCGCCTCCGACGCGCTTTCTTCGTCGGCCTACGCCACCGAAGAGATGCTCCTGGTGCTCATCACTGCGGGAACCGGGGCCCTCTTCTACTCGATCCCGATCTCCATCTCCATCACGGTCGTGCTGGGGATCGTGATCTTCTCCTACCGCCAAACGATCCACGCATACCCGGATGGAGCCAGCGCATACATCGTCGCGTCGAAGAACCTCGGGAAGTATCCGGGCCTGGTTGCCGCCTCGGCGCTGCTGATCGACTACGTCCTGACCGTCGCCGTCAGCGTCACGGCGGGAGTGGCCGCCCTGGTTTCGATCATCCCCGGCCTACAGCCCCTATCGAGTGCTCATGGCGATCGGTGTGATCGTCCTGATCACCCTGCTCAACCTGCGTGGAGTCAAAGAGGCGGGCGCGATCTTCGCCGCTGCCCACTTATGCCTACATCCTGTTGATCGGCTCTCTGGTCGTGCTCGGTATCGTCCGGTACTTCACCGGAGAGCACGGAACGCTGCTCGCGGAGACCTCCGGGTCCGGCCTGCACGGCATGGCGATGGCCGCTCTGCTGCTACGGGCCTATGCCCAGGGCAGTACGGCCCTAACCGGGGTGGAGGCCATCTCGGACGGCGTGCAGGCTTTCCGAAGGCCCGTTGCGCGTAATGCCGCGATCACGCTCGTTTCGATGGGCGTTCTCCTCGCCTTCCTCTTCATAGGACTCACCGTGCTGGCGCATGCGTACGGCATAACCGGGCCGAGCGAACATCCCCATCGGACGGTCGTCGCTCTCATCGCTCTAGCCGTCTTCGGCAATGGGCCCTTATTCGTTGCCGTTCAGATCGCGACGTTCTTGATCCTCTTCCTGGCGGCCAACACGAGCTACTCCGACTTCCCTCGCTTGGCGAACTTCCTGGCCCGCGATCGCTTCGCTCCGCGCCAGTTCATGACACGCGGTGACCGTCTGGCTTTCTCGAACGGGATCATCGCCCTCGGGACGTTTGCGGCGATCCTGATCGCGATCTACCAGGCCGAGCTCAATCGCATCATCAATCTCTACGTTGTCGGCGTCTTCACGAGCTTCACGTTGTCGCAATTGGGCATGGTGCAGCACTGGCGCAAGCGGAAAGCCGAAGAGCCGGCATGGAGGCGGTCGGCATTCATCAACGGCCTCGGGGCGCTAACCACCTTCCTCGTCCTGTGCATCGTTCTCTTCACGAAGTTCACGCACGGCGCCTACATCGTCGTCATCGCCATCCCGATCGTCGTTTGGCTCCTAACGCGCGTCCACAAGCACTACATGGAGGTCCGCGTCCAGCTGCGAGATCCTGCACGACGCCCGGTTCCGGCGCAGGGAAACCACGTCATCCTCCTCGTCGGGCGCCCTAGCGAAGAAGAGGCTCGGGCCTTTTGGTACGCGGAGCGGATCCGGACCGAGGACTTCCACGCCGTCCACTTCGCGGAGAAGGGCGACCCGAAGGGCATCGAAGCCCAGTGGGTCCGCAAGATCGGGATCCTGCCCACATCGCCGGCCCTGGAGGTCCGCCCGGCGGAGGGATCTCTCCCGACCTCCGTGCGCTCCCATATCACCCGTTTGCGTAATCGGATCCCTACCGAAGACTTCATCACGGTGATCGTGTCGGAACGCGTACGGGGCGGCGTGGTAACGATGGGAACCCGGACCGGCCTGCTTTTGAAACTGGCGCTCTTGTTCACGCCGGATGTAGTCGTCACCAACGTGCCCTACCTGGAAGGAACGTCCACCCAGGAATCCCTCGACACCGGTCAAGTGATCCGCCATGTCGTGATCGTGCTCGTCTCGGCCGCTCACAACGCAACGCTCCGGGCTCTCGAATACGCCAGAACCTTGTCCGCGGACGAAGTCAGGGCGGTCCACGTCGTACTCGACCCGGAAATGACGGAGCATCACCGCGAAGAGTGGGAGTCTCTGGGAACCGGACAGCCCTTGGAGTTTCTCGAGTGTCCGTATCGCGATCTATCGCAAACGATCAGGAACTACGTAAGACCGATCGCCAGCGACAGTCAGACGATAGTCACTCTCGTCTTGCCCGAATTCGTCGTCAAAACGTGGTGGCACCACTTGCTCCACAACCAGAATGCATTCGAGATCAAGCGAACGTTCCTGCCGGAGCCCGACGTGATCGTTACTTCTGTGCCGTACCACTTGGAGTAGTAGAACCCTCCAAGAAAGGCTCGAGCACGTTCAGCTCCGGAGTGCGGGCCTTGACGCGAATACGAACGCCGTTCGCTTCGTGTTCGGACGACACGATGCGCCCCGCGTCGTGCAGCCGAGCGAGAAGAGCACCCTCGCTGTAAGGGAGAACGGCCTCGACCTCGACGGTCGCACGCTCGAGCTCTGCCCCCACGCGATCGAGGAGCTCGTCCACACCGTCTCCGGTAACCGCCGAGATACCGACCGCGTCCGGGAATCTCCCGAGCACTCTTCTGGCTTCAGCTTCTTCGAGCAGATCGAGCTTGTTGAGAGCGATCAAGCGTGGTACCTCGGTCGCTCCGATCTCGGCCAGAACCTCGTCCACCGCGGCGATGTCGACATCGGGATCGGCCCGCGAAGCATCGACGACATGGACCAACAGGTCGGCGCTCGCAACCTGCTCGAGCGTCGATTGGAAGGCCTCGACCAAGCCGTGTGGAAGCTTGCGGATGAACCCGACCGTGTCGGTGACCACGATGGGGTTTCGATTTGGGAGCGTCAGCCGTCGCGCCGTCGGATCAAGTGTCGAGAAGAGACGATCCTCGACGAGGACGCCGGCGTCGGTGAGGTGATTGAGCAAGGTCGATTTGCCCGCATTCGTGTAGCCCACGAGCGAAACGGATTGGATTCGCTCCTCGCGATGCTGCCGCGAGCGGGCGCGGCGCTCGCCGAGGACCTCGAGCTCCTTGCGGAGCTTCTTCAACCGACGCTCGATCCGGCGACGGTCGACTTCGAGCTGTGTCTCACCCGGCCCCCGGGTCCCGATGGGGGACCGTCCGCCCCCGCCGCCGCGTCCGCCGCCGCCGGTGGCACCTCCGATGCGAGAAAGGGCCTGACCCCAGCCGCGCAGTCGAGGCAGTCCGTACGTGAGCTGAGCCAGCTCGACCTGCTTCTTTCCTTCCATAGACGTCGCGCGCTGCGCGAAGATGTCGAGAATCAGGATCGTCCGGTCGATGACTTTGCCGGAGATCGCCTCTTCCAAGTTCCTCAGCTGTGCCGGCGCAAGCTCCTCGTCGAAAACGACGGTGTCGGCCTTGCTCGAGCGCAGCTCCTCCGTGACTTCCGCGACCTTTCCCTTTCCGATGAATGTGGCCGGATCGGGTTTGGTGCGGCGTTGCACGACTCGCCCTACGACCTCTCCGCCGGCCGACGAGACGAGCGAAGAAAGCTCGTCGAGGCTAACGTCGACATCGCCGTCGCGTCCTCCATCGAGCTGGACGCCGACGACGACGACGCGCTCCGGACGGGTCTCGTCGCTCCGCAATGTTGGGATGTCGCGCTGCTGTGGCATCGGTCAAGTATCGCGTAACATCCGTGGATGTTCGGGGTCGCGCTCCGGGACACGGGACTTCCTCTCGGCGACCTGACCGCTCTTGCTCGCGCAGCCGATGACGCCGGCTACGCCAGCATCTGGAGCTCCCGAGGTGGGTTCCCGTGATGCGATTGCGTTGGCCGCGCTGTACGGACAGAACACCAGGCGCGCCACGATAGGGACGGGTATCGTTCCGCTCTACTCGCGCAACGTCGCATCACTGAGCCTGTCTGTGGCGACGGCCGCGGAGGCCTGCGACGGACGGTTCGTCCTCGGCCTCGGGGCCGGGCACAACTTCGCAGCTCAAGCGTGGTACGGCGCCGAATGGCGCAAGCCGCGCGCCCGGATGCGGGAGACGGTCGAAGTATTGCGGCGCATCCTGAGCGGCGAACGCGTCAGCCACAACGGGATGTTCGACCTCGCCGGCTTCCATCTGGGATCGAATCCCCCGGCCGTGCCGATCTACTTGGCCGCGCTTACTCCGGCTTCCTTGCGTATGGCCGGTGAGGTCGCCGACGGCGTGATCCTCAATTGGCTCCCGCCGGAAGGAGTCGAGAAGGCTGCCCTCCTCGTGCGCGAGGCGGCCGCGGACGTCGGGCGCCGCGTCCACGTCATCTCCTACGTCCGCACGGCCGTTGTCGAGGACCCTTCAGACGAGCACATCGCCCGTGAAGCGCTGCGCGAGCAGACGTACTCGTATCTGAGCCTGCCGAACTACGCAAATTCTGTACGCACCGTCGGATTGGGACGTGAGCTCGACAACATGACGGCCGGTGGGGAGCGCGCCATCGACGCGCTGGTCGATGCACTTTGCGCGTTCGGCAATCCTCTGAATGTGAGGAAAACCTTGCACTCCTACATCGAAGCAGGACTCGACTCGGTGATCGTCTACCCGGTTCCTTTTGGGCACGACCCAGCCGCCTCACTGCTGCACACGATCCGCGCGCTCGCGTAAGCGAGATCGGCGTAGAGCCTGCGACGATCTCGCTTGCCAGTCGCTTCGCTCGTGGTAGCGCCTAGAGGACCTTGCGGATCCTCTCGATCCCTTCCTCGAGGCGATCGTCGGCCAGCGTCAGAGAGAAACGGACGTAGCCCTCGCCGTACTCGCCGTAGCCGTTGCCCGGCGCGACGACGACGGCGGCCTCGTCCAGGAGCTTGGCAGCGAAGGACGCGGATGTATTCGCCGTCCGGAACGGGCACCCACAGATAGAAGGATCCTTTCGGCGTCCACGCGGCCAGTCCGGCGTCCCGCAATCCATCGACGGCTGTGTCGCGTCGTTTCGCGAACACGGCCAGCTGCTCGCTCTAGGAAGTCGGTCGGGCCTTGCAGAGCGGCGATCGCCGCGCGCTGGATGGCGTTGAAGACACCGGAGTCGAGATTCGTCTTCAAACGTCCGAGAGCCTCGATCACGGCGGCCGATCCGCAGATCCAGCCGATCCGCCAGCCCGTCATGTTGAAGGTCTTCGAGAAGGAGTGCAGCTCGACCGCCACTTCGGAAGCGCCCTCCACCTGAAGGATGCTCGGTGCGACGTATCCGTCGTAGGTGATCTCGGAGTACGCCGCGTCGTGAGCGACCACCGATCCGGTGGACCGGGCGAACTCAACGGCACGTTCGAAGACGTCGATCTCGCACGTCGCGCCGGTCGGGTTGCCCGGGATAGTTCAGCCACATGAGCTTCGTCCGCGAAGCCACGTCCGGCGCGATCTCGTCGAATTCCGGAAGGAAGCCGTTCGCTCCGCGAAGCGGGAGCGAGACCGGTGTCGCCGCCGGCCAGCCGCGCGCCCACGTCGTAGGGCGGGTAACCGGGGTCGGCCCACAGCGCGACGTCGCCTTCACCGAGGAGAGCCCACGGAAGGTGGACGACGCCTTCCTTCGAGCCCCACGTCGGCAGGATCTCCGTGGACGGGTCCAGCTTCGTCGCCGAACCGGCTTGCTCCATCCAGTCCGCGATCGCTTCTCGCAGCTCGGGCATGCCCGAGTACGACGGATAGTGATGCGTCTCGGGATCGAACGACGGCCTCGCGCATCGCCTCGACGACGTGTGGCGGCGTCGGGAAGTCGGGGTCGCCGACGCCGAAGGAAATGACGTCGGCACCTTCGGCGCGCTTCGCTTCGATCGCTTCGGTCGAGCTCGGCGAACAGATACGGCGGAAGATCGGTGATGCGACGTGGCGGGTTCGAAGGAAGGGTCGGTCATGGCCGGATCAGATCGCTTCGCCGACGAGATCTGCGTGCTGCGCGAGCCCACGCGCCTCTAGCCAGCTGCGGTCGATCTCGCCCTCGAAGACCTCTTCGGCCGGCCCCGTCAGCCACACGTGGCCGCCCGGCTCCCATTCGACCTCGAGCTCGCCTCCGGGCATCTCGACCCAGAGATGCGGCCCGGTCCGCTCGCAACGACGCGCAAACGACGGCGGTGGCGCAGATACCCGAACCGCAGGCAAGTGTCTCGCCGATGCCTCGCTCCCATACGCGCATGCGCACGCGCGTCGCGTTGACGACCTCGACGAACTCGACATTCGTGCGCGCCGGGAAAGTCCGGATGGACCTCCAGACGGGAGCCGAGCCCGTGAACGAGCTCGTCATCGAGTACGCGCCCGAGCTCGTCGGCGAACAGGACGAAATGCGGGTTGCCCATCGATACTCCGCTGCCGATGAGCGTTCCTCCGTCGAGGGCGATCTCGGCGCGAAGCGACGAACCGGTTCCCGTCATCGGGACATCTTCTTTCTGGAGCTTCGGCGCACCCATGTCCACCGTGTAGCGAGCGACGTCCCGCCGGACGAACGATCACCGGTCCGGCCTTGCGTCTGCACGGTGAGCTCGGCCGTCACCCAGACGGCCGGCGTTCTGCTCGTGCAGCACGAGGCACCTGATGCCGTTGCCGCACATCTCCGCTTCGCCACCGTCGGCGTTGTAGTAGTCCATCCGGTACAGGTCCCGCCGTTGAGCACGCGGATGACGCCGTCGGCGCCGCACGCCTGTGTGGCGGTCGCACAATGCGGCGACGAGCTCGCGCGGCAGCGATCCCGCGGGGGCCGAGGCTCCCGTCGAGATCGCCGATCATCACGAAGTCGTTGCCTGCACCGTGGTATTTGCGGAAACGCATGGTCCGCCAAGCCTAACGGCGCCTGCAGCCACGCGGTGCGACGTAACTCGCCGGTAGCCGGATGAACGCGCTTCGATCTCGCCGTCCGGCTGCAAGCCAAGACCTTCGAGCTGTAGCCGGGTCTCGTCGCGGTCACCGGCCCGGCCGGCGCGGAACACGAACTTTCCGCCGGGCACGACGAAGTCGCGCAGCACGCGATCGATCAGCTCGCGCCGCCGCGGCACCGGCACCTCGTCGATCCCGATCTGGACGACGTCGAAGCGTTGCGGCGGTGCCCAGTCGATGGCGTTGCCCACGAAGATCCGGTCGCGCCCAATGCGGTAATCGGAGGCGAGCGAGCGAAACGATGCGCCACGAGATGTCCAGACCGTAAGGCTCGACTTCGATCCCGCGCTCATGTCCCCAGCGATGGACGCTCTCCATCAGGTAACCGTTCGCGCATCCGACGTCGAGGAAGGTCGCATTCGGCGGGAAGACATCGAGGATCAGCTCGCGTGCCCACCTCCACTCGCCTCGTCGCCGCCCTTTCCCGAGCCGGCGCGCACGTCGTCGGTCGCGAGGTAGGCGTCGATCAAGACCTCCTCGATGCGCCGGTGCCACTCGTCCTCGTCGATCCGTCCGGCCGCGAAGTCTTCATCGATCAGCGGGATCTCCATACGTGCGTACATCACATCGGGTTGGGGAAGACCGAGCTCGCGGCACACCCACGGGATGGCTATGCGCGATTGGCGCTTCTGCCACGGCCGTACGGTAGGAGCTCCTTCGGGTGGAGGCTTCGTCGCACCCGCTGCGAAGAAACCGGAAAGAGCGGCCGCCCACGAAGCCAGACCCGGTGCGACCTCCTCGGGAAGAGGTCCGCCCTCTAAGCGAAGAGCCGGGAGCCACGCAGTGAGATCGAACTCTCGGTTCCCGCGAGAGGCGAAGTTCCAATCCACGAGGACGACTCGGTCGTCCATAAGACAGATGTTGCTGCTCCAAGCATCTCCGTGAACAAGGTCGTCACCCTCGAGCACTACGCGTTGCTCGGCATCGATCAGCGCCGGCGCACACTCCGCCAGCCAGTCTTCGGAACCGATGTCCAGCGCGACGAACCCGGCCGGGTCGGCGGCGATCTGCCGCCACCCGGTGAACATCTCCCGATAGACCTCGTTGCTCGGAACGTGCGCCGGCGGCGACGTAGCCGCCACTCTTTCGAACATCTCCAGAACGCGTTCCACGTCGCCCGGCTCCCAGGGCGGCGGCCAGCGCCCGTGGCTCAGGTCCTCCACCACGAGCAGAGGGCGGTCGCCTTCTTCCCAGGCGAGGATCTCGCACCGGAAGTCGGCGTCGATCGCGGCCATGTTTCGGTATTCGTCGCGAAGACGTCGCGCGATGTCGTCGCTGGTGGCGAGCTTGGCGAAAGCCCGGCGACCGTCCTCCAGGTCCACCGACCATCGCTCCGCGATCGAGTAACCGCCGGTCACCGCCCGCCAGGCTGCGACCGGACTGCCCATCAGCTGCCGCGACACGCGCTAGGAAATCCGCCGACGGCTTCATCCATCCATCCCTTGGACGTAGATCCGGCGGACGACGTCTTCTATGTCCGGATCCGAAAGCTCCAGATCCCGGAGCTGAACCTTCGTTGCAACCGATGCGATCAGCGCGGCCGCCGTCACCTCGGAACGCCGGAACCGCAGCCACTGCCGTGGTCCGTCCACACGCTCGACCCGCGCACCCGGCACTTCGATCGGGGGCCCGGCCTCCATGAGGTCGACGACCAGCACGCTCTCGTCGCCGAACCGAGCCCGCACCGTCTCCAGGTCGCCGTCGTAGATGACGCGGCCGTGGTCGATGATCATCATGCGGCGGCAGAGCTGCTCGATGTCGTCCATGTCGTGAGTGGTCAGAACGACCGTCGTTCCGCGCTCGCGATTGATCTCGGCCAGGAACTCACGGATCCGTGCTTTCGCCACGACGTCCAGGCCTATCGTCGGCTCATCGAGGAAAAGAATCTCCGGATCGTGCAGCAGCGCAGCGGCTAGGTCGCCGCGCATTCTCTGTCCGAGAGATAGCTGTCTGACCGGCGTAGCAATGAAGGCGTCGAGCTCCAAGACCTCGGTGAAAGTCTCGAGATTGGCTCTGAACTTTTCCTCGGGCACGCGGTAGATGTGCCTCAGCAGATCGAACGAGTCCTGGAGCGGCAGGTCCCACCACAGCTGCGTGCGCTGACCGAAGACAACTCCGATCCGCCTGGCCAATTCGACGCGCTGCCTGGTCGGCTCGAGGTCGAGCACGCGGACGTAGCCCGCGGACGGCACGAGGATGCCCGTGAGCATCTTGATCGTCGTCGACTTCCCCGCGCCGTTGGGACCCGACGTAGCCGACCATCTCTCCCGGCTCAACAGTGAACGACACGCCGTCAACGGCATGCACCTGCATGCGCTCACGACGCATCCGACCGAGACCGCGAGCTCCTTCCCGGGGCCGGTAGACGTTGAACGTCTTCCTCACGTCGCGGAGTTCGATGGACAGCCCTCAACTTCCGGTACTCCGATACCGGCGAACTGCGGCTCGCCAGATCGCGCCGGCCACGACGCAGAGACCAACGGCAACGACCGGCGATACGAATCGGAGCGCGTAGGGTGCGCCGGCCGGATCGTCCTTGCCCAACAGGTACAGCGAGGGAAAGTAGTTCACGAACCCGAGCGGGATGACGTAGCTGAAGATCCTTCGCATCCACAGCCCGTAGATGTGCAGCGGATACTGCGTCATCCCGTTCCCGCCGTAGGTAAAAGCGTTCGCTACCTCGCGCGCGTCCATCGTCCAGAACGCGATCGCGTTCGTCGCCACGTACAGCGCGCAGAAGATCAACACGGCGCCGACGAGCATCGACGCGAATACGAGGATCTTCTGCGGGGTCCACTCGATGTCGACACGGGAGATGCCGATCAACAGACACGAGAGCGCCCTGCCCCATTGAGCCGAGGTGCCGTATGCCGACGTCGCCGGTCATCACCTGACCGAGAGTCCCGAGCGGCCGTGTCAGCACCTGATCGAACGATCCTCCACGGATGAACACCGGTAGACGATCCATGTTCGTCATGAACATGTCTGCGAGCTTGAAGGTCACTGCCGACGATCCGTACAGGAACGCGACTTCCCCGATGGACCACCCGGCGAGATGCGGGAGGTGATGAAAGATCACCAAGATCGCGACGAAGTCGAGGAAGGACAGAAAGAAGGCACCGATGACCTGGAGAACGAACGACACCCGGTACTGGTACTGCGCGCGGACACGCGAAGCCGTCAACGTGACCGTAGATCGAGGTCCGTACTAGCCACCTTGCACCACCAACTTCCGCGAGCCCCGGCGCTAAGCATCACCCGGCCGGCTCCGAGCAAGAGAAGCGCCCACACAGCCTGGATGGCCAGTGTGCCGACGAGGTCTGATCCCTTCGCGTGCTCAAGGAAGATGTCGACGGGCATCTCGAACATCGCGACGAAGGGCATCGCTCGCACGATCGTTCGCAACGTGTCGGGAAAGAATGCGATCGGGATCGTGAAACCTGAGAGCAACGTCCATGCCGAAGCGGCGATGGAATGAACACCACGCTCGTTGATGATCCAGAACGCCGAAAGATTCACCATGAACCTCATCGAGAAACTCACCATCACCGCCAGGTAGAAACTGGCGATGAATGCGAACCATGTAACGGGATCTGCCGGCACACGCAGGTCGAAGAAGATCGCTCCGATGACGAACGGCGGTATCCCGCGCATGAGCACGTGATAGGTAGCGCGTCCGAGATCCTGCGACAGCCAATACAGCTGGTAGTCGAAGGGCCGGTACAAGTCGGTAGCGACCTGACCCGAATAGACGGTCTCGGCGATCTCTTGCCATCCCCACAGGTACAAAGGCATGAGCAGCCCTTGGGAGACGAACGTGTACGTCAGGGTGTCCCGTAGGTCCCACACTCCGATCCGGTCGCCGATTCCAGCGAACAGCGCGATGTAGACGTACACACGGATGAATCCGAACACCGAGTTCGTAAAGACTCCGGCCACCGTCGCCCAGCGATACGTCGCGTAGCGCCGGAAACCGCGACGTGCGACCTCCCACCACAGGCGCATGGAGAGTCTCCCGCTAACTCTTCGTCATAAGAGCGCCCGACAGGCCGCCCGCTCCCGAAAGGACGAAGAGCATAACCGCAGGCCACCGGCCCTTTCCGTCCTGTTGCCGTTGAGAGCCTTGTAAACAGTCGTGCTGGCTGTGACTATTGATTGCTGTTGTTTCTCCTGTGGGCGACAGGTGGGAGGTACGGGCGTGGCTATAGCAAGGCATTCGATCGACCTCTGGACGCACGTTCAGAAACAGACCTGGGAAGGCGTCAAAGAGGTAAGGGCGTTCCCCTATCCCGTCGTCCGGACAATCAGGCTGGCCGACTCCGAACCGATCTGGTGCACCGACCGCTACGAGAGCCGCGCGCAGTTCGCATACGCCGAGCTCGAGCGCGCACTGGAATCGGGAAGCCACCGCCGGGCCCGCAGGGCGCGCGCGGCCTGGATGAGCGCCGTCCACCGCGATCGTCTCGCCCATATCAAGGACCTGGCCGCCAGTTGTGAGCTGAGGCTCGACCCGATGGGGCGCGGTCCTCTGGTCGACCTGCCGATGATCCACTACCGGGACCGGCTCCCGTGGAGCGTTCTACCCCTTCAGCGGTATGACGACGACAACCTGCCGCTTCGTGCATCGTCCATCGTCGACGCCTGGAACGAGCAGGGCGACGTTTTCGACCGCTACTACCTCGCGCACGAGCCCCGTTGTTCGGCTTCCATCCCCACGCATGCATTGATCGGAGCGCTGTCCGATGACGGCCGCAGCGCCGACTGGTTCACATTGGATCGATGGGCTTCCTAACCGGCGTCCTCATCGCCCTTCAGGTCCGCTCCGGGCCGGGCCCCCGCGTCTGGTTCCGCTCGGTCCGCAAGCTCGGCGGCTGGCGCTGGAGGAACGCTCCTCCCCGGCGCAGCTTCTCCGCTTAGCTTCCGCGCGAAGAGCTCGACGATCTCGGCGCGCGCGCCGTCCCAGCCCAGGGCCGACGCATCGAACCAGACAACACGCGGGTCCGCACCAAACCATGAGATCTGTCGTCGCACGAACCTCTTCGTGTTGCGCACCAACATTTGGGAAGCTTCATCCATCGTTTGCCTGCCGGCGAGCACCGGGATCATCTCCTTCACACCCAAAGCTTGTGCAGCAGTTGCCGACATCATCTCCGGCCGGACGCCCCTGACCTCTTCCAACAGGCCCGCTTCGACCTCGCGGTGTACGCGCTCGGCGGCTCGTTTCAGGAGCTCGTCGCGCGCCCACGTCAGTCCCGCCACCGCAAGGTCGTAGCGATCACCGGATCGATCCCACGCATCTCGCAACTCGCTCGGCGGACGCCCAGTCAGCTCCAGCACCTCGACGGCACGCACTATGCGCCGCGTGTTCCGGGGATCAAGACGGGCGGCCGTTATCGGGTCGGCCGCACGAAGACGCTCCATCAGGTCGTCCGGCGGCTCCTTCTCCAGCCGCGAACGAACTTCCGGTGAGGTCGGAGCGAACTCCAGGTCGTCCACCACGGCGCGGAAGTAGAGGCCGGAGCCGCCCACCAATAACGGGAACGCGCCGCGCTCAAGGATCTCGTCGATGACCCCACGAGCAAGGTCGCGGTACGTCACCGCGGTGAACGGCTCCCAGGGATCGACCACGTCGATCATGTGGTGCACGACACCCGATCGGTCCGCGGCGCTCGGCTTGTCGGCCACTATGTCCAGCGACCGGTACACGGCCATCGAGTCGCACGAAACGATCTCGACGTCGTGGCCGCGGGTGCCCAGAGCGAGAGCCGCCTCGATGCCCATACGGGACTTCCCCGCCGCCGTCGGACCAACTAGTGCGAGGAGCCGCCTCACCTGTCGATGTCGAACAGGCGCCGGATCAGTCCCTGCCCGGAACGCACCTGCGCACTTGCGGCCAGAGGACGCTGCGGCTGCTCGGCTCCCTCGTCGACTTCGACGGAGGCCACGAGGTACCCGATCCCGAACGGTGCTTCGTAGGAAACGATGCGGCCCTTCACGCGCCGGCCATCGAACGCGCCGCCGAGCACGAGGAGCGGCGCAAAACCGCATTCGGAAGCTTCACGCAGGAGGTCCTGAGGCATGTCGAGCAGGTCGCGCAGGCGTCCGTTCTCGATCGATTCGCGCACGCGGCCGTCGAAGTCGGCGCCGGTTGCGGAGTATCCGTGGGGCGCATCGAGCGTGATCCGATGAGAAAGGTTCGACGAAGCGACGATCACTGTGTCTCCCTTGATCTGCTCGGCCGCCTTGGCGATCGCCGTGCCGAACAACCAATGTTCGTCCCATCCGAGCATCGAGATCGAGACGGGCACCACATGAGTTTCGTCGGTGCGAATTAGGAATAGCGACGGCACTGTGACACCGCGATCGAGCTCCCAGTCCTTGTTCAGCCTTCCGATGGGAAGCTCCATGCGCCCGGCGACGTCAACGATGGCCTCGGCGAGCTCGGTCGACACCTTCAGAGTGAGGCTGACGTCGGGGGCTTGGAAGCGCTTCATCGATCCCGTCAACTTCTTGCCCTCCCAGACGCCGAAGGCCTCCGGGAGAAAGGGGCTGTGCGGCGAGACGATGACGCAGTTCGGCGCCTGGCGTTCCTCGCAGATGATCATGCCGAGCTCGATCATCGCCTCGCGCGTCCGCGCGCACTCCTCGGCCTTCGCGCCGCCGGCTTCCGGGACGATGTTCGGGGAATGAGGCACCACGCAGCCGAACGACAGCGCCAAGGTGCCTCCTGACCGCCTCTAGGGTCGACCTACCTAATCAGCTACGGGTTCATACAGAATAAGGGTGTGACCAGCCTGGTCAGCGGCGACATCGACGGTGTCCTCCTCGTTACCCCGAAGGTCAAGGGGGACGAACGCGGGAGCCTTAGGGAAACGTTCAGGCAGGAATGGCTCGGTTCAGTCCCGAACATGGTTCAGGGAACGCGATCCGAGTCGAAGGCCGGCGTAATCCGGGCTCTTCACTACCACCTGCGCCAAGCCGACTACTGGTACGTCCCACGCGGCCGGATCTTCGTTGCCATGTACGACCTCCGCCGCTCGTCTCCTACGCGTGGCATGCGCATGACGCTTGAGATCGGGGAGGGCGCCGACACCGCCGTTTACATCCCACCCGGAGTCGCGCACGGCTTCCAGGCCTTGACCGACGCAGCGCTCACCTACCTGGTCGACCGGTACTACGACCCGAACGACGAGAACGGTCTCGCTTGGGACGACCCCGACGCCGCGATCCCCTGGCCACTTGCTGACCCGATCTTGTCCGACCGCGACAAGCAGAACCCAAAGCTTGCAGACATCGCCGAAGCCGATCTCCCCAACTGATCGCGTGGAGATCACGGTTGTCGTCGAGATCCCCAAGGGAAGCCGGAACAAATACGAGATCGACCACGAGACGGGACGCGTACACCTCGATCGGGTGCTGCACTCGGCGGTGCACTACCCGGCCGACTACGGCTACATAGACGAAAGTCTCGGCGGCGACGGTGATCCGCTCGACGCGCTCGTCCTCATAGAGCAACCCACGGTCCCCGGCTGCCTCATCTCGGCGCGTCCTGTTGGCGTCTTCGTCATGCGGGACGACAAGGGCCCCGACGAGAAGATCCTGTGCGTGCCCCTCGCAGATCCGGCATGGAATCACGTGAACGAGCTCGCCGACGTCACACCGCATCGTTTGAATGAGATCGAACACTTCTTCGAGGTCTACAAGGACCTTGAAGGCAAGGTGGTCGAGGCCGATGGATGGCGGGACCGAGCGGCTGCAGAACAAGTCATTGCTGAAGCACTACGCGCGTACAGCCCCTGAGCTTCTTACTCCAGCGGTTCGCCGTGCTTGGCCCGTAGCACCTTCTTGTCGAACTTCCCGACAGAGGTCTTCGGCACCTCGTCGATGAAGATGACCTTGTCCGGTAGCCACCATTTGGCGACTTGAGGTTCGAGGAAGTCGAGAACCTCTTGCTCGGTGAGTGACTCGCCTTTGGCGGTGACGACGCACGCGACCGGGCGCTCTTGCCACTTGGTGTGCGGCACTGCGATGACGGCAGCTTCGAGGACTTTCGGGTGTCCCATGATCTTCGTCTCGAGATCAACCGATGAGATCCACTCACCACCGGTCTTGATCAGATCCTTGGTGCGATCGGTGATCTGTATGTAGCCGTGCTCATCGACCGTCGCCACATCGCCGGTATGTAGCCAGCCGTCGCGGAAGGTTCCGACAGATCGGTCGTCCTTGTAGTACTCGGACGCGATGAAGTTGCCGCGGAAGCAGATCTCGCCCATCGTCTCGCCGTCCCACGGCACGTCGTTGTCGTCTTCGTCGGCGATCCGCATCTCGACGCTGGGCATGAGGATCCCCTGCTTGGACTGGAGGTCCAGAAGCGACTCCTTGTCGAGTCCCTCAGCGACATCGGACTTGATGTGGCACATCACTGCCAGCGGCCCAGTCTCGGTCATGCCGTAGCCCTGCTGGATCGTGATGCCGAAGCGGTCCTGGTATCGCTGGATCAGAGAGCGTGGTACCGCCGATCCTCCGCACACCAAACGTTTCATCGAGGACAGGTCGTACTGATCGGCGACCTCGAGCATTCCGAGCCAAACAGTCGGGACGGCGCCAGAGAACGTCACCTTCTCGTCTTGGATCAGCTGTGCGATGTCGGCCGGTGTTGGCGCGGCACCGGCGAAGACCTGCTTGGCTCCCACCATCGCGCACGAGAACGGGAGTCCCCACGCGTTGGCGTGGAACATCGGCACGATCGGCAAAACGGTGTCCGTCTCCGAGATGCGGTGCGCATCCACGATGCAGTGATTGAATGAGTGGATGTAAAGACCGCGATGCGAGTACAGCACGCCCTTCGGATCGCCGGTGGTGCCCGACGTGTAGCACATGAAGCAGGCGGTGTCCTCGCTGAATTCCGGCCACTCCAGCTCGGCCGATGTCTCGGCGAGCAAGTCCTCGTAATCGACGACATTTGCACCCGTCGCGTCGGCCAACCTCTTGCGGGACTCGGGAGCCGAGAACTCTCCGTCGCCCATCAACACGTATGTCTCGATGGTTGTGAGTTGATCCGCGAAGCCGAGCCAGACGTCTAGCAGGCACTCGTCGATGAGGACGACCTTGTCCTCGGCGTGGTTGGCGATATAGACGAGCTGTTCCGGGAAGAGGCGGATGTTCAGCGTGTGGCATATGGCGCCGATGCCTGGAATCGCGAAGTACGCCTCGAAGTGCCGGTAGTGGTTCCAGGCGAAGGTGCCGACTCGATCACCCACGCCGCTGCCAAGGCGACCCTGCAGAACGTTGGCGAGTTTTTTGATCCGCACGTAAGCCTCGGCGTATGTCTCGCGGTGCACGCCGTCCGGCATGCGCGAGACGATCTCCCGGTTCGGGAACAGCATCCGAGCGCGCTCGAGGAAATGCGTGAGCACGAGCTCGGTTCGCATCATCAATCCGTCCATGAGCTCCCCTACTCCGCGGTCAGTTTCATCGTGTAGATCTCATCCTCGCCGTTCATCAACGACGCGGCCAAGTGACCTTCGTCCAGCAAGCGACGCCACTCGACTCCCATCCAGTCCTCGGCCTCCTGTTGCGAGTCAAAGACCTGTGACTGACCCGAGATGGACTTTGGCGTGTCCCTAAAGATCCAGCGATAAGACATCCGCGCAAACCTATCGAATGACCGCCACGAGAAAGTCTGGAAGGGTGTCCGGATATTGCTTCGCTTGCCACCCATCGCCCTAGCGCTGGCTCTCCTGGTCGCGTGTTCCTCCGAAACACCGACGGCCACGCCGACAACAGCAGCCCTCCGCACGAAGACGCCTCCGAAAGCAACGCCTTCGCAGGCTTCCGACGACCCCTTCGCCCTCGCAACGCGTTACGACTCGGAGAGCCCTGCCGAGCTGGCTGCCAAGCTCATCGAGGCCGAGCAAACGATCAGGAGCGGCGGCGATGGCGTCGCCGAACATGCCCGTGTACAACAAGCCGCTTATCGGCAGCTCGTCAGGACGCCCGAGTGGCGAGATGAGACTTATCGGCGCGTCCCGGCTGCCATTCGTCCCAGAGTTGAAGCCAACGTTCGGGCGGGAGCCGAGCTGCGCGCACTCACGGCGCCACGAACCGAGCTCCCACCGTGGAGGATCGTGGCTCCACCGCCGGCCGCCGAGCTACGGGGCTACTACGACGCAGTCCAGGACGAGTTCGGTATCGACTGGACCTTCATCGCCGCCATCCATCTGGTTGAAAGCCGGATGGGACGGATCCGAGGGACGAGCATCGCCGGCGCCAAGGGTCCGATGCAGTTCCTCCCGTCTACCTGGGCCCGTTGGGGCCGAGGGGACATCGAGAGTCCGCACGACGCGATCCTGGCGGCCGGACGCTACCTTCACGGCCACGGCGCTCCGGCAGATATGGATCGAGCCCTCTTTGCTTACAACCACAGCGACAGGTATGTGCGGGCCATCAACGTATACGCACGCGTGATGCGCGACGACACGCACGCTTACCTCGGTTACTACAACTGGCAGGTGTACTACCGGACGACGAAGGGTGACGCTCTGCTCTACGTCGGCTGGCCGGACAAGTGATGCGCCGACGCCTCCGTGATCCGGGCGACCGTGACGTCACCGGGGGCCCAGCCGTTGGACGGAACGTGCACGAGCTTGTTCGTTCGGGTGCGTCCCGTCGACCGTTCGGCGTCGTTCTTGGACTGCGTCCGCTCGATCGTCAGCTCGACTTCCGATCCGACGAGCGCCTGATTCCGCTCCAGGGAGATCTGCGTCTGCGCTTCCAACAATCTGTCGAAGCGTTCCTGCACGACATGCTTAGGGACCTGATCCTCCATCGACTCGGCCTCGGTTCCCGGTCTCCGTGAGTACTGGAACATGTAGGCGGAGTCGAACCTCACTTCTTCCACGAGCGACAAGGTGTCTGCGAACTCGTCGTCGGTCTCGCCGGGGAAGCCGACGATGATGTCGGTAGTCAGAGCGAGGCCGGAGATCGTCTCGCGGGCCATCGCCACCTTTTCGAGGTAGCTCCCACGTGAGTACGCACGCTTCATCCGTCGCAGCACCGAATCCGATCCGCTACTGCACCGGGAAGTGCAGGTGCTCGCACACCGCATCGCACTCGGCCATCGCGCGTGGCCGTGTCCTCTTTGAAGTCTTTGGGGTGAGGAGAGGTGTAGCGGATCCGGCGAACGCCGGGGACATCGTTTACCGCCCGCAGCAGCTCTGCGAAGATCGTACGGCCGGTCAGGTCCCGCCCGTAGGAATTGACGTTCTGTCCCAAGTAGCGAGACCTCGGTGACGCCGCCGTCCACGAGCTCGCTGCACCTCCCCGAGGATCTCGCCCATCGGACGAGACACCTCTCGGCCACGGACCGAAGGGACGATGCAGAACGTGCATGCGTTGTTACATCCGTACTGGATCGCCACCCACGCGTGGAAAGTGCGACTCCCGCCGTGCCGGGAGCGCCGATGGATGCACTTCGAACTGTTCGGCGAACTCGACGATCGGAACACCGGCCCGCTCGACGGATCGACCAGCCGCGGAAGAGCGTCGATGTTGCGGGTTCCGAAGACGACGTCGACCCACGGTGCCCGCTCTACAACGCCTTCGCGATCCTTCTCGGCCTGGCACCCTCCGACGGCGATCTTGAGGCCGGTTCGTTGCTTTGATCGGCTTCAGGCGGCCGAGGTGTCCGTAGAGCTTGTTGTCGGCGTTCTCGCGGATCGCGCAAGTGTTGAGGATCGCCACCTCGGCGTCCTCGGGTCCGGCGACGCGACGGTAGCCGGCGACTTCCATCAAGCCCGGCCATGCGCTCGGAGTCGTGCTCGTTCATCTGGCATCCGTGCGTCTCGAGGTAGAACGTCTTGGCCATCACGAGAGATCGATATCCGACGGCGAAAACACGAAAGCGCTTCGATCCTGCTCGACACTGCGTTCGCCCAGATCGCAGATGATCTGCCACTCCTTCTCGGACACGGGCTGCACGGATAGCCGCATGCCCCGCTGGACGAGATGCCATGTCCTGCAGACCGGGTGTCTCCCGTATCTCCTTGAGCGGCACGAAGCGCGGGAACTTGCGAACGAACCGAACATCCGGCATGAACCAGCGCGGGTTCTCCGGCGTCGCCTTCGGATCGAAGTACTTCGACTCCGGATCGAACTGAGTGTGGTCGGGGTAGGCCTCTCGCACTACTTCGCAGATACCGGCCACACCGGGAGGATCGGCGCTCGAGTGATGGAAGAAGCGCTAGGTCGCCGACCTTCATCGCCATCAGGTTGTTGCGAGCCATGTAGTTGCGAACGCCGTCCCAATGTTCGACGCCCTTGCGCTCCAGGTCGTCGATCGAGAAGGAGCCGGGCTCGCTCTTCACCAGCCAGTGGGCCATGAGGGCAATGGTAAGGGCCCCGGAAACTGGAGAGGCCCGCCTTGCGGGCGGGCCTCTCACGGTCATCTGACCAGGACCATTGTACCGCGGCCTTCCGACCGCTCCCGGCTATCGGGCGTACTCCACGGACCTCAATTCACGGAGGACCACGACCCGGATCTGGCCGGGGTACTGGAGCTCCTCCTCGATCTTCTTGGCGATCTCGCGGGACAGCACCTGGGCTCCCACGTCGTCGACGTTGCCGGGCTCGACCATGACGCGGACCTCACGTCCGGCCTGCATCGCGTAGACCTTTTCGACGCCGCCGAAAGACTTGGCAATCTCCTCGAGCCGCTCCAGGCGCTTGACATAGGCCTCGAAGCTCTCGCGGCGCGCACCCGGGCGGGAACCCGAGATCGAGTCGGCGGCCTGGGTCAGAACCGCCTCTATCGTTCTCAGCTCGACCTCGCCGTGGTGCGCCTCGATGGCATGGACAACGGCCGGCGCTTCGCCCAGACGCCGGGCGAGCTCGGCCCCCACGTTGGCGTGGGTGCCCTCGACCTCCATGGCCACAGCCTTGCCTATGTCGTGAAGCAAGGTGCAGCGCTTGGCGAGCTCGGGATCCGAGCCGAGCTCGGCCGCCATCATCGCCGCTAGATGCGAGGCCTCGACAGAGTGCCTCAGCACGTTCTGTCCGTAGCTGTACCGGAACTTCAACCGGCCTAGAGCGCGAACCAACTCGGGATGCATGTCCGTGATGCCGAGCTCGTCGATGGCCTGTTCACCGGCGGACTTGATCTCGTTCTCGATCTGCGCTCGCGCACGCTCGTACTGCTCCTCGATACGCGCGGGGTGGATGCGTCCGTCTGCGACGAGCGACTCCAGCGTCAGCCGCGCGCACTCCCGGCGAACCGGGTCGAAGCAGGACAGGATCACCGAGTCCGGCGTGTCGTCAACGACGAGATTCGCGCCCGTGATCTGCTCGAAATGACGGATGTTCCGTCCTTCCCGTCCGATGATGCGGCCTTTCATGTCTTCGTTGGGGAGCTGGACGACGGATGTCGAGGACTCTTGAGCCTGCTCGGCTCCCAGCCGCTGGATCGCCGTCACGACGATCTTGCGTGCGCGTCGCTCGGCCTCCTCGCGTGCTTTGGCCTCGAAATCACGGACCAGAGTCAGCGCGTCGCGCTTGGCCTCTTCCTCGACGGAGGCGATCAGAGAGTCTTTTGCTTCCTGCTGGGACATACCGGCCACGCGCTCCAGCGCCTGCCGGGCTTCCTCGATCTTCGCGCCGATGTCCTCGCGCATCTTGTCGACGTTTCGCTCCCGGTCGAGCATCTTCTGCTCCCGGGCTTCGACCTTGCCCTCGCGAGCGTTGAGGGCATCCGACCGCGTATCGAGGGTCTCCTCGCGTGTAGCGATCGCCGATTCCAGTCGCCCGATCTCGCTGCGGAGTTTGCTTGCGTCCCGCTCAGCTTGTTGACGGATGTCCTCGGTTTGCTGACGGGCCTTGCCTCTGGCCTCTTCGAGCAGTTGGCTCGCCCTAAGATCGGCGGTGCCAATCTTCGCGTCGGTTATTCGCTTTCTGACCACATAGCCGACGGCTCCTCCGATGGCCAGACCGAGGACGACACCAAGGATGATCATCTCCATCCCGGCTCACTCCTTCCTCTATCTGGTTCGCGCGCGCCTACGCACGTGCGAAGCACGGAAGGGTGGTGCGAGCCGGACGGAACGAGAAAGGTTAGACGCGCCTACAGATGGGTCTGCGAAGGCTCCCCGTGTCGGACGTTCGTTTTACCTGCAGCTCGTTCATATTCGGTTCGGCCAGTGTTCTTTTCGGTCGGGCCGTTATCTATCCGGTGTTCGCACCCAGCGCTTCCGCGCTGGACCCATTATGCCCCGAGGATGCGCTCGACGTCCCGGAGGTGGTGCGATGCGTCGTGGACGGCGTGCCGGAGCAGCCAGCCGGCGTTCGTAGGCTCTCCGCCCATCGTGGCCATCCGGCTCCAGTGCGCCGGAAGGGCCTTCGAGGCCCGGTCGGCCATGCGCTCGGCTTCGGCTCCCAGCTGATCGAGCACCTCGGCGGGCTCGAGGGCGTTGTACCCGTGATCGGTTCCCGGAGGGTCGGGCTCCATGCCCGGAAAGGACCGCTCGGTGCCCTTGAGGACCTCGTTCATCCCCCGGCCGACTAGGGCGATGACGTCCCGCGTGTGGGCCGCGTACTCGAGCGGGGACCACGTCTGCGGGTCGGGTCGAGTGCGGAGCTCGCCCTCGGGGATATCCTTGAACAGCTCGCGCCACCTCCGGCCCATCGACCGCAAGGCCGTGATGGCGTCGCCCGTCATCAGGTGCTCGCCGTCGAAACCACACTCGACGCACCGTTCGGGCTCCACTAGTCGTCTAGGAACTTCCCGATGAGCCAGGCGTGCCCGAACGGGTCGTTGATACCGCCCTGCAGCATCCGGAAGGACGAACCGTCGACGGTGTCATGTTCGTGCAAGACGGGAGCGCTCCCCGTTCCACCGGCCGCTACCGCTCGCTCGTAGACGGCCTCCGGGTCGTCTACGAAAAGCTCGATACGAACCGTGGTTGTGCCAACCGTGTCTGGGCCGCTCGTCTTCGGCGGATTCTCAGAAGCAAGAAAGAACTCGGCACCGTCGATGGACATCCCGGCGACGACCGGTCCTCCACCGTCGATGCGCCAGTTCTCGACTGCGCCGAAAACGCGCTTGTAGAAATCGATGGCTGCGCGTGCGTCGCTCACCGCAAGCATCGGAGCGACTCGGGTAGTGCCGGTCATCCCCGAAAAACTACCGCGGAGCGAAGCGACGCGGCAGCACCGATCGGAGTCGGCGCGGCCGATCCGATCGAGCTACTTCTTCTTGGCTCCCACCTTCGCCGTCAGGCTGGCCACCACGTCGCCGGCCTTGATCTTGGACAGACCGTCGTCCTCTTCCTCGGCGGGCGGCTCCTCATCGGCCGGCGGCGGAGCTTCACCGTTGGCCGGTGCAGCGAGCTCAGCCATGATCAGCTTCTCGATCTCGTTGGCAACGTCGGCGTGCTCGAGCAGGAACGCCTTCGCATTCTCGCGTCCCTGACCGATCTGCTCCTCGTTGTAAGTGAACCAAGCTCCCGACTTCTTGACGATCCCCTTCTCCACTGCAACGTCGAGCAGCGAGCCTTCCTTCGAGATGCCCTTGGAGTACATGAGGTCGAACTCGGCCGTCCGGAACGGTGGCGCAACCTTGTTCTTCACGACCTTGGCCCGGACGCGGTTGCCGATGAACTCTGCTCCGTCCTTGATGCCTTCTATGCGCCGGACGTCGAGACGAACCGACGAGTAGAACTTGAGCGCGCGTCCACCCGGCGTCGTTTCCGGGGAGCCGAACATCACGCCGATCTTTTCGCGGATCTGGTTGATGAAGATCACGCACGTGTTCGACTTGGAAACGGTGGCCGTGAGCTTTCGCAGTGCCTGCGACATCAGCCGGGCCTGAAGGCCGACGTGCGTGTCGCCCATCTCGCCTTCGAGCTCGGCCCTGGGGACGAGAGCCGCGACGGAGTCGACGACGAGGACGTCGATGGCACCGGAACGGATGAGGATGTCCGCGATCTCCAGAGCTTGCTCTCCGGTGTCGGGCTGGGAGACGAGCAGCGAGTCGATATCGACGCCGAGATTGCCGGCGTATGCAGGATCGAGGGCGTGCTCGGCATCGATGAAAGCGGCGACGCCGCCCTTCTTCTGAGCCTCGGCCACCACGTGCAGAGCGACGGTCGTCTTACCCGATCCCTCCGGGCCGAAGAGCTCGACGACGCGTCCCTTGGGGAGCCCGCCTACGCCGAGGGCGACGTCCAGAGCGATCGACCCCGTGGAGATCGATTCGACGGTGAGCCGCTGCGCGTGGTCACCCAGGCGCATGACCGCGCCCTTCCCGAACTGACGCTCGACCTGCGTGAGCGTCATCTCCAGCGCCTTGTCCCTCTCCATACCAAGACCTCCCTTGTTTCCCGGGGGGAAGGGTCTGGCAACGGTAGCTATCGCTGATGACATCAAGGCCTCCTGGATATGGCGGTCAGAACCTCGAACTTGGAACCTAGCACGAACATCTGTTCGCGTCACGCATCTTGGACGATAATCAGGCCTCGGACGACCTTGGAGGGCTCATGGCCGAGGGTGGTCCTTACCGTCCGCAACGTCCTCTACGATCTCGTTCCCTTCCCTCGAAACGTACGATGGAGGAAGGCATGGATCTGCTGACGCCGCTTCTAACCGGCTCGTTGTTGGCGCTCTTCACAGCCATCCAGGTGTGGATCAACAAGGGACGGTTCGACGCCATCGATCGAAGGTTCGAACGACTCGAGTCTGAGTTCGCCGGACTCAGGTCCGACCTACTTCAAGTAGCTCTCGCGGCCACGGGTCGGCGCGACGCCGACTAGCGCGGAACGTACGTCCTTAGCTGCGCTTAGCCCGTCCAGGCTCCGATGATCACGCCCATCACGACCAGGCCCGCGACGTTGAAGATGCCGTTGATGAGCCACCAGCCCACGGGATCGGGCTTGCGGTCGTAGATCGCTGTAACGGCCGCTGCCGTGAAGGCGTACCCGATACCCACGACCAGACCGAGCACGACGCCCTCCGCCGCGGTGTCGGTTCCGGTCGACACGGCGATCATCGCCGTCGCTACACCCGACACGAAGTAAGCCACGAGTGTGGCCACGAAGTTGAACGGATTCACGCTCTGCTCGTCGGGCTGCTCGATGCCGCCCGCTCTCGCCCACAGCGTTCCCATCACCTGCGGGACGTACCAGATCGCTCCGAGTGCGAAATAAGCGACAGCGGCCACGGCTATGGCCGGCCAAAAGACGTCCTTCAATGACTCGAACGACATCGATGCCTCCTCTCCCTAGCTCCCCCCCTGGTTATAGCGCCCGGACCGCGCTTTTCCACGTCACTTGCCGAGCGGTATCCGCTCCAGGGCGGTATACCGGGCACCTTTCGGGTGGAGTTGAGACCGGAACAAGACGAGCTCGTCAACGGCAAACTCGTTCGTCGGTATCCGGACCTCCGGCACCTCACCGATCGCGCGGGGACGGGCGAAGCGAGCCAGCGTGTAGTGCGGTGTGAAGTCCCTCGTCTCGGGATCGAAGCCGAGTGGTGTGAGCTCGCGCTCCACGTCGGCGGCTAGGGATCTCATCTCGTCGATTCCCGGGCCGAGCCCGAGCCACATCACTCTCGGGCGCTTGATGTTCGGGAACCCGCCGACCTCCGCGAATGCCGTTTCGAAGGGGGTGTGTTTGTTGGCCGATCTTCGCAAAGCTCGAACTGTTTCCTTCAGCTGTTCCTCCGGCGTCTCGCCGAGGAACTCAAGCGTCAGATGCCTTCCTTCGGGGCGCGTCCACCGCGCCCCTTGAACGATGGGACGCAAGACGTCGACCACATTCGTCTCGACGGCGTTCTTGATCTCCTGCGGGACGTCTACCGCGACGAACAGCCTCACGATTGCAGTAGGTGCGACCTCAAGAAGGAGAGCGCGAACGTGGTCGCGAAGTTCAGCACCTGGGCGCGGTCGCCCGGTACGGTGACGCCGCGCACCTCGACGGTGTCACCGGGCCCGGCAACCCCTAGGAAAATGGTACCCGGCTGAGCGCCGTCCTGCGGTTCGGGGCCGGCGGCGCACGTTACCGACACAGCGACATCGGCGGAGAGGCGTTCCTTAGCACCGAGGGCCATGGCTCGCGTTACGGCGTCGGAAACCGCGCCGTGCTCTTCGATCAACTCGGCGGGCACACCGAGCTCCGACGCCTTGGCTTCGGACGCGTAGGTGACTACGCCGCCCACTAGGTAATCGGACGAGCCCGGGATGTTCGCGATGCGCGCGGCCAAAGCACCGGCAGTACACGATTCGGCCGTAGCGACTTTCAGACCTTTCTCCTTCAACATGCGCCCGACTACGAACTCGAGAGTCTCTTCGTCCACTCCGTAGAGGATGTCGCCTACTCGTTCGCGAACGGTCTTCTCGGCTTCGTCCAGCAAGAGAAGGCATTCGGGTTCGTCGGCACCGGTAGCAACGAAGCGCAGCCGGATCTCGCCGCCGCCGGGCAGGTACGCCATGCGCGGGTTCGCCGCCGTAGCAAGATCTCCGAACAGATCGGCCAGACCCGACTCGGACATGCCGACGCACTTCAGCATCCGCGCGCGGATGGTCGCACCGCCGCCAAGCTCGGAGATGATCTGTTCCTCGAGCATCCGCTTGGCTTCACCCGGCACGCCGGGGATGGCGTAGATCACCGCGCTGTCGAGCTCGGCCCGGATGCCGGGAGCAGTTCCCCACGGATTGAGGATCGCCATTGCGCCGGCCGGGATATCTGCCTGCTGCGCGTTTGACTCCGGCATCTCGCGCCCCCACGCGCGGAAACGTGCGCGGATGTCCTCGACGATCGATTCGTCTCTCACCAGCTCGGTTCCAAGGAGTCGAGCGATCGCGTCGCGGGTCTTGTCGTCCTGGGTCGGACCCAAGCCCCCGCTGACGATCACGACATCTGCGTCTCGAGCAGCGCGCGCTACGGCGTCGACTATGTCCTTTTCTTCATCGCCGACGACCATCGACCAGACCACGGGATAACCGGCGGCCTGGAGCAGCTCGCCGATGAAGGCGGCGTTGGAGTTCACGATCACACCGGCCAGCAATTCGTCGCCGACCGCAACGATCACGGACTTCTTTGACGAACTCATGAGAACCCTATCTCCACGGAACGCCGGCGCGGCCGCGGATCGCCGCGGCGAAATACTGGAGTCCGCTCAGCAAGGTCAGCACGATAGAGATCCATAGGACGACCAACGCGGCCGGATTGTGCGGCGCGAGCAACGTCAACAGCAAGACGGCCAGGATCTGGAAGTTCGTCTTCAGCTTTCCGAGCATCGATGCGGGAAGCGCGCGGCCGCGGCGCGCCAGCCAGATCCGCAGACCTGTCACCAACAGATCACGCCCAAGGATGATCACCAGAGCCCACAACGGGAGCCGGTCGTCGATGGCCAAGGCGACGAGTGCGGTTCCGACGAGCAGCTTGTCGGCGATGGGGTCGAGCGTCGCTCCGAAACCGGAGACGAGGTGAAGACGGCGCGCGACGAACCCGTCCAATCCATCGGTGGCCGCAGCTACTGCGAAAACGACGCCGGCAAGTTTCGGAAGCGACGGTTCGCGGATGACGAGTAGCCACGCGAAAACCGGCACCAACGCAACACGGAGAAGCGTGAACGCGTTGGCGAGGTTCCAGTGCGGGACGGGTCTGGCTGGGAGCTGTGTCGTCACTCGTTAGCGCCTACGCTGCGCTCCAGCGTGGCCGCGTCGCACACGAGATCGAGCCCGTCCGTGCCACTCACACGCGCGCGGACGATATCTCCGATCCGTGCTCCCCTGACCCCCGCCACGATGACTTCGGCATCGACCTCCGGAGCTTCCCGCCACGTCCGGCCCCGAAGATCCGTGCCGTCGCGAGACTCGATCATCACCTCGACATCGGTGCCGATCATCTCTTTGCGTTTGCTTTCCGCGATCTCGTTCTGGATCTCACCGAGCACCTCGGCCCGGCGCGCAGCGGCTGCTTGGGATACGCGGTTCTTTATGAAACGCGCAGCCTCCGTCCCTTCTTCGTTCGAGTAAGTGAAGAAGCCCGCCCAATCCAAACGGGCCTTGGGAAGGAAGTCGGCCAATTCCTCGGCGTCGGCTTCCGTCTCTCCCGGGAAACCGGTGATGAAGGCCGACCGCAGTGCGGCGTCAGGAAAACGCTCGCGGATGCGTCCGATCAGATCGAGGAACCTTTCTCCGTCTCCCCATCGCCTCATCTTCTTGACGAGCTTGCCCGATGCGTGCTGCAAAGAGAGATCGAAGTACGGAACCGCGGGGGCCGAGTCGGCCACGGCCGAGAGCAGCTCGTCGTTCACGAATCGCGGGTACTGGTAGAGCATCCGCAGCCAAACGAGTCCTTCGACATCGGCAAGTGAGCGTAGGAGCCGAGGCAGTTTCCATTTGCCTTCGGTGTCCCTTCCGTAAAGCGACATGTCCTGAGCGACGAGCACGACCTCTTTGACGCCCTGGGAGACGAGCCAGCGGATCTCTCCCTTGATGGCGGGCTCCGGACGCGAGCGGTGCCCGCCCCGGATCATCGGAATAGCGCAGAAGGTGCACACCCGGTCGCAGCCTTCTGAGATCTTCACGAAGGCCGTCGGTGATGACGGCGCGCCTCTGAGGTCGATACCGAGGGGCACCTTGCCGGCGTCGAAGCAAAGCTGTCGCACCCCGCCCCGCGCCGCCTCGACGATCTCGGATGCCCGCGCGTAAGAACCGAGGGACATGAATCCATCCACTTCTGGGAGCTCGTCGGCAAGCTCCTTGCCGTAGCGCTCGACCAGACATCCGGCAACCAGCACGCGCTGACCGTCCTGGCGGCGATCGACCTCCTCCAGGATCGCGTCCACGGATTCACGTCGCGCGGCGTCGATGAAGGAGCAGGTGTTGACCACGACCACGTCGGCGCCTTCGGCCTCGTCCACCGACGCGTAGCCGGATCTCTCGAGCATGCCTTTGAGGTGCTCGGTATCGGTCTCGTTCTTCGGGACACCCGAGCGTGCGGATGTAAACGGTCTTCTTCATGTCTGTATCAAGGGTACGGCCGTCCGGCGTTAGCCGGTCTGGTTCGCGTCGGCGACCGCGGGGCCGCCAGCGTCTGATTGGCCGACCTGCTCGGTTTGGCCCGCCTTGTCACCTTCCGCCGGATCGCTCGACGGCGGCGGTGCGGCAGGCTCCACGGGCTCGTGTGGCGGAAGCGTCGTCGTTCCCGGCGTGAAGACACCGCGGTACGACGATTCAGCCGGTGTTCCGAGGATCCGTCCGTTGGCCGTTATGCGCGCGGCTCCCGCGCGCGCGATGAACAGAACGACTTCGCTCTTGCCCTTGAAAGATTTGAACTCGCCGCTGTGCATCGTTTGCGCGAAGACGGGTTGTCCATCCGCATGCACCTCGACCCACGTCTCGTCCGTGACCTCAACGCGAACGACGGCGTCACTCGTTACGGGTGGAGTCGTCGAGCGGATGCGCGCCGCAGCGGCGGAAACGGCCGGAACCTCGCTCGGCTCGTCGCCGGAGCGGAACACGCCGAGCAGCACGAGCAGGATGATCAAGAACGACGCCGACGTGATGGCGATCTTCCATGCGCGCCTTTGCGCGGCCGGCGGAACGCGAATACCACGACGGACGACGCGCGACAGTTCGGGAGCCGGGCTCCCACATCGCTTCTCGTAGGAGGTGATGAACGGTTTTGGATCGAGTCCGAGGTATGTCGCGTACGCACGGATGAAACCGCGGGCGTACGCGCCGGACGGCAGATCTTCGAGTCTGTCTTCCTCGATCAGCTCGAGGAAGTCCATGCGAACCAGAGTGCCGCGTGCCACAGCGTCCAGTGATGTGCGGCGTCGCTCGCGCTCAGCGCGTAATGCGGCGCCGATGCCACTTCTGATGGCCTGCCCGGTGGATGTCCCCATAAGGGCTGGAAGGCCACACTATAGGCGCATGCCGACGGACAAACAATCTCTCTTTCTCGTCGTCGAGGGCCTCGACGGTGCCGGAACCACGACGATCGCTAATCGGCTTGCCGAGGCGCTTCGTGCCCGCGACCTGCAGGTTTGTCTTACGGCCGAGCCTACGGACGGACCTTTAGGTGCCCTGCTTCGTGCCCATGTGAAGGGCAATTTAAATCTAGAAGAACAAATTGCCGCTTTAGTCTTCACCGGCGACCGCGCGGATCATTTAGGGCAGGTCATACGTCCCGCCCTTCGGCGTGGCGAGTGGGTCGTTTGTGATCGCTACCTGCTCTCGACGCTGGCATATCAGGGCGCCGCGGGCGTTCCGCGCGACGCGATCCTCGCAGCGTCATCAGGATTCGACGTTCCGGATGTGACGTTTGTGCTTGATGTGCCTGAGGAAGTGCGTGCGCAGCGCCTGGCGTCGCGCACGCAATCCGAGCGCTACGAAAGGGCGGATCTCGCCGAAGGCCTGCGCCTCTCCTACGAGGAGTCGATCGCGTTGTTGCGATCGGCCGGACATCGGATCGAAGTCATCGACTCGTCGCAAGCGATCGACAAGGTGCTGGAAGACGTCCTTGCTCGGTTGGACTTGCCCGGCTGAAACCGGCTATACCCCCTAGACCGCTTACAAAAGCGGTCGCTTGGGAATCGATAGGACAAGCATCTCTAGGGGAAGGAGCTCGTAATGAGCTTGAGGAAGATCGTGCTTGCAGCTTGCACGGTTGCCGTGATGGCGATCGGTCCGGTCGCCGCGGCACAAGTAATGGTTCCGCCGGGCGGTACGGCCGACGTGAACACCGGAACCGGAAGCACCGAGGGCACCGGGCGCACAGCGCGCACGGCCGGCACCGGACGCACCGAAGGAACCGGACGCACACCCGGAACCGGAAGAACAGCTGGAACGGGTCGCACACCCGGAACCGGCCGTACACCCGGAACCGGACGCACTCCGGGAACCGCGCGCAAGCTTCCTTCGACAGGCTTTGGTGTCACCGACGCTGCGATCGACGGTCTGACGCTGCTGGGCGCCGGACTTGCCCTGTCGCGTGTTCGTCGGCGCATCGCCTAGATACGAAGATTTCGGATAAGGAGTCGGCATGCGGGTAGGCATCGTGCTGGTGTTCGTCGCCGTTCTCGGCTGCGGTATTGCCTCGGCGGCGTCGGCTGATCCGTTCCTTGACCTCCCGGGCATGGGCGCGGCAACCGACGCAACGAAGGGCAACGCCCCCGACACAGCGGTGACGAAGGAAAGCGGTAACGCGGATGCACCAGCCGATGTCGACCGCATGTCGGCTCCAGACTCCGACAAGGTAGTGAAGACGGCCGTCGATCCGAGCCTCACCAAACCGATTACCAGCCTGCCCGGGGGCGGAGGGCTGCCGATCATCGGAGACGCCGCCAATGCAGCGGCGCGTGCGAACTCCGCGATCCCCGATTTCCTATTGGTCCTGGCGGCGATCGGAACGGCTACGTCGATAGGGATGCTCTGGGCCGTGCGACGCCGCTTCGGTCCTAACCGCTAGCCGGCGTACTCGCCTTCGAGCAGATCGAACAGCCAGACTTCACTTGCCGTTCCCACCGGACCGCCGGAGTGCTGACGGTGTCCGGCCATGAAGTCGGGCGACTTCATCCAGGCCTCGAAGTTCTCTTTGGACGCCCACCGCGTGTAGACGAGGTACTTGTCGCTTCCGTCGGCGGGCTTGAGGAGCTCGAAGGCTTCGAAACCGGCTTGATCTTTGATCTTCCCGGCCCGGGTCGCGAAACGTTGCTCGAACTCCCCCGCGCGCTCAGCAGGGACGGTTACCGCATTCACCACGATGAAGGACATCGCGGGAGTTTAGCTTCTAACCGGCCAGCGGCTCCAGCTCCAGGTCGTCGTCGTCGGCCGGGTCGGGCCGAAGCGCTTTATGGTCGAACAGCACATGAGTGCGAAGGAGACCCTGGAGTCCTTCGCGGCTCAAAGCTTCGAGCAGTTCACCACACGCGCAAGCGATGGACCAGTTTCTACGGCGAAGCATGCCGAACTCCTCTCCCATCCTTCGCCTAGGCAAGATGCACCTCGGCGACGGCCCAATGCCCAAGCGAACGGTAGTTAACAAGGGAGAGTGTGTCTGCGTAGAAGTACTCACAACGGTGTTACTTCTTGTTACGCGAAGTACCTCTTGCCCTCACCGCGCAACAGACGCCCGAACTCGAGCTCCGGGAAGTGAGCGGCGACCAGGATGTCTTCCGTCCCCTCGAGCTCCTTGATGAGGGTCTCGCGCGTCCTCTTAGCGAGCTTGGCGTCGACCTCGGAGATCGCAGCGACATCGCCCTCGCCCAGTTGGATCGGGCACGTGATGGCGTCGCCCAGCAGGAAGGCTCGTTGATCTCCGGACGAAACAACGACGCAAAGATGGCCGAGTGTGTGTCCGGGTGTGTGCATCGTCGAGACTCCGGGCACGATCTCGGTGTCGCCTGAGATCGTCTCGATCCGCCCGAGCGGTTCTAGCGCTTCGATCATCTGACTCGCCGCAGGGTCCGGGTTGTCGACCCGGATGAACTGATCGAGGTCCTTCTCGCCGAAACGGACGGTCGCGTTCGGGAAGTACGGCTCCCCGTCGCGCACTACCCAGCCGATGTGATCGACGTGTAGGTGGGTGATGAGTACGAGATCGATGTCCTCCGACTTGATCCCCGCTTTGGCCAGCCGGCCGGGTAGCTCTCCGGTCTTGTACGGACCCATCTCGAGGGGGCCGAGCCCGGCGTCGATGAGGATGGTCTTGTCTTTGCTCCGGACGACGAAGCAGCCGATCTGGATGTCGAAGTTGCCTTCTTCATCGAGCATGTCCTTGTGGGCATCCCAATCCGCGTTCGGTATGTACGCGGAGGGTAGCTTCCCTACTCCGTCCGAGACGGGAATGATCTCGATGTCGCCGATGCGCATGTTCCTCCCTCGCCGGATTGAGGAAGCTTAGTCGTCGGCCGTCGCGCCGAGTTCAGGTTTTTCGGATCCGAGCTCCTCGAAGCGCTTCATGGCTCGGTCAACTTCGTCTACCGGGAACTGTTCCAAGCGAATCAAACGCCCCTCGCGCGCGACCCACATACTGATTCCCTCCATGACGAGTTCCCCGCCGTATTCGTCCGAGCCGATCAGCAGGAAGGGAGTCAAGGCCCGGCGCGGCGCAAGCGCAAGGAACGTAGTGCTGAAGATCTTTGCGCCGGGCATTACGTCGACCATCGCCTTCACGTATTCAGTGAACTGCTCGCTCCCGACTATCGTTCCAGCGCTGGCCGGGCGGTGATCGACCATGACGATGTCGGGAGCCAGCGTCTCAATCCAGGGTTCCCACTCGCGCCGGCCATGAGTCACGGCCAACCGAGCTACGAGACGGACGAGGTCCGCGAACTCGCGGCCCTCACCTTTTGCGTAGCGCTCCGAAAGCTCCTCGTAAGCACTGATGAGGTCGTCCGTATCGAAGAAAGCGCCAAATACGCTCAGTCCATCCTCGTTCAGTTCGGTCAGTTGGAGCCGCTCGGACGTCAATCCGGTCGCATCGACCATGACTTGCCGGGTCAAGGCAAGCCGCTCGCCCCAACTAGCTATGCGCGTGTTGCTGCCGCTTACGTACACGGACGCGTACTCGCTGGCACGCCGGAGGCGGTCGTCCCAAGAGCTGGACTCCCAGCTCAGGCCTTTGCGGCGGTCTTCGAGAATCGAGTCCTCTGCAGAACCCGCACGAAGTCCATCCCAATCCTTCTCGAGTACCAGCCGTAGCCCCACGTCCGCGGCCCTCGAAGCCCCATTCTCGGGAGCCAAGTGACCGGAGACTTCTTGGGAGCCGAGCTCATCGAAACGCGCATGGGCTCTCTTGGAGTCGTCCGGTGCGAAATGTTCGACGCGCAAAAGGACGCCGTCGCGCATCTCCATAAGCATCCATTGAGAAAGATCGACTTCAGATCCGTCGAGGCTGTGACCCTGTGCGTTGACGTATGAGAGCAGTCGACCGGGCACAACCTTCGTCTCGGCACCAAACGGCGAGAGGTCCGGTGACAGTTTCACCAACTCCTGCATGTACGAGAGGTAGTCGTCGGCGCCCGCGATTTTGCCGGCACTTGCCGGTCGGCGGTCGACCATGACGAAGTCGGGATCAAGTAGGAGCCGGAGGGCGCCCCAATCGCGTTCGTTATAGGCACGCCCGAAGCGGGCACCGGTTTCGAGTTCCATTCTGAAAGCGCTGCCCTCACCGGCGACGTACCGCTCGCCGAGCATCGCATGCGCTCTATCGAAATCCTCGGGATCGAAGTTTGCCGACCAGACTCGTTTGCCGTGCTCATCGCACTCGAGAACACTCAGGATGACGATCTCATTGCCGCTGAGGTCGCGGAAATGTCCCCTAATCAGGGCGAGTCGCTCGCCGCGCGTAGCAATGAGTTCCGATTCGAAGTCTCTCAACCCGAGGTTCCACATCTCTCGCGTGGAATCGACGAATTGGTCTGCATCTCCCGTGAGAAGCACACCGCTTCGGTAGTCCTCACGGACGTAACCCGGTGCACACCGCGATCTGATGGCATCCCAGTCCTGACGCCGGTACTCGTCACGGAAACTCGCGGTGATCCTCGCGGCAGCGTTCGGTCGGGGCCCAGGGACGGTCGGCTGTGTTCCCAGTTCCACGAAGCGAGCGAGTGCCTGCTCGCGCTGGTCGTCTGGGAAGATCTCGCTTCGGACGATCCGTCCGTCACGTTGCAAAAGCAACGTCAGCGTTCCGTATCCGACCTCAGCTCCATCGGGTGGAGTACCGACCTGCTCCACGTCGATCAGCAATCGATCCTTGGCAATGGCGAGGATCCCTTTCGGTGCCATCCGCCAGTTGTCCGCAAGATCGACAAGAGTCTTGGTGTATCGAACCGCGTTCTCCCGGCCAACGAGGGTTCCGGCGCCCGCCGGGCGATGGTCGACGAGCACCGCGTCCTCGTCGTGCATTTGACCAAATGCGTCCCAGTCCCGCTCGCGGTGCGCGCGACCGACACGATTGACCAGGTCGACCATCTCAGGGAATTCACTCCCCTCGCCTGCCCTGTATCGGACGAACATCTCGGTGGTCGCTGCGGCGATGGCGTCAATGTCGAACCAGTCGATCGAGATGAGAAGCCCCTCGGGCGAAATCTCGCGCAGGACGAGCCGTTCGGATATTGCGCCGTCGGTGCGCAGATCTTGACGCCCAAGGGCCAGCCGGTCGCCGAGTCCCATGACGTACTCAAACGTTCCATCGCTGTAGGTGGATGCGTACTCCTGCCCGCGTTCCCAGACGGCATCCGAACCGACGCTTTCCCAGCCCAGGCCTGAGCGGTGATCGGTGAGTCGTAAGTCCGGCGACACAAGCTCGTCATAGGTCTCGCGGTCCGAACTCATGACAGCGCGGCTGACGCGACGCGACACCTGCATGGCGAGGTTCTCGATTGACTGTTGAGGTGAGCTGCCAAGCTCATCGAACCGTGCGATTGCGGCCTCGCGGTCCTCTGGTGCGAACTGTTCAAGCCTCACGAGCTTGCCGTCGTCGATCACGCCCAACATCAACTGCGGGAACTCGATCTCCGATCCTTCGCTGTTGTGTCCCAGCAGCCGCGCACGAGAAAGGACACGGTCGATAGCGAGCCGCAGGTGCTCGGTGTCCAGATAGTCGAGGTCGGGCGCGAGTTCGATAAGGCCCTGTATGTGGGACAGCCAAGCGTCGGCGCCCGAAAGCGGGCCGGCCCCAGCCGGACGGTGGTCGACGAAGATCAGGTCGTCGCGGACCAGGCTGCGCAGGGCTTGCCAGTCCCGATGGTTGTAGGCGCGCCTAATCCCGGACGGTACTGCGAGCCCTTCCTTATACGGACGGCCTTCACCCTCGGCGTATCGGCGATCGAGTTCATCGGCGGCTTCGTCGAGAGCGTCCGGATCGAAGTAGACAGCTCGTGTCATGCGTTCTTGGTCGTCGACTTCCTGGACTTGGAGTCGCGCGATTTCGAATCCATCCTTGTTTGGCGACACCGTTCGGAAAAGCGCTAGCCGCTCACCGCGCGTTGCGATTGGCGTCCAGCGGATGCTGACGATGCCCACGCTGGACAATGCGCTCGAGTACTCGCCGATCTCGCGTCGGCCGCGTGCGACATGGCCGAGACCCGTCTGGCGGTCATCGAGTATGGCTTCGTCGGCCGTCAGCTCTTCGTATTCGGGGGTGAGGCCACTTAGCAACGAGCCACTCTCGATCAACTGCACCACGCGATCGGCCCGCCTCGTGCTCGCATTTGTGAGGGAAGGAACGGCGTCCTGGGAGCCGAGCTCTTCGAAGCGCGCAAGCGCAGCGGCCCTATCCCCCACCGGGAATTGCTCGGCTCTCGCGTAACAGCCGTCGCGAAGGACGAGCACACGCAGCGACTCGAGCTCGAAGCCTGCGCCGCCTTCCATCGAGCTGATCGTCTTCTGATGGACGAGCAAGCGATCGTCCGCTATCGCGATGATCTCGGCGAAGTATGGGTATGCGTCCGGCGCGACGTCGACCAATGTCTGGACGTACGTCATGTACTCGTCTCGGCCAGTCATCGTTCCGCCGCCTGCGGGGCGGCGATCAACCAGAACGACGTCCTCGGTCAGCCCCTCGCGATACGAGCCCCAATCCCGGTCTGCGAACAACCGGGACTGCCGTACGAGCGCCCGCAGGAGTTCTTCGTCGTCAGCCCCCTCGCCGGCGATGAACCACTCATCAAGCTCTTCGATCGCCGCCCTTAGGTCGTCAGGGTCGAAGATGGCGCCTTTTCTGATCAAGCCGTGTTCGTTTACCTCATCAAGGCGCAGCACCTCCGCTTCGAGTCCGCCGTCGCCGCGACCGCCGAAAAGCGCGCGCGAGAGAACGAGGCGCGCTCCACGGATCGCCAGCGGCTCGAAGGAAACCATTTCTGCGCGAAGTGTTTCGATGACCTTCAAATGTTCAAGCTGAGCTTCGCGTCCGCTGATAACCGACCTCAACCCCGCACGACGATCATCAATCGTGATGTCCTCGGCGCTCAGTGCCTCATACGCAGGCCGGTTCGACTGCATGATGGCTTCGAAATAACGGGCAACCGTTCGCGCTGCCAGGTTGTCGAGGCCGTCCGGCGCTTGGGAGCCGAGCTCTTCGAAGCGCGCGATCGCAGCCTCACGGTCTTCAAGCGGGAAGAATTCAAGGTTTTCGATGCGTCCGTCGCGCATCTCAAATACGAAATAGACAGAGAACTCGACTTCGGCTCCGTGCACACTGGTTGCCGTATCCGTCAGATGGGCGATGCATCTGTCGCGATCGATCGCCACGACATCTGTGAAACGCCAAGTCACATCCGGTATCAGTTCCACAAGCGCTATCTGAGCGCGGACGAGTTCCTGAGCCCCGTCGATCCTGCCAAGGGATGCGGGACGGTGATCAACGAAACCGAAGTTGTTGGTCAACAGAGATGAAAAAGAGGACCAGTCACGCCGGCCGTAACATCCGGCTAACTTCGCGACGATGCTCCAGGTGTCCGCATACGAGGCACCCTCGCCCGCGATATATCGCTCGTCTAGAGCCGAAAACGCCGACTCCATTTCGGCGTCGTCGAAGACGACCTCGTAGAGGTTCAGTCCCTCGGAATCGCACTCGTGAACGTGCAACCCGTACGACTCAGGCGAGCCTGGAGACCGCTCCGGGTCGAAGAAATGCATGCGGGACAGCGCCAGCCGATCGCCACGTACTGCGATCGTCGTCCACTCTGCCGCGGCTCCGAAGTCGGCAGCGATTCTGGCGTTTTCGACATACGCCTCCCGGCCTTCAAACTCGTACTTTAGGCCCAGCTTGCGATTCTCGAGGACGCACGCCTGACTGATCTGGGATCCAAAGGCATCCCAATCGCGTGCCGCGAAAGCCACTCCCATGGCGTCCGAGTTGCGAGTGGCCGCGTTCTCGAGACTGATCGAATCACTCGATGCCGATCTCTCGAAGCATGCAACGGCGTCGGCGTACCGATCCAACGGAAAACTCTCCAGTCGCGAGAGCAAGCCACCTCGCGTCCATCCGACGGTATGGAATGCATTTTCGAAGGGCGCGCCATCATTGGACGTTCCAATGAAGCGGACGCCGCTCAGGATTCGATCTTGCGCAACTCGGCGACAAGCGACGAACTCCAACCTGATCGAGCTTGCGAGGTTGACGAGAGCCTTAGCGCTCGACACGTACTCGTCCGGCCCAACCGTCCCCAAGCCGATAGGACGGTGATCGACGAGGACAAAGTCATCCGAGTAGCCGCTGCGCAGCAGATCCCAGTCGCGCGTATTCACCGCGCGGGCGAACTGTGATCCGAGTAGCACGGCTTCGGCCGCTGGGGCCCCCTCGCCTTTGGCGAAGAGCTCATCCATACACGCGTATGCACGGTCTAGGTCGTCATCCCCGAAGGTCTCGCGACGTTGTAGCAGACCGTCGGCGCCGATCTCGTCGACATCGAGCGTCACGATCTCGTAGCCAGACCGCGGAACCCAATATCTGATGCGATGGAGCGAAAGGCGCTCGCCGCGCGTAGCTATCAGCGCGGAGGCCACTTGCGCACCGCCCTTGAGCATCTCGTTGACCTCGCGGGTGGCCGCATCCTTTCCCTCGAGAGCCATCTGAAGGCCAGATCGATTGTCACGGCGGTAGATGTGTTCCGAAGCCAGCGCAATAGCGCTCTCCGCATCTCCGCTGCTGAGGTTCTGGTTGAATCGGGTCACGACTCGTGAGCATCGGTTCGGCTCAACGACGAACGCCGTAGATGTGGTTTCAGAGAGCGCATCGAACGCCGCGAAGGCCTCGGCTCGTTGATCGATCGGGAAGTTCTCGACGGAGAGGATCTTTCCGTCATCCCAGCGGAAAAGGGAGTAGAACGCGTTCTCGTAGACGCCGTCCTCCACCGTTCGGCCGCCCGTCCTTATCTCGGTTAGGCAGCCGTCCGCCGAGATCCTCGGCATCGCAACACCTTCGGCCCTGAATGTCGCTGTGAGTTCGATGAGTGCTTGGAAGCTCGAGATGAAACCGTCCGCGTCAAGCACTCCCAGACTTACCGGACGGTTATCGATCAAGCGAAATTCGTCCGACAAGACGGCCCGGATGCCCTCCCAGTCGTGCGCACTGATTGCTCGCATCAGTCCGGACATCAAGCGGATACCGTGCCCAGCTATCGCACCCTCGCCTGAAGCGAACCGCTCGTCTAGGTCGGTGAAAGCCGCGTCTCGGTCGTCGAGATCATACGAACCCATGTACGTGGACAGGCCGTCCTCACCGTCCTCATGCAGACTCAGATGTTCGACGTCGAAGCCTGAGCGTGCAAGTCGCCAGTGGGTCCTGACGAGCGCCAAACGTTCTCCACGGGTAGCTATGAGCTCGATTGTCACGCGGTTCCCGAACCCCACAACCTGCTCGAGCTCACGCCTGTTGGCTTCCTTCCCTAGGACCGTCGCGGATAGGCCGGCACGGTGGTCCTCGCGCACGATGTCTTCGATGTAGAACGCGAGCGCTCCGTCGATGTCCTCGCGATTCATGCACTCGTATACGCGAGCTATCCCGCGCGAGCAACGGTTATCGCTTACGGCCGATGCGGTCGATCGCCCAGCCCCATTGAAGCACTCCCATGCGAGATGCAACTGCTCTGGCGAGAACTGCTCGGCCCGCACCATCACATCGCCTCGTCGCTCCGAAAACAGAAGTACCGAAGTCTCGTACTCCGTCCCTTCGTTTGTTTTTCCGCGAACCTCGAATCCGACGAGAGATCTCCCTGGTTCCAGCCCGTAGAAGCACGACACATAGGCAACACATGACGTCGTTAGGTCGAATGCCGATTGGATCCAGCTGAGGAGGCCGGCGCGGTCCTGAGTGCCAAGCGATGCCGGACGATGATCGATGACGACGTAGTCGTCGTCCGACATGGTCGCAGTGAGCGGAGCAAGGTCGCGATTCGTATATCCACGCGCGAAGTCGCTCCACAAAGTCACCATCTTGGGATCAACACTTCCTTCAAGCGCGATATACCGCTCGTCCAGCTCGTCTAACGCTTGATCGAAATCGGCTGGGTCAAACGCCACCTTTCGCGATATGCGACCTTCATCGTTTAGCTCGTGGAGAGTGAGAACCTCGATTTCGTACTGCGAAGGTCCAACTCGCCAGTCATCAGTCACCAGGGCAAGGTTGTCCCCACGCACTGCGATCGGTCGCTGGGATAGATGAACGGGCCCCCGCAGGACCGCGGCGTAGTAATCGCGGTGTGCGTCCCTACCGACCGATAGGTCGCGCAGGCCGGAGCGACGATCATCGAGTACTGCGTCGTCCGCGTGGAGCGCCAAGACACCCTCGAGATCGCCGCGGTTCAAGTCGTCGTCGAAGTGGCGAATCACTTCGACGCACCGATTGACGAGTGCACCGGAAGCTCCGCGCAGTGCTTCGAACCGAGCGCGGGCTTCGTCGAGCTTGTCCGCCGAGAATGCTTCGGCTCGCGTCAAGAGCCCACCGCGCCAGCGGAAAACCATGTACATAGCGCTCTCGAGGGTTCCGCCTTCGGTTGTCTCCGTAAGGATGCGATTGTCGACGAGACACAAGTCGGACGCGACGGCCAGATACGCAACTATCTGGGGCCGGAATGATGCAGTGAGATCGACGAGTGTTCGTAAGCTCGCAATCCATGCCTCCGCGTCGATTTCGCCAAGGCTTGCCAGGCGGTGATCGCTCAAAACAAAGTCGTCGGCAAAGAGGACCTTCATTTCGGCCCATGTGGCCGATCTTGCCGAGCGGTACATCCGCGAGATCAGCGTGATGCCTTCTGCCGCTTCTGCTCCTTCGCCTGCTGCATAACGCTCGTCAAGCTCACCTAGAGCAGCGTCGAGGTCGCCGCTTTCAAAGAAGACTTGGGCGCGTGCCAATCCACTCTCGTCAAGCTCTGTCACGAGAAGCGCCTCGACTTCGAAGTCTCCGGCGAGCCAAAGCTGGCGGACAAGACACAGACGTTCGCCGCGGACCGCAACGACTTTGTAGTCCGTCGCGCGCGCCCCGAGCTCGACGATGTCTTTCATCTGATCGACGAAAGGCACTCGCCCGCGGAGGACGTGACCGAGACCGGCGCGACGGTCGTCGAACATGACGTCGTCGGTACACAACGCTTCGACCTCTTCCCAAGCGTGCCTGTTGAAAGCATCGACAACCTGTCGCATCAATTGGGACGAAGCGTTGGTCAATGCGCTGACTTCCGAAGACGCCCCTACAGCTGCTGAGACCGGTACAACCTCCCGCGTGGCGAGCGAACCGTCGAGCAGTGCGGTGGCACCCTTGCGTTCGAAGAGTGCACGGGCACGATCGTCCGCCGCCTTGGCGCCCGCAGATTCACCTGCAGCGCGCAGAACCGAAGCTTGCGACCGACATGCGATGCCGTGATCGAACAGTGCATCGGTACGTGCAGCGAGGTTGACGGCCTCGTCCACAAGCGCACGGGCGCCTGCATGGTCAGCACGCCGCGCTAGTAATTCAGCTTTTACGGCCTTGTGATGGATCGTCGCCATCAGGTCGTCTCCGCCGAGCTGCTCACTGACATCTACGAGTGACGAGGCCTCTGTCTCCTCGCCGAGCTGGAGATGCGCACGCGCCAGGAGCGCTGCGCATTGTGCGGCCAGCGACCCCGCACCCGCTTTACGGAACCCTTCATAAGCCGCGCCTAGATGCTCCGTGGCTGCTGCGGAGTCGCCATCGACCAGCTCAACGATCCCGTTGAACTCTTCGACGATCAACAGCTCATGAGCAAGACCGAGCTCAGTCAGCGTGCGACGTGCGCTTCGCAACATCCTTCGCGCTGCTTCCGCTCGGCCGCGGAATGCTTCGAGCACCGCCTGGCAACGAAGTGAGGTCGCCTCGACGGCCGGAGAACCGGTTGTGATCCGGAGGAGACGCACTACGTCGAGGCAGCGGCCTCCGGCCCGGGAGACGATGTTCGGCCCCCATACCTGAGCACTCGGCGCGAGGCCGAGAGTCGCAGTGATCCTCCGGTCGTCCTCGGCTGCACGAGCGGCGGTGAGTGCTTTGTCCAATACCGACTCGCACTCGGCGTAGCGTCCGCGCTTGGCCAGGATCTGCGCGTGGACGGTGTGAGCCTTTGCGGCTCCCGACTGGTCCCCGAGCTCTGTAAGTTCGGTGGCGGCGGCCGAAACCTTGGCTTCGATGTCTTCCGTGCTCTCTGGCGCCGTAAGCGTTGCGAGGTGGCCTTGGAAGCACGTCGCCCACGCCTTCAGCCGCGGCGTCGTCGCGATCGCCTCGAAACCCACGGCCGCAGCCGAACCGAGCGCGACGTTACCCATCGAAAGGAGGGCCTCGCAGCGAATGAGCAACAGCCCCGGGTGCATCTCGTCGCCGGCCGGCAGACACTCCAGCGCGCGGCCTGAGAGCGTCGCCGCCGCCGGGAGATCGTCCCGATCTAGTGCGCGCCGCGCAGCGCGACCGAGCAGTTCTGCCGCTTGCATTCCCAACTGATCGTCTGCACGTCCGAGCTCGGTCCTGTACAGGTGCGACTGCTCGAGGTGATAGCCGATGAGCTCGTCGTGCTCACCTAGAACGTGCTCGGTCTTGCGCTCGAGCCACGCAGCGACTCGTTGGTGCACGTCCGCCCGTGACTCCTTGAGGACCCTTCTGTAGGCAGCGTCGCGGATAAGGACGTGATGGAACCTGAACACCGGCTCGTCGATCCAATACGTGCCGACGGGTTCGACGAGCTCCTTCCGACGCAGGCTTTCCAGGCACCCGTCGACGAGATCCTTTACACCCTCGGGGGCAAGGTCGATCAAGGCGCCGCGGTAGAACTCCTTGCCGACGACGGACGCGAGCTCCATCACCGCTCGCTCGTCATTGCGCAACCGATCGACGCGGGCCGACAACAAGGATTGGATCGTCGGAGGCACCTCGATCGCATCGACCTCGACCGTCACGCGCCAGCCATCTGCAGTCTTGAGAAGCACACCGTCGTCGACGAGCATGCGGATCAGCTCCCGGACGAAAAGGGGGTTTCCTTCCGTCGACGCCGGGATCTTCGCCAGAAGAGCCGAAGGGAGCTCGTCGGCCTCGAGAAGGTTGAGCGCGAGCTGAGCCGTTGCGTTGTTGTCGAGCCCCTCGAGCGCGATCACGGCCGTAGCTCTGCCTCCCTCGACGAAGGAAGGGCGGACGTCCCGCAGCTCCGGCCGTCCGGTGACAACGAGGAGCACGGGCGCGTCGTTTATCCACTCAGCGAGGTGCTCGATGAGATCGAGCAGCAGTGGTTCGGCCCAATGAATGTCGTCGAGAAAGAGGACGACCGGTTGTATCTTGGCCGTCGCCTCGATGAGACGGCGGATCGCCCAGAACGTCTCTTCGGTGGAGCCGGATTCACCTACTCCGAGGATCGCGGCCGCACGCTTTGCGATCCGTTCTCGGTCCTCATCGTCTTCCGGCATGCGATCGGCGAGCTTCGCCAGTACCTCGTCCTCTGTATCGAGCTCGGATATCCCCATCGCAGCACGCATCGCATCGGCGATCGGTGCGAAGGTCGACTCGCCGCCCGCCGGGTCGCACCGCGTCTCACGAACCCGGGCTTGTTCCTGGAGCTCCGACATGAGCTCGCGCGCGAGACGCGTCTTGCCAAGACCCGGCGATCCGATGATCGTTACGAGCCGTGCGGCATTTGCGTCGATGCACTCCTGGAAAGCTTCGAGAAGCCTGCCCAACTCCGAATCACGCCCCACAAAAGGTGCGGCGGCCGAGTCGGCCGTTCGTTCATCGACGGACAAGAGCTTGTACGCGGGAACCGGTTCGGCCTTTCCTTTCAGATCGAGCGGTGCGACCGGCTCGTAGCGCGACGTGGCGCGCGTCAGGCGCCACGTGTCCTGCCCGACGAGGATCTCGCCGGGTGCCGCAGCGCCTTCGAGTCTCGATGCGACGTTGACGGCATCGCCCACGACGTCGTCATCGGTACGGCTCACGACGACCTCGCCGGTGTTGATACCGATCTTGAGGGAGAGATCGAGACTCAGGTCTGACGCCAGCTGCTCGAGTTCGTCCCGCATAGCGAGAGCCGCGTCGATCGCGCGCGTCGCATCGTCCTCATGCACTTCGGGAACCCCGAAAGCAGCGAGGACGCCGTCCCCCATGAACTTCACGACCCGGCCCCCGTGCCGTTCGATCTCGGCCCGCATCGCGGCATAGAAACGGTCGAGGATCGAGCGGACGGACTCGGCGTCCATCTGCTCCTCGATCGATGTGGAACCGGTCAGGTCCGCGAAGAGGATCGTGACGACTTTGCGAGACGCAGCCGCCGAAACGGGTTCACTCGGAGCGGTGGCAGCGACGGGGGTAGCGCACCCGTCGCAGAAGCGGGCTCGCGGATCTAGTTCACGCCCGCATGACGTGCATCGCGTGACCAGGGGCGCCGCGCAGAACATGCAGAAGCGCGAGTCGTCCTTATTGGCCTCACCGCACGCCGGGCAGTTCAATCCCCCTCCTGCCTCCAACGGACAAACACATCCCCAGGATGAATCATTGAAAGCCCTGGTGGGAGGCCCGGCCTGTGACCTATGTCACAGGTGTCGAGGGATCAGACCTTCCAGGCCATCGCAAGACGCGGATCGGGAACGTACGAGCAATAGGTACCCGTCCGGATCGTCAGGTCCAGATGCTGTCCCAGGATCTCGTCGTGCTCGCGGATACGTGCGATCGCGTGGCGCACCGCCTGTGTGACACTGGCCCTCGCGCGCTCGGACGACGATCCGGCGCGCCGGTCGCGGCCACCGAGACCGACGGCGCGTTCGAGCTCGCGGATGAGGTATTCACGCTCGGCTTCGGCTCTCTCGGCACGTGCGAGGTCGCCGAAGTGCTTCGCTTCCTCGAGGTCCTCATCGATGTCCAGCAAGCGTCGGCGGTAAGCGGCCTTGGCTTGCTCATCGAGCATCTCGCCGGCGTCACCTTCGTGCGTCTGCACTTCGGACCTTTTCAATTCGGACGAGTCGCCTCTCGTGCGCGACACCAGATCCAGGACGTGGAACTCCCGGCCCGGATCGATCAAGAGCTGGACGAGGTAGGACAGGCCTTTCATGTGACGTAGGCGGATCGTCGTTCCCTCGAAGGCGATCGACCAGTAGTCGCCCTCGCTCACGAAAGCGTTGGCGGTTCGTGCTTCTTCGACTCCGGAGTTTCTCGCCGGTCTATCAGCGACCGGATCCAGCCCGAGCTGCACTGCGCTGCCGAGGCGATCGAACACCGACCGCGCCGCCTCGAGCTCCTGGCGGGCAAGCTCCTCGGATCCCTGAGCTCGATGCGCTCGCGCGATACCAACGCGGGCCTCGGCGATCTCGTACGGAGCACCGACCTCACTCCAAAGACGACAAGCTGCCTCGAATTCGTCCCGCGCCGTGGATGCGTCGCCTTCGGCCAGCCGGACCTTGCCGCGTGCCGCTGCGGCACCGGCCACGATGGCTTTACTTCCGAAACGTTCGGCGATCTCGTCCAGCTCTTCGGCGGCCGACGCAGCACGTTGGATGTCGCCGGCAGCGATCGCGATGTCAACTGCCGCTTCGAGCAAGGGCGCCCGGCGCAGGTCGGTGTTGGGTGGCATCTCTTTCGAGTAGATGCGCAACGGTCGGCCCAGCGCGTCGCGGATCGACGCGTCGGCCCCGGCCACGTCACCTTGTGCCAGCCGCAAGAGGGCGAGCGCCGGCTGAGGGTCCCAGCCGATATCGCGCGCTTCGAGCAGCGCGTTCTCCGCTCCATCCAGGTCACCGCGACGGAGACGGATACGGCCGAGCTCGGTCAGCGGCCAACCAAACTCCAATCGCAGAAAGGGACGCAACTCGTTGCACGCACGCTCTGCCTCGTCCTCTGCTTCAGCCCACGAACCGCGCAAGTGCAGGAGCTGAGCACGGTGAACGCGACATCGTCCGCCCAAGCTCCCGATCCCATCTCGCGCTCGCCAAGCCTCGTAGGCTTCGGTCCACTCATCGGCTCGGTCGTACTGCGCCAGACCGTTGGACGCGCACAGCAGCTCGCAGAAAAGCATGCCTACCGAAATCGAATCGAGCTCTCCGGACATGACGGGAACCGCGGCCTCATCGAGCAGACTGAGCCCGTGCTCGACGTCCCCCTCCAAGATCAGGGAACGCGCTTCGGCGAGCCGGCCGAAGGCCGCTGCTGCCGGCTCACCCTGCGACTCGCCGAGCTCGATCGTTCGTTTCGCCCACGACCTGGCGGCCTCGAAATCTCCGGACAGCAGACGCTCGTACATGCGGACCATAGCGATCCATGCATGGACCGGAGTGTCATCTAAGCCCTCCAGCATCCGCTCGGCGCGGCGCACCCATCCGCGAATAGCTGCGAGCAACCCAGTGTCCATCAAGAGATAGATCGCCACGCGGATGGCGGCGTGGGCGGCGGCTACACGGTCGCCGTCCTTCAAGGCAGCTACGTGAGCCCGCTCCCACGCTTCGATGGCTGCTTCCAGGTGACCGGTCGCGTAGGCGGCTTCGGCCAGCAGCGGGTAGTCCTCACGGCCGAGCTCTTCATCGGCACCAACGAAGAAATTGAAGGCGGTCTCCCAGTCGGCACGCGCCGCGGCTTCGCGCGCCCGCTCCAGGTCCGGATGTTCGGTTTCTGCCATCAACCCCCCTGTCCGATGCCAATTATTCACGACGCCTTACCGCGGTAAGGGCCCTTCTTACGCCTAGGAGGCAGAAGCCCGTATCGAGGAGCGAAGGAGGGAAAGGATGGTCATGACGCTCGAGGCCCGGCCCAGCGTGATCCGGGAGAAAACGGATTTCCTAAAGGGGCTCTTCACACACAACCCCGAGGCGGCCCAGCTTTACATTCCACCAGCCAGAGCCGAGCTTTCGTCGGGGTTGGCCGTTCATGTGGTGCAGCCGGACGGCTACGACATCTCCACCGACATGCCGATCGCGCTGGGCGGCGGCGAGTCTGCGCCCACGCCCGAGTCGCTGCTGGCGGCGGCCGCTGCTTCGTGTCTCGCCACCGTTATCGCGATGCGTGCGGCCGCATGCGGCACGAACCTGGTCACTCTCGACGTGACTGCCTCCGCCGTTTCGGATGCGCGAGGCCTGCTCGGTGTCTCGAAGGTATCGGCGGCCTGGGAGCGCTTGGAGCTCGTCGTCCGGATCACAGCGACCAACGCCGCGGGGGCCGAGCTCGAGGAGATCGTGTCGTGGGCGCGGGACCACTCCCCGGTCCTCGCCACGATCGGAGCCGCTGCAGTCGTCGAGATCAAGTCGTAGTACGAGCGGCGAATCGTCCGCCTAACAAAGGAGGGAATGCTATGAGCAAGCCGAGCGTGTTCGAGGCGTCGAAGATGACGCTGGCGATGGAAGGCGACGGAGTCGAGGTGCGGCATACGTCCGCCGGGGACGGGATGTCTCTCCTCTACGTGAAGTCGCCGAAGGGATTCGACTTCGGTCCTGCCCTCAAAGGCCTGCCGCACGACATGTGCTGCTGTGAGCACTGGGGGATGATCACGAAAGGCCGCATGGACCTCACCACACATGACGGCCAGTCGCTCTCGGTAAGCGAGGGCGAAGCCTTCCACCTGACGCCCGGGCACTTTCCGTCCTTCCCCGAGGATTGTGCCTGGTACGAGTTCACTCCGACGGATCAGTTGCAGAGGCTCCTTAGCCACATGGGGCTAGCGTGATCGCGTCCTGGTTGGTTCCCGATGCGTTCCTGGGGCTAGCCGCCGGCCGCGTATCCACTGGCCCGCGGTCGTTGCGCGGGGTGCCCTTGCGGATCGGCCCGCGAGCGCATCTCCTCGAGTTGCTCTATGGAGATGAGTACGGCTCGCGCTTTCGAACCTTCTTGGGGACCGACGACGCCGCGGCGCTCCAAGAGGTCCATGAGTCGGCCTGCGCGGGAAAAACCGACGCGGAGCTTGCGTTGCAGCATCGACGTCGATCCCATCTGCGACCTAATAACTAGCTCCATCGCTTCGTCGAAAAGATCGTCGCCGTCGTCCTCGCCTTCGGATCCGTCGTCGCTCGTGGCGGCCTCGAGGGCCTCGTTCTCGTATACGGGCTTGGCCTGGGAGCGGATGTAAGAAGTGAGCTCCTCCAGCTCCTTCTCGGTCACGTACGCGCCCTGGATGCGGCGAGGCTTCGACGTACCGGTCGGCAGGTAGAGCATGTCCCCGTGCCCGACGAGCTTGTCTGCGCCGGCCATGTCGAGGATGACTCGCGAGTCCGTCTGCGATGCGACCGAGAACGCGATCCGTGACGGGACGTTCGCCTTTATCAATCCGGTAACGACATCGACCGAAGGACGTTGTGTAGCGATGACCAGATGGATGCCGACGGCGCGCGCCATCTGTGCGATCCGGCAGATCGAGTCCTCCACTTGGCGCGCGGCCACCATCATGAGGTCGGCCAGCTCGTCGATGAAGACCACGATGTACTGCAGGAACTCGTGGTCGCCTTCGGTTGTCGGGCTGGGCGGAAGCTGTCCGGCGCTTTAGGGCCTCGTTGTAGAAGTCGATGTTGCGCTGTCCTACGCTTGACAAGAGCTCGTAGCGGCGCTCCATCTCGCGGACGACCCAACCGAGCGTCTCGGCTGCGCGCTTGGGATGCGTTACGACCGGCGAGACCAGATGCGGAAGGTCGGCGAAGTGGGACAGCTCGACCATCTTGGGGTCGATGAGAACGAGCCGGACCTCGTCGGGCCGCGCGCGCACGAGCAATGAGGCGAGGAGGGCATTGAGGCATGAAGACTTGCCGGCCCCCGTCGCGCCGGCGATCAACAAGTGCGGCATCTCGGCGAGGTTGATGACGTTCGGCGCACCGGAGATGTCCTTCCCGAGGGCAACCGTGAGCGGGTGCGTCTGCTCGCGCCAGACCTGCGACTGAACGATGTCCCCCACCATGACCAGCTCGCGGTCGCGGTTCGGAACTTCGACACCGATGGCCGACTTGCCCGGGATCGGCGCGATGAGCCGGACGTCCGGGGAGCCGAGCGCGTAAGCGATGTCGTCTGCGAGTCGGAGCACCTGCGAAACCTTCACGCCGGCGCCGAGCTCAACCTCGAAACGCGTCACCGTCGGCCCACGCGTCATGGCGGTGACGGCGGCGTCGACCCCGAAGTCCTGCAACGTGCGTTCGAGGACGCGCGCGGTCTCCTCGGCTCCCCGTGCGGAGCCACCCTTGCCGGTAGAACGCCGGAAGATCGTGACCGGCGGCAACTTGTAGGAGTCGGCGTCGGGCAGGTTGAGATCCAATGTGGATTGCTGAGTGCGGGCCGGGGGCCTTTTCGTTGCCGTACGCGGATCGGGGATCGGAGACGTCTCGCGCCGCGCGTCTATCTCGGCGGTGGTGTAGATGTCGGTGGTGAGGGGATCCTCTTCGTCCTCATCGAGTTCCGAATAGATCCTGATGAATGACGGGCTCCGGAACCGGCTTCGGTTCCGCCTCGCGCGTGTAGAGCGAGCGGACGAACGGCGGGACGTTGGTGCGCAACCAGATGATCGCGGCCCATATACCGATCGCGATGGTGCGCGCTGCGCGGCGGAGTGGCGTCTTGGTGATGATGCACAACCCGAGCAGTCCGACGAACACGCAAGCCAGCGCGCCCGCCCACGCACCGATGTAGGTCTTCAACGGAACGGCGACGAGTGCACCGAAAGCACCGCCGCCCGCGGCCAGGCCGTCGTAACCACCGGTGAGAGGCTCCGTACCGTTCACCAGATGCGCGAGACCGGCGCTCGCCATGCTTATCAATGCCGGTCGCGACGAGGATGCGCGCGGCTTCTTCACGCCGCACGAACGCCGCGAGCGATACCACGAGGGTCGCCAGGGGAACGCCGTACGAGATCTTTCCGAATCCGCCGCGCAGCGCTTGGTCCACCCATACGCCGACCGGACCGGCCGCGCCCGCAAGCGAAAGCCCCATGAGGACGGCCAGGAACAGGACGGCCAGTCCCAGAGCGTCGGGACCGTGGGCACGCCACCCGGTGGGACGCGTGCGCGGCTTCGCCTTCGGAGCACCGGTTCCTCCGCGCGACCGCGGCTTGCTCGTCGTGCGGCCCTTGGGTCGCCGCGAGCCCTTCTTTATCAGTCCGAGCACGCCCCACTCCCTTGTACTGCCGGACGCGCTCGGAACTACTGGTGCTTTAGAGCGCGCCCAGCGTCGACAGTGCTTCTCTGACCTTTGTCTCCTCGTCCGCGGTAGCCGCACGCAGCGGCGGACGCGGTGCCCCAACTTTGAAGCCGAGGATGTTCATCGCTGCTTTGATCGGTATCGGATTCGCTGTGAGCAACGCCGCGGCCGTCGTGCGTTGCAGGTACTGGATCTCTCGTGCGCGTTGGATGTTGCCCGACTCGAACGCCTTCGCCTGTTCGAGAAGCAGATCGCCCATCACGTGGCTCTGCACGCTGATCACGCCGACCGCACCGATCGCCAGGAACGCGAGTGTCAGTCCGTCGTCGCCGGAGTAGATCTCGAAGTCGTCGGGCTTCTGCGCAGCCAAAAGCGTCGATGTCGCGATGTCGTTGCCCGCGTCTTTGAGTCCGACGATGTTGGGGTGCTCGGCCGCGCGCAGAACGGTTTCGACGTCGATCTTGACCACCGTGCGGCTGGGGACGTCGTAGATCAGGACCGGCAGGTTCGAGGAGTCGGCGACGACTCGGAAATGATTGAGCAGCGCGTCCTGCGGCGGCCGGTTGTAGTACGGCGTAACGACGAGGGCGGCGTCGGCTCCCGCTTTCTCGGCCTCGCGTGTCAGCTGGATCGAGTGCTCGGTCCAATTGGTCCCGGTGCCGGCGATGACGACGGCGTCGGTGCCGACCGCGTCTTTGACCTCGCGGAAGAGCGTGAACTGCTCCTCGTCGGTGAGAACCGAGGCTTCGCCCGTGGATCCGGCTACCACCAGGCCCTCGGAGCCGTGATCGATCAGGTGACGGGCCAGCTTCTGGGCCTCGTCGTAGTCGAGCGAGCCGTCCTCGCGGAACGGCGTAACCATCGCTGTGATGACACGACCAAAACGGGCCATTTGTCCTCCTCGCACGCGGGAAAAGCCCACTGTAGCCCCGCGTGGGTCCAGCCAGAATAACAGGAGGCACTCCTATAACAATAGGCACTCTAGTAACGCCCGACCCGGGCGTATGCTGCCCGGCGTGGAGCGGATCCGGCACCCTCAGAAGCTGGGCGACCGCCTTGGAGAGCCGGACGGCTGCGGGCTCTCGCTGGTCGTCCTGTTCGAGGGATGGCTCGAGGACCTCCAGCGCCTCCACTCATCGGCCCAAACCCACCTGAGGGACTGGGAGCTCGTGGTCGTGGACAAACCGGTGGACGATGGGGCATCAGAGACGATCGCGGGCTTGGAGCGGGTGGTCCACCTCCCCTTGCGGGAGCCCGTCGGGTTCGGGGCCGGACGGAACCTTGGTCTGCGCCAGGCGACCGGTCACATCGTGTGCATCGTCGACACCTCGATCGAATTTTCCGGAGACATCACGACACCCGTCACTGCGCACCTGGACGACCCGTCCATCGGCCTGGTTGGGAAGTGGGGCGTATCGACCGATCACGGATTCCATTTCGAGGTGGCCGAGGGCCCCGGGGTGGACGGCATAGAGGCGTACTTCATGGCCATGCGCCGATCAGATGTCCCCACGATCGGGATGTTCGATCCGAAGTTCAAGTGGTACAGGAACGCCGACCTCGATTTCTCCTTCCAGGTCCGCGATGCCGGCCTACGAACGATCGTGGACGGCTCTCTGCCGCTCGAACGTCACGCACATCGTCTATGGGAGACCACGCCGGAACCCGAGCGTGAGGAACTCTCGCGAAAGAACTTCTTCCGCTTCCGCGATCACTGGTCGGACCGCGAAGACCTCTTCGTCCGTCTCCAGCATTAGGCCAATCAGCAAGCGCCCTTGACAGTTCTCTGCTCGTCGCTATAGTTAGCCATATGGTTAAGTATTCGACGGCGACCCTGGACCGGACGTTCTCGGCTCTGTCCGATCCCATGAGGCGCGAGATCCTGGATCGTCTGGCGCTCGGGCCCGCGTCGATCAGCGATCTGGCCAAGCCCCGCGGCATGTCGCTTCCCGGTGTGATGAAACACATCAAGATCCTCGAGGAGGCTGATCTCGTGGAAACGCGCAAGAACGGGCGTACGCGCGAATGCACGCTCGGGCCGGAAAAGCTCGAGAACGCGACGCGATGGATGGAGACGTATCGGCAGCGGTGGGAACGGAGGCTCGACCGCCTCGAGGACTACATCGCCAAGAAGAAAGGTGGACGGAAGTGAGCTACGACTTCCGGCTCGAGCGAGTGATCGACGCCACTCCCGAAGAGTTGTGGAGCGCGATGTTCGATCCCGAAGAGCAGATGCGTTGGTGGGCTGCTACCGGAGAGACCACCCGCGCCTCAGCAGACCTGCGACCGGGCGGCAAGGCGAGTGTCGAGTGGGGCTCAGACGGCCGCGTCATGCGCGCCGAGCAGGTTTTCCTCGAGATCGACCGGCCCCGTCTCGTCAAGCTGACCGAAACCGTCTTCGAACCCGACTCACCCGTCTACGAATGCGTTCTGACGTTCACGTTCGAACCCGTGGGCGAGAAGACAAGGCTCACGCTTGTGCACACCGGGTTCCCGTCGGCGGGGGAACGCGACAAGCACGAACGGGGAACGAGGATTTTCTTCGGACGCCTAGAGCATTACTTGGAGAAGAAAGGAGCGCTGCAGTGAGCTACGACCTGAAGATCGAGCGACTGATCGACGCACCACCCCAGGAGGTCTTCAACGCCTTCGTCGAGCCCGACGCCAACAGGGAGTGGTACGCGGACCGGCCCGGAGACACCGTCATCGCCTCGTGCGACCTGCGCGTAGGTGGTATGTGGAGCGTTGCGTTCGGCCCGTCATCGGACGAGCTGTACCGGGAGGACAACGAGTTCGTCGAAGTGGATCCTCCGCACCGCCTGGCTTACGGCTCCGAGTTCACGATGCCCGACGGACGCAGCTTCCACACCGACTTGGTCGTCACCTTCGAGGACCAAGGCGGAAAGACATTGCTCACAATCCTGCAGACGGGCTTCGAAAGCGAGCAGGACCGCAACGACCACCAGGGCGGCTGGCCGGGCTTCATCGACCGGCTCGAGCAAGTTGTGGCAAAGCGGCGCGCTTGAGAGGACTCTCTTCGCCGTCCATCAGGTAGAACGTCACGATGCACTATCTGGTGGCGGCGGCCATAACGAACCTGTCCTACGCCGTAGCTGATGTCGCCAACGGGCTGATCCTGCGCCGAGATTCGCCACTCAAGGTCGCTACTTGGGTGGCGATCTTCGCGCTGGAGATCTTCCTGATCCCGATGTTCGTGTACTTCAGGAACGACCTCGCGCGGCTAGATGTCACGAACGTGCTGTTGATCTTCGCCATCTCGAGCCTTGGCCTCACGGCGTACTTCTGCTTCCTCACCAGCATGCAGCGCGCCGGCGTCACTCTCGGCGGCGTCATAACCGGCTCCTTTCCCGCCGTCGCAACCGTGGCTGCGCTCCTGTTCTTCGGCGAGCGCATCTCGGCGGCGCAGGGAGGCGCGATCGCGGTGATCGTCGGCGGCGTGCTGCTTTCGTCGTTGCAAGGCAAGGTGCGCACCCTGTTCGCCGATATACAGCGGACGTCGCTGATCTGGGCTTTCGCCGCGGCGTTGCTGTTCGGGTTGTTCTTCGCCCTCGTCCGGATCCCCGTAGAGCGCGTGGGCTGGTTCCTCCCCGCTTACCTAGGCAACCTGATCGGCATCCCGCTGTACGTGCTCATCGCCCGCCGGTTCGGAGAACGCGACGTGCTCCGGCCGCCCAAGCTCCCGATCCCGATCGCCATCATTGCCGCCATGCAGATCGGAGCGACGATGCTCTACGCCTACGCTCTGACGAAAGGTGAGACGGCCATCATTGCCCCGATCGCCGGAAGCTACCCCGCCGTGTTCGTAGTACTCGCGTTCATCGTTTTCAGAGAGCGGATCCGAGCCGTCCAGTACTTAGGGGTCGCAGCAACGGTCGTCGGGATCGTCGGACTCTCGGTGCTCAGCAGCTAAAGCGCGATCAAGAGGTCTGCGGTGCCGGACGCGCAGGCTGATCCGACCCCCGCGACTCGCGAGTGGGGATCATGACCTTGCGGACGAACTCGCAAACGATCTGTCCGTCCTGCTTGTAGGCGATCGTTCGAACCTTCACGATCCCCCGGTCGCTCCGCGACTTGGACGGAACGATCTCCAGAACCTCCGTCTCTGCGTAGATCGTGTCGCCGTGGAACGTGGGTGCCGGGTGCTTGAGGTTCTCGATCTCGAGGTTGGCAATGGCCGAACCCGAGACATCGCGAACGCTCATCCCGAGAGCGAGCGAATAGACAAGATTGCCGACCACGACGTTCTTGCCGAACTGTGTCGCTTCCTTCGCGTAGTGATCGTTGGTGTGTAGTGGGTGGTGGTTCATCGTGATCATGCAGAAGAGGTGATCGTCGTACTCGGTGATGGTTTTCCCGGGCCAGTGCTTGTAGACGTCGCCAACGTTGAAGTCCTCTAGGCAGCGTCCGAATGGGAACTCTTGGCTCATCGTCCCTCCTGCGGTCGTTGGTGCTCGGTACTCTACCGACACCTTCCTCATGCCTTCCCCACGAGATCGGAGGCATGATAGTGACGACTCATGTGGAGCTTTACAAGGCGCTCGAGCCTCACGTCGGGGACATGGCCGCGCAGATGATCGCTGACATGGTCCCATCCGCCGACAACATCGCGACCAAAGAGGACGTTCAGATCGTGGTCGGTGAGATTCACGCCCTCGAAGCGAGAATCTTCCGCTGGGGACTCGCAGCCATGATCCCCTTGTGGGTCGGCGTTTGGGGATCGCTGGGCGTCTTGCTCGTCGACGCGCTGCGGCGCTAGCTCAGCAACGGGAACTTCTCGGCCAGGGGGCCGAGAATGAAGCGCTCGTTTGATTCGAGCCGGCGCCGGCCGGTGCCCGTGAGGATGAACGTGCGGTCGTCCCATCCCATCCCGACCGGGAGATCGGCCCCCAGACGTCCCTGAAGGATCCCGGCGACGATCGCAACAGCGTCGGGATGTATCCGCTCCCCGCGCAGCGTCGCGTGGCTTATGTCCATCGAGTGCACTCCGAACTCAAGCACTCGCGACGCAACGAACTCTCCGAACGTGATCCTTGGATGTCCCGAGCGCTTGATGACGCGATCATCGGGCACCTCGGGCACCCGCTTCGTCGCTTGCTCGATCGCCGAGCGCAGCGCCTCGCGGAGCTCTGTCGGTGACCGGTCCTGCACTTCACCGATGACTCGGTCCCTTATGTGCTCGGAGAAGGTCTTCTCGGGTTCGTCCTCGCGCGGCTCATTCGGGTCGTAGCTGTAGTAGCCGACGCGATCGATCTCGGCCTCACCTTCGGCGGGCTGCGAGTGCTCGCCGACCAGACGCAGGCACATGCCTTCGATGTGCGCCACGATCTCCTTCACCGTCCAGCCCGGGACAGCGCGTCTGACGTGCCCACTCGTCGTCGGACAGCTCGTCGACGAGAGCCGATCAGTTCCTTGCACTGGACCTCGAGGGCGTGGATCACATCGTCCATCGCGTCAGATCTTGTAACGCTCGAGGAGCTGGCGACCGATGATCATCTTCTGGATCTCCGACGTGCCTTCTCCGATGATCAGGAACGGTGCGTCGCGATACAGGCGCTCGACGACGAACTCCTTCGAGTAGCCGTAACCGCCGTGGATGCGCAGCGCCTCGGTCGTCACGAACATGCACATCTCGGCCGCGAAGAGCTTCGCCATCCCCGCCTCGAGGTCACTGCGCTCTCCCCGGTCCTTCTTCTGCGCGGCGTTCATCATCAGGAGCCTCGCGGCTTCGAGCTGCGTTGCCATGTCGGCGAGCTTGAACTGGATGGCCTGGTGGTGCGCGATGGGCCTGCCGAACGTCTCGCGCTCTTGCGCGTACTTGATCGCTTCCTCGAACGCCCGCTGCGCGACACCGATGGCGCGGGCCGAAACGTTGACGCGCCCGACCTCGATCCCGGCCATCACCTGATAGAAACCTTGTCCCTCTTCGCCGCCGAGGAGGTTCTCCACCGGAACCTGGAAGTCGTCGAAGATGAGCTCGGTCGTCTCGACGCCTTTGTAACCGAGCTTCTCGATGTTCGGCCCGACCTCCAGGCCCGGCATCTGGTTGACGCCGGGTTCCTTCTCGACGATGAGCATCCCGATCCCCTTGCGCGGTGGATCGGCCTCCGGATCGGTCTTGCACATCAGCATCACGATCCCGGAGCGCAGGCCGTTTGTGACCCACATCTTCGTGCCGGTGACGCGATAGACGTCGCCGTCACGGATCGCCTTGCAGCGGATGTTCTGCGAATCGGAACCCGCATGCGGCTCCGTCATCGACAAGGCGGCGCGTACCTCACCGGTCGCCATGCGCGGGAGGTACTTCTGCTTCTGCTCTTCCGTCCCGAACGTTTCGAGCTGCCAGGCAGCGATGAAGTGGGTGTTGAGGATTCCCGAGAGCGACATCCAGCCCCGAGCCAGCTCGATGACGACGAGCGCGTAAGTGGTGAGCGGCTCTCCCAGGCCTCCGTACTCCTCGGGGATCTTGATCCCGAAGAGGCCGATCTCCTTCATCTTCTCGACGATCTCCGCCGGATACTCGTCGGCATGCTCGAGGTCGTTCGCTACCGGGATGACCTCCTTGTCCACGAAGTCGCGAACGGTTTGGACGATCTCTTTTTGGACGTCGGTCAGCTCGGCGATGACGGTCAACACTCCTCCTTAAACGTGTGGTCCCCGTAGGTTATCGAGTCCGGGCTAGTGCCTTCTCGGACGCGATTCCCGACAGCTAGTTGTCGCGCTGCCTGGATACGGTGCATCCTCGCCAGGGAAGGAGCCGTGATGATCGACGCAAAGACCTACCTGGAGCACATCCGCACGGAGGGTGATCGGATCGCCGATGTCGCGGCCGGCCATGTGGACGAACCCGTCCCCAGCTGTCCGGGGAACACCGTCGGAAGCCTGCTGCTGCACACCGCCGCCACCTGCATGTTCTGGACCGATTCCATGATCCAGAAGCAGATGCCGACCTCGGACTGGACACAGATGAACACCGACCCCGTCGAGGCGCACCAGCAGATGCACACGCGATTCCTGGAGGAGATCGCCGCTCGAGACCCCGCGGAACCGACATGGACGTGGGCCGGCGAAGGCCAAGTGACTTTCTGGCTGCGGCGCGCCGCGCAGGAGCTCGCCGTCCATCGCTGGGACTTCGAGAACGCCGTCGGCCAAGCGCGGGCGATCGACGCCAAACTCGCCTACGACGGAATCGATGAGCTGCTTTTCGTCTTCGGACCCAAGACGGGCGAACCGGAATATCCCGGCGCCTCGGAGCGCTTCGACGGCGACGGGCAGCGCATGCGCCTAGAGGCGACAGACCTCGGGGAAGGCATGACGATCATTGCGCATCCGGAAAGGTTCGAGACCGACGACACCACGGAGGCTGATGTAACCGCGCGCGGCACGGCCTCCGACCTTCTCCTCTTCCTGTGGGGACGCGTCCCGGCGAGCAAACTCGAGGTGACCGGTGACGCGTCGTTGCTCGACCGTTGGCAGGAGCGCGTGAAGATCTAGCTCTTGGAGCGCTTCAGACCTGCGGCTCGTCCCTGTGCGGCGTGCACCGCAGCCATCTTCCGAGACGCTTCGTCGATCATCTCGTCCCCGAACATAACGGCGCCCGTGCGGTCCTCGTCCGTCGCCTTCTGGTACGCCTCGAGGATGTCCTCGGCGCGGTCGTACTCCTCTTGTGAGGGTGTGAAGACCTCATTGAGCACATTGATCTGATCGGGGTTCAACGCCCACTTGCCGTCGTAGCCGAGCTGGCGCGTGCGGGTGGCAACCTCGCGCAGTCCGTCCAGGTCCCTGATCGCCGCGTACGGACCGTCGATGGCCTGCAGATTTTGGTTCCGGGCCGCTACGAGGATGCGCATGACGATCCAGTGCCAATGATCTCCCGGGTATTCGGGCACTAACTGCCCGACCGTTGAATGCGGCATCCCCATCGCCGCCGCCATGTCGCCGGGTCCGAAGATGAGCGTCTCGAGCCGATCCGACGCCGCGGCGATCTCGTCGATGTTCGTCAGTCCCTGGGCGTTCTCGATCTGCGCTTCGATCCCGATACGGCGATCAAAGCCGTTGGTGTCCTCGATCATGCGCAGCAGGTCGGCCACGAAGGTGACGTCCGACGCGTACTGAACCTTCGGGATCATGATGAAGTCGAGCTTGGCGCCCGCGGCTTCGACTACCTCGATGACGTCCCGGTAGCACCAGTGGGTGTACACACCGTTGATGCGGACGCCGACCGTCTTGTCCCCGTAGTCGTTGTCGTTCAAGGCCGCGACGATGTTCTTACGTGCCGCAGCCTTCTCGTCCGGGGCGACCGAGTCCTCGAGGTCCATGAAGATCTCGTCCGCAGCCAGGCCGGGCGCCTTGCCGAGCATCTTGGGGCTAGAGGCCGGAACGGATAGGCAGGAACGGCGTGCGCGGAACTTGACGTCGCCCGCGGTCGTGTAGGCCATCGAAAGAGCTCCTTTCGGTCGTAAGCGTCATGGTATCGGGTAGCGCCCGGCCCCCACCCCAGGAGGTTTCCGGAGGTCACATTTGGTTACGATTTAGCCCACTTGAGCATCGACCTCAAACGCCCAGGGCGCGGGACCTCACGGGCGGAGGCCTCGACACCACTAACGACGCGCGTTGTGCACGGTGCCGTCGCCGGGCTGATCCTGGCCGCGTTCATCAGCGTCGGAAGCCCGAGAGCGTCGGGAGCCCAGGAGTCGATCCGTCCTCAGCCGACCGGGTACTTCACGCGGACTCAAGACCCGTTGATCACCGCCGGCACAACCCTGGGCACCGTCCTTTGCTCCCTCGGAGTGCCCGATGTTTGTCTCGACCCTTCGGCGATCATCGGTAGCGCTCCGGTCTCCATACGGGCCGACAATTACGTCTACGCTGCGCGACTGCTCGGCACCGACGACGCCGTTGGATTGATCGGTGTACCGCTTTTCTCTCTGCCGTTCGGTTCGAAGGTCAACTCTCTGACGCTCGAGTTCAACGTGGACAACATGCTCGACGTCGGCACGTTCCTTTTCACACCTGACAACCCGGGACTGGTCCTCTGCATGGTCACCGAAGGGTCCGCCGGTGAGGACGGGGCCGCTTGGGACACGCAGCCGACCCACGACTGCTCGGTGCAGGCGAAGCCCGTCAAGGTCGGCGAGCAGCAACTACAGGAGACGACGGGCGAAGGTGTTCCTCGCATCACCACACTTGTTAAGTACCGTGTCGACCTCATGCCGATGGCTCGGGCCTGGGCCGCCGGTAAGGAGAACAACGGCGTGATGGTTCTGCCGGCCCCGGACGCTCCCAATTCATTCGAGGCCGCCATCCGGCCTTCGGCGAAAGGCGGAATGGTCGTCAACGTCAACTACGAAGCTCCCCCGCCGTTGGCTGCGCCGGCCGTAGAAGCCTTCGACACGACCAAGCCCGCGGCGCAGTCCTCATTTGGAGGGAGCGATGCTCCTGCTTCTTCACCACCTCCGTTCACAGTTGCGGAGCCGGAGACCGCGAAACCCGCCAAGGCCAAGACGGGCACGCCGTGGTGGATCTACCTCGTGTTGCCTTTGGGACTAGCAGTCCTCGCCGCGATGAGCCGGGGCGTCGTCGAGCCGGTGAGAGCGGATCAAAGAACGAAACGCGGCCCCGTCGGCCGCCTGATGGAACGCCGTCGCGACATTTGAACGGAGGTTGGCTTTGATGAACCATCGCGCGCGAGTATTCGCTCTGGTCGCGGTGCTCGCCCTTGTCTCGATCGCGTGCGGGCAAAAGCCCGGCGTGCACGAACAGCTGACAACTGCGGGCACGACGAGCAATCAGGGAACCGGGACCGCCGGTGGGACGACAGCCTCGGGCGACACGAGCACGGACACGTCCGATAGCGGCGGCACCGATACCGGTACAACGCCGAGTGACTCCGGCAGCAACGCTCCCGGGGCCGGCGGCGGCGGGCCCGCAGCTGCCGTCCCGTCCGGCCCCCAGGACACCACCGGCGTCACGAAGGACGCGATCACGATCGGCATCCACGCTCCGGTAACCGGCGCGGCGCCGTTCCCGGCGCAGGCCTTCTCCCTCGGACGCGAGGTCTACTGGAAGTGGTCGGGAGCGCCCAAGGTCCATGGCCGAACGGTGAAGGTGCTCTTCGAGGACGACCAGTACAGCCCGGTCACCGCGCGCGACCGCTGTCGCAAGATGGCCGAGCAGCAGAAGGCCTTCCTGCTCATCGGCGGTGGCGGTACGGACCAGATCCAAGCCTGCGCCCAGTACGCCGCGGCCGGGAGCATCCCCTACCTGTCGCCGGGCGTGACACAGCTCGGCGTCGAGAACCTTCCCAACTACTTCGCGTTGTCGATGACCTACGCCCAGCAGGCCGATCTTCTTTGGCAACTCATAACGAAGGACTCCCGCCTCAGCCCGAACGCGGCCAAGGTGGCCATGATCAGAACGGATACCCCGAACTTCGACGACGCGCACGACGCGTTCGTCAGCGCAGCCAAGAAACGAGGAAAGACACTCGTGCTCGACCGCACGCTGCCCAAGAACCCGAGCCAGACGGACTACAACGGTGCAGCGCAACAGCTGGCCGGCTCGGGGGCACAGATCGTGCACATCCTCGTCGCGCCGACCCACTACGTGCTGCTCACGGCGCAGCTGCCGTCCGGTTACCGGCCGTGGTGGATCGGCGGCGGAATCACGATGGGCCTCAATGCCGTCCTCGAGACGGGCTGCTCGACATCACAGAACGCCATGGATAAGGGTCTGTTCTTCTCGCCCGTCCCTGGGATCGACAAGATCGATGCGATCGACCCGAACTACAAGAAGGCCTACCGGGAGGTGAACGGCGGCGCGGAACCGGATGACATCGGACTCATCCTCTGGGGACTAAACAAATCGCTGCACAAGATGTTCGAAAACGCCGGTCCCGCTTTGAGCCGGCAGCAGTTCATCGCGAAGACGCAATCGGCATCCTTCGAGACGAAGGTCTACCCGCCTCAGAAGTATTCACCCCAGAATCATCTCGGCGGAACACAGGTCCACTTGCTGAAAGCGGATTGCGCGTCCGGGCAGTATCGGACGGAAAAGACCTTCGTGAGCGGGTTCTAGTCCGGCCGTGGGCGCCGCAACCGTCAACGGGCTGGTGGTGGGAGCCGGGTACGCGCTCGTCGCGCTCGGCATCGTCCTGATCTACAAGGCGACCCGGCAGTTCAACTTCGCACAAGGCGAGATCGGGACCGTTGCGACCTTCGTGGCCTGGATGCTGCTCGAGCGCGGACTGGGCTGGCCGATCTCCGGAGTGATCGCCGTGCTGAGCGGCGTGGCGATGGGTCTGGCGATAGAGCGATTCATCGTTCGGCCGCTGGCTCGCTCGCCGCAAGTGACCGTGCTGGTAGCGACGGCAGGAGTGGCGCTTCTCGCGATCGCGCTGCAGATAATCATCGGCGAAGCCAAGCTCCGTGCCATAACGCCGATGATCAGCGGCGACAACTTCTCGGTCTTTGGCGCAGTCGTGAAGCCACAGGACCTCATGATCATCGCGGGCCTTGCGGTGACCGGAGTGGTGCTCGTTCTCTTCTTCCGCTCCCCCGTTGGCACTGCGTTGCTGGCGACATCGCAGGAGCCCACGGCCGCCAGGATCGCCGGCATCGACATCAATCAGATGTCGATGCTGGTCTGGGGGGTCGCGGCGTTGTTCGGCGCACTGGCCGGACTACTCTTCGCGCCCATCGACGCCTTCACGCCCGGCTTCATGACGCAGAGGCGACTCATACCGGGCTTCACCGCCGCGGTCATCGGAGGCATCACGAGCCTGCCCGGCGCAGTGGCCGGAGGGTTCGTTATCGGGCTCGTCGAGGCCTACTTCGGTCATTTCCTCGGCGAGTCCATCCGCGGAGCGGACGGGCTCGGCGTGCTCGTTGCGCTTCTGGCCGTTCTCGTAGTGCGGCCTCAGGGACTTCTCGGGAAGGCGGCCTAATGGCTATCGGGCTCGACGTAACCAAGCCGATGGAGGTAGTCGAGACGGATCTCGGCGGGCCGCCGCAGGGCGGATGGGTGGCGCGCGCGATCGCCGGAGTCGCGCTCGGCGGCGGGCTCCTCCTCCTTCTCGGCGTCGTGTCGGACCTCGACGCCAGCCGCATCGGATACGCGTTCATCTTCGCGATCGTCGGCATCTCGATGCGCGTGTTGCTGGGACTCCTCGGCCAGATCTCCCTTGGACATCAGGCCTTCGTCGGCATCGGTGCGTTCATGGCCGGCTTCGTCGTCACCGAGCTCCAGCTCGACTTCGCGATGGCCGTGCCGGCCGCGGCGCTCTCGGGTGCCGCGGCGGCACTGATCCTCGGGGCGGCGGCTCTGCGCATCGGCGGGCTGCTCCTGGCGCTGGTGACACTCACCTTTGGAGCCGTGGCCGAGCGAACGATCTTCCTCCTGCGCCAGTTCACCGGCGGCGGCTCGGGGCTCCCGGCTCCGCGGCCCCCATGGGCGGCTACGGACACGACATACGCATACGTGTGCCTGGCCTTCCTCGTCGTCGTCCTCTTCATCGATTGGCGCTTCGTAAGCACGAAAGCCGGCCGCGCGGTGCAAGCCGTTCGCGACTCCGAGCGCGTGGCCGCGTCGATGGGGATCAGCGTCATCAAGTACAAGTTGCTGGCGTTCATGTTGTCCGGATTCCTGGCCGGACTCGCCGGCGGATTGCTCGCTTTCAATATCGGGACGGTTCAGGCCGCGCCGTTCAACTTCTTCCTGGCTCTCGAGTTCGTCCTCATGACGGTGGTCGGCGGTCTGCAGTACAGATCCGGTGTCGTCGTCGGCTCGATGTTCTTCGCGCTGCTCGACCGCTACTTCGGCAACATCTATGACTGGTTCCTGCGTCAGCTCGACAAGGTTCCCGGGATCCGTGGCGTGTCCGACTTCTTGCGCGACGCGATCGCCGACCCGGGCTTGCTCGTGCCCGCCGTCGGTGCGGGGTTGCTGATCCTCACGCTCATCTCGTTCCCGGGAGGCATCGGCCAGCAGCTTCGTCCCATCGTCAACTGGTTCCGCGGCGGTCGTTTCGATCTCTCGCTCATCCACGGTGAGACGTCGGCTCAAGGAGGAGGCGAAGATGTCCGTCCTTGAAGTCCAGAGCGTCTCGATCGGTTTCGGCGGAGTGCAGGCGCTCGGCAACGTGGAGATCAGCATCGACGAGTGGGAGATCGTCGGACTGATCGGTCCCAACGGTGCCGGCAAGACGACGCTGTTCAACTGCATAACGGGCTTCTACCGCCAAGATCAGGGCGTCATCCGCTTCAAGGGTGAGGACATCTCCAAGCTTCAGCCGCACCGCAGAGCCGGGCTTGGCATCGGCCGCACGTTCCAGCAAGTTGGACTCGTCCGATCGATGACCGTGCTCGAGAACTTGTTGCTCGCGCAACACCTCGAGGTCAACTACGCGGACATCGCCGGCATGATCGGCTCCCCGGAAACGTTCGGAACCGAAGCGGAGCTTCGCAATCGGGCGATGCAGGTCCTCGATTTCATGGGTCTGGCCGACCTCGCACACTCACCGCTGGCTGGTCTCCCCTACGGCACGCTCAAGACCATCGAAGTCGCCGCCGTCCTCGCGACCGACCCGGAGCTTCTGCTCTTGGACGAACCGGCCGCCGGAATGGGACCCGAGGAAGCGCACGCCTTCGGAGACCGGGTGAAGGAGATGCGCAAGGAGCTCGGGATAACGGTCGTGATGATCGACCACCACGTGCCCCTCGTCGTAGCCGTCTCCGACTACATGTACTGCCTCGACTTCGGACAGGTGTTGACCCACGGCAAGCCGGACTACGTTCGCAACCATCCCGGAGTCCTGGAGGCCTACCTGGGCGAGGACGCGAAGAACGGCGGCCGGAAACGCAAACGTCGAAGCAGCGCGAAGAAAAAGACGGCTAGGAGGCGCTGACGTGGCTTTGCTCGAGGTGAAGGGGCTGCACGCCGGTTACGGGGAAGTGGAGGTCCTCTACGGACTGGACTTCGCCGTCGAGCAGGGCGAAACCGCAGTGTTCCTCGGCCTCAACGGTGCGGGGAAGACGACGACCATGCATTGCCTGGCCGGACTGCACAAGCCGTCGGGTGGATCCATCACGTTCGACGGGACGGACATCGCCGGGCGCGACATAAAGCAGATGGTTCGCAACGGCATCGTGCTCGTGCCGGAAGGTCGCCGTGTGTTCCCGGCCCTCACCGTCGAGCGCAACCTCGCCATCGGCGCTTGGACGAAACGCCGCAACTCGTCCTTCGTGAAGGAACGCAAGGACCAGGTCTTCGAGTACTTCCCGCGCCTGGCCGAACGCGAGAGCCAGCTCGCCGGAACGCTGTCGGGAGGCGAGCAACAGATGCTCGCGATCGCGCGCGGACTCATGGCCGAGCCCAAGTTGCTCCTCATCGACGAGGCGTCACTCGGGCTGGCGCCGGTGATCGTGAATCAGCTCTTCGCGATCATCGGTCAGATAAACGCGACGGGCGTAACCGTGCTGTTGGTCGAACAGAACATCGGCGCCATCGATATCGCCGACCAAGCCGTCCTCATGGAGAAGGGAAACATCGTGTACAGAGCAGCGGGCAGGCAGCTCGACAATCGAGAGAAGCTCAGAGAAGCGTTCATGGGGGCACCGGCATGAAGCGGATCGAGAGACGTTGCGGGAGCTGCGGGCGATCTCGATTGGGCGAAGCTGTCGAACTACCTAGCCTTCGCGATCATCGGGCTCGGGTTCCTCGCGCTCTATCTCGGTTGGAACGGAGCGGCGAACAAGAACTGCGTCGACTGCCAGATCCCTTATCTGATCTCGGGAGGAATGACCGGGCTGGCCCTCGTCGGCACGGGGATCGGTGTGCTCGTGGTGCAGAACGCGAGGCGCAACCGAGTCGAGATAGAGGAGCAGATACGCACGCTCGGTGACGTCCTCGAGCGTGCCAACGGCGGGAACCCGCGTCGGTCTCGCGCGCCATCCGCTCGCGCCGGACAAGTCGTCGCCGGTGCGACGTCGTATCACAAGCCCAGCTGCCGCTTGGTCGAAGGACGCGACGACGCCGAGCTGGTTTCGATACGCGAGGCCCGCGCGCGGGGGCTCAACGCGTGCCGCGTCTGCAGTCCTTGACCTCTTAGAGGTCGAGCAGGTTCTCCAGCCCAACCGTCAGTCCAGGCGTCGACGACACCTTCTTGACCGCGAGCAGAACACCGGGCATGAAGGACGAACGGTCGATCGAGTCGTGCCTGATCGACAGAGTCTGGCCCTGGGCGCCGAACAGCACCTCTTCGTGCGCAAGCAAGCCGTGCAAGCGAACCGCATGGACGTTGATGCCCTCGACGACCGCACCACGAGCGCCCGTGACCGTCTCTTCCTCGTCGGGATGCGCCAGGCCCCCGGTGGGACGTCCGTGCTCCTTCCAGACCTCAGCGATGTCTCGCGCCGTTTTCATCGCGGTTCCCGAGGGAGCGTCGAGCTTCTGGTTGTGATGTAGCTCGACGATCTCTACGGAACCCAGGTAACGAGCAGCCTGCTTGGCGAGATGCATGAGAAGGACGGCGCCCAGTGAGAAGTTCGGCGCGATGAACACGTTCGACTTGCCACCATCGACGAGCTCGGCGATCTCCTGGATGTTCGCTTCCGTCAGCCCCGTCGTCCCGACGACGCAGTGCACGCCTTTCCCCACGCAGGACTTGATGTTCTCCATCACCGAGGAGGGTCGCGTGAAGTCGACGACGACTTCGGCACCACCGAGATCGTCCAGCGACGTCAAGACTCCGTCGCCGCCGGCGGGATCGATGCGCGCGACGAGCTCGAGCTCCGGATCGCTTTCGACGGCGTCGCAGACGGTGACACCCATCCGCCCGACCGCTCCCAGCACTCCGACCTTGATCGTCACGAGTCCTAGTCTGCTAGCGCTTCGACCGCGAAGTCGAGGGATCCATCGGGAACCGGGCCAACAGACGCCAGGACGGCGCCTCCGTTACTGAAGATCCGCTTCGCCACACGCTCGACGTCGGCAACCGTGACGGCTTCGACCTTCTCCAACAAATCATCGACGGTGAGGACTTCACCGTGGACGAGCTCCGATCGCCCGAGCCTCGACATGCGTCCGCCCGGGTCGTCCATCGACAGGACGAGCCCGCCCCGGACGTGACCCTTGGCCCGCTCGACCTCTTCTTCGGACAACTCCCCGCCGGCGACCTTCCCGGCTTCGTCGCGAACGATCTTCATGACCTCGGCCGCATTCGACGATGCTGTGCCGGCGTAGACGGTGAACGATCCGCTCTCGAGGTACATGTGATCGGCCGAGTAGATCGAGTACGCCAGGCCTCGCTTCTCGCGGACCTCTTGGAAAAGGCGTGAGGAAAGTCCCCCGCCGTACAAGACGCTCATCACCGATTGCGCGTATCGGTCGGGATCGGAGCGCCCGAGCGACTCCACGCCCCACACCAAGTGAACCTGCTCCGAGTCCCTGGTGTCGTAAGCGGCGCGCGGGCCACCGAAGAACGGCTGTTCCGACGGCTGGCGCCGCTTCGGCGCAGTTCCGTTGCGAAAAACGCCTTGGATCAGAGAGGTGAGTGCATCCTGGCCGACGTTCCCCGCTGCAGAGATGACCAAATGATCGGGAACGTAGCCCGCGCGATAGAACTCCTCGATCCGGTCGCGGGACATCCCGCCCACCGTCTCCTCGGTTCCCAGCACCGGACGACCCAGAGCGTGACCGGGCCAGGCCGTGCTCGAGAACAGATCGTGGACGCGATCCTCGGGAACGTCCCCGGCCATGTGGATCTCTTCGAGGACGACGCGGCGCTCCGATTCGACTTCGTCGGATCGGAGTGCGGCTTCGTGGAACATGTCGCCGAGGACATCGATCGCCATCGGCAGGTCAGCGTCGAGCACGCGTGCGTAAACGCACGTGTGCTCGCGGGCCGAGTAGGCGTTGATCTCGCCGCCGACGGCGTCGAAAGCCTCGGCTATGTCCTGCGCGCTCCGGCGGGCCGTCCCCTTGAACAGAAGGTGCTCGAGGAAATGCGACGCGCCGGCGATGTCGTTTGTCTCGTCCCGCGAGCCGACATCGACCCATAGCCCGATCGACACCGACCGAACGTGCGGCATCGGCTCGGTGACCAGCCGAACCCCGGTCAGCGGCTCCGACCGCTCGAAGGGAAGGGTGCGCACTACTTGCGCGCGGCCTTTGTCACTCGGCGTCCGACGATTCCGATTCGCCCGATGAACTCGATCCGCCGTTCCCCGAGCCCTTGTCGACCGGAGTCAAGTTGAGTTTCCCGTCCGGACGAACCTCGGTGAGCTCGACGAGCAGAACGTCGCCAACATTCACGACGTCCTCGACCTTGTCCACACGCTTGCCCGCGAGCTTGGCCAGCTTCGAGATGTGAACCAGCCCATCCTTGCCCGGAACGATGTTCACGAAGGCGCCGAAGTCCATGGTCTTTACGACCTTGCCTTCGAAGATCGTGCCGATCTCGAGCGGCACAGGATTGACGATGTCGCGGATCATCTTCAACGCCCTTTCGGCGTTCTCGCCGCCCGATGTAGATGCGACCAGGATCCGTCCGTCGTCTTCGACGTCGATCTGCGTCTCGGTGCGGGCGATGATGTCGTTGATCACCTTGCCCTTGGGTCCGATGATCTCGCCGATCTTGTCGACGGGGATCTGCTCCATGAGGATGCGAGGAGCGAACGGGCTCATCTCGGCCCGCGGGTGAGTGATGGCCTTGCGCATCACTGCCAGGATCTCGAGGCGCGCTTCCTTGGCCTGCTGCATCGCTCCTCGGAGGACGTCGACCGAGATGCCCAGGGTCTTCGTGTCGAGCTGAAGGGCCGTAACGAAGTCCTCGGTTCCCGCGACCTTGAAGTCCATGTCGCCGTAGCCGTCCTCGGCTCCCAGGATGTCGGTGAGCGTGACGTGCTTGTCGCCGTCGGTGATGAGACCCATCGCGATACCGCCGACCATGCCGCGCATCGGAACACCGGCGTCCATCAGCGAAAGAGTCGAACCGCAGACCGAGGCCATGGACGTCGACCCGTTGGACGCCAGCACTTCGGACACCACGCGGATCGCGTACGGGAACTCGTCCGGGCTCGGGAGCGCCGACGAGCACCGCCTTCTCCGCCAGCGCACCGTGGCCGATGTCACGACGACGGGGGCCGCGCATCGGGTAGGCCTCGCCGGTCGAGAACGGCGGGAACTGATAGTGGTGGATGTAGCGCTTGGTCTTGTCCGTGAGCTCGTCCACACCGATGAACTGCTCCATGCGAGGCATGGCCAGCGTCGTGACGGAGAGCACCTGCGTCTCACCACGCTCGAACAGTCCGGTTCCGTGTGTGCGCGTGAGCAGGCCGACTTCGGCGTTGAGCGGACGGATCTCCTTGGGTCCCCGTCCGTCGATGCGCTTGCCTTCCTGGATGACGCGGTTACGCACGATCGACTTCTGGAGCGAACGCAAGCGCCGCCTTGATCTCCTTCTGGCGGTCGACGTCGAACTCCTCGCCGAGCTTGCCCATGACGTCGAGTGAGATCTCGTCCAGGGCGGCCTGGCGATCCGTCTTGGCGGCGATGGCCAACGCATCCGGCAACCTGTCGCCCGCAACGGACTTCACGCGCTCCATCACGTCGGGCTGGTAGTCGGCAACCTCGATCCACGAGCGCTCCGGCACGTCGCACTGTGCGACGAGACGCAGCTGGAGATCGCCGAGCTCGCGGAGGACCGGCTGAGCGGCCTCCAGGCCGTCGGCCAGGATCTCCTCGGTCGGCGCGGTCGCTCCGTCGCGGATGAGGTCGAAGGTGTTCTCGAAGCCGCCGGCTTCGATCATCAGGATGTCGACGTCACCGGCTTCGTTCGGGCGTCCCGCCACGACCAGCTCGACGGTTGCGTTCTCCAGCTCGGCGTTCGTCGGGAACGGAACCCAGCGTCCGTGGATGTGCGCCATGCGCACGGCGGAGATGGGTCCGGCGAAGGGAACGCCGCCGAGCAGCAAGGCCGCGCTGGCCGCGGTTATGCAATGGACGTCGTAAGGGTTCTCCTCGTCCACCTGCATGACGGTGGCTATGACCTGGACGTCATGCCGGAACCATTCCGGGAACGTCGGTCGCAGCGGACGGTCCGTGAGCCGCGCCGTCAGCGTCGCTTTCTCCGAAGGACGACCCTCCCGGCGAAGAACACGAGCCGGGGATGCGTCCGACGGAGTACAACGCGTTCCTCGATGTCGACGGTGAGAGGGAAGAAATCGATGCCCTCTCTGATCGTTGGTGAGGCAACGGCGGTGACCAGGACGGTGGACTCACCGCACGCGATGACGACGGCGCCGTCGGCGAGGCTTGGCGAGCTTCCCCGTTTGTAACGTGATCTGCTTTGAATCGAATTTCGTTTCTACTTGTTTCGCTTCCATGCGAATGCCAACTCCTTGTTGGTGGCGATTTCGCGGGGGAAGCGCGGGGTCAGTTCTCAGCGGGGACACCTCGGTGAAACCGAGGCGTCTCTACTGATAACTGGCTCCCGGCGCTTCCGCTCCGCACGGATACCAATTCTCTCTTTTAGCTACTAACGACTCAGCGGCCTAGTGCGGCCCTCTCACCTCCGCAGGCCCAGCTTGTCGCGCGACGGCCTTGTAGCGGTCGAACTCTTCGCGCTCCAGGTAGCCCAGGAGCCGACGCCGCTTGGCCACCATCTTCTGGAGGCCGAGGCGGGTGTGGTGGTCCTTCTTGTTGACCTGGACGTGCTTGGTCAGGTCCTCGATGCGCTTCGAGAGGACGGCGATCTGGACCTCCGGGGACCCGGTGTCCTTCTCGTTGACCCTGAAATCGCCGATCAGGGCCGTCTTTTGTTCTTTGGGAAGTCCTTTAGACAAGCTGCAATAACTCCAGATATGCGGGTTTCGCCCAGTATGGCATAGAGCAGGGGAAACGGGGGCCGAGGAAGCGGGAACCGAGGTGACCTTACAATCGGTGACTAAGCGGTGAGTAACCCTTCGCAGCAAGCCTCCGATCTCCCACAGACAATCGTTCCGGCTGTCTTCATTATCGAGTCGCCAGCGCCAGAGGACATCCTGGAGAGCCGAACGGAGGGTGAGGCTCTCTCGGCAGCTCTGAATCTCGCCCAGATCACCACTCAGTACTACCGCGCCGTAGACATGAAGATGATTCGTGAAGCGTTTAGACGCATTGTCAATGCGTGCCAGGACACAGACGCTATTGGTCCCCGGTCGCACACCGGAACGTCGCCTTTTCGTACCGAACTTCCACTTCTCCGCACACGGAAACGAAGACGGGTTGGGCCTAACGTCAGGCGAATTCTTGGACTGGGCAACCTTACGAACGCTCCTTATCGATTTTGGAAAAACGACTGGTCGATTAGATGTGGACTTCTGCCTGTTTCCCGTAATGATTTCAGCTTGTAAGGCTGGATCACAGCCGCAAGATGTTTGCGGGAGAGACCACCTCAACCTCGGTTCGCTGTTCTCGGACCTGATGAGGACGTGAGCATGGGCAGATGCCCTGACAGCCTTCGTCGCTCTTTTATCACGTGCTCATTACAAAGGACAGACGTGTCGACGAACGCAGTGGTCGCGATGAACCAGCGCAGCCGGTCTGAACTGGCGCCTTCCTTGGCTCCACTATTACTCTTCGGGCGCGACCGAAGGTCGAAGGTCACGGCGTTAGGAGATCGCGCGCTCGGTGGACGTCCTGCTCCATCTGGTGGATCAGCGCCTCGGCGTCCGGAGAACTTCTCTTCCGGACGCAAGAAAGGCCGTGAACTCGACCTCCCCTTCCTGTCCGTAGAGATCGCCTTCGAAGTCGAGGACGTAGATCTCGCACAGCGGCGGCGCGCCTTCCTTGAAGGTCGGACGAACGCCCACGTTGATCGCGCCCGGCAGGCGCCGGCCGCTCCAGACCCACCAGCCCGCATAGACGCCGATGCCCGGCAGGCACGCTCGCGGATGCGGCTCCAGGTTCGCCGTCGGGAAGCCGAGCGTCCGTCCGCGCTTGTCGCCTTCGACGACCTTGCCGGCCAGCTTGAAGGGATGGCCGAGCATCGCCGCCGCTCCCTCGACGTCGCCCTGCGCGACCAGCTTGCGGATGTCGGTCGACGACACCTTGTCGTCCCGGCCCCCGAGAAGACCGATCGCTTCGGCTTCGAACCCGTCCGCCTTGCCGATCTCGGCCAGCGTGCCGACGTCACCGGCCCGGTCGTGACCGAATCGGAAGTCCTCACCGACGCAGGATCTTTCGGACGTGCAGCTCCTCGACCAGCGCCGCCTTCGCGAACTCCTGCGGGGTCAGCAGGGAGAGTTCCTTGTTGAAAGGAAGGACGAGCGCGATATCGAAGCCGTCGTCCTCGAACAGCTTCAGCCGCTGATCCAGCGTCGTAAGCAGGCACGGCGCCTTGGACGGAGCGAGCACATCGAGCGGGTGCGGATCGAACGTGACGACCGCCGATCGTGCGTCCAGCCTCTTCGCTTCCTCGAAGACCTGCCCGAAGAGCAGCCGGTGACCGCGGTGCACGCCGTCGAACATGCCGACGGTGACCACAGTCGGACGATCGTCCGACGGCCGCTCGTCTGCGCCCCAAAGGACTTCCATCGATTCAGCTCTCTTGTCCGAGAACGGTTGCGGGCCGCAGCTTACCGTCGCTCGATTCGAACACGCCGATGGCACCGTCCGGCGCGATAAGAAGGACATCGCCCTCCGGCGCCTCGGTCTCGAGCGTTCGACCGTTCCTCGCCAGCTTCGCCGTCTCCTCGTCGACGTCAACGCGCGGGAGATGCCGCAGCACCTCCTCGACGGGACAGAACGAACTCTCCGTCGACCGCGTCGAGCTTGGTCGCCTCCCGGACGGTCAGCTCACCGATCTCCGTCCGGCGCAGAGCTACGACGTGCGCGCCGCAGCCCAGGCGGTCCCCGAGATCGGCGACGAGGCTTCGGACGTACGTTCCGGACGAGCACACGATGCGCGCATCGAAAGCGTCCGGAGAGGTCCGCAGGACGTCGAACATGTACACGGTGACTTTGCGCGGCTCGAGCTCGACCTCCTCCCCGCGCCGCGCCTTCTTGTAGGCGCGCTCGCCGCCGACCTTGATCGCGGAGACGGCGGGTGGAACCTGTTCTATTTCTCCGACGAAGGTGGCGGCGGCGTTCCGGATCTCGTCCGGCGTTGCGGTGACTTCGTTCTTGGTTACGACTTCGCCGTCGGCGTCGAGCGTCGTCGTCCGGACGCCGAGCTGCGCCGTCACGTCGTAGGTCTTCGGCAGGTCCTGCACGTATCGCAACAGTCGTGTCGCCGGACCGATTCCGAGGACCAGCAGACCGGACGCCGGCGGATCGAGCGTGCCGGCGTGGCCGACGCGTTTGATCCCGAGAGCTTTGCGCACCCGGGCGACGACGTCGTGCGACGTCGGTCCTCGGGGCTTGTCGACGAGGACGAACCCGATCATTCCGGTTCGGTTCTCTTGGACGTACATGACCGGGAAACGTCATCGGCTCACTCGGCTTCGCGAAGGGCTTCGCGAACCGTTTCGATCGCCTTGTCGAGCGGCGGCTTCAGGCTGAACCCGGCGGCGAGCCTGTGCCCTCCCCCGCCGAGCTGCTTCGCGACCGCTCCGACGTCGGTGTCGCCCTTCGACCGGAACGATCCCTTCCACGTGCCGTCGTCCAGCTCCTTGAACAGAACGGTGACGTCGCAGTCGCGGTATCGCGCGCAGCGTGTCGATGACGTCGTCGGTGTCGTCCATCGACACGCCGATCTCCTCACGGTCGGCCTTGCGTGAGGTGTGACAGGACGAACGTTGGGTTCTCTTCGAGCGTCGCTCGCTCGAGCGCGCGGCCGAGGATCTTGAGGTAGCCGAAGCGGTACGACTCGTAGAGCTTCTGAGCGACGTCGTCGACCTTCACGCCGCGCTGGATGAGGAACGCCGCCGTCGCGTGCGTGCGCGGGATCACGCTGGCGTAGGCGAAGCGGCCGGTATCGGTGACGAGTCCCGTGTAGAGACACGTCGCGATGTCGGACGTGATCTCGGCTCCCATGCGCGACAGAAGTTGCGTGACGAGCTCCGACGTCGAAGCTGCCGTCTCGTCGATCACCTTGATCGCGCCGAACTTGGTGTTCGGGTGGTGGTCGATGTTGATAACGATCTTGGCCTTCTTCACCCGCTCCTCGAGCTTGCCCATCCGGTCGGCCGCTGCGCAGTCGACGGCGATGGCCACCTCGGGCGGACGGAAGTCGTTGGTCTTCACCAGCAGATCGGCGCCGGGCAGGAAGTCGTACTGCGCCGGGAGCTCGACCGGATCGCCGTCCCACGTCGGTTGGACCGGGATGCCGCTTCGCGTCGAGGGCGAGCGCGAGGGCGAGCAAGGCTGCCGAGCGCGTCCCCGTCCGGCGCGACGTGGCAGACGATGCCGATCGACGATGCGCCTTCGATCGCCTGCATCGCGCGAGTCAGATTGGCCTCGACGTCGGCGGCGAGCACGGGCAGATGGAAGCCGGGATGCGCGGCTTCGACCTTGTGGATCTCATCGAGGATCGAATCGACGCGCCGGCCTTCGACCGGGGCGTCGTCGACGTGGAACTCGAGCTCGGGCAGCGTCTTCAAACGAACGCGGCGGCCCGTCTCCGTCGAGGAACGGTGTCGCGCTCTCGAGGCCGGCTTGGGTCGATGCGCGCTCCTGCTCGTCCCCGAGGACCGTGTAGTACACGTCGGCTCGCGAAAGGTCGGGCGTCACGCGGACGGCCGTGATCGTCACGAATCCGATGCGCGGATCCTTCACCGGAGCGCTGGATCAGGTCACCCAGCACCTCGCGGATGTTCTCACCGACTCGTTGGGTCCGTACGTGCTCGACAATTCAGTCCTCCCAGGGCCGGATGTCGCGGAACGCGTCCAGGATCTCGACGCGGTCGTCGCGCGACACGAACCTCTCGATCTCTCGCAGCATCTTCTCGGCGTGGAAGGCCGACTCGGAGATGCACGAGACGCCGAGCGTCGCGCGCTGCCACAGGTCCTGATGATCGACCTCGGCCACGGCCACGTTGAACTTCGCGCGCAAACCGCCGGTCAATCCCTTGACCACGTGGCGCTTCGCCTTCAACGACCCGGACGCAGGGATACGAAGATCCAACCTGCTCACCCCAATGAACACGATTGGCCTGCCTTACGAGGCGGGCGCGACTTCGACCATCTCGAACGCTTCGATGATGTCGCCGATCTTGATGTCGCTGTAACCGTCGAGCACTATCCCGCACTCGGAGCCCTGCGCTACCTCTCGCACGTCGTCCTTGACCCTGCGCAGGGACGCGATCTTGCCCTCCCAAACGACCGCGCCGTCACGCAACAAGCGAACGTTGGCGCTCCGTACGATCTCGCCGTTCGTGACCATGCAACCGGCGGCCATCGCCCGCGGGAACCTTGAACGTCTCGCGGATCTCGGCCTGGCCGAGCACTCGCTCGCGGAACGTCGGCGCGAGCATCCCGGTCAGCGCGCGTCTGCATGTCCTCGATGAGCTCGTAGATGACGCGATACGTGCGGATCTCGACGCCGTCGGTTTCGGCTTGGGCTCGCGGCGTTCATGTCGGGCTGGACGTTGAAACCGACGATCACCGCTTCGGACGCCTTGCCAGCGTCGACGTCGCTCGCCGTGATCGCACCGACCGCGCTGCGGATCACGTTCACCTTGATATCGCCGGCCGCGAGCTTGCTCAGCTCGCTCTGCACCGCTTCGAGGGAACCGCGGACGTCGGTCTTCACGATGATCTTGAGCTCCTCAGCGGAGGCCATCATCTCCTCGAGGGTGGTGGCCTTGCGGCCCATGACGATCTCCGCCTGACGGCGAGCTGCATCGCGCTCTTGCGCGACCTGGCGCGCTCGTCGCTCGTCGCCGACGACGCGAACCTCGTCGCCGCCTTCGGGAACCGCGTTCCACCCCAGCACCATCACGGGACGTGCCGGGTCGGCTTCCTCGACCTGCTCTCCCCATTCGTCGATCATCGCGCGCACCTTGCCCCATGCGGCGCCGGCGACGACAGCATCGCCGTTCCGCAACACGCCGTGCTGCACGAGCACGGTCGCGACGGGTCCGCGGCCCTTGTCCAGATGCGCTTCGAGGACGACACCACGCGCGGGCCCGGTCGGTGCGGCCTTCAGATCGAGATCGTCCGACACGAGGACGATTCCGGTCAGAAGGTCGTCGACGCCTTCTCCCGTCTTGGCGGACATGTCGATGAACAGCGCGTCGCCGCCCCACTCCTGCGGCTGCAGTCCGTGCTCGGAGAGCTCGGTGCGCACTCGCGTCGGGTCGGCCTCGGGCTTGTCGATCTTGTTGACGGCGACCACCACGGGAACGTTGGCTGCGCGCGCGTGGTCGATCGCTTCCAGCGTCTGCGGCATCACGCCGTCGTCCGCGGCTACGACGAGCACCGCGACGTCGGTGACCTGCGCACCGCGAGCACGCATCGCCGTGAAGGCTTCGTGACCCGGCGTGTCGATGAACGTGATGCGCTGTCCGTCCTTCGTGACCTGGTAGGCGCCGATGTGCTGCGTGATGCCTCCGTGCTCGGCGGCGGCGACTTCTGCCTGACGGATGCGGTCGAGAACGGTCGTCTTTCCGTGGTCGACGTGACCCATGACCGTCACGACCGGCGGCCGCGGCGGCGAGACTGTCGTCGGATACGGGTTCTTCTTCGTCCGGCGGTCTCGATCCGCTCTTCGATCGTCGGGATCGACGATCTCGACTTCGACGCCCGAGGTCGTCGGCGACGACGAGGATCTCCTCGTCGGTCAGCGACTGCGTGATCGACTTCATCGACCCGTGGCTCATCAGGCTCTTGATGACTTCGGGAGCGCCGCGTCCCGACGGTCGGCGAAGTCCTTCACCGTCATCCCGCGATGGACGTGGATCGCCGGCACGGACTCGGGGACCTCGGGAGCGGGCAGGTGGCGCGGGCGTTGCGGGCGCCGGAGGTGGCGCCGTGCTTCGGCTTCGGCTTTGGGTGCCGCTTTCGGTTCGGCCTTGGGCTTGGCTTGCGGCTTGGCTTCGGCCTTCGGGAGCCGGTGCCGGTTTCGGGGCAGCTTTGGCCTTCGGCTTCGGCGCCGCCTTCGGGGCGGCCTCGGCCGGCGGAGCTGCGGCCGGCGCCTTGAGCTGCGCGACGACGCTTTCGTCCACGCTCGAGGAATGCGACTTCACGTCGACGCCCATCGCCCTTCAGCGTTCGACTAGCTCCTTCGATGGAGACGCCGAGCTCCTTGGCGATCTCGTGTACGCGACGCTTGCTCAACCCACCAACTCCTGCTTTTGCTCATAACTCGCTTCGGCACCAAGCACCTCAGCGATGGCTTCAAGCTCGCCGGCTCCGATCTGCGCCCTGAGCGCTCGCCCGAGGCGCCCACGCGCTGCCGCCAGCTCGAAACACTTCAACTTAGAGACCGAGCATACGTAGGCCCCGCGGCCCGGTGCGTTGCCGGCCGGATCCAGCGCGACGCGCCCATCGGGATCACGCACTATGCGGACCAGCTCGTCGCGCGGCGCACGGCTGCCGGCAACCGACGCAGGTGCGGACGGGGCCTGACGAGATGAGGGCTACTGACCCTCCTGGCTCGCCGGAGCTTCCACGGGCTCCGGCTCGGCAGGTGCTTCGGCGGGCGCTTCGGCTGGCGCTTCGGCGGTCGGCTCGGCTTCAGGCGCGGCCTTCTCGGCCTCGGCACCATCCGCGCTCGCCGTCGCCTTCGGTCTTGCGACCGCGCTTCTCCGGTAGCCGTCGGCTCGAAAACGCCGGGAGCCGCGACGCCTGCTCGCCCGCGCGCTCGCTGGCTCTCGCTCTTGATGTCGATGCGCCAGCCGGTCAGGCGCGCGGCGAGGCGGGCGTTCTGCCCTTCCTTGCCGATCGCCAGCGACAGCTCGCGGTCGGCGACGATCACCGTGGCCGTCTTGGAATCCGGATCGATCCGCACGTCCGCGCACGCGAGCCGGCTGCAGCGCCTCGGAGATCATCCGCGGCGTGTCCTCGGTCCATGCGACGACGTCGATCTTCTCGCCGCGCAGCTCGTTGACGACGCCGCGCACGCGGGAGCCCTTCGGACCCGACGCAGGCGCCGACGGGATCGATGTTGGCGTCGTTGGACGCAACCGCGAGCTTCGTCCGGTGGCCGGCTTCGCGCGCGATCGCCTTGATCTCGACGAGACCGTCCGGAGATCTCCGGCACTTCCATCTCGAACAGCTTGCGGACGAGGCCCGGGTGCGAACGCGAAACGACGATCGTCGGACCGCGTCCTTCACGGACTTCGACGATGTACGCGCGAACGCGGTCGCCGATCTCGTAGCGCTCGCGGGGGATCTGCTCGGAGTACGGCATGATCGCCTCGGCCTTGCCGAGGTTGAGGATCACGAAACGCGGGTCGTGCTGCTCGACGATGCCGGTCACGATCTCGCCCGTCCGGTCCTCGTACTCCTCGAAAGCCATCTGCCGCTCGGCCTCGCGAAGCTTCTGATGGATGACGTGCTTGGCCGTCTGCGCGGCGATGCGGCCGAGCTCGGGAGGCGTCTCGACGTACTCCTCCTTGAGGACCTCTTCGGTCTCTTCTTCCACTTCCTGCTCGAACACCCGGATCTCGCCGGTCTGACGGTCGATCTCGACGCGTGCATGCGTCGCCGCTACTCCGGGCGTCTTCGGATATGCGGCGGCGAGCGCCGCTTCGAGCGCCTGGAAGATCGTGTCGGCCGGCATGCCGCGGTCACGCTCGAGCGTTGCGAGCGCATCGATCAGTTCGAGGTTTCGGTCGGGCTTCTTTCGTGTGCGCGCCATCAGTTGGATCCTCCGAAGCCCTCGATGATCAGTTGGGCGCGCTTGACGTCGTCGATCAACACGCGCGTGGGCACATCGTCGATGTCGAGCTCGACGCTGCGGTCGCCGGCTTCGGTGATGGTCCCGACGACCGTGCGGCCGTCGGACAGCGTCACCTTCGCGCGCCGGCCGATGCACACGCGGAACTGTTCGGCCCCCTCGAGCTTCCGCTCGGCCCCAGGTGAGGTGACCTCCAGCACGTAGTGCTTCTCCCCCGGCACCGCGTCGGAGTGGTCGAGCTCGCGGGAGAGGTCTTCGGCGACTCCGGCGAGCTCGTCGGCGTCGATGCCGCCGGGACGGTCGCAAGCAACGCGAAGGGTCTCGCGTCCGGCTTCCCTCACGAATTTCAGGTCCCAAAGAACGACTTCGCGGGTCTCGCAAACTCTCTCGGCCACCGGACGAACAGCGTCGATCACCTCGTCTGGTTGGCGCCCGGGACTACGGGATGTGGTCTTAGGAGGTTGTGGACGCGCGCGGCTGCGATCAGGCCGAACACCCCTCGTTTTCGCCTTCACAACCGTCCCCCAAATAAAAAGGTGGGCTCGAGGCCCACTCGCCAACGCACGTTCACATGCCGCCGCGCCGCGGCTCTTGACCAAGGATAGCTCGGGTTCAGATTCCCTGCAAACGGTCGAAGTGTATTTCCGCAGGTCAGAGCCCAAAAATGGCCCCAACTGTAGGATTAGCGCCACATGACAACGACCGACGTCGACCGGCTGGCCGCGATCGCCCTGTTCAAGGACCTCGATCGCGCGACCCTGGAGGCCGTTGCCGCCGTTTCGGTGCCGTTCGAGGTCCCCGAGCACCACAACCTCATAGAACCCGGGATGGTCGGGGCCGGCGTTTTCGTGTTCGAGGAGGGCACCGCCGTGCTGGAGATCCACGACCACAACGCCGAGGTCGGGCCGGGTGAGATCGTCGGGGAGCTTGCCTGCCTGGACGTCAGGGCGAGGCACACCGGACGGGTCCACACGACCTCGGAAGTGACGCGGCGTGTGCATCCAGCGGGACGATTTCAGCCGGCTATTGGACGATCAGCCGGCTCATCACCTTGCTGCTTCTGAAAGTCGTGGCCGCGCGGCTCGTCGACGCGGCGATGAGCTAAGGCGACTACTACAGCAACGTGGCGGCGGCTTCGTCCACGAAATAGAAGACTTTCTCCCCTTTGACGCGGGCCGCGGGCACAGCATCTTCATCAATGGCAGCGTGCAACGCGTCGGCGTAGTCGCCGCCCTGCACGAGGAAGGCCGTGAAGCCCGAGCGTTCGAGGACGGGGAGCGTCAGTGTCATCCGTAGGTAACCGTGCTTCGGGCCCGTCCAGACCACCCACTTGTCGGTGACATCGAGGGCCGGGTCACCCGGGAACAACGAAGCCGTATGGCCGTCCGCGCCGATGCCGAGCTGAACGACGTCTATCGACGGTGGCGATCCGCAGTGGTGCTCCAGCTGCACCGCGTAATCGGCCGCCGCCGCGTCGAGATCGTGCACAGCGACGCCCATCGGATGCACGTGGGGGCCGGGACCGGAGATGTTGTCCAACAGCTCCGTCTGGATCAAGGTCAAGTTGCGGTCCGGGTGTCCGTCGGGCGCAACGCGCTCGTCCACCTGGAAGAGATCAACTTTCGGCCAGTCGACCGGTGCCTTCGCCAGTTGCTCGAAGGTCTTCGCCGGAGTCTTCCCGCCGCTGAGCGCAAGCGTGCATCGGCCGTTGCGCTGGATGGTTGTGGAGATCGCATCGGCGAGCGCATCGGAAGCGCGCGCGGCCAGTGAATCGGCGTCCGGAAGTATCTCGACGCGCTCACGCATTTCCGTGTGCTTACAGGTCTTCGCGTCGCGCTGAAGGCGGGATCCGGTTGTGCCATCCGCCGGGGACGAGGTCGTCTGCTTCCTTCGGTCCCCACGTGCCGGGCGCGTATTTGTGCACCGGCGGCGGCGATTCCAAGGCCGGCGTGACGATACGCCACGCTTCTTCTATGGCATCGGATCGTGCGAACAGAGCCGGGTCGCCGTCGATCGCGTCGCCGATCAACCTTTCGTAAGCGGTCTCCTCGAGCTTTTCACGATTCTCGTCGTAGGAGTACTCAAGGTCGACCGGTGTGCTGACCAAGCGCTCCCCCGGTTCCTTTATCTGCACGGTGAGTGAGGTCCCCTCGTCGGGCTTGAGCCGGAAGAGGAAGCGGTTCGGCGACGGCGGCGGCAGAGAAGGATCGCGGAACAAGGGAGCCGGCGGCGCTCTGAACTGAACCAGTACCTCGGTCATGGTGGTCGCCATCTTCTTGCCCGCCCGTAGGTAGAAGGGCACGCCCGACCATCGCCAGTTGTCGATGTATGACTCCACGGCAACGTAGGTCTCGACTCCTGACTCGGGAGCGACGCCCTTCTCCTGCCGGTAGCCTTCGTACTGTCCGCGGACCATGCACTTGGGATCGAAGGTGCGCATAGCTCGCAGGAGCTTCACCTTCTCGTCGCGCAGAGCTCCGTGGTGCGAGGCTGCCGGCGGCTCCATCGCGACGAGCATCACGAGCTCCATCAGATGGTTCTGCACTACATCGCGGAGCGCACCGACCTCTTCGTAGAACGCGCCGCGTCCCTCGACGCCGAAGTCTTCGGCCAGCGTGATCTCGACGCGTTCGATGTAGTGACGGTTCCACAACGGTTCGAGGATGAGGTTGTCGAAACGGAAGACGAGCAGATCGAGGACGGAGTCCTTTCCCATGAAGTGATCCATGCGAAGGATGTCTTCCTCTTTGAAGTGCTGCAGCATGCACTTGTTGAGGAAACGCGCCGACTCGAGATCGCGACCGAACGGTTTCTCGACGATGATGCGGCCGTTCTTGCTGAGGCCGGCGTGTGCGAGCCCCTTGATCACATGTTCGAAGACGCTCGGCGGAACGGCCAGATAGGCGAGCGGGTGCTTCGCTCCGTCGAGCTTGATGCGCAACCTTTCGTACGTGTCGTCGTGGTCGTACTCGCCGCGAACGTACGAAAGCGAGCTCGCCAGCCCGGCGAAGACTCCCTCATCCAGGCCGTCCGGACCGAACTCATCGATCGACTTGCGCGCGTAGTTACGGAGCTCTTCGTCGTCCCAGTCGGAGCGCGCGACACCGATGATCGGTATGCCGAGCTTGTTCTGCCTCTGCAGCTGGTCGAGCGCGGGGAACAAGGCGCGCTTGGCGAGATCACCGGTGACGCCGAACATCACCAACGCATCGGCTCTCTCTGCCATCACTCGTCCTTTACCGCGTGTCCGCCGAAGGCTCGGCGCAGCGCAGCGATCACTTTCATAGCCGGGGACTCGTCCTGCCGTGACGCGAACCGGCGGTAGAGCGACAGGCGAGATCACGGGGGCCGGGACGCCGAGGCGAACGGCTTCCTCGACCGTCCAGCGTCCTTCGCCGGAGTCTTCGGCGTAACCGCGCAGGGTTGCGAGGTCTGGATCTTCGTCCAGTGCGCCGACGAGAAGGTCGAGTAGCCAGGAACGAACCACGCTTCCTTCTCTCCAGGCTCCCAGCGCGGCGGGAACATCGATGCCGAGCTCGGATGCTTTGAGGAGCTCGTAGCCTTCCGCGAACGACTCCATCAGCCCGTACTCGATCCCGTTGTGAACCATCTTCGTGAAGTGACCGGCTCCCGATCCTCCGACGTGGGCGAATCCCTTCGGCGGAGCCAGCGCGTCGAACGCGGGCTGAACGGCTGCGACGTGCTTCGCGTCGCCGCCGACCATCAGGCTGTAGCCGTTCTCGAGTCCCCACACGCCCCCACTTACGCCGGCGTCGATGAAGCCGATGTCCCGGGAGCCGAGTAGCTCCCCGCGGCGGATCGAGTCGCGGTAGTTGGAGTTGCCCCCTTCGACGACGATGTCGCCGGAGGCGAGCAGTTCCGCGAGCTCGTTGATCGCATCCTCCGTCGGCTCGCCGGCCGGGATCATCGTCCACACGACGCGTGGTGGCTCGAGAGCCGCGACGAGCTCGGGCAGCGAGTGAACGTGTGCCTCGGGAGCGGTCCGCGCATAGCCGACGACGTCGTGTCCCGCGCGGCGCAGGCGTTCGGCCATGTTGCCGCCCATGCGGCCGAGGCCGACCATGCCGAGTTTCATCCTTATCGAGCGTACCCGCCGGGCGCTCGCAACCTTCTCGACTTAGTCCTTCGAACTCTTCGCGTGGGTAAGGATGGTCGGGATCGTCCAGCCAAACACGCGTGACACACGGCGCTGGGATCGCACGTCGAACCCGGCATCGACCACCATCTGCTTCATCTCGCCCTGGGTCGGCCACGTGCCTGCGCCGCCCAGCGCACGTGATGCTTGAGCACTTACCGCTCGGCTCCCGATCTTCGTTCGCGGATTGACGAAGGCGACCAGCAGCTGTCCACCCGGCCGAAGGACCCGATGGAACTCACGGAGGGCGGCCGGTTGGTCGAAGAAATGGAACGCTTCGGTGCAAGTGATCGCATCGATCATCGAGGCCTCGATGGGTAGCTGCGTCGCGTCGCTTCGGACCCACCGGACTTTGGACGACCTTGCAGCGGCTTGCGCCAGCATCCCTTCGGAAAGGTCGCAACCGATAAGGATGTCGGTTTCGAGCTCGTCGGCCACCCGCGAGGCGAATATGCCCGTCCCGCAACCAACATCGAGGATTCGTTTCGCACCGCTCGCCTTTAGCTCGGCGAGAACCAACTCCTGGTTCGGACGATAGATGAAACGTTGCAACAGCTCGGTGTCATACAACCGCGCTGCTGCGTCGAAAAGACGAGCAACCGGTGAGCGTGAGGCGGTACTCACGCGCGCGCGCGAGAACGTCGGCGGGTGGTCTTGCGACCTTGCGCGCCACTTCGGCGCATGACTGTCTGATCCGTTCCCAGGTACGACGCGATCACGTGCGGGTGCGACAGCACCTCCTTCGGTGTTCCGCGTGCGATCACCGACCCGAGCTCGAGCGCGACGAGCTCGTCGCAGAGAGAGGTGAGCAGGCTCATGTCGTGCTCGATCACGACCATCGAGCAACCGGTTTCCTTCTGCACCTTGCGCAAGAGGGGGCCGAGCGCTTCGGCCTCTCGCTGAGCAATTCCGGCAGACGGTTCGTCGAAGAGCACAACGGCAGGATCCAACGCGAGCAGGCACGCGAGCTCGACGATCCTTCGGGTTCCCGTCGAAAGATCACCGGTGAGCTTGTGCTGCCAGGGCGCCAGCCCGACGAGCTCGATCAGCTCGTCGACCCGCTCATCCACCGCGGCTTCCGTGTCGGTGGACGCGGGCAACCGGAGAGCAGCTGCCACCGGATCGCGATTCGCCAGATGACGCTCGAGCGCGACGCTGATCGCCTCACGCACGGTGAGCGTCGGGTAGAGCCGCGCTTCCTGGAAAGAGCGGCCGAGCCCGACGATCGCGCGGTGATGCGGCGCGTCGAACGTGACCTCTTCGCCGTCGAGGCTCACCCGTCCGGCGTCGGGATCCAGGAATCCGGTGATCAGATCGAACAGCGTCGTCTTGCCGGCGCCGTTGTGTCCGATGAGACCGACGATCGACGACGGTTCGATCACCAGATCCACGTCGTTGACGGCGAGAATGCCGCCGAAGTGCTTGACCAGTCCGTTGCATTCGAGCTTGGCTCCGGCGGCATTCGTGCGGGCTCGCCGCCGCGTCTTCGAATCCGGGACCTGTGAGCGCTTGCCGATGAAGACGGCACGAAGTATGTCGGGCCGCTCCAGCAAGCGCTTGGTCGGTCCGCGGAAGCGCACCTGACCTTTCTCGAGGAACACCGCGCGCTCGGCGAGCAAAAGGGCGACGTTGACCGATTGCTCCACGAGCACAACCGTCGTGCCTTGGCGGTGGATCTCGCGCACGGTGTCCACGAGGCGCCCGACAACGGCGGGCGCCAGACCGAGTGACAGCTCGTCGATGGCCAGCAACTTCGGACGCAGGACGAAGGCCATCGCCAACGACAGCATCTGTTGCTCTCCTCCGGACAGATTTCCGGCCTGAACCTGGAAACGGTCAAGGAGAACAGGGAACAATTCCAGAACGCGGTCGCGGGCAGCTTCAGCCGACGCGCGGTCCTTCCGGATGAGCCAGCACGCCAGCCGCAGGTTCTCCTCGACGGTGAGCGTTGGGAAGATGCCGCGGCCCCCGGGCATCAAGGAGATGCCGTTCGCTGCGATGCGTTCGGCCGGATGTCCGGTTATGTCCTTGCCTTCGAAGTGAACGCGCCCGCCGGTCGGCGGCAAGAGTCCGCAGATCGCGCGCAACAGCGTCGATTTGCCCGCTCCGTTCGTGCCGAGCAGCGCGATCAGCTCTCCATCACGCACATCGGTGTCGACACCGAAGAGGACGTCGAGTGTTCCGTACGACGCGCGAACGCCATCGCACGTGAGCAGTGCACCGTTCTTACCCGCCTTCTCGGTGATTTCTGCCCTCGATGCACGCGTCGGTTGCGGAAGTGGCTCGTCGACGGTCTCCAGGATTTCTTCGAGATCGACACCGCGGCGTTTGGCAACGGCGAGCGCGAACCTATCGCGCAACTTCTCGAAGGCTTGCGCCAGTCCACCGGGAAGGACGAGGAGGATCACCAGCAACCCCCCACCTGCTAGGAGCAACTGCAGACGCGGCAACCCGTACCCGATCGACTGCACGAGGATCACGCCACCGAGCGATCCTCCGAGGGACGAGACCCCGCCGATAACAGTCATCGAGAACGCTAGCAAGCTGTCCGACGCCTGGTATGTGCGCAGGCCGATGCCCTGCAACGACACCGCGTGTATCGCACCCCCGAGCGCGGCGAGGATCCCGGAGGCTACGAACGCAGTCAGTTTCGCGCGTACCGGATCGACACCGCCTGCGGCGGCCATCTTCTCATTGTCGCGAGTCGCGACCACGACCCGTCCCGCTCGCGCGTTGCGGATACCACGCGCAGCCCAGATCGCGGTGGCAAGCAGCGCAAGAGCAACGTAGTAAAGCGGACGTTCGCCGACGAGATTGAAGCGCTTGAAGAGCACCGGCCGCGCGTACGCCTGCGGGATGAGCCACCTGAAGTTCGTCGGATTGATGATGAATAGGTCGACGGCAACGGCGAAGGCGAGAGTCGTTACGGCGAGGAACTGACCCGGGACCCGCAGGGCCGGAAGACCGATCAGCAGCGCCACGATCGCGCCTGCGCCTGCCGCCGCACCGAATGTCCAGAACAGGTCGATGTTCCAGCGCGCTATGAGGTTTGCGGTGACGACTCCGCCGGCGCCGAGGATCGCGACCTGCCCGAGGCTGACTACACCGCCCCACCCCGTCAATATCACGAGCGATATCGCGACCATCCCAAACGCCAACGCAGTGGTGCCCCGGTTTGTTTGCGATGCGGTCGTGATGAGTGGGAAACCGATCGCAATGACCGCAACGAGTCCGGTCAGGACCCAGCGCGCTATGCGCACTTCGGGAAGGGATGCGAGGACCGACGCCAGCCGGCGCCCCGAGCCGATCGACGTCCAGGACGATTCACCGGCGGCTTCGGCCTTGGTCGCCGGACGCCGTCGCATCAGGAGGGCGAACACGATCACGCCGAGCAGGACGATCGACGTCGTCGACTGACGGTCGACGTTCCATCGGACGAGTTGATCGAGAACACCCAGACCGACGCCTGCAGCAAACGCGCGCGGCAGCGAGCTCATCCCGGACGCCACGGCAGCGGCCAGGGCCGGCAACAAGATCGCCGGACCGGCCACGACGTCGAGACTCAGACCTTCGGACGGCGCCTTGAGGATCACAGTCAGCGCCGCGAGGCCTCCGACGATCGTCCACAGCAAAAGGGAGAGTCGTTGGGCCGGGATGCCGAGCAGGCGCGCGCGATCGATGTTCTCGGCGATAGCTCGCAGCGCGATCCCGGCATCGGTGCGCAAGAGGAACCACGACAGGGCGCCGAGCACCGCGGGGACGACGGCCACCAACAAGAGATCGTTGCCGCTGATGAGCACCGGATCGAGGTTGATACGTGTATTGGTAAGCGGCGTGGTGAATGCCCCTACCAAAGGCGATGAACCCGTGAGGTCGGGAATGAAGATCGCTATTCCCCCGAGCACTTGAGCCAGTCCGATCGTGGCGACCGTCAGGATCAAACGCGGCGCGGTGAAGAAGCGCCGGATAACCAGACGCTCGACGATCGCGCCTGTGAGCGCGCCGGCCGCAACGCCTAGAGGTACGGCGACGGCCCACGGCCATTTCTGTCCGAGGAACAGGCCGGCGGCAAGCCCGCCCCCAACCCCGCCCATCGCTCCGTGAGCGAAGTTCACGACGCGCGCTGTTCGGTACACGAGCACCAGACCCACGGCGAGCAGCCCCGTGCCGGTTCCGAGCATCGCGCCGAGGACGACGACACCGAACGGAATGCGCTCTGGGAATATCGCCGTAGCGACGAGCAGCAGGGCGACCGCAGCGGCGGACACTTGAACTACTCGCGTCTTCGTCCAGGAGAGAACTGTTTCTCTCATCATTTGTTGAAGACGTTGGGTTCGGTGCGGGTCCACTCGCCTACCTTGTAGCGGTTCTTGTCTCCGCGGTATGCGCCCGGATCTCCGTTCTGCACGGACGTCGCTTCGGGGTCCCACCAGATCTCGCGGGCGTCCTCCATCGGTGTGTAGTCACCGGGCCCGAACTTCCACCGTCCTGCGATGCCAGACCCGCCCGGGTAGGCGAACATCCCCTGTTCGAAGGTCTCGGGTGTGAGGTTCGGCCCGGCCATGTGAATGCCGAGCGCGAGCAAGTAGAACGTGTAATAGAGGATGTCGATGATCAGCGCGGGTTCGTCCGAATTGATCGTCTTGTACGCCTGATAAGCGAAGCTCCCCCGCAGAGGCTCGAGCTCGCCCAGTGCGCTAATTCCGAACGCGTGCGCCCACTCTTCCTGGTCGTAGAGCTGACCGAGTACGTCGACGTCGGTCAAGGCGGTTCCGGTGACGAACCACTCCGGGAACCACGTCTGTTCACGCGCCTTCGCCGTCATGAAGATGGGCAGGATCGGATCGCAGACACAGGCGACGGACGTGATGTCCTGGCTGCGCATCTTCGCAACGAGGCTGGCCGCTTGACTCGAAAGGCTGGCGATGTCGAGCGTGTACGCCTCGCGCATCGAATAGTTGTTGCCTTCGCGCTTGACCATCTCGACACCCGAGTCGACGCACTGCTGGTACTCGGGGTTGTCGGGCGAGATCACTGCGATGCGCCGCGGCTGGCCTTGCAGGTCTCCCCCCGCATAGTTCGCCGGTCGCTTGAACACGCGCTTGTTCGCGTAGTCGGCGATGAGTCCGGTGAGCAGAGTGCAGTCGGGCGTGAGGCTCCACGTGTACGGCCGGCGCGATGCGTACCACTGTTTGGACATGTACGGGGCGTTGAACGCCATCACCTTTTGCCGTGAAAGTGCATCGGAGTACGGCGCGCTGAGCGCACTTATGTCGGCGAAAGGCTTGACTTCTTTCGCGACCTTGATGGCGTCGTTGTTTGCGGCGTCCTGGCCGCCGCCGAGGAGCTCGGTCGTGAGCGCGCCTCGTCCTTGGAAAGCGACGAGCTTGATCTTGCGTCCGTAGAACTGGAAGCGCGCGTTGAAGTACTTCACAAGGCCGCGGGCAGTGCGCTCGATCGACTCGGGAGAGTCGAGCTGGTCGCCGCCGCCTACCGACGCGAGCGCGTCCTGAAGGCTCGGGTCGGTCGTAAGGCGGTACGAGATGATGACCTCGTCCTTGGATACACCTCGACTTGTGTTCCCGCCGTTGTCTCCGCTGAACGCGATGCACGGCGGTGAGTAGCCGTCTCCCGGAACTTGCTTGTCCCGGTCGGGACAGGGTCCGATGTTCGCTCCACCACTGGCCGGGCGCCCGGCCACGACCGACGGCCCCGACCCTTCGGTTCCTTCCGATCCTTTGGCCGTTGTTCCTTCACGTCCGCCCGACGTCGTCGTCAGGATCTGCTCGGGCGCGACCGAAGGCGTGAGTGTCGTAATCAGCCCAAAGATCGCAATGAGGACCACCAGCGGTCCGTATCCGGAAAGCAACCAAGAATGCGAACCGCCGAGCTTCGCGCCCCGTTCGCTCACGCGGTGTTCTCGGAACTTCGGGATCGGTACATCTCGGCTCCCAGAAGGGCCAGCGCGGCCAGCAAACCGATGAACCCTGCCAGCACGGCTGATCCCTTCGAGCACCCGGGACTCCCGGAGGGGTGAGTCGTCGCGCACCGCGTGCTCGTGCGTCCGGCCGCACCCGGCTGGGACAGCGCGTCCTCCCCGGGCAGCGGAGGTGCGCCGCCGACCACGGACGACGGGAGCCCGGGCAGGCCGGGGAGGCCGACGACGGGCGGGATGTCACCGAGCGAGCTGGAGAAAACGCGGGTGTCGTGGAGCGTTCGTGCTCCACCGACCTCGATGCGGAATCCGCCCGATCCGGTGATCGCTGCCAGAAGGGCATCGACGACGAGCAAGAGTCCGTTCAGCTGCTCGGGATTGAGCGGGCAGTCACCGCCTCCGGTCAGGATCGCGTAGATCTGGTCGCGCAAGGGCTGCAGTGCATCGAGCAGCGGTCCGATAACGACGTTGGCGTCGTCATTGCCGCCGACGTTGATGACCAAGGGCGAGACCTCCGACGTTCCGTCCTTCAACTTGACGAGCGCCGGCGGCTGAAGACGCAACCCGAGGGGGCCGATCGCATTGTTGAGGCTTGTGAACGCTTCGGCCACGTCGGCCGGCGTCTCGGTCGGCAACGCTATGCCGGCGATCTCGATCTTGCCGATGGTGAAGGCGCCGGCGATAGATGACTCAGACCCGGACTTCTGATCCACATTCCAGCGCAGACCCTCGAGCAGGACGAGACCTTCTGCCAGAGAGATCGATCCGACGTCAACAGTCGCCCCCGAATCGCGCAGCTCCTTGGGCGCATCGATCAGCGCGTCGGCGAGCGCATCGATGCCGTCGAAGGAGATCAAAGGCGCCAGGTCGAGCTGCCCGATTCTCGTTCGTGCATTCGCCGAAGGCTTGGTGGTTGCTGCAACCGTTTCTGTTCCGCCGCGCACCAACTGGGTGTCCGCCACTCGGTTCGTCGCCGAGTGATCGCCGCCGACCGAGCTGACTCGGAGCGGAGCAGGTTGCTGCTCGCGCGGCAGTGGCGGGGAGCCGCCGCACCCTGTTGGCTGGGAAAGGATCAGGCCGAAGAGACCAAGGTCGATGGCCTGGGCCTGCGCGTTTCCTTGCGATCCCTGGGCGCGCGCGAAGGCACCACCCAGGTTCAACGAGTACTCGGTCCCCCCGATGAAGCCGCCGAAGCGCAGGGACCGTCCGCGGCTCTGGACGCTACCCGGCTCGAAGGGTTCCGCCGCCGACGTCGCCGGGATGGCCGGCAGCGTCAACAACGAAACCGTGAGCAAGACGCCGAGCGTCCGCGAGCAGCGCGAAGCGAGGGCGCCCCCCGGTCGGGGCAAGCTCATTGGACGAGATCGCAGTCTTTCGATTCCTCCCGAACCGAAGGCTAACGCGGGGGCGGGGAGATGTCCCACGGTGGTGTCCCAACGGCCTGCTACGGTCCGCCAAATGGGATCGGGGGGCCAGGGCGGCGCCGGTGAACGACCACAAACGGAGTGGCCGAGCAACCCGACGATCGTGCGGTTCGTCGTCATCGTTCTCGGCGTTCTCCTGTTGGCCCGCGGCGTCTACCTCATCCGGGACATCCTCGTGCTGGTCATCGTTGCGATGTTCCTGGCGATCGGGCTCGACCCTGCGGTGCGTGCGCTCGGCCGCCTACGCTTCCCCCGCGGGCTGGCCGTCGTAACCGTGCTCGTCCTGGGCCTCGTCTTCATCGGCGGTTTCTTCGCGGCCGTAACTCCGCCGCTCGTGCGTCAGACCGCCCGGCTGGCCGAGCGGATCCCGGACTTCGCCGATGAGCTGTCCGACCGCAGCGGCCGCTTCGCCGAGCTCGACGAGCGTTTCGACATCTCTGCGCGTTTGCGCAAAGCCATCAACGACGCCCCCGATCTCGCCGGACGTTCCTTCGGAAGTGCACTGGGAGTCGCCAGATCGGTGGGCAGCGCGATCTTCAGCATCCTGACCGTGCTCGTGCTGACGATCTATTTCATGCTCGACCTGCCGAAGCTCGTGGACGGAGCGGCCAAGCTCGTCGCACGGACGAGGCGCGACCGCATCCGTGCTCACGCCGAAATCGTCTTCGACTCGATCAGCCAGTACATCGTCGGGAATATCGCGATCTCCGTGATCGCCGGAATTCTGTCCTTTATCGCGCTTTCGATCCTGCGCGTTCCGTACGCTCTACCGCTCGCGATGTGGGTAGCCATCGCCGACCTCATACCGATGGTCGGAGCGACGCTCGGCGCGATCCCGGCAACGATCGTGGCGTTCTTCTACGGCCTGCCCACGGGGATAGGCACAGCCATTTACTTCGTCGTCTATCAGCAGGTCGAAAACTACGTCATCTCGCCGCGAGTGATGCGGCAGGCCGTGAACATCTCGGCGGCTGCGGTTCTGCTCGCCGCCCTCATCGGCGCAACGTTGCTCGGCTTCGTCGGGGCTCTCATCGCCATACCGATAGCGGCCTCGATAAAGATCATCTCGCAGCAGGTGTGGCTACCACGGCAGGAATCTGCTTAGTCGGGTTCGTTCCTCAGCCCGCCCAGCCCGTTCCAAGCCAGGTTCACGATCTGATCGGCCACGTACCGGCGCTGAAGCCTTCCGGCGTCCAGCCACCATTGTCCGGGGAGCGCGATCATCCCTACCAACGAGCGAGCGAGGATCGGAGCCATCTTGACCGAGAAGCCCCGGTCCCTGAGCTCCGAGCGGAGAAGCAGCTCGACGGCTCGCGCGATCTCATCGAGGACACTGGGAAGTGAACCAGAGCCATTTCCCGTCCCAACAGGAGAGTCTCGGACGAGGATCTTGAAACCCGCTTGTTCGTCTTCGATGTACTCGAGGAAAGCGTCGACCGCGCGCGTTATCGTGCGGCGCGGGTGGCCCGGAGCCAGAGCCGCCTTGATGCGGTCGACGAGCTCCCGCACCTCGCGATCCACGATGACCTTGTAGATCGCATCCTTGGCTCCGAAATGCTCGTAGACGACCGGCTTGCTCACACCGGCCCGTTCTGCGATCTCCTCCATCGACGCCGCGGCGTAACCGCGTTCAGCAAAGAGCTCTCGCGCCACCGCCGTCAGCTGTTCCCGCCGCTCCTCCGCGGGCATACGCGTCCGCTTCGGCTGTTGCCCATCACTCGAAGATCGAGGCTCGGAACGGCCCTTGCTCAAGAAGCGGGAAGACGCCGCTTCGCCCTCTGATCGCGTGTTGGAACCTTCACGTCCTGCACGAGCCCCGCTGCCGCGAGGCCTTTTATCGCGTACCACCCGAAGTCGATCTGCCATCGGTCAAGTCCGAGCCGAGCCGACCACGGGAACGCATGGTGGTTGTTGTGCCACGACTCTCCAAAGCTGACCGGTGATAGGGCCCATACGTTACGACTCTCATCGCGCGCCTTGTAGGCCTCATTGCCGTAAAAGTGACAGATCGAGTTGATGCTCCACGTCACGTGATGGAGAAGGAAGATGCGGACGAGCGACCCCCAAATGAACGCGGTAAGCGCCGCACCGAACGATTGCGTGATCACCAGTGCTAGCAGCGGAGGTAGCGCGAAGCTGGCAAGCGTCGTGAACGGAAAGGCAGCACCGATACGGACGATGTCGCGATCGGCGAGCAGATCGGGGACCCACTCCTTGGGCTCGGACTCTCCTTGACCCGCGAACAGCCAACCCATGTGACCGTGCCACAAGCCGAGGAGCACGCCGCGTAAACCTGCTGCCTGAGCCAGATGTGGTGAGTGCGGATCGCCGTACTGATCGGCGTATGCGTGATGTCGGCGGTGAGTAGCGCACCATTGAACGACAGAGCCTTGGACGGCCATAGAGCCGAACAAAGCCAGGACTATCCGAACGCCACGAAGAGCCCGGAAGCTTCGGTGCGTGAAGAGCCGATGGAATCCGACACTGATGCCAAGACCAGTAGCCGCATAGAAGGAAAGCAACAGGATCAGATCGAGTGACCCGATACCACTTCCCCACAGTTGCCAAATCCCCAACGCCGTTCCTATTACGGGAAGAGCAGTTAGAACGAGCGTGATGCGGCGCTGCGTGCGCAGCTGCGCTGCGGTCAAGTGAACAACGCCCCTGATCTCGGGCGCGGGAGAAGGAACTTCGAGTGTCTGGATGGCCATGGCGGCTCCTGAGGAGATCGGCAACCTACGGACGCGTAACCCTACGCGACCGTAGGTTAGGCGTCAACGCCCCAAAATTGGGGGTGGGCCTCCCCAGTCACCTCGGTACTTCGAGCTACCCGGCCCCGTCGATCGCGTCCTCCAGGGGCACGACCGCACCGCAGTTCACGTCATGTGCCGCCGCCTGAAGCTCTGGAAGAAGCTGCAGGAGGACCGGTTCGAGCTGATCGTGAACGACTCCCGAAACGATCCCCGTCCCATCGAGCAGCTGCAAGCCGTCCTCCACGCAGGTCGGAGGTTGCGCAGGCCCGCCCGTCCACTCGCCGGGAGCAACGAAAACATTCGAGTCCCGGTTCATGTCGAGAAACTCTCCATCGATCTCGCTGTCCGACACATCAGCGATCACGAGCTTGAAGTGGTTCACCTGACCGGGCGTGACCGAGACCTGGCATGTCAGGACGGTCGTAAGGCCGTCCATCTCCGTATCGATCGGTGACGTCGAGTCCTCGTTGAACTCGTTGTCGCGGTAAAGCGAGGGGTTGCTACTTGAATTGATCGTGTTCACCGAGACGCGACCGGAGGGCGACAGCGCGCAGTTGTCACCATTGATGAATATGCCAACGGCGTCGTCGTACTCCGAGCCGACGAACTCGCTGTACTCCTCGGAGGAGAAGACGAATTTGAAGGAAACGCCGTCTCCCTGCGGAACGAAGTCGAATTTCAGCGAGGCAGCGTCTCGAGACTCAGCGCCGGTGAGATCATCGATATCGCCGTCACCGATTCTTCCGTTCGCTCTCGATGTGAAATCGGAGGAGTTGGGTCCGGCAGCGTTTTCGACATCTCCGGATCCAAGCACGACACCGGACGCCAGTCCGATCGTTGCCGTGTCGCTCGAGAAGGTACCCGCAGCGGCCTCGTCACCTATGAACGTGACATTGGATATCGCGGCCCCGCTCCCAGCCAGCAGCTCGGCCAGATCCTGCGCTTCGAGGCTTCCTTCGAGGTTCTGCGCCGAAACGGCAGCGGTTGCCCGCGGCCCGAATAAGACACCCGCGGCAACGACAGATACCAATACGAATGACCTAAGAGCGGCGGTTCGCCTCATCTCTTCCCCCTGTGACCCTGGCCCCCACCTTGGGCGCTCGAGCCGCTGGTGTCAAAGATGAGGCGAACCCCTTGATTACAGCTCGGCCTTCTTGTACGCCGTCACGACCGCCGCGCCGCCGAGACCGATGTTGTGCTGCAGGCCGATCTTCACGTCGTCGACCTGACGCTTGTCGGCCTGGCCGCGGATCTGCCAGTTGAGCTCCGCGCACTGCGCGAGGCCGGTGGCACCGAGCGGGTGGCCCTTGGAGATGAGCCCGCCGGACGGGTTGACGACCCAACGGCCGCCGTACGTCGTGTCCTCTTTGTCGATGAGCTCGGCCCCCTTGCCCTCTTCGGCCAGACCGAGGGCTTCGTAGGTGATGAGCTCGTTGGCGGAGAAGCAGTCGTGCAGCTCGATGACCTGCACGTCCTTCGCCGTGATGCCGGCCTGCGCGTACACCTTGTCCGCCGCCGTCTTCGACATGTCGTAGCCGACGAGGTGGATCGAGTCGCCGCCGTCGTAGGTGGCCTGCGGTGTCCGAGGCCATGGCCTGACCGATGATCTCGACGGCCTGGTCCTCGAGCCCATGCTTCTTCACGAATTCCTCGCTGGCGAGGATCGCAGCGCCCGAGCCGTCCGATGTCGGCGAGCACTGCAGCTTGGTCAGCGGCTCGTAGATCATCGGTGCGTCGAGGATCTCCTGCATCGAGTACTCGGTCTGGAACTGCGCGTACGGGTTGTTCACCGAGTGCTTGTGGTTCTTCCAGCCGATCCACGCGAAGTGCTCGGCCTTGGTGCCGTAACGATCCATGTGATCGCGTCCGGCGTTGCCGAACATCCACGGCGCCGGCGGAGCACCCGTGAACTCGCGCTGGGCGATCATCGCCGTCATGTGCTTGTCCATCGGGTTCGTGCGATTGGGGAAGTTCCCGGACAGCGATCCCTTCTGCATCTTCTCGAAGCCGAGCGCGAGCACGCATTCGGCGAGCCCACCTTCGACGAGCTGGCGCGCCATGAACAGAGCCGTCGAGCCGGTCGAGCAGTTGTTGTTGACGTTGTAGACCGGGATCCCGGTAAGGCCGAACTGATAGACCGCGCGCTGGCCGCTGGTCGACTCGCCGTATACGTAACCGACGCACGCCTGCTCGATCTCCTTGTAGTCGATCTTGGCGTCGGCCAGAGCGTTGGAGATCGACTCCTTGGCCATGTCCGGGTAGTCCCATTCCTTGGTCTGGGGCTTCTCGAACTTGGTCATGCCGACTCCGACAACGAAAACCTTGCGTCCCATCTCTTCCTCCTTACTCTAACGGTCACGGCTGCGTTCGTTAGAACGGGCAGTCCGCGCTCTTTGGTTTCTGCTCGAACGATGATGCTCGGTCACCTTCACGCCACATCGACGTGACGATCGTCTCCCCCGGGAAAACGACACCCGCGAAACGCACCTGGTAGCGCGCGACCTTCGTCACGTCGCCGCCGAGCGCCTTGTCCACGACGGCCTTGCACACGATCCCGAAGGTGCACAGCCCGTGCAGGATCGGCTGCTCGAACCCGCCCATCTGCGCGAACGACGGGTCGGCGTGCAGCGGGTTCTTGTCCCCGGACAGCCGGTAGAGCAACGCCTGCTGCGGGAGCGTCGGCGACTCGACGACGACGTCCGGCTCCCGTTCGGGCGGAAGGTTGCCCGGGCGCGGACCCGCTCGCCGCCGAAGCCGCCCTCGCCGCGGAAGTATGCGCCGAAGCGGTTCGTGAACAGCGGTCGCCGGCCTTGTCGCTTGATACTCGCCTCGACTCGACGCAGCGCACCCTTGCCCTCGTCCCAGATGTTCGAGACCTGCGGCCGTGTGCGTCGCCGTCGCCGACGTCGGGATCGGCCGGTGGATCTCCAGATCCTGCTCGCCGTGCAGGAGCATCATCGGGTTGAACGAGAGCCCCGGCGTCGATGATGAGCCCGCCGAGAGCACCGAACACCGGGATGACGCCGAAGCTCGGCAGCACCTTGAGGTTGGCCTCGTAGGTGTACTCGAGCTCGTCCCTCGTCGGTCGGCGGCACGCCGGCGCCGACGCCGAGGTGGTACAGGATCACGTCGTCGGCATCCCACGAGCTCTCGCTCGGGTCGAAGGTGTGACCGACGGCTTTCGGATCGACCGGCATCAGCTGCCGGCCATGAGTCGGCGCGAGCGCCATCGAGCTCGTCCTGCGCGCTCGTGGGGATCGTGTAGCCCTCGGTGTCCATGATCTGCTCGAGGTTGTCGCGGACGTCCTCGATCGTGGGCGTTGTGCCGGCGCCCTTGATCCAGCCCTTGGCGAGACCGACGAACACGCGCGCGATCCGGCCGCCGCCGACCGAGAAGATCTCGTGCGTCAGCGTGCACTCCTCGGAGACGAGGTAGGCGACGAGGCCCGCGACCTGCTCGGGATCGAGCTTGTCGGCCATCGGGCCGAGCAGGTCCTCGGTGAGGCGCGTCTTCGCGATCGGCGCGATCACGTTGGACGTGATGTTGTACTTCGCGCCCTCGACGGCGAGCACGTTGGACAGACCGACGAGGCCCATCTTCGCGGCGCCGTAGTTCGTCTGGCCGAAGTTGCCGAACACGCCGGCGGCCGAGGCCGTGACGACGATGCGGCCGTACTTCTGCTCCTTCATGCGTCGGAAGGCCGGCTGCGTGACGAAGAACGCACCCTTCAGGTGGACGTCGAGGACGGCTTCGAGGTCCGGCGTGGCCAGGTTGGCGAAGGACTTGTCGCGCAGGATGCCCGGCGTTGTTGATGACGATGTCGACGCGGCCGAAGTTGTCGATCGCGGTCTTCACGATGCCCTCGCCGCCTTCCGGCGTCGACACCGAGTCGTAGTTCGGGACGGCCTTGCCTCCGGCCGCCTCGATCTCCTTGCAGACGATCTCGGCCATCGTGTGGCCGCTGCCGGTTCCGTCGGGATTCCCGCCGAGGTCGTTGACCACAACGGCCGCGCCGCGCGATGCGAGCAGCAGCGCGTGCTCCTTGCCCAGTCCTCCACCGGCACCGGTGATGATCGCTACGCGATCGTCGAAACGGACATCACTCATGCTTACTGCTCCTTTCTCATCCTCGCTTCGGCATCAAGCGCCTCAGCGATGCCTCGCTTCGGCATCAAGCGCCTCAGCGATGCTCTACGAGCGAACGCACCGTTCGCTTCCAGGTTTCCAACAGCCTCTTCTCTCGCGAGGGCTTGCGATCGATGAGGCGACCGAAAGCCAGCCCCTGCATCAGACAAACGGTCAGATCGAAGACGTCCTTCTCCGCACCAGACCAGTCGGACGAACGTCCCGCCATCTCGCGCATCGCTCGCGCGATATCAGCCTCCAGACCCTTGACCGCGGGACGCAGCGATTCGTCGGTCCGAGCCGCAACGATCAGCTCGAGCGCGGCAGTGAACAGCGGCCCTGAATATGAACCCCAAATCAGATCGATCGCGCTCGAGAACTGATCGCCGCGCGAGTTTAGCTGCTCGAGGCCTGCTCTCAGTTGCGCAAATTGGCGCTCCGCGAGATGCAGCGATGGCACTTCGAACCAGCTCGGCCTTCGTCGGGAAGTGGTGTACCTGCGCGCCGCGCGATACGCCTGCGCGCCGGACTATCTCGCTCGTGGTTGTTTTCGCGTAGCCGAGTTCGATGAGGCAATCGATTGTGGCATCGAGCAGCCGCTCACGTGTGGCCGTGCTCCGCTCCTCTTGCGTGCGACGCGCCGTAATGCTCATCGCCATCCCGCCGTGTTGACCGGCAGCTTCCGCGCGCCGCGGAGAGTCGGGTTGGTTGTCCTAACGACCTCACCAGCTATCTCGATGATGTCGGCTCGCTCGACGAGCTGCTCGAGAACCACACGGCCTTCGAGCTCGGCGAGTCCGGCTCCCAAGCAACGGTGAATGCCTCCGCCGAAGGCGATGTGATCGACCGGGTTACGGTCGGCCTTGAACGAGTCGGGATCCGGGTAGCGGACGGGGTCCCTGTTTGCCGCGCCGAACGATAGGAGCACTCGCGATCCTGCGGGGATCTCGACGTCGTCCACCACGTAGCTCGAGCGCACACCACGGTAGAACCCTTGTATCGGCGGGTCGTAGCGCAGCGCTTCATAGACGGCCGAACCGACCAGTTCCGGATGATCGCGAAGCGCGCGCCACTGATCGGGGTTGTCGGCGAGCGCGATGGTCATGTTGCCGATGAGGTTCGTCGTCGTCTCGATGCCGGCGACGAGCAGAAGCAGGCAGAACCACAACAGCTCGTTCTCGTTCAGGGTTCCTTCGTCGGCCGGCTGGATCAGGCGGGTTACCAGGTCCTCTTCCGGCTGCCGCCGCCGCTCTGCGATCATCCCGCGGAAGTACTCGTGGATCTCGGTGATCGCTCCACCGATGCGCGAAAAGTTGTAGTTGGCCAGTTCCGCACCGGTACCCGGGACTTCCAGTTCGCCGGGATTCAGCTTGAATCCGTGGATCAGATCGTCGGCCATCCTTCGCAGATCCGGGATGTCGGCATCCGGTACTCCGAGGATGAAGGCCATCACTCGGATGGGAACCGGTATCGCCAGATGCTCCACGACGTCGCCGATCTCAGCGCCGGCCATAGCGTCCATCCCGTCCTTGACGAACATCTCGATTGCCGGACGGAACCGATGGATGTCTCGTGGCGCGAACTCTCGTCCGGCGATCCGCCGCAACCTCTCGTGGTCCGGCGGATCCATCGTGAGCATCATCGGCAACGGCGCCCTGACGAAGGTGACGCCGTCCTCGGACGAAAGTCGGACGTGATCCCGAACCGCCGCCGATATATCGGCATGTCTGGAGAGCACCCAGACGTCCCATCTCTCAAGGTGAAGCACGCGTGGACCGGCGTGAAGCGCCGCGTACCACGGATAGGGATCTAGGACCGTTGCAACCGAGAACGGATCGAAACGCTCGGCGGTCAGGGGTTCGGCTGCGCTCGGCACGGCCGGGACCATAACATACAGTCCGGCCTGAATGTAAGTCTCAGCCCGGGGCTAGACGAACCAGTGGCCTCCGGTCTCGGCGCGCCGGTAACCGAGGGTCCGATACGTAGCGTCGACCAAGGCCTGGCCTCGGTCCTCTAGTCCCGTTCCCCCACCCTGCTTGTTCATGACATAGGAGAAGGACAGGCGGGCTTTCGGGTCGGCGAACCCGATCGACCCTCCCGATCCGAGATGACCGAAGGCTTCTTCGGACAAGATCACGGAATCGTTGGACCCCGGCGGCAGGTTGCTGTTGTCGATTCCTTTCATGAAGCCATTGGCCCATCGCGTGGGAACCAGCATGGTTGCGTCCTTAGCTATCGCAGAAGCGACCGCGCTCATCTGAGGGATGGCGTCTTCGGGTACCAAGCGCACGTCGTCGTGGGAACCGCCGAGTGCCAACGGACGGTACATCCCCGCCAGCGAACGCGCGTTACCGATGCCGTTGAAAGCCCCCATCTCCGCTGCATGGTTCTCGCGGGAGTTGATCGCGCCCGGGAAGAGGATCCCGCCCGAGTGCATCAGCACCATGTAAGCGATCGATGACGGATCGGTCATCGCCGCCGAGTAGAACTCCGGAATTGGATCGCCGGGCTGAGGCATGTCCGCAGTGATGTTCGTCGCGACCCTCGGCTCGTGCTCTTCGGGCAAACCGATCCAAAGGTCGATACCCAACGGCTGCGCGACCTCGTCGCGGAAGAAGGCTCCAAGCGTGTTGCCCGTTATCCGTCGGACGATCTCGCCCACGAGGTGACCGAAGACCAAGGCCGTGTAGCCGTGACGCGTGCCTGGCTCCCACAGCGGCTCCATGGCTGCCAGCTGTTCGACAACGGCTTCGAAGTCACAGAGTCCGTTTTCCGGGATCGGGTCTCGCAATGCGGCAACTCCGGCTTGGTGATTTAGGACCATCCGGACGGTGACGTCCTGCTTTCCGCCCTTCGCGAACTCGGGCCAGTACTCCGTGACGGGCGCATCGAAGTCGAGCTGCCTGCGGGACGCGAGCATGTGAGCGCACAACGCAGTTGCACCCTTGGTGCTCGACCACACCACCGCGATGGTGTTCTCGTCCCAAGGTTTTCCGGTATCGGGATCTGCGTCGCCTCCCCACAGATCGACGACGGCCTCGCCGTCCACCATGACGCAGACGGAGGCTCCCACCTCGCCGCGTTCAGCGAAGTTACGCTCGAACTCTTCCCGTACGGCGGCGAACCGCACATCGCAGGCTCCGTTCTGTGTCATGGAATTCCTCCCTTCGCCGCAGACTACGGCTGTGTGCTGAGGACTTGCGACGTGGCAGCATGCCCGCGTGAGCGATACCGGCACCAACTCCCGTCGGAGCCTCGGCCTGCCACGCAACGTCATCGTCCTGTCCTGGGTCAGCTTCTTCCAGGACGCCGCTTCCGAAATGCTCTATCCGGTATTGCCGATCTTCCTGACCACCGTGCTGGGCGCGCCCGTAGCCGTGGTCGGGCTCATCGAGGGGATCGCCGAAGGTACGGCCAGTGTCATGAAGGCGGTATCCGGACGGCTCGCCGACGTCCGGCAACGCCGGCCGCTCATCGCGCTGGGCTATGGGTTGTCGTCGGTGTCCAAGTTCGTGATCGGCTTTGCCGGCGCTTGGCCCGTCGTGCTCGCAGCCCGCTTCGTCGATCGCACGGGCAAAGGCATCCGAACATCGCCGCGCGATTCCCTCATTGCCGCCGATACGCCTCAGGAGATGCGCGGACGAGCCTTCGGTTTCCACCGGGCCGCCGACACGAGCGGCGCCGTAGTCGGGCCCCTGATAGGCCTCGGCCTCTACGAGATCCTCGATCAACGCTTGCGGCCGCTCTTCTTCGTTGCGTTCGTGCCGGCGGTTATAAGTGTGGCGCTGATCGCGTTCGTCCGAGAGGGAAAGACGGCAGCTGCCGCCGCGAAGTCCATCACACGTGTGCCATTGCCGGCTTCCTATCGCCGGGTCGTGACCATGCTGGTGTTGTTCGGGTTGGTGAACTTCACCGATGCATTGATCATCCTGCGGGCGCGCGAGCTCGGCTTGGGCTTCGCGTCCATCATCCTTTCTTACTGTCTCTACAACGTTGTCTATGCCGGGCTCAGCTATCCAGCCGGTGTCGTTTCCGACCGACTTCCCCGCCGGTTCGTCTTCGGCGTAGGTCTCGTCTTCTTCGCCATCGCATACCTCGGCCTCGGCTTGGCGACTTCTGGTGGTTGGGTCTGGCTCTTGCTCCCGCTCTACGGCGGGTACACCGCGCTCACCGATGGAGTCGCCCGTGCGTGGGTAAGTGACGGCCTCGAACCTAACCAGCTCGGATGGGGACTCGGTCTCTTTCAGGGACTATCCGGCGGAGCCTCCGTGGTGGCCGGTCTGTGGGCGGGCCTTGCGTGGAACGAGACCGGACGCACACCTCTCTTGATCTCCGGCGCGGTGGCGCTGGCCCTCGCTGCCCTGATCGTCCTGATGCGCGAGGGTTCGACGCGAAACTCGGCCTGAACTCCAAGTACTCGCGTTAGCGCATCGCTACTCGTGCATCCAAAATGAATCTCCGCAGTCACTCTAGGAGAGGTGATTCCCGTCTCAGGCGCTACGAGATCGCAGCCGGTCTCGCAACCGTATCCACCTCCAATAAGCAGGGATCCAAAGATTCTTCGGAAGTAGCGAGATGAGATGGTTGGCCACCGTGTCCTCGTCCAGTGGCGTATCGGCCCAAGGGGTACGCGCCAGTGTTGCTCGATACGTATCGCGCCATGGATGTGTGGAGAGGTAGTGCCACGGCTTGCTCATGGCCGGTCCCTCGAAGTGGAGGATCGCCGGTCGCGAAACCGCTTCGTTGACTACGTCGAGTCCGAACAGATCGTTGGCCCACTCGGTCCAGGTCCACAAGCTGTTCATGGCATTCCAACGCGGATGTAGCCGTTTCCAGCGTCCGGCGAATACGACATTGAGCGTGTCCTGGTCCAGCCACGAAATCTTGGACGCATTCTCAGAGGCAAATTCGAGAAGCTTGGGCACAGCCCCTTCTGCTCGCAGCTTCTCCAGATCCAGCAAGAGGACTCCGGCGTTGAGATACGAATGTACGTCTTGGATACCGACGGACCGTACGTGGTCGTGTCTAGTCGGCTCGACAACATTCGCGACCGCAGCGAGCGGAGCACCCTCCAGATCTGTGTTCCACAGCGACGTCAACTCATCGACGATCAAGGTGTCCGAGTCGATCAGCAGCACCCGGGGAATGTCGGGAAGAAGATCGGGGACTATCAGCCGGAACCAAGTCACATGGCTTCCGCTATCAGGCGGACGAAGCGCATCGATGCGCCGGTCCTGAACGGCATGGCAAACGATGCTTCCACCGGCTGCGGTCACAAAAGTTTCCAGCCGGGCGAGGTCGGCTTCCGGTAACCGGCCGTCGTGAAGCAAGTGAAACGCTAAGCGTCCAGGCTCATGGCGGTCGAGCGCCGACCGGATCACGGTTGCCGTCCACGGCATGTAACGCCTGTCGGCCGCGACGACGATTTGAATCGAAGAACTGCTGGGTACGGGCGGCACGTTTTCCCCGAAGGGTCACTTCCGAAAAAGAACGAGGTAATCGCGTGCTTTGTAGAAGTTGGTCGAGTCCTCAGAACCTTCTTTCAGTACGTGAAGACCGGCGTGAGTCGCCACTGTCTTAAGCACGTCGGGAGTGATGAAGTAATGCCCCTCGAGTGAATACTCGGACTGGGATGCAAAGCGGCTCCAGCCGGCCTCAGTAAGCAGGTTCGAAGTGTGCAAGAACGTCGTTCCACCGACGGGGAGTGCGGTAGCGATCTGCACCAAGTACTTCCACATCGTGTGCAGGTCGAGATGGACGAACACATCGAATGAGTAGATGAAGTCCGGCTGCGCAGAAACGACTGATTCGGGGAACACGGGGTCCTCGACATGCATGAAGGTGACGTTGTCCTGACCGCGAAGCGCAGCCCTTGCCTGATTGAGCATCTCGCGAGAGATGTCGAGACAGTAGAGATGTTTCACTTTGGGCGCGATACGTCCTGCCACTCGGCCCCCGCCCGAGCCAATCTCGACGGCCACAGTGCGCTCGCCGACGTACGGATAGATGAATTCCTCAAGCACAGTGTTCAGATGGTGCGGGTGACCCCACTCGTCACCAAGGTATTCATAGCTCTCCGGCAACGTCTCGGTAGCCGTCTCCTCGTAACCGCGGAACTCCTTCGTCCAACGTCCCGCGTACGCGTCCCAGTACCGACGATTCACATCGAGGTGATCGAGGTGCTCATTCTTGGTGGTCGAGCTTTGGGGCTTCAGAAGCTTCTTAAGGGCGGAGCGAAGGCGCGTCGGCATCCTGAGATTCTATGGCCCGTGCATCATCACGACGGGGATGGGTCGGGCTTCGCAGCAACGACAGCAAGCACAAGACCGTTATCTACTCGAGATTCGTTGCTGTAACGTCGGTCGGCGAGGGCGATCGCTGCTTGCATGAGGAGTGCGTATAGCCGACGAGCAAAGCGCGGCATGAACCAGATCGTGCCGTCCTGGATCAGCTGAAGACAGGCAGCCACCAGGCCCATCACGCCGTGGAAGCTAACTATCCGGAAACCTGCACCCTCCACGATCTTTTGGAGCCCGGTTCGTGTCCAACGCCAATGGTCCTCCGGATCCCGGTGGTAATACATGATTCCGTGTGTCGAAAGAACGAGCTTGCCTCCCGGACGAAGGACACGAAAACTCTCCGAGAGATAGAGCGCAGGATCGTCGACGTGTTCGAGCACCTGCGTTGACAAAACGAGATCAACTTCTCCTTCGGGTAGCGGAATCCTTCCATCCGGATCAAGCGTGACGTGCCCGAAGGGATTACCTGCGATGTCGGCACCGGTGTAGATAGCGTCGTCTGGAAGTTCGTTTCTATACGGAGCATCGGCGCAGCCGTAGTCGAGGACGGATGCCCCGGGTGGTAGCTCAGCCTCGGCGATCATTGCCCGAATCAACTCTCGGAGTTTCCGGTTGTGATATCCGAACTGAGACCAACGTCCTGTTTCGCGGATGTCGGCACGACGCTCGACGAATGTCGGTCCAGCGCCGGCAACGATCTCCTGTTCGGAAGGGGAATCTGCGCGCGTCACGTCCCGATGATACTGAGGGGCATCTGAGTTGGCGGTCGCGTATCCTTGCCCAGACTTCTTGGGGACCGGAGACTAATGACTACGCACGGATCCACACCAACGCGTTCGCGCTTTCAAAGCGCGCTGATGTCGGGATCGCGCAAAGCAGCCGCGGGTGTCCGGCGACGGATACGCGCGCAATGGGAGCAACGAGTTGTCCGACGACTAGGTCTGCGCGCGCTAGTGGGACAAACAGGAAACTTCGCGGATGTGAACTGGCTCGGTCGGCCGGTTTGGCAGAACATCGCCGACATCTGGGCGCTCCAGGAGATCATCGTCGATCGTGATGTCGACGTAGTCCTCGAGTGTGGAACCAACCAGGGCGGGCTCACATTCTTCTTCGCCAGCCTTTTTGATCTTCGGGGGAAAGGCACAGTCGTCACGGTCGATATCGTCGACCTGATGGAGTTCACGCATCCGCGGATCGAGCGTTTTCTCGGGTCCTCGATCGATAGGGAAGTCGTAAATAGAGTCAGAGCGCGGATCACAGAGCTCGCGCCAACAAACCTGCTCATCCTTCTCGACAGTGATCACGCAGAGGACCACGTTTTCGAAGAGCTTCGTGCCTTTGCCGATCTCGTCGGCCTTGGCGACTACGTCGTCGTGCAGGATGGCGTTATCGACGAGCTTCGGATATTTCGAGACAGCCGGCCGGGTCCGCTTGGTGCGATCCGCCGTTTCCTGGCCCAAGATGACCGGTTCGTGATCGACAAACAGCGATCAACGCGCTTCTTGTTCAACCACAGCCCGTCGGGCTGGCTTCGACGGGTCAAGTAGACGCCGACTGCAGGAGCCCAACCGATGGGGCTGAAAAAGCGGCTACTGAAATGGCATCGGCGCCCTGTAGTGATCCAGCCGGACTTTGCAGGGACACTGTCGCAAGACGAGCGGCAGACGATAGGCGAAGCAACTCCCTATTCGATGATCTCGATCGAACGTCTCGTCGCGAACATGGACGCCGTAGATCATGTAGTGAAGCGTTCGGTACCCGGCGCGATCGTCGAGTGTGGTGTGTGGCGCGGCGGTTCGATCATGGTCATGCTGAGGACACTCCTGCGACTGGGCGATACGAGTCGCGATCTGTATCTATTTGACACGTTCGAAGGAATGACTCTTCCAAGCGACGCAGACACTTCACGCTTCGGCGATCCGGCCCTAAGTGAGTGGCGCAACGCAGAACGGGCCGGGCGCACTCCTTGGGAAACCTACTTCCGATCCGAAGTATTCAATCTGGATCAGGTAAAGGAACTCATGTACTCGACGGGCTATCCGGAGAGTCGAATCCATTTCGTGGTCGGCCGCGTCGAAGAGACGATCCCTCAACGTGCCCCGGATCGGATCGCGCTGCTTCGTCTGGATACCGACTGGTATGAGTCGACCAAGCACGAGCTAGACCACCTCTACCCGAGGATCACCGAAGGCGGCGTCCTGATTATCGACGACTACGGCCACTGGGACGGATGTCGCCGGGCCGTCGACGAGTACTTCGCAACTTCAGCGCCCCCGTTGTTGCTCGCCCGAACCGACTACACAGGTCGCATCGCGATCAAACATTGATCGGGAAGGGGCCGCGATTGTGCTTGCGCGAGGTGCGTTGAGGCGATCAGCCACCGGGCTGCGTTGGCTCGGCCGGAAGGTCGAATGTTTTGTCATCTACTTCCCGCTCGATCTTGACTAGCTCGAGACGTGCCTCCGACGTGCCGATCCGGACTGCGATCCCTTCATCCGTGAGGCACACCTGCCGTGTGGAATCTTCGTTCTTGAAGCAGCGCACCTTCTCGCCGGCGACCTCCTCCGAGGTGATCGTCATGTCCGTGGTTGAAAGCTCAGCAACTAAACCTCCGATGAGGGGGTCGGCCGAAGAGTTGCCGCCACCCAACTGGGACGGATCGATCTGCGTACATCGCCATGGATCTTCTCCCTCGCGCACGCAGTTGATCATCCGGTCTTCGAGGCGGAATCCCGCGGTTCGAACCGTTCGGCCTGCGGAGCGCAGCTCCTGGTCCAGCCGGATACGGTCGCCCTTGCGCCAGAGCTGGACTTCGATCGATCCGCCCGTTGGTTGCGCGCCGCCGACTCGGTACCTGGCGTGATACGTCAGGTCTTGACCTTTTTCGACGACGGACTCCAGTGCCTTCCCGTCTGCGGTCCGTGACAGCGCTGCGGTCGGACTCGGCCCCCCACTATCGTCACTGTCGGAATTGAACACGAAGAGCAGCGCGATCCCGAGACCGATCAGCGCGGCCAGACCCACCATGCGGACCAGACTCGTTCGATTCACAAGATGGCCAGTTTGGCCGAAATCCCCGGCCGGAGCAGGCACGGTCGCCTTGTATCCTTGCTTGGTCCTGCTGGCGTAGCTCAGTGGTAGAGCACCTCCATGGTAAGGAGGGGGTCCGGGGTTCAAGTCCCCGCGCCAGCTCCATCAACAAGCCACCGACCGACCCTTGGATCGTGGAGCCCGGCTCCCATGTCGACCTGGACTTGGTCGACCCGCAATCGACTCCGGATGCCCCCGGTGACAAGCACTCGACGCGCGCTGCATCGAAGATGCTGCTCGAGAAGCTGTCTGAGCTACAGGTCCGGCTCCGTGCCGAAGCCAAGTGTTCCGTCCTCTTCGTTCTCCAGGCCATGGATGGCGGCGGCAAGGACAGCACAATCCGAAACGTATTCCGCGGTGTCGACCCGCAAGGCGTTCGCGTTAAGTCTTTTCGGCGGCCGAGCGAGGAGGAGCTCGGGCACGACTTTCTATGGCGGATCCACCGCGCTCTGCCCTTGGCCGGCGAGATCGGGATCTTCAATCGGTCGCACTACGAGGACGTAGTTACCGTCCGCGTCCGCGAACTCGTTGCGCCGGCAGTCTGGGAATCTCGTTTCCCATCGATCATCGACTTCGAGCGGCACCTCGACCGGTCGTCCACCAAGGTGGTCAAGCTCTTCCTTCATATCTCCCATGATGAACAGGCCAAGCGACTGGCGAAGCGTCTCCATCGCCCGGACAAACGCTGGAAGTTCGACCCGAGCGATCTCGAAGACCGTAAGCATTGGCACGACTTCGTCGCCGCGTATGAGGAAGCGATCGAAAGAACCTCGACCGCCGAGGCGCCATGGCGGATCATCCCGGCCGACCGCAAGTGGTACAGGGATTGGGCGGTGTTGACGGTCCTGACGACGGTACTCGAGCAACTCGATCCCCAGTACCCAGAGCCCAGCCTGGGAACCGGTCCCATCGTCCCCTGACCTGCTGTTCCTCGACGGCCCGAACCATTCACACACCGGAGCTAAGATGCCGTCATGCGTCCCAGCCGTTACATCAGAGAATCGGTAACGCTCCGCGATGAGCGCTCCGTTGTCTTGCGCCCGATAGATCGCAAGGACGCGACTCGATTGATCGACCTTCACAACCATCTGTCCTTCGAGTCGCAGTACTACAGGTTCTTCGGTCCAAAGCCGCGCCTATCGCAAGCGGAAGCCGAGTACCTAGCGAGCGTCGACTTCCACAAACGTTTCGCGATCGTTGCCGAAGTCGAAGGGCCAGACGACAAGGAGATCGTGGGCGTCGGACGCTTCGACGTGAACGCGCCCGGCACAGCCGAGGCCGCCATCGTCATCCGCGACGACTACCAGCACGTCGGTCTGGGGACCGCAATGCTCCAGCGCATGCGCGAGATCGGTCGAGGAGCCGGGCTCAAAGCCTTCAGCGCCGAAGTCCTCGCCGAGAACACGCGCATGATCGAGCTCCTCGGAACCGGCGGCGTTGAGATAACGCCTGCGCAGGACGGCGTCGTACGGGTCTCCGCGCCGCTGGATCAGCCTGTGCTCATGCTCGGCTTCAAGATCGCGACCCAGGTCGTCGAGGCTCTGACCGAGAAACGTCCGTCGTCGTCGGACTAGGGACAGCCGGCCAGAGCAGCTCTAACGGCGTCGATGCTCGGATCTATCTCCGAACGCTCGCCCGTCGCGCGAACCTTGGCCTCGAGCTTCCCAGAGGAAACGAACGTCTTGCCCACCACGATCTGCAACGGATAGCCGATGAGATCTGCGTCGCCGAACTTCACACCCGCCGAGACTCCGGCGCGGTCGTCCACCAAGCAACCCACTCCGGCCGCCTCGAGCCCGGACTCCAAGCTCTTCGCAAGCTCGGTCACCTTCGGATCGTCGGCAAGCTGCACGATGCACACCTCGTAAGGAGCCACCGACTTCGGCCACATGATCCCGCGGTCGTCGTGGGAGATCTCGACGATCGAAGCAACCACGCGCGATACACCGAAGCCGTAACAACCCATCACGTACTCGCGTCGCTGTCCGCTCTCGTCGGTGTAGGACGCTTCCATCGGCTTCGTGTACTTGGTTCCCAGCTCGAATATGTGGCCGACTTCAATGCCGCGTGCGATCTCGAGAGTGCCGTCGCACCTGGGACAGCGGTCGCCCGGCCGGACGACGATGAGGTCGACCCATTCGTCGGCTTGGATATCTCGTGAAGGGACAACGCCTGTCAGGTGGTGGTCCGCTTCGTTGGCGCCGGTGATGATGTTGCGTGCGTCCTGGAGTGTCGGATCGACGATCAGGTGCACGTCCTTCAGACCTATGGGACCCGAGAAGCCTTTGGATATCCCAACCTTCGAGAAGTCGTCCTCGCTCAGCATCTCCGGCTCGAGGTCGCCCAGTGCGTGCGCAAGCTTGTACTCGTTCAGCTCCCGGTCGCCGGGAACGACGGCGGCGACGATGCGTCCGGGAACCTTGAAGAGCAGCGTCTTGGCGAGCTGTCGCGGCTCGGCTCCCAGCATCTTCGATACCTCTTGAACGCTCGTCGCTCCGGGCGTGTGCACCTTCTGCGGTGAAGCGGGCGCATCGCCGAAGTCGTAGGACGCCGCGAGCCGCGATACGGCGGCCTCGGTGTTCGCGGCGTAGTCGCAGTTGTTGCACGACACGAAGGAGTCCTCTCCGCTGGGAGCCGGCTGGATGAACTCGTGGTTGCGTCCCTCGCCGCCTATCATCCCGGCCTCGGCCTCGATCATTCGCGCGTCGAGACCGCAACGCTCGTAGATCCGCTTGTACGCATCGCGCATGGTTTCGTAGCTGCGGGCCAGACCCGCTTCGTCGGCGTCGAAGGAATACGCGTCCTTCATCAGGAACTCCCGGCCGCGCAGAAGGCCTCCGCGAGCGCGCGGCTCGTCACGGAATTTCCACTGGATCTGGTACGGGATCGATGGGAGGTCCTTGTACGACGGAAGTTCGGACGATGCCAGCCACGTGACCATCTCTTCGTGCGTGGGCGCGAGGCAGAAGTCACGATCGGAGCGGTCCTTGATGCGGTACAGGACGGGCCCGTAACCCTCCCACCGTCCGGTGCGCTGCCACAGCTCGGCCGGCTGCAGCAGAGGCATGAGCAGCTCGACGGCGCCGGAGTCGTCCATCTCTTCGCGGACGATCTGCGACACCTTGCGCAGTACGCGGTAGCCGAGTGGGAGCCAGGCGTAGATGCCGGCAGTCACGCGCCGGATGAAGGCGCCCCGAACGAGCAGCTTGTGCGACGGGATCTCGGCGTCGGCCGGAGCCTCACGCAGGGTTTGTCCAAAGAGCTTTCCGGCACGCATCGAGAAACTCTACGGGTTAAGCCGGAACAACTGGGAGACGCTTGCGTTCGTCCTCGACGCCTTCGGCGATCCGGTTCGCCTCTTCGAGGAGCGCCTCGACCATCTCGTCCGAGCTCACCTCGCGGATGCGCTGGCCCTTGCGAAAGAGCGTGCCGCCGTGCTTGGTCAGAGCGATGCCCGACGTCGGCCTCACGGGCCTCGCCCGGGCCCGTTGACCAGGCACCCCATGACGGCGACCTGGATCGGCGTCTTCATCTAAGCGAGCGCCTCTTCCACACGGTTCGCCATCGTGATCACATCGCCTTCGACCCGGCCGCATGTTGGACACGCCACCACGTCGACACCTTCACGACGCAAGCCCAGCGATTGGAGGATGGCCTTGCCGGCCTTTACCTCTTCGAGCGGATCGGCGGCCAGCGAAACGCGGATCGTGTCGCCGATGCCTTCGGCCAGCAAGGTTCCTATCCCGACGGCCGACTTCATGCCACCGCTGAAGGTCGTACCGGCTTCGGTGACTCCGAGATGCAACGGGTAATCCGTGGTCCGCGAGAGCAGCCGGTACGACTCGATCATCTGCCAGGCATTCGAGTGCTTGACGGAGATCTTGATGTCGGTGAAGCCTTCCTCCTCGAGAAGAGCCACTTCCCACATCGCGGACTCGACGAGGGCTTCGGGTGTGGGGCCTCCGTGTTTCTCCATGAACTGCGAGTGCAGCGATCCGGCGTTGGCTCCGACACGGATCGGGATGCCGCGGTCCTTCGCCTCGCGGGCGATCTCGCGGATCTTCTTCGCGTCCTTGATGTTGCCCGGGTTCAAACGAAGACCCTGAACGCCGTACTCGATCGCTCGGAGCGCGAGATCGGGCCGGAAGTGGATGTCGGCGATGATCGGAACGCCGCGCTCGGATGACGAGAGCACCCACAGGATGAGCGCGAGGCCGTCGGCCGCGTCGTCGTCGTTGACGGTCACCCGGACGATGTCGGCGCCGGCCGTGGCAAGACCGAGAGCCTGATCGACCGTTGCGCGAGGGTCCTGGGTGCGCGTCGTCGTCATCGACTGGATCGAGACGGGGGCATCGCCTCCTATCTCGACGGCAGCCGACACGGATCTTCTTAGTTGTCTTTCGTTCGGGAGAGGACATGGCGCCTGTGACCAGGATATCCGCGGCTGCTCACGTGCCCGAGTTACGGCACCTGAACGGGTGAAACGACGTCGTAGTAGATCGAGCAGAACGCCGAGAACGACCAGAAGACTGAACACCACCGCCATCACCGGCATGACGGCCTTCGGGTCGACCGGCCGCCCGCGAAGTTTTCCGAGTCCGAGGATCAGCAAGTGCCCACCGTCGAGCGGCGGCAGCGGGAGCATGTTGAAGACCGCGACGAAGATGTTGATCTGCGCGAAAAGGAGAAGGAACGCCGGGATCTGGCCTTGCGACGCGAAGTCGACCGCGATTCGGCCGGCTCCGATTATCGAAACGGGACGGTCCTCGGTTGGTCCACCGCCTCTCAGCCCCAGACTGCCCGGCGAGAAGGCCCGAGGCAGCTGCTGGAAGAAACCGCGGATCGGCTCACCGTCGGCATCCCGGCCCCCGACGAGTAGCTGCTTGATCACGGTGCCGGATCGGCCGATCGCGGTTAGCGGACCTAGCCGCTCGGTCTGATAGCTAGGCTGCACCCCGATCAGCCCGACGGTTTCGTCCCCCACCTTGGCCTTTATGGGCTTCACCTCAACCGTCCTCGTCTTGCCGTCGCGCGCCAAGGTCAGCTCGATGGTTCGCCCGGGATTGGATCGAATACCGTCGCGCACGTCTTCCCACCGGCGGACACGGCGGCCGTCCACTTCGATCACCTCGTCGCCCTTCTGCAAGCCGGCGATCGCTGCAGGTGCCTTCTGTCCTTCCACCTCTTTCGCGATCGCATCCACTACCGGCTTCGGGCGATCGATGTCGGGAAGGCCGATCACCGCGAAGATCAGGAACAGGACGAAGAACGCGGTGATGAAGTGCGTCACCGACCCGGCGGCGAGGACGATCGCTCGCTTCCACGTCGGGGCTGCGTCGAATGAGCGCGGCTCGTCTTCGGGTGAGACCTCTTCGGCAGGCGACATGCCGACGACCTTCACGAAACCACCGACGAGGATCGGCTTGATGCCGTACTCGGTCTCGGGCCGGACGATGTAGCCGCCCATGGGGTCGTCCGGGTTCGGGATCTTCTCCTCGCGCCCGCGCCGGTAGGACCACAGCGTCGGACCGAACCCGAGGAAGAACTTCGAGACCTTGATCCCCGCCCACCGGGCCGTGATGAAGTGCCCGAACTCGTGGAACATGATCAGGAAGAACAGGAGCAGGACGAAGGCAACGATGCCCAAAAAGGTGGCCACGAGTGGGGCCAACGTAGCGCATCTTTCAGCGCTGCGAGCGCGTTAGACGCTTAGTGCCTTCCTGCTCTGATCGCGTGCCCATCGGTCGGCGGCGAGAACGTCGTCGAGCTCGATGTCGGAGGATCCGTAGCCGATGTCGGCGCTCGCACCGGCGTCCAGAACGCGCTCGACCAACTCGGCGATCCCGAGGAACGAGAGCTCCCCTTCCAGGAAAGCGGCTACAGCGATCTCGTTGGCCGCGTTGAGCACCGCCGGGGCTGTACCCCCCGTTCGGCCCGCGTTGTAAGCGATCGCGAGGCAGCGGAACGTGTCGCCGTCGATGGGTTCGAAGGTCAGTGACTGCATGTGGGCCCAGTCCACCGGCCGCGGCTCCCCAATCCGGATGGTTCGGGTATCCGAGCGCGTACGCGATCGGCACACGCATGTCCGGCGGGCCGAGCGGCCGCCTTCCACGAGCCGTCCCGGAAACCCGACCAAACAGTGGATGACCGACTGCGGATGGCATACGACGTCGTATGTCGTCGAAGCCAAAACCGAAGAGGACGTGGGCTTCGAGCACCTCGAGACCCTTGTTCATCAGGGTCGCCGAGTCGATGGTGATCTTCGCGCCCATGTTCCACGTCGGGTGCTTCAGCGCGTCGCTTACCGTGACCTTCTCGAGATCCGTGCGCACCCGGCCCCGGAACGGTCCGCCGGACGCCGTAAGAACCGAGCTTGCGATGGTGGCCGGGTCCTCGCCGGTCAAACACATATGTGTCGACGCGTGCTCGGAGTCGACGGGCACGAGGCGGCCGCCCGCCGCCAGCTTGCGCGCGACGAGAGGGCCGCCCGCGACGCACGACTCCTTGTTGGCGAGCGCAACGAGGATCCCGGCGTCGAGGGAAGCGAGCGTTGCTTCGCAGTCCGGCGGCACCGACCACAGCGTTGAGGACGACTTCGGCGGCTTGATCGCGCGCCAGCTCGATCAAGCCTCCGGACCCGTCCAGGACCTCGATACCTGCTTCGTTTCCTTGAAGCGCTCGCGCAGCCTTGCGCCGAGCGAGCGTCCACCAAAGCAACCCGCCGCGGACGGAACCGCTGCGACCTGCTCGAAGATCCTCTCGACGTCCGAGTTCGCCGCCAGCGCATGGACCGTGAATCTGCCGGCTTGCGACGGTCGATCACATCGAGGGCCTGGGTGCCGATCGAACCGGTCGAGCCGAGGATCGTGACCGATCTGGGCCCGGGGTCCGGGGTGTCCCCGGTGGTTATGGCGCCCACTCCAGCACGCGCAGGACGCAGTAGGCGACCGGCGCGTTGAAGATGATCGCGTCGATGCGGTCGAAGAAACCGCCGTGACCCGGCACGAGGCTTCCCATGTCCTTGACTCCGAGGTCGCGCTTGATCAGCGACTCCGCGAGGTCACCGAGCGGCGTAGTAACCGAGATGACCAGCGAGAGACGCAGCGCGAGCCACGCAGTCGAACGGATCGATCAACGGCAGGAAAGCGACCGATGCAGCCACAGTCACGAGCGTTCCCGCAGCCAGGCCCTCCCAGGTCTTGCCCGGGCTCGTCCGGGGCGCGAAAGCGTGACGTCCGATCTTCCGTCCGATCAGGTACGCGCCGGCGTCGTGGAACGCCGTCATCCCGATGACGGTCGCGACGAGGACCAACCCGTTCGGTCCGCGAAGGACCAAGATCGCGAAGCCGACCAGAAGCGGTCCGTAAACGATGCCCAGGTATGTGGACGAGACGACGGTGCGAACGCGATCGGTCGGAACGGTCAGTCCCCACAACAGGAGCAGCGGCAGCGGAAGCGCCAGACCCGAGCGCCAGAGCCGGCGCCCCCTCGCGATACGCGCCGATCAGAGTGACAGCTCCACAGATGAGACCGACCAGCACGACGGGAGCGAAGCCCGGCGGCCTTGAGAACGGCGTAGAGCTCGGCCTGCGCGACCAGCACGACGATGAACGCGAGGATGAAGAACGCGAGCTTCCCGGCCAGGAGCGTGCCGACGACGAGCGCCGCCGAGGAAGAGCCCGGTGCCGATGGCCATCCAGACCGAGCGCGGCCTGCCCGCCGCGCCGGCAGCCGACGGCTGACGCGATCCTTCCGACGGAACCTGCGTCACACCTCTCGCAGTTCCTTCTCCTTCTGGACGAGGAGCTCGTCGATCTCGGCGACGTGCCGGTCGGTCTCCTTCTGGAGCTCCTTCTCGGCCCGCCGCAGCTCGTCCTCTGAGATCGACCCGTCCTTCTTCATCTTCTCGAGCTCGTCCTTTGCGTGCCGTCGCACGTTGCGCACGGCAACGCGTCCGTCTTCGGCCCGCTGGTGCGCGACCTTGATGAACTCCTTGCGGCGCTCCTCGGTGAGCTGTGGGAACGGGAGCCGGATGATCGCGCCGTCGTTGGACGGCGTGACGCCGAGGTCGGACGCCATGATCGCCTTCTCGATGGTTCCGATGGTGCTCTGTCGTAAGGCTGGATCACCAGCAGCCGGGGCTCCGGGACGTTGATGCTCGCCAGCTGGTTCAGCGGCGTCGACGTTCCGTAAGCGTCGACCATGAGGGTCTCGACGAACGCAGGTGAGGCGCGTCCGGTGCGCAACCGGTTGAGGTCGTCGTGGGTAACGTGCGCAGCCTTGCGCATCCTCTCGTCTGCCGACTTCAGTACGGCTTTGGCCTCAGGTGTCGACATCCTCTTACCCCCGTTTGGAGTGCACCGCTACGAGTGAACGAGCGTGCCGATGGACTCCCCGCCGACGATGCGCTCCATGTTGCCCTTCGCCGAGCAGATTGAAGACGTGGATCGGCAAACGGTAGTCCTTGCACAGTGCGATGGCAGTCGCGTCCATGACCTTCAGATTCGCGCTCGAGCACCTGCATGTAAGTGAGGTCGGGCAAGAGCTTGGCGTTCGGGATCGAGCATCGGATCGCGGTCGAAGACGCCGTCGACTCGCTTGCCCATGAGGATCGCCTCGGCCCCCACCTCGAGCGCGCGCAGCACCGCCGGCGTGTCGGTCGTGAAGTACGGGTTGCCGGTGCCGGCGGCGAAGATCACGGCGCGACCCTTCTCTAGATGGCGGATGGCGCGTCCCCTGATGAACGGCTCGGCGATCTCCTGCATCGAGATCGCGGTCTGGACGCGCGTCGGCACGTCCTGGTGCTCCAGCGCGTCGCGCAGACGCCAGAGCGTTGATGACCGTCGCGAGCATGCCCATGTAGTCGGCGCTCGCACGGTCCATGCCGGCCTGCTCGGCTTCGCTGCCGCGCAGGATGTTTCCTCCGCCGACGACGATCGCGATCTCCACGCCCATGCGCGCGAACCTTCGCGACCCGGCTGGCGATCCAGCCGATGGTCGGGAAATCGAGACCGTATCCGTCGGAGCGGAGCGAACGACTCGCCGGAGAGCTTGAGCAGACACGCGCCGGTAGCTCGGCGTGACCGAGCGTCTCGCTTCCCCACTTCCGGCTCGGTCTTCATTCCCTCCTCGAAAGGCTAGTCGAGCGACTCGGCGACCTCGAACCGCGCGAACCTGCCGGACGCTGATGTTCTCACCGGTCTTGTGGCGCGAAGGAGGCGACCAGCTGGCCGATGGTCTGCTTCTCGTCCCTGACCCAAGGCTGCTCGAGCAGGCACGATCGTCTTCGCGTACTTCTTGACCGCGCCTTCCGTCGCCTGCTCGATGACCTTCTCCGGCTTGCCCTCGACCTTCTTGCGTGCGAGCTCTCGCTCCGTGCTCGAGGACCTCCTCGGGCACGTCCTCGATCGAAACGTAGGCCGGCTTCGCGGCCGCGATGTGCATCGCGATATCGCGGGCAAGCTCGGCGCGTCTGGTCGGTCTTCGCTACGAAGTCGGTCTCGGTGTTGATCTCGAGCATGACGCCGATGCGTCGGAGGTAGCCCGGCTCAGGCGCGTGCAGGTACGCGTGGATGAGACCGTCCTTGGCTCGCGTCCCTTGCGCTTGGTCGGCGTCGGCGAGGCCACGCTCGCGCAGAAGGATGCGGGCCTTGTCGAAGTCACCGTCCGCCTCGGTGAGCGCCTTCTTGCAGTCCATCATCCCGGCGCCCGTCTCCTGACGGAGCTTCGCGACGTCACCTGCGGAGATCTCAGCCACTTGTGCTCGCCTCCTCTAGAGCTTCGGTCGCTTCGGCTCCGGCCCCACTTCGGGCTCCGCCGCGGCCGGCTCGGGTTGGCCTTCGGGCTCGGCCGGCGTTTCGGGTTCTGGTGTCGCTTCAGGTTCTGGTGTCACTTCGGGCTCTGGTGTCACTTCGGGCTCGGCGCCCTTGCGGGACTCCGGCGGCGGCATCGAGGATCTCCTCCAGCTCGAGCTCCGGCCCGCCGTCGGGTTCGTCCGGCTCGAACACCTGCGAAGGACGCATCGCCTTTCCTTCGAGCACGCCGTCGGCGATCACCTTGCACATCAGGCTGGCCGCGCGGATCGCGTCGTCGTTGCCGGGGATCGGGATAGGTCGACCTCGTCCGGATCGCAGTTCGTATCGACGACGGCGATGATCGGGATCCCAAGGCGCCGAGCTTCGGCCACGGCGATCGTGCTCCTTCTTGGTGTCGACGATGAAGAGCGCGTCGGGCAGCCCCGTCATCTCCGTGATGCCGTGCAGGTTGCGCTCGAGCTTGTCCCGCTCGTGATTGAGGCGCAGCACTTCCTTCTTTGGCAGCGTCTCGTAGATCTGCTGGTCCTCCATCTCCATCAGCTGCTGCAGACGGTCGATGCGGAGCTTGATCGTCTGGAAGTTGGTGAGGGTCCCGCCCAGCCAGCGCAGGCTCACGTACGGCATGCCGCAGTGCGTCGCGTACTTCTCGACCGCCTCCTGGCATTGCTTCTTCGTGCCCGACGAACAGGACGGTTCCGCCCTTTGCCGAGACTGTCCTTGATCGCCGTCGTACGCCTCCTCGAGCAAGGTCAGCGTCTTCTCGAGATCGATGATGTAGATCCCGTTGCGCTCTCCGAAGATGAACGGCTTCATCTTCGGGTTCCAGCGCCGGGTCTGATGTCCGAAATGGACACCCGCCTCGAGCAGCTGCCGTTTGGTGGCTAGCCGGCATGTTCAATTACTCCTTCCGGTTCTTCCTCCGCCCGGCCAGTGGTTCACCGGAATACTCCCGGGCGTGCGTATTTGCTCTTAGCGCAGAGCGGTAGCGAGTCTATCCCATGACCCGTTCTGCGACAGGAGAGACCGCGGTCAGGGGCCGGCTTCGAGGATCTCGGCCATCCGGGCGCGCAGAAACAGCACGGACTTCGAGTGGATCTGCGAGACCCGCGACTCGGTCACCCCGAGGATGTCGCCGATGCGCGCGAGCGTGAATCCCTCGAAGTAGTAGAGGACGATCACCTTTCGCTCGCGCTCGCCGAGAGTCCTCGATCGCCTGAAGGAGCGCCTGTCGGGTTACTTCGGCCTCCGATCGCTTCGCCCGGGCTGCTCGACCAGCAGATCGGGAAGAGTGTCGAGCACCGAGACGCGGTCCCCTTCCTCGCTGGAGACGGTGAGGAGGTCTTCCAACGCGACGACCGACATGGCGACGGTCGCGTCCAGCCGATCGCGGACCTCGTCCACCTCGCAATCGAGCTCGACGGCCAGCTCCTCCTCGGTCGGGTCGCGCAGCAGCTCGGAATGCAGCTTCATCATCGCGCGCTCGAGCTCACGTCCTTTCGCCCGGACCGACCGCGGCACCCAGTCGAGCGATCGCGAGCTCATCGAGCATCGCGCCGCGGATGCGTGGGATCGCGTACGTCTCGAACTTCACGTCGCGGTCGAGGTCGAAGCGTTCGATCGGATTCGATCAATCCGAGCATCCCGTAGCTGACGAGATCGGCGTGGTCGACGGACGGCGGAAGCGCCGGATCGGACACGTCCGGCGACGAACTTCACCGAGCGGCGCGTAGTTGAGGATGAGTCGATCGCGCGCATCCTTCTCGCCGTGGCTGCGGAAAGTGCGCCAGAGCTCGGCGAGCTCGTCGACGAGGGTGGCGTCTTTCTCAGGCACGGGGGTGTGTGGCGTCGTACACGGCGCGCAGTCGCTCCGAGCGTCACGTGCGTGTATACCTGCGTGCTGCCCGACGTCGGCATGTCCGAGCAGCTCTTGCACGCTGCGGAGATCGGCGCCGCCTTCCAGCAGGTGCGTCGCGAACGAGTGGCGGAAGAGGTGCGGCCACATCGGGCGCCCGTCGAGAGCGGCTACACCGAGCTTCGAGATCACGCGACGCACATCACGGGTCGTCATCGTGCGCCCGCGCGCGTTCAGGAAGAGCGTGCGGCGGGGGGCTCGGGTTCCTCTTGGCCAGATCGGACCTGCCGTTGGCGACGTACGCCTCTGATGGCAACCACCGCCGGATCGGCGAGCGGGACCACGCGGTCGCGCCGGCCCTTGCCCTGCTCGACGCGCAGCCAGCCCTTCGCCGAGATCGACGTCGTCGATCTTCAGGCTGCACGCTTCCCCGGCCCGCAGTCCCGCGTCGTAGAGCACCTCGATCAAGGCCAGGTCTCGCCAGGACTCCGGCGGCGCCGGCGGTGCCTCGGCGTCCGGCTCCGTGCGAGCCTGAGCAACGCGCAGCATTCGTCCCACCTCGACCGTCTTCAGGACCTTTGGAAGCCGCGCGCATCCCTTAGGCAGGACGAGCAGCTCGGCCGGGTTCGACTCCACGACCGCCTCGCGCTCAAGGAACCGGTAGAAGCGCCGGATCACCGACGCACGGCGGCGTGATCGACGTACGGCGGAGGCCGCGCGTCTCGAGGTTCGCCAGATAGGTGCGCAGAAGCGGGTGGTCGACCTCGGCCACGGCGCGGTCCATCCGCTCGATGAATGCCGAGAAGTCCTCGAGGTCGGAGCGGTAGGCGGTGACGGTGTGGGGCGAAGCACGGCGGGGGCCCTCCAGGTACGCGAGGTAGCGCTCGATCAGCAGGTCGGCATGCCCCATAGGTAGATGCAACCACAACATTCAGGGATTCCCGACGAACTGACGTCCGGATTGGGCGTTAGCTTTGGGCCATGACACAGGGGCCGCTCGACGTGTTCTCGCCTGCCACCAGAGCATGGTTCGAGTCCACGTTCCCGGTCCCAACGGCCGCGCAGAGCGAGGGATGGCCGGCGATCGGCGCCGGGGAACACACGTTGGTCTGCGCGCCGACGGGTTCGGGCAAGACGCTGGCCGCCTTCCTGTGGGCGATCGACCGGATCGCCGTCGAGCCCGCAGCCCGACAAGAAGAAGCGCTGTCGCGTCCTTTACGTGTCTCCGCTTCGGGCACTGGCCGTCGACGTCGAGAAGAACCTCAAGAGCCCCGACACTCGGGATCCAGCTTGGCCGCCGAGAGACTCGGCGTCGACATCAACGAACCTCCGTCGGCATGCGCACGGGCGACACGACGCCGCGGGAGCGCCAGGCGTTGCTTGCGGGAGCCGCCGGACATCCTCATCACAACGCCCGAGTCGCTCTACCTGATGCTCACGTCACAAGCAGCCGAGACGCTGCGCCCACGTCGCACGGTGATCGTCGATGAGATCCACGCCGTCGCGCACTCCAAACGCGGTACGCATCTCGCGCTGTCCCTTGAACGTCTGGAGGAGATCACCGAGACGCCGCCGCAACGCATAGGGCTGTCGGCGACGCAGCGACCGCTCGAGGAGATCGCACGCTTCCTCGGCGGACAAGAGCGATGGCCGGCCTCGTGCCGTGACGATCGTCGACGCCGGAGCGGGCAAGGAGCTCGATGTCGAGGTCGTCGTGCCGGTCGAGGACATGGCCGAGCTAAATGCGGTCGAGCACACGGACCGACCCGGAGCCGACGGGAGCGGATCCATCTGGCCGTCCATCCACCCCAAGCTCCTCGAGCTCGTGCTCGCGCACCACTCGACGATCATCTTCGTCAACGCACGGCGTTTGGCCGAGCGTCTCGCCGCTCGCTTGAACGAGCTCGCCGAAACAGAGATCGCGCGAGCACATCACGGTTCGCTTGCTCGCGAGCAACGGCTGATCATCGAGGACGAGCTGAAGTCGGGACAACTGCGCTGCATCGTTGCAACGAGCTCGCTCGAGCTCGGCATCGACATGGGCGCCGTCGACCTCGTCATACAAGTGGAATCTCCCGGCTCGGTGTCGCGTGGATTGCAACGCATCGGGCGCGCCGGCCACCGGGTAGGGGAGCCGAGCCGCGGAAAGGTCTTCCCCAAGTACCGCGGTGACCTTCTCGAGACTGCCGTCGTCGTAAAGCGGATGCAGGAAGGACTCATCGAGGAGACGCACTACCCGCGCAACCCACTGGATGTCCTCGCGCAACAGATCGTCGCCATGTGCGCCGTCGAAGATTGGAAGGTCGAGGACCTCGCAGCAGTTGTCCGGCGAGCAGCGCCGTATTCGGATCTCAGTGACGACGTTCTGAATGCCGTCCTCGATCTGTTGTCCGGGCGCTATCCGTCGACCGATTTCTCCGAGCTGCGTCCGCGGATCACTTGGGACAGACGGACGAACACTTTGCAGGCACGCGACGGGTCGAAACGACTTGCCGTAACCAGCGGTGGGACGATCCCCGATCGCGGCTTGTTCGGAGTGTTCCTGCCGGACGGCGCGCGGGTCGGTGAGCTCGACGAGGAGATGGTCTACGAGCGACGTCCCGGCGAGACGTTCGTGCTCGGAGCGTCCACCTGGCGGATAGAGGAGATCACCACCGATCGCGTCATCGTCACTCCTGCACCGGGTGAGCCGGCTCAGATCCCGTTCTGGAAGGGAGACAAGCCGGGACGGCCGATCGAGCTGGGCCGCGCGATCGGACAGACGGTACGGGAGTTGAGAGGGCTGGCCGCATCCGATGGACGAGAAGCTGCTATCGGCCGGCTCGAAAGTGAATACGCGCTGGATCACCTCGCAGCGTCGAACCTCGTGTCGTTCCTCGAAGAGGAAGCCGAAGCGGCGGGAGCGGTGCCCGACGATCGAACGCTCGTCGTGGAGCGCTTCCGCGATGAGATCGGCGATTGGCGCGTGTGCATCCTTTCGCCCTTCGGCGCCCGGGTTCACGCACCTTGGGCCATGGCGCTGCAAGCGCGCTTGGCCGAACGCATGGGCGACGACGTCCAGCTGTTGTGGTCGGACGACGGGATCATCCTTCGCCTCGGTGAGGCCTACGAAGACGTTCCTATAGAAGAGCTGTGCCCGTCACCGGAAGAGATCGAAGAACTCGTAACTACGCAGCTCCCCGAGACCGCTCTGTTCGCGAGCCGCTTCCGGGAAGCCGCAGCGCGAGCGCTGCTCCTGCCGCGGCGGCGGCCCGATCGCCGGACGCCTTTGTGGCAGCAGCGGCAACGTTCGGCCGATCTGTTGCAAGTAGCGTCGCGCTATCCGACGTTCCCCATCTTGCTCGAGACCACTCGGGAATGCGTCCGCGATGTGTTCGATCTTCCTGCGCTGAAAGAGGTTCTGCGCGACATCAGGTCTCGAAAGATCCGCGTTGTCTCGGTTGAGACCAAACACGCATCGCCGTTCGCGCAGTCGCTGCTTTTCGGATGGATCGCGGTGTACATGTACGAAGGCGACGCACCTCCCGCAGAACGACGAGTGGCGGCGCTCGCACTCGATCAGGACTTGTTGCGCGAGTTGCTGGGAACCGAAGAGCTCCGGGAACTCCTCGATCCCGAAGCGCTCGCCTCCGTCGAGCTCGACCTGCAGTGCCTTTCCGACACACGGCGCGCCCGTTCGGCCGACGACCTGCACGACGTCCTGCGTCGCGTCGGCGACCTAACGCTGCAGGAGGTCGACGTGCGGTGCGAAGGAAACGCACTGCCCTGGATCAACACGCTCGTCGAGCAGCGCCGTGTCATCTCCGTGCAGGTTGCCGGCGAGCAAAGATTCGCTGCAGCAGAAGATGCATCTCGATTACGCGATGCTCTCGGCGTTGCCTTGCCCATGGGTCTGCCGGCGGCGTTCACGGAACCCGCCGAGGATCCCTTGACCGATCTGGTCTCCAGATATGCACGCACCCACGGTCCCTTCGTAACCGCCGACGTTGCTTCGCGTTTGGGGTCACCAGAAGACCGCGTCCGAACCAGCCTCGATCAACTACTGGCCGACGGGCGCGTCTTGCGAGGAGAATTCCGTCCCGATGGAAGCCAGCGCGAGTGGTGCGAACCCGGCGTCCTTCGGCAGCTGAAGCGACGGTCGCTTGCACGCCTGCGCAAGGAGGTCGAAGCGGTCGAGCAAACGGCGCTGGCCCGCTTCCTCCCGGCTTGGCAAGCCGTGTCCTCACCTCGGCAAGGGCCGGACGCTCTCGCAGAAACCATCGCCCAGCTGCAAGGTGCGGCGATACCGGCATCGGTTCTCGAGAGCGACATCCTGCCCGCGCGGCTAGGTGCCTATCGTCCGGCCGATCTCGACGCACTGTGCGCCTCCGGCGAGCTCGTCTGGATGGGAGCCGGTTCGCTCGGACCAACCGATGGAAAAGTGATCCTGGCCTTCAGGGACCAGCTTCCTCAGCTGGCGCCGACACCTCCCGAAGAAAAACCGGACGGCGATCTTCACTCGGCCCTCCGCGAACACCTCACCCAAGCCGGCGCGTCTTTCTGGCCCGACCTTCTCGCCGAAGCGGCGAGATCGGTTGCGTCCTACGACGAGCGATCCGTCCTCGCCGCGCTGTGGGATCTGGTTTGGGCGGGCGAGGTCACAAACGACACGTTCGCTCCTATCCGCGCGCTCGGCTGGGGACGTCCAAAGCGCGATCCACGCGGCAAGCCTCGTCCTGGTGCGCTTCGCCGAGCCGGGCCCCCGGCCGGCGCCGGCCGGTGGTCACTGGTCGAGCTTCAGTCGCGCCCGGCTCCCACGCAGATCGCACACGCCAAGGCGTTGCAACTCCTCGACCGTCACGGCGTGCTCACGCGCGAAGCCGCGCTCGCCGAAGGCGTCGAAGGCGGCTTCGCGAGCGTTTACGGCGTGCTGCGCGCGCTCGAAGAAGCCGGCCGCGTGCGCCGCGGCTATTTCGTGTCCGGTCTGGGAGCCGCGCAGTTCGCGTTACCGGGAGCGGTGGAGAGGCTGCGCGAACTACGAGACGCACCGCGGGAGACCGAACCGATCGTCCTTGCGGCGACGGATCCTGCACAGCCGTACGGCGCTGCATTGTCTTGGCCGGAGAGCACCGGCCGGCCGGCACGCGCGGCGGGCGCATACGTCGTCCTCGTCGGCGGCGAATGCGCGGCATATCTGGAGCGCGGCGGAAAGAGCCTCGTGACCTTTGGAATGGACAGTCACAGCTGGGCGGAAGCGATCGCGTCGCTCCAGAAGGAGTCGCGCGTTCGACGTCTCGTGATCGAACGGATAAACGGCGAACCAGCCGGCGATAGTGACGAAGCAGCGGCGTTGCGCGCCGTGGGATTCCGCGATTCCTACAGGGGCCTCGTCCTCTAGATCCCGGCGAGTGCTCCGAAGGCTCGGCTAGCTCAGGTCGTAGACCTTCGCCTCGAAAGGACCAAGCATCTGGTTCAGCACACCGTCGGTCACGTCGAGCTTCTCTTCGATGTTTCCGATCGGAAGCGCCTGCGTGAGACCAAGCGTTCGATCGATCGCTATCCGCGCCGGAACCATTCCGTCGCCGTGATGGACGGCCAGGAGCAAGTAGTGCCGCGTAACGGGATCGCGGTGCAAGGTGATCTCTACCCCTTCGCCGTCCACCGCAGCACGATCGCGGATCCTGCCCGAACCGAACGCCGGCGATAGGTCCCGCACTTCGGACACGATCGGCTGCAAGACTCGATCGACCCACTCCTTGGATGCGCGATAACGATTCCAGAACAGCAGTCCCGTCGCGCCGGCCTGAACCGAAGCAAAGACCATGTACCGCTGTTCGGACAACGTCGGAAGCCGGCGTCCGAACTGTGGCCGTCCTTGCGCGTTCTCTCCGAAGGCCTGAAGAACCGGGATGAATCCGCCCTCTTCGGCTCCCACCGAAGCACGTTCCTGAAGACGCTCCCACCAGCCCGCGAAGCCGTCGAACTCCGGACGGTCAACGCGACATGGATAGTCGTCGAAGAGCATCACATCCATGGCCTGCCGGAAGTCTTCCGCTTCTTCTGATGAAGCGAACGCAACGGCTACAGGTCGGCCCGGATCTTCGTCCTTGATCACGCGATAGAGCTCCCCGGCCACTTCTGGAGAAACCGGGCCGAGGGCCTCGGTTATCGACGGTTCGTCTGCGAGATACCACGCGTACAGCGCAGGATGGGCTTTGTATCGTGCAACGTAGCGTCGAACGTCGTCGGCGTCCTCAGCCTTTACCAATGACCGGTCGATCTCGAGGACGACTTTCAAGCCGGCTGCCTGCGCCGTGTCCAGGTAAGCGTGCGTGTCGCCTCCGTCGGTGTGGTACGGCAAGACCACGTTCATGCCCTGACGCGCAATATCGAATACGCCACCGCGGGCCTCGAGCGAGTCGTACCAACCCAATGGGAAGTCGGCTTCACCTACCAGCGGAGCGGCCCGGACAAAAGTCGACGGCGTAGCCACTGCGGCGCGGTCGGCGTTGGTGCGCGCCGCCACGAAGCCGAGCAGAGCCAGTGCCGCGATCAATGCCGCTGTCGTGCGAATGGAACGTATGTCTTTCGACCTCCCGGAGCGACATTGACACCAAAGGGGCTGGCGCCGCGCGTGCGCCAGCCCCTACCTGGAAGAACGGCCGAAAGGCCGAAGAGTTCGTTACCTACATCGAGCCCGCGCCGACCAAGCCGATGAAGTTGCCCTCGGGGTCGGTGAAGTGGGCGAGCTTGGGTCCGCCCGGCACGTCCATCGGCGGCGTGACGATCTTGCCGCCGAGCTTCTCCGCCTTGTCCAGCGCGGCCTGCAGGTCGTCGACTTCAACGTAGAACGTCACGTGCGTCGCGCCGTTCGGCGAAGGTCCGACACCACCGGGTATACCGCGCTCGCTTGCCTCGATCATTCCGTAGTCCAGCGGGTTGTTCGCATCGATCTTCCAATCGAACAATTTCCCGTAGAACTTCTGCAGCTTCTTCGCGTCTTTTCCAGCCACTTCGAAATGAATAACCGGGTTTGCCATTGCTTTCCTCCCTTGTCGATTTGCTTCCTTTTTTCTGACGGCGCCATCAGAAACCTAATTAGCCGATTCGACATCCCAACGTCGGGAATCCGCGCGACAGATCCCTACGAGGACGGCCCTCGATCGGGACCCGGGTCCCCTCCGGCCGCGGCAATCGACAGGCGACCGAGGAAGTGGTCCCAACCGTCTCCATGCGCAGATGCCGACTCTTCCGAAGGCAATTGTGTGTGACGCAACTCGACGATCGTGCCGCTACCGTCCGGGCGAAGGGAGACCTCGACCAAACTCTCACCCGGCGCCGGGACCGGTCCACCGGACTCCCACCCCCAAGTGAACGAGACGAAGTGAGGAGGTTCGACCTTTACGTACTCTCCTCGCGCAATAGCGACGGGCATGACGATCACGCGGTAGTTTCCGCCCGGCTGTGGATCGAGGTCGGCCTCCGAACCCTTCCATTGCTTCATCTTCTCGGGGTCGGTGAAGAACTCGAAAACCGTCTCCGGCGATGCTTCGATGCGGATCTCCCGCTCGACGACGAAACCCGTCTCTTCATTCACAGTTCTACTTTGCGCCACGCCGCTTCCTCCGTTCCTCCCATTCGGCCGCCTCTTTGAGTCGGCGCAGGCTCGTGTCCCAGAACTCCTCTATGAACTTCCGAAGGCTGCGCAGGCCCTCGGGACGAGCGACGTAGAACCTGCGTGTACCGTCCCGTCTTTCCGACACGAGCCCCGCCTCCTTCAGCACCGCCAAGTGCTGCGAGATCGCCGGCCGTGTGACATCGAATGCCTGCGCTATCTCCCCCGCAGTGCGCTCCTCGTCACGCACGAGCCGCAGGATCTCGCGCCGGTGCGGCTCGGCAATGGCTTTGAGTGCTGCTTCCATGGCTCTATTTAAGCAGCTACTAACGTAAGTGTCAACTTACGGAGATGCTCGTCAGCGGCTGGACCGTCATGCTGTCAGGCGGATCACTGGAAAACTAAGGAGGACGCCTTGGCCGACTTTCCCGCGGCCGCCCATGTGGCCGTAACGGTTACCGACCTGCGCGCGAGCGCGGCCTGGTACGAGCAGCTGTTCGGCGCTAAACCGGTGCTGGACGAGGACACAGGGCCCTGGCATCACATCGTCTGGCTCCTACCCGACGGCTTCCTGTTCGGCATCCACAGCCACCCCTCGACCGACAAGAATGAGAAGTTCAGCGAGTTCAGAGCTGGGCTCGACCACGTCGCGTTCCGCGCAGCGAATCGCGGCGAGCTCGAGCAGTGGGAAAAGCGCCTGGACGAGCTCGGCATCAAGCACGGCGGCATCGTGGATGCGCCCTATGGATCGGGGTTGTCTTTCCGGGACCCCGACAACATCGCTCTAGAGTTCTTCGCCCCACCGGGCTAGACGCTCGTCGCGAACGTCTCAACAGATAACGTGGTCCGCGTGTCGGACCAGCGAGAGTTTGTCTGCGAGCTTCTTCGGCTCTTCTACGACAAGGGCTGGGTGTCGGGGACCGGCGGCGGCATCTGCGCAGTCGAGTCGCCCGGGCGGTTGCTGCTGGCACCCACCGGCGCGCACAAGGAGCGCGTTCGTCCCGACGATCTTTTCGTCGTAGACGTCGAGACCGGATCCGTGCTCGAGGCCGCGTCGGACCCGGCTCTTCGGCCGTCGGAATGCAACGACATCTTCCGGGCGATCATCAAGGCCCGGGGAGCCGGGTCGGTCGTCCATAGCCACGCACTCTCGGCCGTGCTCGCCTGCGATGGAGCCGATGACGCGATCGCCATTGAAAAACTGGAGATGCTCAAAGGAATCTCCGGCCTGTCCAATACGGACAAGCACCTCGTGCCCGTTATCGACAACACACCGCGCGAACCCCAGCTCACTGGTGAGGTCGAGCGTGTACTAGATGACGAGAGGTTCTCCTCCGCCTATGCGATCGGTGTTCGCGACCACGGTGCCTATCTATGGGGAGCCGATACGTGGGAGGCAAAGAAGATCACGGAGGTGTATCACTTCCTGTTCGAAGCCGTTAACGCCAGAGGAGGCTGAGCTAAATGGAATCCGGATATCTATGCCCGTGCTGCCAGCAGTCGTTGCCCATGACCGGCGTAGCCGTCGTCAGCACGTCCGAAGCCGTCGAGAAGGACGCACTAACGGCCGACGACGCGTTCAAGAGGACATACATCGGTAACGGCAAGTCGTCGTCTGTGTTCATCTTCCAAGGACACAAGGGTCCGTTCCGGCCACACGTCCACGTCACCCACGACGAGATCGGCTATGTGCTCGCCGGCACCGGCTCGGTAACGGTCGGCGAACAGACGCATCCGGTCCGGCCGGGTGACGTCTGGGTCATACCGGCCAACACCCCACACTCCGCAGAGTTCGGCGACGAACCCGTGCGCGTGTTGTTCGTCTCCTCCCCTATCGACGACCCGGACAATCAGGACCGCATCTGGCTAGACGAGCAGTAGCCGAACCGGCCTAGACTGCGCCCATCGGCGCGACGAAATGGAGGGGAACATGTCGGCACGACGCCTGGGCTTCGGAGCCTGCGTTCTCGCTTTCGCTTTGCTGTTCACGGCCTGTCCCGGCGGAGGTGACGACGGCGGGCTACTCGCCGACATCATCGACCGCGACGAGCTGCGCTGTGGCGTGAACAACACGGTCCCCGGATTCGGATTCGCCGAGGGCGATGAGCATCAGGGCTTCGACATCGACTTCTGCCGTGCGGTGGCGGCGGCGGTTCTCGGTGACGCCGACAAGGTGGAATTCACCAACATCACGGCCGACGCACGCGCGCCCGCCCTTCAGGGCGACGAGATCGACGTTCTGATCCGCAACACGACGTGGACGGCTTCGCGCGACGGGTCCGACGGTCTGGCCTTCGCCACCACGACCTTCTACGACGGACAAGGAATGATGGTCCGCTCCGACAGCCCCTATCAGAACATCGACGACATGAACGACACAACCATTTGCGTGTTGTCCGGAACGACCACAGAACTCAACCTGGCGTCGATCTTCGGCGCTCGCAACCTGCAATTCGATCCGTTGTCCCTGGAAGACGCCGAAGCCATCCAACGCAACTTCATCGAGGACCGGTGCGACGGCTGGACTTCGGACAAGTCGCAGCTGGCCGGCATCCGCTCCAACTGGCCGGAGGGCGAGGGTGGCCCGGAAGCACTTCGGATCCTCGACGAGACATTGTCGAAAGAGCCGCTCGGCCCCGTGGTCCGTGACGGCGAGTCAAAGTGGTTCGACGCTGTGAACTGGGTGGTCGCGGCCACGATCCAAGCCGAGGAATTCGGAATCACGTCAAAGAACGTCGATCAGATCCGGCGCGAGACCAACGATCCCGAGATCAAGCGGTTCCTCGGTGAGGACGTCGAAGGAGCCGCTCCCACGGCCGGAGCGACGGCCGCGCCGGCAGCGCCGTTCGACGCGGGCCTCGGCCTGTCGAGTGATTTCGCGTATCAGATCATCAAGCAGGTCGGTAACTACGGGGAGATCTACAACCGCAATGTCGGTCCGGACTCACCGTTAGGGCTCGAACGGGGGATGAACGCGCTCTGGACGAACGGCGGTCTGCATTACGCGCCTCCGTATCGCTGAGTAACGCGCGCGTCCGGCGGGTCGCGTTACAAGTCTTCTTCGCCGCCGCGGTTGTGGGCGGCCTGTACTACCTGTGGTTCAACCTCGTCACCAATCTGAACAGGCGCAACGCCGGCGGCTTCGGCTTCCTGAACGAACCCGCAGGATTCCGCATCACGGGGACCGACTTCAGTCCCTCTCAACCGGTCATCGACGCGATGTTGGTGGGGGCCCGGAACACGTTGCTGATCGCCGTAATCGGGATCGTCCTGTCGACGGTTCTCGGCGTCCTGATCGGGATCGCGCGTCTTTCGTCGAATTGGCTCGTTCGACGTGCCGCGGCGGCCTACGTGGAGACGATCCGCAACATCCCGGTTCTGGTCGTAATCATCTTCTTCTCGGCGGCCGTCATCCTCACTTTGCCTAGCGTCGACAACCCCATCGAGTGGCTGGACGCGATCGTGCTGTCGAAGCGGGGACTGTGGATCCCGTCCCTCGTCGCGGGCTCGGGAGCCGGCTGGTTCCTCGTGGTTGCCGGAGTCGGCGTCCTGCTTGGCGCAGTTGTCGCGATGTGGCGGACAAAAGTGGCCGACGCCACAGGCCGGCCACACCACCGAGTCGCCTGGGGTCTCGGAACGGCCATCGTGATCGGCTTGGCCGGCTATGCCGTGCTCGGAGGACCGATTTCGCTGTCGATGCCTGAGCGAACAGCGCGGACGGTGGTCGGTGGCTCCATAGTCGGCCCAGAGCTTGCGGCGCTCCTCACCGGCCTTGTTGTGTACACGACAAGTCACATCGCCGAAGTCGTACGTGGAAGCATCCAAGCCGTATCGAAGGGACAAACTGAAGCATCCCAAGCCCTGGGTTTGAGCTCGCCTCAGAGGATGCGCTTCGTGATCCTGCCGCAAGCGTTCCGCATAGCGATACCGCCGATCTCGAATCAGTACCTGAACCTCACGAAGAACTCCTCACTGGGCGTCCTGATCGGTTATCCGGAGCTCATGCGCGTGACCAGGATCGCGATAGGAAGCGGCTCCCCGGCGCCTCAGGCGATCGTCGTCTTGATGCTCATCTATCTGCTGTTCTCGCTAGTGATCGCCGGCGGAGCCAACCTGGCTAACAGACGACTCCAGCTGAGGGGTGCTAGGTGAACTCGGCGCCTGCTCTTCCTCGCGAAACTGCGCTCGGCTGGGCGCGGAGAAATCTCTTCAACAACTGGTACAACGCCGTTCTAACGACGGTGTTCGCGGTCGGCGGCGGGTTCGTGTTCTACCGCGGCCTGCGCTTCGTGTTCCTGACCGGACGCTGGGACATCATCCGCCGGAACATGAAGCTCCTTCTCGTCGGCTTCTTCCCACGAGACCAGCTGTGGCGGGTGTGGGCGGCGCTGTACGTCCTCACCATCGCTCTCGCAACAGGGGCGGCGATCGTCAGGCGACGTGCAGTTATCGATCCCGCGGACCAAGAAGCCGATGGCTCGGAGCGTGTGAGCGCGTGGCGGAGACTTCTGCCCGTCCTGCTGCTCGTCGCCGTGATCTTCACCTTGAGACCGGACGTCCTATCGATGGTTCTGGTCGCCGGACTTGCCGTCACGATAGTTGCAGCGTGGCAGGCCGGCCATCGCATGCCCTTCCGCTACACGCGACCGGCCAGGTTGGGCTGCCTGCTACTGATCGTCGCCTGCTTCGTCCTGATGCTCGGCTTTGGAGGCGTCGAGCTGAAGGCTTGGGGCGGTCTTCTGCTGACCCTGTTCTTGGCCGCGTCCGGGATCCTGCTCTCGTTCCCGTTCGGTGTCCTTCTCGCCGTAGGCAGAAGATCTTCTCTGCCGGTCATCCGAGTCTTCTGCACCGGATACATCGAGCTGATCCGAGGGTTGCCGCTGGTGACACTGCTGTTCATGGCGTTCTTCGTTATCGGATTCCTGGTCCCGCAAGGAAGCTTTCGCCCCAACGCCGTCATCCGTGCCTTGATCGCATTCGTGATGTTCACGTCCGCTTACATCGCTGAGATCGTCCGCGGCGGGTTGCAGTCGGTCCCGCGGGAACAAACGGAGGCCGCGCTCGCGGTCGGTCTGACGCAGCTGTCCACCTTGAGGCTGATCGTGCTACCCCAAGCCTTGCGCGCGGTCATCCCGGCTCTGGTCGGTCAGTTCATCAGCTTGTTCAAGGACACATCATTGGCCGTCGTTATCGGGCTCAGCGAGCTCCTCGGTCTCGTGCAGTCTCTGACAAGTCAGCGCGACTTCACGGGACAGCAGCTCCAAGCCGAGACTCTGGTGTTCGCAGCGTTCATCTACTGGGTCGGGTCGTACACCATGTCCAGGGAAAGCCAGCGGCTCGAACATCGCCTGGGGGTCGGCACTCGATGACCGATAGCAGCCCGATGATCCTGTTCGAATCCGTCGAGAAGTGGTTCGGGTCGTTTCAGGCGTTGCGCGGCGTCGACCTCAGCGTCGGCCGCAGCGAGAACGTGGTCGTGTGCGGTCCGTCCGGATCGGGCAAGTCGACACTCATCCGCTGCATCAATCGCCTCGAGCGACACGACAAGGGACGTATCGAGGTCGAGGGCGTCGAGCTCACCGACGACATAGCCAAGATCCAAGAGGTCCGCCGCGAAGTGGGCATGGTCTTCCAGCAGTTCAATCTGTTCCCCCATCTGACCGTTCTGGACAACATCACGCTCGCGCCACGCCAGGTGCGGCACAGGCCTCGGGCGGAGGCGGAGGCCGATGCAATGGAGCTGCTCGAGCGGGTGCGTATCCCCGAACAGGCTCGCAAGTTCCCCGCTCAGCTATCGGGCGGCCAGCAACAGCGCGCCGCGATCGCACGGGCTCTGGCGATGAAGCCGAAGATCATGCTCTTCGACGAGCCGACGTCGGCCCTCGACCCGGAGATGATCAAAGAGGTGCTCGACGTCATGCAGGAACTGGCGACCACCGGTATGACGATGATGGTGGTCACCCACGAGATGAAGTTCGCAAGAGCCGTGGCGAATCGGATCGTGTTCATGGACGACGGCGAGATCGTCGAGAGTGGGCCCCCGGATACCTTCTTCGACAACCCCTCCGAAGAGCGCACCAGACGATTCCTCTCGCAGATCCTTCAGTAGCGCTTGCCTAGCCGCGCTCGGCCCGATGCCACCCGGAGCCGACGGACTCCACGAACCCATCGAGCTCCAAGCCTGCGAGCACAGCAGAAACCTGCGCGGTCGCCATGTCGAGGACGGATGCGATCTGATCCGGAGTAGTGCCTTCGTTGATCGCTTCGTAGACGCGAAGCTGCTCGTCCCGGAGAAGATCGGCCGGATCGATCTTCGTCGTCGGTGTGAAGTCTGGATAAGAAATGCCGGCTGCGTCCGCGAGCACATCGACGGCCTGCTCTTCGTCCACGATCAGCTGCGCACCGTCCAGCAACATGGCACGGATGCCCGCGCCGGCCGGGTTGTCAGGCCCGGTCGTGCACGCGTACACGTCGCGACCTTCGTCCAACGCGAAACCAACCGTGATCAGAGCACCCGATCCCAAGCCCGCCTCGACTGCGATCAACGCCACACACATGCCGGCGATGATTCTGTTGCGAGCAGGGAAATGCCACGCGCGAGGACCGATCCCGGGCGGGAACTCCGTCAGCAACGTGCCGCAGGCTGAGATCTGGTCTGCGACCTCGCGGTGCTCACGCGGGTAACAGACATCGAGCCCCGTGCCCAGTACCGCCACCGTCGGTCCGTACTCGAGCGCTCCTTTGTGCGCTGCAACATCGATCCCGCGAGCAAGACCACTGACCACGGTGAAGCCGGCCGCCGTGACGCTTGCGGCCAGACGCCGCGCGAACCTCGCCGCGCCGTGTGTACACGCTCTTGCCCCGACGATGGCGACGTGAGGACGGTTCGGATCGAGCTCATCGCCTTTGGCGTACAGAAGTGGCGGCGGTGCCGCGATAGTTCGCAACAAGGCCGGGTATTCGGCGTCGGACGGGACGATGGCTCTCGACCGATGCCGTCGAAGATCACCCAGCATCGCCCGCCACTCGACACCCATCGACCCGGAAACATCACCGATGCTTCGTCCGGACGAAAGCACATCGGCCAATCGGGACGGGCCAAACCCGGCACGAGACAAGGCCACCACACTGCCGCGGTCACGCTCGTTGATCGGATGTTTCAGCACCGCCGGCAGTTCCCACGCACCCGTCCAGCCCGGATCGGGGCGCCATTTCTGTTTCACGATCGAACCTGCTTCAGGCGATAAGTGACGGCTTCCAGCACGTCGTCCTTCACAACTCGCTCGCGCGCATCGAGGTCGGCGATCGTCCGCGCCAACCGCAGAACCCGGTGGACGCCGCGCGCGGATAACCGTAAGCGGTTGGCCGCGCGTGTCAGCGACGAGCTCGCTGCATCGTCGATTTGGCACGCGCGCAGCAGACGTCCGGCGGGGAGCTCCGCGTTGCACGTCACCTTCCACTTCGCGAACCGCTCGGAGCCGTATCGGCGGGCTCCTTCGACTCGGTGCCGGGCGGCCGGCGTTTGTCCGTCCCGCTTGTCCTCGAGCAGGAGGGAAGTCTCGACGCGGCCCACGGAGATATTGATGTCGATGCGGTCTAGCAACGGCCCGGACAAACGCTGGCGATAGATGTCGAGTGCACGCGGCGGGCAGCGGCATTCCTTGTCGGAGTCGGCGTCCTTCAAGCCACAAGGGCACGGGTTCATCGCCGCGACGAGCATGAAACGGGCCGGATAAGTCGTCGTCTGCCGAGAACGGGTAACGGTGACGAAGCCGTCCTCGAGCGGCTGGCGCAGAGACTCCAAGACTGAGCGCGGGAATTCCGGGAACTCGTCCATGAATAGGACGCCGCGGTGCGCGATCGTGACTTCGCCCGGTCTCGTCCAGAGCGTGCCACCGCCGACCATGCCCGCCACGGACACACCGTGATGCGGAGCACGGAAAGGCCGCGCTCGGATCAACGCTTCCCCGGCGAACAGAAGCCCGGCGGCGGAATGGATCCGTGTGACTTCGAGCGCCTCGGTCAGCGTCAAGCGCGGAAGGATGCCGGGCAAGGCTCGGGCGAGCATCGTCTTGCCCGAACCCGGAGGTCCCGACAACAGAACGTTGTGTCCTCCGGCCGCGGCTATCTCGAAAGCTCGCTTGGCTCCGTCCTGGTCCCGGATCTGAGCGAGATCGGGTCCGACAACCGGCGGCTCCGCCAGCAGTTCGCCGATGTCTTCGACGACCGGTGCCGCCGTTTCGCGACCGCGCGTGACGGCGATCGCTTCGCGCAAGGTTGCCACCGGATACACGACGAGACCAGAGAGGGCCGCTTCGCGAGCGTTGTCCGGCGCGCACACGACCTCTTTCAGCCCGGCGCGTTTCGCGGCTTCGGCGGCCTGCAACGCCCCGCGCACCGTCCTGACGTCGCCGTTCAGGCCGAGCTCGCCGCAGAAGAGTCTGGTTCCGAGCCCTTGCTCCGGGACGCGCCCGGTGGCGGCCAGGATTCCGAGTGCGAGAACGAGATCCAGGCCGGCTCCCTGCTTGCGCAGATCCGACGGGGCGAGGTTCGCCGTGATGCGCTGCATCGGATACTCCTCACCGGAGTGCACGATGGCGCCGCGCACCCGGTCGCGTGCCTCCTGAACGGTTGCGTCAGGCAACCCGACGACCACGAAGTTGGGAAGTCCGTTCGCTACATCTACTTCGACGCGGACTGGTACTGCGTCGACGCCGTTGAGCACGGCACCCCATGCGCGGGCAAGCATGCGAACGCTCCGCGATCAGGGGGAAGGGGCCTCAAGGTAGCTCGCGGCGCCGACAGTGCCTCGTCTGAGGAAGACGAGCCTTGGGCGCCGCGTGTTAGTAACTGACGATGCGCCTGATTCGATTCGTTCTCATTCTCGTCGTCGGTCTCTGGCTTGTCGGCGAGATCGCCCTTATACCTCTTGCCAATACACAGATCGAGCGCGAGGTGGCCGACAGAACGCGAGACGAAGCAAGCGTCAACGCCAGCATCGGATCGTTCCCCGTTGCCGCCCGCGTCCTGATAACGGGCAAGGTTCCGCGGCTCACCGTCACCCTGGATCGCGTCGCGCGCCAGGCCCTCACCTTCGCAGAGGTCGAGTTCGCTCTCCGTGGCATCTCCGTCGACCGGGCGGCGATCTTCCGTGGAAAGGCCAGGGTCGAAGACATCGACAGCGGGACGGTCACGGCCACGATCGATGCCGGCGTGCTGGGACGGATCGCGTCGCTCGCCGGGGTCAACGTTCGCGTTGAGGGACGCACCCTGCGCGTAGCCGATCGCGCGCTCGCGCTCGACCGGGACCTCCTGCCCTGTGCACCGCAAGCCCGGATCGACAACGACAAGGTGATCTTGTCCTGCACGATCGATCAGGTGCCCGACATCCTGCTGGAGGCCGTGCAGCAGCCATAGGTCGAAGGCCCGGCGTCGTAACCGAACTCTGGTCAGGATCAACGCGTTGGCCTTGTTAGGGTTCCAACGCCGTGCCGCCACGCGACCACCGACAACAAGAGCGCTCGTCTCGCCTCACCCGCCTGCTCATACCTCGGCTGGGCGTTTTCCAACAGAAAGAGCCGGCCCCCATGCGTGTGCCGGACCGTTATGCGTCGACCAAGGCCCCAGGCAACGCGCCCCGGATATCCATCGTTACTCCCTCGCTCAACCAGAGCGAATTCATCGAGCGCACGTTGCTAAGCGTTCTCGATCAGGGATATCCGGCTCTCGAGTACATCGTTCAAGACGGCGGCTCGACCGACGGCACGCTCGAGATACTCGATCGTTACCGCGAGGGGCTCAACTACTTGGATTCGCGCGCCGATGATGGACAGGGAGCCGCCATAAACGCCGGCCACAGCAGGTCGACCGGAGAGATCCTCTGTTACTTGAACGCCGACGATCTCCTTTTACCCGGCTCCCTGGCGTATGTCGGCCGCTACTTTTCGCAACATCCGGACATCGACGTCGTCTACGGACATCGCATTGTGATCGACGCGCAGGACAAAGAGGTCGGCCGTTGGGTATTGCCACCCGATGAAGCACGCGCACTGAGCTGGGTGAATTTCATCCCGCAGGAAACGCTGTTCTGGCGACGGCGCGTCTGGGACGCAGTCGGCGGCATCGACGAAGCGATGCGCTTCGCTCTCGACTGGGATCTGACACTCCGATTCCGTCAAGCGGGAGCCAGGTTCGTCCGCCTTCCGCGCTTCCTCGGCGCGATACGCATACACAAGGCGCAAAAGCTCGCGACTTTGGTCGACGAAGGTGCGCGCGAAGCAAGGCTCCTGCGTGAGCGCACACACGGTCGGCAGGTGACCCAGGCCGAGGCGCTGGCCAACACGATGACCTACCTAGTTCGGCACGTCTTCCTGGATCGGCTCTATCGCCTGGGATTGGTGCGCTACTAAGGACGCAGCAGGCCGGCGTGATACGTCCAGGCGTAGGCGAATTGCCGGACGACGAAGGGTGTCACGGCGCGACGGACCTCCCGGTCGGAAACGGCGCGTCCGTGGATCCTGGTGCGCAAAGCGGACATCTCTGCGAACCCCACATCACCGATGATCGCCGATGTCTTCTGGTCGGTATGAACGCGGAAAGCACTCAAGAAACGCGGCACCCTCTTGATAACCGCCCCCGCATCGATGAACCGCATCAGCATCTCCCAGTCGATCGCGAAATGGAGGCTTTCGTCGATGGCACCGCCGGAGCGCTCCCAGATCTCGCGACGCCAGAACAACGTCTCTTGGGGCACGTAGTCGGCCCACCGGAGAGTTCGGTCGTCGTGACGCGGCAGCACCCACCGCCCGGTCTCACGGCCTGCCGCGTCGATGATCACGCGATGGCTGTAGACCGCATCGACGTTCGGGTGCTTGGCGAAGTAGTCCGCGACATAAGAGACCGCGCCAGGTAACAGGATGTCGTCGGCATTGAGAAAGCCGAGAATCTCGCCGTTCGCTTGAGAGAAACCTAGGTTGATGGCCGCTGCCTGACCGGAGTCAGGTTTCGACTGCCAATAGTGGAGGCGGTCGGCGTGCTTTTTCAAGATTTCGACGCTGCCGTCCTTCGATCCGCCGTCCTGAACGATGTACTCGAGAGCCGGATAGCCCTGTCCGAGGACGCTCCGGATCGTGTGCTCGAGGAACCCGCTCTGGTTGAACGAGGGAGTAACGATCGATACCAGCGGAGCACGCGGCGGCGGTGACGTTCGTAGATATCGCTTGGGCACGTAGAGAGTGCGGCCGCTGTGCTGCTGCAACCGCAGCTGCGCCACGAGAGATCGGCGCAGACGTGCAACCAGCCAACGTGGAACCCAAAGGATCCTTTTGCCGAAGCGGCGAAGGAACCTCGGGTCGCGCTCTTCGGCGCCCGTCACGCCTTCGCGCCGGAAGCCTCGATGCGCTCCCGGTACCAAGCAACGGTCGCGCGCAAGCCCTCGTCCAGCGGAGTCTTCGCGCGGAAATCGAACTCGCGCTCAGCGCGGCTCGTGTCCAGCACGCGACGCGGCTGCCCGTCCGGCTTGCTCGTGTCCCAGACGATGCGACCGTTGAAGCCAACTATGGACGCGATCTTGGCGACCAGGTCCCGGATCGTGATCTCGGTTCCCGAGCCGAGATTGACGGGTTCCCGTCCGTCGTAAGCGACCAACGCTTTCACTATCCCCTCGGCGGCATCGTCCACATAGAGGAACTCGCGTGAGGCGTTGCCCGTCCCCCAGCACTCGACCTCGTCGGCCCCCTGATCGACGGCATCGATGCACTTGCGGATCAGCGCCGGTATCACGTGCGAGTTCACGGCGTCGTGCTTATCGCCGGGACCGTACAGGTTCACCGGAAGCAGATAGATCCCATTCAGTCCGTATTCGTCCCGGTATGCCTGGAGCTGCACGAGCTGCATCTTCTTGGCCAAGCCGTAAGGCGCGTTGGTCTCTTCGGGGTACCCGGACCAAAGATCCTCTTCTCGGAACGGAAGGGGCAACACCTTCGGGTACGCACAAACAGTCCCGACACAAACGAGCTTGTCGACACCAGCAAGTCGTGATTCCTCGATCAGGTGGACCCCCATGACTGCGTTATCGAAGAAAAAGCGTCCGGGGGACGCCATGTTGGCCCCGATCCCTCCCACCACTGCGGCGAGATGCACGACCGCATCGGGCCGAACGCGCTCGAGGAGGCTTCGGACGATCGCGGGATCCCTCAGATCGGCTTCGGCCGAGCTGGGAGCGATCACTTCCTTTGTTCCCTCGGCCTTGAGCCGGTCCACCACGCGGGCGCCGAGGAATCCGGACCCCCCGGTCACGAGCACGCGAGTTCGAGAAAGTTCGGTCGGCATGGCGTCTTTAATGTGTTGGACGCGCCAGCCTAGCCGCACCGCACCGCCGCGTCACGGTTCGCTCGGAATCCGGCTATTCGATGGCCGCTCGCTCCGCCAGAACGTCTTTGGCCTCGGGACGCTCGGTCCGTACGACCGCGATCCCGGCTATGACCAGCGCGGCGCCGGCGAGCTGCCAGCCGCTGAGTGACTGATCGAGCCAGATGTATGCGAAGAGAGCAGCAGCCAGAGGCTCGAGCGTCGAGACGATCCCGGCGTCCGAGGGGCTCACGTGATCCAAGCCCCAGACGAAGAGAAGGAAGGGCGCGATCGTGGTTGCGACGGCGAGGAACAGCACGCCGGGAAGGAAGGACGGGTCCAAGAGCGTGTCGGGTCGGCCGCGGAACACTTGCACGACGATCCAGATGACGCTCGACACCAAGAACCCGCGCAGAACCGAACCTCGAGCGCCGAAGGACCGGCCGACGCGTTCGCCGCTGAGGATGTACGTGGCGAAGGCGAAGGCCGAGATGCCGGCGATGAGCAGCCCGACGCCATCTAGCCGCAGGCCGCCCTCCGAGATCACGACCGGGAGCTCGGCGAGCAGTGCGACCCCGACGATGGCTGCTAATAGGGCACCCACTACACGGCGGGACGGACGCTCGCGTCCGGCCACAACCAGCCAAACGACGACGAGGCCAGGGGCGGTGTACTGAACGGTGATCGCGATCGCGACCGGGAGCCGAGAAAGCGACGCGTAGTAGGTGAGGTTCGCGGTCGCGATAGAGCATCCGAAGAGGACGACCAGCCATATCGGCGGAGCCACTTCCCGGCCCACCGTGCCACTCGAACCGGATGCGTCGCGCCGAACGAGCGTCACGACCACCAACGCCAGCGCCGTGATCCAGGCTCGGGCCTCGGTGAGCTCGACGAATGAAGCGCCCCGGTCGATCAGCTCGCTGGCGTAGGTCCCGCCGATGGCCCACAGGATCGCCGCGCCTGCTACTGCCAGATAACCCAGACCTTTTCTTCCCACGATGCATCTTGCCGTGCGCCAAGGATTCATGCGAAAAGCGCCGATGTCGTGGACAATCTGGTCGTGCGGAGGCCCCTGACCGTCGTTCTCGCTCTAGCAACACTCGCCCCTGCGGTGGCCGCGCTGGTCGCCGTGGCCGGGACTCCTTCGTCCGCATATGCCCTTCCGGTGTTCGAGTTCTCGAGCTCGAAGGGACCGATCACGGTCACCGCCGCCGAGCTCGGCGCCAGCCGCACCGACGACGGACTATCCGTGGACGGAGCCAAGCTCGAGACGGCCATCGGCAAGCTCCAACAGTCCTTCGGCCAAACAGCCACACCGGGCACGTATGAGCTGCAACCGGATCATCGCGTCCTGCTCAAGCCGGGCAGCCCGGGCGTGGAGATCGACCCCGCCGGCATGAAGACGATGCTGCTGCGCGCTCTCCGCGGCTCGCGGTCGAATCTAAAACTCTCGACACGTCCCGTCCCGGCGCAGGCTGCGCCGTCCAACGCCATCGTGGTGAGCCTCAAGGAATTCCGGCTCGACTTGTACAAGGGAGCCGAGCTCATCCATCACTTCCCGGTCGGCGTTGGAGCGCTCAGTTTCCCCACCCCCCCGGGCGCCTACTACGTGAAATCGAAAGCCAAGAACCCGACGTGGCGTAACCCGGGATCGGCATGGGCACGCAGCATGCCGGCGTACATCGCAGCCGGTCCACGCAACCCACTCGGCACCCGCGCGATGCGATTGGACCGAGGAGCGCTCGTGATACACGGCACACCGCAGCCGTGGACGATCGGTCGCCGCTCGAGTCATGGGTGCATACGGATGAAGCGTCCTGACGTCGAAGCGCTTTTCGAGATGGTCCCCGTGCAGACGCCGGTTTTTATAATCCCCTGACGTGTGCCGGATACCGAAGGTCGTCATCGTCGCGCCTGAAGACAAGCAGCTCGAGCTGCGTAAGCAGCTCTCTTCCCTCGAGTACGAGATCGTCGCAACGGTTGCGACTGCTGAAGAAGCAACGCAGATCGGCTGCGACGTCGTCGTGGTCTGGAAACCAGACGCCGAGACGATGAGCATGCTTTGCGAGCTCGAGCTCCGAACGGTAGCGATCGGCGGCGCCGGCGAGGAAGCAGAGATGCGGATCGATCCGGACGACGTGCCGAGCTTCAAGAACCGGATCTGGGAGCTCTTCAGGCCTCGATAGGTCCTGCCCCGTCGACGGCCGTGACGACGTAACCCTTATCGAACAAACCGGCGACGTTCGCCTCGGCTCCCGCTTCGACTATCGCCAGCACACACCCCGCGAAGCCTGCACCCACCAGACGTGCGCCGGTACAGGCCGGATGGCCAACTGCTTTCTCTACCGCGGCATCCAGCTCCGGAGACGAGACTTCGAAGTGGTCGCGGAGCGAGGCGTGGGAGTCGGAGACGAGGGCGCCGAGCAAGGCGACGTCGCCCGCGCGCAGGGCGTCGACCGCATCGTAGACCCGGCGTTGTTCGCTGTCGGTGTGAAGGGTGCGCTTCGGGTGTCCTGCTTCGGCTTCGCCACGACGGACCGCGTACCGTCCGTCGGTAAGTACTCGCCTTGTACCGGTGTCGACGACCACGAACCCAATCGTCTCGGGCACCGGAACGTGCTCGACGGCACCGGTGGCACAGTCCAGAAGCAACGCGTGTCCTGCGCGCCCCTCCAGCACCGCCGTTTGGTCCATCAAGCCGCCGCGCACGCCGCTGGCGATGATCTCGGCCCGCTGCAACAGCGAAGGCGAGAGCTCGGCGCCGTTCGAGGAAGCCAGTGCGATCCCGGCCGTAACGGCTGCGGACGAGGACAGTCCGGCTCCGACTGGAATCGTCGATCTGATCGTCCCTTCACAACCGAAGACCTCGATCCCTACCTCCTCGAGTGCCTGCACGACACCTTGCACATATCGATCGGGTGATCCGTCCGGTGAGGACAGCCGCACTTCCTTGTCTTCACGCGGAGTTGTCTCGACTACGAGCTCGAGGTTGCAGGCGAACGGCAGGACGCTGCCGCCGAGGTAGTCGATGTGCTCGCCGATGATGTTCACGCGCCCTGGGGCGCGCCACGAACGCGTTCTAGAAGGCATTGACCAGGTGGCGCAACTCTCCCACCCGGCCGTCCGATACCGCCACCGAGATCACGTCGAACCTCAAAGCCGGCGCGCGGCGTCCCTCACGTTGGAGGTACTCGATCGCCAGCCGACGCAACCGGCGGCGCTTGTCGGCCGTTATCGCTTCTTCCGGAAGACCGAAGATGGCCGACGTACGGGTCTTGACCTCGCAGAACACCAGGGTCTTCTCGTGCTCACAGACGATGTCCAGCTCCCCGCCCCGAACCCGATAGTTGCGGTGGATGATCCGGTATCCCTGCGACTCCAAGGCGTCGCAGGCAGCCTGCTCCCCCAGGGTCCCCGTCTGTTGCGCCCGCATCCCCGGGAGCGTAGGAGTCGCTGCTGACAGCGAAGAGGCGTCTTAGAAGAGGCGTCTTAGAGGAACGCGGGCTTTAGCGACCGCGCGCGCGGGCTGCGGGACTCCGAAGGGCTACCGGTCACCCGGAGCGCGGCTCCCAAGTGACGCGCCGCCTTCTCGAGATGACGGTGCTCGCGGTCGTCCACCACGATGACCATCGCGCCGTGCTTCTCCATGACGATGCGCAGCGCGTCTTCTTCGCTCCCGGCGATCGCGTGCGGCACGACGTCGATCCCGCGATGGACGGCGAGCCGGGCGGCATCCAGAAGCCTGGCTTCGGCCTCCTCGCGGTACGCGGCACCCTTGCGCATCTTCGAAGCCGATAGAGCGAACGTGCCGTGGTGGACACGCTTGTGCCGGGCCACGAGGTGCAACTTGGCGTTCTGCCGTTTTGCGAGCGCCGCGGCCTGGTCGACCACACGGTCGTCCCCGTCATCGAGGAAAACCGCGATCCCAACCTCACCCGTAGGCCTCGAGTCCGCGGCTGGGTGGGCAGCGATCGACCGGGCGCGTCCGATCAGGCCGGGCACCATTTGGGTATCGACGCCTAGAACGTCGGCGATCTGTCCGGTCGAGGACCCCAAGTCGCGCATCCACGCGGCCAGGGAATAAGCGGTAGAACCCTTCGTCGCAGTGCTTGTTGTGGTCATGAGCGCATCGTAGGAATCAGACAGATGCGGCTCTAGCTCTTTGGGTGCTGATCGAGTGTGAACTGGGTCACACCGGCGAACCCAGCGCCGGCACTACTCGTTCGTACCGAGCTCCCGGGCCAGCTCCTCGATCGCCGAGCTGTCCTTCGTGAGCTCTTCGACGTTCACGTCGCGGAACGTCATCACCCGGACGTTCGACACGAATCGCGCCGGACGGTACATGTCCCAGACCCAGGCGTCCGGCAGCTCGAGCTTGAAGTAGACCTGGTGGTCGTCGCCCTTGATCTTCGAGCTTCGACGTCGTTGCAGAGATAGAAGCGGCGCTCGGTCTCGACGACGTACCGGAACATCGGCAGGACGTCGCGGTACTCCTTGTACAGCTGGAGCTCCATCTCGGTCTCGTACTTCTCGAGATCCTCGCTGGACATCCTCGCCCCCAGCCATCTGCCGGTCGGCCGTCAATCTAACACCGGCGCAACCGTTTTCCAGGGTTCATCGGCCGTCTCTAGAGGTCAGCGAGGCTCGGCCTGGTAGGACCCCACGCCACGGAACGAACGCCGGTGCACGGGCGACGGGCCGAGCGCGCGGATGGCCGCCCAGTGCTCGTCCGAGCCGTAGCCCTTGTTCGACGAGAAGTTGTAGCCCGGGATGCTCGAGGTCGAGCTCGGCACATGTACGCGTCGCGTGACACCTTCGCCACGATCGACGCCGCCGCGACCGCGGCCGACATGCGCGTCGGCCTTCGGCAGGCCGACGTGCGGCGAGCCAGCCTCGTCCAGCGGGAAGTGGTCGCTGATCACGTATCCGGGATCGGGAGCGAGCTTCTTGCACCGCGCGACGCAGCGCGGCGAGGTTCGACACGCCGAGACGCTGGTCGTCGATGTCCTCGGAGTCGACGACGACGTAGGACACGGCGACGGCCATGCGCAGATGTCGGCCGCGCAGCCTCGCGTTCTTCGGGTTCCGTGAGCATCTTCGAGTCGCACAGACCGGGCGGGATGCGTTCGGTATCGAGCAGTACGGCCGCGCAGACCAAGCGGCCCGGCGAGAGCGCCGCGTCCGACCTCGTCCACGCCGGCGACGAAGCGGAAGCCCTGCCGCCGGAGGATCTCCTCGAGCCGTCCGGCCGGTACTTCTCGGCATCGGCGACGAGCGGTTCTGGCGACGGACCGGCGCGTCTTCTTCTTGCGCTTGGCGGGCTTGCGCGTACCGCGCTTCTTGCGGGCCGTCGGTCTGCGGACGCTTCGCCATCGGCGCGAGAGGTACCCGCGCGCTCAGTGACCTAGAGAGCCGTTGAAGCGCGTCGGCGGCCAGATCAGCACGAAGGCCTTGCCGATGATCTCGTCGCGATCGATCGCCCGGAAGGTCCGGCTGTCGGACGAGTTCGCCCGGTTGTCCCCGAGCACGAAGTACTGATCCTGCGGGACGACGAAGGCCGGGATGCGTGTCGTCGTCCGGACTGCGGGCCTTCGTCGGACGTGTGCGGGAAGTCGATCGAGGCGGCCGTCCTTCGGCTTGCCGTCACTTGTCGACGGGACGCATCCCGGCTTGTCGCAGACGTATACCTCTGCCGTCGTTGCAGCGCGACCGTCTCGCCGGGCAGCGCCACGATGCGCTTGATGAAGTCGCGCGTGTCGCCCGGTCGGCAGACCGAACACCTCGGCGAACCAGTTCAGAGCGCCTTGCGCGGGAAGCTCTCGTCGCAGCCGGCGGCGTCTCGGCATCCTCATCGCACGGATCGGGGTACGGGTCCTTGAAGACGATGACGTCGCCGCGCTTCGGATCCCCGAAGCGGTAGCTCAGCTTGTTGACGAGCACGCGGTCACCCGCGTCGAGCGTCGGCTCCATCGACGCGGACGGGATGTAGAACGCCTGGACAGGAACGCCTTGATCAGCAGCGCGATCCCGAGCGCGAGCGCGATGAGGACGGGAAGCTCCTTGAAGAACCGCAACGCACTGCGACGGCGCGTTCTTCGGCTCGTCGCGGGGCGTTGCCTCGTCCGGTGCCGGAGCCGTAGACCTGCCGGGGGCTGTCGACAAGCTCTAGTCCCGCTTCTCTTTGATCCGCGCCGCCTTCCCCACCCGGTCGCGCAGGTAGTAGAGCTTGCTGCGCCGGACGTCCCCGCGCGTGACGACCTCGATCGACGCGATCGACGGCGAGTGGACGGGGAACGTCCGCTCGACGCCGACGCCGAACGAGATCTTGCGGACCTTGAACGTCTCGCGGATGCCGCCGCCCCGGCGCCGGATGACGACGCCCTGGAAGGTCTGCACGCGCTCGCGGTTGCCTTCGACGACCCGGACGTTCACCTTGACGGTGTCGCCGGGCCCGAACTTCGGTACGTCGGTCTTGAGTGCAGGCGCTTCGACGACGTCGGACAGGTTGATCTTGGCCATGAGTGGTCACCAGGTTGGCTCGAGGTGCTGAGGGATGATACCGCGGAGCGAAGCGACGTGGCAGCACCGCTCGGGTCGGCGTAGCCGACACCGAGCCGGCTACCGCGAAACGTAGGCGCGCCGACCGCTAGAGGCCCTGCCAGCGCGTCGGGGGCCAGATGCAGGACGAACACCTTGCCCACGAACTCCTTTCCGGGCACGGTTCCGAAGACGCGGCTGTCCGCCGACCGTCGCGGTTGTCACCCATGACGTAGTACTGGTCGTCCGGCATCGTGAGCGCGTCGATTCGTCGGTGTCGACCTGCGGGCCCTTTTCGCTCGGTGTGCGCGAACTCGACGACGTGTCCGTCCTTCGGGCGGCCTTCGGGGTCCAGCGGCTGACAGCCCGGGTCGTGGCAGATGTATACCTCGCCGCCGTGCATCGCGACGGTCTCGCCCGGGAAGCCGACGATCCGCTTGACGAGGTCTTCGCTCGTGCCCGTCGGCAGGCCGAAGGTTCCGGCCGATCCAGTCGAACGAAACTCCGGCCGAGGCCCGGGTTGCATTCCGGCAGATCGTTCGGTTGATCGCACGGATCGCGCGGGTCGTGGAAGATCACCACGTCGCCGCGCGCCGGGTTCGCCGAAGCGGTAGTTGAGCTTGCTGACGAGCACGCGCTCGCCCGGATGCAGCGTCGGCACCATCGACTCCTGCTCGATGTAGAACGCCTGCACGAGGAACGCCTTGATCAGCAGCGCGATCGCCAGCGCGATGCGCGATGAGGACCGGCAGCTCGGCCGCGAACCGCAAAGCACTGCGTGTGCTTCTTTGCGCCCGATCGTCCGGCTATGGTGCTTCGTCCTCGGGCGGCGGCGATTGTTCGCCGCGAATCTTTGCCATCCGACTTGTCTACACCGGATCGGCCTTATTCGCCCTTCTCTACGGGGACGCCGACGAGCGAACCCCACTCCGTCCACGAGCCGTCGTAGTTCCGGACGTTCGGGACGCCGAGCAGCTCGTGCAGCACGAACCACGTGTGGGCCGAGCGCTCACCGATGCGGCAGTAGGCCATCGTGTCCTTGTTCAGGTCGACGCCTTCGTCTCGTACAGCTCTTTGAGCTCCTCGGTGGACTTGAAAGTCCCGTCGTCCTCACGAACGGTCTTCGACCACGGGATGTTCTTGGCCCCCGGGACGTGTCCCGGAACCATCGCCGACTCCTGCGGCAGGTGCGGCGGCGCGAGCAGCTCGCCGGAGAACTCCTGCGGCGAACGGACGTCGACGAGGTTCTGCTTGCCGATCGTCGCGGATGTCGTCGCGGAACGCGCGGATCTTGGTGTTCGGGCTCCGCCGCGTTGTACGTAGTCGGCTCGGACGCTTCGTCGACTTCGTCGGTGAGCTCCCGGCCCTCGAGCTCCCACTTCTTGCGGCCGCCGTCCATCAGCTTCGCGTTCGCGTGGCCGTAGTACTGCAGGTACCAGTACGCGTACGCGGCGAACCAGTTGTTGTTCCCGCCGTACAGGACGATCTGCGTGTCGTTGCCGATGCCGTCGCGACCGAGAGAGCTTCGCCAGATCCGTCGCGCGAGATGAAGTCGCGGCGGACCGGGTCCTGGAGGTCGGAGCGCCAGTTCCAGGCGATCGCGCCGGGGATGTGGCCGCGGCCGTAGGCCTCGGTGTCTTCGTCCACCTCGACGACGACGACGTTCGCGTCGTCCTTGAGGTGCTCGGCAACCCAGTCGGTCGAAACCAGCACGTCCTTCGCGTAATCGCCCACGTGTTCCTCCTTGTATGGGCGGCTCGTGTCGTTCTCGGGGGAGAGCCTCGGGGCGAGCCATTCATGTTAGCGGCTCGGCTCCCACAGGCCACTCGAAGGGCGTCTGTGAAGTACTTCACAGGACGGAAGAGGACGCGGCCACGCGGGGTTAATCTCATTAGGAGACGCCTACCGACTAAGGAGGCGAACGAGATGGACCCGACCGGCACACCTTCGCTGCGAGGAGCCGGGCTGGATCAGACCCGTCGAGCCCGAGGATGCCGAAGCACTCGTCCGCATGTTCGACCGCCTGTCACCGGAGTCGATCTACCGGCGGTTCTTCACTCAGCTCCCACGATTGGACGGGAAGTTCCTCGAGTGGTTCGCCATTGCGGATCACGACCAGCACGAAGGCGTGGTTTACGTCGTCGGCGGAGAGATCGTCGGAGCGGCTCATTACCAGCGGCTGAAGGACGACCCCAACACCGCCGAGATAGCCGTCATCGTCGAGGACGATTGCCAGCGCCGCGGCATCGCGCGCAAGCTCATGAACCGACTAACCCGACTGGCGCGCGAACGCGGGATCGAGAACCTTTCCGCCGTTGTGCTGACCAACAATCAAGCGGCCCGGTCGCTGGCGGCATCGATGGTCCCGGACGCGCGGCCGACATGGGACGGCGGCGAGCTCGAATATTCGTTCCCCGTCCGGATCGAAGCAGTCGGCGGCGGCAACGCCGCCTGAGGTCTAGAAAGTCAGCCACCGCTAGTTCATCGACACAGGCAGTTTCGCCAATGATCGGACGGCGCTGATCCGCCGCTCTGGATCTCCGGCCGCCTCGAAGTTCCGCGATCTTTCCGCGATCCGCTTGAAGGCGATCTCGCCTTCGAGCCTGGCGAGCATGGCACCGAGGCAGTGGTGAATCCCGCCACCGAATCCGACGTGCAGGTTCGGCTTTCTAGAGATGTCGAGATCGTTCGCGTCCTCGAAAACCACCTCGTCCCGATTGGCCGACGCCAGCAGCAGGACAACCCATCGCTCCGGCTTGATCGTGCGGCCTGCGACCTCGATGGGTTCGAGGGTCAGTCTGTTCACAAACGGCACCGGAGGGTCGTAGCGCAGGAATTCCTCGACCGCCACCTGCGACATGCCGGGATCGTCCCACAGGCGCTCCTTCTGATCGGGGTGAGCCAGAAGGGCGGCGCAGCCGTTGCCGATGAGGTTCGTTGTCGTTTCGAAGCCTGCGAAGAACAGCAGCACTCCATTCGCAACTATCTCGTGGTGCGTGAAAGCGTCTTCGCCGTCCTCGGCCGCGAGCATACGCTCGAGAAGGTCGCCGTCCTCATCCGGCTTGCGCTCGCGCAAGACGCTGCCCATGTAGTCGCGTAACCAATCTGCAGCCTTCGTCTGCGCGTTCTGGTCGGGCGAAAGGAGGTCGTTGGCCTGTGCACGAACCCGGTCCCTGTCGGTGGGATCGACATTCAAGATCTCGCAGATGACCTGAACGGGAAGCGGGTAGGCCAGGTCGTCGATCACGTCGAACGTTCCGAGATCGAGCGCACGGTCCAGCAGGTCGTCGACGAGCTCTGTGATGTGGTCACGCAGCTTGCGCACGACGAGTCCCTTGAAGGCTTTGGACATCAGGACGCGCAACCGCGTGTGTTCGGGCGGATCCTGGTTGAGAAGGAAATCCTGCTGAAGGTCCGCCGCCGCGCCCATCCCGGTGATGAACTCGATGTAATCGCGCGGGAAACGGTGGCCGAGCCTGGCGTCACGGAGGAGCGCGGAAACCTCGGCGTGTTTAGTGATCGCCCAGGAGCCCGGGACTGTGCCCTTGGCCAGCGGCCCGCCCGCGCGGAGTTCGGCGTACATCGGATACGGATCCGTGGCGGCACTGAGCGCCATGGGGTTGAACTCGAGCAGCCGCTCCGACGTCACGCCATCAGTGTGACTGCGGCCGACCAACGATGCCAGCACGGATACGTACCCACGGAGTGAAGTTCGTCACAAGTCCGGGCGTCGTTGCCTGGCTCCGCAGTACCTCCCGATTGGGTTAATCGTTCCGGGAAGGATTCAATGAGGTCGTTGTCGTCGAGAAGGGAGGGTCCGTGGAACGCAGAGCGGTTAATCCGTGGGAGTGGTCGAAGAACTTCGGCTTCAACCAAGCCGAGCTCGTCGAGGGGCACCAGAAGGTCTTGATCTGCTCGGGTCAGACATCCTGCGATGAGAACGGCGCCCCACAACACGCGGGGGATATGGGCGCTCAGATGACGTTAGCTTTCGACAATCTCGAGGCCGTCCTCGCCGAGGCCGGCATGACGCTTGCGAACATCGTTCGTCTGAACATCTACACGACCGATGTCGATGCACTCTTCGAGCACTTCCCGACCTACGCGCAGCGCATGGGAGGAGTAACGCCGTGTAGCACGCTGCTCGGCGTAAATCGTCTCGCCTTCCCGGAACTGATGCTCGAGCTCGAGGCCACAGCGATGGCTTAGGCGCTTTCGAGACTAGAGGTCTGGGCGTCGTTCCTTGGTTCGACTCTGCGCTTCGTCACGACGCCAATCGTCGACGGCGCCGTGGTCGCCCGATAAAAGGACGTCCGGCACCTTGTGCCCTCTGAAGTCCGCGGGTCGCGTGTAGTGCGGATGGTCGAGCAAGCCCTCCTCGAAGGATTCATAGACGATCGAATCCGGCTCGCCGACCACGCCCGGGATCAAGCGTGCGACGGCATCGATCAGCACCAGCGCAGCCACCTCTCCGCCGGCCAACACGTAATCGCCGATAGACAGCTCCTCGTCCACCAGGTGCTGCGCCACACGCTCGTCGACACCTTCGTACCGCCCGCATAGAAGAAGGAGGGACGGCAATCCGGCAAGCTCTCGCGCGATCGATTGAGTCAGTCGACGTCCTTGGGGGCTCAGCAGGATCACGCGAGGGTTGTCCGCTTTTCTGTCCGGCGCTATTTCCTCGACGGCGTTGAAGAAGGGCTCGGGCGCCATGACCATCCCCGGTCCGCCGCCGTACGGTTCGTCGTCCACCTTTCGGTGCGGATCGTCGGTGTAGTTGCGCAGGTTGTGCACCGCCGTGTGCAGGAGGCCGCGCTCGGCCGACTTGCCCAGCAGTGACGCACGGAGAAACGGCTCGAGGGCTTCGGGAAAGATCGTGACGACATCTATGCGCATGACGGTTCGCTCAGAGCCTAAGTGTCGAGCTTGGTGTCGGGCTCGCTGTCCGGTCCGTCGCTTTCAGTGCCGGACTTCTCGAGCTCGGCCCGCACCACCACACGTTCGCGGTGGGTACGCAAAGAAGTGTCGAACTGGCCACCGCAGGTTATAAGCGTGGCGACCGGTTTGCCCTCCTTGCCGTAGCTGTCGGTGTCTCCCTGGGGGCCGAGCACATCGGTGGCATCTATGTCGCGCGCCAGATTCTTCTTCCAAGTCACGAAGAAAGTGAGCTTCTTATCGGGCTTGTCGCCGGTGACGACGATCTTGTCGCCGATGTCTAAGTCACCAAGGCGGTAGAAGGAGCCGGTGGCTCCCTTCCAATCGTGGTGAGCGGCAAGCAGCACGTTGCCTTGTCCGGCTTTGCGTCCCGACCACCACGCGATGTCCTTTGCGTTTTTCGGTGTGCCCATGGCGCCGTCCGCCGTCGTTCCTACCGGAACGGTTGGAGCGTCCATGTCGATATCGGGTATCGAGACGGATACCGGACGTGAACGGCGAAACCGGCCTCGGCGTCGGATCTGGAGCGATCTGCTCCGACGGACGCTCTGAGGCTTCGGGGACTCCCCCGAACCCGGCAGCAGCGCCGAGCACGCCTACCGAGGCGAGAAGTATGACGGGAGTGCGCAGGCGCGCGAGTGCCATGTGCCGCATCAGTGAAAGGGTATCCGTCAGTCGCCGAGTAGTCCGGGGATCGGCTCGATGGTGATCCGTACCCGCGGCTCTACGGCGCGCACTACATTGCGGATCAAAGGAACCAAGTGTTCGCCCGATTCCCCCGCAACTGACAGCAGGCTGCCCGAAGGCTGGTGAAGCACGTCGGTGACGGTCCCGATCTCTTCGCCGTCGACGGACACCACGACACATCCGATGAGGTCATGGTCCCAGTACTCGTCGTCGCCGAGTGCACGCGCCTGCGAAACGGGAATGACGAGCTCGGCTCCCTTGAGTGCTTCGGCATCCTCGCGACCGGTGACCTCCACGAACTTCACGACGGTGCGATCGCCCTGCAACCTTCGACCTCACGGTCAACTTGCGCGATGGATCGGCGATCTCGACGGTGCTGCCGGGAGCGAAGCGGTCGGGCGCATCGCTCGATACTTGAACCTCGACCTCGCCCTTCAGACCCACCGCGCGGCCGACGCGGCCGACCAGCAGATGGGACGGGCTACTACTGGATGATCTCAACGATCGCGGATTTTCCTTCACGCATCGCCGCCGCTCGGATGAGCTCGCGCAACGCTTTGGCGACGCGTCCGTTGCGGCCGATCACCTTTCCCATGTCGTCGGGGGCAACGTAGATCTGAAGGATCATGGCGCGCTGACCTTCCAGGGTTTCGATCCGAACCTGAGAGGGGTCGTCGACCAGGTAGCCGGTGATGAACTGGAGCAGCTCTTTCACGCTTCTGAGCTCGGCTCCTCAGCCGGTGCTTCAGCCGCGGGCTCTTCAGCCGCTTGTGCCTCGGCGGCAGGCTCCTCAGCCGGGGGAGCCTCGGCCACGGGCTCTTCGACCGCGGGCGCTGCGGCCGCCGGCTGTACCGGCGCGGCGCTGCTCGGTTGCACCGGCCTCGGCGCCCTCGGCCGCCTTGGCTGCCAGGGCTTCCGCTCTAGCGCGCGCAGCTGCGGCCTTCTTGCGCGGTGGCCGCTTCTTGGCCGGCCCCTTGTCGGCGACGAACGTGCTCCAGATGCCGGTCCGCTTGAGAAGCGCCGTAACCGACCCGCTGGGCTGGGCCCCCTTGCGCAGCCATTCCAGCGCCTTGTCGGTGTCGAGAACGATCTCGCTCGGGTTCGTCAGCGGCTTGTACTGTCCGATGACCTCGATGAAGCGGCCGTCGCGCGGTGAGCGCGAGTCGGCCACGACGACGCGATAGACGGGCTGCTTCCGCTTCCCGACGCGCCGCAATCTGATCCTGACCATCGGTTTGTGTCCTGACTGGCCCGGAGTGCGGGCCGGCGAGACACGATACCAATCATGCCCACCAGGCGTGGAATGGCCCCCGAGGACGTCTACGACCTCGTCGGCGTTTCCGACCCGCGGCTCTCGCCGGACGGCAAGACCTGCGCTTACGTCGTAACGACGATCGACCGCGACGAGAACGCCTACCTGAGCAACATCTGGACGGTGCCGATCGGACGGCTCGGAGCCCCCGCGCCGCTTCACGCGCGGCAAGAGACGAGACGCGTCCCCGCGCTGGTCGCCCGACGGCGACAAGGCTGGCTTTCGTCTCGTCACGCGATGAGGACGAAGGCGCACAGCTCTACGTCATCCCGGTCGGCGGCGGCGAGGCCGTCAAGCTCACCGACCTGAAGGAGAGCGGCGGGCGAGATCGCCTGGTCGCCGGACGGCACGCGGATCGCGTTCACGTCACGCGTAAGGGACGAGACCTACGACGAGGAGGACGACCGCAAGCGCCGGCCGCGCCACATAACGCGCCTCAAGTACAAGCTCGACAGCGTCGGCTGGACCTTCGACCGCCGCCGTCACGTCTTCGTCGTCGCGTCCGACGGGTCGAAGGTAGCCGAAACAGGTAACGGCGGGCGACTACGAAGACACCGGTCCGACGTGGTCCCCGGACTGCAAAGCGCATCGCATTCATCTCGGCCCGGCATCGCGACTGGGATATCGACGTCGGGGCCAACGACATCTACGTCGTCGGCGCGGGAGGTGGACGCCCACGGCGCATAACGAACACCGATGGGCGTTATGCCATGCCATCCTGGTCGCCGGACGGACGCAGGATCGCTTGCCTGTTCTCCGAGGGCACGTTCGGAACCCGGCACCCGCACGTCTCAGTCGTCGATGTCGCTTCCGGACGCCGGAGAGTCTTATCGAAGTCGCTCGATCGCAATTGCGCGCCGTTCGGCGCGGCACGGGAGCCGATCTGGATAGACGAAGCGAACCTCCTCTTCGCGGTCGAGGACCACGGCAACAACGCCATCTACCGCGTCGACATCTCCGGACGATCGAAGCTCGTTCGCGTGCGCCGGGGCGATTGGCAGCTGCGAGGGCACGACCTTAGAAGTGGCGTGGGCGTGCACGTGCGCATCGACGCCCACTACACCCGCCGAGCTCTACTTCCGCGACAAGCGGCTCACCGACCACGGCAAGAAGTTCGTCAGCCCACGATCGCTCGCGGCCCCCGAACAATTCACGGCGATCTCTGCAGGATGGTTCCGAGGTCGAGGCCTGGATCATGCGTCCACCGGGATTCCGGAAGGGACGCAAGTACCCCGTCCTGCTGAACATCCACGGCGGCCCGTTCACGCAGTACGGCAACACGTTCTTCGATGAGTTCCAGATGTACACCTCGGCGCGGCTACGTCGTCCTCTACTCCAACCCACGGGGTTCGTCCGGCTACTGCGAGGCGTGGGGCAAGGCGATCAACGGTCCGACGGCTCGGCGGAAGTCGGCTGGGGAACGGTCGACTACGAGGACGTCATGGCCGTCACCGACGAAGCTCTGCGACGCTTTCCGCTTCTGCGACCCGACGCCGCTTGGGCGTCATGGGCGGCTCGTACGGCGGCTATCATGACGTCGTGGATCGTGTCGCATACGAACCGGTTCAAGGCCGCCTGCTCGGAGCGGGCGGTGAACGCCTGGCATTCGATGCACGGCTCGTCCGACTTCGGCTGGCCGTTCGCACGCGCAGTTCGGGACCTTCGAGTTCGACGACCCCGAAGGCGAGTGGACCCGTATGTCTCCGATTACCTACGCGACGAAGATCCGGACGCCCCTGCTGATCCTCCATTCGGAGAACGACCTGCGCTGTCCGATCGAGCAGGCCGAGCAGCTGTTCACGATCGCTGCGGCTCCTGAAGCGGGACGTGGAGTTCGTCCGCTTCCCGGCCGAGTCCCACGAGCTGTCCCGTGGCGGCTCGCCGGCGCACCGCGTGCATGCGGTTCGAGATCATCCTGGACTGGTTCGATAGGAAACTTCGTCCAACCGGGCGGAAGCTGAAGCGCTGATCACGTGTGAAGGCGTAGGAATGCATAGACACCGGCTGAGGCGTCAACAAGATTTGGATGTGTGTCCCTTGTGACGACGATCCCTGAGACGAAATACGCCCTGAGCGGCGACATATCCATCGCCTATCAAGTCCTGGGTGAGGGCGAGCTCGACGTCGTTTACGTACCGCCCTTCATTTCCAACCTCGAGCTGTACTGGGAATCGAAGGACGCCGAGTACTTCCGCCGCTTCGCGAAGTTCTGCCGACTAATCCTGTTCGACAAGCGGGGCACCGGGCTGTCCGATCGTGTTGCCGTCGGTTCTCTAGCCGATCGCATGGACGACATCCGCGCCGTGATGGACGCCGTTGGGTCGGAGCGCGCAGCCATCGTCGGCATTTCCGACGGAGGACCGATCAGCGTGATGTTCGCCGCGACTTACCCAGAAAGGGTCAAGGCGCTGGTGCTATACGGCACTTTCCCTTACAACTCGCGTTCGCCGGAGCAACACGAGGCGATGCGCAAGTGGTACGCGGACAACTGGGGATCGGGCTATGGATGGACGTACCTCTACGACCACCTACCGCCGGAGCAAGCTCAGGCTGCTGCCTCGCGCGCGCAAAGACTGTCGGCCAGCCCCGGCGCGGTCATGGCCATCCACGAACTCAATTACAAGGTCGACGTCAGGGACGTGCTCCCGTCGATAAGTGTGCCGACCCTCGTGTTGCACAAGACGAAGGATCAGGGCATCCCCGTCGAGGGCGGCCGTTACATCGCAAAGAAGATCCCGGGGGCCGAGCTCCGCGAGTTGGAGGGAACCGAACACTTCCCGCAGGCCGACGACTGGGAGACGACGATCGCGGAGATCGAAGAGTTTCTCACCGGCGTTCGTCCACAGCTGGCGAGCGACCGCGTTCTGGCAACGGTGCTTTTTACTGACATCGTCGATTCGACGGTGCTCGCCGGAGAGCTCGGTGACGAGAGGTGGTTGCGCCGGTTGAAGATGCACGACGACCTGGCGCGCCGGGAGATCGCTCGGTTCCGCGGCCGCCTGGTGAAGCTCACGGGCGACGGGATCCTTGCCACCTTCGACGGTCCGGCTCGCGCCGTGTCGTGTGCGGCCAGTCTTCGGGAGTCTCTTCACGGCATCGGCATCGACATCAGGGCCGGTGTTCACACCGGCGAGTGCGAGCTTCGTTCTGACGATGTCGCGGGGATCGCGGTGAACATCGCGCGGCGCGTGTGCGACGTAGCCTCGAACGGCGAGATCTTCGTTTCGCGCACGGTGACCGACCTGGTGGCCGGGTCGGGGCTCGACTTCGAATACCGCGGCGAGCGCGAGCTCCGAAGCATCGCCGGTCACTGGCAGCTTTATTCTCTTCGGAGCAGATGAAAGCGCCAGAGACGCATTACGTCCGGACGGAGGACGGCGTCGACATCGCCTACAGCGTCGTGGGAGACGGTCCGATCGATGTCGTCGTCGTCCCACAGTTCATCTCGCACATCGAGTTCGAGTGGGAGCATCCAGGTTGCCGGAGCTTCTACGAAAGGATCGGATCTTTCGCGCGAGTGATCCGCTTCGACAAGCGCGGTGCCGGGCTTTCCGATCGGATCGGCGACAAAGCACCCACGGTCGACCAGCGGCTCGAGGACATCCAGGCCGTCATGCGTGCCACAGGAGCTGAGCAGCCTTGCGTGCTCGGCTGCTCCGAAGGAGGAACCATCTCCGCCGTTTTCGCCGCAACGTACCCGCAGCAAGTGCGCGCGCTGATCATGTGCGCCTCGCCCGTTCGTTCCATGTGGGACGAGAGCTTCCCTATCGGGTTGCCGGTCGCTTTTTACGAGCCGCTCACCAAGGCCTTGTTCGAGAATTGGGGGACGGGCGTCGTCGGACCAACGATGGAGGCCGCGGCCTCAACCGACCCAAGCAAGAAGGACTGGTGGGCGCGTCTCGAGCGGCTGGCCGGTACGCCGAACTCCGTCGAAGCCGTGTGGCGGATGAGCGCCGATCTCGACATCCGCCCCGTCCTTCCCTTGATCAGCGCTCCGACCCTCCTCATCTATCGCGTATCCGATCTTTGGAACGAGCAGGGGCGGTACGCAGCGAAGCTCATGCCTAGCGCCAAGATCGTCCAACCGCCCGGCTCGGACCACCTCCCGTGGGCCGGCGACTGGGAGCCGATAGCCGACGAGATCGAGGAGTTCCTGACCGGACGACACGCCGCTCCCCGAGTCGATCGGGCTTTAGCCACCGTCCTGTTTACCGACGTTGTGCAATCGACATCGAAGACTGCTGCGTTGGGCGATCGTCGCTGGCGCTCGCTCCTCGACTCCTTCGACGAGCGCACGAGTCAAGAGGTCACCAACTGGAACGGTCAGGTCGTCAAAAACACCGGCGACGGTCACCTGGCGACGTTCACCGGGCCGACGAGTGCGATCCGATGCGCATCCGCGATCAGAGAGGCAGTGCGCTCGCTCGGGGTCGAGGTTCGCAGCGGGCTGCACTCCGGCGAGATCGAGTTTCGCGGTAAGGACGTGAGTGGCATCGCGGTGAACATCGCGAGCCGTGTTTCCGCGTTGGCATCGGGCGACGAGATCCTCGTGTCACGCACCGTCACGGACCTAGTGGCCGGCTCAGGTCTGGAGTTCGACGACCGCGGCGAGCACGAGCTGAAGGGCGTGCCCGGCCGGTGGCAGATCTACGCGGTTAAGAACTAGGTCGAGATCGGCTCGGCCTCGTCGATCACGCGGCGCGCGTCGTCCTCTTGGTCAGCCGGCACCATGATGCGCGTTCCTTGCGCAAAACCGACGCTTTGGTAGGCACCGCCGAGGCTGTCCGACGACAAGGATGCGTCGATACCGTTCGAGAGCAACAGTCCTTGGATGACATGTGCTTCACCCATCGGACCCCGGAACACGCAGACCTTCTCGTCCGACAACGCCTCAGAAACCCTTCATCTTCGGCAGCGCTTTGCGTGCTTTGCGACTCTTGCGTCCGAGCCCGGGGATGCCGCCCATCGCCTGACGCATCATCTTGCGCATCATGTCGAACTGCTTGAGCATGGACGAGACGTCCTGCGGCCGGGTTCCGGAGCCATCGGCGATCCGTTTGCGCCGCGAAGCGTTTATGAGCTGAGGTTTCGAGCGTTCCAGCGGCGTCATCGAGTGGATGATCGCTTCCGTCTGCACGAGCGCACCTTCGTCGATGTCCTCGTCCGAGATCTTTCCGATTCCCGGGATCTTCGGAAGCATCCCGAGCACCCCAGATAACGGTCCCATCTTCTTGATCATGTTCAGCTGCTCGAGGAAGTCGGACAGGTCGAAGCTCGCCTCGCGCATCCGCCGCTCGAGAGCTTCTGCGTCCTCGGAGGCGATCGATGCTTCCGCTTTCTCGACCAATGTGAGGACGTCGCCCATGCCGAGGATCCGCGAGGCCATGCGATCGGGATGGAACGGCTCGAGATCCTCGATGCGTTCACCGATACCTGCGAACAGGATCGGCACACCGGTCGTCTCGACCAAAGAGAGGGCGGCGCCACCGCGCGCGTCCCCGTCGAGCTTCGTGAGGATCGCTCCGGTCGGTTTCAACGCTTCGCCGAATGCGGCGGCTGCGTTCACAGCGTCCTGACCCGTCATGGCATCGAGAACGAGGATCGTTTCGAGAGGGTTGATCGCATCGCGTATGCGTTTGGCCTCGTCCATCAACTCTTCGTCGACGTGCAGACGTCCCGCGGAGTCGACGATGAGGACGGCATAGCCTCCGGCATGCGCACGCTCGAGCGCGCGTTTGGCTACGGCTACCGGATCGCCTCCCGGCTCCCCTGCCTCCACGTCGACGCCGATGTCGGATCCCAACTGGACGAGCTGGTCCACGGCGGCCGGCCTCTGCAGGTCGGCCGCGGCCAGCAGTGGTTGCAGACCGCGGGCCTTGAGGTTCGAAGCGAGCTTCGCGGCCGCGGTGGTCTTACCGGAACCCTGGAGGCCGACGAGCAAGATGACCGTGGGAGGTTTCTCCGCGAGCTGCAACGCCCGGTGCTCACGCCCCAATAACCGGACGAGTTCGTCGTTGACGATCTTGACGATCTGCTGGCCCGGAGTGATCGACCGGAGGACGGCCTCACCAACGGCCTCTTCGCGCACCCGGTCGACGAAGGTTCGAACCACGGGCAGGGCAACGTCGGCCTCGAGAAGCGCGAGACGGATCTCGCGCAGGCCTTCCTCGACGTCTGCTTTGCTGAGCTTGCCCTTGCCCCGCAGGCGCTTAAAAGCGTTGTCGAGACGCGTTGACAGGCTGTCGAACATGCTCGCGGAGCTTAACGCCGAAAACGTTCTGAAGCGCTCGTCGGCCGTCCAAGGTGGGGCCTAGACAAATACATCAATGTGTGTTGATATATTTAGACATGCCTACAGACGCCATCGAGACCTCGCCGCTGGAGTTCCTCCAGCTGATCGCCGACCCGGTTCGCTGGCAGCTCCTCGGCGAGCTGGCGCTCAGCGACCTTCGGGTCGGTGAGCTCACGGACCTCCTCGGCAAACCGCAGAACCTCGTTTCGTATCACCTTGGTGAATTGCGCAACGCAGGCTTGGTTTCGTCTCGCCGAAGCTCTGCCGACGGCCGGGATACCTACTACAGGGTCGACCTGAAGCGTTGCGGCGAGATGCTCTGCGCGGCCGGGCGTGGCCTGCAGCCCGGGCTGCGGCTCGACCTCGGCACACTCGATCCCGTTTCGTTCGCACGAGCGCGAGCGCCGCGCGTGCTGTTCCTTTGCACGGGCAACAGCGCGCGGTCGCAGATAGCGGAAGCTCTCCTCGAGCATCGGTTGGGTCATCTGGTCCAAGCCCGCAGCGCCGGAAGCCACCCGAGGGTGTTGCATCCCAACGCCGTGCGCGTACTGGCCGAGCGCGGCATCGACATCTCGGGTAGACCGACTAAGCATCTGAGACGTTTCGTCAGGACGCGCTTCGACCGCGTAATCACGCTATGCGACAAGGTTCGCGAGATCTGCCCGGAGTTTCCCGGCGAGCCCAATACGGCGCACTGGAGCATCGCCGACCCGGCCGCCGAAGGAGAAACCAACGAGGAAAGCTATCCGGCGTTCCAGAGCACCGCTGAAGAGATCGAAGAGCGGATCGGAACGCTTGTTGCAGAGATGTCCGAAGAGAGACGAGAGGAGAGGAAGGCACATGACACAAGAAGGAACCGTCAGCGTTCGCTACATGGTCGATGACGTCGAGGCTGCCGTCGACTTCTACACCAAGCACCTCGGGTTCAAGGTGAACACGAGCTTCCCACCGGCCTTCGCCGATGTGCTGCGAGGCAACCTGCGACTTTTGCTCGCCGGCCCGCAAAGCTCCGCCGGCCGGCCGATGCCCGACGGCGACAAGCCCGGTCCGGGTGGATGGAACCGCATCCACCTCATCACTCCCGACATCGAAAGCGAAGTTGCGCGGCTAAAGGCAGAAGGCGTCCCGTTCCGCAACGACATAGTGAAGGGACCGGGTGGCTCTCAGATCCTCGTTCAAGATCCCGCGGGGAACGTCGTCGAGCTGTTTCAACCTGCCGAACGGTAGCCACTGCACGTGACCCCGCCCTCTGACCGGGGCCGGCGTCTCCGGGACGTCGTCGCGGTCATGGCGAAACTCGGCACCATCGCGTTCGGCGGGCCGGCGGTGCACGTAGCCATGCTGCGCGACGAAGCGGTGCGCCGCCGGCGTTGGGTCGAGGAGCAGGAATTCCTCGATCTCTTCGGCGCAGTCAGCCTCCTGCCCGGGCCGAGCTCCACGCAGCTGGCGATCGTACTGAGTCGACGGCGCGCGGGGTGGTTGGGACTAGTCGTCGGTGGCGCAGCCTTCATCGCGCCGGCCGTGATGATCGTGACGGGTCTCGCCTGGGCTTATGAGCGGTACGGTTCCACCCCGACCGGCGGCGGCGTCCTCTACGGAGTCGAACCGGTCGTCGTTGCCGTCGTCGCCGTCGCGCTGTGGGAGCTTGCTCGAAGCGCGCTGAAGCGACCATGGTTCGTCCTGATAGGAGTCGGTGCCGTAGCCGCCTACTTCGCCGGAATCAACGTCCTCATCCCGCTCGTAGCCGGTGGTCTGGCCGAAATGCTCGTCGACAATCGAGAGCGTCTCAGTGGAACCCACGTGTGGCTACCCGTGTTACCGGCTCTATCCGCTCCCCTCGGCGTGCGAGTCAAGCCGGGAGTGCTCGACGTCTTCGCAGAGTTCGCCAAGCTCGGCATCGTGGTTTTCGGCAGTGGATACGCTCTGCTCGCTTTCCTGCGCGCCGACCTGGTCACGCATCTTCATTGGCTTACCGAGCGCCAAGTCCTAGACGCGGTCGCCGCCGGTCAGGTCACGCCCGGCCCGGTGTTCACCACCGCTACCTTCATCGGGTACCTCCTGGGTGGGGTACCGATCGCGCTTCTCGCTACGGCCGGGATATTCCTTCCCTCTTTCTTTCTAGTCGCCGCGCTGGAAGGGTTCGTCACACGACTGCGGAGGTCGAGTTGGCTTGCACCTGCCCTCGAAGGCGTGACCGTCGCCGCGCTCGGACTCATGGCCGGCGTCACGGTCGACATCGGGCGTACCGCAATCACCGACCCGCTGACCGCAGTTCTCGCGACGGTTGCTCTCGGCGTGCTCCTGCGATGGCGGCCCAACGCCCTGTGGCTCGTCCTTCCCGCTGCAGTCATCGGCATCGCCCACTCGTTGCTCTGACGCCCGCGCCCGTCCCGAACCCCGGATCCAGGCCCAGCGGACCTTCCTGGCAGCTTGGGTTGTTGCGTCAGGGCGTAACCTCGGTATCGAAGGGGCCGACTACCTCGTTGTCCCTTCATACGGGGCCCACCAGGTATGGGAGGCAGTAGATGGGTCGTTATCGGACGTTGCTCGCATTCGCCCTGGGTCTCGCTGCGGTCGTAGGACTGGCCGCCCCTTTCAGAGCCGCCGCCGCGGCCCCCGACTCCTACATCGTCGTCTTGAAGAGCAGCGTCAACGACGCCGGGAAGGTCGCCAACGAGCACGCCCGCAACGATGGGGCCCAGGTCCGCTTCGTCTACGAGCACGCGCTCAAGGGTTACGCGGCCAACATCCCGGCCGCCCGTCTCTCCGATGTGGCGTCCGACCCACGCGTCGCCTACGTGGAGCGCGACGGTACTGCCACAGCCACTGCGCAAACCCTTCCGTGGGGCATCGACCGTATCGGGGCCGATTCCAGCTCGACGCAGGCCGGCAACGGCAGCGGCGCGGTGTCCAACGTGAACGTCTACGTCATCGATACGGGCGTGTACTTGCACCCGGACATCAACCGGGTGGGACACGTGAACTTCGCGGGCGGACAGAACACCGATTGCAACGGACACGGTACGCATGTCGCCGGAACCATCGCCGCCAAGGACAACACGAGCGACGTTGTCGGGGTAGCACCCGGAGCGCCGGTCACCGGTGTGAAGGTCCTCGGGTGCAGCGGAAGCGGATCGTACTCCGGGATCATCAAGGGCATCGACTGGGTCACAGCGAACGCCAAGAAGCCGGCGATCGCGAACATGAGCCTCGGCGGCAGCGCCTCCACTGCCGTGGATGACGCCGTGCGCCGATCGGCGGCCAGCGGTGTCTTCTACTCGGTCGCTGCCGGCAACGAAACCACCAACGCATGCACCAAGTCACCAGCTCGCGCCGGCGCCGGAACCAATAACGGGATCATGACCGTCGCGGCCACCGACTCTGGCGAGAAGGAAGCGTCCTGGAGCAACTACGGCAGCTGCGTCGACGTCTGGGCTCCCGGTGTGAGCGTTCTGTCGACACGCAAGGGCGGCGGAACGACAACCATGTCCGGCACGTCGATGGCCTCGCCGCACGTCGGCGGAGGTGGAGCGCTCTACTTGAGCACCCACACGACGGCCACACCGACTTCTGTCGAGACGGCCATGAAGTCGGCCGCGCAGTTGACGGGAACGCTGAGCAAGAGCGGCGGACCGATCTCGCGCGAGTACGTCGCGGGCTTCTAGCCCCCGCCGCACACCGCCGTCGGTCGTTTAGGGGTCCTTACCTGCACGAATGCCCCTAGCGCCCGAGGATCCATTGCGCCTATGCGTAACATCAGTACCAATGGGTCGCTCTGGACGTTGCTCGCATGTGCGCTGGGTCTCGCCGCGCTGGCCGGACTAGCCGCTCCTTTACGTGCCGCTGCGGCGCCGCCGGACTCCTACATCGTGGTGCTCAAGACCAGCGTGAGCGACGCAGGCAAGGTCGCCGAAGAGCATGGCCGAAAGGATGACGCCCGGGTCAGCTTCGTCTACGAGAACGCGCTCAAGGGTTACGCCGCCAAGATTCCCGCCTCTCGTCTCGACGATGTAGCGTCCGACTCCAGGGTCGCTTACATCGAGCGCGACGAAGTCGCCACGGCAACTACTCAGTACATGCCTTGGGGTGTCGACCGTGTTGGAGCCGACTCGAGCTCGACGCGCGCCGGCAACGGCAGCGGCGCGGTGTCGAACGTGAACGTATACATCATCGACAGCGGTGTCTACGCGCACCCGGACCTCAACGTCGTCCGGCACGTGAACTACGCCGGGGGCTCGAACACCGATTGTTACGGGCACGGCACACACGTCGCCGGGATCGCCGCCGCACGGGACAACGGCGGTTGGTACGTGGGCGTGGCGCCGGGTGCCCCCGTCACCGACGTGAAGGTTCTCAATTGCAACGGAAGCGCATATTGGTCCGTAGTCATCAAGGGCATCGATTGGGTGACCGCGAACCGCGTAAAACCTGCCATCGCTAACTTGAGCGTCAACGGCTCCGCCAGCACGGCCGTGGACGACGCCGTGCGCCGATCGGCAGCCGCCGGCGTCTTCTACTCGGTCGCCGCGGGCAACAGCGGCGGCAACGCATGCAGCTACTCACCGGCGCGCGCCGGCGCCGGAACCAACAACGGGATCATGACCGTCGCGGCAACCGACTCTTCGGAGAGAGAAGCGTCCTGGAGCAACTACGGGAGCTGCATCGACATCTGGGCCCCCGGCGTAAGCATCCCGTCGACAAAAATGGGCGGCGGGACGGAGACCCGGTCCGGCACGTCGATGGCCTCACCACACGTCGGCGGCGGCGGCGCGCTCTACCTGAGCACCCACACATCGTCATCGCCGGCAACAGTCGAGTCGGCGCTGAGGTCGGCCGGGCAGCTGACGGGCACGCGCAGCAAGAACAACGCCTCGATCAGACGCGAGTACGTCGCAGGCTTCTAAGCCTCGCCGCACGCCTGGCCCATCAGCTCTCGGCGTAGCCTAGAGCGCCCATGGACTTAACCGACGTCCTGTACGACGTCTCGGACGGGATCGCGACGATCACGATCAACCGTCCCGAGGTGTACAACGCGTTCCGCGCGCACACCGTCGACGAGCTGATCCGCTGTTTCAAGTCGGCGTGGGCGGATTCGTCGGTGGGCGTAGTGATCCTCACCGGGTCGGGCGACAAGGCCTTCTGCACCGGCGGCGACCAGAAGCAGCGAGCGGAATCCGGGGACTACGGCCCGTCGGAATCGGGGCTGTTCGAGGTCGAGACTCTGCACCGCGTGATCCGCGACATCCCCAAACCGGTGATCGCCGCCGTCAACGGCTTCGCGATAGGTGGCGGACACGTCCTGCATGTTGTTTGTGATCTAACGATCGCGTCGGAGACCGCGCGCTTCGGACAGAGCGGACCTCGCGTCGGATCGTTCGATGCCGGATTCGGGAGCGCTTATCTCGCGCGGATAGTCGGCGAGAAAAGAGCCAGGGAGATCTGGTATCTGTGCCGCCAGTACAAGGCAGAGGAGATGAAGGACTGGGGACTCGTCAATGCCGTTGTTCCTCCGGAGCAGTTGATGGACGAAACCCGCGCCTGGGCCGGCGAGATCCTCACGAAATCGCCGACCGCGATCCGGTTCCTGAAGCATTCCTTCAATGCCGACTCTGAATCGATCGCGGGGATATCGCAGCTCTCGTTCGACGCTTTGGAGATGTTCGTGGGCTCGGACGAGGCGCAAGAAGGCGTGGGCGCCTTCTCCGAGAAACGCGATCCCGACTTCGGGCCGTATCGCTAGTTAGTCTGGTCGCGTGAGCAAAGAACAGAAGGTCACAAAGCTGCACGCAACCGAAGCGGCCGAAGCGCGTCCGTCCATCCGCATGACCAACGACCGGATCCTCGTCCATCAACCGGGGTCCGAGGAACGCAAGTCCAAGGCCGGGCTGCTGATACCGGCTACGGCCGCCAACGACGCCAAGCGGTGTGCGTGGGCGGAAGTCGTGGCCGTCGGCCCGAGCGTCAGGACGATCGAGCCGGGCGATTACGTGCTCGTCTCGCTGGAGGCCGGGTTCGAGGCCCAGATCCGCGGCGAGGACTATTTGCTACTGAGAGAGCGAGAGGTCCACGCCGTCGCTTCGGAGAAGCAGGACAGCGGCACCGGCCTGTACCTGTAGCTCTTCTACCCGGCGCTTACGCAGGGTTCGAGTAGACGCGACCGGGAGTGACGAAAACTGCTGCACGACGTTCTTCGCGCATCGTCCGGTCGTAGGTGTCCCAGTCGTCATGGGTGCCGCCCGCGGCGCTGAAGATCTCGCGAAGAAGGAGCCGGAGCCGTTCGTCGTCCACCTCCGGATGAGGGTCGTCGGGTCCGATCAGCTCAGCGGTGCCTTCGACGGCAGTCCATTGCCAGCCGGCCCGCACTACGACGGCGATGGTGGGATCGGCACGGAGATAGTCGAGCTTGCGGGTGCCACCCGCGGAGACAAACGCAACCGAGGGGACGGCAGTCACGGGATGGGGAAGGACGCCGGCGTTCACGACGGTCGTTTGCGGGGTGTGGTCGGCGCGCAGGGTGACGACGACACAGAGACCGTTGTCGAGAGGTACCAGCTCTTCGAACCGAGCTAGATCGGTCACAAACCTTCGTCCTCTTCGGTGTCGCTTCCGATCAAGGCTTCGACGAACGTCTCTGCATCGAAGGGCACGAGGTCCGTCGCCGACTCGCCTACACCGACGGCCTTGACCGGAACGCCGAGCTCGTGCTCGACGGCGAACGCGATGCCACCCTTGGCCGTCCCATCGAGCTTCGAGAGGACGAGACCGGTCACCTTCACCGCATCGGAGAATGCGCTGGCTTGAGCGATCCCGTTCTGTCCCGTCGTCGCGTCTATGACGAGGAGGCATTCGGCCAGCACGGCTTCGGAATCGCGCTCGATCACGCGGAGGACCTTTTGCAGCTCCTCCATCAACGGTTTCTTGGTGTGCAGACGTCCGGCGGTATCGACGATGAGAAGACCCTTACCGGAGGCTCGGGCGTGTGCGATCGCGTCGAAGACCACGGCGCCCGGGTCGGCTCCCTTCTTCTGACGCACGACGTCGATATCGATTCGCTTCCCCCACTCTTCGAGCTGCTCGACTCCGGCCGCACGGAACGTGTCGGCGGCGGCCAGGCACACGTCGAGGCCCAGCTCCTTCGCGCGAGCCCCCAGCTTGGCGATGGTCGTCGTCTTTCCCGTTCCGTTCACGCCGGCAACGAGCCAAACCGAGAGCTTCCCGCGGACTAGGCGCAGACGGCGGTCGGCCGACGACAGGCGGCCGACCATGGCCGACTTGAGCAGCCCGGGCAGCTCGTCCTTACGGACGCCGACATTTGAACGAAGCTCATCCACGAGTGCCGACGACGTGGCGAGGCCGACGTCGGCGGCGATGAGGGCCTCCTCTAGGGCGTCGAAGGCTTCGCGGGTTGCGCCCATGAACATCGCCGTACGCATCTCGCGGCCGAACCGCTCGCGCGTGCGTTTGAGACCGCGACGGAACCGTTTGCGGAAGGCGGCCTTGGGTTCGTCCTCCGCCGACTCGTCTCGTGCGTCGCTCAGCGGGACGTGATCTTCGTGGTCATCGGTAACCGGCGGTGGCTCGGCGGTCACGCGACGCCTCTGCTGCTGTTTGGGACGAGCAACTTTCGGCTTGGCTCCCCTCGATCGAACGCGCACCGTTCCCATCGGCGCCAAGGGGCCGCGCGTCGGAGTCTTCGGCTTGGACTTCGGTGCGGGCTTTGGCGCCGGTGAAGGCCTTGCCTTGGCCGCAGGCTTCGGCTTCGTTGCAGGTTTGGGTGTTGGAGCCGGCTTGGGTGTAGGTGCGGGCTGGGGCTTGGGCTTTCCGGGTGCCTTGACCTTCGCCTTGCGGCGCACCTTTGGTTTCCGTTTGACCACCGGGGCCTGAACCCGTTCAAGTTCGGGCGTGACAGGTTCGGGTTCGGGAGTGACCTTGCGGACGGATGCGGCTTCGGGTCCGATCGCAGCGGCGGATTCGGTCGCGACTTCGGCCGGAGCGGATTCGGGTTCGGGTTCGGCAGCACGCTCGGCCGCCGCTTTGCCTTTCGGTTTGAGCTTGAGGTCGGGCCAGCTCTTCGCGGGACGGGTCCCGGCGGTAACAGGAGACTTGGATCGGGACGGCGGCGCCTTGCCGGCCGAAGGCACGGGTTTGCGTTTCGACCGCGTCCGTGGGCGAGCGGCCGCGCGGGCCGGTGCGACGAAACGAACGATGAGGTCGGCGAGAGGATCTCGTGGATCGTCGATCCCCCACCGGCGCACCGCGAAGAAACAAAGGACGCCGGCCGCGATGAGAGCGACCGTAGTGAACGCGAGCTGCTCGATGGTCTGCGGCACGGCATCAGGCTAGTAAAGCTAATCGAGACCGGCGCAGAGCCTGTGACTTAGTTTTCGCCGCCGTTGGCCAGGCTCACAACGTGCTCGGCGTGCTCCCGAAGCCGCTGCGTGATTACGCGCGACGTACCGTCCGGATTCAGCGTCACGCCGATGAGAGTGTCCGAGCGTTCCATCGTCCGCTTCTGGTGAGTGATCACGACGACCTGCGTGCGCGACCTGAGCGAGTCGAGAAGTCGCAAGAACCGGCCCAGGTTTGCGTCGTCCAATGGCGCATCGACCTCGTCCAAGACCATGAACGGCGTCGGACGCGCGAGGTGCAACGCGAAGAGGAACCCGAGCCCGGCGAGTGCTTTCTCCCCTCCGGACAGGAATGACAGGCGGCGGTGGCCTTTCCGGCCGAGACGCACCTCGATCTCGACGCCGGCTTCGAGCGGATCATCGTTCCCGGTGAGACGGATGCGTCCCCCGCCTTCCGGGAAGAGCAGTCCGATCACGTCCTGGAAAGAGTTGTTCGCGTCCTCGGAGGCGCGCACGAGCAGCTCACGCATCTCGACGTCGGCGGCGCGGACCACCTTGAGCAGGTCGCGCCGGCTGTCGCGAAGATCCTCGAGCTGCGTCTCGAAGAATTCGCGGCGTTCATCCAGTGTCGCGATCTCGCGCGCGGCGAGCGGATTCACTGGACCCATCCTTCGCAGTTCGCGGTCGAGACGAGTCTCTTCCTGCTTGAGGGCTTCGGCTTCACCGGCAGGCGGAAACTCCTCGCGTGCCCGCGACGGCGGAATATCGAACTCGTGCGCAAGTCGGGAGCCGATCTCCTCGAGGCGGACGTCGAGGCGCGCGATCTCCTCGCTTGCGAGGAGCGAGCGCGGCTCGATCGACGCCGCTTGCACCTCGACGCGTGAAGTCTCCTCGGAGACTTCACGCAGCTCGGACTCGACGCGCTCTTCGGCGTCCAGCATGTCGCGGACCTTGCGCCTCCGCGCGTGTAACGAATTCGTCGAGGCTGCGCAACGCTTCCTCCGCATTACGCAGGTCTTCGGGGTCGGTCGGTCCGGTCTCGACGTCGATGCGCTCTTCGGCCAGCTCGACGCGAGTTCGCGAGATGCCGCGCAGTCGCTCCTCGAGAGACGCCTTGCGCGTCAGCAGCTCCGTCCGGCCCCCTTCGGACGACGAAAGGCCCAGGTCGATCTCGTCCAGCTCGCGCTGCGACTGAGCAAGAACGGTCGATACCGACTCGATCGACGACGCGAGCTCGACCCGTCTTGCACCCATCTGTTGCTGGCCGAGCGCCGCGCCTTCGGCCCGGCGGAGTCGCTCGTCGCGATCACGCTCTGCAAGATCGTGTTCGAGCGACGCCGCCCGCTGTGCGGCACTTATCTCGCGCAGACGGTCGGCCGCGGCCGCGATACGTCCTTCGATCTCACCGAGCTCGGATCGAGCGGCGCGCAGCTCGCGCTCGATCCGCTCGACTTCGCGCTTCTGCCTGTCCGCGTTCTGCGTCCATCGGTTGCGTTCGGCTTCAACTCGCTGCAGGCCTTGCTCTGCCTTTTCGATCGCCGATTGCAGAGCAAGAGCCGCGGCATCGCCGCTCGGCGCCGGACGCGAGGCTCCCCGTGCGCGAAGCACGCGTCCACTTCTCGCGACGAATGTTGCATCCGGGTGACGTGACGAGAGCACACGCGCTTCCTCGGGTGTCTCCACCACGTAGGTGCCGTCGCAGAGAGCGTCGACAGTCCCGCGCAACCACGCGGGAGCCTCGACGACCGCTGCCAGCGGACGCGCATTACCAAGATCTTGCGGACGATCCCCGCCGGGGAGCGTCGGGACCACGAACAGGTCGGCCTTCTCGGCTTCGGCGAACGAGACGGCATCGGCGACCTTCGCACCGGACACGACCAGTGCGTCGAGCAGGGGGCCGAGAACCGCTTCGACCGTGCGTTCATATCCCGAACGGCACCTTTATGAGCTCGCCCAGCACGCCGCGCGCGTCGAGCTCGGCGCCGTGCGCGGAGCGCACGATCTCGGCCCCCTTGCGTCGTTCCGACGCGAGGTCCTGGGCGACGCGCAAGCGTCTCGGCGCGTCCCTCCAGCACGGTCTTCTCGCTCTCGAGCGCGCGGAGCTTCCGGTCCGCTTCGTCCAGTGACGAGCCGGCGGCCTGCTGCTCCGATTCCAGCCGCTCGCACCGTCATGGACGCGCGTCCTTCTGCTGAGTCGAGGTCCTCGATCTCCCTGTTGATGGCTTGGCTCTGGTCGCCGAGGCGCGCGATCTCGGCGTTCGATCGCTCGGCTCGCTCACTCGAAGCGCGCGCCTCGGCCCGCGCGGTGATCTCGGCCTGCTCCCCGCGCGCGGGCCTCGGCATCGATCGTGCGTCAGCTCTCCGCGCACCTGCGTCAGCCGTTCCGATCGCCGGCCATCTGCAGGCGGATCTGTCCGCCTGCGTTCGCGCGGCGGCGGCCAGCTCGCCTTCGCGCTGCGCGAGCTCGGCGGTGACGCTCCGTCGAGCTCCTCGCGGACCGTTCCTTCGTCCGCGTCGAGCTCCTGCTGCTTGCCGACGATCGCGTCGCGCCGGCGGACGTCCGGCTGTGCGTGCGCGCGCTCGCGCAGCACGATGGCCGCGCGCAGCGTCGAGGCCTGCGCCGAACGCAGGTGCTCGAGCCCCTTCCGCATCCCCGAAGAGGCGCGCCGCGATGCGTCCAGCCGGCGATCGGCGTCGAGCCGCCGGCCGCGCAACGAGTCCAACCGCGAGCGCAGATCGTCTAGCTGCTCCGACGCGCTGTTGCGGCCGTCCATCGCGCGCGAACGCTCTCGCTCCAGCCCTTCGAGCTCGCCGACCAGCCGCCGGATCCTGATCTCGCGCAGCCGCTCGGTGATCTCGCTGTATCGCCGCGCCTGTTCGGCCTGCGCGCGCAATGGGCGGAGCTGCCTTCGAAGCTCGGACGCAACGTCGGCGGCGCGGTCGATGTCCATCGACACCTGCTCGATGCGACGCAGGGCGCGCTCCTTGCGCCGGCGGTGCTTGGCGATGCCGGCGGCCTCCTCGACGTAGGCGCGCAGCTCTTCGGGCTTGGACTGGACGATGTCGTCCACCTGGCCCTGCGCGACGACGGCGTGCAGCTCGCGTCCGAGGCCGGCCTCGGCCAGCAGCTCCTGGACGTCGAGCAGACGGCATTGCGAGCCGTTGATCGAGTACTCGCTCGCGCCGTCGCGGAACAGGGTGCGCCCGATCTGGATCTCGGAGAAGTCGAGCGGGAAGGTCCCGTCGGCGTTGTCGAAGGTGATGGTGACCTGCGCCATCCCGAGGGCCTTGCGCTCCTCGGTTCCCGTGAAGATCACGTCCTCCATCCGCTCGGCGCGCAGGGTGCGCGCCGAGAGGGTGCCGAGGCACCACATCAGGGCGTCGATGAGGTTGGACTTGCCGGCGCCGTTGGGGCCGACGATGCCCATGAGGCCGGGTTCGAGGTCGAGAACCGTGCGATCGGCGAACGACTTGAACCCACGGAGGGTGATCGAGCGGAGGTGCATCGAAGGCCAGGATACGGGCGGTTAGGACAATGAGCTGGGAACTTATGCGCCGTTAGCGCCGCGCGCATGCGCCGCCGGAAAGTCCGCTATCAATTCCCCAACCGTCACCGTAGTGGGACGGTGTTAGTGAAAAAGCGCACTAATACCGTCCCGTAACGGTGACGGTGAGCGATCCGGCAACGGCCGTCCCTGGCGTCTCTCTAAAACTCCATGTCGAACTCGAATAGCCCTTCCGGCTCCTCGCGTCCCACGTCGACGCCGGCAACGCGAGCATGCCTGGGCCCGGTGCCCAGCCACTGGATCATCTCGTCAACAGCCGCCTCGGCTCCCTCGAGCACGACCTCGACCCGTCCGTCCGGAAGATTGCGCACCCAGCCCCCGAGGCCGAGCCGTCGGGCCTGCTCCGTCGTGTACCAACGGAAATTGACGCCCTGGACGAGTCCCCGCACGAAGACGTGAGCCCGAACTCGATCCATGGGTCCTTTGATACCGCTCTGCGGGAGCGCTCGGCACCGCCGCTCGGCACCGCCGCTCGGCACCGCCGCTCGGCACCGCGGCTCGGCTACCGCGGCTCGGCACCGCGGCTCGCCACCGCCCCTTGACATCGGCCGCGATCCCTTCTTAATCTCACGACCGTTGGTTTTATTAGGGCACCTTAATACGGCGGGTTAGGCAACCCAAAGGAGACGCCCTTTGCGTAAAGCTTTGAAGGTCATGTCCGCGGTCCTGGTTGTCGCCGGCGGCTCTGCAGCCTGCGCAAACGAGCAGCCCTCGTCCCCTGAAGAGGAGCTCTCCACAGAGCACGTCACCTTCGGCGAACAGCTCGGTCAGATCCGCGGGCATCACCTCGCCGCCCTCGAGCTCTACCGCGCCGGCGACGAGAAGGGTGCCGCCACCCACACCGGACATCCCGTTGAGGAGCTGCTGGCCGCTCTCGAGTCCGACCTCCGTGAGCGAGACGAAGACGTTGCCGACGATCTCGGGCCGGCTCTGCGCGCGGCCTCTCAGGTAGTCGCGGACGAAGGATCCCCCACCGACCTCCAATCGGCGATCGAATCCGCCGGCCAGGTGGTGAACCGGGCCGAAGCAGCGGTCGCCGGGGACTTCATCGGAACCCCTCGGTACACGGGATCGGTGATCGCGGCGCTTTTGCACACAGTGAACGGTGAGTACGAAGAAGCCGTCCAGGACGGTGAGGTCTCGCTCCTCGCCGAGTACCAGGACGGCTGGGCTTTCACCCAGATCGCCAAAGCGGCCTACCAGCTCATCGAAGACCAGGTGCGTGCAGCCGATGCCGAAGATGCCGGCAAGATCGACGACGCCTTCGAGACCTTGGACGACGTTCTGCCCTCCATCAAACCGCCCGACGCGCCCACGCCCAACGAGGACGTCGAGGGAGCGACATCCCTGATCTCCTCCGAGCTAAAAGAAGCGGTGGAGGCGATCGTTCCCGAGACCACCGACCACCCCGAGCAGGCCTTCGACAACATCGACGACTTGCTCACCAAGATCGAGGACACATTCAAGGACGACCCCGACGGCGCTGCCGAGCTGGCGGCCGAGGCCTACCTCGAGAACTACGAGCTGGTCGAAGCCGAAGTGATCCACCTCGCCTCAGAAGTGAACGACGAGCTCGAGCCGCTACTGTCGGCACGAACTGCGTAAAGCGATCCAAGATGGTGACGCCGGCGAGGTCACATCGCTGATCGCACGCGCGCGCAGGCTCCTGACCCAAGCCCGCCAGGCGGTGCTGGAAGGACATTGATGAAGCGCTACCTCCTCGCTTTCGCCGTTGTAGCCATAGCCACCATCGGCCTCGGCGCCACTGCCCAGGGCGTAGAAGTTTCGAATCAAGAAGGGATAGTCGAGCTCGACAAGGCACGCGCACTGCTCGACGACTCCCTGGAGCTACACAAGCAAAGCAAGACGAACGAAGCCTTCACCGCGGCGCGTAACAGCTACCTGGACCACTTCGAGTTCGTCGAGATCCCACTGCGCGTGCGCGACGAAGCATTGACACTTCGCCTCGAAGAACGCTTCGCCGAGTTGCGCAACCTCATCCGCGCCGAAGCTCCTTACGGCGAGGTGCGGAACAAGGTCGTCGAGGTCCGTGAGGGCCTCGACGAGGTGGAACGCACGCTGTCCGAACCAGGGCTCGGCGCCCCCGCCATCGCTTTCACCTTCTCCTTCATCACTTTGTTCCGCGAAGGGCTGGAGGCCGTCCTCGTCGTCGCGGCGATCCTGGGGTTCCTGGCCGCGAGCCGGAACGAGCGTTATCGCGGCGCGGTCCTGAAGGGTGTCGCCGCAGCCGTCGTGGCCACGGCCGGTGTGTTCGTCCTTGCGACGGCCGTGATCCGCCTGGCTCCCCTGCAGCGCGAGCTGATCGAAGCCGGCACGACCATCCTGGCCGTCGCCGTCCTTTTCTACATCTCCTTCTGGCTCTTCCAGCGCCTCGAGCACCGACGATGGATGGAGTTCCTCAATGCCAAGGTGTGGGCGGCAGCCGCGACGGGATCGACTCTGGCTTTGGCCGGCGTCGGATTCACGGCCGTTTTCCGTGAGGGCTTTGAGACGACCCTCTTCTATCAAGCTCTACTTTTCTTCGCCGACGGACTGGAGCTCTGGGTCGGCTTGGGAGCAGCCGCTGCTGCGGCCGTTCTTACCGTCATCGGTTTCGCGATCTTCCGAGCGGGAAGGAAGATCCCGGCGCGTCAGTTCCTCGCGATAGCCGTCGCGTTGGTGATGACGCTTTCGGTCGCCTTCATCGGCAACGCCGTTCGCGGCTTGCAAGAGGCGGCGATCGCACCCGTCACCTTCATCGAGTCGCTCCCTCGGCTCCCGATCTTCCTGGCCGAGCTGACCGGCTATCACCCGACGATGCAAACGATCGCCGCGCAAGCTGCGCTCGCCGCGGTGTACCTGTTGGGTGCCGTGTGGGTCTTCGTCATCAAGCGCGAGCGCAAGACGCCGAAGCGTCCGGACGAAGCAACTAAGCCGTCCGACATGACCCAGCCGCAGCAAGATCGCGTTTTGTGACCGTACGCATCGGTATAGACGTAGGCGGCACCTTCACCAAAGCCGTCGCTTGCGATATCGCAACCGGCGATGTCGTGTGCCGGGCTCTGGTCCCGACGACGCACCCCGGCGTGGACGAAGGCATCGTTCATGTGCTGCAGGACATCTCCGTTCAGATCAGAACTCTCGGCGTCGGTCCCGTAGCGCTCGTCGCCCACTCAACGACTCAAGCCGTCAATGCGCTGCTCGAGGGCGACACCGCAGTCGTCGGCGTCCTCGGGCTCGGACGCCCGCCGGACCTGCGAAAAGCCGACAAACGCACTCGTGTAGGAGAGATAAAGCTCGCTCCATCCAAGACATTGCGGACGAGGCACGCATTCCTCGATTCCTCGAAGGCAACGAAGGAGGACGTCGAGCAGGCGATGCGTTCACTCGTCGATCAAGGTGCAACGGCGCTGTGCATCTCCGAAGCCTTCGCCGTCGACGACGATTCGATGGAGCGCCTGGCCCTTACGACGGCGCAAGAGCTCGGCGTACCGGCCTGCGCCGGACACGAGCTCACCGGGCTATACGGTCTCGAGTTGCGCACGGTCACGGCCGCCATCAACGCCAGCATCCTCCCGGTGACGCTGGCCACAGCTCAGACCGTAGAGCGCGTTGTGTCGAGAACGTTCCCGCGCACATCGGTAGCCGTCATGCGCGGCGACGGCGGGGCCGCCGATGTGGAGACGATGCGTCAGCGGCCATTGCTTACCGCGTTCAGCGGACCGGCCGCATCCGTCTCGGGTGCGCTTAGGCATTTGTCGCTTCGAGATGCAGTTGTGATCGAGGTGGGCGGAACGAGCACGAACGTGAGCGTCGTGCGCGGGGGACGGCCTGTGCTGTCGTACGTACGCGTGCTCGATCACACGACGGCAGTCAGAAGTCTGGACGTCCGCGTCACGGGCGTCGCCGGAGGCAGCATGATCCGCGTCGCCAAGCAGATCGGGCGGATGCGGAAGCTGCGTATCGCCGGCGTCGGCTCTCGCTCTGCTCACATCGCCGGCCTCGAGTACTGCTCCTTTGACCACGGCCACAATCTGGCCGACGCCAAGGCCGAGCTCGTCTCGCCGCTCCCGGGCGACCCCCCGGAGTACGTCGTCGTGACGACGTCGTCCGGGGTTCGCATAGCTCCAACCGTCACCTGCGCAGCAAACGCATTGGGACTCGTTCCGGAGCAGGCCTACGCCCAGGGCGACCCGATCGCCGCGCGACGCGGCTTCGAAGCACTCGGACGACTACTCGACGCCGATTGGCGCGATCTGGCCCGGCAAACCCTCGAAGTTGCAGCGAGCAACGTTGCGACCCTCGTCCACGCGATGGTCAAAGAGCACTCCCTTCAACAGCCGGCCATCGTCGGGGTCGGTGGCGGAGCGGGAGCGCTCGTTCCGGAAGTGGCGCGGGAGCTCGGTCTCGAATGGCATATTCCTCCTGATGCCGAAGTGATCTCGTCGGTCGGTGACGCACTCTCGCTCATACGTCTGGAGATCGAGCGCGGCATGCCAAACACCACCGGAGAAGAGGTGGCGCGTCTCGTTGCCGATATCGAGGAAGCTGCCGCGCTCGCGGGAGCCGACCCCGAGACGCTTCAGGTCGAGACGGAAGCGGTTCCCGAACGCGGAGCCGTGCGGGCCGTGGCGCTCGGGGCCGTCGCATTGAAGGATGCCACGCACGAACACGACGTATCCGATGAGACTTTACGTTCATTCGCCTGCGAAACGCTCGGTCACAACGACATCGATCACGTTGCGTCGACCGCCTCCTATACCGTCTTCACTTCGCCGTCGCACGGAGCAAAAAGGTTCGTCCTGCTCGACCGTCGAGGCACGGTCGTGGCAAGTGGCGAAGGTTTGGTCCTAACGGGAACGGGAACCGAGCTTGCCTCCACTCTTTCGGACGACCTCGCTTCGCTTACACGTCACCTAGGCCCGTTCACCGTCGCGCCTGCGATACGCATCGTTCGCGAACGCCGCGTCATCGATCTCTCGCTCGTGTCCTCTCCAAGCCACGCCATCGAGGCCGCCGTACGCGAATGCTCGCTCGGTAACGGACATCCGGTTGTGGCGCTGGTGTCTCGCAACTGATGGCGATCTACAAGCCGCCGCCGTCCCGGTGGCGTGTCTCTCTGGCGACCGGAGTCGTCGGTCTCCTTATAGGCCTCGGAGTAGGAGCCTTCTTCCTCGGCCGGTCCGATCCCAACCCGACCGAGGCGATCCGATCCATACGCACCGAGCTGACAGGTGTTGCCGGCGTACTCGAGGTGCTCGAGGTCGAGTACCGCGAGTCGGTTCGCGACGGCAAGGTGGTCAGCGATGCCGAGTATCAGGGAGCCCAAGACGCACTCGAGCGCGCACGATCACGGTTCGCAGGTGTCCGCGAGACACTGCGTGCCATCGATCCAGAGCGGGTCGAGGACATCCACGGCAAATTCGACGATCTTCGCGCGCTGCTAGCCGGCCACGCACCGGCGAGTGACGTTAGCTCTGTGGTCCGAGAGCTGAAGTCGGATCTGGATCAACTTCCGTAACGGCGCGCATCCTCACCTCGGGCGGCGCCGCAAGTAGCGCGAGAGCAAGCCCTTCGAGCGTCGCGAGGATCAGCGTTCCCGTCCAGAGCTCGGGCGTCCACGTCAGCCAATTCGTCAGCTTGATGACGAGGAACCACGTGCTCCACATCGCCAGCGGAGTGACCAGGCCGACGCGAAACAGCGCTGCCCGACGAGGATCATTCCTCGAGAACACGTCGGCAACGAAACCGCCGACCATCCCGGTGATGATGTGCCACGGGTAATCGAATGCGAAAGCACCGGCCGACGCCACAGCTACGAGACCGTACATGAGCGTGAACGTTCCCATGGGCGTCTGCCATCTTCGAACCACAGCCAAAGTCGGCCCGACGAGCAAAGCGGTGGTGATGAGGACGGCGCCGATAGCGGGGGAAGCCTGAAAGCCGTTCGAGGTACCGTCCGGATCGCCAAGCGCGCCGGCCATGAAGGCAGATACGTACATGGTGAAGAACGAGACCACACCGAGCACGAGCGTGAGCGACATCAGCGTGGGGAAGAACGACCGAAAGCTAGCTGCTCGTTCGTTCGGATCGCGCAAGGCGAGGCGGAGAGGCGCCGAGACCATCGCAATGCCACCGATCATCAACGCCAAATGGGTCGGCGATAGCAAGGTCTCGAGGTTCACCTCGATGCCGAAGACTTCATGCCAGACTCCGTCCCCGATCGCACCCGCGACGAACAAAAGGAAGCCTCGCGCGAGGATCTTGTCCTTCGGAATCGGCGATTGACGGCCGATCGTCGCGAAGAACAGGACCGCCGCGACGAACCCCGAATAGAGCACACCGTGCCACGGCGAGAAGAACGTCTCGGGCTTCTGAGCGCGGTGGGCCCAGCCGTCCAGATAGAGCCCGAAGACCATCCATGAGCCGAAAACTACGACGGCGATCTCGTCGCGACGCGACCGCTCTACCGGAGCTGAAAGCCCTGATAGAGGACGGTCCAGGATCGCCATACACAGACGATAGACCGGCGAAAACGCCGCCGTATACTTACTGACTTAAACGCGGACGTAGCTCAGTTGGTAGAGCGCCACGTTGCCAACGTGGGGGTCGTGGGTTCGAATCCCATCGTCCGCTCCACTCCCGGTCGCAGCGCTAGAACGCTGCGATGACCTCCTTCATGAGCCGGACGGGCTCCGGCCCCCGAAGGTCCCGCAATCCCACGATCGCGTGCTGCACACCCGCGTCGGCGAGGCCGCGGAAGCGCCCGATGTGATCCTCGATCGTTCCGGCGTTCACCGCTGCGGCGTAGTCGTGTCGGTTGGCACCGGTTGGAGTGTGCTCGTCCAAGATCTGCTCGACGTGTCGGCGGTCCTCTCCGACAAGAGCGGGTGCAAGGTGACTGATCTCGATCTCCGCCGGGTCGCGGCCTTCCGTCGCGCAGTGCTTGTGAAGGACGGAGACCTTGTGCCGAACCGTCTCCGGGTCGCCGAAGAGATTGCACGCGTCCGCGTACTTGGCCACGAGTCTCAGCGTCTTTCGTTCACCGGATCCGCCGATGAGGATCGGGATCTTCTCCTGGACCGGACGCGGGTAGCAGATCGTCTCGACCTCTCCGATTGCCGCTCCTTTGAACTCCGGCGAACCAGGCCCCCACATGAGCGGGTACAGCTGCAGCGCGTCCTCGAGGAGTGCGTAGCGCTCAGACGTCGAAGGGAATGGCCATCCGTACGCCTTGTGCTCGCGCTCGAACCATCCGGCGCCGATGCCGCACACGGCTCTGCCGTTCGAAAGGACGTCGAGCGTCGCGGCCAGCTTTCCGACATGCGCCACGTTCCTGTACGTGATTCCGGTGACCAGGGTGCCGAGCGCCACGCGTCCGGTACACGCAGCGAAGTAACCAAGGGTCGTCCACGCCTCGAGCATCGCGTCCCACTCGCGTCCGACCTGTGGAATCTGGATAAAGTGATCCATCACCCAGATGCTCGAGAAGCCGGCGTCCTCGGCGGCCGAGACGATCTCAGCCAGACGTGGGATGTCGTCGAAGCGCGAGATCTGCAGACCGAATCGGAGCTTCGCCGGCGCTTCGGCTTGGCGCGCAGCGGCTTCGGGTGCTCCGGCAAATGACGCAGGAACGATGTCGACCGGGCGGGGTTCGAACACCTCTGCGAATCCGACGAGGGTTGTCGATTCGAACGTCTCGAGCTGCTGGGTCAGCACCTTTGCCGGCACTTGGTGACGTCGTTTGCGATTCCGCGCCTTGCATTCGGCCGCGGGTGTGTCGAAGGCGACTGCGTAGCAAGGAACACCACGAGCTTCAGCGATCGCTTGCCACTCGGCTCGCCGCTCGGTTTCGAGTCCCAGGGTGTCGATGACGGTCAGCAGACCGCGCTTGAGACGGCGCTCCACTATAGAATTGAGGACATCGAAGGCGTCCGTGCTTGCTCTCAGATCGTGCTCACCTTCGCCAACCAGTCCGCGCAGCGAATCGGACGACACGACCTGATGCGCTTCGAACTGTTCCGCCGCCCACGTCGACTTTCCCGACGCAGACGGACCCACGAGAACAACGAGAGATGGTGAAACGATCCGCACACTCATGCGCTCGAACCGACCGCAAAGATACGCCACTCCTCCGGGATGCCTTTGAGGGAGTGAACTCCGCGGTCGGCGAATCCGATCCCGCTCCCGGCTACCAAGTCTTTGACCGTCGACGAGACGAGAACCTCGCCTGCGCCGGCCAGGCCGCTCACTCGCTGACCGATGTGAACGGCGATACCACCGATGTCGTTGCCGAGCAGCTCGATCTCACCGGAGTGCAGACCGGCTCGAACCTCAACTCCGAGAGGCTGCACCGCCTTGCAGATGGCCAGCGCGCAACGCACCCCGCGTGCCGGCCCGTCGAACGTTGCGAGCAGTCCGTCGCCGGTCGTCTTGATCTTCTTGCCCCGATGCTGGCGCAGCTCCTCATCAACTATCCGGTTGTGCTGCTGAAGGACGTCGGTCCAGCGCTCGTCACCCAGCCGCACGGCCGTCGGCGTTGAATCGACGATGTCGGTGAACATCACCGTTGCCAGCACACGATCGGCATCCGCGGCCCGGCGATTCCCGGTGACGAGCTCCTCAAGGTCGGACAAGATCCGTTCAGAACCTTCGAAGAATGGAATGTGATCGTCCCCGGAATACTCGATGAGTTTCGCGCCGGGGATTCTCTCCGCCATGTAACGAGAGGCACGAGGGTCCGTCATACGGTCTCCCGATCGATGCATGAGCACCGTCGGTGCTCGCACCGACTCGAGAAGCTGCCGTATGTCGAATTCCGCGAAGCTCCAGATCTGACTGATGGTCTCGTTGGTGCTAAGGGCCGACAAGAACAACCTGGACCACCAGACCGCGCCGGACCGATCGCTAGAAAGACTGGGCGCAACGCTCTGGAACATGAATTCCCTTCGGTCCTGACCTGTGGCCGCTTCCACCATTTGCACGACCGTCGCGAGGGACTCTCTCGTCGTGCCCCAGGGGTAGTCGTCGTCCCTCAAGGTCGCCGGGTGTGCTCCAAAAGTGGCCACAACGCTGGTTCGGCCCGGGTATGTCGCCGCATACATGAGCGCAACACGTCCGCCGAAGTTGCACCCGAAATGTGCGCACTGCATCGAAGCGGTCGCGTCGAGAACAGCTGTTATGTCCTCCGCCCAGCCTTCGAAGGTTAGGGGCATGAGTCCGCGGTCGGACAGACCGTTACCTCGGGGATCGAACAGGATCAGTCGCGAGAAGGACGCCAACCGCGTGAAGAAATTCGCAACGGCCGGGTGTTCCCAGAGCATGAACAGTTGCGAGGGCCAGCCCAGATGGAAGAGCAGATCAGGTCCCCTGCCCAGGGTCTGGTAAGCGATGTTGACCCCGTCGGACGTCTTGGTGAAATGAACGTCCGGCACGTCCATGGGGTTCACGCTCCGTCCGGAGCTATCAATGCTGCCAGCGGCACCGAGCGACTACCCCACGCTGGTTGCCACGTTTCGCCAAAACGCTTCATCCTTGCTGTCAACCATGTCCGTGCCGTGGGTCACCTGACCGTTCTCGATCCGCAGCACCATGACGTAATCGATGAACGTCGTTTCCTTATCGCCCTTGGCGCGACGCTTCCCGCGCACCTGAACGACGACGATCTCGTCCCCGACGGGCTGAGCGGAGACGATCTCGTTCACGTTCTCTTCTAGCAAAGCGCCCGCTTGGATCAGCATCCCGAAGAAAGCGTCTCTCCCCCGGTACTCCGCACGCTCGCCTTCAGCATTGAAGCCGTGGTAGAGCACGTCCGGGTGCCACATCGCGATCACCGTGTCGAGATCACCTGCGTCGTACGCCGCGAACCCCTTCTTAACGAGCTCTACATTCTCCTCGGCCTTGCTCATGTCACCACCCCCTTCGGCTCCCGTTGCTTCATGAACCCGAACATGTAGCCGGCGATCCGGCGCATCTGGATCTCTTCGCTTCCTTCGGTGATCCGGTAGCGCCGGTGGTGACGGTAGATGTGCTCGAACGGTGTGTGTCGCGAATATCCAAGGCCCCCGTGGACCTGCATGGCCCGGTCGGCGGCCTCGCAGCACAAACGGTTCGACCAGTAGTTGCACATCGAGACCTTGTCGGACACGGAGAACGCGCCGTATTCGTCCATCGACCACGCCGTTTTGTGGATGAGGGCGCGCAGCATCTCGCACTGGGTCTGCAGCTCTACTAGCGGGAACTGGATCGCTTGGTTCTGTGCCAGCGGCTTGCCGAACGGCGCCCGCACCTTCGCGTACTCCACGGCCTGGTCGATGCAGAACTGCGCGGCCCCCAGTGAGGAAGCCGCTTGCCGGATCCGGTTCTCGTTGAAGAACTCCTGGACGACCATCAAGCCTTTGCCCTCGCCGCCGAAGATCGCGGAGTCCGGAACGTGTACGTCCGTCAATCGGATGTGCGCGTGATCGGTCGGCATGTTGAACGTCCACAGGTACTCGAGGATGTCGAAACCCGGCGAGCTCGTCGGCACCAGGAACGCCGTGATCCCGAAACCGTCACCCGCCTCCCCGCTCGTGCGAGCCATGATCATGTCGTAGGTCGCGCGGTGCACGCCGGTGTTGAACGTCTTCTCGCCATTGATGATCCATTCGTCACCGCTTCGGACGGCCGTCGTCTCCATAAAGGTTGCGTCGGAGCCGTGCGCCGGCTCCGTGATCCCGAAAGCGAACCCGCCTCTGCCTTCGGCCAGAACGTCGATCCATTCCTTCTTCTGCTCCTCGGTGCCGTACTTGATCATGAGGAGCAGTCCGACGTTGTTGCCGACGATCGCGTGCTCGTTCTGAAGGTCGCAGTGCAGACCCAGGCCCTTGTGCGCCAAGTGCTCACGGATGACGGCCATGCCTAGGTTGGTTCCGTCCTGGCCCCCGTATTCCTTCGGGAACGGATACCGGTAATGCCCGGCGGCATCGGCGCGGCGGCGCGCTTCATAGAGCAACATCTCCCACTGCTCGTTCGGGAGCCCCCCGCGGTCCCAATCCGTTCGCGAATCCTCACGCCGGTGGTCGAAGAACCGGATGTTGTCGTCCTGCTCTTCGAGTGGCTTGATCTCGCGCTCGATGAACTCGTCGAGCTCTTCGAGGTACTCCTGCAGATCCTTCGGGATCTCGAAGTCCATGCTCGGCCTTAGTAGCCAGCGCCGCGGCTGCTGTCCTTGATCGGCTCCCCGTCCGTTCCTACGACATGCCAGCGGTCTCCGATGCCCTGGCCCTTCGTGTCGCCGGCGGCCGTGTCACCCGAGTAGTGGTAGAGAGGACGGTCGTTGTAAGTAACCTGCTCCGTTTCGTCTGCGCGCTCTATCGTGTCCAGCTCCGACTCCTTGGCGTCACCACCCGCCGTGGGTTCACCTTCGGCCGCAAGAGCCGGCCAAGTGACGGCGCAGTTGTCATTGCAGTTGCTCACACCGGCCTCGTCGTTATCGAAAACGTACAGGGTGCGTCCCTCACCGTCGACCAGGATCTTGCCGAGATCGGAGTCGGCCGTCTTGACTGCGACGGCTCCGCCTTCCGGTGCCGATGTCGCCGTGGCTTCAGACTCTGGAATCGTCGGGTTTTCGTCCGAGCACGCACCGAACAGCACGAGTGCTCCGAGCAAGACGGCTACGACACTCATCCGCTTCTTCATTGGCGCTCCCCCTTCGGTGACCTTGACCGGGGCCACCGTAGCTCATCCGTGTCGCGTGACGCCCGGACTCGTACGCCCATAGGATTCCTTGGGGTGGGAGAGGACATAAGGGCTGACAATGTCGCGGACGGCAAATGTCCGTCCTGCGGACGGGCGCTCACGCCCGGCGGTCGATTCTGCGCGCACTGCGGTACTCCGATAATTGCCGTCCACGACGAAGCTGAACGCCGGCTCGTCACGGTGGTCTTCCTAGACATGGTCGGCTCGACGCCTATCGCCGAGCAGATGGACCCAGAAGAGTTCAGAGACCTCGTCCTTTCCTACCAAGGTGCATGCGTGTCGGCGATCGAAGCGCAAGGTGGTTATGTCGCCGACTACCGCGGTGACGCGGTTCTCGCCTACTTCGGTTACCCACTCGCTCACGAGGACGACGCGGTGCGCGCCGTGCGCGCTGCACTGAGCGCGATCGACGGGCTGAAGCAAACCGGAACCATCCTCGAGATGCGCGCCGGGATACACACGGGAACCGTCGTGGTCGGCGACATGGGAGCCGGCAGTGGTTGGAAGCGCGATGTGGTCACAGGTGATGCGCCCAACGTCGCTGCGCGCATCCAGTCCTTCGCCGACGCCGGACAGGTCGTGATCAGCCAGGACACGATGGATCTCACCGCGGGCCGCTTCTCGACCGACGACCTCGGCACCCCGGAGCTCAAGGGGATCACGCGTCCGATCCGGCTGTATCGCGTGGGGGCCGAGGCGGACGCGATCGCCGTCATGAGTGCCGCGCCGACAGCGTTCGTCGGTCGCGAAAAGGAATTGGTACAGCTCCGCGACCTCTTCAATGCAGCCGCTGGATCGAAGGGGCAGATCGGGATCATCGAAGGCGAACCGGGTGTCGGAAAGTCCCGTTTGCTCCGAGCGTTTCGCAACGACTTGAGCGCAACCGAGCACGGGTGGATCGACCTGGCCGCCACCGCCAGGGACAGCCTGAGCCCGCTCCGTCCGGTGATCGAAGCGATGCAGGTTCACGACTCGATCGAGAGCGCCGCGGACGAAGACGACGTCGAGCTCCTCCGGTCATTACTCGGCCTTCCGTCCAGGGACCTTGGTTTGACTCCGGTTCAAGAACGCCGGCGGACGATGGACGCTCTCGCTACTTGGTTCTTGTCCTTTGCCGGAACTCGCCCGTTGGTACTGGTGGTCGAGGACGCACACTGGCTCGACCCGACCACGTCCGAGCTGATCACCGCGCTCGACAGACAGATGGTCGGCTGTCGAGTGCTGCTCCTTCTCACTACGCGTGGCGGCGAACCCGCTTGGTCGGACTACACACCACGCACGACTCTTCGCGTCGCTCCACTCAACAAGGAGATGGCCGGAGATCTCGTTCGCTCGTTGGCCGGCGGCCAGATGTCCGAAGGGCTCGTAGCCGATGTAGTTGCTCGCACAGATGGCGTCCCCTTGTTCATCGAAGAAGTGTCGCGGGCGTTCGTCGAGGGCGCGACGGAAACGGTGCCGGCATCAATCCAGCAATCGCTTGCTGCGCGCCTCGATCGCTTAGGTGAAGCTCGCGAATTGGCCCAAGTCGCCGCAGTGGTGGGCCGCGATTTCGGCACCGAGCTCCTCATCGCCGTCTCCGGTCGCGCCCGCGCGTCCCTGGCCGGCGACCTGAAGGTGCTAGAGGGATCGGGACTCGTAGAACGTGTGCCCAACGGTACGGACGACTCACCCACCTACCGCTTCCGTCACGCCCTGGTGCGTGACGTCGCCTACGAGTCGCTGCTGCGCACACGCCGCCGCGATCTGCACGCCAAGGTCGCCACAGCTTTCGTTGAGTTCCACCCCGATTTGGTCAGAGCTCAGCCCGAGCTCGTTGCGCACCACTACAGCGAAGCCGGTTCGACCAACGCCGCGATCGACTTCTGGATGCGCGCCGCCCAAGCGGCCGGCGGCCGGCACGGGTTGGAAGAGGGCGTAACTCATGCGATGCATGCGCTCGAGTCACTCCGAGGTCTCGATGCCTCGACCGAGCGTGATCAGCGGGAGCTCGGGCTGATCCTCGTGCTCATGAGGCTCATCGTTCAGTCCAACGGATCCGGCGATCCGCGCATGGAGCAGATCTTCATCCGAGCGCGTGAGCTGACGGAATCAGCCGGCGCAGATGCCCCCGAGCGGTTCTCAGCCATCTCCGGTTTGTGCGCGTTCTATATCGGTCATGGTCGTATGCCGGAGGCACTCGAGATCGCGCACGAAATGGGGGCGTCGGCCGAGAGATCCGGACGCCGCACGTTCAAGCTCTTCGCCAAGGAGTGGCTGGGCATCATCGAGTTCTACAAAGGCAATTTCAGCGCTGCGCTCGAACACCTTCGAGACGCGCACTCGGTCTACCGTCCGGACAGGGATGTTGCTGCAAGCGAGATGTACGGCTTCGACGTCGGGGTAAGCGCGCTCTTTCACATCGCGTACGTGCTGTGGTTCCTCGGACGGCCAGAGGAATCGCTGACGACTATGGCCCGCGCTCGGGAAGCAGGCGACGAACTGCCGCTCGACTTCCCTCTTTGTCATGCCCTCGTCGCGAGCGGGATCCTGCACGCATATCGGGGAGAGGCCGACGAGGCGCAGCGCTACGCCGATCGAGCAACCGGGATGGCCGCCGAGAACGAGTGGCACATCATGTCGGGACAAGCGGCGTTCGCCACGGGGCGTTCCCTGTGGCTGAGAGGTCATGCCGACGAAGCCATACACGTTCTCGATGGCGCGCTCGCTTTGCTTCTGCAGCCCGGCGGGTTCGGCAGCTCGACCCTCGGCCTCACCTGGCTCGCCGAAGCGCTTCTGGACGCCGGTGATCCGGAACGGGCCGCCCAAACGATCGCCCGGGCCGAGCGCATAGCCGTCAAGACCGACGAGCGTTTCTTCGAAGCGGAATGGCGACGCGTCAAAGCGCGCGTGCTGTTGGCGGTGGGAATGCCCGACGATGCCACTCGCGAGCTCGACCGCGCGAGCGAAGTTGCACGCTCCCAAGGCAACGTAGCGCTGGAAGACGCGGTTCGCAGACAGCTCGCGACTAAGGCTTAGCTCTATCGGCGCTGCAAAGCGTCCATGCACACGGCCATCCCGATCAGCAGACGCCGGTCCAGATCTTGTCCGTCGTCCGTCACCTTCAAGCGGTAGCGATCGCGGATGCTCCAGATCCGCTCGACACTTGCTCTCAGCGTGTCGTCTGATCCCCTGAAGTCGAAGTGATAGGCGACCGGCATCAATCCCAGAAACTCGCCGATGTACGGGACGAGAGTTGCGAAGCGGCGAAACAGCGCCGCAAAGAGATTGCGCTCCTTGGCTATGCCAGTTTCGTTGCCCTCGGAGTCTTGTAGATGCCACGTGCTTCGAAGCAGGCTTTGTCCGAAGTTCTTCTTGAAGCGAGCGATGATCGCGCCGGAAGGGTCGAGCAATTGATAGCGGCCACGCGGGTCCAAGATGTTTTCGGCCTTCACGGAGAAGAGCGGCTGGGTCTTCTCGCGGTCTGCGAAGAAGTCGATCTGCTCTCTTAGCTTCATTCGCTTCTGTTCGACGAATGCAAGCAGCGGACCCTCTTCCTTACTCCCCGGACTGACCGGCTCGTACAGCTGGTAGCGGTTGATCATCAGCGTGATCCGCTGACGCAAGAGGAACTCGGATCGGGCCTGCAAATCTGCGGTTTGGTCGTCCACATTCAAAAGTTACCGGGCGCGTCCATGACCTAGCGTCAACCAGACAGCTACGCTGTCGAATATATGGACCCGCGAACACCGGTCATCGTCGGCGTCGGGCAGACCACTAATCGCCGCCCCAAGATCGCTCACGTCCTCGACATGCTCGAAGAGGTTTCGCGAAAGGCGAACGACGACGCTGGGGGCCGAGCTCTCGATCGCATCGATGCGCTGCACGAGGTCAGCCAGATCTCCTGGCGCTCACCGGCCCCGGCCTCGCTCCTCGCGAAACGTCTGGGCATCGAGCCGGCCGAGAGATCAGTCAGCACCGTCGGTGGTTCGACGCCACAGACATTGATCAATCTCGCATGCGACCGCATCGTCGCCGGCGAGATCAACGGCGCCCTCATCGCCGGATGCGAAGCGTTCGACTCCGTGCGGCGTGCCGTCAACCAAGGTGCAGACGACGACCGCGGACGCAGCGACGATCTCCCGCCGGACCAATCCATGGGCGACGACCGCTCGCCCGTGTGTCCCGAGGAGCTCGCCGCGCGGCTCGTTGCGCCGGCGTCGATTTACCCGATGTTCGAGCAAGCGCTCGCGCATCGCGCCGGACGCACACCCGACGAGCAACGCGTGTGGCTCGGTGAGCTGATGGCGCCGTTCACGAAGGTCGCTGCGTCACACCCGGACCTCGCTTGGTTCCCAACCGAACGCACAGCCCGGGAGCTCTCCGAAATCAACGACGACAACCGCATGGTCGCCGAGCCTTACACGAAGAATCTGAACTCGATCCTTCAGGTCGACATGGCGGCCGCGATCATCGTTTTGTCGCTGGAGGCAGCCGAAGCTGCGGGCGTGCCCAGGGACAACTGGGTGTTCCCGTGGGCCGGCGCAAGAGCCGACGATGTCTGGTTCCTGGCGCAGCGTCCGCACTTCGACCGAAGCGTCGCGCTCGAAGAAGTCGGAAGAGCCGTCTTCCCGGCCGCCGGTATCGATATCGACGACGTCACGCATATCGATCTGTACTCGTGCTTCCCGTCGGCCGTTCAGATGAGCGCGGACGCTCTGGGGATCGCTTTAAACGACAAGCGTGGCCTCACACTCACCGGAGGCCTCCCGTATTTCGGGGGCCCCGGCAACAACTACGTCACGCACTCGATAGCGATGCTCGTTCATAAGCTGCGCGAGACGTACGGCGACGAGAAGGGCCTCGTCACTGGGATCTCTTGGTATTGCACGAAGATGGCGTTGGGCATCTACGGCGCTTCCCCTCCGCCGAATGGCTGGCAACATCCCGACATGAAGGACGTCCAGAAGAACATCGACTCGACCGCACTCGCGCTTGCCGAAGACCCGGACGGCGAAGCCACCGTCGACGGCTTCACAGTCGAGCACGACAAGGAGTTGGGTCCGGTGCGGGCGCCGGCCTACGCGACGCTCAGCAGCGGACAACGCGTCGTCGCCGTGCCGTCCGATTCCGAGATGCCGAAACAGATCTCCGGGCGCAACATCGTCGGTGCACGCATCAAGGTCCGCAAGGGAGAAGGAAGCCCCGTCTACGAGCTGGCGTGATGCGCGTCCACGTGATCGAGTCGGGACGCTTGCGCGGGAACAAGAACTTCCTGCGTGCCGACGGACAGAAGCTTGTCCGGGCTGCGATCAACGCGGAGATGGTCGACTTCCCCGTCTACACGTACATCGTCGAGCACGACGACGGTCACATCGCCATCGACACGGGACTCAACTCGAAGGCGAGTTTGCCTAGGTTTCTGAACAGACTTGTTCCACTACCCATCTCCGGCGCCGATGAGGAGGTCGGCCCCCAGATGCGCAAGGTGGGCTTGCGCACCGAGGACGTACGCCTCGTCCTGGCTACACATCTGGACTTTGATCATGTAGGGGGCGTCGGACACTTCCCCAACGCCGAGATCCTCGTTCACAAACCAGAGTGGGACTTCGCCTCGACGTGGTTCGGACGGATCCGCTACCAGCCGAAGCTCTGGCCGGAGTCGTTCAAACCGAAGGTCTACGACCTCGACGACGAGTCTCTAGGGCCTTTCTCAACCAGCAAACGCATCACGGAGAAGGGCGACGTTCGCATAGTTCCGATCCCCGGACATTCGATCGCTCAGGTCGGCATCGTCGTAAGGACGAACGGCCCCACCCTCTTCTTCGGTGCCGACCACATGTGGACTGCGAGCTTCTTTGCCGGTGATATCGCGGCCAACCGCCTCAACATGCTGAGCATCTATCGGAAGAAAGGCAGGGACACGAGCCGGCGCATTGCCGAGTTCATCCGCGACGAGCCGACGATCCTTCTTCCGGCGCACGACGCCGATTCGGCGAAGAACCTCGCGGCAAACGAACCTCTAAAGATCTAAGAAGAGCGCGTCAAGCTCTTGGGCGTGGCCACGCCCGAGTCCATGAATGTCGGCCATCCGACAGACGCGCCGAATCGCGCGGGAGTAGCCTCCGACGTAGACCACTAGGGGGTAGCCGCATGGACAAGGCAAGCGTCAACGGTGTCGAGCTCGCTTACGAGATCCGTGGTGAAGGCGAGCCGGTTTTTCTGATACACGGAGCGTTCATAGCCGATGCGCTCAAACCCCTTTGGGATCACAAGCTCATGGACGGTTACAAGATCATCCGGTATCACAAGCGCGGTTACGGCGAGTCGACCGGTGGGCCGGCGAACATCGCGACCCACGCTGCGGACGCGAAGGCTCTTATCGACTTTCTGGGTATCGCTCCCGCGCACATTGTCGGTCACTCGGCGGGAGGCACCACATCGATGCAGCTTGTGTCCGATTCACCAGACGTTGCAGCGTCGATCTGCCTCCTCGAGCCGGCGATCGCCGGCCAGATCCCGAGTGGTGCGCAGGTCGGCCAGGTTCTCGGCGCGATGGTCGAGATTTTGGCGGGAGGGGACGCAGAGCGCGCAACCGATCTCTTCCTGAGGTACGTATGCGGTGAGGATTACCGCAAGTCGATGAGTAGAACCCTGCCGTCCGATGCGTGGGACCAAACGCTTCGCAACGCGGCCGACGTGGGTTGGAGTGATGTAGGAGGCGTCGGCGAGTTCGTCTTCTCCCCGGAACAAGGCGCGGCGATCCGCTGCCCGGCGCTGGTCGTCCTGGGCAAGGCCAGCCGCAACACAGGCCAGCCGGTGCTGGACGAGCTCGGGATCGACATCCCGGAGATGGACGCCTTCGGTGAGATGGTCGATACAGCGAAGTCGTGGGTGTCGCAAGCAGGGAAGGTCACCCTCGGCGGCGTAAACCACCAAATGGCGTTCGGATATCCGGACGAGGTTGCCGACGCGGTCTCGAAGTTCCTGGCTGCGAACCGTCTGATCAGCGCCTAACTCGCGCTGGAGAGTCAGCCCTTCTGTCTGCACACCGACTACACTTGAGGTATCCCCCCAGCCGCCTAGGCGACTGGGCGCGAGGCTCGCCTTCGGGCGAGCCTCTGCATTTCCGCTCCCTACCAGGTTTCAGGTCGGCGAAATTCACCCTGAGCATCGACAAGTACTTCGGGGAATTGGCAGCCGGGGAGGGCCGAGGTTCGCAGCTGCCTAAAGAAAGTGGCGTCGATTGCACGGCTGCGCTTCCGCGCCACGTGCGGGTTGATCACGCCCACGGGATGGCCTAATACATCCCTGACCACGCGGATTGGCTCCGCTAAGTCCGAGTCGTTGGAGATTACTACGGCGCACTGGTAGTCCTTCTCAAAGCCGTCAAGAAGGAGATATGTCGCCAGATTCACATCAGACCCTTTTTCCTCGGTCCTTAACACTTCCACCGTCTGCGGTCCTTGTGGGGGTGGATCCGCTAAGCGCATTCGCGTTCGCCGAGATAGAAAGTGGCCTAAATGAACCGTCAAGCCTGGCACCGTCCCCAGCGCTCGGAGGTAAGCCTGTTGCCGCTGAGGAGCAGTAAGGTCGTCCGGACGAGCTGAAACAAGGGCGGTGAAGTAGCGAATCCTGTTTAGTTCGTTTCGCGGCAAGAGGCGCCGACACAGCGCGCCTAGATCGAGCCACTTCAGCTTCGTGCCCTGAAGGCATCCGTAATAGAGGTTGAAAGCGTCGATATAGACGTTCGTGCGCATGCGGCAGGGAGCAAGACTAGATCCGCGCTAGGACAGAATCCGGGCCTCAGTTCGCGCGGAACTCTCCCGTATAAGAAAGTAGTCCTCTGATGTCCGCTTCCGTCCGCGTCGCCAACTGCAGCGGTTTCTACGGCGATCGGCTCGCGGCGGCCAAGGAGATGGTCGAGGGCGGGCCGATCGATTACCTCACCGGTGACTGGCTCGCCGAGCTGACGATGCTGATCCTCGCCAGCACAGGATGGCCGATCCGTCCCGCGGCTACGCGCGCAGCTTCATCCGTCAGATGGAGCAGGTGATGGGGACGTGCCTCGATCGCGACATCAAGGTCGTCTCCAACGCCGGCGGACTGAATCCGTCCAGCTGCGCCGAAGCAACGCAACAAGTCGCCGAGAAGCTCGGCCTCCAGCCGAAGATCGCCTACGTCGAAGGCGACGACCTCATGCCTTTCCTCGACGACCTCAAGGACAAGGGACACACCTTCGACAACCTCGACACCGGCGAGCCGCTCGGTGATCGCCAGATCCTCACGGCCAACGCCTACCAAGGGTGCTGGGGCATCGTCGACGCGCTGGAGCGCGGCGCCGACATCGTCATCACCGGACGCGTAACCGACGCCGCCGTCGTCATGGGCCCGGCCGCGCACGCTCACGGATGGAAGCGCGACGACTGGGACCAGCTCGCCGGCGCGCTCGTCGCCGGACACGTCATCGAGTGCGGCGCGCAAGCCACCGGCGGCAACTACGCGTTCTTCCAAGAGGTCCCCGGCCTCGAGCACCCGGGCTTCCCGATCGCCGAGATCGCCGAGGACGGGAGCGTCCGTGATCACGAAGCACGAAGGACACGGCGGCCTGGTTTCCGTCGGAACGGTCACCGCGCAACTCCTCTATGAGATCGGGAGCCCGGAGTACCTCAACCCGGACGTCACCGCGCGCTTCGACACGATCCAGCTCACCGAGGAAGCACCGAACCGCGTGCAGGTCTCCGACGTGAAGGGTCAGCCGCCGCCGCCGACGACCAAGGTCTGCGATGAACTACGCAGGAGGACTGCGACAGACCTTCAGCCTCAAGCTCACCGGGCTCGACATCGAAGAGAAGGCCGCTCTGGCCGAGCGCACGATCTGGGAATCGCTGCCCCGGCGGAAGCGACACCTTCGAGGAAGCGCACGTGCAGCTCGATCCGCAGCGACCACGAGGACCCGCAGACCAACGAAGAAGCGGTGGCCGAGCTGCGCTTCGTCCTGAAGGACCACGACGAGACGAAGTTCGGACGAGCCATCAGCCAGAAGGTCGTCGAGATGGCTCTCGCGAGCTACCCCGGATTCTTCGGCGGCGACTTCGGCGCGGCCCGTCCGTACGGCGTGTTCTGGCCGGCGCTGATCCCGTCCGATCTGGTTTGGCAAGAGGTCGTTATGGACGGCACGCGCACGCGCGTCGAGTCCACCTTCCCACCCACCACGTGGACGAACTTCAAGCCGCAGCCGATCAAGCAGCGCGACAACGCACAGCGAACGAATCACGAGCGCACCGCTCGGTCGCATCGCTGGCGCACGGTCCGGCGACAAGGGCGGGAACGCGAACCTCGGCGTTTGGACGAAGACCGACGAGGCGTACGACTGGCTCGATAGCTTCCTCGACGTCGAAACGATCCGATCGTCTGATGCCCGAGACGAAGGACCTCGACATCCAGCGCTATCCCCTGCCGAACATCCTCGCGATCAACTTCGTGATCGTCGGCTTGCTCGGCGAAGGCGTGGCGAGCTCCGTCCGTCTCGATCCGCAGGCCAAAGGACTCGGCGAGTACCTTCGCGCGAAAGTCGTCGACATCCCGAAGGACCTTCTGGACGGATGACCAACACGACGCTCGACGTTCGGTCGGCCACCATAGACGAACAAAGCAACGTCGTCGACGCGATCGTGCTCGCGTTCGCCGCAGACCCGGTTATGCGCTGGTTCTTCCCAGAGGCTCACGGCTTCCTCGAGGCTTTCCCTCAGATCGTCCGGGCTGTCGCAAAGCCGGCTTTCGATAGCGGAACAGCTCACTGCGTTGAAGGCTTCGTCGGAAGCGCTTTGTGGCTGCCGCCGGGTGTCGAGGCGGACGGCCCATCAATCAGAGCGGGCCTGGAGGCGAACATCGAGGCAGATCGTCTTTCCCAGGTACTGGCATTCATCCAAGAGAAGAACCAGTACCACCCGGACGAACCGCTCTGGTATCTGCACATGATCGGCGTGGATCCTCGACACCAAGGGAAGGGTCACGGCTCTGCGATGCTGCGCTTTGCGCTCGACCAGATCGATAGCGCCCACCTACCCGTATATCTGGAGTCGTCGACGCCGGAGAATGTCCCGCTCTACCAACATTTCGGATTCGAGACGATCACCATGGTGCAGGTCGGAACGTCGCCGCCTATCTTCCCGATGCTCCGCCCGGCTCGTTAGCCTTACGCAATCATGTCTGTCGACTACGAGCTCGCCGACGGGATCGCGACGATCACGCTGGACGACGGCAAGGCCAATGCGCTGTCCCCCGCGATGCAGGCTGCGATACACGAGGCGCTCGATCAAGGCAGCCAAGGACGAAGCCGACTGTTGTCCTCGCCGGCCGTGAAGGGATGTTCTCCGCGGGATTCGATCTGAAGGTGATGGGAGCCGGCGGCCCGGACGCCATCGGGATGGTCAAGGGCGGATTCCTTCTGGCCGAGCGGATGCTCACGCATCCGAAGCCTCTCGTCGTCGCCGTCACGGGACACGCGATCGCGATGGGCGCCTTCCTGGTCCTTTGCGGCGACTACCGCGTCGGCGGAACCGGCAGCTACCGGATCATCGCCAACGAAGTGGCCATCGGCCTGACGATGCCGCAGGCCGGCGATCGAGATCTCGCGCCAGCGACTGAATCCGGCGCATTTCAACCGAGCGATGATCAACGCCGAGCTCTTCTCGCCGGACAACGCCGTCGAAGCCGGCTTCCTCGACCGTGTCGTCCCCGCCGACCAGGTCTGGATGCAGCGCAGGGAGAAAGCGGTCGAGCTTCGCAACTCGACCAGAACGCGCACGCGCAAACGAAGATGAAGACGCGCGACCAAGCCCTGAAAGCGATCAGGGCCGCGGTCGAAGCCGAGTTCGGCGCCTAGCTATGCCGGACATGGTGGGCATCTGCGCGGACCTGCGGGCCGAGCACGACGACCTGGATGCACTCGTCGCCAACCTCGACGAAGCCTCGTGGAACAAAGCAACGCCGGCCGAGGGCTGGTCGGTGAGAGACACGATCAGCCACCTCAACTACTTCGACGAGCGCGCCACGCTCGCGGTGATGGATCCCGAGGAGTTCAAGGACTGGCGCAACACCGTGGCAACGTCCGAGCTGACGCGCACCGACGGCGATCCGGCTGACGTCGAATTCGGACGCTCCACCAACCCCGCCAATCTTCTCGACCAATGGCGCAAGGACCGCGCGCAGATGCTGACAGCTTTCGAGGTACTCGATCCCAAGTTCCGCGTCCCGTGGTTCGGTCCGGACATGAGCGCAACCAGCTTCGCCACCGCGCGCCTCATGGAGTGCTGGGCGCACGGACAGGACGTCGCCGATGCGATCGGCAAACAGCGCAAGCCGACCGAACGCCTCAAGCACATCTGCTTCATCGGCGTCCGCGCACTCCCCTTCGCCTACGCGAACCGGAAGATGGAAGTTCCGAGCGAGCCGATCCGTGTCGAGGTGAAGTCGCCGTCCGGCGACACGTGGGAGTGGGGACCGGAGGAAGCCGAGAACAAAGTCACCGGGACGGCACTCGATCTCGCCTTGGTCGTAACGCAACGCCGCCATCGCGACGACACCGACCTTGAAGCGACCGGCCCGGTAGCCAACGAATGGCTGTCGATCGCCCAGGCTTTCGCCGGACCTCCCGGCGAAGGACGCAAGCCCGGACAGTTCCGATGAGTGACGACGCAACGCTTTACTCGGTGGACAAGGGCGTAGCCACCATCACGCTGAACCGTCCCGAGAACCGAAACGCACTGAGTGTCGAGTTGCTGAACAGCCTCGGCGACAACCTGAACGCGGCTATGAAGTCGAACGACGTCCGCGTGATCGTGATGACCAACGCGGGCAACACTTTCTGCGCGGGAGCCGATCTAAAGGGAGGCGGAGTAAACGTGCAGTCGCGTTACGGCCTGGTCGAGATCTTCGACGTGATGCTGGACGGCCCGAAGCCGATCGTCGGACGCATCGCCGGACACTGCATGGGCGGCGGTGTCGGGCTCGCCGCGGCGTGCGATATCTCGGTGGCCTCGGACGATTCGAGATTCGGGTTCACCGAAGTACGCATCGGGGTGGCTCCCGCGATCATCAGCGTCGTGGTGCTGCCGAAGATGCGGAGAGCCGACGCACTCGAGCTGTTCCTGTCGGGCGAACGCATCGAAGCATCACGAGCGGTGAGCGTTGGCCTGATCAACTTCGCGCTGCCGCCAGAGTCTCTTGACACGGGAGTCGAGGAAGTCGTCAAGCGACTCGTCGCGGGGGGACCGAGCGCTCTTGCCGTGGCCAAAGAGCTCGTCTACAAGGTGCCGACCATGAAACGTGACGATAGCTTCGCCTGGGCGGCGAAGCTATCGTCCAAACTGTTCCGGTCGGAGGAAGCCGCGGAAGGCATGAGAGCCTTCCGCGACAAGTCAGCTCCCTCCTGGGTGCCTGAATAGCACCCACCCCAAGACCTGTTACGGACAGTGCTCGTACGCGGCGCTGTTGTTCATCAACCCGAGCCGCGTTTCCGATCCGGGTCCGTTCGCGCACTCAGCAGTTGCAACCTTGACGGCGTTGACGTTGGCCGTCGTCGGTTCCGTCTCTACCGATGCCGGCTGGAGACCCTCCTCTGGTTCCTGCACAGTGGCAGGATTCTCAGTCATCTCCAGTTGGCGCTCGCGCGGCTCTTCACCGGGCGGAATGCCGATCTGTCCCCGGGCAATTCCCAGCGGTAAGAACGTTGCGCCTATCAGCCCAACGAGCAGGAGCCGAAGTAAGGCGCGCTTAACCAAAGGTCGCATCGCGACACCCTCCTCCACGGCCTAACGGCCGTCCTTAAGTACTTAAAGTTCCCTTGGTAAACGTAAAGCAAACGACATATATGCATTGCTCCTAAGGGAGGATTCTGGGTTTCGCAGCGGGTCTTTACTCGCTGACAACAACGAGCAGCGCGCCACGTTCGACTTGATCGCCCGCGGATACCTTCACTTCGGTGACGGTGCCTTGGTCTGGGCTCCCGATGGGGTGCTCCATCTTCATCGCTTCGAGGACGACGAGTGTCTGACCCTTCTTTACCTCGTCCCCCACCTTCACTTCCACCGACACAACTGACCCCGGCATCGGAGCAACAAGACTTCCCGAAACTTCTTCGATCTCCGAGGACGGGAACGGCGACTTCTCGACTACCTCCACGTCGCCCCAATGGCCGTGCACCCACCAGCTATCGCCGGATCGATCCACCGTCACGTGATACGCGCGGCCCCCGATCTCAAGAGTGCGTTCCAGATCGCCGGGATCTCCACCCAGAGAAGCAGAGACCTCACCCGAACCGACATCGACGAAAACCGAATCGTCTCGATCGCGACGGTACGACACCGTCGTCTCGTCCTCTTCGATCGCCAGGATCCGCTGCTGCGGTGGCATCACCGAGTTCCGCCAACCCGACGGGAATGAGTCGAGCACTTCCGCTTCACCACGCGCTCGTTCGGCCCCCGTCAGCGCAACCGCTGCCAGTACGGCGGCCTTCTCGTCCGCCGACAACCGACGCCGCGGCTCCAGAGCAACGCGGTCCAAGAAGTCGGTCGTCGTCTGTCCATTGAGGAACTCGAAGTCGCGAAGAAGGTTCACCAACAGATCACGGTTCGTCTGCACACCCTGTATGGCCGTCCACTCCAATGCCCGCGCAAGGATTGACGCCGCCTCGCCTCGAGTCCGCGCATGTGCGATCACTTTCGCGAGTAGCGGGTCGAAGGACGTCCCGACGACGTATCCCTTCGCAGCTCCCGACTCGTAGCGCACCTCGGACGAGTCGTCCTCGCGCCAGTTGATAAGCGTCCCGGTCGCCGGCAGGAAATCGTTGGCCGGGTCTTCCGCGTTCAGTCGCACTTCGATCGCGTGTCCGTCGATGGACAGGTCGTCCTGCTGGAACTCGAGCTTCTCCCCCGTCGCATCCAGGATCTGCTCCCGGACGATGTCGATCCCCGTTATCTCCTCCGTCACCGGGTGCTCCACCTGCAGCCGCGTATTCATTTCGAGGAAGAAGAACTGACCGTCCTCAGCGAGTAGGAACTCCACGGTCCCCGCGTTCCGGTAGTTGATCGCACGCGCGAGCGACAGCGCCGCCTCACCCATCCGCTCGCGAAGGTCTTCATCGACGACCGAGCTCGGCGCCTCCTCCACCACCTTCTGATGACGCCGCTGAATGGAGCATTCGCGTTCGAACAGATGCACGAGATTGCCGTGGCCGTCTCCCAGCACCTGGATCTCGATATGCCGCACACCTTCCAGGTACGGCTCGATGAACACACGCTTGTCGCCGAACGCGCGCTCCGCCTCACGTTCCGCGGCGGCGATCGCCTCGTCCAGCTCCTTCTTCGTCCGGACGATCCGCATCCCCTTGCCACCGCCGCCGGCGGCCGCCTTCACCAGCGCGGGCAGCTGGATCTTCGATGGGTTCATCGGCTCCAGCAGCGGGACGCCCGCTTGCTTCGCGATCCGTTTCGATTCGAGCTTGTCGCCCATCGTCCGGATCGCTTCCGACGGCGGACCGACCCAGAGCAAGCCCGCTTCCGTCACCGCGCGCGCGAAATTCGCGTTCTCGGCCAGGAATCCGTATCCGGGATGCACCGCATCGGCGTTGACCCTCTTGGCTACTTCGATGAGTCCCGTCACATCCAGATAGGCAGCCGCGCCCGTCCCGTTGAGGAGCACGGCCTCGTCCGCTCCGTAGACATGAGGGGCCTCGCGCTCTTCCTCGGTGTACACGGCGATGGGCGTGATCCCGAGGTCGCCGGCTGTATCCCGGACACGAAGCGAGATCTCGCCGCGGTTGGCGATGAGGAGCCGACGGATCGTCACGGCCCGCCAATGCTAGAGGGCCTGCCGTCAGTCGGCCAAGCCGGGCGTGATCATTCCTAGCTCAGGCGTCTAGACGCTTGCGTGCCGCTGCGACGATCGCATCGATGCGATTCAGGATGGTTGCTCGTTTCTTCGTTACAGATTCGCGCGCCTGGACCACGAGTAGCTCTCCCATGCGCAGCTCCGGAAGGCGAGCGAGGATCTCTTTGACGGTCAGCGTTTCGTAATCCTCTATCGGGAACTTCGGGCGACGCGGCGCGCGAGACTTGGCGGGCCGAGCTTTGACCTTTTGGACGACTGGTTCCGGCTCCGGTTCCGGCCCGGCCACCGGCTCCGGCTCGGGGTCGGGCTCTGGCTCGACCACAAGCAGCTCCGATTCGGCCACCGGCGCTACGGGCTCGGGTACCCGTTGTCCTCGGTCGTCGAAGGCAAATTCCTGGTCGGCCATCTGCGGTGCAGCCGCATAAGTAGGAGTCGGCTCCGGCTCGAGCACCGGAGGTTGCCCTCGGACCGGCACGGGCTGGCGACGCAATCGCGAATAGCCCCAGAAGAACAATGTCAACCCACCGACGGCAACGACCGCGGCCACGGCCGCCGTGATCAGGCCCGTGTAATCGAATCCGTCGTCCGCCGTGTCGTCTGAGCTCGTATCGCTCTTGCCTTTGATCGGATAGTCGCCGGCGTTATCCAAGGCGATCAAGGCCAAGGCCTGCGCAGCTTCGATGGTCCGCAGCCCGGGATCGTTCTGAACCTGGTCGACGGCGAGCCTGGTGATCGCCCTCCCCTTCAGCGCGATGAGGTCGACCTGCCCTTCCCTGACCGAAAAGTAGGCCTCGTCCCCAACTCCTTCAGCGTCCGAGACCGGTGGCTGGAGGAGCTGGCGCTGGGAGCTCGGCGCCTCCAAGACGGCGAAGTAGATGACTACATGTCCGTATTCCGGCGTGTTCTGCGGGCTCCACGTGCAGGTGCCGCCGTCGCGGTTGAGAAATGGAGTCCACGACGCGGCCGGGTCCTCGAACGCGGCGGCGATGTCAAGGCTGGTGATCAGCGCGCACGGATCGATCTCGACTGAGTCGTCTATCTGAGCCACCGCCATCGGACTGGAGACCAAGAAGACGACGGCAGCCAGCGTGAAGATGCTGAGGAGCTTGCGGTTAGCAGATCCCATCGCGTCGCCAATCCTAGACAGCCGCCTGTGCAATGGCCGCGAACTTCGATCAGTCCGGATTGCCCCAGGCCTTTAGCCGGTGCAGCCCTACGGCGCCTCCGGTTCTATCCGGCGCGCTACTGGATTGAATCCAGCCGCTCTTTGTAAATCGGCTTAAGGCGCTCCCATTCGGCCGCGTCTTCTTCCTTGGTCATCGCTTCTCCGTCGAGGTGCAGGTCGAGCGCGTCGAGGAAGCCGTGCCATCCTGCATACAACCCCTCGTCGCCGTCGAACCGATCGAGGCCTTGGTGGATGAACGTGTACTTGCTGCCTTCACCGTCCGGCTCGACCGTCCATTCAACGACGGATCGGCCCCAGGAGTACGCGAATACCTTGCCCGGGTCCAGGGCCGTGATCACACCGTGGATCGGGTCTTCCGGCGAGAAGTCGGCGTAGAATTCACCACCGCGACGCAGGTCCACCTTTATCGGGTAGCGCATCCACTTGGTCAGCTCGTCCGAGTCGGTGATCGCTCGCCAGAGACGATCGGCCGACCGCTTCGAGCGTCGCTCGAACTTGACCGTGTAGCAGCGACTAATCTCACCGAACTCATCGATCGCCTTCTTCATGGGAGGTTCTCCTTTCCCTCGTCTTCGTCCATGAACTTCTCCAGATCGTCGAGCCTGCGTTTGATGATTCGCCGGTAACGGTCCAGCCACTCCTCGATCTGCTGGAGGCCGTCCGGCGAAAGGCTGTAAATGCGGTGCTGCGCCTGCGGGCGCACGTTCACCAGGCCGGCTTCGCGTAGCACCTTCAAGTGCTGCGAGATCGACGGCTGCGTGAGATCGAACAGCGCGACGAGCTGCGTGACGGAGCGTTCGCCCTTGGCGAGCTCGTCGACGATCTCGAGCCTGGTGTCGTCCGCGAGGGCAGCGAAGGCCTGCATGAGGCTCAGTATAGGGATTCTCTTATATAAGTCAATCTCTATTTACTGGCGGACTGATCCCAGAACGGTCGGGGGGCCGGACTCTGTCAGTCCGTCGGTTCGAGCAAGCCCCGCAACAGCGCGTCCAGCGAGGACTGCGGCAGTCCGTTCGCGATCAGGTATTCAGCGAACGAGCCGAAGTCCTCGCGAACGTGTTTTAGGACCCGTTCCATCGTCTCCGCGTACGGAGTGAAGTACGACGGCGGATTGTCCTTGTAGAACGCAGGTGCGTTTGGCGATTGAGCAAAGCGTCCGATCACTTCTTCGATGGACTCGGAAGTGAGCACATAGTCCTCGACGATGTCTTCGTCCCTCACACCCAGGGCGCCGAGAACCGTTGCGGAGAGGACGCCGGTGCGGTCCTTGCCGGCGGCGCAGAAGAACACGGCGGGAAGGGTGTCTTCGGTCGCGAGGGCTTGGATGGCTTCGACTAATAGTCCGCTCGATGCGCGAAGCATCGCCTTGTATTGCTCGGTCATGGCGTCCGGCGACCGGTCTTCGGTGGAGATAACGACCTGGACGCCGTCTATGACGGATGCTCCTCCCTGTCCGCTCAGTGGAAGGTGATGGCGCGCGAGACCGCCTTCGGCCAGAAGGCCGGTGCCCGTGAACTCGACCTCGAGATTGCTACGGAGATCGAGAAGCGTCCTTAGACCGAGCTCTTGTTTGGCTCGCCGCGCGTCGGCATCCGTGAGCAGATGCACGGCATCGGCCCTGTAGAGCCTCCCCCACTGCGTGGTGCGCCCGTCATTCGTTCGCCAGCCGCCGAGGTCGCGGAAGTTGAAGCTCCCTTCGAACTCGACGCGCCTCGATCTCGTGCTCGGCGTTGTCATGGGGGCCGAGGGTAACAGCCGTTCGTTACGAGATCTCCGAACGCGCTAGAGACGGAACACTCCGAAGCCCTTCGCGCCATCGATCACGTTGTTGTGGCACGCCGACAGGGCCATCCCCACCGCGTGTCTCGTATCGCGCGGATCGATCATCGCGTCGTCGGCCAGGCGCCCGGTTGCGTACATGCCGAGCGACTGCGCCTCGGCCCCCGCTTCAACGAGCAGCGCGGATCTGCTTCGTCCGCCTTCTCGTCGAACTCCTCGCCCCGGCGCGCGGCCTGCCCACGCCGGACGATCGACATCACGCCGGCCATCTGCTTCGGTCCCATAACCGCGATCTTCGCCGTCGGCCACACGAAGACGAAGCGCGTGTCGTAGGCGCGTCCGCTCATCCCGTAGTTCCCCGCGCCGTAGCTCGCGCCGAGGATGACCGTTATGTGCGGCACCTTCGAGTTGGAGACGGCGTTGATCATCTGCGAGCCGTGCTTGATGATCCCGCCGGCTTCGAAGTCCTTGCCGACGATGTAGCCGGTGATGTTCTGGAGGAACAGCAACGGGACGTCGATCTGGTTGCACAGCTGGATGAACTGCGCCGCCTTCTGGGACGAATCGCTGAACAGCACGCCGTTGTTCCCGAGGATCCCCACCGGGAACCCATGGATCGACGCCCAGCCGCAGACGATCGTCGGGCCGTAGAGCGGCTTGAACTCCTCGAAACGTGAACCGTCGACGATCGCGTCCGATCACCTCGCGCATGTCGAATGACGTCTTGAGGTCGCGGCTGACGAGTCCGAGCAGATCGTCCGGATCGAGAACCGGATCGTCGGCCGGCATGGACGGACCCGGGCCGAGCTTGCGCCAGTTCAGATGCCGCACGACATCGCGCGCCATGCGGATCGCTTCGGGCTCGCTTTCGGCGAGGTAGTCGGCGAGCCCCGACTTCGTCGCGTGCAGCTCGCCGCCGCCGAGCTCCTCGTCCGTCGAGTCCTCACCCGTGGCCATCTTCACCAGCGGCGGACCGCCGAGGAACACCTTCGACTTGTCGCGGATGAAGATGTTGTAGTCGCTCATGCCGGGCTGGTACGCACCGCCGGCCGTCGAGCTGCCGAACACGATCGAGATCGTCGGGATGCGCATCGCCGAGAGCTCGGTGATGTCGTGGAAGAGACGTCCCGACTCGGCGAAGTGGCCCATGTTGCGCCGCATCGCGGCCTCGGGATCACCGCCCCCGCCGCCCCCGCCGCGTAAGTCGGCACCGGCCGACTCGACACCCATGATCAGCGGGATCCGGTTCAGCCTTGAGATCTCCAGCGCGCGTTCGATCTTCTTCATCACGACACCGGTGATGGCACCGCCGAGCACGGTCGGGTCGTTGAACATCAGCGAGCACTCGACGTTCGATCACGACGCCGATGCCGATGAGCATGCCGCCGCCGACCGGAGAGTTCGTCATATAGCCGGCCAGCGGGCCGATCTCCAAGAACGGGGAGTCGGGGTCGAGCAACAGCGCGACGCGCTCGCGGACAGGCAGCTTGCCCCGGCTCCTCAGTCTTTCGATCGACTCCGGGCCACCGCCGGCCGGCGCCTCAGCGAGCAGCTCTTCCATCTTCGAGATGGCCTCGAGCATGCCGTCGCGGTTCTGCCCGAATTGATCCGACGAGGTGTCGAGCCGGGACTGAACGACTTGCATCGCCCTACGTTAGGGGTTCGCGACACTGCCGCGCCTCACGAGGTCCTGCCGGATGGCGGCTACCGTAGTCCCGTCAGCCAAAGCAAGGAGGACGAATGGCTCTGCTCGCCGGTATCAACCACGTCGCTTTCATCTCCGGTGACATCGATCGATTGAAAGACTTCTACGCCCGGATCTTCGATGCCGAATGCGTTCTCGACGAGGTTCTTCCGCGCGGCCCGAAGGGTGTCGACAACCGCCACGCATTCATCGCAGTCGGCGCGTCGTGCGTTCTGCATCCATTCGAGTTCCGGGGCGATCGCTGGCTGGAAGCTATGCCGATCTTCAACCGCGGCCGCATGGATCACATCGCTCTCCAAGCTGCCTCAAAGGAGGCGTTCGACGACATACGTCAGCGCTTGATCGACGAAGGCGCTTCGGACGGAACCATCACCGACTTCGGAGCCGTCATCAGCGTCTTCTTCCGCGATCCCGATGGTATGGAGGCCGAGGTCGCCTATTGGAAGGACGGGAAAGAGCCGTCGTGACCGAGGTCTTCTTCGAGGCGCGCAAGTGGCCGGACACGCCGCATTGGCGCATGCACCTCGATGTGCTCGGACAGGACGAATACGGAACGTGGCTCGGACGAAAACCTCCCGTTGCGGTGGACGGCCCGCAAGGACCGATGGACTTCACGCACACGTTCGTGTTGTGCGTCCCCGAGAATGATTGGTGGGTGATCTCCCACGACGCCGCACCGAGAGAGATCGAGGTTTACGTCGACGTCGCTATGCCGGCCGAGTGGGTGAGCGCGAGTCACGTCACGACAGTTGATCTAGATCTGGACGTCATCCGTTTCCGCGACGGACGCACGATCCTTGACGACGAAGACGAGTTTGCCGAGCACCAGACATCCCTCGGCTACCCGAAGGACGTCGTCGCGAAGGCGCTGGAGACATCGAAATGGCTCATGGAGGCCGTCGCCGAGAGACGTGAGCCCTTCGGCGATGCGGGCAAGCGCTATCTCGACATGCTCGCCTGATGTTCGAGCAGCTCGACTTCCTCTACACCCCGAGCAAGGATCCGGCCGGCGACCGCGACTACTTCGTAGATGTTCTGGGAGCCGCGTTCGTCTTCGCCGTGCAGGCAGGCGACGAGCGTGTCGCGGCGGTGCGCTTCGGTGACGGCCCGCTGATCTTGTTCGCAGGGCACCTCGAGGGCGAGCGGCCGTTCATGATCTACCGCGTCCCGGATTTCGATGCTGCCCTGGATGAGTTGACGTCGCGCGGCTGGGCGGAGGCCGAACGCTTCGAGATCCCACACGGTCCTTGTTGCACCTTCGAGACGCCAGGCGGACATCGCGTTGGCGTGTACCAGTTGACGCGGCCCGAGGTCGGCGAACACTTCGCAGGACGACGGGACTTCTGACGTGATAACCGACGTAGAAGTCCGTGACACGGACGCGAAGGGCAAGCGCGTATTCGCATGCTCCTCCCGTACGCGCAGCCTTTCATCCGGAGCGAATACCGGCGACGCAACGCAAAACGCTAAGTAGCTCGGTCCTCGATCTCCCACGCGTGGTCCAGCGCGTGCCAGGCCGACCGGCGGACGCAGTACCGAACCGTCCACGGCGGCGTCCGGCGCTTGTTCTCGAGGGGCTCTCCTCGCCAGTGTGCTTCGAGCCGCCGCAGGAACACTTCGCGCAGCTCGTCCATGTCCGAGCCCTTGTATCGAGCTCCGATGCATGACAGATATGAGACATCAGCCTCCAAGACGTGGCCGGTCATCTTCTTCAGGTCGCGCCCGCCACCGCGAGGGCCCGTTCGAAGCTTCTTATTCGCATGCTTTTTGGCCGTCGCGTCGAACGTCGCCCACGACGCGCGCAAGAGCTTCATCTGCCGCTTCAGCTCGACGGCGCTCACCTTCCGGTCGTCGGCCTTCGGTGAGATCGACAACGCGCCGAAGTCCGTCCCCGAGCCTCCTTTGAGCCGATCCACCACGCGCACCGATTTCGGCGGCTTGAATCCCGCTCGGGCCGAGGAGATCGCAGACGCGTACCGGTCTGCGTAATCGAGCAAGGTTTCGATCGCTTCTTCCTCGCTCTTGCCCTTCCGAGCCCAGCCCGGCCATTCGACGGCGCTCGCGAAGAAGACCTTGGCCCCCTTCTCGATGTAGACGTCCACTCAGAGGTTCTCGATCTCGATGCGCGCCACAGCCCCAGACGGCTCGAAGCCGAAGACCCGTCCGTAGAAGTAGAGCTCGGCCTCCAGCGAGTGGATGATGTTCTCGGCTTTCCGGAACCCGTGCTGCTCCCCTTCGTAAGTGACGTACGCGCACGGGATCTTCTTCGCGCGCAGAGCGTTCACGATCTGCTCGGACTGTGAGGGCGGCACGATCATGTCCTCGGTTCCCTGGAACGTGATCACCGGCACACTGATCCGCTCCACGAAGTTCGCGGGCGAACGGTCGTGATAGCGCTTCTTCTGCTCCGGGTACGGACCGACGAGTGAGTCGAGGTAGCGCGACTCGAACTTGTGCGTGTCGCCGACGAACGTCTCGAAGTCGGCAACACCGAAGTAGTTGGCTCCGGCCTTGAACACGTCCTCGAAAACCAGCGCAGCCAAGGTCGTGAACCCACCGGCGCTACCGCCCCGTATCGCCAGTCGATCTGGATCGACGTCGCCGCGGTCCACCAGATAGCGCGCGGCGTTCACACAGTCCTGGACGTCGACCACTCCCCAGTTCTCGTTCAGCAGCCGGCGGTAGTCGCGGCCGTAGCCGATACTCCCTCCGTAATTGACGTCCACGATCGCGAAGCCGCGGGACGTCCAGTACTGGATGTTCATGAGCAGGGCCGGACGAACGGCGCCCGTCGGCCCGCCGTGGCTCCACACGATCAGCGGTGGCTTCTCGCCTTCGGGACCCTCGAAGTCGGCGTTGGTCGGCGCGTAGTACAACGCATGGGCTACACGGCCTTCGGACGGGAACTCGATCTTCTCGGGAACCGAGATGTACGCCGGGATCGAGCTCGTCGTCTCGAGACCGCTTGATCACTTCCACGTTGCCGGTTCCGGGATCGACCTCGATCGACCGCGCTGTGCTCGGTCGGTGAGGTCGCGATGCAGACGACACGATTGCCTCTCGCGGTGATGCTGCTGAGAACGGTGTACGGCAGATCGGAGGTCTTCGACCTCGCCCGCACCACCGCGGATGACTCCGAGCTTCTGGCTTGCGCGCTGCTCGAACATGCAGACGATGTCGCCGCTCGGAAGAAAGGCATAGGTCGACAAGCCGAAGACCCACTGCGGAACACCGAAGTCGGCGTCCATCTCGACGACGGGCTCGACTCGACCGTCGATCCAGCGGTAGATGTTCCACCAGCCGCTGCGATCGGACACGAAGTGCAGAACACCGTCCGGGCTCCACTGCGGCTGGAAGATCGACTCGTCCATCGAGCCGGCAATAAGCACTGAGTTCCGGATCCCGAACTCTTCGGTCAGATCACACGCATAGAGGAAAGTTCCGTCCCACGGCATGTTGGGGTGCGACCACTCCAGTCCACGCACAGCTTCGATTCGTCCGGCGATAACCGCGGGAATGCGTAGAAGTCGTTGCCGCTCACCAGATCGCCGGGCTCGGCCGAACCATCGGTCGGCATCACGACGATCTCGTTGAACGCCTCGCGATCCTTCACGTGGCGCTCGCGGACGCAGATGATCGCGCGGCCGTCTTCGGTTACGACGCCGTCGGCGTACCGAAGGCCGCGAGGTATCGTCGGAGTGCGGAGTGATGTGGACGGGAGCCGCGCCGTCGTCCTGGCTATAGAGGACGCTGGTCGGCCCAGTTGGCGAAGAACACGGTCTTGTCGTGCACCCACCACGCGCCGCCGCCGTATTCGTGGACGCCAGTTCGTGCGTTGAACCCCTCAGGAGTGATGTCGGTCGTCGACCCGTCGGCGGATCGGCGGACGACCACGGTCCGTCCGGCCTCCGAGGGACGCTGCTCGCTCCAGTAGAGGTCGTCGCCGGAGACCGCGACGCCTCCGAGAGCGACACCGCCTGACGCGACCGCGGCGGCTGTGATCGGCGAGGTCCAGGAGCCGAACGGGGCCTGTTTGGGACTCACGTCCTGACGGTAAACGAGGCCGCAGCAGCCAGGTGCTGCGGCCTCGTTTGCCAGTCGCTTCGCTCGTGGCAGCAAAAAGGAGGCGGCCGCTCTCGGCTGCCCTCATCTACCCCAAAAAGCAACAACAATGACGTTTAGCAACACGGACCGGTACCATTGGCCGGTGGGCGGTACTCCTATGAGCAACACCGGAACGGTTTATGACCACCGGATCGGGCTGCGCTTCGGGTCGCGTTACCGGCTCGAGGAGCGGTTGTCCTCCGGCGGCATGGCCACCGTGTACCGCGCGCGCGACGAGATCCTCGGCCGCGACGTAGCGGTCAAGGTCATGCACCCGGCCCTCATCGCCGACCCGGCCTTCGAGCAGCGCTTCCGGGCCGAGGCCCAGAACGCCGCCCGGCTCAACCACCCCAACGTCGTCGCCGTGTACGACTGCGGAGAATCGGACGGCGATCTCTACATCGTCATGGAGCTCGTCGAGGGGACGACCCTTCGGACGCTCCTCGAGCGTTTCGGCCGTCTCGATCCCCCGACGTCGCGTCATGTAGCGCGCGGAGTGGCCGCTGCTCTCGACCACGCACACGCGAAGGGGATCGTGCATCGGGACATTAAGCCCGAGAACATCCTTCTCACCCCGGACGGCGAAGTCCGCGTATGCGACTTCGGTATCGCAAAGGCGCTCGGCCCCCAGGCCGCGAACCTCACGACCGACAAACCGATCGGAACCGTCGCCTACGTCGCGCCGGAACAGATCTCCCAGTCGAACGTCGACGGACGGGCCGATGTCTTCGCTCTCGGTGCCGTCGCATTCGAGATGCTTACCGGCCGTCCTCCGTTCCAGGGCGACACGCCTATGGCCGTTGCCGCGGCGCGGATGCACTCGCCCGTCCTGACGCCGGGGATATCACCAGTGATCGATGCGGCTGTAGCCAAAGCAACTTCGGCCGAGCCACAAGAGCGGTATGCAACGCCGGGTGAATTCGCGCGAGCCCTCGGCGACGACGGGGGCGTGCCGAGCTTCATGGCTACGACCAACCAGCTGCCCGATCCGTCTACCTTGCCGCCGCCTCTCCCTCCTCCGACGGAGGCGATCAAGCCGAAACCGACACCTCCACCGGTGGAAGTACCCCGTCGCGCGAGCGACGTCATGCCTCTGCAGATGCGCGTACGTATGCGCAAGCGGCGCCGGATGCGCATCGCGCTCATCACTCTTCTCGTGGTGGCCACGGCTGCGGTCGCGGCGTACGCGCTCATCCCGCGTCCGCTCGTCGTTCCGAATCTGGCCGGACAGACCCTCGAGGAAGCACGAACGACGCTCAACCAGGAAGGATTGAAGGTCGGCGAGGTCACCGAGGTATTCCACGACGTCGCCGCCAAGGGAACGATCGTCGAAACCGACCCGGGGACGGGGACGAAGGTCTCCAAGGAGCAGACCGCGGTCAAACTCTTTGTCTCCAAGGGGGCCCAGCTGTTCGATGTGCCCGCGATCGGCGGCAAGCCCGTCGACGAAGCGCGCAAGGTCATGACCGACATCGGTTTCACCCTCGTCGTGGAGCGGGAGATAGAGCACGACACCGTCCCGAAGGGTTCGATCATCTCGGTAGAGCCCAAGGTCCCTCGGGCGAAGCGCGGAACCGCCTTTACCGTGATCGTCAGCAAGGGCCCGCCGCTGCTCTCCGTCCCCGATGTCGCCGGGAAGCAGGCAACGCAAGCGCGCACCACATTAGAGAACGCCGGCTTCGCTTACATGTACCTGGGTGAGTTCTCCGACTCGGTTCCCGAAGGCCAAGTGATGAGCACCAACCCGGCCGGCGGGAACCTCGCGCCTAAGGGATCACAGGTCACGGCCGTGGTGTCCAAGGGCCCGCGGACTTTCCCGATGCCCGATCTCACCGGCAAACAGCTCGCTGATGCGAAGAAGGCCGCACAGGCGAAGGGCTTGGTCGTCAAGAACGAGTATGCCGTGCCCGGTTCCGGTGAGCCGAAGGGCGAGGTCCAAGGTCAGAACCCCCCGGCCGGAACGAGCGTCCGCAAGGGCTCTGCGATCGACCTGTATTACTCCGCGTAAGCCTGCTTCGGCCGCCTGACGGTTCTTTCGATAGGTTGACCGCGATGAGAAAGCTCGTACTGCCCGTAGTGGCTTTGCTCCTCTTGGCGACGGCGTGCAGCTCCGCGAAAGAAGCGGCGCCGACCGAGCCACCTCTGAATCTCAGCGATAGCGACGTCCGCAACGCCGTTCTGGGTTCCAAGGATCTGGGCGACGAATGGGAACAGCAGAAGGATCCGCGGCCTTCGACCGTTCAGATCGGCGGAAAGGTCGGCCCTGCAAACATCGAGCCCGTGCAGGCTTCGGCCACGTCGGCGTTCGTGCAAAAGGCGGGAGCCGGCTACATCTCCAACACCCTGTATCTCCTGCAATCCGTCGAGGCGGCACGAGCCGTGATGGACGCCCACGACCAATACGACGACACCAACACCTGGAAGCAAGAGAGGGACGACGGCGGCGAGGCCGCCTACGAGCGGCTGGGACGGGTGCCCGGCGTGGCCAATCTCGGTGACGAGCTCTACACCGCTCGCCTTAAGGCCTCGATCAAGACACCATCGGACGCAACCGTGGAACGCAACATCGACTACATCGCATTTCGCTTCGGTTCACTACTAGCCTTTGTGGTGACGCAGGACGTCGACGGCGGCACATTTGCGCGCCGTCTGGAGCGCAAGGTCGCGGAGTTGGTCGAATGACGCGCGAGAACGTTCAGACGATCGGCGAAGCTCTCGAGCTTCGACGATCGTCTCCGCGCGGCATCACCTTTCTCGGGGACGAAGGTGAGATCGAGCGCTGGACGTGGGGTCAGGTCGCCGAGGTTGCCCAGCGCACCGCCGGAGCGCTTGGCAACCTCGGCCTCCACCCGGGAGATCGCGTAGGGATCCTCGGATCGACGTCCCCCGACCTCGTTGCAACGATCTTCGGCTGTTGGGCGTCCGGGCTGATCGCCGTCCCGCTCGCGGTGCCGCTGCGCATCACGTCCATCGAATCGCTGGTCGAGGAGATCAGCTCTCGCTCGACCAAAGCCGGCATATCGATGCTTGCCACCGATCCCGACGTGCGTTCGCTGATCCCGCTCGATGGGATAGCTCCCCGCCTCGTCTCTCTCGACGAGCTCGTAGCGAGCGGACACGAAGTGCCCATCGCCGACTGCGATCCGCACTCACCGGCATTGATCCAGTTCACGTCCGGCTCGACGGCCAGCCCGAAGGGCGTGGCGCTCTCACATCGCACGCTGATCTCGAACGGTCACGCCGCCGCCGATCAAGTCGGGCTCGGACCCGACGATGTCGCCGTCAGCTGGCTCCCGCTGTACCACGACTTCGGTCTCATCGGACTAACGCTCTGGCCGCTCGTTCTCGACATGGCGACGCATCTGATGCGCCCCGAGACATTCATCGCTTCACCGAAGCGCTGGGTGCAAGCTCTTTCCGACTACAAGGCCACTATCACCGCTGCTCCGAACTTCGCATTCGGTTTGGCGGCTCGCGCTCTCAAACGGATGGACTCCCCCGTCGACCTTTCCTCACTGCGTTTCGTCGGAAACGGAGCCGAGCCGGTCGACAACAACACCATGGACGCATTCGTAGAAGCCGCCGGCCCCTCCGGTTTCCGGATCGAAGCGTTGTGTGGTGTGTACGGACTGGCCGAAGCAACACTCGGTGTTTCGTCTCCTCCCCCGCTTGCACCGCCACCGCCGTGGTGGGTCGACGGTCACAAGCTCGCTTCCGAAGGCATAGCCAAAGCCACAGAGCAGGAAGCGAACGGATCGCGTCCGCTCGTGTCGGTCGGCCGCGCTATCCCCGGCGTGGAGGTCCAGATCCGGACGGACTCGGGAGATCGCATCCCCGACGGTCTGGTCGGCGAGATATGTGTTCGCACGGAGCACGCGATGCTCGGTTATTGGGACGATCCCGCCGCGACAGCGGAAACGATCGTGGACGGTTGGATCCGAACCGGCGACCTCGGAGTCATCGGACCCGACGGCTTGTACATCACCGGCCGCCTCAAGGACATGATCATCGTCGGCGGTCGCAATCTCTATCCGGAGGACGCCGAGCGCGCCGCCCTCAGCGTCCCCGGAGTTCGGCTGGGCAACGCCGTTGCCTTCGGCATCGCGCGCAAGGCACGCGAAGGATTAGTGGTGATCGCCGAGACGCGCCTGCACGGTGAGGACGCCGCGCGGCTGGCCAAACAGATCGCGACCGAGGTCCGCAAAGCCATGCGTATCGCCGCCGATCACGTCGTGTTGCTTGTGCCGGGATCCCTGCCGAAAACGCCTTCCGGCAAGTTGCAGCGACGGCTGACACGCACCCTTTACGAAGCCGGACAGTTCGTCAGCAATGCCGTGGCGACGGCCGGACGCGCTTTTGGCGGGAGCAGCGAGCCCGAGCCCGCTTACTAACCGGCGGGGGCGTACCGGCCGTCAATGGATAAAACCACTTACAAGTTTTGTCATCTCCAAGGACGGCTCGAGTTTCAGCTCGTCTAACAAGAGCTCGCGGAACGAGTTGTATTGCCTGAGCGCTGCCGCGTAGTTTCCCTCCGCGAGGTGGGCCTCGACAAGCGCACGCTGTGAGCTTTCGCGTAGTGGTTCGCACGCAACAGCCAGCGTGCCTGCCTGCACCGCCTGTCCAAATCGGCCCATCACGCGCAAACGGCGGCATAACGCTTCGAGAGCGCGCAGGCGAAGCTGGCTGTGATATTGGCGCTCGACAATGACCCAATCCTCGGTCCAGTCGGGAAGAAGATCGGACGACAACAATTCATCGTCCAAGTCGGACTCGCTTAGCTCTATCGAGTCGTCCAGTACGCGACGGGCGAGGGCCTCACTTCTCCGGACGTCGACGGCGACGTCTGGCGATAGCCGGAGGTGTGCGCCTACGATCTCGACCAAGGGATATATGGGATGACCGAGCCGCCACAGCGCTGATCGAAGACTTCCTCCCGCATGGCGTTCCGTGTTGCTTCCCCACAAGGATCCTGCGACGTGCTGGCGGAGAAGCGAACCTTTCTTGAGCGCGAGATAACAGATCAGTCGTTGCGCGTTCATCGGCAACGTTGTCGGCTCTGCGTCGATCACCAAACTGAAATCGCCGAGTAGTCCCAGCTGCACGTCCGGAAGGGCAAGGGCCTGAGCTGATAACGCAGTCACAGGATCGTCACGCCTTGACTAAAGCAAAGGCTCGCCGACGGGGATCTCTGCAGCCCGCAGAGGTTGAGTTCGGTGAAAGCCACACGCCCTCACAGTTACTTTCTTGGCGCAGTGCGCCTCGCAGAACCCTCGCGGTAGAAGGCGAATACTCATCGTACGCCTACCGTTAAGGCAATGGCTAATCGGGCACGTGGACGAACTAACGCGGCAACAAGTTCGTTACTTTAATGAAATAGGAAGAGAACACGGGCTGGGGAGGTTTCTTGTCGGGGGTTGCCACCCAGAGAGCTGAGAGTTTCGTTCGGTCGTTGGTCTGAACCATTGGACACAACAGCGTCGGAACCGGACAGACGGCGGACCGGCCTAGCGGCGGTCTTCGCGGAGATTTCGCGCGCGCTGTATTCGGCACACACCGTCGAGGAGACACTGCGACTGACCGTCGGCTACTCGGTCGGCACAATCGATGCTTGTTCAGGCGCGGTCATCTCTGTTCTCGAAGGCGAAGAGATCGTCACGCGCGTCTGGAGCCAGCCTGAATTTCTGGAGGTCGAAACCGCGCAGTATCGGACGCACCAGGGACCGAGCGTGGACGCCATCACTCGGGGTGTGAGCTTCTTTGTAGACGATTTTCTTACGGATACGCGATGGCCCGACTTCGGACCTGAGGCGGCAAGAGCGGGGATCCGGAGTGCACTGGCGTTCTGCCTCGTAGGGGAGCGCGTTCTCGGTGTGCTAACGCTCTATGCGCAGCTTCCCCGGGCCTTTGGAGCGACGGACCGCGCGACTGGCCTCATCTTCGCAACTCACGCCGGTGTGGCTTTGGCCGCTGCCGAAGACCTGGCGGACGTGACCGAGGCACTCGCGGTAGAGACAATGCGCCTGGAAAACCTTCACGGAGCGCTCGCTACGAGACAGCTGATCGGTCGCGCCGAAGGAATCTTGATGCAACGCGAGCTCATTACGGCGGACCAGGCGTTCGACTTGTTGCGTCAGGCTTCACAAAACCTCAACACCAAGCTGAACGAAATCGCTCAATACGTGGTCGATACCGGCGACATTCCCTCCTCGAACGACCACAACGTTTAAGACCTGATCCCGTCCTGCCGCAAGGGGTGACACGGCGGTGACGCTGGGTTGACGCTGGGTTGACGCGCGTCACGTCACATCAGGACATGACACGTCACCTCCTACCCCAGCATCGCCGGCGCGGACGCTCCGCGACCCGGTTCGTTTCTGTTTTGTCATTGGTCGCCCTTTCTCTCGTCATTACGGTCGGACCGTCATCGGGCGCGACTCCAATTGATATGGGAACGGCCGAGAGCTTCGGCGTTCTGGCCGGCTCAACGATCACCAACGTCGGGGCCACCACGATCAATGGCGACGTCGGTCTGCACCCGGGAACCGCGATAACCGGGCAAGCTTCCATGATTGTGAACGGAGAGGTGCACGTAGCCGACGACGTGGCAAACCAGGCCAAGATCGACCTGGTCGATGCTTACGTTGATGCGGTCGCAGCAGGACCGGCCACAGAGATACCGACCGAACTCGGGGGCTCGACCCTGACGCCCGGCGTTTACGACTCGGCCGCCGGGACGTTCGGGATCACCGGGACGGTCACCTTGAACGGCGGCGCCAACGACGTTTTCGTCTTCCAGATGGCGTCCACACTCATCACCGCGGCGGCCAGCAACGTGCTCCTCATCGGAGGTATCACCGAGTGCAACGTCTACTGGCAGATAGGTAGTTCAGCGACGCTGGGTGCAGGATCGCACTTAGAGGGAACCATGATGGCGCTGACAACCATCACCTTAGGCGCCGGAGCTACGGTCGACGGCCAAGTGCTTGCGCGCGATGGAGCCGTCAACCTCTCGAACAACACGATCACGGCCGGCTCCTGCCTGGCCGGCCCGACAGGTCCCACCGGACCCACCGGACCCACGGGCGGAACGGGCGCTACCGGTCCGACAGGACCCATCGGTGGAACAGGTGGAACAGGTCCCACAGGTCCCGTAGGTGGCACAGGTGGAACGGGTCCGACAGGACCCATCGGTGGAACAGGTGGAACGGGTCCCACAGGACCCATCGGTGGAACGGGTGGAACGGGTCCGACAGGACCCATCGGTGGAACAGGTGGAACGGGTCCGACAGGACCCATCGGTGGAACAGGTGGAACGGGTCCGACAGGACCCATCGGTGGAACAGGTGGAACGGGTCCGACAGGACCCATCGGTGGAACAGGTGGAACGGGTACCGACAGGACCCATCGGTGGAACAGGTGGAACGGGTCCGACAGGACCCATCGGTGGAACAGGTGGAACAGGTCCGACAGGACCCATCGGTGGAACAGGTGGAACTGGCCCGACAGGACCCATCGGTGGAACAGGTGGAACTGGCCCGACAGGACCGATCGGTGGAACAGGCCCGACAGGACCCATAGGTGGCACGGGTGGAACAGGCCCGACCGGACCCGTCGGTGGCACGGGTGGAACAGGCCCGACCGGACCCGTAGGTGGCACGGGTGGAACTGGCCCGACAGGACCGATCGGTGGAACAGGCCCGACAGGACCCGTAGGTGGCACGGGTGGAACTGGCCCGACAGGACCCATCGGTGGAACGGGTCCGACAGGACCCATCGGTGGACACGGGTCCGACAGGACCCATCGGTGGAACGGGTCCGACAGGACCCATCGGTGGAACGGGTCCGACAGGTCCCATCGGTGGAACGGGTCCGACAGGTCCCATCGGTGGAACGGGTCCGACAGGTCCCATCGGTGGAACGGGTCCGACAGGTCCCATCGGTGGAACGGGTCCGACAGGTCCCATCGGTGGCACGGGTCCGACAGGTCCCATCGGTGGCACGGGTCCGACAGGTCCCATCGGTGGCACGGGTCCGACAGGACCCATCGGTGGAACGGGTCCGACAGGTCCCATCGGTGGCACGGGTCCGACAGGACCCATCGGTGGCACGGGTCCGACAGGACCCATCGGTGGCACGGGTCCGACAGGTCCCATCGGTGGAACGGGTCCGACAGGTCCCATCGGTGGAACGGGTCCGACAGGTCCCATCGGTGGCACGGGTCCGACAGGTCCCATCGGTGGAACGGGTCCGACAGGTCCCATCGGTGGAACGGGTCCGACAGGTCCCATCGGTGGAACGGGAACGACTGGCCAGGCCGGACCTGATGGTGAAAACGGATCCGAACGGCGTGGATGGGACGAACGGTTCTAACGGCACCGCGGGTGAAGAAGGAAGTTTCGTCCTGGGCACCGCTGAGGACCGGGCCGCGCTCAACGACACGACATCGGGCAACGGAGAAATACCGCGGACCGGCAGCGACATCGCGACGTTCTTCTTCGTGGCTCTCGGTTTGATCGCCTGCGGTGTGACTCTGCGCCTGGCTACACGTTCGGGCAAACCGCTAGCGAACCGGGATGCATAACTCCATCGCACTCAGGATCTTCGCGGCGTCGTGCGATATCGCACTCAAACCGTTCGTAAACCGGCGGCACTTTCGGCACCACCGGACAGCCGAAGACTTGCCGTTAGAAGTTTCGGGTCGGCTGACATTTTCCGGATCTCCTCGCGCAGAGCTCGATACCGATGCGCACCCGGGATACGCACAACGACGTTTGAGGCGTAAGGCCAGCTAACCGCAGCTGGTCGCAAGCAACGCCGAGGATCGGCAAGGCGAAACGTCTTTCCCGGCCGAATCCTGGAGAACTCCAGATCATTCGCCAACACCCGTGTCTTGCAACATGGGCCGCCGGCTGGCACGCAGAAAAGCAAAAAGGGACCCGAGGAGGGTCCCTCCTTGCGATGTTGCGGGGACACTTCTTCTTGCTGGCAGGGAGTACTACTCGAAGAATAGATCCGTTCGTTCCCTTGCAACAGCCCATTCGAGGGGTGGAGAGCGCACTCAAATTTGGGGGTGCGGCGGTCACGGCGCCTACCGAATCGCGGTGCCGAGCTCGATGGCGTGCAGGATCTGGGCCACATTGTTTCGACGGCTGCGCGAAAGCTCGTCCACGAGTTGCAGGTCCAACGGCGCAACCGGCACCTCGAATCCTTCCCACGCGACCGTCTCGATCCGGCTTGCAGCTTCCGGACCGAAGGGCCGCGGTTGCGGATCATCGACCGCCGGTCGCACATTTCCCACGATGTCGACGCGCGCATGCATGAACAGACGCGCCTCGAGCTCGCTGATCAACCAACCGTGGGTGTCGACGACGGGCGCCAGCAACTGATCCCTGAAGATCTGAACGAGTGTCCTTATCCCGTCGCCGTCTGTGGCGATGTCTACATCACCGGGTGAGACGTCGAGCCCGCGAACGGCCAACCCGGTGCTCCCGACCAGGAACCACCAGACGTCAGATCGGTCCGCGGCGGCCAAGAACGACCTCAACGCATCCACCCACGGCACGGGGCGTAGTCCGACGGCTTGCTCGACGACGGCCACACCGTGTTGCTCCCAGTTGGCGACCACGGCATCGCAGATGCGTTCGTCACCGCGCACCTCCAGAAGGAATCCTTCATCGCGATCGGCGAACCCCGCCGCGCGCAAGACCAGCTGCAGCTCGGGCTGTACACCGAGCGCGACGACGAAGGTTCGGCCGCCGACGGTCTTGCGACCCTCGAAACGAAGACCGGTCCTCATCAAAGGCCGAGGACCTCGGGTGCGGTAGCGGCGGCGCGCCAGTGCTCGCTTGGTTTGTCGACCAGGCGGCGCGTGCTGAGGTCGAGGAGCCCGCCGACGCTCGTCAGTTCGGCAGCCAGGGTTCCGTCCTCGAGGCGGAACTCTTGCAAAACGCGCATGGTCTTGCCGTCCGTCCATTCGAAACGGCACGACACGTCTACTTCGGCCCCCACACGCAGCTCGCGATGGAAGCGGATCGTCGTCTCCAGGTTCACCGGCCCGACGCCGGACGACACCAGATAGTCCAAGGACACACCCGCAGCCTTTGAGCACTCCGAGCGCACGTGGTCGGCCCATTGCACGTACACGGCGCCGTTGAGATGTCCGTTCTGGTCGATCTCGTAGTTGCGGACGGTGAAGTGCTTCGAAAACGGCGGGGCTTCCACGAGAGTCATGATGACGACATCGTTAGTTGAGGCAAGACTCGTTCCCTTCGGGATCGAGCATCACGTGGTCGGTGTCCCACCGCTGGACCGTGGCGCCGAGTTTCTCGAGACGCGCGCGATGTCCGTCCACATCCGTGGAGGCAAGATCGATGTGCAGCCGATTCGCGTCGCCCCAGAAGATCATCAGGTCGTCGGCATCGGCGCAGTCGAAGGCGAGCTGTACCCAATAGATCATCTCGATGCCTCCATTCCCGGACCATAGAAATGATTCCCCGACAGCCTGGTGTCGGGAATCTGAGACCATGATTGCGGTCGTGAACAGGACGGACAGGCTCTACGCCATCGTCGAGGAGCTGAGGGCACGCTCGCCCCGGCAGATGCGGTCGCAGGAGCTGGCCGATCGCTTCGAGGTCTCCGGACGGACGATCGAACGCGACATCCTCGCCCTCCAGGAAGCCGGCGTTCCGATCTGGTCGCAGCGAGGTCCGCGTGGCGGCTACGCCCTCGACCCGCGCCGGACGCTGCCGCCTCTCAACCTCACGGCCGAAGAAGCGGTGTCTTTGGCGACGGCCCTGGCCGTGGCCGGGCCGATGCCGTTCGAGCAAGCCGCGCGTCGTGCGCGAATGAAGCTGGCCGCGGTCATGCAGTCGAGCGACGCCGTCGAAGCCGAGTCGCTCGCGGGACGCATCCGCGTCGCTCCTGCGCGAGATCGCGCCGCCAGAAGTGTTGCGCGCGGTCGAGGAAGGCGTGTTGCGTCACGTCGTTTTGGAGCTCGACTACGATGGATCGTCTCGGCAACCCGACCAAACGAGGCGTCGAAGCGCAGGGATTGTTCGGCTCGACACACGGCTGGTACCTCATCGGCTGGTGTCGGATGCGCGACGGGGGCCGGATGTTCCGCCTCGATCGGATCAGCGCGGCCACCGTTACCGACGAGAAGATCCCTGAGCGCGATGTAGACGAAGTGCTCGACGTTCCCTTCGACGTTCTGACTCCATCGCTTGTGGAATGACCGACGAATGCCGGGTCAAGGACGATTCGTCAACGCAGCAAAGCCTTCGAGAAGTGGATGGAACGCAACCACGAGAAAGCGCCCGGCATCTGGATCAAATACGCGAAGAAAGCCTCGGGCATCAAGACGATCACCTTCGGAGAAGCTCTCGATGTGTCCTCTGAGCTACGGCTGGATCGACGGACAGGGTCAAGGGCCTGGACGAAACCTTCTACCTGCAGCGCTACACGCCACGGCGGGCGCGAAGCAGGTGGTCGAAGATCAATCGCGACAACATCGCGAGGCTGACCAAGGAAGGACGGATGAAGCCGGCCGGCCTGCGCGAGGTCGAGCGCGCCAAAGCCGACGGACGTTGGGACGCGGCTTACGACTCACCCGCCAACGCAACCGTGCCGCCCGACTTCGAGAAGGCCCTGAAGAAGAACAAGAAGGCAAAGACGTTCTTCGAAGGGCTCAACTCGCGCGAATCGCTACGCGTTCCTGTTTCGCATCCAGGAAGCCAAGAAGCCGGAGACCCGCGCGCGACGCATCGACAAGTTCGTCGAGATGCTCGCCGCCGGCGAGAAGCTCTACTGAGCTAGAGCGCGCCCTCCATCCGCAGCAAGGCTTCCTTCATCGGCAGTCCCCCGCCGTAGCCCACCAACCCACCGCCGGAACCGATCACCCGGTGGCACGGGATCACGATGGGAACCGGGTTGTTGTGGAGCGCGTTGCCGGCAGCCCGGGCTGCGCGCGGGCTGCCCGCCTCGCGCGCAACCGTCCCGTAGCTCGTGATCGAGCCGTAAGGGATCCGGGCCGTCGCTCGCAACACGCGCTCGTTGAACCCGGTAACCAGCGACCAGTCGACCGCAAGGTCGAACGCGAATCCTTCGTCCCGCGAAGTATTCGTCGAGCTCCCTGCGCACCGGATCCAGCTTCGATGGTTGCTCGAGCACTCGCGGAGAAAGTCTCGTTGCCAACTCCTCGAGCACGTCCTCCGTGCGATACGGACTCAACGCGAGCCGAACGAGTCCGGAATCCGTTGCTGCTGCGACCCACGTTCCGAACGGGGAGTCCACCGTTGCATAGGCGACCGCGATGAGATCTTCCTCGTCTGCGCGATCGACGAACCGCGCCATCTCCGAACGCGGCGGCGCGCTCATCTTCTTCGCCGACTTCTTCAGTCTTGACTCGATCATTTCTTAAGCACCTCCCGGAGCTTGCGTACTCCTTCACTGACGTTCTTCCGTGCTGCCGTCTCCGTGCTCTCCATAACGCGAGCGATGTCGCGATACGTGAGGTCGTTCACGAATCGATGAGCCACTGCTTCACGCTGCTTGTCAGGGAGCGCGCGCACGGCCGCCCAAAGCTCGGGATCGTCCTCCTTGGCGGCGGGAGCTGCGCGCTCGGGGACCTTGTCTGTGGCTTTCGTCCTCTTGGTCGAGCGATGGACGTCCACGGCCTTGCGGTGCGCGATCGTCATGACCCACGACCTCAGATTCGACCCGTTCTTCAAGCCCGGGTAAGCCCGCAGAGCAGCCAGGAACGTCTCCTGGAAGCAGTCCTCGGCGTCGTGCGCCGAAAGAACCGCGCGAAGGAACCGCCACACCGATGTGGCTTGGTCGTCCATGAAGGTCTGAAAGGGCGGCAGCACGTCCTATATGGAACGCGCCGGGCCCCAGAACGTGAGATCGGGTCCGGGATTGTCCGTGGCGCATGTTAAGTTCAGCTCACTACTGAGGCTGCTGGTGGTAACGTTGTTGGATGCTCTGGGCAGTCTTGGGCGCGCTCGGCGTTGCCATCGTCTCCATGACCGTGTTCGGTGCGCGCCTGACTCGGCGCGAAAAGCCGGACACCGTCGTCGAGCACCTGGACGCCCTCGAGGACTCACCCGATCCTTCCGATCCCTGGGCGGCGTGGAAGCCCCGCCCGTTCGAGGAGCTGGACCGCCCGCGACAGCGCATGTGGCCCTTGCTGGCCGGGCTGACCGGGCTCGTCCTGGTGGGAGCCGGGTTCGCCGGCGCCCGGGAGACCCTGGGAGCCGGGGCCGATCCCACGGCGACGCCGCCCGACCCCACCGTTGTCCCGGCCCAGGTAGAGGTGGCTGCGCCCGCGACTCCCACCCCCGTCCCCACGGCCGCTCCGGCGCGCAGACCGGTCGTCGCCGCTGCTCCCAAGCCCGCTGCGTCGGCCCCCGCGACCTCTACCTCGACCGGCTCGGGCCCGACGATCTCAGCCTCGCCCTCCTGCACCGGGGGAATGATGAAGATCAGCTACACCCTCACCGCCCACGGCGCGAACCTGTCCTGGGTCGCCGTCTACGCCGACGGAAAGGCCGTAAAGGGCGGGCCGATCACCGGCACCACGTTCAGCAGCAGCTACAGCGGGCCCGCCACCCCCGGCGACCACACGCTCGAGGTCTCCGTGGAGGACAAGGCCGGCAAGACCGCACGGCGCCAGTATCAGGTCCACTGCGCCTAGCGGGACGCCCGGCGCTCGGGATTTCCTAGGTCTTTACCAGCAGGTATCCTGCTAGCAGAGCAATGGCGCTCCGTACCCCGGTCGAGCGGGGGTCCGGGCGCCTTTTTTCATGGCCGGTTATTTGGAGAGGAACCAGGGGGGCGAAGTGGGCGCCCCCCACGACCAGGGTCAACACGCTGAGCCGAACATGACTAACCCATACCTGTACGACCCAAGAGGCGAACGCGATGCCTGCGGCATCGGCTTCGTCGCCGACGCGAAAGGCCAGGCGCAGCCGCGCCATAGTCGAGGCCGGCACTCGGCGCCCTGTGCCGGGTCGTCCACCGCGGGGCCGTCGCCTCCGACGCACTAACGGGCGACGGCGCCGGCGCTCCTCGCTCCCGATCCCGCACGACAGTCTTCGGGGACCGTGCCGTCGCGATGATCTTCGCGCGCTCGGACGGCACCGAGCGCATCGTCGAGGAAGCGGCGCGCGCCGAGGGCTTCACCGCGCTCGAGTGGCGCGAGGTCCCGCTCGATCCCGGCTGCCCTCGGTGATCTAGCACGCGCGACGATGCCGCGCATCGTCCAGCTCCTCCACACCTCGACCGTCACCGACTCCGACGAGCGCGAACGCAAGTGCTTCCGCGCGCGGCGCCGGGCCGAGAACGCCGCGCGCGAGCACGGCATCGACGATCCACTTCCCGTCCTGGTCGTTCCGCACGGTCGTCTACAAGGGTCTCGTCGCCGCGCCGCAGCTCGCGAACTTCTACCTCGACCTCGCGGACGAACGATTCGATGCGCCTTTCGCCGTCTTCCACCAGCGCTACGCGACGAACACGCGCCCGACGTGGGAGCGCGCGCAGCCGTTCCGCTTCCTCTGCCACAACGGCGAGATCAACGCGATCCAGGGCAACATCAACCAGATGCGCGCCCGCGAAGGGCGCCTCGGCGCCGACGACCTCGCGCCGCCGGATCTGCTGCAGTCCCGTCCTCGACATGACGCTTCAGGACTCCGGGATCCTCGACAACGCGCTCGAGCTGCTCGTGCGCGGCGGACGCGACATCCGTCACGCGATCCACATGCTCGTCCCCGACGCGTGGGAGACGCGGGACGACGTCCCGCTCGACCTGCGCGGCTTCTACCGCTACCACTCGTGTCTCGATCGAGCCGTGGGACGGTCCCGGCCGGACTCGTGTTCACCGACGGCATCCGCGTCGGCGCGATCGCTCGACCGCAACGGTCTGCGTCCGCTGCGCACGCAGATCTGCGAGGACGGGCTCGTCGTCGTGTCGTCCGAGGTCGGGACGGTCGATCTCGCCGACCACGGCGCGGTGACGCGCGGCAAGCTCTCCGAGGGACAGCTCATCTGCGTCGACCCGACGCTCGGCCGACGACGCCGTGCAGGACGACGCGACGGTCAAGCGCTTCATCTCGTCGGCAAAGCCGTACGCCGAGTGGGCCGAGCGTCTGCGCCGACGCACAGCCGGAACGCCGCGACGCCGAAGTCCCGGACGGATCTCGATCGCGCGCGCAGGCCGCGTTCGGCGTCACCAAGGAAGAGATCACGGTGATCGTCGAACCGATGGCGAAGTACCGCAAGGAGCCGACGTCGTCGATGGGCGACGACACGCAGGCGCCGTTCCTGACGACGTTCGCGCGTCCGCTCTTCAACTTCTTCAAGCAGCGCTTCGCGCAGGTGACCAACCCGCCGATCGACCACCTGCGCGAGCGGCTCGTCATGTCGAAGCGCACGCTTGTCGGCCCGCGCGCCGCGTTGCTCAGCGAGGACGCCGGACGCCGCCGACCTGCTCGAGTACGAGTCGTTCGTCGTCTACCCGGAGGCCGTCGACGACCTGTTCGTCGACTGCGCCGTGGGACCTGCCGCTCTGATCGACGCGACGTTCCCGGTCTCCGACGGCCCGGACGGTCTCGAGCGCGCGCTGCGACGCATCGGCGACGAAGCCGAGGACGCCGTGACGCAGCGGCGTCGGCGATCCTCGTCGTGTCCGATCGCGCGATCGGCGCCGGAGCGCGCGCCGATCCCGTCGCTCGCCGCCGATCGGTGCCGTGCACCACCGTCTGGTGCGCGCCGGTCTCGCGCACGCAGGCATCGATCGTCTGCGACTCCGGCGAGCCGCGCGAGACGCACCACTTCGCGTGCCTCGTCGGCTACGGCGCCGACCTGATCTGTCCGTAGCTCACGTTCGCGCACCTCGCCGAACGCGCGTCGAAGGGCATGGTCGAAGGTCTGCCCGCCGACGAAGCGCTCGAGAACTACACGTACGCGATCGAGGACGGCGTCCTCAAGATCATGTCGAAGATGGGCATCTCGACCGTCGACTCCTATCGCGGCGCGCAGATCTTCGAGGCCTACGGTCTCGGACAGCGAGGTCATCGAGCTCTGCTTCGACGGCACGTTCTCGACGATCTGGGGCATCGGCTTCGAGGAGCTCGGCGACGGATGTGCTGCGCCGGCACGCCGACGGCTTACGGCAAGCCGCAGGCGCGCCTCGACCTCGACCGGATTCATCAAGCACAAGCACGGCGGCGAGTACCACGCGGCCAACCCGGACGTCGTCGACGCGCTGCACGACACGGTCGGATCCGGGACGAACCGCCGCCAGGCCGACCTCGAGCGCGCGGCGCACGCGCTGCGCGCCGCACGTCGACGGCGAGGAGCGACGAGCAGTACGACAAGTTCGCGCAGCTTCGTGAACGAGCGTCCGCCGTCCGAGCCGCGCGACCTGTTCGAGCTCGTGACGCCGGCGAGCCGATCCCGCTCGGACGAGGTCGAGCCGGCGTCGGAGATCTGCCGGCGGTTCTCGTCCGGCGCGATCTCGCACGGATCGATCTCGCAGCGAAGCGCACGAGACGCTGGCGATGGGCTTCAACATGGTCGGCGGACGCGGCGAACACCGGCGAAGGCGGCGAGGACCCGTACCGCTACCGCACGAAGGGCACGCAGCGCGACCGAACTGCAAGATCAAGCAGGTCGCGTCCGGACGGTTCGGTGTCACGCCGGAGTACGCATCGTGGGCCGACGAGCTGCAGATCAAGATGGCGCAGGGCTCGCAAGCCCGGCGAGGGCGGACAGCTCGCCGGGACACAAGGTGTCGGCGGAGATCGCGCGCCTGCGGCACACGCAGCCGGGCGTGTCGCTGATCTCTCCGCCGCCGCACCACGACATCTACTCGATCGAGGACCTCGCGCAGCTCATCTTCGACCTCAAGCAGGTGAACCCGCGCGCGGACGTCTCGGTGAAGCTCGTCGCCACGACCGGCGTCGGGACGATCGCCGCCGGCGTCGTCAAAGGGTCTCGCCGAGGTCGTCATGCTCTCCGGCGCCGACGGCGGCACCGGTGCGTCGCCGCTGTCGTCGATCAAGAACGCCGGGCTCCCGTGGGAGATCGGTCTGGCCGAGACGCAGCAGACGCTCGTCGCCGAAGGCCTGCGTTCGCGCGTACGTGTGCGCGTCGACGGCGGGTTCCGCACCGGACGTGACGTGATCGTCGCCGCGCTGCTCGGCGCCGACGAGTACTCGTTCGGAACGGCGGCGCTCCTCGCCGAGGGCTGCATCATGGTGCGCACGTGTCACCGCGACACCTGTCCGGTGGGGATCGCGACGCAGCGTCCGGATCTTCGCGCGAAGTTCCAGGGAACGCCGGAGATGGTCGCGGCCTACATCTACTTCGTGGCCGAAGAGGTGCGGCGTCTGCTCGCGTCGCTCGGCCTTCGCTCCCTGGACGAAGCGATCGGACGCACCGACCTGCTGCGCCGCAAGCAGACGGGCGACGCCGCGGGCCGACTCCGTCGACCTCGACTGGCTGCTGCACGACGCGCGCAGCGACACAGGACGCGCCGACGCCGCTTCGTCGAGCACATCGAGATGCAGCGCGCGCGTTCCGAGCTCGGCCGGCGCGTGCAAGGAGGACGCGATCTTCGCCGTGCGCACCGGCGACCGAGGAGCCGCTGGCTCCACTACCCGATCACCAACGCCGACCGCACCGTGGGGGCCGAGCTCGGCGGCGAGATCGCGTTCCACTTCGGTGAGGAGTCGCCGCCCGGAGAGGCTCGCGTCCGTTTCGCCGGACAAGCCGGACAGTCCTTCGGCGCGTTCCTCGCGTCCGGGTGTCGAGCTTCACGCTCGTCGGCGAGAGCGAACGACTACGTCGGCAAGGCGATGAACGGCGGACGGATCGTCATCCGGCCCGCCGGCCGACGACGCCGGCGATCCCGTGCTGATCGGGAACACCGTTCTGTACGGCGCGACGGGCGGCGAGCTGTACTGCGCAGGCGCGGCCGGTGCGCGGTTCGCCGTGCGCAACTCGGGTGCGCTCGCGGTCATCGAGGGCGCGGGCATGCACGCGTGCGAGTACATGACCGGTGGGTGGGTCGTGATCCTCGGCCCGGTCGGCAACAACCTGGGCGCCGGCATGACCGGGGGCCAGGCGTTCGTCTACGACCCGAGCGGCGCGCTGCCGACGAAGGTCAACCCGAGCTCGTCTCGGTCGCGTCAGGCGAACCGCGACCAGCTCGAGATCGTCCGTGAGTTCGTCGAGAACCACGTGCGATACACGCACTCGAAGAAGGCGCGAACGAGATCCTCAACGACTGGGACCGCGAGTCGCGGCACTTCTACGCCGTGGTGCCCGAAGACCGACGTCGCGAAGATCGAAGCTCGCAAGGACGGCCTCGGCCGCGAGGACGAAGCCGAGCTCGTCGCCTCGGGGGCCGAAGCGCCTTAGCCGGCGGCTAGCGACGCGAGCTCTGCTCCTTCGTCGGCGAGCGCGCGAGGATCGACCGGCTCACGTTTTCGCACCAGCGGGACGCACTGAGCCATCTCTGAGTTCGGCTCGGCCTCCGGATCGCCGCCGCGATCCAATCCCATGACGGCAAGCGGCACATCGTCCTTCAGATAGAAGCCGAGGAACCCGCCGTCGAGATCGCCACGCACAACGAATTCGTCCCACTTCCGCGCGTGGCCGATGTATTCGATCTTGTGGTCGTACTGGTCGGACCAGAAGCTGTGGACGTAATCGAAGGGCTCGACGCTGCCGAGCAGCGACCGCGCGACATATCTCGCTTGCTTCTCGGCATTGTTGAAGTGCTCGACGCGGATCCGTCCGAACAACGGGTGGTCGTGGTTGGCGACGTCGCCCGCCGCATAGACGTTCGGGACGTTCGCCCGGCACGTGACATCGACGACGACACCGTTGTCGATCTTCACATCGCTGCCTTTCAGCAGCTCGACGTTCGGCTCGACACCAAGCCCGATGACCGCGAAATCGCATTCCACCGATCGGCCGGACTCCGTCCGCACCTTTTCGACACGACCGGCACCCTCGAACGCCGCGACCTTCTCCCCGGGCAGAAGCCTCACACCTTGCGATGCGTGAATCTCGTACATCCGACGCGCGACGGCATCACCGAGGACGTTCGCCAGCGGTCCGGCACCGGGGAACATCGCCGTCACGTCTACACCCAGCTGCCGGAGAGAAGCCGCAACCTCCGAACCGATGAAGCTCATGCCGACTACGACGGCCTTGGCACCCTTCACCGCGCGTCGCTTGATCTCGTCACACTGCTCCTTGGTCCGCAGCGGAAGCACTCCGTCTAGGTCGATTCCCGGCAGGTCGGGCAACCGCGGACGGCATCCGGTCGTGAGACACAACCGGTCGTAGGTGATCTCTTCGCCGCCGACAATGACTCGGCTGTTCGCTGTGTCGACCCGATCGACCCGGCCGTCTAGTCGAAGCTCGACATCGTTGGCCGTGTACCAGTCGATTGGCTTGGGCAGCCAGCTCGTAAGGTCCTCCTCAGCGCGCAGATAGGTCTTGGACAGCGGCGGGCGGCCGAAGGGCGGGGTGGCTTCGTCGCCGAGCAGGACGATCTCGCCGTCGAAGCCCTCGTCCCTCAGCCCTGCAGCCACGTTGCCGCCCGCAAGACCGGCACCCAGCACGACTACGCGCATGTCACCCAGTTACCCAGAGACCAATCAATCGATCTTGGGCGGTCCAATGCGGATCCGTTCACGCATCGGCTCGGGGTCGCCAGGATGCCGGTACATCGACCACCACACCGCTTCCAGCCACCACGTCGCTCCGGCGTCCCTGAAGCCCCGAACCACATCGGCTTCGGCGTTCACATCTTCTTTCTCTCCTCCGCCCTCGCACACGACATCGAGGGGCCCGTCGTCCTCCGAACGGATCCAATCGGCCATTGCCCGGATGTCGTCGGGACCGGTGTCGAAGGAGACGCCCCTGTTGTCGAAGATGTTTGGCAGGACACCGTCCCATCGCATCGCCCGGCGAAGCGACGTCTTCTTCGGCCACGCCGCCGGATCGCGATGCCACGCACCGACGACCCACACCGGGATCTGCCCGACCGGTTTCGGCAGGAAGCGCACGTCCTTCAACCGGTAGTGCTCGCCGATGAACGAGAAGCGCTCGGAGCGCCAGCACCCGGCCAGCACCTCGAGACCTTCGTCGAGCTTCTTGGCCCGCATCTTCCTATCCGGCTCCTCGCCGAGTGGTGAACCGCCCTCGGGAACCCAGCCGAGGCCGACGCACAAAGTGAAGCGCCCGTTCGACAACCGGTCGAGCGTGACCGACTGTCGAGCGATCTCCCAGGGACGCCGCCACGGAAGCGGAGTGATCATCGTGCCGATCCGGATGCGCTCGGTCCGGAGAGCGATCGCCGTCATGAGCTGCCAGGCGTCGAACGTCTCCTGCACTTCGTCGGCCACGTCCGAGGCATACGGCGTGTCCCAGATGAAAACGCCTTCCCAACCCGCGGTCTCGGCTTCCACGGCCAGATCGACGATGACACTGGGGTCGTCGCCGACGCCGAGATTTGGGAGGGTCACGCCGAAGCGCACACCTCTAACGCTACGCGTTCGCGACGACTGGGAGCTCTTGCAGGCCCCTGATAACGAAGCTCGGCCTCCACCTCGGCTCCCCGTCGAGGTCGAGCTCAGGCATTCGCTTGGCCAGTGTTCGGAAAGCGGTCTGCGCTTCCAGGCGCGCCAACGGCGCCCCCAGGCAGAAGTGGACACCGCCGCCGAATGACACCAGCGGCGCCTCGTTTCGAGTGATGTCGAGCCGGTCCGGGTCGGCGTAGCGCTTCGGGTCGCGGTTCGCAGCACCAAGGACAGGAGTCACCATGTGACCGGAAGGGATACTTCGCCCGCCGATCGCGACGTCGGCCATAGCGATTCGCAGAACGACTTGGACGGGACTGTCGTAACGCAGCAGCTCTTCTACGGCACCGCGTGCGAGATCGGGCTCGGCCACCAGACGCTCCCACTGGTCGCGGTTCTCCAGGAGTGCCTTCGTGCCGTTGCCGATCAGATTCGCCGTCGTCTCGTGGCCGGCGAGAAGTATCAGGACGAGGTTGGCGATCAGCTCTTGATGCGTCAGCTTGTCGCCGCCTTCTTCCACGTCGATCAGCGAAGAGATCAGGTCGCCCTTCGGTTTCTTGCGCTTCTCTGCGATCAACTCCTCGAAGTAATCGATCAGTGCCTGTGTGGCCGCGTCGCCCCGTTCTTCCATCTCCGGTGTGCGCATCGGTTGGAACTCGAAACGTGTGGCTAGGTCCCTGGCCCACGCTTGGAATCGGTCCCAATCCTCCGCGGGTACGCCGAGCATCTCGCAGATCACGATCACGGGCAGACGGTAGGCGAAGGCAGACACCAGGTCGGCGCGACCTTGCTCGATGAGATCTGTGGCGAGGTCGTCTACAAGCGCATCGATTCGTCCGCGGAGATCCTCGACCATCTTTCGCGTGAAAGCCTTCTGAACGAGGTCGCGCAGGCGCTTGTGGTCCGGCTCGTCACGGAACAACAGCATGTCGTGATAGATGCGGGAGAAGGGCCGTTGACGTTGGGCCTCGGAGGCGTCGTTGAAGGGACTCTTGCGCTCGTCGGTGCTGAACATGTCGCCGCGCAGGATTTCGGAGACGGCATCGTGTCCGGTGACGATCCAGGTGAAGTCGTCCACGTTGGCGACAGGTTCTGCCGATCTCCATCGTGCGTAATGCGGATACGGATCGGCGCGCAGGTCGGCCTGTGCGATGAACTGGAGAAGCTCCTCGCCACTTACGGATCCGATCGTAGCGTCAGCCGTCACGCGCCTTTGCTCCGGCCCTCCAGCGCCTCTACCACAGCAGCACGCGCGTCGCGCAACGCCTGCCGCAGCGCATCGAGCCGGTCGCGGTCGAGACCGTGTCTGCGGGCGGCCGACAACACGTCACTGACGAAACCGTCGAGGTCGCCTTGCAACGACCTTAGAACGCCGCGCACTTCGTGCGACACGTCTCGAGCCGCCCGCGCGGCGCGCTGGCGCTCGCGCGAAGCGTCGCGCCCCGCGCGGGAGGCTCGTCGTTCGTCACGTCGAACTTCGACGGCGGCCTTGCGCACTTCGGCCCTCAGGTCCCGCACCGCCGATTTCACGTCTGCCCTTATGTCCTGCGCGATATCTCGTGCCGACTTCGCCAGTCGGTCACCTAACTCGCGCAGTTCGGCCGTGCGTTCAGCCAGCTCGGCCCGGCCCTTGTCGGTGAGCTGATAGATCTTTCGTCCGTCCTCTTCGTCGGCAACTTCGATAAGACCTTCCTGCTCGAGAGCTTGAAGCCGCGGGTAGACGGTGCCGGGTGACGGCGAGTACAGGCCGAGGAACTGATCCTCGAGACCGGAGATGATGTCGTAGCCGTGGCGCGGGTGATCGTCGATGAGCTTCAGCAACCACAAGCGAAGGTCGCCGTGACCGAAGAGCTTGCTCACGCAGCGGCTCTCCCACTGAGAACACGCAGGTCGCCGGACACCGTCTTAACCCACAGGCGAGCGCCACCGGAGCCGATCGTCTCCGACGTGTAACGGCGACCGGGCTTGCTCTCCCAGTTGAGACCGAAATCCGAGACCAAATGACCGGACACACTCGAAGCCTCCACGGCAAGATCGGGCTCCGCGGTGGTTCGAAGGGAAACGGTCCCCGAGACGGTGGTGATGTCGTACGTGCCTTGGGGATCCAGATCGAGATCGAGCAACACGTCACCGGACACGGATTTTGCGTCTACCCACCGGCACGAGCCGTCTACGACAGCGACGTCACCCGACACGCTCTTCAGCTTGACTCCGGCTGCGATGCCCTTGGCCGCGATGTCTCCGGAAACGGTCTTCACGTCAACCTCGTTGCTCAACTGCGACAAAGTCACTTCGCCGGAAACCGTGGTGACTTCAGCACCGCCTTCGAAGCCCGAGACCACGGCGGGCGCGGAAACCGTTGAGATCTGAACGCGAGCCGAAGGCGGCGCAACGATGGCCACCGTGCAACGGTGTCGTCGGCCGCTGGTGACCATACGAAAGAATCGCTCCAGCGGTGCTGCATCGGGATCGGGTTGGGACACGAAGAGCGTCCCGTTTTGGAATTCGACGTGTACTTCATCCCCGGATTCACGACGAACGTCGATATGCGAGCTCTCTCCCGAAGTAACCGTCACGTCTCCGGCAACGATGCGTACGACGATCCTTTGGACTTCCTCGAGATCGGTCGACAGCTCATCCGCAACAACCCAGCGCTCCATTGGACCTCCCCTGGCGACTGAACAAGGTCACGATATATCGCGTCTTGGCCAAAGTCAAGATATATCGCGTTCCTCGAGGAATAGCCTGAGGGTCGACGCTGTTCCCCGCCAACGTGGACCAGACAAAAGAGTTCGTTAGGTACGCGACGCCGGCCGGGCGCTGGGTGATCACCGCGTCCGTTCTCGGTTCCGCCGTCGTCTTCCTGGACTCAACCGTCGTCAACATCGCGCTCCCTGTGATCGGCGAAGACCTGGGCATGGGTTTTACCGGGTTGCAATGGACGGTTACCGGCTACCTCGTGACGCTCTCGGCCTTGATCTTGCTTGGCGGAGGGTTGGGCGATCTCTATGGACGCCGACGGGTCTTCGTAATCGGAACAGCCGGATTCGCGGCAGCGTCGCTTCTGTGCGGTATCGCACCGAACGAGCCGTTCCTGATCGCCGCCCGAGCATTGCAAGGGGTCGGAGGCGCACTTCTGACGCCGGCAAGTCTCGCGATCATCCAATCGTCGTTCCACCCGGATGATCGCGGTCGCGCCATCGGTGCATGGTCGGGACTGGGAGGCGTGGCCGGAGCGATCGGTCCATTCCTCGGAGGCTGGCTCGTCGACTTCGTTTCCTGGCGCGCGATCTTCCTTATCAACCTGCCCTTGTCGGCCGTCGTGATCTACGTCGCGCAACGCCACATACCTGAGTCGTTCGATGAAACGCGCACGGGTTGGCATCCCGATATCGCCGGTGGACTGTCGGCTGCCGTCGGTTTGGCCGGCCTGACCTATCTACTTACGGAGATCCGCTCCAAGGGCTGGGGGTCGATCGACGTGCAGATCGCCGCCGCGCTCTGTTTGGTCGGCTTCGCGGCCTTCATCGCGATCGAGATTTGGGAACGGCATCCGATGCTGCCCCTCGGGATCTTCTCATCGCTCACATTCACGGGCGCCAACATCGCAACCTTCGCTGTCTACGGAGCGATGGGTGGATTCTTCTTCCTGTTTTCCGTTTACCTCCAGGAAGGACTCGGATACTCTCCTCTCGAGGCTGGAGTAGCCGGGCTTCCCATCACGCTCATACTTCTCGCCCACTCCGCTCGTGCCGGACGCATCGCACAGCAAATCGGACCTCGGATCCCCATGACCGCCGGGCCGTTTCTCATGGCCGCAGGCCTGTTCCTTGCGCGGCGCATCGTTCCGGGAGGCGATTACGTTACGGACGTTCTGCCTTCGATACTTCTCTTCGCCGTCGGCCTCGTACACACGGTAGCCCCACTGACAACGACGGTTCTCGCGGCCACTGACCAGCGGCACATCGGTGTGGCGTCGGGCGTGAACAACGCCGTGGCACGCGCAGCTTCGCTCGTCGCCGTAGCGGTATTGCCTCCGCTCGCCGGTCTCGGCGGGAACGTCCTGCCGCAGGGAGCAGCGTTGACCAACGGATTCTCGAGGGCGGCGACTATCGCCGCTGCCGTGACGGCGGCCGGGGGACTAGTTGCTTGGTTCACGGTACCGATGAGGATGCCGGTCGAGGTGAAGGCGCTCGGCGAAGAGCACCACTGCGCGGTCAGCGGCCCGCCCCTGCGGCCGGCGACCGCGGATTACGGATGCAAGGAAGAAGGCGCGGATTAATTACTTCTCGCTCGGGAGCTCCACCGGCACGACGTCGATATGCACCGGTCCCTGCGCACGCAAGACGGTGATGTTCACAGTCCGGTCGATGCGATCGTCGGTCATCAAGCGCTGCAGATCGGCGACGTCCTGGATGGGAACTCCGTCGACCTCGACCACGATGTCTCCGCGCTGAACGCCACCGCGGGCAGCAGGTGAGCCCTCGACGATCTCGGTCACTTCGATGCCGCGATCGCGTCCGACAACGCGTGCAGCCTTGGGCGGCAGAGGCCTTGTGGCTCCCGCGATACCGAGGTACGCGCGACGGACGCGGCCGTCACGCATTAGGTCGGCGATGATCCGCCGCGTCGTGGCATTGATGGGAACGGCCAAGCCGAGCCCTTGCCCGATGAACGGACCGACCACCGCCGTGTTGATGCCGACGACGTGTCCGTCACCGGTGACCAGCGCTCCACCCGAGTTGCCCGGGTGCAGCGCAGCGTCGGTTTGGATCACGTTCTCGACCACGCGGGCGGCTCGGCCCGATTGGGTCGCGAAAGACCTGCCGAGAGCACTCACGACACCGGCGCTTATTGAACCGGAGAAGCCGAGCGGGTTGCCCACCGCGACGACGAGCTGACCAACGCGCAATGTGTCCGCATCACCAAGAGTGGCCGGTACGAGATCGGCTCCCAGGACGCGGACCACCGCAAGATCCGAAAGCGGATCGGTTCCCACGACTTCGTATGAGTTTTCGGAACCATCGGCAAATGTGGCCGTGCCGTCCGTCGAGTGGTTCACCACGTGTGCAGATGTGAGCGCGAAGCCGTCGCGCGAGATCGCCACGGCCGAACCGGATCCTTTGGGACGCCGTCCGCCGCCCCGGACCCTCTCCATGACCTTCAAGCTCGCGACGGACGGAAGCAAGAGCTCGGCCACGTGCGTAACCACACGCGAATAAGCGTCGAGTGCTTCTTCCTCGCCGACCGAAGGCCGGACGACGTCCGTCGTCATGTCCATCACTCCTTGTTGTCCTCTGAGAACACCGCGGACACGGTTAGAGATTCCGTCCCGCGCAAAACCTCGATCTCCAAAGATCCGCCGGCTTCGACGTCTTCGAGTGCTGCGAACAGGTCGTCTACGGACTTGAGGTCGCGTCCGCCGGCCTTGACCAGGAGATCTCCTTCCTTCAATCCAGCCTTCTCGCCGGCGCTTCCCTCACGCACTCCGCGAATGAGTAGTCCGTCGGCCTCGGGAAGACCAACTGCACGTCGCAGTCTGCGAGCGACGTGTGCGTCGGCGATCGCAACGCCGAGCTGGGCACGTTGTGGTGCATCGCCCCGGCTCAGCGTTTCCGTGCGCTGCTTCAATGTGTCGTCGGCCGCTATGGCCAGGTAGAAGCCTTCACCCAGCCGGTGCGTGTTTATTCCGAGTAGTCGCCCTTCTCCATCGACTATCGGACCGCCCGAGGAACCGGGAAGCAACGGCGCAGTGTGCTCGATGCCGCCGCCGATCTTGCGTCCGCGCGGGCCGCTGAATGTGCGCTCGGTTCCCGAAACGAGCCCGAACGTCACACGAAGTCCGCGTCCGCCGGGGTTCGAAAGAGCGAAGACCGGCGCGCCGATGCCGACCTCACCAGAGCCGTTGGCCCACTCGATGACTTTGGCGTCGCCCGTGTTCACCTCGAGCACGGCGAGGTCGTTCTCCACGTCCGCGGCCACGACCTCGGCGGCCTCGGTCCGTCCGTCGGAGAAGGAGACCGTGAGCTCCCTCGGGTGCCGGACGCCTCGCGGCATGCGCCCCGAATGAGGATGGGTGCCCGTGAGGTTGTGGGCGTTGGTGAGCACGCGGTCCTTGCCGACGATCACTCCGGAGCCGGACGACCGGCCCCCGGTGACCCCGACGATGCGCGGCCCAACGGCCTCGGCTACGCCGGAAACTGCCTCCTGCACGTCCTGGATGGTTGCCATATGGGCCTCCTAGGTGGTAACTTGTGACTTGCAAGTTACTACTTTACCCAGGAGGCGTCAAGAGGTGGCATCCGATCGCGAATCTGACCCTCGGGCGGCGCTGGCTGAGGCCATGGAGTGCGTGGGCGACCGCTGGACCCTGCTGATCGTCGATGCCCTTCTCGGCGGTCCCCGGCGCTTCAACGATCTCCAGTCGGACGTCAACGGCATCGCCCCCAACATCCTGTCGGCGCGGCTCCGCCGGCTGGCCGACGAAGGCGTCGTGCTGGCCAGGCCCTACTCCCGCCGCCCGCAGCGGGTCGCTTACGAGCTCACCGGTTCGGGACGCGAGCTCGGCGGCGCCCTGCGCCTGCTCGCCCACTGGGGAGCCTCTAAGTCAGACGACATCGAGCCTCCGCGACACGATGAATGCGGGACGGCCATGGAAGCCCGCTGGTACTGCCCCACCTGTGCTCGTTTGGTGGACGAACCCCACGACGCCGAGACGGCCGAACTCCGCTACGTCTAGTCGCCCTGCTCCGTCCACTTGACCGCGAGCAGGTGGCGCGGTTGCGACAGACCTTTCAACTCGCGTAGTCCCCTGTCCTCCAGCTCGAGCTTCCCGACGAGCTGATCGGCCACCGGCTCGGTCACCAGGATCTCGCCCGGTGTTGCTTGATCGGTGACGCGGGACGCGAGGTTGATCACCCGGCCCACGAGGTCCCCGTCCTCTTCGACGGCCTCACCGGCGTGGATACCGATGCGCACTTCGGGGACGAACTCACTTGTGGTTCGAGCCGAATCCAGCTCGGCCTGGATGTCCACACCGCACAGGACGGCGTCCGCCGGGCTCCCGAAGCGCGCGAGCAGGCCGTCTCCGGCGGTACCCACTTCGCTGCCGTTTCGATCGGCGATGGCGTTGCGCACGAGCATGCGCATCTCGGAAAGGATGCGGCGCCATTCGTCGTCTCCCAAGCGCTCGTTGTGGCTCGTCGAGTCCGCGATATCGGTGAACATCACCGTCACCCATTTGCGCTGCGGCCCGGTAGCGGCGGCGGCCGCCGGTTCCGCCGCCGGCACGGAGGACGTCTGGCCGGACGGAGGCCCACGTCGCACCCGGTCGCGCCGGCCACGAGCTCCGGTGTGGCGCTCTTGCGCCTGCTCGATCGCCGACTTGACCTCGCGGACGATGTCGCGTCCCGTCTCTGCAGCGCTGAACGCGATGTCCAGCGGCTTGGTCGCAGCTTCGATCCGTTGCTTCTTGCGTTTCTCGCGTTCGCGGCGATCAGTCCAGCCGAACAGAAGTTTCGAGACAACGGAACCGGCATGGATGACTACGAAAGTCCCCCACCCGAGGATCGGCCAGATGGGCCAGAAGCCTGCGCTCAAGGCGGTCGATGGGTTCTCGGCGATAGCGCGGAGCTCGTCCGGGGAACCGCCGCCGACCATCACCCAGATCGCGATCAGCAACCCCATAACTGCGATGTACGTGATGATGTGAGAGATCAGCTTCGCCACGTGCACAGCATCGGTTACCCGGCGTCTGGCGGCAAGACAGCGCGTCCGGACATGATTGGTCCATGCCCAGTCAGCAGTACGAGGCGCTCGTCCAGATGATGAAGAACCAGCGGAGCACCGTCGTGGCTCCGATCGCAGAGCTTCGAACCAATCTCGAGGGCTTGTCGCAGCTCTCGCCGCCGCTCGACGACGTTGAGGTCACGTCGACGATGATCGGCTCAGTCCCTGTAGATCGCGTAGCGACCGCCGACGCCGACACCGATCGGTTGATCCTCTTCCTTCACGGCGGCGGCTACTGCATCGGCTCGCGTAACAGCCATCGGCACGTGGTCAGCCGCTTGGCGCGAGCATCGAAGCTGCCGGTGTTCGTCCCCGAATATCGCCTGGCTCCCGAGTATCCGTACCCCGCAGGCTTAGAAGACGCGCTCCTCGTTTACCGGCGACTGGCCGCGAACACTCCGGCCGATCGCATAGCCGTAGCGGGTGAATCGGCAGGCGGAGGCCTGACGGTGGCCCTGCAGGTCGTGCTTCGAGATGCCGGCGATGCCCTCCCCGCCACGTCCGCGCCAATTTCACCGTGGGCCGACCTCACCGATCTGGGCCCGATCTCGGACGAAGCACTCGACATCGACTTCCTGCGCCCCGAAACGCTCGATCTCTTCAAGAAGTCCTACATCGACGGCTTAGATCCGTCCGATCCTTCGATCTCGCCAGCACTTGCCGATCTGACCGGTCTCGGCCCGATGCTCATCCAGGCCGGTGAGTCCGAGATCCTCGCCGACACGGCTCGGCGACTCGCTGCGCGTGCGAAAGACTGCGGCGTCGATGTGACTCTGGAGATGGAACCGGGTCTGTTCCACGCGTGGCATCTGTTCGCAGGCTTGATCCCTGAAGCGGACGAAGCCATCACGCGCGTTGGAACGTTCCTGCGCGACCGTCTGAACTAACCGCTAGACGGACAGTCGTTCGAACAGGTTGATGCCCTCGCGGGTTACATCCAGACTCGAGCGCCAGAAGTCGACGGACCGGATGTCGATGCCGAACCGCGCGCACAACGTCGCGGCGTCGGCCAAACCGGTGGACGAGAGCAGATCGTCGTAGCCCGCGCGGAACTTTTCCGGGTCTTCCTCGTAACGCTTGTAGAGACCGAGCCCGAACAGAAGGCCGAAGGTGTAGGGCCAGTTGTAGTAGGCGGAGCTGTAGTAGTGCGGGCTGACGGCCCACATGTACGGGTGCACCTTGTCGTGGTCGAGCGCATCGCCGAAGCAATCGCGTTGGGCGTCCGCCATCAGATTGCACAGCTCGGTCGGCGACAGCTCGCGGCGCTCGCGCCCTTCGTACACGGCCTTCTCGAACAGGAACCGGCTGTGTATCGCAACGACGATCAAGCTGTCCCGGACGAGATCGCCGTTCAGGATGCCGAGCCGTTCGTCGTCGGATGCGCGAGCCATCTGGGCCCGGGTGACGATCGTTTCGCAGAACGTGCTGGCCGTCTCCGCAAGTGCCATCGGAGTGCTGCGCTGGTATGGCGTGCGATCCGCGAGGTTGATGTTGTGGTACGCGTGCCCCAGCTCGTGCGCGACCGTGGCCACGCTCTGGAACGAATGCGTGAAGTTCACGAGGATGCGTGACTCATCGCGCTGCACCCCCATGCAGAAGCCGCCGTCCCTCTTGCCCTCTCGCGGTTCGGCGTCGATCCATCTCTCTAGGAACGCGCGCGCAGCAAGATTCGCAAGCCGATCGGAGTACGTCATGAACTGATCGACGATGAAGCTGGCCGTTTCGTCCCAATCCCACGTCGTTCCCTCGGCTCCCACCGGCGCGCCGAGGTCGAACCAGGCCAGCCGCTCCTTGCCGAGCAACTTCGCTTTGGCCTTCATGTAGCGGCGGAAGTCGGGGAAAGACTCTGTGCAGGCTTCCTGCATCGCTTCGAGCGTCGCTCGGTCGACGTTGTTAGCGAATAGCGCCGGCTCGATCGAGTCGGGCCAGCCGCGCCGCTTGTTCGTCTCGTTCTGCCAGCCCTTGATGCTGTTCAGCGACGCAGCTAGCGGTACCTCGACGGTAGGCCAAGCCGCCATCTGCGCGTTCCACGCGGCTTCACGAACGGCCGGGTCGGGGTCGTCGCCCAGGCCGCGGATCGCCGCCATCGGTAGGCGCTCGACGGTTCCGTCCGGACGGTGCAGGTCGGCCATCACGCGAGATGTCACGTTGCCGTGCAACTTGGCCCATGCCCCCTGGCCGGACGGGTTGAGGCTCGAGGCCAGGTCCTCCTCGGCCTCAGCTCATCAAGTGCCGCGCGGACTCGGCAGCACGGCGAACGAAGAACTCGTGATCCTTGGCCAGAGATGAACGCTCGACGAGAGCGTCGACGTCCAGGGAGCCGATCCACGCCGTGAACCGCTTCGAGAGCTTGTCGACCTCGACGAAATGCATCTGCAGCTCCGAGTTACGGCCTTGCGCGAGATCGTTGCGCGACTCGGTTGTGATGAAGTGCGTACAGATAGCCACGCACGGTTCTGCCGAGCTCGGCGATCTCGTTCAGCCGGGTGATGATGTCGTCGAAAGCTCCGGCAACTTCATCGGTCACTTCGGAAGATTCGGACTTGCGCACGCCGGCGGCGTCGAACACGGGACGCAGCTCACCGATACGCGAGACGAGGTCGTCGAAAGCGGAGTTGAACTCCGGCGAGTCGAGCGCTGGGTACAGCGGCGTCATATCCCAGTGCGGAAGGTCGACTCTGATCTTGGTGTCGGTCATCTTTCTCCCCTCGTCTGTCCTATGACTCTATGCGAGAGTTACGTGCTTCCCATCCCAGGACGCCTGGGAACGTGGCGAATCGGCCCTGAAATGCACACCGCGACTCTCATCGCGCGCTCGAGCAGATCGGCATATGAGTGCGGACGCGATCGCGGCGGCGTGCAGATCTCCGGCAGCAGACGATGCGATCTCGTCAACGATCCGTTGCGTCTCGACGAGCGTGGCGTTGTCTCGGATCAGTCCGGCACCCGATGTCATCGCTGCTCGAAGCCGCTCCCAATCGTTGACGTTGATGACGCGGATCGAAACCCCACCCATGTCCGATGAAGTCGGTGGCGGAGCTTTGGGTTCTTCGCCGGACTCGTTGCTCATAGCGAGTGCTGCGCGGCGTCCGAAAACGACGGCTTCTGCAAGCGAGTTGCCGGCCATCCGGTTCGCTCCGTGCACGCCGGTCGCCGCACACTCCCCCGCTGCGTACAGACCTGGAAGCGTCGTTCGTCCGGTGGTATCCGCTGCCACTCCGCCGAGGAAGTAATGCGCGGCGGGAGCAACGGGGATCGGTTCGGCCGTCATGTCGAAGCCGTGTTGGGAAACGGCTTCGGTGATATGCGGGAAACGTCGCCGTATGGCATCTGCACCGATCGGGCGCGCATCGAGGAACACTTCGCCGCGCTCGGCGATCGCACGAGCCACGACGTCGCGCGGCGCGAGCTCGCCGTCGGGATGAACGTCGAGCAGGAACCGTTTTCCGGACGAGTCGACGACGATCGCTCCCTCACCACGCAGAGCCTCGGTTAGGAGCACCCTCCGCAGGCCTCCGACGGCCAGCGCCGTCGGGTGGAACTGCACGAACTCGCAGTCGGCCACCTCGGCCCCCGCGTCCCACGCGAGCGCCAAGCCGTCACCCGAGGCCGTCTCAGGATTCGTTGTCGCCGAGTAAAGGGCACCGCATCCGCCGACCGCGAGCATCGTCGTGCGACCAACGACGTCGAGCTCGCCGTGGTCGGTAGCGACTCTCACGCCGACACAACGCCCGTCGTCGACGAGCAATCGCGTGGCGGAACCCACCAGCCGCCGGGCGCGTCGTCGTGCCTCGGCCACGACGACGCGCATGATCTCGCGTCCGGTGGCATCGGTCGCGTGCACGGAGCGCGCGACCGACTGACCACCCTCACGGTTCAGATCGAACGAGCCGTCCGGCGTACGGTCGAATTCGCACCCGAGAGCCACGAGCTCCTCCAGGGCCGCGGGAGCCTCGGAGACCAGCACGTTCACGGCTTCCTCCCGGCACGCTCCCGCTCCGGCGCGCAATGTGTCGCTCGCATGGAGCTCCGGCGAGTCGTCGGGCGCGACAGCCACGGCCATGCCGCCCTGCGCCCACGGTGAGGAGCCGAGGTCGGGCCCCGTGCCCTTGTCGACAACGAGAACGTCCCAGTCCTCGGGAAGGTGGAGCGCCGCCCACAATCCGGCCAGGCCGCCGCCGACTATGACGGCGTCGGCACGAAGAAGTCCGGCGCTCATCTACAGACGCTATCGCGACCGTTTGGTGCCGCTACTGCCCTAGGAGGCCGTCGACGACTTCTTCCAAGGCCGGTTTGGGTGTGGGTGTCGGCTTCGGTTTGGGTGGTGGTGGCGGTGGGTCCCGCTTCTCGTCGCCGTCGGCGATCGCATCGGCGCCGACATCGCGGAACAGCGCCCGAGCCTCGTCGTTCAGAACGATCACGCTCTGGCCGTCGACGGTCTGGGAACTCCCGGACGCGACAACGTTGACGAGATTCGCCGGGGCTATCTGATAGCGCGAGCTTCCCGAGCTCGAACGCGTCGCCGATGGACATGTTCAGCTGAGCGTGTTTATAGAGGATCTTCAACCACGTCATGATGCCGTCGCTCTTCTTCACTTCCTTCCTCAGCTTCTCGAGCGTGTGCAGGATCACGCGGCCCTGATTCTCCGAGCGACCGAGGTCGCCACCGGGCACCCCGTGACGCGCTCGGCTGAACGCGAGCACATCGTGGCCGTCCATGTGCCGGCGGCCGGGCTGGAAATCGGCGCCCGAGAATTTGTCGTACATCCGGTAGGGCACGTCGATGTCGACGCCTCCGAGCTCGTCGGCGATCCTCGTCATGCCGTCGAAACCCGTGACGGCATAGTGCGATACCGGGAGCCCGGTCACGTTCTTCACGACTTGACCGAGTAGATCGGGACCACCCAGCGCCAATGCGGCGTTGATCTTTCGTTTGCCGTGTCCCGGTACGTCGACGTATGAGTCGCGCGGTATGCCGAGGATCGTCCCCTTCTTGACCAACGGATCGACGGCGGCGATGTGTATGGAGTCGGCACGGGAGCGGGTCATGTCCTGTCCCGGTCGCGCGTCGCTTCCGATGACGAGGAAGAACTTGAGGTCGCCGGGGATGTTGAGCGGGACCGGCGCAGCCTGAACCACGGGAGCCGGAGGAGCTTTGCGCAGATAGGGCGCGACCTGGGATACGGGCCTGGCCGGCGGGGCCGGCACGACGGTGGGAGCCGGCCCGGCTTCGATCTTCTCCTTGATCTCGTTGAGCTTGCCGATCATCGACGGCCGGGTCGCCGGTCCGCGCGTAGACGTTCAGGATCGCACCGATCACCACGAGCACCGCGCCGACCACGGCAAGGCGCTCGTACCGCCGGCCCAGCCGCCGCAGAACCCCGGTAGGGACGTAAATCATGGGCGCCATTGGAAACTTAACCCATGGTGCCCGGGGGAGCCCCGATTCAAGTGGCTAACTAGTCGGGCTTGATGAGCTTCAGGGTTGGCCGGCGTCACAGGTTAGGGTCACCGTCGTGTACGAACCTTCGACGACCTCAACCGTCTGTGAGTCACATCTTGGATAACTGCGCGTACGGACTCCCACTCCGTAAGTACCCGGGGGAAGATCGAACTTGAACTCGCCACCTTCGCCTGCAATGGCGCTCGTTTCGTCTTGCCCATCCTCGCTTACAGGATCTTGGTACTTAATGGCGACCGCCACTCCCTTAAGCGGGCGCCCCTCGCATCCCGTTTCGCTTGAAGCGCACACCGGTCCGTGAACGACTGACCCTTTGATGCCGGTCGTCGGTGTCCGCGGCGCACCTTCGCTGGTGATCTCGAACTCCAGCCGCGGCACGCACAGTCCGTTTTCGTTCTTAGTGGGGCAACCATCGCGGTAGGCGTAGCGATCGGGCTGATCACAGGGCTGCGGGTACTCGTCGGCGTTCTCGCGTTCGTTACACACTCTGCCCTGCAGTCCAGCAATTGCAGAGTACTTGCCGGCCGGAGCTAAGGTGCCTCTCGGCGGTGTTGCCTCGCTGCAATTAGGGACTTCGCATCTCTCATCGCGCCGTTGATCCCATAGCAACATGTTTGTGTGTGCAATACCAGGCTCGAACACGTTTGGCGCGACTCCCGGACGCTGTCCTTGTGCATCCTCACACTCGTTCTCTCCACCCCACCCGACATAACTCTCCTCGTACGAGTACGGCTCGGGTGGTGGGTCCCAAAACTTGACAATCTTGAGGAATCCTGCGCAAGCGCCATCCTTGAGAGTTATCGGGCTGGACGTTGTGTTCACTACACGCAGGGTCTGGATTACTTGTTCGCCCGATGCGTATTTGGCCTTGTCGAGCGTCAGTGTCACGCGAAGACCGGATCCGAACGTCCCCTCCCAGTGAGGACCGCTCGGCTTTTCGGCCGCAGGAGGGGCCGGCGTCGATGTTGGTTGTGGCGTGGCAGAGGGTGAAACCGCTACTGGTGAAGCCTCAGCCTGGGCGGCATCAACGGGCAACCCTTCTCGTCCGCACGCCGAGGTTGCGAGTAAGACCGCGCTCGCGAAAACTACTAGAGCTTCTTTGGCTCTCACGGATCCCCTTTCAAGTAAACGCTTCAGCGACCCGGGGGGCACTACCGCTCACCGCGACGCGTTGACACTTGCGGTGTGGGTCCATACGCTCAGGCTTGTCGCGACTGGCGTTTGTGAGGTGGAACCAACCACCGGGGAGCGACACGAGAAGGGCCGCTGCCGAACGCCTGGGCGCCTCGGCGGTCCGAAGAGAGAAGGACCTTAGGAGGAGGCGCCATGGTTACAGCCATCGATTCGGACCGCATGCTGGCCGACGTCGACCCCGAGATCGCCGAGCTCATCGGGGCCGAGGCCGAGCGTCAGGCCGAGAAGATCCGTCTGATCCCGTCGGAGAACTACGTCTCCAAAGCCGTGCTCGAAGCGACGGCATCGGTTCTCACCAACAAGTACTCCGAGGGCTACCCCGGCCGCCGCTACTACGAAGGCCAGCAGATCATCGATCAGGTCGAGACCATCGCCATCGAGCGGGCGAAGGCGCTCTTCGGCGTCGAGCACGTGAACGTGCAGCCGTACTCCGGCTCCCCCGCCAACCTCGCCGTGTACTTCGCGTTCCTACAGCCCGGCGACACGATCATGGGCATGGCGCTGCCGATGGGCGGACACCTCACTCACGGCGCCGCGCCGACACTTTCGGGCAAGTGGCTGCGTCCCGTTCAGTACGGAGTTCGCAAGGACACCGGACGCGTCGACATGGACGAGGTCCGCGATCTCGCCCTCCAGGAGAAACCGAAGATCATCGTCTGCGGCGGAACGGCCATCCCGCGCGTCATCGACTTCGCGGGCTTCGCGTCGATCGCCGAAGAGGTCGGCGCGATGCTGCTGGCCGACATCGCACACATCGCCGGACTCGTCGTCGGCGAGGCGCATCCCACGCCGGTAGGCCACGCCACGATCATCACTACGACCACGCACAAAACGCTGCGCGGTCCGCGCGGCGCGATGATCCTTTCGTCCACGGCCGGAGCTCGGCAAGAAGATCGACTCGGCGATCCTTCCCGGACTCCAAGGCGGTCCGCACAACCACACGACGGCGGCGATCGCCGTCGCGCTGAAGGAAGCGGCTCAGCCCGAGTTCAAGACGTACGCACACGGCATCGTCGAGAACGCGAAGGTCCTAGCGACCGAGCTCGTCCAACGGGGGTTCGACCTGGTGTCCGGCGGGACGGACAACCACTTGATCCTCATCGACCTCACCAACAAAGGCATCCGCGGCAAGCCGGCCGCGAAGGCTCTCGATCGTGCCGGCCTCGAACTGAACTTCAACGCCGTCCCCTACGATCCGTTCAAGCCCGGGAATCCTTCGGGACTGCGGATCGGTACACCCTCCGTCACCAGCCGCGGCATGAGACAAGGTGAGATGAAAGAGATCGCGCGCTGGATGGACGAAGGCGTCGAAGCAGCCAAACGCGAGGACGAAGCCGATCTCGATCGCATCTTCGCCGAGGTGAAAGACCTAACGAGTCAATTCCCGGCGCCGGGTATCGATCGTTAGACCGAGCCCGGCGGCGAACGGAAGTGAACGACAAACATCCCGTGGAAGTGATGATGCGTCGATGGCTGGACGCCGTTCTAGCCGGCGACTGGGACACTCTCGCCGACACCATCGCTGAAGACCACCGCTTCGAAGACCGGCGTCTCGGGATGAAGATCGCACTCGACAAGGCGGGCAACATCGAACAGGCTCGCGTGATGGGAGATCTCGCCAAAGAGTGGAACTTCGACGTCGATTTGGACGTCATCGAGACGCGTGGCGACCGGGTTGGGCTGGTTCGTCAGACCTACCACTCGTCCGACTACCTCGTCTCCGTGCTGGCATTGATGCGGCTGGACGAGAACGATCTGAACGCCGTCTTCATTTTGTTCGACGAAGACGACCTGGGTGGTGCGCAGGCGGAGCTCGAAGCGCTCGCAGAGCCTTTCGCCTGAAGTTCCTTACCCTTGCTCTTACGGACGCCGGTACTCGTGATGCCGCTCGATGATGTCGTTGAATCCCAGCGATCGATAGAGCGCATCGGGGCGTCCGCCTTCTGACGCATTGATTACGGTCGCGTAGGCACCGATCGGTGCACGAACGCGTTCGAGCAGAGCTCGTGCGATCCCGCGATGACGGAACGGCACACGCGTAGCGAGCAGGAACACGAACCGAACGTCTCCTTCGAACAGCCCGCAGATCCCCACAGGCTGATCCTCGGCTGTAGCGAGCAACCAGCGCCCGGTGAAGTTCGATTCTGCGTTTCGCTGGGTTACTTCCGCATCGATGCGTTCGCGTGAAGGCTCGTCCTCAGAATCGTCGAAGGCCATCAGCCTCGTGCGCGCCCAAGTCTCGACGCCTTCGGCGTCAAGCACCTCGACGATCTCGATGCGCGGGTCGCGTTGTGCGATCGGACCATCCTCCGTGTAGGCGAGGAAAACAGTGACGACCTTGTTCGTCCATCCGGCAGCGCGAAGCGCCGCGTCGAGCGCAAGATCGAACACGCTGTCCGGCACGATGACCATGGATCCCGTTCGTCCATCGCAGAAGGCTTCGAAATCGGTGAGGAACGCCGGCACTTCTCCCGGTAGAAGATCGTCAACGGTCACGGACACGTAATCGGGAATAGCGCCGTGCATGCGGTACCAACCGTGTCGGCGCTTCTCGACTTCCAATCCCATCTCGGGAAAGGACTGCCGGTACCAAGACGCGACCTCTTCGGCGATACGTTCGTGGTCCGGGTGACGCGTTCGGGCTCTGTCGCTCATCGAGGTCTCTAGGCGTCGACTACGCAGAACTCGTTGCCCTCGGGGTCCTGCAACGTCGTGATGCCGTCCGCTTCCTGATAGATCGTTGCCCCGAGTCCGCAAAGTCGGTCGACCTCGGCGCGCCGATCGTTCGCACGCAGGTCGAGGTGTAAGCGGTTCTTCGTCCTCTTCTCTTCCGGGACGGTCTGAAAGCAGATATTGAATCCGGGCCCGTCGATGAAAACGACGGGATCGGTCTCGGGGGTTAGGCCCAGCTGGGCGAGCCTTTCGATCTCGGCGTCGTCGTAAGGACGAACCTCGTGCGTGTCGAGGACCGCTGCCCAGAATCGTGCGAGCGCTGCCGCGTTCTTGCAATCGAAAACCATGTCCTTGACCGTGGCCATCGGCTCTTTCGGCTAGGGCGACTCGTCCAGCCTCTTCAGCTCCTCTTGCGCTTCCTCCAGCACCTTGGCGGCCGCCTCCGCTTCGGCCTTGCGGGCCTCGGCCGCGCGCTTCGCGAACTCGGCGGCTTCGCGTGCCGACTTCGCTCTGCGCTCCGCCTCGTCCGCCTCCCCCGAAACCTTCCAGGCTTCGGTGTCGGCGTCCCGTAGCGCTTCGTTTGCGTCCTTCACTTTCTGACGCGCTTCGTTGACCTTCACCCGCGCGGCTTGAATCACCGTCTGGTCGGGCTTCGCAGCCGGAACGGCGTCGTCGTCACCGTCGGGAACCAACGTAAGTCCGGCGACGTCAACGATCGCGCCGGGTTGGAGCTCTCGGAACAGCCGGCCCTTGCGCAGCAGATCGGCGCCGATGTCGTCGGAGGCGACCGCCATGAACGAGTCGCTGATCGACGACAGCGTCGATTGAGCGGCCGAATGTCCGGCCTCGACGAGGATGGTCGCGGCGATCTTAGTCAGCTTGGAAACGACGCGGTTTCGCGAATCGGTTGCGTCCCGAAGGTCGGTAGCTTTTCCTCCCGATAGAGCGCGCCTGTGCGCACGGCGAACACGATCGGTCGCAGCGAACAACTCGTCCAGCTGGTCCTGATGCGAGCGCGCCAGCTGGTTCAGCGTCCACGCCGCGATGTTCGGCTTCTTGAGGGCCTTTATCTGGGCCCCCGCGGTCTTGTCGCCGCCCGAGGCGAGCTCGGAGGACAGGCGGTTCCTAGTCGATGTGAACTCTTCGAGGCCGACGGCGTATAGGCGGTCCAGGGCGCTTTCGAGGTCCATGCGTAGGGCCTCTTGTTACCACAACGCTCCGGGGGCTCCGGCGGTGTCCTTCAGTTCGCGGCGCTAGGCTCCCGTCAGCATGTACGGATTCGCGCGGCGTCCCAAGTGGATCGTGTTGCATTTTCTCGTACTCGGCGCGGTCGCTACCTTCGCCGTCGCGGGCGTCTGGCAGCTAAGCCGCTTGTCCGAACGCCGCGAACGGAACGACCGGATCCGGGCAGCTATAGACGGGCCGGAGCGGGACATTTCCGACCTCGTTCTGGTCGGTGGCCGCGACAATTTCGTGCGCGTCCGTGCGACCGGACGCTACGACGTCAAGAGCGAAGTGGTCTTGCGCAATCGAAGCCTGGACGGCTCTCCAGGTCATCACGTCCTCACGCCGCTGATCCTCAGCGGCAGTCTGGCCATCATCGTGGACCGCGGCTGGGTTCCCGCCGAGTTGGATGAAGCTCCGGTAGAGCAAGCCGAACCACCCTCGGGACGCGTGACCGTCCACGGTCTGATGCTCAACGCGGAGCCAAAACGTCCTCTCCAATCGGACGACCCGGCCACCGGGCGCCTGAGATCCGTTCGGCGCATCAATCCCGCGCGCCTGGCCGAACAGATGTCCTACGGCTTGTTCCCGACGTACATACAGTTGCGAGCGCAAGAACCGGCCTCACAGCGCGAGCTGCCGAAGATCGTCCCCACACCGGAGCTTTCCGATGGCCCGCATCTCGGATACGCCGTCCAGTGGTTCAGCTTCATCGTGATCGCACTGGCGGTCTACGTCGTGCTGCTCCGGCGCGAAGCGCGGAAAGAAGCGGAGAAGATGGGCCCGGGCTAGCGACCCCGCGAAGCGTCCCGGCAGACGCCGTTCTCAGAAGCTTCGGTCTTACCCGGACGGCAACCCACCAACGCACGGTCGCCGAGCGATTTGCCGAGAGTCGCCGTCGCCTTGCTCACCCGGATGTCGGCCGTGCACACGGCGTCCGTCCTGGTGATTACGTACTTCCAAACCTTCACGACGACCTTGTCCCCCGACTCGGCGACGCTTGCGCCACCGTCCTTGTCGCAACCGCCCGTTTGGTAGTCCATCTTCAATACTCGGTTGTCGTTCTCGATGCTGCGGATGAACCACTCGACGTCGCGTCGCTCGTAACCGGCCGGAGCCGTTGCCGGCGGTGGAGTCGCGGTGGGCGGCGCAGGTGCGGCGCCCGGCGGACCGTCCACCGGGATCCCGTAGGCGCGGCTGCGCTCGATGTTGCGACACACGTCGTTCTCCGACGGTTCGGTTCGCCCGACCCGGCACCCGACAAGCGCGCGATCACCCAGCGGTTTTTCCAGCGACGCCGTCTCGTCGATGTAGCCAAGCTCTTCCGTGCACGGGCGGTTCCGGTTCTTGATCACCGACTTGATCGCCGTGATCGTGACTTTGTCGTCTGTCTCCACGACCTTGGCCTCGCCCTCGCGCTCGCAACCGGAAGCGACGCCGCTCATCGTGTACACGATCGCGATCGACCGGCCGTCGGCGGAGATCGATTTGATGAACCAGTCGGTCGGTTCGTCCATATAGTCGGACGGGGTCTGCGCCGGGGACGGAGAAGGAGATCCGGACACGCGGAACGCCTGCTCCGTGCCGCAACCGGCGAGCGCGAACAAGAGAATCGATGCGATCAGGTAATGCCTCATCGCATCGATAACACCACGAACGGGCAAGCGGTTCGAGCCGCCTGTTATCGTCCAGCATCCATGTCCGACTTCAGGCACCGCACCATCAAGACCAACGGCATCGACATGCACGTCGCGGAGTACGGGCCGGAGGACGGAAAGCCTGTGATCTTCGTCCACGGGTTCCCGGAGCTCTGGCGGTCCTGGCAGCACCAGCTCAAGGCCGTCGGCGACGCAGGATACCGGGCAGTCGCCCCCGACATGCGCGGATACGGGCAGACGACCGCACCGAAGAACGTCGAGGACTATGACGTCCATCAGCTCACCGCCGACCTGGCCGGGCTCGCGGATGATCTCGGCGTCGATCAAGCTGCCTGGGTCGGACATGACTGGGGCGCTTGGGCGATGTGGTTCATGTCCATGCTGCACGCCGATCGCGTGCACTCATTGATCAACATCAGCGTGCCCTACCATGCCGAGGGCCGTATCTCCGCCCGTGCAGTTCATGAAGCAGATCTTCGGCGACAACTTCTTCTACATCGTCTACTTCCAGGACGTCGGCCCACCGGAAGCACACCTCGAAGCGGACGTCCGCAAGACGGTCCTCAGGTTTGCATGGTCGGTGTCCGGCGCCGCCGCCGCGGACTTCGGTAATAGAAACTTTGGGCCGGTGAAATACAGCGACGGCGTTGGCTTCCTAGATCAGATGTCCGATCCGCCGGACGGCCTCGCTTCGATGCCGTGGTTCACCCAGGAGGATCTCGACTATTTCGTCGGAGAGTTCGAGCGCAGCGGATACTTCGGTCCGGTGTCCTGGTACCGCAACATCGATCGGAACTGGGAGACAACACCCGAACTTACGGACAAAGCGCCGCAAATGCCCGTACTGTTCATCGCCGGGACGAACGACGTCGTGATCCGTGCGGTGTCACCCGACGGGATGCGCGACACGATCCCCGACCTGCGCGGTATCGATCTCGTCGAGGGCCCGGGCCACTGGATCCATATGGAACAGCCCGAAGAAGTGAACAGCCGGGTGCTGAAGTTTCTCGCCGACGTCGGTTATTGATCGCAAGCCTTGCGTCGCAACGCGACGTAAGGCATCATCGATCGGTCGCTAACGAACAACCAAGGGGGTGTGCCCGGATGACTGCCAAGGTCCTTTCTGCACGGGCGCTCCCCGCCGCGACCTAAGAGCACCGCTCGCCGTCCGGCGCCAGAGCGCTCTCCAAGCTGATCCTCGCTTCGGCGAAATGCGCCTCAGCGATGGCCTCAAGGAGAACTCTGCATGCCGCAAACACGGACCCGCCCCGGGTGGGTCATCGAATATGGCGACGACGAGGAGCTCGGCACCTTGCGCTCGGGCAAGGAGGCGGGTTGCTTCCTCGTGCGCCGAACAGATTCGGACGGCCGATGGTGCCTGCTCGTCCGCAAGGACTACCGCCGCCGCTCGGATCGTGAGTACTCGGCTCCCGTTCGCGCCGGCGAACGAGGGCTAAGACGAGACACGTACAACGGCAACCTCTACATCCCGTTCTCGCGTGACCGGCGCGCCGTTGCGAAGCTAACGGCTCACGGTCGCGAGGTTCGCGAAGGCGCGATCGCCGGCCACGAGTTCGCGACACTCCGAACCCTTTGGGAAGCCGGCGCCAAGGTGCCCTATCCCGTCGGTCCGAGCGAACACGGCTTCTACATGCAGTACGTCGGAACGCTCGACCAAGCTGCGCCGCGACTGGCCGACGTCCGGCTGGACCAAGACTCGGCCGCCAAGATCTTCGATCACGTCGTGGACGACCTCCATGTGCTGGCGCGGGTGGGGGTCGTCCACGGCGATCTCTCCGCCTACAACATCCTCGTTCAGCACGGACGTCCGTGGATCATCGACGTGCCGCAGGCCGTCGATCTGTTTCTGCATCCGGAAGGACGCAAGCTGTTCGAACGGGACGTCACCAATCTGTGCACCCACTTCGCGCGTCTGGGCGTCCGTCACGACCCGGTCGCCCTCACCGAGGAGCTACTTCGTGACGTCCGTTGATCGCAACACACCTCCAAAGATGCACGACGATCAGGTCGACATCGACGGGGATCTCGTTCGCCGACTTCTTGCGGCACAGTTCCCGCAGTGGGCCGATCAAGCGATCGAACTCTTCCCTTCGGGCGGAACCGTCAACGCCATCTACCGGCTCGGGGAAGACATGTGCGTTCGTCTTCCGTTGGTCGAGGCTTGGGCCTGGCACTTGGAAACGGAAGAGAAATGGCTCCCGAAACTCGCACCGCACCTTCCGGTTGCGGTGCCCGACGTGCTGGGACGAGGCGTCCCCGGCGAGGGCTACCCATTCGAATGGTCCGTCTTCGGTTGGCTCGAAGGAGAGGAATGGAGAAGTGAGGGCGTGCGCGACGAGCGGGAGTCCGCCGCCGACCTGACGAACTTCATAGCCGCGCTCTGGAAGATCGACACGGCAAACGGACAGCGTCCCCGCCGTGCGTCGAAGATCCCTATCGCTGCTTTCGATCAGTGGGTCCGAGACTCCACCGATAAGGCGCGAGACATGATTGACGCCGACGCATTAATAGCTGCCTGGGAACTCACGCGTGCTGCACCGGAATTCGAAGGGACGCCCGTTTGGACCCATTCGGACTTGGGTCCTGGAAACGTTTTGGTAGCTAACGGCCGGGTGTCGGCCGTCATCGACTGGGGCAGCGCACACGTCGGTGATCCTGCACGCGACCTCTCCCTCGCTTGGTCGATGCTGTCCCGCGAGGGCCGTACGGTCTTCCGCGATGCGTTCGATGTAGACGAAGCGATGTGGGCGCGCGCTCGCGGATGGGCAATAAGAGCCGTCGGCGCGCTTGACTACTACCGCAACACGAATAGGCCGATGGTCGATGATGCCTTGCACGCGATCGGCGAGGTACTAACCGATCTCGAACTCGCAGATTAAGTCGCGAAGCGGCGCTTGTCCTCGCCCGCATAGGTCGCCACGGCCGAGTCGGCCGCGACCGTTTGCTTAAGCGCTTCGACAACCTCTCCGAGCTTGGCTCCCGGGATCGCGCACGTCATCTCGTCCGGCTTCATGGCCGTTCTCACACGCGATAGTGCACAGCCTACGCTCGCGGCAACGGTTCCACCGGCGGCCATCGGCACGATGTGACACTGCGGCTTGCCTTCGACGTGAAGACCGGGGATCGCGTCCTTGATCGTCATGAGCTGCTTGCCGTCGACGCGGATGAACACGACGTCGGGGTCGACCGGAGTTTCGGCCAGCGGTCCGTACGTGATGAAGTTCGGCTTACGGTCGAGGACTGGGATCTTCGGAAACACATCCGGCGTCACCCAGCCGGCCTCGACCAGCGCAGCCACATCGGCACGGCCTGCAGCTTCGGACAGATCGATCAGGCCATGAGTCAGGCTGCCGACGCTGCAGTTGCCGTGGTCCTCGGGGACCGTCGTGAAAGTGCGCTCGGCTCCCTTCATCCAGAAGACGCATCCGGCCGGGACGCGTCCGGTGCGGCCGTCCGGCGTGGGTGCCGGCATCGGGTCGTCGAAGGCGGGAACGCCCTCGGGTGCAGAGTCGGAGAACGTTATCCCGATCGGCGGCGCATTCAGACGAAGCAGCTTGGTCAGCTCGTCCGCCAGACTCTTCCATCCGTTGCTAGACATCGTCTACCTCCCTAGAGAAGAAAGCTGCACGTCGGTCGGTTCTGCGCAGCAGAACCATGGTTCGGTTAGGCGCGGTTTCAAACTAGCCGACCGCTCGAGGACCTCCGAGCGATCGGCGGCAGCAAGGCCGGCGGCCGACCGTACCGCGTCGCGCACGTCGCAGAAGATCTCCACATCGGACGACCCGCTCGCCTGACCTTCTTCGACGAGTCTAGCCAGGAGCTTCTGAAGAACCTCGGCATGCGGATCGGCCGCACGCCATGAATAGCTGAGCGCCTCGGGGTCGTAGTCGCCCATATACGGAGCGATCTCGGGGATGTCGAGCATCAACGAGCCCGGCGGGATCAAGAGCCTGATCGTCAGTTGGACGGGGTCGACGTTGCCCACCAGATCGTGCCCGGCGATGAACTCGACGATGTCGACGACGTCGTCGATCGACGTCCACGGCATGAACGGGAGCCACGACGGTCGCGGTTCGATGCCGTGTTCGCGCAAGAGCTCGATCGCTCTCGCCGCATCGGCCGCCGTATGTCCCTTGTCGAGATAGCCGAGAACGACATCGTTCAAGGTTTCGAACGCAGAAACCGCGAAGAGGCAGCCGGTCCGCGCCAGGTCCCCGAGCAGGTCCTGGTGTTTCAGGATGTGCTCGACCTTGGTCGTGACGTCATAAGTCAGCTCCGGAAAGCGCTCGTGTAGCTCCTCGACCACCTGCATCGAGTGCGCCCAGCGGTTCAGGAAATCGGGATCGCCGATCGTTATGTGCTCGGCCCCCATGGCGACGAGCTGCTCGATGTCATCGATGACGACCTCGATGGGGACGCGCCGGGTTCGTCCGTCGTAAACGACGGGCACCGGACAATGCCGGCAGCGGTGAGCGCAACCGTGTGAGGCCTCGACGTAGCCAACGCGCCGCTCCTCACCGGCCGCCGAGAGGTGCGCATACTTCTCGAGATCCGGAAGTTGCGAACGCACGGGCAGACGGAACCGCTGACGTCCAACGCTCGATCCGCCGGATGCGCTGTGCCCGTTGCCCAAACTGCGAGCCCAATCGAGCAGGCCAGGCTCGTACTCGCCGGCGATCACGTGATCGACGAGTCCGTCCTCGTTCAGGTCACCGGTTTGTGCGTACAGCCCGTAGAAGCTCACAGAAAGATCGGCGCGCGCAGCTTTCACTGCTTCGGCTCCCTTGAGCGCCAGACGCGTAGCCGTGTGCATGGGAACCGAGAAGGCAACGCCGTCGGCCCACTGCACGAGCGACGGATCCCACTCCTGGACGGAGATGTCCAGCGTGCGCACGTCGTGACCTTCGGCCTCTAATGCTGCGGCCGGTGACGCGACGTGCAACGGCTGATGACCGAGCTCATAGGTGGAGACGAGCAGGACGCGCATGAGTTGTCAGCCTAGTGCGTCTATGGCGACCTCGAGCTTGCCGTGCGCTGCGCGCAACGCGTTCTCGACATCCTCGGGTTCGGATCCCGGTCGCGAAGATGAACCCGAGATAACGATCGCCTTCGGGAAGGGCCTTCACCTCTTGCCCAACCGGGACGGTGATCTCGACGCCGACCACACCGTCGACCGCGCGGGCGTCCTCGACGCCCCCGACACCGCGCAGGACGCCGGAGCTTTCGATAGGGATCATCATCACGCCGGATGCACCGTCGGCTCGTTTCAGATCGTCGATCTCCATGCCGAGAGCGTGCCGAAGGATCATTTCCTCGAGTGAGATGCCGGCGCCGAAACGCAACGCGCGGGAGCACAGACCGCCGATAGATCGCGCGGCGATCTCGAGCACGAGCGGACGCCCCTCCGGCAGACGTACCTCGGCGTGGATGGGTCCTTCGACCAACCCCATCGCCCGGCAGGCCCGCCCAACCGTGTCGGCGATCGATCGCTGGGTGTCGTCGTCCAATCGGGATGGCGTCACGTAGATCGTCTCTTCGAAGTACGGACCTTCGAGCGGATCGGGCTTGTCGAATATCGCAAGGACCTCGAGGACACCCGCGCGCAGCAGACCTTCCACGGCGACCTCGGCCCCCGGAACGTATCCCTCGATAAGGAACGGCTCGGCCTCCTCGCCGCCGTCGGGCGCGATGATCGCCGAGACGCGCATGGCGGCCGCAGCCAGCTCTTCGATGTTGTTCGCGCGGATCACCCCGCGGCTCCCGGACAGACCGATGGCCTTGATCACACACGGATAGCCGACGGCGTTGGCCGCGAACTTCACGTCGCCGTCCACCGTGACCGCTCGGTGCGCCGGCTGGTCCAAACCAGCATCGGACAGGACGATCCTGGTGAGCAGCTTGTCCCTGGAAGTGACGACGGCGCGCGGTGGGTTGTGCGGCAGGCCCAAACGGGACGCGACGTGTGCGGCCAGGGTCACCCCTTGTTCGTCGACTCCGATGACGGCGTCCACGGCAACACCCTCTTTGAAGAGCCGCGCCGCTTCGCTTTCCGGAGAGCAGAGATCGACGCGCAGGAACCGATCGCCCATGGTCGAAGCCAGCGCCTGTTGCTCCTCGGAGGCGACGACCACTTCCGCGCCGACCGAACGAGCGGCGTCCAGGAAGTCGGAGGCTCGATAGGTCGACGACGGGAGGACCAGGAGCACTCGCGGTGCGCCGGTTCGCGCCCGAGGGGTGGGTAGGGTCCTCTCAGGGGTTTGTGACATCTCTCTATATGATGGACGGGTCCATGGCCGACAAGATCGTCACCGTCACAGAGCGAGCGAAGAATCGCGCGCTGGCCGTCCGAGCCGAAGAACCGGACGGCGACAAGCTCGTCCTGTTCCTCGAGGTCACAGAGCCCAACGGGTTCGAGTACGGATACGACCTGTACTTCGATGATGAGGGCGCCATACGCGACGGCGACGTCGTCCAGGAGGAAGGCGAGCTCAAGGTAGTCATCCCGGCGGCCTCCGCCGACAAGCTGGGTGGGGCAACGCTCGACCTTTCCAAGAATCTGCTTAACCCGGGCTGGGTCGTCGACAATCCCAATACCCCGTCACCGTCTCCGGCAGTCGGATCGGTCGGAGCGTCCTTCAATCCCGAAGAGCTGACCGGTTCGGTCGAGGACCGGGTAGCAACAGTTCTGACACAAGTCGTTAACCCGGCCATCGCCGCTCATGGTGGCCAGGCCGACCTCATCGCCGTGGACGACGACGGGACGGTCTTCGTCCAGCTATCCGGTGGGTGTCAAGGCTGCGGCATGGCATCGGTGACGCTCACCCAAGGCATCGAGGTCTCGCTCAAGGAACTCGTTCCCGAGGTTCAGCGCGTGGTCGACACCACCGATCACGCCTCCGGAACCAACCCGTACTTCCAGCCCGCGAAGAAGTAGCAGCGACGCGGCCTGGCGTGACCGCAACCCAAGCACTCTGGGCATGAGCGACCCCGGCCTTTTCGAAACGCTCTACACGTCACGTGCTCTTCGGCGCTTCAAGCCGGATCCCGTTCCCGAGGATGTGATCTTCCAGCTCGTCGATGCCGGCATCCGCGCCCCGACGGGTCACAACTCGCAGGACTGGCGCTTCGTGATCGTCACCGACGACGAGCCCAAGAAGAAGATGCAGGAGTGGTCGGAACGCGCTTGGGAGTTCGCGTTCGCCGAGTACCAAACCGAAGGATCGATAGATGCACTCCCCCGCACTCAGCGTCTGTCCATCCAAAGCGTGAAGGACCTCGCGCACAATCTCGCGTCCGTGCCGTTGATCATCGTGGTGTGTGGGCTGAAAGGTAAGCACTCGAGCCCCGGCGGAAGTCACTTCCCGGCCATCCAGAACATGCTCCTGGCCGCGCGCGCGTTTGGTCTCGGCGGATCGATCTTCAACCTGCCGATGGTCGGCGGCACACAGCTGCAGGAGCTGCTCGACATCCCAGATTCCAACGAGATCTACGCGTGCGTGCCGATCGGGTACCCGACGGACAAGGCCGGGCCCTTGTCGCGCAAACCGGTAAAGAAGGTCGCGTATCGCAACCGCTTCGGTGAAGAGTGGCCATTTGCGAAGGAACAGCCGGACGAAGGCTGGGGCGAACGTTGGACATCCAAGGAGGAACGATGAGCTACGAAACCATCACCTATGACGTCGCCGACAGGATCTGCACGATCACGCTCAACCGCCCCGACCGCCTCAACGCGTTCAACACGCAGATGATGGTCGACCTCCTCAAAGCATTGGACGACGCCGACAACGATGGCGACGTCCGGGCGGTGATCGTCACCGGAGCCGGACGCGGCTTCTGCGCGGGAGCCGATCTGCAAGCGGGAGCCGGGACCTTCGACAATCGCGTACGCGGCGGCGCGCAGGACATCAACGAGCATCGAGATGGTGGAGGTCTGGTCACACTTCGAATCTTCGACATGTCCAAGCCGATGATCGCCGCGATCAACGGTCCGGCCGTCGGTGTCGGTATCACGATGACCCTGCCGATGGACATTCGGCTGACCGTCCCCGACGCGAAGATCGGATTCGTCTTCGCGCGTCGTGGGTTGGTCCCGGAAGCGTGCTCCAGTTGGTTCCTGCCCCGCGTCGTCGGCATCGGCCAAGCGACGGAGTGGGTCTTCACCGGTCGCGTGTTCAAGGGAACCGAAGCTCACGAGGCCGGACTCGTGCAGCATCTGTGCCAGCCGGACGAGTTGTTGCCGAAGGCCTACGAGCTCGCACGTGAGATCGCCGACAACACGTCGGCCGTCTCCGTCGCCGTGTCACGTCATCTTCTGTGGAAGATGCTGGGAGCCGACCACCCTATGGAGGCGCACAAGGTCGACTCCAAAGCGATCTACACACTCGGCCAGGGAGCCGATGCCGCCGAAGGCGTCACATCGTTCCTGGAGAAGCGCGAAGCGCGCTACCCGATGAAGGTTCCGTCCGACCTTCCCGACTTCTTCCCGTGGTGGGAAGAACGGAAGTTCTGACGCAAGGGCAACGCGAACAGTTCCTTCCCTTTAGACGGAAGCGCGCTCAGGTCGTCCGCCGATCGACGGCCTTCTCGATCTTCTTCACGCCGCGATCGATCTTCTCCTTGACTCTGCCCTTCGTCTCTTGGACGTTGCCTTCGCGCTGGAGCTTCTTGCTCCCGGTGAGAGCACCCGCCGCTTTCTTGAGCCGCCCCTTCGCCTGATCGCTCTTCCCCTTCATCGATGCCCTCCGATCACAGAACCGAGTAAGAACGTCGACGTTCAGGCGCGAGATCGGAACACGCTGAAACCTCCGGGTCCGACGGCCGCCGCCGCGACGAGCAGAACGATGCCCAGGATGATCTGGCCCTGGAGGAGCTGAATCACACCGATGATCGCCAGAACGACGGCGACGATCCACAACACTGAACCCATGACACTTCCTCTCGGTCGCGCACCGGTCCTCACTACGACCGATGCGCTCGAATCACCTGAACAGCACCTTCGAACGCTCGCCGACCGTTAGTTGGCCGAGCGCTCGCGGGTCTCGCTCACAACGCGTCCTGATACCTGGCCGTTCTCCGTCGTCGTTTCCACCCTGCGGCTGTCGGCCGACTGGCCGCGACGCGCCCACGGGCTGAAACTCGTCCAGAAGAGCAGCGAAAGCAGCACGCCGGCAGCTCCGACGAACATGAGGATGACGCCACCGGTGTGGATGTTGAATCCTTGCGCGGTTGCCGTCACGGCATAGCGCAGGATCGCGCCGACCGCTCCGATGAAGATGCTGATGCCGATACCGGGCATGGTTGCCCTCCCGTTCTGCTCGGGTGGGCTCCACGCGGTTCGCGGGGTGTCCGAGCCTTGGTGGATAAAGCCACTACTGCACTTAACTCAAACCGTAGAGTCCGTTGTCGGTTCTGCACAGCCCAACGCGGATGGGTGCTTTACACCCAATCGAGGGGGTACGCGGCGAAGAGCGGAAGTTCTAGCTCGACGTACCTTTCGGACTTCGGCGCAGGAACGACGCCACACCAAAGCCGCCCAAGAACGCGCCACCGACTCCGGTAGCCAGCGCCAGCACACCGATGCCTGTACCCGGGCCTTCGCTAGCCGCTTCTTTCGCTTCACCGGCTTGCGCCTTCGTTGGGTCCGGTGCACCCGGCGCCGCTACAACGAGAACTCCGCGCATCCGTGCCGGGTGCACGTTGCATTGATACGCGTAGTTCCCGGGTGACGTCGGCGCCGCGAACTCACCGGTCGCGCCGGGCGCTATCTGCCCCGTGTCGTACTTGTCGACGTCGTCCAGACCCGGAACCTCGAGCACCGTAGCCGTGTGGTTGGCCTCGCCCGTGTTCGTCCACGAGACCTTCCCGCCCGGCGCCACGGATATCTCGTCCGGATCGAACACGAAGTCCTTGATATCGACCTTGGCCTCGCTCGGGGCGGCGGATCCTTGCGTCGGACCCTCCCGTGCTTCACCCGTAACGTGAAGCACGCCCTTCATGGCGTCGGGATGGACGTCGCAATGGAACGGGACGTCCCCGGGCTTAGAAGGAACAACAGAAGCGTTGCTTCCGGCGAACTTTCCTCCGGCTGCACCCGGCGGAACAATGCCGGTGGTGAATGAACCGTCGTCGGCCGTCAGTGTGTGCGGCTTCCCGCCCACATTGGCCAGGATCACAGGAGTTCCGGCTGCGACCTCGACTTCGTTGGGATCGAAGCTGAGCACCTGGCCGGGCCGCCCAGGATCGACGGCCTGGATGCGAATGGCCTTCGCCGGCTGCCTGCCCGACTTCACGGTGATCTTGCCGTTCATCTTTCCGGGATTGATTCGGCAGAAAAAGTAATAGTCGCCCGGCGAGGAGAACGTGATCCTGCCCGACGCGTTGGGCTGGATCGGTCCGGTATCGAACGTGCCGCCGCGGTCGGTCACGGTATGCGGCCGCGCACCCGTGTTAGTCCACTCGACATCCTCGTCGGCGTTGATCGTCAGATCGTTCGGCGAGAAGTCGAAGTCCACGATCTTGGGAGTCTCCGTCTGAGCCTGCACAATCTGCGCACCCAGAGCCGGCCCAACGACGATCCCCACGACGATCACGGCCAGCGACAAACGTCCTATCAACCGCATCTGATCACCTCGATACGTAGTCAGCAACGCTCGTCGCCCACACCGCGGCGAAACAAAGGAAGAGCGTCGTCCCGAAGACCGGCAACCATTTCTCACCTTTTCGAAGCACGCGAAGGATCGCGAACTTGCCGACGATCGCCACGAGCACGGCCGTCCCGAAGATCGAATGGAAGAGCGCTCGAGCGGGCGTGACCGGTCCGGCCGGCCCGGCGATGCACGAGATCGCCACCGCGATGCCGAGTGTCAGCGTGATGCGTCCGATCCAGCGGTGCACGGTCGCAGACGTCTCTTGCGATCCCGAGCCCGTCTTGCCGTACATCCGCGCGGCGAAGAAGACCTGGGTTCCCGCTCCCAGAAAGACGATCGTGGCGGCGACCACTTTCCAGAACAACAAGTTCCCGCCGGTCACATCGTTGAGGAAACCGATGATGTCCATCTAGCCCTCCAACTCCACGGCGGCCTTCATCGCCGGATGAACCTCGCAGTGATACTCGAACGCCTCGGCCACCTTGAGCTTGAAGGCCTTGCCCGGGTCGATGATCCCGGAGTCGACCGAGCCGTCGTCGGCTGTGACGGTGTGCGGCGCGGCGTCCTTGTTGTCGAAGATCAGCTCGGTTCCCTGGGCGACGGTGATCGTCCCCGGATTGAACTTGATGTCGGCCATCTCGACGGTGTCGGGTGCGGCAGCCTCGGCTTCGCCGCCGGTGTTCTCGCGGATCATCGTCGCGACGGCAAGCACTGCGAGCACCGCACAGAACGGCACGACCAAGGTCCAGACAGCGCGACCGACGCCGCCCTTGCGTCCCTCCGCGCCCATCGACATCGGCCGCCAAGCTACCCATCGCTGCACCCGCAGGTCAACGGATCGTCGAGCTACGGCGCGATGTTCTGGTTCAGACGGAACAGGTTCTCCGGGTCGTAGCGGCGCTTGAGTTCAACGAGCCGGTCGTAGTTCGGACCGTACGCCGCCTTGATGCGCTCTTTTTCGTCCGAGTCCAAGTAGTTCATGTAGACCCTGTCGGCCATGAACGGGCGCAGTGCGTCGAAGCTCTCGCGAGCCCACGCGATGCACGCGTCGGTCTGAGCGGGGTCCTCCCATTGCGAGATAAGGAGGAGGTTGTAGCCCTCCTGGCGGTGCGGGAACGCGGCATCCGTCGGCTGCTTGCGCGTCGCCGCGCCGTGGAAGTGCTCGACGAAGAAGGCGCACATCGTCGTCGGCGAATTCTCGAACGCCGCCTGCATCGTCGCGACCGCTTCGTCCGAAAGGTCGGTGAAGAATGCCGACTTCCAATAATTAAGCGAGCCACGGGCGAACCCGTCGTCGACAAGTGTGTTGATTACCGGATACGGGATGCGATCGACCATGTCCAGAACCGGATTCAGGTCGCGCAGGGGCTTGATGTCCGCTTCGGCGGCGGCCGGATCATCGCCTGCGTGGCACATGGGAACCGCAACGATCTTCAGCCCCGACCCGTCGGGCGCGTGGACCATGCCGAGGAACACGGTGAGGTCGTCGGAAACGGTCTTCTGGAAGTCGCGGACGAACCGGAAAACATCCGGCGCGGCCGGCAGCGGGTGAGCCATGATCCCGCCCAGAATCGTCTCCAGCGGGTAAGCGCGGTAGGTCAGCGACGTGACGACACCGAAATTGCCACCTCCCCCGCGGATCGCCCAGAAGAGATCGGGGTCGCCGTCCTCACTGGCCGTAACGACATCGCCCGACGCGAGCACGACCTCCGCAGACAGCAGGTTGTCGATCACCATCCCGAACTTTGCCTGCAGCCAGCCGATGCCACCGCCGAGAGTGAGGCCCGCGATACCGGTGGTCGAGATAAGTCCGCCCGTTGTGGCCAGCCCGTGCTCGTGCGCAGCGTCGTTGAGTTCGGCCCACGTCACACCGCCCTGAGCGGTGACGGTCTTCGCGGCCGGATCCACCACTACTTCTTTCATCTCTGCGAGGTCGATCATCAGGCCGCCATCGGTGACGGCCCGGCCCGCGACGTTGTGACCGCCGCCCCGCACCGAGATCTCGTGGCCTTGCTCACGTCCGAAATTCACCGCTGCGGCAACGTCGGATGTAGTCCGGCACCGTGCGATGAGCGCGGGCCGCTTGTCGATCAGGCCGTTGTGAACGCGCCGCGCGTCGTCGTAGCCGGTGTCCCCGGGCGCGAGCACCGTGCTGGAAAACCCCGGGATGCGTTGCTCGACCTTCGCCATCGCAAACCTCCCCTTCGTTGGGTTCTCCTGCAATCTACGTCCGTCCTGGTGAGGTGCCAAGTACAAGATCAGGACCGGACTGCGGCTAGCATCGAAACGTGACCAATCCAACGATCGCACCCGAGCGGATCGACGTCCCGGACTCCGACGAATCGACCGAGCGGGACCGTCCGTGGCTGGTCATCGTGCACAACGATCCGATCAATCTCATGTCCTACGTGACGTGGGTACTGCAGAGACTCTTCGGATATCCCAAAGCCAAAGCGCACAAGCTCATGCTCCAGGTCCACAACGAGGGCAAGGCCATCGTCTCGTCGGGCGCGCGCGAAAAGTCCGAAGCCGATTGCTACCAGCTTCATGCTTACGGTCTGTGGGCGACGATGACGAAGTCGGACTGATGCCGGAGCTGACATCCGCCGGCGGCGGCGGCGCCAATCTCGTCCTCGACCGCATGGAGACGCAGATGCTCAGGCAGCTGACGGCGGAGCTGCGCGCCCTGCTCGCCAAGGACAACGACACCGAGGACGACCCCGTCGTTGCCAGGCTCTATCCCAACGCGTACGAGCGCCCGGAGGACGAAGCCGACTACCGGAGCCTGATCGGCGACGACCTCGAGCAGCAAAAGCTCGCTGCTCTAGACACGGTCTCCACGGCGCTCGGCGAGAAGGACACCGAGGTCAGGCTCGGCCCGGAGAGCGTCGACGCGTGGCTGGCCTGCCTTACGGACCTAAGGCTGGCTATCGGCACCCGCCTCGATGTGAACGAGGAGCGCATGGGAGCCCAGATCGACCCGGACGATCCCGACGCGGGAGCGCTGAGCGTCCTGCACTGGCTGGGCTGGCTGACCGAAGAGATCATTCGGGCCGTCCAGAGTTAGTCAACCGCCGCTCGCTATCATTCGGCGGGGCAAAAACAAAGGGGATAGGGATGGCAACGGCATACGAAGAGCTGATCACGGCCGTCAAAGACACGGCGCTGCTGCGATCGACCGCAGCAATCCTGGGGTGGGACCAGCGCACGAAGATGCCACCCGGCGGAGTCGAGCATCGCAGCCGGCAGATGGCCCAGCTCGCACGCATGATCCACGAACGAGCCACCGCGCCCCGGATCGGCGAGCTCCTCGCGGAATGCGAAGCGGACTCCGATCTGACGGCCAACCCGCACTCCGACGCCTCCGCCAATCTGCGCGAACTACGTCGGTCGTACGACCGTTCGACCAAGTTGCCGGCCGACCTCGTCGAAGAGATGGCGCGCACCCGAAGCGTCGCCGAGCACGAGTGGGAGCAGGCGAGAGCGAAGTCCGACTTCTCGATCTTCGCGCCCTGGCTGGAGAAGAACATCGGACTTTCACGGCGCGCAGCCGAGTGCTACGGCTGGGGGCCGGAGGACGAGGCGTGGGACGCTTTGGCCGACGGTTACGAGGTCGGCATGCGGGCCCGCAACATCGAAGCCGTCTTCTCTCCTCTGCGCGATCGCCTGCAGGCGCTCGTATCGGATCTCCAGTCCGGATCTCGCAAGCCGTCCACCGCGATCCGCGGCGTGAACGTTGGAATCGACATGCAGAAATCTTTCGTTCGTCGCGTTGCCGAGGCGATGGGCTTCGACTTCGAGCGCGGACGGATCGACACGACCGTCCATCCCTTCTGCTCGGGCACGAGTCCGGGTGATGTTCGTATCACCACGAGATTCGCCGAGGACATGTTCTTCGAGGCCCTCATGGCGACGATGCACGAGGCCGGACACGGCCTGTACGAGCAGGGACTTCCGACCGAGCACACGGGCACTCCCCTCGGACGAGCGGTGTCTCTTGGCATCCACGAGAGCCAGAGCCGGATGTGGGAGAACTTCGTCGGACGTTCGGTCCACTTCTGGCGCTGGTGCCAGCCAATCGTGGCCGCCGAAGTCGGCGGCAGCGCTGGAGCGCTCACGCCCGATGAGATCTACGAAGGGCTGAACATCGCCGAGCCCGATCTTCATCCGCGTCGAGGCCGACGAAGCGACATACAACTTGCACATCATGGTTCGCTTCGAGCTTGAACGTTCGCTGATGTCGGGCGAGCTGCGGAGCCGAGGACGTTCCGCACGAGTGGAACCGCCGGTACAAGGAATATCTCGGCGTCGACGTCCCCGACGATGCGCGCGGCTGCCTGCAGGACGTGCACTGGTCGGGTGGTTCGTTCGGCTACTTCCCCACTTACACGCTCGGCAACCTTTACGCGGCTCAGATCTTCGAGAAGGTGCTGGAGGACATCCCCGACGTCTACACCTCGTTCGAGCGCGGCGAATTCGGCACGTTGAAGGCCTGGCTCAACGAGAACCTGCACGCGCACGGGAGCCGGTACACACCGTCGGAGCTATGCGAGCGAGTCACCGGGAAGCCCCTATCGTCCGAGCCGCTTCTGCGCCATCTCGAGGCGAAGCTCAAGCCTCTGTACGGCCTCAGCTGATCCCCGCGTCGGCGGGCTATACCGCGGTCGGTTCGAGCCGATGACTTAAGTCATGAAGCGCTTGCTCGCCTGCGCCTGCATCGCGACGACTCTTGGCTTGGGAGCCTGCAGCAGCGATCCGGCCACCGCCCCGACGCCGCAGCCCGGCGGCGGGATCATGGCTCCCGCTGATCGCGCGCGGGACACCGTCGACCGGCTCAACGACCAACAGGATCAGATGGAGCAGCAGACCGGCCGCGGATACTGAATTACGACTCGAGCTTGAAGCCGATCTTCACCGAGACCTGAAATTCGCGTACGTCGGCGCCGTTGATCGTCCCGCGTATCTCCGAGACCTGGAACCAATCGAGGTTGCGCAGCGTCTCGTTCGCTCGCTTCAGCGCATTGCGAACAGCTTGCTCGACCGAATCCGTGGAAACACCGACCACTTCGCTGATGCTGTACACGTTGCCGTCGGCCACATCGGCTCCTCTCGCACTTGGGATGCGTAACTTCTACCCCGTGTGACCACCGGTTATCCAGGGAGCCTCAGGCTTTCGACGAGTGCCCACAAGGCGGAGCTCATCTCGGCGATCGCTTTTTGCTGATCGTCGGCGCGCGCGATCTGGTGCGCTGCTTCTGAAAGAGAGGCCAGAAACAGGTGCGCAAGCGGATCTACCGGTCGGGTTTGCAGCAGACCCAACTGCATCGCGGCTTCGAGGCTGGCCTTGACCAATGCGAAGCCGTACTGCTCGTCGATCTCGCGCCACGTCTCGGCCCCCAGGACCGAGGGACCGTCCACGAAGATGATCTGCCGGACGTCGGGACTGACCGCAGCCCGAAGGAACGCGTCTACGCCGAGCCGCATGCCCTCGAGCGGATCGGGCGCGCCGTCGGCGGCGATGACCACGGCTTCGACGAGCTCGCGCTCGATGTCCTCGAAGACGGCACGGAACAGATCTCGCTTGGTCCGGAAATGGTGGTACAGCGCGCCCTTGGTCACGCCGGCCCGCTCCACGACGTCGTCGATGGGCGTGGCCGAGTAGCCCTGAGCCGCGAACAGCTCGCGCGCGACGGCCAGCAGCTGCCGCCGCGTGGTCTCGGATCTTTCTGCCTGACGTCTCGCCATAGGCCTTGACATACGTACCGTAGGTATGTTACATACCTTCCTACGGTATGTTAACGAGCCAGGAGGGTCAAGATGGCGAATGTAGATCAGAGTCAGCTCGTGGCCGACCTCAAGACGCAGCGCGAGCGCCTCGTTTCCTACCTGAAGGGCCTCCCCGAAGCGGCTTGGGACAAAGGATCGCTGTGTGAGGGATGGCGCGTCCGCGACGTCGTTTCGCACCTCGTCGGCAACGCGAAGGACCTCGCCGCCCAGAACCTAGAAGGTGTGGGGACGCCAGGCTACAACCAGCGACAGGTGGACGAGCGCACGAACAAGTCCATCGACGAGCTCTTCGCAGAATGGGACGAGCAGGGTCCGGCCTACGAGGCAGCCATCGGGGCTCTGCCCAAGGAGATGTGGGAAGCGGACTATCCCCCGTGGGGAACGGTGGGCGAAGCGCTCGAGCGGATGCTCGAGGACATCTGGGTGCACAGCCAGGACATCCGGCTCGCTCTCGGTGACGAGATCCAGGACGGACCGGGCATCGGAGCCGTCATCGATGTCTCGGCATTCGAGCTTCCCGTGCGCTCCAAGGAGAAGAGCGTGGCCCTCGGAACGGTCGTGCTCGATCTAGGGGATCACTCCACTTCGGTTCCCGTCGGCGACGGGCCGGATCTGAAGATCAGCGGCGACGCCGCGACGTACGCCCTGGCTGCGACCGGACGCATCTCTCTGGACGAAGCCCTGTCGGGCGGCAAGCTCAGCATCGAGCCGGCACCTCCTGCCGGTTTCGACAAGGTCCTCAACATCTACGCAGGATGACTCTCGTGGACGAGCTTCGCGATCTGATCCCGCTCGCCAGGACGCTCGGCATCGAGATCGACTACGTCGGCAAGGACCAAGTCCGCGCGCGCATGCCTTGGCGAGCCGACCTGTGCACGACGATGGACGTGCTTCACGGCGGAGCGCTCATGGCCTTCGCCGACACGGTCGGTGCGGTGTGCGCATCGCAACACCTACCGGAAGGAGCGATCACGACGACGATCGAGTCGAAGACTAACTTCTTCCGTCCCGTGACCTCGGGCGAGGTCCATTCGACGACCACTCCCCTTCACACCGGGCGCCGGACGATCGTCGTGCAGACAAACCTGACGAAGGACGACGGCAAGCTCGTAGCCCAGGTCACTCAGACACAGGCGGTGATAACCAGTGACTGAGATCACCACATCGGCCGGAGTCGTCGACGTCGAGGACCGCGGAACCGGGGAGCCCATCGTCTTCCTGCACCCGTTCGCGACGAACTCGAGACATTGGCGGCACGTCATCGGGAAGCTCGAAAGCGACTTCCGCTGCATCGCACCGACGATGCCGATCGGCTCCCACACGAAGCCGATGAATCCGGAAGCGGACCTAACGCCGCCTGGTCAAGCGCGGATCGTCGTCGACATCCTCGACAGTCTCGGCATCGATCGCGCCACCGTCGTCGGAAACGATTCCGGCGGCGCGATCACTCAGATAGTCGCAACGACGTATCCCGAGCGTGTCCAGCGGATGGCGCTGGTGTCCTGCGACGCATACGAGGTCTTCCCACCCAGGCTTTTCGGCTATCTCAAAGTTGTCGCGGCGATCCCCGGCGCGACTTATGTGCTGGCCAAGTCCATGAAGATCCCCGGCGTCACTCAGCTGCCCATCGCGTTCGGCTGGATAAGCAACGAACCGATCCCCAAAGACGTCATGTCCACGTACATCGGGCCGTTGAACTCTTCGGCCGGTGTCCGCCGAGACACGGTGAAGGTAGTGAAGGGACTCAACAAGAAATACACGCTCGCCGCTGCCGAGCACTTCCCCACTCTTCAGACCCCGACGCTCGTGGCGTGGGCCGAGAACGACAGGTTCTTCCCGAGGCGGCTTGCCGAGCGCTTGGCGCGAGAGATCCCCAACGCACGCCTGGAGATCATCAAGGGCTCGCGCACCCTGATCCCGGAGGATGCGCCCGACGAACTCGCCGACTCACTGCGCAGGTTCGTTACCTCTACCTGATCGGCGGTTCGTCCTCGTCGAGGATCACTCGCGGGCCGCGCTCACGAACGAGGTAGCTCCACACCCAGTTGAGCAAGACCGAGGCACGGTTGCGGAAGCCGACCAGATACAGAAGGTGGAGCAGCAACCACGAGAGCCAGCCGATCGTGCCCGACAGCCTCACGCCGGACGGAAGCTCGGTAACCGCGGAACGCCGGCCGATCGTGGCCATGATCCCCTTGTTCTTGTAGACGTATGGCTCGGTCGGTTCCCCGCGGACCCGTCTAAGCACTTGCCGGCCCGCGTGCTCCCCGCCCTGAATCGCAACCTGTGCAACCTGCGGATACAAGTTGCCGTCCGGCCCGGCAGCCGCAGCGATGTCTCCGGCGACGAAGACATCGTCGCGATCGGGAAGGCTCAAGTCCGGACGGACGACGACGCGGCCACCACGGGTAAGTTCGGCTTGCCCAAGGAGGCCGGCGAGTTTTGACGTCTGCACTCCGGCGGCCCAGATGACGGTGTGCGTCGGTATGACCTCACCCGACACGAGCGAGAGAGCGTCGGCCGACACCGACGCGACCTTCGCGCCGAAACGGACGTCCACTCCTCGCTTACGCAATGTCTTCAGTGCGTGAGCTCGCGACGGCTCGCTGAACGGCGGCAGCACCGTGTCCTGCATCTCGACGAGGACGACCTTGGCCGTCTTGCTATCGACGAGCGGATAGTCCTTGGCGAGCACGCCCTCGAACACTTCGACCAGGGCTCCTGCCATCTCCACACCCGTGGGTCCGGCGCCGACCACTACGAACGTGAGCGCGCCATGTGCGATCTCTTCCGGATGCGCTTCGGCATCTTCGAAACACGACAGGACGTGATTGCGCAACGCGGTCGCATCGGTGAGCGAGTAGAGCGCCCGAGCGTGCTCCTCGGCCCCCGGGACGCCGAAGTACGCGGCACGCGCACCGCCGGCCACGATCAGATAGTCGAAAGGCAGGCGGTGACCGTCTTCCAGCACGACGTTCTTCGCATCGAGCTCGAAGCCGGTTACACCTTCACAACGGAACCCGACGTTCGGTGAGCGGCGCAACATCCCACGCACGGGGAAAGCCACGTCTGCAGCATTCAGTCCGGCCGTTGCCACCTGATAGAGCAATGGTTGGAACGTCTGATAGTTGTGCCGATCGACGAGAGTCACGTCTACGGGCTTCCTCCGAAGCGCCCGAGCCGCACGCATGCCGGCGAAGCCGGCTCCGACGATCACCACGCGCGGGCGTTCCATGAGATGAGGCTAGCCATCTCGCGAGACCAACCACGGCTGCTAGCTTGTGGCCGTGAGTCTCGCGCCGATCGACTGGGATCTTGTCCGGACCCATCTCGATCACTCAGCCACAGCTGTGGCTACCCGCCTTCGTCAGATCCCCGACGGCTCCGCGAAGGTGCCGGGGCTCGAGTGGTCGGCCAGTGACCTCGGCGCCCACTTAGTAACCGAGGCTCGGCGCTTCGAGCGCTTCGGCAACGGCGGCGGCGACCCGTTCCCTGCGGGCGGCGTGGCCGACTACAACGCCGGCGAGATCGACGAAGTCGACGAAACCGATCTAGGACGCCAAGCCGATCTGTTCGAGATGGACCACGCGGTATTCGCCGAGCACGCGAGGCAACACAAAGCCGACGATCCGTTCACGTGGTTCGACCTGCCGATCACCTGGGCCGAGGCGAGCTGCATCTACCTGGGTGAGCTCGCGATCCACTCGCTCGATCTTGCGCGGGTAATGCGGCGTAACTACAAGATCGATCGCGACGCCGCGATCCAGATCTCGTACGGACTGCTGTCGATCCTGCCGTCCTACGTCGACAAGCAAGCTGCGCAAGGTTTCACCGGAACCTTTCAGCTGAAGCTGCGCGGCGCCGTTCCCATCAACCTCGTCTTCGAAAACGGGAAACTAACTCCGTCGTTGGCCAACGGCGCTCGTGCGGACTGCAAGATCTCGGCAGACCCCGAAGCATTTCTGCTCGTCGGATATGGGCGCGTCTCTCAATGGGGGCCGATCCTGCGCGGCAAGATCTTGGCCTCGGGTCGTAAGCCCTGGCTGGGTTTGAAGTTCTCCCAGCTGCTGCTTAATCCCTGAAGCGCACTACTCGACCGTAACCGTCAGCTTGTCCATCACTGCCGGGTCGAACGCCTTGTGTGTTCCGTCCCCGAGGACGACCCAGAGGATGTGCTCGCCCTTCTCCAGGCCTGCGATGGTCACTTCAGACTCGGTCGTGTGGATGATCTTGTTCTCCTCGGGCGCGGGGATCGTCTCACCGGCCACGGGCGCGTCCGCGGGGTCCACCAGCACGTGGAAGTGCCCGGTGTCGCCGGATGTGTCGCCGTCGGCCTTCACGATCTCGACGCCCTCCGCCTCGAGCTCGACGGTCAGATCGTCGCCTTCGTCGATGGTTGCCGGCGCTGTGCCGTTGACCGACGGGCCTTCGACGTCCACCGTGACGGAGTCTTCCGCGTCCTCGTCGATACGTGTGTGGTTGCCGTCACCGAGAACCACGGTGAACTCGTGGGAGCCGGGATCGAGGCCCCAAAGCTTGATCGGGTTGTCGGCGGAGTGCACGATCTTCTCCGTCTTGGGGATCGTCTCTCCCACGGCAACGGGCTCCTTGTCGATGAAGACGTGGAAGTGACCGGACTCACCGGACTGTGTCACCGTCGGCCTTCATTACGTCGATCCCCTCTACGTTGATCGGCAGGGAAACGACGTTGCCTTCGACGCTGTCGGGCATATCACCTATGGACAGCGATACCTCTCCGTTGCCTCCCGCTTGGTCTTCTGGAGTGTCCGCATCCGTACAGGCGGCGCCCGCGATGGCAAGCAGTCCGATGAGAGACAGCGATCCTCAGAGCTCGAAGCGACATGGTGTACCCCCTTGGCCTCTTGGCCGTCCTCGTTGTTATAGCCGAAGGGGCGTCCGGTAAGCGTTACGGGGCGGGAGCCGGGCGGCACAGCATCGACTGGACGCCGCTGCACAACAGCTCGCCGGTCTCCGACCACACACGAGCATCCCCGCCAACGATCCCGTCCTGTGCGACTGGCGCGTAGCCGTCCATAAGGAGCCATTCGGAAGCAGGGTCGAGGCGATGGAATACAGCCGACAAGTCCAGGCTCGGCGCCATGTAAGCCATCTCACCGAACCCGTAGGCGCGGCATGCGGCCGGCCACATACGAAACGTCGAGTGTTACGAGCAGGCGAGACGCATCGGCGAATGGATCGTCGAATTCGAGCTGTGGGGTGGAACTTGATCCAGTGGCGCCATAACGGCTCGCCACCGGGCGTTTCTGCCACTCGCCGTCCGGCAGCCATTCCAATGGGCGCTCGTCGAAGTTGCCCCAGAACGTATAGCTCCGCGCGCGTTCCTCTGGCGGGAGCAGCTCGCTGATGGATTTCAGCTCGCGAGGCTTCTTCACCTCGGGCATGACGGAGTGATCGTGCACCAGGCCGTCGACATCCCCGATGACCCAGGCCACCGCTTCCAGGATTGGCTTACCGTCTTGTGTCATGGAGACGCACAGTGATTCAGCGCGCTTGGTTTGCCGAAGAGTGACAACTTCGAGGTCGACCGGCGACTCGTAGTTCGCCACTCCCAAGAAGTGGCAAGTGAAGCTCGCGGGCCGAGCGAACGACGTGTGAGCGCCGGCCGCACGCAGCGCCACAGCGGCGACGTAGCCGCCGTTCGGCCCCCAGATGTCCCAATCCTTCGAGAGCGTTGCGGTGTAGCGTCCGTCGCCGCCTTCGACGGCTGTGTCGATACCAAGATCACCCATGAGTCGCTCAGCGTAGTGGGTCGGAAGGACCGATCTACGAGCGCGAACCCACGCGTGCACGCGTGACCTCGTGCGGAGCGTGGTCGTCCGGTGCACTGCCCGGTATGAACCGGTTGGCGACGATCCCCGCGACGATCGCGAACCCCGCGCCCACTACGAGCGCCAGCCGGAAGCCGCTGAGGAAGGACGTGCGGAACGCTTCCTGAACCGCACGCCGCCAACTGCGGACTCAAGCCTCGAAGGGTGTTCGGGTCGAGTCGCCCGTGTCCGGCCGATTCGAGGATCGTCACTTGTTGCGCCGGGCTCAGACCGAGCCCCGCGATGGCAGATGTCAGCGACTCGCGCAGCTGCGTCGTCAGCAACGTCCCGAGCAGGGCAACGCCGAAGACACCGCCGAGCTCCCTGCGACGTGTTCGTCATTGCCGACCCGAGTCCGGCCCGCTGCGGGACCGACGGCGTTCATCACGGCGGCCGTCATCGGCGCCATCGTCATGCCCATACCGATGCCCATCATCGATCAGGACGGGTGCCATCGAGCCCGAAGGGTGTGTCGACACCGGAGCGGCTGAGCAGGAGCAAGCCCGTGCCGGCCATCAGCGGCCCGATCGTCATCGGCCAGCGCGAACCGTGTCGCTGGGCGAAGCGGCCCGCCTGCGGCGCGACGAAGAAGATCATCCCCGTCAGTGGCAGGAAGCGGACGCCGGCACCGAGGGCCGAGTAACCGCGGATGAGCTGCATGTACAGGCTGAAGAAGAAGAACGTCCCGAACATCCCCATGCGACAGGGAGAAAGCGACGAGATTGCCGGCGGAGAACGCCGGGATCCTGAAGAAGTCGCAGCGGCATCATCGGGTGCCGTGTGACGTACTCCCACGACAGCAAGCGCCGCGATCAGGACGACGCCGACGCACAGGGCGCCGAGGATCAGCGCGTCGTCCCATCCGCGTTGGTTCGCTTCGATCAGCGCGTAAGTGATCGAGAAGAGCCCCGCCGTGCCGAGGCCGAGACCGACAAGATCGAGCTGGCGCGCCTCATCGGTCCTCGACTCCTCTACGACGCGGGTAGCCACGACGAAGCGCAAGGATGCCGATCGGAACGTTGAGGAAGAAGATCGCCTCCCACCCGACGTGCTCGACGAGCAAACCGCCGGCCGTCGGTCCGAGAGCGAGAGCGAGACCCGAGACACCGGCCCAGATCCCGATCGCCTTCGCTCGCTCGGACGGCGGGAAGGTGACGGTGAGGATCGAAAGGGTGCCGGGCATCAGCAGGGAAGCGCCCACGCCCTGCAGCGCCCGGAACGCGATGAGCTGGCCGGTCGACTGGGACAGCCCGCAAAGCAGGGACGACAAGCGTGAACAGTGCAAGCCCGGAAAGGAACATGCGGCGGCGGCCGAAGCGATCTCCGGCGATGCCCGCCCGTCAATAGAAGCGAAGCGAACGCGAGGACGTAGCCGTCGATGATCCACTGCAGGCCGCTCACTCCTGCCCCCAGCTCACGGCTGATGGTGGGCAGCGCCACGTTCACGACGGTGTTGTCGAGCATCGCCATGAACAGCGCGAAGCACATCGTGAGCAGGACGGCGACCTTCTTGCGCGAGTCGCCGGAGAACAGCGGGCTCACCTAGGAGGTACTCCCTTCCTGACAGGCCGCGGCAGTAGGCATCAAGACAACCCTCGATGAACGCGTCTTGTTCCGGCCACGGGAAGAACGGCTTGGAGATCAACAGCGAAGTAATACCGTGCACGCCCGTCCATAAACCACAGGCCATCGTGAATGCGTCACCGGACGCGAATGCACCCTCGTCGATACAGCGCTGCACGGCCGTCACCAGCGAACCGAATCCCGCGAGCCCCTGGATCCGTTCACGAACGCGCATGGCCGCCCATTCGGGCGTGATGGACATGAATAGGAACCGGTACTCCTCGGGATGCTCGAGACCGTAGCGGATGTAGGCCCGGCCCATCGCCTTCACGCACTCCGACGGGATCGTCGCACTCGGAAGCCGCACTGCGGATATAAGCATCGAAGGCTGCGAACTGTCGCTCGCACACTTCGAGGATCAGCTCTTCCTTGCGGGCGAAGTGGAGGTATATCGATGGCGGTGTAACACCCACGGCCTCGGCTACGTCGCGGATGCGAAACAGCGTCGATGTCCTTCGTCGCGATGAGGAGCTTCTCGGTCGCGTCGAGGATCTCCTCACGCAGACGGTCGCCCTCGCCGCGGCGTGAACGGACGCGGCGAGGGCTGCCGACCGTCATCAGCGCTTGGCCTTGGCCGTGCTCGACCGACCGGTGGCCTTGCGCGCGGGAGGCTTACGCGACGACGACTTGCGCGCGGCCGGTTTGCGCCCGTTGGTGCGTGATGCCGGCTTCCGGCCGTTGGCTCGGGTGGTCGCAGGCTTGCGGGCTGCCGTCTTGGGTTTGGTTTTCGGCTTTGAACGCGGACGCTCTCGCGGTCTCGAGACCGCGCGATCCTCGTCCTCGACCTCGACCTCGCTTATCTGCAACCTCGCGTAGACCGGCTTGAGGAAGGAGGGCAGCCACCAGTTGGCCTTTCCGGCCAGTCGCATGAACGCCGGAACGAGAGTGCCGCGGATGACGAAGGCATCCATCAGGACGGCCAGGGCCATGCCTATTCCGAACAGCTTGATGAAGCGGATCTGCGAGGTGCCGAAGAGCAGGAAGGTCACGGAGATCAGAACGGCTGCTGCCGTAACGATGCGCCCCGTGCGCTCCAAGCCCACCGCCACGGAGTGTTCGTTATCGCCGGTCTTGTCGTACTCCTCCTTGATGCGGGAGAGCATGAAGACCTCGAAGTCCATCGACAGCCCGAACGCGATGCAGAACATGAGGATCGGCGAAGAGATGTCGAGGATCCCCGTAGAGGTGAAATTCAAGACGCCTGACAAGTGGCCGTCCTGGAATATCCACACCATCGCGCCGAACGTAGCCGTAAGGCTCAGCAGGTTGAGCACTAGAGCCTTGAGCGGCACGAGCAGGCTCCCGAACGCCAGGAACAGCATCACGAACGTCGATATCGCGATGATGCCGAGAGCCAGTGGGAGCTTGGAGAACAGGGCGGCCTTGACGTCGACAAGCTGAGCCGGCGAACCGCCGACGAGGACCTCGAACGGTTTGTCGCCGTCGCGGATCGCTTTGGCGAGGTTCTCGGCGTCCTTCGAAAACGGATCGATCGAAGGGACCACCTGGAACCAAGCCGAATCGGCCGATGCGAAGCGCGCATTGAACGGGTTCGGCGGCGCGGACAGGTTTCCGTCCGTGTACCGACCCGCCAAAGAGTCGACCTGAGCGACGCCCTCGAACTTCGAGAGAGTTGCCGCATAGCCGCCGATCTCCGTCACGCGCGCAGTCGGATTGCCGATGTCGGGTGCGACGACGCGGATTGAGTTCACTTCCTCGGACGGGAAGTCTCGGCGGATCGTGTCGTGCACCTGACGGGTTTGGCCGCCGGGCGGAAGGACACGCTCGTCGGGGAGGCCGAGGTTCGCGTGCAGGAACGGGACGCCGAGCAGCAAGAGCACGGCCACTACCGACACAGCCACGACGATCGGGCGGTGCATGACGAAGACCGCGAGGCGGTGCCAGAAACCTTCTCCGACTTCCTTGTGGTGACGGTCCTGCCAATCCGAGAGCCGCTTCAACCACAGGAATCGCGGCGACCAGTTCACACGGGGGCCGAGAGCGGCAAGTATCGCCGGCAAGAAAAGAACCGCGCCGATAACAGCCGTGAACACCACACCTATGCCGGCGTAGCCGAAAGACTTGAAGAAGTAGAGCGGGAAGACCATCAGTGCGGCCAGCGAGACGGCAACCGTGATACCGGAGAAGATGACGGTCCGTCCGGCCGTACGCAGCGTTTTGACGATCGCGGCCTCGGTATCCAGGCCGTTGCGAAGCTCTTCCCTGAACCGAGACACGATGAACAGGCTGTAGTCGATGGCAAGTCCAAGACCCATCGCCGTAACCATCGAGAGCGCGAACACAGATACATCGGTGCCGAGAGCGATGAGACGGAGAACCAGGAAGGTTCCGAGGATCGCGATGATGCCGATGGCCACCGGCAGGGATGCCGCAACGAGACTGCCGAACACCACGATCAGCAGGATCAGAGTCACAGGTACGGCGATCGACTCGGCCTTCGCGAGATCCTCTTCGATCTTGTCGCTCACCTCGGCGAAGATCGCCTCGAACCCGCCGACGCGAGAGGTGATCTCCACCGTCTCGGTCGTGTACTTCGGCGTGAGCCTGTCGGCGATGTCGTTGCGCTCGGCGTCGTCGCCCTCGATCTCCGCAAGGATCATGCCGTACTTGCCGTCGCGGCTCTGCAATGGCGAGGACGGTCCGATCGCCCAGTGCGAAAGGACCTGACCGACGTCCTTCTCGCCCAGCAGCTCATTGGTTAGACGGATCCCGGCGCGCTGGACGGCAATGTCGTTCACGGTCCCCTGCTTCGCCTTGACGAGCAGGAGGAAGTTCGGAGGAGCCTGCCCGAACTTCTCGCCCAGCAGGTCGGATGCGCGCTGCGACTCGACGTCCGGGGAGTCGAAGCCGCCCGCTCTAAGGTGTTGCGAGACGTTGCCGCCGAACGCTCCAGCCAAAAGGAGAAAAGCGACAGTACCGATCAGCACCCACTTCCGCCGCCGGTAAACGAAGTGTCCCAGGCGCTCGAGCATCGCGACCCCTTTCGGTGCTTGGATAAGTTAACCGCGATAACTTATCGCGGTCAAGATACGGGGCTTGTGTACCACCGGGCGGTCGATTTCGATGTGACCTATTTCACAGTTCGCCGAAAGTTCAGGCGACTTCCGAGATGCTCACCGGTCTCATTCGGGGCTTGCTTAGCAGCGGATGATAAGGAAAGTGGCTTTCATCACCCAAGGAGGAAGGGATGGCAGCAATCCGTATCAACGCAGCGATCCAACAGTTGAACGATGCCGTTGTGGGCCCCGTCCTCACACCGGATGATCCCGGCTTTGCCGAAGAAGCCTCCTGCTTCAACGCGTCGGTTCTCCACCAGCCTGAAGTCATCGTCGGAGCGACGTCCGCCGCAGACGTACAGGCCGCTGTGCGTTGGGCCGCTGAGAACGACATGCAGGTCGGCGTCCAGTTGACCGGACACGGCGCGACGGCGCCGCTCGAAGGCGGTGTCCTCGTAAAGACGCAGCGCATGCAGAACCTCGAGATCGACCCCGACTCGCGTTTGGCCACAATAGGTGCCGGCCTGCAGTGGCGGCGCGTGATCGACGAGGCCGCACCGCACGGGCTTGCGCCCTTGAACGGCTCGTCCAGCGACGTCGGCGCCGTCGGCTACACGCTCGGCGGTGGTCTGGCCGTGCTCGGGCGCACGTACGGGTTCGCGTCCGATTGGGTCCGCGCGTTCGACGTCATCACCGCCGATGGCGAACTGCAGCGCGTCAGCGCGGATGCGGAGGCTGATCTTTTCTGGGCACTTCGAGGCGGGAAGACGAACGCGGCAATCGTCACGTCGATGACCGTTGAGCTCCTGCCGGTCGCCGAGTTTTACGGCGGCGCCATCTACTACGACGGCAGCACTGCACCCGAGATCCTGCGCGCGTACGCGGAGTGGACGCGCACTTTGCCGGACGAGATGACGACGACGCTCACACTCATGCGTCTTCCCGCATTGCCGGACGTACCCGAACCGCTCCAAGAACGCTTCAGCGTGCAGCTGTGCATCGCATACGTCGGTGACGCCGCGTCCGGGGAGGAGCTCGTTCGCCCGATGCGCGACGTCGCACCGGCGATCATCGAGTACGTCGGGATGATGCCGTACACAGAGGTCGACAGTGTGCACAACGATCCTAAAGACCCGCTTCCGTTCGACTATGCATCCTCACTGGTCTCGGATCTCTCGGGGGAGGTGATCGATGCTCTCTTGGTCGAGGCCGGCCCCGGGGTCAACACGCCTCTACTCATGGTCGAGATCCGGCACCTCGGTGGCGCTATGGAGAACGCTGCGAACGACGCCGTCGGCCTGCGGATGTCCGGGTACCTGATCATGACCCTTGCCGCGGTGTTCCCGGAGATCGCAGCGGCCATCCCGTCCGCGATCGCAAGCGTGCACGAAGCGCTTGCGCCGTTCGCGACTGGGGGGTCGTTCGTCAACCTGCACGGTCCGGTGAGGTCGGACGACGACAGAGCGCGTCCCTGGTCGGGTGACACCGTGTCGCGCTTGACAGGATTGAAGGAGCGGCTCGATCCGGACAACCGACTTCGCTTCGGCCACTGGCGCTGACGGACCAAGAGATCGGACGAGGCCCTCAGTCGAAATAGGTCAGGTACGAGCGCTGAGCGGCCCACATCTCGTCAAACATTTGGTCGATCTCCTCGAGTGAGCAGACGGCTGCGGTGAGGGGGTCGAGCATCAGAGCGTGGCGGGCTTTCTCGCGGTCGCGCTCGATCAGCGCTTGAGTGACCAGCTCGTGGACGGCCATGTGGGAACGGTTCAATGCCGCGACCTGTTCGGGAAGAGGACCAAAAGCAACGGGCTTGATGCCGCGGGCGTCAACCACGCAGGCAACTTCGACGCATCCGTCCGGAAGGTTCAAGATCAATCCGTCGTTACGCACGTTGGCGTAGATCACGCGCGTCTTCGAGAGCTCCTTCGCCTGAACGATCGTGGATGCATACTCGGCGCTCCGGCCTGAAGGTATGTCCCGGGAACCCAACACCATCTCCTGGACGCTCGCCTGCGACTCCTCACGCCAGCGCGGCCAGTTGTTCGCATAGAAACCCGACTCCCCGAGATATGCGTCGCGTGCGTACTTCTTGACGAGTTCGGGCCGCTTACGGAAGTACGGGACGTACTCGGAGAAGTGCCCGCTCGACTCGGTGACGAAGTAGCCGAGGTGCTTCATGACCTCGAACCGCACGGGGTCTCGGTCGTAGATCTTTCTTTCTCCGGCCAGCTCGCGCAGCCGCGGGTACATGTCCTCGCCGTTGTGCTCCAGCGTGGTGAACCACGCGTTGTGGTTTATCCCTGCGCACTCCCACACGAGCTCGCCGTACGGGACGTCTAGGTACTGCGACAGTTGCCAAGACGTTCCCTGTACCGAGTGGCAGAGGCCGACGACTTCCAGGTTGGTTGTTCGGAGTGCGGCCAAGGTCAGGATCGACATCGGGTTGGTGTAGTTCATGACGATCGCTCGCGGCGCCAGGCGTTCGATGTCGGCGCAGATCGCCAGCCACTCCGGTCCGGTACGCAGGGCCTTGAAGATCCCGCCCGGGCCGATCGTGTCGCCGATGCACTGATCCACTCCATAGCGCAGAGGGATGTCGTAGTCGTGCCGCACGTTAGCCAAGCCGGCGACCTCTATGGAGTTGACGACATAGTCGCTGCCGTCCAGAAGGTCGCGACGGTCGGTCGACGAGGTGACCTTCCAGTCCTTGCCCGAACGTGCGACGAGCTTTTCGGCGAGCCGGTGGGCGAGGTCGAGCCTTTCGGCGTCGATATCGACGAGCGCGAACTCACCGTGGTCGAGCCCGTCCACCTCGAGGATGTCGGTGATGACCTGCCGGGCGAACACTGCACTGCCGGCACCTATGTAGGTGACTTTGGGCAAGCTCAGAACTCCCAGCGGGTTGCGCTGGTCGAGAACGTTTCGTCCTCATTGAAGGCAAAGGCGACCGTAGGTTTCACCGTCCAGATCGGAGATCCGACCGAGGTCGTGTCGTCCCTGTCGTAGTACTTCCGTGCGTAGGTCTTGATGAAGCCGGGCAGCTCAGACAGCTCGGTCAGGCGCGCGGCACCTTCAACGATCACGCAGTTGTGGCCGTCCTCGATGGTGATCGCGCACTCCGGGTTGGCGAGGAGGTTCTGCGACTTGATCGATTTGATCGATGTGCTGAACCCGAACAGGTTGCTCTCGCTGAGCCAAAGTCCCCAAACGGGCATGACGTGCGGGCGGCCGTCCGGCCGGGTTGTAGCTACGAAGTAGTTACGGCAGGACACCAACCGTTCCGCCGCCCAGCTCCACGGCAATGCACCTTCGAGCTTCTCCGGCACGCCGTACCCGGGCATCCATGGTCGGCCCGTCTTCGGCTCGGTCACGGCGGGAGTCTATGCCCGCCGGCTTGGCCGTCGGCACAGGGGCCTACGCTGGGATGCCTCCCACGAAAGGACCTATGCCGGAGGCAGTAACAACAACGATCGAGCTGGACGCGGTCCAGCGCCGGGTCGTCGATCACGACGGCGGGCCCCTGCTCGTCCTCGGCTCCCCGGGCACCGGCAAGACCACAGTTCTGGTCGAACGCTGGGTCCGGCTGGCGACCGGCGACGTCGAGCCCCACCGGGTCCTCCTGCTGCTGCCGACCCGTGACCGCGCACTGGCGCTCCGCGACGAGCTGCCGTTCCGCCTGCCGCAGACGGCCGTGCTCGAGGTGCCGGTCCACACGTGGCACGCGCTCGCCTACCACCTCGTAACCCGGTACTACCGGCGGCTCGGCTACACCCAACCGCCGATCCGACTGACCACCGCCGAGCAATCCGCCGTCGTGCGCGACCTTCTTAACTCCGAGAACGTCAAGAAGTGGGGACGTTACGGCGATCACCTGCTGACCGACGCGTTCGTGTCCGAGGTTGCCGACTTCTGCGTCCGGTCCGGGCACCGCGGCCTGCACGACGAGGACCTCGAAGCGCTGGGAGCCGAGCGCCCAGAACACGCAGCCGTGGCCGAATTCACCCTCCGGTACCGCGAACACTTGCGCGGTTCCTCGGCCCTCGACTACGCCGAGCTCGTCCTGGCCGCCACGCGACTACTCATGAACGAGCCCGACATCTCCGAGGCTGTGAAGCAGAGGTTCACCCACGTTCTCGTCGACGACGCACAGGAGCTCGCTCCCGCTCAGCTACAGCTGTTGCGCCAGCTGAACACGCAACATGCTCGTCTGCGCCGGCGACCCCGACTCTGCCATCGAGTCCTTCCGGGGAGCCGATCCGGGCTGGCTGGATCGCTTCGAAGACCGTTGCGCCGCAACACGAGCGAGTTGTGCTCGACAACCTGTCACCGCTACGGCAAGTCCCATCGGCGACGTCGCGTCGTCGTTGATCTCGCATTCCCCCGACGCCGGATCGCCATCGCGCTGCGATCCTTCCTCGGTCCCGACGACGGAAGCGCAGAGCTCCGCGTGTACTCGACGATGGCCGGTGAGCTCGAGGCCGTCGCCCGCGAGATCCGCAGCGCGCATCTGCTGCACCACATCCCTTACGACCGGATGGCCGATCCTCCTTGCGCAACCCGGCACGTACGGCTTCACAGTTGAACGTGTTCTCCGCAGCTTCGACGTCCCGTGCCGAACGGTCTCGGCCGACGCTCTGCGTACGCAGCCGTCCGTCCGTGCGGTGCTCGATCTGTGCCGCCTGGCTCTGTTCGACGGCCCGAGCGACGACCTCACGAAAGCCGTGTTGTCCTCACCTATGTTCGGGTTCCACCCCTATCGCGTGCGCGAGCTCGATCGAGATGCACGTATGAGGCGCGGAACTACGCTCGGCGCGCTCATCGAAGAACGGGACGACAAAGACCTCGCCGAGCTTCGTCGCCTCCGAGATGCCGCGCGGTCGGAGCCGGACGAACCCGCCGACGCCACATTCGCGCGTGTCTTCGACGCGTCCTCGTGGTGCAAGGATCAGGCGGCGCGGCGCAAGACAGATCCGGAAGCGGCGGCACACGTCAACGCGCTGGTCGCTCTGAGCAAGCGCTCTCGCGCACTTCGTCGAGCGGCAACCGGGCGCCACGATGCGCGAGTACCTGGAGACCTCGGCCAATGCCGCCGTGACGGAGGCCGACACCTGGCAGCCACATCGACGTCGACGGTGGAGTCCACTTGCTCTCGTTCCACGCAGCCAAGGGACTGGAGTGGGACGTCGTCTGCGTCATCGGAGTCGCCGAAGGCCAGATACCGAAAGCGCACCGAGCGCAAGGTCTCTTCGATCCGTGGGCGCTGGAGCGCGGTGGCGCCATCGAACGTGCTCAATCCCAGCTCGCCGAAGAACGGCGCACCCTCTACGTCGCCCTCTCGCGCGCCCGGCGCCGCCTGCTCGTCACGACGTCTCCCGGTATTCGCAAAGCGACCCCGTCGCGCTTCTGCGAGGAGGCGTTCGGCACCTTGCCCGAACCCATCACGCCCGGCGCCGACGAGCCGCCGCTGACACTGGCTGAAGCTGCGGCGCGGCATCGGCGCACTCTTGCAAGCGCCGATTCAACGAAGGACGAATGCTCGGCGGCCACCGCGGCGCTCGCACGCATCGCTACGGCCACCACGCTCGACCCCGGCACGTGGTGGTGGCGTCGCGACTGGACGCCGGGTGCCGAGCTCTACCCCGAAGGCAAACTGACGACGTCCTACTCGCGCATCGGCCGCTACGACGAGTGTCCGCTGCGTTACGTGCTCGAGTCCGTGCTCGGCCTCGACCCTCAGACCACTTTCCAGATGAAGTTCGGCTCCCTGGTTCACAGGCTCATCGAGCGATCCGATCCGGTGTTCGGCGACATCACGACCTGGAAGCAAGTCGTCGATATCTACAAGGACGAGTTCATGTCGCGTCATCGCGACGACTATCCGAACGACGTCTTCGCCCGCACGTACTACACGTACGGCGTGCAGAGCTTGAAGCGCTGGTGGAACACCGAGCGCAACTCGGGCGAGACCGTGGGGGTCGAGTTCGCCTTCGACGACCTCGACTTCGATGGACACACGATCCGCGGGCGCATCGACCGCGTCGCTAAGGTCGCCAAGGGTCTCGTCCTGTCCGACTACAAGACGGGTCGCAACGCGATCCCGTGGCAGGAGGCCAAGGAGTCACTGCAGCTCGCGATCTACTACAAGGCGGCCCAGCACTACGAGGAGCTGAACAAGCACGGCGATCCCGTCCTCATGCAGCTGATCTATCCGGGCATCGAGCAGACCGATCGCGAGGACGGCTCGGTTTCGTGCGCCAAGCGGCGCCAGATACCCCAACGAAGCGGACGAAGCGCTCAAGCGCTTGAACGACATCCTCGACTCCGCGGTGCAGGAGAAATTCGCTCCTTCGCCGGAGGCCGACTGCCGGTGGTGTCACATGAAGCCGCTCTGTCCGCGCTGGCCTGAAGGAAGAGAGGTGCCCAGATGATCAAGCGGCGCGTCTCGGAGGCGATCAAGGCTGCGCTCCACGGTTACGAACCGTCGACCGAGCAGTGGGAAGCGATCGAGGCGCCACTCGAGCCCGTGGTGATCCGTGCCGGTGCCGGCTCTGGGAAGACGGCCGTGATGACGGCGCGCATCGTCCACCTCGTCGAGACGAGCCAGGTTCGTCCGGCCGGGGTGCTGGGCCTGACTTTCACCAACAAGGCCGCCGGTGAGCTCGAAGAGCGGCTGTCGGAAGCGATGAGCGCTCTCGAGCCGCATCCGCACGAGCACCCGACGGTGATGACCTATCACGCGTTCGCAGCCAAGCTCGTGCGCGAGCACGGCCCGCGCATCGGCGTCGATCCCGAAGCCGGGCTTCTTTCGAACGCACAGAAGTGGCAGATCCTAATGGGCATGATCGACGAGATCGACGTGCTGGACGACGTCGAGCTCCGTCATCCTTTGTCTTACATCCCTCAAACGCTTGACCTGGCCGACCAATGCGCGACACATCTCGTCACGCCCGACGAGCTCGAGGCCGAGTGCGAAGCGCTCCTGCATCAGAACCTCGGCGATCGACTACGCGGTCCAGGCCACAAAGAAACGTAAGGACTTCGCGAAGATCATCAGGAAGTATCTGGAGCGCAAGCAGCAGCTACACCGCATCGACTACGGCGACCAGATCCGGCTGGCGGTGCGAGTGCTCGAGCGAACACTCCGACGTCACCGCCGACCTCCGCGAGCGCTACCCCGTCGTCCTGCTGGACGAATACCAGGACACCGATCCCGCACAGAAAGTGATGCTTCGCGAGCTCTGCCCGGAGGGCGCAGCCGTGACCGCCGTCGGCGATGCGCGCCAAGCGATCTACGCGTGGCGCGGCGCGTCGATGTTCAACCTCATCAACTTCCATCGCGAATTCTTGCGCGAGGGCGGTCTCGACGCTCATCAGGCGACCCTCTCGGAGAACTACCGTTCCGGACGAAAGATCGTCGAGCTCGCCAACCGGATCATCAGCCGCGTTCCCGAAGAGCACCGTCCGGGAGACGAGCTCACCCCCGTCGAAGCGAACGGCGAGGGCTGGGTCGGCACGGCCGTGTTCGCCGATCAGGAAGCAGAAGCCGCGTACATAGCGACCGAGATCGAGCGTCTCGCGGGTGAAGGCCATCGCCTGGAAGGAGATGGCGATCCTCGTGCGGTCACGGCGCTACCTCGATGCGGTCCTCGCTGCACTCGAGGAACGCGACATCCCCTTCGAGATGCCCGACCTCGGCGGGCTCTTGAAAGTTCCGGCCGTGACCGATGTCGTTGCGTGGCTGCAGATCCTCGCCGACCCGAAGGACACGACCAACCGATGGGCGGCGCGCATCTTGATGGGCCCGCGCTTCCGCATCCACTACCGGGACCTCACCCCCATCTCGAGATGGGCGGCGGCGAGGAACTACGCACTCAGCACCGAAGCCAAGGAGCTTTTGGGCATCGAGGAACCCGATCCGGGCGAGGTCGCCTTCTCGCTGATGGAGGCCCTCGCGCACGTCGACGAGATCGAAGGCGTTTCGGACGAAGCCAAGACCCGCATCGGCGAGTTCCTCGCGCTCTACGAGGAGTTGCGCGCCTTCGTTCCCCGCGGGCTCGAACAACTCGTACAGGCCGTGGCCGAGCGCACCGGCATCGCCGATGCGCTCGCCGCATCACCGGCGCGTTCCGCGCCGGCGATGCGCGAAAACCTGAGCGGCTTCATAGGCATCTCTTCGGAGTTCTCACCACTGGAAGGCGACGCGAACCTGGCAACCTTTCTCGACTTCCTGGACGTCGCTGAGGAGTCCGAGGACCCGATCCCTCTCGCCGTGACCACGACCTCCGACTCCGTAAAGGTGCTGACCATCCACAAGGCCAAAGGTTTGGAGTTCGACGTCGTCTTCGTCCCCCATGTTGCGGCATCCCAAGAAGAGAGCAGGTACGACAAGGGCGTAAAGATGTATTCCGTCTTTCCCGACGTGCGCATGTCGAACCCGCTCACCTCGACCAAGCAGCTTCCGCCCGGCGTGCGTAAGGACCGCGACGATCTGCCGCAGTACACGGGCAAGATGCGTGCGTACCGCGACGCGCTGAAGAAGCGCGCCGAAGAGGACGAACGCCGGCTCTTCTACGTTGCGATCACCCGTGCGCGCCAGCGCCTGTACTGCACGGCTGCGCACTGGTACGCCTCCGAAGAAACCGCGAAGGGTCCGTCGGTTTTCCTCGACGAGCTCGGCCAGCACCGCGATCTCGTGGATGTCATCCCCGGGCATGTCGAGTCACCGGTGGATGAGCTGAACCCGGTCGTAGAGTCGATGCGCGCGCGGCTCGTCTGGCCTCCGGCTCCGTTCGAAGAACGCGCACATCCGTGGATCCAGCAGCTGGAGCGCGCGCTCGCGAACGAAGTCACGATCGACGATCTCCTCGGCTCGCCGGCTTCCTCGAAGCTCTACAGCGAGCACATGCGCGTCATCGAAGCTCTCGAAGCCGACGCCACACCCGAGGAGGCGGCACCTGCTCCGCTTCGTGCCCTTCCCGCGACGAAAGCCGTCCAAGCGATATCGGGAGCAGATGCTCTCGAGGAGATACTCCATCCACTGCCCCAGAGACCGACCGAGGCGCAACGACTCGGTATCGAAGTCCATGCCTGGATCGAGGAGCTTCACCGCGGCTTGATCGGTCTGGCCGAGGAAGACGCATTCGACGATGCATCCCTGCTTCCCACTCCCGAAACCGTTGCGTTGCTGAAGAAGAACTTCGAGGACATGGGCTTCGCCGATGCTGCTATGCGACGTCCATTCGAGTTGCCCGGCGGAGAGCCAGCAACCGAGGTGCCCTTCACTCTCAAGCTGAGCGATGGCTTCCCACCGATCCGTGGACGGATCGATGCCGTGTACGAGCTCGCGGACGGGAGCCTGGAGATCGTCGACTTCAAGACGGGAGTCGTCCCCGACATCTCGGAGACGGATTGGAACCAGCTCCGGATCTATGCCGAGGCTCTAGCTGCGCTCGGCTACGTCAAAGGAGAGGTGAAGCTCACGTTCGCCTATCTGAAATCCGGAGAGGCGCGATCCGAGAGCTACTCCGCGCAAGGGCTGGGCTGGGTCGAGGAGGGTATGGCGGCTCTCGTCGGCGGCGAGTAGCTCGCCCCCGACAACTATCCTCGAGCCCGTGCGCGTGACCGACATCGACGTCAGGGACGTCGGTCCGGGCACCCGGCTCTCCGCGCGCGTCGAGTGGAACAACAAGCATTTCGAGCCGGCCACGATCGAGTTCGTGTTCGACGGGGTGGGAGCCGAGAGCATCACCACACCCGGTGATGCGCTGGCCGCCTCCATGCTCGCGCCGTGCGCCGTTCAAGGTGAGCGCTTGATCGTTGACGCACCGGTCTCACCGGCGCTCGTGCGGAACATGAATCGGATCACCTCAATCTGGAAGTCATGGATGCCGAGATGGCACCTGGTAGACGTCGAAGCGCCGGCAGCCGATCCTTCTTCACGAAGACCAACGGAAGTTGCGAGCTGTTTCTCAGGAGGTGTCGATAGCTACTTCACAGCTCTGAAGCCGCGTGAAGAACCGATAACGACGCTGGTGACCCTACGCGGACTGTATCCAGAAGGTTTTCCCGATCCCGATGTGATCGTTCCCGTCCTGGCCGACGCCGCCAATGCACTGGGCAAGAAGCATCTGGTCGTTTACACCGACGCGTACGCGTACGGCCGGCGCTTCGTCCCACATCAGTTCAACCTCGTGGCGAACCTGTGCGCGGCCGTCCTCGCGATGGGTGAGAGGGTGCGCCGTCATCACATCCCATCGTCTTCTCCGTACTGGCGGCTCGTGACCCCGTACTTCACGCACCCGGACACCGATCAACTGTGGTCGACGGAGACATTGGAGGTGATCCACGACGCCATCGAGTTCAGCAGGAACGACAAGATCCGCGCGATCGCTCGCTCGGATGTCGCGCTCCAGAACCTCTACATCTGCATGCAGGACCGGCCAGACATGGCCAATTGCCGGCTGTGTGACAAGTGCCAACTCACGGCGCTCGTCCTTCACGTCGAAGGCGTACTCGAGCGGTGTCCCACGCTCGGCCCCGTCACACCGGAAAGCCTCAAGCACACGAAAGTGGTCGCCTACAAGGCGAATTTCTTGGAGATCCGAGACGCCATCGAAGATCCGGATCTCCGCAGAGCCGTCGACATTGCTCTCCGCCGGTCGAAGCTCAGGGCAAAGGTCAGACCGCTGGGGAAGCTTCTCCGGCGCTTACACCTTCGGTAACCGAATCACATCGCGCGATGAATAGCCCTCACAGATGATCTGAATCTCCCCATCCGACCGACCACGGATGCTCGAGTAATTCTGGGCGATCTCCGCAGACGTCCCGGACATGAAGCGTCAGTGGGTTCGGCTCCAAACGCCGCGGCACTCGGAAGAGGCCCGCGCTTCGTGCAAGCTTTGCGCTGTACGTCCCGCGCCTGGCTCGCCAAGAGACGGCGGCGATGCTCGGGAAGGCCGCCCCGATCTCGCGCACGAGAGCCGAGGCCGCCGTGTCGCTAATCGCCAGCAAGTCGGTTATGTACGCGAATTCGGCATCGTCGACGCGTCGCCCGACGGCCGCTGCAAGCCCGATGAGGGTTCCGCGCTCGCGCACCGCGAAGTATCGGTAGGGCTTGTACGGGTGGCTCTCGTACCTCCAACGCCACCAGAGCTCGTCCTTGGCTATGCCGAACGGCACTTTCGGCTCGAGTTCGGACCACAGACCGCCGACGTCCGCCGGCACCTTTTCCACCTCGGCTGCCTCGCAGGCCGACACCCGACGAGTTTTCGAGCGCAGAAGAGCAGCGCCGATAACACGCGGGAGCTTGAGGCGCCGAGCAATCCATATCGCATCGACCGGCAGCAGGAAGTGATCGATCGGACCGACGCTCGGCGCGTCGGCTCTGGGCAACATGCTTTCCCGGCCCCGGAAGTTGAACGACACATGGAGTCCCTGATCGCATGTATCTGCGTTGCTCGCATCGCGGCAACGACCGTGCAGGCCCCGACCACGCATCTCCGGCGCCGTGGCCGCATCCACTGATATGGCGCCTCGCTCCCGACGGCCCCGGATCATCACCGGGACGGGCAGCCTCGCGTGGTTGCAGACGATCAATCCGTTGGATTCACACACCCAGACCAGAGCGTCGCCGAACGGGTTCTCCCAATACAGCCAGCTCAGGACGGCAGCGTCCTTGCGTGCGTTTTCCGGGAAGACGTGAGCGATCAGTGTGCGTATACCCTCCGCGTCGAAGCGGTCGCCACGTCGCAGAGTGATGTCGGACATGAGAGCGACCTTCATATTGTCCTAATGCCGTCACGGAAGTTTTGGCGGTGTGAGCCAATGCAAGTTCGATTCGTGGTCGGATCGGCAGACCCGCCTTAAGCTGTTCTGCGTGAGGAAGCTAGGGCTGGCGCTTCTTGTCTTGGGGCTGGTGGGCGCAGGGATCGGAGCTCTTGCAGCAACCGCGTTCTTCGACTCGGACACCGGCAGCCGCACGCCGTTCACCAGCGGAGACGTCGTTGACGCTCGTAGTCTCGCCAATCTTGCACCGGCAACGGCTTCACCAACCCCGACTCCCGCGGCCACACCGGCACCCAAGCGCGATTCCACCTCCACGACCCAAGCGGCTCCCGCGGCGAGTCCTACGCTCAATCCGGATCGCGACCCCAGGAAGCCCCGTGTACCGGCCGGCGGAGGCGTGGAGCCCGAGCCCAAGGACACCCCGGTCCCGGACGAGCTCGCCCAGCAGCTCAAGGAATGCGACCAAGAAGACACCGAGGAAGAGCGGGATGAGTGCCGGCATGACGTCGAGCAGGAGTGGGAAGAAGAACACCCCTGACGGGTAGCTCGGTGGCCCCGCGTAGTGTTGGTCCGACTTGCGATATCGAGGCTCGGCCCCCGGTAGTCTCGTTCGCACATGAACGCGGCCGGCCCCTCGGCCCTCCCGGCGACCCGCGATTCCAGCCTGAAGCTGGCTTTCGTCCTGGCGCTCACGATCTCCATGGCTGCCGCAGCGACGCTGTACCAGAGCAACGTCGATTCCGACCAAGGCACCGAGCTCGGGCGAGGCGGACGCTTGGGCTCGGGCAACCAATCCCTCGCTGAGGGTGCGCCCGGCACACCGACCCCACTTCCGACGGCGAGGCCGCGCTCCGTAGCCGTCGTCGAGGCACCGGAGGACGAGGCCGTCGATCTCGCCGGCTCGGCTCCCCCGTTTCCAACGCTCGGCCGTTACGTGTTCACCGTGGACGGATCGGAATCGGCATCTTTCGTCGGCAATCGCAGCTACCCCGCCGAGATGGCCATGACCGTTCACCGCCAAACGGATCAGCAAACCCTCGAGCTCGAGCCGGACGAGCTGATCTTCGACCTCGAGCTTTCAACGAATCACAAAGAACGCGAAGTTGTCTCGTATCGCAAAAATGGGATCGTCTTCACGTTCGAGAGCAGCGACGTGAACATCGGAAACATGAACCGGTCGAGAGCTGCGAAGTACAGCCCGCCGCTCCTCCAGGTACCTATCCCGCTCGAGGACGGAGACACCCGGTCGGGAACAAGTCGAATGATCGGGGGGAACGGCATGGAGACCGGGATCGAGGACTGGACGGTCCAAGTGCACGGCCCTGATCAGATCGAAGTGATGGGTGAGGACATCGACACCTGGGCGGTAACGCTCGAATCCAAGTCTCGCCCGGGTTACGACGAGACCGTAACGCGGAGTCGTACCTACTGGCTCTCCCCGCAACGAAGCATCTGGGTCAAGTTCAGCGAACAACTCACGCGAGCAACCGGATCGGGACTTACTCGCATGACCTACAGCTCCAACTACACCGCGACCCTGTCTCGCATCGAACCGCTCTGAGATATCGCGTAGTTGCTGAACGAGCGCGACTAGATGCCTACCAGCGCCGATCTCGAGGGCGAAGCAAACCTTCGGCGCAGGAGTCTGCGAGATCCAAAGAGTGCAGCAACGATCGGTGTGCTCACGGGCCAAACCGTCGCAAGAACCAGACCGGCCAGGACGTGCTCTAGTCCCTGTTGTCGTTCGCTGTCGTGGCCACGGAGCATGACCGAGAGCGGCAACCACAGAAGAGCCGCGCCGAACCAGTAGCCCAGCGCGATAGCAAACGTCATCTGCCAACCCCCGTTATTGGCCCAGGACCTACCAGAAACGATAGGAATCGCCATCGGATCCGCCCAGACCAACCGGGGTGGCCGCCTCACCCCCAATCTTGGGGAGAGCGAGTTAGTGCGGAGGGCGTGAAAGGCTGGGCAGGAGACCTTGATGGACGGCCTCGACGACGGCCTCGAGCTGGCTGTGGCTACCCAGTTTGGACAGAAGACTCTTCACGTGTCCGCGGCAGGTATTCATGCTGATCTTTAGTCGCTTCGCTATGACGCCTACGTCGAGCCCTTCGCCGAGCATTGTCAGAACCTCCTGCTCACGACGGGTGATCTCCGCTCGAGCCGACCCGCCTCCGATCGGCCTTCTCGCCGTAACGCGCAGGCGCTCCAAGAGCGGTCCGACAAGCTCTTGCTCCACGAACATTCCGCCTTCCTTCGCGGTCCTTATCGCGCGGCAGATGTCCTTGAGATTGCTGGTCTTCGGAAGGAACCCGCATGCACCCAGCGAAGCCGCCCGCGCCATCGTGTCCAGGTCCATATGTCCGGCCAATATGAGAACCCGGATCTCCGGCCGAACCTCCTTGATGCGCTGCGTCGCCTCGATGCCGTCGAAGTCGCCGTTGCCCGGTGTGGGCAGGTCGGCGTCGATAACGGCTACGTCGGGTGAGTGTTCTCTGACACCATTGACCGCTGCGGCGGCGGTAGTGGCCGATCCAACGAAGCGCAGATCGGGCTCCACCGATATCGCCGCTCCCAACGCCTCGCAGAAGATTTGAAATTCGTCAACGACGAAAACGCGAATGGCTTTCGACTTCGACTTCTCTCCCGGCGAATCTGAGACCATCGCGATCTCCCTACAGGGTCGAACATTGACAGGGCAGGAGGTGACCGCCGGCCTCGCGTGCCCCCGCCACCGGCATTGCTTTCCTAGAGACTGTACCCGTCCACGGCCCCGTCTATTCGCCCACGATATTGGGGAGATCTATACCGGTCGCCGCACCCGGCCCGGCGTGATCGGCGAGGCTCTTCAGACCGCTCACGAGCGCCTGGTCGTACCGCCGCTCGGCGAATAGCGGGGTCATGAGTTCGATGGCGCGGGCGCACGCATCGTCCGGTAGCCGTTGCTTTACCTCAGGTGCGGTGACGATCTCGACCTTACGGTGGTCGGGCGCGACCAGGATCAGGACGGCCGGACGCTCGTGCAGCCCGGCCGACACGAAGAGGCTCTCGGCATGCTGCCGAGGATCGGACTCAGCCGGGCCGAGGTACACGCAGAACTGCAGGCCGGTCAGCTGCTCGGCGGCGCGGACGGCGTTGTCCACTTTCCTTCTCTTGCGCCGGTTGAGGACCGGCACTTCACCAGCCACCGCTCGCTCCACCTCCTCCGAAATCGCCGCCTCCTCCTCCACCGAAACCGCCGCCACCACCGTTACCGCCGCCCCAGCCACCGCCGCCGCCCCCTCCCCAGCCGCCTCCCCAGAAGATCGGAGCCATCCCCCATCCTCGTCCCCGACGGGCGCGGCGCCCGACCGCTCCGAGAACGCCGAAGAGCAGGAAGGGGACGATCCACAACGCTCCCGCCGGGAATCTGTTCTGTGGCTGGTCGGGTTCGGGCTGCACGACCGGCGCCGCCTGTGTGTCGCCCAGCGAAACACGTATCGCGTTGGTACCGGCTTCGATCGCGCCACCCACATCTCCGCCCTGGAGCCGAGGCGTTATCTGCTCGCGGATGATCCGTCCGGACTCGATGTCGGTCAGCTCGTCCTCGAGCCCGCGGCCGACTTCGATCCGAAGTCGCCGATCCTCCATCGCGATGAGGAGCACTACGCCGTTGTCCTCTCCCTTGGTTCCCACGCCCCACTCCCGGGCGAGGTCGATCGTGTAGTCCTCGATCGCGGCGTTGCCGGTCGTGTCGACGACGCAGACGGCTACCTGGTTGCCCGAGCGTCTTTGGTAGTCGAGCAGTGCCGCATCGACCCTCCGCTCGGCGTCCTCAGGGACGACCCCGGCTTCATCGACCAAGGGAGCGGTGAATCGCGGGAAATCGGTATTGCGTGTTTGGGCGAGAGCAGGTGTAGCCGCCAGAACCAAGGCGGCAGTGAGAACGCCGAAGACCGCCCTTCGGATCACCCCGATGGAGCCGGCGTAACTTCGAGGTCTACTTCGGGGGCATCACGCGAACCCGCTGGCGCCTCAAAGAGCGGTTTGCGATCGAAGCCGAAGATGCCCGCGAGGACGCTGCGCGGGAAGCGCCTGATGCTGATGTTGTAATCCCGCACGACTTGGTTGTAGTCGCGCCGGGACTGATTGATCCGATTCTCAGTGCCTTCGAGCTGCACCTGAAGGTCTCGCACGTTGTCATTGCTGCGTAACTGCGGGTAGTTCTCCATGATCACGAGAAGCCGCGCGAGAGCACTCTGCAGGCCATCGGCGGCTTCTACCCTCGAGTCGGTCGTGTCCGCACCTGCATAGTTCTGCCTCGCGCGGGCGATCTGGCCGAAGACCTCCTGTTCCTGGCGCAGGGTGGCCTTAACGGCGTTGACAAGGTTGGGTATCAGGTCGAATCGGCGCTGTAATTGAGCGTCCAGATCGGCAAAGGACGTATCGACGCTCTCCTCTTTGTTGACCAAGGAGTTGTATGTGCCGATTAGCGGCAGAACGATCACGATGATCAATCCGACGATTACTGCGACGGGGATAAGCCAGCGCCGACTCACAGAGGAATGTTACAAGCCCTGGAGCCTGAGCTGACCAGCCGTGGCCGCGTACCGACCCCTAACCTGAAGCTCATGTCCGCCGGTCGCATTCGATCGTTTGGAACCTTCCTCAAAGGCTTACCGGACTTCGTGCGGAACCGCATGTCGGTGGAGGAAGCGCTGGCCACGATCCACCAGGGACTCGAGCAGCGAGAGAGTAACTTTCTCGACTTCGCCGAACGAGCCATCTACGGCTACCCCTCAAGTCCGTACCTGCCGCTGCTAAGGCGAGCAGGATGCGAGTTCGGAGACCTCGCAACCGCCGTAAGACGGTCCGGTCTCGAGACCGCGCTCATGGACCTCCGCCGCTCCGGCGTTTACGTCACCTTCGAAGAGCTCAAGGGCAGAGAGCCGATCGTCCGAGATGACATCGTCATCCAAACGGACCCCGGAGACTTCGACAATCCCCTCCTGCGACCGGGGTATCGCACGATGTCCAGTGGATCAACCGGCGCGAGTACATCGTCGTGGATCGGCCTTGACTACCTCGAGAGCCGCGTGCCCTCGACCGTCCTCAACTACCAGGTGAGAGGTCTACTGGGGGCGCCCTCGGTGATCTGGCGCGAATCGCTTCCATCGCCGTCCATCGGTTTGATACTCGAGGACGCCAAGGCCGGCCATCTATTCGAGCGGTGGTTCGCTCCGCCTCTCAAGCGCAAGGTCCGATCGTCGGTCCAGTCCCTCCTTGCTACCGAGCTCATCCTGCTCGCGGCGCGGGCAGGAGGTGCTCGTATCCCTCGTCCCGAGCGGTTGGGTTACGACCGGGCGGAAGTCATCGCGAGATGGGCTGAGAAAACGCTCGCGAGATCGCCGGTATGCGCCATCCGAGCCGGGGTAAGCAACGCGCTCAGGATCGCGATCGCAGCCACCGAAGCCGGCATCGACCTCACCGGAGTGACGATGTACGGCGGCGGAGAGCCGATAACGCAGGCGAAGTTCGACACCATTGAACGGAGCGGCGCCAAGTGGCTATCCGGTTACGCCATCAGCGAAGTCGGACGGATCGGCAGCGCGTGCATGAATCCGACGGACGTAACCGACCAGCACTACCTCAAGTACGCATCGGCACTGCTTCCTTACCCACGTCAGGTCCCGGGAACCGATCGCACGGTCGATGCATTCAATTTCACGTCGGTGCTCCCGGGATCCCCCAAGGTTCTGCTCAATGCCGAACTCGACGACTACGGGATCCTCGAGACGAGGAAGTGCGGATGCCCTTACGAGGAAGCGGGGCTGATCGAACACATCCGACAGATCTTCAGCTTCGGAAAGCTCACGGGAGAAGGAGTAACGCTCGTGGGGAGCGACATGCTCCGGGTTCTCGAGGAAGTGCTGCCGCATCGTTTCGGTGGGACTCCCGTCGATTATCAGCTCGTAGAGGAAGAGGACAACCGCGGGTTCACGAAGCTGACGCTTGTCGTGAGCCCAAAGGTCGAACTCCCGGACGAGCAACAAGTAGTGGCGACGGTCCTGCGAGAACTGGGCACCTCGAGTCTTCATCGCGATGTTCGTTCGATCTGGGGCCAGGCCGATTCCGTGACGATCAAGCGAGCCGAACCCGAGATGACCTTGGGCGGCAAAACGCCACCGCTGGTGAAACGAACCGATCGCTGAACACAGCGAGCGTGGCACGCACCGAACACCTGTAACCTGACCTCTTCGGCGGCGTGGCCGAGTGGCTAGGCAGGGGACTGCAAATCCCCCCACCGTGGTTCGATTCCGCGCGCCGCCTCTACCTCTTCCTTGTCCTTGAGCGCGCCGGCGGCTTTCTTGTTCTAAGGGTTGACTTCCTCTTTGCCTTGGATTTCGACTTCCGTTGGCTGCCTGCTTTGGACCGCGCCATCCGCTCACGGAAGTCACGAACCGTGTGACCGACGACCACGGCGGGACCTAGGGCACGCGCCGTGGCAGCACGTGGCATGCCGTATAGCGGCCCGATCTCACCGAAGTAGGTCCCAGGACCAACGACGGTTAGTTGTTCGTCCGAGCCGTCCTCCTTTTCGCCCACGATCTCGATCTCGCCGGATTCGACGGTGTAGATCAGATCGCCGAACGATCCCTGGCTGAACACCACGTCTCCGGACTTGAGGGTTAGTTTCCGCGGCTCACCCGACGCCTCGGCGCTGACCGGCGCCAACTCGACCACGGTATCGGCGAGAGGAACGAGACGTTGGTCGTGTGTAGCAACGACAACAACACGGTCGTCTGCGACGAGTTCCTTCAGCACGCGCAACACACTCTCAACCTGTACATAGTCGAGGTGCGCCGTCGGTTCATCGGCGAGCACGAGCTGCGGGTCCAGCGCCAAGGCACGAGCTATCGCTACGCGCTGCTGCTGGCCCGACGACAGTTCGGATGGATGGTGTTTGCTTCTGTCGGATAGACCGAATGCCTCTAGTAGTCCCTCCGCGCGTCGACGGGCTTCGCCACGTTTGATATTCGCTCCCCCCATCGGGACCATCACGTTTTCCCGAGCCGTCAGGCCTTGAACGAGGTTGATGGCCTGGAACACGAACCCAACCGATTCACGGCGGTAGGCGGAAAGTGCATCGCCGCGCAGTTTCGTAACTTCGATGTCACCCACACGGATGGAGCCCGCGGCCGGCCGGAGGATCCCGCCCATGCACGAAAGAAGCGTCGTCTTACCGCAGCCGCTCGGGCCGAGCAAGAGAACGAGTGAGCCGGGCCGCGCAGTAAGCGAAAATCCCTCGATCGGCCTTACAACGTAGCCGCCGCTCGAGTACTCAACGGTGAGGTCGCGGACGACGAGATTCGCGCTCATGGCCCCTCGAATGCCAGGGCGGGCTCCACACGAATGGCACGGCGAAGTCCCGCCAGGCTACCGATCACTCCTACGACGACACTGAGTAAGGCGAGTTGAACCAATGCGTACGTATCGATGGTGACCGTCAGCGGGAAATTGGGGCCGATCGCCTCCGCCACACCGATCCCGATAGCCGCAGCCAGGATTGCAACGAGAATCGCCTGGAGCACGACTCCGGCGGCGATCGAAACCGTCCGAACACCCACAGCCTTGAACACCGCAAAGTCCCGCTGCTTCTCGAGGGCCGAAAGGTAGACGACAGACATCACGATGAGGGCGGCTACGAGATAGAGGAGGAAGCGAACGAATCTGAACCCTCGTCGGGCCGACGCTACCGCTCTAAGAAAATCGTTGCGGGCATCGGCCTTACGGAACACTTCGTAGCCCTCTGGAACCGATCCTTCGACGCGTCCTTGAACGGCTGCCGCCGAGGCGGCAGGAAGTCCGGCGTAAGCGAGATGCTGAGCGTCCTCAAGCGTCACGAACACGTTCGGCGCGCCGCCCAGAGCCGTGGAGTCTTCGATCACTCCAACGATGATGAACAGTCGCCCGGAGATGGCGATCGTGTCGCCGATCTTCTCGTCTGCGAGCTCCGCGCTTATGGCGATCTCGTTCTTTGCAGTCGGTGGGTGACCTTCCGTCGTCGACACGGCACCTGGTCCGCCCGGGCGCGCTCCGAAGACATTGACGTCTTCCACCGTCTCACCGATGTCCGCGCTCCTGCGGGTGAACACCACGGGCTCAGCAACGCGAACGCCCGGCAATGATTTGAACTGCTCAACCTCTCGGGCGTTCATCGGTTCTGCGCCGAGGAACGGACCGGCCGCGCCCTTCTTGACGATCCACTCGTCGGACGACAATTGGTCCAGGGTCCGATCGGCTTCGGTGTCGAAACCAGTACTGATGCCCAAGATGAGCAAGGCCATACCCAGGATCAGTGCCGCGCCGAGAACGGCGATGATGAACCGTCGTCGTCGCCACTGCAGGTCCCGCAGTGCCGCTACGATCATTCTGCCTGCCCCACTCGCTTAAGCCCCGCGGAAAAAACCTACACGAATCGGCGATGTTCAAGTCTGGAGGGTCCTGAAGCCTTGACGAAGGTATCGATTATCGGCGCCGGAGCCATGGGTGCTGCTCTCGCTATAAACCTCGACCGGTCCGGTCACGCCGTAACCCTTTGCGCCACGGAATTCGACGGGCCCTTCGTTGAAGCGATCGAGCGCGATGGAGTGCATCCGTCCCTCATGCACGAGGTGCCGCCATCGATCCAAGTCGCAGGGCCGGATGAATGGGATGAAGCTCTCCAGCGATCGGACGTCGTATTGCTGGCCGTGTCGTCCACCGGACTGAGAAAAGTCTTCGCCCAAATAACTGGGTCGCTGCAAGACGGTGTGCCGGTTCTCGTGGCTACGAAGGGTTGGGATCCGGAAACGTCCGAACCACTATCGAGAGTTCTAGGTCGAAACTCGGTGGGGCATCCCATCGCCCTGCTCGTGGGACCAACGCTGGCCGGCGAGATTGCTAGCGGACGACCGACCGCCGTGGTTTGCGCGTCCGAATCGCTCGAAACTGCGCAGCTGATAGCCCGCGAGCTCGGCTCCCCCACCCTTCGGGTCTTCGTCACCGACGACGTCGCGGGCGTCGAGGTCGGTGCAGCGCTCAAGAACGTGATCGCCGTCGCGATCGGTATCTGCGACGGACTCGCTGAGGCCCAGGGAACCGAGTGGACGAATGCCAAGGCGGCGCTTTTCTCTCAAGGCCTCGTCGAGATGACACGTCTCGCACGTGCGCTCGGGGGCCGGGACGAAACCATCCTGGGCCTTACCGGGTCGGGTGATCTCTTCGTGACGGTGATGGGCGGACGCAATGGCAAGTTCGGACGCCTCGTCGGTTCGGGTATGCAGCCCGGCGCCGCTCTGAAGAAGATGGCGACGACCGTCGAGGGATACGAGGGCGCCGCGCGAGCGATGACTTTGGGGAAGGAGCTGAACCTGGATCTTCCGCTCGTCCGGCTGGTCCATTCGATCCTCTACGAAGGGGCCGATCCTTCGGTCGCGCTCATCTCCTTCTTCGCGATGTGGACCGACGGCAAGGTCTGAGTCACGGAGCTACGTTTCCGCCCATTCTCTTTCGGATCTCCCCGGGGAACTCAGGGAAGTATCGTTCGATGACGGACAGCTCGAAGGAGCGCATGATCGACTCCTTCGGCTCCCGTTCGAGCAGGAAGCGGAACGACTCCGTGACAAGTTCGTTGCGATCGCAGCCGGCGAGCTCGAGAGCCGAGACATAGTCGTCCGGGAGGTTGACCACGTGCTCGGTTGATCCAGATGCATCGCGGACCGTCACTCGGAAGCTCCCGGCCTCTTCTCTCACTTCTATGTCTGCCATCGTCGAGGTCTAACACACGGGCGTGTGGAGACCCAGGTCGGCACCCGCTAGCGTCAAGGTGCAATGACTTCTCGTGTGGTGATTTGTGGTGCCGGGTTCGCCGGCCTTGAGCTGTCCACAACACTCTCGGACGAGCTGAGCGGCGACGTCGACGTAAAGCTGATCGACCAAAGCGAGTCTTTCGTCTTCGGCTTCTCAAAGCTAGACATCTTGCTCGGACGCGAGAGGTTCGAAGATGTTCGGCGTAACTACGCGGACATCTCTCGAGACAAGATCGACTTTCGCCGCGAGTCGATCACGGCCATCGATCCGGAAGCGCGTCGCGTCGAGACCGAAACCGGAACCTACGAAGCAGACATCCTCGTCGTCGCTCTCGGTGCCGCGTACGACTATGGCGCCACTCCTGGGTTCGCAGAGGGAGGGTACGAGTACTACTCCGTGGCAGGTGCCGAACGCTTGCGAGACGCGCTCACGGAATTCACGGGCGGGAAGGTACTCGTCGCCGTTCTGGGAGAGCCGTACAAGTGTCCACCCGCACCTTTCGAAGGAGCTCTCCTGCTGCACGATGTCTTCGAACAGCGAGGGATGCGGGAAAACGCTGAGATCAGCGTGTCGGGGTACATGGGCGCACCGGTGCCGGTCTCGGAAGCGGTGTCTTCAACGATCCGCAAGGCGCTTGGCGATCGCGGCATCACGTTCATGCCCAAGACCACTGTGATCCGGATCGACGTCGAGAGAAAGGTTGCGGATACCGACACGGGCGTGTCGATTCCCTACGACCTCTTCATCGGGATCCCTGTACATAGGGTCCCCGAAGTAGTGGCTTCATCCGGTCTCGCACCAGACGGCTGGGTTCCGGTGGATGCCAAAAACCTGGCAACGTCCTTCCCTGATGTCTATGCCGTCGGCGACGTGGCCGGTCTACCCATGGCCAAGGCGGGCGTCTTCGCGGAGCGCGCAGCGCGTGTCGTGGCGGCGGACATCGCGTCGAAGGTCCGAGGGACTCAACCACCCGCGCCGTTCGACGGCGCCGGCAGCTGCTACATCGAATTCGGCGACGGTCTCGTGGCGAAGGTAGAGGCAAACTTCCTCGGCGGACCCAAGCCCACGGGTCACATCTTCGGACCCTCGAAAGAGATCGCTGCCGAGAAACAGAGGTTCGCTGAGGAGCGACGCCAGCGCTGGTTCGGCGGCTAGTCAACTCTCATTCAACGCCTACCCCAAGCTCATCGGGCTTCCTAGGCGCGCTTTCGACGCTGTGGTCCACGTCCGGCCGAAAGGGGTATGGAATGAGACGAGGTGGATCTACTCCGAACAAGGAGGTAGCGATGAAACGTGTTCTTGTCGTTGCCAACCAGACAGCCGGTGGACAGCATCTGAAGGACGAGGTGATGCGGCGCACCAAGGACGGCGAGCATCGCTTCACGCTGCTCGTCCCGGCAACCAAGCCCTCGGGGACGATGACGTGGACGGAGGGTGAAGCGCACGCGGTCGCCGAGGACCGGATGAAGAAAACCGTGGAGTCGTTGCGCGCTGCCGGTGCCGAGATCGACGGCATGGTCGGGTTCTCGGTTCCCATGGATGCGATCGCCGACGCGCTGCGCGAGGGCAGCTACGACGAGATCATCATCTCGACGCTCCCTCATCGGATCTCTCACTGGCTGAAGCTCGATCTTCCTGCGCTCGTCGAGAAGCGCTTCGGACTACCCGTCACCCACATCGAGGCCGCGGACGAGATGGTTAAGTCCGGGTAGCACCGTCGTAACATCGCTCCGCCGGCTCGGGTCGGAGTGCCCCTCGCCTGCGCTTCGGGGTAGCGTCTAGACCTCCATGAGCGAAGTATTCGTCGCCGACGCAGTTCGCACGCCTATCGGGCGTTACAACGGCGCACTGTCTTCGGTACGGCCGGACGACCTCGCCGCGGTTGCCGTGCGCGAGCTCATGGCGCGCCACGGGGACCTGGACCCGGCGCTCATCGATGACGTCATCTTCGGAGATGCGAACGCGGCCGGTGAGGACAATCGCAACGTCGCACGCATGGCTACTTTGCTGGCCGGTCTCCCTGTGAGCATCCCCGGAGCCACCGTCAATCGCTTGTGCGGTTCGGGCATGGAAGCAGTCATCGACGCGAATCGCGAGATCGCCGTCGGCGATGCGTCCATATGCATAGCCGGCGGCGTCGAGTCGATGACGCGGGCACCGTGGGTCTTGCTCAAGCCCGAAGCGTCCTTCCCGCGCGATCACCAGCAACTCTGGTCGACCACGCTCGGCTGGCGCATGACCAATCCCTTGATGCCGCCCGAGTGGACGGTCAGCCTCGGAGAGGGAGCGGAGATCCTCGCAGATCGTTACGGCGTCACACGTCAAGCTCAGGACGAGTTCGCTCTACGGAGCCATCAGCGCGCAGCAGCTGCATGGGAAGCCGGAACATTCAAGGACGAGATCGTTACCGTGGCGGACGCCGACCTCGCAGCCGACGAGTCGGTTCGCGCCGATACAACTCTCGAGAAGCTGGCGAAGTTGAAGCCCGTCTTCCGTACGGACGGAACCGTTACGGCAGGAAACTCTTCACCCTTGAACGACGGAGCGGCCGCACTGTTGCTGGCCGATGAAGGAGGATTGAACGCGATAGGCGCCAAACCGCTGGCGCGTATCGCATCAAGAGCGGTGTCGGCCGTGGAGCCTCATCTCTTCGGCATCGGCCCCGTCGAGGCAGCTCAGAACGCGCTGAAACGAGCGGGTATCACTTGGTCGGACCTGAGTTCGGTCGAGTTGAACGAAGCCTTCGCCGCTCAGTCGCTTGCCTGCCTGGCCGAGTGGACGGACCTGGACCGTGAGATCGTCAACCCGCTTGGTGGAGCGATCGCTCTCGGACATCCGCTCGGCTGCTCTGGTGCGCGGATCTTGTCGACCTTGGCCTGGCACCTTCACAGATCCGGCGGTGGTTGGGGGCTGGCCACGATGTGCATAGGCGTAGGCCAAGGCATCGCCGTCGTTATCGAGGGCCTCTAGACCGATCAGCGCGAAGCGTTCGCGGTCGCGTTGACGTCCGCGACGACGTCCATCAACTGTCCGAGGGTGAGCAGGCGTTCGGTCAGGTCCGACCCCGGAAGTCCGGCGCGGATCGTCGTGACACCGACGTCGCGGTAGAGCCGCAGCCGGTCCGCGATCATCTCCGGCGTGCCGAGCAGATTCGTCTTCAGGCCGATCTCCATCGGGCACCAGGTCGTCGAGCTTCGTCCCGCTTACCGTCGATCCACAGACGCTGGATCTCGGTCGGCGATCTCCGCGTAGCCCTGGCGAGAGAACGCGTTCTTGTAGAAGTTCTGGTCGCGCGATCCCATCGCGCCGAACGTGAACGCGTACCCGCGCGCGTGCCGACTCGCCGCTTCCTCGACGTCGTCGGTGAACTCGACGGACGCCGGGCACCTGGAGGTCGATGTCGTCCAAGCGACCGTCCGGCGCCCTCGGCCCCCGCGCGCAACTCATCCAGGAATACGTCGGCCGACTCCGGGATGAACGACGTGCCGATCCATCCGTCAGCGAGCTCGCCGGTCATGCGCAGGTTCGCCGGACCGAGCGAGGCGATGTAGATCGGAACGTCTACCGGCGGCGCAGCCGCGCGGATCGCCTTGCCGGCGCCGTCGGGAAGCGGGAGCCGGTAGATCTCGCCCTCGTAGTCCAGCTTCTCTCCCGCTGCGATCTTCCGGACGATCTCGATCGTCTCGCGCGTGCGGCGTATCGGGGCTCGGAACGGAACGCCGTGCCACCCCTCCATCACCTGGGGTCCGGACGTTCCGAGGCCGAGGATGAACCGTCCGCCCGACAAGCGCCTGCATCGACATCGCGGCCATCGCCAGATTCGCCGGAGTTCGCGCACCCGACCTGCGCGATGCCCGTACCGAGCTTGATCGTCGACGTCTTGGCGGCGAGGTAGGCCAGCGGGGTCAGCGCGTCAAACCCCCACGCCTCGGCGCTCCAGACCGAATGAACGCCGAGGCGCTCCGCCTCCTGGACGAACGCAGACGCCGTCCTCGCCGTACGCAGAAGCGGCGACCGCGATCCGGAGTTCCTTAGCCATCCCGACTTTCGGCGAGCGCCTTGATGCCATCGAGGTTGCGCCGTCATGTTCGCGCGATGCTCCTCGAGGCGGCGCTCGATGATGCGCTCCTCCTTGTCGGGCCTCGCATCGATCGCGACATTCAATCCGGACCAGCCTGGTCCCATGCGCATCCACTGCTTGAGCCTTGTGCCGTCCCCGCTCGGCTCCAATTCGAATCGCCATGACGATGAAGGGTTGTCGGGATCGCTTACGGCCCACTCGAACACACGCTCGGGCTCGCAAGCCACGATGGTGCTCGTCGTCTCCCAGTCCCCGATCGCCGGGTGCCGGTTGCGTCCTGTGAATCTCGCGCCGAGCACTGGACCACCGGCGCCGTCCAACCACTCGGCCCCCTGGAACTCCGAAGAGAACCGCGACGGGAGGTTGATGTCGCTGACACCAGCTCCCAGACACGTGAGGCCGGCGCTTCGATGTCGATCTCTACTTCAGTCGTCGGTCCGTCCGCGTACTTCAAGGTCATCCTCCCCGCTCTAGCCCAACGCACCCGCTTCCCGCAGGGCAGCGATCCGTTTTTGGTCGTAACCAAGCACCGATCTAAGGACATCTTCAGTCTGCTCTCCAACGGTAGGAGCCTTCGAGGGAAGCGACAGCTCGCCGTCGACGATCTTCAACGGGTTTGGCAGTTGCTCGGCCCCCAAGCGCTCCCGCGAGATCCAGTCCATTCGATCGGCGAATTGCGGATCGGAGCCGATCGTCTTGGGTGTGTTCACCGGCGCAATCGGAGTATTGGCCTCGCCGCCGAAAGCCAGCCACTCCGCCGACGTTCGCGTCTTGAAGATCGTTTGCAACTCGCGTTGGAGCTCCTTGTTACCTATCGCGTGATCCGCGTACTTGGAACCCGGATATCTCTCGAATAGGTCGGAGCGACCCACACCCTCACAGAAGTTCTTCCAGAACTCCTGCTCGGAAGCCATGAATAGGACGTATCCGTCCTTCGTCTCGTAGATCTGGTAACGAACGCCTTCGCGCATCCCGGCGGTTCCCGGGGCTCGTCGTCGGTAGTCGTCCGACTTGTTGCCCGTCACCTCTTCGTCAGGACGTTCGTAAGCCTTGTGGGTCTCGGATCGCAGCCAGTCCACGGCGGCGGCGGCGTCGGACTGCGCAAGCTCGAGGTAGACCCCCTCGCCGGTCGTACGAGCACGCAAAACGCCGGCCAGTATCCCCATCGCACCGTATAGCGGAGCTGCGTTGATACCGATGGAGACGTGCTCGGGGATGTAAGTGGAACCTTCCTCGTCGGTCGCCGGCGTGACTATCCCCGCCCACGTGTCGTAGGCGATGCCGTGACTCGGGTAGTCCTTGTACGGCCCGGTCATCCCGTAACCCGAGATCGTTATGAACACGATCTTCGGATTCACATGCCGAAGATGCTCGAAGCCGATACCGAGACGATGAAGCGCGCCCGGACGCATCGCCTCGACCACAGCATCGGCGTTCCGGGCAAGGTCGACGAATACCTCGCGCCCCTCTTCTGATCGCAGGTCAAGCACCACGCTGCGTTTTCCGCGATTGACGTGGAGGTGCATCAGTGAGACGCCCTCTACAATCGGCCATGTCATCTCGCGCACGTAGTCGCCCTGGGGCGGCTCGACCTTGATGACGTCGGCGCCCAGGTCGGCGAGATTGGTCGTGATGGCCGCCGGTCCGAGCATCGAGCATTCGACGATCCGGACGCCGGACAGCAGATCGGTCGGTTCCATTTGGCGTAACCCTACGCCGCTCACAGGTATCTTCGGGTGTCGATGACGACGTTCGACCCGGCTCCCCCTACCGCACCTCCCCCCGACGCGAAACCCTTCCCCGGGTCACGTCGGGCGTGGCTGGTGGCGCTCGTCGTCGTTGTCGCAGCGGTCGCATTCGTCGGAGGATTCGTAGCTCGAGAGGAACTGCGCGATGCTCCGCCGACGCCGACGCCCGCGCCATTGGAGCCAACGGCTCTCGTCGCCGCCAAGCTGTTGCCTGCCACCGTGTACATACGCGCGGCTGAGGCGTCCGGATCCGGGTTCGTTTATGACGCCGACGGGCTGATTCTCACAGCCGCCCACGTCGTCGCCGATCAGAAAGAAGTGACCGTTCGTCTTTCGGACGGAACACCACTGGCCGGAAAGGTTCTCGGTCGCGATGTCGGCCGGGATGTAGCGGTCGTCAAGGTCGAGCGCAAGGGCCTCCCAACCGCCGCGCTGGCCCTCGACCGTCCGGTTCGGGTCGGCGAGCTCGCCGTTGCCATCGGCAGTCCGTTCGGAGACCGGGAGACCGTAACGTCCGGTGTCGTCAGCGGCATCGGCGGAACTCTGCCGACTGAGGGTGGCGCCGTCGACGTCATCCGCACGGATGCCGCCATCAATCGCGGAAACTCCGGTGGGCCGCTGGCGAACCGCGACGGTCGGGTCATCGGTATCAACGTCGCGATCAAGGGCACGCTTGGACTGGCCGTGCCCATCGATGTGGCGGCGCACGCAGCCACATTCCTCGCTCAAGGAAAGACTGCGCCTCCGGTCGCGCTGCTCGGTGTGAGTGGCACCGACCCGGCCGATCCCCGCGCCGGCGCCTTGATCAGAACCGTTGTAGCCGGCAGCCCAGCTGCGGGAGCCGGGATCAAAGAGGGCGACCTGATCACGAAGATCGACGGCAAGAAGTTGGAAGGGATGTTCGAGCTCGCCGCGGCGATCCGCAAGCATGCGCCGGGCGACGAGATCACGCTCACCGTCGTGACCGACGGCAAGACCCGCCAGGTCAAGGTGAAGCTCGGCTCCCATGGCGGATAGAGATCGCGGCTAGATCGATGGCGCAGCCCAGGATCGATTTCGTCTCAGGTGACTTCTGGGGTGACAACCCTCACGAAGGACTGGCCTGGCTTCGCAAGAACAAGCCGGTGTGCTTCGACGAGGCCGCCGGCGTCTGGGGTATCACGCGTTACGCACACATCCGCGAGATCTCCAAGAACACGGATGACTTCTCGAGTGCCGGTGGGATCCGTCCCGAGTCTGGTCCCGTCCCGATGATGATCGAGATGGACGACCCGGCGCACTGGAAGCGTCGGAAGCTCGTCAACAGAGGGTTCACACCGCAACGCGTTCGGGACCTCAAGAGCCGCATAACCGAGATCGTCGATTCGCTCATCGACGGTATCGAGGGAAACGAGCGGTGCGATTTCGTCTGGGACATCGCCGCCTGGCTCCCGCTGATCGTCATCGGAGACGCCCTGGGGGCCGAACAAAGACACCACGCCGATCTGTTGCGTTGGTCCGACGACCTGATGCGAGGTCTCGGTGCAAGTGACCCGGAACTCCTGGTAAAGATGTCGGCCGCATTCGAGGAATACCGCGCCTACCTCATCGAGATCATCGAGGACCGACGCGACACGGCGCGCGAGGACATCATCAGCGTGCTCGTACACGCCGAGCTCGACGGTGATCGTCTCGACGACGACGAACTGACCTTCGAGACCCTGCTCATCCTCATCGGCGGGGACGAAACGACACGGCACGTGATCACCGGCGGCGCCTACCAGTTGTTGACCGAGCGCGAACGCTGGGTACGGCTGCGATCGGATCGATCACTTCTGCCCACCGCGGTCGAGGAGATGCTTCGCTGGGTTACGCCGATCAAGAACATGGCCCGAACAGCAACGAAGGACATCGACTTCCACGGTGAGAAGATCCGCCAAGGGCAGAAGCTGGTGCTGCTCTACCCGTCGGCTAACCGGGACGAGGACCAGTTCCCCGACCCATTCAGCTTCGACATCGAGAGATCCCCGAACGATCACGTCGCGTTCGGCCTGGGAACCCACTTCTGCCTTGGTGCCTCTCTGGCTCGACTCGAGCTCCATGTGTTGTTCGATCGCGTTCTCGACCGGCTGCCCGATCTCCGACTCCTCGAGCCCGACGAACCCGTCTACCGTCCGGCGAACTTCGTTAGCGGTTACGAATCGATGCCGGTCGGCTTGAGTGGGGACAGCTAAGCGATGCCCGTCGCATCGAACAGCCAAGAAAGATCGGCGGTGGCCAAACGTTCGTGCCAGACGGGCGGCGCTGCGTTCATCAACGTCTGGTAGTCCCAGTAGTCCTTCCACAGAATGATGCGGCCGTCGATCACTCGCTGGACGGAGACGAACGGCAGCGTTACACACTCTCCCGTCGGCCAATGCCACGTCTCGGCGTGCTCGGTGACGACGGTGTCACCGTCCGCAACAACCATCCCGCCCTCGTGCTCGTACCCGGACAACGTCTCGAGACCGAGCTTCAGGCGCGCCTCGATCCCGTCCGGACCCTTGGCTGCCGTGGCCGGGCCGGTCGGAACGTCGTAGTAGATCGAGTCCGGGCCGAAGAAGGATCTGATGCGCGGCCAATCCCGATCGTAGAGAGCTCGCCAGAACGCCGCAGCGACTTCCTTCGGCGATTTGCTCATGGCCGGAATAAGGTCCCCGAACAATCGAAGCCCGATCCTGGAGCGAACCGCGCGAACTTCCCACCCTTGACCTGTGCGTACAGGCTGCACAGAGAAGGCAGCTTTGCTCCGAGCAGATGGGGTGCATGAAGACCGTTGCCGTTCCAGGTCTTCACAGCTCGTAGTGACGCCATCATCTTCTCGCGTGTGATCTCTGGACCTATCGCGGATGCGAGCACCTGGAACAGGCGGAACGCCGACCAGGTGTGGATCCCGAAGTAATCAGGTGTGGCGCCCGGCGATCCGCGACTAAGCCACTCTGCATAGAGCTTCATCTCAGGATTAGAGGACGCTTCTTCGAAGAGCGCAGTGCTCAAGAACAGCAAGGATCCGTTCACAACCGCCGGCTCGCTCAGGAAGTCGGCGTCGTATGCCACCGAGTCCCAATCCCGAACCTTTGGAATGTAGTTCTGCTGCCGCATCGCCTTCTGTAGACGCACGATGCTCTGGAAATCCGACACCATGTTCACGTACTGGACACCGCGGTTCTGCATCTCGATTACGAAACGCGTGAAGTTCGCCTCCAGCACCTGCACTTCTTGCTGGTATACGAAGTTGAATCCGACCGATTCCCATGCCTTCCGACGGGCAGTCGCATTGTTCTTCGTGACTGCCTGATTCAGCCAGAACATGGCGGCCTTCTTGATGACGTCGGGGTACCGCTTGGCGATAAAGCGCGGTGGAGTCGTATTGAGCGCACCCCCGTTTGGGAAAATCGGAAACACATTGGGGGCATTGAATTTCGAAGCGTTCGTCGTGATTGCGGAGATATCCGGGATGCCGCAGTCCTTTCCCGGCGCCGCACTCCCGTCGTCGAACGCCGACATTGAGCCGACGACCGCGAACGCCTTCGCACAAGCGTCGAGCATCGCAGCGCGGTTCCCACCGGAATCGGTCTTGCTGTCGAGGGGCAAGACTTCGAGCTGACGTCCACAGATGCCGCCGCGGCTGTTGATGTAGGCGGTCGCAGCTCGTGCAGCCTGGTGCGCAGCTTGGAAAAGCCCGGGCTGTACGCCACTGATGTCGGCAAGGGTGGCGACCGTGATCTTCTTGGCAGCGACGCCCGTTCCACCTGCCCTGGTTGCTGAGGGACAGGCGGCTAATCTCATGCCACCAACCATCTCGCCGGCGTCCGAGCCGCCAGACCCTTGCGTCGACGGTGAGTCGTCGCCGCCGCCGCTACCGTCATTCGCAGAAGAAGGTAGGTCCTCCGATCCGCTCTCGCTCGGTTCCGGCGCACTTGCGGTGTCCACAGCACTCACGGGGTTCGCACCGCGCCGGCTCATCGCGGACGCGAGGTCCGCACGTTCTTGTTCGGACAAACGCGACCCACATGCGGTCGCCAACAGCGCGACCGCTGCGAGCAAAGCCAGCGGACGGCCCCCTGCGATCCTTGCCAATCTTCTCCCCCGGTGGATCGTTCCGTCGCGACTATGCAGGTTCGGCCACGACCTTCGTCTCGAGGTACTCGTCGAAGCCGGACATACCCATCTCTCGTCCTATCCCCGACTGCTTGTAGCCGCCGAACGGCGCATCACCCGCATACCAAACACCACCGTTCACGCTCATGGTTCCTGTCCTTATGCGGCGCGTCACCGTCCAGGCACGTTCGGAGTCGCCGCTGTAGACCGCTCCGGACAATCCGTACGGAGAATCGTTGGCGATCCGCACCGCGTCATCGTCGCCTTCGTGCGACATCACTACCAGCACCGGGCCGAAGATCTCCTCGCGAGACACGCGAGCATCGTTGTCCAGCCCCACTATCAGAGTCGGCTCTATCCAGTACCCGCGATCTCTCTCAGAAGGTCGTCCACCACCACAAGCGAATGCGCCGCCTTCTTGGACGGCCAGCCTCAGATAGTCCTCGACGCGTTCGCGCTGCTGCTCGGATATCAAGGGCCCGCAGACCGTCGCGGGATCGGTGGGGTCGCCACAGCCGATCTTCTTTAGGGTGGCCGCGACCGCGTCGACTGCTTCGTCGTACCGAGAGCCTGGAACGAGAAGACGCGTTGTGCTCGCGCAGCCCTGTCCCGCATGGGTGGCGACCGTGAACGCTGCCGTGGTGCAAGCAGCCGCTACATCGGCATCGTCTAAGACAACGAACGCCGACTTGCCGCCGAGTTCCAAGAACACCCGCTTCACGGTCGAGGCAGCGGAGGCCATCACTTTCCGGCCCGTTTGGGTCGATCCGGTGAAGGACACGAGATCCACACGCGGATCGGCCACGAGCTGCGAACCCAATCCGTGATCCGACGAGGTGACCAGGTTCACGACACCGGGTGGGATATCGGTGGCTTCCGCGATGATCTTCGCCAAGGCCGAGGCGCACCATGGTGTGTCGGGTGCCGCCTTCAACACGACGGTGTTGCCCGCCGCCAGCGCCGGACCGAGTTTGGCCAGATTCAGCTGATGCGGGAAGTTCCACGGCGTGATTGCACCGACCACTCCGGCCGGCTCACGCAGAACCCACCGGCGCGAAGGGACGCCCATCGGTTCGGCAACACCCAGGTCCTTTCGCCATTCGTAGGATTCGGCAAGGTCCGCGAAGAACGAGAGGTCGGCGACGGGCGCGTCGAGCTGGGGTCCGTACGTTAGGAACACGGGAGCGCCGGCTTCCGCGACCGTGATCCGTCTGAGGTCCTCGGCTGCCCTCTCCAGTCCATCGCGCAGCTGGCGAAGGCATCGTGCCCGGATCGCCGGGTCCGTGGTCCATCCGTCCGTGTCCGAGTCGAACGCGCGGCGCGCGGCATCGATCGCTGCATCGAGGTTGGATGGACCTGCGTCGGCGGCGACGCCGAGCTGCTCTTCGGTGGCCGGGTTGATCGTTGGGAAGGTTGCTCCGGATCGAGCCGATACGAGTTTGCCGTCGATGAGGAGAACGTCGAGTCCATCGAGCATGCTCGCGGCTCAGCGCTCCTCGAAGGCGAACTCGGCCCCCGTACTGATCCTTGTCACCCTGACTTCGCGAGATTCGTCTGCCTTATCTTCGCCGACCGACACGCTCCAGGAACGCAGGGCACCGTCGAGGGCCTCTATCTCTTCGCACCGGGCACGACGGTCGACCGAACGGACGATCGCGTCTAAAGGTGCCGAAGCTCCGTCGGACAGGTAGTCGGCCCACGACCGACCGGGCCGATCGCCGATGGCCGGGCAATCGTGAAGCGAAATCGATAGTCCGTCCGCATGATCCACGTGCGCGGACACGTACGAACGCGGATGAAAAGCAGGATGGAGGTCGAGCAGTTTCGCTATGTCGGACATGGACTCTCCGAGCTTCAGCGCTCGCTTCAGGCGCATTCCGGTGAGCCCGGCGATGCCGGTGAACTGCTTCTTCGCGATCTCGACCGCCGCGTCCGTTCCGAACCGGCGCTCGGTGGCATCGAAGAAGGAAAGCGCAAGGAGGTGCCACTGCAGCGATATCTCCTGGAGCAGCGTGATCAAGGTGTTCTTCGAGAAGTCCTCGAATCGAATGTCGGAAACCAGCGGACCGTCGTATGAAGTCAGACCGGCGGAGTCTTCACGGTCCGGTGGCGGCAATTCGTGGCGCGCGGCCCTGGTGCCACCGATGCGCCGAGCTTCCTCGGGCTCTGACAGCGGTTCAGCGGATTCGTCAATCTCCACCGTCCAATGACAGTTCGGAACGCGACCGGCCGGAACGCGGGGCGGACGGTGGATCGGCCGCATGCGTGCCTTGGGATTCGTCGCCGCAGCCGTTGCGTCGAACGTCGGATCCTCGATGTGATGGCACATGTTGACGACGTACTCGTCACCCATCGGCTCGACGTCACGTAACGCTCCGCAACTCGCCAACTGGAACTCTCCGTGTTTGGCATCCGTTACGCTGAACCTGAAGTCCATGTATTGCGGCGGCGCGCCGATGTCGATCTGCATGCCCTTGAAGATCGTCGCCACGTCGTCGCCTTCGAAGGCCAGCGCACGACGAACCCGCCGCGTGTAGATCGGGCTCGCTCCCATCCATTCCTCGATGGCTATCTCGCGCATCGCGTCGATACCTCCGGCAGCGAGCACATGCGGCATGCCCGCGCGGTCGATCAGGTGACCGCACAGCAGGTATTCGCGAACAAGGAGCGCGAGCGTGGGCCGATCCAGTCCGTCGAAGACCGTCTTCATTTCGCTTTGTCGGACTTGGCCAAGACCTTCTCGACCACGGCGTGGAGCTTGGCTGCGCGAGGCCATCCGGCGTAGTGAGCAAGGAAGACGACGATCTCCCGCAGCTCTTCGGGTGTGGCCTCTTCCAGACCGAGAGCCGATTCCAGCTGCAGTTCAACGACATCGTCCAAGCCGTAGCCGACCAGGAGCCCGATCAAAAGGAACCTGCGCTCCCGGATGCTGAGCACGTCGCGCGACCAGACCTCGCCGAAAAGATGATCGACCGTCAGCTCGAGCGAAAGTCACCTTCGACGACCGGCATGTCCCACCCGTAAACCTCGCGCATCTTCTTAAGTCCCTTTTCGCGCTTGTCATCACTCATGCGGGACTCCCAACGCATCGGCTATCTGCGCGAGTGCGAGACCAGCGATGGGAAGCTCGACTCCAAGCTCTCGACCCGAGCTCGAGTGCAAATGCGAGATCCTTCTCGGCGAGGTCGCGCGTATGCAGGAGGATGTTGTGCCAGGGGTCATCGGGCGCCGCGATCTCGGTGGAGTCGCGGAACATGACAGCGCCCGGTCCGCCGGTGACCTTGTCCGACTGCCGAACGACATTCCCCAGCTCGATCAGGTCGATACCGGCCGCTTCCGCCAGTCGTTGCGCCTCTCCCGCAGCCGCAAACGCCGCGTAGGTGATCAGGTTTTTTGCGAGCTTCATACGCGTGCCGGCCCCGACAGGGCCCGCATGCACGACTCGGCTCGCCCATGCGAATCGCTCGCGGCATCGCCCGACCGCCGCTTCCGAACCGCCCGCCATTACCACGAGGGCTCCTTCTGCCGCGCCCATCGGCCCACCGGTGATCGGTGCATCGACGACCTCGATTCCGCCGGCGCTCGCGGCAAGTTCCTCCGCGGTTCCAGGAGCGATCGTCGAGTGGATTGCTACGACTGCCCCCGGCTTTGCCGTCGTTAGCAGCTCTCCAACGACTTCTCGCACCTGAGCGTCGTCGAACACGACTATTGAGACGATGTCGCACTGCTCTCCAACCTCGGCGACGCTCGCGGCAATGTGCTCGAACTGCCTTGTTGCTTCAGAGCGCACGTCGAATACAAGCGGGTTGACGAGATGCTTGGCCATCGCAGCGCCCATCTGACCGAGGCCGATGAATCCCGTCTTCACGACCTGAACACCTGGCCTCCGTCGACATTGAAGATCTGTCCGGTTATCCACGACGCATCGTCCGAAAGCAGGAACAGGCAAAGTCCCACGAGGTCCTCCGGCGCTCCCATTCGCTTCAGCGCGAGGCCTTTGACCATCTCGTCGATGAACGCGGGCGGTACCGTCGCGCGGGTCGCCTCTGTATCTATCGGTCCCGGCGCTATTGCGTTCACGCGGATCCCACGGCGCCAAGCTCGTGCGCGAGTCTGCTGCGTAATCCCATTGATTCCGATCTTGGCGAGTCCGTAATAATCGGAGTACATCCACGCCGCCGTAGAAGACTGATTGATGATCGGCACCTCCCGCTGACATGTGCGGAGCACATGCTCGTGTGCACAAAAGAGCACCGTTCATGTTCACGGACATGAACCGTTGGTAGTAGTCCCATTCGACCGTCAGCAACGCGTCGATACGCATGCCGGCGTAGATCGCCGCGTTATTCACGAGGAGATCGATTCGAGCCGAATTGCTCCACAGTCGCTGCGGCCATCGCAAGGGTCGAAGCCTCGTCGGCGACATCGACGCTCATGAACCGCTGTGCCGATGTCGGCGGCAACCTTTTCGCCACGCTCGGCGTCGAGGTCGGCGATCACGACCCGAGCACCTTCGGCTGCGAGCGCTCGGGCATATGCCTCGCCGATGCCGCCCGCAGAACCGGTAACGATCGCGATCTTGCCTTCAAATCTCACGACGGCACTTCCCAGATGCCCACCGGGAGCTCACCTCGGCGGTAGTGGCCCGGCAAGTCGCTCTTGGCGCTGCGCTCCATCCGTGCGGTCATGCCTTCGGACAGAGTTCCGTCCTTCATCATCTCCATGAACAATGCGGCGGCGTTTCCGAAATCGAAGAAGTCACGCTGCCATGACCATTGAAAATTGCCGCCGTAACGGAACCAGCTTCCTCCGATACCGAGCACTTCGTAGGCCGAGCCGTCGGCGCGCTTGGCGTCGGCGATCTGCTTCCAAAGGCCGATCACCTGACCTTTTTGGTCGTCGATGAGCACCTCTTGGTACGGGTACTGCCACCCGTCTAGTCCGCCCATCTCCATCCCGAGAGCGATGTCGCGGATCTGGTCGCGTCCGACGGCCATGAAGTCGCCGCCTGGCCCTAGGTTCCAGCCATACGTGGCGTCGGTCGAGAAGAGTTCTGCGAGCGGACGCCAATCTCCGATCTCCTCGCAGTGCTTGTTCGTGTCGAGCCACTTCTGCACCATCTGTTCCAGCTCTTCGCGCGGATAAACGGGCATCACTCCTCCTCCAACTTGAGAGCCAAGGTGGGGCAATACTTCACGGCCGCTTCGACTTGAGAACGAAGTTCCTCGGACGGGTTTGGATCGAGGATCTCGACCTGGTTGCTTTCCTTGGAAACGCGAAAGACCTCCGGGCATTCGGACTCACACACGCCGTGTCCCTGGCACAGTCCGTAGTCGACAGCGATCTTCACCGCAACGTCCTGAATCGCGCGAGGCAGGGCTGCTGCAATTGCACGACCATCTTCGAGTGGTCGTTGCGGTAGGTGTCAGAAGGCTGGGCGAGTTCGAGGTCCCAAGTGCGCAGAAGTACCGAGAAGATCGCCTTCAGTTGCATCATCGCGAAGGCCGCTCCGATGCACCGATGCTTGCCGGCACCGAAGGGGATCCAATTCCAGCGTTGGTCGATGTCTTCTTGGCGCGGATCGAGGTATCTGTCCGGAATGAACGAATCGGGGTCGGGGAAGGACTCCGCTAATCGGTTCGAGATCGCCGGCGAAGCAGCGACGAGCTTGCCGGGCGTAATGCGGAACTCGCCAACCGTGAACTCTTGCTTCGCGACACGGAGAAGCAAGATCAATGGCGGGTGCAGCCGAAGCGCTTCCTTGATCGCCGATTGGAGTCTGGGCATCTCGCGCAGAGCCTGGTAGCTCACCTCGCCGCCGTCGGCGAAAAGGCCGTCGAGCTCCGCCCGCACAGCTGCCAAATGTTCGCGGTGGCGCAGTAGCTCGATCAGGGTCCACGCTGCCGTCCCGGACGTCGTGTGGTGCCCCGCGAACATCATCGAGATGAACATCCCGGTGATCGTGTCGGCGTTGTAGCGGAGTTCGCCGTCCGGATTGCGCAGCGATATCAAGACGTCGAGAAGATCGCGATCCTCATCGGACGGCGGACCGGCGGCCTCGCGCTTGGCGATTATCGCCTCGACGAGTCCCACCAATCCGGCGCGAGCGGCATCGCGGCGCCGGAAGCTTTCGATCGGAGCGTAGGCATCGACGTACGCGATCGCGTCGGTTCCCCGCTCCAGATCGTGGTACAGCTCGGCGAAGCTCCGATCGAGCTCGGTCCTGAACTTCTTACCGATAAGGCATGCCGACGATGTGTAGATCGTCAGTTCGGCGAACCAGTCCAGCAGGTCGATCTCGCCGCTGTTACCGGCCGCTTCGACCATCCGTTCAACTTCGTCGGCGATGGTCGCTGCGTGCCCGCGCATGAACTTGTCGTGCAGTGCCTGGTTATGCAGTGCTTGGCGCCTTTGCTCCGGCGGTGCGTCGAAGACGACGCCCGGGCCGAAGATCGGCTTCATGAACGGATATGCCTCGGCCTGGTCCAGCTGCTCCTCCGGCGCTCGGAAGAACGCTTCGTTGGCCTCGGCCCCCGAGAGCAAAACGACCTCTTTGTGTCCCAGCCGAAACTCACCTGCATAACCGCACTCGTTGCGCACCCTCCACATCAGACCGATGGGATCGTGACGAAGCTCCTCGAGGTGTCCGTCCGGAGCGTCGCCACCGGACACCTTCGGCGGTTCGCGCAGCCCGGTCGTAGTTGTCATCGAGTTCCTCCTCCTTGCAGATCGCGCGGGCCAGGTGCCTCCGGCTGCACTTCGAGCAGCGTCACGTGGGAACCGCGCGGCATGGACACGACGGCCGCGATCGTGGACGCCACGTCGGCAGGCCGCAGGAAGCAGTCATGACGAGCCATGCCGAAACGCGTCCACTCATCGAAGAGCGGCGCCAAAGCTTCGGGGTCCCAATCGGAACCCATCTCCGAACCGGTCGGCCCGGGACGAACGATCGATGCCCTCACTCCGGTCCCCTCTAGTTCCATCTGCAATATCCGCGCGTAGCCCTCGACACCGAACTTGGCCGTTAGATAAGCGGCCATCCCCGGTCTAGGACGATCGATCCCATCCGTCGTAACGAAGACGAGATCTCCTCGGTGGCGCTCGATCATCCCCGGCGCAAAGAGTGATACGAGCTGTCTCGTGCCGAGCAGATTGACCTTGATCTGCTGCTCGAAGTCTGCCGTCGGCATGTCTGCAGCGTGACCGAGCTGCGTGTCGCCGGCATTTGAGACGAGCACCTCTATAGGTCCATATGCTTCTGACGCGGCTCCTGCGAAGTCCTTTATGGAAGCGTCGTCGCCCAGGTCCAGACGGAACGCCGCTGCTTCAAAACCGTTTCCTTGAATCTTCGAAGCGATCGCCTCGCAACGGTCGACTCGGCGCGCACCGAGGACTACCGGATACCCGGCCGCGGCAAGGGCCTCGGCGGTAGCGGCACCGATCCCCGATGACGCCCCGGTGACTATGGCCGGACGGCTATCGGGATGTGGCTCGAACCGTGGCATTCAGCGCACCTCAACCGTCGTCGGAAGCGCCTCGAAGCCCCGCACGTTCACGGAATGCACTCGGCGGATGCCGCTGGGGTCGACGTCGTATGTCTTCACTCTGGCTATCAACTCTTGAAGTGCAACCCGTGCCTCCAAACGCGCGAGATTGGCACCCAGGCAGAAGTGGGGGCCGACGCCGAAGCTGATCATCTCCGACGTATCGCGGCCGACGTCGTAGGCGTCCGGCTCTTCGAAGACGCGTTCGTCACGGTTTGCTGCGCCTATCAAGAGGAGGACGCGGTCGCCGGATCGGATGCGTCCGTCGTGGATCTCGATATCCGTGGTTGCGGTACGCGCCAACATCTGAGAAGAAGCGTCGTACCTGAGGGTTTCATCGATCCAACCAGGCACGAACGCTGGATCCTCGAAGACTTTGGTTCGTTCATCAGGAAAGCGCCATGCCCAGAACCAGGCGTGCGCGAGCAGCTTCGCAGTCGTCTCGTTGCCCGCCACGACCATCAGGAACAAGAACCCAATGATCTCGTCGTCGTTCAGACGATCGCCTTCGATCTCGGCCTCGACGAGGGCCGATGTCAGGTCGTCGGTGCGTTTGCGACGCCGCTCGGCGACCATGTCCCCGAAGTAACCCGCTAGCGTCAACGCGGCCTCCATGCCCGAGCGAGGTACGTCGGTTATTCCTTCGTCACGATGGACAAGTAGGTCGCCCTGTCGCCGCACTTCGTCGCGGTCGGCCCGCGGCACGCCGATCATCTCGGAGATGACATCCATCGGAAGTCGTCCCGAAAAGTCGGTAACGAAATCGAAGCTGCTGCGATCGAGCGCGGGCTCCAGATACTCGATGGTCAGAGCCCGCACACGTTGCTCGAGCTCGCCGACTCGTCGTGGCGTGAAACCCTTCGAAACGATCGCGCGCATCCGGTCATGGCGCGGAGGGTCTAACGCGAGGAAGGACATCGTCTTGTAGGCGTCGGGTCGAGTAGCGGTCGGCTCGATCGATACACCTTGAGCGCTCGACAATCGAACGGTGTCGCGGAATCCGGCCGTTACGTCAGCGTGGCGAGAAAATGCCCAAAAGCCGAGCTCGTCGTTGCGATACAGCGGAGCCTCCTCGCGCAGGCGAGCGTAGGTGGGATACGGATCCTCATGGATCTCGTAGTCGTACGGGTTGTAACGAACGGCCGCGGCTACGGTCATTACGATCCGTCCAACAGCAGGCCGGCTACCTCCGCCATCCGCTCGGGAACTTCCTCGTAAGACATGTGACCCGTTCCAGCGCGGATAAGCGCACCGGCCATCGCCAGATCGAGCGCTCTGAGTACGGCACGGTCAGCGTCGTCTCCGAGGGCCAAGACGAAGCGTTCGTGAATGAGCGCACCGATGCGATCGCGCAAATGTCTGACGTCGGCATCGTCGGCCATCATTGCGATGGTGCACGCAGCAACCAGCTCCGGCTCGTCGCTGGCAACCTGCGATATGTCACCCAGAGCGCCGGTGATCCGAGCCGCCGGACCACGCCGACGGTCAACTCGAGGAGATGGAAGCCGAGCGAGACGCCGCCAATAGGCCTCGGTAACCAGGTGTTCCTTGGAGCCGAAGTAGGTGTAGGCCGTCGCCGGAGCTACTCCGGCTCGCTTGGCCACGTTGCGTACGCTCAATCCTTCGTAGCCGGTTACGCGTAGCTCACGGATGGCCGCTTCGGTCAGCCCCTGCACCGTTTTTGCCTGGCGAGCACTTAGCTCCCGTCGGGGCGCCTGCGTTATGAGAGGTAAACTGGACATGTGTCCAGACAATAGTCCAGTTAAGAGTCGCGCGCAACCCTCGGTTAGGTGCGGTTCCGGCGCAACCGGCGAGCCGCACCGCTGGCGCGACGCTTCGTCTCCTCCAAGGCCCGACGCGCCCATGTGTATTCCGTAGCGAGCACGGCCAAGCCGGCGGCGATGATCAGCAGGCCGGGACCTGGAACCACGAGCAACACCAGACCCAACGCGATGAGCGCGAACCCGATAACCGTGACGGCTATTCGCTTACCACTGCGACCGATCCACGCGATGTAGTCGCGAGTTTGCACCCCCGCCGCCTACGTCCGCGAGCGCAACGCGACTGGATCGGGAAGCGGCGTCAGAGCCTTCTCGAGCTCTTCGCGCAAATGCTCGAAGTCCGGTGGGAGCGTGAGCTTCTCGCCTAGATGCTCGAGTGATTCGTCGGCGGTGAAACCCGGGCCGAGCGTCGCGATCTCGAAAAGCACTCCACTCGGCTCCCGGTAATAGATCGACCTGAACCAGAACCGATCGATTACCGGCGTCGGCTGCATGCCCACTTCCATCACTCGCTCGCGCCAGGCCAGGTGGTCGTCCATCTGCGACGCCCATGCGATGTGGTGGACGGTGCCGGCGCCCTGCGATCCAGTTGTACGTGACTCGTCGAAGGCCCACCACGAGCTGCGTTCGTTGCCGCGGCATTCGTAGCTCTGGTCGCCGGTCGACGAAAAGCCCATCGCCTGCTCGAGCAGCACGCGGCTCCGCTCGGGATCGGCTGAGTAAGCACGCGCTCCGTCGAATCCTTGAACCGCGAATTCATCGGGGATGTCGGGGTGATGCGCGACAAGAGGCTTCTCATCGGTGTCGACGACGCGGAACTCCAGGCCGAGGCCCTCGGGATCGTCGAACCTGACGGCGTTCGATTCGCGCTCCACCACGATGCCGTCCGAACGAAGGCGTTCCTCCCAGAACGAAAGAGCGTCAGCGGTTCCCAGCCTCCACACGATCTGATGGATCATGCCCGCACCGGCGCGTCCGCGTTCGGCTCCCGGGTACTCGAAGAACGTCAGATCCGAGCCGGCATCGCCCTCTTCGTCCGCATAGAAGAGGTGATAGATGGTCGGGACGTCCTGGTTGACAGTCTTCTTCACCATCCGCAACCCGAGCAGACCGACGTAGAACTCGACGTTGCGTGGCGCATCCCCGGTGATGCAGGTGATGTGATGTATGCCTTCGAGCTTCATGTCACTCCTGTGGTCGACGGTTCAAAACTACCCCGCACTCGCTGGGGTCAACCCCGTCGCAGCCGCCGCATTCCGATCAGGGAAAGAGCAGCGATCAGCGCACCGGCGCCCAGAGAAGAGGAAGGCCCGGTTGCCGGCAACTGCGGAGTGACGCCACCGATGGCGTTCGTAGCGGGACTCCCGCCGCGCGTTTGAGATGCCGACAGGACCTCAGTCTCGCCGTCGGCGGGCCATGTGAATCCACTTCGTTCGACGGCCTCGAGAACGGCAGCGGCGGCTCCCGTCAGGCCATCGGCGTTGGGGTGAGCCGGGTACGAAGGAGGAACCACGATGGCCCCGTTTGTCCATGCGATGGTCGGCGGCTTGCACGCGTCATGTCCGATGCTCGGCGTGTACCAGTCGACGTGGGTTGCGCCGTTCGCCGCCGCCTGTGTTGCCAGCATGGCGTTCAGCTCTTTCTCCTTGTCCCGCAGATACGGGATGTCCTCGGGAAGGATCGGCACGTACGGATAACACGCACTGCCGTCGTCCGGAAGAAGAGCGGGATAATCGACGACGAACACATCGGCTGCAGGCGCGCGGCGATGGATCTCCTGGAGAACACCGGCGATCCGCGGTGCCGTTTCCTGGATACGTTCGGAGAGCTCGTCGCCGCCGTTGCGCTTGTAGTACGGCGTGCACGGTGTGCCGAGCGGCGCCGGGGGTTGCACGCAGTGATTGACGATCCCACCGAATCCGATGTCGTTGCCACCGATGCCCACGGTCACGAGCGCGGTATCGGGTCCGAGGGCGTTGTATTGCGGCGGGTTGGCACCGCCCAGCGGCAACCCGTCCTGCACGTCGCTGAAGTCCTCGATCTGAGCGCTGCCGCAGCTCACGTCGCGGAAGACGGGAGCATGTAGCGCCGCTGCGACCAGGCTCGGATAGTTGTGGTCGCTGCGACCACAATCGACGGGGTCGCCCGTTGGATTGGGGACCAAAGGGCCGGCTGTGTAGGAGTCCCCGAGTGCGACGTAGGTGTTGGGCACGGTTTGCGCGTCTGCAGCGGGGCAGCCGATCGCCAGCGCCGACGCCGCACACAGCAAGGCGGCCAGTGCGTACGCGCGTCTTAGACCGCGCCGATCGATGATCGTCCCCCGCTTCACCAGGGGCGATGGTACGCGCTTCGTTACCCTCAGGGCGTGACGCAAAGCGATCCGCTCGAAAGCCTCGCCGGAACACTTCTAGGCATGGGCGTTTCGCCCGACGAGGTCGAAGCCGCCAAGCGTCAGGGCCCCAGCGAGCTCGTTTCCTTGTTCATCGACCGCATCTTCGTGCCCGGTACGCAACGACTCACCCGGCAGGAAGTCGCAGAACTGGTCGGGATCGATGTAGATGAAGCGGCAGCCTTCTGGCGCGCTCTCGGATTCCCGGACATGAGCGACGACGAACCATTCTTCACAGAAGTCGACGTCGACGTCCTGCGACGGTTACTGGAGGTCATCAAGTCCGGGATCGTCGATCGGGACATGGCGCTGCAGATGACGCGCGTCATGGGAAGGTCGGCCGCACAAGTCGCAGCTGCACTCATCGATATCGTTCGCCGTGAATCGGCCGACTCCGACACCGCTACCGAACTACCCCAGGTACTCGCTCTGGGGGCCCCGTTATTGATCGACGATGTCGAGAGGTGGCTCGTCTACGTTTGGCGGCGTCACTTCGCCGCGGAGGCAAAGCGCGCGGCGATGCTGATCAGAGATCAGGACGAGGAGTCACGCGCGATCGTCGGTTTCGCCGACCTCGTCGGCTTCAGCGGCATCAGCCAGTCATTGGACGACAAGACTCTGGCTGCCGCCGTATCCAAGTTCGAGGCGACGGCCGTCGACCTGGTGAGCCGTCACAGCGGCCGCGTGATCAAGATGATCGGCGACGAGGTGATGTACGAAGCGCTCACAGCGCGAGAGGGAGTGGAGATCGCCCTCGACCTCGTCGATGCCTTCGCCAGCGACGAACAACTACCCGACCTCAGAGTCGGTCTCGCTGAGGGGCCGGCAACCCGGAACCAAGGTGACATCTACGGCCACGCGCCAAACCTCGCGAGCCGCCTGGTGGACGCTGCCTATCCCGCGACGATTCTCGTGTCCGACAGCATCCACGACCTGCTGGCCGACGATCCGGACTTCGCCTTCCGCGCCGTTCGGCCACAGTTCCTCAAGGGTTTCGGCCGCACCAAGTTCTGGGTTCTCCGCAGGGTCGGCCAAGAGAAGCCGCGCCCCATGTGGAAGGTCCCGCTTCCCCTACGGGCTGTCGAGATCGCCGATCGCGTCGAAGAGGCTGTTGAACGCGTAACGAAGGCCGGCGAAGAAAGGAAATAGCTGCTATCAGGCCTTCGAGCTGATCGCATCCAGCGACTGGTCCGTCCACTGATGAGGGGTGGACGCGTATCGGTGGTCGTATAGGAACTTGCCAGCCTCCTCGTCGTAATCGACGAGTTTAGGTAGCACGATCTCTCGCGGCAGCGGACAAGGACCCTTCGAGTGCGCCGAGAACTCCTGCGCGAACGACTGGATGAGGCTCAGCGCTAGGACCCTCGTGCCCGACGGCAACGCGCACTTCTGCCCGTCGGTCACACGATCGGCGCGCTCAACGATCTCTTCCATGTCGCCGGCATTCCCTTCTCCCTTGTAAAGCGACGCAGTGCGCTCGTACATCTCACCGGAATGCAATTTGCAGGCCGGACATTGCGCACACGATTCGACGTGAAGGAATTGCAAGAAGACTTTGGCCACCTCGACCATGCACGCCGTTTGGTCGTAAACCGCGAATCCACCGGCGCCGAGACCTTTGCCCATACGGCGCATCACGTCGAAATCCAGTGGAGTTACCAGCTCTTCGGCTGTGATGACGGCACTTGACGCACCGGGGAGCACGGCTTTGACCTCCCCGTTGGCCGGACCGCCCGCGTTCGAATCGATGAGTTCTTGCAGGGAGGTCCCTAGAGGAAGCTCAAAGACACCTTCTCGGGCGACGTCTCCGGCAACGGTGAACAGCATCGTGCCCGGCGAGGTTTCCGTACCGGTGGCTCGCAGCCACTCGGGACCGAGGGAGACGATCCACGGCACGTTCGCCAGCGTTTCGACGTTATTGACCAGCGTTGGATTGTCCGTCGCCGAAGAAGCGAACAGCCCGTGCATGAACGGACGTATCTCTCGTGGGAACGGCCCGCGTCCCTCTATGACGCCCAGCAGTCCGGTCTCCTCGCCGAACAGGTAACGGTCGGGACCCCGGACGAGCTCGATCTCCAACTCGCCTAACACCCCGGCTTCTCGCATCTCGGCGATCGAGCGGGTGAGTGCCTCGAACTCAAGCGTGAAGGATTCTTTCAGTCCCACATATGCGCGCTTTGCATCGATCGTTCGAGCCGCGATGGCCAGGCCCTCGAGGACCTGATACGGATTGCGCCTCAGGATGTAGCGATCCTTGAAGGTTGCCGGCTCCCCTTCGGCCGCGTTGCAAACAACGAACCGTTCGCCGGACCCTCCCAAGATCGATCGCCACTTGGTGCCGGTTGGAAAACCGGCGCCGCCGCGTCCGCGCAAGCCACTCTTTTCGAGAGCACCCACGACCTCCTCGGCCGACATCGAACGGGCACGCTCGAGGCCCTGGCCTCCACCCGCTCGCACGTACTCGTCGAACGAACCGATGTGCGCGCTTAGGCGAAGGTCCATTTAGACGGACGATACCCCCGCGCTAAGCGGACAAACGGAGGCTCAAACCGACTTGCGGTACCTGGCGACGGAAATCGCGCTGAACACCGCGGTGATACCTCCGGCCCACACAAGTGCCTTCCACACGTAGGTCCACGTTGGTCCGCCGAGCACGAGAGCGCGGGCGGCCTCGCCGGTCAAGCTGATCGGCTGGTTGTGAGCGAAGGCCTGAAGCCAGCCCGGCATCGTGGCGATCGGGACGAAGAGACCGCTTGCGAAGATCAGTGGGAAGATCCAAACGAAACCGGCGGCCTGCACGCTCTCCGGGTCTTTGAGACTCAAACCCACCGTCGCGCCGACCCAACTGAGTGCGTAGCCGAAGGCCAGCAGAACGCCGAACGCCCCGAGCGCCGCCAGCGGACCTGTGTGTATACGAAAGCCGATCGCGCTCCCGACACCGAACATCAGCAAGAGGACGAAAACGTTCCGAACGAGGTCAGACAAGGTCCGTCCGGCCAGCACCGCCGAGCGGGACATCGGCAAGCTCCGGAAGCGGTCTATCAATCCTTTGTTGATGTCCTCGGCCAGCCCGATGCCGGTGTTCATCGCGCCGAACGACGTGATCTGAACGAGGATCCCCGGCAAGAGGTAGTCCTTGTACGAAAAACCGCCGGGTATTCCCCTGATCGCGCCGCCAAATACATACGTGAAAAGCAAGATGAACATCACCGGCTGGATCGTCGAAAAGACGAGCAGCTGCGGGACACGGAAGATGTGAATCAGATTCCGCCGCGTCATGGTCACGGCGTCCTGGATCGTCCAAACGAAACGTTGTGATGGTTTTAGCGCTACGGGGATGCTGGCCATCAGACTCCCTCTCTCGCTTCTTCTGCTTCCTCTGGCTCCTCTTCGGCGGCATGGCCGGTGAGAGTCATGAACACGTCGTTCAACGTCGACTCCCGTACCGACAGATCGACGATTTTCACTTTGGCCTTGTCAAGCCGGCGAACCGCGTCGGCCACCACACCCGTTCCGTTGGATACGGGCACGCTGAGACTGAGCTCTTCGTAAACGGCCTCTCCGGCTGTAAGCGGAGCGAGCGCGCGGAGTGCACGTTCGACGTCCTTCTTCCAGCGAAGCTCCACATCGATGAACTCTCCGCCGATTTGTTGCTTGAGCTGATCGGATGTTCCCTCGGCGATGACCTTGCCGTGGTCGACGACGCAGATCCGATCGGCCAAACGGTCGGCTTCGTCGAGGTATTGCGTAGTGAGTAGCAAGGTCGCGCCTTCGCGCACGAGGTCCTCGATGACTTCCCACAACCCGACGCGGCTCGCCGGATCCAGGCCGGTCGTCGGTTCGTCCAAGAACAAGACCGGCGGACGGTTCACAAGGCTTGCCGCGAGATCGAGCCTGCGCTGCATTCCGCCCGAATACGTCTTGGCTGGACGGTCGGCCGCATGTGAGAGACCGAATCTCTCCAGCAGCTCGCCGGCGCGTGCCCGGGCCTCGCGCTCCGGCATGTGATAGAGCTTGCCGACCAACCAGAGGTTCTCGGCCCCCGTGAGGTTGTCGTCGATGGCCGCACCTTGTCCGGTCAATCCGATGGACTCCCGAACCGCCTCAGGGTTCTTGACCACGTCGTGACCGAGCACCGAAGCGCGGCCGCCGTCGGGCTGAAGCAAAGTCGTGAGGATCCTGACGGCGGTCGTCTTGCCGGCGCCGTTCGGTCCGAGCAGTCCGAGGACGGAACCTTCCTTAGCGGATATGTCGACGCCGTCGAGCGCTTTCACCTTCCCGAAGGACTTGTAGAGGTCCTCGGCGAGGATCGCCGGCTGGCTGCTGCGTCTCTTTGCTCTAGGCATAGGTCTTCCCTTCAATCCTTGAATCTCTCAAGCACTTGCATGATTACATCAACAGTTGAAGTCGTCAAGTAGTTGCGTTACACTCTGTTCGTGACCACTGGAATCGAGCAACGGGACGCAGCGGATGCGCTGCTCGAGCTCGTCGGTCGCATGCGTCACCACTTCGCGTCCGTCGCTTTGAGCCTCGACCTTACCCCACCTCAAATGGGCATGTTGAAGGAGCTCGGCTCAGGTACGCCCATGGGCACGCTGGCCTCGATGGTCGGTTGCGACGCATCCAACATCACGTGGATGACGGACCGGCTCGAGGAACGAGGGTTGGTCGAAAGGGTCGCCGATCCACGTGACCGGCGCGTGAAACGTCTGGTCTTGACCGAATCGGGAAAGCGTTTGCGCAAGCAGATCGAGCGCCGCCTGCGTGCCGGTCTGCCGGTTGAGCATCTCACCGAATCCGAGCAGCGCACCTTGGTGAAGCTGATCGAACGGCTGATCGTCGCCCTACCGGAGTCGCATCACGGCCACATCTAAAAAGCTCAGCCGGTCGTGCCTCCCTGCCCCGGTCTATCGCCGCGATGTCCGAGCCGATTTCGTATCCCGCGTGCAGTGCGCGCATACCTTTGCGTCGGCCGGTATCGAGCTCAGGCAGTGCGGACAGTCCTTAACCTCGGGATCCTTCTTATCGGCGCCCGTCATGTGATTGACGGGCTTGACGACGAAGAAGAAGATCACGGCGGCGATCGCCAAGAAACTGATCAACGCGTTGATCACCAGTCCGTAGGCGATGTCGCCTTCAGGTCCCTGGGGACCGAGCTCGATTACCGACTTACTGAAGTCCGGAAGGTTGGCCAAGCTGAGAACGGGTGCGATCACGTTGGTCACAAGCGACGTGATGATCGCTCCGAACGCTGCTCCTATCACGACACCTACGGCAAGGTCGACAACGTTACCGCGGAGTACAAAGGCTTTGAACTCCTTGAGCACCGTGTCCTCCCTTCTATCTAGGCGGCATTCGCAAACCGCCGTCCAAGCGGATGGTTTCTGCGTTGAGCATCGGGTTCTGCACTATGTGACGCACCAGGGCACCGAACTCCGATGGCTGTCCGAGGCGCTGCGGGTGCGGGATCTCGGAAGCAAGCTTCTGACGCTGGTCCTCGGGAAGGCCGGCCAACATCGGAGTGTCGAATGTTCCCGGAGCGATCGTCACGACCCTGATCAGGCGAGGAGCGAGGTCGCGCGCGACGGGTAACGTCATCGCGACAACTCCGCCTTTGGACGCCGAATACGCGGCTTGTCCGATCTGCCCGTCGAAAGCGGCGACGCTCGCAGTGTTGACGATCACGCCGCGCTCTTCACCTACCGGCTCCTGCGACGACATCTGGGTCGCGGCCAGCCGGATAACGTTGAACGTACCGATCAGATTCACGCGTATGACGAGCTCGAAAACCTTCATGTCGTGCGGGCCCGATCGCGACGTCGTTCGTTGCGCCCAGCCGATGCCCGCACAATTCACGGCGATATGCAGGCCGCCGAATCGTTCAACGGCCAGATCGATGGCGGCCTGGACCTGAGCCTCGTCCGTTACATCCGTGGGCGCGAAGGCAACGCTATCGCCCAGCTCGGACGCCACCTGCTCGCCGGGCGACTTGGGTAGGTCACAGATGATCGCGCTGGCTCCGACCTCGAGAAGGGCCTCGATGGTGGCGCGGCCGAGTCCGGACGCGCCGCCGGTCACCAGAGCCGTCAGTCCCTCTGCTTGCACCGCGTCACTCTACGCCGCACCATCGCGGACTCACATAATCGACTCGTGAAGGTACCCGTAACCATCGTCATCGACGACGCGCCGCAGATCGCCGCCTTCACTCGGGTGGCCTGTCCCTACGATCTACTCACTACATCGTCTGTCGAGCGCTCGATCTTCGCCGACCCCGACGAGCAACAAGTGCTTGCCGTACACGACACCGGACTCGAGGCCTTCGGAGCAGCCGTCGTTCGTGGTGAACAGGGATGGATCAAGTTCCTGGCCGTGCACCCGCGCGTCCAGCGCCAAGGTGTTGGATCCATGCTCCTGGAGAAGCTCGAGGCGTTCTGCCGCGATCAAGGCGCGTCCTCGATGCTCGTCGGGACCTGCGCACCCACATACGTCGTGCCCGGCGTGGACGTACGTGCCACGGAAGCCGTCTGCTTTTTCGAAGACCGGGGCTACCGCCAGGCAGGTGAAGCAGTGAACCTGGGAGTGTCGCTGCGGGACATCGCCGAACCCGCGCTGCCTTGTCGCACGGCCACAGATCAAGACTTCGAATCGATCCTTCCCTGGGTGACACAGACATATCCAAACTGGATCGCGGAGCTGGAACGCGGCGTCCAACTAGGCACTTGTGTCGTCCACGAGGACAAAGGCTTCGCGTGCTACGACGTAAACCGCGAAGGGTGGTTCGGACCTATCGCCACGCGCCCGGATCTCCATAAGGCGCATGGAGTCGGCAGCGCCACTTTGCTCGCCGCCCTTCAGCGGATGAGGACGCGGGGACACGAACGTGCCGAGATAGCTTGGGCAACGGCACTGCCGTTCTATGTGAAGTCAGTCGGTGCGCGCGTTTCCAGGGTGTTCTGGGGATTCCACAAAGCGCTCGGCTAAGGCGCAGCCGTCGGAGCCACCATGGCAGAAGGCGACGGGGCCGAGCTGGCCGTCGGCGCAACGGTCGCAACAGGCGTCGCCGCCGGAGTGTCGTCGGGCAGAACACCCGGCGTGGGGGTTAGTCCGGTACCCGTCGGAGACGGGCTCGGGCTCGACCGGGCACCGGTAAGACGCTCGCCGATCAATTCGATGGGTCCTTGTGCGTCGCTCCTTCGCTCCGGCGGCGAGAACAAGTCCCGCGGGCCGGACTGCGGTCGCGATCCGACCAATAAGAACGCCGCGATCATCGCGGCAACGACGCCGACGGCACCGACATACACAGGAGCGAATTTCGCCATGCGTTCGCGTCGGTACTCGCTGTCCCTGCGGCGTTCGAGCTCGGGCGATAGCTCGGATCGAACGTTCAGCCACGACATCATGGGGGCCGCCGCGTACACCAGGCCCTGCCAAACGAAGAGGACGAAAAGGAAGACGGTGCCTCGCCCCATCACTGCGATAGATATGGCCGCACCCCAGAGCACAACCACAAAAAGGGTCTCGACCTTGGCCGTGCGCAATGCGCTCAGCAAGCTCTTCTCCTTGCCTTGCTTGGGCGTACGCATGAACGCGGCTTCGGAGCGGAAAAGATGCTGGATGCAGGCCAAGGCCGTGGTCCAGGAAACCGAGAGCCAGTTCATGAAGGCGAGGACACTCCGTCCAAGACCGATCTTCGTCCGCACGCGCAGGGACCAAAGCGCCCGCACCACACCGGAAGTGATCAAGGCCGCGGGTAACAGGATGATCGCGCCCTTGAGCGGCCGGAGCTCCAGCGAGCCGCCCGTGATCACCAAGATGGCCGAGGCCAGCAGGACGAGCGAGAACCCCAGATACAACAGATCGTTGAACCACATGAACCCGCTGATCAGGTAGTCGAAGCGTTGTCCGAAAGTGAGCTGGTTCTGCGGTGTACGTGGCCCCGGGAGCATGTGTCGCCAATGCTTCTTCATGATCTGGATCCCGCCGAACGCCCAGCGGAAGCGCTGACTCTTGAAGGCGGAGAAGGTTAGCGGCATGATCCCGCTTCCGAACGCCTTGGGGACGTAGACGCCGGAGTAACCGGCCTTCAGCAGACGGAAGGAGGTTTCAGCGTCCTCGGTGATGCACCACTCGGGCCACCCGCCGATCTCACGAAGCGCCGACGCTCGCATCAATCCCATGGTGCCGGCGAAGATGATCGAGTTGCGCTCGTTGCGCGAGGGCATGCTCGTGGCAAAGAAGTACTCGTAGGCGTCGAAGCACGCGGTGAGATAGGTATTGCCCTCGTATTCGCGATAGTCCTGCGGGCTCTGGACGAACGCGACGTTGGGGTCGACGAAGTAACCGACTAGGGACTTCAAGAAATCGGCATCGACGCAATAGTCGGCGTCAACGACCCCGATGATCTCGGCCCGGGGATCCATGTCTCTCTGCGTTATGAGGTTCAGGGCTCCGGCCTTGAAGCCGGCCAGATTCTCCTCATGGATGAACTTCACCCTCGGACGATCTCGGCAGTATTCCTCCACCGGCATCCACAGATCCGGGTCGGTTGTGTTGTTGTCGACGACAAGGATCTCCAGGTGCGGGTAGTCGATCGCCTCCAGCGACCTGATGGTTTCGATGAGCATGTCCGGCGGCTCGTTGTATGCCGGCACTTGGAGGGAAACCATCGGCAAGTGGTTCGCGTCGAACTGCGCCGGCGGCCTGGTCGGTCGCGTCCGGCAGATCACATCGCAGCCCTCGAATATGAAATAGCCCGACAACGTCAGAGCGAGAGCTTCCAGAAGCAATAGGAGAGCGGAGGCGATCGTGCCGATGAGCGACAGACCGCCTGCGAAGGTTATGGCGACGGCGAACACTAGATAAGTTCCTGCACCTGCAAGGAACGTCGCGTAGAAGGCTTGACCGATCGGGTTCCACCTCGGTCGTGCAAACACGACGACTAGGGTCGCTCCGAGGAGCAAGCCCTGCGCGATCAGCACCGGTTCGGGCGCGATCCGTCCGGCGCGCGATGCCACCTCCCCAGCCACGATCGTTATAACCAAGCCCAACGCGAAACCGGCTAAGCGCGAACTGAACCGCACTCTTTGCCCAACGCTGACAAGGACGAGGGTGCCGATACCTATGGCGATGCAAAACGTTATGAACAGACTGAGAAACATTCGACCCCGATGTGGTTGCGTCGACGCTTCTGTGCTTCCCTTCGTGGACGCTCGTCAAACGCCGTCGCAAGGAACGAATGCTTCGTCCTACTGGGACAGGCCTACTTCCTCACGAAGCTTCTGCAAGGTCTGCGACAGGAGCCGCGACACATGCATCTGGGAGATGCCCAGCTCTTCGGCGATCTGGCTTTGCGTCCAGTCACGAAAGAAGCGCAGAACGATGATCCGGCGCTCGCGTTCCGGCAAGGCGCGCAGGTGTGGTTCGAATTGAGCCCATTCCTCCGCCATATCGAAGTCGACGTCATCTGACGACAAACGATCGCTCAACGTCGCGCCTTCGGAGTCGTCGACCGGTGCATCCAGCGAGATGCTGGCGTACGCATCCTGCGCATCCATGGCCTCGAGTACTTCTTCCTCGGTCATTTGTGCGTGGTCGGCTATCTCCGCGATGGATGGTGATCGGCCGAGCTCTTGGGAAAGGATCGGTACGGCGTCTTTTATCTGAAGCGTGAGCTCTTGCAGACGCCTGGGCATCCTCACCGACCAGCCTTGGTCCCGGTGATAGCGCTTCAGCTCACCGAGGATCGTCGGAATCGCGTAGGACTCGAAATTCACACCACGCGCTGAGTCGAATCGATCGATCGCCTTCAAAAGACCGATCGATGCGACCTGAACGAGGTCGTCAAAGGCTTGGCCGGAGTGCTGATACCGACGCGCAAGGCTCTCGGCCATCGGCAAGTAACGTTCAACGAGAGCTTCGCGAACGCCCGCCTCTTCGCGTCGTCCGAATAGCTCGCCCGTATCTCCTGTGTCGAGTTTTGCCATTGGTCGCTCGGCGCCGGCTAATCCGTAGCTTGCCGCACCGGATGGGTGCGCTTCTTCAAGAGCCGTATGGTCGGTCCGTCCGCAGTCCGCTCGAAACTCACCTCATCTATGAGCGTTTCGAGAACGCGCTGGATGAGGGCCGTCTGCGCGCTCACCGGCGGCCAGAGCTCCGTGTCGGCGTCACGCGAAGCGTTGATCTCCACGCCGGCGTCTCCCGATTGGATCGTGACCGTCACCTTCGAAGGAGTGGGCTCGGTCGCGATCAACCCGGAGAAGGCCTCGTCGATGGCCAGACAGAGCTCGTCGATCTCATCCAGGAAGAAGCCGACATTTGCGGCCCAGCTGCGCATCACCGACCGCACTACGCGAACAGAGTCGGCACGCCCCGGGACCGTCAATGTCATCCGGCCGGGGGAACTTGAAGTCCCGGCAGGCAAAGGAACTGTCACCGTGGGGCTCTGGCCATCATCTGAAAGGGACGTTACCACTGGCCGCGCACCGGGTTTTTCGTCCATCGGCGGAATGGGTACCCAGAGGAAAGAAGCCGTGAACACACGAAGGAGCAGCTAAGGCGACTAGCATTCGACTGAGGTGAGTGATGTGACTGAGTATGTGCTCGAGCTGGATCCTGAGCCGCAGCTGATACCGACCGCTCGCATTTTCGCGGCAACTGTCGCCAGGCAGCATGGCTTCCCCGAGGACGGAATTCTCGACCTGAAGATCGCGATCTCCGAGGCCTGCACCAACGCCGTGACCGCCCATCGCAATTCCGGCGTACCCAACACCGTGCGTGTCACAGCACAAGCGAACTCGTCTGAGCTCACCTACGAGGTGAGCGACTCGGGCCGGGGCTTCGATTACGAGGCCGAAGAGCCTGCGAACGTCTTCCGCCGCGCGGCGGAGCAAGTAGATGCGGACGTGCCGGGGATGGGACTGGCGCTGATCCGGACGTTGTTCCCCTCCACCGAGATCAAGCGCGACGGCAACGGCACGATGGTGCGTTTCACCGTCACTCGCTAACCCGCCAGTCGCCTTCGCTTCCAGTAGCCACTCCCCGCCGGCCCGTCTGCGCGTTTGTGATTGCTAACGCTTGGGGTATTGCAATTTGCGAACGAAAGGAAGGAGAAAGAGATGGGTCTAGGCGCAAGTCTCGTCATATTTGCGATCGGCGCGATCCTCGCGTTCGGCGTGAACGTCTCTCCGACCGCGCTGGATCTCGACGCGATCGGGACCATCCTGATGATCGTGGGTATCGTCGGGGGTCTCGTATCGGCTCTCTTCCTGATGACCTGGTCGCCCTGGCCATACAGAACGGACGTGCGGGAGCGGTACCGGACAACGGACCACGTCCATACCACTCACGATCACATTTGAACGGTGGCTTTCTAGGCCCTAAACAGGACTCCCGGAGCCCTGAAAGTGCTGGTCAGGAGGCATGTTTAGAGCCTGGGGGGGGCGGGTACCACATAATCCCCATCCCTGCCCCGCACCATCAGAAGACCGCGGCGTTCAAGCCGCGGTCTTCTGCTACCCGGGCACGGATATGGTGGGAATACCCCCGGGGCATATGGCACAGTTGTCGGGCTCGCGACTAGGAAGGACCTCGATTGGAAGGTTTCGAGCTCAACGTCGATCACAACGGTGAGAGCGCCGTCGTCCGTGTGGGCGGCGAGATCGACCTGACGTCGGCGCCGCAGCTGGATGAAGGACTACAGGAGTTGGTCAACGGCTCCGTCCGGCATCTGACGCTCGATCTTTCGGGCGTCTCGTTCATGGATTCCACGGGTCTGCGTGTGCTGCTCAAGACGAGCAAGCTCCTCGAGGGCTCCGGCGGAAAACTCGATCTACGCAAACCGAGCGACCCGGTGCGCCGTCTTCTCGAAGTAAGCGGTCTGGATTCTCACTTCGAGCTCAACTGACGCAACGCATAGCGAATAACTCTTCAAGTTGTTGGGTAATTGTTTCGCCATGGACCGATCCCGACTCTTCGCACGGATGCAAGATCGGATCCGTCGTTTGTCGAGTCGTGTCGTCATCGTGCCGAATGAAACGCAAGCTTCGATCCTTGTCTTCGGGTCGATAGACGACGCCGCTTCGCAACTGATCGAGTTGAGCATCCACGATTTGCTTGAAACCGGCATCCAGGAGATCCGTGTAGACCTAGGCAACGCCGATAGGATCGAGCCATCGGGAGCCGAGAGGTTCCAGCGATCGCTATCGATGGCGAGCGAGCTCGGCGGACGAGCGGTCTTCGTGGCCATGAGCGAAACGATCGCGCGGCAATTGCGCCGTGCCGGCATCGTCGGGCACGTCGAGCTGGAAGAACCCTTCGCTAGCTAGAACCGCTCTACAGCTCGAACCAGACCGTCGACCGTGTGTCTTCGTTGCTGGCTCCCCATTTCGTAGAGAGCCGGTCGACGATGCGCAGGCCGTATCCACCTTCCACGCCGCCCGCACTTCCGCGCAGGCGTGGGTCGAAACCAGGCCCCCGATCGGCGACGCTGCCGCGGATCCGTGAGCCGCCTACCTCCAGCGCTACCTCGAGAGGATCGTTCTCCGGAACCCCCGAATGACGGATCGCATTGGTCATCAGTTCGCTGAAGACCAGCGCCAGAGTCTCAGCTACGTCGGGTCCGCATACATCGCTCAGGGTGTACATGGCTCGCCGCACAAATCCGAGGGACATTGGGTGCGCCGGCACGGTGAACTCGAAGCGCAAGGGCCCATCAACCCGTGGTGACTCTCGCCTTTGGCTCAAATCCTGAAGGCCATCCGTGGCAACCCTTAGCAGGGGACTCCACCCACTCGACGTGGCTGATTTGAGCAAGTCATCAGGTCGAGGCATACCCGAGGCCTGCAGATTTCATGCCTCCCTGCATGCAGTTTCTGGGAGGCGCGGGTCTACGCCGGACAAAGGCGCGCGCTCCGCCCGCTTTCTGCTGGAAAGAACCGCCGAGGATGATGCGGAAGGAAAGTCGACTAGAGCTCGGCTAAGGCGCTAGTTGAAGATGCTTACGCCGCCCGGCCCGACAAGCAGACCCAGCACTATCAGAACGATTCCGCCGAGCACGGCGCCCCGGAGAAGGGTCACTATCCCCCAGATCACGAGGACGGCCGCGATGATCCACAGGATGGTATCTGTGTCCATGAGTGCTACCTCGCCGCCTCGCGTGCCGCGTCCATGAAAAGTCGCAGGCGTCGGTCAGCCTCGTTACGTGTCTCGGGGGTGAGCTCTTCGCCGAAAGCCAGAAGCTCTTCTGCCTCGCGAGCGGCTGCGGCGAGAACAGCTAAGAGTGCCTTGCGTTCCAAACTCGAGTCGTTCGACATGCGCGATAGATTCCCGAAACTGTTAAAAACCTAAACCACCCAGGCGCACTTCACGCGTAAAGAGCGCGGGCTTAGGGCATAGAACTGACGGGTACATCCCGGGCATGGCTGAACCAATCCCAATAAGGCAGGCCGCTTCGAGCGGTGCCCTCGCCGAAGACCTCTTTGCGAGCACTCTCGCGGACTCGATAGCGGCCTTGGAACGCGCGGCGATCGGCTACGCGGTGATCGGTGGCGTCGGGTCGGCTGCGCTGGGGCGCCCCCGGTGGACCCGGGACATCGACATCATGGTGGCCCCTTTGGATGCCGGTCCGGCGCTGGAGTCACTCGCCCGGATGGGATTCGCGACCGAGCGTACGAACGAGCATTGGATCTTCAAAGCTGAGAAGAACGGTCTCGTTGTCGACCTGATCTTCCGAACCGTCGGCGACATCTACCTGGATGAGCCGATGCTGCGCCGGTCACTACGAAAAGACTTCCTCGGAGTCGAGATGGCCGTCGCTTCACCAGAGGATCAGATCGTGATCAAGGCCATCGCACACGACGAGCAGAGCGCAAGGCATTGGAACGACGCATTAGCCCTCGTTGCTTCCTGTTCGATCGATTGGACGTACCTGCTGGAGCGTGCGTGTCGCGGGCCGCGGCGAGTTCTTAGTCTCCTCGTCTACGCACAGTCCAGCGACCTGGTCGTCCCGAACTGGGTGATCGAAGAGCTGTTCGAGAGCATCTTTGCGGAGGACGAGACTCCGTGACCGAATCCGAAGAACCGGACGTCTATCTGGTGGAGCACGTCCGTGAGCATCTGATCCACGATTCACGGATCCGTGAGCTGGACATACACGTCGTGATGCACGGCTCGACCCTCGTCGTCACGGGAAATGTGGCCACGGAGGAGAGGCGAGACGCAATCTCGCAAGCGCTCGAGGATCTGCTTCCTCATCACTCCGTGCGCAACGACACGAACGTGACGACATTCGACGACTCATCAGAGGAACGGATGCCGTGATCCGCATCGCGGCTACGGCCGACGTTCACTTCGGCGAAGACTCCTCGGGCACTCTTCGCCCCCATCTGTCCGATCTGGCCGAGAAGGCGGACGTGCTTCTAATTGCAGGCGACCTGACTCGCTGTGGGAGCCCAAACGAAGCTACCGTCCTCGCCTCCGAACTCGAGGGTCTCGACGTTCCTACCATCGCCATCCTCGGCAACCACGACTACGAAGCCGTGCAGGAGGGACAGATCATCGAGATCCTACGAGGCGCCGGAATCCACGTCCTCGACCACGAGAACCACGTGGTGGACGTGTCCGGTACTCGAATAGGCGTCACCGGCGTCAAGGGATTCGGCGGCGGATTCGTCGGCGCTTGCGGCTCCGATTTCGGAGAGCCGGAGATGAAGGCGTTCATACGACACACGAAGGACGTATCGGCTCGTCTCAGCTCGTTGCTCGCCGAGATAGACGCCGACGTACGCATCGCGCTGCTTCACTACTCCCCCGTGGAGGACACGCTGCGAGGCGAACGCCTGGAGATCTATCCGTTCCTCGGCAGCTACCTCCTCGCCGAAGCAGTGGACGGCGCCGGCGCCGACCTCATTTTCCACGGGCACGCTCACAACGGAGTCGAGAAGGGAATAACCCCCGCCGGCATACCTGTACGAAATGTTGCGCAACCCGTCATCAAGCACGCGTACAACGTGTACTCGATCGATGAGGACAAGAAGCGGGATGAAGCCGATGTTTTACAGGCCGTTTAGTTCACAGAACCGAAGGGTAATCGTTACGCAACGAGAGAGCGAAGGGAGGTGTACACCATGGGTATCGGCGTAAGTGTTTTTCTCATCGCGGTAGGTGCGATCCTTTCCTTTGCCGTGAACGCTAGCGTTCCTGGAGCGAACCTGGATGTAGTGGGGATCATCTTGATGATCGCCGGTGGTCTTGGTCTCCTCGTATCGCTGGCCTTCGCGTCATCCGGCCGAACCGTCGTGGACGAGCGTGTCATAGAAACCGACCACACTCATCACGCGCACGGCCATTAAGACGAACACACGAGTGCCTGCCCGCACATCATGAGACCGCGGCGCCCGCCGCGGTCTCATGACGTTCAGTGATCGTCTAACCAGGCAACAAGGTCGGCGATGACCTGATCCTTCTCGGGCTCGTTCAAAACTTCGTGGTACAGACCCTCATAGACCTTCAGCGTCTTGTCGGTGACGATGAGTTGCGCGTGAGCCATGTTCGCGCCCTCCACCGACGTCAGGATGTCTTCCGATCCGTGCAACAGCAGTACCGGCACCGTCACCTTCGACACGGAGTCCGTCGCGAGCTGGATCACCTCAACGACTCGCGTCAGGGTCTCGGGAGGGATGGCGTCGTTGAATATCAGCGGATCGTCGACGTAGGCCTTCACGACGTCGGGGTCACGCGAGATGGTTTCGGGCGGAAGCGCCTCACCGGAACCCATCGACTCTAGGGCTGCAGTCCCCGGCACCAAGGCAATCCCGGAAAGTATCAGCCCGGAAAGCGTTCCGTCCGGAGCTTGAACCGCCGCCGGCAACGCGAACAGCGTCCCCATCGAGTGGGCCAAAAGGAACGTCTTCTCGTATGAAGCACGAGCGGCTACGCAGTGGTCGACGACGTCCTGCACGAGCTGTTCCACGCTCTCGCCCATGTCGCCCGGTGCCCCGATGCTCTGGCCGTGGCCGCGATGGTCGTAAGCGAAGACCGAATATCCGGCTTGATTCAACGCTTGCGCAACGTGCTCATAGCGCCCCGAGTGTTCCGCGATGCCGTGTGCGATCACGACGGCGCCCTTGGCTTCGTCGATCGGCCACTCCCGTTCAAAGAGATCACCCATGGTGTTCACACACCCTCACGTTCGTACCATCGGACACGAGGCAAGACGTTACACCGATTGCTTAGCCTCGGGACGTGCGCCACCCCGTCGACGAACTGGTCCCGGCTACCCAAACTATCTTCGGCTGGATCAAGACGATCTGCGATTTCGGGATCCGGCGTCCCGGGTATCCGGCCGACATTGAAGCCGAGAAGTGGGCCGAAGAAAGGTTCCGCGAAGCTGGGCTGCAAAACGTTCGTCTCGAGCCCGTGGAGCTTCCGCGATGGGAGCCGAAGTCGTGGTCGTTGGAGATCTGGCCGACCGCCCAGACGTCTGAACGCATGGAGCTCGAATGCTTCCCGCTTCCCCACTCGGCTCCCACGACCGGAACAGAAGCTCGTGTCGTCCACGTCGCGGAAGGGAACCTGGCCGGGAACATCGCGGTCGAAACGACAACCCTCACTCAACTCCCGCAAAGCTTCGTGAAGAATCGCGCGATGGCGTTCCACGACCCGGACGATGAGTTCTCCACTCTCGTGCAGACCCTTCCATTCGGACGCAACATGCAGGCCGTGATGGATCCGGCTAGTAATGCCGGCGCCGTCGGATTCATAGGGATCTTCGATGCTCCCTGGGAAACGTGCGACTACTACGTGCCTTACGACGGGATCGCGCGACCGATACCCGGGGTCTGGATCAGCAAGAGCAGTGGCGCCCGCTTGACGGATCTCATGAACGAGGGCGAGGTAACCGCGCGAATCGTCGTTGACTCCGTGAGAGAGGAGATCGTTACCCACAACGTGGTCGGCGAGCTCCCCGGTGCGTCGGACGAATGGGTCGTTATCGGATCGCATCACGACGGCCCATGGATCTCCGCCGTAGAAGATGCGTCGGGCACGGCGCTCGTCGTCGCGCAGGCCGCTTACTGGTCACAGGTCCCCGAAAAGGATCGGCCGCACAATCTGATCTTCACGATCAACTCCGGGCACATGGTTCACGGGGCCGGAATGCGCGCCTTCATCGAGCAGCACATGGACCTGATCGATCGGATCGTGTTGGCCGTCCATCTCGAACACCCGGCACGTGAATGCAAAGGCATCGACGGCAAGCTCGTGCCCACCGAACATCCCGAAGTGGCGTGGTGGTTCACAACGCGCAACCCCGCGCTCATAAAGAACGTGCACAACGCGCTCGAGACCGAAGATCTCAGGCGGGCCTTCGTCGTCCCGCCCGATCTCTGGGCTCCTTTCCCTACCACCGACGGGGGCTTCTTCCACATGCTCAACGTCCCACTCGTCGATTTCCTGGCCGCGCCCATGTATCTGTTCGACTCGCAGGACACTCCCGACAAGATCCACGAACCAAGCCTCGTCCCTGTGACACGCGCGGCCATCCGCATCATCGCTTCGACGAAGGGGACGTCGGCCTCAAAGATGCGCGCGGGCGACGAGGACGAACCACGCGTCTTCGATCCCGCCGTGCTGCACGCCGCCAGCCGGTAGACTCACCCGCTTAGGGCGCTTAGCTCAGCCAGGGAGAGCACTACCTCGACACGGTAGGGGTCACAGGTTCAAATCCTGTAGCGCCCACTCAGTCTTGTTGAGGGCTTGCGCCGGTGAGATCGTCGGAGAGTTCGGCTTCGACCCGCGACCACTGAGCGATTGGACGGCCGTTGGTACGAATCCGATGGAGGGTAGCCGCGTCAGACCAGGTGCGTTCGAACGAATTCCTCGAGTGATGTCGGTTTGATGCCGTACGTCGATGAGGCCTCCGTCATGTCGACAGGCGACTCGTAGAACTCGAGAGATGTTATTAGTTCGACGACGAAGTCGGGCAGGCCCGGTACCGACTCCCCGATCGGGACGGTGTTGACTTGGATATCGCGGCCCAGCACGCGCTCGAACGTCGCGACGACATCGTGCCAGTTCACGGGCTCCGCTCCCCCGATCTGGATCGTCCGGTTCTTCGCTGCTTCCTGCGTGAGCGCGGCGACGGCATAGGCGACGACATCCTGCATCGCGACGAGCGAGTGACGTTGCTTGCCTTCACCTACGAGCGTTACCGGTCCACCGTCAAGCGCTGGACCGATTACGTTCGGGAGCCAGATGTCCATGAACGGATCGGGCTGAAGGATCGTCCATGTCATGCCGCTCGCCTTGAGCACCTCCTCCGTCTCCCCTTTGGCTTTGATGAGCGGGACGAAATGCTCAGGGTCCGCGCCTAACACCGACACGAAAACGAAATGTCCAACTCCTTCAGCCTTAGCCGCTTCGATCAGGTTCCGGTTGCCGTCGCGATCGACAGAGTCGATAGTGTCTGCACCTCCAAGGGCAATCGCGTTCGCGCTTGTAACCACCGATTCGACCCCGGCGCACGCCTTTCGCAGTGACTCGGGATCCTTGAGATCGCCCCGGACGACCTCGGCTCGCGAGTCGGCGAACGTCTTGTCTCCGCGTACGAGGACACGCACGCTCCGGCCTTCGTCGAGCAGCGCTTGAGCAATACGTCCGCCGAGTCGTCCGGTTGCACCAACCACGAGGATCATGACTGCTCCTTCCCGATCACGACGCGATGAGTGTGGGCATCGACGTCACCGGTCTCCTCTTCGACCGGCTCGAGATAGAACCGAGCGGACGTGATCAAGTCTTCGCTAACGCCGAAGATGACGACACCACGCATCGCGAAAGGACCTCCGTCCGCTCGTGTTCCGGACATGTCCCATTCCGTCCATACGAGGTCGCCGTCCTCGCTGGTTCGAAGCACCTGCGCCTTGATGTCGCGGACTCCGCCGAAGATCTGGCTCCAGTTCGTACGAACTTGCGCGTTGCCTGTGAATCCGCGAAGCGGATGCACGGGTGTCTCGTTCACGTAGTTCTCGGAGAAGCATGCGACCAGACCATCGAGGTCATGCGCGTTGACCGCCGCGACCAATCGCTCGACGACCTCGTTCATGTTCTCCCTCCTGCCTATTCCGTTCCAGTAGTATGTAACGAAATATGGTACGAGTCAAGACCACCCGAAGCTATGACTCGAGCGGACGCCGCGAAAAAGCGGCCCGCGCTCGTCAGGCAATCCTGGGCGCGGCCGAACGCCAATTCCTCGAAGATGGCTACGGGACGACGACCGTCGCCTCGATCGCAGAGGAGTCGGGCGTGTCCGTCGAAACCATCTACAAGTCGTTCGGCGGAAAACCCGGACTCGTCCGCGAGATCTACGAACGAGGGCTCGAGGGCCGGGGCGCCGAACGCGCATACGACCGCTCTGATGCCATGCGCGAGCTCGAAGAGGATCCGCGCACGATCATGCGCGAGTGGGGAAAGCTGACGGCGGAAGTTGCGTCGGTCGTCACGCCGATACGGCTGCTGATGCGCCATGTCGCCGTCACGGATGACGAGATAGCAGTGATCGTTGATAGCGCGGAGCAGGAGCGCCTCGAACGCATGCGCCACCATGCTCGATTCCTGAAGCAACGCGAATACCTGCGCGCAGGCGTGTCCGTGGGCGAAGCGACCGACGTCCTATGGATCTGCAGCTCGCTCGAGATCTACGAGCTGCTCGTCATGCGTCGTGGTTGGACGATGTCCCGGTTCGCGCGTTACTTGGGCGATTTCATGATCCGCGCGCTGGTGTAACCGGCCGTCAGCCTCTAGCAAGCGGCGCTTGGGCACAACTCATTGAGGACCACCGTGTTACCCGCACATAACTCAGGGGGTACCTTTCGAGGAACGGTTCATGCGCTAACTACGCTGGACAAAAAGCGAGGAGAGTTCGATGAAAGCACCGCCGATCGTGTCGGCCGAGGAGTGGGAAGCTGCGCGTCAGAAGCTGCTGGTGAGAGAAAAGGAGATGACCCGCGCGAGTGACGCGCTGGCGGCCGAGCGCCGGCGGATGCCGTGGCTGCCCGTGGAGAAGGAGTATGCGTTCGAAGGGCCTAAAGGCCAGGCGAGCTTGCTCGATCTGTTCGAGGGCCGCCGTCAGCTGATTGTCTATCGAGCGTTCTTAGAGCCCGGCGTGTCCGGCTGGCCCGACCATGCCTGCATCGGCTGCTCCATGGTTGCCGACAACGTCGCCCACGTCGCGCATCTGAATGCCCGGGATACCACCCTCGCGTTCACCTCGCGCGCGCCGCAGACAGACATCGAGCGCGTAAAGGCCCGGATGGGCTGGGAGATGCCCTGGTACACGATTACGGACGAGTTCGACGCCGACTTCGGCGTGGACGAGTGGCACGGCACGAACGCGTTCATCCGCGACGACGACGACAGCGTGTTCCGCACCTACTTCATCGACGCTCGCGGCGACTCGCAACTGGGGAACACCTGGAGCTACCTCGACATGACGGCGCTCGGCCGCCAAGAGGAGTGGGAGGACTCGCCGGAGGGCTACCCCCAGACCCCGCCCTATCAGTGGTGGATCTGGCACGACGAGCCGAAAGAGATGGACCCCGATCGGCCGGGCTTCGAGGCTCAACGCGAGACCCGTTCGGCAGCCAGGTCGTAGCGCGAGACCCTCAAGCTTAGACGTCCGGCGTCAGCGGGCGCGGCGGTACCGGCATACCTGAGCTCCCGTCTTAGCCGATGCCGTCGAAACAAGGTCCCACTCGATCATTTCGCCGTTCTCCGGGAACATCGTTTTCCCTCCGCCCAGCACGACCGGCTCGATCGTGAGGAGGAGCTCGTCGACGAGATCGGCTTCGAGCAGGGCCTTCACCACGGTCAAGCTGCCGTACAGATAGATGTATCCGCCGGGCTGATCGCGTAACTCGGAGACCTTATTGACGAGGTCCGCGACACGGATGATCGTCGTCGGCTGCCACGTAAGGTCGGCCTCGGACAGCGTGTCCGAGACGACGTATTTCTGGACGTCGTTTATCCAATCGGCGAAGGCGTCCCCGGACCGGGTCGGCCACGCTTGCGACGAGACCTGGTAGGTCCGCCGGCCGTGCAGCAAGGCATCGCTTTGTTTGGACAGCTCTTCGTAGGTTCCGCCCATCACTTCGGGGTCGAAGAACTTTCCCGACCAACCACCGTGTCGGAACCCTCCTTCGGTGTCCTCCTTGGGACCGCCCGGAGCCTGCACAACACCATCGAGACTGATGAACTCAGTGATCAATGTCCTCATAGTGCTGTCGATGGTGCACGATGCAGTCAAGCGCTAGCCACTGCGTATTTAAGGAAGACTTTTCGAAACCATAGGATCACCTTCGGTCATATGAATGAGATCGCCGATCGGTATAGCCGTCGCGCCGAGGCGTTCGAGGCCCTCATCGTGTCGGTTCCCGCGCAGCGATGGAGCAGTCAATCGCCTTGTGAGGGATGGCTCGCTATCGACGTCGTGAAACATGTCGTGGGCTACAGCGGCCACGTCCTGCGTGAAAAAGCCGGAGTCGCGCCCACGACTTCTCCATCAAACGAGGATCCCGCCGCAGCTTTTCGCGCGATCCGAGGCGACGTCCTACGAGTGCTGGTCGACCCCGCGACGGATTCCGATGTCGCTAAGTTCATCGACCTCGCGGTGAGCATCGACCTCCCTCAGCATTGGTGGGATCTCGCCAAGGCAACGGGACTGGACGCAACGATGGATCCCGAAGAAGTTGAGGCCCTGTGGCAGGCGTTGTCTCCGATGCGACCCAGCTTTTGGGCCTGGCAGGTAGAAAACGGCCATTACGCTCCGAAGGTGCCGGTGCCGGAGGATGCTCCGCTTCAGGACCGACTCCTCGGGCTCATCGGGCGCGACCCAGACTGGACGCCGCCGGGCGCGTGAGCCGTGCTCAGACGCGGTGATCTAGACCGGCGATGCAGCGACGATCATCACGATCGGCACCCGTGAAAAAAGCCCATCTACGTCCCAGACGGGTTCCTCGAGGCGCTCCAGCCGGAATCCGCTCGCCTGAAGATCGTTCACGTAGGTCGACAGCATGCGGTGGTACGAGCCCATAGTGCCGCGCACGCCCGTCCCACCGGACATGAAGAGGCCCTCGGAGGCGTAACGCCACGCGAGCACCGCGATCTTCTCGCCGTTGTCGTCGAGCAGGAATGGATCCTGGCCTTCGGGGATGTTCGTTGGGCTTTGAAAACACGGATGCAGGAGCGAGAAGACGAACGCACCGTCCGGCGCGATCACACGTCGCACAGCTTCAAAGGTCGCGACGTGATCGGCGATATCCATTAACGCCATCTGCGACACAACGACGTCCATCGACGTGTCCTCGACCGTTGCCAGCGTCCGCGCGTCGTCGACGCGAAAGGCCACGTTCTCGTCATCACATCGCTCTCTTGCAACTTCGACAAGGCTGGACGACAGATCGACGGCGGTGATCTCACGGGGGCCGAGCGGCGAGAGGAACCGCGATAGGTAGCCTTCGCCGCACGCCAAGTCGAGGACGCGAGCGTTCTGTAGGCGATCACCCAGTAAACGTGCCAGGACTCCGCACATGCTGCGGTAGAGGCTTGGCTCGTCCGCGAGCGCGTTGTCGATGAAGTCGAGGTACATCTGGAGGTTCTCGTCGTAGACGGTCGGGCTCATCGGTCAATCATCCCGAACTCTGAGATCGCGCGGTTTACGGCAAAGCCCCGCTGCTAAGCTCCGCCCGTGCCATCGGTCGAGTGGGGCAAGGACATCGCGGAGGTCTACGACGAAACCTCGACCGATATGTTCGAGCCGGCCGTACTCGAACCGGTGGTCTCGATGCTTGCCGAGCTTGCTGGCGGGGGCCGAGCGCTGGAGTTTGCCGTCGGCACGGGCCGAGTCGCTCTCCCTCTAAGCAAACGGGGAGTCCCCGTTCACGGGATCGAGCTGTCGCCGCCCATGGCCGACCAACTCCGTCAAGAAGCAAGGTGCAGACGCGATCGGCCTGACGATCGGCGACATGAGCTCCACTCGTGTCGACGGCAGCTTTCAGCTCGTCTATCTCGTGTTCAACACAATCATGAACGTCACCACCCAAGAAGAGCAGGTGGCAGTGTTCGCCAACGCAGCGGCTCATCTCGAGCCGGGCGGCGTGTTCGTCGTCGAAGTCCTGGTGCCGCAACTCCGGCGCCTGCCGTCCACCGAAATCGGCCTCGTCTTCACGATGGAGGACGATCACGTCGGAATCGAAACCTTCGACGATGTGGCAGGGCAGATCTCTTGGTCCCACCACTGGATGCGGGTGGGTGACCGGCTCGTCCGGCATTCCGCACCGTACCGGTACGTCTGGCCGGCCGAGCTTGACCTGATGGCGCGCCTTGCGGGGCTACAACTCCGCAACCGCTGGGAAGGCTGGAATCGCGAAACCTTCAAGGGAGACAGCGTCGATCAGGTTGTCGTCTACGAGAAACCTCGATAGAAGTCGTCGGCAAACCCCGCTTGGATACGGAACAGAGGCGCATTACGTATGTGTCTTCGTACGGCAACTTCGTCAAAAGCTGAGCGACGATCCTGCCAAGCCGCGGTACATAGTCACGGAACCGGGGCTTGGGTACCGTTGGCGACCAGATCCCGATCCGGAGTGAGGGACACGGCCCCTGAATCCGCCGTCTTGTCTATGTGCGGAGTAGAAAAGGCGCACTACATCCGCCTCAAGACATGCTTCAGGTACTCCTTGCGATTGAGCGGGCTGTGCTGTGCTATCGGACGGGTTGGAACGGTACCGCGGACGGGTTGATAGCAGTCGAAGTGGCAATCGAGAACACCCTCCCCGCGAGTTAGACCGCGCAACTGCAACTGAAGCTCATTCACGCGAGCGGCGGGGATCTCGCCTTCAACCGTCCAGGATGAACCAGAAGTCGACTGTGTCTTAGGAACCGCGCCCACTCGACCCATCACCGGCACAACTGCGGAGATCATGTCCGACGGCGCGTCCAGGCGGAAGTGATGGATCGGCTCGCAAACAATGGTTCCGGCCCGCTTCAACGCACCCGCAACCACCAACGGTGTGAGCTTGCGAAAGTGCACAGCGGTGGTACGAGGCGTACCTCCCGCCGGCTTCCCCGGTCCATCTCCGACGTAATAGCCGCAGTCGATCATCGTTACTACACAGTCGGTGACCTGCCAACCGAACAGTCCCTCCTGGAGCGTTCGGCGCACGTGCTGCGTCATAGCCGCGGTGAACTTCTCCACGGTCTTGTAGATGTAAAGCGGGATGGTGCTGGGGTCGACATCGAGCCTGAACTCGACACCCGACTCGATCGCTGCAGGTTCGATCCGTAACCCAACGGTGGCTGAGAACGGATGCTTCATCGATTGGAGGGTCTCGACAAACGTGCCTGTTCGAGCCGGTCGTTCGATACAGATCGTCGTCGTCTCCCGGAACCCGACTTCGATGCTGTAATCGATCGCGAGGGTCTGCTGGATAACCTCTTTCTGCACCTCGCCGTATAGAGAAACGAACAGCTCATTCCTCGTGTCGTCTTGCCGCAGATTGATCAACGGATCTTGCTCGGCCAGCTGAGCAAGGGCGGCATGCAACGCACCTTTGTTCTCTAGATCAACTGGGAAAACCACGGTCTCGAGCGTCGGGGGCGCGAAGTAATGGCTCGTTGCGCTTTCCGCCGTTCCGCCGATCGTGTCCCCGATCCGCACATCGTTCAGACCCCAGATCTTGGCTATCCGACCAGCGGCAACCGACGACTCCTGTGCGGTCGAGCCACGGTCGAAGACACTGATCGCCGTAACCTTCGACTCATTTCCCTCGGGGAATTGAATCCGTTCTCGTGTCCGTACGGCTCCTGAGAACATCCGGACGTAGGCGACCTTCTCCCCGGCAGGCCCTCGTTCGACTTTGAAGATGGTCCCAGAAGCCGGGCCATCCACCTCGCCCTCGCTCGATGGAAGTAGTTGGGTTAACTCGTCGATCAACGTATCGACTCCGGCACCGGTGATCGCCGATCCGAAAAACACCGGATACACCAATGTCCGTCCCGTCTGGACCGCAAGCTCTGCGCGAAGCCGGCCGTAGGAGACAGTCTTCGCACCCTCGACGAAAGCCGCGACTATCGACTCGTCATTGTGCGCGAGCTGATCCGCAAGCTCTCCCACAAACGTCTCGTCGATAGGTCCGTAGGCAGTGAATCCCGCATCACGAGTACCAAGAGCGTTGGTCGAACCCATCGGGACGATGGCCAACGCAAGCTTCTCGGCGATCTCACCGATGACGCCCTCATAACGCGCACCGCCACGATCGATCTTGTTCACAAATATGACTGTTGGGATGCGCAGACGCCTCAACGTCCGCATCAGCACGCGCGTCTGCGCCTGAACGCCTTCCACTGCGGAGATCACAAGCACGGCGCCGTCCAGCACGTTTAGTACGCGTTCCACCTCGGCGATGAAGTCCGGGTGGCCCGGCGTGTCGATCAGATTGACCCTGACGTCGCCGATGACGAATGAAACTACGGCCGACTTGATCGTGATACCGCGCCGTCGTTCCAGCGCAAGCGAGTCGGTCTGCGTACTGCCCTTGTCGACGCTGCCGATCTCGTCAATGACCCCGGCCGCATAAAGCAGCCGTTCGGTAAGTGTGGTCTTACCGGCGTCTACATGAGCCAAGATCCCCAAGTTCAAATTTCGCATCGCGTGACATGTCCTCCGAGTAGGTGCACTTCTGGACGGACATGCGCGATGTCATTTCTCTCTCCTTGGTAGATCTGGTCACGTCGAAGTACAGCAGATGACTATGGGACCGTCAACCGAAAGCCGAGCTAATCGGCACTGTGAGGGCCCCTACGTCTCAAGCCCCGCGTGCTGAGCGTAAAGTTGTAGTGCTAACCCCAAGGAGCTCTCGAGGCCATTCGATTGAAGAAACTTCCCGACGAGATCCCGCAAACGCCCTACGAAGCGACGGCGTTTAGGGTTCACCACTACCACGTCGACGAAGGAGAGCCCGGCGCGCCGGGCACGCTGGTCCTGGAGATCGCAGCGCGCCTTGCCGGCACCGACGCCGAGCTTGTCGTGCCGTTCGAGATGACGACGGACACCGTTGTCGGTCTGATCGACGAACTTCTGCACCAATACCGCTGCGTTACTTACGGGCTTCCCGACGACGAAGAGGACGGCGAGGACTAGCCGGGATCGTCCGTCGTTCGGCGGAGCCACTCTTCTTCGATGGTTCCGACGAGCTCCAGCTTTCGCATCGGATCGAGCTTCGGATCGTCCTTGCGAGTGTTGACCAGCTGCGCGATCTCACGTTTCACCTGTTCCGATACCTCACCGATGCGCTCGATGATCGCTGCAGCGGTTCCCATTGGGCGCAGGTCGAGCTCGATCTCTCGCGCGGCGACATCGGCGATCTCTATCTCGATCTTCATATCGCTATAGGTGTATGCCGTCAGCACCAGTGGGATCCGGATCTTCCCGCGATACCGGTGAGGAACCCTCGCGATCCGGACGTTAAGCATCAGCTCGGCCAGGATCGTCGCGCGGTACGCGAGGGGTTCCTCCGTCAGCAGCTCGACGTCCACTCCCGACGCTTGCCCGCCGCCCTCCGCCGCCACGATGCCGCCGGCCAACTTCACCGAGGTCGTCATGTCGCCGGATGCAGCGGACGCAACCGTCTCGCGCACGCGCTCAGGCGTAACGATCGTCGGCACCAACCGGCGACCGAACTCCCCGTATTCGATCCGCTCCCCCATCGAAGAGCGAGCATATGCACTCTTCGGATGTTCCCGATGTGTGGGCTCGTTTGCCTACCGACAGACACGGGAACTCAAATCACGCACTCACCGTTGTTGGGGGCGGTGGCTCATCCCGCGAGCAGAGGGGGTCGATCAGTGGGACCGATCAAGCAATACCTGGCCGAAGAGGTTGCCATCGATCACGCCGATGGATTGATCTCGAGGCGCGAGGCCCTGCGAAGGCTCGGGATGCTCGGAGTAGGAGCCGTGACCGCCGGGTCCCTGCTGGCGGCGTGCGCCAACAACGACAACGCCGATGTAACCGCAACCCCGGCCGGCGCGACGGAAGCTCCGGACACCCAAGCCGTGACGACTGAGAACATCACCTTCGACGGCCCTCGCGGCGACCTGACGGGGGCCTGGGCTACGGCCGATGATCCCAAGGGCGGTGTGCTCGTCGTCCACGAGAACCGCGGCCTCACCGATCACATCCGCAACGTCGCCGGACGCTTCGGAGCCAGTGGCTATTCGGCGCTCGCGCTCGACCTGCTCTCCGAGGAAGGCGGCACCAAGTCGTTCGACGACGAAGCAGCGGCCATGGCTGCGCTGTCCAAGGCTGCGGATGTAGAGGGACGCTTCGTCAACGACATGAAAGGCGGGCTCGATGAGATCGCCCGGCGTATGCCGGACGCGAAGCTCGCTGCCGTCGGCTTCTGCTTCGGCGGCGGAATGGTCTGGCGTTTGCTCGACGCCGGCGAGCCGCGCCTCGCCGCCGCGGCGCCCTTCTACGGTCCAGCTCCGAAGGATCCCGACTTCACGGGATCGAAGAACGCGGCCGTGCTCGGCATCTACGCGGAGCAAGATACGAGGGTGAACAACGGCGGTGAAACGGCCGCGTCACGTGCAGAGGTTGAACAAGCGCTCAAGGACGCGGGAGCGACGTACGAAATCTTCGTCGCGCCCGGCGCGAACCATGCGTTCTTCAACGACACCGGGGATAGGTACAACGCCGAGCAGGCACGTCGCGCGTACGACCGTGTGCTCGCGTGGTTCGGTGAGCACCTGGCCTAGATGCGGAAGCACGCAGTCGTTGCCGCGATGACGTTGGCTTTCGTCGGATGCGCCTCCGGCGGCGGTAACGAGGGTGCGCGGTCGACGAAGTCCCCTTCGGCGACGGCGATCGCTCCGGACGAGCTGGCCATCGAAGAATTCGATGTTCCGGCCGGTTCGCACCCGCACGACGTGGCTCCAGCGCGCGACGGAGGCGTCTGGTACACCGCACAACTTTCGGGAAGGCTCGGCTATCTGGATCCGTCGGACGGATCGACGAAGGAGATCCCACTCGGCGACGGATCTCGTCCGCACGGAGTGATCGTCGGTCCAGACGGCGCCCCATGGATCACCGACGGCGGTTTGAACGCGATCGTGCGCGTCGATCCGAATTCCGAAGAGACGTTGACGTTCCCCTTGCCCCCAAGTGCAGCCGACACGAACTTGAACACTGCCGTCTTCGATCGCCACGGAACTCTCTGGTTCACGGGTCAGAGCGGGATCTACGGCAAGCTCGACGTCTCTCGTAAAGGCAAGGTCGACCCAAGAAACATTGCCGACGTCGAAGTGTTCGAAGCTCCGGGTGGACGCGGCCCCTACGGCATCACGGCCACTCCGTCCGGTGCCGTCTACTACGCGTCCTTGGCCGGCGACCACATCGCGAAGATCGATACCGACTCCGGTAAAGCAACAAGGATCGATCCACCGGGAGAGGGTCGCGGCCCGCGTCGGGTCTGGTCTGATTCGAAGGGTGTCATCTGGATCAGCGAGTGGGACGCCGGCAAGCTCGGCCGATACGACCCGGACGACGATAGCTGGAAGGAATGGGATCTTCCCGGTGAAGGGCCGCAGGCTTACGCCGTCTTCGTGGACGGCGAGGACATCGTGTGGCTCAGCGATTTCGGTTCGAACTCGATAGTTCGTTTCGATCCCGAGACCGAACAGTTCGACAGTGTCGAGCTTCCTTCGTCACCCGGTGAGGTTCGTCAGATCTTGGGGCGGCCCGGCGAGGTTTGGGGCGCGGAGTCCGGAGCTGACGCGTTGATCCGGATCCGGACCTAACGCAGCACTCCGACCAGGAACGCTTCGCGGTCGAAGGTCCCGCCGAGCTGGGGGCCGAGCCAGACATCCGGATCGAAAGACTCGGGAGGATTACCGCCTTCGACATCGAGTCCTTCTAAGAAGGGGACCACGCCGATGATGGGGACGCCGCACAACCGCTCGATCTCGATGGGATTGGTTGCCTCGGCCGAGTTGGGGGCGAACGGATAACCCGAGATCACGACGCCGATCACCTCGAGTCCGCGCGCTCGCGCGGCTTCGATCGTGAGGGCTGTGTGGTTGAGGGTGCCGAGATCCGGACGAGACACAACGACCAACGGCAGCGACAGCTCGGCCGCCAGCCCGGCCATCGTGAATTCGTCGGCGATCGGCACGAGAAGACCGCCGGCTCCCTCGACGACGACTGCGTCGTGCTCGGCTCCCAAACGATCGAATGCTCGGACGATGGCGTCGACGTCCACTTCGGTGCCGTCCAGACGTGCAGCAACCGATGGAGCCAGTGGGTCGGCGAGCGCGATGCCCGTTTCCGCTGAGCAATCGGCGAGCCGACCCGCGTAACCGGCGTCGTCCGCGCCGTCGACCGTTCCGGTCTGGATCGGTTTGAAGATCGCGACGCGCCGTCCGGACGCCTTCAGGTTGGCAGCGATGGCCGCTGTGACCAAGGTCTTGCCGACGCCGGTGTCGGTTCCGGTTATGAAGAAGCTGCTTGATCGGTGGGCCTTCCTGCCCTCCGAACCTCCCCGGCCTACTCGAGTCCTGTCGAACGCCTCTAGAACGCGTTCTATCTGTTCGTCGGTGTGCGTCGACATCAGCGTCACGCGCAAGCGCGACGTCCCCTCCGGCACGGATGGCGGCCTGATCGCCGGACAGAACACACCGTTGGACAGCAGACGCTCCGACAACTCGACGGCCTCGCCTGCGCCCCCCACGCGGATGGGAACGATCGCCGCAACAGGCTCGCCGGTCTCGAATCCAAGATTACCCAGCTCGGACGAGACGTTTCGCGCGAGATCACGAACGCGTTCTCGCCGCCACGGCTCGGCCCCCACGATCCGCAACGCACAGGCCGCCGCGGCAACCGCCGCCGGAGGCGCCGCCGTGTCGAACACGTGCGACCTCGCCTTGTTGCGCAGCAGCGTCGCCACGTCACGACTTGTCGCGACGTAACCGCCGGCCGACCCAAGAGACTTCGAGAGCGTCCCTACGATCACAGGGACGCGCCCGGTCAACCCGAGCTCCTCGACAGCGCCCGCGCCGGTAGCGCCCATAACACCGGTCGCGTGCGCTTCGTCGACGACCAGGATCGCGTCGCGCCGTTCGCAGAGCTCGACGAGCTGGGCGAGCGGGGCCAGATCTCCGTCCATCGAGAAAACGGTGTCCGTCACTACTACGCGCCGTCGCGCCGGCGTCGTGGCCAACAGCTCGTCCAGATGTCCGGAATCTGCGTGCCGGTACACAGCGACATTTGCCTTCGACAATCTGCAGCCGTCGACGATGCTCGCGTGATTGAGCTCGTCGGAGAACACAACGTCTTCCGGGCCGGTCAGCGCGCTGAGTACACCGATGTTTGCGAGGTAGCCCGATGAGAACAACACCGCATCCTGGGTGCTCTCGTGCTCAGCGAGAGCTGTTTCGAGATCGCGATGCATGCGCGTAGTACCCGAAACCAAGCGTGAAGCGCCGGCCCCCGCTCCCCACATGCGTGATGCGACGGCGGCCGATTCGCGCACTCGGGGATCGGCCGCCAGTCCCAGATAGTTGTTCGAGCAGAGCAGTAGGACCTTCCGCTCGTCGATCTCGACTTCGGGCTCGGCCGCAGAATCGACTGTGCGCGGCGAGCGCAGGAGCCCCGCCGCCTCCCATTCCGATAGCTCTTCGCGCGCCCAGGACAGATCCGTCACAGCGTCACCGCATCGATCGCGTCGGATGTCACCGACACCAAACGTTCCAGTTCTTCAACCGGCAAAGCGAGAGGTGGCATCAAGACGATCACATCCCCCAGCGGCCGAATGATCACGCCATTGCGCCGGGCCTCGAGGATCACGCGGTGCCCGACGCGCTCAGAAGATTCGTAAGGCGTCCTGGGTGATCGCTGGAGGACGAGCTCCATCCCGATCATCATCCCGCGCTGACGAATCTCGGCTACGTGGGCGTGATCCCGCAACGGCTCGAGAAGCTTGCCCAGAACCGCTTCGCGCTCGCGAACGCCCGCGACCGTCTCACGATCTGCCATCAGATCGAGATTGGCCAGCGCCGCGGCGCAGGCTAGCGCGTTGCCCGTATACGTGTGCCCGTGGAAGAACGTGTGGAAGTCCTCGAACGGCGCGAGGAAAGCATCGAACACCGCGTCCGTCGTCATCGTCGCCGCGATGGGCAGGTACCCGCCGCTCAGCCCCTTGCCTGCAACGAGGATGTCGGGCGATACGTCCTCCTGCTCGCAGGCGAAGAACGTGCCGGTCCGTCCCACGCCTGTGGCAACTTCGTCGCATATGAGCAACACGTCGTACCGATCGCAGAGCTCACGGACCTTGCGCAGGTAACCCGCCGGCGCGGTGAGCATGCCCGCCGCTGCTTGGACGAGCGGTTCGAGGATGAAGGCACAGATCTCTTCCGCGCTCTCCTCAAAGATCCGCTCGACGGCGGCGAGGCTCGCTTCGTCCGAGTAGTAGGGCGAAGGCGCGCGGTGAATGTCGAAGAGCAACGGACGGTACGCCGAGTGGAACAGGTCCATGCCGCCAACGGAAACCGCACCCAGCGTGTCTCCGTGGTAGGCCTCGTCCAACGCTAGGAATGTTCGCTTGGACTCCACACCCTTGTGTTGCCAATAGCCGAAGGCCATCTTCAACCCGACCTCGACCGCGGCGGCACCGGCCTCGGAGAAGAACACCTTCTCGATCCCCGACGGGGCCAGCTCGACCAGCCGTGCCGCAAGGTTGATAGAAGGTGTTCCGCCCAGACCGAGAAGCGTCGAGTGCGCGATGCGATCGAGCTGATCCTTCACAGCCCGATCGATCTCGGGGACGCAGTGGCCGTGCACCGATACCCACAGGGACGAGACACCATCGAGATACCTGTTGCCGTCGGTGTCGATCAGCTCAAAGCCGTCGGCGCCATCAATGATCAGAGGTTCCTCGTCCAGCCAGTCCTGCATCTGGGTGAACGGATGCCAGACGTGGGCGTGATCGAGGTCGGCGAGGCGCCGCGTGCGCTCTGAACTCACGCCTAATGAGAGCCCGGCGCTGCGACCGACGCAAATCGGGTAGGACTGAGGGCGATGACACAGAACGACATCGAGAAGTTGCGAGCGGACCTCAACGAAGCGAAGGAGCATCTTTCGGATCTCACCCGCAATGTCGACGAATCACCCGCATTCGAGCAGGACGAAATCATCGACGCCAAGATCCAGCGTGCGCGCGAACGAGTCCTCGAGCTCGAGCGTAAGCTCGCGGAGCTCGAAGCGCGCTAGCTCGCTGCGCGGCGTCCGACGACCAACGATTCGAGGAGGCGCCGCGAAGACTCGCTGACTTCAGCCACGGCGCGGTTGAACGTCTCCTCGTTGGCCCGCGACGGCACCCTGTAACCACTGATCTTCCGGACGAACTGCAGCGCCGCCTCGTGGATCTCTTGGTCGGTCGCCGCGTCCTCCGAACGCAAGGTCTTGATGCTTCGGCACATGGTCGCGATGTTACTCGTAGTCTCTGCGCTCGATGTCCACCAGCGCCGAGGGTCCAGCCACATGGCGCGAATCCAACCGAGCGCCTAACCTTGCCCGGATGACGATCACCGAACCAAGAGCCGATCTCGTCCGCGGCCTGCTGCAATCCTGCTACGTCATCGAGCATTCGCGATCAGGTGTTCAATCCAAGTGGGGCGGCGACTTCGATCGCGATGCCGACGTCACCCTTCAGCGTGCGGCTCGGCTCGGCAAGCTCCTCGACGACCTCGGGTTCAGGCGTCCGGATGAGGTGATCGAGGGTCACACCGCGTGGTTCGAGAGTCTGTGCGGATCTCGGCCGGACGAAGTCCCACTGGGTGCAGCCGCCATCCACACGTTCGGAAAGTGGGCGGACGTTTTCGCGGGTCCCTATCTCGGAGACGACCTCACGGATTTCCGGGCACTCGGTCATCAACACACACGCGTAGAAACCGAGATGCGCCTGATGAACGAGGACGAAGCTCTATTACCCAATCCGGAACTTCCGACCGGACGCCGCTTCGTGATCCTCACCGACATCCATATCGGGTCGAAGTTCAGGGACGAACTCACACGCATCGCAGTGCGGGAGATCAACGCCATCGGCCCGGAGTTCGTCGTGATCCCCGGTGATTTCACCGAGGACGGCGAGCCGGAACAATTCGCCCTCGCCAAGGAGATCTTCGACGGGCTGGCTTGTCCCTATTACGTGGTGCTCGGCAACCACGACGCGGTGCAGCGATCGACTAGAGAGCCACGAGGCGAGGAGTTCTACGAGCAGACGTTCGGCTCCCGGCCCCAGGATCACATCGTCGAGTGCGGAGACCTTCAGGTCGCGCTCGTCGACTCAACAGATCCCACGGCTTCGCCGTTCCCGGACTGGGACATCGCGAGCGGCAAGATCGGTGAGGGGGTTGCTGCCGGAGTCGATTCCGGCACATTGAAAGAAGGCCAAGCCACCGAGCTCGCGCAACGCCTGGACAAAGGCAAGCGGGTTCTCCTCGTACAGCACCACGAGCTTCATCCGTTCCCCGGATTCCCACCGGTCAAGTTCGCGCTTCGCGAGGAGGACGCGGCCGCGGAGCTCGAAGCACTGAAGGATTACGATCTCGTCGGTATCGTCGCGGGACACACGCACCGCTCGGCCGTACTCAAAGTAGGCGACGGTTCGGTGACGCAGCTGGAGATCCCGGCTTTGAAGGACTGGCCGCACGCGTACTCGGTGGCCGGCGTTTCCGATAACGGCGAGGTACAGATAGTCGCCCGTCAAGTCTCCGATCGCGACGCGGTATGGCGGTTGGCTAGGGCCATGCCGCCGTTGATCAGACGCTTCGCGCTCAGTCCGATCTCCGATCTGAGCTACACCTTCGCGACGTAGCCGCCGGAGGCAGGTTGGAGCCAAAGTTCTTCAAGACTCCGGCCGAGTTCCGTCGCTGGCTCAAGCGCAATCACGACAAGGCTCGCGAGGTTTGGGTCGGGTCGTACAAGGTCGCTGCGGGAAAGAAAACTATCACGTGGGCCGAGGCCGTCGATGTCGCGCTGTGTTTTGGCTGGATCGATGGCGTGGGCATGCCGATCGACGACATGCGTCGCAAACAGCGATTCACTCCGCGGCGCAAGGGCAGCAAGTGGAGCAACCGAAACGTCGGTCGCGTAAAGGCGCTGAAGAAAGAAGGTCTAATGCACCCGGCCGGGCTACACGCGTACGAGGCGCGGGTGATGGCCGACTACTCCAACCAATCGGCGCCGAAGGAGCTGCCGCCGGCCCTGACCAAACTATTCAGATCCAAGAAGAAGGCGTTCGCATTCTTCGAAGCTCAGCCGCCCTCGTACCGAAAGGTCGTCATCCACTGGGCTGTCAGCGCGAAACGGCAGGAGACGCAGGTCCGGCGCCTCGATCAATTGATCCAAGCATCGGCCAGAGGCGAACGACTAGGACAGTTCTATCGGCCCGCTAAGAAGTAGGTCACAGGCAGACCAACAGATTGATCACCTTGGACATGGTGTGGCTCCTTTGACAACTCGTCGGCCGGCACGTTAGACGCTCACAGCGCCGGTGTTGTCCTACTCACTTCGTTCGCTCTCGAGCGTCCTTTGGAGCCTGTCCGCTACCCGTCACGCCAGCGTCACCGCAGGCCAGAGGGTTACTACAGATTGGCCCGCGAACCTAGCGGGTCACGTCAGGCCCGGTGGGCCCGTGACTCGTGGTCGTAGCTGGGGAGCCGCAACCAGAGCGGAGGCGCTCTCTTTGCAGCTCTCAACAGCTGGGCCCAGGCCGGTAAGATCCAAGATTCGAAATCACGCCAAGTCAACAGCCCCATCAGGGTGGTGCGGCACCACCAATTTTGGGCTTGCAAACTTTCACATCTGGGTGTCAAGGCCGGTAACGGCGCCGTGACGGCCTCCTTGGAGACTGAGCGCATGAAGGCCATACCTCCCGACCGCACCGGGTTATTGATCGTGCGCTTATGGATCGAACCAAATGCTCGCGAAGGACTCCGAGCGCGAATCACTCAAACACTCGACTTGGCAGGCGCCGAGCAAACGATGGCCGCAGCGAGCAACCCGGACGACATCTACGCCGCTGTCCGGACCTGGGTGGAAACCTTCGTCAAATACGGAGTAGGGCGCTAGGTGCGAAGGACTGCGCGCCGGTCCAAGGATTCGCACACGCCTTAGCAGTTAGGGAACTGAGGTCGAGCTATAGCCGCTAGCTCAGTTCGAGTATCTCGGCGGCCGCGCGTTGCCCCGAGCGAACCGCACCGTCCATCGCGCCGTGCGAGATCGTCGCGGTCTCGGTTCCCGCCCAGTGGATCCGGCCGAAGGGTTCCCGCAACAGATGCCCGTATCGCGTGAGCAGTCCGGGCGGGAAGTGCGCCATCGTGCATCCACGTGTCCACTCTTCCGTCCACCATTTGGTTTCGACGAACTCGATCGGAGTGGCGGCCCGGGGGCCGAACCTGGCCGAAAGCTCGTCGAGAACTGCCTTGCGCCGGACTTCAGGCTCGAGCGAATCGATGCGTTCCGCCACGGGGCCGAAGGTGAAAACCGCTATAGCGCCCGGGCTCCCGGACGCCGGCGAAGCGTCCAGGGTGACCTCCGCCGCCGTGCCCGCGCCGGCGGTTTGACCGCTGAATCCGTCGTCTCGCCAGAACGGCTCGTCGTAAACAACGATCGTCTTCGTCTCGTGTCCTGCAACAGACCGTCTGTAGAGCTCGGTCCGATCGTCCGGCAAGGGCGGATCGAAGGCGATCTCGAGAGCTAACACGGGAGGGATCGAAACGACTGCGTTTCGCGCGTTCACCGACCCGCCATCGGCCTCGACAACAACCGAGTCGTCGCGCTGCGAGACGGAACGAACCGGCGCGTTCAACCGGACGGCATCGCCCAACTCATCGGCCATACGGCGCGCGATCGATCCTGCGCCGCCATCGACGAGATTCTCCTGGTAACCGCCCTTGATCGACACAAGCGTGTTGAAACCGCCGGCCGACTGCGTCAGGAGCAGGAAATGGAGGAACGACGTGTCCGACAGGTCGCTCGTGAACATCCCACGAACAGCCGTTTCGAACAGCTCCTTCGCAACTTCGTTACGGATCCCGGAACGCTCCATGAACCACGCGATCGAGCGGTTGTCCCATTCATCGGCGCGCTTGGCCTTCCATGGCTCGTCTATCGGGAGGGTCTTGGCCATGCGATCGAGCCTGACCTGCGCGCGCATGATGGAAAGCACCGCCATCGGACTGATCCTCGGGATGAGTCCGCTGTACTTGCGGATGCGACCACCACCGACGAGAAGGTGCGAACCCTTCGTCCACGTCTTGTATCGGGCAATTCCGAAGCGGTCGGCCAGCGCGTGCATCGCGTCGTGTCCCGGCGCGAGGAATGCACCGCCGCGGTCGATGGCCGCACCACCGGCGTGCTCGGTCCAGATCCGTCCGCCGATCCGGTTCCGGGCTTCGAGCACGGCAACGGAAAGCCCGGCGTCGCGCAACGCGAGTGCGGCGGCGAGGCCGGAGTATCCGGCTCCAACGACGCAAACGTCGGCGTCGATCCGCTCCGCCACCAGCTAGCCGGTCCCGGCCGGGACCTTGGCGCCCAGATGCTTGGCGAAGAATAGTTCGGAGGCTTGTATCTCCTCGAGCGGAACCGCCGCATGCGCGCCGGGATTCACGTGCATCGTCTTGTCCCGGGAGCCGAGGGTGTCGAAGAGGGTCAGCGCATCGGTTCGCTTCACCATCTCATCGTCCCACTGCACCAAGAACAGGATCGGGATCGTTATCGAGCGAGCCGACTCTCCCCGCGCGTCGGCCATGAGTCCCATCAGTCCGAGGACGGCGCAATCGAGGCGCGGCTCGGACGCAACGAAGGGCAGTCCGATAATCGTGCCCATCGAGAGACCCCAGTAGCCCGTCGGTCCGTCGCCGACGCCGTCGACGCCCTTCAAAGCCGTGAGCGTTTCCCGCCATTCCTGGCGCGCCGCTCGGAACCTTCGCATGGTTTCCTCTTGGTCCTCCCGCATGCGTCTTTGGACGATGTCGAGAGTGAGGTCGGTCCCGTCCGGTACGCGGTCGCCGTGCATGGGCCCATCGATGGCGGCCGCCGCGCATCCCGAGATGCCGGACGATCCTGCGCGCGATCGCAAGAACGTTGGGCGCTCGCTTGTGCTGACTGCCGCCGTGCCCGATGAGCACCAGCGGGCGCGTCCGCTATGCTTCCTCCGGAGTCCAGAGGATCCCGGGAACGACGCTGTCCTCAACCGTTAGATCGAAGCGACGCTCGCATACGCCGCGCGAGACGTTCGATGTACCTATCCATTCCATGGCTCCCCTCCCCTTCTGGTGGTCACTATCTTGCACGGATGGAGGATGTGACTGAAGCCTGGCGTCGGTTCGGCGATGTACCTTCCGCTTTCGCTCATGTGATCCGGGCCTCAGGATCCCGATTCGTCGGTCTGGCCGGCGCGCCGGGCTCCGGCAAGTCGACTCTGGCGCGCACAGTTGTGGACAAGGTCGGCGGGAGTGCGCTCGTCATCTCTATCGACGACTTCTACTATTCACGCGAGGAGAGGTCCGCTCGCGGGCTCGCCCGGCGTGGCCCGCCCGGCTCCCACGACCTTGCGGCGATGATCGATGTGCTCGACCGGATCAAGGAACGGCGAGGACCGATAACGATCCCGCGCTACTCGGCCGAACTCGACGACCGGGTCGAACCGGTCACTTTGGAGCACATCCCGGAACAAGTCCTGATCGAGGGTTGGGTGCTTGGGTACCGAAGTGAAGGTTACGAAGACGTTTTGGCGCGCCTCGATCTCCTCGTCTTCCTCGATGTCGACCTAAGGGTCGCGAAGCGCCGGCGTTTCGAGCGAGAAACGAAACTTCGAGCGGAAGGCGGCGGGTTCTCCGAGGAGGAGATGCAGAGGTTCTGGGACGAAGTCCTCGAGCCGGGGCTGAATCGCTGGGTAAAGCATGCGATGACGGACGCCGACCTCGTGCTCACTGTCGAAGCAAGCGGCCACCTCAGGTCTGCGCGGACGAACAGCACGGTCGTGACAGCGGCTCTTGGCGGGTAGACTCAGGCGCCTAAAGGGCGCGTGGCGCAGCGGCTAGCGCACCTGGATCACAACCAGGGGGTCGCAGGTTCGATTCCTGCCGCGCCCACTAGAGTTGAGGACGTGGACAAGCTCGTAGTCGGGATCGAGCAGACCATCGGAGCGATCCGAGACCTCTTGCGTCCCCTCGACCCGGACGACTGGCTCCGGCAAACTCCGTGCGAGGCGTGGAAGGTACGCCATCTCCTATCGCACATCTCCGGCGGTGCGGCTGGGTTCGCAGAGATGGAACAGCCGAGTGTCCCGGAAGGGTGGACGACGTCCAATACCGGTCTGAACGCCATCACGTCTATGACGGTCGCCGCCCGCGATCCCTGGACCCCGGAACAGATCTTCGACGAGTACACGCGCGCTACGGACGTCGTACTCGAACGTCTCCGCTCTCTGACCCCTGAAGAGTGGGATTCCGAGTCCGCCGGTCCCCCCGGTGTACGCAACCTGAGACAGCTTGGCTACGTGCTCCTCATGGACAGTTACATCCACCTCCTCGACTTCCGAACGGCTCTCGATCGTCCACTCTCGCTTGGTGCCGAACCCGTCGCGCTCGACCTCAGCATCGCGCGCATCATCGAGCTGACCCCGTACGGCGCGGTTAAGCGGGCTTCGCTCCCCGAAGGGTTCCGATGTGGGTTCGATCTGAGCGGCGCTCACGCGATCAAGGCTGATCTCGTCGTCGACGGCGGCCGGGGGAGTTTCGTGGATGCCGATATGGCGACTGCCGATCGCGTCGAGGGGACAACGACCGCCTACTTCTTCGTTGCCGCGGGTCGCCCGCAATGGGCCGACGCGGGTGGAGGGATTACCTCGACTGGTCCGCAGGCGCAACGACTTCTCGATGAGTTCGTGATCTGGGCGCGCTAGCTCAGTCCGTCACTCGGAACAAACGCCAGGCCCCCGGGATCCCTTTCAGCTCGTGCTCGCCGCGGTCTGCGAATGCGAGACCAGAGCCCGCTACGAGGTCCTTCACCGTGCTAGACACAAGGAGCTCGTCGCCGCCAGCAAGGTCACAGACGCGACGCGCGATGTTGACGGCGATACCAGCAACGTCCTGATTCCGCATCTCAACCTCGCCGGCATGGAGCCCGGCCCGGATCTCGAGGCCGACTCGACGGAGTGCCTCACGGATGTCCGAGGAGCAGCGGATCGCGCGTGCAGGTCCGTCGAAGACAGCCAGCACTCCGTCGCCGAGACCGACGCCGTGTACCTTCTTCCCGCGGTGTCGCGCGAGCTGCTGCTCGACGGCGACGTCGTGCGCGTCCAACAACTCTCGCCACCGGCGGTCGCCGATCGCGACCGCGCGCTCCGTCGAGCCGACGATGTCGGTGAACAGGATCGTCGCGAGCACGCGATCGGGCTCGCGCGCAGGACGGCTCCCCGTGACGAACTCCTCAATCTCGTCGAGGATGGAATCTGCATCGCCCACCCATGGGAAGTGATCGATCCCATCGAGCTCGACGTATCGGGCTCCGACGATCCGCTCCGCAAGGTTGGCGCCGTGTCCAAGGCGGACATGGAGATCGCCCTTGCGCTGGATCACGAGCGTGGGCGCCGTGATCCCTCCGAGAATGTGACGGACGTCGGTCTCGAACATCATCCGCAGGCTCGCGCCGGCCCGATTTGGACTGGCGCCCAGGCGACGCCAGCGTGCAAGCCATCTACGGAAGCCTGTGTCGTCCCCGAGACTCGGCGCCATGATCTCGGCACCGCCACCTCTTCCCCATCCGAGCACCGCGGCTTCCACAACTCGATCTAGCGCATCCTGAGGGATGCCCCACGGATGGTCCGGTGCGCGACTGAGACGAGCGACGGCGTTGACGAGGATCAAGGCCGAGACCCGGGCCGGATGAGTAGCTGCGTAAAGGCAAGCGACCGGTCCGCCGGTTCCAACGCCCAGCACCACGGTCCTGTCGGCACCCACGGCGGTGGCGACCGAGATTATGTCGTCGATCGACTCCTCGAGCGACCCCGGCCCACCCTCCGGCCTGGGGTCGGAGACGCCGGTTCCTCGCTGGTCGAACAGGATGAGCTGGCTGAACGACGCGAGCCGTTCGAGGTACCGCTGGAGGAGCGGCTGTTCCCACATCAGCTCGATGCAATGCCCGAAGTCCTCGATGTACACAAGCGGGGGTCCTGCACCGATCGCCTGGTAACCGATGTAGAGGTCACCGCTCGCCGCGTACTGCGTCTCGGGCAGATCCATGTGCGCTCTTAGCCTAAGAGCCGCTTAACACCGATGGAACCTGCCCATGGGACGACGTGATCTGGCGCGATCCGCTCGCCGAGGGCGCATGCTCGCGATTCCTGCCCGATCTGCCGTTGAGTTGCCGTTGAACGCGGTGCCTGAGGGCTTCCCAGGTAGAACGGCAAGTTCTCTTGGGAACCGCCAACGTCCGCAGTTATTGGTATGTAGTAGCTAGGCGTGAACGGCGAGGGCCCCCATCACAACCAGGGGGTCGCAGGTTCGATTCTTGCCGCGCCACTCCTTTTGTTGCGGGTGGGTGCTCGATTCCTCCGAACCGGGCCGGGCCTTAGCCGAGTGCCTCTTGGATCTGATCGAGGTGCACGCGCTCGTGCAGCAACAAGTCCGTAGCGCACTGGGCCAGGGTCTGCTCGGTGCTGCGTGGCGACGCTCCTGTGAACGTCAGTCCACGTGCCCAGCCGGCCTCGTCCAGTCCGCGCAGCCGTTTGACGAGCGCTGCCCGTTCGTCGGCGAACTCCTTCAACGAGACGGCGAAGTCGCGATCGACGTATTTGCGCATCGCCGAACGCGGCGAGACGGCGCGGAGCGTCGGGTTGTCGCGGTCAAGCATCGCCGCGATCCACTTGCCTCGTACCTCGGCGCAGCTTCTAAGGTGCGCAAGGATGTCGCTCGCCGACCACGTCTTGGCGGCCGTTCGCGACGTCAGCCGCGTCTCGTCGTGGCCGGCGGCGAGACGGGCGATCAGCTTCGGAACCGCAGCGAGGTCCTTAGTCAGCTGCTTCATTCACGCCCGCTTTTCTCCGGCCACCTCAAGCTCTGTACGCGGACCATTCTGCTTAAATCACAACCAAGGGGTCGCAGGTTCGATTCCTGCCGCGCTCACTCCTCACCCGGCTAGACATGACCGAACGAGAAGCACCCATGCATGACGCCGTCACCGTCCGTATGAAGGCGCCACCCGATCGCATCTGGGAGCTGATCGCCGATGTTACGAACACTGGTCGGTTCAGCCCGGAGACCTTCGAGGCGGAGTGGATGGATGGCGCGACAGGTCCGGCTCTGGGCGCGCGCTTCCGCGGACATGTGAACCGCAATCAGCGAGGCATCAAATACTGGATGGTGTGCGAGGTAGTGGAGTGCGTCCCGGGAAGGGAATTCGCGTTCGACGTGATCACTCGCGGCCGCCGTCTAAACCGATGGCGTTATCACCTCGAGCCGGTCGGCGACGGAACCGACGTGACCGAGTCCTTCCAACTGACACCCACCTTCTTACTGCGCCTGTACTGGCTGTTCGCTGGGCGGGGGCCGCGCAGTCGTCGCAAGACGAACGTCAACGGTATGCGGACGACCCTCGAACGGATCAAGGCCGAGGTCGAGGGACAATGACCTGCTAACGGATCCTCGATCGCGAGGTCCCGCCGAAAGCAGTCGCATGTGGCACGATTTTTCAGGTGACCAGTAGACCCACCACAGAGGAGCGCCTGAGTGACCTCGTGCGGCTGCGTCGCGTCCGCGACCGGATCGACCGCGAGTACGCGCAGCCCCTGGACGTCGAGGCGCTCGCTCGCGAGGTTCACATGTCGGCCGGACACCTCAGCCGCGAGTTCCGGCAGGCCTACGGCGAGCCACCGTACAGCTACCTCATGACCCGGCGCATCGAGCGCGCGATGGCGCTGCTGCGCGGTAGCGATCTCAGCGTGACTGAGATCTGTTTCACGGTCGGCTGCTCGTCGCTCGGCACCTTCAGCACTCGCTTCACCGAGTTGGTCGGTGTGTCGCCCAGCGTCTACCGGGACGAGGGAGCGCCCGTAACGGCCGGGATGCCGCCGTGCATCGCGAAGCAGGTCACCAGACCGATCAGGAATCGAGAAGCACCGGCTGCCAGCCGCACCTAGAGTGACGGCGATGGAGATAGCCGATCGCAAGGAGTGATTGCATGGACATCACGATTCATACGACAGTTCTGCCGCACGACGACCCGGAGTCCTCAGTGGCTTTCTACCGCGACACCCTCGGCTTCGAGGTGCGCCAGGACGTCGGAGAAGGCAAGATGCGCTGGATCACGGTCGGGCCGGTCGATCAGCCGGACACGAACATCCTTCTGGCTCCGCCGGCCGTCGACCCCGGCATCACCGACGACGAGCGACGCGTGATCTCCGAAATGATGGCCAAGGGCACCTTCGGTTGGATCATGCTGGCCACCAACGACCTCGACGGCACATTCGAGCGTGTGCAAGCCAGCGACGCCGAGGTAGTCCAGGAGCCAACTGAGCAGCCGTGGGGTATGCGCGACTGCGCCTTCCGCGATCCAGCCGGAAACATGGTTCGCATCCAAGAGCTCCACTGAATAGTCCAGAGGAGGAACTAGCAATGCCCAAGACAAAGCCTGCAAAGAAGACCGCGAAGAAGTCTGCACGTGGGGCAACCAACGCCCGACCGCAGTCCAAGGGATTCTCGGCCGAAGAGCGTGCCGCGATGAAGGCACGGGCTCAAGAGCTGAAGGCGGAAGCGAACAGGGAGAGCGGCGAAAACGCTCTGCTCGAAGCCATCGCCAAGATGCCGGAACCGGACCGAGGAATGGCCAAGAAGCTCCACGCGATCGTGAAGGCGACTGCGCCGGACCTCATGCCGAAAACCTGGTACGGGATGCCTGCGTACGCCGATCAGGACGGCAAGGTCGTCTGCTACTTCAAGGGCGCGTCTAAGTTCCAGACCAGGTACGCGCAGTTCGGCTTCGAAGATGCCGCGAACCTCGACGAAGGAGCGATGTGGCCGACCGTCTACGCATTGACGAAGTTGACCGCGGCCGATGAGAAGAAGATCGCGGCACTCGTGAAGAAAGCGGCGAGCTGAGGTTCTCGGCGAGCTCTCGCCACTGACCTCTTTTCGATATGGCCACGCGCTCCAAGAGCACCGCTAAGAGGTCTGGGCAGCACGAAGCGGACAGCCACGGTCTGATCCGAGTGCACGGCGCACGCGAGAACAATCTCAAAGACATCGACATCGAGATCCCCAAGCGCCGCCTGACGGTGTTCACCGGTATCTCTGGTTCGGGCAAGAGCTCGCTGGTATTCGACACGATCGCCGCCGAATCACAACGGCTGATCAACGAGACGTACAGCGCGTTCGTGCAAGGCTTCATGCCCACGCTCGCACGTCCGGATGTCGACGTATTAGACGGGCTAACGACGGCGATCATCGTCGATCAGGAACGCATGGGCGGGAACCCACGCTCTACGGTGGGCACGGCCACCGATGCCAACGCGATGCTCCGCATCCTGTTCAGCCGGATCGGCAAGCCGCACATCGGGCCGCAGACCGCGTACTCGTTCAACGTGCCGACACGCACCGCAAGCGGAGCCATGAAGGTCGACAGGGGTGAGGGCGAGCGCGTCGTTGTGCGCAACGCCGTTTACCACGGTGGTATGTGTGCGCGATGCGAGGGCCGGGGTTCGGTCAGCGACTTCGACCTGACGCAGCTGTACGACGACAGCAAGTCGCTCAACGAGGGCGCCCTGTCGATCCCCGGCTACAGCATGGACGGCTGGTACGGCCGCATCTTCCGCGGCTGCGGTTTCTTCGATCCGGATAAACCGATCCGCAAATTCACCAAGAAAGAGCTGAACGACCTGCTCTACAAGGAACCGACCAAGATCAAGGTCGAGGGCATCAACCTGACGTTCCAAGGCCTCATCCCACAGATCCAGAAGTCGTTCCTGTCGAAGGACGTCGAGGCGATGCAGCCGCACATCCGCGCCTTCGTCGACCGAGTGATCACGTTCACGGCGTGCCCTGACTGCAAGGGGACAAGACTCAACGAGGCAGCACGGTCGTCCAAGATCAAGGGGATCAACATCGCCGATGCGTGTGCGATGCAGATCACCGACTTGGCCGACTGGGTTAGCAGCCTCAAGGAACCGGGGATGGCACCGCTGCTCGCTTCGCTGCGCCACCTGCTCGACTCCTTCGTGGAGATCGGGCTCGGCTACCTCTCGCTCGACCGGCAGTCCGGGACGCTTTCGGGTGGCGAGGCGCAACGAACGAAGATGATCCGCCACCTGGGATCGTCCCTCACCGACGTCACTTACGTCTTCGATGAGCCGACTATCGGTCTGCACCCCCACGACGTTCAGCGCATGAACGACCTGCTGGTGCAGCTCCGGGACAAGGGCAACACCGTGCTCGTCGTCGAACACGAACCGGAGACGATCGCGATCGCCGACCACGTCGTCGACCTCGGCCCCGGTGCCGGAGCAGCGGGCGGCAAGGTTTGCTTCGAAGGAACCGTTGCCGGCCTGCGGGCAAGCAAAACCATCACCGGCAAGCATCTCGACGACCGGGCCGCTCTCAAGGAGACGGTGCGTACACCCAACGGGGCGCTGGAGATCCGCGGGGCGACGACGAACAACCTGAAGAACGTCGATGTAGACGTCCCGCTCGGTGTACTCGTTGTCGTGACCGGCGTCGCCGGTTCCGGGAAAAGCTCGCTCGTTGAGGGGTCGATTCCTGCGGGCGCAGGAGTGGTGTCGATCGACCAAAGCGCGATCCGGGGGTCGAACCGAAGCAACCCGGCGACATACACCGGAATGCTCGAGCCGATCCGCAGGGCGTTCGCGAAGGCGAACAAGGTGAAGCCCGCATTGTTCAGCGCAAACTCGGAGGGCGCCTGTCCGGCCTGTAAGGGCGCGGGCGTTATCTACACCGATCTATCGATCATGCACAGCGTGGCCACTACGTGCGAGGAGTGCGAAGGAAAACGCTTCGATGCATCTGTGCTCAAGTACAAGCTCGGCGGCCGTGACATCAGCGAAGTTCTGGCGATGCCTGTGTCCGATGCCGAAAAGTTCTTCGGAGCCGGCAAGGCACAAACGCCGGCCGCGCATGCCATCCTCGAGCGGCTTTCGGACGTGGGCTTGAGCTATCTCAGCCTCGGCCAGCCGCTCACCACGCTGTCTGGCGGTGAGCGGCAGCGAGTCAAGCTGGCCACGCACATGGGCGAGACGGGCGGCGTCTACGTCCTCGACGAACCGACGACAGGGCTGCATCTCGCCGACGTCGAAAATCTGCTCGGTCTGCTCGACCGGCTCGTCGACTCCGGCAAGTCGGTCATCGTCATCGAGCACCACCAATCGGTCATGGCGCACGCCGACTGGATCATCGACCTCGGCCCCGGCGCCGGCCACGACGGCGGCCGGATCGTCTTCGAAGGCACACCCGCAGACCTCGTCGCCACAAGTCGCGGCAAAACTCGGCAGCGAAGCGGTCGCTCTACTCTCACCGGCGAGCATCTCGCTGCCTACGTCGGCGCCTGATCGAGGCCCGCGCGGACCTGATGGGCCCGGTTTCTTAGAGAACCCGGATCAATGCTTCGCCGGTGAGGTAACCAAGGGCGGCGACACCAACGCCCACGACGAACATGTCGATCCCACTTCTGACTATCCCTCGGCCGGTGAAGAGACTGCGAGTACCACCGACGGCGAAGTGCGAAGCCATGGCGACCGTGAAGGCCAACCAGATAGCCACAGAGCCGTGGAAGAACAGGAACGGAAACACCGGTATGAAAGCGCCGACGGCCGTGGCAAGTCCGGTTACCCATCCCTCCCGTAGCGGCGTCGAGTGCGCCTCGCCGATCTTCAGTTCTTCTCGAACCTTCTCGTCGAGCGCTCGCTCTGGCGAGAGCATGATCTCGTGCGCGAGCTCGCGAGCACGCTCGGGCGGCATCCCCTTGAGTTCGTAGATGAGAGCCAGCTCTTCCTCCTCAACTTCCGGCATCAGCTTTATCTCGTCGCGTTCCATCGCGATCTCTTTGTCGTAGACCTCTTGCTCGCTCTTCGCAGCCAGATAGCCGGACGCGCCCATCGACAGGGCGTCGGCGATGGCACCTGCGATCCCGGTGACAAGGATGATGTGCGCCTGCGTCGTGATGTCGGTCGCACCGATCACGCCTGCGACGAGACCGAAGTTGGCGGTGAGTCCGTCGTTGAAGCCGTAGATCACATTCCGAAGGAAGCCGCCGGACTCCGTTCGATGCCATGGCTCACCGGTTGATGACGTGAGCTCCGTCAGGCTTCCGGCGTGTTCGGCGGACTCTCGTGCCAGGCGCAGCGCGACGTCCTTCGCCGCCCCTGGGTTGGATTCCTTGTACAGCTCGAAGTAGCTGCGCACCTCGCGGCCCTCCTCTCGGAGAAGAAGAGAGACGAGAAGGCCGGGACCGAAACGCCGGGCCAGCCACGCCATCAACCGGCTCCGTGCAGACGGCTTGAACGCACCGGGGTCGATGCCTTGCTGTGAGAGGAGGTTCATCCAGACGTCGACGTGGGTCCGCTCCACTTCCGCGAGCCTCGCGAACAGATCTCGCCGCATCGGGTCGGGCTCCAGGTGAGCGAGCACAGCGTAGAGATACGCAGCGTCCGATTCGTCCCGCCAGTGGTGGATCCAACGAGCAGCGGTCTTCGGATCCGTGGCCATGTCGGCCAGCATGGCGTCTTACGGATCCTTCTGCTACTGCCTTCGCTTCCTCTAGTCGTCCTTTATGCGAGCGGCGGTCCGAGCATCGTTATGCCGTAGCGCTCGGCGATCGGGGCAAGCACGGCGGGATCGGGTAGACCGTCCAGCGTCGCGAAGTACTCCTTCTCTTCGGCGAACATCGCCTCGATCGCCGTCGGCGAGATGGCACCGATGCACCGGACGGGAGCATCCGAGAGGTTGCCGAATCGGTGCGGGACGTGGGGCGGCATGATGAGGCAATCCCCGGCCTTGAGCTCGATTCGCTCCCCGCCCAGCTCAACCGTGAGGACACCTTCGATCATGTAGATCGACTCGTGCTCGCGGGTGTGGACGTGCAGAGGCGGGCATGGCGCGCCGGGTTCGATCCGGGCCTCTCCGATGAGGAACCGGCCGTCCGTTGAGGCGCCGTTCGCCAGGACCTGCCACGGCATGGGGGCTCCGTCCTTCCACCTGGTTACCCGTTCCGACGTCTTCACCTCGGCAGCCATCGCAACCCTCCTTCTGTAGTATCTCTCTAGTGTTTAACTCTAATGACATGCACTACTATAGTCCTGAGATGGCCGACGTCAAGTCCTCGAGACGGGAACGATCCGAAGCGACCAAGCAGAAGATCATCCAGGCCGCCCACGCCGAGTTCTTGGAGAACGGGTTCCACGGCGCGACGATCGCTTCCATCGCCAAAAGAGCCGGCGTGGCATCGCAGACGGTGTATTTCGTCTTTCACAACAAGGTCGCGTTGATCAGCGCGGTCATCGACAACGCCGTGCTCGGTGAGGACGAACCGACCGCTCCCCAAGAGTCCAGTTGGTGGGCGGCCATGGAAGCCGAAGCGGACGCAGCCGAGGCGACCCGCATCATGATCCGAGGCAGTGCTGCGATCTTCGCGCGTGCAAGCGCGATCGCAGAGATCCTTCGAGCCGCTGCCTTGACGGACGAAGAGGTGCGAAGGACACACGAACACCACGAAACACTGCGGGACGTGGGCTTTCGTCAGGTGATCGAGTCTTTGGCGGCTAAGGGGCGTTTGAAGAAGGGCCTCGACATAGAGAGCGCAACGGATGTGCTGATGACGATCTACAGAGATAGCACTTACCACTACATGACGAGCGAACGCGGCTGGACGCACGATCGTTTCATCAGCTGGCTCTGCGAAGCACTGCCGGCACTATTGCTTCAGAGCGAGTGACCGCTGTTTACACTTCTGCGGTGAGCACGCTCGCTAGTTACCGATCGCTGGTCGCGGACAACGCCAGGTGGGACGGATTCGTCTTCCGCGAAGGCGACATAGTCATTTCCACTCCGCCGAAGTGCGGCACCACGTGGACGCAGATGATCTGCGCTCTATTGATCTTCGGCACCGCTGACTTCGACCGGCCCCTCGATCAGATCTCGCCCTGGCTCGAGCAGAACACGAGAGCACGCGACCTTGTCTTCGGCGATCTCGAGGCTCAGACGCACCGACGGTTCATAAAGTCACACACGCCGCTGGACGGCATTCCTTTCGACGACCGCGTCACCTACATCACCGTTGGCCGCGACCCAAGGGACGCCGCCGTGTCCATGGCACATCACTACGACAACATGGATCTCGACGCTTTCCTGAAACTGATCGACTCCGCCGTCGGCCTGGAGAGCTTGGCCGACGTGATACCCACCGAACTGCCGGTTACACCGGAAGCCGAGATAGATCGTTTCTGGCAATGGGTAGACGACGTCAGCAAGCCGGGACAGTCCGTCAGCGGACTATCGAACACGCTTCACCACCTCAACACGTTTTGGGAGGCACGAGACCGCACGAACGTCGTGCTCCTTCACTACGGAGACTTGCAAGACGACCTCGAGGGCGAAATGGGGCGCCTCGCTTCTCGGCTGGTGCTGGCCGTCGACGCCGAAGCGCTGCCCGAGCTCGCGCGGGCGGCGTCCTTCGATCAGATGCGCGGCCGCGCCCAAGAGGTGGCTCCTAACACTTCGGAGCCGATCTGGCGTGACTCGACTAGCTTCTTCCACCGAGGGACCAGCGGACAGTGGCGAGAGCTCCTGAACTCCGATGACCTGCGCCGGTACGCCGCGCGTGTCGCCGAGCTCGCGTCACCCGAGCTCTCGCACTGGGTCCATCGAGGCCCGCTCTCCGAATAAGGCTTCCCTACGAAGTCGCGGCCAGCGCCAAGATCCCCGAAAGCCTCGCGTCGAGCATCCGCCACGTGTCGCCCGCATCGTCCGAGAACAGGATCTGACCCTTACGCATCCCGACCACGAGCACGCCGGGCTCGGGTGAAGCCAGGGCGTACGGCATAACGCTGAGCGGTTCGGTTGACCCCGTCGGAGCCAGCGCGGTCCACGACTTCCCTCCGCGCTTGCGGAACAGCCGGCCCTGCGCGTCGCCGTCGCCGTGCGCAAGAAAAGGATCGGGTGCTGCCGACACGTACCAGAGGTCCGGGTCGTCAGGGTCTACCGCAAGCCCCCACGTGTAGGTCCGGTCCATACCGTCGATGTCGCGCGTCCAGCTATCGCCGGCATCGACCGAGTAGGAAACGCCATCGCCTCCGATGGCGTAGATCCGCTCAGGGGCGCGTTTATGAGCATGAAGGACGTGCGGATCGATCACTGCGTCGGGGTGGCGATCCTCGAAAGTCTTTCCGCCGTCTCGCGTGTACAACACACCGCCGAGCTCGATACCCACGTGCATCGCATCGGGATCATCACCATGCGGCGCCATCCAGCGCACGTGATGCGTCTCGGGACGCGGCGGGAAGAACCAGGTGTCGTAGCTCGGCACATCACGTAAGGCCGAAAGATCCGTCCACGACGCACCGTCGTCCGTCGATCGGTAGACGCTGGACGGCTCGGTTCCCACGAACACGACGGACTTCCCGTTCTCGACGTGCGGGGAGACGGTGACCGACAGAACGCGCGGATGCGGTATGCCGTCGCCGACGGGTTCCCATGTCTGGCCTCCGTCGTTCGTGCGAAAGGCGCCGTTGTCGAATGTGCCTGCGAACGCCCGATCGGGGTCATTCGGGTCGACGGCGACGCATTGGACGCCCAGGCTCTCAAGACCTGACCGCGTCGTGCCGTCATCGACCACTGCAACGCCGTCTCCGGTCGCGACGAAGATCCTCATTCCTCAATTGTCGCCCACTTCGAGGTGGCCGAAACCTAATCCAAGCCGCGGACCTCGAACTCGAAGACGTCTGGACGTCCGTACGGCCCTCTCCGTCAAACTCGCAACGCGCCCAGCCAGCTGCCCGAGGTCGAGCTTCGCGATTAGCATCCCTTCCTCGCCAACCATCGGGCCTGCGAACACATCGCCCATTACGCATAGATCCTGAAAGGCTCGGCCGCCGCGAGTCGCATCGCAGCTTCTGCGTCGTGTCCGGGCAGAAGTATCGTCGGCGTTTCCTGCATGAACTGATAGATCCGCTTCGATGTTTCGATCGCCCGGTCCTTGAAGAACACACCCAGCTCGACCAAACGGCCCGCTTCGTAGTCCTCCAGGAACCAGTCCTGCCTGAGCATGTGATCTGCGCCGAAGAACAAGGTGGCGCCCTTGGTCTCGATGACCGTCGCAACCTGCGCAACGGAGTGGCCCGGGATCGGAACGAGCCGAATGTCACCGCTGTCGGTCAAAACCTTGCTCTGCGGGAATGGACCATGAGGCTCCGGATCAAGGTCGTAAAGCGTTGGATCGAACGTGCTGGGCCAAAGCTTTGGCTGGTAACGCATCTTGCCCTGGAACGTCGAGGCGAATTCGAACTCCGGACGGTGCACGAGTACCTCGGCGCTCGGGAAGTGACCGACGCCGCCGACGTGATCCCAGTCCAGGTGACTGACGACGACTAAGCGGACGTCAGCGGGATCGAGGCCTTTGGCGCGCATCTGCGGTCCCACTTCGTCCTCGGAGCCTGCAATGGCGGTCGGCACAAACCGGCGGGCCATACGAGGCGTGCGAACTTTGCTGGTCAAGCCGGTGTCGATCGCGATGTGCCCGTCCGGGTGCTCGACGATGTAGCACAGCGCCGGGAACTCGTAGGGCTCCGCTTTCCGCAACAGCGACGACCAGCTCCCCCCGCGCAGGAACGTCTTGTTCCCTAGAAGACGTCCGGTCTGGATCACGTGAACCCGCATCTTTCCCCCTTCGCCACTCGACATTTCGATACGCTGTAACGTAACAGCGTATCGGTACACTGTCAAGATGGGCAGACCGAAAGAGCACGGGAAGAAGACCAGAGCCGCCCTGCTCACGGCGGCAGAACGGCTGATCGATGAGGGCGGACCCGACGCGCTGTCGGTCCGGCAGGTCGCGGAAGCTGCGGACACGACTACGCGCGCCGTTTACAGCCTTTTCGGTTCCAAGGACGGCTTGATCGTGGCCGTCGCCCAGCAGGCCTTCGCCTACCTCAACGCCGGGATGAAGCGCTCTCGTGAGACCGACGACCCTGCGGCAGACCTCGTCGAGCTGGGCGCGAAGATGTACAGGACCTTCGTTCGCAAACACCGGTCTGTCTACCGGCTCGCCTTCCAGCGCATCGCGCCCGGTGTGCCGCTCGGCTCGGAGTTCTTCGAAGCGCGCGCCGAATGCTGGGCGCGGCTCGAAGGCAAAGTTGCGCGGTTGGACATTGCCGATCTTTTGAGGGACCGCACGGTGACTGAGGCCGCCGTTGAGTTCAACGCGCTATGCGAAGGCCTGGCGAACGCAGAGGTGCGGGGTGGGACGATGCTCCAAGGCGATCAGGAACGAGTATGGCGAGATGCTTTCACCGTGCTAGTGCGCGGGTTCTCCTCGCCGCGGAGTTAGGCTCGCCACGTGAGCAACGCAGGTCGGAATGGGCGCGTCCGCTTGGCCGAGGTTGTCGCCGCGCTATCGCTTGGCATCGATCTCGGCTTCGGCCAGCCGATGGAACACGTTCTTCGTCAATGCTTGATCGCACTCAGGCTCGCCGACCGACTCGGCTTCGATGAGGAGACCCGCGTCTCCGTGTACTACACGGCCCTGCTCGTCAACATTGGCTGCCACACCGATGCACACGAACAGGCGAAGTGGTTCGGTGACGACATCGAGATGAAAGCTGACAAGTACACCTACGGGCTCCACGGTGTCCGAAGCGCAGTAGCGGGGATGCGTCGGCTCGGGTCCGGTCATCCGTTGGTCCAACGTTTCCGTGTCGGACTGGAGTTTGCCGTCTCAGGCTTCAAGAACCTCAGTCACATGATCGAGAACCACAGCAGGATGGCCCGTCTACTCGGCGAGCAGCTCGGCCTCTCCGAAGCGGCTCTCGACGCGCTGGATGCGTCCTACGAGCAATGGGACGGAAAAGGCTGGCCGGGCAAGCTCAAGGGCGAGGATGTCCCCATCGCCGCGCGCCTTTCTGTCATCGGTGAGTTCACCGAGGTGGCTCACCGCATCGGCGGCATCGAGGCGGCGAAGGAGCACGCTCGCAAGCACAGCGGAAAGGAATTCGACCCTGAGCTCGCATCTGAATTCCAAAGAAGCGCCGAGATGCTCCTCGCGGATCTCGACACGGCGGATACGTGGAACGCCGTTATCGGCGCCGAACCAGCACTTACCGTGTTGCTCTCCGACGAGGAATTCGACAACGCGTTACGCGCGATCGCCGACTTCATAGACCTCAAGTCTCCTTACACCCTCGGCCACGCACGCGCGGTCGCCGACCTGGTTGTAGGGGCCGGCAGCAGTATCGGGATGACCGATGAAGAAATACGCATCTTGCGTCGCGCCGGCCTGATCCACGACTACGGCCGGCTCGGCGTCTCGAACACGATCTGGGACAAACCCGGCGCCCTCGGCGCGGGCGAGTGGGAACGCGTACGCATGTCTCCGTACGTGACAGAGCGCATGCTGCAGCAATCCGAGGCACTGGCGCCGCTGGGCGCGATCGCGGTTCAGCACCGGGAACGACTCGATGGCTCGGGTTACCCGCGGGGCCTGACCGGTCCGGCCATATCCCGCGCTGCTCGCTTACTCGGCGCAGCGGACGCATACCAAGCGATGCGCGAGCCGCGCCCGTACAGGGAAGCGCTGAGTGCAGATGACGCAGCCAACGAGCTGCGGGCCGATGCAAAGGCGGGGAAATTCGACGCCGAAGCCGTGGAGGCCGTCCTGGGCGCAGCCGGACATCGTGTCTCCCGGCGCCTGGAGGGTCCCGCAGGCCTGACGACTCGCGAAATCGACGTCCTGCGACTCCTCGCTCGGGGAATGACGAACAAAGACATCGCCGCCTGCCTCACGATCTCGCCGAAGACCGTCGCAAACCATGTCGAGCACATCTACACGAAGATCGGTGCATCGACACGGGCCGCGGCCGGTCTATTTGCAACGCAGAACGGACTCCTCTTCGACGAGGAGTTCGTTCCCGTCTAGCTCGAGCCGGTCAAGCGGACTGCAGCTGCTGCACGTTGCGCTGGATGACCTCGTTCACCGCTGCGGACTGCTCGGCCGGGCTGATGAGGATGTAGTCGGTTCCAGCCTCCGTCGCCGGCGTGTGACCGGCCTCGACGTAGAACGCATCGCCTGCTCCGAACACTTCCGTGTGGTCCGCGAAGGTGAAGGTGAGCTTGCCTTCGAACACATATCCCCAATGCGGGCAAGGGCATCTGTCGTCCGGCAGGCCTTTCAGCAGGGGTGCCATGTCCGTGGGCTCTCTGAGCGACAAGAAGCTGAACTCGTAGCCGTCCGCGACCTCCCATCGAACCTCACCGACTCCGATGTCTTGGACCGTGGTGGCGCTTTCCTTCGATACTTTCGGCATCTCCTGCCTCCCTTGCTCGACTAGAACCAAGCGTAGGAATCCGGTGGCGGCCAATCATGGGGCGTATGACCCATCTTTTCCTGATCGGCCAAGGCATCGGCGTCGCCTTCGCGCCGTAGGATCGAATGAAGGTGATCAAAGGCGGCGCCCGCGCACATTCCAAGGTCGACCGTACCGTCGCCACCGCTCGTCCTGATGCCCTTCGTGGCTCTTCGGACGTCGGCTTGTTCGAGCAGGACGAGCCGACGCTTTTCCTCGTCGACGGGAACAATCTCTTGTGGCGGGCAGCCCACGGGAACCGGGCTCCCTTCGGCGCCGCGGATGGGCGCGATCTCACTCCCCTGTTCCGGTTCATCGTCCTGCTTCGCCGCGCCCTCGGTACCTACGGCTTGTTCGCCGAGTGCATCGTCTGCTTCGACGGAGCGGAAGCCTGGGCCGACCGGCTCGATGTCGACGCCGCCTACAAGGGGAACCGGCGCTACGAGGATGCAGACCTGTCCTTCATGGGATGGCTTCCGGAGATCCGCGCGGCGCTCGATTCCGCGGGCGTCGCGAATATCGAGGTGACGACCAGCGAAGCCGACGATGTCATAGCCACACTCGCTTTCGGGGCAAAAGGCCGCTCGGTTCGCATCCTGTCGACGGATCGTGACTACTACCAACTCATCGATCCCTCGACGACGGTCGTGAACGTTAAGGAGCGACCGGCCCTCGTTACCGACGACGCGCTTCTCGCGCGGTACGGCGTTTCGGCGAACCAGTGGTGTGACTTCCGAGCGCTGGCCGGCGATGTTTCGGACGGCATCCCCGGCCTGGCCGGGGTGGGTATGAAGAAGGCCGCTGCCCTTCTCGCCGGCGGCAAGACACTCGACGATCTCTTCGTCCTCGGCCGTGACGGAGAGGCGATGAGCCGAGCGGTCTTCGACCATTGGGACGACGTGAGCCGGTGGCGAGACTTGATCCGCTTGCGTACCGACGTAGAAACCGGCATAACGCCGACCGGACGTCCTACACCCAAGCTCCCGTCACCGAGCGCCGTTTGCGCGGAGCTCGGCTTGATGGGCTGAGGAAGGCCGACGTGCTGCGAGGGTTGCTGATCGCGGCCGGAGCGATCGCCTTCTCGTACCTGTTCGTGATCCCGGTCCTCGAGCGTTTGGTCCCTCGCCGGGTGCTCGTGGCGTATTGGCGCACGGTGAACCCTTTGTTCAGCATGAGCGCTGGGATCGTTCCCGGTTTCGGCGTAGTGGAGACGACCGGTCGTCGGACCGGCCGAAAGCACCAGGTGCCGGTTGGAGGACGACTTACCGGAAACACGTTCTGGTTCGTCGCGGCCAACGGGCGCGACTCGCATTACGTCAAGAACATCGAGTCCGACCCGCGCGTTCGCGTGCGTGTGCACGGACGATGGAGAGATGGCGAGGCGCATCTGGTCCCAGACGACAAGATGGGACGCCGGCTGCTTCGGCTGAATCCCTTGAACAGCATCTTCGTCCGGATCGCGGGCCGGAATCTTCTTACAGTCCGGGTCGATCTCGAGTCGCGGCGGGCCGCGGCCTAGCGGTTAATCCCGTGCTTACTCGGGCCTGGTCGAACGGGGGCCGAGTTTCTTTGCCGACTTCGGATCGGCGGAGAGAACCGAGTCGACTTCCCGCGGGTCCAGCACGAGGACGTGCAACGGCGTTAGCGCGGTCAGCGTTGCGGTGCGCTCACCCCCATGCATCATCGACAGCTCACCAACGACTTCGCCCGTGCCGACGGTCGCGATCTGAACACCGTTCTTTTCCACCGAGGCTTCGCCCTCAACTAGGACGAACACCTCCGACTCATGGTCGCCCTGACGGCACAGCACACCTCCCGGCTCGAGGTGCCGATCCTCGACCATCTTGGCGATGTCTTCCAGCTGCCGCGAGGTGCAGCCCTTGAAGAAGTCGACCTCCGCAAGCAACGCTGCCTTGCCCTGCGCGTTCAAAGGCTCCATCGCGCAATCCTAGGTTTTCTTGGCTGCTGACGTCTTGCCGTAATGTGCGGACGCTTGTGCGCGGGCTTCGTTTAGGTTCACGGGACATGGACGAAGGAGGGCGCTCTTCACAGTGGGGGCCGACCCTTCTCGTCGGCGGATTATTGGCATGGTCGGCGTTGCCGGTCGCCTGGTTGTGGCGACAGGCGATGCGGGCGGGCGGAACACTCTCCGGCGCCGACGGCCCCTTCGCCGCCGACCAGCTCCAGTACCTCGCGTGGGTCCGCGAATCGGCGGTGCACTTCTTGGCCGGCAACCTCTACACCATCCCGGCCGGCGATCGCGTCTTCGTCCACCCGATGGCAGAGATCTCCGGCCTTCTCTATCGCGCGGGCCTGGACATCAACTACACGTGGATCATCTGGAAAGTCCCGGCCGCCATCGCGTTAGGGATCACGGCCTTCGCGTACGCGCGACGATTGCTGCCTCGCGGCATCGCCTCGTTTGCGGCAGCCGTGCTCGGTGTGTTCTACCTGTCGCCCCTCGTCCCGATCTACGCATGGATCAGGCCGGGCGGCGCGAACGCCGTGCTCGCAACGGCCGGCGACATTTTCTCGGCGGGAACATCATGGGGATACCTGCCGGCAACGATCTCCGTCGCTTTGATGACGGCGTACCTGCTCGTCGCCGACCGCCTTGTGAAGCATGGCGGAATGGGCTTGACGGCCGGCGCTGCGATCCTTGGACTGTTCGCGGCGTGGCTCCACCCTTGGCAAGGCGTGGTTCTGATCCTGATCAGCGGAGCCGTTGCGCTTTGGTCCCGCTTATCGGCGGGGACGAGACGCTTGATCATCCCGGCCGGGGTCACCGCCTTGCCGGTGATCTGGTACCTGTACCTGTCACGCACCGACCCGTCCTGGGAGTTCGGACAGTCCGTAAATCAGGTCGCGCGTCCTTCGCTCGGCCACCTCCTCATCTCGCTGGCGCCGCTGGCTGCGGTTGCCGTGTTCGGCTTGCGCAATCCGAGGGATGACTTCCAGGAACGTGCATTGCTCGTCTGGCCGGTGGCGGCCTTCGTTGCATACCTGCTACTGCCCTCCTTCCCCACACACGCCTTGCAGGGGATGGCGATCCCGCTCGCCGTGCTCGCCGTGCGCGGGGTCATCCGTCTCTTCCCCAAAGGCAGCCTGGCTTCAGCCGCGCTGGTGATCTGTGTCGCCGTCCTCACGTTGCCGGGCATGGCGCACTTCGGTAACTGGTACCGGGACTTCGTAAACGCGGCAGAGCAGGCTCACGTGCTCGAGGCGGACGAGGTACGCGCTCTTCGCTTCGTCGAAGATCGGCCCGTTTCGGGCGGGGTGCTAACCACGGCTGATCTCGGCGCCGCCGTGCCACCGTGGACCGGCCGGGCCTCGTGGATCGGACATCAGTCATGGACTCCGGACTTCGGCGAGCGCGCAACGGCGATGGCCGCCCTGAACGACGGCAAGCTCTCGGAGAAGAACACTCGGACCCTCGTCAAGGAGAGTGGCGCACGCTTCGTGCTTCTCGGCTGTGATCACAGCCGCCGCGCAGATAGCGTTTTGAGACGCATCTCCGAAGCAGATCGACGCTTCGGTTGCGCGTCGGTGTATCAGGTCGACTGACGCAACCCCAAGGTCTGTCTCAGATAGGCAAGCAGAGCGACGATCGTTCCCACCCAGTACGCCAGCATCAGCGCGACGTAGGGACCAACCAGGGAGTCCGATATCGGCCGGTAGGGCTTCCCTAACCCGAGGGGTCGCGATGCTTCGAACATGATCTGCGGTGCGAACAGCACGATCTGGGCCACAATTACGTGAGCGACATAACCGGCCATCAGGAAGAACGGCAGCCCCCAGGTGACGTACTGGAAGAAGAAGCTCGGCAGGAATACGAAAGCGGTGAGCCAGAGCAGGACGGCCGACCGCTCAACCGACACTCGCGAGAAGATCAGGTATAAGCCCAGCAGTCCCAAGGCGACGAACAATATGGGCGTCCCGATGTCATTCAGCTTCTCGATCGCCCCGTTGTAGGTGACCGCCGCACCGGTTAGGAACGCGCGCGGTAGCGACGGCTGAAGCGCGAGGCTCAGGCCGCCCGCACCCGGGTATCCCTTGTAGTTGAGCTTCTTCAACGAGTCGAAATTCAAGAAGAACCAGGGAAGAAGCACCAATACCGGCACCGCGAAGGCGAGGAGACCGAAGCGGATCCGTCGCCACCAGCTCCTGATCTCGGGGAGGAAAGCCAGAACCAAAAGCAGAGGCACGGTCTTGAGCGCTCCGCCCACTCCTATGAGCAATGCCGCAGCAAGCTCGCGGTGCCGTGATTCGGGCCAGCGCCGCCACGCCCACATCGCGAAGACCACGGGAAGAAAAGCCACCGAGTCGATGTGACCCACGTATCCGGAGATCATGAAGAACGAGGGTCCGAGCACCACTGCTGCGGCCGCAGCAAGCCGCTTCTTTTCCGACGCACCGTGCATACCCAGGAACGACTGAACGAGCCAGGCGATGCCGAGATCCGCGACGATCGGAACGATCTTCACCCAGACAGAAATGTCGACGGACGTGAACGACTCGACCGAGCCCGCGATGAGCACCACCGGGAAGTACAAGCCGGGATAGGGCCATATTCCCGGCACGAACACCGCACCGGGATGGGTACGGAGCGTCTCGTTGAGGAACCGGTACGTCTCGAAGTCGAAGGAGTCGTGCACAAGCAGAGTCGCGATGAGCACACGGATCGCAGCCCCTGCAACGAGGAGCACGACAAGCCAGCGCACGCCTGTAGCGCTTAGCCGTTTCGGTGCAGAGGTCCGCTCGCGCGACTGGTCTATCATCGCCTACCACTCATGGCACTCAACGCCGATCCGTCCGGAGAATTCGGTGTTCTCGAGACGTTGCTATCACATCTGCGTGCGCGCAAGGCTGCATCTCTGATCCCGAGGCATCTCGAAAAGGGAAAGATTCTCGACATCGGCTGCGGAACTCGAGGGTTGCTCCTCGAACGCGTCGCCTTCGCTTGGAAGTGCGGTCTCGATCGGCGGGACGTCCCGCCGCCGAAAGGGGCAAGATTCGTCGGTGCAGATATCGGTTCTTGGGGACGTCTCCCGTTCGCGGATGGATCGTTCGACGCAGTAACGATGCTTGCCGTGATCGAGCACATCGACCCACAGCGTGCTCCCGAGCTCGTCTCAGAAGCGCGGCGCCTGCTTAGGAAGGATGGTGTTCTGGTCCTCACAACACCCTCGGGTTGGACCGACCCCATCCTTGAAGCTATGGCCAAGGTGCGACTATTGAGCCCTCGCGAGATTGATGAGCACGAGCAGACCTACACCCGGGATGGTTTGACGTCGCTGCTGGTCCGTGGTGGATTCGATTCAGATTCCATCAGGGCGGGCCGCTTCGAGTTAGGGGCGAATCTGTGGGCGGTAGCCAAGCGCGCAACGTAGATACGCAGCGATCGTCGTCCGACTTTCGCGTACTCACGATCGTCGTCCCCGTGTACAACGAGGCCGAGCGGATACGTCCGGCGCTCGATCGATTGCTGAAGACCGTCTTGCCGCTGCAGGTCGAGATCCTCGTCGTCGACGACGGCTCAAAGGACGGCAGCGCCGATCTCATCGCGGACCTGGTCGATTCGGGTGCCGTGCAACTGGCCCGACACGAACGCAATCGCGGCAAGGGAGCTGCGGTAAGGACGGGGATCGAAAACGCTTCGGGCGACATATTGACTATCTGCGACGCCGATCTAGAGTACGACCCGGACGACTACGCGAAGCTTCTGCAGCCGATCCTGGACGGAGACACGCAAGTCGTCTTCGGCACGCGCACCTTCGGTGCTCATACGGCGTTCTCGTTCTGGTACGTGATCGGGAATCGGTTGGTCAACCTTTGGGCGAGCTTCTTGTTCAACACGTGGCTGTCCGACGTCGAAACGTGCTTCAAGATGGCGCCCGTCGTTCTTTGGCGTTCGCTAGGCATCAAGTCGAATGGGTTCGGTCTCGAGGCCGAGGCGACGGGAAAGCTCCTGCGGGCGGGTCACGTGATCTACGAGATCCCGATCAGTTACCGGGCCCGGACGCGTATGCAGGGCAAGAAGCTGCAATGGACCGACGGCGTCGCAGCCTTGTGGATCCTCTTGCGCCAGCGCCTCACGCGGGCACCGCGCAAACCTTAGAGCGCCGCTAGGGGCGATTGCCCCTCGATTCGGCAGGGTATCCATTGGTTCAGAGCTGACGCGCCCAAGAGGAGACCGCTATGCGCCACTTTTCGTTCCGTCCGGCCTTGACGCTTCGCGGCCGCGAGCGCCGCGGGCTCAGCGGATTCGCAGGCAAGCCGTTCCATCCGCCGTTGACCGACATCCCCATCGCTGCTTATGTCTTCGCATTCGTGTTCGACCTCGTCTCGTTCATAGGCTCCGACCAGAGCTGGTCGCGTGAGTTCTACCGGGCCGCGACGTTCGTTCTCATCGGCGGCGCCGCGATCTCCCTCCTCACGGCACTCACCGGATACATCGATTGGCGCGACACAGAGCGAGGGTCACAGGTGAGACGCACCGCCAATGCCCATGCGTGGACGATGATCACGGTGACGCTGATCGTTCTATCCAACATCGCGCTGCGCTGGTTCTCGGAGTGGGACGCCTCCTCGGCCCCCGTCTACCTCCTGGCGCTCTCGGCTGCAGCCGCTCTACTGGTCGGGATCGGGTCCACGATCGGCGGAACGCTCGTTTTTGACTACGGCTTCAGCGTCGAGACCTCGGGCGACCATCCCGTCTGGCACCCGTCGGAAACCGACCACTTTCCCGAACACAAGAGATCGGCTTAGTTCGAATCCAGCCGGCGGCGCGCCTCGCGAAGCTCAACGCTGCGCGTTGTTCGTCCCCGGGCAAGCCGGCGCGTGCGGCTCGAGGCGAGGGCAACATCCCCGATCGCTTCTTGCACCTCTTGCCGCAAGAGCTCGATCTGTGTCTCACGATCCACGACTCCCGCGGGTAAACCGTGCTTGAGGCGGAATGCTCGCAGGGCGCGCGGGCCGAGGTCGAAAAACTCCGCCGCGGATGTCAGATCTCGCACCAGGGCCGGATGCATGTAAGCGATCGACTCATTCGCCGACAAACGCTCATGCAACGCGGTCAACCACTTCTTGCTTGTACCCGACATGAAGCCATGAAGCGCCTTCTGCGCGCGAGGGTCGAACGACGTCGTGTGATCGACGGGCGGAGAAGAACCATGAAGCCTCGATGGGATCCGCGTTTGAGCGTCTGGTAACGAGAAGGCGACCCAGATAAGCCGAAGCAGAGCCGCATACCCTGCGTTCGATCGGACGGCCGGCCACGACGCCTTCCCCTTGCCGAGCTGAGGAAATGAGCCGTAGCTCTTGGTCGCCCCTCCCGGATCTTTATCCATGAGACAAAACCGAAGCTGGGATCCGGCTTGTGATGATTCGACCCGTTCAACGGTGATGTTTACGAACGAGTCCTTGTCCGTCATCGACTTATTGAACGTAGGCCTCAGCGCGATGATGAGGTCGGCTTCCCGGCAAGTAGCTTCGCGTTCATCCGCGCATTCGATCCATCTAACGTCTTGCACCGCTGATGGAACTCTGCGCCAGATGGGCGATCCGTCGTCCTTGCGCGCGTGGTCGCGCAGCCGGCGATTCAGGTTCGCAGCCTTTCCTATGTACAGAAGCTCGCCCTCTGCCCCTACGATGAAGTACACGCCGACGGTTGTGGGAGCCTCGCGCGCTCGCGAAGAGAGCACGTCCGTGAAGACGTCGGTCACCGCTACTCACGCTCCGCCAGCAGGCGTGCCCCGATCTCTGGGCGTTCGACGAAAGGCTCCCAGTTCTCGCGGCCGAGCCGGTCCAAGATCACCGCAATGGCGGCCGGGTTGTGGATCAAACCGCTGTGGCTCCCGCGGACTTCGATGGACTCCACACGCGGTCCCGCATTCGGGATGCATATCCGCCACGGGACTACCCCATCGCTCTTCGTGAAGATCGCCGTCAACGGGACCGGTATCGGCTGCCGGATGCGCTCGGGATCGGCGTCCCTCACACGATCGCTGTGCACCGGCGAAAGCGCGCGGAACAGCGGAGTGGCCGCGCTCTTTGTCCCGGGCGGACGCATGACCGGTGATCCCAGCGTGATGACCTGACGCACCGCTTCCGGCGCTGCCCGCGCTATCTCGCGCGAGTAGACGCCTCCCAAGCTGTGCCCGATCAGGGTGAGAGGTTGTCCGTGCTGCTCGAGCAGGCCGCGCACCCTTTCACCCAGCCCGTCGATGATCCTGTCGGTTGGACCCCAGTTGCGACCCAATCTCCACGCGTGGACGTGATAGTCGAGTCGACGCAGCAAGCGTCGAAGCGCGAGGGTCGAGCCGTCGCTGCCTACGAAGCCCGGCAGAACGAGGACCGGGCGTCCGTCACCTCGCGTACCGCTCAGAAGGCCGCGGCGGGCGGCGATGAACGATCCGAATTCGCGCGCAGCCCTGGGGACCTCACCAGCCATGAGTGCCCGCCGGCGAGCCACTTCAGGACCTTCTCTCGTCCAATCGAGCGACCAGACGTTTAGGTGCGATGAGGCGGTAAGCCTCCTCCGCGAGCTCGGCCAGCTCGTCCCAATCCTGTTCGACGTCGAGGTACGCACCTACCCATCCCTTGCTCCCCGTGTATGGGGGAATAAAGAACTTCTCGGGATCGGTCTTAACGAGCGCCTCCTGCACTCCGGGAGCAGCCTTGAACTGCATCCGTGCGCGGCCTTCCTGTCCCGTCCCGCAGAAGATCTTGTCGCGAACACGGTAAGCCGGCGTGGTGTGGCCTCCGAATGGCTTGTTCACGGCTTCGGGGAACCCCAGACAGATCTTGGCGAGCTTCCGGTAAGCATCCGACTTGCGCATCGATCAGGGATGGGACGGAGCGGGCGGCGCGTCCTCGAGCTCGAAACCGGTCTCGTCCACGAAGCACCAGTACCAGTCTTCGCCCGGTTCGAACGATCGCATAAGCGGATGCCCGGTGTCCTTGAAGTGCGCCATGGAGTGGTAGTTAGGCGACTCGCTGCAACATCCCACGTGTCCGCACTGCTGACACATCCGAAGGTGGAGCCATCTACCTCCAGTGCGAAGGCAGTCTTCGCATCCATCGGCCGAGGGCTCCACGTCCTGAACCGTGTCTAAATGCGTGCATTCGTCCGGCATCGCGAACCTCCGTTGGCGTCGAATGATGCTCCCACCACCCTATCTGCGCCATCATCTGCGGGCAGATTCCATCTACCCAAGGGGTTGATCGTCATGGCCATGTCCGTCCGACCGGTTACAGATGAGCGCGACGGCCTGCTCACGTACATCGCCGCCCAACGCGACGGGCTGCGCAATGCCGCGTTCGGACTCACGGACGAGCAGGCCAGCTCGACGCCGACGAAGAGCACGCTGAGCATCGCGGGCCTGATCAAGCACGTGGCCTATATGGAGCGCGGTTGGATCGTCGGAACGATGATGCAGCGTGAATTCACCCAACCCGATTACGCCGACGGCTTTCGACTCGTCGGCGACGAGACACTCAAAGGCGTTCTCGATCTCTACCGAGAAGTGGCGGAGGAGACGGAAGCGATAGTCAACGAGCTGCCCGACCTGGATTACAAGGTTCGCGTTCCCGAAGCGCCGTGGTTCCCCAAGGACGTCGAGTTCTGGAACGCGCGCTGGGTACTGCTACACCTCATCGAAGAGACGGCCCGCCACGCCGGTCACGCCGACATCATCAGAGAGCACATCGACGGCAAGACGATGTACGAGCTGATGGATCTGGCCGAGGCCTCGAGCTAGAGCGCTCGGAGCTTGTCCACGACCTCACTAGACGATCCGTTGCCGCGGGAAAGTCCGAATCCGATGCGGTCGGTCAGCCCGCCGTAGCGGTTCTCGACCTCGTTGGGAACGTCTTCTGGCCGTCCGATGATGGCGAACTCGCTCAGGATGTCGTCGTTGATCAGCTTGCCCATCTCGACCCACTCGCCGCGCTTGGACATCACATTCAATTCCGACTGAAGGTCGCCCCATCCGTGCAGCTCGAGCACGGGACGGTACGCCGGCGTTGAGCCGTAGAACGCGATCTGCTGGCGGACGCCGGTTGCCGCGCGCTCGAGCTCGTCGTCGGAGTTGCCCAACACCATGAACCCGGGGCTGGTGATTTCGAAGTCCTTGCGCGATCGTCCCGACTTCGCCATCCCGCGCTCCAGAGCCGGCATCGTCACCTCTCGCATAGTAGCGCGGCGTCGAGAACGCGTGCGCGAGGAAGCCGTCGCACACCTCACCCGCGACCTCGGTCATCCGCTCGCCGACACCGGCGAGGTACACCTTGGGCGCTCCATATTCGCTTGGGCCTGGGTTGAAGAACGGCGTCATCAGTGTGTGCGTGTAGAACTCCCCACGGAACTCGAGCTTAGTTCCGTTGTGCCATGAATCCCAGATCGCGCGCATGGCAAGGACGAACTCGCGCATCCGAGCCGCCGGCTTGGACCAAGGCATCGAGAACCGCTTCTCGATGTGCGGCTTGATCTGGGAGCCGAGACCGAGGATGAAGCGGCCCTTGGACATCAGCTGGAGGTCATTGGCCGTAACGGCGAGATCCATCGGATTGCGGCCGAAGGCCACGACGATCGACGTTCCGAGCTCGACGCGATCGGTGTGCTCGGCGGCGAGAGTCAGAGAGACGAACGGATCGTGGCTTGTCTCGGCCGCCCACAATCCGTCGTAGCCGGCGTCCTCTTGAGCCTTGGCGGCCAGGCCGGCATTGAGGTCACCGGTACCCGCGTAAACACCAACGAATCCATCGATCTTCATCCCGCCTCCTCTTCGCTGCTTTCTCAGCGCAGAACGTAATCCGCCGGATCGGGCTCCCGTGTCCGCTCCCAGTACTCCAGCAGCGAGTACGGCCAGTTCTGCGTGACGCGACCCTTCTCGTTCTTGTACCAGGTGTTGACCGTGGAAGCTCCCCAGGCCATGGACCGGTTCGCCTCGTCGATCGTCACGTTGTAGTCGTCGTAGATGTCACCGCGGACCTCGAGCGACTTGTGGCCCCTCGAGAGCAATATCCGCAGGCATTCGACGATGTAGTGGGCTTCGCACTCGGAAAAGTAAATGATGCTGCCGTTTATGACGATGTTCGTGTTCGGGCCGTAGAGCATGAACAGGTTCGGGAACTCGGGCACCGTCATTCCCAGGTAGGCGCGGGCGTCGCCGCCCCATCGCTCGTGAAGGTCGGCTCCACCCGCTCCCGTCACTTGCATCGGCATCAGGAACTTGGATGCGTGGAAACCGGTCCCGTAGACGATCACATCGAACTCGCGGTGCCCGCCGTCCTCCGTTGCAACTCCGGTCTCGGTGATCTCCGTGATCCGGTCGCAGACGAGATCGACGTTGTCGCGCCGCAACGCGCGCGAGTAGCTCCCGTTGTCGCGAACGATCCGCTTGGCTATGGGTGGATAGTCCGGCACGACCTTCGCGAAGAGCTCGTCCTCCGGGAACTCGGCCCGGAGATACTCGGTCAGGAACATCCGGATGAATTCGTTCGGCATGCTGATCGCTTTGCTCTTGTCCGGCCATTCCGGATCGACCTTGGCCGCGGGTAGCAAACCCTCGTGCGTGCGCCAGAAGAGCCAGAGCCGGTCCCACTGGACGTAGGTGGGCAGCATCTCGACCAGATAGCGGACGCCCTCGGGCAACGCATCGTGATAGTTCGGTGTCGGTGCGAACCACGGGGCCGTGCGCTGGAAGACGACGAGCTCGGCAGCTTGCTCAGCGACGACGGGGATGAACTGAGCGGCACTCGCGCCGGTGCCGATCACGGCGACGCGCTTGTTCGTCAGATCGACGTCGTGCTCCCAGCGGGCCGAGTGGAACGACTGCCCGCGGAAGCGGTCGCGACCTTCTATCTCCGGGAAGTGAGGACGGTTGAGCTGTCCGACGGCGCTACAGATCGCGTTGAACTCGTGCACCTGCTCTCCGGCTGCACCCTTCGTAACGACTCGCCACAGCTGACCCTCTTGATCGAAGGTTGCGGAGACGACCTCGGTTCCCAATCGCATGTGTTCGCGCAGGCCCAGCTCGTCCGCACACTGACGGAAATAGCCGAGCAGGCTCGCCTGATCGGAGAAGAACCCGGGCCACTCAGTGGTCTGCAGGAAGGAGTAGCTGTACAGGTGACTCGGAACGTCGACGCGGCAGCCCGGATAGGTGTTCTCGAACCACGTGCCGCCGACTTCGTCGTTCTTATCGAAGATCGTTACGTCGAGTCCGGCCTGGAGCAATCGATGTGCAACGGCAAGTCCCGACATCCCGGCTCCAACGACGGCCACCTTGAAATCGATTCCGGGAGCGATGTCGTCCTTGCGCCAGGCCGGCGCTCTAAGGTCGGTTCCCTCGAGCCCGAGCTCCTCGAGCAAGATCGCCTGGTACCGATCTGCGGGCTCCTCTCCTACGAGGAACGCGATCATCGCGCGCAGGTCGGACTCACTCGGTGGCGGTGCGGACTTGCGTCCCTCGCCCTGGTACCGGCGAAGAGTCTCCGCAGCCAAGAAACGAGCGGCCGCCTGCGTCTCCGGCGATAAGCCGGCGTCGGGGTCGAAAAGGTTCGAGCTGTCGGGACGGAACTCCGGACGAAGTATCGAGAGGTCGCCGGTGTGATGCGCAACGGTCACGAGGAGGACGGGTACGTCGGCTTCGGCTACGGCGGCCTCAAGAGGCATCGTCATCGGCCCTTTCATACCATTCAGAGGTATGTCCCCCGCGACAAAGGACGGCGACTGGGCTCGTCCCGTCGTTCATTGGGAGATCCAAGCCCTCGATCCCGACCGCCTAAAGGCGTTTTATGCCGATCTCTTCAACTGGAACATCGGGGACGGTCCCATCATGAACATCCAGGCGGGCATAGGCGGGCCCGAGCCCGGACCCGGTGGACACATCCGAGGAAGCGATCGCCAGGGCGTAACCCTGTACATCCAAGTGCGCGATCTTCGTTCGTCGCTCGACAAGGCGGCCGAGCTCGGAGGATCGATCGTCTTGGAGCCCATCGATCTCCCGGGACAGCCGACGCTGGCCGGCATAACCGACCCCGAGGGGAACTACGTGATGCTCATCCAGCAATAGCTCGCTAGCCCTCGAGCCCGAAGTACCTCGTCACTTCGACCGACGACTCGTCGATGAAGGACATGAAGGACTCATAAGCCTCGTCGCCTGTCGAATTCCTTGCGCAGGCGTCCGCTTCCTCCTCGGACCCCCAGAGCGTGATCACGGCCCACCTTCCGTCGCGGCCGCGAGCCGTCGTGCGTCGCACCAGTCCCGGCTGCTGATAGAAGAAGTCCATCTGCGCCCTTTGGTCGGCGGCGATGAACGACTCCGGATCGGCCCCGTCGATCAAAAGGAACTCGAAGATCTCGAACACAGGGCTATCTAACGAACTTGATGTCTTTGGTCACTGCGTCGCCGGCGACGAAGGAGAGCAACGACGTTGCCTCCTCGGCGACACGCGCTCGTTCCTTCTTGGAGAGCTTGCCATCGATCAGCAGCGTAGCCGCCTTGGCTTTTCGCTCGAGCCTCCACGTCCCTCTGAAGAAACCGTCGACGAGATAGGACGACCAACCGACGGACAAGTGACCGCCGAATGCGCGCGGCACGATCCGCGTTCGATCGGCGTGGCCGAGCAGAGCGTTGTCGTAGATGGGCATGAATCTCACGGGGGCGGGCGTGTCCGGGTCCGGAAACGGCCCGTCGGGGACGTCGAAGAGCTCGCGTCCGTTCTCGTCGCGGAAGGTGTTGAGCTTCGGCCGCAGCCGCTCGAACACCTCGCGCAAACCCGTGAGCCGGGACCAATTCGACATGTCGGCTACAGACGCCGGGCCGAAGGCGGCCAGATAGCGCTGGGTGAGACTTGACAGCGACGGCTTGGTCGAAGGCGCGCGCCCCAGCCACGCTTCCGATGTCGTCAACATCGGCCGTCCGCTCTCGGACCACAAACCGCGCGGTGTTGCTTGGACGAGCGGCAACTCAGAGAGAACGGATCTAGCCATCGATTCCGGGTCTCGGTCCGGCCAATGGTCGGCAAGGCTGCTGCGAAGGTCGGAGTACCCACGGGGATTTTCGGAGAGAACTGTCCGGGCTCGAGCAGCGACCTCTTCGATATCCGCAGGGTGGAGACCGACCAACCGGGTCGTGAATTGCCTCCGGACGATCGGCTGCATCAGCGTTCTCAGCGCCAAGTAATCGCGCGAGGTCATGAGGTGGATCGTCACGCGCATCATCGTGCCGCGCACCGCCTTGCGCTTCTGGAGGAGTCCGGCGAGTTCCTGCGGACGGAAACCCTCGAGCCTCGACCACAAACCGACGTAAGGATCCCTCGGCTCTTGGGCTTGCATGCCGACAAGCTTTTCGATCGCCTCGGCCGCCGACATCTTCACGCGAGCAGACAGCATCTGCCGCGCCAGCAGCGAACGGTTCAACGCGCGGTTCGACAACACGTCGGCAGACACGCTTGATAGTAGGCCGACGCTCGAGCTCTGCTGCTTAGGAACCGGTTGCGTTCAGCTCTTCACGCACGACTTCGGCGACATCCTTCGCGCCGTGCTCCGTCATCATGATCGTGAAGTGGTTCGTGTCTTCCATCAGTGCTTCCCGAAGTCTAGGCAGCTTCTGCAGCCATCCATCGAACGATCCATCGGGGTACAGAGGCGGCACCTGGTTGAACAGGCCCCTTGGTGCACGCAACAACACGACCGGATGCTTCAACGCATCGAGCGCCTCCGTGACATCGGGTTGTACGAGCTCGCTGCCGGCGTCCTGAAGGATGATCTCTTCGTTGACGCGCGGGCGCATCTCGGGCGGCTCGCCGCCGATGTCGTATCGGTAATGGTCTTCGACGTAGTCGTTCCACTCGTCGGCCAAAGCAGGGTGCGGACGCCAGAAATCGATGTAGGCGTCCGCGGACTCGAACGTCATCCTGAGCCGGTCGAGGGACGGACCGATCATCGCGCGTGTTAGTTCCTCGACGTCCATGTCGGCCAGCGGCGGAGGGAGCTCGAGCGGGATGCCTCCGTCCACAAGGACGAGGCTTTTGACACGCTCGGGCGCTCGGTGCGCGAGAACGACGGCGACGAAGCCGCCCATCGAATGACCGAGGACCACCGCTCGATCGATGCCCGCCTGGTCCATGACGGCGACGACGTCGTCGGCGTGACGCGCCATCCCTGCCGGACCGGGCACCTCGAAGCTTCCGGCTCGGCCGCGAAGGTCCGGCGCGATGAGCGTGTACTCGTCCCCCAGTTGATCGGCGAGCGCGTGCATGCCCAAGTGGTTCCCCGTTATGCCGTGGATCGCGATCAGCTTCCGATCGCCCTTGCCCCAGCGGCCGACGTGCAGAGTTCCGCCGGGAACCTCGACCCCAAAGGCCTCGTAGGACGCTCCCGTCTTGGCTTCGACGGTCAACTCGGTGCTCCCTTCTTTCAGGTTGTCTTTCTCGCAGTCTTTCTCGTTCGAAGGCGCCACCGCCCAGGTATTTGCGGAACTCTGAGCGCGCTCATCCGCCCGCGCTTGTTAGATGATCACCCGGGGGACATGATTGGGGTTCGCGCACCGATCGGAGGCAAGCATGACCCTCGGCACGAAGGGCTATCGGGCAGCGGACGGCACACGAACGGGCTTCCAGTCCCTTTCTTCGACGGGCCTTCGGTGGGACTCGGTTCCCATGAGGCTGTTCGTCGGCGGCAACGAGAAGTTCTGGAACCCCGACGACATCGACTTCAGCCGAGACTCGGGTGAGTGGGCGAACCTACAGCCCGACGAGCAGCGCGGCGCCCTCTTCCTCGTTTCGTTCTTCATCGCCGGCGAGGAAGCCGTCACTGAGGACATCCAGCCCTTGATGCAAGCGATGGCCTACGAAGGACGGCTCGAGGACGAGATGTACCTCACGCAGTTCGCCTTCGAGGAGGCCAAGCATGTCCAAGTGTTCCGGCGCCTGATGGACTCCGTCGGTCTGGCGATGGACCTCAACTCGATCATCTCCGAGAGCCCCGGCTACCGGAAGATCTTCTATGAGGAGCTGCCGCTCTCCCTGCAAGCGTTACGAGACGACCCGTCGCCGGCCAAGCAGGTGCGCGCGTCGGTTATCTACAACCACATCGTCGAGGGGACGCTCGCGCTGACCGGTTACCACGCCTTCAAGACTGTGTGCGCCTCCCAGGGGATATTCCCCGGAGCTCTCGAGTTGGTTAAGCGCATCGGGGACGACGAGCGCCGCCACATGGCATGGGGCACCTTCACCTGCCGCCGCCATGTCGCCGCCGACGACAGCAACTGGGCTGTGGTCGAGGACACGATGGCGGAAATACTGCCTCACGCTCTGGAGGTCGTCACGTACTTTTTCGACCAGTTCGACGAGATGCCGTTCGGCTTGGATCGCGACGAGTTCGTCAACTACGCCGCGACCAAGAACGGACGGCGCATGGGTGCCATCGAGAGCGCGCGCGGACGGCCGGTCGAAGAGATCGACTACGACTTCGCGCCGATGGAGCTCGAGCACGAGCTCGCGCAGGTCTGAGGCTGTGGGATTCGCGGGAGCCGAGCTCGAGGACGCCTTCGCCGCCTACCGACAGCGGGGGCTCGAGGCGAGCAAGACCCACGACTGGAATCCGTGGGCGGACCAGTTCACCGACGACGCCAGGTATGTGGAGCATCTGTACGGAGAGTTCAACGGCCGAGAGGCCATCCGCCGCTGGATCACCAAAACGATGACGACGTTCCCCGGTATTCGCATGCCTACGTTTCCAGCCACGTGGTATGTCGTGGACGAAGACCGTGGATGGATCGTCTGTGAGATTCAGAACGTGATGGAGGACCCGGGCGACGGGAGCACCCATCAAGCGGCGAACCTGACGGTGCTCCATTACGCCGGTAACGATCAGTGGTCCTACGAAGAGGACGTGTACAACCCAACGAACTTCGTGACCATGATCGAGGGTTGGTGCCGACGCGCAGAGGAGCTCGGCAAGTTACCGGAAGATGCGGCGAAGTGGATGGAGATGATGCGACGCTGAGCTAGCCGGCACTCGCCGGTTCGTTCACGGCCAGGTACTTGTCCAGCGCAGCGACCTTCTCGGTGTCCTCGAACACTTCGTAGCGTTTCATCTTTCCCCACGCGGCCGTGCCGTATATGACGCCGCGGTTTGCATAGACGACGTTTCCGTCCGAGTCCTTTAGGTCGTCCGTGAGAAACAGACACACCTTCGTGTTCCACGGCGGTCCGGAAACGAGGATCTCGTGGACGGTGAGATTCAGCCCTATTCGGTGGAAGCGCTCGAGCCACGGGCGCACCTCCTCTCTGCCGTGGTACTCGCCGGCCCATGAGTTGTTCCCGTAGAAGCTGAAGTGGACGTCGTCGGCGTAGGTGCCCAGAAGACCTTCGACGTCCCGGGACAAGTGGAAACGAAGCGATCGCCGGACGAGCTTTCGAGCCAGCCACTGGTACATGAGCACCTCCATGCGGTCGAACGCTGGACTAGATAGATCACTCTAGCGTATGCTGGACAGCATGGCAAAAGCCCAGGTGAAGGTACCGACGCGAGACCGCATCCTCGGCGCCACCGCCGACCTCCTGCGCCGAAAGGGCTACACGGGCACGGGGCTCAAGGAGATCGTGAAGGCGAGCGAAGCTCCGTTCGGCTCGGTGTACCACTTCTTTCCCGGCGGCAAGGAGGAGCTGGGGGCCGAGGCGATCCGAGTGTCCGGTCGGACGTACAACGCTTTGATCCAAGCGTTCTACGAAGGCACACCCGATCCCGTCACCGCGACGAGCGAGTTCTTCGAAGCGGGGGCTCTGGTACTGCGAGAAACCAATTACGAGGACGCCTGCCCGATCGCAACGGTGGCGCTCGAGGTTGCAAGTACTAGCGAGCCGATGCGGGAAGCAACTGCCGATGTATTCGAGTCGTGGATCTCGGATCTCACGCGTTATCTGGTAGGAAGCGGAGCGGATCCAAAGAAGGCGCGCGAAGCGAGCATCACGCTGTTCAACCTGGTCGAAGGCGCGTTCATCCTTTGCCGCGCCTGGAAGAGCACCGAACCGATGGAAATCGCCGGTCGCCTCGCGACCGAAGCAGTTCGCCAAGCTCTCTGATCAGCTGTTTACTCTTCCTCGTACCGGCGAGGAGGTCAGCGTTGGAAATGATGCACGTTCCTGCTGGGGTGGACCGATCCGGCTCGCAACCAAAGATGTTCGGACTCGCTCCTCTGAACATCAAACTGACGGCAACGGATTCGGACGGAGGGTTTCTCGTCGGTGAAGTTATTGGCGCCGAAGGTTTCGGCCCTCCGCGGCACCTGCATTACGAGCAAGACGAGTGGTTCTACGTAGTAGAAGGCAAGTTCGTCATAGAGGTCGGCGGCGAGCAATTCCTCGCCGGTGTTGGAGAGTCGATCTTCGCGCCGCGCAACGTCCCCCACGCATGGGCCTCTAACCCCGACGCTCCGAGCAAGATGATCTTCGTGCTATCGCCGGCCGGGCCGTTCCAGGGCTTCGTTGACGAATCGGTAGGTCTTGGACGGCTACCAACACCGGACGAAGCGAACAAGCTTTTTGAGAGTTACGGCATGAAGATCACAGGGCCATCGCTCGAGGTCGCCAAGACGAGCTTCGAAGGCGCCTGAGAAAGGAGGGATCGATTGTCGGCATCTGAACTTCAGAAAATGATCGAGGCGTATCACCGGTCAGTCGATGCCTTTGTGACCGGGGACCCCGACATTCAGAAGTCGCTCTGGTCGCGGCGAGATGACATCACTCTTGCGAATCCCCTCGGGCCGCCGGCTCGAGGATGGCAACAGGTCGAGGCGGCCATGGACCGCGCTGCAACTCAAGTCCGCGATGGAGAGCCGTGCGTCTACGAGGTGGTTTCCGAGTATGCGGATGAGGACCTGGGATACACCCTCGAGATCGAGCGGACACGGGCAAGGCTCGGAAGCGCAAACGCAGTGGCAGAGATCTCCCTACGAGTCACGACGATCTTTCGGCGCGAGGACGGCGTCTGGAAGATCGTTCACCGTCATGCCGATCCGATCACCGAGCAGCGACCAGCCGAATCTCTTCTGAACGAGTAGGGCGCCTTCCTGCTTGCGGCTCCAGGCACCGGCTTTTGAGAATCCCCTCGGCTAGTTGACGCGCTCCACGATCATCGCGAGGCCCTGGCCCCCACCGACGCACATCGTCTCGAGGCCGATGGTCCTGTCCGTCGTCTGCAGATCGTTCAGCAGCGTCGTCATGATCCGCGCGCCGGTCTGACCGAACGGGTGACCGAGTGCGATCGCTCCCCCGTTCGGGTTGAGCTTGTCGGAGAACGGATCAACGCCGACCTCGTCGCACACCGCTAGCACTTGGGCGGCGAACGCCTCGTTCAGCTCCATGATGTCGACGTCGTCGATCTTCATGTTCGCCTGCTCGAGCACCTTCTTCACGGCTTCGATCGGACCGACGCCCATGATCCGCGGGTCGAGTCCTGACACGCCGGACGCGATGATGCGCGCGATCGGCTTGATGCCGAGCGCCTTCGCCTTGTCCTCGGACATCACCATCACCGCGGCGGCGCCGTCGTTCAGCGGACACGCGTTGCCGGCCGTGACTCGTCCCCCTTCGGGACGGAACACCGGCTTCAGCTCGGCGAGCTTCTCGAAAGTCGAGCTGGCGCGCGGGCCGTCGTCCTTATCGACGACCGTGCCGTCCTCCTTGGTGAACGGAACGATCTCGCGGTCGAAGAACCCGCTCTCCTGCGCGGCGACGGCGCGGTCCTGCGACTGCTTCGCGTACCGGTCCATGCGCTCGCGGGAGACGTCGTACTTGTCCGCGACGTTCTCCGCCGTCATCCCCATCGGGATGAAGAGCTCCCAGTTCTACTGCAGGACGGGGTTCGGCATCATCGGGATCCCGTCGCCGCGCGTGGTCCCCTTCTCGCGGTCGAGCCGGCTCGAGCGCTCGCTGCCACCGACGAGGTAGGTGTCGCCTTCGCCGGCCTTGATCGCGTGGAACGCCATGCGGATCGCCTGCAGTGAGGACGAGCAGTAGCGGTTCACCGTCGTTGCCGGAACCTTTCGGGATGCCCGCGAGCAGGGCCCCGGAACGCGCGATGTTGATCTGCGCGCCGCCGACCGAGCCGCAGATCACGTCGTCGATCTCGGCAGGGTCCACGCCCGACTTCGCGACGACTGCCTTCATGACGCTCGCCGAGGAGGTCCTCCGGACGGACGTCGGCGAGCGATCCCTTGGTTGCGCGGCCGATGGGGCTGCGTCCGGTGGCGACGATGACGGCTTCAGGCATGGCTTCCCCCTATCCTCGCTTCGGCACCAAGCGCCTCAGCGATGGCTCTTCGTGTGCTCCGTAGATGGCTAGATTCTGCGATACTTGACTCGCGAGTCAAGAGCGCGCCCTGAGCGACCCGGGAACCGAAAGGACAGCTGCCATGGCCATCGCCGAACCCACAACTGCGATCGAGGACGTCCTCGCCGAGCTCCGAGCCTGGCTGGAGACCAACTGGGATCCCGAGCTGAGCGTCGGTGATTGGTGGGAGCGCCTCGGCACGGCAGGCTGGTCGGCCCCCACGCTCCCGGAGAACGCCTACGGAAAAGGACTTTCCCGAAGTGACGGCGGGAAGGTCTCAGCCGAGATCGCCAAGCACGGCGCACTCGGAGCTCCCGGCGGCCTTGGACTGCTTCTCGCCGCACCGACCATCGCCACTCACGGCACGCAAGAGCAGATCGACAAGTACGTGCGCGACATCGTCACCGGCAAGCAGGCCTGGTGCCAGCTCTTCAGCGAGCCGGGTGCAGGCTCCGACCTTGCCGGACTTTCGACGAAGGCCGTCCAGCAGGACGACGAATGGATCATCAACGGACAAAAGGTGTGGACGTCCGGCGGGCAGATGGCCGACCTCGGCATGCTCCTCGCGCGCACCGACCCGAGCGTTCCCAAGCACCAGGGCATCTCGTACTTCGCATTCGACATGAACCAGCCCGGCGTCGACGTTCGTCCGCTTCGCGAGATGACCGGACACGCGATGTTCAGCGAGGTCTTCTTCTCCGACGCTCGCGCAACGACTGATCAGATCATCGGCGGTCAGAACGAAGGCTGGGCCGTGGCGAACACGACTCTCGCGTTCGAGCGGGCCGGGCTCGGCGCCGGCGGCGGCGGCGGAGCCGCGGGTGCAGCGATGGCCGGAACCAAAGCGGGTCAGCTCGAGCGGCGCGCAGGTGATTTCGTCGGCAAGCCCGGCGGTTCGCGCGCGCGGCGGCGCAGCAGTGGCGTGGCGGGGAACGCCGGCCGCGTCGGCGGCGCCAGCTTGCTGGTCGGACTGGCGAAGGGCAACGGCACGTTCAACGATCCCGTCATCCGCCAGGGCTTGGCGCGGTTGCACATCCTTGGAGAGATCGGACGCCTCAACTCCGAACGGATGAAGGCTACGCGAGCCACCGGCAAGGACATCCCGGGCATGGCGAACATCTCGAAGCTCGTCATGAGCCAGATGGTGAAGCTGTCGCGCGATCTTGGCCTGGCGATCGTGGGGGCCCAGGGCATGCTCCACGCGATGAACCAAGAAGATCAGAAGGTTCTGGACGATGCCACCGGTAACCCATTCCTCGCCGGGATCACCCTTCAAGCGCTCTACGCACAGGGCCCGTCCATTTACGGCGGAACCGATCAGATCCAGCTGAACGTCATCGGGGAACGCGCGCTCGGTCTTCCCAAGGAACCGCGGGACGATCATCTGAAGCCGTTCAACGAGATACCAAAGAACGCCTAGCGCCATCCGTACGGGCACGCTCATGATGTGCCCGTGAAGGAGTGGAATCGTTCTATCGCTGCGATGCTCGTGGCGATCTTCTGCAGCGCCGCTGCGTCGCTCGTCTGCGTAACGGCGCTGGGCGTCCAGGTCTTCGAGCTGACACACCGCGAGCTGGATCTCGGCTTGCTCGGGCTGGCCGAGTTCACCCCGTCGGCTCTGTTGGTTCTAGTGACCGGGTCCGTCGCCGATCGGTTCCGCAGGACGCGCGTGAGTGCGGTCAGCGCTGCCGTGCAAGTAGCCGTCGGTATTGGCCTGGCCATATACGCAGCGACCGACCCATCGAGCGCTTTGCCGATCTTCGGACTGGTCCTCGTCTTCGGCATCGGCCGCGCCTTCATGGCTCCGTCAAACCGCGCGCTTCCCGCAGACGTCGTCAGCGCAGACCGGCTCCCCTGGCTCACGGCCCGCCGAGCGGCGGCATGGCAGTGGGCCGTGATCGTGGGCCCGATCATCGGCGGCTCTCTTTACGCCGTCGATCCCGTCCTTCCGTACGTCGCTATGGCCTTCCTATTGACCGTGGCCGGCTCATGTTCGCTGCTGATCGACGATCGAGTGCAGCCGGCGGAGCCATCCGATCAGGACGAACCACTCATCGAAGCGCTGGAGTCGGCTGCGGAAGCGCCTTATGAAACGCCGGTCCCCCGGCGGGGACGATTGAGCGATGCGGTCGAAGGCCTGCGGTACATCCGGCGCTCGCCGATATTGCTCGGCGCGATATCGCTCGACCTCTTCGCCGTCCTTTTCGGCGGCGCCGTAGCGCTTCTACCCGCCATAGCCGAGGATCGCTTGGGAGTTGGTTCTGTCGGCCTCGGCTGGTTGCGAGCAGCCGGCGGTATCGGCGCCGTGATCGTGACGCTCTTCATCACGCGGCAACCCGTGCGCCGCCGAGTCGGACGAGTGCTCCTCATATCCGTCGCGGTATTCGGTGTCGCGACGATCGCTCTTGGAAGCACGCGCATCTATGCAGTCGCGTTCATCGCCATGGCGGTTCTCGCCGGCGCCGATTCCATCAGCGTGTTCATTCGCTCGACGCTCGTTCCCCTCGTCACTCCGAGAGACAAGCGAGGACGCGTGCTCGCCGTCGAGACAACGTTCATCGGCGCATCCAACGAGCTTGGTGCATTCGAGTCCGGTGTGGCCGGTCAGCTACTGGGCGCACCGCTGGCGATCATCACCGGTGGCGCGGCCACCTTGTTGATAGCCGGCTTCTATTGGGCCCGGTTCCCATCGTTGCGTAACGTCGATCGATTTCCGGAGCGCGAACCGTCAAGCGGGTAGAACAGGCGAACGGCCATGCGCGGCGCGTTCGGCGGCGGCGCGCAGCGTCTCCCGGAACGCCGGATGCGCGATCGAGGCCAGCGCTTCACCGCGTTGGTGCACCGTCTTTCCCTGAAGCTCGGCCGGACCGTACTCGGTGACGATCACGTCGACTTGATGACGAGGGGTTGTGATCACGGCGCCGGCATCGAACCACGGCACGATCCGCGACCGAAGCTCGTCGCCGAGCATGTAGGTCGACGGAAGGCATAGCAGCGATCGGGCCTCGCTGGACAGCGCAGGTCCGGAAACGAAGTCCTCGTGGCCGCCGATACCGGAGTACTGAGCTCCGTTGATCGTGTCGGCCACGACCTGGCCCTGTATGTCGACGGACAACGCCGCGTTGACCGTGACGGCACTCCGGTTGCGTCCGATGACCTCGGGTGAGTTCACGACGTCGACGGGCAGGAATGCGACCTCCGTGTTCTCGTCGAGCCACTCGTAGAGCTCTTTGGTTCCCGCGGCGAAGGTGACGACGGACACGCCGTTGAACTGGCCTTTCTTGTTCGTAACTTTTCCCGCTTGGTGCAGGTGCATGAGTCCGGTCGTGAACATCTCCGAATGGATGCCGTAGTCGCCCCCATCCCCTTCCGCCAGCAAGGCGGCGACAACGGACGGAACGGCTCCGATTCCGGTCTGCAGGGTTGCGCCGTCGGGGACGAACGTTCGCACGCATTCGGCGATGGCGCGCTCGACGTCGCCGGCCGGCGGATCTTCGAGAGTGAACGCGTCCCGCTCGGTCTCGATCAGGACGTCGATCTCGTCGATGTGGAGCCGGTGACGATGCTCGGCTCCCAAGCCGTGCGTGCGCGGGTAGCGGGGACTCGACTCGGCCACCAGGAGCCGGCCTTTGTCGGCACCGGCGCGGTGCAGCTCGGTCACCGAAGCTCCGGCGTGCAAGGAGAGGCTGCACCAGCCTTCTGAGTCCGGCGGCGCGATCGTCGTGCACATCACGCGTGGATCCTGCTCGGACAACAAAGGGATGAACCGCCGGAAGTCAGCGGGGGCGAAACCGATGTTCGACCCGGCGTCGCGCAACATCCGCTCTAGGGGGCCGAAGAACCCACTCAGGTAATGAACTCCTCGGTGCGAGAAGAGATCGGAAAGGACGGTTAGTAGCGCTCCGTACACGCGGAGGTCCTGCCAATCGGTGCGTCTTCCGAGCGCTTCGAGGAAGGCGGGGGGCTGGCCGGGCCCCAGTGGGATCCCGAGGGTGTCGACCGGATTCAGACGCGACGCCGCTTCGTCTGCGCTCAGCTTTTCGGTCGCCACGCTTCCCTCCTCGCCGGATGGAGCTTAACCAGGCCGGGCTCTTTGACCGCGCTGTAGTGACGCGAACAGACTCGTCGGATGGACCGTTTGTCGCGGCCCACGCACGAGCTGCGCGAGCACTACGACGTGGTGGTGGTGGGATCGGGGTACGGGGGCGGGATAGCCGCCTCTCGGCTGTCGCGTGCCGGTGCTTCCGTTTGCGTGCTCGAGCGCGGAAAAGAGCTTCATCCCGGCGAGTACCCAAACGGCGCCCTCGATGCGCCCCGGCATTTGCAGGCAACGACACCGGTCGGACACATCGGTTCGCCGACCGCACTTTTCGATGTCCATCTCGGGTCCGACATAAGCGTCGTCGCGGGCTGCGGCCTCGGCGGCACATCGCTCATAAACGCCAACGTCGCGCTCAGAGCCAACCCCGAGGTCTTCAAGGATCCAAGGTGGCCCAAAGAGCTCCGCGACAAGGGGGCCGCGGTTCTGGAGCCCTATTACCAAGCTGCGGAGAAGATGCTGGGCACTTCGAAATATCCGTCCGACTGGCCGGAGCTTCCGAAGTTCTCGGCGCTGACCAGGTCGGCCGAGGCCTTCGAGACGGCCAAGGCCGAACCGGCGCCGCTGAACGTCACCTTCAAGGCCGGCCCGAACGCAGCCGGTGTGCAGCAAGAGGCCTGCGTGTTGTGTGGAGACTGCATCTCGGGGTGCAACCACAGCGCCAAGAACACGGTGTTGATGAACTACCTCCCCGACGCGCACCGGCACGGGGCCGAGATCTTCAGCAAGATCCAGGTTCGATGCCTGCACAAGCGGAATGACGGCAACTGGCTCGTCGAGTTCTCGGATCTGTCGGCCGGGCGTCGAAGGTTCGGTGCACCCACTCAATTCATATCTGCGGACGTCGTCGTCCTCGGCGCCGGCTCGCTCGGCTCTACCGAGATACTGCTCCGCTCGAAAGCGGCGGGACTCGATCTGTCACCAAGGCTCGGCCTGAGCTTCACGGGCAACGGAGACATCCTCGCGCTCGGATTCGACACCGACTCCTAGGTTCGCGGCATAGGCCTGGGCCGGCGTCCGGCGACGAAGGAAACGCTCGTCGGCGCTTGTATCAACGGGATGATCAGGATCTCGGACGGCAAATCCGACCAAAGACATCCTCGTGCAAGAAGGCGTCGTGCCCGGCCTCTTGGGCCTTCCGGTCGGCCCGATCCTCGGGATCGCCAACGCCGTCTGGGGACAGGACGAAACCATGTTATATCGGCAGTTGCGCCGTTATGGTTCGACTCGCCCAGAAAGTGGATTAGTAGTCTCCCCCAGCCAAATCGATGTCTAATTCACTAAATCAATCGTTGCCGGCGCTGGATAATAGAGCGCGTGAATCTATCACATTACTAATCATCTGAATATCAGCCGGAGATCAACGTCCTCATCGGGTCGCAAGCTAAACTCGTAATCGGGCCTCAACTGCGCTGAACGCAAGCAGTATTTAGGGTTACTGATGTTCACGCGTGGGATACACCACGCAATAGTCTCGTGCAAGTTCCTACTGAAGTTGGCAGGCACGGGTTCGTGTTTGCTTCGGTTCGAATTCACTATGGCAGAGATAATAACTATCGAAAAGAACATTCACTACTTCAGTTCTTGGGCCTTAATCCAACCACCTATACAGATATGAAATTCCGACGCTGGCAACTCCCATTAGTGCGCCATAGATGGCCCAGAGCTTAAAAGTTGGTAAGTCTTGCGCTTGTTCGCCGCGAAATGGATAGAACGCCAGCGTTGAAACAAATGTAGCCAGCCATATTCCGATAACCGGCATGCGAACTGTCGCAAGGCTCGAAAGGAGACGCTCGAACAGTCCAAAGAAAATGGAGAGCATGATCGTTCCAGACCAGATCAGCGGAGTTCTAACGTTCGCCCTTGTTCCCTTACCGCTCACAATCTTGTGATTTCGAAGCTCGACGAGATCGTATGCTCCAAGGATCGTCATCACGCCAAACAAAAGAACACCGAACCATCCTGTTCTTGGGCTGGATCTGGTTGCCACCAAAGACACCAACATACAACCTGCCAGTCCTGCTACAACCAATATTCGCTTCGTGAGTTCAAAGCGTGTGATTGACAGATTTTTTTGTGCTCCAGATTTCGACATCGACTAGAAGTGCTTCTGGACACTGTCACCGCTAATGCTCAGTAAAGATGTTTATGCTACGTTGTCGGCCCCATAACGAAGATCGTGTTGCCGAACGGGTCCACTAGATCGAACGTCCGCGCACCCCAGGATTCATTCTTCGGCGGGCGAAGCACATCCACTTGTTTGCGCCACTCCTCGAAGTAGGCGTCTGCGTCGTCGACTTCCAGCGAGACGCAAGCGTTCCGGCCGTGTCCATCCATTGGACTATCCAAGGTGATCTGAATAGTGCCTCGCGCCAGTCCGAGGAGACCACTCTTCCCGTCATCCGAAGCCTCGAACACGACACGAAATCCGAGCTTCGTAGCGTAAAAGTCTTTGGCTACGCGCAGATCATCAGCCGGCAGAATTGGCACAGCTCGCTCCATCGGGTCCTCCTCTCTCCATGGACGTCTTCGTAGTGCCCACACAGAGGTGTCAGGGTGATGCGGGTACAATAACTTCTACGGCCACGGTATCGTTGATGCCTTGAAGGCCATTACGGAGTAAATAAGGTTCACGTGTGGTAAGGCCTCTGTATATTGGGGCGGGTAGATCGGCCCAACAATACAGCCCAAGCCGAGCCGGTTGACGCAGAAGTTTCCATTTCCCTTAGCCAAGAGATGATCCGGTTCCAACTCGGAATGCTTTGGGACGCCAAAGTTATTAATCTTCAATTCCTGCTCTCCGGTAGTCGTCTTAGGCTGAGCACTAGACCCACTACTCCTAACGCTAACCCAGTGCCCTTTATAACTGCCACCCAGGTAGACGAAATCGGCGCCGGATCGGGGACACCTGTTCTTAGATTTTGTAATTGACCGAAAAAGCTGTAGTAAGCCATGCCACACATGAATGCAAAACCAGCCGCCAAAAAGCGCTGACCGGTTCGAGCATCTTTACCAACACGCCAAGCTCCGTAAAGAAGAAAGGCTCCTAAAATATAATCGTCAAACAGGGCAGGTGGGTCGGCCCGCCATGTACTCCAGCGTCGAATAGTTTCAGCGACAGGCGTCACCAGCCCGAGGACAAGCGCAAGATAGCGGCTGAACGAAATCATCATGGCTTCTTATGTACCAGGTAGTGTTGGCTCAACAGGCTAACAAACAGTGGACTCTGCCTCCTCGCACTCTCTCGATCATAACTGTGCCCCGCAATACTTGCAGCAGATCGCGTCCGCGTCATGTCCCTCCGCTGCACACGAAGGACAAGACTGTCCCGTAACTTCCTTTCGTCGCACAGCTTGTGCGAGTTCCACGGACACGATGCCGGTTGGAACTGCAATGATGCCGTAGCCGATGATCATGACGATCGACGCCACCATTTGCCCCAACGCCGTGCGCGGCGAGAGATCACCGTAGCCCACTGTTGTCAAAGTTACGATGGCCCAGTAGATACTTCTCGGAATACTTGTGAAACCATTTGCTTCGCCTTCAATGACGTACATCAGCGCGCCGATGATCACAACCAGGAGCACTACGGCTGAAATAAAGACGCTGATTTTGCGGCTGCTCGCACGAAGAGCAAGCCGAAGTGTATCGGCCTCCGTAACGTATTCGGAGAGTTTCAGCAAGCGAAACACTCGGAGCAAACGAAGTATGCGAATCACCAGGAGATACTGACTGCCTGGTACGAAGATACTAAGGTAGGTCGGAACTATGGCGAGTAAATCAACAACGCCGAAGAAACTCGTTGCATAACGCAGGGGATGGCGGACGCTCAATAGTCGAAGACCGTATTCGACCGTGAATAATAGAGTGAAGACCATTCAAGTGCGTGAAGCAGAGTCGCCATATTGCTCTCTGACTTCGCGAACGCTTTCCAGAACAACTGTTGCAACGCTAAGAATAATCAGCCAGATCAGCGTGAGATCGAAGTATCGGCCGGCACGAGTATCCGATTCAAAAATGACTTCGTGCAGCCGTGCCCGCCGCTTGGTAGCAGGGCGTTCCGCAGCTGGGACTCGTTGGTCTGCCTCTCGCCTCATTCGGGCATTCATAGCTTAAGTGTGCCCGCGTGTCGAGTTATTCATCAGCCGATTTCATCGATGACGATATGCTCTCAACAATCCATCTTGAAGAAGTCTATTCGATTCTTATGGCCTTGCCTCAAAAGTCGGAATTCAGTCCGCGGAGCGCCAAAGGCGCGGAATATGATAGCCAGGGGCAAGCGCCGAGCAGAGCGAGGCGCGTCGCCCCTGGATACACAGCATAATGACCGTGAAGCTCTGAAAGAGCGGAATAATCGCGATGATATTTCGCACTTTCAGTGCTCTCTTCAATTGATTCCCGGTAACCAGGGGCGACGCGCTTCGCGCTTGCCCCTGGCTGTCATATTTTCGCGCCTTTGGCGCTGCGCCGACCGGATTCCGACTTTTAGGGCAAAGTCGATTCTTAGCAGTGCTGAAGCTGTCACAAGAAATACCTATCATCGAACTGGGCATCGTGCGCGGCACTGGGTGCGTCGGGTCGTGCACTGAGCTACCGTACGCGCTCCGAGTCCCCCTCCGGATACACAGTCCTGAAAAATCTGCTGGCACTCCGCCAGGCATTCCTGCCGAGTTGGCCCTTGTGGCTGCGGCGGTCGCGGAACGCTAATAGTTCCCCTTGCGACAAACGACCCCTCATTGCCGCCGAGAAAGCCGTTCTGAAAGATCGTTGTGCCCACCAGCGTGACCGAGCACGTGATCGTCGTGCCAGCGACAGTGCTGCCACATTGGTCGATCGGCGCATTATTCGTGCTGGTGAATCTTACTCCAGTGAGGTTGAACGTACCTCGTTGGGAGATAGTATTTCCAGTCGTCAGCGTTGTAGCGGCACTATCGTCTCCGGTTAAGACGGTGTCGTAATTAAAGAAGAAATTGAGGGGCATCGTGAATTGACCGGTCACCGGAAAGAAGTTTCCGGTACCGCCGCCGACTTTTGAGACGGTGACAGCAATAGGGCCAATTGGGGTCGGCGCCTCAAAGGTAATTGCCGGAAAACTCGTCATTGTGACGACGCAGCGGTTGCGACTGAACTGAAGTCCCAGAAGGAGAGGATTGTTAAATGGGCCGCGTGCGCTGTTGTGGGTTGTACTGGTCGCCACGTTGCCGGCAAAATTGGTGACGAGAATGTTCGCTTCGAGCGGCCGTCGCGGTATGCTATCGAATTGCCGCCGGCATCTACCCACCTCGAGCTTGAGTTGTTTCAAACGCTGATCGTTGGCGCGCATATTAGTTATCCTTCTAATTTGCGCCATAATGGCAGCCCTCCGAGCGGCAGGAGCACCTTCCAACTCGTCTCGTAAAGCACTTATCTGGCCTTCATAACTAGCTTCTATCGTTTCGATCTCGGATTCAAAGGCCCTACACTGCGGCGGCAGAGTGATGGGTCGACAGTCCATGTCCAGTTCCTGGCCGAGCGCGCTTGCGATAGGTGAAATAGTTAAGAAAGAAACTGCCAGGAACCTAATCAACTTGTTCATGAAAGGTAACTCCCTTCCCTGTTGAGGATCGTCTGAGGTGACAATCAGAGGATCGGTTTGCGGTTCTTCAACACGCGGTCCTTGAATAAACATCCACGTATCGCTCATTCATGAGGAGCTTCAACTAAGCATAAGCCGTGCCGTCGTAAAGATATCGTCGATTCAAAGCAGAATTTGTTGGGTTTTGAGTTGAGGTGTTGCCTTTAGGTGTGTCCCTGTAACTTTTTGTAGACAGGTGGGCGCAATAAACCTCTATGTTTTTAATCCAGCCACCTGGACACATACGACATTCCGATACTGGCAACTCCCATTAGTGCGCAATAGATGATCCAGATCTTAAAAGTTGGAATGTCTTCCGCTTGTTTTCCGCGGAATGGATAGAACGCCAGCGTCGAAACAAATGTAGCCAGCCATATTCCGATAATTGGCATGCGAACTGTTGCGAGGCTGGAAAGGAGACGTTCGAGCAGTCCAAAGAAAATGGAGAGCATGATCGTTCCAGACCAGATTAGAGATGTTCTAACATTTGTCCTTGTTCCCTTACCCTTAACAACCTTGTGATCTCGAAGCTTGACGAGGTCGACCACTCCAATGATCGTCATCACGCCGAACAACACAACACAGGCCCATCCTGTTCGTGGGCTGGACCTGATTACCATCAAACCCAACAACATGAAAGCTGCCACTCCCGCCACAGCCATTATTCGCTTCGTGAGTTCAAAGCGTGTGATTGAAAGATCTTTTTGTGCACCAGATTTCGACATCACCAAAGTCTAAAGACTCGGAAACCCGGACGTCAGTACTAACGTTGCTTAGGTCGGGTCCAAACTGACATATGTTCTCCTGCGGGGTTGAATTCTTCCTGCAGGCGTCTCACGGCCGAAATGGCCAGAAAACAGGCACCAGCCAAATGACGATCGCAAATACTGCGACCGTCAGAATCGAGCCCACTTTCACAAAGTCTAAAAAGCGATAACGTCCCGGTGTGTAAACCAGCACGCAGGCGGGCTCAAGTGGCGTGAGAAAGGAGCACGAAGCGGCGTAGGTAACTGTCACTGCAAACGTTCTCGGGTTTAATCCCAATGCGAGAGCAGTCTTCACTGATATCGGCAAGCATGACAAGCGCGGCGGCCTGGTTTGACATTGGTTGCGTGAGAGCAACTGTCATTACGAAAAACCCTGCCAGTACTGCAGTTGGACCATACTGGCCCGTGCCCCTCACAATCAAATCTGCCAGATATTGATCCGCGCGCGTCTTTTCCATCGCCACTCCAAAACTCATCATGCAGGCAATCAGAATTAGCAACCGCCAATCGATGATTTCATAAACTTCCGACATGCGCAGAGACTGGCTGGCAAGCAGGATCATCACGCCGAACAACACGGCGATCGGCAACGGAACAAGATGGGTAAGTGAGAAGAAAAGAAAAACGCCGAAAGCGAGTAACGCCCATCGCTTTTTTTCCGGTCGCGCCTGCTTCTCGGAAATCTCTTCCAAAAGCAATATGTGACCTTCGGCGGCGAGTCTTTCAACCTGTTCACGATTTCCCTGTATTAAGAGCACATCACCGAATCGCAGTCGTACTCTGCTGATCTTCGAAAGCAAATTCACGCCATGGCGGTTGATCGCTAAAACAACGACCCCGTGACGCTTTCGCAAATCGAGGCTCTTCAGTGTCCTTCCGATGAAGTCTGAACCCCGCGGCACCGCCGCTTCGAAGAGTTCTGTGTCCTTACCCTCTAAAAGGGAATCGTTCAATGTAAAGTCGGGTTTAATCTCAATCCCGGCTTCAGCCTTCACTTTTAGAATATCTTCGACGCGACCCTGGACCAGCAATAGATCCTTCGCTTTTATCTGCTCTCTTGGGTTGGGCGCCATCCTGTACTGCTCCTCACCTCTGAGAATGCCGAGAACAGTCAGATCGAGCTCGTCGCCGATACGAGCCTCCGCTAGCGATTTACCAATCAGCGGAGAATCGTCCAGCACGATGACTTCCGTCATGTATTGTCTGACGTGATATTGCTCAGTAAGAGATTCGGCCGCCTTTCCACCAGGTAACAGGCGGAGACCTACCAGCAACATATACACCATGCCTACGCCAACAATAACCACACCAACCTGCGTCAGTTCAAACATTGTGAATGGCTGAATTCCGTAGCGCGGCAGAGCGCCACTTACGGCAAGGTTGGTTGATGTACCAATCAATGTGCACGTACCGCCCAGGATTGCTCCAAAGGCGAGCGGCATCAGTAGTTTTGAGGGACTGATATTTCTGCGTGCAGCAATACCTAACACGACTGGAAGAAACATTGCCGCGGTAGTTGTGTTTTTCATTACGGCGGCGCAAGCTGCGGCCGCGAACATGATCAGCGCGACAATACGAAACTCACTATCCCCTGCGGTTCGGTGCAAGCGGCGTCCAACCAGATCGATTACGCCAGTCTTAGCAAGTCCGCCTGTCAGGATGAAGAGACCGGCGATTGTTATCACGATGTCATTGCCAAATCCTGCGAAGGCTTCGCTGACGGTTAATGTATTGGTGAGTACCAATGCCATCACCAGAAGAATCGAGACGACTTCGATCGGTATTCGCTCGGTGCCAAACAGAATGAGCGCGATAACCAGTAGCGCGAGGACGATTGCAATCTCAGTTGTCATTTGTAGTTTGAGTCTAAGGTGTGAAGTCTCAGCATGCCAACATGTAAAGATGAAACGGCATCCATTCTTTGCACGGGGGGCAATTAAAACGTTTACTGAACAAGAGACGGAAAAGTCACGTCATCTTGCAAGTGCTACACACTATCACCGTTCTTTCTTTTGAATTCTATAAGCGAACTACTAAAAGGAACTACTACGATGCAAAGTATTCCATGTAAATCCTCGATTAAGGCATTCTTTAATAAAGTTCTTATTTCCGGCTTCATTGGATTGATCATCTGTTCAAACCTGGCTCTGACCAGCCCTCGGACAAATAACAGTGACATTGCCCGACGCCGACCAGAGGACGATGCAACAGTAAATACGGTTGATGATCGATTGACGCGGCCACGTCGAGGTTCGCATTCAAGCTTTACGCCCAGATCATAAAGGAACAGAGCGGCAAGAACACATTTGTTTCTCCTGCGAGCGTGATGCTGGCTTTAGCAATGACTTACAATGGCGCAGACGGAAACACTCGCCAGGCGATGGCTCGAGCCCTGGAGCTTGAAGGCATGAGCCTTGACGACGTAAACAGTTCGTTTGCCAATCTGAAGTCCACGCTTCATCCAACCGATCCTAAAATACAGCTCAAAATCGCGAATTCACTCTGGGCTAAAAAGGGTTCATTCTTAAACCTGCGTTTATCGACCGCAATAAAAACCACTACGACGCGGAGATAATGAGTCTAAATTTTGCTGATCCCTCAGCACTTGAGACTATCAACTCATGGGTGAAGAAAAACACCGAAGGTAAGATTGAAAAAATTCTTGATGATGGGATTAGTCCGGACAAAGTTCTGTTTCTAATCAACGCCATCTACTTCAAAGGCCGGTGGCAGCTTGAATTCAAAAAACAAGATACGAAGCCTGACGTGTTTAGACTTCCCGGCGGCGAGCGAAAGGAAGTCCCGATGATGTCTCAATCCGCAAGCTACTTCTATTATAAGGGCAAAGATTTTCAAGCAGTCGATCTGCCGTATGGTACGGGCGGCGTGAGCATGTACATTTTCTTACCGGACGAGCAAATAGGCTTGGATCAGTTTGAGCGAAGCCTCACACCTGAGAATTGGGACATTTGGATGAGGAGTTTCCAGTTGACCCCCGGTGACTTGAAGTTGCCGCGTTTCAAGGTCGTATGGGAGTCGCAGCTGAACGATGCCTTGACGAGCTTGGGAATGGGAGAAGCTTTTGATCCGCAGCGTGCGAACTTTTCTCAAATGGCCGAACTGAACCCCGGTAACAACTCTTCATCTCTGAAGTCAAACACAAAGCGCTGGCCGAAGTGAACGAGGAGGGTACAGTGGCGGCCGCAGTCACGTCAGTCGAAATGAGCGTCACATCGGCCAGGCGGCCCCAGGAGAAGTTCTTCATGAAGGTAGATCGTCCTTTTTTCTTTGCGATTCGCGATAAACAGACCGGAGTTTTGCTGTTCATGGGTTCCGTCGCAAACCCCGGATAAAGCCGGAAGGATGGAATAACAACTGACGAAACTTCAGGCCGGGGCCCAGGGAGCTCCCGGCCTGATTTAGCTTGATTGGGTGAGATGTTGTGGCTTAATCACGTGGGCGCCTACAACTCCTCTCCCTCGCTTCTCCGTTAATCGTCAGAAACCGTGACAGAACCAGTATAATAGGATCCACCTTTCGTAACTGCCTGTGCGGTTTTCCACGACTTCCATCGAAACAGAAAGCTTAAAGGGGCGCACCGAGCCGTCCATTAATACAACCTGGATACCTGCGCGCACCTGCAACCGCCCCGTCTTCTCTTCACCTGCCACGCGCAGATCGTCGCGGTTGATATTGGAGGTATAAGACTGTCCGGGCAGCAGCTCTACCGGATCAGTCTGCGTCAGGAGGCGGCCTGTCGAATCGTAGATATACGCTTGCACGCGGACAGGTTCGCTGCCTTCTTCGTTCGGGTTGAAGAAGGTGTAGCTCAGCCTCTGTCCGGGGATGAAGCCGATTGGAGCGAGTGCTTAGACCGCTGAGCAGCCAGGATAATCAGTCTGTATTTGGAATCTGTCTGTACGGACTGTCCATCCTGATCCTCATCCTGAATGATCTCCAGTGAGCCAGGAAAATCCTCTGGATCACTACCGGCGGGAGCTATCATGGTTACTCTCACCATCATCTGTGCGCGTCCCGTTCCCGGTTCGCCTTCAGTTTTCAAATGTTCGCGCGTGACTTCAGAGAACCGAAATTCTCCCCGCGGCACTTGTATCCATTCCGATTCATAAAAGGGAACGCTACTCGAAGAGTTGCTCGCGTGCGCCAGGTAGTAGCTGAACGACAATGAGAGGGTTCCGGTCGACTCTTCGGTGTTACTCACACTGAGGCGAACCTTCTCTCCGTGGACGATTCCGACAGATGCGTAAGATATGAACCTTACGCTCCCGTCGCCAATCTGTGCCTGAACAGGTTGTAGCCAACCGGCTCCGCATAGAAGGCCGGCGGCGGCCAGCGCGGCCACAGCCATAGTTTTAGTGATGAGCTTTGTGATTGTGTTACGTATTTTCATGAGTCCTCCTTCAATCAATAAATCATAAAGTGAGCGCCACATTTGCGCCCGATTGTTAAAGGCGGAAGGAGGAGGCGAAAACTATCATCGTGGAATAACTTTTCTGCGGGATGGGTGCTGTGATTGGTCTCAGCAGTCGGCAGTGACCGGCCGGTTAGGCCTTTCAATGTATTTTTTCAAAGTAGCACGATTGGAACTTCAGATACGTCCGACCTTGTAGATCGTGCCCTCTTTAACAGAGCCGACAAAGAAAGTCCCACTCGACTGATCCACCGTCACGCTCTCCGGGTACACATTCGCGCTGTCGAGAAACGAGTGTAGGACTGGAGGCGCATGCGGCTGGAGAGTCTCTTGCGCATTGCTGCCCCCCACCAAAGTGAATAACGTGACGATGGCGAGAGCGAGACTCGTGGTCCAAAAGAACAAAAGTAGTTTCCAGGATTTGTGCGGCATGTGTGCCTCCTTCGCGACATTCATGATGTCAGTTAGAATTCTCGTACGCAAACACCTTCTTCGTAGATAATCATGAGGCAGTCCTGATATTCACCTTCGCTAGTGAGGCAGTTATGGGCATGTATTGCATTCTTCGTCGAGTTAACGAGATCGACCTTCGCGGCTACGTGAGGCGCCCGAGGAGGTTTCCACATTTCTTTACGGGGAGCCCGCCCCGATGGAGACAGTGCGAGAGCCAGGGTTGCTCGGCTTCATCAATCGTTTATTTGGGGTCAAGACCCAACAAGTAAGCGCAACGGCAGCCGCGGATGAGTCCGCGAACCGCGAACTGGTCCAGGACGGCGAAGAGCTTGGTCTTGAGAAGGCTTGGCAGGGTCTGCATTTTTTATTCACCGGCACGGCTTGGGAAGGAGAGGAGCCAGGGTGTTTCTTACTGCTTGGCGGCGAAGAGATCGGAAACCAGGACGATGGGTCAGTTCGAGTCCTCGGGCCGGACCAGGTTTCTCAGTTCGCGGCGTTCTTAACTGGGCTTTCCCGTGACGAGCTTGCGCGTAGATACAACCCAACGCGTATGACTGCCCTCGACATCTACCCTAAAGTCATCTGGCTCAGGCCCACGCCTGATGGCGAGTCCCAGTTCGATTACCTGTTTGAGACTTTCGAGGAGTTGAGGGACTTCGTCACTGCAACTTCGACCAGAGGCGACAGCCTCATCGTGAGCATCGCCTGACGATCTCGCGAACTCATACTGTCGATCGTTCTGAACGAGACTGTTTATGTGCGCGAGTGGAGGCAACCAGAACTATCGATGCGGCCAGCAACAGCGGCGACGTGTAAACACCAGGCATTAACTTCCACATGTAGATTGAATGCGCGATGTGGAGCAATCCATTGGTCAGCATAACGGCGGCGAACACATATGATATCGGGCGCATCGCCCATCGCCCCTTCCAAACGAAAAAGGACACTCCTACCAGAGCGATCACGGTGAAGATTAGTAACCCCAGCCAGATATTAAAGGAGAAGATCGGCAGCATTATATACGGGTGCCGCTCCCGAATAGCGTGAAAAACTGGGTTATAGACTCCCAGGAAATCCGTGACGGCCTCGTCTAACACGTGGAGCGCTATGCTGCACACAAAGCTATCCATGCCAGCCAATGACGACGGCGAATGCTGTTCTTCGATCTGATGCTCATTCTTCCAACTATCGTGTCTGGCAACCGTTGTTCCAAATGGATCTTTATTAACAGGATCAGCTTCAATCTGAACGAAGTGACTAGGATTGCCGGTGAACATATATGTCCAGAAATCAATTCCGCCTCTTAGTGGTGATGAATCAACTGCTGATTTTTGGAGCGGTTATTGTTCACGAAATAACTGAAAAATCACTTCCACCGGAACTAAAGAATTATCTCGGCATCGACGAGAGTGTTTTAAACATGCAGATCACGAGCGTTACGCCGCTCAGTGATGTGCCTTATTGGTTTGGAACAGTCCTTCTGTTTGTCGGTGCCATTGCGTCCGTGGGTCTTTTTTGGGGAAAAGGATGGGGGAGGAAACTGTTCCTACTGAATTGGGTTGCGATGCTCATGCTCACGTTGGCAACGGAAGTTTACATTAACACCGGCTGGACTGCTTTTGTTTCTTACCTGGCGGGAACAACAGACGGCATGATCCTCGCTCTCGTCTACTTTTCTCACGTCAAAAGGATGTTCGAGAACGCGAAAGACGTCTGACAGGAAGGATGTCAATGAGTCACTGAACACGAATTGTCGCCGAGTTGCTTATTTTGCCGCGAAGCGCCACTGACACTCTCAATTCGCCTGGCACAACTAAATCGCTCGGTAACATCATCGTCAATTGACTCAACCACGGAAAGCCCGGAACCTTTCGCAAATCCTCAACCGGCAAGTTGTGTGATATTTGTGATTGATCGATCGCTTGCGCCGTTACGATTGAAAGTGATTCCCCGCTGAACAAATCCAAATCCACCAGTAGCAACTTAATACGAGTTCGCTTGTCGTTGCCGAAATACTCGTTATTCAGGAGAGGAAAGGGATCGCGATTCAGAAAGATGGAATCGACTGCTAACGCCTTCAGTGAATTATCTTCAGTTAACAGGATTGGTTCCTGGGCAAAGATAAGAATGGCAAACGGTAGAGCGGCGCCACTGAAATCTAATGGCTGTGGACCAGCAAGAAAACCTCCCACGGACACAAACCCGACTTGCACGGGATTGAAAATGAAATTCCTTCGATAGGCTCGCAACTTGATGCTGTTATTCGCCCCCATGGAAATCATGTAGTTGCCCTGCGTGTCGGTAATGGCAACGCGAGTTCCTGTAAGATTACCTTGCGCGACGACCGCGACATCAGGAATTCCCAAGCCGGTGTTTTGATCTGTCACTTTGCCTGAGAATGTCACGGTTTGTGAGTACGCGGATACAGCAATGGTTAAGACAAGCGTCAGTGCCAGCCAGAAGGTTTGCATGGAGTATCGAGAAATCATTTAGTCAGGACACCTGCCTTTGAGAATCTTTCCCCTTCTGTTCCCTTTTGTATAAGCACAGGCTGAGACCTAGCATGGTAGCGACATTTCGAGGTCAAGCCAATGTTTCAACGGATCATTATTACAGATCGGCACTTGGATACAGTCAGTACCGTCCGCGGTAGCGGATGGGTGCGAAGTGAAGCCCTCGGATCCGAGCAGGCTGCGCACCCATCCGCTACCGCGGACGGTACTGACTGTATCCAAGCATCACGTCCTGACCTTTGAGGAATTTCTTCGATCGGTACGTTGGAGTAACTGCTTTGGACCAGCCCGCCATGGTCCAACGTGATGAGGCTACGACCAATATAGAGGCGATCGAGGCTGACACTCTTAAGCCCGGCAGAGAGGCGAGCCGCGTCATCAATTGCTGCTGAAAGAGCTTCGCACGTTCCGCGTAATAACCACTCAATTCCAGGCTTCATACTACGGATCAGTCACCAAAATTGAGTTGCACGTATCTAAGGGTTGGTGGATAGAAAAACGTCCCACGCCCATCGGCCCAGGTGAGCCTTATGGATGTCTGTTACTTTTGCACGGTAACGGAATTCATTCCCGAATCTATCAAGTCGCTTGGAGCTTTCATAATCAAGACTAATTGATTTCAATCCAAGTTCAGTTAACGGGTGCAATTCGGGAAGTTCAGAGATGCCATTGTGGTTCGTGTCTTGCCATAAGAGAAGTGAAGCGAAGACAGAATCGGCTGAATCGATTTTGCCGTCCCCATTACCGCCCCGATTTGGCTTATCATATTCAGCTAAAGCAAGAAATCCGTTCAATTCACTTCCTGCCGGTGGCTCAGACTGAGGAGTGAAGTTTCCAAACAACTCTGATCCGATTATCAATTCGTACGTTCCCATTATTATCGAGAGCCAGCCAGGCATCGTCTGAATCTTTGGCGGTCCAGGGCAACCAACCACGACTGCCATCCGCATTGAGATCGAAAGTGACGCCAGTGCTAGACCTCGTCAGATTATACCATTACCCAAAACGTCAACAATCACTGGACTACAGTTAACACCACCCGCGCACTCACCTGGATGCCAAACACAACGGCAGTTCACCGGATCCCATGTCATCGGATAACCAGCACGCACACAGTCGTCTTCTTCCTCGGAAGAACAGAAAGTTGCACACTCATTGCTCGGGTCCCAAAAATTCTCGTCACAATCATTTTGAGCACAGATTCCATCACCATCGGGATCTGGACACTCAGGAATTCCGGCAGTGGTGGGAGCGTCGACCTGACAGTTTTGGTTTGTTGAGTCATCGAACGCTCTATTTGCCTGAAAAACATCATTGGGTTTCACTTCAGTGGTGTGCATTCTGTAACCATTTAACGGATTCGAGCCATTCATGATTGTGGCGCCGACTCCTGCGCAGCTCGGTTCCTGGTCCCAGTTTGCCAATCCGATACGGTGCCCAAGTTCGTGCGCGATCATTGCTGCCAGATCGGCAGCATTAAGATTGGTCAACACGTCAGATCGAATTCGTATCTCGTGCGGGTAAGCTTCGAGGTTGATATTAGCCGGCGGACCGGTTGTGCCGCTGACAGCAACGATGCGGAAATCCGCCTGCTCATAAGTTCCTGACTGAAAGAAATAGGGAGTAGTGTAAGAATTCGGAGGATTGGAAGTTGTATCGCGAGCATCGTTCCATTTTTGGGCAGCGCCATCAATCCCCGCTGTCACTTTAGAATTGTTGACGCCTGGTACGTCGTTGGCGATGATCGCTTTGCGGCGATTGTCAGTTGCAGATGCTGGACCGTGACCCTGTAAAACAGCCTGATCCTTATAACAAGGAGGGCAGACTCCAGATTGGGCAAGTTCAAACAGGACCAGTACGAACGTCACGCCAATTAGGCTTCTAAAAAACTTGTTCATTGTTTTGTTCCATGAGGTTGTTTTCGTGAGAGCGATCTCGGATCGCGGGAAAGGAACGTCGAACCTGTCTTACTTAAACTTCTCCTTCAGCCTTGTCACTGAAGTACCGTAGCGATTCTCAATCTGCGTCTTGAAATAAGAGCGGTTTTTACCAATCGGTTCCAGCGTATCGTCGGACTTAATCTTTAAGGCTCCGCTTGGTCCGACTTCGACGACGCCAGCTTGCTTAGCGTGATCCACGGCTACTAAAAGCAAATATTTTTTAGAATTCTCGAAAGGCGGGAAACCTACTTCTTCCATCTCAGTCTCCATCCCATCGATCTCAACCACTCCTCCCGTTTTCCAAACCAAAATTTCATCGGCGGCTAACGGAAAAGTTCTCAGCTGGGGACTCAATTTGAGGAACTCGTTGTGTGGCTTTCGACAGGGTTTCGTGAATTTTGAACTTATACCAGGTCACGATGTTTCCATCGTCGTCGGTTGCAAAGCTCGTGCTGGAAACAAACTCGCCGATTAAAAGGTCGTATATGGATAACGCCCCGTCCAGATCAACTTGGGCGTAAATAGGTATGACGCCCCGTGAGCGAATCTTCTTTTCTCCACGCGCCTTAGCGCGTTGTAATCGCTCCTTGTAGGTCCCCTGCTTTTCATTCTGTTCTTTTTTGGCGACCTGAGGTTTAGAGGCGCTGTAAATTACGCCGGCACTAGTCAACGCGGCGACGACGAGGACGATGCCCAGGATATTCTTTTTCATGACGCACCTGAAAAGTGATGCCTTTATTCACGGCTAGTGGCATAACTAGGAATGAGGATTCAGGATCGATTCAGTTCTGATTCGAGTTCCAAAGTACCGCTTACCCCGAATGAAAGTCAACGTTGTGTCCGGTCGCTATGGATCACCATAGAAGTCTCGGTTTTCGTATCTAGTTGTGTTTGGTATTTACTATTAGAACTTCTCGGTCAGTATCCACCAACTTCTCGATGGTCTCCTCAAAACTTACCGACGCCACAAGGAGAGGCCTCCCATTGAGGAGGCAAAATCTTTGATGCTCAGATTGCTGTATTTGAGGCCGAATTGTTGGCAGGCGATGAGTTGAGATCTCAATGACGTCGAATTAGCGAGAGCCGGGGTTGCTCTCGCTCTACCTTGTTACTCGTATCTGAGCGTCTCCAACGGATCGACTCTCGTTGCCCGTCGCGCTGGTAAATAACATGCGAGCAGAGTCACTCCCACCAGTAGCAATGTTACGACTCCAATCGTGAGCGCATCGCTCGTCGTCAATCCAACCAACATACTCGACAACAGTCGCGCAACGGCGAAAGACACCGGAATGCCAATGACGGCGCCAATCACAACCAGCTTCATGCCCTGGGCCAGCACGAGAACCAGAACGTTGTGTGCCTGTGCTCCAAGCGCCATGCGAATTCCGATTTCGCGTGTGCGTTGGACCACTAGCCACGCCATCACGCCGTAGAGCCCAATCACTGCCAGCATGAGAGCCAAAGTGCCGAGCACAGTCGCGCCGTGTGACGCCGCAGACATAATCGTTTGTTGTCCGGTGATTATCTCTTCAAACGTCTTCACCTTCAGTCGAAGTACAGGCTCGACAGCAAAAGCCTCGCGGCGCGCAAGATCTTTCAGGCCCGCAGCGTCCGTCGTAGTACGCACCAGCAGTCTCGTATCCATTTCGCCAGGCGCAGCGCCGGGAACATAGACGCTGAGCGGCGGTGTTGCTCCGGAACTATAGAGCTGATTATCACGCGCAACACCGACCACTTGCGCCGAAGAAAAGATCATTTTGCTCCCGCCGTCACGCATTGGTTCCTCGATACGTAACAACTTGCCGAGCGCACTCTCGCCAGGCCAGAGGCTTCGCGCAGTCGATTCACTGACAATGAGTACCGGCGTGTGTGCGTTTTCCTCATCCACTGTAAACGCGCGTCCGAGAACGAGCGGCGTACCGATCGTGTCGAGGAAAGTGGCGGGAATCTCTTCAATCGGTACGTTCCCGTACTGCTTTGGACCAGTCCCTCCCTGGTCCAACAACGTGATGAGACCGGGACCGATATAGACACGATCGAGACTCACATTCTTCACACCCGGCAGCGCCGCGAGTCGCGTCATCAATTGCTGCTGAAAGATCTTCGCACGTTCCGCGTCATAGCCGCTCAGTTCCAGGCTGTAACCCACGGAGAGCAGGTTCTTCGCTTCATAACCCGGATTGGTGGCCAAATTGAGTTGGACGCTTCGCAATAGCAGTCCGGCTGGAATCAGGAGGACAAAACAGATCGATACTTGAGCGACAACAAGTGCGCTGCTCAGTCGTGATCGCGCGGAGCCTCCGGTCGCGGTTGCGCCTTCCGACTTGACCACTCCAATCAAATCGGGACGAGTGGCACGCAACGCCGGAACGAGGCCAAACGCGATTCCGCTCAATAACGCAAGCCCAAAAGAATAAGCGAGGACGCGCCAATCCGGCGTGAGATCGATAGCGACTCGCTCCATCTCTGCACCACCGTAGCGCACGAAAACCACGGACAGAAACAGGTTGAGACTCCACCAGGCGAGCAACACGCCAGCAACGCCGCCCACGACGCTCAACACCAAACTCTCGGTCAGTAATTGTTTAATTAATCGCCAACGACTTGCGCCCAGGCACAGTCGAACACCGATTTCTTTCTGTCGCGCGATCGCTCGCGCGAGTTGCATGTTCGCGATATTGAGGCAGGCGATCAGGAGGATAAGACCCGTGGCTCCGAGGATCATTCCGATAAACATCCACGCTTCGATTGGAAACTTCAGCTCGTTGATCAGATCGACGGCGATTGATTTCTTTGGGTCAGTGCTCGATTGAGTATCGAGTTGGCCCAGGAGCACATTCATCTCGGTGCGCGCCTCAGGCGCGGTCCTGCCGGGCTTCAGACGTGCGAATATGCTGAGCCAGGGAAAGTCGCGTCCCGCGTACCAGTTTCTCTTTTCAGGAGCGATGTCTTCGAACCGGCCGTCGCCATAGCACCCCGCATCGCTAGTGGCAGCCAGATGTCAGGCATTTCGCGTCTGAGGCCGACGAACTCCGGATGAGTTATTCCGACAACCGTGAACGATTTGCCATTTAACTTTATGCTGCTGCCAACGAGCTGTGCATCACTCCCAAAGCGTCGCTGCCAGAAGCCATGACTCAAGACGACGACTGCATCACGACCGGGAACGCTGTTCTCTTCGGCTGTGAAAGAGCGTCCGAGATGGGTGCTGCCGCCAAGCATCGCGAAGTAGTTTTCTGAAACGAAGTTTCCGAGAATCTCCTCAGGATCGCTGTTAGGTCTGTTTTCTCCGAGAAGAAAACGCTCCTCTTCGAAAACGGCTAACACGTCGGAGAACGATTGGTTGTGATCGCGAATGTAGGAGTAGTCTGGAAATGCAAACAGGTCCGATCGATCGGAGCCTTCTTCGACGAAGAGGCGCACAATCGACTCCGGCTCCTTGACCGGCAACGGGCGCAGCAAGAGGTTGAAGACGCTGAAGATTGCAGCGTTCACACCAATGCCAAGAGCGAGCGTCGCGATAACGACGATGCTGAAGCCCGGTCGCTTCAACAGACTTCGGAGGCTATATCGTAAATCTCTAAACATATGTGTGCTTTGTGAACCTTATGTGCTTGTGTCCTTTTGTGGCTATACCTCATTAAACGACTCCGAGTCTTCGTCATTAACAACGACTCTACCGTTTTTTCTCAATCAGGACGCGATGCTTGGACACAGTCAGTACCGTCCGCGGTAGCGGATGGGTGCGCCGCAGGCCAGTTAAAGCATTAGGACAAGGCTACGCACCCATCCGCTACCGCGGACGGTACTCACTGTGTCCAAGAGTGATTTCTGAATTCCCTTTTCTTTTGTCCCCTCTTCGGCAGACCTGCCGCGTTAATAGATAGATCTACCCATACTCTTTACCCCTATAAGGAGAAAAAATGACGCCTGAACCAAAACAAAAGAATTTCGCCAAGATAGAGCACGTGTTCGAGTTGCTTGAAACGGACGACCGGCAGCTCACGCAGGGAGAAAAGCAGGTTATCGCAGGCCAAAGAATAATTAATGGGCTTCTGTATCGGGCGATCAGCGCCGTTTTGGCGACTTTCCCGGATGAGACTGCTCCCCAGGCGATTCTCGATGCCAAGAATTCAATAGGGGCTGTTCCCGGAAAAGAGCCCCCAGGTTGTCCGGAGGATGAGCAACCCCTGGCAAAGCCGCCCGGCCAATAGGATCGCAACAGTTACGGCTGATCGCTGATCAGGATCACATCCGCGAGTTCGCCGCCTCTTTGACAAGCGAGTTTGGTGTAATCCGCGGACCACGCGTAGGCAAAAATCTTGTCGGCGATAAAGTTTGTTAGCTGCTTTGTCGAACCCGTCGCCAGATCATAACTCCAAATGTTTGAAGTGCCGTCGACGGTCATGACGTACATGAGAGCATGGCCGTCGGCGGTCCATTGAACCTGCTGCCACTCCATCACCGGAATAGGCAGACGTCTAATCGGCTCACCTCCCTGCACCGGCATGATGGCAATCTCTCCCCGATAGCGATAGGCGATGAACTGGTTGTCAGGCGAGATCACCGGCATGCGGCCGTTGTCGCTTATCTTTAACGGCGCGCTGCCGTCGATCGCCACTTTCCATATCGTTGTATTGGGCGCACTCTGATTATCGTATGCAACCCAATGACCGTCTCTCGAGTAAGCCGGATAAGAGTTGCCATCACTGAAGGTCAATTGTCGCGGCTCGCTACCGTCAAGCGCTTTCATATGCCAGATATTGAGACTGCCCGTGCGATTGGAAGCAAATGCGATGTATTGACCATCAGGTGAAGGCGCAGGGTTATAGTTGTCTCCCGCGTTGGTGGTGAGTTGGGTCTGTTTGCTGCTTTCCGGGTCGAACAGAGAGATATTCAGATTGTTGCCGCCCATCGTGGAAAACACGAGCTTGCCGTCGCGCGTCCAGTTCAACCCGTAAATCCGTCCGACATTTGAAGCGATCACTCGCGCCTGCCGGTCGTCGCCACCCGGCGCAATCCAAAGCCGGCCCACCTGTTGACTCTGCACCGACACCATCGCCTTGCCATCGCGAGCCAGACTTACGCTCTCATGTTCGACGGTATCGTTACTGACGCGCACCACCTCGCCTTGCGGATAGGAGACGCGCCACAGTTGATAAGGACTTGTCCATCGCTCGCGCGCACTGACGATGAGCCAGCCTTTATCCGCGAGCCATCCCACCTGCAAGATCGAGAACCATTGCTGCGTGCCGAGTGTTCGTTCCTGCCCATCCGCAACTCCGACTTCGACCAGGTTCATGTGATAGCCGTTGTCCCAACGGCCGGCGGCACAAACAATCGTCTCACCATCAGGCGACCATGCCGAACCATAAACAGAGAGCCTTTGTCCATTGCCTCTCCGGGCAAGCGTGCGTTCATCAGTGCCGTCGATCTTCGCTGTCATGAGCACATACTCGCCATTGGCTGGAGTGAAACGCACGAACGAAACACGGTCGCCCTGTGGTGAGAAGGTTATTGGACCATCTACGCCGTCAACCAGCTTCACCGGCGTGCCGCCGGAAGCGCCAATCGATAGAGAGCGCCCAAATCGCTACTGTGGTTGCGTCGAGTGACGTAGAGATAGTTTCCGTCGTGAGAAAAGGTAATGCCCAGATACTCGGTTTCCTCTGCGGGAACCACGACTGAGGTGGAGTTGGTCGCCAAACCGGTCAACAACAACGCCTGCATGCCGTTTTCCAGAATTGCATGGGCCACAAACTTTCCGTCCGGCGAGATGGCGGCGCACACTGCGCGCCCTGAGTTTGTAAGCCGTACAAAGTTGAGCTTCTGGAACGGCGGCAGTGACGACGCACGAGGAAAGAACAGGAATGCCAGCACTAAGGCGACGCCCGCCAAAGCCGACGCCGACAGTTTCGGGTGTCTCCTGACTTCGCTGAGCAAGTAGCGTGTTGAAGTTGTCAGTTGCGACTTGATGCGTTGTAAGCGTGTTGGTGGATCATGGTCCACCGAAACACTCTGATTCGATAGATGCGATCCGAGTTTGGCAGTTGGCAGGTTTTCGTTGATCGTGCCTGATCTGACGCTGAGTCCGCCTTGCAACTGCTTCACGTCGGCGGCGAGCTCCGCAATCTTCTGATAGCGTTCCTCCAGTTGCTTCGACATTGCACGTGCAACAATTCGCTGAAACTCGGGCGGCACGTCGCCGGCATCCCAGGCAAACCGAATTGGCCCACGATCCAGGATCAAAGCGATACTCTCGTTATTGCTTTTCGCTGCGAACGGTGTTCGGCCTGTCACCATTTCGTGCAGCACGACTCCAAGACTCCAGATGTCAGTGCGCTGGTCCACAGTCAATTCGCGCAATTGCTCCGGTGACATGTACTGCACCGTTCCCATTCGGGTTCCGGGCTCCGTCAGCTTCGGCAACGTGCGGGCGTCATGATCTGACTCTGATCGGAACGTGGCTGGAACTTGGCGAGACCGAAATCCAGTACTTTCACGTAACCGTCATCACGCAACATGATGTTTTCCGGCTTGATATCGCGATGAACGATCCCTGTGGAGTGCGCGGCCGTTAAGGCATCGGCGACTTGAACTGCGACTCCGAGCGCTTCCTCAATCGACAAAGGTTGTTGCGCGATGCGGTCGCGGAGAGTGCGTCCTGCAATGTGCTCCATCGCGATGAAGTCGCGCCCGTCGATGGACTTGCCGATCTCGTAAATGATGCAGATGTTGGGATGGTTGAGTGCCGAAGCGGCGCGAGCTTCCTGCGCAAAACGCCGGACAAACTGCTCATCTCTGGCAAAGTATGGAGGCAGCAGTTTGAGTACGATGAAACGGTCCAAACGCGGGTCGCGAGCGAGATAAACTTCACCCATCCCACCGCCACGAATGGCCTCGACGATCTGGTAAGGGCCGACAAACTGCCCAGCCGACAATTCTGATGACGCGCTCACCAGCGACTCGGCGACCATCGCTACCGCCGGAGTCTCCATAAAGCTTGGCGAGTCGTCAGACGCGAGCAGGGTCTCGACTTCACGGCGCAACTCGTCGTCAACACAGGCTTGCGCGAGAAACACCGCTCGCTCGGAAGGTGATAGTTCGACAGCCGACGCAAACAATTCCTTGACTTGTTGCCAGCGTGCCGGCGTCATGGCTGCGCACCTCTGCTGAGTTCGCGCAGCAGCCACGCCTTGGCCGCACGCCATTCCCGTTTGACGGTGCGTGCCGAGACGTTCAACACTTCGGCTGTTTCTTCGACGCTCAAACCGCTGAAGAAACGCAACTCGACAACGCGGCTCTGTTGTTCGTCTAACAGCGCCAAACGTTCGAGTGCCTGGTCCAGGGCGACCAGATCGATGTCTTCACCTTCACGTCGCGCGTCAGCATCGTCAAGCGGCAGCAGTTTGAGATCGGTCCCGCCGCGTTTGACCGCCTGATGCTGGCGCGCATGATCCACGAGCACGCGTCGCATCACGTTCGCCGCAATGGCAAAGAAGTGATTTCTGTTCTGCCACTCGACTGCCCGTTGGTCCACCAGTCGTAGGTACGCCTCATGGACCAGTGCCGTGGTTTGCAAACTCTGTCCCGGTCGCTCACGGCGCATGTAGTTGGCCGCCTGCCGGCGCAGTTCGTCGTAAACGATGGGAATCAGTTTATCGAGGGCGGTTTGGTCGCCACGACTCCATTCCTGAAGCAGTTGCGTGACGACTTGTGGCGCCGGTTCGGCCATAGGCGAATTTCTCAGCGGGTGGAGACGGAGTGAAGCAGTTGCCGACGTGAAGCGCTCGTGGCAGGCGAGAGCATATGCCCTTGGATTACCGAGGTCAATCGAATTTGGGTGCGTGTCCCCTTTTTCGCAAACCTGCCGCGTAAATGGATAGGACGGTTGAGGTCCTTGCGCTTCAGCCGAAGCCTTAGGAGTTTTTATCAACAGCTCCACAGTCCTGACAACCAACGTTAGTCCTTGAAGGAGAAACACAATCATGAATTATCGAACCTACAGAACACTTGTTGTAGTCGCTGTCCTGTTGTTGGTCGGCGTCGCCGCACCGGCGAGTCGCGGCACCGCTCGTTCGCGTGCACTCATCGCAATCAATGTACACGCAAGTCGCCTTGATTGCGTTTAACCGCAAGTACGTAGCCGCCGAAGGAGGTGGGGGCCGTGAGTTGGTCGCGAACCGTGACGCCCGTGGTCCATGGGAGTCCTTTAACGTGGTCTACCTGGGAAACGATCGTGTCGCGTTACGAGCCAGTAATGGCCAGTATGTCTCGGCTACAGGCCCGAACGGAACATTGCTCGCCAACCGCGACTGTATTGGACCAACGGAGACGTTTCTATTGATCCGCGGGAGCGAGAACCGGATCGCCTTAAAAGCAAGTAACGGGAAGTTTGTCTGCGCTGAAGGCGGTGGAGGTCGCGAATTGATCGCTAACCGCGACGTCGCCGCTGAATGGGAAGCTTTTACCTGCTCCCGTTGTAAGAGCAGTTTGGTCCAGGTCAGCTTTGCCTCAAAAGTAGGAACTGTACTTGGATCGGGTCAGTACAGGGAGCGGTAGCGACCTGGTCCGTCCGTGAGGGGTCAAAGTCGTTAGGAATATCGCATGCTGATCACCGACCAGGTCGCTACCGCTCCCTGTACTGACCCGATCCAAGTACGATTTCTACTTTTGGGGCAAAGCTGTCCAAGTCTCCAGCCGAGAGCGCGACTCGGTCTGGAGACTCTGACCGCGCACCTTTTTATCTCAGCAAAATTTCCAGGCGGTAATCGGCTACTTTATAAGTTGAATGAACTCCAATTTCGCAGTGGCCGTTAAATTCAGCCGGCATCGTGCCCGACCACGATTTTGTGTCCGGCGCAACTGGCTCGACATCCAATCCGTGATTCAAATAAACCGTAAAATCCGAGTCACGACCGGCTATTTTGATAGTTATTCTTTGCCCGGCGCGGGCTCTGAAACGGTAGACGACTTCGTCCCCATCACGCACCGCGCCCGTTAAAACCAACTTCTTCCCTTTTACCACCCTGACGTTTTTTTCACTGACGCGGTTATAAGATTGCGCTGAAACCTCAACAGTCAAGCCATGCCGACAAACATATCGCGAACAAAATCAACAATGTCTTTCTCATTACCGTTCCACCTTGATAAGCTGACTAACGACTTGCTTTGATATCGTGTGCCCACAAGGTCCCGGAGCGCTTTGTTTATACCGTTAGTGCGCCTTTGCACAAATTCCGAGTCAAATGACCAAATCTCAACGCACCTCGTATCGAAGCTCCACTATGCCACTCTTGTACGCCTTGACCTCAGCCAGATGGAGAGCGACGTCTTTGCCGATGTTCTCGAAGAATGGTATCCCGTCGCCGATCAAGACGGGCAGGATCGAATAACGAATCTCGTCGGCCAATCCACGACGAAGACATTCACCGGAGACTGCACCGCCGCCAACAAACCAAATGCTCTTGAACGTGGGTCGTAGTCGCTCATTCACAAACTGCGAGAGATCACCGGAGTAGAACTCGACGGTATCCCGGGTTCGCGGCAGATCGCGACTAGTGAGGACGAAAGTAGGTTTATCGCCATATGACCAGCCCAACCCCTTCATCTCGAAATTCAAAGCAGTCTCATAAGTTCGCGATCCCATGACATAGCAATCAATCGTCTTGAGGAAAGACTCGATAAAATCCGGATCCAATGAATCCCCGCCTGCGAACTCGTCCGATGTCTCGAGCCAGTCGACGCGTCCGTCCTTTCGAGCGATGAAGCCGTCGAGGCTCGCCGCCATGTGAATCGTTACCCGCGAATCGGTGTTTGCCATAGTTTTAGCTAGCGACGCCTCTGCATGCTATACGAAGTGAACTCAATCGGCTCACGCGTCTCGCTACTCTGATACAGTTGTAAGAGATCCTTGCGACGTTGGATCTCTACACCATCCACATCGGGTGCTTTCAAGAGTCGTTGAAGGTCTGCCTCCACCTGATCGCGCGTCTCGTTCTTGAGGCACAGGAGCGTCAAACCGGTGAACGGGAAGCGCTCGAAGTTCTCGATTAGGAACTCGCGCAACGCGGGGCTGCGACGGAGATGAAACATGATGATTCGATCGACGCCGCGAACAGGGTATTCCGGGAAGGCCGCTGCGTGCATCAATGCCGAGGCGAAGTTATTGAGAATAAGCTCTGCCATAGCCTGGATTTCGTCTAACGAGACCTCATCTCCGGCTGCCACTCTGCCTCGCTATAAAAGTACGGTCGCAGTTTTGGTTGCTCGACGAAGAGCCGGAGATGGTTTGAAGTCTCAGTGACAGCGCGCTGGATAAGGAATAAATCAGGCTGCTTTTGTGCGATCTCCAACTGCCGCACAGCAGTATCGATTTGTTCCTTGGCAATCCGAAGTTGTTTCCGAAAGACAGAAAAGTTCAGTAGTCCCACTATCACAAGCAGGAATGTGCCCATGAAACCAAGCACGCCGATTAAAGATTCGAAGCCCATTCCTCTACCTATCTCCGAAGTATCGCCTATACGGACGAGATATTAACGCAAAGTAAGAAAAAATTTCGGCACCGCAGTAATACGGCCAGGAGTTCAACAACTTCTCCCTACACAGTCATTGGTGGGCCATCGCCGTCCTCAATCCGACGCACGGCGATGTTTACCTCGGACCAAGCAAATATATTAAAGGAGAAGAAAATGAGAAATCTAAGTTTTGTGAAAAGGACCACAGCGCTGGCAATGGCCCTCATGTTTCTGATCGCTTCGACCGTCACGCGCGTTGAAGCTGCACCAGCCAACAATTTTACTCCGGAACAGATCGAAGCGATTGCTACGGAGATGTTCCAGAAATTCGCTGCGTTCGATGCTCAGGGAACCGCAAATATGTTCGCCCCGGACGGCACGATTGAAGACCCGGTCGGAACTACGCCGGTACAGGGAACACAAGCCATCATTGCTTATTTGGAAACATTCCCCAGTATCCTGGATGAAATCAGAATCCAGTCGTTTGACGTCACGGTCGCCGGTCAGGAAGCTGCTATCAAATGGCGGTTGCGTTTTAAGACGAAGACGGGAAACGTCTTTTTCGTAGACGGTATCGGCATCCTTAAGATCAACGCGCAGGGAAAAGTTCAATCGGACAGAGAGTACTTTGATCTGGCGTATTTTCAGTCGCAATTGATGCAATAAAACATACCCACTCGTCGGGCGAAGTGGGCCACTCGGTGGTCCACTTCCACTGCAGACTCAGTTCCTAATGAAAGCTTCACAGGAAGGGGTTTTGTTCTGGCGTGTAACCGCTAAGAATCTTCAACGCGACGAGATCGAATGAAGACATCTGGTGGTCCATAGCTGCGGCATACTTCGGCGGCATTGAGCTTCGGATCTCAATGTGATTCTGCAGTCAAGCTCGGCTCACACTTTCCGACAACCTTCACCTGGTTATATAGTTAGGTCCATGCGAGTCCTACGCGTCATGGAAGAGCTGTTAGCGATGGAAGCAGAAGCAAAGTATTTGTTATCTGCGAGCGATCGTTCTTATGAACAAACATTGATGCAGGAGTTGTTGAGGATATTTAAAGAGGCTGAACATTTGTTTGGTCCAAGAGATGCCTCAATTCAATTGTCTATACCTCGGATTACGGAGTGTACCACCGCGCGGAGTTTTGTTATTCGACCCTTGCGAATGGCCAGAATATATCTAAGTCGCGAGACCAGGATTAAGCCCTGGCTTGCTTCAGTGGAACTTGCTCATGAAGCGGTACATATCATGAGCTCGGTCACATTTGGAGGCACTCTGACGATCCTGGAAGAGGGGCTTGCAGAATGGTTCGGGCAGAGATATGCGAGTCGCGTTCATGAGATGTCGTTCGAAAGGGGTTCTAACCCAAAGGCCGATGCTGTAATGCAGGTCCGTTTCTACTCTTCTCGCTAAGAATCAATTCGTGATAAAGGAATTGCGAACGCGTCAACCAATAATCTCAAAGATTGATGAGAAACTTTTGGTTGAAGTGGCTGGTATCCAGCCTGGTGAGGCAAAGTTTCTGTGTACCGACTTCCGAAGTTATTGGCGCACACCGTCTCCGTGGAGTGGATTTGCCAGCCAAGGCGCTGAACGCCTCGCTGACTGTCTGCGCACCATTTGGAAATAGCGCATCGTTCATTAAGCGGTCCAGATCTCTCCGAAGACACGCTTAAAGTTCTCGCCAAGCACCTTCTGCGTTTGGCGACTCTTGTATCCACGCTTCAGCAGCGCGTCGGTGATGATTTCTATCTTGCGAGGTGTGTTCATGTCGGGGATGTATACCGGGCGGTCTTCACCCGGAGCAGCTATCCCGTCTTTCTTCCGCTGCTCAACCGCGCGTCGCATATTTTCCAAATCTTTTTCTACAACACGTAAGGGAACGTCAGTGCCCACGCCAACATGATCCTCGCCGCAAATCTTCAGCGCGTGCTCCAGGTGCCGCATATAGTCGTCCAGCGCGGGTTGCTTCGGCGACGGCGTCAAGTACGGCAACATGTAAATGCCCATGACACCACCTTTATTAGCAAGAGCTTTCATTTCGCGGTCTTCTATGTTGCGCGGGTGCATGTGAACACTACGGCAACCCGAATGCGAGATGATGGGTGGCTTCTTCGAGGCGGCAATGCCGTCGGCAATAGTCTGTGTATTAGCATGACTGAGATCGAGTGCCACACCGATCTCGTTCATTTTTGCGATTGCTTTGCGCCCCAGCTCAGTTAATCCCTCGGAATCGCCGTCAAGACATCCGACACCGAAAGGAGTTCGCCTGTTGTAGGTCAGTTGCATGATGCGGACACCCTGGTTGCGGAAACGTTCAATTCGTTCAACTTTATCTTCCAGCATGCTGGCGGCTTCGAAAGAGTAGATGACGCCTATCTTGCGTTGTTGTTTTGCGCCGTCCAGATCGGCGGAGGTGCGAACCTTAAGGAACACGTCCGATCTTTTCGTCATCAATTCATCAGCCACGGCGATGTCGGTCATGGTCTCGTCAAATGTTCCGGTCGCTCCTCCGAGAGTAGATTTGAGGACGGTGATTCCCGACTCGCGCAATGCCTTTAGTCTTGTTTCGTCTCTAAGCTGGTAGCCGATTGAAGCGAGGGCGTTGCAGTCGAGTACAAATGAGCTGCGGTAGAGGTCAGCGGCCTTCGCAGAGACTTGAGGCACATCCAACGGCCAGACTAAATCCGTCTTCAGTGTCGTGAGAGCGACGGCGCCGGCAAGAGATTTTGTGAAATCACGACGTGTAATCATGGCTTTTGTTGTCGCACTCCGCTGGCCTCATAAAATGCACGAGCATCTTGTATGTTCAGGATGTCGTAAACCGCCTGGCGCTTGTCCTTCGCGTTCCGATAATAAGATTGCGTGATCAAATAGCCGATGTAATATCCGAGATCGGCCGGCCGGTCTTTGGCAGAACTCGCGTTGTAAATCCAGTTCGAAATATCATTTTTATACATGGTTTGTCGGTTTCTTTTGTCGCAAGGTCATACGCCCGCCAAAAATTTCCGATGTCAGAGGTGACAAACTTAACTGTGTGCGGATCGCGATTGAGCTGGGCTTTGGATTGGGCGACGCACAAGGTCGATATGAACAGGATGCAAGTCGTAAGAGAGATAAGTCGTGGCATTGCGGAAAAAATAGCACGGCTCTAACCGCGTCGTGAAGGATCTCGATTGACCAGGAAATTAAGCCGAGCAGGACTCACGCGGGTTGACGCTTGGGCTTACGTTCCACTTATTCAATAAGGGCAACTAGTCGCACGCGTGCTTTGCCTCGATAGTCAGAACGTGATGCTTGGAACAGTCAGTACCGTCCGCGGTAGCGGATGGGTGCGCAGCCTTCGATCATTGCCTGCGGCGCACCCATCCGCTACCGCGGACGGTACTGACTGTTTCCAAGTACGATTTGAATTTTTTAGGCGAGCTTACAACCGCCCAATACATCGGCGGTTAAATTAACGACGGATGTATCGGTGTGACGGGCGTCCGATGTGGATGTGTGGTCCGGTGGCTACGCCGGGAATGTACCCACGGAACACGAGGAAAGGAATCTTTTCGGCTCGCAGGAAGTTAACGAGGGCAACGCCCTCCTGACTGTCCGGGTGAAGACCGACGTCCATCCCCTGGCGGTGATCGAGTCCCCAACGGTTGTGAATGTCTGATTGTCCAAACGCCGAGGTCGGTAATGGACGACCAAACTTAGTGAAGAAAAAGTCTTCGACTCTCTTGGAATCGGCAAGTGACCATTCTTTTGCAGCCGCGCTGACCTGCGGAGTTTCGCCGGACGATGGTCGTTCTATGCGCGCAACTCGCGCCGGGTCAAGCAGGGTTGTTACGCCTCCACGTTTGTACCAAATACCATCGCGGGTTTCTCTCAGTTCTTCGACTTGCAAACGCCCGCCACCGACGAGCTCAATGGATATCAAAGCGACTTCTTTTTCAGCAGGCTGCGACTGCGCGTTCGACCCGAAGACTCCTGTTTCTTATCAGTATCCTGGGCTGAAGCCAGGCCGGCCGCCTGAACACTAAGAAACACGAAAAGAAGGGTTGAAGCGAATACTTTCACGAAAGCAGTCCTTATTAAATGAAAGATGCACATAGTAATCCTAATTCCACCTTTCCGCCAACAGATCTGGTGAACAGGCCGGCCAAATTAACTCTTGACTTAAATCAAAACGGCATGATTGACTGAGCACCTGAACTTTTTGAGTAATTGCACGCCTCAGGTCCCGTCAGCGAGTCCGAAATCCACGCTCTAGGTCTTTAAAGAGCACCAAGACGCAAATGCGAAGGAGAATTATGAAACCTCCATCTCATCCTCTGGATCTTATGTGTCGCTTTATCCGTCAACGCCGCTTCAGTCGAAACTAAACTCACCGCACCCGACGCTCAGCAAGGTGATCAATTCGGTCAGGCAGTGGCCGTGCAAGGGAATGTAGCTGTTGTTGGCGACCCGAACGAAGCAAACGGTACCGGCGCTGCATACGTTTTCGAAAAAACCACGACTGGTTGGCAACTTAGTCAGAAATTGATCGGGGATCCGACTCCGGGCAGTTTCTTTGGCGCGTCGGTGGCGACTGATGGTGATCGAATCGTGGTCGGAGCGCACGGTGATTTCAATACGGACGTCGCTGCGGGCGCTGCTTACGTGTTTGTTCGTACCTTCACGAAGTGGACTTCAGAAGGAAAGCTGATCGGCAGCGAGAACACAGCTTTCGACAACTTCGGCATTTCTGTAGCGATTAAAGGCGACACGATTGTCTGCGGTGCGTTTGGAAATTCTGATCTTAATCAAACTGAAGTCGGCTCAGCGTACGTCTTCCGTCGGATCAACAGTCTTTGGCTTCAGCAGCAAGAACTAACGGCAAGTGTTCCCGCTACACTCGCACGCTTCGGTCTTTCGGTCGCGATGAACGAAGACACGATTGCGGTTGGCGCCGATGGCGACGCGGAGTTAGGTTTCTTTTCCGGCGCTGTCTATGTTTACACTTTTGACGGATCGATTTGGACTCAACAACAAAAGCTGCATGCACAGGACCCGTCGGAGAGCGCGTCGTTTGGTTTTCACGTTGCAATGAGCGGCGATACGCTTGTGGTTGGCGCGCCACAGGACCACGTTGGTAGTCACACGCGGGGCGCCGCATATGTTTTTACTCGCGGCTCGCACGGCTGGTTGCAGGATCGGAAGCTCGTCGCTAAAGATTCAGACGCATTTGATGGATTTGGTTTGCGTGTCGCTGTGAGTGAGGACACAATCGCGGTTGGCAGCGTAAATGATCAGACGCCGCACCGTCCGCTGGTGCTGCGTATGTGTACGAGCGAAATGGGCAGTCGGGTTGGTCTTTACGCGAAAAGCTATTCGCATCGGATGCAGCGCAAAACGACGCTTTCGGTTGTGCAGTGGCTGTGAGTAATAATACTGTCCTGGTTGGAGCCCTCGGAAAATCCGACGTCGCACTCAATGCAGGCGCGGCGTACGTATACGAATTCTGAAACCACTACTCCCGACATAATTAAATAGACAAATAATCCAAGAGGAGAACAGTCAATGCCTACACTGAGAAAAGGTTCATCTGGGCCAAAAGTAAAAAATTTGCAGCAGCGGCTAAAAGAGCTCGGATTTGATCCGCATGGTGTTGACGGGAAATTCGGGCTGGGGACGCAGACCGCAGTGCTCGCGTTTCAAAAAGCCAACGGGCTTGAGCCTGACGGTATGGTTGGCCCAAAGACATTAGCGGCTTTGAATTCCGATGGAAACAAAACCACGACGCCCGCTGCGGAGACGACGACCACACCTAACATGAATACCTCGTCGACGTTGACCGAAGATGACTTCAAGCAGGCGGCCGAGCTGCTCAAGTGCGAGGTTGCTGCCATTAAGGCTGTTGCCGAAGTTGAAAGTCGCGGCGCCGGCTTTATGGCTGACGGAAGACCGACGATCTTGTTCGAGCGTCACAAATTTCACGGTTTCACCAACGGCGCTTTCGCTGCCACTCATCCTGATATTTCAAGGAAGTCCGCCGGTGGTTACGGGGCCGGCGGCGCGCATCAGTGGGATCGCTTTAACCTAGCTGCCGCCCTTAATAACACTGCCGCGATAAAGTCGTGTTCATGGGGCAAGTTTCAGCTTATGGGTTTTAACTTCGCGACCTGTGGGTTTGCGACTCTGCAAGATTTCCACGCAGCTATGTTGAAGAGTGAGGGCGAACAGCTAAAAGCCTTTTGCAACTTCATTACCGCCAGCGGTCTGGCCGGGGCGTTACGAAACCGCAAGTGGGCAACGTTCGCCAGAGGTTACAACGGTAAGAATTACAAGATTAATAAGTACGACACGAAGTTAGCAGCCGCTTATAGGAAGCATTCAAAACAGTAACGCGCGTTACGGCTTGAACAAGTCTTATGCGGAGAAGAATTTCTCGCGCAAAGGCGCAAAGACGCAAAGCGCTGCCGCGTTTCTAAGGGGTTTTCTTTGCGCCTTTGCGCCTTTGCGCGAGAAATATCTCTTCCCGCGCTTTACTCAATTTGCAGTGGCGCCTTGTTACTTACCTTGCCGCGCACTGTGACGCTGACGTTCACAGTGCCGGCACCGGCAAGCGTATCAGGAAGGCGAACTGTCACCTGCGACATCCAGCTCAAGTTTTTTATCTTCGGCCCGTTGCCTCACAGGGTAAGTCGAACAGACGTAGTTGTGTGTCCTCTGCCTGGACCGTTACGAACGGCAGATCTGCAGGCTCCAGTAAGACACCGGCTAAGAAGAACGTGATTCTTGTGCGGCCGTCAGTAGCGAGAAGATGAGGTGCCGGAACGTGGAAAGGCTCGCTTGTTGTCACTACCGAATCCAGTGCGACAGCCCGTCCGGTATTGGTTGCGAGTAACTGTGGCACCGGCGGTTCGTTTCCGGCACGTCGATGACCAAAAGACAGATTGTCAATTAACACGCTCGGTGTCGGCTCCGGAAAGTCGAGAGTGATGATCAAAGTCTGGAAGGGCTGATCGGAAACGAAGCCGACGAAAGTTGAAGTATCCGACGGGTTCATCATGACGCTCTCGCCGGTCGAGATGGACACGATCATCGGTGTGTTGAACTGGTCAACTCCGACAGCCGTTGTACCTGGTGGAAGGAAAACCGTTAGACGCACTATTTCGCCCACGGTCGCTCCGAACAAGAGCTTGTTGCCGTTTTGCCCATTTACGATTGCGGGCGTGCCGTTGAAGTTACGGAAGAAGACGCCGTCAATCTCCAAAAAGCCCAAACCGTCGGGGACGTTCGCGCCCGATTCAAAATCGATAGTCTTCAGGTTCTGTGAGGCGGCGTTAAAGGAGGCGCGTATCACGAAAAACCGCCGCGTCGGCGCGACTAAGTGACGTGCAGCAGATCAGAACAACGATGCTGCCCGAAACCAATAGTTTCATTAACATCGCAGGCTCCGAGGTCTATCCACAGATTACACAGATTTAATTAAAGAATCTATGTAATCTGTGGATGAAAAAGTTATCGGCTCACGAAATCGCTCGGGAGCGGCGGTGCACTCGCCGGCGGTTGTCGATGTTTCGTGGCTTGCTCGTATGCGTAAGCGAGGGCGATCAGCCTCGCTTCGCTGAATGCGCGGCCAGTAAACGTCACGCCGAATGGCGCTGGATTGATCACTGGACCAGCCGGTGGGTAAATCCTGCCGGAACGACGATGCTCGGATAACCGGCTTTTGCCGGCGCCGCTGCACCACGATTCTGCGGAAACAGAATCGCATCAAAGTCGTCATCAGTACCTTTAATTCCGTCTGGACCATTGAAGACTGCATCCAGCCCGCCTCTTGTGAGTGATATGTCCAGCGCACGATCCGCGAGGTATCGCTGCGTGTCTGCACTTCCCGGGTTCGTATCGAGTTGATTAGCCGCCAGAAAGATTGCCTGTCCATACTTCAACGCTACCGCAGCGTTCGCGTTGTTGAACGCGATGATGTCGGCCAACGTGTGAACCGGCGCGTTTGGCCTGGTTGTCAAATAGGTGTTGAGGTCGTGTTTTTGCCCGTACATCAACACGGTCGAACAATTCGCCGGCGCTGGAAAAGTCACACAGATTCCGAACGCTGATATGGCTGCCTGGTTAGGAATCTCGAAAGGATCAACCACAACTGCTCCCTGTTCGCGCAGAGCTGCGATCGCGTTCAGCATGATCTGCTGTTGCGCAGGGGAGAAACCGATCCAGTAAGGCACGCGAGGCACTGCTATGCGTGCACCTCTGAGTGCGTGTTTGTTCAGGAACTTGGTGTAGTCCGAATGGCAATTACCAGGCTCTAAACATGGTGCGGTAGCCGAGTCATTCGGATCGTGGCCCGCGATCTCGCTCAGCATGATCGCAGCATCTGTCACGGTTCGTGCGAGCGGACCGGCGGTATCCTGATCGGCAGTGATCGGCAGGATGCCTGTGCGGCTGACTAAACCGACCGTTGGCTTAATACCAACTACGCCGTTCGACGAACCCGGACTCAGGATCGATCCTGATGTCTCCGTGCCGATGGCGACGGCAACAAGACTTGCCGATACGGCAATGCCTGAGCCCGAACTGGATCCACCAGGAGTAAGCACCGGGCGCCCGTCGCTAGCGGGAAGTGGTCTCGGATCGTATGCGTTGAAGCCATAGCCACCCAGTGAGCTATACCCGGACGGCATTCCGACGCGATGAAGTTTGCGAACTCCGTTAGTGTGGCTTTGCCGAGAATGATCGCGCCCGCTTCACGCAACTTCTCAGTAATGAATGCGTCGTTTGGAGGAATCGAGCCCGCGAGCGCAACGGACCCGGCAGTGGTTGGCATATCTGAGGTATCGATGTTGTCCTTTAATAAAACCGGAATTCCGAACAGTGGTCCATGAGCACGTCCGCGATGTCGATCGCGATCGCGAGCGCGGGCTTCTTCGAGAGCATTCGCGTTGAGGTGAATGAACGAGTTGAGCAGCGGCCCAGCGTCGTCGTATGCGGCGATGCGATTGAGATACATCTGAACTAATTGTTCAGACGTGATGAGCCGCGAACGCAATGCTTGTTGCAACTCCGGAATTGAAGCCTCCACGAGTTGGAGGCTGCGTGGTACCCCGAATGGCTGCTGCGCGGGAACCGGTTGGGCGAACACAGCAACAGTGAGAATCAACACCAGCAAAATTTTCTTCATGGCAACCTCTCCTCTTGAGGAATGTGTGTACGTTGAGGGGGAAAGATTGAAGGTGGTTTCAACGGAAACCACGCCTGCCAAAGATCGTTAATTCACCATTTGTTGTTAGAAGCGTCGATCGGGTAGGGGGAAATTTATATGCCTGATCTGAGGCGGTGTCAATATGTGTTTGGCATTCGACGGCTGCGATCTACTTTAGCGGCGTGAAGCAAGTCAATCACAGCGCCGAAGGCGCGGGATATGACAGCCAGGGGCAAGTGCGAAGCGAAGCGAGCACGTCGCCCCTGGTTAAGGTCCCACAAAGCAGAGTCGAGGCCTGAAAGGCCGAGATAATTCTCCGTCGTATTACGCCCTTTCAGGGCTGCGTCGCCCTCTTTGATTTTGATCCAGGGGCGACGCGCTTCGCGCTTGCCCCTGGCTGTCATATTCCGCGCCTTCGGCGCTGTGGTCTATCTGCGCTGGGTGATCTTATTTTCGCGGCGCTGTGTGGTCGTCTCTTATTGACTCTGGCTGGCTAAACGGTCCTTAAAGAAACTTAAAACACGTCGCTCGTATTCTTCCTTTTTCAACGCATGAAAATCGACGTGCTTTGCACGTTGCACGATCCATAATTCCTTCGGTTCGGCGGCGGCCGCAAAGAGCTGCTGAGACTCAGCCAATGTCGTGTGCTGATCCTCGGCGCCCACGATGAACAACTTGGGAATAGTAATCCCGCCAACTTTATCCATCGGGTTTAAGTCATCCGAACTAAATCCCAGCCGCAGCTTGAGTTGGACCGTCAATAATGGAGTTAAAACGCTGCCCAATGGCCCAAGCCTCATAGTTAACCGATTAGTCACTGCTTGATTGATCGTCGGATAAACCATCTCCAACACCATCGCATTAACATCAAGCGCGGAGACGCAAGCACCGTGGCTGCGCCGCCCATCGACACGCCTATCACACCAATTTTCTCCCCTGGAGCCGTCGTGCGAAGGAACTCAACGGCTGCTCGCGCGTCTCGAGATTCAAGATAACCAAACGTGATGTTTTCTCCCGTACTCTCCCCGTGAGCCTGGAAATCGAAAAGGAGAACGGAGAAACCTGCCTTCGCGAGGAACCGTGCGCGGTCCAACATACTGAGGCGATTCGCTCGCACGCCATGCATGAGGATGATCGCACCGGCGCTTTTAGTACCGGGGATGAACCAACCATGAATGACAGCCCCCGACTGACTCTGAAACTGGACTGGTTTTGCGGCGAGATCGTTAGGTGGACCACCAACAGATTGAACGACACGATTGGTCAACACAGTTCCAGCCGTCCAAAAACAAGCTATGAAGATGACCGGCAGAATCAGAATTGAAAGGACGAAGCGTTTTCTTTTCATTTAATGGAGGAGAATGAGGACCTCAATCAGCCGCGATCTCTCAACCAAATGCGTCGTGGTATTTTCCGTCACACTCGCAGGAACTGCGTCCGAGAAGTCAGCCTGGTCCAATAATTTTGCGGTTGACGCGGATTTAAATGCCCGCTCTGATTCGGCCAAGCCCATTCCGACTCCAGCCAGGGGCGATCTTCGTTGCCACTGCTTTTTGAGCTTCTGGGTTCTGATGAGAGTCTGAATGTGCCACGCGCCAATCGCGATCAATAGACCAGCCGTAGTGTAGATTAGCGGATGCGAGCTCGGCCTGAGCGCAAAGAGCAAAATCGCGAGAGTAAAACTCACGAGTATGGTTAATGAATTTAGGACCGTATTCGCTTGTAGATGATCTTCGGGCGGAAGCTCGCGTTTCAGTGGCTTCGAAAGATCGGGCAGAAAACAGTCCGCACTGACGACAGAAAGTTTCAGGCGCCTGTTCGGCTTTTCCGCATCGGGGGCAATACATACAAAGCAGAACGATTTTAGCACTAAAAGGTTTTGGGAGAGTTTTAGTTCAACAGATCCCGCGGGTTTGAGCGCCACCGTCACAGACCGCAGGTTTGACAATCAGCCACGTTGTAACTGCGCCTGCTGCCACGCCACCCAGAATCAGCCACGTCTTTGTAGAGACGCCATCATGTCTTACTTACGCTCTCGACCTCGGAATAAGCGATTGACTGTGACGTTCCATCTTCGGATCCCTGAGAGTGAAGGTTACCGGCTCCACGGACACGATGTAACCCTTAACCTTGGTGCGATCGCGAAACTTGACCTGGACTTGCGAGTCTTTGCTCGTTGAGAGTGTCTGAACCTTTGCCCGGATCTTCTCAATCTCAGCAGTCGATTGTGCCGACGCAGTCGCGGGCAAACCAAAACTCAATACGGTGATGATTACTGAAAGCGTTATCGATAAATATTTCTTTGTCACAAAGAATCTCCTATTTATTCGAACTACCGTGTTTTGGCAACCGTTGTTCCAAACGGGTTCATATCAACTGACTGAGAAAAGTGGCTCAAAAGAACCGATTTCAGGATGGCATAGTTGTAGAAAGGGTGGGGTAACGCAGGAATTTTCCGACAAGTGCTATCTGAGCCTTTGCCTCCAGAAGTGCTGAATGATGAACCACAGGCCCACTAAAAATATCAATTGCGCGATGACGTACGCCGCAACATAACACTCCAGGTCCGCCGCTATGTAGTTACTGTCATTAATGCCATCTCTGGGTGGAGCATTGAGCTGATTCTCGATCACCAAAATGAGCACGAGAACACCCACTATGCTCATCAGAAAGCCGATGTGTACGCGCTTTAGTCTCATTAACTTCATCCCGAGGATCGCGAGTAACACGAAGATGACGTCAGCAATAAGGTAGATCCAAAGCGGAGGCGGCCACAGGTTCATTGGCCCCGCGATGCGTATGTTTGCAGTCATATCAACAGTGGCGACAAAGAAGAGGAACGTGCCGCACAGTAGAAAGACTGCGCCGACGATCGTCGTAAGGATTTTTAATATTGTTCCTATTGGGCTGATCTCTTGGAAAACAGTCGGCGGACGAGGTGTCCTTTCCACATCCAGAGTCCCGTCAGGACAATTGCAGGGACGGCGACAAACCGGACCACGGGCGCGTAGTTTGGAATTTGATCGAAGGGACTATAGATGTAACCGATTATCGGAATGGCGAAGACGATGTGAATCCAGCGAAGAATCGAACGTTGGGTGGCGCTACTGATCATTTGATCTCCTCCTGATAGAAGACTCTGAATGAAAGCAGATTTTCGTTCTAATTCGTGAGGGAAGAGATAATACCGCAAATTCAGCTCACAAAAGTTCTGAATCCCGCCCACGGCGTCTCAAACTCTGCGCCGGTTAGCGACCGTCTATCCTATTTGTCGGGCGTGACCAGGTCGTCAGTAACAATCAGTTTCCCAACTCGCAACTGGCCCACACTCAACTCTTCAATTTCCAGCGAGCGTATACTCGATTTGCGGACGATCAAACGACCAACAACCAGCCGGCCAATTGCCAAAGCACCGATCGCGGCAGCCCCGACGGCCAATGCGCCAACAGCCAACGATCCAAATGCCTGCGCGCCGATGGCCTGACTGCCGATTGCCTGCGATTTGATAGCTACATCTCGCTTTTCCATTTTCCGCATACTACATCTTAGTCGCTTTCGAGTCCTGGCACGAACTCGACAAATAGTTTCGGCGTGCCGCTTTTACAACGGCACGCCGAACTGAAAACCATTGACGGACTCGATCGCCATTAATGAGTTAACGGCAATGTTATTGTCCCGGCTCTGCTACCGCCTTGAAACCTGTGCTGTTGATAACTTCACGGAGCTTGGCTTCGGTCAACTTCTGGTCGTCGTACTTGATGACGGCCTCGCCCTTTTCCGAGTCCACCTGTGCGTCTTCAACGCCCTCGGTAGCCTTGAGCGCTTTAGCTACCGACGAAGAGCATTTCGCGCACTTCATTCCCTCAACCTTAATGGTGGCAGTCTTGGTGAAAGCTGCCGCAGTAATCACGCCGAGGGTCATCACCATAACACTACTGACAACAAGACTAATGATTCGATTTCGCACTTCTTATCCTCCTTCTACATTCTTCATCAATAGCGGTTTGATCTTTTCGTCGAATTCTCCGCGAAGAAGTATGCCGACGATCACGTCGCTTATTTTGCCGTCGCGATTTATGACGACCGTCAGAGGCAGATTCTCCTCTGAACTAAAACGTGCTTTGATCTGAGGGGAGCCGAGGATGATAGGGTAATTGACTTTAAGACTTCTGGCAAATCTACGTATCAGAGTTTTACTCTCCGGTTCGTAAGTAATGCCGATGATTTGTAAACCTTTCTTGCGGTGCTCACGTTGGAGTCTCACCAGATCCGGCATTTCCGCACGGCATGGTGGACACCAGGTGGCCCAAAAGTTGATCAGGACCACCTTCCCCTTATAGTCGCTCAACCGCACCAGTCGTCCATTGATATCCTTGAGTTCAAATTGCGGTGCCTTGCGGTCCTGTCCAAACACACGTGCGGGTGAGAAGGCAATCATCAGCAGGAGAAATACAGTTCCTCGAAAAATCATCCTGCAAAGATGAGGTGAATTCAGCGAAGAGTCAAACGTTATTGATCCAAAAGCCATACCTCATCTCCGCCCGATGATATTTGAGGCCATCGCCGCCCACGCCTCAGGATCGAGCTTCCAGAGATCAAGTTTGTCGTTATTGCCGGCACTAGTGACGACCAACGTTTTCCCATCGCGGCTGAAGATCATTGAGCCTAAAACGTAATTGCCTCCAATACCGAACGGATAACTTTCTGGACCAAGCCGCCCCAGCAGCAGTCCTGTCTCGACGTCCCAAAGGCTGATCGGACCATCGCTCTTCGCTGCCAGCAATCGTCCATCGGGCTAAGCGCGACCCGTCCGGCGCTGTGCTTCCGCCCTGGTCCGGAGTCGCGCGACTCGGGAACGAAAAAGTGTTTGCGAGCAGTGCCTTTCAAGTAATCCCACAGGATGATTCTGCCGTTATCGTAAGAGGCTGCGAGTGTCGCACCATCGTCGGCGAATGATAAAGCGACGGGGCGGCCGAGGTAATCCAGCGAACTGAGCCTTCTTGGGCGCTTCTTGTCGGAAATGTCCCACAGAACAATCGTGGTGGACTCTAACTGCGAGATGTCCCAGCGCCGGTCGGCCGAATCCCCAACGGCGAGCGTGCGCCCGTCGGGGCTGACGGCGCGCGGGGCGCCGACCGGGTGTTTTATCTCCACGCGTATTTCATTCGACCGTCCGCCATAAACATCTCGGAGAGCAATGTATTCGCTCGACACATCGGGCCGCAGCTCCAACCCAAACTCGCCCGCGGGAAACTCAGTCCGTCTTTCGCCCGGCGAGAGTGGCTCGTAACGGCCACCCACTTCCCTCCACATCTTGCTCGCAGCGTCACCTTCACTTTCGGTTTCGGATGCGGCATACAGCAGCCCGGTGGTCCTGCCGAAGACGAAAGCTCTCGGGTATTCAACTCCGGCCAACGACTGAAGCAACGGCGACCCGCGTCCCATGTTCCATGACGCAAGCAAACCATCGCTGCTTCCCGTCGCGATCGACCCAGTATCGCCCGTCGTGATCAACGCACTGACGCCTGGCTTGAAAGATCTAACCCACGTTGGGCGGATTCCAAATGTCCCACAAGGCTGATCTCGCCGGTGCGCTTGGCCGTCACCATATAAGTGGCTTGTCGGCCATTCATGTCCTGGTTGAAAAGGGAAACGAACGTGCCGGCATCAGGGTGAGGATTGTGTTATGAGTTTCGGCTCCTCTTCGCTTAAATCCCACACCGCTACGTCGCCTTCGTTAGCCGCGACTGCGAGATACTTTCCGTCCGGACTAAACGACAAGTTCGCAGTGAGATCGATCACCGCTGCGGTTCCTTCGGGCGCGCGCACCCAGATGCCGCGACGATCCAACCTCTCTATACGCCAGAGGCCGACGCCGCTGTTGTAACCGATCGCAATCGTCTTCGTTGCTGGATTGGCAGTCAGCCAGCGCGCGACGCCGAATTCGTCTCTGGATACGTCAGGCGGAAAAATAAGTGTTTTGACGACAGGCTGCGGCGTGACCTGGTCCAAGTCCAACAAGACGATCTTTTGCTGTGTCTGTAATTACTAGCCTCGCCGACTGTAACGAGGACTTTGGGTGCAGCGAAGACTGGTGTGATCTGGATGGGGATGTTGGGTCCGTGAAGGACTTGATCGACATGCGTTCAGCGACCTGGTATTGCTCACCGCGCGTATTAACCTCCCATGCGTCAACTTTCCTGCCAGGTAATCCGCCGCGCAGAACGATCCGCCGGGCGCGCAAGCGACGCGAACACTATTCATTCTTTTGTTCGAGGTTCGACTCGTTTCGACTACACGCTTGCGCGCAGCGTCCCAGAAAAAGACGCAGGCCAGTGTCGTCGGACGAAACCAGCACGGCGCCATTGTGACAGGAGGCGAGACTCTCGATCGGGTTCGGATTTTCGCGCATCAGCGCGAGGTTGGGATACTGTTCGAGACTTGTCAGCAAGCTTCCGCGCGCCTCGACTGTCGGGTGGATGAGGTAGGCCTCGAGGCTTTCTGTTAGCGCGTGGTCGGGCTCAGCGGCTCCGAAACGCATGGCAGACGTTGCTTTGGCGCGCGAGGAAGCCGATTGTCTCCTGCAAACGTGCGTTAGCCGTCGCTTTCGCTTCGAGTTCGCGAGCGATTTGCTCGCGCTTGATGCTTCACCTGCACGTCGTTCGGCGACACGGGCCTTGTCGGCGGCCTTTTCAGCGCGCATTTCTGTTTGTCGGCTTCGGCGCGTGCAACATCCGCCGCGGCCTTCGCCTGACGCGCTGCTTTGCGCTCGCTCTCCGCCTCATTTCGCGCTTTGTCTGCCGCTGCGCTCGCTGCGTTCGCCAGGACGATTGCTTCCTGGCATAAACACCAGCCCCGACTCCTGCGAGAAGAAGTAAAGCAAACACGATCGCCATGCTGATCGCGGCGCGGCGCAGTCGCTCGTTGCGGCGCGTATAGTTGAACTGCTTCTCGATGCGACTAACGACAGAAGGCGATGGCTCACCATCGTCGAGCGCGATGGGTTCTTCTCTGGTTCGGGAGCGACGCCTTCAATCAAAGAGTACCAATTAGCCCGGTAGATTGCGCCGCCGAAATCTATTGGGACGATAGAATACTTGCGGCCGGTATCGAGGAAGTTTTTGACCTCGTCCGTGATTGTCTGCCGCGTTGCGGCTCGTTCAGTACCGACTATGACGAGCATCGCGCACGACTTGAGTTTGCGCAGCAGCGTGTCAGGAAGATCTTTGTTGGGCTCGGTGCCGAGCTTGTCGATGAAGCACGAAAAGCCCTTCTTCGTCAGCTCGTCGGCGAGCCCGTTGGCGTAGGTGCTGGCGTCGAGGCGAGTGTACGAAATAAAAATATCGTCGGCGGCCAAAGACCTGAATGGCATGATAGTCTCCTCTGCCCTGCTGGGTTCAGGCGCAAGGTGTAGTGGTGCTGGTCATCCTTACTTCAATGTTTGGCTGTGTCAATTTATTTCTCGAATGTATAGTTGAATTCGTGGAGGGACGTTATGGCACGGGTGATATGGTTCATGGAAAAGTTGTTACTGATGGAGGCAGAGGCCAAATCTTTGGTCAGCGGGAAGAATCGCTCATATGAACTGTCGTTAAAGGAAGAACTGTTAAAGATACTTGAAGAGATCGAGTTGTTATACGGCCCGAGAGATCGTTCATATGAAATGCTTGAGCCTCGCATCACTGAGTGCTTTTACGGGTATCCCAGAGTTTACCCTTTTCGGAAGGTGAGAATATGTCTTACCAGCCAAGCGAAGACATCAAGATCTTTAGCAGCGTACGAACTATCTCATGAAGCAGTGCATGCGCTGAGCCCAGCGTCGATTGGCGTAGTGCGTGGCACGCTCCTGGAAGAGGGCCTCGCGACATATTTCTCCTTTAAATACTTGAAACGCGTTTATGGGATCCAGAGAGAAACTACTTATTATCGTTTGTATGATGAAGCTTACCGGGCCGTATGTACTCTCCTGGCTAAGAACGAATTCTTGATTAAGGAGTTGAGGACTCATCAACCTGTAATCTCAAAAATTGATGAGAAGCTGCTGGTTGAAGTCGGTGGTGTTGAGCCGGAGCTTGCGAAGTTTTTATGTCAGGACTTCTGGAATAATTGGGAGCCGCCCGTGTCGTCGCAAGAACGCGCTACGCAACACAGTCAATTCTTCGCCAGGGGAGTGCGATCTATTTTGTTTCGCGAACGTTAAGTTGAGAGGTAATGTAAAAGTATGAACAAGAAGAAAGACTTATCAGCGGCGCAACGTGAAGAACTACTGAGCGCTTTGAAATCGCGTTTTGAGAAAAACATGAATCGCCATAAAGGTCTTGAGTGGGCCAAGGTGCAGGCAAAGCTGGAAGCCGATCCGAAAAAATTGTGGTCGCTGAGTGAAATGGAAAGTACCGGCGGTGAACCGGATGTTGTTGGTTACGATAAGAAGACGGGCGAATACATTTTTTACGATTGTTCGGCGGAAAGTCCTAAAGGCCGCAGAAGTGTTTGTTACGACCATGAAGCCCTCGAGGCGAGGAAAGAACATAAGCCTCAGAATAGCGCTGTCGGTATGGCGACTGACATGGGTATCGAACTTTTGACGGAGGAACAATATCGCGAGTTGCAGAAGCTCGGAAATTTCGATTTGAAAACATCGAGCTGGGTGAAAACACCTTCTAATATTAGAGAGCTCGGTGGCGGCCTCTTTTGTGATCGCCGCTACAACCAAGTCTTCCTCTACCACAACGGCGCCGACTCTTACTACGCCGCCCGCGGGTTCCGTGGCTCATTAAGGGTTTAGAATCTGTGATCGAGTTTTAGAATTCTGTGATCAATAACGCCCACGGCAGTGGGCGGGATTTCAATCGCAAGCGTTCGCTAACATTGCATCCACTGTCGTTCGCATTACAACTTCCCTATTTTTCGATCTCGTATGTGCATTAACCAAATCGGTTACCGCCCGCCTAAATGCAAATCCCTTGAAACAAACCTGCAATGCTTTTCTTAGCAATTAGACCGATTTTTCACACTCTGCCCAAATTCCACCTTGCGGCATCGTGCTTGCAGAGTGGGAGGCATGAACGCGTCAAAGGAGAACGTCATGAAAATTAACTTGCTAACGAAAAGAGTGATCGGATTTGCTTTTGCTTTCTCTCTCCTTCTTGGTGTTGGAATGACAGCGAGTTCTGAAGCCCAAGCCCAGGTTCCATCGTGGCAGCGGGATCAGATCAGACGTCAACGTGATTGGGAACGCGACCAGCGACGTCGTCAGCGCGACTCACGCGATTGGCGTGATGACGATGTCGCTACGGTAACGGTGTTTCGTTCCAGCTTCGTCAGACTGCTTTGAACGCAGGCTACAACGAAGGCATTAAGGAAGGCCGTAAGGATCGAAGCCGCGGTGAGCGGTATGAATTCCGTGATGAGGAAGATTATCGGAATGCGAACACTGACTACAGTTCACGCTTAGGTAGCAGAGCGCTGTATCAGCAGTACTTCCGACAGGGTTTCCAGAACGGTTACGCTGACGGTTACAGAGGTTACTAAGAACGCTCAGTAGCTAAACAATCGAAAAGGCGGGATCGAATTGTCGGTCCCGCCTTTTTTGTTTTCTTCGTTATTTAGAACCTGTACACCATTGTTGCTGACACGGGATTCCATCTTAAAGGTCGCCATCCATCCGAGTGCTCGGGACAATTTTCTAGAAAGAACTTTGCTTCAGCGCACGATGTCATTTCTGAGCAACGCTTGCGACCATCACATTTGATTCAGGGCGGACGGACTGCTCGATTATTTGACGGTCCGCCTGTTCATACTTGGAATAACCGTAATAGCCTAACGAGACGACTGATTCAAGGCAGCGAAGATCGGAGATCGACTCGACCCTGACTTAACTGTTGATGCGGCGTGGGTAATAGTGAGTACGTGGCATCCTGTGAGGGCTAACTCCTTGTTGGTAGTTCCAACGTTTATGAAACTGGACCCTTTCTTTCCGATAAAACTAAAGACAACGCTCGGTCAAGCTTTTTTTATTCCCTGCGCGCGAAGAGGGGCTCGATCCTTATTCACTTGGCTGCAGTAATGGCTTCAAGATTCTGGCGCTTATTGCGCTTGCGGTGAGGGCAAGCATGATATTAAGAACGAAAGCTTCCCAAATCACGCCTGCATACAACCAGCCAACTACATACCATATGAAAGGGAATCCCACCTCCGTTACAGCGCAACCGCGACAGCAATTGAGGGCCGCGATATATAACGCCAAATTGAGCGCCACGAATGGAAAGAGGCTAATGCCAAAGCAGATGGCGAATGTATATCCTTTGCACCTGGGCGGTAACGGCATCCCCATTAGACACTGGTTATGAGGAAATTTGCAATTACTATTGCAAACCGGCCCAGAACACATTAGACTCTCGGCTCCCTCTCCTCTAACAACCCCCAAGTGGAAATCCAATATTATTGTACTTTTAACCAGTTCAGAGGGTAGCAATGCGTCATTACCAAATCCCGTCTTCACGGTTTTCTGCCCAATTGTTGGGCATGCTCTGCTTATTTTTGGCAACGACCGGACTCACGTTTGCCCAATCCGGTCCGACAATCAGCATTAACGACATCGCTGTGGTTGAACGCGATAGTGGCCTATTCGGCCGCCGATTCACGGTCACCCTATCCGCGCCAAGCGACCAGATAATCAATGTGACAGCATCCACGCAGCCTGGAACGGCCGCTAACAACGCGGATTTTGGAGCTGGCTCCCAAGTTTTGACTTTTCAAAAAGGCCAAACATCAGAAACGATCGAAGTCTTTATTAATGGCGATACAGTGGTCGAAGGAACTGAACAGTTTTTCGTGAATCTGAGTAATCCCACCGCCAATGCCACTATCGCAGATGGTCAGGGTATCGGAACGATTGTCGACGACGATACGCTTCTTCTTCTCACACAACAGGACTCACAACGTGGTCTCGTAGTTGACTCCGTTTTCCAGACGCTTGAGAGCTTCGCCATCAACACTGGTGAGCTGCCTTTCTTCAGTTCAGATCACCGCATGCGAATCTCTCTCATGGCAATCGGATTGAAATTGGCGGCCGGCGAAAACGCCTCGGCGGTGACCGCGACGGCGGAGGACACAGGCGGGACAGTTCGACCGCTGACAGTTGAGTCCGTAAGCACGCCTCCAACCGCTGAGTGGATCACACAGGTCGTGGTGAAGTTGAACGACCAAATAACACCTGCGCAAGACGTTAAGATCAAGATCACAGTGCACGGAGTCTCGAGTAACACGGTGCTTGTGGCTGTAAAACCGCAGTAGTAGTCTTAGCAATCTGTTCGCTCGATGGGCCATCGGGAACCTTGTTCCCATGGCCCATCACTGTATAAAGTGTCACACCGCTAAGAGAATTTTCATTTCATCTGTGGGAAATACGTCTATGAAAATTCAACACTTGACTAAGTTCGTGGTTGTTGCCGTGATCGTTGGCCTTGGTTCAGCTTTCAACGCGATTGCTCAATCTTCTCAAAGGGATGATTCTTTGAAGCCTCACACATCTTGCGAGCTTGATAGTGGGTTGAAGATTGTTCAGCTTGATCGCTTGCCAAAGGACACCAAATTCCGCACGGTCAAAACCAGCAAAGGCGATCTCAAGATTTCGCTCGCCGATGGATATCGTGTGATGGTCGCCTACAACAACAAGCGAGACTGGTTCGCGAACATCAAAGCTGAAAAATCATTACCGGGAGAGTATGAACGCGACAAAGAGGGCGTCATCGAGAATCTCAAATTTGCCGCGTCGACAACGAAGGATCTGGAACACCCTGAACCGGTGAAGGTCTCATTCAATGGATTTGAAGGTTATGGAACAAGTAAACAAACGTTAACCGGAAATCTGCTGGGAATGTACCTGCTCTTCTCCGACGCCGACCAGACGATCACGACGTTCTACTTTATTAATCACAATGCGAACAGAAAGAGATATCAGAGCATTGAAGAATGGCGAACGATACGGGACGAGTTTCTTAATACTTATACGACGTGCATAAACAATCAGTCGCAGTAAGTCTTGAAGCTGTTAAGGGCGTTCGCGCACCCAATCGACACCGAGTCAGGCTGCCATCGCGATCAAGGAGCACCACTACACCGTCGCGGAGAACTTTGATGTGCCCTCATCGAGAGGAAAGGTCACCCATTCCGAAGAAGTAATGCCGTATTCTACTTCAGGACCCTCGCATAGAACACGCGCAGCGATTGAACGATGCCCCATCTTCGATCGACACCGATTGAGCGATTCCGAATTCGGAGATCCAAGTCTGCTCCTCCAAATAGCGCGCCGGTCTTACACACTGAATTACAAAATCGATATCGGAATCCGAACGCGCATCACCACGAGCGCGCGAACCTACGAGGGCAACGAATGATATCGTCCTGTCACTGCCCAGGACGTTACCGCTTTATAAGTTCATCGGCTGTCAACTTATTGGACCTAGCCCGGCTATTTCAGAAACTGTTCCAATTCGCGCTTCATGTCAGCAAGTGTCCGGCTGCCTCGCGCCTGTTGATGAGGTTCCTCATTTCATACGGGTCGGTCTTAGATCGTAGAGTTCGTCCATGCCGTCCAGTTCCACGTAGTGGATGTATTTCCAGCGTTGCGTGCGAATAGCCTTGTAACCCATCTTTTGGATCCGTGGAAATACTTTGTCAGAGTAATACTCGATCAAGAATGACTTGCGCCATTCGCCGCCTACGCCTTTCAACAACGGCACGAGCGACCGTCCCTAGCTCTGTTCAGCGGAGAAACACCTGCCAGTTCAATTAAAGTTGGAGCCACATCGATGTTCAGCGCCAACTCATTACGTACGGTGCCTGCTTTGATCACGCGCGGATAGCGGATGAGTAGAGGCATGCGGATCGACTCCTCATAAGCCAGTCGACGCTCTACACTAAGACCATGTTCTCCGTAGAAGTACCCGTTGTCGCTTGCAAGAACGATTACCGTGTTATCGAGCTGGTTCGTTTCTCTGCAGTGCCTTCAGAATCTCGCCGACTCCTTCTTCGATCGCCATCACAGAACGTAGACGTCCCAACACTGCCTCATCCGAGGTGGCGGTCTTTGGTCCTAGTGGAGGCAGATCACCTGTCTTGCGCTGGAGTGCCGGTTTTCCTATCGGCGTTCGATTTGCATTAGGCCGGCGCGGAATCTTTTTCCCGACAAACAAATTGCTATGTCGTTCTGCGGGTATGAACCGTTCGGCTTCCGCGAGGTTGACGCTCCCGTCATTGTGCTGCATCACTTCCGGATGAATTGCTTTGTGTGCCAGGTAGACAAGAAAAGGTTTGTCATGCCGTCGTTTAATAAATTCAACTGCGTATCCAGTCAGAAGATCGGTTATGTATCCGCTGCGCATTAACGTCCTTGCCGTCTTCATTGATCTCGGGGTTTACATAATTGCCCTGTCCTTTAAAGCTTACCCAGCGATCAAAACCGGGGCGCGGCGAGTCGTCGTTTCCCATGTGCCACTTGCCTATGAAAGCCGTAGCGTAACCTGCTTGTTGTAACAGCAAGGGAAACGTGATCAGTTTATGGCTTGCGACCGAACGATCAACGTTGTCTGTGATGCCGTGAGTGTGTGCGTATTGGCCGGTTAGAAAACTGGCCCGCGACGGTGAGCATAGCGGGGTCGTCATAAAGGCATTGCGAAACAGTGCGCCTTCTCTGCCAATCCGATCGATGTGAGGGGTTTTGATAAATGGGTGACCAGTGATGCCTAATTCATCCCAGCGCAAGTCGTCAACAAGGATAAAGATTATGTTGGGCCGAGAGTGTTGACGGTTCGGCTGTGCCAAACTCATCGAGGCGAGGAACATCAGCAGAAGTGCGAGTGTGGCTGCTACAAGCTTCCTCATGCTGCATCTCTTAGCGCCGAAGGCGCGAAATATAATAGCCAGGGCCAAGCGCCGAGCGAAGCGAGGCGCGTCGGCCCTGGTGATCAAAAGCACAAGCGATCGAGCTCTGAAAAGAGCGGAATAACTGTCGTTGTTATTTCGCACCTTCGGTGCTCTTCAATTAAATTTTCTTTCTTACCAGGGGCGACGCGTCTCGCTTCGCTCGGCGCTTGCCCCTGGCTGTCATATTTCGCGCCTTCGGCGCTGGGCCACCCAGGATTTCGACCTCAGTTAGATCCGACTTTTAATCGAAATGAGAGCAACGACGAGGAATAGACTTCTCATACTCGCTCCTTCAATCAACAGATCTGACCCTTCGGACACTTGCTGCTCCGAACGTTGAGCGTGACATTCAAAGGTGTGACAACGTCGGCTTTTAAGAACAATCTGAACTGACGAGTTTCGAAACCATGTTGACTGACAGTGATCACATACCATCCGGGCTGTACGCTACCTTGAAAGTATCCTTCTTCATCCGTAGTTAATTCCTGCCTGCCACGTTCGCCGGCAACGATCACCTTTGCTTGTGCGATGCGAGCAGGTTGAGGATCGACAACAATTCCAGCGACCTTAGCCGATTGCGCAGAAGCAATTGATGGAATGACGATCAGAATTAACGTAGCGATAATCAGTTTCATAATTTGAGAAGCATATCAGATCGAAAAGTTCTTGCATTTTAAAACACTCAGTGTAGTATGGCGGCGCTGCCCACAAATCCTTTACGTGACAGGCAGCCCAACGTGATCTCACTCCCAATTGCAGTTCGCCCAGAACGTGCGTTCAAGCAGGTAGTCAAGGGGGCATAAAAGGTCAGCGTTCTGTTTGACTCATCTCCACCTCTCTGCACGCTGAAAGTGTAGTCGATCCCGGGTAGCCGTATCGATTTTCAGAATGGCTAAGCCAACGGAAACCGATGGTCGCAGATTGCCGAGCGCCCGTGTGTCAACCCATGAGTACACGCCTTGAACGCACATAATTTTCAAGAAAACTGAGGACAAACGCCGTAATAGGAGGGATTTCATGATTCCACGGAAGTATCTGGAGAAGCTCAAAATGGAGCTGGCCGGAACACTGCTCCAGGCAGGTGATCCCGGCTATGACCAGTCGCTCGTCATCGACAACGGACGCATCGATCTACGGCCCGGAGTCGTGGCCATGTGCGTCAATCCGCAGGACGTCGCTACCGCGTACAAGTTCGCCATCGAGCACGACATGCCATTTACCGTGCGTGGCGGCGGCCATAGCGCGGCTGGTTATTGTTTGAATCAAGGCGGCATGGTGATCGATCTCACCAGCATGACCGCGAAACGACTCGATCTCGATCGGCAAGTTGTCTGGACCGAAACCGGCAATCGCTGGCGCGACCTCTACCTCTTCCTTCAAGCAACAAACACCGGGCTCATTCCGATTGGTGGAGGCTGTCCAACTGTCGGTATCCCTGGCTTCATGCTCGGCGGCGGTATCAGTTTCGTCTCGCGCTCGTACGGTCTCAGTGTCGACAACCTTCTCTCTATCGACCTGATTACGCCTGACGGCAAGCTGCGAAGAATCTCTGCGGAGTCGAAGTCGAAAGAGGACAAGGATCTCTGGTGGGCATGTCGCGGCGGCGGCGGTGGCAACTTCGGGATCGCCGTTGCATTCGAGATCCGCGTGCACAAACCAAATACGCCGACGATGCTGTGTGGCCAGATTCGTTATCCAATCGAGTACGCGCAGGAAGTTCTCGGTTTCTACAACGAGTGGATCGAGAAAGCACCCGACTCGCTCGCCGTCTACGGTTACATGGGTAAAGTCGCGCTGCCGGCCCATCCCGACACGGTCGTCAATACTGTCGGTCTCACGCCGATCTTTAACGGCGACAGTCGCGAGGGCATGGACCTGATCGCGCCGATCCTCAAGTTCCCAAACATCTTCATCAACCTGTACGACATGACGCTGCCGGACTTCGAGATCTACAACGGCCTGCTCACGATCGTTGGTGGAATGAGCGGTTATATCCGTTCGGGCTTCATGGCGCCGAAAGCGTTTACACCGGATTGTATCGACGTGCTCACGAGCTCGATGACTAGTGCGCCTTCGCCGAACAGTCTCCTGGTTTGGACACACATGGGCGGCAAAGTCACCGAGGTCTCACAGGACGCAACGTCCTTCTGGCATCGCAATGCGCGATTCCTGTGGGAAGTTAAAGCAATCTGGCCGCAGACCGATCAAACGGTCCAGAACGTTAACTGGGCGTACGAGCTCGGCGAAGGAATGGCTCCGCACTCGATCGGCGCCTACTGTAATTACATTGATCCACTCCTGCACGACTGGCCGACAGAATTTTACGGCGACAACTACAAGAGGCTCGTGCGAATTAAGAAAGCAGTCGATCCGGAAAATCGCTTCCGCTTCCAGCAGTGCATCGGATCACCGTTCAATCCGGACGGCGCAGTCCCGCCCGAATCTTGCGCCGCTGTATCGCACGTTCCTCGTTTGATTCGAGATGGAGGAGAGATGAAAAAAATCGCAACCATCATAATGCTCACCGTGGTCGCCGCGACGATGGTGATCGCGACGTCGATACCAACGACGATGGCTCCTGTCGTCGCCGACCCGGCAATCGAGATTAGTCCGAACATTCCGGGTGATGCTACGTTTGGACCACTCCCGCCTAACGCAACCAACGAGCAGAAGCTGTTGGCCATTCAGGGCGACTTCGACATCTATTCGTGGAACACGTTCATTGCCCTCAACTGGCCTCCTGGACCAGACGGCAATGGCGATCCAAACAAGAAGATCGGCCAGAACGGCGACAACGATACGGTGTGGGAACACTACCGCGACGTAGCAGACGTCTTCCTGCCCGGCGGCGCCACGCCGACTTATAACGGACCAGTGAGTGTGCCGACGCAATGCAAGGCCAGCTACAAACCGGGAATGCGAATCCTCAGTCAGGTCGGAAAAACACCGACGGTGCTGACCGACTTCAGCCAGCCCTTCAACACTGGCCCACTCATCGATCAAAACGGCAATTACACACGCTACGAAATTCTTGTGAACAAGCCGATGTTCGACTACATCCTGGCGAACAAGCTCTATTCGAAAGCCGGACAGCAGGCATTTTCAGTGGCGAGGTCGCATTTCCTTGCGGAGGCCCGACAGGACCCGAGGGAGCGATCATGGTTAAGTCTGCGTGGAAAGTCATAAGCGCCGCTGACAAAGGACGCTTTCACACTCAGACCGTGCTCGTGTACTCGCCTGCTTCGAAAAATCCGAAGTACCCAGCCTCGTGCAGTACGAAGTTGATGGGACTCGTCGGCCTGCACGTCGGACATAAGACTGACTCGGCCTCGCAGTGGCTCTGGTCCACCTTCGAGCACGTCGATAACGCACCAACTGAAGCCGACGTCGCGAGCAAAAAGTTCAAGGCAAAGTACAACTACTACAACCCGAAATGCAGTGCCGCGAACTGCCCGCCAAACAAGGTGCCACCGCGACCGTGGATTCCGACGAAAGTCAGCGCCTTCCGCAGCCAGGTGGTTCGGATGAACATGTTCAAGGGCAACGAATTCGCGTTCACGAGTGCAGACGCACGCAATGCCGATGCGTTGAAGCTTCTGCTCGGCGTCAACAGCAAGTCAGTGTGGCAGAACTATGAGTTGATAAGCACGATGTGGCCCACGAACACTGGAAAGTGCCAGGCCGACTCCAGGTGATCCACTCGGAACGCCGGCGCCGAACTTCCTGGCCAACACGACGCTCGAGACTTATATCCAGGGAATGGTCCCGAACGTCTCGTCGAACTGCATCGAGTGTCACAACAACGCCACGATGACTAACGCCAAGCCATCCGACTTCACCTACATCTTGCAACGAGCGCAATAGAAGGGAGACGACACTATGACGACCAATCCACAAACCCTTCCACACCGTCGGAAGCCACTCGTGCAGGCATTTCGCCGATATGTCGGCAGCACTCACGGGTTTTCAGTCGAGCTTCATCAGGCCGTTTCTCGATCCCGTGAATCTCTCCGGCACTTTCTATCAATTCGCCGTCTCGCAAGTCGGACAGCCAAGGATGGATGCACTGCTGAGCACATTCGCTTCTCTCAGCAATCAGACTCCGAAGCTGACTTCACAGCAAATCGCCGACACGCTGCTCGAAACAACTCTTAATGCTCCGTCGCTTCAAGCGCAGCTCTGCCAGAGCATCGTCGCTATGTGGTATCTGGGATCGTGGTATACGCCCGGTTACTCGGCGGCGGAGGATTCGCGCCGCCGGCAGTACAAGTCATCTCATCGCAGGCGTACACCAAGAGTCTCGTGTGGAACGTGGCCCAGTCGCATCCGATGGGATTCAGCGCTTTCACATTCGGCTACTGGAGTCAGCAACCAGCGTCACTCGAAACGTTCGGAGTCGACACAGGTAATGGAGGTGGACAATGAGCAACGGTGCTTCCACACAATACGACGTCGTCATCATCGGCGCCGGCGTCTCCGGCAATCTGATCGCAAAGCAACTCGGACTCGCCGGCAAAAAAGTGCTTATCCTCGAAGCAGGATTGGAAGTGCCCGACAGCCGCGAGCAGTACATGGAAAACTTCTACCTCGCGCTCGCGAAGACACCCGAGTCGCCGTATCCGGCGCTGGCCGGCCGCAAAGGCTCGCCAAAGTATCCGGTGGGTAAGCTGCCCAATCCGACGGAGCTTCCGACACCGCGCGCAACCGTGCTCGCGATCGGCAAGGGCCGCCGACACCAGTTACCTGATCCAGGCACAACCCTGGACCGAGACTCATCCTGATTCCAAAGAACCGCCGCAGAACCCGGCGCCGGATGATAAGGGCAACGTGTTCGGTCTCCAGTTCTCCAGCACCTTCGAGCGCAACGGTGGCGGCACCGCGTGGCACTGGCTTGGTACTTCGTTGCGTGAGCTCGAGAACGACATTCAGATGCAGACGAAGTATGGCCACGGCGTTGATTGGCCCATCACGTACACCGAGCTGCAACAACTGTGGGCACTCGCGGAAAAAGAGATCGGCGTCTCCGCCAGCACGGCGGAACAACAGCCGCTTGAAGTGGTCGGACTCGTTTACCCGCCGGGCTATCAATATCCGATGCAGTCGATTCCGATGAGTACTGTCGATCAGGCCGTGAGCAACGGAGTAGCCGGCTTGCAAGTGCCCGGCACGTTGCCCGACACACCGGCGGCTCAGATCCGACGATGTACAACGTCTTCGTTACGCCAACGCCGCAGGGTCGCAACTCCGAGCCGTACGACGACCGACGCGTCTGCGCCGGCAACACGAATTGCATCCCGATCTGTCCCATCCAGGCGAAGTGGGATCCGACTGTTACTCTCGGCAAAGCTCTCGACACCGGCAACGTGACTGTCAGCTATCAGTCTGTTGCGTACAACGTCGCCGTCGAAGGCACGAATGCAACGCGAGTCGACTACTACGAGTGGTCGCGCGACGCGAACGGCAACCTGAGCAAAGTCTCGAAGTCAGTCACGGGAAAGATCTACGTCCTCGCCTGCCACGCGATCGAGAACGCAAAGCTTCTCCTGCTGTCGAACAACTGGCAGGGTATTGCGAACAAAAGTGATCAGGTCGGACGCAATCTGATGGACCATCCGCTCTACCTGACCTGGGCGCTCGCGCCGGAGCCGCTCTTTGGCTATCGCGGTCCCCTCGCCACGTCGGGCATCGAGTCGTTGCGCGACGGCGAGTTTCGCAAGTACCGCTCGTCGTTCCGCATGGAGATCGGCAACGAGGGCTGGAACTTCTCGAAGGGCGATCCTTACACGACCACCATGGACTTCATCCAGGGAACGAACAACACAGGGGTCAACGACGGTGGACCAAACGGAGCGCCACAGCGTCTCGCGGGCGTGCAACTCGCCGAGAAGCTCAACAACTTCTTCACGCGACAGTTTCGCATCGCCTGCATGTTCGATCAGTCGCCGCTGGCGGAGAATCGGGTCAGCTCGACGTCACGGACGGCAAACCGAATAACGTCGACGGCCTCGGCATCCCTCGGCCGAAGGTCGACGTACGGCCTCGACCCATACACGATGGAAGGTTTCCGCATGGCCGCGTACGTCTGCTCGCAGGTCTATCAGCAGATGGGCGCGAAGGAGTTCACGGAGAACGGCGTCGGCGGTGCGGGCGACTTCACCTACCGTGGCGTGAACTATCACTACTACGGCGCGGGCCACGTCGTCGGGAACACATCGCATGGGTGACGATCCCAAGACTTCGGTCGTCGATGCGAGCCAACGCTCGCACGACGTGCAGAACCTGTGGATCGTCGGCAGCGGCAGCTTCCCGACCGTCGTGCACCGCAAACCCGACACTGACGCTGATGGCGCTGGCCTTCAAATCAGCCGACAGCATCATCGCGGCGCTTGGATAATCAGTGAGAATTAGGATTGTCATGTATATCCTCGACGCCTTTTGGTCCATCATCCCCGGCAACGAAGCAAAAGCCTATGCGGCACTCGGCGCGCTCGCGGCGCAGGTTGAGAAGGAAGAGCCTGATACGTGGATGTATCTGCTCCACACTCCCAACCTCGATCCCGGCGTCAACACGTTTCCGATGCCGGGGCCGCAGCAAGTGGCCTTCGTCGAGGGCTTCAAGGATCGCGACGCCTTTCACCGGCACGCCAACTCGCCGATCTTGAAAGAGTTCTTCGCGAAGAACGGCGCGTACTTTCTGAACATGTACGGACCGACCGTGCCCTTCATGATGTTGCAACCGCTGGAGATGATCGACGGCTTCATCCGTCCCGGCGCCGATGTCATGACGGCGTGGCAAGTCGAGGCGCGTTGGGTAATGAAACCGGGTTGTCGTGAGAAAGTGAAGGAGGCTCTTAAAGCGTATGTTAACGCCGTGCGCACCGAGGAACCGACGACATTGATGTACACCGTCAGTGTGCCCGATATGAGCGATACGTCGATGGCCCTGCCGCCGTCACAAGTCGACGCGCTTGTCTACAACTCGTCCTGGACCAACCAGCAGGAATTCTTCGCTCACGGCAGCGGACCCGTGTATCAGGACTTCCTTAAGGAACACGGTAACCTCTTCGTCCAGGCCGGCCCCGGCTCAACCACGCATCCGTACATGACCACGTCCGTTCTGAAACGCTTCGCCGGCTTCTTCCGCAAGGAGGCGTTTACGGAGTGAGGTAATTACCACTCAATTTCCACGTGAACATTGTTGAAGTCAGGATCGTCCAGATCACCCTGGTGAGTACATACCATTCCCTCTGGGAGTGATCTCATTTTGATCTCCTGCCCTTCGGCAATGATCCCGCCGAAGGCTTGAAACTCGATAAAGCGGTTAATCAAATCGACTATTCCATCTCGCATGTCGGGGCTTACTTGATGAACGCTAAGGTCCGGACGACCAAACTTTCGGATACCTCGCGTATGGAACCATTCAGTGCCATCCTCCTCCTCAGAGAAAAGGGTCATGACATGATGGGTCGGCACTGCTGACGCCGGCTCAAACAGCCACTTCCTCCAGTCAGATGGGCTCCACCATTTAAACATCTGCGGATCGAAGATGCCGACACTGCCTTCGTCAAGGCACCAGGTTACGAAGCCGACAACATTTCGCAGGTAATTGAGATCGGAGGGATCGGACAGGGTCCCCTGAATAATTAAACACTCTGATTGTCTTGCGATGTCGTTGGCCACCGTCATGTCCGCTTCTTGAAATTCATCCCACAAAAATCCGGAACGAAAACTATAGACCGCCTCGGGATCCGACGTTGGTCCATCGGAGCTGATATCCAAATCCTTCCGGAATGTCATCACAACGGTATTTGCTGCCGGAGATCGAAAAATCTGATGGTATCGGGCCATACACCACATAGAACAAAAAGGCATCTCCACCACCAGGGCTGTAGTACGGACGCGACCACGTATCTAAAGTCGATTTCATGATTCAGTAAGCATCGGCTGACGGCACGAAAAAATTCTCTTCTTTGATCTCCATCTTGAAGTTGCTGTATTCCTTATGTGTCTGTTGTTATGTCGTCCCAATCCTGTCCCATGTACCGAATGAGCCAGTTTAATGCCTTGTGTCTTTCATGAATAATCTCTTCATTGGCCTTGCCGAAACTCTTTCCATTGATACGTAGTTCGATTACCGCCCGGCCGGCGACAAACCACGACTCACACACAGTCATGTGTACGAGAAGGAAGGAACCTATAAAGTTACGCTCAGAGTTGTCGACGATAGTGACGAGTCCAGCGAAACCACATTCATGGTAACGATCATCGACCCGCCAGCACGAACTACTAAGAATTGACAACTTGAACGTAAGAAGTTCCAGGCAGACTGTTGCCAGCGCCGAAGGCGCGGAATATGAAAGCCAGGGGCAAGCGCGAAGCGAAGCGGAGCGCGTCGCCCCTGGTTAACCATCCAAAACACAGTCGAGGCCCGAAGGGCCGAAATAATTGTCGACGTATTACGCCCTTTCAGGGCTGCGTCGCCTCTCTTTGCATTGAACCAGGGGCGACGCGCTTCGCGCTTGCCCCTGGCTTTCATATCCCGCGCCTTCGGCGCTCCGTTTGAGGAGGCTAACCAAATATCTGTCTGCGATGGTGTATGTCAACGGTCTCAGTAGATCAATCCTCGGCAAAGAGTCCAGGTACACTTCTACTTCTTTACCATGACCCAACTCACTGACTGACGCGGCACAAGCGCTACGGCACAACCTTGATCACGCCGGGCATTGGTCCATTACCTGGCGGAGTCGTGCAATTGGGAGTGCCCTGGTGAATGCCGCAGTGATATCCGAATGTTCCGACCTTCGTAAACGTCCGGCTCACCGATTGCCCGGAAGTCATATCGCTGGAATCAAACGAAGCGTCGAGCTCGCCACATCCGTTTGCCGCACTCCCCGCAACTCGCTCCAATCGATGCGTTCCACCGGTGACGGTCCAGGTGACTGTTCCACCGATCTTAATCGTCGTTACCGGCGTGCCACTCGCGTCATCTTGCCACTTAAAATTGGAACCTTTCACGGTCGCGGTGGTCGGCGCTGTGGACGTTGGAGACACGGCAGCAGTGGGCGACGGTGTAGGAGTAGCCGTAGCCGTAGTCGTCGGGGTCGCATTATTCTGGTTACCCGGAGATGGGTTGCAAGAGGTTACTCCCACGAGCAGAGCCGTTGTCAGTACTAATCCGAGGGCTTTCATGTGGTCCTCCTTTGTGTTTGCTTTAGGCAGCAGCGAGGATTCGATTTTAGTCTCTGCTATCTATGAGTTTGAGACAGGTTTCGTTTCGGGAATTTGCTTGCGGCGGGCGCACGTGAGGTTATGACAGCCCGTGTTGTCGCGCTAATTTCTTCGGCAGCTTCGATCGCACAAGGTCATACGATTGCTTTATGTAGTGCTCCCACTCCTTACGGTTGAGACACCCCGGATCTTCAACAAGCACCCATTTGTATCGCGCTACGTATGGCGCTGGACGCATTCCCGGTGAGCTCGATAATTCGTCAAACTCATCATCCTTCACTTTGAAAGAAACGCTCAGCGGCCCGTCTAATGCCGCCACGCAAAACATCTTGCCGGCGACGGAGAAACACAGGTCGTGTCCCCATTTAACGTCTTCCGTTACAGCCGGAAGCGTCCGGCAGTAGTCGCGCAATGTCTCGATATTCATCCTTCGCTCCCGCAGGTCTCAAGAATCGTTTGCGCCATTGTCGTTAATTCGAGTTGACGTAAGGACGAAACACGAAATCGGATTCGCTTTTGTGCTTATGACATGACTCGCAGTTTTCGAGCTTTCCGATTGCCTGCAACTGCTTCCCGTCAGGACCCACAACTGAAAACTCCCAATCACCAACCTTCGGGTTGTAGCCGGGCTCGCGCTTTTTCATGAGTGTGTACAGCAGCGGCTTACCACCTTCGAGATGAGTGCCGATCTTCTCTTTAACGATGATCGACCCTTCCGGGAATCGCTGCACATCCTTTGCGAACATTGCGTCACGACCGGCTTTGTTAACGTAGACAGTGATGTAGGACGCTGCGTGGGGATTTCTTTTTCTTTGCGATTCGACGTCGATCGCAATGGGCGCACGACAGTCCGTAGCTACGATTGAGGAGATGCGGTAAGGCTTGGGGTTGACTTGAATCCAGGTGGCAGTGTCCTTGAGTTTTGCGGCGTCAAAACGAAACTCATCTTTAGCACTCTCAGTACGGCGTGCGGCAAACGCGACGATGAGCACAACTCCTGCCACGACAGTAACCAAACCGATTTTGATTTTCCTCGCCATTTGAGTTTCCTTCAACGAGTTATCCGTTGCAGCTTCTTGAGAATCTCAGTCTTTTCCGCGGCAGATGTCTTCCCGACCGCAAGCCGGAGCGAAGCCAACAGCCTTCTCAAATTAGTTCGTTCCTCGACAACGTATCTATCGCCGCCCTTGTCATTCGCTCTTTTGATGACTTCATCCGTGAGCAACTCGTTAAGATTCTTGACGGCTTCACCCGCATGCGCTCCATTTGGATGCAGGTTCAGATACTTTATGGCGCCTTCGAATACAAAAAGATGGCAGACCTCGTCGCCTTCACAATCGTGCGGTTGCGGATTCTCAGCCGCGGCCCAGGCGATGCGATCCGCAATGGGCAAGACGTGATATTCGACTTCCAGCCTCCAGAGCAATTCCGAAGCGCATGTTGTGGCCGCCGGCAAACTCGTTGGGAATAACTTGAGCACTGTGCGCCTTGAGCCATTCGCGATATGGCGACTTGACGTTTTGATCATTTGGAACAGTCACCGCCCAGTTCGCAAGTGCGAGGAGTTTCAAAAGCTCGAACTCGGCTCGCGTGTTCGCATCTTTATTTCAGTCACCGATCTCGCAGCGAGGTTGTAGATCTCCTGCCGATCGTTGAAGTCTGTGTTCTCAGCCTTGAGACGTGCTTCGATGATCTGACGCAGAAGTTGTTCGCGCTGGTTAGTGTTGTAGTCAAGCAGCAATCCGCCGAACAGCCAGCCTGTTTCGCTGTTCGGAAGATTGACGCGATACCAGTAATCGGTCTTGTCGCCGACTGTATCCTGATTTGTCGAACGTGCTGTGGCGTTCACGACCGTGCCGAGCTTCAGCCGCGTGATCTCCTGGGCCGAGTTTGTGGTGCTCTGCGCGCACGCATCGCGGAGACAGTTGTGATCTTCGCCTGGGCCGAGCTCCAGCTTGACCTCGTTCGACTGGCCGTAAAGTGACACGTGCCCAAGCATGAGCATGATGAGAGTTGCGAGTATTGATCGATAGTTCATTCTCTTTTGCGTGCGACTTATACGTCCATTGCCGGAGTAGGTCAATAACCGGGCGTAAACTCTTGACGTTTCTACCGCCTGAAACTATTCTAAAATTCCTCCCATTGCCTTCTCCCAAACAAGGCGAAACACCTATCACTCATCAAGCCCTGTGTTAAGTAAAAAGGAGATTAAGATGAAACACGTAGGTTTGCTTTTGGGATGCCTCATACTCATCACTGCGTCAGCGCTACAGGCAACGGCGCAGTCACGAAACAGAGCTGTCGTTCCACAGATAGTCGCAGATCCAATTAAGGTCACCACGCCGACTATCAACACACGTAAAGGTCGTTCTGCCGGCGGGTGGATAAGTCAACCCCTCGTGCAGGTCGAGAATATTTCGGCCAAACCAATCACTTACTTCATGATCGAAGCCACGCTGCCGGGCGTGAAAGCTCCGTTCATGCTCGCTTACGGCCAGATACCGGGAAAGCAGCCAACCAGCAATGTAGACCCGCTTCAACCGGGTGCAAAGATCGATCTCAGCATGGACCATCACGCGTGTGAGTGGGTCAAGAAACGTCTACTCGAAACCGATACTCGCGACTCTAACCGGCAATCACGCGACCGCAAGGATCAATGGTGTGGTCTTTAACGATCAAACTGCATGGTTTGATGGTCTGCCGCACGTGATGGAGGCAAACAATCCACTGCGTTGGAAAGTCGTGCGGAGTACCGCCGCGCTTTCGGATCTGAACAACTCTCCGATATTTAGTTTTCTCAAAGCAGGATATCGAGAAAGCAATGGTCTCACACCAAGACCGCAAATGTGTTGGGACAGGCTCGGTACGGAGTATGTCGACTGCTGCGGCTTTCAAATGCCCTCCGCGATACTGATTCAGATGTGGGGTGGCATATTCGAACCGTTCCCGATGCAGTCTGAGTGCGATCCCGGAGTTTATTGTGAATGGACGAAAGCCCTCGGATGTTCCTCGTAACCGCCTAACACCGGCAAGCCGGAAGTTGTTCACTCTTCCGGCTTGTTGGCCCTCACCCAGTCTCCTGCAATTTGTTTATTGCTTTATCACACATAACAGTGTAAAAGGCAGTCGCTGCATTCTCGGCAAGGATTAGCATTACGCGCTCTCACCGACTTTGCCATGCGCATCTACTTGTCGTCCGGACATCGATACCCTGCCTGGCGCCACGGAGTGGCCGCGCACGTTATCCACGATCGACTCGCGCGCGGGTTGGCTGAGCTCGGCCACGAGGTTCGCTACCACGTCGAAGACTTTGGTGATGAAAAACTTCCCGAAGACGTTATTCCCGTTCGCGGTCTCAAGGGCGACGAGGATATTCTTCACTCCAATCGTTTCACCGCCGTCGTAATACCTCAGGCACAACGTCCGTGGGTGCGCAGTGTCCATTCAGATCTACTCGAGCAGGGATTGTCTCGCGAACAATCGCGGCCCAACTTTGTCTTTGTTTCAAAGACAATCGCTCAGCTCCACGCGTCTGACCGGTTTGTATGGAACGGGATCGATCCGGCAGATTTCATCTACTCTGAAACGAAGGACAATTTCTTTCTATTCCTTGTGGCCGGCGATCTGCAAAAGGCTCGCATGTACAAAGGACTCGACATCGCCTTCTGGATCGCAAAGGAAACGGGAATCAAGCTCGTGGTGGCCGGCGGCAGTGAGAACTCGTGGGAGAACACGGAATTTGCCAGGGTGTGCAAGGAGAATGATGCTGAGTTCCTGGGCCGAATCCACGGCGAACTCAAGGCAGAAAAATTTACTGCCGCGAAAGCATTATTGTTTCCGACACAGGTGAACGAGGCGTTTGGTTTGCCAGTGGCTGAAGCGTTGATCTCCGGCACGCCGGTTATAACAAGTAACCGTGGTGCGATGCCTGAAGTGCTTGATCCACTTGGAGGGTTTATCTGCGCCGACGAATCGGACTATCTGAATGCCGTCGAGAACCTCGGACAGATCAAGTCTTCGGATTGCCGGCAACTCCTT